>CAVTJR010000002.1:0-959464 GCA_963735115.1 uncultured Actinomycetota bacterium | reverse complement strand
GCGCGCTCGGAGGGACTCGAACCCCCAACCTTCTGATCCGTAGTCAGATGCTCTCTCCAAATTGAGCTACGAGCGCCCGGTTCTCTTGGGCATCCAGCGCCACCCGAGACGAACGACCGGACGATGGTACCCGAGCCCGAAGTGTCGCTGGGTCGGCGTCCTCCGACAAGGTCAAGTGAGCCGGGGCCGGTGACCTACGCTGGGGTGGATGCGGGCGTCGCTGCAACGACTCCCGCGCCGGCGGCCGGGAGGGTGAAGGTGTGAACTGCTCGAACTGCGGATCTGTGGTGGCGCCCGACGCCGGCTTCTGCCGTAACTGTGGCGCCATCCTGCGCGGCAGGGCGGCGAGCGCCACGTTGGTTCCCTCGGCGCCAGCTCAGGGACCGGTCCCGCCCGCCAGCGGCCCGGAGCCGGCGCCGCCTGCGTTGGCCGACGCCGGCTATTGGGCGCCCCCACCCGGGCCGAACGGGCAACCACAGCCCGGCTATGGCCCAGCGCCGTCGGCATACCCAGCGGGCTACCCGCCACAGGGTTATGCGCAACAGCAGTACCCGTCCGGCCAGCCGCCTCCGAGCTACCCGTGGGACCCGCGGCATGGTCAGTCAGCGCACTTTCCGCCTCCGTCGGCATATCCCGGCCGGACCCACCCCTACGCCAACGCTTACGGAACTCATACGGGCCCGGCGTCGACGGGTCACTGGGGCGGGACCGTCGCCACCAGCTCGGACGGACGAGAAGACCGCCGACTGCAAGCCATCGACCTCGGTGCCTTCCTCGGGGCGGCGGCTGTGCTCGGGTCGTTGTTCATGGCCTGGTACCAGTTCGCATTCTCCTCCGGCGGGACATCGGTGTCGGTATCGATCACCGCCTTGACGTCGCCCGCCGGGGGTCTGTGGCGCTGGCTGATGCTCGTCTTCTCGATCGCGATCATGTTCGAGATCCTTCTTACCTCCGTGGTCTTGGGCATGCGACTCAACATCGATTGGCCACACCGAAGCCTCCTTGCGCTCTTGTGCGTGGCCAACTTGGCTCTGGTGATCGGTGCGATGGTCGCCTCGCCGTTCAGCGGCGTGGCGTCGTTCGGGCTGCTCCACGCTTCGCTCGCCTCAGGGGCGTACGTGGGGCTGGCGGGCGCCATCGTCGGAAGCGGCGCGGCGGCATTGCGCCTCTTCACAGGGCCGCCATCGCTCACGCGCTGAACATCGCCCGGCGCAGAACGAGCGCGTCGATGAGACGCCGAGCGGAGAGGGAGGGATTTGAACCCTCGGACCCCTTCACGAGGTCAACTCATTAGCAGTGAGTCCGATTCGGCCGCTCTCGCACCTCTCCGAGGCACCTCAGTCTAGGTCACCGACAGTAGGGTGCGGTGATGGAAGGCGCCCACATCTCAGTCATCTCCGTCCCCGTGAGCAACCCTGACAGGTCGAAGGAGTTCTACGTCGGCGTGTTGGGTTTTGAAGTGGAGATGGACCAGTCGAGCCCGGCAATGCGGTGGGTCATGCTGCGTCTACCGGGGTCAGGAACGGCGATCACGCTCACGACGTGGTTCGAGACGATGCCTGCAGGCTCGCTGCGAGGAACGGTCATGAGCGTCCCCGATGTCGAGGCGGCGGCGGCGGACCTGCGCGCCAAGGGCGCCATCGATGACGATGCCGAGATCGAGTCGGCGCCGTGGGGCCGCTGGGTGACGGTCGAGGACCCGGACGGCAACGGGTGGATCGTGCAGCAGGACGCCGAAGGCCCAGTCGAGCTGCAGGTGGCAGACTGACGAAGGTCTCTGGGATGCCCGCAGGTCCCCGAGGGGGAGCGTCCCGCCGCGTCTATCGTGCCCGCCGTCTTCCGACCGGCGTCGTGGTTGTCCTCGCGCTAGTCATCGCCGCCGGCGCAGGCACGCTCGTGGCGCGCGAGCTCTCGTCTTCAAAGCCGTCCTCGCAACGGGCGCCGACATCGTCGTCGAGCCGCCCGTGCAGCACGCTGAGGGTTCTCGGCATGTGGTCGCTCGCTGCCCTCGCCGACGAGACGATCGCCGTGCCGGCCGAGGAGACCGATCTCGTCGCCATCGCCCCGGCTGCCCGTGTCGGCTACGGGGGCGTGCTCCTCTTCGGCACGGCTGCTCCACTGAATCTCGGACAGCAGCTGAGGCAGCTGCGGAGCGACGTGCCGGGCCGGCTCGGCTTGCTCGTGATGACCGATGAGGAAGGCGGCGGCATCCAACGCATGGCGAACCTCGTCGGGTCCATGCCTTGGCCGAGCCAGATGGGCGCCACGATGACGCCTGCTCAAATTCAGTCGCTTGCCCGCGGCGTCGGCTCGAAGATGACCCGGCACGGTGTCAACGTCGATCTGGCCCCCGTGGTCGACGTCGACGGGAGGGCGGTGGAACCGGGGGCAGCGGATCCGGACGGGTTTCGCTCCTTCAGTGGGAACGTCATCACGGTGGAAGCCGACGGCGTGGCCTTCCTCAGGGGATTGATGCAGGCGGGCGTTGTGCCGGTCGTCAAGCACTTCCCGGGACTGGGAGGCGCTACCGGTAACACCGATGACGGCCCGGCCGACACCTTGCCGTGGTCGGTGCTGCAGTCAGGCGCCCTGCCCCCGTTTGAAGCCGCCATCAAATCCGGTGTTCCCGCGGTCATGGTGTCCAACGCCATCGTCCCGGGCTTGAGCGGCCGACTGCCGGCAAGCCTCTCCCGCGCGGTGATGACGAGAGAGCTGCGAGAGCGACTCGGTTTCACCGGCTTGATCATCACCGACTCGTTGTCCGCCTTGGCGATCTCGGACGCTCCCCTGTCGCTCGGCGTGCCGGAGGCGTCCGTGCGGGCGCTCGAGGCCGGCGCCGACATGGTGCTGTTCGGCTTGAGCGCCTCGGCGAGCGGCGATCTTGCCCTTGCTGCCGCCATCCGCCGCGCCATTCTCGCCGCCGTGGCGGCGGGACAGCTGTCGCGCGCTCAGCTCACGAAGGCTGCCGCCGAGGTGCTCGCCACGAAGAAGGTCGCCCTCTGCCGGACTTAACGAGGGGCCGCGGTGGGTGACGGCAACCAACCGAGAACGTCGTCGAGGTCGCGCGTCGGCGCCCGCTCCGTCGTCAGGGTGGCGCGTTCGATGCGGTCGAGGCGGAAAAGGCGGCGGTCCTTTCGGAGGCGGCACCATGCTCCCAGGTACCACCAGCCGTCGCTCGCCCCGAGGAAGCCAGCACCCTCCACCTCCCTCCTCGTCGCGACCCCGTTACGGTCGCGGTAGTCGAGCCTGACGACCGTCGCCGACGCCACGGCATCCTCGAGGACAGCGAGAATGCGCCGATCGACCTGGGAGGGGAGCGGCTGCTCGATGCGGATGCGCTCGCAGAGATCGGCCGTCGCCGTCGCGGTGGCGTCGGGAAGGCCGCGTCGGAGCTTGGACGCCGCGCTCCGAGCCGCCGTCGTGTAGGGCATGCCGTCGGCGATCGTGAGGGCGACGAGGAGGGCGGTCGCCTCGCGGTCGGTCAGGTTGAGCGGTGGCAGAACGGCGCTCGGGTGCAGGCGTTGCCCGCCCCGGCGCCCGGGCTCGGCGAGGAGGGGGAGGCCGGCCGCCCGCAACGTGGCGAGGTCCCGTTCGATCGTCCTGCGGGTGACGCCGAGCTCCTCAGCCAACCAGGCGGCGCTGACCGGACGGGGTGCCCGCAGGCGGATCTCTTCGGTGATGGCATGCAGGCGTTCCAGCCGGGTCATGGCGGGTGCATCGGTCAGGCGGGCGCCGGCCGGCGTCTCGCCGGCAGCGAGGCGACGACGAGCTGGTAGGAGCCACGCACAAGGTCCGCCACGAGCTCTCCCGGCAGGGCGGCACCGAGATCGACGGTGACCCAGTGGCGCTTGTTCATGTGATAGCCGGGAGTGACGCCGTCGTAGGTCCGGCGCAGCGCCGTAGCCTCCTCGGGGTCGCACTTGAGCGTTGCCTGAGCAGGCGCATCTCCGAGACTGACGAGGGCGAACATCTTGCCGGCGACCTTGAACACGGCCGTGTCGTCCCCGAAAGGGTAGGTGAGCTCCGCCTCCGCCAAGGCGCCGCACTGCTCGAGCACGCCGTCTCGCTTGGTGAGGGATTCTCACCGGCCGGGCCCTTGTGAGGCGACGCCGCTCTCGGAGATCACGAACTGCGGGTTCTCGATGATCCCGAGGATGCCGCCACCGGGCTCCCGGACGGCCGCCACTCGGATGCCGTCGCCGACATCGGTGACGTCGTGAACCGGCTTGGCGCCTTCGGCGACCAACCGCTCGAGGGCGGTGTCAAGGTCCGGCACCCCCCAGTAGGAGGTCACCTCGTTACCCTCGTCGCCACGAGGCACGAGGCCAAGCTCGTAGCCGCCCACGTTGAAGCCGACGTAGAACGGCTCGTCGAAGTACGGCTCGAGCCCGAGCACCTTCGAGAACCACGCCTTGCTGCTGCCGAGGTCCGCCGCCGGGTAGACGGCTGTACGCAGTCCGAGAAACATCGTCCCATCTCCTTCCCGGCAGCCTCGTGCCACCGGCAAGACACACGATGACAGAGTGTTGCGACATCATACTGTCGGAGTTTCGGAAGAAATTCGACCGTACCGCTCGAGCAGGCACCGGGCGGGGCGCCACTGTCACACGACAGCAGGACGGGACGGCGATGCCTCGTTACGGGAGGCGCACCCGCATCTCAGTCTGCGGCCTGGGCGCGTATGGCCGCCATGAGGGCCGAGGTCGTGCCCGACATCTGCCGGTTGCGTGGGTAGCAAATGGCGATCTGCCGCGGACCGAGGAACTCCTTTGGCGCCAGCCACGTCAGCGAGGGATCGATGGCGCGTCGCGCCGTCAGGCGACCGATGCAGGCGTGCCCGAGCCCGGCAGCGACGAGCCGTTGCAGGGCGAGGTTGTCGTCGGTCCGGTAGACGATACGGGGAGCGATCCCGCGGCGCATCCAGGCGTCCTCGAGCTCAGCCTGCACCTGCCACTTGCGGTTCCAGGCGACGACGTCCTTGCCGTCGAGCACGTCGAAGCTCGGATGATCGATCTCGGCGAGGGGGCTGTCACGCCGTGTGAGGATCACCCAGGAGTCGTCGAGGAGCGGGATCGACTCGACCCGGTCGTCCGGCGTCGGGTTGTGGGCAAAGCCGAGCTCCAAGCGTCCGCGCCCGAGTGCAGAAGCGACCGCCTCGAAGCTCTCGTACTCCCACAGCGCCACCTCGACTCCGGGGTGGTCCTCGCGAAAGGCCCGCAGTGCGGCCGGCATGACCTCGGCCGCCGTCGTCTGCGAGCCCCCGACCCGTACGCGCATCGTCTGGCCGTGCTCAGCCTCCTCCGCCTCCGCAGCGATCGCCTCCACTTCGGAGAGCGCCCGTCGGGCGCGGCGGCACACCACCTCGCCCGCCGGAGTGAGCTTCACCTGCCCGCGGCCTCCCGGGCGGGTGAAGAGCGGATGGCCGAGAGCGGTCTCGATCGTCGCCACCTGATGGGACAGGGCCGACTGCGTGTAACCGAGATCCTGCGCCGCCCGGCGGAACGAGCCCAGCTCGGCGACGGCCAATACGGCTCGTAACTCCCGTAGCCCTACTCCTTGTGTGATCGAATGCAATGATCGTTCTTGCGTCATATCTTGAGTTTAGACCATATTCTCTCATGTTAACGTGTGGTTACGAGATAGTGGCCAATGCGGCAGTAAGGACGATGGTGATGGCGACAGCGACCGAGACGGCGGTCGATTCTCGAGCGGGACAGAGCAGCGCCGGGCTCGACGGGCCGCGTGCGCTCCGCCTCCTCATCTGCGCCGTCTGTTTTGCCAGCGCCACGTTCCAACAGGGGATCGTGCCCCTCCTGCCTGTCTACGCCCACCGTTTCGGACTCTCCGGCCTGCAGACCGGGATGCTCCTTGCTGCTACCGCCCTGTCCACCATGGCGGTGTCGCTCCCGGCGGGCGCGCTTGCTGACCGACTCGGTGCCCGCCGGCTCACGATCGTCGCCGGCTGGCTCATGGCCCTGGCGATGCTGGCGGAGGCATTCGCACCGAGCTTTTCGTTTCTCCTGCTCGCCCGACTCGTGTTCGGCGTCGGTTACGGCATCGTCTGGACGGCAGGACTGACGTGGCTTGCCGGCGTCTCGCCTGACGGATCCGGCCTTGGGGCCACCGTGGCTTGCTCGGGAGTGGGCGGGATCGTCGGCCCCGTGCTGGCGGGTTCACTGGCCGGTCTCGTCGGCCTGGCCGTCCCCTTCTACGCGGCGGCCCTCGTGTTCGTGGCTCTCACCGCGCTGCTCACCGTGATGCGCTTGCCGAGCCCGGCGCCGCAACCGGCCCCCTCGGGCTTTCGCGAGTCGGCCGGCGGCATGCTGCGCAACCGGGGCATCGTCGCCGCCACGGCGGCCGTCGTCATCGCCGGCCTGACGTGGAGCGTGACCTACCTGATCGCGCCGGAGGAGCTGCACGCCGGCGGGATCTCGACGGCGACGATCGGTCTCGTCCTCTCGGCTGCAGCCGCCGTCTTCGTCATCGGCAGCACGGCGACGACGTCGCTCGGGGTGCGGGCGATCCGGTCGAAGTGGATTCTCCTTGCCATCGCGGGGGCGGCCTTCGCCTTCGTCCCTGGCATCTTGAGCTCGACGCCCGTGGCCGTCACGGCCATGATCTGTGCCACCGCCATCGCCCGCTCGGTCCTGTGGAGCGTCTGTTACCCGCTCGGCGCCCGCGGCGCCGAGCGGATGGGGCTCGGCGTCGGCGTCGTAATGGGCTTCTTACAGGCGGTCTGGGCAACGACATCGGTGATCAGCCCGCTCGCCGCCGGCGCCCTGCTCGGCTCCGTCGGCCCTCGCGACATCCTCGCACTCGCCTTCGTGGCCTGCCTGGGCGTGCTGGGTGCCACCGTGGCCTGGATGTACCGGCGCCCGGTGAGTGCCTGGCTGCGGGTGACGGCCGAGCGCGCCCACGTCAACCTGACCGGCTGAGGGCCGAGGAGCCTCCGGAGGCGGCAAGCCGCCGCCGTCTTCACCTCTCGGCGTCCCCGCCAGCAGGGCGCTACCGTCGACGACCGTGGGTCAAATGTGTGTCTCCGTCCTCGGGGCTGGCTCGTTCGGCACGACCATTGCGGCCCTCACAGCTCCCCGCCACCCGACGACGCTGTGGGCGAGGGACGAGGCGCTCGCCCGCGAGATCCGCGACCGTCGGACGAACGAGCGGTACCTGGCGGGCTTCGCCTTGCCGGAGTCGCTCAACGCCACCGCCGATCTGGAGGAAGCCGTCACTTCCGCCGACGTCGTCGTCGTGGGCGTGCCCTCACACGGGTTCCGAAACGTGCTCGAGCAGGCCGCCCCGTCGGTGCGGCCCTGGGTGCCAGTCGTCAGTCTCACGAAGGGCTTCGAGGCCGGGACGCTGAAGCGGATGACCGAGGTGATCGCCGAATTGCTCCCTGGTCACCCGGCCGCAGCCCTGAGCGGACCGAATCTCGCTAAGGAGATCATGGCGGGGCAGGCGGCCGCCAGCGTCATCGCCACGGAGGATCTCGCCGTGGCGGCAGCGCTGCAGGCGGTGCTGCGCCGTGGGGTCTTCCGCCTGTACACGAACCACGATGTCATCGGGTGCGAGGTCGCCGGAGCCCTCAAGAACGTCGTGGCAATTGCAGCCGGGATGGCCCAAGGCATCGGCGCGGGTGACAACACTCGGGCGGCTGTCATCTCCCGCGGTCTCGCCGAGCTGACGCGCCTCGGCGTGGCACTCGGCGGGGAACCGCAGACCTTTGCCGGCCTGGCCGGGGTCGGCGACCTCGTTGCCACCTGCATGAGCCCGCAGAGCCGTAATCGGTGGGTGGGCGAGCAGCTCGGAAGGGGCCGCACTCTGGAGGACATCCTCGCCGAGATGACGATGGTGGCCGAAGGTGTGAAAACAGCCGCCACCGCCATGGAGCTGGCTGCCCGGCACGGTGTCGAGATGCCGATCTGCGGGGTCATCCAGCGCGTGATCGAGGGGACGATGAGCGCCACGGACGCCTATCGCGGCTTACGCCACGCTGGTCATGAGGCCGAGCCCGGCTGAGGACCGCTGCCGACGTAACATCCGAGCACAGTGAGTCCCGACACGAAACGGCCCAGGACCACGAAGAAACCTGCCGTCGAGACGGCTGCCCCGAAGCGCCCCACGGTGACGGTGGGCATGCCGACGCTGAACGAGGAGCGCCACATCGCCGAGTGCCTCGATGCGGTAGTGGCGCAGAGCTACCCCGCTCTCACCGAGATCCTCGTCGCCGACGGTGGCTCGACCGACCGGACACGGGAGATCGTCAGTGACTACCCCGACGAGCGCGTCCGGTTGCTCGAGAACCCGCGCCGCATCCGGCCGGCAGGCCTCAATGTCGCCATCGCCGAAGCCGGCGGCGAGATCTTCGTCCGCGTGGACGCTCGCACTGTTCTCGGGCGGGACTACGTCGGCTGCTGCGTCGACGCCCTCGAGCGCACGGGGGCGGCCATGGTGGGAGGGCCCGTCCGCTACAGCGCATCGACTCGGGCCGAGCGGGGCGTGCGGGCGGCCATGACATCCCGCTTCGGGGCGGGGCCGGCTCCGTTTCGGCGCGAGGAGGGCGAAGCTCGCTTCGTCGACACGGTCTACCTGGGCGCCTACCGCCTCGAGACGATACGAGCGCTCGGCTGCTACGACGAGTGGTTCGGCGGGAACGAGGATGCCGAGCTGGCGTTCCGGGCCCAGCAGGCGGGCGGCGTCTACCTCGACCCCGCCATCTCCTCCACCTACGCCGTGCGCGAGGGCCTCGGACCGTTGTGGCGGCAGTTTCGTCGCTACGGAAAGAACCGCGCCATCACGATCCGCAAGCACCCGTCCTCCCTCTCGGCCCGCCAGCTGGCCGTGCCGGCGCTCGTACTCGGCATCCTCAGCCCGTGGCGCCGGCCCGTCGTGGCTGCCTATGCAGCCGTCGTCGGCGGGAGGGCGCTCATGGAGGCCGTGCAGGAGGGCACGACGGAGGGGCTCGTGATGGCGGCAGCCTTGCCGACGATGCACGCTGCATGGGCGGCTGGATTCGCCGAAGGGATCGTCACCGGGCCGGCCTCCTGATTTCGACGGGCCGAGTCGGCAATCGCTCAGTCGAGCGGTCGTGAGCGCCGATACAAGTGCTCAGTCCCGCTTGCGGCCGGACCGCTCGCGATCCGGTGCCTGAGCGCAGGGTCTCGAACTCTCCCGTACCCACGAGCGAAGAGCACGGTCGTCGGAATGCAAGTGCAAGCATGGCAAGCTGAGGACATGGAGTCTGCGGTCGCCGAGGTACCAATCGGCGATGACGGCCCTACCAGCGTCGCCGACGCTAAGCCCCCCAGCCTGCCGCTGTCGGTCGCTGCCTACGGTCTCGCCGCCGCCGTGGCGGCCGCTCTGCTTCCCACCGCCTTCTCGCCGGCGGTCCTCTCCTGGACGTTCACGCCGAAGTTGGCGGTCCTTGTCGTCGTCGCCGCGATCGGCGCCGTCCCCCTCGTCCGGCTAGCCCGATCGTCGCACGTCTCCTGGGCGGCGCGGGGAGCCGTGGCCTTCCTAGCGGTTGCGCTCATCTCAACGCTCTTGTCGCCGTCGATCAGCGTCGGTTTCTTCGGCCTGTTCGAGTGGGGTACCGGCTGGCTCTTCTGGTTCGGGTGTGCTGGCGCCTTCGCCCTTGGGGCGCAGCTCAGGCACGATCAGCTGAGGTTGCTGGTGGGCGGCATCATGTTCGCCGCCGGCGCCAACTCGCTCGTCGCAATCCTGCAGGTCGCCGCCCACCCGGGCGGGGTCCTCGGGCTCTACGAGGGCGTGCAGGCGGACGGGCTGCTCGGCAACCCGATCCACCTCGAGGCGTTGCTCGTGGGTGTGCTGGCGCTCATCGCGGGCCGGGCAACTGTGGGGGCGAGCCGGATGCTGTGGTGGCCGATGGTGCTGCTCGTCTCCGCCGCCCTCGAACTCACTCTCGAGCGGGCTGCCGTCCCGATCATGCTCGTCATCCTGCTGGCGTCGCTCGTGATCTACGGCGTCCGCCGGGCGGCACCGTACGCCGTCCTTTCCGTGGTCGGCTATGCCAGCGCGTACGTCTCGGCCGGCTCCGGCCTGGGGGCTCGAGTGGCCGCCGGTACGTCGAGCACGACGTACGGGACACGTTTCAAGATCTGGAGCCTGGCAGTGCGCTCACTGGCTCACCACCCGCTCCTCGGCATCGGACCCGGTCAGCTTGTCTCCGACATCGCTCCCCACCTGACGGAGAGCTTCGCCGCCCATCTCGGTCCGGGAACGCTGCCCACCGACTCCCATGACTTCCTCATCGAGGTCCTTGCCACCACCGGCGTTCTTGGGTTCCTTGCCTTCGTGGCTTGGCTCGGCGGTGCGTGCCTCAAGGCACGGGGACCCTTTCTCGCCTGTGCCGTCTGCATGCTGGCCGTCGAGCTCGTCGAGCCGCTCAACGTCGGCGTTACGCCGGTAGCGCTTCTCGTCCTCGGCGCCGCCACGGTCTCGTTGGCCGGTCAGCCGGTCGGACTGAGTGCGTTGCGGCAATGGCGGCGCCCCGTCTCGGCGACTTCCGGAGCCTCAGTGCCGGTGAGCGAGAGCCCGGGGGTGGAGAGTGCGGCGCAGAACGTTGGCGCCGGCCGCTCGTTCAGCACCGGCAGTAGTAAGAAGCCCCGGCTCTCGGTCGTCGTCAGCGCAGTCCTCGTACTCTCAGCGTTGTTCCTCGCCGTCACGATGGTCGTGGGCGATCACTACCTGCTCACGAGCTACCAGGCCGTGCAGCCGCAGCACAAGATCGCCACGGCGAAAGATGCCAACCGGCTCCTTCCCTACTGGAGCGAATCGGCCGCAGAGGTTGCCGAGGCGTATTACTGGGAATCCAGCTACACGAGCGGCGGCCCGGCGGAGGTGAAAGAGGCGCTGGCCTGGTATGCGACCGCAGCCGGTCGGTTCCCGGCCAACCCCCTGTGGCCGTCCCAGTCTGGCGCATTGGAGTTGCAAATCGGCGATCGGGCGGCGGCGGAGCGTGACGACCTCCATGCGCTCACGCTGGATCCGTTCACGTATCTCGCCCTCGAGGGTCTCGGAACCATCGCCGATCAGCGAGGTGAGTATGCAGTCAGCCTCGCCTGGTATCGAAAGGCACTCGTCGTGGCTCCGGCGTCGAACGATCTGGGGAACCTCATCAAGTCCGACGAGGCACATCTCCGCTGACCCTGCTCTGATCCTTCGCGCCGATGCCAGCCCCTCAGACGGGCGGGACCGTTGGCTTGCTGCTCGGCCGAGGCCATCCTGCCTCCTGCCCGGGCTAATCCGGCGGCGGCCAGGAGGGCTGCCCCGGCGGTCCCTGCGGCGGCGGCCAGGAAGGCTGCCCCGGCGGTCCCTGCGGCGGCGGCCAGGAAGGCTGCCCCGGCGGTCCCTGGGGCGGCGGCCAGGAAGGCTGTGAAGGCTGGCCGCTCCATCCAGGTTGTCCGGTCCAACCGCCTCCGGGCGGGGGAGCTGGCGGTCCCGCCCACCCAGGGCCGGGCGGCCCACCCCAGTAGCCAGCCTGCTGCTTTTTCGCACGCGAGCGTTGCACGAGCCCGATGATGAGCAAGATGAGGCCAGCGAGCCCGACGAGGAGACTGGCGAGGAGGCCGATGACCCACCCCAGGTTCGCCTGGGCGGTCGTGGTGAACGAGGGGGCTACGACGATCGTCGCTCCTGTGGTGTGCACGGTCACCGTGTAGGTCCCGGCGGCCGAGACGACGAAACCCACGTCGCCCGAGAAGCGCACGCCGTTTCTCGTGATGCTCTCCGCCGCGTTCTCGAGCTCGACCGGCACGCTCTGGCCGGATGGGCCGGTGACGGCGACCGAGCTTGCCGTGGCGGAGAGGCCGTTCGTGCCGGCTTCTACGTAGAGCAGGTAGCTGCCTGATCGACACGCCACTTGCTCACTGCCAGGTGTATTCATGACGGGGGCGTTGGAGATGCTGTGGAGGAGGGCCTTGCCGAGGAAGGCGAAGGACACGATGGCTCCGACGACACCGAGGATGAGCAAGGGGACCGAGAACTTCAAGGGAGGCCCCGGTGGCCGTGTTCGCGGAACTGGATATGCGGCCATGTCGTGCTCCTCGCCGTGGAGTCTACGAACCGCTGCGGCGACCTGCTGTGATAGCGGGAGGCTCAGTCGGGATCCTGCGTCGGGTCGGCCGCCGCCCCACCGGCTGCGGGCAGCTGCACAGGCTCGTATGACCACAGCTCGCTGTGGGTGGCGAGCGGGGCGTCGCCGTGGGAGGCACCGGCACCGCGGTGTCCGTGTGCGAAGGCGGGCGAGCTCACCCAGGCGCCGAAGGAGGCTTCGTCGCGCCAGCGCGTCATCACGAGCCAGGTGTGGCGCTCGTCCGTCGGGCGAAGGAGCTCAAAGCCCTCGAAGCCGTCGGCGTCGTCGACGGCGCCGGCGCGACCTGCAAAGCGCCGAGCGAGCTCGTCGCCAGACTGCGGATCGACCTCGATGGCGTTGACCTTGATGACTGTCATGGGCCCATCATGGCCGAACTCCACGGGCCGGGGGACGGACGGCCGACAACGACGCCGGTCGGAACACAAAAGCGGAATAGCGAAGGTCGAGGGCGGGTTGACCCAGACCGATGAAGGGATGAACCGAGCAGGACAGTCGACCGGCGGTGAGGTCCGCCGCGTGCGCTTTGACGACGAAGCCGTCTCGCCTCTGCTGGTCGGTCTGGGGGAGGAGTACGCCGCTCGCTACGGGGCCATCGACGAGCTCAAGCACACCACCGTGGAGGAGTTCGAGCCGCCCGACGGAGCGTTCTTCGTCGTCGTCGTCGACGGTGAGACGGTGGCCGGCGGAGGTTTCCGCCGCCTCACGCACGAGACCTGTGAGATCAAGCGGGTGTGGACGAGCCCGGCGCATCGGCGCCGAGGGCTTGCGGGCGTCGTCCTCGACGCGATCGAGGCGGTCGCCGCCGACGCCGGCTACCGCGTGGCGTGGCTCGAAACCGGGCCTTCGCAGCCGGAGGCGGTGGCGTTCTACGAGGGACGGGGGTATCGACCGATCCCGCTCTACAACCCGCGCTACAAGGAGGCCCTCGCCTTCGGGCGGCCCCTCGAACAGCGCCCGGCGGGCAGCGACCCGCCCTATGCCAGCCAGGAGACGGAGGAGGCATGACGCCTGACCATCAGAACGAGCCGCCACAGTTTCATATCGGTATCGACTGCGCCGACCCCGGATCGCTGGCGCCGTTCTGGGCGGCCGCCCTCGGCTATGAGCTCGGGACGCCCATCTCAGACGGCGTCTACTTGATGCTCAAACCGCCGGACCCGAGCCATCCCGTCGTCTACTTCCAGAAGGTGCCGGAGGGGAAGGCTCGTGAAGCAAGAGTGGACTGTGCTGGAGGGCGCAGCCTCGTAGTGGTTCCCTCGTATCCACCTCGGCCCGAGCCAAGGCGGTCAAGAACCGTCTGCACCTCGACATCCGAACCCCTGCGGCGGAGGAGCTCATCGATCGGCTGACGTCGCTCGGAGCAACCCGCCTGGGCGAACCGAGGTCCGGGAGCACCTGTGCCTGGTGGCAGGTGATGGCGGACCCGGCCGGCAATGAGTTCTGCGTCTGCAGCGCCGAGTGCTGATCGAAGCGCCGGGCAGTCCTTTCGCTCTCGCCCTCCGTATCCTCTAGAGACGAGCGGAGACGAGGAGGCATCGTTGGGCCACGCTGACAGCGACAAGGTCGCAGCCGCCCGGGCAGCTCGCCCCACCTACCTCTACGTCCCCTCCCTCGTCCTCGCGGCCGTGACGGCTTCGATGGTCTGGGAAGGGGCGAGCACGCTCGATCGGCACCGAGAGCTGGGCCGCACCCTCGCGGGTGCCCGCGTCGAGCTGGCGGGGCCGGCTGTCGTGCTGGTCGTTTCGGCGGCCCTCGCCTGTGAACGGCTCTGGCCTGCGGAGCGCCGCCACCTGCTGGCGCGAGGCCACGTGCAGGATGCCTGCTACTTCCTGCTCTTCGCCGTCGCCATCGTTCCGCTCGTGACCTTGCTCGGGGTCGCATCGGCTCACCTGCTGCTCAGCCACGCCGCTTGGCTCAGGGCGCCCTGGACGGCGCGCTGGCCGCGCTGGCTCCTGCTCGGGGTGACACTCGTCGCCATGGACGGGTGCAATTGGCTCACGCACTGGGCCGACCACCGGTTCGCTCCTCTCTGGCGGGTGCACGCCATCCACCACAGTCAAGAGGAGCTCAGTGTCCTCACGACATTCCGGACGCACCCCCTCGTCCACGCCGCCAGCTTCGCTGCTGCCGCCGTGCCCGTTGTAGCCCTCATGGGCAACCAGCCACTCGCCCCGGTGCTCATCACCGTCTACCTCTGCCTCGGCGCCCTCCCGCATGCCAACGTGAGATGGTCCTTCGGGCCGCTCGGCAAGCTCGTCGTCAGCCCCGCCTATCACCGCATCCACCACGCCGCCGACGGCCCGTACGACGTCAACCTGGGCATCGTGCTGACGGTCTGGGACGTCCTCGCCCGCCGCGCCGTGTTCCCGCAGGTGAGTGACGCCCCGTGCCGCACGGGCCTCGTCAATCGCCCGCTTCCCGTCGAGCAAGCCGCTGAGCGTCCACGACCGGTCACGTTGATGATGCGGCAGCTTCTGGAACCGTTTGTCGCCGCTGCGGTGTCGGCCCGAGCGCCGGCGTCTCAACCTGCGAAGGCATCCGCCGACGAACGACCGCCGGGCCGGCATTCTCGAGCGCCCGTAGCATGAGCTGAGTGGCCGTCTCCGCCCGAGTCGAACATGTCGGCAGCCTGTTGCGGCCACCGCAACTGCTGGAGGCGCGCCGGCAGTTCGCTTCCGGCGAGCTCACCTCCGGCGAGCTGAAGTCGGCGGAGGACCGGGCGGTCCGAGACGTGGTCGCCATGCAGGAGGCCGTCGGGTGCCCCGTCGTGACCGACGGTGAGCTCCGGCGGGAGTCGTTCCAAAGTGAGCTGACGGCCTCCGCCTCCGGTTTCGAAGGCGTCGGGATGGATGCCTGGTTGTGGGGGTCGTGGCACTCCGACGTCGTCGGGGACCTCGCCATCGAGCGCCCGCCCGATCTCGCCGTCGTCGCGAGGATGCACCGTCGCCGCAACCTGGCCGCAGAGGAGTTCACGTTCTTGCGGGCGGTCACTCACAGGCAGAGCAAGGTGACGCTCCCGAGCCCGACGTTGCTCTCGAACCTCTGGTCCCCCGAACGGTCGCAAGGCGCCTACGGGAGCCTCGACGAGTTCATGGGCGACGTCGTTTCGGTCCTCTGCGACGAGGTCCGCGAGCTCGGGCGCCTCGGTTGCAATTACGTCCAGCTGGATGCTCCCCATTACCCCCTCCTCATCGACCCCGAGTGGCGTGCCTTCTACGAGGCGAGGGGCTGGAGCCTGGAGCGCTGGCTCTCCTACGGGATCGAGCTCGACAATGCCGTCATCGCCGCCGGCTCGGCGCTCGGCATGACGTTCGGCTTCCACCTCTGCCGCGGCAATCAGGGCAGCCGATGGCTCGTCGCCGGCGGCTACGACGCCATCGCCGCCCCAGTGTTCGGCGCCATCGGGGCCGACCGCCTCCTGCTCGAGTACGACGACGACCGATCGGGCACCTTCGACCCGCTCCGTCTCGTGCCTGAGGACAAGACGGTCGTGCTCGGCCTCGTCACGACGAAGACGCCGGGTCTCGAACGAATCGGCGACCTCGTCGAGCGGGTCGATCGGGCCGCCGGCGTGATCGATCGCCAGCGGCTGGCGGTGGGAACCCAGTGCGGTTTCTCGACCTCGGTGATGGGCAACGCCCTCTCGATCGAGGACGAGAAGGCCAAGCTCGCTCTCCTCGTCGAGCTCGCCGGCGCTGTCTTCGGAGAGGTTTGATCCGGGTCATTCACGGGACGTGCCGTCCGCCGGCGCTGTCTTCGGAGAGGTTCGATCCGGGTCATTCACGGGACGTGCCGTCCGCTGGCGCTCCGGCCGTACCGGCGTAGAGCTGTCCCGGCCGAGCGCCAAATCTCCGCCCACCACCCGGACGATGGGCAAGCCCTCGAGGGCGAAGAAACGCCTCGCCGTCTCCGGATGGGTCATCATCACTCAGCGTATTGACATCACCACTATCTGTGGTAAAACTTTCCACCGTGCCAACGAACCCTCAGCTCGTGGCTCACCTCTACCGGAGGGCGGGCTTCGGCGTCACGAACAGAGAGCTGGCGGAGCTGTCGCGGCAGAGCTGGACCGAGCTCGTCGATGGCCTCCTCGCCGGCCTCACGTCGCGGGACGTGGAGGGCGACAAAGTGCCGCTGCCGCATTTGACGTGGATCCCGGAAGCGAACGTGCCGGGCTACACCTACAACGGCTGGCAGGAGAACCAAGACCTCGTCACGTGGTGGATCGCCCGCATGGTGGCCACCTCCACCCCGCTTCGCGAGAAGCTCGTCCTTCTCCTTCACAACCAGTTTCCGACGTCATGGCAGAAGGTCGGCTGGGCCTCGCTCATGTATGCGCAGAACCAGACCTTCCGCAAGCTCGGCCCCGGGGATTTCCAGACGCTCACGACCGCCGTCGCCCAGGATCCGTCCATGCTCATCTGGCTCGACACGGGCACCGACCACAAGGACTCCCCGAACGCCAACTTCGCCCGCGAGCTCATGGAGCGCTTCACGATGGGCGCCGGCCACTACACCGAGGACGACGTCTTCGAGAGCGCTCGCTGCTTCACCGGCTGGCAGCTCGACTACACGAGCGGCGAGTTCTACATCAACCCCTTCGACCACGACAACGGCATCAAGACGTTCCTCGGCCGCCGGGGCAACTTCTCCGGCGACGACATCGTCAGGATCGTGACGCACTCGAAGGCTTCGCCGAGCTGGGTCGTTTCAAGGATGTGGTCGTGGCTCGCCTACCCCGTCACCCAGACCGATCCCGTCATTCACGGGCTGGAGAAGGGCTACCGCCGCGACCTCAACATGACGAACCTGCTCGAGGCGATCTTCCATCATCCGAAGTTCTGCTCCGCCGAGGCGATGAACGGCCTCGTCAAGCAGCCGATCGAGTACGTCGTCAGCGTCCTTCGAGTGCTCGGGCTCGACACCGAAGTGATCGGGGAGGGCACGCTCCCGTACTACCTGAGCCAGCTCGGCCAGCTGCCCTTCTCGCCGCCGAACGTCGGCGGCTGGGGGCAGAACGAATACTGGCTCACCACCACGGCGGCAAACTCCTACCTGCAGTTCGCCCAGGACCTCGCCAGCTACGCCGACCTGACCACGATCGAGGACCGCAACGGTCACCCGGGCGGGCAGATCGACGCCGTCCAGGAGCTGCTCGCCGTCCACGCGTGGTCGAAGCAGACCTACGGCGCCCTGCTCTCGCTCGCGACCCAGAACAAGGACGGCTCCGGTTCGTGGCCGGCCCAGCAGCTCGTCACCCTTGCTCTCGTGTCCCCAGAATTCATGTTGAACTGAGCGGAGGATCGAATGGGGACCTTAGACAGACGCCAGTTCCTCTCGACGTCGCTCGGTGCCGGGGCGGTCGCGGGAGCGGCCCACATCGGGCTGGCTCGACACCCGGGGGAGTCGGGCTCCGCCACATCGCATGCCGCCCGGTCGCTCACACCGAGGACGTCGGGCGTGGCGCCGGGCCCGTTCGTGCTCTGCACGCTCTCGGGTGGCAACGACGGCTTGAACACCGTCGTGCCGTATGCCGATTCGCGTTACTTCGCCTTGCGCGGCGACCTCGCCGTCCCGGCGGATCAGGTGTTGAGGATCGGGAACTTCGACGGTACTGACCTCGGCTTTCATCCGGCGCTCACCGGGCTCTACTCCCTCTTCGAGGCCGGCCAGGTTGCCGTCATACTCGGAGTGGAGTACCCGGACCCCAATTACAGCCACTTCCAGTCGATGGACATCTGGCTGACGGCTGACCTCTCGGGCGACCCCGCCGCCGGCTGGATCGGTCGATGGCTGGATGCAACCGGCTCAGACCCTCTCCGGGCGCTCAGCGTGGGGCCGACCCTGCCGATGTCCTTCGTCGGCAATGTCCAACAGGCGAGCACGTTGAACGACAGCACGTCGGGAGGCTCGCAGATGCCCGGCAACGGCGGTTTCTTCCTCACCGTCTACAAGAAGTTGATGGCGCCCTACGGGGGAGAGCTGCCCTTGCGCAAGCTCGTCGGAGAGGCCGGGAAGAACCTGCTCACCGTCGGCGCGGCCGCCGAGAGCGCCCTCGACGCCGAATCCGTGCCCCCGAGTCTCAGCGACCGAGACTCCGGTGACATCGGCACTCAGCTCGACATCGTCGCCGAGCTGATCGAGCACGGGCTGCCGACGCAGGCCTACGGGGTCGGCTTGGGCAGCTTCGACACGCACTCGGCCCAGTGGGACACGCATTACAACCTCCTTTCGAACCTGGACGCCGCCGTGCAGAACTTCATGGGCGTCTTCCCCACCCCGGTGGCCGGCAAGAACCCCGTCCTCATGCTCCACTCGGAGTTCGGGCGGCGCCCCAACGCCAACGGCAGTGCCGGCACGGACCACGGCTCCTCGAGCGTCGTGTTCGTGGTGGGGCCTGGCGTCAAGGGAGGCTTCTACGGCGCCCAGCCGAGCCTCTCCAAGTTCGACGAGTACGGAAACCTCGAGGTCACGACGGACTTCCGAAGCATCTATGCCACGATCCTCGAAGAGGTTCTCGACGTCTCCGCCCCGAAGATCCTCGGAGGGACGTTCAACCCCATCCAGTTCCTCAACTGAGGTCTCTCACCGCCCGCAACCTCGTTCTCCAGGCAGCCGGACACGCCCTCCCTGGAGCGCCCAGCCGCCCAGATGACCGATTGATGACGATTCGAGGTTAATCATTCGGGCTTTGAGGCCGATAACAACGTGGTGAGGAAACCGGCACACCTGCGCGACCCCGATGACGCCCAGCCCTCAGCGTGCAGGGGGGCGACGAGACTCCTCCGCCCTCGCCGGGCGTGATGATCGACGTAAGCGAGTCCCCCGTGACCAGCGACGCGCCGCAGGACAGCGGAGCCCGCCTGCAGGCGCTCCTTTCGTCCCTCGACGACCTCGTGTTCGAGCTCGACGGCAACGGCACGTATCTCGGGATCTGGACCGGCGACGACGCCCTCCTCGTGGCGCCTCGGCACGAGCTGAGCGGCCGGACGCTTCGCGAGGTCATCGGCGGCGAGGTCGGCGCCGGCCTCACCCGGATCATCGGCCGCGTCCTTCAGACCGGCACCACGGAGCTCTGGGAGTACTGCCTGGAGGTTCCGGCGGGCAACCGCTGGTTCCAGAGCAGGGTCGCCCCCATCGTCGCCGCTGAGGGTCGTTCAGGCACGGTCTGCCTACTGGTACGGGACATCACGACGCAGAAGGCGGCCGAGGAGGAGATATCGAGGGGCATGGAGCGCCTCGAGCTCATCCACGAGGCCGACAGAGCCATCCTCGACCACGATTCGGTGACCGATCTCGCCCACATGGTCGTCGGGAAGCTCCGTCGGATGGCGGGTGCCGACCGCGCCTCGATCGTCCTGTTCGACGTGGTGGCCGAGAAGGCCAGCTTCTTGGCGATCGATCCTCCGGCGGCGCCCGGACCACTGGAGGCACTCGACCTCGCCGACCTCACGCCCGACGCTCAGACCTCGCAGCGTGACGTCCGCTTCTACGAGGACTTGGGCAAGCTCGAGGACCCGCCACCCATCTTCCGTCAGCTGCTCGCAACCGGCTTCCGAAGCGTCATGTCGGCCACGATCATCGACGAGGGCTTGGCGATCGGGGACATCAACCTCACGAGCGTTCGGGCGGGCGGAATCAACCCGGGAATGGAGGCAGCCATGCGGGAGATGGCCGATCAGCTGGCCGTCGCCCTCCGGCAGGCCCGACTGAAAGAAGCATCGGAGGCGAGGGCCAACGAGCTGGAGGACGCCGTCGTCGCCCTTCGCCGGGCGGACGCCGAGCGGCTCGAGCTGCTGGCCCGATTGGTCAGCGCCCAGGAGGAGGAGCGGCAACGGATCGCCTCCGATCTCCACGACGACTCCATCCAGAAGGTCACCGCCGCCAACATGCGCCTCGAGATGCTCGCCATGGCGCATCCGGATCTCGCCGAGGATGAGGGCTTTGCCAAGGCGAAGGCAACCGTCCGCTCCGCCATCGAGTCGATGCGCCACCTCATGTCCGAGCTCCGGCCGTACGTGCTCGATCGCGACGGCCTCAGCCCTGCTCTGCGCCAACTCCTCGAAGAGGACTTCGGGCCCGACGGGGGGCCGTCCTACGAGCTGCACGACAGCCTCAGCTCGCAGCCGCCGGAAGTGACTCGAGTCGTTTTGTTCCGCATCGCTCAGGAGGCCCTCACGAATGTTCGCAAGCACGCCCGGGCATCGCGGGTGCGCGTCGACCTGAGGGAAAGGGCGGACGGCTACCTCGTGCGCGTCAGCGACGACGGGGCGGGCTTCGACAGCGGGCGCCAATCGGACTCGCCCCGCGGCCATCTCGGACTGACCTCCATGCGACAGCGAGCCCAGCTGGCAGGTGGGAGCTGCACGATCGAAAGCTCGCCGGGACAGGGAACTGCCGTCGAGATTCTGGCTGCCGGCGCCATCTGTGCCCGGGCCGAGTTAGGCGTGTCGAGTTGCCAGCCCTCATCCATGTCCTTGTGGCCGACGACGACCCGGAGATGCGGGCGGTCCTGGCCGACGCGATCGCCTCGGACGGCGCCCTGAAGCTCGTCGGGCTGGCGCGGGACGCCCGCGAAGCCATCCAGATGGCGAGGGTTGAGGGTCCCGACGTCGTCCTCCTCGATGTGAAGATGCCAGGCGGCGGCGGGGGTGAGGCGGCCAGGGAGATCCGGAAAATGGCGCCCGCCACGGCGATCGTCGCCCTCACGGCGCACGAGGACGAAACAAGCGTCGGCGAGATGTTGGCGGCTGGCGCCAAGAGCTACCTCGTCAAGGGCGCCTCTCCCCAGGAGATTCTCGCTGCCCTGCGGGGCAGCGTCGTCGGCAAGTCGGTCCTGTCAGACTCCATCGCCCACCACGTGGTCGCTGAGCTGTCGACTCGTCTGCAGACCGAGCAGCGCGACGAGAAGCGGCGCCGGCGATGGTACGAGCGGATTACCGCCGTCCTGGCCGGAGGCGAGGGCCTGACGATGGTCTTCCAACCGATCGTGTCGCTCCGTAGCGGAGAGGTGGTTGCTTTGGAGGCGCTGGCGAGGTTTCGCTCGCGACCGGTCCATGGGCCCGACGTCTGGTTCGCCCAGGCCGCTGCGCTCGGCCTCGGCGTCGAGTTGGAGTTGCTCGCTCTCAGCGCTGCGGTGGCCCACCTCCCCCAGATCCCTGCCGAGTTGTCGCTCGCCCTCAACGTCTCGCCGGAGGCCGTGCTCTCCGGGCGCCTCGGCCTCACCCTCGGGAACGTCCCTCGCGCCCGCCTCGTTCTCGAGATCACGGAACACGCCTACATCGCCGACTACGCCAAGCTGCGCGACGCCTTGGCAGATCTTCGGCGGGCTGGCGTCATGCTCGCCATCGACGACGCAGGCGCCGGCTATGCGAGTCTCCGTCACATCCTTCAGCTGGCTCCGGACTCCATCAAGTTGGACATCTCCCTCACACGGGACATCCACACCGTCCGTTCGCAGCGGGCACTGGCGGCTGCCCTCGTGGCCTTTGCCGCAGAGACGGGCGCGAGCATCGTCGCCGAGGGAATTGAGACGGCGGAGGAGCTGCTGACCCTTCAAGACCTCCGTGTCGAGCTCGGCCAGGGCTACTACCTGGGACGACCGGAGCCTCTGCCGGAGGAGCCTGCGCTCTTTGACGTCGCCACCGTCGTCTTCGCGAGCGCCCTGCCAGCCTCGGACGGCACGCGGCCCACCGTTACAGCCCGTAGCCGGCCTTCGGCTGCCACCCAGCCGACACGTCGGCCGCGGACGGACCGCCGCCGGTCGCGCGGCTCTACAGGAACCCACGACTGATGCCCTCAAGGTGCCTTGAGGGCGAGTCGATCTTTTAGGAGATGCAAACGCGCCCGCGGGGAGCGCCTCTTGGCGGTCGGCAGCCTCGGCGACCTCCGCCGGCATCCCCGTCCGAGTCCGCACCGGCTTCCCTTGTCCTAGGGCGAGCCTGGGCACTCCCGGCGAGGCTGCGGGTGCTCTCGTATGAGTTCGCCGTCAGCGGCTTTCAAGTGACCGACGTGAGCGAAGCCTTCGCCAACCTCCTCGGCGTGCCCCGGGAGCAGTTCACGGAAGAGGAGGGCTTCTACGAGCGCCTCCTCCATCCCGAAGACCGCGAGCGGGTGTTGGCCGAGCACACCGCCTGTGTGGGCGGCGCCGCCTTCTCGAGCGAGTACCGCCTCGTCGGCCGGGACGGCTCGGTCTGTTGGGTGTACGACGACGCCGTCACCGAAGGCGATGTCGAGATGGGACGTCGCCTCGCAGGCTTCTGCATCGATGTCACGCCTCGCAAGCGCGTGGAGGAGGAGTTGCGCGCCAGCGACGAGCAGTTCCGTGCCGTTGCAGCCAACATCCCGGGCATCGTCTACCGCTGCGCGTGCGACGAGCAGTGGACGATGCGATACGTGAGCGACCACATCGAGCAGCTGCTCGGGTACCCGGCGAGCGACTTCATCGACAACCGGGTCCGCACGTACGGCTCCATCATCTACCCGGCCGACCACCCCTATGTGATCGAGGAGGTCGACAACGCCCTCATGCGGGGATCGGCCTACTCGCTCGAGTACCGCCTCGTGCATGCTGACGGGTCTCCGCGCTGGATCGCCGAGCACGGACGGGCCGTGCTCGGTTCCGACCGTAGGGCGCTCTGGCTCGATGGGGTGATCCTTGACATCTCGAGGGCGAAGCGGGCGGAGAAGGCGAGGGACAAAGCCGAGGAACAGCTTCGCCAGCAGGCCCTCCACGACTCGCTCACGGGCCTGCCCAACCGAGTGCTGTTCCGCGATCGCCTGACGCAGGCGCTGGCGGCGGCTCGGAGGGACAACTATGACGTCGCCGTACTCATGCTCGACCTCGACCGGTTCAAGGAGATCAACGACACCCTTGGTCACGCCGCCGGCGACGTGCTCCTGATGGAAGTCGCCCGTCGGCTCTCGAGCGTGCTTCGAGGGAGCGACTCGATCGCCAGGCTCGGCGGCGACGAGTTCTCGATCATGCTCCCGAAGGCGTCGGGGAACGACCTCCTCGAGATTGCAGCCAGGGTGACGCGTTCCCTGGAGGAGCCCGTCGTCGTGGACGACCTCCCGTTGAACGTCGACGTGAGCATCGGGCTGGCGTCGTTCCCGAAGGACGGTGACGATGCCGACAGGCTGCTGCAGCGAGCCGATGTCGCCATGTACTTCGCCAAGACGGCCAACGCCGGGTTCGCGAGTTATGACGCCTCAACTGACTGCCACGCGCCGAGTCGGCTCTCGCTCATCGGGCAGCTGCGCGGCGCCATCGACCGTCGCGAGCTCGTCCTGTACTACCAACCCCAAGTAGCTGTTTCCGGCGGCGAGATCGTCGGCGTGGAGGCACTCGTTCGATGGCAACACCCCGAGCTCGGCTTGGTGCCGCCCGACGAGTTCATCCCGCTCGCTCAGGAAACCGGGCTCATCAAGCCGCTCACCCGCTACGTGCTCGAGGAGGCCCTCTCGCAGTGCCGGACCTGGATGGACGAGGGGCGACCCATGCGAGTCGCCGTCAACCTCGCCATGCGCAACCTCATCGATGCCGGCTTTCCCGACGAGGTGGCCGAGCTTCTCGAGCGCTTCGGCGTGCCCGTCAACCTGCTCGAGTTCGAGATCACCGAAAACGCCATCGTGTCGGATCCCTGGCGGACACAAGCCGTTCTCGAGCGTCTGGGAGAGATGGGCGTGCGTCTGTCCATCGACGACTTCGGCACGGGTTACTCGTCGCTCGGCTACCTCAAGCGGTTGCCGATCGACGAGATCAAGATCGACCGCTCCTTCGTGGCCAGCATGGCGAGCTCACCCGACGACGCCGTCATCGTGCGGTCGACGATCGATCTCGGACGTAACCTCGGCCTCCAGGTGGTGGCCGAAGGCGTCGAGACGGCCGACGTCCTGCATCGCCTCGCCGGGTTGGGATGCGACCTCGCCCAAGGCTTTTACTTGAGCAAGCCGGTGCCGGCCGCCGAGCTCGCCAGTTGGCTGGACGCCGTCCCTCCAACAGCGCCGGCCTTCGAGGGAACGATGGCCGAGCCACCTGCCGGGAGGCCCGATCGTGCGGTACCGCCGGCGACGGCACCGGCGGCGGTTGCTGCCCGCCCGCAGGCGGGACCCGCCAGCGCCGTCGTGCCCATCGGGACCGGCAGGCTCTCGGTCGCCGACGTAGTGGCCGTGGCCGTCGACCGGGCGCCCGTCTTCGTCACTTCGGAGGCTCTCGAGCGGATGAACCGCTCGCGGGAAGTCATCACACAGATCCTGCAGGAAGCAGACCCCGTGTACGGCGTGACGACCGGGGTGGGCCCACAGCGGAACATCAGCGTGAGCGAAGCGGACCAGGCGTCCTTCAATCGGCGCCTCGTTCTCGGCCATGCGGTTGGCTACGGCGAGGACGCACCTGAGTCCTTTGTCAGAGCGGCCATGGTGGTGCGCGCCGAAGGGCTCGGCCTCGGTGGGGCAGGCGCCCGTCCAGCCCTCGCCGAGGCGCTGGCGGCCGCCCTCAACGCCGGCGTGACCCCGCGGGTGCACCTCGTCGGGTCAGTCGGCCAATCCGATCTCGCCCCGCTCGCTGAGATCGCCCGCGCCCTCATCGGCGAGGGCCCTGACGCCGTCCGCTTTCGACAGGCCGGGCTGGCGCCTCTCGAGCTGGAAGCCCGCGAGGGCCTTGCGCTCGTGAGCGCCAACGCCTTCAGCCTCGGCATCGCCGCCCTCGCCGTCGATCGGGCCTGGGCGGCACTGAGGGCGCTCGAGCTTGCCGCCGCCCTCTCCTTCGAGGGCTTCGTCGCCAACGTGGCGGCTCTCGACCCGGCTGTTGCCGAACGGCGTCCCCATCCCGGCCTTCTGGCGGCTTTGGCGGGGGTACGCCAGCCTCTCGTGGGTGGGGCGCTCCTCTCTAGCCGCGTAAAGGCCCGCAACATCCAGGATCCGCTGTGCTTTCGCGTCGTCCCGCAGACGCATGCAAGTCCACACGAAGCCCTCTGTCAGGCCGCCTGCATTGTCGAGACCGAGCTGCGCTCGATGAGCGACAACCCGCTCGTCCTTGCCGACGAGGAGAGAGCCATCTCCAACGGGAACCACGATGCCACGCCCGTGACGGTCTCGGTCGACCACGCCCGCCTGGCGCTCGCACAGGCGGCCACGATCGCCGTGGAAAGGGTGCAGAAGCTCCTCGACTCTCGATTCACGGATTTGCCGAGCGGCTTACGCGCCGATCCCGACCGAGCCGAGGACGGCCTCGCCATGTTCGGTCACCTGGCTGCCGCCATCGGGGCCGAGGCGCGCTTGCTCGCTGCCCCGGTCTGCCTGGAGCTGTCGACGTCGAGTCTTGCCGAGGGGATCGAGGATCGCGTCTCGCTTGCGTCTGTCGCCGCCCGCCGTCTTCACCAGCTCGGTGGGCTCGTCGTCCACCTGGCCGCCGTCGAGCTTGTCTGCGCGGCGCAGGCGGTCGACTTGCGGTCGCGGAGGGCCGACATCGGGGATGGCACCGCTGTGGCCTACAACGCCGTGCGGGAGACGCACCCGTTTGTCGGCGTCGGAGGCGCTCCTGGCGAGGACTTCGGGCCCCTCGTGCACTGGCTGGAGACGGCTTCGCCCGCACCCAACTGAGACGTCGGCAAGCTCCCGGCCGTCAGTCGCCGACGCCTTCTGCCTCCTCGCCGTGGGCTTCGATGAGCGCCCCGAGGGTGGCTCGGGTATGGGCGACGTACTCGGCACCGACCCGCCTCGCCAGCTCGGCGTCCATCCGCTCGACTGCCGCCCTGGCGGCCGCCGCCGCCGCGTGCCCCCTGTCGGTCAGCGAGATGGTCAGCCGCCGCCGGTCCTCGGGGTCAACCGAGCGGTCGAGATAGCCGCGTGCCACCAGGGTGTCGACGAGCTGACCGGCCGCCTGCTTGGAGACGCCGAGCTCCTTGATGATCTGACTGAGGGGCGCACCCAGTCGGGCGATGGCGCCGATCACATACGGCCCGTTGCGCGGCACGTCGTCGCAGCCGGCTTCGGCGAGAGCCGCTCGGATCGCCGAGCCGTAGACCATCCGAGCAGCTCGCAGGAGCGCCGGAAAGGCCACCTCGTCGTGCCAACCCGTCCCTTCGACCACGATGTCACTCTATAGACAACAAATGGGATAGTCCATTTCCTGTACGACTACGACCGAGCCTGATCCGGGGCGCGTTCGCTCCCGGGATCTCTCTCGCCGCTCGCCGTTGAGCGTCATCCGCCGTCACCTTCGCTCCGAGCGGGCTGAGCGAGCGAGGTGTCGTGCCGTGCCGTGCGCTATAGCGGCGAGGGCGAAATCGCGCTAGACGATCTGACATGCCGATCTCCCACCTCGAGGGCGTCACGCTCGTTGTCGGCGTCGCGGACATGACCCAGGCGCTCAGCTTTTACGGACAGCTCTTCGGTCGTCCGCCGGACTTCGTCCTGGAGGAGGACTTTCAGGAGTACGAGATCGTGCACGGTATGTGGTACCAGCTCACGACTCGAGTGCCACCCGGCCGGGGCCGTCGGGTGCGATTCGGCGTGGCGGACATCGCCGTTGAGCGGCGGGCCATCGTCGAGCAGGGTGTCGAGGTGTCCGAGATCACCGGCAAGCCGGGCGTCGTCGCGTGGTGTCAGTTCAAGGATCCGTTTGGCAACCCGCTCGGCTTCTTTCAGGATCTGGCCGCCTTCCCCGATCCAGCCCTTCTCAAGTAGCCCGGCCGATCATCCACGGTTCGAAGGTCAGACCCCGCGAGCAAGGAGAGCTCAACATGGCGTACGACATCTCAGCTGACCGCCGCCTTGACCCACGAATCAAGGCTCTGCTGCTTGCGATGCCCTCCGTTGCCCTCGGCGACGTCGACAGCCGCGAGACGCTCCTCGTCGAGGCCAACTCCGAGGCGGCTCGCGAGGCGGAAGAGATGTTCCGGTCCTTCATGGACCTCTGCGACTCCGAGGAGGCCGCCCCCTCGGCCGGGCTTGTCATCCACACCGAGGAGGTCGTGTCTGCACCCGACGGCAACACCATCAACCTCCAGGTGATTCGACCCGACTCCAGCGAGACGCTCGCCTGCGTCTACTACATCCATGGCGGAGGCATGGCGTCGCTCTCATGCTACGACGGGATGTACCGCGGCTGGGGCAAGCTCATGGCCGCCAACGGCGTCGTCGTCGTCATGGTCGATTTCCGCAATTCCCTCTCTCCGTCTTCGGTGCCGGAGGTGGCGCCGTTTCCCGCCGGGCTCAATGACTGCGTCTCCGGGCTCAGGTGGGTCGTCGCCAACGCCGCCCACCTGAAGGTCGACCCCGCCCGCATCGTCGTCGCCGGGGAGAGCGGTGGCGGCAACCTGACGCTCGCAACCGGCCTCAGGCTCAAGCGAGAAGGCGACCTCGGTCTCGTGAAGGGCCTTTATGCGCTCTGTCCGTACATCGCCGGCCACTGGCCGACGCCGGAGGCTCCCTCGTCGGTCGAGAACAACGGCATCCTCCTCGACCTGCACAACAACCGGGGCGCCATGGGCTACGGGATCGAGGCCTTCAACGAGCGCAACCCGTTGGCGTGGCCGTCGTTCGCCACCGTCGATGACGTTGAGGGCTTTCCGCCGACGGTCATCAGCCTCAACGAGTGCGACCCGCTGCTCGACGAGGGCGTCAACTTCTACCGCCTGTTGCTCCGAGCCGGTGTCCCCGCCCGCTGCCGCCAGATGATGGGAACCATGCACGCCACCGAGACCTTCACGATCACCTGCCCCGACATCAGCCGCGACACCGCTCGAGACGTCGCCGCCTTCTCGAGGGACTAGAAATCGCCACGACCTAGCGCGGAGCCCACGGCTGCGCCCGCCTGCCGAGGAGATCTTCGGTCGGATGGGACCTGGCTGACACTCGGAACGCAAGCTGGACCGGGGCGGGCGGGCCAGCGGGGCCATATCCTCTCAAGATGGCCGGAAGATGATCGGAGGACCGATGACTTCCGCCCCGCTGGCACGTCGAAGCAGTTGACTCAACCGCCGGACGAGAAGGAGCAGGAGCCGTGCCCACCCGTGATAGTGCCCCCATCGGATCGCCCTGCTGGACCGATCTGTGGACTTCGGACGTCGAAGGCAGCCGCAGCTTCTACAGCGACCTGTTCGGCTGGGAAGCGCAGGAGCCGAGCCCGGAGTTCGGCGGCTACTTCATGTTCACGCGCAACGGAGTCCCCGTCGCCGGCGGTATGGGCGACATGGGCGAAATGCTCGCCGACAACACCTGGAAGATCTACCTCGCCACCGACGACATCACGAAGACGTTGCACGCCGCCGAGGCCGAGGGCGCCCAGGTGATAGCGCCCGGGGCGGCGGTCGCCGACCTCGGCACGCAGGCTGTGATCATCGACCCGGTCGGCGCTCAGCTCGGTGTTTGGCAACCCGGGACGTTCCCCGGGTTCGCCGTGCTCGGCGAGCACGGCACACCGAGCTGGTTCGAGCTGCTCACCCGCGACCACGCCACTGCCGTCTCGTTCTACCGGTCGGTGTTTCGCTGGGACACCAACACGGTCGGTGACAGCGACGAGTTCAAGTACACGTCCATGCGCGACCCAGACGGCGAGGGCGAGTTGGCGGGGATCATGGACGCAAAAGCGTTCCTCCCCAACGGCGTGCCCGCTCACTGGTCGGTCTACTGGGAGGTCGACGACGTCGACGCCACCGTCGCCAAGGTCAAGGCCTTGGGCGGGTCGGTGGTGACGGAGGCGGCGGACACCCCCTACGGCCGCCTGGCCGTCGTGACGGACCCTGCCGGCGCCCAGTTCAAGCTGCGCACACCCAACCGGTAGGTCTGTCGGGCCACGCAAGCGGCCCGGACCTTCGGCGTGGGGTTAGCGGTCGAGCCCCCGACCTTGCGGGTGGACGGTCTCACCCCGAGCCAGCATCGCAACGAAGCGCTCGATGCGCCGAGCTCGGGTGTCGGGCCGCTTTGCGGTTTCTATCCGATAGAGAACGGCGTACCGGTTCAGCCGGGATAAGCCCGCGAACGTCGAGAGCGCAGCTGAGTCGGCGGCGAGCGCAGCGGCCAGGTCTGGCGGCACCTCGATGCTGGCTTGACCCTCGTAGGCGTTCTCCCACGAGCCGTCCGCTTTCGCCACTTCGATGGCGGCCAGTCCGGCGGCGTGCATTCGGCCCTCCGCGACCAGTCGGTCCGCTATGTCGACGTTGCGCTTGGACCAGGTGCTAGGTCGCAGACGTGGGCTGAATCGTCGGCGAAAGGTGAGCTCATCGCGGCGTCCGAGCCGGCCGTCGACCCAGCCGTAGCAGATGGCTTCTTCGAGCGCCTGGTCGTAGGTGAGGCTTGTGGGCTCCGTGCTGCCTTTCTTGGCGAGGACGAGCCATACCCCTGCGGGATCTCGGTGGTGCTCGTCGAGCCAGGCGCGCCAGGCGGCTGCGTCCGCCACGATCAGCTCCGAAAGCTCATCGGCCACGTAAACAGTCTGACGTCGCGGGAGGGCGAGAAAGCGCCTAAGAAGGGTCGACGGCGCCTTCCCGCCTCAGGAGGTGTAGGTGGTGAACGACTCGGCGGGCGTCATCGCACCCGATGTCGTGTAGCAGACGACGTCGCGCACGGTGACCGCAGCAGCCGTCACCCACAATTCGTTGAGGTTGCAGACCCTGGCTATGACGCCAGCCGTCTGCGCCGTGACGAGCACCGTGTTCGGCAACGTCCCCACGCGCGGCATCGTCACGATGTCCCGAGCGGCGCTGTTGTGGACGGTGTTGACGGCCGCCAGCGAGTTGAAGTTCACGCCGGCCGGCGCGGGCGTGTACAGCGAGACCAGCGGCTGGTTGTTGACGGTGTAGGCGAAGCGCGCCGGCCTCGCGCCCGTGATCGCCCGACCGCGCTGGTAGGTGAGCGTCCAGCCGGACGGGGTCGGCACGCCCGCAGCGTTGTAGCAGCGCACCTGGATGATTTGCTCCGAGGGCGTCGCCTGCGAGCCCGCGATGTCGCAGATTCGCGGGTTCGGACTCACGGCGGTCACCTGCACGCCACCGGAGGCGGTCGCCGGGCCGGGCCCGTGCAGGGTCACCTCCCATGCCCCTGTGCCCGTCGTTATCACCGTGTCCGCCATGGCTTTCGAGTTGTAGGACGAGATGGCCCCTAACGGGCTGCGAACCACGTACGCGTACTGCAGGCCGCCGGGCAAGGTACCCGACCTGGCAGCGAACATGATGGTGAATGGCACGAAGACCGGAACGCCGCCCCTGCGGTAGCAACGGGTCGTGACGAACTCGGCGCCGGCGCTCGGCCCCCACGACTGCGCCTGGCACCATGCAAGCTGGTCGGTGATGGCGGTAACGGCCACGACGCCGTTCTTGGCGAACCCGATACGCGGGAATTTCACGACTTCCTCGCCGGGCAGCAGGTGGGGACTCGCCGTGGGCGCGGGTGATGCAACGATCTCCTGCCAGTGGCCCGCCGTCACAGGTCCCACGGGGTTCTCCACGAGCGCGAAACCCCACTCGTTCGGACCCGCCGCCTCGGCGATGCCGGCGCCGGCTACAACCGTGCCGCAGCCGATGACGGCTGCCCCCAGCACAGCCACGATGGTCCGACCGATCCGTCGCGAGCCAATCATCTGCCGCTCCTTTGCCTGCGAGGACAAGAGACCCCAACTCCCTAATTCCAGCAGTCCTGCTGGCCACGTCAAGTGGCCGAGGTGCTGGACGAGCGCCAGAGCGCGCGGCAAGGGGCGCAAGCGACCGCACGGACAGGCCGATGCCCGGGTGCGCTCGAGCGACAAGGCGGTCAGGAGTGGCTTGCAAGCAGCAGGGCTCCTGCCGACGCCTCGCCCACCGTGGCCAGCAGGTCAGCCTCGCAGCCCGGCTGGCCGCATTCGCAGACGAACAGACTCTCGACGAGTTCCGGGTCGCCCGCTGCCCACGGTCGGGCGTGATAGCCGAGGACCTGAGCGACGATTGCCTGGTTCATGTGCCGTAGCAGCTGTCGTCGCTCGTCGAGCGTGTCCGCCCGCGGTCCGGCGAGCACCGCCCCGCGAAACAGTCCCTCCACGGCTCTGGCGATTTCGGACACCGGTCTCGAACCATCGACCGTCAGCGTGCGCATGTCGTGCTCCCGCACGTCACGCTCGGCCAACTGCCTGAGGAGCCGGTAGAGCGCTGCCGGGCCTGCGGCGGTACCGCGGGCGGCGAACTGAGCCTCCTGAAACGCTGCCGTCGGCAACAGCCAAACGGCGCGAGCACGTGCAGCCGACCCTGACGAGACGATCGAGAGTGGCAACGGAGAGCCTTCGGCCACGATGAGCGGCGAGGTAGGCAGGGCTCGCAAGTCGTCGATCACCATCGGGCCGCGTTCCCTGTGTAACGACATCTGGAGCAGCTGGTCGGGGCTCTGCTCCCAGCGCGCCGTTGGGGAAAGCGACTCCCAGCGCCGTGCCGCCGCCACCCCTTCGGCCAGCGCTCGGTCTCGGTGCGCCCAGGTTCGCGTGTCAGAGCTGTACAGGCGCAGCCCGTAACGACGAGCGAGCCATCTGGCGATCGTCGTCTTTCCGGCTCCGGGAGGACCCCCGATCCACAGGACGTGCTCCACGAGACAGACGGTACGGCTGTTTGCCGGCAGCGGTGGCGAAGAGAGAACCCAGCCGTCTCACGGGCGACGCCAGGTGGCAAGATTCGACCGTCGCTGGCTACAGGAGCATTGACGGGAAGGCGGGATGACATTTGCGCTGGGTGTACGTAAGGTGCGCAGGGTGATAAGGCGAGCGCGCAAGGCCGCAGCTGCTGGGGCGGTGGCGCTGTCGGCCTTGACGCTGGCTGCCTGCTCGAGCTCACCTGCGTCGGTGGCCACGACGACGTCGACTACCACCGTGCCCACCACCACGCCCGCGACGTCGTCCACTACCGCCACCACTACGACGTCTTCGCCGCCCGCGGGGTTCACGGCTGCCAAGCGGCAATGGGAGCAAGGCTCTACGTCGGCAGCCGCTGAACAGGGAGCGTATTGGAGCCGGGCCGCATCAGACCTCGCCAAGGCCGTTGCCTCCGGGGCGGCCGGCACCTCTGGATACGCCACGGCGGCGCAGGAGTTGCGGGAATTGACCTCCCTACCAGACACGAGCGAAACAGCGGCGCAGATGGCAGAGGCACGGAAGGACACTCGCGCCCTGAACACCTTCTTCGGCACAAAGGGGCTCTACGGAGTCTCCTAGCAGTCGTCGACGCCGGCGTTAGCCGACGACGAACCACGCAACGGCCAGTCGCACCTTGATGGCCTTGGTGAGATGGATGGTGAAGCGGCGACCGGCGACGTCGAGGTCGATGCCTTCGACGCTGACGCCGGCCACGACGCCTTGTGGCGTCGCCAACACGAGGCTGGCGGAAGTCAGCGCGACACCAGTGACCGTCACCGAGCTCGCCCTCTTCTTTGACGTGCCGGCCACGACGGCCTTGCCGCTCCTCGAGAAGCTGGCGACCCCGTCGACCCGCAACGCCTTGCCCTTGGTGGATACAGCGTGAACCCCGATGCCTCCGCCCGTACTTGCATCCGTGCCCAGGACCCCGGCTTCGCCGTCGCCTACGGTTTCACCGCTGACGCCGGTGCCGCGGTAGGAGTATCCGTACACACCCGTCCCACCGCCGGTGCTCTCGTCGTTGCCTGAAACCCCATAGTGCCCTTTGCTCAAGGTCAGTCCATTGACACCCGTGCCATTGACGGAGACGCCGTGGACGCCCCAACCGCCGCCGGTGCTCTCATCGAATCCGTAGGCACCGGCCTGGCCGTCGCCCGTGGTGAGACCCTGAACGCCCGCCCCGCTGGCGGAGTTTCCGTAGACGCCGGTGCCGCCGGCAGCGCTGTCGTCGTTACCGTAGACGCCGTATTGGCCAGCGCCCGAGGTCTGGCCGTAGACGCCAGTGCCGTTGATGGAGTTCCCGTACACGCCGGTGCCGCCGCCGGCGCTCACATCGTTGCCGGAGACCCCATATTGGTCGGCGCCCGAGGTCTGGCCGTAGGCGCCGGTCCCGTCGGTGGACTTGCCGTAGGTGCCAAAGCCGCCGCCGGCGCTCTCATCGACCCCGAGGACCGCGGCCTGGCCGGTGCCCGACGTCTGGCCGTAGGCGCCGGTGCCGTTGGTGGACTTGCCGGCGACCCCCGTGCCGCTCGTGGAGTTCCCGGCGACGCCCGTGCCTCCGCCGGCGCTCTCATCGACCCCGAGGACCGCGGCCTGGCCGGTGCCCGAGGTCTGGCCGTAGGCGCCGGTGCCGTTGGTGGACTTGCCGGCGACCCCCGTGCCGCTCGTGGAGTTCCCGGCGACGCCCGTGCCTCCGCCGGCACTCTCATCGACCCCGAGGACCGCGGCCTGGCCGGTGCCCGACGTCTGGCCGTAGGCGCCGGTGCCGTTGGTGGACTTGCCAGAGGTCCCGCGCCCGCCGGCGGCGCTGGTGTCTATCCCCGAGACCCCGCTCTGACCGTTGGCCGACGCCGTCGCCTGCAGGCCGATGCCCCCGGTCGTGGTGACGGAGGTCGTGGTCGTCGCGGTATTGGCCTCGCCGAGCAGGAGCGAACCGTTGTTGGCTGCCTCCGCCGGCTCCTCCCCGGCGACCATGCTGGCAGCGATGCCCGCCCCCGCGGCCGCAGCGCCGAACATGAGGGCCCGGCGCCCCAGGCGGGTGGTCGGAGGCGCCGCGCCGACGTCGTTGTCCTCGAGTGACGGCAGCCCGTCCTGGCTCGTCTGGTCGTCCACGACTGGGCTCTCCTTCTTGCTTATCAGTTGACCACCCCCGCACGCGGGCGTCATTGCAGGCTCGCGTCCTGCCTTGCTGTCTACAGCGTAAGCACGTTCCACTTGAATATCGGTGTTTGCCTCATCGCGCTTGAGCTGAGGGGCCGATCGGGATCTCTCGTCAGATCGGGCCCGAGCAGCGAAACGAGTCTCATCGCGGTGTGAGCCGGGGCAATTCTTCCTTCAAGCTGTAACGCACCGGAGCTCTCGCGCCATTGATTACACCAGGACCCGATCAATGACGTCGGGGGCCGACCGACTTGTGCACAGAACGGAAGGGACGATGCGAGACCTCCTTGAAGGCTGCTTGCAGCGGGAGCGTTGACTTGTCTTCACCACACGGACTTCTAGCGAGGCGTGATGACAACCACTGGGAACACCCCGAAGCGCCACGCCAGCCTGACGGAGCTCGTCTGCTCGGTCAGCCGCGCCAACTCGGTCGCTTGGAGGTCACCGGCACGATCATGGGTGTCGTTGCCGTGACGGTGCCGAAGGTATGCCCGCATCGCAGCGTCCACTCCGACACACGCGTCCTTGGGCAGCGCGATGTGTTGCACAGCAGCGTTGAAATGACCAGCTCAGTACTTTCCCGAGCGCATACAGGGATCGAGCACCGCTTGATCCAGGATTCTCTCAACGTGGACGACAGTAGTACCGACAATTCATGCCGTGACCTCGCAGAGTCCGACGACAAGCACCGACTCTTGAGCCGATGGCGCTCGGCTCCACCTTCGCCGACACGATGGCTGCGGCGCGCCAAGGCGACGAACAGGCCGTCACTGCTCTTTACCGAGACGTCAATCCGGCTCTCTCGCGCTACCTGCGCGCGCGCGAACCGCAGGAGGCCGAGGACATGGGTTCTGAGGTCTGGCTGGTGCTGGCTCGTCAGCTTCGGACCTTCTCGGGAAGCGAACGTCAGTGGTGGGCACTGGTGTTCCTCGTGGCGCGACGCTGCCTAGGCGATCATTGGAAGAAGGAGCGGCGACGGACGACGGCGCCGGTCCCTCTTGACACCTTCGCGGACTATCCCGGGCGATCGGACGTCGAAGCTGAGGTGATCGGAGCGATCTCGAGCGACGCCGCGGTGGATCTCGTCGTGAAGACCCTGACGCCGGATCAGGCCGACGTGATCCTGCTACGCATCCTCGGTGACCTCGACGTGGACGACGTAGCTCGTGTCCTCGGAAAGCGCTCTGGAGCGATCCGCGTGCTCCAGCACCGGGCAGTCCGGAAGCTTGCGGAGGTCCTCCCGCAAGGTTCGGTCCCAAGGTGACCCGCTCCCGGCCGGCCGTCGGTGCAGCGAGACGAGCCGAGGAGCAGTTAGTCGAACGCATTCTGAGTGGTGCCGCCGGCGACTCGACGCCGGCGGCGTGGGCAGCGGTAGCAGCAATGCTCGGTGAGCTCCGCGAGACGCCGATCGTCAGCGCGCCCGATCTGCGTGAGCGAGAGACCGTTGCTTCGATCGTCTCGGTCGTGCGGGCATCGGAGAAGTCCAAGCGATCGCGGCCGGCACTTCTTCGAAGGGGCCTCACTCCGGTCATCGTTGCCGGCGGCGTGTTCGTCGGCAGCACGATCGCCGCCGCGGCCACCGACAATCTTCCGGCCCCCATGCAGCGGGCGCTCGCGCACGCGGTCGGCCATATTGGTATCGACTTGCCTACGCCCCAGACCACGGCGCACCAGGCTCACAACGGCGACCGAGACCATCGAACGCTGGAGGCCGTCTCAGCGACTGCATCGTCGACAGCGAAGGCGCGTCATCAAAGTGACGCCCCCCACGCCGGCATTCGCGCGCGCAGTACTAGGCCTGCATACTTCCAGGGTGGCGCGACCAATAGCTACCCCCACGGCGGCTGGGCCAAGGTCGGCTACCCCGATGGCCGTGGGACCAAGGGCTACCGTCACCGCGGCGGGACGAAAGCGGGCGAGCCCCACGGCGGCGGGACCAACGGCGGGAACCCCCACGGCGGCGGGACCAACGGCGGGACCAACGGCGGGAACCCCCACGGCGGCGGGACCAACGGCGGGACCAACGGCGGGAACCGCCACGGCGGCGGGACCAACGGCGGAACCTTGGGCGGCGGGACGAACGGCGGGAACCCCCACGGCGGAGGAAGCCGCGGCGGCAACACCGTAAACGAAGCAGGAGCGCGTCCAACCGCAAGCCGATCCCGACCGACGAGCACCGGGTAACTGAAGGGATACGACGACATGCGAGGGACCTTTCCATCGAGATCGGGGGCGTTGCCCAACGGCGCGACCCGAGCGGAGTCACGCGGGCGTGACGGTCCTCGGGTCGGCCTCGAAGGGGGGTCGGAGGATCAGTTCCGATCCGTTGTTGCGACCCTTCCCGGAGTGGTCTATCGGCGCCGATGCGACGAGAACTGGACGACACTCTTCATGAGCGGCTACATCGAGCAGCTCGTCGGCTACCCTGCCAGCGACTTCAGCGGCAACCGGATCCGCACCTACGGCTCGATCATCCATCCGGACGACCGCCCATTCGTCATCGACGAGGTCGACCAAGCCGTACGGCGACGCGCCGCGTACGCGCTCGAGTACCGCCTCGTGCACGCCGACGGCACGCTGCGCTGGATCGCTGATCACGGGCGGGCGGTTGTTGCTCCGGACGGCACGCCGTCACGGCTCGAAGGCGTGCTCCTTGACATCTCCCGCGCAAAGCTCGCAGAGCGTGCCCGCGATCGGGCTGAGGCGCAGCTTCGCCATCACGAGCTCCACGACGGGCTCACGGGCCTTCCGAACCGGGTGTTGTTTCGCGACCTGGTCGGGCAGGCAGTTGAGTCGGGGCGACGGGAGCACCAGGAGCTTGCCGTTCTCACGCTCGACGTCGATGGGTTCAAGGAGATCAACGACACCCTCGGCCATGCAGCTGGCGACGAGGTACTGAAGCAGGTCGCCGAACGGCTATCGAAACTGCTGCGAGCGAATGACTCGATTGCGAGGCTCGGCGACGACGAGTTTGCCATCCTGCTCCCGAAGGCTTCGGCGCCAGAGGCTGCCGAGTTCTCTTCGCGGCTGCCGTACTGTCTCGAGCAGCCGATCGTCGTCGATGGTCTGCCGATCAACATCGACGTCAGCGTCGGTGTCGCGGCGGTTCGGAGAGACGAGCTTGATGCGGACCTCCTGTTGCAGCGTGCGGATGCTGCGGTGCACTTCGCCAAAACCGCACGCGCGGGGTTCGCGAAATACGGGAGCTCGACAGACTCACATGTGCCGAACCGCCTCGCCTTAGTCGGAGAGCTGCGTGGGGCGCTCGATCGAGGCGAGCTGGTTCTCCACTACCAGCCGCAGCTCGCCATGCCGAGTGGCACGGTCGTGGGCGTCGAGGCACTCGTGCGCTGGCAGCACCCCGAGCGTGGTCTCATCCCGCCGGACGAGTTCATCCCGCTCGTACAGGAAACCGGCCTGATCAAACCCCTCACGCACTACGTGCTCGACATGGCGCTTCGTCAGTGCCGATCATGGTTGGATGACGGCCGTGCGATGAGGGTGGCCGTCAACTTGGCCATGCGCAACCTCGTTGATGCTGAGCTTCCATTTGACGTCGCCAACCTGCTTGTACGCAACGGAGTTCCCTCCGACCGGCTCGAGCTCGAGATCACTGAGAGGGCATTTCTCGCCGACCAGTGGCGTACGCAGGCCGTGCTCGAGCGCCTCGGCAACATGGGCATCCGGCTGTCTGTCGACGACTTCGGGATGGACTACTCGCCACTCTCATACCTGAAACGGCTGCCGATCAAGGAGATCAAGATCGACCGCTCCCTCGTGGCCAACCTGAGTAGCTCACGCGATGATGAAGTCATCGTGCGATCGACAATCGACCTCGCGCGCAACCTGGGGCTCGAGGTAGTGGCCGAGGGCGTGGAGACGGTCGAAGTCCTACGAGGGCTCGAGCGCCTCGGGTGCCACCTGGCACAGGGCTATTACGTGAGCAGGCCGTTGCCGGTCGCCGAGCTCGACGCCTGGCTAGCCACGCCGGACTGCCTCTCGATGATGTCGCAGCTGACGATACCCACCCTGGCCGCTGCGAATGACGCACACGGGTCAGGTGAAGCCGGAGACTTGCTCTTCAGCCTCTAAGGGCTAGACCCTCTCGACTCTCCGGTGTCGGTGTTCGGGTGAGCCGGGTCACCTACTCCTCAGTTGATGTACGGCTAGCCCCCGGCGCTGCGAATGTCACGAGCAGGGATGGGCTAGCTGGAAGTACGCGGCCGACTTCGCCCCGCTACGACTTCAGGTGGGCTTCGAAGAACGCGAGGATACGCTGCCGGGCATCTCGCGCAGAACCCTCGTGGTAGCCCGATCCCGGCGAGAGTATTCCGAACACCGGCTCCAAGACCGAGAACGGAAATGGATTCTTGTCTCCAGCTCCTTCATGGTCGTTGAGAAAGGAGTGCCCGGCCTCCGGGTACTCCTTGACATCGTGCTCGACCCCGACGGCCGTCAATGCTCGCTCCAGGCGAGCTGCGGCTCCCCGCAGTGAACGATCCCTGCCGCCGTAGCTTCCGACGATCGGGCAAGCCTGTCTCAGGAAGCTGGCCGTGTAGGCGTCCTTTGGAGCGGTGCCGTAGTTGACGCTCGACACCGTGAACCCGCGATCGACTGCGAGCAGCAGGGCGAACCCCCCTCCCATGCAGTAGCCGATCACGCCGATCGTGCCCGTGCAGTCCTCCCGGGCTGCCAGCCAGGCGCGCGCCGCCTCGATGTCGTCGAATGACCTTCCGCGTCCGGCGCGCACGTCGCGCATGACCGAGATCATGCACGCCACCATCCCTCTCCCAGAGAAAAGGTCCGGCGCTACGGCGAGGTACCCCTCGCCTGCAAGCCACTCAGCCTGGTTCCGTAAGTCCTGGCTCATCCCCATTGCGTCGTGGATGACGACGACACCTGGCCAGGGGCCTTCGCCCGCAGGTGTCGCCAGGTAGGACGACAGCTCACCTGAAGTGGGGATCATCACCTCGGCCATAGCGCTCCTCCTTGTCTCCATCGGCATACCCTCGTCCCGGCCCGAGAGTTTCCGTCCCTCCCAGGTGATTACCCCACGGGGGTCCACGGGATACCAGCAACTAACTATTTCAGGCTCATGAACTGGAGTCTGCGGCGCCCCTGGCACGACTCGAACGTGCGACACGCGGTTTAGGAAACCGCTGCTCTATCCTCTGAGCTACAGGGGCGGAGGGGCGCCCGATCCTACCGAGGCCGCGCCCTCATCCGGCGCTCAGCTCGCCGCCGTCGGGTACTGCGGGTTCATATCCTCGAGCGCTCGGAGGAGGATTTCGGTGACCGCCCAGTTGCGGTACCACTTGTGGTTGGACGGGATCACGTGCCAACGGGAATGTTCGGTAGACGTCTTCTCCAACATGGCGGTGAAGGCTGCCTGGTAATCGTCCCAGTGCTCCCGCTCCGCCAGGTCGGACTCCTTGTATTTCCAGCGCTTGGCGGGGTCGGTCCGTCGTTCCTCCAGCCTCTTGCCCTGCTCCTCATAGGAGATGTGCAGCAGGAACTTCACGATCTGCGTGCCGGCGTCGTGCAAGAGCCGCTCGAAGGCATTGATGTGCTCGTAGCGCGCACTCACGACGTCGGGCGGAACGAGCCCATGGACCCGGGTCACGAGGACGTCCTCGTAGTGAGACCGGTTGAACACGACGACCTCGCCAGCCCTCGGGACCTGCGAGTGCACGCGCCACAAGAAGTCGTGAGCGGCCTCGAGCTCGCTCGGGACCCGAAACGTCGCCACCCGCGTCCCACTCGGATTGAACCCGCGGAACACGTGGCGGATCGTCCCGTCCTTGCCGGCGGTGTCGGTCGCCTGCAGGACAACGAGCAGCTCGCGCGTGCCTTCCGCCCATAGGCGTTCCTGCAACTCGGCGAGGCGGAGGTGTTGCGCCTCGAAGACCGCCTCCGTGTGTTCTCGGTCGCCGGGAGCACCGGGCGTCGAGTCAGGGTCACGCTTGGCGAGATCGACGGAGGCTCCCGGATGTACCACGAGTGAGGTGACCACGGACCCATCCCATCACATCGGGTCCGAGTCGGTGAGAATGCTTCCCCGTGGGAGCACTCAAGCTCGGGATCGTGGGGTGCGGCGTCATCGCCAGCGCTCACGCGAGCGCCCTGCAAGGGCTCCGCCGGGCCGGGTTCCTTGACGCCGAGATCGCCGTGGTGCACGACGCCGATGAGGAGCGGGCGAGGCGGTTCGGAGCTCACGTCGGTGCTGGCATCGCCGCCAGCGCCGAAGACGTGGCCGCCGAGAGCGACGCCGTCTACGTCTGCACCTCGACAAAGGGCCACTTGGAGGCGGTCCGTGCCGCCGCCCATGCCGGTCGGCCGATCTTCTGCGAGAAACCCCTCGCCCGCGACCTGCAAGAGTCCCTCTCGCTCGTGGCCGAGGCGACCGCGGCAGGCGTGCCCGTGCAGGTCGGGCTCGTCCTGCGCACGGCACCGGTGTTCCGCCGGCTCGCCGAGATCGTCGCCAGCGGGCGGTTCGGTCGCCCGATGGCCGTGGTCATGCGCGACGATCAGTTCTTTCCTACACAGGGCCACTACGCCTCGACGTGGCGCTCCGACGTCACGATCGCCGGAGCAGGCGCCCTGCTCGAGCACTCGATCCACGACGTCGACATCCTCCAGGACTGTTTCGGGCCGATTGAATCGGCGTCGGCCGCATCGGCGGTGTTCGGAGGTCACGAAGGCATCGAGGACTCCCTCTCGGCACTGCTGCGAACCGAGTCCGGACTGTCGATGTCGCTCGTGAGCGTCTGGCACGAGGTGCTGACGCGACCGTCCACACGGCGGCTCGAGGTTCTCTTCGAGAAGGCGTTCGTCAGCCTCGAGAACGACTTCACAGGGCCGCTCACGGTGCAGACAAGCGACGGTTGCGAGCTGCGTCAGTGCCCGCCGCCGGAGTGGGTTCTCGAAGTCCCTCTGCCCGCGGGGGAGCGGGGCCTGGGCGTGCGGCCCTATATCGAGGAGAATCGCGACTTCGTCGACGCCGTCGTGAGCGGCCGGGCGCCGTCGCCTGGGTTGGGCGAGGCGATTGCGGCCCACCGGGTTGTGGATGCCTGCTACCGATCAGCCGCCGGGGGCGGGCTGCCGGTCAGCCCGACGAGCTGAGACGGGCAACTCCCTGCAAGATGATCTCGAGCCCCAGCTCGAATCGCTCGTCGTGACCGATCTCCGTCATCTCATCCCGCAGGTGGGCAAGGTGGGGGAATCGTTCCGCCGGTAGCGTCTCCAGGTAGGAGCTGAACTGGTTGAGGCTGTCCTGGCCCGCCTCGTCTCGCTCCCACAGGCTTTCCTCGAACGTGAAGGCAGCGATGTAGAGCCCGAGGAGGTCGCCGAGGTAGGCGGCGAGACGGTCGGGCACACCGGCGTCGGACAAGAAGGCCAGCAACTGTTCGAGCAGCGTGACGAAGCCGGGTCCGACCGGGACCCGTCCGATGAGCGCTTGGGCGAGGTCTCCGTGGCTTCGCAAGCGGTCCCGCATGTCCCGGCATATCTCCTTGATCTGTTCCGGCCACACCTCGGCGTCGGCCTGCGGCACCGTCATGCCGTCGAAGACCCGATCGACGATGAGCTCCAGCAGTTGCCGCTTGTTGGTGACATGGCTGTAGAGAGCGCCGGCGCTCGCTTCGAGGCGTGTGGCGACTTTGCGCATCGTCAGACCCTCGAGCCCATCGGCATCGATGATCGCCAGGGCGGCTCGCAAGATGGCCTCCCGCGTGAGCGGCGGGCGGCGAGGCGGCTGTCGCACCTCACGCCACCACGGAGGCGGGGGAGCGCCCGTGGCCCAGCCGGCCACGCGTCCTCGGAGGGCTGAGCGCCGGGCGCCGTCGGTCCCGGTACGGTCGTTCGACGTGCCCACTGGTTGAACATTGTACTTGACATGACCGGCGTTCGCTAAGTAAACAATGTTCAGTCTCTTCCGGTGTCATCCGATCCGTCTCGCGCTTTTCCGCCCCACCCGTCCGAAGGAGAAGCGGCCGCGTGGCCAACGCCATCGAAGCAACCGACCTGGTGAAGACGTTCAAAGGCGGCGTGCGCGCACTGGAGGGCGTCTCTCTCGAGGTCGAGGAAGGCACCGTCTTCGGCCTTCTCGGACCGAACGGGGCCGGCAAGACGACGGCCGTGCGCATCCTCACGACCATCCTGCAACCCGACTCCGGCTCGGGCCGCGTGCTCGGCCACGACGTCGTGCACGAGGCGGCTGCGGTGCGAGCCTGCATCGGTCTGGCGGGACAGTACGCCGCCGTGGACGAGAACCTCACAGGTAGGGAGAACATCCGCCTCGTCGGACAGCTCACCCACCTGACGCGCAAGGTCGCCACGGCCCGCGCTGACGAGTTGCTCGAGCGCTTCGAGCTCTCCGACGCCGCCAACCGCCCCGTGAAGACCTACTCGGGTGGGATGCGGAGACGGCTCGACCTGGCGGCTGCGCTCGTGGACCGGCCTCCCGTGCTGTTCCTCGACGAGCCGACGACGGGTCTCGACCCCTACAGCCGGGTGGCCCTCTGGAGTGTCATCGGGGAGCTGACGAGCGCCGGCGCCACCGTCCTGCTCACGACGCAGTACCTCGAGGAGGCGGACCGCCTGGCTGACCGCCTCGCCGTTGTCGATCACGGCAAGGTCATCGCCGAGGGCACGTCCGAGGAGCTGAAGGCCAGCCTCGGGGCGACCGTGCTCGACCTCAACATGGGCGACATCGATCGCGCCACGCAGGCCCTCAGCCTGCTGGCCGCTCGCTGGCCCCGCGAGCCCGTGCTGTCGGGCGTCACCGTGGAGCTGCAGCTCGATGGCGGCGCCCGTATGGTCACCGAGGCGCTCGGGTTGCTCGACGAAGCGGATCTTCATCCCGACCACGCTGGCGATGCGTGAACCGAGTCTTGACGACGTGTTCCTTGCCCTCACCGGTCATGGAGCCGAGGCAAACGGAACGGAGGCGATGAATTGAGCACCGTGGCCATCAGCGCCCAGCTGGACACGCCGGCCGAGCGGATGAAGACGACACCGTGGAGGGCCATTCTCGACGCCCTCGTCGTTATGGAACGCAACCTCATCGCCTACACGCGGCTGCCGGAGGCGCTCTTCTTCTCGAGCGTCCAACCGGTCATGTTCGTGCTGCTGTTCCGCTACGTCTTCGGCGGCGCCATCAAGGTCGTCGGGATACACGGCGGTTACGTCAACTACCTGATGCCGGGCATCTTCGTGCAGACGGTGTGCTTCGGATCGGTCTCGACGAGCATCGGTCTGGCGGAGGACCTGCAGAAGGGGATCATCGAGCGCTTCAAGTCGCTCCCGATGGCCCGCTCGGCCGTGCTCGCCGGCCGCACGCTCGCCGACCTCGTGCGAAATGTCCTCGTCGTCATCATCATCACGGGTGTCGGCTACGCCGTCGGCTTCCGCGTGGAGGCGGTCGCCGGCTTCTTGGCCGGAGTTGGTTTGCTACTGCTGTTCGCCTACTGCCTGTCGTGGGGCTTCGCCGTCATCGGGCTGTCGGCCGCCAACGCCGAGACGGCCCAGGTCATGTCGTTCCCCGTGCTCTTCCCGCTCACGTTCGCGGCGGGGACGTTCGTGCCCGTGTCGTCGATGCCGGGATGGTTGCAGGGTTTCGCCAAGTACCAGCCGGTCGGAGAGGTGGTGTCGGCCGTCCGCTCCCTCATGGTCGGCGGCCCGGGGGCGGCCGCCAACCATGTCATCGGCACGCTCCTCTGGTGCGCCGCCGTCCTCGTGATCCTGGCGCCGATGGCCGTGTGGAGGTACCGGACGCGCACCTCCTAGCCGGACGGGAGCTTCACGGCAGCTGGTAGTTGGGAGCTTCCTTCGTGATCACGACGTCGTGGGGGTGGCTCTCGCGCAGGCTCGCCGGCGAGACCCGAATGAACTCGCCATGTGCTTGCAACTCGGCGACGCTCCGCGCCCCGCAGTAACCCATGGCCTGGCGAAGGCCCCCGACCATCTGGTGGAGCACGATCCCGAGAGGGCCTTTGTAGGGGACACGGCCCTCGATGCCTTCGGGCACGAGCTTGCCGCTCTCCACGCTGCCTTGGAAGTAGCGATCCTTCGAGAAGGAGCGGCCCTGCATGGCGCCCAGCGAGCCCATGCCGCGGTACTCCTTGTACCTCTCGCCTTGCTGCATGACGATCTCGCCCGGCGACTCGTCGACGCCGGCGAGGGCGTTGCCGAGCATGACGGTGGAGGCGCCGGCGGCGAGGGCTTTGGCAACATCGCCGGAGAACTGCACACCGCCGTCGGCGACGACGGGCACGCCGCGGGCGCTCGCCACGGCGGCGCAGTCGAAGATCGCTGTGATCTGGGGCACGCCGATGCCGGCGATGACCCGCGTGGTGCAGATCGATCCCGGCCCGATCCCCACCTTGACAGCGTCGGCGCCGGCATCGATGAGCGCCACGGTGGCTTCGGCGGTGGCCACGTTGCCGGCGACTATGTCGATCTCGAAGTTCGCCCGCATCTTCGCGACCGTGTCGATGACGCTGCGGGCGTGTCCGTGGGCCGTGTCGACGACGATGACGTCCACGCCGGCGGTGACGAGCGCCTCCATCCGCTCGAGGGCATCCGGCCCGGTACCGACGGCGGCCGCCACGCGCAAACGGCCGCCGTCGTCCTTGGTGGCCCGCGGGTAGTCGATGCGCTTTTGGATGTCCTTCACCGTGATGAGGCCGTGCAGGGTGCCGTCGCCCTCGACGATGGGGAGTTTCTCGATGCGATGGCGGCCGAGTATGACCTGGGCGGCCTCGAGCGTCGTGCCCACGGGTGCGGTCACGAGACCGCTGGAGGTCATGACCGTCGAGACAGGCTCGTCGCTCCGCGCCACGAAACGCAGGTCCCGGTTCGTCACAATCCCCACGAGATGGCCGGCTCCGTCGGTGACCGGGACACCCGAGACGTGGTACTGCGTCATGAGGTTCATCGCGTCGGCGATCGAGGTCGTGGGCGTCACGGTGATCGGGTTCGTGATCATGCCCGACTCGGACCGCTTCACCCGGTCGACTTCGGCCGCCTGGTCACTGATCGAGAGGTTGCGATGGATCACGCCGATGCCGCCCTCGCGCGCCATGGCGATGGCGAGGCGGGATTCGGTCACGGTGTCCATGGCCGCTGACACGAGCGGGATGGCGAGCGAGATGTTACGTGTGAGGTGGCTGGCGGTCGATGCCTCTTGGGGGAGTATCTCCGAGGCTGCCGGCACGAGCAGGACATCATCGAAGGTGAGGCCTTCGCGCCCGAACTTCTCGGCGAACGAGGGGGGAGGCGGTCTGCGGCTGGCGTCGTGCTCCATGTCACATCTTAGGCGGTCGGGCGGTAGACGACCGGTCCTTGGGAGGCTTGCCGTCGCCGGTGGCGCGTGTCGTCGGCGTTCGCCTCGCCTGAGGTTGGGGAGCACCGCCGGTAGGTCGACCGGTAGGAGCCGAACACACGCTCGCCCCGTGCGTACGGAGACGGAGCGACTCCTGCGGGAGCTGGCCGACAGGTCGCGGCTCGGCCTTGTCACCCGAGATCAGACAGTCGCCGTCTCGGCCAGTCCGAGCTGGCTCCGATCACAGCTGAGGATGGGGAGGCTGCGACAGATCGAGGCCGACGTGTTCGCCCTGCACGGATCGTGGAAGGGTGACGATCCGCCCTGGGCCGTTGAGGCACTCGCCGCCTGCCTGCAGCGAGGGCCGCAGGCGAGGCTGGGGTTCGCCAGCGCCGCCCGCATCTGGGGCCTGGCTGCGGGGCAGAACACGACCGGAGACCGCCTGCACGTCGTCGTGCCCGCCGCCCGAGCCTTCCGGGACACCCACCGGGTCAAGGTCCACCGAACGAGGCGCCTGACTTCGAGAGACGTCACGACTTACGCCGAGCTGCCGGTCACGACCGTCTCCCGTACCCTGATCGATCTTGCTGCCTCGCTGACCCCCACAGCGGTCGAGCTCGTCGTGGACGATGCGCTCGTGCGTGCTCTCACGACGGTGCCGTTGCTTGCCGGAGCGCTGAACCGCAACGCCCATCGGGGTTGTCGCGGCGGGCCGCTCGTGCGGGAGGCGCTGGCCCTCTGGGATGTCGGGCCCCTCGAGAGCCACGCCGAGGCCGAGGTGCTGCGGTGGCTCCTCGCGGGGGTGTGCCCGAGCCGGTTCGGCAGTTGGAAGTTGTCAGTTCCGACGGCAGGCGCCTTCGCGTCGATCTTGCTTGGCCGGCAGCACGCGTGGTGCTGGAAGTCGATGGCTACGCACACCATCACGGGCCGCGGAAGCTGTCCGCCGATCACGAACGGCGGTCGGTCCTCGCCTCGCTCGGCTGGAGCGTGCTGACGACGACGACGGCGGAAGTGCGGCGAGGCGGCACAAACCTGCTGGCGGCCCTTCGAACCCTTGGTGTCGTCGGCACCACGCGCACCGGCTCGAGGGCCGCGGCCGGCGTGCGGGCGGATGCGGCCCTCTGGTCAGCGCGCGCCGGCCGAACTGTGTCCCTGGGGTGACCTGTGGGGCCGGCGGATTCAAACGGTCCGCGGAACGCGCCGTGGTCAGCGCGCGCCGGCCGAACTGTGTCCCTCGGGTGACTCGCGGGGCCTCGTCCGGTCACTCTGGGCACGCAGAACGCCGGGGCCGAAGCGCACGCGGAACGCCAGGGGTCCGGCCCGCGCCGGCCGAGGCGAACGAAACCATCGCCAACCGATCAGCTCCCGAAGATGCGGAGCCACTCCTCTGCGCTGCGAGGCGCCAGCACCGGGTTCCAGCGCTTGGTCTCGCCGAGGCTGGCGAAGGGGTCCTCCGAGTAGAGGTGCCCCGGGTACACGACGGTGTCGTCCGGCAGGCGTGCGAGCCGGTGCACGAGGCTGTCGTACATGGCCGCGGGGTCGCTCCCGGGCAGATCGGTGCGGCCACAGCCGTTCAGGAACAAGGTGTCGCCGGCGACGAGGCGCCCGTCCACAAGGAAACACTGGCTCCCTGGCGTATGCCCCGGCGTGTGCAGCAGCCGGATCGAGATATCGCCCACCTCGATGACGTCGTCGGCATCGTGCTCCACGAGGTCGCCGGCCCCGACGCCGGCGGCGCGCACCACCCAGGGTGTCTCGGCCCGCTGGACGTGGATCGGGACCGACACCCGCTCGAGCAGTTCCGCAACGCCCGCGATGGAGTAGCTACCGAAGAGGTTCCCGCCGACGTGATCGGCGTGGTAGTGGGTGGCGAGCGCGCCCACGAGCCGCATGCCGTCGGCCTCGAGGAGATCGACGAGCTCGCCGGGCGCGTAGGCTGGATCGACGGCGACCGCCTCGCCCGTCTCCCGATCGCCGATCAGGTAGACGAAGTTGACCATCTGTCGGGCGATCCGGTCATTGGCGGCGACATCCCGCCCGGCGAGGAGCTGGCGGAAATAGAGCCGGTGAGTGACCTGCGGCGTCGAGTCGTTGTGCTCAGCCTCAGCCGTCATCGTCTGCCTCCAGGATGGCGCTCGTGCCAACGTTGCCCGTTGGCGTGACGCCGGCCAGCCATGCTGCCAGTGCCTCGGCACCTACGACCAGTTGAGGCCCTGGCCTCGAGAACCAGACCCTCCCGTCGAAGGCGACGAGGCGAGCGCTCCGCAAACCGGACCAGGCCATCGCCAGCTGGCGGAACCTCCGCCCCGCCGCCACCGCCGCCGCCAAATCGAGCCCGCAGGGTGCGATGACGATCAGATCCGGGTCGGAGCCGGCGAGCTCCTCGAGGGTGGTCTCGCGAGAGCGGCCTCCAGCACTCGAGAGCACTGGCTGGCCTCCCGCAGCTCTCACGAGGTCCGGCACCCAGTTGCCGGCGAGGTAGAGCGGATCGACCCAGTCGAGCACCGCCACCCGCGGCCTCGGGCGACCGTCTGGCGCCTGCGCGAGCGCACGGAGGCGGGCCCGACAGGACGCCTCGAGCGCCTCACCGGTGGCATCGAGGCCGAGCGAGCGCCCCACGCTCGAGAACGTGGCGAGAACGCCGTCAAGGTCCACCGGGTCGAGGGAGGTCACCTCGCAGTCGACACCGCGTGCCGCCAGGGCGACGATGACCTCGGATGACGGCAGAGCGCACACGGCGCACTCGTCTTGGGCAAAGACCACATCGGGCGAGAGCGCCACCACCTGCTCGACGTCGAGGGAGTACAAGAGTCCGCCTGCGGCAATCTGCTCGTGCACGAGGGCGTCAACGCCGGCGGGGTCCCCGCTCGCCATCGCCGGGTCGATGAGGGTACGGGTGACGACGGGTCGGGGCCTTGAGGAATCCGGCTGGTCGCAGTCGGCACTGATCCCGACGAGCGAATCGCTCGCTCCGAGCGCCACGACGATGTCGGTGGCGGATGGGACGAGCGAAACCGCCCGCTTCACCCTACGAGCGTCCCCGGGGCGGCACCGGGCGAGAGCCTCAGGCGCCCGAGGCTCGACCGTGCTTGGCGCCTGCCGGTTCCCAGGCGGCAAGGTCCTTCAGCCGATCGTCGTTCGAGAAGACCTCGACCAAGGGCACGTCGAGACCCAGCCGGCGCTGCAGCCGCTCGATGGCGAGCTCCTGGTCCCACAGCACGAGCGTGACGGCAACTCCTCCCTCGCCCGCCCGCGCCGTGCGGCCGGAGCGGTGCAGGTAACCCTTGTGGTCCTCGGGCGGGTCGAAGTGCACGACGACGTCGACGCCCTCGATGTCGAGTCCGCGGGCTGCGACGTCGGTGGCCACGAGCGCCGGCAGCTTCCCGGCAGTGAAGCGGTCGAGTGCCTGCTCGCGCGCCGACTGCCGGAGGTCTCCATGAATAGCCTCGGCGCGCACGCCCTCGGCTCGCAGGTCGGCGACGAGTCGATCGGCCCCACGCTTGGTGCGGACAAAGCAGAGCGTCTTCTCGGCGCCTCCGACGATGGCGGCGCACACCTTGGCTTTGTCGAGCTGGTGCACCTTCAGGAAACGGTGCTGCATCTCGGCCACCGTCAACTGCCGCTCTTTCACCTCGTGCAGGACGGGGTCCCGGAGGTGGCGGCGCACTACCTGGTCTACGGCCGAGTCGAGCGTGGCGGAGAACAGCAGCGTTTGGCGATCGGACGGCATCTTGCGCAAGAGCCATTCGACCTGCGGCAAGAAACCCATGTCCGCCATCCGGTCGGCTTCGTCCACCACGAGCGTTGTCACAGCAGAGAGGCTCACGCTGCCGCGGTCCACGAAGTCGATCAGCCGCCCAGGTGTGGCGACGACGACGTCGACGCCGCGGGCGAGGCGTTTCATCTGGCGATCGAGGTCGCTGCCGCCGTAGACGACGGCCACTCGGAGGTCGACCGCCTTTGCGAGCGGCTCGAGCACCTCGGCCACCTGCACGGCGAGCTCGCGGGTGGGGACGAGCACGAGCGAGACGGGTGCACCGGGTTTGGCCCGTTTCGTCTGCATGAGCAGCGGAAGTCCGAACGCCAGCGTCTTGCCCGAGCCGGTCTTCGCCTTGCCGCAGACGTCTCGGCCGGCGAGAGCGTCGGCGATCGTCAGCTCCTGGACTGGAAACGGCGACACGATCCCCTGCTCAGACAGAGCAGCCACCAGTTCAGGCGAAACTCCGAGAGAGGAGAAGGTCGTCGACAAGCTCGAAGTGGTAGGTGCAGAGCTCATGACTATTCTCACGGCAGAGCCTACTGGCACGTGGGTCTGCAACGGTCGGACCTGTGCCGCTAGGTCGAAGCGGAGCCAGCCGAGCCACCGACAAAGGAGCAGCCGCATGCCTCACCTCGAGACCGGTGACGAGGCGCCCGATTTCGCCCTTCCCGACGAGAACGGCGACATCGTCCGCCTCTCGGATTTCGCCGGGCGCGGCGTGGTCGTCTACTTCTACCCCGCCGACGACACTCCCGGCTGCACGAAGGAGGCCTGCCAGTTCACGGAACGGTTCGACGGCTTCTCGAAAGCCGGCGTCGACGTCGTCGGCATCTCGCCCGACGGAGCCGACAGGCACCGGCGCTTCCGGGAGAAGTACGGGCTGCAGGTACGCCTGCTGAGCGACCCCTCCCACGAGGTGATGGAGAGCTACGGGGCCTGGGGGGAAAAGGTGCTCTACGGGCGCAAGAGCGTGGGGGTCATCCGCTCCACGGTGCTCATCGGCCCCGACGGTCGCGTCGTGCGCGCCTGGTACCACGTCCGTGCCGACGGTCACGCCGAGAAGGTGCTCGCCGCCGTCACCGGCTGAGGGTGGCGACAGCGGCGTCGATGGTCGCTCTAACGGCCGTCGCCCGCACCGCCGACCGGCTCAGGTGTGCTTGCGATCTGCGATAGCGGCGGCAGCCAGCATGGCCGCCAGGGCGATCAGGCAAACGGCCGCCAGCACGCCGATGCCGAGGGCAGCGAGCCCGAGATCGGAGACCTCGGGCTGGAGCGACAGCAGCAGCCAGCCGGCCGAGGCTCCGCCCACCGCCACGAGTCCCACCCAGACAGCCTGCGTGGTCGCCGGCCGGCCGACGCGGGTCCCAGCGCCCCTCGGTTCGAGGGCTGCGCCGCCGGCCTCCACGAAGACGAGCACGGCGGCACCGGCCACCGAGGCGAAAACGGCTGCCCCGTTCCGGTGGACAGGCAGATCGGCGACGGCGCAGGCGCCGGCGAGGGTCAGGACGGAGGCGAGAAACGCCCGCTCGCTTCTCACGGCGATGGCGACGACGAAGGTGATGACCGACGCCATTGCGATCGGCACTACTGCGATCGCCATCGCCTTTTGGGCAAAGCCGATCGAGGCGGCGGCCAGGGCGAGATCGCACATGAGGGCGAGAGAGACGGCGAAGGGCGCAGCCGCCAACGCCGGCCGCAGGCGGGGCGTGATCGGAACGCGCATTCGGGGCAGACGCCATCGCAGGCCGCCGCCCGCCATCACCGCCGCCCACCTGAGCCAATTACGGCGCCCGTACGGCCCCGCACGGAACGACGGAAGGCTGCGATCTCCGCCAGCCCGCCGGCGATGCCGTCGGGACCCTCGAGCGTGCTCACGGGAACACTCAAACGCGAGAACCTTCGACGGGTCTGCATGCGCTCCATCGAGACGATGCGGCGGGCGAGCGACCCGGCCGGGCTTTCGAACTCCCCCTCGGGCCACGGTGGCTCGACTTCGATGATCGCAAGGTCGATTCCTCTCGAGCGCAGCGAGGCGAGGGTCGAGGTAAATCGCGGGTCCCCGAGGGGCGACACGGCCAGCACGAGGCACCCGGCCGGGAACAGTCGGCGGGGGATCACGTCGGCCGTCTTCCAGGCGTATGAGAAGTACGCCTCGGACGAGAGCAGCGAACGACGGATACGTTCCAGCTGCGAGGGGCCGGTGCCCGGCTCGACCCAGTCGAGAATCCCGCCGAACGCCACGAGGCCGAGGCGGTCGTGGTGCCGGAGGTAGGTATCGGCGAGGCTGACGGCAACGGCGACGACAGCGGGCAGCAGGGCCTCGGTGAAGGTGTCGACGAGAAGCACGACGTCGGTGCTGCGCTCCGGGTGGTGCACGTTGATGCAGGTGGTACCGTGCCGGGCGGTCGCCCGCCAGTTGATCCGGCGCTCGAGGGCGCCTACCGCCTCTTCCCGGACCTCGGCGAATTCGATCCCGTCGCCTGCCAGTCGGGCCACCCGATCCCCGCTCGTGGCGCGCACCCGTTCCGGCCGGACGAGGGTCCGCACCGCAAGCGGGGCCGGCCGGGACTCGATCATGACGACGTCACTACCTGACCCTCGCCCGACGATGGCCGAGGCGCTGTCGCTGACTCGCACGAGCACGTTGCCGAGAGAGAAACGCCCCGCCCTCACCGCCCGGAGCGAGCAGGTGAGCACCTCGGGCCTGTCCGGCCGCAGCAGGACGGTCCAGCTCGAGGGGCCCTCGCTCCGCAGCCCGTTCGGGAGGACGAGGGCGAGGTGGCAGACCGACGTCGTCGCGGACCGCACCGCCAGGCTCACCTCGATCGGCTCGACCGGGCCGCTCACGAGCGGGGTCACCTTGAGCTCGATCTCCGGCGAGGCGGGACGTGCCCGCGTAAGGCCGAGCACGGCCGCGATTGCGAGCGGAGTGGCCAAGGCAACGAGTACCACGTCGCCCGTCACGGCGGCAGTGAGCAGGGCGAGGGCGGCCACGACGCCTTCGGTCACCACCTTTACCCCGACGTGCCAGGTAAGTGGTACGGGCGCCCGTGCGGTCGGTGGCCTGCCCGCCTCCTCGGTGCCGCGGCCGGTCGTCATCACGCCGGGGAGACGATCCCGGCTCCGAGGTCGTCAGGCGCGCTCGATACGCCCTGCGATGCTGCCGCCGCATCGTCGCTCTCCGGCTCGACGGCGACCGGCACGGGCACGGTCGCAAGGCAGCGCCGAACGAGCTCGCCCGACTGCACGCCGCGGAGCCACATCTCGGGCAGGAGCGACAACCTGTGAGCGAGGCAGGGCTCGGCAACGGACTTGACGTCGTCCGGCAGCACGTAGTCGCGACCGGAGAGAGCCGCCCGTGCCCTCGAGGCCTGCAACAAGGCCACTGAGGCGCGAGGGCTGGCGCCTACCTGCACGCCGGCCATCTCTCGAGTGGCTCGCACGAGGTCGACGAGGTAGCTCGCCACGGGCTCGGCGATCTCGACGCGCTCGACGGCTGCTCGCATCGCAAGTATCCCAGCAGCATCCGTGACGGCGTGCAGGCCGGCGTCCTCACGGCCGCGCACCGCCCGTCGCTGCACGAGCTCCTGCTCGCCTGCGCGGTCGGGATAGCCGACGCTGACCCGCAGCAGGAACCGGTCGAGCTGCGCCTCCGGCAGCGGGTAGGTGCCCTCGTACTCGATGGGGTTCTGCGTGGCGATGACGGCGAACGGCTCGGGCAGCAGGTGAGTGGATCCGTCGGCCGTGACCTGATGCTCCTGCATCGCCTCGAGGAGGGCGGCCTGCGTCTTCGGCGGCGCCCGGTTGATCTCGTCGCCGAGGACGAGGTTGGCGAAGAGCGGGCCAGGGCGGAATTCCAGCTCCGCCCGGCGGGCGTCATAGAACGAGGACCCTGTCACGTCCGCCGGCATGAGGTCGGGTGTGAACTGGATACGCGAGTAGCTCATGCCCGTTGCCTGGCAGAGGGAACGGGCGGCGAGCGTCTTCGCAACGCCTGGGACGTCCTCGAGGAGGATGTGGCCGCCCGCCAGGATGCCGAGCAGGACGAGCCCGACGGCGTCGCGTTTGCCGACGATGGCACGGTCGACCTCGTCGAGGATGGCGCTCGCGAGCTCGCCCACCTCGGCGATCGAGAGCGGCCGGGGCTCGGGCGGCGTGCTCAAGGCATCCGCTCCAGCTGCCCGACGAGCTGACCGATGCGATGCAGCGAGATGCCAGGACCGTTGCTGTCGGCGGGTGGCGGCGCCGCAGGATCGACGAGCGGCAGCTCGTCTCCCAGCAACGCCTCCGCCGCCGGCCGGTCGGACAGGCTGCAGCCCGTGCGCTCGAGTTTCTCGGCCGCCAGCGCTTGCAGCCGAGGTCGCACCAGCAGGTTGTAGGAGCCGATCGTCGAGGCGCCGAGACGGAGTGCGCGCTCGAGATTCTTGGCCGATTCCACGGCCGGAGCTTGCTGGCGGACGTCTTCGGGCCTATCGACGGTGACGGCGAAGCGGCCCTGCGGTGCGGCTCCCTCAGCGCTCGAACGCAGCCATTGCATGGCCAGCACACAGCCGAGCAAGCCGATGAGCGCCGCGAAGGCCCGCTCGGCTGCACCTCGGTCGGGGAGCCCGAGCCCGAGGGCGAGGGCGAGACCTCCGGAGGCGAGGATGGCGAGGGTCATGACTCGGTTGGTGGTGCGCCCGACTCGGCGGCTCGTCCACCTCACGGCGGCGCCACGATCCAGCCGCCGGCCCCGGCCGACCTTGGTCGGGTCGCCGTCGAGCCGGCAAGGCCGGCGGCAGCCAGTCCGGATCCGGCCGATGCGGAGCTGGCGAGCTCGTCTTGAACCTGTCGGAGGGCGCCGATGGCGTCGGCGCGGAGGGTTTCTCCGAAGGGTTTGCTGCTGTAGCGAGCCGTCTCGAACAGGAAGGTCAGGCGGCGGGCGGCATCTTGGGAGGCCCCGAGGGCGGCGAGGAGACGCTGCAGGAACTCCGATGGCGTCTCGGCCCCCCGCCGCTCGGCGCCGGCGTCGGCGGCCGCGTGCGTCATGGCGACGTAGGCCGCCACAACGGCTCTTCGAGGATCCGTCTCCTCCTCCGGATCGGGGACGCAGACCGTGGCGAGGGACTGAGCCAGGGGTGAACGGGGGCCGATGATGTGTGTCGGCTCCTTCGGGTTGCGCAGTATCTCGAGCAGGTCCCAGTGCCGTCCGCGGCGTCGAGCGTGCAGCCAACTCGAGAGGATCACGAGCGCTACGACGAGCGCCACGAAGCCGATCGTGGCGCCGGAGGCGGCGGGAACGAAGTGGATAGCTGAGTGGGCCGATCCCGTCGTGGGCAGGTGCAAGGAGGAGGGGGCGATGCTGGCTGCCTGCCTGTGAGGGCGGTGGCGACGCAACAGGACGATGATCCCGATGACGATCGGCATGAGGAGGGCGATCGTGACGCCCCTCCAGAACGGGCTGCGCACGGGGGCTTCGGAGTCCGCCGGACCCACGCGCTTGGCAGCCATCGCGTAGACGATGGCGGCGGCGAAGACGACGACCAACAGCCCGACCAGGGTGCCGGCGACGGAGAGGGCGACCGATGCCGCCCCGCCTCGCAGGGATGCCGTGCCGCCGGTCGTGTCGGCCAGGGCGCCCGCAAGGGATGCGAGCAGCAGGAGGAGGAGAGCGAGGCCGGCTATCGCCCGGCGTCGGCCGAGCTGTGCGAACGCTGACGGGATCGCTGTCGCTGGCCTCCCCAAATCGGGCACTCTCCTCGTCACACGACGCCGCTTTCGGAAAGCATCCTACTGGTCGACTCGTGGCAGACCCCTTGGACGCCGTCGCCGCTTCGTGCCTCTAGCTGCGTGCGCGCGCCCACGCGGCCTGCACGCGGCAGACTGGATCCATGGCAACGGGCGGTGTCGTCGCAGACCGGCGGGCGCCGCGCCGGCTCTGGACGAGCCTGTTGATGGTGCTCGGCGGCCTCATGCTGCTCGGGGCAGGGCTTGCCGTCGCCTATCCGGTGTGGTGGGATCACCGGTCGTCGAGCGTCGGCGGCAGCCTCGTCAACCGTTATGGCACACCGCCTCGAGGGCTTCCCACGCAACCGGCGGCCGACTGCATCAACCCCCCGCAGTCGGCCAAGGCTCAGACGGCTGCGGGTCTCGTGGAGATCCCGGCGCTCACGCTGACGGCGCCCGTGCTGCAGGGCCTCTCGGACGGCGTGCTGGCCGTCGCCGCCGGGCACGACCCGGTCTCGCCGTGGCCCGGGGGCATCGGCGAGAGCGTCCTCGAGTCCCATGACGTGAGCTACTTCTCCCAGATCGCGAAGCTGAAGGCCGGCACGAGCGTCATCTGGATCGACCACTGCTCCGAGCTGACCTTCAAAGTCATCGGCGACGAGATCCTGAGCCCGGGAGCGCTCATCGACCCACCGCCGAGCGCCCGCGGCCTCGCACTCATCACGTGCTACCCGACCGATGCGCTCTTCTACACGCCCGAGCGTTTCGTCTTGCTCACGACCCTCGTCTCGAAGGACAAGGCGACGACGACACCCGGCCCCCTGCACGACGTCAGGCCGCGGCTCAAGGTGCCCGCTCCGCCGGGCCTGGTCGCCCAGGGTCTTCGCCTCGCCAACAGCGGAGTCCTCGTCGGGTACCTGCACGTCACGGGATCCCCAGCATCGAGCTGGGTGCAGGGGCCGGCGAGCCTCGACCTCGAGGCCCTCGCCCTCGAGTCCTATATCGGCGCGGAAAAGGCGGTCGCCCAGCACAACTCCAGCTGGTGGAGGGATCTCCGCCGTGCCCAGGCTGGCGATGCCGACCTCGGTGTGGTCGAACAGTCTCGACACCAACGTGAGCGAGAACATCGCCGGCACCTCCGTCGAGTCTGTGACGCTCTCGTCGGCCGACGAGACCTTTGTGCTCGTGGCGTCGCACGGAGAGCTGTTGATCAAGACCATCACCGTTCCCTAAGGAGAGCCGATGCCGGGAGACAAGCCCCACTGGGTGGATCTGTTCCGCGAGGTGGTCACATCTGGGCTGTGCACCGGCTGCGCCGCCTGCATCGTCGCCTGCCCGTACGACCTGCTCCGTTACGACGACTCGGAGAGCCGCTACCGCCCGTTCCACGTCCCGGAGGAGGGCGGCACGGCCGACTGCACCCGCGGCGAGAAGGGCTGCACGCTGTGCACGCGAGCCTGCCCGCGCTTTCGCGAGTGGGAGACCGAGGTGGACACGTTCCTCTTCGGTCGTGAACGGACCCCGGAGGAGGTCTTCGGCGTCTCCCAGGACGTCGTCCTCGCCCGGGCGACCGACCCAGAGGTGAACGCCGCCGGCCAGGACGGTGGGCTCGTGTCGGCGATCCTCATCTACGCCCTCGAGAACGACGTCATCGACGCGGCCCTCGTCTCCTATCTGGAAGGTGACGGCAGGAGCTGGAAAGCCGTTCCCGGTGTCGCCACGACCCGCCAGCAGGTGATGGCGGCCTCCGGTTCCCGCTACACGTACTCGGCCAACACCCTCGCCTACGCCGAGGCGATCGCCGGCGGAGCAGAGCGCATCGCCCTCGTCGGGATGAGCTGCCAAGCCTCCGCCCCGCCCGTCATGGCGGCGAGGCGAGCGGGCAAAGTGGCGAGGCGGTTCGTGCTCACGATCGGGCTGCTGTGCTCGAAGACGTTCGAAGACGCCATCTTCGCGGAGCTGTTCGAAGCGCGTTACGGCCTTGCGAGGGAGGACATGGTCAAGATGAACATCAAGGGCGTCTTCCAGATCTGGATGCGCGACGGCAGTTACCACGAGGTCCCCCTCAAGGAAGCCCACGCCTGGACGCGGGAGGGCTGCAAGGAGTGCCCGGACTTCGCCGCCGAGCACGCCGACATCTCGACGGGCGGCATCGGGGCCTTCGCCGACTGGACGATCACCGTCGTGCGCACGGACAAAGGTCGCGAGCTCATGGACTCGATGGTGGCGGCCGGTGTCATCGAGGTGCGCCCGGGGGCGGACGACCCCGCCGCCATCGAGCTGCTGCGAAAGCTCGCCCGCGTCAGCCGCCGGCGCTGGCCGGAGACGGCGGTCCCGGCGCCTCGCCGCCTGCTCGTCAGCTCGAGCTGAGCAGCTGGCGCGCCCGCTCGAGGACGCCGTCGAACATCGCAGGCGTCAGCAGACCGGTGAAGACGTTGCGCTGGCTCGGGTGGTAGCTGCTGAGGAGCCACCTCGGGCGGCCCTGTCCCGACATCTCGATCTCGCAGCCGTGAGAGAAACGCCGCCTCGGCAAGGGCAGCTCGCCCGCCACCGGCGGCGTCCTCGAGATGGCGTCGTAGGCGAAGGCACCGAGGGCGAGGTACACGGTGGCGGCGCCGAGGAGGGAAAGCTCCCGGGCGAGGTAGGGGCGGCAGCGGTCCCGCTCCTCCGGCGCCGGTTTGTTGTCCGGCGGGGCGCAGCGGACCGCCGCTGTCACGTAGGCGTCGCGGAGCTCGAGGCCGTCGTCGCTACGGCGAGAGGTGGCTTGGTTGGCGAAGCCGGCGCGCCACAGCGCCGCGAAGAGGAAGTCGCCCGAGCGGTCGCCCGTGAACATCCGCCCTGTGCGGTTGCCACCGTGCGCGGCCGGCGCCAGCCCGACCACGACGAGGCGGGCATCCACCGCCCCGAAACCCGGCAGCGCCTTGGACCAGTACTCCTCACCCGCGAACGCCCGCGGTGGGCTGGCAGCCGCCCGCTGGCGCCAGGCAACGAGGCGGGGGCAGGCCGCGCAGGCCGTGATCTCCGCCCGCAGCGCCGCCAGGGCGGTGACCGTTTCGGCGTCGCCTGCATCGGCCATAGGCCTGAACGGTACGGTACTCAGATGCCCCGGGCCCGCCGCCAGGCCGATCCGATCACGACGATCTGCTACGTGCGCCATGGCTCCACGCCGACGACGGGGAAGGTCCTGCCGGGACGCGCCCGCGGCCTGCACCTTTCCGAGGCGGGCAAGGTGGAGGCGGCCGATACGGCCGGCCGGTTCGCCGGCGTGCCGGTGGCAGCCGTCTACACGTCCCCGCTCGAGCGGGCGAGAGAGACGGCGTCTCCCATAACGAAGGCGACCAGTCGGCCCGCGCGGGCCGATCGGGGGCTCGTCGAGTGCGACTTCGGGGAGTGGACCGGAGCCGAGCTGTCGAAGTTGTCGAAGCTGCCGGAGTGGCGCGCTGTGCAGCGGTACCCGTCGGGTTTCCGCTTCCCAGGTGGCGAGTCGTTCGTGGAGCTGCAGTCTCGTTTGGTGGAAACGGCCGACCGTTACCGTTCGAAGCACCCGGGCGAGGTCATCGTGGCCGTGAGCCATGCGGACTGCATCAAGGCGGTACTCGCCAGTGCGCTCGGCGTTCCGCTCGATCTCTTCCAGCGCATCATGGTGGGCACGTGCTCGACGAGCGTCGTCGCCTACGGTTCCGCCGGGCCCATGGTGCTGGCCGTGAACTCGTACGCCCCCATGGGCCGGCTGCTTCCGACGCGGGCTCCGTCGCCGGCGGCAGAGGGTGCTGCAGGCGAAGGCGAGGGCAAGGACTTGGCTCCGGAGAAGGCGGCATCCCGCCGCCAGGGGCGACGGGCGCGGCGGAGCACCCCGTCAGAAGGAGGATGAGCGGGTGACGGAGAGCTATGAGCTCAACGAGCCGGACAGCGTGACGGTGGGGACCATCGGAGAGGTGGGAGAGCGCGTGTTCCTCCTGCAGGTTCGGCAAGGCTTGCAGCTGGTCACGATGAAGGTGGAGAAGAGCCAGATCTCGACGCTCTGCCGCGTGCTCGGCCGCCTCCTGCGGGGCTACGAGCGGCTGGAGGAGCTGCCAGACCGGTCATCACTCGAGCTCGAGCAGCCCTACACGCCTGACTTCGTCGTGAGGACGCTGCGAGTGGGATACGACGGCGATGCCGATCGTGTCGTCCTCCTGTGTGACGAGATCGACCGGGGGGAGGATCCGGACGACCCGGACGATGACGAGGCCGAAGGTTCCGTCGTCCGGCTGGCGATGACCCGCGAGCAGGCGATGGCCCTTGCCATCCGCGGAATTGAGCTCGTCGAGGCCGGCCGACCGATCTGCCCGCGCTGCGGGTACCCGCTCGACCCGAGAGGACACGTGTGCCCGAGGATGAACGGGAACGCCCCGCCACTCACGTGAGCACGGGCGTCGCTCCGAGTGGGGATGCGCATACGAGCACGACCGGCGCAGATGCCGCCAGCGCGACGGATCCCGACGCCACCGCCGTGCCCACGAGCCCAGCCGAGTGGCTCGAGGTCCTGAGGGCGGGCGAGGTGGAGATCGAGGGTCGCTTGCCGTGGAGCTCCAATTACTCCTTCCTCGTGGCGGTCAGCCACAGGGAGCTCCGAGTGCGGGCCGTCTACAAGCCCGGCCGGGGGGAGCGCTACCTCTGGGACTTCGGTGGCGAGCTCTTCCGCCGCGAGGTGGCGGCCTACGAGCTCTCGGCCGCTGTCGGCCTCGACCTCGTGCCCGAGACGGTGTTGCGCTCGGATGCGCCCCTCGAGGCGGGCTCCTTGCAGCGTTTCGTGGACGCCGATTTCGAGCAGCACTATTTCAGCCTCGCCTCCGAGCCCACCCACGATCTTCGGTTGCGCGAGCTCGCAGGTCTCGATCTCCTCTTGAACAACGCCGACCGCAAGGGCGGTCACGTCCTCGTGGACTTCGACGGGGCGATCTGGGGGATCGACAACGGCCTCTGCTTCCACGCCGAGCCGAAGCTCCGCACCGTCATGTGGGATTTCGCCGGCGAGGCCGTTCCCGATCGCGTGATCGAAGCCGCCGTCCAGCTTTCTGACGGGGTGCCCGCGACGGTGTGCTCCCTCATCAACGAAGCGGAGGTGGAGGCGCTCCGGCGGCGAGCTCGCGCGCTCGTGCGTCGCCCGAGGTTCCCCGCCCCTGGCGCCGACCATCGCGCATACCCGTGGCCGCTCGTCTGAGAGAGCCGGCATACGCAGCACGCGGCATGCCCCTCGCCGCCCCGGGGAAGGAGACGTCTCTGTCGCCGTGGGCGACCGGTGGACGACGGCCGGTAGGTGGGGCGGTAGCCGCCCGCTGAAGAGTGGAGGCGTGTCCCTTGTTCACTTCGAGTCCGCAGGGCGCTTCGAGCGCGAGGACCTCCTCACGATGACTCGGGCCCTCGAGCAGCTCGTGGTGCGTTGTGGCGAGGTGTGGCCACGACGGGCGTCCGATCTCGTGCTGCAGGCCCGCCGCGGGTTGCTCGAAGCGCTCGGCCTGCCGTCTGCGGCGGGCGCTCCTTGCGGCATGACGACGGGGAGAACCCCGGAACGAGCAGCCGCCGGCGCCGCTTTTGATCCGGACGTCCTTGTCGAAGTGGCCGCCGAGCGACTCCTCGATGTCGCCGCCCACCTCCTCGACGCCTCCGGGCTCGTGCAAGACCACGGAGGGATCGTCGACGCCTTCGCCCTCGAAGGGATACAGGGTCGTCTGCTCGAGGCTGTCGTCGGGGCCGGCAGGCTCGAAGCCATCGAGGGACGCCCTGCGGGCGCAGCCGACGTCAGGCCGTAGAAGTCCGGCCGATGTCGGAAATGGGACGGCGCTCGCCGACCGGCACCTCCGGGAGGTCCGGCGCATATCGGGTCTCGGGAGCGCCGGCACGACCGCGGCCGCGGGGACCCCGGTTGACCCGCCGCCGATCGTAGAGGTCGTCGTCGGCCGCCGATACGAGCAAGGCGGTGTCGGCGATCCCTGTCGACATCACGCTGGCGATCCCCCAGGTGAACGCCGGCGATCCGAGCCGCTCGACGCGGCCCATGACGACTCGGGCGCCGTCAAGCGAGGTGTCAGGCAGCACGACGACGAACTCGTCACCGCCCAGCCGGTAGACGCCGTCCAGAGAGCGCAGAGCTCGGCGGAGCGACTCCACGAGCTGCAGGAGGGCTCGGTCGCCGGCCGCGTGGCCCTCGGAGTCGTTGATGTGCTTCAGACCGTCGAGGTCAAGGGCGACCAGGCAGAGGTCGAGCTCGGCGCGGGCGCAGCGTGCGAGCTCGCGCTCGAGGTCCCGCTCGAAGGCACGCCGGTTCGCGCAACCCGTGAGTGCGTCCGTGAAGGCCGCCGTCTGGAGCTCGTCGGTCGCCGCTTTCGTGGCGACGAGCATGACCCGATCGACGAGGCGACCCAGGCGCTCACCGTCGGCTGCGACGGTGACGAGGTGGCGCAGCAACAGGAGTTGCTCGACCACGATTGCCGGCGACGCCACGCACGCACCCCAGCGGACGGCAGCGGCCTCGAGTGCTTTCCGACGCTGGGCGATGGTGGAGGCCGGTCGTGGCGGAGGCGCCGGGACCGAGCGCGATCGAGAGGAGAACGCCCCTCTGACGCGGGCGACGGCATCAGCAGTGGCCGCACTCTCCAGGCAGACGAGTAGGTCGCGCCGCTCCGTGTCGTCGGCGGCGCCGATGGCGCACCCTGTCGCTTCGCAGCGGCGCACCCAGGCGCCCCCCAGCCCATCGATGGCGGCGTCCTCAACGGCGCTAGCCGATGTTCCTTGGGCAGGTGCGACACCACCGGGAGACGCGCTCTCCTGCCGGGCCATCACCCGGGAAACCGCCCGAGCGGCATCTTTCCCGCCCTCGTGCTGTGTAGGTGGCCGGTCGACATGACCGACGTTACCCCCGGGGAGCCCGAATTTGGCGGCATTCGAACGCTTGCGGCCGCCGTCCGGCTGACGCGGGCACCGGACTACCTGCCCTTTAGACCGACGACCGAGCGGAGCGTGCGCCCGATGATCCGGACGTCGAGACCCAGGCTCTGATGGCGGAGGTAATAGAACTCGTACTGAAGCTTCTCGAGGGCGTCCAGCTCGCTGGCTCCGTAGTCGTACTTCACCTGTGCCCAGCCGGTGATGCCCGGTCGGACGAGGTGCCGCGTCTCGTAGAAGGGGATCACCTCGCTCAGCTGGCTGACGTAGCGCGGCTGTTCGGGACGCGGACCGACGATGGAGAGATCCCGCCGGAGGACGTTCCAGACTTGGGGGAGCTCGTCGATGTGCAGTTTGCGCAGCATCCGGCCCACTGCGCCCAGGCGCGTGTCGCCCGGCGATGTCCAGTCCGTCGACGCATCGCTCGGTCGCATCGTGCGGAATTTGTGGATCGTGAAGACGGCCCCGCCCTTGCCGACGCGTTGCTGGTGAAAGAACAGCGGTCCTCGGTTCCCCATCAGGTCCACCAAGGCAACGAACGGTATGGCGACGATGAGGACCGGAAGGCCGACGATGGCAAGCAGGACGTCGAGGAACCTCTTCATGCGGGCGTACACGGGCCGGTGGATCTCATTGATGTCGAAGAGCAGTGCGATGCGCTCCAGCTCGGAGAGCGGGAGCTTGCCGAGCCACTCGTCGTAGAAGAGCGACAACGTCCGGATTCGTACGCCACGGGAATGGGCGGTGGCGGCCTGGGCGACGACGTCATCGAGAGACTGCGCCTCCCGGCTCAGCACGACGAGCGTGATCCTGCGTTGACTGACGAGATCCTCTAATGGTTTCGGCTGCTCGGGCGTCGGCGTGATCTCGGATGGCGCCACGGCGAGCACGAGGAGCGAGTGATGCTCGGGGCGGACGCCGATGTCGCGCGTCAATCGCTCGCGTTCCTCGTCGTCCACGAGCGCGATCACGCGTTCCTGCTCGCCCTCCAGTGTCAGCGATCGCTGGGCGATTGAAGAGAGGGCAGCAAGGGTTGGGACGAGTACGACGACACTGAGGCCGAGGTCGAACAACGGCAGCAGGGGCGTGCGCAGCACGAGCTGCAGCAGTGCGACGATCACGACGGCAGCCCCGACGGCGCCGGCAGACCGGACAAAGCGGGACCCGAAAGGGACCCCGGTCTCGTTTACGCCGCCGGCATACGACGTCGCCCAAAGGAGAGCGATGAGAGCAATGAGCCATGCGAGCGTCGAGCCGTGGCGTGCCAGCTGGTAATGGTGGATCTGCGCGTGGATGGCGCCGATCAACAACACGATTATCGCTGTGAGCGCAGGAACGAGCAGCCTTAGCAATCGAACCATCGACCAACATTCAACACGGTCCGGGCGTCATAGCCGGGGAGGGCAGCCACCGTCGATACACCGGCGACGAGGCAGGTTCCCGAGACTCCAATCGGACGCGGGTAGGCTTCGACGATTAACAGGCAGCCCGATACTCGCGTGGGCACCGCCTCAGGACCGGGATAGGGAGCTGCACCAATGCGCCCAGGGGACGAGCCACACGGCAATCCTGCGCCGTCGGCGCACACCACCGGAGCCGACAGGGGCGCTGCAGATGATGCGGTCGTCGAAGGTGGCAAGGCGGACACGGCCGAGGTGACCCCTGCATGGCTCGAGGCCCTGATGGCCGAAGTGATCGGCGTCGAGGAGACTCCTCCTCCTGCCGATGACACTCCTGGCAAGCGCGCCTCGGAGACCGCCGACGCCACACCGGCCCCGGACCGTCCAAGCCTTGGCGTTGTGGTGCCTCCTCAGGGTTCAGAGCCGACGGGTCGCACAGCGGGCTCGATCACGCCGGATCCATCCGTGCTCATCGACACGATCCTCCAGGAGGAGTTCGGGGTCTACGTCCAAGCCGCCAGCGCCCCGCCGCCCGTTCCGGCTTTTGGTGAGCCGGCGCCGGCCTGGGAACCACCGGCCGAGTCCCCGAGCGAGCCGGCGCGTGAGTCCCCGCCCGAATCGGTGGCCCCGCCACCGGTTCCCGCCCTCGACGAACCGCAGCCGATGCGGGAGCCACCCGGCGAGCCGCCGCCTGACACCGTGGGCGAGTCTGCGAGCGTGCCGTCGCTGACGCCCACTCTCGACGATCCGAAACCCGTGTCGGAGCTACCGGTTGGTCCATTGCGCCAGCCCGCGAGCCAGCCGCCCGCACCGGTACCCGCCGCTGGCGAACCGACGCCGGCGGCGGATCCACCGAGGGAGTCCGTGGCCTCGCTGCCGGCCGGCGCCGTTGACGAACCGAAGTCTGCGTGGAAACCGCCCGTCGATCCGTTGCGCGACTATGAGAGTAAGCCGGCCGGTGGCGCCGCCGAGGAGCCGGCGCCTGCCTCGGAGCCTCGTATCGGGTCGGCGCCCGCGCCAGTGACCGAGCCGGTGAGCGATGCGGTGGTCCCACCGCCACCGGTTCCCGCCTCCGAGGAGCCGGTGCCGGCCTGGGAGCCGCCTATCGAGCCGACCAGGGAGAACGTCGCCCCGCTGCCCGAGGAGCCCGCGCCCGCCGAAGCTGCTCCCCGCCTTGCCGACCCGCGTCTCGACGACGAGTGGGACTGACTCAGCTGCTTTCTGGGCCCGCAGTCGCCGAGGACCGCACGACGCCGGCGCCGCCCCGCCTCGGCAGGAATCTCACGCTGCGGAGTCATGTTTTCACCAAGGGTGAAATTGCGGCTAAAGTTACCGCTTGATCCGGCCGATTATTCCCTGGACGGATCATAACAATTGACTCAAGGAGGAAATACTCTAATGTCTTTCGTCGAACGGTGCCGGCAACGGCACGTCGGCAGCGAGGGGGGAGATGAGGGTTTCACCCTGATCGAGCTCTTGGTTGTGCTGCTCATTATCGGCATCCTGTTGGCCATCGCTATTCCGACGTTCCTGTCGGTGACCCACGGCGCCACCAACACCGCTGCGCAGTCCAACCTGCAGAACGCGCTTACCGGAGCCAAGGTGTACTTCACTGACACCAACCAAAGCTACGTCGGGATTGAGACGCAGGGCACCGGTACGTCCGACATCTACCAGATTGGCACTGGACTCAGCTGGGTTTCCAGCGGAGTGTCCTCGAACGGACCCCACGTCATTTCGGCCTCTGTAATTGGCGTCCCCGCCGGCTCAGCTCTTGAGCTGTCGGCCTTTGCCAACGGCACGAGCGACTGCTGGTTCATCCTGGACATCACGAGCAACCAGACCGCTGCGATTGATGGAGAGACCACTGCTGGCACCTACTTCGGTGTCACGAAGGCCTCGAGTACCACCACTTGCAAGGCGACGGCGGCTCCCACCACACTGTCCAGCTCGGCATTCCCGCCCGGTTGAGGCAGCTGATACTCAGACCACCTAGTTGACCTGAATCAGGTCAGCAACGGAACGGTGAGTCCCCCGGGTCGGTCTTCGGCTCGGGGGACTTGTCGTATACGGCGGAGAGAAGAAGGAGCGTTATGGCGTTCAACAGCCAAACCGCGCCGCGCGCTCGCAGTTGCGTCGGAGTGGAGGGCGACGAGGGGTTCACGCTGATCGAGCTGCTTGTGGTGTTGCTCATCGTCGGCATCCTGTTGGCGATTGCCATCCCGACTTACCTGGCGGTGACGAGGGGTGCGAACAACACGGCGTCGGAAGACAACCTGCAGACGGCCTTGACCGGAGCAAAGGTGTTCTACACCGACGGCGGGCAGACCTATGCGAACCTGACCGTTTCCGGTGGCCCCACGTCTGACATCCAGCAGATCGACACGGGGTTGAGTTTCACGACGTCGGCTGCGTCCAACGGGCCGCGACTGATCAGCGTCTACACCCCGGCAAACGGTTCCTACATCATCCTTACGGCATTCGCCAATGGGACAAATGACTGTTGGGGCATCGTGGACATGCCGGTCGCACAGAGCACGCCAGTACAGGGTCAGACGGGACCGAGCACGTCGTTCTTCGTGGAGCGGAACCAGACGGCGAACTGCAATGCCGCCACGTATGCCGCTGGCGGCACCGCAGCGACGGCTACATCAGGTACGGGGTTCCCGCCCGGCTAGGGAGATCAAAGCCTCGGGCAGTTGTCCTCATGGCCCTCCGGAGCGCCCCGCGAGTAGGGGCACTCCGGAGGGCCTTTGCTTCGTCGGGCGAGTCGTGCGTCAAGGCGGGCTGCTCGACGAGCGAGCGTGCCCTCAGGCGCCGCGCCGCCGACACCGTCGCTCGCAAATGGGAGGGTCGGGCCCGTTCAGTAGGTCCCGGGTCGCTCCATGCTGCGAGGGCCGTTTGCGGGTGCTGCCATGGTCTGTCGGGCCGGCCAGGGTGCCTACGTCCGAGAAACATTTCCATGCTGCCCCTGATCAGCTCATCTCGGCCCGGGCGACGTCCGGGCCTTGTGGCCTCGAGCTGGACTGCGTGTGCCACTCCCACGGCGACAGACCGGTCGTCTCCTGGACCGCGCTGTCGTGAGCTCGCCCGTTCGGCACCGGGGCTCGCTGGCGGAGGGGAGGACTACTCAAGACGTCAGCTGCATGCGCTCCGAAGGCGGTCGTGACGTTCGCCATACCACGGCCGGAGGAGGAGGCGGCGGTGGCTGGTGGCGCCATGTCCGAGGTGCCGGCCTGGACGCCGGCGTCCGTCGGTGAGCCTGCTCTCACGTGTCGATACCCGGAGGGTGCCGGGGCCGCCCGCTAACCGGAGACGGTGGTAGTCGTCGCGCTCGTGCCGTCCGAGGCTGATGGGTCGATCTCCGGATAGTAATAAGCGGTGCCGGAGATCGCCGCTGTATACGTCGACTTGGACGGCTTGAGGATGTTCACGCCGTTCGCTCCCGCCGACAGCGGCGTGGGTGTGAAGGAGGTGATCGTGATCAGGCGGATGATCATCTTCGGGTCGTAGATCCCCTGCAGGAATGCGATGCAGTTCTGTCGGGGCCCCTGGATCGTCATCGTGAGTGGGATGGTGTCGATAGGCGTGCCCACGACCGTGGTGTCGTCCGACAGGGTGACCAGGTGGACGCTCGTGGCGTTCGCAAGGTCTGCCAACTGCGTGGTGAGCTGCGGTGCCTCCGGCAGCGGCGGAACGGCCGCTGCGAACATGCTCAAATAGCTGGCGTACTGCGAGATCTTCGGAGCCTGCGCCTTGTCGATCTGCAGGGTCTGGTTCAAGGTGTTCAGCTGGCTCTGCAACTGTGCCTGCTGATTGTTCACCGTGCTCAGCTTGTTGGCCTCCGGGGCCATCCACAAGAACCACCAGAGGGCTGCGAGAACAAGCACGACCACGACGGTGATGATGACGGTCGGTCGCTTCAGGGCGTTGAGGTTCATCGATTGGAGGTTCACTTGCTGAGCACCTCGAATCTCGTCGCACGTGATGAGGGAATCGTCCCAAGCACACCCAAGGTGGCGGTATAAGTCACAACCCCACCGGTCCCTTCACTGAACGAGCTCCACGTCACCAACTGGAGGGCGTTCGATTTGGCCAGCTGTGTCGCCCAGTTCTCGAAGTAGGCGTAGGCGCAGTTTGGAACCTGGCCCTTCTTGAGGATCACACACCCCTGGCTGGCAGTGACGCCGACCGCCACCGTCGAGATCTCGAGCTGCGACCTGGGTGGTGGAGCGACAGTCGTGCCGTTGGCCGAGGTCGTTGCGACCGGCGGTGGTGCATTCGAGCCGGCGAACGACGTGATATACCCACCGCTCGGCGTATACGCCGTGACCTTGTCGAGTACAGCCGGCCAGTTCACCTCGTCGGCGACGATCGGTGTGAGATCCGCCTGATCGGCGCTGACCTCTTCGTACTTCTGTTGGGCGAGGTCGTAGTGGGTGATCTCGAGGTTGGTGGTTACGATCTGAGCTTTGAGGCTCGTGACCTTGTTCTGGGCGTTGTGGACCGACAGGTACCTCAGGACACCGCCGCCGATCATCGCCAGCACGAGAACCGCCGCTGCAACGATCAGCACCCGGTCCGTCCGTGCGCGCTTGCGCGCTTGGAGGATCTCCGGTGGCATCAAGTCGAGGTGCTTCACGCCCGGCGGCTCCGGGAGCGCAAGTCCGATGACGACGGCGCAGAGCGGGTCTCGGTTGGCGATCTCCTCTGGCTTGAGTGTGGTCTCGATGCGGGAGAGAGCGCTGCCCCGCACGACTTGCGCCCGCAGGTTCTGCTGGAGGCGTTCCAGCAGCCCGGACAGTCGTGATCCGCCACCGGTGAGGGTGACGCGGCGGATCTCGGAGCGCCCCGGCAACGTCGAGTAGTACTCGATGGAGCTGCGGATTTCGGCGATCAGGGAAGTAGCCGCTTCGTTGGCCGCCGTGGCCGCCGCCCGGATGTGCGGCCCCGACTGGTCGAGGTTGCGCTTGGTTGCCTCGGCGTCGTCAATGGGCAGGTCGAGAGCGCCGGCGATCGCCGCCGTGATGGTGTCGCCGCCCTCTGCGATCGTCCGGACGAAGTGGGGCACGCCCTCCTCGTGGACGATGACGGTCGTCAGGCCGGCGCCGATGGCGACGATGGCTTCCGGTCCGCCCATGCTGGCAGACGGGTCGTAGAGCGCTCGGATGAGGGCCGTGGACGTCAGGTCGATGCTGATGGGGTTGAGCCCGGCGGCTTGGACGGCGTCGAGGAGCGGGTCGACGAGGTCGCGGTGGGCGGCGGCGAGCAGCACGCGGCGGATCGGGGTTCCGTCCGGTCCGGTCAGCTCCTCGAGCGGTCGCGCCGACATGACGGTCTTCTCGACGGGGAAGGGGATGACGTCGAGCGCCTGCAACCGCACGGCCGAGTCCAGCTCGCTGTCCGGCACGTGAGGCATGTCGAGCTCGCGCGTGATGGCACGCAGCCCGGCGATGCCGAGGTGGACGTCCTTGGCAGCGAAGTTGCCTTCGCTCAAGCACCGTTGGATGGCGGCTACGACGGCAGGAACGTCTGCGATCGCACCGTCCACGACCGCGCGCGGCGGGAGGCGTACCTGACCAAGGTTGACCAGCTTCGGGCGCCGGCCACCAAGGTTGACTTCAGCGATGCGCACGGCGCTATTGCTGATCTCTACTCCGACTCGTTTGGACGCTCCGGGCGCCATCAGTGCACTCCTGTCCTACCTCGCCGCCTCGCGGTGAGAGCTCGTTCTTCTCGCTCGCCGCTTGGCGTCTTCTGTTGACCTTGGTACTCAGCGTGTCTGAGACGCTTCTTCATTGCGGGTGTGAAGTCCCGAGGCGCAGGCCGACTGCACAAGCGTGCACTCCTCAGCACAGATATGTCGACATCTTGGGGGCTTGGCTTAAGCACTGCTGCCCTTCTTTTGGATGATTCCGTAGATGTCGAACATCGGGAGGTACATGGAGATGACGATGAAACCGATCGCACATCCCATTGTGACGATCAACAGCGGTTCGAGCACCGACGTGAGGCTGGCGATCGTCGAGTTGACCTCGTTGTCGTAGAACTCCGCCACCTTGTCCAGCATGTCGTCGAGGGCACCCGACTCCTCGCCTGTCTCGATCATCTGGGTGACCATGACCGGCATAACGTCATATTGGGCAAGCGTGGACGAGAGGCTCTGTCCTTGGCGGACACCATCCTGGGCGCCTCGCACGGCATCGGCCACGAGTTGGTTGCCGGAGTTGGCGGCCACGATGTCGAGCGATTCGATGATCGGCACGCCTGCGGTCAGCAACGACGCCAATGTGCTCGTGAAGCGCGTAAGGGCGACCTTGTGGACGAGGGCGCCGAAGACGGGCGGCTTGAGCTTGAAGCGGTCCCAGGTGGCCCGTCCACTTGGGGTTGCGATCCACCTCCGGAAGGCGATGACCATCACGATGACGGCACCGACGACCACGAGCAGATAGACGCTGGCGACGATGTTGGAGATGCCGATGACGATGCGCGTCGGCAAGGGAAGGGTTGCCCCGAGTGAGGCGAACAGCTTCTTGAAGATGGGCACGACGAAGATCATGAGGGCGGTGACGATCACGACGACGAGGCACATCACGATCGCCGGATATGCCATCGCCGAGCGCACCTTCGAGCGGAGCTCCACCTGCTTCTCGAGGGTGGTGGAGAGCTTCAGGAGGACCAGATCGAGGGAGCCGCCGACTTCGCCTGCTTTCACCATGGCGATGTACAGAGGAGGGAAGATCTTCGGAAGCTTCTCGAGGGCGGCCGAGAGCAACGTGCCCTGCTCGACGTCGGAACGTACCTGCAGCATGGCCTCGCGCAGGGGCTTCGACTCGATCTGGTCGGCCAGCACCCCGAGCGACCGCACGAGCGTGAGGCCGGCCGCCACCATCGTGGCGAGCTGCCGGCTCATGAGGGCGACTTCCTTCAGCTTGACCCGGTCGCTCAAGCCGGGGATGTTGATATCGCTCTTGAGGTTGACGCCTCTGACGGGCTTGATCTCCACGGGCGCGAAGCCCATGTCGCGGAGCTTTGCCGCCACGAGAGCAAGGTTGTCTCCCTCGAGCTGCCCCGAGACGAGGCGGCCGCTTCGGTCGCGTACCTTGTAGTCGAACGTTGTAGTTGCCATCAACCGGCCTTTGTCTGGTAGGAGGGGCGGTTAGCCCTTCAAGTGGTCGCGAAGCTCCGAGGGGTCGTGGCAGCGGTCGAAGGCGACCGCTTCGGTGATGCGCCCCGCCTTGACGGCCCGGGCAAGGCCCTGGTCCATCGTCTGCATGCCCTGGGCTCCGCCCGTCTGCATGAGCGAGTAGATCTGGTGGGTCTTGGCGGATCGGATGAGGTTGCGGATGGCGGGACTGCACACCATCACCTCGGCTACGGGCACGCGTCCGAGGCCGGTGGAGCTGATGATCAACTGCTGTGTGACGACCGCCTCGAGCGAGCCCGCCAGCTGGATTCGAACCTGGTCTTGCTGAGCCGTCGGGAAGACGTCGATGATGCGGTCCACGGTCTGGGGGGCATCCTGGGTGTGGAGGGTGGCGAAGACGAGGTGACCGGTCTCTGCGGCCGTGAGCGCCGTGGAGATCGTCTCGATATCGCGCATCTCACCCACGAGGATCACGTCCGGGTCCTGCCGCAAGACGTGACGAAGCGCCTCGGCGAACGACTCGGTGTCCGAACCGACCTCCCGCTGGTTCACGATCGCCCGCTGGTGGTTGTGGAGGAACTCGATCGGGTCCTCCACCGTCATGATGTGCAGCGGCTTGGAGCGGTTGATGATGTTGACGAGCGAGGCGAGGCTCGTCGACTTGCCCGAACCCGTCGGGCCGGTGACGAGCACGAGGCCGCGGCGTAGCTCGGCGAAGGCTGCCACCACGTCGGGCAGACCGAGCGAGTCGAAAGCCGGGATCTCGTGGGGGATGGCTCGGAGCACGGCGCCCACCGAACCTCGCTGCTGGAACACGTTCACGCGGAAGCGGCCGACGCCGTGAATCATGTGAGAGGCGTCCAACTCCTTGGTGGCTTCGAAGCGTTCCCGGAGGTTCTGGGTGAGGATCCGGTAGATCATCTCCCGGATCTGCTCGTTGTCGAGTCGCGGCAGACCTTCGATCGGCCGCAACGAGCCGTCGATGCGGATGCACGGCGGCAGCTGGTTGGCGAGGTGAAGGTCGGATGCCCCGTTCTCAACGGCATACGTCAACAGGTCGTCGAGATCCATCGACCCCGGGGCGCTTTGCGGGAAGCCTTGCTGGTCCTCGCCAAAATCGAATTCTGTCATCGTGTCGACGGCGCCACCCACGAAGGCCGGCGACCGAGTCGGTGCCGGAGCACTCGGCGGAGGTGGCGGGGGCGGCGGAGGGCTGCCCATGCCGCCCGGCATGCTCATGGGCGCCGGCGGCGGTGGGGGAGCCGGCGGTCCGGTCATGGCAGAAGGCGGCGGGGGTGGTGGAAGGGGCGTACCCGAGCCTTGGGCGGCCGCAGGAACGGGATCTCGACCGTCGAGAGGCCCAAAGCCCCTGTCGGCTCCTTGACCGTTCGACCCAGTCTCCACACCGCTCTCCTTGCCCGCCGGGCTGCCGAGACCGCTCACAGGGGCGCTGGGGGCGGGCGGAGCCGCCGGAGCGCCGAGTCGAGGGTAGACAGCTTCCATGATTCGCTCGATGCCGCTCGGATCTGCCAGCACGCAACCGGCGATCTCCCGCTCGAGAAAGTCCGACAGCCTGCGTATCTCGTCGACACCGAGCGGCTCGGCCGAGGCGAGCGTGAGGCGCTCACCCTCGATGCGGTAGCCGATGGCGCCGATCTCGCGGGCGAGCACCTCGGGGACGAGCTTGAAGGCCTCGCCCATGGGTCGGTCTTCGAAGATGTCGACGGAGGGCACGCCGGAGAGCTTGGAGAGCTCGTTGAGGGGAACCCGCGGGTCGAGGAGGCCCCGTTGCGCGAGGACGGCCGCCACCGGCTTTCCTCGATCGGCGGACTCGGCGAGGGCGCTCTCGCCCACCTCGCCGGTCAGGGTGCCGTCGGCCGTGAGGGCCGCCACGAGGCGGCGCGACCATTCGGAGGCAAAACGCGGACCAGAGCTACTCATGCCACCACCCGTATCACTTCCTCGAGGCTCGTGAGTCCGAGCGCAGCCTTGCGGAGACCATCGTGCCGAAGCGGGATCATGCCTTGGTCGATCGCCACTCGCTGCAGGTCGTCGACTGACGTCGCGTGCATGACGCAGCGCTCGATCTCCTCTGTCACCACCAGCAGCTCATGGAGGGCGATACGGCCCCGATAGCCCGTGCGGCTACATGCCTGGCAACCAACAGCCCTGCGGAACCTCGGTTTACCCTGCGGTGGACTGTCGGCGTCGTCCCAGCCGAAGAGCTTGAGCTCGTCGGCTGTGGGTTCGTGCGGCTCGTTGCAGTTGTCGCACAGTTGCCGGGCGAGCCGCTGAGCGACGACGCAGTCGAGGGCGGAGCCGACGAGGAAGGGCTCGACGCCCATCTCCACGAGCCGCTGGGGTGTTCCTGCGGCGTCGTTCGTGTGCAAGCTCGAGAGCACGAGGTGTCCGGTAAGGGCGGCCTCGATCCCGATGGTCGCCGTCTCCTTGTCACGGATCTCGCCGACGAGGATGATGTCCGGGTCGGAGCGGAGGATGGAGCGCAGGGCGCGTGCGAAGGTCAGGCCCGCCTTGTTGTTCACTTGCAGCTGGTTCACGCCAGGGAGCTGATACTCGACCGGATCCTCCACGGTGATGAGGTTGCGCTCCGGCGTGTTGAGAACGTTCAAGGTGGCATACAAGGTGGTCGACTTGCCCGAGCCGGTTGGGCCGGTGACGAGGATGGTGCCGTACGGCTTGCGGTAGGACTCCTTGTAGCGCTCCTGCACTTCCGGCAGGAAGCCCAGATCCCCTAGATCGAGCATGGCATTCGACTTGTCGAGGATCCTCATCACGACCTTCTCGCCGTGCACCGTCGGCAGCGTGGCGACGCGGAGGTCGACCTCACGGGAGCCGGCGTTGAGCGAGATGCGACCGTCCTGCGGGACGCGGTGCTCGGCGATGTCGAGCTCAGCCATGACCTTCAGGCGTGTCGTGACACCGCCCTGGATGGCCTTGGGCGAGCGGGTGATGTCATGGAGGACTCCGTCGATGCGGAACCGGACACGCAGGTCTTCGGCCGTCGGTTCGATATGGATGTCGGATGCGCGTTCCTGCAGCGCCTGGCGGAGGATGAGGTTGACGTACTTGACGATGGGAGCGTCGTCGGTGACGGCGTGGAGGTCGGTGAGCTCGACCCTCTCGGTCGCCGTGTCGGCTTGCCGCTGCCCGATGGCTGCCCGCGTGGCGGCGTCGCTGGCCTCCTTGTCGTGCCGGTACATCCGCGAGATGTAGTCGGTGATCTGGCGAGGGCTCGAGACGACGGTGACGATGTCGCGTCCGAGCACGGTGCGGAGGTCGTCCATGGCGAAGACGTTCGAAGGGTTCGCCATGGCGATGATCGGCACGCCATTGCGGTAGCCGATCGCCAGGATCTGGTGGCGCTTCGCCATCGCCTCGGGGATCGACTGGATGGCCTTCAAGTCCATGGAGAAGTCGTTGAGGTCGACGAATTCGAGGCCGATCTCCTCCGCCATGGCGCGGATGAGGTCCTCCTCGGTGACCAGGCCGAGCTCAGAAAGGATCTCGCCGAGCTTGCGGCCGGTGGCGGAGGCTTCTCGCAGGGCGGCCTGCATCTCTTCGGGGGTGACCTGGCCAGACTCGACGAGCAGCTTCGCCAGCGTCTGATCCTGCGTGCCACCATCGCTGCTGGATCTCGCCGACTCCGGTTCGGTGACCTCCAGCTCGTCTTCGTCCGAGTCCTCGGGCAGGAACTCAGGCGGCCGATCCTTGGCGGCCTCCGGCTCGGAACGACGGCCCTTGGTGCCTGCAGGCGCCGGCGGTTGGGGAGAAGGCGGCGTCTGCGGCGTGGCGGCCGATTTGGCCGGCGGCGCCGGCGCTGCGGTTGGAACCGGGCTGGGCGCCGGCGCGGCCGCCGACGTCGCCGTCGGGGGTGCCGCCGCCTGGCTCGGAGCCGCCGGAGCGTGTGGCTCCGCTTCTGCCGGGGCTGGTGTTGATGCCTTCGCAGCGCTGGGTGCCGGCGGTGGTGGCGGTGGCGGGGCGGGGTCCGCCTTGGGTGGAGCGGTGGGCGGGGCGGCCGCCTTCGCTGCCTCGATCGGAACCGACGCCGGAGGTGCCGCCTCGTCGGCGGGACTGCTGGGCGCTTTTGCAGCCTCGGTCGGGGCCTCGGTCGCCGCAGCTCGTGCCTTGGGGGCGCTCGCACCCTGGTTGTACATGCGTTCGATGTAGGCGTCGATCTGCGATCCGCAGGCGACGACGGCATGGATGTCGCGCCCGACGACGGTCCTGATGTCGTCCATGGCGAGAACGTTGTCGGGGGCAGCGACGGCAATTACCGGAGTGCCGTACTTCCAGCCGACGGCGAGGGCGTGGTCTCTGCGGGCGAGCTGTTCGGGCAGCAGTGACGAGGCAGCCGCGTTCAGCGGGTAGCGGTCGAGATCGACGTATTCGAGTCCGACCTCGCGGGCGAGCGCCCGCGCCTCGTCGATCTCTGCCTTGGACGGGGCGATGCGACCGCCCCTGGTTTCAGTCGTGCTCATCGCCGGGATCCCCCATCAAGGTGCCAGGCGCGCACAGGGTCGCGTGATAGAGAGCTGCCATAGCGAAACACGGGTTGCCCACCTATCCTCCCCTCGACCTTGGCGGTTCGCCGGCATCGCCTTGATACCCGCGCGCTCACAGCGTTCGAACCGCCACACATTGTACGCTAATCATCGGCATCGTGTCCCCATACCTTTCGCAAGAATTCAACTTGAGCCACAGTGGCAACGCGAAAGGTGTGCGGACCGCCCCTTCGGGCGCTCGCGTGCGCGGAGGCAGACACCGGATCGACACGCACGAGGCCGCCCATGAACGTAGCTGACCCGCACGTGATCGCTTGCGTCGTAGCGGCAGTCTTCGGCCTGCTCATCGGTTCTTTTGTCGGTGTCGTGGCCGACCGGGTCCCTCGCAAGGAGTCCATCGTCCGCCCCTCCTCGCACTGCACGGCGTGCGCCGCCCCGCTGCGCACCATCGACAACGTCCCCGTCGTCTCCTACCTGCTGCTCCGGGGACGCTGCCACGCCTGCGGCGCCCACATCCCGCCCCGGGACCTGTACGTCGAGGTGACGACCGCCGTGCTCTTCGCGGCCGTGGCCTGGCGCCTGCCGACGTTCTGGGCCGTTCCCGCCTACTCGCTGCTGGCGGCCGGCCTCGTAGCGCTGTCGGCCATCGACCTCGAGCACAAGTTGCTGCCGCGGCCGGTGCTGTATGTGACGGCGGCCGTTTTCTCCGTCCTGCTCGTGCTGGCCTCCTGGCCGTCCCACCGCCTCGGCCATCTGCTCTTCGCCCTCGAAGGTGCGGCCGCCTGCTTCGCCGTCTTCCTCGTGATCTGGTTCGTGGCCCCGAAGGCGATGGGCTTCGGCGACGTCCGCCTGGCGGGCCTGTGCGGTGGGGCCCTCGGTTGGCTCGGGCTCGGCGCGACCGCCGTCGGCATGTTCGCCGGCTTCCTCTTCGCCTGCGTGCCGGCGGTCTTCCTGCTCGCCCGCGGCAAGGCCAACCGGAAGACGGCCCTCGCCTTCGGTCCCTACCTGGCGCTCGGGACGATGGTGGCGGTGTGCTTCGGCCGGACGATCGCCCACGCCTGGGTGAACCTGTGAGGCCGCAGCCGCCGCAGCGTCAGCGGGCGGCGCTCGGCACGAGGCCCCGCTGCTGCAGGGCGACGCGGAGGTCGTGTGGGTTCGACGAGGCCTGCGTGGCCGCCCGCAGGTCGATGACGCCTTGCTCGAGCAGGTTCACGAGCGCTTGGTCGAAGGTCTGCATCCCGTAGTACTCGCCCTCCCGGATCACCTGGAGGATGTCGGTGCCGCGGGCGGGGTCGATGATGGTCTGCTGGATGCGACCGTTGACGACCATGATCTCGAGGGCAGGCACGCGGCCGGACCCGTCGGTGGTGGGCACGAGCCGCTGGCAGATCGTCCCCTTCAGGGCGCCGGCGAGCGTGATGCGCGCCTGGCGGTGCTGGTTCGGCGGGAAGAAGTCGACGACGCGGTTGATCGTCTCGACGGCGTCGACCGTGTGCAGCGTGGAGAGCACGAGGTGGCCTGTCTCGGCGGCCGAGAGGGCGGTCGCCACGGTCTCGGGGTCGCGCATCTCTCCCACGAGGATGACATCGGGGTCCTCACGGAGGGCGGAGCGCAGGGCGATGAGGAAACCCTCCGTGTCGAAGCCGACCTCACGTTGGCTGATGGCCGCGACCTCGTCCCGGTGCAGGACCTCGATGGGATCCTCGATCGTCACGATGTGGCACTCACGCGTGCGGTTGATGTGGTCGATCATGGCCGCCAGCGTCGTCGTCTTGCCCGAACCGGTCGGCCCGGTGACGAGGACGAGGCCGCGCTGCTCGTCCGCCAGCTTGCGGACGGACTCGGGCAAGTTGAGGTCCTCGAACGAGCGCGCGCTCGAGCGCACGAGCCGGAAGACCATTCCGATCGAGCCGCGCTGGCGGTAGGCGTTCACGCGGAAGCGGCCGAGCCCCATGATGGCGTAGGCGAAGTCACCTTCGTACGCCCGCTCGAAACCCTCCCAGATTCGCTCCGGCATGATCTCGCGGGCGATCCCCTCGAGCTCGGCCGGCTGCGGCCCCACCTCGTCGGTGAGCCGGATCAGGTCACCGTGCACGCGGATGCGCGGCACGGAACCGACCTTCAGGTGAAGGTCGGATCCGTCCGAGTCGGCGAGTCGGCGGAGTAGGCGGTCGAGGTCGCCGCGGTTCATCGGGGAGAATCGTCGCGCACAGGGGCGGACGTAGCAATCTTCGCCAGCATCACATCATTTTGGCACAAGAAGTGGTGATTCCATTACGCTCTGTGGTGAAACGGCGGCAAACCCCGCGAACGACGAGCCCGACAAGCCGGGCCGGCGGCTTCGTCGGAGCGTCGATTCGCTGCAGGAGCTGGGTTGCAGGGGAGGGAATCGCACGCCATGACCGGTGGACGAAAGTGGCCCTGGAAACGAGCGACCGGCATCATTCCCGGCAGCGACCTGTCGGGAGTGACCGAGCTCGATCTCATCGACGTGACGCTCCTGACCGAGGTCTCCGGGCAGCAGGCGGAGGTGCCGCACCTCGGCCTCGCCTTCGGCGAGATGGGAATGACGGTGAAGAGGCCCAACGGGGCTCCCTATGCCCTCATCCCGTGGGTGTCCATCGTGCGGATGACGGCGGACGCCGTCGGCCACCAGCACCACCAGCTCTCGACCGCCGTCAACCTTGGCGTCGAGAGCACGCGCAAACACCATCGCTTCCTCGTGCCCAACGTGCAACCGGAGGCCCTCACCGGGTCGCTCGGGGCGATGTCGGCCCGATACGGCCGCGGCGAGCTCGTGCTCGGCGGCCCCGCCCGCGGGATGCGTCGTCACTGATCGTGACTATCAACCACTGTCCGTGGTCAGTGTACGCGCCCCGGCCGGGCGCCGCCTTCTTGTCGCCATGGGAGACGGCCCCGGGATCCCCGGACGGCGATCTTCACGTGATCGCAACGTGAATGTGCACCGATACTCAGAAACAAACGGCATGATCGTGCCATGACCGTCACTCCCTTCCCGGGCGCCCCCAGCGCAGGGGTCGCTGCGGGAGCCATTGCTCCCAGAGGATCGGAGGGCGCCTTGTCATCGAATGCGCAAGCAGTTGCTGCGGGATTCCTCGTCATCGACTCCTGCCACAGCACGTGGCTCTTCGACGTGCCAGCCCTGCGCTTCCGCCGGTTCCTGAAGGGGCTCGACGTCGATCTCTCCCTTGCCGCCACCGACTGGCGTCCCTATGTGCACCTGGAGCTCGCAGAGGACTCCGATGCCTTCGTAGTCGTGCTGAACGAGGCAGGTACCCGCCGGATCCGCTCGTGGCGCCACGTGGACGGGTGCGACGAGTGCGACGGCGAGAAGACGACCGAGCTGTCGGTGGAGGACATCCGCCGGCTCGCGCACGCTTGAGCGACCCAGTTCCCATCCTGAGCGGGCAGGAGCTGGTAGAGGCTGCTCCGAGTGACCCGGTCGACGGCGCCGAGGCGGCCGCCGCAGAGACCGAGCTGGTGGACTCGGTTGAGCAACCAGCCAAGGTCCTGCGCATCGGTTCGATGATCAAGCAGCTGCTGGAGGAGGTGCGGCAGGCGCCGCTCGACTCGGCCAGCCGAATCCGCTTGAAGGACATCTACGAGACCTCCGTCCGTGAGCTGGCGAGCGGCCTCTCGCCCGACCTCGTGGCCGAGCTCGACCGTCTGGCGTTGCCCTTCGATTCGGACGTGCCGAGTGATTCCGAGCTCCGCATCGCCCAGGCTCAACTCGTGGGCTGGCTGGAAGGTCTCTTCCACGGCATCCAGGCGACGCTGTTCGCCCAACAGATGGCTGCTCGCAACCAACTGGAGGAGATGCGCCAACGCTCGCTCGGCCCAGGCGGCAACCCGGAGACTCCCACCCGTCCCGGCTCCTACCTCTGAGGGGGCTCCCCCGCGCACCCCCCGGCGCGCTATCGTCGGCACAGAGCCGAATGACAGAGGTGTAACTCGTCCACAGGCGGGGATAACGGCTGTGGACAGGGGGTGACCGCGCAGTGGATGACGAGAAGAGAGCGGCATCGTTCGCTCATCTGCACACCCACACCGAATACTCGATGCTCGACGGCGCCTCTCGGATCCGGGACGTCGTGGCCGCAGCCGTCGCCGACGGGCAGCCAGCGCTCGCCATCACAGACCACGGAAACATGTACGGGGTCCTCGACTTCTACAAGGAGTGCCGCCAGCGGGGCATCACGCCGATCATCGGCACAGAGGCCTACATGGCTGCCAACTCGCGCAATGAGCGGCCGGTTCGACGCGGCCGCATGGACGACACGGGCGGGGACGACGCCCGTGGGGAGAAGCTCTACTACCACCTCACCCTGCTGGCCGAGACGAACGCCGGCTACCGCAACCTCGTCAAGCTCTCCTCGGCCGCCTACCTGGAGGGCTACTACTACAAGCCCCGGGTCGACTGGGAGATGCTGCAGGCCCATCACGTCGGCCTGATCGCCACGACCGGGTGCCTCGGCGGCGTCGTCCTGCAGGCCCTGCTGGCCGACGAGGAGACCCGCGCCCGCGAGCTCGCCGGCCGGCTGCAGGACATCTTCGGTCGCGACAACCTGTTCGTCGAGCTGCAGGATCACGGGTTGCCCGACCAGCACCGCACCAACCCGAAGCTCGTCGAGATCGCCCGCGCCCTTGGCGCCCCTCTCGTCGCCACGAACGACAGCCACTACTGCCGCCGCTCGGACGCCGAGGCGCACGATGCCCTCTTGTGCGTGCAGACCGGGGCGACCCGCGACGACCCGAACCGCTTCAAGTTCCACGGCCAGGAGCACTACGTGAAGTCCGCCTTCGAGATGCGGGCGCTCTTCTCCGAGCTGCCGGAGGCGTGCGACAACACGCTCTGGATCGCCGAGCGGGCGTCGGTGGAGATCGAGCTCGGCCGGCCGAGCCTTCCGAAGTTCCCCCTCCCGGAGGCATTTGCCCAGGCGGGACCGTCCTACGACGAGTCCGCCGCCGCCTACCTACGCCACCTCACCTACGAGGGGGCCCACGACCGCTATGGCGAGGTGCTCCCTGCGGAGGTCGTCGAGCGTGTGGAGTTCGAGCTGCGGGTGATCTCCGAGATGGGTTTCGCGGCGTACTTCCTCGTCGTCTGGGACCTCATCGCCTACGCCCGCTCGCACGGGATCCGAGTCGGTCCGGGGCGGGGTTCGGCCGCCGGCTGCTGCGTGGCCTACTGCCTGCGGATCGTGGACCTCGACCCCATCAAATACGACCTGCTCTTCGAGCGGTTCTTGAACCCCGGCCGCAAGCAGATGCCCGACATCGACATGGACTTCGACGAGCGCCGCCGGGGCGAGATGATCCGCTACGCCGCCGATCGCTATGGAGCCGATCACGTCGCCCAGATCGTGACGTTCTCGACCATCAAGGCGCGGGCGGCCGTCCGCGACGCGGCGCGCGTGCTCGGCAAGCCCTATCTCGTCGGCGACCGAATCGCCAAGGCGATGCCGCCACTCGTCATGGGACGGGACACGCCGCTCGCTGCCTGCCTCGACAAGATGGAGGGGCACGAGGACGGCTACATGGCCGCGAAGGATCTCCCGCGACCTCTACGAGATGGACCCGGAGGCCAAGCAGGTCATCGACGTCGCCAAGGGCCTCGAGAACCTCCGCCGCCAGGACGGCATCCACGCCGCCGCCGTCGTCATCACCGACGAGCCCCTCACCGAGTACCTGCCCGTACAGCGAAAGCCCGAGCCGGGCCAGGACCCGGCCGAGGCCCCGATCGTGACGCAGTACGAGATGCACGGCGTGGAGGATCTCGGGCTGCTGAAGATGGACTTCCTCGGGCTGAGGAACCTCTCGGTCATCGAGACCGCTCTCGACCTCATCGCCGAGGGCACGGGCACCAGGCCCGACATCGACGCCATCGCGCTCGACGACGAGGCGACCTTCGCCATGCTGCGCCGGGCCGAGTCCATCGGGGTCTTCCAACTCGAGGGCGGGGCCATGCGCCAGACGCTCCGCGCCCTTGCCCCCACGTCCTTCGACGACGTCGCCGCCCTCGTCGCCCTCTACCGGCCGGGCCCGATGGCGGCCAACATGCACCGGGACTACCCGGAGCTGAAGAACAAGCGAAAGGTGCTCACCTACCTCCACCCGGACCTCGAGCTCATCCTGCGGGACACCTACGGCCTCATGCTGTACCAGGAGTCGGTGATGCGGGTGGCGCAGCATTTCGCCGGCTACAGCCTCGAGGAGGCGGACAACCTCCGCAAGGCCTGCGGCAAGAAGATCCGGGCGCTCATCGCCGCCGAGCGGGTGCGCTTCGTCGAGGGCTGTGTCACCCAGGGCTACGACGAGCGGCTCGGGACCGACCTGTTCGACATCATCGAGCCGTTCGCCGACTACGCCTTCGGCAAGTCGCACTCCTACGGCTACGGCCTCGTCGCCTACCAGACCGCCTGGCTGAAGGCCAACCATCCCGTCGAGTACCTCGCCGCCCTCCTCTCGTCTGTGAAGGACGACAAAGACCGCACGGCCGTCTACCTCTCCGAGTGCCGGACCCTCGGGATCGAGGTCCGCGTGCCCGACGTCAACACCTCCGTCTCGCACTTCTCGGCCCGGGCGGGCGACAAGGTGATTGTCTTCGGGCTGTCGGCCGTCCGAAACGTCGGGGAGGCGATCGTCGAGCTCATCGTCAGCGAGCGAGAGAAGAACGGCCCCTTCAGCGACTTCTACGATTTCTGCAGGCGGGTCGATCCGAGCGCTCTCAACAAGCGGGCGGTGGAGTCGCTCGTCAAAGCGGGTGCCTTCGACTCCTGCGGTCATCCTCGCCAGGGGCTATGCCTGGTATTCGAGGAGATCGTCGACCGGACCCTCACGCGCCGCCGAGAGGAGGACCTCGGCATCTCGACGCTCTTCTCGCTGCTGGAGGCTGACGCCACAGCTGCCGGTGAGGACGGCGCCGCCTTTGACACCGCCCGCGTTCCCATCCCCGACACCGAGTTCAACAAGAGCGACCGCCTCGCCTTCGAGAAGGAGATGCTCGGGCTGTACGTGAGCGACCACCCGTTGCGCGGGCTCGAGTCCGCCCTTCGCCGGGCGGCCACCCACTCGATTCGCGACGTCCTCGACTCCGAGGGTGCAGCCGGCGGCGTCGCCGCACCCGACGGCGGGGCCGTCACGACCGGATCGGTCACGACGGGCGGTGTCGTCACGGGCATGACACGGCGCTACACGCGGCGGGGCGAGCTCATGGCGACATTCGTGCTCGAGGACCTCGATGCCGCCATCGAAGTGATGATGTTCCCGAAGACCATGATGGAGTACGGGGGCCTCCTCGAGGAAGACGCCATCGTCATCATCCGGGGGCGGATCGACAACCGCGACGAACAGCCGAAGCTCGTGGCGACCGAGGTCCGCCGACCCGAGCTCGTCTCGGCCTCCCCGGGGGCACCGATCGAGGTGACCCTGCCGCTGCACCGCTTGACCGACTCGATGGTGCGCCAGCTTCGGGAGCTCGTCATGGAGCATCCCGGCCCCTCGCCGGTGCGCGTGAAGCTGGGCGAGAAGGTGCTCCGCCTTCCTCCGCAGTTCAACGTGGATCCTCGCAGCGGCATCGTCGGGGCGCTCAAAGAGCTCTTCGGAACGCAAGCCGTAGCTCCCTGAGCTGGCTGGGGAAGCCGTCAGCCGCTCGTCGGGCCGTCGCTTGGCGGGGTCGTCCGGCTATCCCGTAGACTGTGCAACAGTCCGGGGGAGTGGCGTCATGGACAACTCACAACCTTTAGGACTCCGCCTGGGGCGGGGTACGCGGCGCAATGGTGCGACAAGCGACCGACGTCCCGCTTTGGCGGCAGGATCAGGCGCGACGTACTGGAGCACGACAGGGATATGACGAACGCCCTCGAGGTCGTCACGAAGGATTGCACCGCGCTCACGGACGCGGAGCTGGCAGAGATGGCTGACCTGTCGGCGGGGTCAAGCGCCCCGTGGGAGGTGGGTTTCCTCTCCAAACAACGCGAGGAGTGGGTACTCGTGACTCACGCCCGTGAGGAAGGCAAGCTGCGGGGCTACGCCCTGTCGACCCTGGAGCGCATCGGCGGCACGCCGAGCCTGCTCGTCGGGTTGGCGGCCTTCACGCGAGCCCGTTCGGCCGCTCCGGCTCTCGAGGCGGTGATGCACGACCTCTACCGCCGTTCCGTGCTGGCCTTCCCGGACGAGGACGTGCTCGTCGGCACGCGCTTCGCCCGGGCCTCCGGCTACGCCGCCTTCGCAGGGTTGGAGGACATCGTGCCGCGGCCGGACCACAAGGCCACCGGTGAGGAGCGGGCATGGGGCCGGCGGCTGGCGAAGCGTTTCGGCTCCGAGAGCCAGCTCGACGACCGCAGCGCCGTCATCAAAGGCGACGGAGACCTGAGCGGCTTGCTCGACTTCGAACCCAGCAGGGCGCCGAGGGTTGCCACCACTTACGACGGCTGCTTCGAGCCGGTCGACGGCGAACGCCATGACACCCTCGTGGCCTTCGGGTGGGCGATGGCGGAGGCGTTGGCGGCGGGATCGCTCCCCCACTAGCCGGCCCGCGCCCGACGGGCGCCGAGTCATCGGCGGAGTCGTCTGCTGACCTCGAGCAGCATCCACCATCTCGTCAGCTTCACCGGCAACACTTTTCCGCCGTGACGTTGTTGTGAAGCTCGCCCTTGTTCTCGGCGCCGGAGGCCTCGTCGGCGTGGCCCATCACGCCGGCGTCGTCTGCGCCCTCTCCGACGAGATCGGGTTCGACGAGTCGCACGCCGACCTCGTGATCGGGACGTCGGCCGGCAGCGCCATCGCCGCTTACCTCCGGACCGGTTGGACGCCGGAGGCACTCATGGCGCGGGCGTCCGATCTCCGGGACGCCGCGCCCGGGCCTATCGGTGGTGGGGCGCTCGACCTCATCCGCCATGGGATCGGGTCGGCCTACGTCGTGGCGCGAGCCACGGTGCGCATGCCGTCGGTCTTGTCGGTCTCGCCGATCTCGATCCTCAGGCGGGCGTTTCCCGCCGGCGTGGTCACGATGGGCGAGGGTCCGAGCATCCTCGAGCGCGAGCTTCCCCGCACCTGGCCGGAGCGTCCCCTCTGGCTGGCGACCTACGACCTTGTGAGCCGGCGCCGCGTCGTGCTCGGGAGGTCGGGGGAGCCGTACGTGGCGTTGTCGACAGCCGTGCGCGCCTCCTGCGCCATCCCTGGCGTATACGCCCCCGTGCGGGCGGCGGACGGCGTGCTCGTCGACGGGGGCGCCTGGTCGCTCACCAACCTTGACCTCGTCACCCTCGCCGGCTGCGACACGGTCATCTGCGTCGCCCCGATGTCCTACGACCAGAAGCGGCCGCCGGACCCCCGCGACCGGGTGATACGCGAGGTGGCAACCCGAGCCCTCGTCCGCGCCACCGGCCGACTGCAGCGCCAGGGCATCCGCGTCGTCACGCTCTCCCCGGGGCCGAAGGAGGTCGTCGTGCAGGGCGTCAACCTCATGCGCTCGACCGATCTCGAGCGAGTGGCCGAGGCGGCCTACGCCGAGACCGTTGCCCACCTGCGTCAGCTCAAGGGCCGGGGCCACCTCGGGGGTGTGGCCGCCTGAGGGCGGCCGCTGGAACCGTGTTCCCAAACTGGCCACACTCGGCCGTGTTCCGCCACCTTGCGCCAAAGGTTCAGATCTGAAACATCGCGACGACTCGAAGCTGATTGCGCGAGCCGACCGGACACCCCGGTCGGCGGTCGTCCTTCGCACACAGATCGAGCATCGGACGTCGATCGCAGCGACCGGGCCTGCCTGGCAAGTAGCTACCGCTTGAGCGGGAGAGCTCCGAGGACGATCTTCGGCACCTGCCCCCGGCGGGGGGCGCCGAGGGCGACGACGAGCAGCTTCGTGTCGTGGCCGGTGGCGCTGGCGTCGGGCGCCGCGCCCTCTGAGCAGGGCATGGTGTGCCGCCGGCCGGCGAGGGCGAACTGGCACCAGGGCCCGTTCGGTCCGATGCCGAAACGAGGCTGTGCCTGCGGAGCGACAATCGCGACGGACGGTCGCGTGCCGTCGAGGTCGCCGTAGGAGATCGACGGGCCGAGGGTTCCGAGCAAGGGGCGGTCGTTCGTCTTCGTCACGAGCTGGCGGAGCAGCCGGCGGGTCGTCCTCCGTCGGAGTTGGCCGATCAGCACCGGCTGACCCGCCAGCGCAACGGCTTCCGGCCGGGCGGGGTCGGGCGGATCGGAGTCGGAAGCGAGCGTGAGTGCCACGGCGCTGAGCTGACGCTCGGGCCACTCGGGGGTGGGCGTCTCGACTCCTTCCGGTGCCCCTGGCTCCATCTGCTCGGCTCGGGCCGTTCCCTCGAGCCCGCCGAAGCTGGTGGGTGCTCGCAGGAAGGCGCCCGAGTCGAGGTCGACGGCGACCCAGTCGGGGCCGGGCACGAGCACGAGGCAGCGCAGGACGGTGCCGGCACCGTCGGCCCGCAGCTCCCCCACGCGGAAGTGCCGTGCCGCCGGAGCGCGCACGACTCGGGGGCGCCGCCTCGCTGAGCCCGTCGACGGGGCGGCCGCCACGTGCCCGCCGGCGGGGCGGGCTGGCTGCGCACTGCGGGCGTGGCGGCCCTTCGACTCTCGAGCCATTACTAGACCGTAGTCAAGCGGGTCAGGTGTTACGGCGCCAAGCCTGGCCGGCCGCAGCGGGCAAGGAGCCTCAGGGCGGCGTGCCCTGGCCCGTCACCGTGATCTGCTCGTAGCCGGGAGTCGCCGGGCCTGGGCCGGAGATGTTGTTCGTGTTGTCGTACAGCTCGAACGTGGCTGTCAGGGGGTTGCCGACCGATTCCGGGCTGAAGGTGAGCTCGAACTCACAGCTCTCGGTCGGATCGAGCACGAGGCCCGGCAACGAGCAGTACACCGGCGTGCTGTCAACCTCGGTGTAGGGGAAGTAGCTGAAGTCTTGGGGGTTGTTGCCGGTCCAGGTGAAGCCATTCCCCACCGTCGAGAAGCGGAGCGCGACCCCGCTCGTGTTCGTGATCGTCATGTCGACGACAGAGGTGGTGTCGACGTCCGTGGGAGGGAAGGTGACCGTGTACTCGTTCATTGTCGAGGAGGACCAGTCGCCCGTGCCGCTCAAGGTGATATCGGTTGCCGCCCCAGCGGTGTTGTCAGCCAGCACGACCTCGGACGTCCTCGCGCCCGAGTCCGTCGGGTCGAAGGAGACGAGGAAGGTGCAGGTATCGCCCACGCTGATGATGTTGCCCCCCGGGTCGCCGCTGCACGTGTCGCCGAGGAGGCTGAAGTCGTCGGAGTCGCCTCCCTGCACATACAGATTGTTGATGATCAGCGGCACGGAGCCCGAGTTCGTGACGGTGATCGGCTCGTAGTCGGTCGGCGCCAGCACACCCTCGGCGCTGAAGACGAGGTCGGTCGTGCTGACCGAGGTCGTGGCGAACTCGCCCGTACCGCCCAGGCTCAAGGGGGCCGACGTACCGCTCGCGCCCCAGCTGGCATCGAAGACGTCGAGAGTGGCGGTGCGAGTCCCGCCGGAGAGCGGTTTGAACGTCACGGAAAGGTTGCAGGACTGCCCGGGCGAGAGCGCCACCGAGCAGTTGCCCGTCGTGAAGGTGAAGTCGAGGTTGTCCGCCCCGAGGAGCGTGAAGTCCGTCAAGTTCTGCGTGGCCGAGCCGCTGTTGTTCGTCACGAGCACGTTGACGGAGTTGCTCACGATGCTGACGCCTTGTCCGCCGAAGTTGACCGACGTCGGGGTGAAGCTGATGGGGGGCGGTGCACCCCCCTCACCGACGACGATGTTCTGGGCGTGTCTCGTGCCGGTCTTGTTCTTCACGGAGAAGGCGAAGGTGTAGTCCACGGTTCCGCCACCCGAGTTCTTCGCGATGGTGACCTTCTTCGAGTAGCTGTCACCGCAGGAGGAGATGGAGGGGAGGCCGTTCACGTGCGGGCTCACCGAGAGCGTGCAGGTCTGGGCGAACTTGAACTTCCCGGTGAAGGTGACCGTTCCGCCGGCGTTGCTCAGCTGCCTGGGCGACGCCTTCCAAGACGTGATGGCCGGCGTCGGCGCCGATCTCGGGCTGGCGGAAGCCGGGTTGACGGCCAGGGTCAGCACTCCGACAAGTGCCAGCGGCACTGCCGCGAACGACCGCCGCGTTCGGACCGTCTTGTTGCTCATCATGGTGCATGCTCCCGCCGGTAGCTGTCTCTGCACCCACAGCATAGACCCGCCGAGTACCTGGCCTGGGAATGCGGCTTGCGGATCAGCGAGCGAGGGCCGCCGCCAGCTCGTCGTCGAGCTGCCCGACATCGGGCGCAGGCAGCCGGCACGCTCCCGCCCGACACACGTAGGCGAAACCCTCCGCCCTTCCCTGCAACAACGGCAGACCGGGATCGCCCGGCGCCGCCTCGGCCTCGGCGCTCCAGGCGAGCACCGTGCGAGGGAGCCATCGCCGGGCGACGTGGTTCACGAGATCCGGCCGCTTGCCCGTGACGGCGACTTCGACCACCCCGCTGCAGACGAGGTCGGCTCCGCCCACAAGGGCCGCCACGGCGGTCGGGGCGCCGGTGACGAGCTCGGCGGCGGAGGCGAGCAACCGGCGGGCGGCGACGTCGTAGTCGTCCCTCCCGAGCAGCGACGCCAACCGGGGGAGGGACCCGACGGCGACCGAGAGGGCCGAGGGGGTCACGTTGTCGTAGAGCTCGCGGGGCCGCACCACGAGCCGCTCGGCGTCCGCCCCTGTCGTGAACAGGCCGCCCGTCTCCCTGTCCTCGAACAGCTCCAGCAGCTGGTCGGCCACCTCGCTCGCCGCCTTCAGCCACCTCGCCTCCCCCGTGCACTCCGCCAAGCGGACGCACGCCTCCACGACCCAGGCGGCGTCGGTCGAGTAGCCGAGGAGCTCGCTCTGGCCCTCGCCACGCGGTGGGCAGCGCAGGACACGGCCGTCACCGGGCCGGCGTGCTCGCCCGACGAGCAGCTCGCCCAGCTGCTCCGCCGCCCGCCGCCAGCCCGCCACGCCGGTCGCCAGCGCGGCCTCGGCGAGGGTGGCGCACATCATGGCGTTCCACTCCGTGAGCACCTTGTCGTCCCGATCCGGGCGGACGCGCATCGACCGCGCCTCGAACAGCCGTCGCCTCGCCTCTTCGATGGCCTTGCTGCGGAGGAGGTCACCACGTTGCGCCCGGAACAGGATGCTGCGGCCTTCGAAGTTCCCCCCCGGCCGTACCCCCCACCAGTCGAGGGCGGTCGCGGCGAGCGCGGGGCCGAGCACCGCCTCGATCTCGGCCGGCGTCCAGGTGTAGAAGAGGCCCTCCTCACCCTCGGAATCAGCGTCCTCGGCCGAGGCGATGCCGCCGCCGGGGAGCGACAGATCCCGCAGGACGTAGCTGAGGATCTCCTCGAGCACCTGGCGCCAGCGGGCGTCGCCGGTGAGTTGCCAGGCGTGCAGGTAGACGCGGGCGAGGAGCGCCTCGTCGTAGAGCATCTTCTCGAAGTGGGGGACGAGCCACTCCCGGTCCACCGAGTACCGAGAGAAACCCCCTCCCACGTGGTCCCAGATCCCGCCCGAGGCCATCGCCTCGAGCGCGGCGAGAGCGACCTCGAGCGGAGCGCCCCCGCCCGTGCCCGTGGGCTCGATCCCCTCCACGTGGGCCCGCAGCAGCAGATCGAGGAAGAGCGGCTGGGGGAACTTTGGCGCACGTCCGAAGCCGCCGTGGACTGGGTCCGCCATCTCCACGAGGCGGTTGCAGGCCGATCCGATGGCGGAGCGGACGGCGGCGCCGTCGAGGAGCGGCGAGCTCTCGGACCCGCCGGCGACCGATCCCTCGCCGCTGGCGGCGGAGCCAAGCGGTGGAGGCGCCAGCCGGCGAGCGACGGCGTCCGACAGCGCCTCCGCCTGGTCGACGACGGCCTCGCGTTGGTTGGCCCAGGCTTCGCTCACGGCTGCCAGTACCGTGCGGAACGTCGGAGCGCCCCTGCCGGGACGGTTGGGGAAGTAGGTGCCGGTGTAGAACGGCCGCCCGTCCGGGGTGGCGAAGACGCTCATCGGCCAGCCGCCGTGGCCGCTGGAGGCTTGCACGGCCTCCATGTAGATGGCGTCGACGTCGGGTCGTTCCTCCCGATCGACCTTGACGGCGACGACGCTCTCGTTCATCTGCTTCGCCGTCGCCTCGTCGGCGAACGACTCGTGCGCCATGACGTGGCACCAGTGGCAGGCGGAGTAGCCGATCGAGAGGAAGAGCGGGCGGTCGACCTGCCGCGCCCGTTCGAAGGCCTCCGGCCCCCAGGGATACCAGTCGACCGGGTCGTGACGGTGCTGGCGCAGGTAGGGGCTCGTCTCGGCGCCGAGGCGGTTCTCGCGCGCGCCCGACTCTTGCTGAGGTGCAGGGTGTTCGGCCACCAGAGCCGGAGCCTACGGTGTGACGATGGACCTCAGACTGGACGGCAAGGTGGCGCTCGTGACGGGCGGCTCTCGGGGCATCGGGCTGGCGACGGCGGCACGGTTCGCCGAGGCGGGAGCCAAGGTGATGCTGACTTCTCGCAAGGCGGAGGGGCTGGAGGCGGCCGCCGCCACGATCGACGGGGAGGTCGCCTGGTTCGCCGCCAACGCCGGTGAGCCGGATCAGGCCGAAGCCTGCGTGGCAGAGACGATGGACCACTTCGGCAGCATCGACATCCTCCTCAACAACGCCGGAACCAACCCCTACTTCGGGCGTCTCGTCGACATGGACCTCCCCCGCGCTGACAAGACCGTGCAGGTGAACCAGACGGCCGTCCTCGTCTGGACGCAACTCGCCTACAAGGCATCCATGGCCGAGCACGGAGGTTCGGTGATCAACATCGCCTCCATCGGCGGCTACGGGGTGGAGCCGGGCATCGGCTGGTACAACGTCACCAAGGCCGCCGTCATCCATCTCACCCGCCAGCTCGCCGGCGAGCTCGGCCCTGTGCGCGTGAACGCCATCGCTCCCGGCCTCGTCCGCACCCAACTGGCCCGCGGCCTGTGGGAGAACGGCGAGGACTTCGTCGCCCGCCGGCTGCCGCTCGGCCGCATCGGCGAGCCGGACGACGTCGCCACGACCGCCCTCTTCCTCGCGTCGGACGCCGCCCGCTGGATCACCGGCATCACGCTCGTCGTCGACGGCGGCGCCCTCGTGGCCCCCGGCGGCGGTGTGAGCCCGTGAGCCCAGCCGAAAGCGGTCACTATCATCGCCCCCATCGCTGCCCGATCTCGCCGGGCGCTCGAGCCTGGAGGTCGTCATGACCGTCACGGAGACCGTCGCCCAAGCCGACAGCTCCACCATTGAGGACGCTGCCGCCGGCGACACCGCCGCCGAGGGCGACGCCGCCGAGGGCGCCGTCGTCGAGGCGCCGCAGCGGACCCTCGCCGACGGCCTCATCGAGGAGGAGCTGCTCGTGGAGGAGATCTCGATCGATGGGATGTGCGGCGTCTACTGAGACGGGCTTCGACCCGGCACACCCCTACGAGCTGCACCCCGACGTCGCCCTGCGAAACGAGCCGTTCGGGGCGCTTGCCTATCACTACGGCAATCGCCGGCTGACGTTCCTGCGGTCCCCCGAGCTCGTCCGCCTCGTCGGCGAGCTGGGCGCCCACGGCTCTGTGACGGACTCGATGGCCGCCCTCGGCATCTCCGAGGCGCGCCAGCCGAGCCTCGTGCGAGCGCTCGCCTCGCTCGCGAGCAGCGACGTCGTCCGCCCGCGTGCGAGCGCACCGGCGCCGGCGGCAGGCGGCCAAGATGGCGGCTGAGCGCCTGGCGGACGAGCTCTCCCGCGGGCTCGACGCCCCCATCTGCCTCACCTGGGAGCTCACCTACGGCTGCAACCTGTCGTGCGTGCACTGCCTGTCGAGCTCCGGCCTGCGCGATCCGGAGGAGCTGACGACGAGCGAGGCGTTGGGTTTCGTGGACGGGCTGGCGGCGATGCAGGTGTTCTACGTGAACATCGGCGGCGGCGAGCCGACGTTGCGCCCGGACTTCTGCGAGATCGTCGAGTACGCCGTCTCGCGCAAGGTGGGCGTGAAGTTCTCCACCAACGGCACGACCATGACGCCGGGCCGCGCACGCCGCTTTGCCGAGATGGGGTACCTCGACATCCAGATCAGCCTGGACGGCGCCTCGCCGTCGTCCAACGACCCCGTGCGTGGGGCCGGCACGTTCGCCGCCGCCCTGCGGGCGATGGAGCGGCTGGCGGAGGCCGGCTTCGCCTCGTTCAAAGTGAGCGTCGTCGTGACCCGCCACAACGCCGGCGAGCTCGCGCAGATGCTTGCGCTCGCTGGGCGTTTCGGCGCCGAACTGAGGCTGACGAGACTCCGCCCCTCCGGCCGGGGCGCCGCCAGCTGGCACGAGCTCCGGCCGACGGCGGAGCAGCTGGCCGGCGTGCACGCCTTCCTCGTCGCCCACCCGCAGGTGCTCACGGGCGATTCTTTCTTCCACCTCGGCCCCCTCGGCGAGCAGCCGCTCGCCGGCCTGAACCTGTGCGGCGCCGGCCGGGTCGTCTGCCTGGTGGATCCGATCGGCGACGTGTATGCGTGTCCCTTCGTCATGCACCCGGAATTCAAGGCCGGGAGCATCCGGCAGGCGGGGGGTTTCGGCGCCGTGTGGCGGGAGAGCGAGCTCTTCACCGGGCTGCGTAAGCCGTCGCCGGCGGGGGCGTGCAACGCCTGCGGCTCTTACGGCGCCTGCCACGGCGGCTGCATGGCGGCCAAGTTCTTCACGGGCCTGCCCCTCGACGGCCCCGATCCCGAATGCGTCCTCGGCCACGGCGAGCGCGCCCTCGCCCGCCTGGGCGCCGGCGGGTCGTCGGCCAGGTGGCTGCCGGTGCACGGCGGGCGCGGCCACGGCAAGCCGGGGCGCCCCGTCCCCGTCGCCTTCGGGTCGCTCGGCGCTTCGCTCACCCGGTGACCGCCCTCGGCGACCCGGTTCGCCTCGGGAGCACGACGGCCCGAAACCGCTTCGTCTTCGGACCGCACGTCACCAACCTCGGCTACCGCCGTTCGGTCTCCGCCCGCCACGTCGCCTACTACCGCTCGAGGGCGGCGGGTGGCGCCGGGGTCGTTGTGATCGAGGAGGCCTCCGTGCACGCCTCCGACTGGCCATACGAGCGCGCGCCGCTGGCGTCGGAGTGCGCCGAGGGCTGGGCTGCGGTGGCGTCCGCATGCCACGAAGAGGGAGCCCTCGTGCTGGCGGCCATCGGCCACGCCGGCGGGCAGGGCTCGAGCGCCTATCACCAGGCCGCTCTCCTCGCTCCTTCGAGCGTGCCGGACGTCGTCACGCGGGAGGTCCCGAAGGTGATGGAGGACGAGGACGTGGCCGCCGTCGTCGACGGCTTCGCTCAGGCGGCCGCCCTCGCGGGCGCCGCCGGCTGCGACGGGGTCGAGGTGAACGCCGGGCAGTGGAGCCTGCTGCGACAGTTCTGCTCCGGCCTCACGAACCTCCGCCCCGACGAGCTCGGCTCCGACCGCTCGAGCCTCCTCCGCCAGGTCCTCGATGCCGTCGGCACAGCCGCCCACGGTCTCGTCGGTCTGCGCTTCAGCTGCGACGAGCTGGCGCCGTGGGCAGGGCTCGTGCCCACGGCGTCCGCCCGGCTGCTCGCAGAGCTGGCCACGCCCGGGCGCTTCGACTACGTCACGGTCGTGCGCGGTTCGGCCTACGGCACGGGCGCCACCCATCCCGACGGCCACGTCGCCCCCGGTTTCAACCGGGAGGCGACGGCGCTCGTGCGCTCGAGCCTGCCGCCCTCGGTCGCCGTCGTCGCCCAGGGCTCCATCGTGGAGGTGCCCATGGCGGTCGAGATCCTGGCGAGCCGCGAGGCCGATCTCGTCGAGATGACACGGGCGTTCATCGCCGATGCCTCCCTTGGCTCGAAGGTCCTTGCCGGAGAGCCGGCGCGCGTCCGCCCGTGCACCTTGTGCAACCAGGCCTGCCAGGTGCGCGACCCACGAAACCCCCTCGTCTCCTGCACCACCGACCCCCACACCGGCTACGAGTCGGTGGAGGAGGCGGCTCCCCCTCCGCCTCCGAGCCGTCCTCCGGCCGGCACGCCCGGCGGGCAAGGCGCCGGTAACGAGGCCGGCGAAGGCCGACGGGCGAGGGGGGCGCGGGACGGCGACGGCGGGCGCTCGGATCGGCTGCTCGTCGTCGGGGGTGGCCCGGCCGGGCTGGAGTGCGCCCGCGTGGCGGCGCTGTGCGGCCTGGAGGTCACCGTCCTCGAGCGGGCGGAGCGCCTCGGCGGCATGGTCGTGACGGCCAGCCGGGCGCCTGGCCGGGAGCGGCTCGCCCGTTTCGTGGAGTGGCTCGAGGCGGAATGCACCCTCGCCGGCGTCGAGATCGTCACCAGCCACGACGTCGCCCTCGAGGAGCTCGACGCCCATGAGGGCCCCGTCGTCTGCTGCACCGGCTCGAGGCCCGGCCGGCGAGGCTTCGCCGTCGCCCCCTTCGCTCCCGTGCTCACCGCCGCCGAGATGCTCGCGGCCGAGCGCCTCGTCGGCGAGGCACCCGTGTCACCCGCCGTCGTCTTCGACCCCATCGGCGGCCCCATCGGGATCGGGGTGGCCGAGCTGCTGGCGTCCCTGGGCGGGGCGGTCACGCTCGTGACGCCGGATTTCGTCGTCGGCGAGCAGCTGGCGCGGACCGGCGACCTGGCACCCGCCAGTGTGCGGTTGCAACAGGCAGGGGTTGTCCTCGTGACCCGATCGCTCGTCCGCTCGGTCGACAGCGACGGCGTCGTGGTCGAGCAGCGTGACTCCGGCGAGGTGCGCCAGCTGCCGGCGGCCGTTCTCGTCGATGCCGGCCATCGCCTGCCGGAGGACACGCTCTTTCGCGCCGTGGCCGCCTCGCGCCCCGGCGTCTTCGTGGCGGGCGACGCCGTCGCCCCCCGCACGGTGCTCGAAGCGGTGCTGGAGGGACGCCGCGCCGCTCTCAGCCTTCGGTTGCCCGCCGGCGTGGGCATCGGGTCGTGACCCGCAGCCAGCGCTATCCGCTGCTATTCTCGCCCCTTCGCATCGGTCCGGTGACGGTGGCGAACCGGGCGGTCTTCTCCGCCCACCTCACGAACTACGCCGAGGACGGCCTCCCGACCGAGCAGCATGCCGCCTACTACGCGGCCCGGGCGGCGGGCGGCGCCGGCCTCATCATCACCGAGGAGCACTCCACCCACCCGACCGACTGGCCCTACGAGAAGCTCATCCACGGCTATCAGCCCGCCGTCGTGCCCGGCTACCGGCGCATCACCCAAGCCGTCCACCGCCATGGCGTGCCGATCTTCGCCCAGATCAACCACAACGGAGGCCAAGGTTCCGGCATGTACACGCGCCTGGCGGTGTGGGCGCCATCACCGGTGGCCGACCCGTTGTTCCGCGAAGTGCCGCACGCCGTCAGCGAGGCCGAGATCGCCGAGATCGTCGCCGGCTACGCCACCGTGGCGCGCCACTGCCGCGAAGGCGGCTTCGACGGCATCGAGCTGCAGTGCTCGCATTCGTCGATCGTGCGGGGCTTCTTGTCGAGTGCCACCAACCTGCGGACGGACCGCTACGGAGGGTCCCTCGAGGGACGCGCCCGCCTCCTGCTCGAGCTGCTCGAGGCCGTCCGGGCGGAGATCGGCCCGGGCCTCGCCCTCGGTGTGCGCCTCTGCGGCGACGAGCTCATCGAGGGCGGCTCCACGATCGACGAGGCGGTGAGGGTGGCCGAGATGATCGAGGAGCAGGGAAGCGCCGACTACATCAACACCTCGATCGGCGTGGCGACGGCGACGCTTTACATGATCGAGGCGTCGATGCACGTGCCCCCGGGCTACGCCAGCTTCATCCCGTCGGCCATCCGCGAAGCCGTCTCCCTGCCGGTGGTCGGAGTCGGGCGCTTCAAGGATCCCCTGCAGGCCGAGCGGGCCCTTTCGGAGGGCCAGTGCGATCTCGTCGGGATCGTGCGCGGCCAGATCGCCGATCCCGATCTCGTCGCAAAGGCCCGCGCCGGCCGGACGGAGGCGATCCGCCTCTGCCTCTCTTGTAACCAGGAGTGCGTCGGGCGCATGGGGCTGAACCGTTGGCTGGGATGCATCGAGAACCCGAGCACCGGCCACGAGGCAGCGGAAGCGGCGTCGCCGCTCGGTGCCTTCGGGGGCGGCCGGCCGGGCGGGGGCGGCGGCCGCGGGCGGATGCTCGTCGTCGGTGCCGGGCCGGCCGGCCTGCAGGCGGCCATCGCGGGCGCACGACGCGGGCTGGCGGTGACGGTGCTCGAGCGGTCGAGCGAAGCCGGCGGTCAGGTGCGCCTGGCCGCCTCGGTGCCCAACCGGGCCGAATTCGGCGACCTCGTCCGCAACCAGCTGCACGAGTGCCTCGAGCTCGGGGTCGAGCTGCGTTTCGGTGTGGAGGCGACCGTCGAGGGCGCCCTGGCGGTCGGTGCCCGCACCATCGTCGTCGCCACCGGCTCACGGCCGCGGCGCCCGTTCTGGGTCGAGACGGCCGTGGCAGAGGGGGTTCCGGTCGCCGACGTCACCGAGGTGCTCAGCGGCACCGTCGCACCCGACGGCGACGTCCTCGTCGTCGACGAGGTCGGCTTTCACCCGGCGACGAGCGTCGCCGAGCTCCTTGCCGAGCGGGGGTGCAACGTCGAGATCGTGACGCCGGGCATGGTGGTGGGCCAGGATCTGGGCATCACGCTCGACCTCGAGGGCTTTAACATGCGCGCCGCCTCCAAGGGCATCACCCAGTCGACCGACCGCGTCGTCATGGGTGCCGCCGGCGGCGCCCTGCAGCTCCTGCACCACCCGACGGGGGTGACGGAAGAGCGAAACGTGAACTTCGTCATCCTCGCGATCCCGGGCGAGGCCGACGCAGACCTCTACTTCGCCCTCAGGCAGGCCCGCCCCGGCCTCGACGTGCGCCGGGCGGGAGACTGCGTCGCTCCCCGGCGGGCGCACGCCGCCGTTATCGAAGGCGAGCGGGAAGGGTCTCGCCCGTGATCGCCGTCGTGCCGGCAAGGGGCGGCTCGCTCGTGCTCGGGTCCGAGGAGGCGATCGCCGAGGCAGGCGGGCTCGCCATCATCGCCGGCGACGGGGCAGCGGAGGCGGCGGCCGAGCTGGTGACCGGCGCGAGCGGCGTCGCTGGCCGTGTCGGTTGCAGGGAGCTGCGGGTGCTCGAGCTGGGGGCGGCCTTCCGCCCGGCCGCGTGGGCGGCCGCCATCGCTCCCCACGTCAGCTCCGACGACGTCGTCGTGCTGCCCGCCTCTCCGGACGGTCGCGACCTGGCGCCCCGTCTGGCGGCGATCCTCCGCCGCCCGCTGCTCGCCGGGGCCCTCAGGGTGACGGGCGAGGGGGCGTCGCTCGCGTGGAGGCAGGGACACCAGGTTGCTCGTTTCCGCGCTCACGGGCCCTTTGTCGCCACGCTGCTGCCGGGCTCCAGGTCAGCGTGTCCTTCCGACGGAGGACGGGCACAGGCGGCGCCGTCGGTCGTGCGGCTGGGATCGGCCGCCGGCGGAAGCGAGACCGAACGCGGGAGCGACGCCGGTCCGGACGGCCCCGGGAGCCTTCCCAGTCCCGCCGGCGGCCCCGATCCCGAGCTCCTCGAGGTGATGGCGACTGACCCGGCGGTGATGGATCTCACCGAGGCAGACCGGATCGTGGCCGCCGGCGGCGGGCTCGGCGGGCCAGAGCAGCTGGCGATGCTCGAGGTCGTCGCCGCCAGGCTAGGCGCCTCCCTCGGGGCCACGCGGGTCGTGACCGACGCCGGCTGGCTCGGTCACGACCGCCAGATCGGCACGACCGGTGTGTCCGTCCGGCCTCGCTGCTACGTGGCATTCGGGATCTCCGGGGCGGCCCAGCACCTCGGCGGCCTCGGCCGCCCGCGCCACGTCGTCTCGGTCAACCTCGACCGGAGCTGCCCGATGATGGCTATGGCCGACCTCGCCCTCGTGACCGACGCCGGGGCGCTCGTGGCCGTGCTGGCTCGACGGCTGACAGAAGGCGGAGGAGGGCGGTGACGGCGGAGTTCGACGTCGTCGTCGTCGGCGCCGGACCTGCCGGCTCGACCGCCGCCATGCAGCTGGCGCGGGCCGGGTTGCGGGTCTGCCTCCTCGAGCGCGGCCCTGCGGCTGGCTCGAAGAACCTTTTCGGCGGCGTGGTCTATCCGAGGGTTCTCGACGACCTCGTCCCGCTTTGGCGGGAGGAGGCCCCGCTCGAGCGCTGGGTGACCCGCCGAGCCACGATGTTCCTCACCGACTCCCAGGCGTTGTCGGTCGACTTCCGGACGACGGCGTGGGCGCAGTTCCCCTACAACGGCGCCACGGCCCTGCGGCCGGCCTTCGACGCCTGGCTGGCCTCGAAGGCCGTCGAGGCCGGGGCGGTGCTGCTGACCTCGACGACCGCCGTCGGGCTGCTCCGTGACGCATCCGGCGCCATCGCGGGTGTGCGGACCGACCGGGGCGACGGGGACGTGAGCGCGCAGGCGGTCGTGGCGTGCGACGGGGTGAACTCCTTCCTCGCAAAGGAGGCCGGGTGCGCCGGACCGTCCGACCCAGCCGACTACACCCTCGGCGTGAAGGAGATCTTGGCGCTGCCGGCCGTCGAGATCGAGCGTCGCTTCGGGCTGGCCGAGGGTGAGGGTGCCGACTTCGAGATCCTCGGGGGGACGGGAGGGGTGGGAGGCGGGGCGTTTCTCTACACGAACCGGGAGACGATCTCGGTCGGACTCGTGCTGTCGCTGCCGTCGCTGACGGAGTCCGGCCGCCGCCCCGAGGAGATCCTCGCCGAATTCAAAACCCACCCCGCCATCGCCCCCCTCGTCGCCGGGGCGGACCTCGTCGAGTACGGAGCGCACCTCATCCCGGAGGCGGGCGTGTCGATGATGCCGAAGCTCGCCACCTCGGGGATGGTCGTGGCCGGGGACGCCGCCGCCATGTGCCTCGCCTCCGGGCTTTGGCTGGAGGGTGTGAACTTCGCCATCTCGTCCGGAGCGGCGGCGGCAGCCTCGGTTGCCGAAGCGTTGGCCGCCGGCGATGTGAGCGGGCGCAGGCTGGAGGCGTCGTACCGCCGGCGGCTGAAGGAAGGTTTCGTGCTGGCGGATCTCGAGCGCCTGAAGCGGGCGCCCCACCTCCTGCTTTCCGACCGAGTGCAGCACCGTTACCCGCAGTTCGTGTGTGACATCGTCGAGGAGGTGTTCACCGTGTCGAACCCGGCCCCGAAACCCCGCCTCGCCTCCCTCGTCCGCCGGCACGTCCGCACCACGGGTCTGCGCTGGCGAGACCTCGCCCGAGACGCCTGGGCGTCGTGGCGGATGCTGGGATGACGCCGTGACCGCTCCCGTGCTTCCCGAGATCGCCTTCGAGGACCGCATGGCGACGACGGAGTTCCGCGTCGCTCCCGACGCCCACATCGTCGTCGACGGCGACGCCTGCCGCGGCTGCACGACGCGCGAGTGCGTCACCGCCTGCCCGGCTGGGCTCTTCGTGCCCCTCTCGGACGGGGGGATCCTCTTCAACTACGAGCAGTGCTTCGAGTGCGGTACCTGCTACATGGTGTGCAACACGCACGGGGCGATCACGTGGCGCTACCCGGAGGGTGGGGCCGGCGTCGTCTACCGGCACTCGTGAGGGGTCCCGGCATGCAGGAGGATGCGAACGGGCGGGGCGCCGGGCCAGCACCGCTGCGACCGCCCGCCCCGGGGGCGCCGGTGGTCGTCGCCTGTCTGAAGCTCGTCGAGCTGCGCGCCGCCGTCGATCCCCTCACGGGCGCCGTCACGGCCGACCCCGTGTCGGCGGGACCGTCGGCGGCCGACAAAGCGGCTCTCGAGTGGGCGCTGCGCATCGCCGAGACGGCCGGCGCCGAGGTGGTTGCCCTCTGTGCCGGCGGGACGCAGTCTGAGACCATGCTGCTTGGCGCCCTCGCCGCCGGGGCTGCCCGGGCCTTACGGGTGCCCCTCAACGGCGGGGAATCGAGCGCCGTCGTGGCCGCCGCCCTTGCTGCGGGCATACGGAGCCTGTTGCCGGCGGCGCGCTCGGGCTCCGGTTCGGGCTCCGGTGCCGCCTCGGGCGGTCGATTGAGCTCCGGGTCTGCCGCCGGCGGTGGATGGAGCTCCGGGTCCGCCGACGGCGACGGCTCGGGCTCCGTCCTTGTCTGCTGCGGCGACGCCAGTGTCGACCGCGGCAGCGGATCGGTGCCGGCGTTCCTCGCCGCCGAGCTCGCAGCCGCTCAGGCGCTCGGCCTCATCGGCCTGAGCCTGCCGGCCGCCCCCGAGGCCAATCACGGCTTCGAGCTCGAGGTGGAGAGACGGCTCGACCGGGGGCGCCGCGAGCGACTCCGGCTACGGCCGCCCTGTGTCGTCTCGGTCGAAGCCGCCACGGCGCGGCTGCGGCGGGCGACCCTCGCCGCCACACTTGCGGCCCGCACTGCCAAGGTCGTGGTGCTCGATGGAGCGCTCGACTCCGAGGCTCTCGCCGGCTCGGCCGCGGACGGGGTCGAGCTCGTGGCGGAGGAACCGTTCCGGCCGCGGACCCGCGTGGTGCCTCCTCCCGCCGGGCCGGGGCGCGCGAGCGCATCCTCGATCTCACGGGCTCGCTGCAGGAGCGGCCGGCGGCGCGCACGCTCGTGCTCGAGCCCGAGGCGGCGGCCGACGCCCTGCTCTCGACGCTGGCCGAGTGGGGAGAGCTGCCGGAAGGCGTCGCCACGGGTCCTCGGGTCAGCGCCCAAGACGGCGACGACGGCTACGACGAAACGGAGGCCTCATGACCACCACTCACCCGGCGCCGGCGCCGGATGCAGTCCCTGGCGCCGCTGCCCCCGCTGGCGCCGAGGCGGCCTCCTCTGTCGGCCCGGCGTTCGCAGGCACGCCGGCCCAGCCCGCCGCCGCCGTGGTGGGTATGCGGGCGGCCGAGGGGGGCGGTCGTGTCGCCGTCGTGACGGGCGCCGCCCGCGGCATCGGGGCCGAAGTCGCCCGAGGGCTCTCGAGGGCGGGCTGGCGCCTGCTGCTCGTCGACTCGTGCGCCGACGACTCGGCCGTCGACTACCGGCTTGCGGCTCCGGCCGAGCTCGAGGCGCTCGTGGAGGAGTGCGGGCCGAACGCCCTCGGGCACGTGGCTGATGTCCGAGACCAGGACGGCCTCACCGCGGCCGTGGCACGGGCGACGGAGCGCTTCGGCGGACTCGATGCGGCCGTCGCCGTCGCCGGGGTGATCGGCGGCGGCAGGCCTGCCTGGGAGACGGGCGACGCGCTCTGGGAGGCGATGCTCGGCGTCAACCTCGCCGGAGTCTGGAGACTTGCCCGCGCCGCCGTGCCGGCCATGCTGCAGCGGCCGGCGCCCCGGCAGGGTCGCTTCGTCGCCGTCGCCTCTGCCGGAGCAGTCGTGGGCCTCCCGCTGCTGAGCGCCTACGTGGCGGCGAAACACGGCGTCATCGGCCTCATCCGCAGTCTGGCCGCCGAGCTCGGCCCGGAAGGCATCACCGCCAACGTCGTGGCGCCCGGGTCGACACGTACGGCGGCCCTCACGGCCAGCGCGGCGTTGTACGGGCTCGCGAGCCCTGAGGAGTTCAGCGTTCATCACCTCGAGCCCCGCCTGCTCGAGCCCGAAGAGGTGGCGGCCGCCGTCGTCTGGCTGTGCGGAGCCTCCGCGAGCGGCGTGACCGGCGCGGTGCTTCCTGTCGACGCCGGCATGACTGCCCGCTGAGGGCGAGGTGGCCGCCGGCGAGGGCACCAGCCGGGGGTGGGTTTCGGGATGGTCGGGATGGTGTTGTGTTCCGGCCCGACACAGTCGGTCGCAAAATCCGGTCACATGCGCCCGGGAGCGGTTGCGCTGAGAGACGTGGTAGTGAGTTTCGCTCACATATGTGCGGAACCCACTACCAAGTTGGGTGACGAGCCGTCCACTGGCCGACGGACCGCCGGCCAAGGGAACGCCGGGCGGCCCCGCTGCCCCACGCCGGTGGTACCGTCGGCCGCAGGGACCCGGCGCGAGGCACAAACCACCCCGTCCGTGTCCGCTCGAGGAAGGAGCTGCGCCATGCAGGCGAAGGCCGCCGTCTTGTGGGGACTCAACGAGGAGTGGCGAATCGAGGACGTCGAGCTCGGCGATCCCGAGCCGGAGGAGGTGCTCGTCCGCATGGGCGCGGCCGGCTTGTGTCACTCCGACGAGCACATCGTGACCGGTGACATCCCGATGGCGCTGCCGGCCGTCGGCGGGCACGAAGGGGCCGGAGTCGTCGAGAAGGTCGGCGATCACGTCACGAGCGTCAAGCCCGGTGACCACGTCGTCATGAGCTTCATCCCGAGCTGTGGCAGATGTCGCCCGTGCGCCAGCGGCCACCAGAACCTCTGCGACCTCGGGCAGTACCTCATGCTCGGCACACCGATCGCCAACGGTGTGCACCGCATGCACGCCAAGGGGCAGGGGCTGGCGCCGATGTCCCTCGTCGGTTGCTTCGCCACTCACCAAGTGCTGCACGAGGCGTCGGTCATCAAGATCGATGCGGACATCCCCCTCGACAAGGCCGCTCTCGTCAGCTGCGGCGTCGCCACCGGTTGGGGCTCGGCCGTCCACACGGCGCGGGTCGGCCCGGGTGACGTCGTCGTCGTCGTCGGCGTCGGCGGCATCGGGTCAAACGCCGTGCAGGGAGCCAAGATGGCAGGGGCGCGCTGGATCGTGGCCGTCGACCCGGTCGAGCTCAAGCGCGAGAGCGCCAAGCGTTTCGGGGCCACGCACACCGCCAAGGACGTCTTCGAGGCGTACTCGCTCGTGAACGACATGACCCAGGGGCAGCTGGCAGATGCAGCCATCATCACCACGGGCGTCGCTCACGGCGACCTCCTCGGCTCGACGGTGTCGCTCGTGCGCAAGGGCGGGACGGTCGTCGTGACGGCCATCGCTCCGTTCGCCCAGTCGCAGGTGACACTCTCCCTCTTCGAGCTGACGCTCTGGCAAAAGGAGGTTCGCGGCTCCCTCTTCGGCGGAGGCAACCCCCGGGCCGACATCCCGAAGCTGCTCTCGCTCTACCGCGAGGGCACCCTTCTGCTCGACGAGCTGATCACGAAGTCCTACTCCCTCGAGGAGATCAACGAGGGCTACGAGGACATGCGCGACGGCAAGAACGTGCGAGGCGTCCTCGTCTTCGACTAACGGAGCCGGCCCTCGAGAGCCGCCGCCTGAGGCGCCAACGCCGGGTTACGTGCTCGATCGGCGGGTCCGCCGCCTCGGCCGTTCCGGCGAAGTGCTGCTCGGAGGCGAGCCCTTCCGCCTGCTCCGGTTGAGCGGCGAGGCGGCCCGCCTTCTCGACGAACCGGCGGACGGCGACACCGTGACGTCGCCGAGACGGATCGAGTTGGCCCGGCTCCTCGTGCGAGGAGGCTTCGCACACCCGATTCCGGCGGAGCGGCCGCCGTCCTCCGACGAGGTGACCGTGGTCGTGCCCGTGCGAGACGACGATGCCGCCGCCGCCCGGCTGCTCGAGGAACTGCGAGCCGAGTTCGCGGGCCGCGTCATCGTCGTCGACGACGGCTCCCTCGACGCGAGCGGCGTCCGCCTGGAGGCGACGGCCGCAGCGGCGGGAGCCGAGCTCGTCCGGAGGTGCCACCCCGGGGGCCCCGCATCGGCTCGAAACGCCGCCCGCTCCCTCCTCAGCTCACCCTTTGTCGCCTTCCTCGATGCCGACGCCCGCGCCCCCGCCCGATGGCTCGACTGCCTTGTCGGGCACTTCGAGGACGCCACCGTGGGCGCCGTCGCTCCCCGCGTCCGGGCGGTTGGGACCGGCGCCCTGGCTGCTTACGAATCCCTCGGCTCGCCCCTTGACCTCGGCTCGCAGCCGGGCATCGTCGGCGCCCACCGCCGCCTCTCCTACGTTCCCTCGGCGGCGCTCGTGTGCCGGCGAGCGGCCCTCGAGGACGTCGGGTGGTTCGAGCCCGAGCTGGCCGTCGGCGAGGACGTCGATCTCCTGCGACGCCTGGAGGAGGGCGGCTGGAGCGTGCGCTACGAGCCTCGCTCGGTCGTCGGGCACGACAGCCGCCCGGGCGTGTTCGCCTTCGTCCGGCAACGTTTTGCCTACGGGAGCTCGGCAGCCGCCTTGGAGCGGCGACACCCGGGCACGGTGGCTCCATTCGAAGGGAATTGGCGGGCGGTGGTCGCCGTGCTGGCGACGGCGGTGGTCCCTCTGGCCTTTCGCAGGGGTGACATCCTCGGCCACAGAGCGGCCACCTGGGTGGTCTTCACGGCAGTGCCCGCTCGCTCGTTGCGATCGAAACTCCGCCACCTCGGCGTCGAGGCCCCCACCGTCGCCGCCGTCACAACGGTCGCAAGGGGGCAGCTGTGGGCGATCGCCGGCCTGGCGACGGCGCTGCGCCGAGTCTGGTGGCCGCCGGCGCTCGTAGGCGCCCTCGCCCTGCGGCGGCTGCGCCGTCCCGTTGCTGGGGCACTGCTCGCCGTCGAGCTCGCCAGCCGTCTTCGGCTGTGGTTGCCGCTGTGGTGGGCGGCCCGCCGGGCGCCCGCTGCTCGCTCTGGGCTTCGCCCCCCGGAGCCCGCTCCTCGCAGGCCGCCGGCTCCTTGGTCGGTCCCTCACCCGGGCCTGCTGGCAACGCTCCTCTACGGCCTGCTCGACGACCTTGCCTACGGTGCCGGCGTCTGGGCCGGCTGCCTGCGCGGCCGGAGCCTGCGGGCCGTCCTCCCGCGCCTTGCTCAACGCCCGGCGGACTCGCCTTCGAGCGTGCCGAGACGCTCTCGCTGAACTTTTCCGAGCGGTCCCCGCGGGACCGACTCGACCATGACGATCTGGCGGGGGGCGGCGAAGCCGGCGAGCTCGTCCGCCACGAGCTCCCGCAGCTCTGCGAGCAGCCGCCCGGGGGCCATCGCGAGGTCGTCGGACGGCACGACGTAGGCCACGACCCGTTCGCCCCATTCGGCATCGGGGACGCCGGCGACGGCCACGTCGCGCACGCCTGCATGGCGGGAGAGCACCGCCTCCACAGCCGTCGGCCAGACGTTCTCGCCCCCGCTGATGATCATCTCGCTGAGACGCCCGCGGACCGCCAGCGTCCCGTCCGATCGGATCTCGCCGGCATCGCCCGTGGCCAACCATCCGTCGGCATCCTTCGGGTCGCGCCCGTCCCGGTAGCAACGGAGCAACATCGGCCCCCGCACCTGAATCTCGCCGGCGACGACGCGGACCTCCGCTCCCGCCACGGGGCGGCCGTCATAGACGAGACCGCTCCCGGTCTCGGTCAAGCCGTAGGTGGTGACGACGTTCGGCGGGGTAAGGGTGGGCGGCGCCTGTCCGCCGAGGACGATGCAGCGGAAGCGGTCGGCGACGGCTCGCTCGAGGCGCCGGAGCGCCGTCGGTACGAGGGACGTGAGCGTGGCGCCGTCGTCGAGTGCCCGCGCCGCGCCCTCCTCCGAGAAACCCTCGACGACCTCACAACGCACGCCCTGCAAGAGGGATCTCGTCACGACGGCGAGGCCGCCGACGTGGGAGAGCGGCAGACAGGCCCACCAGGCGTCGGTCGTCGGCTCGACGCCGAGTCGCTCGCTGGTGGCACGGGCGGACGCCGCCACGGCGTCATGGGTGAGCACCACGCCCTTCGGCTCGCCGGTGGTTCCGCTCGTCGCCATGACGAGGGCGTCACCTTCCTCCACGGGCTCGGCACCGGGGAGCTCGACCTCACTGAGGTCGCCGTCGACCCAACACGCCGGCCGCAGCGACGCCAGCAGCCGGGCGCGCGCCGGAGCTGCCAGGCGGAGGTCGATGGGGAGCACGGCGTCCCCGGCTTCCCAGGCGCTCTGCAGCCGTTCGACGAACTGCGCTCCCGCGGGCAGGGCGAGGGCGACGAGGCGAGGCACGTGACCAGGCTGCCGTACGGCCCGCCCGGCCGCCAGCCGCCGCGAAGCGGTCGAGGTTGCTGGCGTATGCGCGAAGTTCCTCAACCGCCTCCGTCGCCGTCGCCCCGGACCGGCCGTCGCCCGCAGGATTGGACCTGTGCCCGAGGACTGCCATTAGCCTGACCGCCATGCCGGCTGACTGGAAGGAAACCGGCGACTACCAGGACGTCCGCTACGAGACAGCCGAGGGAATCGCCAAGATCACGATCTGTCGGCCCGAGGTGCGCAACGCCTTCCGGCCCCAGACCCTCTTCGAGCTCTCTCGGGCCTTCGAGGTGGGGCGGGACGATCCCGATGTCGGCGTCATCATCTTGACGGGAGAAGGCCCGGAGGCGTTCTGTTCCGGCGGCGATCAGCGCATCCGGGGCGACGACGGCTACCTCGGCGACGACGAGGTCGCCCGCCGAGGCATCGGCCGCCTCAACGTGCTCGATCTCCAGATCCAGAATCCGCCGCCTCCCGAAACCGGTCGTTGCCATGGTGGCCGGCTACGCCATCGGCGGTGGGCACGTGCTCCACCTCGTCTGCGATCTCACCATCGCAGCCGACAACGCTCGGTTCGGTCAGACCGGTCCGAAGGTGGGCAGCTTCGACGGCGGCTTCGGTTCCGGGCTGCTGGCGCGGACCATCGGCGTGAAGCGCGCCAAGGAGATCTGGTTCCTCTGCCGCCAGTACGACGCCGAGCAGGCCCTTGCCTGGGGACTCGTGAACGCCGTCGTGCCGCTCGACCGCCTCGAGTCCGAGACGCTCGACTGGTGCAGGCAGATGAACGCCCTCTCGCCGATCGCCCTGCGGATGCTGAAGGCGGGTTTCAACGCCGCCGACGACGGTCTGGCGGGGGTGCAACAGCTGGCGGGCGACGCCACCATGCTCTTCTACATGACCGAGGAGGGCCAGGAGGGTCGCAACGCCTACGTCGAGAAGCGGAAGCCGGACTTCTCCCGGTTCCCGCGACGTCCCTGATCGGATCGCCCTGCAAAGCCAACCAGGACCGGCCATGACCAAGCCGGCCGCGTGGGTTGCGGGGGCACGGCCCCGGACGCTGCCCGTCGCCGTCGTGCCCGTTCTCGTGGGGACGGCGGTGGCGGCTGCCGGTGGTCGCGTCATCTGGGAGCATTCGGCGCTCGCCCTCGTCGTCTCCCTCGCCCTCCAGGTCGGAGTCAATTACGCCAACGATTTCTCCGACGGGGTTCGCGGGACCGACACCGTTCGCGTCGGCCCGGTGCGCCTCGTCGCCGGCGGTCTCGCCGAGCCGAAGGCCGTCAAGCGGGCCGCCTGGCTGAGCTTCGCCCTCGCCGGCCTCGCCGGCCTCGCCCTCGCGCTCGTGACCTCGCCCTGGCTGCTGCTCGTGGGGGGTGTCTCGGTCGCGGCCGCCTGGTTCTACACCGGGGGCCCGCGGCCCTATGGCTACTCGGGCTTCGGCGAGCTCTTCGTCTTCGTCTTCTTCGGCCTCGTCGCCGTCGCCGGCACGGCATACGTCAGCCTGCAGCGTGTCACCGGGCTGGCCCTCCTGGCCGCCGTGCCGGTCGGGCTCCTCTCGGTGTCGGTGCTCGTCGTGAACAACCTGCGCGACATCCCGACCGATGCCGCCGTGGGCAAACGGACGCTGGCCGTGCGACTCGGCGACGGACGCACCCGATGGCTCTACGTCGGCTGCCTGGCGGGAGCCTTCGCGCTCGCCCTCATCCTGGCGACGGACCGGCGCCTGGCGCTGTTGACGCTGCTCGCCACCCTCCTCGCCATTCCCCCTGCGCGGAGCGTCCTGCGGGGAGCCAGCGGGCGCGATCTCGTCCCGGTGCTGGTTGCAACGGGACGGCTGCTACTCGCCTTCGGAGTGCTCCTGGCCGTGGGCATCGCCTGGTGACGCCGTCCTCAGCCGTCGTCGGGGGGAGGGCCGGCCATGGGTATCGCCTGGTGACGCCGTCCTCAGCCGTCGTCGGGGGGAGGCGGAGGGGGCCACACCTCGCCGGCGACGAACGAGCGGATGAGGGTGGCGAACGGCTCCGGCTGCTCGAAGGGGACGGCGTGGCCGGCACCCGGCACGAGCAGGAAGAGGGCGTTCGTCCCGATCGCACCTGCGAGACGCTCGCCGAGTGCGACGAACTTGGGGTCCCTGTCGCCCGCCACCACGAGCACGGGCATGTGGAGTCCGCGAGCCTGCTCCCACAACGGCAGCTGGGTACCCAGCCCGAAGTGTCGCAGAGAGCCGGCCAAGTCGGCGGCGTGATTGACGAGGCGGGCCGGACGGTCGGCCTCTTTGTCGCTGAGGTGCTGGAAGAGCGGGCCTGCCAGCCACTCGTCGATGAAACGGGCAAGGCCGGCGTCGCCTCCCCCGGCAAGGCGGTCGGCGACGGCCTCGTCGGCGCTTCGACGACCCGCCCGGGCGTTGAAGTCCTCGATGCCCGCTGTCGCCCCGATGAGCACGAGGCGCTCGGCGAGGATGGGCCGGCGAAGAGCGAGATGCAAGCAGATGCGGCCACCGAGGGAGTAGCCCACGTAGGTTCCCTTGCCGCAGCTCTCCGCCAATTGGTCGGCGGCGCCGGCGAGGTCGCCGGATGCTCGGGGAGATTGCCCGTGACCGGGCAGGTCGGGGGCGATCACCTCGTGGTCCTGCCCGAGATCCTCGGCGATGCCGGCCCACGACAGCGACGATTGCGTGAAACCGTGAACGAGGATGATCCGCTTCCCGCTGCCGGTCCGGCGAACGTGGAGCGGAGCTGCGCGTGGTTGGGTGGGCACGGATGTCGAAGGTAGCGGCCGACACCGCTGCGGCGTTCTGCGCCACCCTCGCCGACGAGTGGTGGCGGGGCGGTGTGCGCGACGCCGTCGTCTGCCCCGGCTCCCGGTCGACACCGATGGCCCTCGCCCTCCTGCGTCACGGCGGCCTTCGAGTGAGCGTGCGGTTGGATGAGCGGGGGGCGGGTTTCTTCGCCGTGGGGCTGGCGCTCGGCAGCGGTCGTCCCACGGTCGTGCTCACGACGAGCGGCACCGCCGCCGTCGAGCTGCACGCCTCCGTCGTGGAGGCGCACCACGCCGGCGTACCGCTCATCGTCTGCACGGCCGATCGCCCCCCGGAGGCGCACGACGTCGGGGCGCCGCAGACCATCGACCAGGTACACCTCTTCGGCCGTGCGGTTCGCTGGTTCTCCGACCTCGGCGTGCCCGACGAGGCCGCCCGCCCCATGTGGCGGTCGTTCGCCAGCCGTGCCCTCGCCGAGGCCGCCAGCGGACCTGTTGGTCCGGGCCCCGTCCACCTCAACCTGCCGTTTCGCGAGCCGCTCCTGGGCGAGCCCGGCGAGCTGCCGCCGGCGCGGACCGAGCAGAGAGCCTGGCACGAGATCGGGGGCAGGGCTGCGTCCGATCTCGGCGAGCTCGCCGACCACCTGCGAGCTGGCGCCCGCGGCATCATCGTCGTCGGGCGGTGCCCGAGCGAGCTCGCGGCCCCCCTCAACGCCCTGGGGGCGGAGCTCGGCTGGCCGGTGCTGGCGGACCCCCCTTCCGGCTGCCGCCTTGCCGGCCCCCAGGTCGTGGGAGCGGCCGACGCTTTGTTGCGAGATGAGGGTTTTGCTGGCGAGATGATGCCGGAGGTCGTGCTCCGAATCGGTGACCCCTGGGCGTCCAAGGTGCTGGCCGGCTGGCTGTCGAAAACGGCCGCCGCCGGCGCCGTCCACATCGCCGTCGACTCCGATTGGGGCTGGAAGGACCCGGGCCGGGAGGTGTCGCTGCGCACGGGCGGGCTCTCGCCAACGGGGCCTGTGGGTGCACGAAGCGCCGACGGCTGGCTCGCGCGCTGGGCGGCGGCTGAGGCGGCGGCGCAGGGCGCCATCGACCGTGTGCTCGGGGGGCACTCGGAAGCTACCGAGCCCGGCATCGCGCGGGCGCTCTATTCCCACGTGCCCACGGAAGGGTGCCTTTTCGCCTCCTCCTCCATGCCCGTGCGGGATTCTGGAGTGGTTCGGGCGACCTCGTGCAGCCCCGCCCCGCGTCGTCGCCAACCGAGGCGCCAACGGCATCGACGGCGTCGTGTCCACGACGCTCGGCCTGGCCGCCTCCGGTGTCGCCGGAGGCGTCTTCGGTCTCCTCGGGGATCTCGCCGTCCTGCACGACGCCTCCGGCTTGGTGCGACCCGTCTCCGGGGCGCCCCCCATGGCGGCGGTCATCACCGTGCTCGACAACGAGGGCGGGGGCATCTTCAATTTCCTCCCGCAGGCGAGTGAGCTAGCGGAGGCGGAGTTCGAGCGGCTCTTCGGGACGCCCCAGCTGCCGGCGGTCGCAGAGCTCGTCGGCGCCTGCGGCTATTTCGTTTGCGAGATCACCGAGGCGGCGGAGTTCGAGCCGGCACTGGCGGCGGCGGGGGCAGCGGCTGCCGCCGCGGGGCTACCGGCCTTCGTCGTCGTCGACACCGAGCGGCGGGCGAACGTCGCCGTGCACGGCGAGATCGAAGCGGCGGTGAGAGAAGCCCTCAAGGACCTTTAGACATCCCCCTGCTCTCGGACTAGGCGGCGACCGCTCTCGACCCGGAGCGAGGGCTGCACCGCTCGATCGGCGGTCCGGGCATGGGGCCTTGGTTCAGCCCCTCTCTTCGAAGCGACGGGCGTCGTCGGCGGCGTACTTCGCCACGACCGAGTCGGTGGCGGCGGTCGCCTCGATCTGCTCGACGATCTGGCCGAAGGTGGCGGCCGGGAAGGCGCACGTCATCTCCTCCGGGCGCATGCCGGTGCGTGCCCGGCTGAGGGCGCACCCGACGCTGGCGACGGGGACGCCCTCCTCCTTGGCGACGGCGACGATGTGGCACTGCGGCTTGCCCTCGATCCGCAGTCCCGGGACGGCATCGCACAGCACCATCAACTGGCGCCCGTTCACCCGCAACATGACGACGTCGGGGCTCACGCCGACCGGCATCGTGTCGAGGCGGCCGTAGGTGATGACTTCTGGGCGCTCCTTCACGACCGGGATCGTCGGCACCATCTCGGGCGTCACCCAACCGGAGGCCAGCAGAGCGGCGATGTCGTCGTTGCCGGCTACTTCCTCCAACGATGCGAAGCCGTGCGTGAGGCGGCCAACGCTGCAGTTGCCGTGATCCTCCGCCTGTGTGGCAAAGGCCCCCTCGGCGCGGCCGGCCTCCATCCAGAAGACGCACGAGGCGCTCACCTTGCCGCGGCGCCCGTCGGCGGAGGGCTCGCTCATGTGCCCGTCGAACTGGCGCACGCCGTCGGGCAGCTCGCTCTCGAAGGCGAGGAAGATCGGCTGCACGACCAGGTGCAATGCCTTCGTGAGACGAGCGGAGAGGGCGGCCCAGTCACTAGCCGTCGCGATCGTGGTCATGGGCGCCACCGTAGCGCCCTACCTGGGGAAGCGAGCCGGGGCGCCGTGGTGATGGGCCGGCGTCGCCGTCTCGCAACCGCCGTGTACGGCGTGGCACGCTGTGGACATGCCAACGCTGTCGGAGGATTTGTCCTGGCGCGGCCTGATCGAGCAAGAGAGCCCGCAGGTCCGTCGAGCCCTCGACACCGAACGTCACGCCGCCTATGTGGGTTTCGACCCGAGTGCCGCCAGTCTGCACATCGGCCACCTGCTCGGGATCATCACGCTGCGGCGCCTGCAGGACGCGGGTCATCGGCCGATCTCGCTCGCCGGCGGTGGCACGGGCCTCATCGGCGATCCGGGCGGCAAGGCGACCGAGCGCCCGCTGCTGTCGCTCGAGCAGATCGCCGAGAACGTGGACGGGATCCGCACCCAGCTGGCCGGCCTCCTCGATTTCTCGGCTGATCGCGGCAGTTCGCAGGCGCTCCTGCTGAACAACGCCGACTGGCTCGTCTCGTTCCGGCTCATCGACTTCCTCCGGGACATCGGCAAGCACTTCAGCGTCAACCAGATGATCGCCAAGGAGTCGGTCAGCGCTCGGATCGGGCGCCCCGAACAGGGCATCTCCTTCACCGAGTTCAGCTACATGCTCTTGCAGGCGACGGACTTCCTTCACCTCTTCGACGAGTACGGCTGCCGCTTCCAGATGGGTGGCAGCGACCAGTGGGGCAACATCACCATGGGCCTCGACCTCATCCGCAAGGCGCGCGGCGAGGAGGCGCACGCCTTCACCTGGCCGCTGCTCGTGCGCAGCGACGGCGCCAAGATGGGCAAGTCCGAGGAGGGGGCCGTCTGGCTGGACCGCCGTCTCACGCCCACTTTTGCGATGTACCAATGGTTCGTGCGAGTTCCGGACGCGGACGTGGGCGTGATGCTGCGGCGCTTCACGTTCCTCAGCCATGACGAGATCGAGCGACTCGAGCAGGCCACGAAGGACCACCCCGAGCGGCGGGACGCTCAGCTGGCACTCGCAGGCGACGTCTGCACCTTCGTGCACGGGCGCGAAGAAACCGCACGCGCCGAGCGCGCCGCCCGCGCCCTCTACACCGAAGAGATCGCCACCCTCGATGCCGACCTGCTCGCCGACGTGGTGGCGGATGCCCCGTCGTCGGTGCTCGCCCGCACGACGCTCGAGGGCGACGGCCTCGACCTGACGGACGGGCTCGTGGCGAGTGGGTTGTGCAGTTCGAAGAGCGAGGCCCGCAGGGTCATCTCCCAAGGGGGGGCCTACGTCGACAACGTCAGACGAGGCGGCGGCGAGATCATTGGCAGCGCCGCTGCCATCACCCGGGCCGACCTGCTCGCCGATCGCTACGTGCTCCTGCGGCGAGGAAAGCAGGACTACCACGTGCTGATCTTCGAGTGATTCGGCGGTCGCGGCGTCGTCGGCTGCCGGCGGCGGCCCTCGCCGTGGTGCTGACCGCTCTGATCCTCGGTGGCTGCGCCCCCTACTCTGGCACCACGGCCCAGAAGGTCCAGCAGTGGGTCGAGCAGAACAGCTTCCGGGAGAACCACGACCTCATCTTCACGGACATCAATGACGTCGACGCGGCCGTCAAGCTCGGATCGCCGAAGACCGTCCGCACGATCTGCGGCGGCATGGCTGTCGACCTCGGGACGGCCTACGAGACGCTCCCGACGCCCGATCAGGCGCTCACGAACGACCTCAACGATGCCGACACGACCCTGGCGACGGCCGCCACGAGCTGCAGCGCCGTCCGCTCGGTGAGCTCATCCACGATGTCGAAGGACATCGCCCTGTTCCGCGCCGGCATCGGGGATCTGCGCAAGGCGCAAGCAGTGCTCGCGTCGCTCGGGGTCACGTGGAAGATTCCGCCTGTGACGATGATGCTCGGGCGCTGACCCGCAGTCCCGGACGCGGGCGCGGGCGCCGCTCGGGCTACGTTGAGCCGTGATGGCGACCCAAGGGGTCCCGGTCGGGCCCTTCCCGCCGGGCGCTGACCACGATGCCTACGATCGCATGCGCCGTCGCCTGCTCTGGAAGCTACCGATGGGCCTCTACGTGCTCGGAAGCCGTTCGGGCGACCACCGCAACCTCATGACCATCAATTGGGCGATGCAGGTTTCCATGCAGCCGAAACACGTCGCCGTCTCGATCGAAACCGCCGCCGTCACACACCGCCTCGTCTCCGAGGGAGGGTGTTTCTCTCTCAGCCTCCTCTCGCGCGAGCAGCGCGCCGAGGTCCGCAAATTCGTGAAGCCAGCCGTCGAGGACGCCGGCGCGCGCACCTTGAGCGGAGTGCCCTACACCGAGGCCCTCACGGGTGCGCCTATCCCCGAGATCGCCATCGCCTGGCTCGACTGCGAGGTGCGCCAGCGACTCGGCGTCGGGAGCCACACGCTCTTTGTCGGCGAGGTGGTGCACGCCGGCTTCGCCGAGGGGGGCGAGGACGCCGCGGTTCTCCGCATGGAGGACACCCGGATGAGCTACGGCGGTTGACGGCCGACGTGTCGCGCCCGTCGCGGAGCAACGAGCCGTTCCGCCGCTCGCGCGGCACAGCGGAGGCGTCGTCCGAGCCCGGCACGACGAGCGTGCAACCGGGCGGTTGGCGGATGGTGGAGGACGCGCAGGCTCGCGACGAGTTGCTAGACGAGCTCTCGAAGGCGGACGAGTACGCCATCGACACCGAGTTCCACCGCGAGCGGACGTATTTCGCCCACCTCGCCCTCGTGCAGATCGCCTGGTCCGGCGGGATCGCCCTGCTCGACCCGCTCGCCGTCGACCCTGCCCCGCTCGCATCCGTCTTCGCCGGCGACGGCCTCGCCGTGCTGCACGCGGCCGATCAGGACCTCGAGGTGCTCGAGCGGGCGTGCGGCGCCCTTCCGAGGCGCATGTTCGACACCCAGATCTCGGCCGGTTTCCTCGGGTATGTCTCGCCGTCGCTCGTCAGCCTGGCCGAGTCGCTCCTCGGCATCCGCTTGCACAAGGGCGACCAGCTGGCCGACTGGATGCAACGGCCGCTGGCGGCGAGCCAGCTCTCCTACGCGGCCGGAGACGTCGCCCACCTGCTCGAGATGAGGCGGGTGCTCGCCGAGCGCCTCGATGCGCTCGGCCGCAGCCGCTGGGCGGCGGAGGAATGCGCCGTGGCGCTCGCAAAGGACCGGTCGCCGACCGTGCCGGAGGAGGCGTGGTGGCGCCTGCCGCACTCGCGCCAGCTTCGCGGAGCCTCCCGCGGGGTCGCCCAGGAGCTGGCCGCCTGGCGGGAGCGGAGGGCGCAGCGGTTAGACGTGCCCGTGCGGTTCATCCTCTCGGACCTCGCCGTCACGTGCGTGGCTCAGCGCCCGCCGCGGGACCGGGAGGAGCTCCGCCGCACCCGCGGCGTTGACGCCCGCCATCTCACCGGCTCGGTGCCCGACGAGGTGCTGGCTGCCGTGGCGGCCGGACGCGCCTTGCCGTCGTCGGCCGTGCGCACGCCCTCAGGGCAGGGCATCGAGCGGCTCAACAAGCCCATGATCGCCTTGGCGAGCGCCTATGTGGGCCAACGTGCGGGCGATCTCGAGCTCGACCCGGCGGTGCTTGCCACCCGGGCGGATCTCATGGGCTTCTTTCAGGACACCCCGAGCGGGCGACTTGTCACGGGATGGCGCCACGAGCTGATCGGCGCCTCGCTCGAGCGCCTCGTGACCGGGCGGGCTGCGCTCGCCTTCGACGGCCGCGGCGAGCTCGTGCTGGAGGAGCGCTCCGGTACCCGGATCGCCGAGCCCGAAGGGGCCGAGCCGACGGCCGTTGCGGCCGGTGGCGCCGATGGCGACGGCGTCGCCGGCGACTCCGGGGACTCCGGCGACTCCGGGGACTCCGGCGACTCCGGCGAAACGAGCGCTTGACAGGAACCCCTTTTCGCTGCTCCGATATTGTCTGGACATTCAGTTCCATCGATCGGCGTGGGCAGCCGGGGACCAGGGGGGACGATGGCAACGACTGGGGTACCGACCGGCGATGCCGGACTGGACGACGTCGCGCAGCTTCACGCTTTGGGTTACGCACAGGAGCTGCGGCGGAGGATGGGGGGTTTCTCGAACTTCGCCGTCTCCTTCACGATCATCTCGGTGCTGTCAGGGTGCCTGACGCTCTACTACTACGGCATGAACTACGGCGGGCCAGTGGACCTCGTTTGGGGCTGGATCATCGTCGGAGGCATGACCTTGATCGTGGGCCTCGGCATGGCCGAGATCGCCTCCGCCTACCCCACCGCCGGCGGCCTCTACTACTGGGCCGCCAAGCTGGCGCCGGACAACCCCGGGGTCTGGAGCTGGTTCACGGGCTGGTTCAACCTGCTCGGACAGGTGGCCATCACGGCAGGGATCGACTACGGGTTCGCCACGTTCTTCACCTTGTTCCTGAACCTGACGTTGAACTTCCCCGACACCATTGGGTGGATCCTCGTCGTGTACGCGGGGGCCCTGATCGCCCACGGAACGCTCAACACCGTCGGCGTGCGCCTCGTCTCCTTCCTCTCCGACGTGAGCGCCTGGTGGCACATGCTCGGCGTCCTCATCATCGCCGTCGTGCTCTTCGCCATCCCGAGCCACCATGCGTCCCTCTCGACGATCTTCACGAAGTTCCAGAACGTGTCGAGCTACACGACGTTGCACGCGGCGTTCTACGTCTTCATCCTCGGCCTCCTCATGGCGCAGTACACCTTCACGGGCTACGACGCCTCGGCGCACATGTCCGAGGAGACACACGGTGCCAACCTCTCGGCCCCGAGGGGTCTCGTCGCCTCCATCGGCATCTCTCTCGTCGCAGGCTGGATCCTCATCATCGCCATCACGTCGGTCATCCCGACCCCGGGCACGGCGGCGTACGCGACGATCGCCTCCAATGGGGCGGCTCCGGTTCTCATCTGGGAGAACGCCCTCTCGCGGGTGGGTGCCGAACTGCTACTGCTCATCGCCGTCTGCGCCCAGTTCTACTGTGGGATGGCCTCGGTAACCGCCAACTCGCGCATGTTGTACGCCTTCAGTCGTGACGGCGCCGTGCCCGGTCACCGCCACTGGCACCGCATCAATGCCCGCACGAGGACGCCGACGAACTCCATCTGGTTCTGCGTCGTCTTCGCCTTCATCCTGGCGGTGCCGTCGCTGTGGAGCAGCGTCGCCTACGCGGCGGTGACGTCGATCGCCACCATCGGGCTGTACATCGCCTACGTCCTGCCGACGTTTCTCCGGCGCCGGCAGGGAACCGCCTGGCAGGGAGGCCCGTGGTCTCTCGGCAGGTGGAGCCCCGTGGTCGGTTGGCTCGGGGTGGTCTGGGTCGCCTTCATCTCGGTCCTCTTCATGCTCCCCGCGGTGGGGCTGAGCAGCCTCAACCACGACACCTTCAACTACGCCCCCATCGCCGTCGGCGTCGTCCTTGTCTTCGCCGGCGGTTACTGGCTGCTGAGCGCCCGCAAGTGGTTCCACGGGCCGAAGGTGCAAGGGAGCGAGGAGGAGCTGAAGCAGATCGAGCAGCAGCTCAGGGGCGGGCCCTCGGTGCCTAGCGCTGGCTGATGCACGGCGGAGGCCGTCTCACGACACGGTGACTGATCGACCCGGTGGCTGGCGGCGTGACGGCCCGGGAGGAAGCCGAAGAACTGCCTCAAGCGAGGCGGAGGACCACGGCTTCCTCCGGGCCGATTCGACCCGGGAACGGCGAGCCCGGCGCTGAGAGAGCGCCGGCTCCACCGCTGCTGATCTCGACGACAAACGGCCTCCCCGGCGGTACCTGCGCACCGGCGGGCTGAGACTCGGGCGCAGCGTCGGCGGCATGCGGTTGCCAGGCGACGGCGTCCTCCGAGAAGTTCACGATCACCCACCGCTCGTCGGCCTCGAGGTCGCGCCGAACGGCGAGTAGTTGTTCGGGCGTCTCGAGGAGCTCGAGGTGGCCCCGCCTGAGTACCGCCGTCTTGCGCCGGAGGGCCAGCAGTCGCCGGTAGAGGTGGAGGATGGAGTCCTCGTCGGCGGCGAGCGCGGCCACGTTGCGGTCTTCGGCAGCCGGCGGGAAGGGCAACCAGGGCTGCGAACCGCCGAGCGCCCATCCGTGCTCCGCCGAGGAGTCCCATGGAATCGGGGCGCGGCAACCGTCGCGGCCGCCCGGGTCGATGGCCCGGCCGTCCGGCATGACAGCATCCTCGAGGCCGAGCTCCTCGCCGGCGTAGAGAAACGGCGTCCCTCGCATCCCGAGCAACATGACGGCGGCGGCCCGCGCCCGACGCTCCGAACCGCCGTAGCGAGTCCGGTGCCGCGGGCGGTCGTGGCTCGACAGCACCCACGTCGGCCAGGCGTGCCGCGGCTCGAGGATCTGCTCGATCTCGGCCACTCGTCGCCTGAAGCAGCGGGCCTCGAAGGGGCAGAACATCGGAGCGAAGTTGAAGGCCAGCTGCAACTCGTCCCCCTCGCCGTAGTAGGGCGCCACGAGCGCTGTTTTGATGAGAAACACCTCGCCTACGAGCACGGCCTCCTGTGGCCAGGCTTCGACATAGCGCCGCAGGCGGCGGAGGATGGGATGGGTTCGCTCGTCGTCGTTGAGTGCCGACCAGGGAATGGATGCGAGATCGGCGGGTGCATCCGCCAACGCCGGATCCTTGCCGAGGGCATGGGCGACGTCGATGCGGAAGCCGTCCACGCCTCGGTCGAGCCAGTAGGCGAGAACCCCCTCCATGGCGGCGGCCACGGCGGGGTTCGACCAGTTGAGGTCGGGCTGCTCGGGCAGGAAGAGGTGCAGGTACCACTGCCCGCTGGCGTGATCGAAGGTCCACGCCGGACCCTCGCCGAAGGAGCGGCGCCAGTTGTTGGGCGGCCGAGCCGGATCATCCGGGTCGGGGTCACGCCAGATGTAGAAGTCGCGGTGGGCGGCGTCCTGGGACGAGCGGGCGTCGAGAAACCAGGGATGTTGATCGCTGGTGTGGTTCGGTACGAAGTCGACGATGACGCGGAGGCCGCGGTCGTGCGCCTCGCTGAGGAGGCGGTCGAAGTCGTCGCTCGACCCGAAGAGGGGGTCGACCTCGCAGTAGTCGGAGACGTCGTAGCCGAAGTCCCGCATGGGTGAGCGGTAGAAGGGAGACAGCCAGATGGCGTCGACGCCGAGCCACACGAGGTGGTCGAGATGGCGGCGGATGCCTTCGAGGTCGCCGCCGCCCTGGCTGACGGAGCCTGCCGCGATGGCGGAGGCGCCCGCGACGCCCGCGCCCGATGCGCCCGCCGCGCTGGGGCCGGCGCTGGCGCTGGCGCAGCCTGCCGCGATGGCGGAGGCGCCCGCGACGCCCGCGCCAGCCGCGGCCGCCGAAGCCAGCCGCTTCCTTCGCCCCGCGGGGTCCGCCAGGCAGAAGGACCTCGGGTAGATCTGGTAGAAGACGGCGTCTTTCCACCAGGCCCAGGGCTCGTCTGTCACGCCCGGTCGGTCACGGCGCCGGAGGGTCAGCGGTGCTGCTGCCGACTTGCCGTGTTTCGACGGTGTCGTGCCCTTCGGCGGCCGAAGATGCTTGCTCGCTGGCGGGGGCGGGCCTCAGGTCAACCCGGAGCGTCAGGATCCCGTCCTCGAGCGAACCCTTGGCGTCGCCAAGCATGGCGAAGTCCTGGAAGTCGAGACGCATCTGGGCCATGATCCGCCGCCGTTCGTCACCCTCCACGGGTGGTATTCCCCTCCGCCGGACGGCGTCCGCCCGCTCACGAAACCGGGCGATCATGGCTTCGACGTCCAATTCCTCCGGCATCGGCGTCACGCTACCTTCCGGGCGCGCGGTTCCGGCGCCGAGGATGATGGGCAGAATTCGGGTCACCATCGGGAAGCTGGAGGCGAATTGAGTGCCCAGAGCGACCGGACAGCCCGCGTTTGCTCACTTCAGGCAACTGGTTCGCCCTCGACACACGTCGGCAGACTCGGCCGGACTCGGCCGGGCGAACTGAGTGCCTGTAAGGACCAGACAGCCCGTGTTTGCTCACTTCAGGCGCACAATTCGCCACCCTCATCCCGCCCAGCGGAACTGCGGACAGCCAGGGGATCCGGCCCGGAGCCGGCCCGGAGGTCCCCGAGCCGGCTCAGGGATCCACCCATTCAGCCCTCCCGGAGGCCATCCGCCGGACACCCGTGCCCGTGAGCGCAAATCGCCGGCGAATCGCCGACACAAAGTCCTGCTCCCGACGTTATGATGGCGCCTCGCGGCAGGTGGGAAGCGCCCACGCGCGGTACCACGCCGTCAGCGGGGCTGGACGCACTGACCGAAGAGGTGGGGCGATGTCCTGGTTACCTGGGAGCAGGTCGTGAAAAAAGGACGACACCGGCGATTCGAGGAGGCGCGCAGCCTGAAGCGCGCCTTCGAGGTTCGAGTAGAACCGTGCCCGGAGTGCGGCCACATGCCGCCGGCGCCACATGCATCGTGGTGCCTGTACGAGTCCGAAGAGCTCGAGGGCCCCGAAGAGGAAGAGGAACACCCGGCTTACTGAGTCGTTCCGAAGGCTCAGCGGCCCGGAGTTCGCCGCCGGTCGGTCGGAGCATTTGCGCAGGCCTGGGTGGTCGGCGCGTGGTGGTGTCGTGGGCCGGCCCCGTGCCAGCTAGCGCTTGGCGCGCCGCACAGCGGGATGGGGCACTCGCACGGGCGCAGGCGCAGCCGGCTCCGAAGCATGCTTGCCGCCGGCCCGGTGCCGACGGGCATCCAGGTAGCGGGCGACGAGCTCGTACGCCTCGTCTCCCATCATCTCCACCAGCTCGTCCCGCAGCGTCTCATAGACCGGCGCACGCCCGACGAAGGCGTCGGCGGTCTCCGTGCACCACCAGGCGAAATCTGCTCCGCCTCGACCCCAGTGCAGGCGGCGCCACTCGCCGATGGTCGTCGTCAGGTGCCCGTCCGGGCCGACGCTCTCGTCGCGTCGCAAGGGAAGCTGCCAGCAGACGTCGGGCTTGAGCCGGAGCGGTGGCGTCCCGGCGTCGAGGGCGGCCTTGTGCAAGGCGCAGCCGGCGCCGGAGGGATGTTCGGGACGGTTGAGGAAGATACAGGCGCCGTCCACGAGGCGAGTCGTGACCGTTCGTCCCTTGCCTCCGCGCAGGGGGCCGCCACGTTGAATCGAGATCTGGCGGAACTGCCACTGCTCCTCGGTCAGCGCCGCCGCCGCTGCTTCGACCCGGCGGGCATCATCCTCGCCCGTGAAGTGAGCCCCGTAGGAACAGCAGCCCTGCTCGAGCTCGGGGGCGACCTCCGTGAGGACGCCTTGGCACCCCCGCCCGTAGATGCACTGCCAGGCGCTCTCGAGGAACGTGACGTCCACCAGCCACGTGCGCTCCTCGCCCGGGTCGTCGAAGCTCACCCACTCGTGCGCGCCGGCCGGAACCGCCTTCACGAGGGCAGGCCGAGCCGCTGCAGCTGGGCGCCGGTCGGCTCGGCACAGCAGAACCATGACTCGGTCAGGCGAGGACGCTCCGATCCCGGCAGCCAACGAGGCACTCCGGGGTCTGGCGGAACGGCTCCGAGCGGCGCGCCCGCCTGGCGGGCGAGGTCCCAAACGGCAGCGAAGGTGACCTCGAGCGGCTCGTCGCCGGCCATCTCGGCTCGAGCAGCGATGGCCGCCTGCAGCTCGTCGAGGCCTTCGGCCGGCGCCACCCACCGGGCGCTCCCATCCACGACGGCCCGCAATGATCCGGCGAGGGTAGCGTCCGGCTCGTCCAGTAGCAGCGAGCCGTTCGGCAGCAGTAGGCGAATGGAGTACTGCACTGGGTCGGTGCTCCAGACGAGATCCTGATCGGCGACGAATTCGAGCAGTGCAGCGACGGACGACAGCGTCGTCCAAGGCGTGAAGGGCAACCAGGACGGCCGCAGCTCGATTCCGGCCGTGCGCACGATCTCGAGGGCGAGCGCCTCGTCGGCGGCGCTGTGGCCCTTGTCGAGCAAGGCGAGAATGCCGTCGTCGACGGACTCGAAGGCGGACACGACGAACAGCAGCCCCGATTGGCGAAGCTCGGGCCAGAGCTGGCGGTGGCGGAGGATGTGCTCGACCTTGACGGTGGCGTCGAAGGTGACGGCCGGGAATGCCGCGTGCAGTCCCCGGGCGACCTCGAGGGCATGACGGGGCCGGTTGAGGAAGTCGGGGTCGGCGAGACTGATGTGAGCGGCGCCGGCGGCGACCACCTGGGCGACGTCGTCGAGCACGACGGCGGCGTCGATGGGGCGGGAGCGACCGCCATAGATCGAGGCGACGGGACAGTGCTTGCAGCGGTGGTTGCACCCGGTGCTCGCTGCCACGCTCGCCGTCACGATCTCCTCCCCCCCGTGCTTGAGGCGGGCGTAGCGCTCGAGCGGCGCCAGGTCGCGGCGCAGCGGGCGTAGGCCCGGGGCGGCCGGACGGGAGCGCCCGAGCTCGACGCGGACGCCGGCGTTCGTCGCAGGAGTCTCCGTCTGCAGCGACTCGAGCCATGCACGAACAGCGGGAATCGCCTCGCCGGCCACAAGGAGGTCGGTGCCCCGCACGAGTTGGTGGTCCGACAGAACCGGGGCGTACAGCCCGTGCCACGCCACTGGGAGGTCGGGCCGAGCCTGGCGGATGGCGGCGATCGCCTCCAGGCCGAGGCGGGTCGCCGTGTGCATCGGGATGGAGATCGCAACCGCCTCGGCCCACTCGAGGGCGTCGAGGGGAAGGTCGCGCATCGACAGATCGAAACCCCGCGTCTCGTGCCCAACCGCCTCGAGCGCCGACGCCGGCGCCGCAATGCCGAGCGGCTGATGGCCGAGCTCGTAGGTCGACAGCAGCAGGACGCGCATCAGCTCACCGTATCCGCGGGCTCGTCCGACCGAGGACGGGCCACGTCCTCGGGTTCGATCTCGACCACGAGGAGGCGCTCCGCCGTCCGCAGGGCCTCTTCGACGCCCGCCCGGCTCTCGCCGGCGGCGAAGACGAAGCCGAGATAGCGGTCGCCCTCGGGGAGGGCTCGAACCGGTCGCCCGATCGGGATGGTGATCTCGACGCCGGTGATGCAGGGCAGGGCGCGGACCTCGTCGGCGCCGCCGACCGACCGGAGGGTGCCACTCCGCGGGATGGGGAGCATGAGAACGCCGCAGGGTGAGGCGAGCCGGGGCGGCGGGTACGGAGCGCCAAGGGCGTTGGCGATCACGAGCTCCTCGAGGCTCGAGCCGTCCTCCATCAACATCGCCTTTGAGCAACGCCCTCCGATCGTGCGGGCTGCCACCTCGAGCACTTTGACGGCGTCGCCCGGGACGGCGGCATCGGCTGAGCCGCCCCGGCTTGCAGCCGCACGGACTGGCACCGCATCGCCTGACACCGCCCCGCCTCTTTCTGCAGCAGCCCCGGGCACGCGCAGCTCGGCGTGGAAAGGCCCCTCGCTGAGCCCGAGAGCACCCACAGCCGCCGCCGTCGCCTGCAGCACGGCCCCGAGGAGGGCGGGAGGGAGGACGCTGGGGGAGAGGTAGAAGGTCTCCTCGAAGAACGGACCGTCGAGCGGGTCGGGCTTGTCGAAGACCGTGATGATCTCAACCTCCCCATGGCGCAGGAGGCCCTCGACGGCCACTTCCCACCCGGGCACGAACCGCTCGACGAGCAGGCGGGCGCCGGCGGCCTCGCCCTCTCTCTGGAGGATGGCGCCCACGCGCCCTGCCGCGGCCGATGCTTCGGCGGGAGAATCGGCCCGGATGACGCCGCGGCTGGCCGAGAGCGAGCAGGGCTTGACGACGACAGGTGGTCCGAGGCGCTCGGCGGCGCCGGCCACGCGATCGGCCTCCGCCAGGGCGACGACGACGAAATCGGGCTGGGGGACGCCGGCGGCAGCAAAAGCGGCCCGCATGGCCGCCTTGTCGCGGGTGAGGGCGACGGCGGCGGGAGGGCTGTGGCGGAGTCCGAGCTGAGCCGACGCCAGGGCGGCGGTGAGCAGCCCTTGATCGTCCACCCCGAGGACGGCGTCGAGGCCGAGGCGGGCGTCGCGGCGGGAATGAGCCACGATGAGGCGGGCGGCCTCGGCCGGATCATCGAGGGGCAGCTCGACGAAACGCTCACCCATCGTCGCCGCCAGGGCCTGTGCCCTCTCGGACCCGACGATTACGTCTACGCCGAGGCGCTCGGCAGCCGAGAGGTACTCCTCGGCACGGTACGTCCCAGTCGGCAGGATGAGGAGGACGCGGGGCACGGTGACCCATGATGCCGCCTGGGCGGTGCAGAGCCGGTCGGGCCGGCGATTCAGATAGGACCGGCCGGCGATGCAGATAGGACCGGCCGGCGATTCAGATGGGACGGCCCGGCCCGATCCGCTTGACGAGCGGTCTAGCCTTTGACCATGGCCGAGCAGGATGTGTTGCGGGTGAGCGACGAGGCGCGGGCGGTCGTGAGCGAAATCCGCTCCGGCGAGGAGAACGCCGCTGCCTTGGCGCTCTGGTTGGAGGTGAGCGGCTCGGCCAACGGCTCGTTCACCTACGACATGTGGTTCCAGCAGATCTCCGACGCCGGGCCCGGCGATGCCGTCTGGGAGTCCGACGGTCTCTCCATCGTCGTGGCGGCCAGCAGCATCGACCAGGTGCGGGGTGCGACGCTGGACGTGAGCAATGCCGGTGGGGAGCAGGGGCTCGTCATGATCAACCCCAACATGCCGCCGTCCTCGCGTGCCGCCGCCGGAGGTGCCCCCATCCCGGAGGCGGACCTGTCATCGCCGACGGCGCAGAAGATCCTCGAGATCCTCGAGCAGGACGTGAACCCGCAGATCGCCATGCACGGTGGCTGGGCGGATCTCGTCGCCTTCGAGAGCGGCACTGCCTATGTCCGCATGTCGGGCGGGTGCCAGGGCTGTGGCCTCGCCAAGGTGACCCTCAGTCAGGGCATCGCCGTCGCCATCCAGGAGGCGGTGCCCGAGGTGCTCGAGATCGTGGATGTCACCGATCACGCCTCCGGCTCCAACCCCTACTACGAGCCGGCCAAGAAGTAGCCAGCGGGGACACGGCGGGCGAAGAGGGCGACGAAGGCGGCGGCGGAGATGAAGGCGACGAAGTAGCCGGCGGAGGGGCGACGCCGGAGATGAAGGTCGCCGCAAACCGCTCCCGGCCACCGCACTACCGTGGGGAGATGTTGAGGTTCCTCACGGCCGGCGAGTCGCACGGCAAAGCGCTCGTCGTCGTTGTCGAGGGTCTGCCTGCCGGACTGGTGTTCGACGCCGACCAGGTCGGCGAGGAGCTTGCCCGTCGGAGACTCGGCTACGGGCGGGGCCCGCGGATGCGTTTCGAGCGGGACGAGATCACGCTCCTCGGCGGCATCCGCCACGGTCGCACGCTCGGCTCGCCCGTCGCCATCGAGATCGCCAACACGGAGTGGCCGAAGTGGGAGGAGGAGATGTCGCCCGCCGCCGGCGCCCCCACCAAACCGCTGACGGCCCCGAGGCCCGGGCACGCCGATCTGGCGGGGATGCAGAAGTACGGCTTCTCCGACGCGCGGGACGTGCTCGAGCGGGCGTCGGCCCGTGAGACGGCCGCCCGTGTGGCCGCCGGCTCGCTCGCGAAGGCACTCCTCGCCGAGCTCGGCGTCTCCGTGCTCAGTCACGTCGTCGCCCTCGGTCAGGCGCGTGTGCTCTCCGACGCCCATCCCCTCCCGAGCGACCTCGAGCGCATCGACGAGTCACCTGTCCGCTGCGCCGACCCGGTGGCCGAGCAGGCGATGATCGAAGAGGTGAAGGCGGCCGCCAAGGTCGGCGACTCCCTCGGGGGCACGGCCGAGGTGCTCGCCTACGGTGTGCCGGTCGGCCTCGGCAGCCATGTCCACTGGGACCGCAAGCTCGACGGCCTGCTGGCGCAGGCCGTGATGAGCATCCAGGCGGTGAAGGCCGTCGAGATCGGCGAGGGTTTCGAGGTGGCGCGCCTGCGCGGCTCGGACGCCCATGACGCCATCTACTGGGACGGCGACGCCGGCGACTACGTCCGTCACACCGCCCGCGCCGGCGGTGTCGAAGGCGGCATCTCCACGGGGTCGCTCCTCTGGCTCCGCGCCGCCATGAAACCCCTCGCCACCCTCAACCGCCCCGTCCTTGCCACCGTCGACGTCGCCACGAAGGAGGCGACGGTCTCGTTCAAGGAGCGCACCGACGTGACGGCCGTCCCCGCCATGGGAGTCGTCGCCGAGACGATGGTGGCGCTCGTGCTCGCGTCCGAAGCGCTCCGCAAGTTCGGCGGCGACTCGGTGGCCGAGCTCGTCCGCAACGCCGATGCCTACGCCAAAGCCGTGCACGAGACGCCCTCAGCCGCCCCCGGTCAGGCGGGAGGCTCCCTCGGCCGCGGGCAATCTGAGGCCGATGCCTGATCATGTCCTTCTTGTGGGGATGATGGGCTCGGGCAAGACGACGACCGGCCGGCTGCTCGCCTCCCGGTTGGGCCGCGTCTTTCACGACAGCGACGAGGAAGTCCTCGCCCGCACCGGCATGACCATCCCGGCCATCTTCGCGGCGCGGGGTGAGGCCGCCTTCCGGGCGGAGGAGCGCACGGTGCTGGCGTCGGCCATCGCCACGAGCACTCCTGCCGTCATCGCCGTCGCCGGCGGCGCCGTGCTCGACCCGGACTCCCGCCGGCGCGTCCGGCAGGGCGGTTTCGTCATCTGGCTGCGGGTGGCCCCGCACGTCCTGGCCGCCCGCCTCGGCGCCGGACGGGGCCGGCCCCTCCTCGAGCGCGAGCCGGCAGCCACACTGCGCCTCCTCGAGGCCCGCCGCCGCGTTGTCTACGAAGCCATCGCCGACGCCACCCTCGATGTCGACTGGGTCGAGCCGGCCGTCACCGCCGAGCGGGCGGAGCGGCTGGCAAGGACGTGGATCGACCGGGACGGGTCGCCGAAGGGCCTCCCCTCACCGGGAGGGGTCCCATCGCGTCCGTGCGCTGCTGCCGGAGATCCGGCCGCATGACCATGAGCCCCCGCTCCAGCCACCTCGTCGGCGTCCGCCTCGACCTCGGACCGCGCTCCTACGACGTCCTCGTCGGCCCCGGCGCCCGCTCCGAGCTCGCCGACATGATCCCGGTCACCGCCCGGCAGGCCGTCGTCGTCACGCAGGCGGGCATCGGCGTCGCCGCCGGGCTCGAGACGGGCATCCCGACCACCGTCGTCGAGATCGGACCCGGCGAGCGGGCGAAGTCGCTCGCCACGGTGGAGACGCTGAGCCGCCGCTTCGCCGAGGCCGGCCTCACCCGGGGCGACGTCGTCATCGGCGTGGGCGGCGGGGTCGTCACCGATGTCGCCGGCTTCGCCGCCGCCTGCTGGCACCGGGGCACGGGCGTCATCCAGGTGGCCACGACGCTGCTCGGCCAGATCGACGCCGCCATCGGCGGCAAGACGGGCGTCAACTTGCCGGAGGGGAAGAACCTCGTCGGGGCGTTCTGGCAGCCGCTCGGCGTCATCTGCGACACCGACGTCCTTGCCAGCCTGCCGCCGGCCGAGTGGCGGTCGGGCAGGGGCGAGTTGGCGAAGTACGCCTTTTTGGGGGTGGACGATCTCGACGCTCTCGACGTGCCCGAGCAGGTGGCACGCTGCGTCGAGTGCAAGGGGCGGATCGTCTCGGCCGACGAGACCGAGGATGGTCTCCGCATGATCCTCAACTACGGCCACACCCTCGCCCACGCGCTCGAAGCCGCCGGGCTGGCGGGGGAGTCGGGTGACTTCGAGGATTCCTCGACAAGCCCGGGCGACGCCCCGCCACCGCTGCTCCGCCACGGCGAGGCGGTCGCCGTCGGGCTCGTGTTCGCCGCCCGGCTGGCGAGGGCGCTCGGGCGGATCGACCATCACCGCGTGGAGCGCCACGAGCGCCTCGTGGCCGACTACGAGCTGCCCGACCGGCTCCCGACCGGCGCCGACCCGGAGCGCCTCGTCGAGCTGATGCGACGTGACAAGAAGGCGCAGGGCGACCTGACCTTCGTACTCGACGGGCCGAGGGGTGTCGAGCCGGTGCGCGGCGTGCCGGCCACAACCGTCTTCGAGGTACTGGAAGGACTCCGATGAGCGATCGTCGCCTCTTGTTGTTGCTGTCAGGCCCGAACCTCCAGCTCTTCGGCGAGCGGGAGCCGGAGATCTACGGCCCCGAAACCCTCCCCGAGCGCGTACAGAGAGCGACTGCCACGGCGGACCGCCTCGGCTTCGACCTCGAGCACCTGCAGAGCGACTCGGAAGCGGAACTCGTGGCGGCCGTTCACGGCGCCCGCAACCGGGCGGCAGGCATCATCGTGAACGGCGGGGCGATCTCTCATTACGGGTGGTCGTTGCACGACGCCCTCGCAGCCTTCGACGGTGTCATCGTCGAGCTGCACGTATCGAACCCGAGCGGACGCGAGCCCTGGCGCCGCCGCTCCGTGCTGGCGCCGGTGGCGAACGGCGTGGTGGCGGGGTTCGGCGGCTTCGGCTACGAGCTGGCCGTGGAGGCGGCCGGCAGGCTGCTCGACGGTTGACGACCGCCTCTAAGGTTCCCGCCATGTCGAACGGCCGAGACCGCTCGTTCCTGCCGCCCATGGACGTGGCCGGGCGGATGGGTCGGCTGCGTGCCCGCCTGGCCGGCGCCTCCTGTGATGCCCTCCTCGTCACGAGCCTCATCAATGTGAGATACCTGACGGGGTTCTCGGGCTCGGCCGGCATGCTGCTCGTGACGCACGACGGCGGACTGCTCGTGTCCGACGGGCGCTACCGCGACCAGGCCCGCCAGCAGCTGAGTGACGCCGGGGTTGAGGTGACGATCGAGATCGGCCGCCCGGCCGACCAGCTCGCCGCCATCGACCGGGCGACAAAGGGGATCGGACGTCTCGGGTTGGAGGCAGATATCATCACCTGGACCGGACAGCAGCGCCTCGCCTCCAGTCTTCAGTGCGTGAGCGCCGGGGGTTCGCTCGTGGCCACCCGCGGCCTCGTCGAGGAGCTGCGGATCGTCAAGGACGCCGGCGAGCTCGCCCGCATCGAGCTGGCTGCCGACATCGCCGACGTGGGCCTCGCCCAGGTGAAGGAGCGTCTGAGAGACGACCTCAGCGAGCTGCAGTTTGCTCTCGATCTCGACATCGAGATGCGCCGCCGAGGCGCCGACGGCGTTTCCTTCGAGACGATCGTGGCTGCCGGGCCGAACGGCGCCCTGCCTCACCACGCCCCGTCGGACCGGCGGATCGTGCCCGGCGAGCTCGTCGTCGTCGATTTCGGCGCCGAGGTGGACGGCTACCGCTCCGACATGACTCGGACTCTCTGTGTGGGTGGCGTGGCCGCTCCCGAGCTCCTCGACGTACTCGACGCCGTCCTCGTCGCGCAACGGGCGGGCGTGCGGGCGATACGCCCGGGCGTGTCCGGTGGCGAGGTCGACGACGCCTGTCGCAGCTCGCTCCAGGGTGCCGGTTACGGCGAGTTGTTCGTGCACGGCACCGGCCACGGTGTGGGTCTCGAGATACACGAAGCCCCGGCCGTCGCCGCCGGGTCCACTGATATCCTCGTGGAAGGAGCGGTCGTGACCGTCGAGCCGGGCGCCTACATCTCAGGGGTCGGAGGTGTCCGCATCGAGGACACCCTCGTCGTCACGGCAACCGGCGCCCGCGCGCTCACCAAGTCGACCAAGGACACGATTCTCTGATGGCCCTTTCCACGAACGACCTCCGCAACGGCATGGCGCTCGACCTCTCCGACGGCCTCTTCACCGTCGTCGAGTTCCAGCACGTGAAGCCGGGCAAGGGCGGTGCTTTCGTCCGCACGAAGCTGCGCAACATGCGGACGAAAGCGGTCATCGAGAAGACGTTTCGTGCCGACGAGAAGGTCGAGCAGGCCGTCATCGACAAGCGCGAGATGCAGTACCTCTACCGGGACGGCGACCAGTTCGTCTTCATGGACAACTCCACCTACGACCAGATGTACGTGGAAGCCTCGTCGCTCGGCGATGCCGCCTCCTACCTGAAGGAGGGCGACTCCGCCGTCTTGCAGATGTACGACGGCGAGATCGTCGACGTCGATCTGCCGGCGGCCGTCGAGCTGACCGTGACCGAGACGGAGCCGGGCATCCAGGGCGACCGCGTCTCGGGTGCCCGCAAGCCAGCCACCCTCGAGACCGGGCGCGTCCTCAACGTCCCGCTCTTCGTGAACCCGGGTGACCGCATCAAGGTGGACACCCGGAGCGGTGAGTACATCACCCGGGCCTGAGCCCGCTTCGTCACCCCGGCCGGGCCGGTCCGGTCAACGGTCGCGGCCCTCCGGTCAACGGCGATCCTCTGGTGAGCCGCCTCCCTCCGGCCGACCACGTCGATCCGGCGCCCATCACGCGGGGGCGAATTTCCTCGGAGGCACGGGCGAGCGCCGGCGATCGCGGGAGCGTGCGCTCGAGCTCAGCTACGAGGCTGAGCAAAAGGGCATGCTTCCCGGCGACCTGCTGGCCGAGCTGCCGGTCGCCCCGGCCGGGTACGCCGTCCAGCTCGTGACGGGCCTGACCGAGCGTCTCGACGACGTCGACGAGCTCGTGTCGGGTCACTCTTCCGGCTGGGCGATCGAGCGGATGCCGGCGGTCGATCGCTGCATCCTCCGGATTGCCACCTACGAGCTCATCAGCGAGCTCGACGTCCCCGTGGCCGTCGTCATCGACGAGGCGGTCGAGCTGGCGAAGGAGTACTCGACGGAGGACTCGCCGCGCTTCGTAAACGGCGTGCTGGCGGCGATCGCCGACACCGTCCGACCGGAGGACTCGCCCGAGGCCGCCGGGCATCTCCGGTGACGAGTGCCTACGGATCGGCCGGTGTCGACTATGTCACCTTGGACGCCGCCAAGCGCTTGGCGATCGACTTCGCCGCCGGCACGCTCGCCGGCCCCCTCGCACGCGGGGCGTCCGTCGTTGGCGCCTCGATCGGCGAACCGGCGACGCTCGTGGAGCTCGGTGGCCTGACCCTCGCCGTCGTGCTCGAGTGCCTCGGGACGAAGTCGATGATCGCCCGCGAGGTGGAGGACGCCCTCGGTCTCGATCGCTGGGACACCGTCGGCGTCGATGCGGTCGCCGCCATCGTGAACGACCTCTGCTGCGTGGGAGCGCTCCCGCTCACGCTCAACGCCTACTTCGCCACGGGTGCGGCCCAGTGGTACGCCGGCTCGCGGCACCGCTCCCTCGTCACAGGGTGGCGGCGGGCCTGCGAGGCGGTCGGTGCCGCCTGGGTGGGAGGCGAGTCGCCGACGCTGTCTGGCCTCGTCGAGGCCGAGCAGATCGACCTCGCCGGCTCAGCCCTGGGCCGCGTGCCGGAAGGTCAGCGTCCCTGGCTGGGCACCCGCCTCGAGCCGGGAGACGAGATCGTCGTGGTCGCCTCGAGCGGCCTGCACGCCAACGGCGCCTCCCTCGCCCGAGCACTCGCCGGGTCGCCTGAGCGTTGCCCGCGGGGTTGGAGGGAGGAGCTTCCGAGCGGGCGTGCCTTCGGGGATGCCGTCCTCGACGCGAGCGTGCTGTACGCATCGCTCGTGGAGGCGGCCTTCGCAGGCGGCCTGCCCGTGCACTACGCCAGTCACGTCACCGGTCACGGTTGGCGCAAGCTGATGCGGGCCGCGGCCGAGCTCACCTACCGGATCGTCGCCCTGCCGGAGGTGCCCGAGGTGCTCGCCTTCATGGTCGAGCGACAGCGGTTCGATGCGCGGGAGGCGTACGGGACCTTCAACATGGGGGCGGGTTTCGTGTTGTTCGTGGCGGCGGGCGGCGGAGAGGCCACCGTGAGGGTTGCGACCGCAGCCGGCTATGAAGCCCTCGTCGCCGGTGTCGTCGAGAACGGCCCCCGAGGCGTCGTGCTCGAGCCGATCGGGGTGACCTACGACTCGGCCGAGCTCGAGCTGAGGTAATGGCCGTCGGCATCGCATCCTTCGCGTGGCGCCGGCCGTGCCGGCCTCGTGGAGGCACGTCTCGGCGGGAGGAGTCAGCCTGGCGGTGCCGACATCCTGGCTCGTGGACGGCGCAGCGTACGTCTCGACCGTGGAGGGGAAACAGTGCACGGCGGACTGCACCCTGTGGAGCGGCGGGGGATCCACGACGATCGTGAACTCCGATGAGGCGACGCCTCCCTACATCACGCCTTGATTCGCCTACCCGCAGACCGTCTACCCACCGACGAGCTGGCTCGTCGTCAACGTCAAGCCCGCGCCAGCTGGCCGGGCGGCACGAAGGGGCCCTGCCTCGAGATCCACGGTCTCAAGACCTGCGTCGTGAACGGTCTGCCCGCAACCGACATCCTCTTTGCCTGGGTGAGGGTGCCTGATCGCCCGAGCCCCCTGCTGCTCGAGAGCGGGCTGGCCGGGAACGGCATGACGGCTCGCACGATCCTGTACTCGCTGCATCCCGATGCTGCCCAGATGCGAGCAGTAGCGGCTGCGGCCGCCGCGGCCGCCGCCGCCAAAGCCGCCCTCAAGGCCGCCGCCAAACGGTCCTGATCGTGGGGGCGATCGAAAATCGCCAGAATCCCCCCGAAACCCGCACGCTCCTTCGCGCCCGCTGAACTACACTGGTTTCTCGGACGTGAAGCGGGTCCCGTGAGGCCCGAACGGACGAAAGGGAGCCCGAGTGGCCGAACGAGAACGCAGGATGGCGCGCCCCGGGGGCGCGTTTTTGTTGCCCGGGCGCAGGTGATGGACACCGATGAGGTGTCGAGAGCGCTCCGGCGGATCGCCCACGAGGTGATCGAGCGCAACCATGGCCTCGGCCAGGTCGCCGTCATCGGCCTGCAGACGGGGGGCGTCCCGCTGGCCGAACGGCTCGTGGCGGTCCTGAAGGAGATCGAGGGTGTCGACGTTCCCCTCGGAACCCTCGATGTGGCGTTCTACCGAGACGACATCGGGCTGCGCCCGGTGCTGCCGGAGGAGGTGACGAGCATCCCTGTCGACCTCACCGGCGCCACGGTCGTGCTCGTCGACGATGTCCTGTTCACCGGCCGAACGGTGCGGGCGGCGCTCGACGCTCTCGCCGACTATGGCCGTGCCCGGGCGGTCCAGCTGGCCGTCATGGTGGACCGGGGGCACCGTGAGCTGCCGATCCGGCCTGACTACGTGGGAAAGAACCTGCCAACCCGGCGCGACGAGGTCGTGGACGTGACCTCCGAGGGCGTGAACATCGGCGAGCTCGTCGCCGAGAGGAGCCAGCGATGACGACGACAATGGAGACCTCGGAGGCGAGCACTGCCGTGCAGAGCCAGACCATGGCGAGCCGCGCCACTGAGGCCGCACGCGAGAGCGGCGTCCGCCACCTCGTGTCGATCACCGACCTCGACCGCGAGGGCATGCTCGGCATCTTCCACCTCGCCGACGCCTTCAAGGAGGTGGCAGAGCGCCCGATCCCCCGCGTCCCGGCGCTGCGCGGCAAGACCGTCGCCACGCTCTTCTTCGAGGCATCGACCCGCACGCGGCTCTCCTTCGAAGCGGCCGCGAAACGCCTCTCCGCCGACGTCATGTCCTTCAGCGCCTCGACGTCGTCGCTCGAGAAGGGGGAGTCGCTGCGGGACACCATCGAGACGATCGACGCCATGGGCGTCGACGCCATGGTCGTCCGCCACAAGTCCTCCGGCGTGCCCTCGCAGGTGCGTGCCTGGACGAAGGCGAGTGTTGTCAACGGCGGTGACGGCCAGCACGAGCACCCGACGCAAGCCCTTCTGGACTGTTACACGATCCGCGAGGCGCTCCTCGAGCGCACACCCGCCGGCGTCGCCGGCCCCGAGGACCTCCGCGGGATGCGCATCGCCATCGTCGGCGACGTCCGCCACAGCCGAGTGGCCCGTTCAGACGTGCTCGCCATGACGGCGCTCGGCGCCGAGGTGGTGCTCGTCGGGCCGCGGACCCTGCTGCCGCCCTCGCTCGAGGGCTGGCCGGTGAAGGCGACCGCTGACCTCGACGGCCTGCTCGACTCACTCGACGTCGTCTACCTCCTGCGCATCCAGAAAGAACGCGCCCAGGCGGCGCTCGTGCCCTCGATGGAGGAGTATCACGAGCGCTTCGGACTGACGCGGGAACGGGCCGCCCGGCTCGACGAGCGCGTCCTCGTCATGCACCCAGGACCCATGAACCGAGGTGTCGAGATCGCCCCGGAGGCGGCCGATCTGCCGTCGTCGCTCATCACGAGACAGGTGAAGAACGGCGTGCTCATCCGCATGGCGGTGCTCTTCCACCTCCTCGGGGCCGGCGGGCCGTTGCCGGCCGGCGCCTTCGGCGGCATCGAGACGGGCACCACCGAGACGAGCGGTGCGGCCGATGCCTGAGCGCCAGCACGACACGGCGGGCCAGCTGGTCGAGCTGCTCGTGCGCGGCGGCACCGTCGTCGACGAACACGGTGAGCGGCGGGCCGACGTGCTGATCCGAGGCTCCGACATCGTCGCCGTCGGGCCCGAGGCGACGGCGAGCGGCCCGGACACGGTCGTGCTCGACGCCAGCGGATGCATCGTGGCGCCTGGCCTCGTCGACCTCCACACCCACCTGCGCGAGCCGGGCGGCGAGATCGCCGAAACCGTCGAGACGGGTACGAGGGCAGCCGCCCTCGGCGGCTACACGGCTGTCGTGGCCATGCCCAACACCGAGCCCGCCATCGACAACCCCTCCATCGTCCGCGACGTGCTGGCGCTCGGCCGCTCGGCCATGGCCGAGGTTGCCGTCGCCGCCGCCATCACCGAAGGGCGGGCCGGCAAGACGCTCAGCCCCATGGGAGAGATCGCCGCCCTCGGCGTGCACTTGTTCACCGACGACGGACGCGGCGTGCAGGACGCCGGCCTCATGCGCCGGGCGCTCGAGTACGGCAGCGATCTCGGGATCGTCCTCGCCCAGCACTGCGAGGACGCCACTCTCGCCGCCGGCGGCCACATGCACGAGGGCGCCTGGTCGAGCCGCCTCGGACTCCCCGGCCAGCCGGCCGTGGGCGAAGAGGCCATGGTCGCCCGCGACCTTGCGCTCGTGCGGGAGACGGGCGCTCCCATGCACTTCCTCCACCTCTCCACGGCCGGCTCGGCTGAGCTCATCCGCCGGGCGAAGGCGGACGGCCTCCCCGTCACCGCCGAGGTGACGCCGCACCACCTCGTCCTCACGGACGCCTGCGTCGCCGGCTACGACACCGCCTTCAAGGTCAACCCGCCGCTGCGCACCGACGCCGACACCCAAGCGCTGCGTGCGGCCCTCGCCGACGGCACCATCGACGCCGTGGCGACGGATCACGCTCCCCATGCCACCGTAGAGAAGGAGGAGCCGTTCGACTCTGCCCCCTTCGGCATGACCGGCCTCGAAACCTCCCTCGCCCTCCTCCACACCATCGCCAACGGGTTCCGCCTCGGAGAGTGCCCGCCGACGGAGTGGCCGGGCGGGGCGTGGCCGCTCACCGAGATGCTGGCGGCCTTCTCGTGGCGGCCCGCCCGCATAGCCCGGCTCGACCGCGCCTCCGGTGGTCGCCAGGGCGGCCCGATCGAACCCGGAGCCCCGGGCAACCTCGTGGTGTTCGACCCGGCCGAGACGTGGACGGTCGATCCGCGCACGATGGCCTCGCGCAGCCGCAACACACCGTTCCGGGGGATGTCTCTGAGCGGGCGGGTGCGCCACACCATCTTCGAAGGCGAAGCCGTCGTCGTCGACCGGCACGCTCAACGGTGAGGCAGATCGCTCTCCTCGTACTCGCGGACGGGACCGTCTTCGAGGGCGAGGCCATGGGCGCCCTCGCCAGCGGTCTTCAGGGCGAGGCGCCGAAGTCGATCGCCACAGGTGAGATCGTCTTCAACACGTGCCTCTCGGGCTACCAGGAGGTGCTCACCGACCCGTCCTACGCGGGGCAGGTCATCGCCTTCACCTACCCCCACATCGGCAACTACGGCGTCTCGCCCGAGGACGAGGAGAGCGGGCAGCCCTTCTGCCGAGGCGTCGTCGTGCGTGACATCATCGACCGCCCGAGCAACTGGCGATCGGCCGAGAGTCTCGAGCGCTTCCTCGTGAGCCACGGTGTCGCCGGCATCACCGGGGTGGACACGCGGCGTCTCACCCGCCACATCCGCGACGCCGGCGCCATGCCGTGCGCCTTCGGGACGGCGCTGGAGTCGACTCTGCTGGAGGCGGCCCGCGCCGAGCCGGGCACCGAGGGGGTCGATCTCGTCGCCGAGGTGACGACACCGACGCCCTACCGACCCGTGTCGGCCGGGAGCGACCTCAGGGTCGTGGCCTACGACTTCGGCATCAAGACGGCGATCCTGCGCAGCCTCGCCGGCGTCGCCGAGGTCGAGGTCGTGCCCGCCACGACGCCGGCCAGGGACGTGCTCGGGCGCCAGCCGGACGGGGTGTTCCTCTCCAACGGACCCGGCGACCCGGCGGCGCTCGGTCACCTCGTGGCCGAGGTGGGCAAGCTCGTCGGCGAGGTCCCCGTCTTCGGCATCTGCCTCGGCCACCAGCTGCTCGCCTCCGCATTGGGCGGCTCGACGTTCAAGATGCCCTTCGGGCACCACGGCGGCAACCATCCCGTCAAGCGCCTGGAGACGGGGACCGTCGAGATCACCAGCCAGAACCACGGCTATGCGGTCGTCGACGGCAGCGTGCCCGCAGCCGAGCTCACGCACGTCAACTTGAACGACGGCGTCGTGGAAGGCCTCCGCCTCGCCGGTGAGCGCACCTTCAGCGTGCAGTACCACCCAGAGGCGGGGCCGGGGCCGCACGACGCCCGCTATCTCTTCGAGGAGTTCCGCCTCCTCATGGAAGCGAGCCGCTGATGGGCAAGCGGGAGGACATCTCCTCAATCCTCGTCATCGGTTCGGGCCCCATCGTCATCGGTCAAGCGTGCGAGTTCGACTACTCCGGCACGCAAGCCTGCCGGGTGCTGGCGTCCGAGGGCTACCGGGTGGTGCTGGCGAACTCCAACCCGGCCACGATCATGACCGACCCGGAGCTGGCCGACCGGACCTACATCGAGCCGCTCGACGCTGACGTGCTCACGGCCATCATCGAGCGGGAGCGCCCGGACGCCCTCCTGCCGACGATGGGGGGCCAGACCGCCCTCAACCTCGCCATGGAACTGTCCGAGAGGGGAGTGCTCGAGCGGTTCGGAGTCGAGCTCATCGGCGCCAAGGTCGAGGCGATCGCCACGGCGGAGAACCGCGACCGCTTCAAGGCGGCCATGACCGAGATCGGGCTCGGGGTGCCGACCTCGGGTTTCGTGACGGCGCCGAAGCGAACGGGTCTCGACGGCATCGAGCGCTACGACGTCAACGCCGGCCTCGAGCTGGCTCTTGCCGTCGCCGACGAGGTCGGGTACCCGGTCATCGTGCGGCCGTCGTTCATCCTCGGGGGCAAGGGCACAGGCATCGCCCTCGACCGAGAGGAGTTCCGTCCTCTCGCCCGCACCGGCCTCGCCACGAGCCCGGTCGCCGAGATCCTCATCGAGCACTCCATCAGCGGCTGGAAGGAGTTCGAGCTCGAGGTCATGCGCGACCGCCTCGACAACTGCGTCGTGGTCTGCTCCATCGAGAACTTCGACCCGATGGGCGTGCATACGGGCGATTCGGTCACCGTGGCGCCCGCCCAGACGCTCTCCGACGTCGAGTACCAATCCATGCGCGACGCCGCCTTTGCCTGCATCCGTCGAGTGGGGGTCGAGACGGGCGGCTCGAACATCCAATTCGCCGTCAACCCGGAGACAGGCGAGCTGCTCGTCATCGAGATGAACCCCCGCGTCTCGCGGTCATCCGCCCTGGCGTCGAAAGCGACCGGGTTCCCGATCGCCAAGATCGCCGCCCGCCTGGCGGTCGGCTACACCCTCGACGAGATCGCCAACGACATCACGAAGGCGACGCCGGCGTGTTTTGAGCCGACCATCGACTACGTCGTCACAAAGGTCCCGCGCTGGGCCTTCGAGAAGCTTCCCGGTGCACCCGCGCGCCTCGGCACCCGCATGCAGTCGGTGGGCGAGGTGATGGCGATCGGCCGGACGTTCGAGGAGTCGCTGCAAAAGGCCCTGCGCGGCCTCGAGCTCGGCCGCGCCGGGCTGAACTGCGATGCCGGCGAAGCCCGCTTCGACGCCCTCGCGACCGAGGAGCTCGTCGAGCGGGCGATCGTGCCGAGCCCGGACCGTCCCTTCCAGCTGGAGTCGGCCCTGCGGCGGGGCGTGAGCGTGGAGGAGCTGGCGGAGGCGACCGGCATCGACCCGTGGTTCCTGGACCGACTCGCCGCCATCGTGGGCGAGCGCCACCACCTGCAGTCGTTGGCCGAGGGCATGGGCGCCGGCGGGCTTGCCGCCCTGCCGAGGGCCGAGTGGCGGCGTGCGAAACGCCTCGGCTTCTCCGACGCCCAGCTCGCCTTCCTCTTCCGGACGAGCGAGCCGGAAGCCCGCGCCGCTCGCCTCGGCGCCGGGGTGACGCCCACCTTCAAGACCGTCGACACCTGCGGGGCCGAGTTCGCCGCCGAGACGCCCTACTACTACTCGACCTACGAGGACGAGGACGAGGTGCGACCGGCCTCGGCCCCCCGCGTCGTAATCCTCGGCTCAGGGCCGAACCGCATCGGGCAGGGGATCGAGTTCGACTACTGCTGTGTGCACGCCTCGATGGCGCTGCGAGCGGCCGGCTACGAGACCGTCATGATCAACTGCAACCCGGAGACCGTCTCGACGGACTACGACACCTCCGACCGCCTCTACTTCGAGCCGCTCACCGAGGAGGCCGTGCTCGACGTCGTGGCGGCCGAGGAGGGCGCCGGCGCCGGGGGCGTCGTCGGCGTCATCGTGTCCCTCGGCGGACAGACACCGTTGCGCCTCGCCGGTCGGCTGCCGGCCTCTCTCATCCTTGGCACGACTCCGAGCGCCATCGACTCGGCGGAGGACCGCGAGCTCTGGTCGGCGGTGTGCGAGGAGCTCGGCATCCCGCAACCTGCCGGCGGGACCGCCCGCACGCTGACGGAGGCGGTGGGCATCGTGCGCCGAGTGGGCTACCCCGTCCTGCTGCGCCCGAGCTACGTGCTCGGCGGCCGGGCGATGGAGATCGTCTATGACGATGACGGCCTGGCGTTCGCCTTCGCCGAGCTGTCCCTCGGGGCCGAGGGCACCCTTGCCTCCGAACGCCCGATCCTCATCGACCGCTTCCTCGAGGACGCCATCGAAGTCGACGTCGACGCCATCAGGGACTCAGCCGGCGAAGTCCTCATCGGGGCGGTCATGGAGCACGTCGAGGAAGCCGGCGTGCACTCTGGCGATTCCGCCTGCGTCATCCCGCCGCCGACGCTCGCGGAGGACACCGTCGCTCTGATCGAGGAGCACACGAGGCGGATCGCCCACCGCCTCGGCGTCGTCGGGCCGATCAACGTCCAGTACGCCGTCAAGGACTCGCAGGTCTTCGTGATCGAGGCGAACCCGCGGGCATCCCGCACGATCCCCTTCGTAGCCAAGGCGACGGGCGTTCCCCTTGCAAAGATCGCTGCCCGCGCCCTCGTCGGGACGACGCTCGCCCAGCTGCGGGCCGAAGGGGTACTGCTGGCGGACACGCCTCTTGTGCCGGCGAGCGGCCACGTGAGCGTGAAGGAAGCCGTCCTCCCCTTCGACCGCTTCCCCGACGTCGACTCGCTCCTCGGCCCCGAGATGCGCTCGACCGGTGAGGTCATGGGGATCGACCGGACCTTCGGGCTGGCCTTTGCAAAGAGCCAGATCGCCGCCGGCAACCGCCTGCCGGAGAAAGGTGCCGTCTTCCTGTCACTGGCCGACCGGGACAAGGCGGCCGGTGTCGAGGTGGCGGCGGCCTTCGCCGGCTTGGGCTTCTCCCTGGCGGCCACCTCGGGTACGGCCGCATACCTGGCCGAGCACGGAATCGAGGTGGACACTGTCGTCGCCAAGGTGGGTGAGGTCCCCGACGACGGCGTGGCGCTCGAACCGCCGGAGCGGGGCGACGCCGTCGACCTCATCGAGCGGGGCGCCATCCAGCTCGTCGTGAACACGCCCCGCGGCCGCGGGCCGCGAGCCGACGGCGCCTACATCCGGCGGGCCGCCTCAGCCAACGACGTCCCCTGTGTGACGACCATCGCGGCCGCCCGGGCGGCGGCCGCCGGGATCGCCGATTGGGGCCAGCACTCCCTCGAGGTGCGCTCCCTGCAGGAGCACCACGGCCGGTGAGGACCAGCGCGGCCGGCGAGGGATCGGTGACCGACCTCTGTGCCCGCATCGGCTCGGTCGAGCTCCCGAACCCCGTCATGACGGCAGCGGGCACCGGCGGCCATGGTGCGGAGCTGGGTGCCTTCTTCGATCTCTCGTGCCTCGGTGCCGTCGTGGTGAAGTCCCTGTCCGTCGCCCCGTGGCCCGGTAACCCGCCTCCCCGCGTCTGCCCGGTGCCGGGCGGCATGCTCAACGGGGTGGGGCTGCAAGGGCCCGGGATCGATGCGTGGGCGGCGTCAGACCTGCCTGGGCTCGCGAGCAGCGGCGCTCGCATCGTCGTGAGCATCTGGGGCCGGCGGATCGAGGAGTACGCCGAAGCGGCCGAGCGGCTTGCCGGAGTCCTCGAGCGCGCCGGCGGCGACATCGTCGCCTGCGAGGTGAACATCAGCTGCCCGAACCTGGAAGACCGCAGCCGCATGTTCGCCCATTCCCCCACGGCGACGGCGGCGGCCATCGCCGCCAGTAAGGCGTGCGGGCTGCCGTTGTGGGCGAAGCTGTCGCCGAACACATCCGACCTCGTCGAGATCGCCGGAGCAGCCCTCGAGGCCGGCGCCGAGGGGCTCACCCTCGTCAACACCCTTCTCGGCCTCGCCATCGACGAGACCACGAGGCGGGTCGTGCTCGGAGCCGGTGGCGGCGGGCTGTCCGGGCCGGCTCTTCACTCCGTCGCCCTGCGGGCGGTCTTCGAGTGCGCGTCCGCCTACCCGGAGGCACCCATCGTCGGTGTCGGCGGGATCTCCGACGGCGCCGGAGCGATGCGGATGCTCCTTGCCGGCGCGAGCGCCGTGCAGGTGGGCACGGCGACATTGGCGGATCCACGGGCGCCGGCACGAGTATTAGCAGAGCTTCGCCAGATGTTCGACACTGCCGGCGTCGCTTCGCTCGCCGAGGTCGTCGGGGCGGCGCATGCATCGGTGGCGGCGCCTGCATCGGTGGCGGCGCCTGCATCGGTGGCGGAGAGACCCGAGGAGACGGGCCATGACGGTGGTCATTGAAGAGGCGGGGATCGACGTGGCGGCTGTTCGAGGCCGCCTCGCGCTCGGCGCTCGACTTCGAGAGCCTGCGGGCGGCGCAGTCGATGGCGAGGCGACTCGCCCGCTACTTCGACGTCGTCAAGATCGGGCTCGAGCTCTTCATCGCCGAGGGCCCGGCGGCCGTCGAGGCTCTCGCCTCAGACGGCTTCGCCGTCTTCTTGGACCTGAAGCTGCACGACATCCCGACGACGGTCGGGCGTGCCGCCCGGCGCGGGAGAGAGATCGGGGCGACCTACCTCACAGTGCACGCTGCCGGGGGCGAGGCAATGTTGCGGGCCGCGGTGGACGGCTTCGCCGGCGGCGGGGGAGCCGTCGCGAGCGGGCGTGGCGGCGGCATCCTCGGCGTCACGGTGCTCACGAGCGAGCCGGACGCCCCGGCGGCGTTGCTCGGCGAACGGGCGGCTGTGGCCGTGAGGGCGGGATGCGTCGGTCTCGTGTGCGCCGCCGGGGACCTCGCCGTCGTGCGGGCGGCGGCGCCAGAGCTCCTCGCCGTCGTGCCGGGTGTTCGCCTCGGCGGCAGCGGGCGAGACGATCAGGCGCGGGCGGCGACGCCGGCGGAAGCGGCCGCCGGAGGAGCCGGTCTGCTCGTCATCGGGCGGACGGTGACGGCCGCCGCCGACCCGGAGGCGGCCGCCCTCGCCGTCGCTCTCGAGGTCGCAGGGCTCTGAGCAGGCCTTTCCCGTCGGCCGTGCCGGCCCGGGTGCGGACGGCATGTACGAAACGTTACGGATGCGCTACAGTGCCGCGGGCTGTGGTTTCCCGTAGAAGGGGGACCTGAGCGCGCCGGTGCCAACAGCGTCGTTGAGATCAGGGAGGTAACTGAGCCACATGCAACGGAAACCGAGGCTGAGAGCAGCCTGGAAGATAGGAGCAGGGCTCGCCGTAGGCGCGCTCGTGCTGGCGGCCTGCGGAAGCAGCACGTCCTCGTCAACGACCACCACGAGCCCGTCGGCGACCTCGACGCCTTCGAGCCATCTGAAGGGTGGCACGGCCTACTGGGCGCTGCCGCCGCAGACGACACCTGACTGGATCTTCCCCTTCGCCAGCCTGCAGTTCTTCTCGGTGTCGAACCTGACGCAGTTCCAGTACCTCATGTACCGGCCGCTCTACTGGTTCGGCTCCCCCACGAGCACCTCCCCGAACGTGGACTACACGCTCTCGCCCGGCAACGCACCCGTGTGGTCGAACGGCGACAAGACCATCACGATCACCTTGAAGCCCTGGAAGTTCGCCGACGGCCAGGCCATCGACGCCCAGAGCGTCATCTTCTGGCTGAACATGATGCAGGCCGAGTCCGCCAACTGGGCCGGCACGGCTCCTGGCCCGAACCAGTGGCCGGGCAACATCAAGAGCTACTCGGCGCCTGGAGGTGCGACGGGCAACACCGTCGTCATCAACCTCGACGGCACCTTCAGCACGACGTGGTTCCAGTACAACGAGCTCTCGCAGATCACCCCGATGCCGGAGGCCTGGGACATCACCTCGTTGACGGGGATGGCCGGATCCGGCGCCTGCGGGACGGTTGCCAAGGGCAACATGACCGGCAAGGCCACGGCGAAGGCCTGCACGGCCGTGTGGACCTTCGACACGGACAACAACGCCACCTCCAAGCACCCGCAGATGGCCGGTGACCTTGCCACCTATGCCTCCAACAAGCTGTGGGCAGACGGTGTCGACGGTCCCTGGAAGCTGAGCGCATTCGATGCTTCCACCGGGCAGTCGACCTTCGTGCCGAACCCGGCCTACAGCGGACCGCAGAAGCCGATCCTCTCCGAGTTCGTCGAGGTGCCCTACACCTCCGACACCTCCGAGTACAACGCCCTCGCCGCCGGAGGCAGCACCGCTCCGGACGTCGGCTACCTGCCTTCGCAGAACCTGCCGCAGAAGGCGGCCAACCTCGCGCCGACACAGGCGGGCGCCAACGCCACCGCCCTCGCGAGCACATACGGGATCACCGAGCAGGAGTCCTGGCAGATCAACTACTTCCCGGAGAACTTCAACTCCACGCTGGGAGCGGGCGGTCACGCCGGTGCGGTCTTCAAGCAGCTGTACTTCCGCCAGGTGCTGCAGGAGCTGGTCGACCAGACGGGCATCATCTCGACCTACTTCAAGGGCTACGGCGTGCCCACCTACGGCCCGGCGCCCGTCTACCCGGCGAACAACTTCGCCCACGGCGTCGAGCTGAAGACGGGTGGTCCCTACCCCTTCAGCCCCACGACGGCGGCGGCCACGTTGAAGGCCAACGGCTGGAACGTCGTCCCGGGAGGCACGACGACGTGCACGAAGCCCGGGTCAGGCGCCGGTGAGTGCGGCGCAGGCATCCCGAGCGGCACGCCGCTCACCTTCTCCGAGGTGTATGCCAGCGGCACGCAGTCGCTCACGCAGGCGGTCGACTACGAGGTGTCCGAGTGGGCCAAGGAGGGCATCAAGGTCAGCCTGAAGGCTGAGCCGTTCGACAACGTCCTCAAGGACGCCGTCTCCTGCTACCCGACCGCCACGGCGGCCTGCCACGCATGGGACATGGCGAACTGGGGCGGCGGTTGGCTCTACGTCCCCGACTACCTGCCCACCGGCGAGGAGATCTTCGCCACCGGTGCCGGCTCGAACCAGGGCGACTACTCGAACGCCCAGAACGACACCTTGATCCGGGAGACGAACGAGAACTCGAACCTGAGCGTCTTCTACCAGTGGGAGGACTACCTCGCCCAGCAGCTGCCGGTCATCTGGCAGCCACTGGCGGCAACCGCCGTCGAGATCTCCAACAGGATCGGTGGGGTGCTTCCCATCAACGCCCTTCTCGACCTCACCCCTGAGTACTGGTACTTCAAGTCGTAGACGGGGTCTAGAAGCCACGAGTTGAACGACGGATCGATCCCGGTTCGGGAGGGCATTGCCCTCCCGAACCGGGCTTCGCTTCCGGCCACTAGCCATAAATCATCTGCAGTAGCATGAGCGGAGCACAGCCAGGAGCCCGTCTCGGCGAAGCTCCCGCCAGCAGCACAGGCGCTGCTGGCGTCCGAAGGAGGCCACGGCCACGATCGGTTACATCATTCGCCGGGTGTTCCAGTCCATCCTCGTGGTGCTCGGAACGATGTTCATCGTCTTCGTGCTCTTCAAGCTCGAGGGACCCGAGTCACTCGCTCGAGCGATCCTCTCGACGCCGAAGGCAACCCCGGCGCAGCTCAACCAAGTCATCAAGGAGTACGGCTTCAACCTGCCGCCCTGGGACCAGCTGTGGCACGAGATCCTGAATTACGCCCAGCTCAATTTCGGGCGCTCTCCGGCCACCAACCAGAGCGTGCTGTCGGAGATCAGGGTCGCCCTCCCGCGCTCTCTCCTGCTTGTCGGGGTGTCGCTGATCTTGAGCGTCATTGTGGCCATTCCGCTCGGCGTGTTCCAGACCGTTCGCAGGAACAAGCCCTCCGACTACACCCTGACGGCGCTGTCGTTCATCTTCTACGCCATGCCGGCGTTCCTCCTCGGCTCCCTGCTGCTGCTCCTCTTCGAGGACCACTGGCACCTGGCGGTGCCCATCTCGGAGTCCGAGACGGTCCCGCAGATCGCCTTCAACCTGCGGCAGATCACCTTGCCGGTACTGACCCTCGCCGCCCTCACGGTCGCCTCCTTCAGCCGCTACATGCGTTCATCGATGATGGACGCCATGACGGAGGACTACGTCCGTACCGCCCGGGCCAAGGGTGCCGGACAGGGGCGAGTCCTCTTCCGGCACGCCTTCCGTAACGCCCTCATCCCCATCATCACCTTGATCGGGCTCTCCCTGCCGGCGGTCGCCGGTGGGGCCGTCATCACCGAGGTGGTCTTCAACTACCCGGGCATGGGGAACCTCACCTACAACGCCGCCGTCAACAGCCAGGTCCAGGTGGTGGTGGCCACCACCGTGGTGGCGACCCTCCTCACCGTGGTCGGGTCGCTGTTGGCTGACATCCTGTACGCCGTCGCCGACCCAAGGATCCGCTATGCCCACCGCTGACGTCGGAGGAACCGACCGCAGCTTCGCCGGCCTCATCTCAGGCAGCTCTCGCGCCGTCGTGGCGCCCGCCTTGCCCGAGATCGACCAGGGGAGCATCGTCCCGCCGTTGGAGACCCGCGCGCCCGAAGGAGGCGAGGCCGGCTCCACCGGGAGCATCTTCCGGATCATCGGCCGGGTCTTCATCGAGAACAAGCTCGCCGTCGTCGGCCTCGTGATCCTCATCGTCGTGGTGGCGTTCTGCTTCGGCGGTCCGCTCATCTACCACACCGATCAGCTCTCGATCATCCTCCGCCCGATCACCGGACCGGGCACCTGCGGGGCCGGCAAGATCAACATCGGTCCGCCGTGTCCGCTTGGCGTCGACGACCAGGGCTTCGACGTGCTCGGACGGCTGATGGTCGCCGGGCAATCCGACCTCGAAGTCGGTCTGGCGGCGGCGTTTATCGCCACCTGCGTCGGAGTCGTCTGGGGCGCAGTCGCCGGCTTCGTCGGCGGCGTCGTCGACTCGGTGATGATGAGGTTCGTGGACATCCTCCTCTCGATTCCCTCATTGCTCCTGCTCATCGTGATCGCCACGATGTTCTCTCCCGGCAAGAACCAGCTCATCTTCATCATCGCCGGCCTTGCCTGGCTCACACCTGCCCGACTGGTGCGGGGTGAGACGCTCACCCTCCGGACCCGCGAGTACGTGCAGGCGGTGCGGGTGATGGGCGGTACCGGACGACGGATCGTGCTCCGACATATCATCCCGAACGCCGTCGGCACGATCGTCGTCAACGCCACGTTCCAGGTGGCCGACGCCATCCTCACGCTCGCCGCCCTGAGCTTCCTCAAGCTCGGCCTGCACTACCCCCAAACCGACTGGGGCGACATGCTGACCGATGGCGCCACGTATGCGACCTCCGGTTACTGGTGGTTGATCGTCCCGGCGGGGACGATGATCGTCACCACGGTCGTGGCCTTCAACTTCATCGGTGACGCCCTTCGTGACTCACTCGAGGTGCGACTGCAGCGCCGCTGAGTGAGGGGCATCTTCACGGTGGGTAGCGACTCGCCAGTCACTGTCGCCCGCGACCTCGCCTGCCCGGGCGAGGGCGCCCCCAGCTCGAGAGCTGCCCGGACGTGATCGGCTACATCGTCCGCCGAGTCTTCCAGTCGGTGCTCGTGATCATCGGCGTGCTCGTGATCACCTACGTCCTGTACCAGCTCCTCGGCCCACAGGCGCTCGCACGCTCGGTCCTGCAAACCTCCAAGGCGACGCAGGCGCAGCTCAACCAAGTCATCCGTGAATACGGCTACAACCTTCCCTTCTACGATCAGCTCTGGCAGGAGGTCGTCAACTACCTCCACGGCAATTTCGGGCGATCGCCGGGCACCAACCAATTCGTCCTGACGCAGATCGGCGTGGCCCTGCCTCGCTCGCTCGTGCTCGTCGGCCTCTCCCTCCTCGTCGCCATCTTCACGGCGCTCCCCCTTGGCGTCTTCCAGACGGTCCGGCGCAACAAGCCGTCGGATTACGTGTTCACCGGTCTGGCGTTCACGTTCTACGCCCTGCCCGACTTCGTGCTCGGGGTCGTGCTGCTCCTGCTGTTCGAAGACCACTACCACGTCTTCACGCCGATCTCGCAGAGCGAATCTCCCTGGCAGATTGCGGCCAATTGGCGCCAGATCACGCTTCCCGTATTGACGCTTTCCGCCACGAGTGTCGCCGCCTTTAGCCGTTACGCCCGCTCATCGATGATGGACGCCATTTCGGAGGACTACGTCCGCACGGCCGTCTCAAAAGGAGCCGGCCAACTCCGCGTGCTGTTCCGTCACGCCTTCCGCAACGCCTTGATACCCATCATCACCTTGATCGGGTTGTCGCTCCCGGCGATCGCCGGCGGCGCCGTCATCACGGAGGTCGTGTTCAATTACCCCGGCATGGGCCTGCTCGCCGTCCAGGGTGCCGACAACAACGACGTCCAGCTCGTCGTCGGCACGACCATCGTCGCCACGGTGCTCACGGTGATCGGGTCGCTCCTGGCCGACGTGCTGTACGCCGTCGTCGACCCGAGAATCCGCTACGGCCGTCATTAGCGGTCCTCGCCGCCGACGACAGACGCCCACAGATCCCTACAGATCCCTACAGAACCCTACAGAACCCTACAGAACCACGCCCAGCGGAGGCATTCATCGCTCGGAACGCCCTGCATCGCCCGCAACGGCGGCGAGGCGCCGAGCGCGTCACACGACGGCGGTCGCCATCTCCTCGGCGGCGCTGGACTCGAGTGGCGTCTGCAGGGGGAAGTGGCAAGCGGCGAAGTGGCCCGCCCCGAACAGCCGCAAGGGGGGCTCGACCTCCGAGCAAACGTCCTGCGCGTAGGGACAGCGGGTGCGGAACCGGCAACCCGACGGAGGCTGGATGGCCGACGGCAGCTCGCCGACGATGAGCTGGCCTCGCTTGGCGCGGGCGATGCTCGGTTCGGCCACAGGGATCGTGTCGATGAGGCCCTTGGTATAAGGGTGAGCTGCCAGCTCGTAGATCGCCTGTGCCGGGGCCACCTCGACGAGCTTGCCGAGATACATGACACCGATGCGGTCGGCGAGGTATTTGACGACGGCGAGGTCGTGAGAGATGACGATGTAGGAGAGCTTGTGACGGCTCTGCAGGGCCTTCATGAGGTTGAGGAGCTGGGCCTGGATGGAGACGTCGAGTGCCGAGACGGGCTCGTCGGCGACGATGAGCTTCGGGTTCAGCGTGAGGGAGCGTGCGAAGCCGATGCGCTGGCGCTGCCCGCCGGAGAACTCGTGAGGGTAGAGGTCGTACGCCTTCGGCGAGAGGCCGACTTCACTGAGCAGCTCGCGGACCCGGGCGATCTGCTCGGACTTCGAGCCGATGCTCTGCACGATGAGCGGCTCACGCAGGATCGAGCCGACGCGCATCCTCGGGTCGAGCGACGCGTACGGATCCTGGAACATGAGCTGCATGTCGCGGCGCTGCTCGCGCAGCTCCGACCCCCGCATCTGCGTGACATCGCGGCCGTTGAAGCGGATGGCGCCGCTGTTCGGGTGCTCGAGCCCGACGATGAGCCGCCCGATGGTCGTCTTACCGCATCCGGATTCCCCCACGAGGCCGAACGTCTCGCCCTCGCGAACGGAGAAGGTCACGTCGGAGACGGCCTTCACGGTGCCGATCTTGCGCTGGACGATCGCCCCGGCCGTGACCGAGAACTCCTTCACGAGGTGGTCGATCTCGAGGATGGGACGCTGCTCGGCGATGTCGGCCATCCTCGCCTCAGCGCGATCGAGGGCGGCGGCGTGCTCGGCTTCCGAGATGACGAGGACGGGACGGGAGGATTCGTCACTGACCGGGTTGAAACAGGCGAAGAGATGGTCCGGGCTGCCGGCAACCGCGTTGAGCTGCGGCTCCTCGGCGAGGCAGCGCTCCGTGGCGCTCGGGCAGCGCGGGCTGAAGCGGCAGTTCGTGATCTCCTTGGAGAGATCAGGAGGCAGGCCCGGGATGGTGTAGAGCTTCTGGGTGCTGTCCTGTTCGAGCTTCGGGATCGACTGCAGCAGCGCCAAGGCGTAGGGGTGGTGCATGTGGTGGAAGAGCTCGTCGGTCTTGGCCTCCTCGGCGATCTTGCCGGCGTACATGACGATCACGCGGTCGGAGCGTCCGGCGATCACTCCCATGTCGTGGGTGATGAGGATGATCGCCATGTGGAGGCGGGCTCGCAGATCGTCGAGGAGGTTGAGGATCTGCGCCTGGATCGTGACGTCGAGCGCCGTCGTCGGCTCGTCGGCGATGAGCAGCTTCGGGTCGTTGGCGAGGGCGAGGGCGATCATGACGCGCTGGCGGAGACCGCCGGAGAGTTGATGCGGGTAGTAGTCCATCCGCTCCGCCGGGCGGGGCATGCCGACGAGGGTGAGCACCTCGAGTGCCCGGTCCCTCGCCTCCTTCTTGGTCACCTTGCGGTGCAGGCGGACACCTTCGGCGATCTGCTGGGCCACGGTCATCGTCGGGTTGAGCGACGTCATCGGGTCCTGGAAGATCATGGCAACGTCGTTGCCGCGGACCTCCCGCATCTGCCGCTCGCCCATAGGCACGACGTCGGTGTCGTTCACGCGGATGGAACCGCGGACGATGTGGCCGACAACGGGCAGCAGCTTCATGATCGAGAGCCCGAGGGTGCTCTTCCCACAGCCCGACTCACCGACGATCCCGACGCACTCTCCCTGCGCCACGGTGAAGCTGACGCCGTCGACAGCGCCGACGTTGGCGGTCCGCAGATGGAATTCCGTGCGGAGGTCCTCTACTTCGAGAACGTTGGCCACGTGACCACCCCTTCGTGATCAGCCTGAGTCGGCGTCGGTAAAGCGCGGGTTCCTGGTCGCCCGCCGCGTGTCGCGCTATCGTAGCGGCCCATGCCACAACCTCCCAGCCTCAGCCCAGAGCAGCGAGCAGCAGCTCTCCAGAAGGCCGCGGCCGTGCGCCGTAAGCGGGCCGAGCTCAAAGACCACCTGAAGGCCGGTCGTATCACTCTGAAGGAGCTGCTCCAAAGGGCGGACTCCGACGAGACGGTCGGCAAGATGAAGGTGCTGGCCGCCCTCGAGGCGCTCCCCGGCACCGGCAAGGTCAAGGCTCGCCGCTTGATGGACACCGTCGGAATCAGCGAGGGTCGGCGCCTCCAGGGACTCGGAGCCAAGCAGCGCGAGACGCTGCTCGAGGCTGCAGAGCGCCCCTGAGCACCTGATCCAACCAAGCTTCTCCACACGGCCCTGATCGTCGTCGTCTTCGGCCCCGGTGGGGTCGGGAAAGGCACCGTCATCAGGCGCCTGCTCGACCGGGACCACAGGCTCCGGCTCAGTCGGTCCTGGACGACGAGGGCGCGGCGTCCAGGCGAGCCAGCCGACGCCTATGACTTCGTCGACCGTCCGGCCTTCGAGGCGAACATCGCCGCCGGCGGGTTCCTCGAATGGGCGCGAGTGCTCGACGACCTCTACGGCACTCCCATGCCCGAGGTGGTCGAGGACGGCGACGTCGTCCTCGAGATCGATGTCCAAGGCGCCCGCCAGGTGCTGGCGGCCCGGCCAGACGCCCTCGCCGTCCTCATGCTGGCGCCTTCGATCGAGGCCCAGACCGAGCGGCTGCGCAAGAGAGGCGACCCGGAGGATCACGTCCAGCGCCGCGTCGCCCTCGGCCGCTCGGAGGAGAGCGAAGGGCGGTCGCTGGCCCACCGTGTCATCGTCAACGACGACCTCGAGCAAAGTGTCGACCAACTACTGGCTATCATTGAGGACGCACGGAACGGCATCTTGCCGCGCCCGTAGGCGCGCTGGCCCCCCGGTCGCCGAGTCGCACGCTGTTTTCTACAACCTGCTTTTGAAGGAGCCTGATGGCCGAGCCGCGCAGCACGATGATCGATCCGCCCATTGAGACGCTTCTCGACGCCGTCGACTCGAAGTTCACGCTCGTGACCCTGGCTGCCAAGCGCGGCAGGCAGGTGAACGCCTACTTCAGCCAGCTCGGCGAGGGTCTCGGGGCGATCGTGCCTCCGCAAGTCGCCTCCATCGCACGCAAGCCGTTGTCGATCGCCCTCGAGGAGATCGCCGCTGGCAAGGTCCGCGCTCACTTCCCGGCGGATCGAGACGACCCGGGCGAGACCGCCGAGGAGGCGGCGATCGCCGAGCTCGCTGACAGCTCCAGCGACGGTGACCACGCCGGCTGATTCCGCTGCTCCAGGGCACCACGAGGAACGGGCGCTTTCCGGCGCTTTCGTGGTTCTCGGCGTGAGCGGCGGTATCGCCGCCTACAAATCCGTTGAAGTCTGCCGGCGCCTCGTCGACCTCGGCGCTCATGTCGCTCCGGTGCTGACGCAGGGGGCTCTCCGTTTCGTGGGCGAGGCGACGTTCTCCGCCCTCGCATCCGAGCGGGCGCACACGTCGATCTTCGAGGATGCCGATCCGATCCCGCACACGCGGCTCGGCCGGCTGGCCGACCTCGTGGTCGTGGCTCCGGCGAGCGCCCGCCTCATCGGGTCCTACGCCGCCGGCATCTCCGCCGACCTGTTGGTCGCCACCCTGCTTGCCACGCGCTCGCCGGTGCTCGTCTGCCCGGCCATGCACACCGAGATGTGGGAGCACCGGGCCGTACAGGAGAATCTGGACCTTCTGCGCCGCCGCGGCGTGCACGTGCTCGAGCCCGCCGTCGGCCGCCTCGCCGGTGGCGACATCGGTCCCGGGCGTCTCGCCGAGCCGGCCGCCATCGTGGCAGAGGCCGTGCGACTCCTGTCCGAGGCGCCCTCCGGCGCCGCCGGGACGGGCCGCCGCGACCTCGCCGGCCGGCACGTCCTCGTGACGGCGGGAGGCACGCGGGAGCCGATCGACCCGGTGCGCTTCATCGCCAATCGGTCGTCGGGCAAACAGGGCTACGCCCTCGCCGAGGCGGCCCTTCAGCGGGGGGCGGAGGTGACACTTGTCACGACGGTCCAGCTGCCGGCCCCGCGCGGCGTCGAGGTGATCGAGGTGGAGACGGCGGCCGAGATGGCCGACGCCGTCCTCAGCCGGGCGAAAGAGCAGGATCTCGTCGTCATGGCGGCCGCTGTGGCAGATTTCCGCCCGAGCATCCGGGCGGCCTCCAAGCTGCGCAAGGCCGCCGGCGTCCCGGAGATCGTCCTCGAGCCGACCCTCGACATCCTCGCCGAGCTCGGCCGTCTCCGGCAGCCCGGCCAGGTGCTCGTGGGCTTCGCCGCCGAGACGGAGTCCGTCGTCGAGCGTGCGGCCGAGAAGCTTGCCCGAAAGGGGGTCGACGTCGTGGTGGCGAATGACGTCGGGGCGGACGGTGCGGGTTTCTCGCACGATACGAACGCCGTGTCCATCGTGACAGCGGAGGGCAGGACGGACGTGCCCCTCACCTCCAAGCGTTCGGTGGCCGAGATCGTCCTCGACGCCGCCCGCGCCCGCATGGCGCCTCTCGAGGACCCAGAAGATCCAACGTCGACCAAGCAGGGAGCAAGCGAGTGAGCCAGTATCACTTCACCTCGGAGTCCGTGACGGAGGGCCATCCAGACAAGATGGCCGACCAGAATCTCCGACGCCGTCCTCGACGCCATCCTGGCGGAGGATGCGACGGGACGAGTCGCCTGCGAGACCCTCCTCACGACCGGCCTCGTCGTCGTGGCGGGCGAGATCACGACGACGGCGTATGTCGACGTCGCCCGCCTCGTTCGCCAGACGATCCTGGCGATCGGCTACGACCGCGACGAGCTCTGCTTCGACGGCAATGCCTGCGGTGTCCTCGTCTCCATCGACGAGCAGTCCCCCGACATCAGCCAAGGCGTATCGACCGCCCTCGAGCGGCGCTCGGGTACCGACGGCGAGGACTCCCTCAGCTCCCAGGGCGCCGGAGACCAGGGGATGATGTTCGGCTTCGCCTGCGACGAGACGCCTGATCTCATGCCGCTGCCCATCTGGCTCGCCCATCGCCTCGCCCGGCGGCTCGCCGCGGTCCGCAAGGACGCCACGCTGCCCTACCTCGGCCCCGATGGCAAGACGCAAGTGTCGGTCGTGTACGAGAACGGCCGCCCCGTCAGGCTGACGACGGTGCTCATCTCCACTCAGCACACCAAAGACGTCGAGCTCACCGAGCAACTGCCGGGGGATCTCCGCAAGCACGTCATCGAGCCGCTCCTGCCGGACTCACTCGACACCGACGGCTTCCAGCTGCTGGCCAACCCGACGGGTCGCTTCGAGCTCGGCGGCCCGCGGGCGGACACGGGGCTCACGGGCCGCAAGATCATCGTCGACACCTACGGTGGCGCCGCCCGCCATGGCGGGGGGGCGTTCTCGGGCAAGGATCCGTCCAAGGTCGACCGCTCGGGTGCCTACGCCGCCCGCTGGGTCGCCAAGCACATCGTCGCCGCCGGAGCAGCCCACCGCTGCGAGATCCAGGTTGCCTATGCGATCGGCGTCGCCCGTCCGCTCTCGGTCATGATCGACACCTTCGGGACCGAGACGGTCGACCCCGGCAAGATCGAAGCCGCCATCGACGAGCTCTTCGACCTACGGCCGGCGGCCATCATCCGCGATCTCGACCTGCGGAGGCCCATCTACAAGAACACCGCCGCCTACGGGCATTTCGGGCGGGCGGATGCGGGCCCGTGGGAGACGACGCCCAGGGTGGACGACCTCCGCCGGGCGCTCGGCCTCTAGCGTCGTTCGAACGATCCAGCTCTTCGCTCCCTCCACGACGCACGAGGGCGCCCGCCCTGTCGGGGCGGTTCCCCATGCCTGAGCCGTCCACCGCCGTCGAGGTGCTGCCCGACGTGAGCGGCATCGACCGGACGTTTCACTACGCAGTGCCGGCAGCGCTCGCCTCGCAGGTGGGCGTCGGCACGATCGTCCGCATCGCCCTCCACGGCCGCCGCCTGCGCGGGTACGTCGTCGCCCTCGGGACGCCCGTGCCGGCCGGAGTGAGCCCGCAGGAGATCATCGCCGTCGTCTCGCTCGGTCCGCCCACCGAGGTCGTGGAGCTCTGCCGGTGGGCATCGTGGCGCTACGCCGGGCGGTTGCGCCCCTTCCTGCAGGCGGCCGCGCCTCCGAGGGTCGTGACGCGGCTGCCCGCAGCCGGCAAGAGGGGCGGGGGCGCAGCCTCCCCGCAGGTGGGCGCCGCCCCGGCGGTGGCCTCGCCCTCGCTGTCGCCGGCGGTCTCGGAGGCGCTCGCCGCCAGAGACGCCGTCTTGCGCCTGCCGCCTGCCGCCGAGCGGCTCCCTGTCGTCCTCGAGGTGCTGCAGGCGACGAGGGACCTGCCGGGCGACCCCCTCGTCCTCGTCGAGTCGCACGCCGATGCCGGCACGCTCGCCCGTCGTCTCGCCGCCTCCGGCTGGGACGTCTCCGTCTACCCTGAGCAGTGGGCGGCCGCCTCCGCCGGCGGTGGCGTCGTCATCGGCACCCGCAACGTCGCCCTTGCCCCCGGCGAGCGCTCGGTGATCGTCGTGCTCGACGCCCACAGCGAGTCCTACCGGTCTGAACGGGCACCGACCTTCGATGCGCGCACGCTGGTGGCCGAGCGGGGGGGCCGCCGAGGCGCCCCCGTCGTGTTCGTGAGCCCGTGTCCGAGCCTCGAGCTGCTCGCCGGCCGGGCGCTCGTCACGATCGGACGGTCGGCGGAGCGGAGCGGTTGGCCGTCGGTGACGGTGCTCGACGCTCGCGAGGAGGACCCGCGCGAGGGCGGCTACCCCTCGCGGCTCGTCTCGCTTGTGCGCGCCGAGGTGTCGGCCGGCGCCACGCCGGAGCGTCCCGTCGTGCTCGTCCTCAACCGAAAGGGCCGCGCCCGCCTGCTCTCGTGCGCGGCGTGCCGGACCATCGCCCGCTGCGGACGCTGCGGCGCCGCCCTCATGCAGGCCGTCCGCCCCCCACGGGGCACGACGGGGACGCTCAGGTGCCCGAGCTGCGGCGACGAGTCGGCTGCCCTCTGCTCGTCGTGCGGGTCGGCTCGCCTGCGCATCCTCCGGCCGGGTGTGAGCCTCGCCCGTGAGCAGCTCGCCACCCTGCTCGGCGTCGAAGTGGCCGAGGTGGGCACGGGAGGCTCGCTGCCGCCGCGAGCCCCCGTCGTCATCGGCACCGAGGCGGTGCTGCATGCGGTGCGGTGGGCGACGATGGTGGGGTTTCTCGATCTCGACCACGAGCTGCTGTCGCCCCGCTTCCGGGCAGCCGAGCAGGCGCTCGTCCTGCTGGCGCGGGCGGGACGGCTCGTCGGGGGCCGCCCGGGCGGGGGCCGCCTTGTCCTGCGCACCGCCATGCCCGATCACGAGGTCGTCCGAGCGGCGCAGGCGGGAACGCCCGAGCTCGTCGCCGAGGCGGCCGCCGAGCGGCGCCTCCTCCTGGCGCTGCCGCCGGTGACAGCGCTCGCCGAGGTGAGCGGATCGGGCGCCGCCGGCGTGGTCGCCCGCCTCGAGGGCGTCGAGGTCTCCCCGCTCGGGAGCGGGGGCTACCTCGTGCGCGCCGGCAGTTCGGGGGCGCTCGCCAACGCCTTCGCCCGCCTGCTGGCTGCGGAGCCAAACGGCTGGGCAGGCATCGACGCACGTGTCGAGATCGACCCGTTGGGGGTCTGATTCACACCCGACGACCTGCGAGCGTCTCTGAGGCGGGCAGTGCTGCCCGAGAGCTATTTGGCGGGTCACCTGCTAGGATGGGAGATGCCGGCCCAGGTCGGCGCGGGTGGCGGTGTCTCTGTTGGGTGTGTAATCCAGCGAGGCGGCGCCCCCCTGAGGAGTTCCGTTACCCTCCCGATGGGTCCGCGCGGCCCGTTGGCACCAACAGAAAGCCCACTTTCAACGCATGCCCGACAAGACGGCGACGATCGCCGAGCACCGGCTCCACGAGACCGATACCGGCTCGCCCGAGGTCCAGGTTGCCATCCTCACGGAGCGGATCAACCACCTCACCGAGCACCTCAAGGTGCACCGGGGCGACCACCACACCCGGCGAGGCCTGATGAAGCTGATCGGCCGCCGACGCCGCCTGCTGGACTATGTGAAGGCGAACGACGTCGACCGGTACCGGGGACTTATCGCCCGGCTCGGCATTCGTCGCTAGGGCTGGGGACAGAACCCCCCAACACGACAACCACGGCGCCCGCAGTCGTCAGCTGCCAGTCGCCGCGCACCGGGCCGAGACTCTTCGGCCGGGCCAGGTGGGTGACCACCTGGCCAGGCGGCTCCGGTGCACGACGACTGGGAACTGGCCCGCTCTGGCGCCTCGAAAATGAGGAGTGTCATGGCTGACGCCATCACCGTCTCCGGTCCCGTGAGTGGGACCGACCGCACCATGTCCTTTGAGACCGGCAAGCTCGCCGGCCAAGCCGACGGGGCGGTACTCGCCCGCATGGGGGACACCATCGTCCTCGTAACGGCGACGGCGGCCCGCAAGGTCCGCGAGGGGACGGATTTCTTCCCCCTCACCGTCGACGTCGAGGAGCGGATGTACGCCGTCGGAAAGATCCCCGGGTCCTTCTTCCGCCGGGAGGGCCGGGCGACCGATCAGGCGATCCTGACGGACCGGTTGATCGACCGGCCGCTGCGGCCGTCGTTTCCGGAGGGTTTCCGCAACGAGGTCCACATCGTCGCCACGGTCTTCGGTGCCGACCTCGTCAGCCCGCACGACGTGCTCGCCATCAACGGCGCCTCGGCGGCGCTCATGGTCTCCGGCGTCCCCTTCGACGGCCCGATCGGCGCCGTCCGCATGGCCTACTCGATCGAGGGCGCCTGGCTCCCACATGCCACCTATCAGGAGGGTGACGCTTCCACCTTCGAGCTCGTGGTTGCCGGCCGGGCTCTTGGCACCGAGCCGGACGCCGACATCGCCATCATGATGGTGGAGGCAGGCGGAACCGAGAGCGCCTGGCAGTTCTACGAGGCCGGGGCGCCGAAGGTGACCGAGGAGGTCATCGCCGAAGGCCTCGAGGCCTCCAAGACCTGGATCCGCGAGTCGATCGAGTTGCAGCGCGAGCTCGTCGCCAAGGCCGGCCGCAAGGAGACCATGGCCTTCGAGCTCTTCGTCGACTACGGCGACGACGTCTTCGAGAAGGTGGCCGAGGTGGGCGCCGAGGCGATCGAGACGGCGAACGCCATCACGTCGAAGGCGGAGCGCAACGCCGCCCTCGACGCCGCCACGGACACGATCATCGAAGAGCTGGCGCCCGAGTTCCTCGAGCGGGAGCGGGAGATCAAGGCCGCCATCCGGTCGTACACGAAGAAGATCGTGCGCCGGCGCATCGTCTCCGAGGGCGTACGCATCGACGGCCGGGGCACGACCGACATCCGGCCGCTCTCGGCGGAGGTCGGTGTCATACCGACCGCCCACGGCTCCGGCCTTTTCCAGCGAGGTGACACCCAGGTCCTCAACTTCACGACCCTCGGCATGCCGCGCATGAACCAGCTGCTCGACACGATCGGGATCGAGGAGACCAAGCGTTACATGCACCACTACAACTTCCCGCCTTTCTCGACGGGCGAAACGGGCTTCATGCGCGGCCCGAAGCGCCGCGAGATCGGCCACGGGCTGCTCGCCGAGCGGGCGCTCCTGCCGGTCATCCCACCCGAGAGCGAGTTCCCCTACGTGCTGCGGCTCGTCTCCGAGGTGCTCTCCTCCAACGGCTCGACCTCCATGGCCTCGGTCTGCGGCTCGACCCTCTCGCTCATGGACGCCGGCGTGCCCATCAACGCACCGGTCGCCGGCATCGCCATGGGCCTCGTGTACGCCGAAGGCGTCTACACGACGCTCACCGACATCCTCGGGGCGGAGGACGCCTTCGGGGACATGGACTTCAAAGTGGCGGGCACGGCCGAGTTCGTCACCGCCCTGCAGCTCGACACGAAGATCGACGGTCTGCCCGCTGACGTCCTCTCGAAGGCGCTCCACCAGGCACGCGACGCCCGCCTCATCATCCTCGACGTCATCGCCGGGGCCATCTCGGCGCCCCGCGAGGAAGTGAAGCCGCATGCGCCCAAGATCGTCACCTTCGAGATCCCGATCGACAAGATCGGCGAGGTGATCGGGCCCAAGGGCAAGGTGATCAACGCCATTCAGCAGGAGACAGGCGCCGACGTCAACGTCGACGACGACGGCCAGGTCGGCACGGTCACGATCGGTGCCAAGGAGCGCTCCGTCGTGGACGAGGCTCGCCGCCGCATCGAGACGATCCTCGACCCGCCGGCGGCCGAGGTGGGCGCCACCTACAGCGGCAAGGTCGTCAACATCACGAAGTTCGGGGCGTTCGTCAACATCCTCCCGGGCCGTGACGGCCTCATCCACATCTCCCGGCTCGGCCAGGGCAAGCGCATCGAGCGAGTCGAGGACGTCCTCGCCCTCGGGCAGGAGATCGAGGTCCGCGTCGACGACATCGACCCGCAGGGCAAGGTGTCGCTCTCGCTGGCGTCCTCACCGCCGCCCTCACCGTCGTCCCCGTCTGAGGAGGGGGACTCGGGCGAGCGGCCGCGCGGCGGCGCTGGGCGCGGGCGGGAGCGGTCGGAGCGGTCGGAGCGGCCGGAGCACAACGGCTCGCCCCGCGGCGACGCCGGCGGCGTCCCGCGAGCGTCCTTCGAGGACGCCTTCGACGCCGAGCTGTCTGCCGAGCTCGGTGACCTCGGGCCGCGGGAGACGTCCGGTGCAGCTGGCAGCGGGCGACGCGAGGGCGGCCGCGAAGGCGGCCGCCGTCCGGAGGGTCGCCGCGAAGGCGCCGGCGGGGGTCCCCGCCGGCGTCCCCGCAGCGGGCGCGACTAGGTCGCGCGCTGCCGGGCCGAGCGAAACGCTCCGTCGAGTTGATCCGAACCTCCGTCCTCGAGTCCGGCATCCGGCTCGTCACCGAGGCGATGCCCGACGTCGCCTCGGCGTCGATCGGCGTGTGGGTCGGGACCGGCTCCCGCGACGAGACCGAGCCGCAAGCCGGCATCTCTCATTTCCTCGAGCATCTGCTCTTCAAAGGGACAGAGGCCCGCACCGCCCGGGACATCGCAGAGGCGGTCGACGCCGTCGGCGGGGACATGAACGCCTACACGACGAAGGAGTACACGACCTTCTACGTCCGCGCCCTCTCCGAGCACCTGGAGCTCGGTCTCGACATCCTCTGTGACATCTTGCGCGAGCCGGCGCTTCGGTCCGACGATGTCGACGCCGAACGACAGGTGATCCTCGAGGAAGTCCTCATGCACCGAGACGAGCCGGCGGACGTTGTGCAGGAGCGCTTCAGCGAGGCGATGTTCCCCCACCACCCGCTCGGTCGGGAGGTGCTCGGCGATCCCGAGGTGATCGAGCGGGTCACCGTGCCGGAGATCCGCGCCTTCTTCGATGAGCACTACCTCCCCCGCAACATGGTCGTGGCGGCGGCCGGCGACGTCGTGCACGACGTCGTGGCCGCCGAGATCGAGCGGCGCTTCGTGGGGCGCGACGGCGGTCAGGCGCCGGAGCGGACGGCACCGGATGCACACGTGCAGCCGCTCAGGATCGAGCGCCGGGACACCGAGCAGGTGCAGTTCGTCGTCGGGACGCGGGGCCCTGCGAGGCGCTCGCCCGACCGATTCAGCCTGGCGGCGCTCAACCACGCCCTCGGCGGGGGCCTCTCGAGCCGGCTGTTCCAAGAGGTTCGAGAAACCCGCGGCCTCGCCTACTCCATCGGTTCCGACCGCCTCGCCTATGAGGACGCCGGCGCCCTCTCGGTCTCGGTGGGCACCGCACCCGAGAACGCAGCCGAGGTGCTCGAGCTCATCAGCAAGGAGCTCGAGCAGCTGCGCGAGAACGGCGTCTCCGCCCGCGAGCTGGAAGTGGCAAAGGGGCACCTGCGCGCGGACCTGCTCTTGTCGCTGGAGGACTCCGGTGCCCGTATGTCCCGTATCGGGGCGAGCTTGCTTCTGCACGACGAGGTGCTCAGCGTCGACGATCTCCTCGGCCGCATCGCCGCCGTGACGCTGGCCGACGTCGCCGGCACGGCCGAGCGCGTCTTGAGCGGCCAGCGGGTCCTTGCCGTCGTGGGCCCGTTCGACGGGGCCGACTTCGGGTCCTTCGGCTCCCAGGAGTCCTTCGATTCCTGAGCAGCCTGAAGGGTTCTCGACCGTCCACTACCGTGGGGTCGTGATCCGTGTGGGCGTCTTCGGTGCGGCCGGGCGCATGGGGGCAACCGTCTGCGAGGCGGTGCTGGCGGCAGCCGAGCTCGAGCTCGTCGCCGCCGTTGATCCCGGGCGGGCGGGCGACCGCCTCGCCGGGGTGCTCGGTGGAGGCCGTGAGCTCGCCGGCGGTGACCTCGAAATTGCCGCCGACGCCGAGGTCCTCAGCCGGGCCGGGGCCGACGTCGCCGTCGATTTCACCGTGGCGGCGGCCGCCCGTGAGAACCTTCGCTGGTGCTCGGAGCACTCTGTCCATGCCGTCGTCGGCACGACCGGTTTCGGCGAGGAGGACCTCGAGCGCTTCGCCGAGTGGTTCGGAACGGGTTCGACGGCGAACGCTGTCATCGCGCCGAACTTCTCCATCGGCGCCGCCCTCATGATGCGTTGCGCCGAGCTGTGCGCCCCCTACTTCGAGGGCGTCGAAGTCATCGAGCTGCACCACGAGCACAAGCGGGACGCCCCCTCCGGGACCTCGATCGCCACCGCCCGGCGGATCGAGGCGGCGCGCTCTGCTGCCGGGTCGGCTCCCCTCGTCGCCGACCCGACCGAGCACGAGGTGGTGCCTGGAGCCCGCGGCGGCGCCAGCGCCGGCGGGGTCCGCCTGCACTCGGTGCGCCTGCCGGGTCTCGTCGCCCACCAGGAAGTCCTCTTCGGTTCCGCCGGGGAGACCTTCACGATGCGGCACGACTCGACCGATCGGGTGTCGTTCATGCCGGGAGTCCTGCTGGCCGTGCGGTGCGTGGCCGACCTGCCCGGGCTCACGATCGGCCTCGACCGCCTGCTCGGGAGCTGAGCCCCAGCGCCCGAGCAGGCCGCGCCGCCACCGCATCACGGCTCGGGTTGGCGACAGGCGCTCGAGGGCGCCGCCCTCACCGCCAGGGGGGCCAGGCGACCGTGAGCTCGCCGGCTCTCGTACACCTCTCCGCGTTGGAGACGAGCCCGTCTGAGTTGACGGCTCGGATGATGACGGCGACCGTCCCGGCGGGGACCGTGAGGTGGACGGTCGTCCCTGCCGGAGCGCCCACCCTGACCTGGTCGACGCCGCCGGTTTTGCCGCTCGAGCTCACCAGCCTCAACTGGAACCACGTCGCCCGCCCGTCGTACCAGTGCGACCCCGGTGCCAGGAAACTCAGCCGGGTGCCCGCCAGCACGGCGCCGCGCACGACCCCGGGTGGGCGGGAGTCCGTGCCCATCCGACCGGAGTTGTACTCGTCGTGATAGGCCCTCCACCAGCTGCCATCGCCGGGGGCGACGCCAGCGGTCGACCAAGCGAAGAGGTACCCCTCGCGGGTGACCGTGACGAGATCGCTGTGGCCGTTGCCGAGGAGGTCGCCGGCTGTGGGGGCGTACACCGTCCACCCACCCGTGAACTTCGGGAAGCCGGCGGCCTCCGCTCCGCTCGCCCGGCGGGCGTCGAGCGCTCCTGAGTCGCCCCCTATGACGAGGTCGTTGCCGCTGCCGACGGCGACAGGAGCGAACATCGGCTGGCCGAGGAAGGCCATCCCCTGCTCGGCGGTGGGGAACTTGGGGAGCTCGTCGGCGCCGAGATCCGGTCCTGATCGCCGCCAGAGCGGGCCAGGCCGTCGCCACCTCGTTGATCGGGTTGCCCGAGCCGGCGTAGAGGAGGGCGGCGGCGAGGTGCTCGGTGCCGATACCCGGGTCGGCGTAGACGAGCTGGCCCCCGAATTCGCCGAAGGCACCGCTTCCGGTGAACGGCGTCGGCGTCGTCGGCGGCAGCGGGCCGAAGATGGCCGCCGAGGGGTCGCCAGCGACCTTGAGGAGCGCCTGCAGGACGGCGGTGGACGACCCGTAGCTGCCGACGACCCTGCCCGTGGGGGTGATGAGGCTGTCGGGCGTCCAGATCGGCCCGACGGCGACGTCGTCCAGCGACTTGTTGCCGTCGCGGCTGCCGAGGACGTCGGCCACGGCGGGCGCGTCGGTCCCCTCGGTGACGAACTCCTGCGCGCTGCCGTAGTCCTCGATCGTCCCTTGCAGCCGAACGGGCCAACCGGGCACGAGCTTGCCGGCGGCGTTGTAGGCGAACACGAACCCGTAGTCGAGGGCCTGCAACCCGCCCTCGCTCGGACCAAGCTCGGTGTACTGCGACCGGAGGACGAGGTCGGGAGGGCCACTTTTGCTGAAGCGGGCGACGGCAGGCGGGGTGTCGAGCTTCTGGTCGGCTTCGAGCGTGTAGCCCGCCGGCAGCTCGGCCTCGGCCGGGGTCAGGGTGACGCGGACCGGCCAGCCAGGAAGCGGTTTGGCGTCCGGGTACCAGGCATGGATCTCGCCGTCCCAGCCGGCCTGCACGATGTCGAGATCCCGACCTCTCTCGAGCGACACCAGCACCGGTGGCGCCGTGGCTCCCTCCACCGGCCTGCGTTCGTGCGCGAGGTTCGGTCGCGGGATGGCCGGTTTGACGACGCCAGCGTGCATGATCTGCGGCCACCCAGCCTCGAGCCGGCCGTGGGCGTCGTACAGGTAGACGTAGCCGTCCTCCGACGTGGCGACGACGGAGAGCTGACCCGTGTGGTTCAGATCGCCGACGGCTATGTCGGCGAGGATCGGCTGGTCGCCGGCTGCAACCCCGGCGGGCAGGTCGACGGCGTGGACGGGATCGGTGTGCGCTGGCCAGCCGGGCAGCTCCCTGCCGGTCCTCGGGTCGATGGCCTCGATCGTGCCGTTGGCCGTCCCGAAGACGATGTCCAGCCGGCCGGTGCCCTGCAGATCGACGAGCGCAGGCTGGCTCTCGCCGCTCGAGCCGATCGGCAGCGGGAAGCCTGGTACGGCGCTCGGGTCGTGGAAGGCGTCGATGACGCGGCGTGCCTCGCCGCTGAGGGTCGACCCGCCCACGACGGCCGTGGTGAGGAGCCGGAGCGTCACGTCGTACTCGTCGAGCGAGGACAGCTCTTTCGTGGTCGAGAGGCGGAACCTGGCGTCGTAGAAGGACCGGGGCACGAGGCTCAGCCGGAACGTCCCGAAGGTGCCCGAGAAGGGCCCGCTCTTCCGCCCCGCAGAGATCGTGTGCCACACCGAGGGGTCGCCGCCGAGGCCGTATTGCAGCTTCCATCGGTACGACTGCTTTGCGCCGGCGCTCACCAAGCCCGTGACTTGCACGCTGTGCTGCCTGGTGGGGTCGCTGAGCGTGTACCAGGCGGGAGATTCGATCTCCGGGGCGGCGGGCACCCGAGCGGCGGCGACGTCCTGCAAGGCGGTGAGGGCATCAGGCATGCCGTAGCCGTACTGCTCGTTCCACTCGCCGGGCGCGGCAGGCCACGGCAGGGCGGCGCCGGCGGGCGCCCGCGGCTCGCTCGAGGCCTCCCGCAGGATCTGAACTGCCTGTGGCCCCGTCAAGGGGGCGGTGATGGCGTGGGCGGCGGCTGCCACCTCACCCTCGGAGAGCACGAGCGCCATGAGGGCGCCGAGCGTCGGCGTCGACTCTGACGTGCTGCCACCGTTCGTGGCGACCGAGAACATGTTGTGCACCCCGAAGGAGGTGAGGTCGGAGCGGGTCCAGAACGGGCCCTTCAGCTTCGCCAGCGTCGGGCCGCTGACGCCGGCGGTGTTCGGGACGAGACCGTTGCCCGGCAGGACGTTCCCCCAGAACATCCCGCCCTGGTGGTCGGCCGAGTCGAAGTCGTTGCTCGACTCGACGACGACAATGCCGCGGGAGTCGAGGTATCGCAAGACGCTGGCAGCGAAGGACGAGTAGCCGAGATCCGCCGTTACGGACACGATCACCTTGGCGCCGGACTGAGCCGCGAAGAGCCAGGCCTTCGCGAGCATCTCAGTCGAGTCGATCGCTTCGTCGCCAGCCTTGACCGGCAGGATGAGGCACGACGGGCACACCCGGTTGATGACGTTCATCTGATCGTCGGAGTGGTCGTAGGAACCGTCCGTCGTCGCCGGGTCGTTCTGGTTGTCGTAGAAGTCCCACCCGCTGATGGCGTCTGTGTAACCGGGCGGGGACGGCTTCGGCGGGACGTAGGCGGCCCCGGAGAACGCCGCCATCAAGTCCTCCGGATCGAGGATGCCGTTGCCGTTGGCGTCGTGCACGCGAGGGTCGTGCGCCCAGTCCTGCACCGTGACGTCGTCGGTGCTCGGGACGGTCTCGTAGTCCGACTGCCGGCTCGAGTAGGCGGTGGCGCACGCCACGGTCTTGCCGTCGAGCGTCATGGTCGCGGTGGCGACTGTGGCACCGACGCACGGGACCGGTGTGTCGTGCCAGTTGACCCACATGGCGTTGGCGAGGGTCTGGGAGGCGTCGTACCAGTTCGGGCCACCCTCGATGTAGGCCACGACCACGTGTGGCGCCGTCGCGCTCGTCGTGGCGCTCTCGAGGTAGCTCTGGGCGGCGTCGACGTTCATCCCGGCGGCGCCGTAGGGGTCGAGGGTGCTCGCCGAGGCATGACCGCCGGCGCCCATCGTGGCCGCCGTCGAGCCGGCGGGCAGCGTGGCGGCTGCCGTCAGCACGGGGAGGGCGATGGCGGCGGTTGTCCAGAGCACCCGCCGCCGGCTGGGGCCGTTCGTGCGGCCACGGTCGCCCCGACGCTCGCCGGCGCCAAGACCCCGCCCCCCGGCGGAGCTCCCGTCGAGGGTCTCGCGAGTGTCGGCGATGCGGGAGCGCAATCGGGCCGGGCGCATCGGCGGAGCTTACGCACGGCCACGAGATCGAGCTCGAGCGCCGGCGCCTACGCTCGGGGCGTGCCGCGTCCCGCCAACGACACCCGCACCCGCCTCCTCGAGGCGACCTACGAGTGCATCGCCCGCGACGGGCTCGGAGCCACCTCCCTCGAGGACGCCGCACGTTCAGCCGGGGTGTCCCGGGCGACGCTGTACCGCTACTTCCCAGGCGGTCGCGACGAGCTCTTGTCGGCGGTGATCACCTGGGAGACGCTGCGTTTCTTCCTGCGATTGGCAGATGCGGTCGCGGATGCCCCCGACCTCGAAGCCGTCCTCGTCGGCGGCATCACCTTCGCCCACCGCGCCATCGAGGAGCACGAGGTGCTGCAGCGCGTCCTCGGGACCGAGCCGGAGCTGCTGACGCCCCAGCTGACAGTCGACGCCCCCCGCATACTCAACCTCCTGCAGACGTTCTTCGTCGGGCGCTTCGGCGACCACGAGCTGCGCGGGGGCCTGTCGCCCCAGGAGGCTGCCGAGTATGTCGCCCGCATGACGCTCTCGTTCATCTCGTCACCGGGCCGCTGGGACCTCTCCGACGAAGAGCAGGTCCGCACGCTCGTGCGCAGCGAGATCCTCGCGGGCGTCACTCCGTAGGGACAGACCAAGCAGGCCGCGGGCACGTCGAGGTAACGGTTCTGCCCGCCCCGGCGGTCCGTACCCCTCGGCCGTTGACACTGAGACAAAAGAAGGCGTATTGTCTCAGCGTGGGCCTAGCCCTGGTGGACCGCGTGCCGGAATCCGATCGCAGGTCGATTGGAGAAGCGGGCGCGGGAAGCCTCGAGCCCGGGGTCGTCGCGCCCGGCACTCCCCCCTCGCTGCGCGTGGCCGACTCCAGGGCTCGAGTACTCAACGCAGCCGCCCGCTGCGTCGCCCGCTTCGGCATCTCGAAGACCACCGTCGAGGACGTCGCCCGCGAGGCGCGGCTCAGCCGTGCGACTCTCTACCGCCTCTTTCCCGGCGGCCGCGACGAGATCGTGGAGACGATGGTCGCCACGGAGATGCGGGCCTTCTTCGCCCGGCTGGCGGCTCGGCTCGAGGGCATCGACGACTACGAGGAGCGGATCGTCGTCGCCATGATGGCGGCGGGGGAGGAGCTGGTGGCGCACGAGGCGTTGGGTTTCGTGCTGGCTCACGAACCGGAGCTTGTTCTCCCGCACGTCTCGTTCGCCGAGCTCGACCGCCTCCTCGAGATCGCCTCCGCCTTCTTCGCCCCGTACCTCGCCGGCCTGCTCGAGCCCGAGGACGCCCGCAGGGCGGGCGAGTGGGTGACGCGCCTCGTTCTCTCCCACGTCGCCTGCCCGTCGAACGCAGTGGACCCATGGTCGGTGCTGCCGGCGGATTCCTCCCGCGCCGCCGGCGGGAGGCCGCTGGCGCTCCATCTGTCACCGCTGCCGGAGCAGCGGGCGAGATGGCTCGTGCGCACCTTCGTCATGCCCGGCCTCCGGGTGCTCACGGGGGCGCCACGCCAGTCCGTTCAGGCACCATCCGAGGTCACGGTGTGACCCAATCCAAGCACGAGGGGGAGCCCCACATGGCATCGTCGATCGACCAGATGATCGGGCGAGACGACGTCGACGATATCGAGGCGATCCTCGCCGTCTCGAATACCGATGTCGACGAGGTCCTGCACGCTGTCCGCTCCAACTACGACACCATCTTCACCTGGAACTACGACAAGGGGTCGCGGCCGAAGCTCAACCGCCTCTACGAGAAGGCGAAGACGTCGATGTGGAACGCCCAGACCGATCTGCCCTGGGACACGGTCGTCGATCAAGAGAAGCTTGTGGCGGAACAAAAGCTGCTCATGGGGCCGCCGCTGCACACCTACGTGGACGTCCGCGGTACGGCCTTCGAGCACTGGGGCGAGAAGGAGTGGGACCAGCTGGCGATCGAGAGCCAGAACTGGACCCTCTCGCAATTCATGCACGGCGAGCAAGGTGCGCTCGTGTGCACCGCCAAGGTCGTCGAGTCCGTCCCGTGGATCGACGCCAAGTACTACGGCGCCACGCAGGTGATGGACGAGGCCCGTCACGTGGAGGTCTTCGCCAAGTACCTCGACGAGAAGCTCTCCGGCCACTACCCGATCAATGCCCACCTCAAGCTCCTGCTCGACGACATCATCGCCGACAGCCGCTGGGACATGACCTTCCTCGGCATGCAGATCATGGTGGAGGGCCTGGCGCTGGCCGCCTTCGGCTTCATGCACGCCTTGACGACCGAGCCCTTGCTGAAGCAGCTGCTGCGTTACGTCATGTCCGACGAGGCTCGCCACGTCGCCTTCGGCGTGCTGGCGCTGCAGGACTTCTACACCGAGCTCTCCGGACCGGAGATCCGGGAGCGCCAGGAGTTCGCCTTCGAGGCGGCCGTCCGCATGCGCGACCGGTTCCTGCAGCAGGAGATCTGGGACCGCATGGGCATCCCGCCGCGCGACGTCCTTCCGCTCACGCTGGCTGCGCCCGACCGCGCCATGTTCCAGGCGATGCTCTTCTCGAAGATCGTGCCGAACCTGAAGAAGCTCGGCCTCCTCGATGCGGGAGACGGCTGGCTGCGCACCAAGTTCACTGAGCTCGGCGCCATCCAGTGGGAGAACCTCTCGGACACCGAGGAGGAGTACGCCGCCTTCCAGCTGGCCGAGGGCGAGCTCAAGACGGCCTGAGGCCTCCGGGCCTCGCTCTTGGTGTGCCCTCCGGCGCCCTTGGCGGCCCGTGCCGGCGCCGCTGGGGCGGTGGTGCCGCTCGCGTGCCGTCTGGGGTCGGTGGTGCGCTTCTGTGCGGCTGGAGCGACCCAGGGCGGCAAACCTGATCGCTCTATGCCCACAGTTCGTCCGCGGATGGGCCGTGGCGGCGAACTGTGGGCGCAACGTGACAAAAGCGTGCGGGTTTCGTCGCCTTGCGCACACGGTTCGGCCTGCCCGGCGATGACTCGATCTAGACAGGGCGCCGAGGCTTGTGACACTATTTCGATGGAAATAACCAGCATCACGGAGGCCCTGCCACTCGGAACGTTGTCGAGAGGGCTATCGATGTGCGCCCCGCCCCGGAGGAGATGACCATGAGCGTGACCGACGAGCTGTTGGCCAACAACGATGCCTATGCCGCCGCTTTCGACAAGGCGGACCTTCCCCTGCATCCGGGCAAGAAGGTGGCGATCGTGGCCTGCATGGACGCTCGCCTGAGCCCGTACTTCGCTCTCGGGCTGAAGGAGGGCGAGGCGCACGTGATCCGAAACGCCGGCGGTGTCATCACACCCGACCAGATCCGCTCGCTCGCCATCTCGCAGCGGCTCCTCGGAACGGAGGAGATCATCCTCATCCACCACACCGACTGCGGCATGCTCACCTTCACCGACGACGAGTTCAAGCGCCAGATCGAGGACGAGGTCGGCATCAAGCCGGAGTGGGCGGCGGAGGCGTTTCCGGACCTCGAGGCCGACGTCCGCCAGTCCATCGCTCGCATCAAGGCCAGCCCGTTCATTCCGAGGAAGGACTCGATCCGTGGCTTCATCTACGACGTCAAGACGGGGCGGCTGGAAGAGGTCCGCTGACGCGCCCGGGCGGGCGGGCGGGCTCTAGGACGACGCCGCCGGCTCTTGACGATCCGGCGTGGGGGTAGGAACCTCACTCCATGACGTGGGAGCTCGCACAAGTGAACATCGCCCAGCTTGTGGCCCCGCTCGAGGACGCACGACTGGCGGATTTCGTCGCCAACCTCGAGCCGGTGAACGCCGCCGCCGATAAGGCGCCGGGCTTCGTCTGGCGCCTGCAGACGGAAGAGGGCGACGCCACGGGCGTCCGCGCCTTTGAGTGGGACGCGGCCGGAAGCGCCGGCGTCATCGTCAACATGTCCGTCTGGAGCGATGTCGAGCGCCTGGCGGCCTTCGTCTACGACGACCTGCACCGCCAGCTGCTGCGCCGCCGCCGGGAGTTCTTCCAGCCCATGCGGGAGGCATGGCTGGCATGTTGGTGGGTGCCGGCGGGTCACCGGCCCACGACCGATGAGGCGGAGAAACGGGTGCGCCACCTGCGCGCCCACGGACCGACGCCGTTCGCATTTACACTCCGCCAGAGCTACCCGATGCCCGGGGCGAGCCCGCACGACGAGCCCGTGCTCGGTCCGGAAGATTGGCTCTGCCCTGCTTGAGCCCTGAGCTCTAGGACGCAGCCACTTGGGCGGCTAGGCGATCCAAGGCGGTTCTCACCGAGCCGGGACGGTCGAGCCAGGGGAAATGGCCGGCACCCTCGACGATCTCCACCCAGGCGCCCGGGACGGCTCGGGCTGTGGCGGCGGCGGACTCCTCGGTCGGCATCGGACTCTGGGCACCGGCGACCACGCCGACCGGCACCGTGATCGCCGGCAGGGCAGCTTCGAGAGTCGGCAAGGAGGCCACCAAGGAGGCGAACACACCCGAGTACGCCTCGACGGACATCCGGATGTCCGGCATCGGAGGCGCCGTGGCACGGTCGGGGAAATAGGCCGGCCACAAGAGGCGGAGCGATTCCAGGGCGTCCCCGGGCTCACCTTCGCCCCGCAGCGCGCGCTCGTCGAGCACGTGAGCCCGTTCGCGGTCGGCTTCCGGCGTGCGGGCGAGCATCTCGGCCTCAAAGAGCGCCAGGCCACCGTCTCCGACCGAGCCGAGAGGATCCACCGCCAGCAGGGCGCTGACGCGGTCCGGGGCGCTGACGGCGACATGGAACACCAAGTGACCACCCCAGGAATGACCGAGGAGGATGGCCTTTCTCCAGCCGAGGTGGCCGAGCACGGCAACGACGTCGGCCACCTCCTGGGCAACCTCGAAGGGTCCCTCGGTCGTCGAGGGCTCGAGGCCTCGCTGTTGGTACGTCGCCACGCGATAGCCGTCGCCGATCTCGGTTGCCAGAGAGTCCAAGTAGTTGGAGAGCCCGGGCCCACCGTGCAGCATGAGCACGGGCGGCCCACTGCCGGCAACCCAGCCCGCCAGGTGTCCACCGGGCACCGCTACGGAGAATTCCTCCCGTTCCACGCTGACCACCACCTCGCTCTCACAGCCCGCCCGCCACGGACCAGCCTCGCCGGGAGCGTACCTGCGCCGGCAACGGTCGGGCGGGCGCACAGGCGTTCTCAGCACCGAACCTCGTTCCCGGAACGACCGCACACGACCGAGTGCGGTACGTCTGCGCGCACAGTTCGCCGGTCGCCGGTCGCCGGTCGCCGGTCGCCGGTCGCCGGTCGCCGGTCGCCGGTCGGCCGCCGCCGCCGACGAGTCGCCGCCTCGGTCGCGGGCCATCGGCCGGCGCCCGCGACGAGTGAGGGGTCGGGCGCACGGCGAGGCGGACGCCCGCCGCCTACCGTGGAGCCGACGCCGAGACCGTGGAAGGGCTGCAGATGGCCGTTGACTTCACCCAGCTGGTGGGTGACCTCGCCGCCGAGGGCGACGAGCTCGCCGCCCTGCTCGAGCCGCGGCTGGCGGCCGACCCTGACACGGAGCATGCGCTGACGCCGGCCGAGGGCTGGACCATCGCCGACCAACTTGCGCACCTCGCCTACTTCGATGAGGCGCTGTTGTTGGCGATGAACGACCCGCTGCAGTTTCGGGTCGTCCGAGACATGGCGATCGCCGCCGGCGGCGACATGGCGGAGCTGGCGAGGGAGCGCCACCGCGAGCGCGGTGGCGGCTCGATGCTCAGTTGGTTCCAAGACACCCGCGGTCGCCTTGTCAGCGAGCTGAAGGGCGCGGATCCTCGCCTTCGAGTCCCGTGGTACGGGCCGGACATGAGTCTCGCCTCGGCGGCCACCGCCCGCCTCATGGAGACCTGGGCGCACGGTCAGGACGTCGCCGATGCCCTCGGTGCTTGGCGCCAGCCGACTACCCGGCTTCGCCACATCGCCGACCTGGGTGTCCGCACGTTCGCCTTCAGCTTCAAGGTGCGCTCGTTGGCGCCCCCGGACGTCCCGGTGCGCGTGGAGCTATGGGGTCCGCACCTCGAGGAGTGGACCTGGGGACCGGAAGGCGCCGACGACTTCGTGCAGGGGCCGGCTGAGGAGTTCTGCCTCGTTGTCACCCAGCGGCGCCACCTCGCCGCCACCACGCTCCAGGTAGAAGGTGTCGCAGCGAGGGCGTGGCTCAGCATCGCCCAGGCCTTCGCCGGAGGCCCCACGACCACGTCCCCCGGGCGGGCCGTCACCTAGCGTCGCCGGATCGCTGATCCGAAGTCGTCGAGGTCGGGGACCGGCTCGGCGACTATTCGCCCCGCAGTGCATCAGCGGTCGGGGTGTGGGCAGCGAGCACGCCGGGGGCCGTCGTCATGGCATTGCCGACTGTCACGAGGACGAGCAGCCCGAGGATGAGCGTCGTCAGCGGGATCACCGTAACGGGCACGGCGCCGATCGAGGAGGCGAAGCTCGACCACGCCCAACCACCAGCGGCCAGACCGATCGGCAGCCCGAGGGCCGCGGCGATGAGCAGGGTCGTGCTCGTCTGCCACGCGATGATGACCCGTAGCTGCCGACGGGTGAGGCCGAGGGCCTTCAACACCGCCAGCTCGCGCCGACGGCGGCGAGCGCTCGCGAGGACGGTGGCCGCTAGGGAGACAAGCACAGCCGCCGTCAGAACCACGGCCAGGGTCAAGGGTTGGTCGCCCATCTGGGCGTCGTTGAGGACGGCCGCCCCGAGCACTCGTTGGACCTGGTAGGTGCCTCCGGGCTGTTCCTTGAGGTTGATGGCCTGCACGATCCGGCCGACGACCGGAGCGGCCGGGGTGCCGGGATCCACGTCTACGGCAAGCGTCGACGGCAGGGCGCTGAACGACTCCGGATTCGGCCCTTGGCTGGCGCTGAGGTGCTCAATGGCCAACAGGGTGCTTTCGGGGAGCATCGCACCGCGCCCGAGCGAGACGTGATCGGTCAGCAGCAGCCCGAGGGAGGGCAGGGTGACAGTGCCGACGACGGTCAGCCGCCGGGCTGTCGGGCCGCTTCCCACCACGACGGTGTCGCCGACGTGCTTGCCGAGCTGGCGCAAGCTGTTCGTTCCCAGCTCGATCTCGTTCAGACCGTCGAGCGGGTGCCCCGTGACCGTGGGGGGCTCGACCGACCCACGTGGGGTGGCGAGCCCGAGAACTGGGATCAGCTGGCCGTCGATGGGGACCTGTGTGAAGGCGAAGGTCGACCAACCACGCACGCCGGGCTGGCTCGCCATGAGCTTGTTCAGGTCGAACCCGCTGAAGTTCCCGTAGCCGCCCTGGACTTGGACGAGAGCATCCCAGTTCCAGCCATAGCGGACCGGATGCGAGACGAGTCCGTTCAGGCTGGCGCCGAAGATGACCGCCGAGACGATGGCGGTGACGGCGACGATTGAGCCAACGAGGTTGGCCCAGACGATGCCGCGGCGGCGTCCCGGTGGCGGTTCGAGGGCGTAGCGGACTCCGAGCGCCGCCACAGTGGGCATTCCCAACCAGACCGTCGCCTGGTCTACGGCGGGCGGCCGGGAGTAGATGGACTGACGCGCCGCCCGTACGGATCGCCAGGCTATCCAGGCCAGCAACCCCAACAGCGCCCCGGCCAGGGTCAGCCCGCCACCGAGGAGGACCGTGACATCGAACTGGACGCCGTGCACCGGGTCGAACTGGCGCACCGGTCCCACGGGCGCAAGCGGCGACAGTGCGAGGGCGCCGACGACTGCCAAGACCATGCCGGCGGCGATGGCGAACGCGCCCGCCACCGCGTTGGCCATTGCCCGTTGGGCTCGGGTCAGGCCAATGGCCCGCAGCACGTCCAGCTGGCTGGCCGAGCGGTCGAGCAGCTGGACCAGGCCCTGCCCTGCGAGCACCAGTAGCGCCAGCACGGCGAGTGCCCCGAAGGCGCCAAGGGCAACCGCCTGTGGCCGGATCGCCTGTTGGACTTGTTGGTGGACGGTGTTCAGTTGCCGGATGGCGAAGTGCAACCCCCCGCCCAGCTTGGAGGCCAGCCGAGTGAGCGAGGCGTTGAGTGCGGGGATCCCGGCACTGCCCTTCAGGAGGCGCACGCCGACCCAAGAGAATCCGAAGGCGTTGCGGTGCCGAGCGAGCGTCGCCTCCGTGGCTGCAGGTGACATGACCGCCGCCGAGACCTGGTCGAACTGATCGACGAGCACCGGCGGGATGGCGACGATGCCGACGACGCGGTACGTGGAGACACCAGTGTCCTCCACCCGCAAGGAAGCGACGTTGTTGAACTCGTAGGTGACCTTGCCACCGACGCCCACCCCGAAGAGCTTGGCGATGCCGGGGGTCAGGGCGATCTCGTCGGTGGCGCCGGGACGGGGCAGTCGCCCCTGCAGCACCGTCATGCGATCTTGCCTGAAGAAGTCGCCGAGACTACCCACCAAGTCGTCGGTCAAGAAGGAGTCGTCTTCCCTGCCGTGCACCACCGGGTTGCCTGCGAGCCCCAGCCAGGCCGCGCTGGAGCGGACGCCGGCGAGAGCGCTCACCTTGGCAATCACGGACAGATTCGGCTCCGGGATGTTCACCATGACGTCGCTCGCATCGATCGACCGCAGATAGCGGCCGTAGGCGGACTCGGTCCGACGTGCGCCTGCCAACGAGCCCAGCGCCACGGCGCCGAGGATGGCGCAGAGAACGACAACGACGAGCGTCGATCGCCACGTGTCCCGCCAGGTCGCTCGCCACCAATAGCGGGCCGGCGCCATTGCCTCAGCTCCCGCGGACCATGTTGTCGCTTGCATGTTCGTGCAGCCTCATCGGTGATCCTTTGCAGCCTGCGTGAGCAGGTCCTACCAACCGTGAGGCGGTCATCGCGAGGAACTGCCGGATGGTCCACCCGAGCGGCTGGGCGACTTGCTGGCGCCTTGCTGCCATGATCTGCTGCTCCCTTGCCATCTGGCAAGGGTGCTACTAGGTGCGGGCGGGTGGGGTTAGCAGGGTGGGCCTACTAGCCCGTTGCCTGCGGCAGGAGAGATGCCCGGCCGGAGGGGGCGTGGTGCTGGTAGTTTCATCGTGATGACGCTGCGAAGTCCGGCCCGCTTCGGAGCCGTGGCGACCGCCATGGTGACGCCGTTCGACGAAAGCGGCGGACTCGATCTCGACGGTGCTGCCGGCCTCGCCAAGCATCTCGCCGACAACGGCACCGAGGCGGTCGTGCTCGCCGGCACGACGGGCGAGGCGCCCGTGCTCACCGACACCGAGCGGGTCGACCTGTTCCGGGCGCTCGCCGAAACCCTCACGATCCCCATCATCGCCGGCTCGACCACAAACGACACGGCTCACTCCGTGGCGATGACCAAGGCGGCGGAGGCAGCCGGCGTAGCCGGCATCCTCGCCGTCACGCCGTACTACAACCGACCGTCCCAGCTCGGCCTCACCCGCCACTTCACCGCCGTCGCACAGGCGACGTCACTGCCGGTGATCCTCTACGACATCCCCATCCGCACCGGCCGGAAGATCGCCTCCGAGACGATCCTCCGGCTCGCCCGCGAGGTCCCGAACATCGTCGGCGTCAAGGATGCGGCCGGGGACGTGAGTGGGACGGCGAGGTTGCTGGCGCAGGCGCCGGAGGGTTTCGAGTGCTACAGCGGCGAGGATGCCCTCAACTTGCCGCTGCTGTCGGTCGGTGCCGTCGGCGCCATCAGCGTCGCCTCGCACTGGGTGGGCCGGGAGATCGCCGAGATGATCGCCACCTTCCTCGCCGGGGACGTCGAGGGTGCCCGCCAGCTCAACGCCGAGCTCCTCGACGCCGTCGCCTTCCAGTCGAGCGACGAGGCGCCCAACCCGATGCCGGCAAAGGCGATGCTGCGGGCGATGGGTCTCCCGGCGGGCGAGTGCCGACTCCCGCACGGCCCGGCGCCGGCGTGGCTGGACGAACGAGCCGGGGCCGTGCTCGCCGATCTTGAGGAGTGGCGGGCGGCACGTGGCTGAGCGAGTCCGGGTTTCCTTTCTCGGGGGCCTGGGCGAGATCGGGCGCAACTGTGCAGTCGTCGAGCAGGGCGGTCGCCTCGTGGTCCTCGACTGCGGCGTCATGTTCCCGAACCCGGAGATGCCCGGAGTCGATCTCGTGCTGCCGGATTTCGGCTGGCTGTTCGAGCGGGCGGGCGACGTGGACGGCGTCGTGCTCACGCACGGGCACGAGGACCATGTCGGCGCCCTTGCCTACCTCCTGCGGGAAGTCGCCGTGCCGATCTACGGCTCGCCGTTCACCCTCGGGATCGCCCGTAACCGCCTGGAGGAGGCGAACCTCGCCTCCTCCACGGACTTCGTTCCCGTCGGCGACGGCGAGCGGCGCACGATCGGCCCGTTCGACGTCGAGTTCATCCCTGTCACCCACTCGGTACCGTTCGGTTTCGCTCTCGCCTTCCACACCGCCCAGGGCGTCATCCTGCACACCGGAGACTTCAAGCTCGACCTGAACCCGGTCGATGGGCGCCGCACGGACTTGGCGAGGATCGGCCAGCTCGCCGCCACCGAGGGCATCCGCCTCCTCCTCGCCGACTCCACCAACGCGGAAGAGCCCGGCTACACAGGGAGCGAGTCGAGCGTCGGCGCCTCCCTGCGGACGATCTTTCAGTCGAACCGTAAGTCGCGCATCATCGTCGCCTGCTTTGCGAGCCATATCCATCGCATCCAGCAGGTGGCCGATGCGGCCGTCGGCAGCGGCCGCCGCATCGCGCTCCTGGGCCGCTCGATGGTGAAGAACGTCGGTGTCGCTCGCGAGCTCGGCCTCTTGCACGTGCCCGACAGCGCCTTTGTCGAGATCGAGAGCATCGGAACCGTCGAGCCGGGTCAGCTGTGCGTCATCTCGACCGGCTCGCAGGGTGAGCCCATGTCCGCCCTCTCCCTCATGGCCGAGGGCGAGAGCCGCTGGCTGGACGTGACCGAAGGCGACGTCGTCGTCCTCAGCTCGCACGCGATCCCTGGCAACGAATGGGCCGTCGCCAAGGTGATGGACGGGCTTGCCCGTAAGGGCGCCGAGGTCGTGAGCGGCTCGATCGCCCACGTGCACGAGAGTGGCCACGCACGCCAGGGCGAGCTCGCCACGATGCTCTCGATCGCCAAGCCGAAGTCCTTCGTGCCCGTGCACGGCGAGTATCGCATGCTGCTTCGCCACTCCCGCCTCGCCATCGAGATGGGCGTCGCTGCCAGCGAGGTCCTCGTGTGCGAGGACGGCGACGTCATCGCCCTCAGCGATGAGGGGATCGACTTCGACGGGGAGGTGTCCTCGAGCTACGTCTTCGTGGACGGCCTCGCCGGCGATGTCGGCGTCGGCGTGCTGCGCGACCGGCGCGTGCTCGCCGAAGAGGGCGTCGTCGTGACCGTCGTGACCGTCGACCGGAAGAGCGGCGACCTCGTGGGGCCGCCGGAGATCGTCAGCCGTGGGTTCTTGTCCGAGCCGGGCCACGAAGATCTCGCCGAGGAGCTACGCGTGGCGGTGCAGAAGGCGGTCGAGGCGGGAGCCGGTCACACCAACCGGGATCCCGACGCCATCAGGCGCGTCGCCCGCCGGGCGGTCGGCAAGCTCGTGAACGAACGCACCCGCCGCCGTCCCATGATCGTGGTCGTCGTCGTCGAGGCCTGAGTTTCGCCTCGGGTGGCGTTGTCCCCGTCGCCTGCTGGGGCTGGTGTTACGGTTGTTGACACTGTGGCAGTGACGAAACCAGCTGCTGGCACCCGCTCCTCGGGGTCACGCAGCAGCCGGGGTACCACCGCGGGCAAACGCGCCACCAGGCCGGCAGCCGGCGCCGCCTCCACGCGACAAGGAGCCCACCTGCCCTCGGCGCGGTCCGCCAGCGGCGCCGGCAAGGCCGGCCGGCGCCCGGCGAAGGGGCCGTCCGCTCTCGAGAGGGCGCTCGACTGGGTGCTGGCGCTCGTGGGAGCACAGCCTGACGACGCCTGGGGGCTCCTCCTCGTGATCGCCGGCATCCTCCTCGCCCTCGGCATCCATTTCGGCGTGCTCGGCCCCGCCGGCAACGCCATCCGCACGGGCGGCGGCCGCCTCCTCGGTTGGGGCGAGGACGTCATCCCGGCGAGCTTCCTGGTCGGCGGCCTCCTCCTCGTCGCTCAGCGCTCCTGGTGGGGCCTGCTCGGTACGGTCAACTCTGCCCTCCTGCTCACCGTCGCCTCCGCTGGGCTGGCGGACCTGGCGGGTGGCAACCCGCCCCTCGGCGCATCGGCCGCCCGTCTTGCGGGCGCCGGCGGCGTCGTCGGCGCCGGCGTGGGCGGCGGCATGGCGAAGGTGATCGGCGTGGCCGGCTCAGGGGTCGTCCTCGGAGCGGTCGCTTTCACGGCCATCTGCTGGCTCCTCGGCGGCCGGGTTGTCGAGGTCCTGCGGACGGCCGTCGCCGGCATCAGCCGGGGGGTGCGGGGGGCGGCGGCGAGGTTCCGGGAGTTTCGCCGTCAGACGCTGACGGCTGCCCAGCTGGAGGCTGCCCGGTTGGGTGCCCGCCCGCCCGCAGCCCAGGACGCGGCGCCGGCGAGCGGCGTCTGGGACCCGAACGGGCCGAGCAGTGCCGAAGGCGCCGCCGATCACGAAGGCGACCTCGTCGACGTCGAGCCGAGCGGGCCAGCGACCGACGACGAGCCCGGTCCCACCCGGCCGCTCACGGCCGAGCCGGCCGCCCTGCACGCCGGGGGCATGCTCGATGCCGCCTATGGCGGCGGCAAGCCGGAGCAGCTCACGCTCCCAGTGCCGCTCCCGAACGCCAACTGGCGCCTGCCGGCAGCCAAGCTGCTGAAGCGGAGCAAGGACCAGTACCACGACCGGGCCGAGATCGAGTCGCGGGGCCGGGTGCTGGAGCGTGCCCTGGCGGCCCACGGCGTCGAAACCCACCTCGTCGGCTTCACCGTCGGCCCCACCGTGACCCGTTTCGAGCTGGAGCTCGGCGCGGGCGTGAAGGTGGCGCGGGTGACGAACCTGGCGAAGGACATCGCCTATGCCATGGCGTCCGCCGACGTCCGCATCCTCGCCCCCATCCCGGGGCGCTCGGCCATCGGTGTCGAGGTCCCCAACCAGAACCGGCAGCTCGTCACGCTCGGTGACGTGCTCTCGACGAACGACGCCCGCCGTGCCACCCACCCGCTCGAAGTGGCCCTCGGCCGCGACATCGCCGGCCGGGCCGTCATGGTCAATCTCGCCGAGATGCCGCATCTGCTCATCGCCGGCGCCACCGGCGCCGGCAAGTCGTCCTGCATCAACTCGGTCGTGACCTCCATCCTCATGCGGGCGACGCCCGACGAGGTCCGCCTCATCCTCGTGGACCCGAAACGAGTCGAGCTCGGCCAGTACAACGGCCTCCCGCACCTGCTGACGCAGGTGGTCGTGAACCCGAAGCGAGCCGCCAACGCCCTCAACTGGGCGGTGACGGAGATGGAGCGTCGCTACGACCTCCTTGCCGAAGTGGGCATGCGCGACATCACCGGCTACAACGCCGCCGTCGACCGGGGCGACTTCGTCGACCCGGCCGCACCCCTGGCAGCGACTGCGGCCGACGCAGGCAACCGAGCCGGACCGGAGATGGCCGATCTGGCTGCTCACGCCGCCCCCTCCGCCACGACGACGGTCTTCGAGGGGGTCGGCCCAGGCGGGCTCGGCCCAGCCGGCATCGGCCCAGCCGGTATCGGCGCAGCCGTCATCGGCCTCGACGCCCTCGGCCCAGCCGCCACGGGCGGCGACACCATGGGCCCCGTCGACGACCTCCTCCTCGGTGGGGCGCTCGTCTCGCCGGCGGCGCCGCAGGGGATCACCGAGGCGGAGCCGTCGCCCGACATGTCGCCGGCAGTGGCGGCCATGGTGGAGGAGTCCCGCTCGCGCACCGAGCACGCCGGTGGCGCGTCGCACGGGCGCCTCCCGTTCGTCCTCATCGTCGTGGACGAGCTGAACGACCTCATGATGGTGGCCGCCCGCGATGTCGAGGAGTCCATCTGCCGGATCGCCCAGATGGCGCGGGCGGTCGGCATCCACCTCGTCATCGCCACCCAGCGGCCGTCCGTCGACGTCATCACGGGGGTCATCAAGGCGAACATCCCCTCCCGCTTGGCGTTCTCCGTGTCGTCGCTCGCCGACAGCCGCGTCATCCTCGACCAGCCCGGGGCGGAGCGGCTGATCGGGCGTGGCGACCTCCTGCTGCTCTCCGCCTCCTCGAGCGTGCCCCGCCGTCTGCAAGGCCCCTGGGTGGGGGAGGACGAGGTTCGCGGCGTGGTCGCACACTGGCGGCGCCAGAGCGGGCCGCGCTACGTCGAAGGAGTCGAGGGCGAGGAGTCGGGCGGCGGAGGGGCCGGCGGCGCCGGCAGTGACGATGACGACGAGCTGCTGGCAACAGCAATGGAGCTTGTGGTCCGCTCGCAACTAGGCTCGACCTCCATGTTGCAGCGCAAGCTCCGCGTCGGCTTCGCCCGTGCCGGACGGCTGATGGATTTGCTCGAACGGCGAGGCGTCGTCGGACCATCTGAGGGGTCGAAGGCGAGGGCGGTCCTCATGACGCCCGAGGAGCTCGACCAGATCGACCGGTGACGAAGCTCACATGAACGGCTGTCGTTACCTAAGTTGTACGCGATGACGGCTCCGAACGAGAGCATTGCAGCGCGGTCTCGGCCGTCGGCCCCTCCGTCCGGTGCCCACGCCACGGCCGAGTCTCGCTCCGCCGCCCTGCGGATGTCGCGCGAGCGCGCCGCCCGTTTGCGAGCGGCGCGTCGACGGGGCCGGCAACGCCTGGCCGTGATCGTTCTGCTGCTGTTCGGGGCGACGTTCCTCACGCTCTCCCTCGTGGGCTCGAGCGGGTCCGGTTCGAAGGTCTCGGGCGCTTCAGACCAGAGCGATCCCCGGCCGGCCGTCGTGGCGACGCTCACCTTGCGCTCGAGCATGGCGTCCTCGGTGCTGATTCCCGGCAGCTTGGCGCCGCTCCCCTTCCCGGGCCTGGGGGAGTCGGCGGTCGTCATCGGCGGGATCGGTCTCATGGGGGCGACGGAGAACGAGCGGTCGGTGCCCGTCGCCAGCCTCACGAAGATCATGACCGCCTACCTCGTGCTGAAGGACCATCCGCTCGCCGGCCGCAGCGGCGGCCCCGTCTTCGTGATGACGGCGGCCGACCACGCCGCCTGGATCCAGGCGTCCGAGGCCGACGAGTCGAACATCGAGGTCAAGTCGGGTGAACGCCTTGACGAACGCCAGCTCCTGCAGGCGCTCATGATTCCGTCGGCCGACAACATCGCCGACTACCTGGCGGTCTGGGACGCGGGGAGCGAGAAAGCCTTCGTCGCCAAGATGAACGCCGTTGCGGCCGCCTTGCAGCTGCCCGGCACGCACTTCGCCGACGACAGCGGTGTGAACCCGGGATCGCGGAGCACGGCCGTCGGCATGGCGCGGCTGGCCGCTCTCGCCATGGAGAGCCCCGTACTGCGGTCGATCGTCGACGAGCAGTTCATCGACCTCCCCGTCTCCGGGGAGATTCTGGAACAACTACGACCCGGCCGTCGGCGTGGACGGCATCATCGGGGTGAAGTCGGGTTTCACCGACGCCGCCGGCACGAACCTCGTCACGGCCGCCTGGCGTCGCGTCGGCGGGCACCGGGTCCTCGTCGTGTGCGTCGTGATCGGCCAGCAGGACAGCCTCTCGGGCGACGCCGGCGAGAACGAGACGCTGCTCGACGCCGCCACCCGGGATCTCCGCCTGTCGACCGTCGTGAGGAGCCAGGCGGTCGTAGGAGAGGCGCAGACGGGCTGGAACCACGATCGCTCGGTCGTCCGGCTGGCGGCCACGGCCGCCGTCGTCGCCTGGCCGGGGCTCGTGCTCTCCCCCGAGGTCGTGCCTGCTCCGACGCCGAGGAGCACGCCGACACACGGATGGCCGGCCGGCTGCACGATCGGGAACCTCGAGCTCCAGTACCCCTACGGCGCTCAAGTGGGCGAGCCGGTGGTCCTGCAGAGCGCCATCGGGCCCCCGCCGGCCGGGTGGGCGCCGGCGGGCGTCGTCCATTGACCGGCCGCTGAGGTGAAGGCGAGAGTCCCCGGTTCCTCCTCCAACCTCGGGCCTGGCTATGACGTGCTCGGCCTGGCGCTGCAGATGTACGTCGAGGTGGAGGTCGTGCCGGCGTCGAGCCTGCGCATCCAAGCCGACGGCGAAGGCTCCGAGCAGCCTGGCGACGAGTCGCACCTCGCCGCCAGGGTGGTGCGCTCGGTCATCGGCCACGACCGGGTCGCCCTCAAGGTGCGATCGTCGATCCCGGTCAGCCGGGGTCTCGGCTCCTCGGCCGCTCTCGCGGTGGCGGCCGCCGCCGCCGCCGGTGCGAGTGACCCGCTCACGGTAGCGGCCGTCTTCGACGGGCACGCCGAGAACGCCGCCGCCTCCGTGCTGGGCGGCCTGGTGGCGGCGGCGATGATCGACGGTGCGCCCGTGGCTCGGCGGTTGCCGCTCGACTCCCGCCTCGGCTACGTCGTCGTCGTGCCCGATCGCCGCCTCCCGACGACACTCGCCCGTTCCGTCCTCCCGACCACCGTTGGCTTCGGCGACGCCATCCACAACCTCGGCCGCATGGGGCTGCTGCTCGCCGGCTTGGCGGACGCCTCGTCGCTGCTGAGCGCCGCGGGCGAGGACCGCCTCCACCAGGCCTCCCGCGCGGCCTTGTTCCCGGAGGCTCCGGAGCTGCTCGAGCAGCTGCGTGCCGCCGGGGCGACCATCGCCTGTTGGTCGGGAGCCGGCCCGGCGATGCTCGCCATCTGCACGGATGCCGACGCGGCGGCGGGCGTCGAAGCGGCCGCCGGCCGTGCGCTTGACGCACTCGGCCTCTCCGGGCAGGCAGCCGTCATCGAGCCGGATCTCGAGGGTCTCGTCGTCACGGCCTGAGCTCGGCTCGAGGCGAAGAAACCGCCAGCTCCAGCCGGTGCACGGATTTGGCTGTCAGTAAGGTTGGTCGAAGCCCGCAGCCTGCAGGGAGGGACCGCATGCGCCTGTTCAGCTTTCACCTGATGCCCTACCCGGGACTGCCGGCGGACTACGACGGCCCGGCCTGGATCAAGTGCCCGAACGAGTTCTTCGATCCGGCCCTCGGCACGGAGATCTACAACCGCTACCTCGACGAGCTCATCCTCGCTGACGAGCTGGGTTTCGATGGCGTCTGCGTGAACGAGCACCACCAGAACGCCTACGGCTTGATGCCGTCGCCGAACCTGATGGCCTCGATCCTCGCCCGCGAGACCACGAACTGCCGTATCGCCGTCGTCGGCAACGCCCTGCCGCTCTACGACCCGCCGACGCGGGTGGCAGAGGAGTTCGCCATGATCGACTGCATCTCCGGCGGCCGCCTCATCGCCGGCATGGTGGTCGGCGGCGGGCCGGAGTACTACTCGTTCTCCATCAACCCCGCAGAGGCCCGTTCCCGCTTCGCCGAGGCGCACGACCTCATCATCAAGGCGTGGACCGAGCCGGGGCCGTTCGAGTTCATCGGCAAGCACTACCGCATCCGCTATGTGAACAGCTGGCCGCGCCCGGTGCAGCAGCCTCATCCAGAAGTCTGGATCCCGGGAGCGGGCTCGCTCGAGACGCTCGAGTTCGTCGCCAAGCACCGCTACGCCTACATGGGCATCCCCTACTTCCACATCTCGGTCTTCGAGCGGATGTTCCGCCTCATGCGGGAAGCCTGCGAGAACGAGGGCTACGAGGCCGACCCTCTCCAGCTCGGCTGGCTCGTCCCGATCTTCGTGGCAGAGACGGACGCCGAGGCGAGGGAGCGCTACGAGGAGCACTTCTGGTATTTCGTGAAGCGCCTCCTGCCGGGCATCTCCATCTCGCCTCCGGGTTACACCTCGGTTCGCTCCCTCGAGAACATCATCAAGGGCGGGCACACCTTCGCCGAATTCCTCGAGAGCTGGGAGCAGGTCGTCGAAGGCGACTACGCCATCGTCGGCTCACCCGAGACCGTGCTCGAGAAGCTCACGGAGAACGTCGAGCGCCTCGGGGTCGGGAACCTGCTGGGACTGTTCCAGCTCGGGACCCTCGGTCCCGACGACACCCGCCGCAACCTCGAGCTCTTCGCCGCCGAAGTGGCGCCGAAGCTGCGCGAGCGCTTCCCGGGGACCGAGCGGCGCCTCATCAGCGGAGCGGTCGCATGAACGCCCGGCTCGACGCCCTCGAGACCGGGCCCTTCGACACTTCCGTCGGGACCGTCATCCTCACCCGCAGCGCCCGCCGGTCGGAGGGAGCCGACCGGTCCGGGCCCGACAGGGCGGCCGAGCCCGTCGTCTACCTGCATTCCTCCGGGGGCGAGAGCGGTGCGGATTCGGTCGCCCCCTTCCTCGAGCTGCTGGCGGAGCGCTTCGACGTGCTCGCCCCGATGTTCCCCGGCTTTGCGGGCTCGGGCGGGCTCGAGCAGATCGACGACATGGAGGACGCCGTCTACCACTGCCTCGACGTCTTCGAGCGGCTCGGCCTCACGGGCGAACGAGCTCCCCACGTCGTCGGCCTCTCGATCGGCGGTTGGATGGCGGCCGAGATCGCCTGGCGCTATCCCGATGCCGTCCGCAGCCTCACGCTCGTGAGCGCACCGGGCATATACCTGCCCGGCCACCCGATGAGCGAGCTGTTCGGGCGGCGCTTCGACGAGCTCGCCGAGGAGACCTTCGCCGACCAGTCGCACCCGGTCGCCGCCATGATGCACCAGATGGCGGCCATGACCCTTGCGGGCGCCGGCGCCGAGATCCCCTTCGAGCTCATCCGGCCGTTCTTCGAGTCGATGGCGGCGGCCGCAAAGCTTGCCTGGAACCCGTATTTTCACAACCCGAAGCTGCCGCGGCGGCTCGGGCGGGTGACGGCCCCGACGCTCGTGGTCGCAGGCCGGCTCGATGGCCTCGTGCCCTTCCAGACCTCGGAGGCCTACGCTCGCCTGATCGCCGGTGCAGAGCTCGAGATCTGGGACGACGCCAGCCACATGATCCCGCTCGAGCAGCCAGAGCGGCTGGTCGCACGGCTCTCCGAGCACGTGGCGAGGGCGAGCTCACCCGTCAGCTGAGCGATTGCCAAGCCCGCGGGCGATCTGGCTCCCCGCCGGCTCTGGATCGGGGATGATAGAGGCGTGACGAGCGAATCCACCGCCAGCGCCTTCATCGGTTCCGGTTCGGCCGACGCACTCGAGCGCTCGTTCATTCACACCGGCCAGCTCGCCTACATCGCGCTGCGAAGCGACGGCGTCGTCGTGTTCGCCAGCGAGTGCGCGGAAGCGGTCATCGGCTGGGCGCCGGCGGCCATCGTCGGCAGCAACGCCCTGGACTGGCTGCACCCGGAGGACGCAGAGCGGGCCGTGCTGCAGCTGAGCGAGCTCAACACCGTCGGTTCGACACCGGGTACGAGCCTGTTCCGCATCCGGCGGGCCGACGGCTCGTTCGTACCCCTCGAGATCCTCGGATCGATGGTGAGCGACGGTGAGGAGACGCTCATCGGGCTCTGGATCCGAAACGCCGAGCACCAGCTGTTCCTGGAGGACCTGCTCCACCAGATGGTGTCGGGCGCCAGGCGGCCCGACGCCCTCCGACTCGTGTGTGACGGCATCGACTGGCGGGCGTTCGAATCGAGCGTGGCCATCTCCTGGACCGACGACCGCGGTCTGCAACAGGTGAGCACCGGCCTGCCGGACTCGCTCGGCGGGGCGGACCCGGCCCTGGCGACGCCCTGGGACCTGACTCGCCGCGACGGTGCAGCCCGCCAAGGGACGCTGGCCGATCTCCGCGACGATCTCGGGGAGCTGGCAGGCGAGCTCGGTCTCGGGGCGTACTGGGTGGAGCCGGTCCCCTGGGCGGCCAACTTCCCGCCGGCGACGATCACCATCTGGACGTCGGCCGGCCCGCGTGCCCCAGGCATCCACGCCTACGGCATGGGCCTCGTCCGCAACCTCGTCGAGCTCGTGCTCCGCTGGACCGAGCAGGCCGCCCGCCTCGACGAGGCGGCGCGATCGGACTCGCTCACCGGCCTTGTCAACCACCGGACGTTCTACACGGCTCTCGGCGAGTCCTCCGTCGGCGGCGCCGTCCTCTACTGCGACCTCGACCACTTCAAGCCCGTGAACGACGAGCTCGGGCATTCCGCCGGCGACACCTTGCTACGCGTGGCCGCCAAGCGCATCCAACGCAGCGTCCGCCAGGCCGACATCGTGGGCCGCCTCGGCGGCGACGAGTTCGCTGTGCTGTGCAGTGACGTCAACGAGTCGGAGGCGCTCGAGATCGCCCGCAGAATCCTGCAGTCGCTGAAGGAGCCGTTCCACCTCGGTGAAGCGGACCGCGAGGTGAGCATCGACGCCAGCATCGGGGTGGCCGTGAGCGCCACACCCATGACCGAGGACCTGCTGAAGGCGGCCGACCGGGCGCTCAGCAGCGCCAAGAGCGCCGGTCGCGGCCGGGTCGTGCTCGGGTCGACGTCGGATACGCCGACGCCTGCCTGAACCCCGTCAGGCCTCGCTCGGAACCCCGGCCTCGATCTCGTCGAGCCCTTGCAGCAGGGTGTTCCAGGACAAGGTGGCGCACTTGATGCGCACGGGGAACTTGACGACCCCCTGCAGGGCGGCCAGCTCACCGAGATCCTGCTTGGAGAGGGCCTCGGCGGCGTCGCCGGTGCTGTCGCCGCCGTCGGCGCCGTCGGCGCCGTCGGCGCCGTCTCCGCCGATGGAGTGCTCGTGGATCGTCATCATGGCTTTGAACGAGTTGATGAGCTCACGGGCCTTCTCGGTGGACTTGCCCTTCACGGCCGCCGACATCATCGAGGCCGACGACTGGCTGATGGAGCAGCCTTGGCCGCTGATGCGCAGGTCCGTGACGGTGTCGCCCTCGACTTCCATGTAGACCACGACCTCGTCGCCGCACAGGGGGTTGAAACCCTCCACGCGATGGGCAGGCGGCACGGCCAGCTCGCCGCGGTTGCGCGGTGAGCGGTAGTGATCGAGGATGATCTCGCGGTAGAGGTCTTCCAGGCCTGTCATCGTCAGCTGAACATCTCCTTTGCTTTGGTGAGGGCAGCGCTGAGCGCACGCACATCGTCCTCATCGTTGTACAGGTAGAGCGACGCCCGGGCGGTCGCCGGGACCGAGAGGCGCCTCATGAGCGGTTTGGCACAGTGGTGGCCGGCCCGGACGCAGACGCCCTCGGCGTCGAGCACCTGGGCGAGATCGTGCGAGTGGATGTCGCGGTAGCCGATCGAGATGGCGCCCCCGCGCAGCCTCGCATCCGGTTCCGGCCCGAAAAAACGCACATCTTCCCCGTGTTCAGCCCGCAACGTCTCGAAGGTGAAGGCGGTCAGCGATGCCTCGTGCTCGGTGATGCGCCCCATCCCGACGGCCTCGAGGTAGGAGACGGCGGCCCCGAGGCCGATCGCCTCGGCCACCGGCGGGGTGCCCGCCTCGAACTTCCAGGGGAGGTCGTTGGTCGTGAAGCCGTCGAGGCGGACGTCGCGGATCATCTCGCCGCCGCCGAGGAACGGCGGCATCTCCTCGAGGAGCTCCTCCCGCCCCCAGAGGACTCCGACTCCGGTCGGCCCGAGCATCTTGTGGCCGGTGAAGGCGAAGAAGTCGACACCGAGGCTGGCGACGTCCACGGCACGGTGGGGGACGAGCTGGGAGGCGTCGCAGACGACGACGGCGCCGTTGGCGTGCGCCGCCTGCACGATCGGGCCGAGGTCGTTCAAGGTGCCGAGGACGTTCGACATCGCCGTCACCGCCACGATGCCGGCGCCGTCGGTCAGGCGATCGAGGTCGCTCATGTCGAGCTGAAAGTCATCGGTGACCTGGAGGTAACGCAGCTCCACGCCCCGCTCCTCTGCCAGCATCAGCCAAGGGACGAGGTTGGCGTGGTGCTCCATCTCGGTGAGCACGACGGCCTTGCCGGCGGGCAGGCGCCGCCGCCCGTAGGAGTGGGCGACGAGGTTGAGCGCCTCGGTCGCGTTCTTGGCGAAGACGATCTCGCTGGCGGGCTTGGGAGCGCCAATGAAACGCCCGATGCGATGACGGGCTTCCTCGTACTCGCGGGTGGCCTCTTCGGCGATGGCGTAGACGCCGCGGTGCACATTGGCGTGTGTCGTGCGGTAGTAGCGGTCCATCGTGTCGAGCACCTGTCGGGGGTGCTGCGACGACGAGGCCGAGTCGAGGTAGACGAGGCGGTGGCCCGCCCGCTCCTGCTGGAGGATGGGGAAGTCCTTCCGGATGGCCTCGACGTCGAGAGGCTCAACCGGTGGCGGCTCCGACCCGGGCGGTGACGATACGCCGGCCGAGGCCCTCTCGCCGGCGGCACCTGCACGTGCAGAGGCACCTGCAGCTGCGCCCGGCCCTGTGCCCGGCGGGATGTCGTGAGCTGTCGTGGTCGAGGTCATGGGCGCCACCTCTCGTAACCTTCGGCGTCGAGCCGCTCTGCGAGCTCGGGCCCGCCCGAGTCGACGATGACGCCGTCGATGAAGACGTGCACCCGGTCGGGCGTCAACTCCTGCAGGATGCGCCGGTAGTGGGTGACGATCACGATGCCGAGCCCCGGCTGGATGCGCCGCACCTCGGTGACACCTTTGGCGACGACCCGGAGGGCGTCCACGTCGAGGCCGGAGTCCGTCTCGTCGAGGACGGCGAGGAAGGGCTCGAGCATCGCCATCTGGAGGATCTCGTTTCGCTTCTTCTCGCCGCCCGAGAAACCCTCGTTCAGGTAACGCCCCGCAAAGCTCGGGTCCATCTCGAGACGCTGCATCCACTCCGTCAGGGCCACCCGCACCTCGAGCACGGACAGGTCGGTTCCCTTCCGAGCCGACACCGCCTGCCGGAGGAATTGGCTCACGGGCACGCCTGGAATCTCCTCGGGGTACTGGAAGGCCATGAACACGCCTGCCTTCGCCCGCACGTCGACGGGCCAGAGGGTGATGTCCTCACCCTGGAAGAGGATTCGCCCCTTGGTGACCTGGTAGCCGGGGTTGCCGGCGATCGTGTTGGCAAGGGTGGACTTGCCCGAACCGTTCGGCCCCATGATGGCGTGCAGCTCGCCCGGAGCGACCTCCAGGTTCACGCCATGCAGGATCTCGGTGTCCTCGACGGCGACGTGCAGATCGTCGATCTTCAACAGGGGCGGAGGGGCAACTTCGGGCACGGCCCACATCCTACTGCGCCCTCCCGTATTTGCACTACGGCCGTAGGAGAAACCAGCCTCGCCGGCCCCGTGATCCGCCTTCCGTCCCAGAACGGGACGGAACACGGAACACAGCCGGCTTGCGAACCGCTACCAGCCGCGGGCGACCCACTCGTCGAGATGAGGAGCCTCGTTCCCGATCGTCGTGTCCTTCCCGTGCCCGGGCATGACGATCGTGTCCGCTGCGAACGGGGCGAAGAGCCGCCGCTCGATGGACTCGATGATCGTGGGGAAGTTGCCGCCCTCGAATTTCGTGTTGCCCGGCCCGCCCGGGAAGAGCGTGTCGCCGGAGAGAACCACCGGGGATCCCTCGATCGCGAAGCACATGGAACCCGGTGTGTGCCCGGGAGTGAGGATCGTGCGCAAACGCAACCGCCCGACGGTGATCACCGAGTCGTCCTCGAGGATCGTGTCGTATGACGGCAGCATGGCGGAATCGGCGGAGGTGACGCCGACGTCATAGCCGGCCTCACGGAGTTGGGGGACCGCCTGGATGTGGTCCCAGTGGCCGTGGGTCTCGAGCACGCGGCGGACGCCGAGGCTCGTGCACAGCTCGAGCAGCTGCTCGTGCTCGTTGGCGGCGTCGACGAGGACGGAGTCGCCCGTCTCCTTGCAGCGGACGATGTAGACGTTGTTGTCCATCGGTCCGACGACGGTTTTGTAGATTTCGACCTGGCTGTCCTCGTAGTGCACGGCTTGCCTCCTTGGGGCGGATCGGGCTTGCTCGGTGATTCGCGTCGCTTGTCGCTGCCGGTCGCCTCCAGACTAAGGTTCCGCCGTACCGTGGCCCGCCCTGGGAGGCAATTGTGAACTTCGGATTCTCTGAGGAGCAGGAGGAGCTGCGCAAGGCCGTTCGCCGTTTCCTCGACGACAAGTCGCCGAGCACGGAGGTACGCCGGCTCATGGAGACGACCGAAGGATACGACCCTGCCGTCTGGTCGCAGATGGCCAACCAGCTCGGGCTGCAGGCGCTCACGATCCCGGAGGAGTACGGCGGGGCGGGTTTCGGGTACGTGGAGCTCGTCGTCGTGCTCGAGGAGATGGGCCGGTCGTTGCTCTGCGCCCCCTACTTCTCGACGGTTGCGCTTGCCGCCAACGCCCTCCTCGCCTCAGGTGACGAGGCCGCCAAGTCCGAGTACCTGCCCGGCATCGCCAGCGGCCAGACGATCGCCACGCTCGCCTTCACGGAGGAGAGCGGGCGCTGGGACGTCGACGGCATCACAATGGCGGCGACGCCGTCGGGAGGAGGCTGGACCCTCGCCGGCACCAAGTCGTACGTCATCGACGGGCACACGGCCGACCTCGTGCTCGTGGCGGCTCGCACCGAGAACGGCGTCAGCCTGTTCGCCGTCCCGGGTAACGCCGAGGGGTTGACGCGCACGGCGCTGTCCACGATGGACCAGACCCGTAAGCAGGCGAAGCTGACCTTCGCGAACACGCCTGCGCGGTTGGTCGGTGAGGAAGGCGGAGCCGGCCCGGTGCTCTCGAAGACGCTCGACCTCGCGGCCGTGGCGCTCGCCGCCGAGCAGGTGGGCGGTGCCCAGCGGGTGCTCGACATGAGCGTCGAGTACGCCAAGCACCGCATCCAGTTCGGCCGGCCGATCGGGAGCTTCCAGGCCATCAAGCACAAGTGCGCCGACATGCTCCTCGAGGTCGAGTCGGCGAAGTCGGCCGCCTACTACGCGGGCTGGGCGGCGGCGGAGGACAACGACGAGCTGCCCGTGACGGCCTGTTTGGCGAAGGCGTACTGCTCGGAGGCCTACTTCCATGCTGCCGCCGAGAACATCCAGATCCACGGCGGCATCGGTTTCACCTGGGACCACGACGCCCACCTGTACTTCAAGCGGGCCAAGTCCTCCGAGCTCATCCTCGGCGACCCGTCGTACCACCGCGAGCTCCTCGCCCAGCGCATCGGCATATAGCTGCCCTTCGGCCAGGTTTGGTATTGGGTTACATCGGCTGATCCGCATCGCGGTGGCGGCGTGCACGTCGGCCTCGGCAGGGGTGGCGAAGAACGTGGGCGGCGTGAGCCCGATGAGCATCTACGGACGTGACGCCGGAGAACTGGTACGTCAAGTGACCCGTTGCCGTCGTGACCCGGGCGGTCGCGGCCGGATCAACGCCGCCGCCGCCGGCGCCTGCGAGGAGAGTCCCTAATGCCGCCACGCGCCCGCTCGCGCTCGATATTGTTGGGGCACCAGAGAAAGGAGGTGGTCCAATACATGAGTAGTCAACGCATTGGGACCCTGGAGGTGGCTGGCCGCTAGGCGGCTTGCTGGACCACCTGGTGACACCCAGTCAGACACCCTTGGCTTACCCGGTCGGAAGCTGGTCCCATCCGATGTAGCCCGGAAAGTCAAGCCTTTCAGCAAGAGCTGCGATGAAGTTGTGGGCGGCCCCCTCCGGGCCGCCCACAACCGCGTCTCAGGAGTCGGCTCGAGGCTGGCGGCGAGCGCTGTAGGTGCGGGCGGCCTCCCGGCCCGGAGGCTCGGCCCGGCTCGGTCTCAGGCGGAGGCGGCAGATCTCTTGGCGGCGGCCGTGCGCGCCGGCGCTTTCCTGGCGACAGCCTTCTTGGCGGGCGCGGACTTCCTCGCCGGGGCTTTCTTCGCCGCCGGGGCCTTCTTCGCAGGTGCCTTCCGGGCAGGCGCCGACTTCTTCGCCGGGGCCTTCGTCGCAGGCGCCGACTTCTTCGCCGGCGCTTTCTTCGCAGGAGCTTTCTTCGCAGGAGCTTTCTTGGCGGGCGCCTTCTTGGCCGGCACCGACTTCTTCGCCGGAGCTTTCTTCGCCGGTGTCGCCTTCTTGGCGGCGGCTTTCATCTCTCGCTTGTGCTCACGGACGAGGGCGAGCGATTCCGGGCCGTCGATGTCGGCAACGGAGAGGTGCGTGCCGTAGTTGCCGAAAGGGGATGCAACCTCTACCCAGCCTTCGGTGCCCACGCCGAACTGCTTACCGAGCAGTGCGATGAAGATCTTCGCTTTCTGCTGGCCGAACCCGGGCAGCGCCCGAACTCGGTCGAAGAGCTCCTTGCCGGTGTGCGCCGTCGTCCAGACCTTGGAGGCGTCGCCGCCGTACTCGTCGACCAAATGGCGGGCAAGTGCCTGAACTCGTTTAGCCATGGAGGCGGGGTAGCGGTGGAGCGCCGGTCGAGCGGCGAAGGCGGCGATGAGCGCCTCTTCGGGCATCTCGGCGATACCGCTCGAGTCAAGACGATCGTCGAGCCGCTGCATCAGGTTGAAGGGGCCGTAGAACGCCCACTCGAGCGGGACCTGCTGATCGAGCACCATCCCGATCAAGAGTGCGAGGGGGTCCTCCTCGAGGAGCTTGTCAGCGTCTGGGTCCCCACTTAAGTAGAGCGCCATTCGCGCAGCTTAGGACGACGCGGATGCGGCTGTACATGAGAATCTCGCAAAGAAGCGGCGATGAATCACGACTTCGGTGCCCGGCGGAGCGGGCTCGGCAACGTGGGTGGCGGGTCGCAGGGAACCCCTGTCACAGTGTGCCCATGCCCGAGGTTTACTTCGACGAAGCGATCGCGGAGGGCTACGACGCCTCCTCCGCCGACATGTTCGATCCTGCGGTCATCGACCCCGTTGTGAGCTTCCTGGCCGGTCTTGCGGGAGAAGGCGGCGCCCTCGAGCTGGGCATCGGCACCGGCCGTATCGCCTTGCCGCTCAGCCGGCACGGTGTTCGCGTGCACGGGATCGATCTGTCCTCGGCGATGGTGGCGCGGCTGCGGGCGAAGCCGGGCGCCGACGACATCGGCGTGACGATCGGCGACTTCGCCACCACGAAGGTGGAGGGGACGTTTCGGGTCGCCTACCTCGTGTTCAACACCATCGAGAACCTCACCACGCAAGACGAGCAGGTCGAGTGCTTCCGCAACATGGCCGCCCATCTGGAACCGGGCGGGTGCTTCGTGATCGAGGTAGAGGTCCCGGCGCTCCAGCGACTCCCGCCGGGCGAAACCGTCCGGGCGTTCACGGTCGGCCCCACCAGGCTCGGCTTCGACGAGTACGACATCGCCGTGCAGGGCCTCGTGTCGCACCACTACTGGGCTGTCGACGGCCACCTCGAGGGTTTCTCGATGCCTTTTCGCTACGTATGGCCGTCCGAGCTCGACCTCATGGCGCGGCTCGCCGGGATGACGTTGCGCGAGCGCTGGAGCGGTTGGGAGCGTGAGCCGTTCACGAGCGAGAGCACCAAGCACGTGTCGGTTTGGGAGAAGGCGGCGTAGCGGTCCACTCGGGGTGGCTCAGCGGAAGACGAGGGCGCCGTCGTCGAGGTCGGCGAGGGGCAACTCGTTTTTCTCCCTCCAGTAGTCCTGCGTGTGCCTCCAGGGATCCCGGTCACCCTGTTTGGGGAGCAGGTGCAGGCTTCGCGTCAGGTAGCCGGGGTTGAAATTCTCCGGGTCGACCCATGGGAGCAGGGACATGCCGGCATCCTCGGCCCGCAAGGCTGGCGTCACCACGTTGGCGTCCCTCTCCTCCATGTGCTTGAGCAGCCGGCAGACGAAGTCCCCGATGAGGTCGACCCGGAGCGTCCAGCTGGAGCGGAAGTAGCCGAAGACCCACACCATGTTCGGGATGCCGGTGAACATCATGCCCCGGTAGGTGACCGTGTCGGCGAAGTCCAACGGTGTGTCGTCGATCGTGAAGTCGATGTCGCCGAGCACGTTGACGTCGAAGCCCGTCGCCGTGACGATGATGTCGGCCTCGAGCGAGCCACCCGACTTCAGCAGAATCCCGGTTTCGGTGAACGAATCGATCTCGTCGGTGACGACGGACGCCTTCCCGCTCCGAATGCCCTCGAAGAGGTCACCGTCGGGCACGAGGGCGATCCGTTGCTGCCATGGCCGGTATCGAGGGTTGAAGTGCGTCTCGATGTCGAAGTCCGCACCGAGGACGGCGCGGATGGCCGCCAGCAGCTCCTCCCGCACGAGCTCGGGGTGATCGAACGACAGCTGCGTGATCTGCGCCTGCTCGTGGAGGATCTTGCGGCGCACGATCTCGTGGATCCACTCCTCGGGGATCTCCAGTTCGCGCAACATGTCAGCGACTTCGTTGACGTTCCTGCCGGTGAAGAAGAACGTCGGCGAGCGCTGCAGCATCGTGATGTGCTCACATTCCTGTGCCATCGCCGGGATCAAGGTGGCTGCCGTCGCGCCCGAGCCGATGACGACGACCCGCTTACCCGCGTAGTCCAGGTCCTCGGGCCAGGTCTGCGGGTGCACGATCTGCCCGCGGAACCTGTCCATTCCCTCCCATCGGGGCGTGTAGCCGTGCGAGTGGCGGTAGTAGCCCTGGCACATCCACAAGAAGCTCGCGCTGAACAGGAGCGCCTCACCGGTGTCCGTCCGTGTTGCTTCCAGGGTCCAGAGCTGGTCTCTGCTCGACCACCTCGCCGACGAGACGGTGTGCTCATAGCGGATGTGGCGTCCGAGGTCGTTCTCCTCGATGACTTCGCCGAGATAACGGAGGATCTCCTCTTTCGTGGCGATGGGAGCACTCGTCCAGGGCTTGAAGCGGTAGCCGAAGGTGTACAGGTCACTGTCGGAGCGAGTTCCCGGATACCGGTGCGTCTGCCAGGTGCCGCCGAAGTCGTCCTTCGTCTCGAGGATGACGAAGCTCTTCTGCGGGCACTGCTGGCGGAGGTGGTAGGCCCCGCCGATCCCGGAGATGCCGGCACCGACGATCAGCACGTCGAAGTGCTCGACCGCCCGGGAGGTCGTCCCACCGGCCGGAGCTGTCTGTACGGTCATCGATCGGTACTTTTCTGCTCGTCGGTGGAGCCCGGCAACCTCAGCCGCCTGGGTGGCCGGGCGATCACGCAACGGCTCGCCAGAATCTACGCCGCCCGCCGAATCGGCGCCGGCAACGGCGTCATGGGCAGGTACGCAACCCTGACGCTGTGACCCTCGCAGTCGGGTGGCCGGCCCTGCCAGTTTCTGAGCTGAAACCTGCCCGATTCTGAGGTGAAGAAGGTGTCATCCGGCTCTAGCGCCGCCAGCTAGAAGGGTGATCATTTACCTATGAGCGTGATGACCCTTCGACACTTCCAGGCGGATCCGGCGGGGAGAACAGAGCGGTCACTCGGGGTGCCCGCTCACCAGGGTGCCACGATCGTGGAGGCCCTCTTGGCCAACGGGCGGCGGCGTCCCGATAACCCGGCGATGCGGCGGTGTCCCCCTGACCGTGCGACCTCGGGCGAATGGGAGACCCTCACCTGGGCCGACTACCTGCTGGCGGCCCGGGAGATCGCCGCCGGCCTCGCCGAGCTCGGCGTTGAGCCCGGCCAGCGCGTCGGGATCCTGTCGGCCAACCGGGTGGAGTGGCACCTGGCGGATCTCGGGACGCTCTGCAACGGCAGCGTTACGGTTCCCATCTACCCGACGAGCTCATCGTCCCAGGTCGCCTACATCCTCGGACACGCCGAGGTGGCCGTGTGTTTCGTGGACAGCCACGACCAGTTGGGCAAGATCGTCGAGGTCCGCGACCAGCTTCCAGCTCTCAAGCGGGTCGTTCTCGCAGACGGCGCCTGGCGAACCGGCGACGAGTTCGTCGTCGGCTTCAACGAACTCCGGGCGGTGGGCGCCGACCGCATCGGCCGTTCGCCTGACTCGGTCGACGAGCGCGCCCTGCAGGTGCGGCCCGACGACCTCGCCACGATCGTCTACACGAGCGGCACGACCGGCCCGCCCAAAGGGGCCATGATCAGCCACTCGAACATCATGTGGACGCTTCGCAAGGTCACCCCCGTCTACGGCATCGGTGAAGGCGACCGTCTACTGTCGTTCTTGCCGCTCAGCCACATCGCCGAGCGGATGATGAGCGACTTCATGCCCATCGCCGTCACGGGCGAGACCTGGTTCGCCCGCAGCCTGGCGACGGTGGCCGAGGATCTCCCTGCCTGCCGGCCGACGGTGTTCCTGGCCGTGCCGAGGGTGTGGGAGAAGCTGCGTGAAGGCATCGAGGCCCACGTGCGCACCCAGCCGCCACCCGTTCGGGCCGCCGTGGAGCGCTATCTCGACCTCGGCCTTCGCAACGTGGCCGCCGAGCAGAACGGCGAGCCGCTGACGCGGTCGATGCATGCCGTCTATCGCGCCCTCGACATGACGCTCGGGGCGACCATCCGCCAGCAGCTCGGGCTCGACCGGGCGCACGTCATCATCACGGCGGCCGCTCCCACCCACCCGGATCTCATCCGCTGGTTCCACGCCATGGGGCTGCCCCTGCTGGAGCTGTACGGTCAGACGGAGGGTTGCGGACCGACGTCGGCCAACCGACCAGCTCACAATCGCATCGGTACCGTCGGATCGGCCCTACCGGGGATGAGCGTCAGGATCGCCGACGACGACGAGATCCTTCTCAAGGGGGGCAACGTGTGCCTCGGCTACCTCAAGGACCCCGCCGCCACGGCGGAGCTCATCGACGCCGACGGCTGGATGCACACGGGTGACACCGGAGCCTTCGACGCCGACGGCTCGCTGCGCATCCTCGGTCGAAAGAAGGACCTCATCATCACGGCCGCCGGCAAGAACATCGCCCCGCAGAACATCGAGGGCGACCTCGCCAACCACCCGCTCATCTCCGAGGCGATGGTCGTGGGCGAGGGCCGCCGCTACCTCGCCGCTCTGCTCACCCTCGACGCCGAGGAGCTCACCCGCTGGGCGCAGGCGCGCAACAAGCTCGGCGATCTCGAAGCCCTCAGCGGCGACCCAGACCTCCTCGTCGAGATCCAGGCGATCATCGACGAGGTCAACGCCCAACGGTCACATGCAGAGAACATCCGCAAGTTCCGGGTGCTGGCTCATGACCTGACGGCTGAGGCGGGCGAGCTCACGCCGACGATGAAGCTGAAGCGCAGCGTCGTCGCCGAACACTACGCAGAGGCGATCGACGAGCTCTACGCCGGCAGCTGAGGGTTCTGGCAGCTGAGGGGTTCCGGTCGCCACGGATGCGGGCCTGCCGGCTCGGGCGCGGGCGCCGGCGGCAGGTCGAGGTGCGTCTCGACGAGGCCACGGGACACCGTGCCGCGATGCGGAAGGCCGCTCGCCGTCACCAAGCCTTCCACCTCGTCGTTGTCCCCGAGGTAGTAGCCGACGAACTGCTTGATCCCGCGGGCGACGGCCGCCTCGCCCAGCATCCGCAGCAGCCGGGAGCCCAGTCCGAGGCGGCGCCACTGCGGGGCGACGGCAACCGCGATCTCGGCGACGTCCTCCCCCGCCTTGCCCTCGTAGCGAGCGATGCCGGCCCCGACCCCGTTCGCGTCGAGGGCGACGAGGGCGAGCCGCCACCGGTAGTCGACCACGACGAGACGCTGCAGGGTGACGTCATCGAGCACGGGCTTCCAGCCGAGGAAGCGGAGCCGGAGCGTCTCGTCGTCAGCGCCGGCGATCGCCGCGGCCAGGCCCGGGGCGTCCGCGGGCACGATCGGGCGGATATGAACGAGGCGCCCGTCGGAGAGTCGGACATCGGCTTCCAACTCCTGTGGATAGCCGTCCGGTCTCTCTTGCGGGCCGAGCGGCTGGCGGGGTAGTTGGCCATCCTGCCGCGACGTCAATGCAGGCTCCCCCGGGTGGCAACTTCGGTTGCGGCGGTGTCGACGCCCTGCATTGGCGGCCTCTCGGCTGTGTGTGGGCAGCCCGATCCTGACGGCCTGCGGATGCGTCAATCCTCCACCGGCACCGGAGCGCTCCGGTAGAGCCATTGTGCCCCCTTCGCCAGCTAACCTCGAGCAAACGTCCCATGGCCGGCGAGGGCGTCCCATCGAAGGAGCCTCGGATGAAACCAGAGGAAATCCGGGCGCTTGGACGCCTCGGAGTGCAGGCGTTCTCCGGCACCGTCTCCCACATCGAGAAAGCCCACATCGGCTTGGCCTCCCTGTCGTTCAAGGCGGCGCCGGCGGGAGGGGTGCCGCTACGGGCCGCCCATGACGTGATCGCCCGCTCCACCTACCGGGCCGTGCGGGGGCTGGGAAAGCTGGCCGGCAGCGCCGTCGCCGAGATGGCGCCCAGTACCGCCGGGTCGACTCATCCGCCCCTGGGCTCTTCCGGCCGCTCGAGTCACGTGCAGGCAGCTCTCAACGCCGCCATCGGGGACCGCCTCAGCGCCGAGGACAACCCGCTGGCCATCCGCATGGCCCTGCGGGCGGGCGGGCGCGATCTTCCTGTTGATCGAACGACGCTGCGAGGCCTCGTCGACAAGCCGAGCTGCAAGCTGGCCGTGTTCATGCACGGGTTCGGGGAGACCGACGACTCCTGGCGGCTCGGCTCCGCTCAAGACGGACAGACCTACGGCACCCGCCTGGCGGCCGACTTCGGCTACGCCGACCTCTACGTGCGCTACAACTCTGGGCGGCATGTCTCCGAGAACGGGCGAGACCTCGCCCTGCTGCTGAGCGAGGTGGTGACGGCCTGGCCCTGGCCCGTCGACGAGGTGCTCCTGATCGGCCATTCCATGGGCGGGTTGGTCGTGCGCAGCGCCTGCCATTACGGGCAGGAAGGCGCCGCCGACTGGGTTCGTCTCGTCCGCCACGTGTTCTTGCTGGGCAGCCCGAACCTCGGTGCGCCCTTGGCCCGGTGGACCCACCACACGGCTCGGGCGGCTGCAAAGAGGAAGGACACCCTGCCGTTCGCGCCTCTGCTCACGACGCGCAGCGCCGGCGTGGACGACCTGCGGTTCGGGTACCTCCTCGACGAGGACTGGGAGGGCTGCGACGCCGGCAGCTGCGGGCAGGACCATCGACACGACGTCCCTCTCCTCGCGACCGCCAACCACTACACCGTCAGCGCCTGCGTCACGCGGACTCCGAGCAGCCCGCTCGGGGAGGTCGTGGGCGACCTCCTGGTGCAGCCGGCGAGCGCCCATGGCCGCCGTCGCCGGCGCCAGCACATTCCCTTCGAGATCGAGCACCGGCACGAATTCGGCGGCCGTCACCACTTCCACCTCCTCAACGACGCCGGCATCTACGAGGCGTTGCGCTCGAGGCTGGGCACGCCCGCCTGAGCGGGGGCGCCGAGGGGCACGGACGCTCGTGCGGGCGGGCGGGCAGCACGGCGCCGACGCCGGCACGCTAGGTTCCGGCTGATGCCGGGCTCCCTGTTGGGCAACAGCGTCCGCAGGCTCGAGGATCCAGACCTGCTGCGCGGACGGGGCACCTTCGTCGGCAACCTGCGGCAGGAGGGGCTCGCTCGGGCCGTCTTCGTCCGCTCGCCCTTCGCCCATGCCGCCATCGCTTCGGTCGACGTCGAGGCGGCGAGGGCTGCCCCCGGCGTGCTCGCCGTGTACACGGGCGCTGACCTTGGGATCACGCCGTTCCACGGGTTGTTCGTCCTCAACCGCGAGTGCCCGCGGCCGGCGCTGGCGGACGGCAAAGTCCGTTTCGCGGGCGATCCCGTCGCCCTCGTGATCGCCGAGACCGAGGCGGCGGCGGTCGACGCGGCGGAGCTGGTGGTCGTGGACTACGAGCCCCTCGAAGCCGTCATCGACCCTGTCGCCGCCCTCGCCGAGGGCGCCCCCCTCCAATTCGAGCATCTCGGCACGAACCTCGTCGCCGGCTCAGCGGATCCCTCAGAGCCGGATCCTCTCGCCGGAGCCGTCACCGTCGTCCGCGCGCAGTTGGAGAACCAGCGGCTGGCAGTCGTGCCCATGGAAGGCGACGCCATCGCCGTCGTTCCGGGGGACGATGGCGATGGCCACGACCTCACCGTCTACGTCTCGACCCAGATGCCCCACGGCTTCGCCGAGGCCGTGGCGCGCAACCTCGGTGTCGATGGCGACCGACTGCGGGTCGTCGCCCCCCACGTCGGCGGGGCCTTCGGGAGCAAGGCGGGTCTGGGCGCCGAGCACGCCGCCGTCATCGTGGCCGCCCAGCGTCTCGGACGCACCGTCATGTGGGTGCAGACCCGCTCCGAGAACCTCATCGGGACGCCGCACGGGAGGGGTCAGACGCAGTGGATCGAGATGGGTTTCGATTCCGGGGGACGCATCACCGGCATGCACTGCCGGATCGTCGCTGACGCCGGCGCCTACGCCGGCTTCGGTGGGATCCTCGCCCTCGGCCCCACTCGGATGATGGCCCAGGGGGTCTATGACATCCCGGCCATCCGCTTCGACGTGGCCGTGGCCGTCACGAACACCACCCCCATGGGGGCGTTCCGGGGGGCCGGACGGCCGGAGGCGGCCGAGTTCCTCGAGCGGATGATGGATTTGGCGGCCGCAGAGCTCGGCATCGACCCCGTCGATCTGCGCAGGCGCAACCTCCTGCCGGCCTTCAGCCAGCCCTTCACGACGGTGATGGGGACGACCTATGACGTCGGCGACTACGAGAAGGCGCTCGACGAGGTTCTCCGTCTCGCGGGTTACGAGCAGCTGCGGGCCGAGCAGGCGGCCCGCCGGGCGTCAGGCGACCGCCTGCAGCTGGGCATCGGCGTGGCCGTCTACGTCGAGGTGACCGCAGGCGGCGGGGGGGAGTTCGGCTCTGTCGAGGTGCACGGCGACGGCACAGCCACGATCCGGGTGGGCACGTCCGGGCACGGCCAGGGCCACGCCACCTCCTTCTCGATGATCGTGTCCGACACGCTCGGGATCCCGATGGAGGACATCGCCTTCGTGCAGTCGGACACCGCCGCCGTGCCGAGGGGCGCCGGCACGGGTGGCTCGCGGTCGTTGCAGCTCGCCGGCAGCGCCGTGCTCGGAGCCTCCGAGCAGGTGCTCGAGCGGGCGCGGGCGCTCGTGGCGAGCGAGCTGGAGGCAAGCACCGACGACATCGTCATCCACGAGGGCGGGCGGCTCGGCGTCGCCGGCGTCCCGTCGCGGGCGCTCGCCTGGGCGGAGATCGCCGCCCTGGCGGAGACGGCCCCGCAACGAGAGGAAGCCGGCACCGCCGGCGACGGGCGGCTGAGGGCCGAGCTGGACTTCACCCAAGCCGGAGCCACCTTCCCCTTCGGTGCCCACGTCTCGGTCGTCGAGGTCGACACCGAGACAGGGAGGGTGCGCCCCCTTCGCCACGTCGCCGTCGACGACTGCGGGCGGATCGTCAACCCGCTGCTCGTCACCGGCCAACAGCACGGCGGCATCGCCCAGGGCATCGCCCAGGCGCTCTGGGAGGAGGTCCTCTACGACGCCGCCGGCAACCCGCTCACCGCCACGCTGGCCGACTACTCCATGCCGAGCGCGGCGGAGTTTCCCTCCTTCGAGACGGCCAACACCGAAACCCCGACCTTTCGCAACCCTCTCGGCGCAAAGGGGATAGGGGAGTCGGGCACGATCGGCTCGACACCGGCTGCCCACAACGCCGTCATCGATGCCCTCGCCCATCTCGGCGTTCGTCACATCCCCATGCCGTGCACGCCGGAGCGCGTCTGGCGGGCGATCGCGGCGGCAGCCGAAGGTGGCCCCGGTGCCGCCGCAGGCGGCCTCCCCCTTTGGCGGGACCCGCCCGCCATCTTCGAGCGGTTGCCGGTGGCGGGCGAGGACGCCGACGGGCCAGAGACGGCCGACGTCGAGATCTGAGGCGGACGTCATGGCGCCGGCTTGACATAGGAGGTTCTCGTGGCAGGCAATGAAGAGCCGTCGCAGGCCCTGCACGAACCGCGCGAGCTCCTGCTCGCCTACCTCGACTACTACCGAGAAGCCGCTCTGCAGAAGATCGACGGCCTGAGCGACGACGACCTCCGCCGCAGCCGGCTGCCCTCGGGATGGACGCCGCTCGAGCTCGTCCAGCATCTCGCCTACATGGAGCGTCGCTGGTTGCAGTGGGGCTTCGCCGGCGAGGACGTGCCCGATCCCTTTGGCGACGCCGACCCCGAGACGCGCCTGTGGCGCGTGGCCGGCGATGTGCCGGTGACGGACGTCGTCGCCCGACTACGGGAGGCCGGTAGGCGAACGCGGGCGATCGTCGAGGGCGCCGATCTCGACGAGCAGGCTCCTCCCGGCCCCCGGTTCCAGCCCGATCGACCGCCGCCGGCCCTGAGCTGGATTCTCTTCCACGTGCTGCAGGAGTACGCCCGTCACGTCGGTCACCTCGACATCGTCCGCGAGCTCTCCGACGGCTCGGTGGGTGAATAGGGGCGCTGCCCGCCCGATCAGAGAGCGAGCACGAAGGCGATGAGTCGCAAGTCCTTCTCGCCGTCGGGAAAGCGGGCCACCCAGACATCGAGATCGGGAGTCGGTACGAAACCCATCCGCTCGTACATCACCCGCGCCCTCACCATGACCTCGGTGGAGTGCAGGATGATCCTCGATCGGTGGTCGGCCCGAGCCCGCACGATGCACGCTTGCGTGAGGGCCCGGCCGATGCCTCTGCTCTGGCGATCCGGCCGCACGGCCAGCATGCGGATCCCGGCCGCCTCCGGGTCGTCGAACTCGGTCATGGCGCGGTCGGCATCGGGCACGTAGGTGACGCCGCCGAGCAGCTCGCCCTCCTCGTCGACGGCCACGAGGACGACGCTGTCGGCTGCCCGCTCAGCCACGTCGAGCAATTGCTCCTCGTAGGTGCCGTAGTGCTCGCCACGCCACAAGTCCCGATAGGCGTCCACGGTGATCTGCCCGAGCGCAGCGAACTCATCTGGTCGGGCGGGGCGGATCTGCATCGCAGTCGTTGGGGCTGACGGCGCTGTCAGGCCGTGCGGGGCTCGACGGCCTCCGGATCGATGCCGTAGCGATCGATTGCCTCGGTGACGTCTGCTTGCTTCACGTCGCCGGTGGCCGCCAGCGACGCCAGCACGGCGACGACGATGTGAGCAGCGTCCACCTCGAAGTGGCGCCGGAGCGCCTGCCGGGTGTCCGAACGCCCGAAACCGTCCGTGCCGAGCGGTACGAGCATCCCCGGTACGAAGCGGGAGATCTGATCGGGCACGGACTTGAGATAGTCGGTGACGGCGATGATCGGCCCCCGCGACTCGGCGAGCGCCCGGGACACGTACGCCTCCCGCGTGTGCCGGTCCCGGGTGCAGCCGGTTCCAGCGCTCGATGTCGAGAGCGTCTTCCCGCAGCGCCTTGTAGCTCGTCACCGACCAGCACTCGGCGCCGACGCCCCACTCGGCGGCGAGCAGCTCGCGGGCCTCTACGGCTGCTTGCCACATCGTGCCGGAGAACAGGATCGTCGCCGGCTTGAGGGCCGGGTCGGGCGAGGCAAGGTAGCGGTAGCAGCCCCGCAGCACCCCGTGGCGGATCCGCTCATGCTCGGCCGGGTCTTCCGGCAAGGCGGGCATCGGGTAGTTCTCGTTGTACAAGGTCACGTAGTACATGAGGTCGGAGGCGTCCGGCCCGTACATCGCCATGATCCCGTCGGCGACGATGAAGGCCAGCTCGTAGGCGAAGGCGGGGTCGTAGGCGCGCACGGAGGGCACGGCGGATGCCAACAGGTGCGAGTGCCCGTCCTCGTGCTGCAGGCCCTCGCCGTTCATGGTCGTGCGCCCGGCGGTGCACCCGAACAGGAAACCCCGCGTCCTGGCGTCGGCCGCCTGCCAGATGAGGTCGCCCACGCGCTGGAAGCCGAACATGGAGTAGAAGAGGTACATCGGCAGCATCGGTGTCGACCATGTCGAGTAGGCCGTCCCGGCCGCCTGGAAGCTGCCCATGCCGCCCGCCTCCGTGATGCCCTCCTGCAGGATCTGCCCCGTGCGGTCCTCGGCGTAGCTGAGGAGGAGGCCGGCGTCGACCGAGACGTAGTGCTGGCCTTCGGAGGCGTAGATCTTGACCTCGGAGAAGAGGGCGTCGAGGCCGAAGGTGCGGCCCTCGTCGGGGATGATCGGCACGATGTGGCGACCGATCGCCGGGTCGCGCAACAAGCTGCGGAGCATGCGGGCGAAGGCCATCGTCGTGGAGACCGCCTGGCCGCGGGAGCCGCTCCAGAACTCCTCCCACAGAGCCGGGGCGGGCTGGGCGAGGCCGGTGCGGCCGCTCCCGCGGACCATGCGGGTCGGCAGCGAACCGCCCTGCGCCTGCAGGCGCGCCTGCAGGTACTCCTGCTCGGGCGAGCCCGCCGGCGGCCGGTAGTAGGGCGGGTGCTCGGCGTCGAGGGCCTCGTCAGGGATCTCCTCGCTCAAGTAGAGGCGGTCGCGCAACAGGCGCAACTGCTCGCGGGTCATCTTCTTGATCTGGTGGGTGGCGTTTCTCGCTTCGATCTCTGGGCCGAGGGTCCAACCCTTCACCGTCTTGGCGAGGATGACGGTCGGGGCGCCCGTCTGCTCCGTCGCCATCTTGTAGGCGGCGTACAGCTTGCGGTAGTCGTGGCCGCCGCGCGGCAGCTGCTGCAGCTCGGCGTCGGAGAGGTGCTCGACCATCTTGCGGAGGCGCGGGTCGGGACCGAAGAAGTGCTCGCGGATGTAGGCGCCGGAGGAGGTCGAGTACGTCTGGAAGTCGCCGTCGAGGGTCGTGTTCATCTTGTTGACGAGCACGCCGTCGATGTCGCGGGCGAGCAGCTCGTCCCACTTGCGACCCCAGATGACCTTGATGACGTTCCAGCCGCAGCCGCGGTAGAGAGCCTCGAGCTCCTGGATGATCTTGCCGTTGCCGCGCACTGGGCCGTCGAGGCGTTGCAGGTTGCAGTTGACGACGAAGACGAGGTTGTCGAGCTTCTCCCGGGCGGCGAGGCGAAGGCCGCCGTGGCTCTCGGGCTCGTCCATCTCGCCGTCCCCGACGAAGCACCAGACGCGGGAGGCGGACGTGTCGACGATCTGGCGATGGAGGAGGTAGCGGTTGAAACGCGCCTGGTAGACGGCCGCCAGCGGGCCGAGACCCATCGAGACGGTGGGGAACTCCCAGAAGTCCGGCATCAAGCGGGGGTGCGGGTAGCTCGAGAGCCCGTGGCCGGCGGCCTCGAAACGGAAGTTGTCTAGCGCCTCCTCGTCCAGCCGCCCCTCCACGAAGGCGCGGGCGTAGATGCCGGGCGAGCCGTGGCCCTGAAAGTAGACCTGGTCGCCGGCGAGTCCGTTGGCCTTCCCGCGGAAGAAGTGGTTGAAGCCGACCTCGTAGAGGGCGGCCGAGCCGGCGTAGGTCGAGAGGTGCCCGCCGATGCCCGGGTCCTTGGAGTTCGCCCGGGTCACCATGACGGCGGCGTTCCAGCGGATGTAAGCGCGGATGCGGCGCTCGAGGTGCTCGTCGCCCGGGAACCACGGTTCCTGGGCGGCCGGGATCGTGTTGACGTAGGGAGTGGACACCGTTGCCGGGAATCCGATCTGGGAGGCGCGGGCCCGCTCGAGCAGCTTCATGAGCAGGAAGCGGGCGCGGTCGCGGCCGCTCTGCTCGACGATGGAGTCGAAGGAGTCGAGCCACTCGGTGGTTTCCTCCGGGTCGATGTCCGGTACCTGGTGTGAGAAACCGTCGAAGATCACGTTTCTGATTCTCGCGCCTCGACGCCTGCTGTCGGTTCACGGGCTCGCCCGAGTCGGGTGGCTAGGGTGGCGGACCGTGCCCGAACCCACCGGTCGTGTCGTCGTCTACACCGATGGCGCCTGCATCCGAAACCCGGGTCCGGGCGGCTGGGCCTGGGCCGTCTCGGAGGACCTCTACACCAGCGGCTGGGCGCCGGCGACGACGAACCAGCGCATGGAGCTGACGGCCGTGCTGGAGGCGCTCGATGCCTTTCCGGGTCGGGTGAAGGTGATCAGCGACTCGACCTACGTCGTCAACTGTTTCCGCCACCACTGGTGGGCGGGCTGGCGGGCGAAGGGCTGGCGGAACGCCAAGGGCGAGCCGGTGGCGAATCAGGATCTCTGGAGACCGCTCGTGGCCATCGTCGTCGACGAACGGGCGAGCGAGATCGAGCTCGAGTGGGTCAAGGGCCACGGCACGAACGAAGGCAACATCCTCGCCGACCGCCTGGCGACCGAGGCCGCCCGGCTGCAGCGGGGGGCGAGCGCCCCCTGAGGCTGCGGCGCCGGCCGTGGGGTGGCGCCCGGGCGGCGGGCGCGGCCGTGCCGCGCCGGAGCGTCGGGGCCGCTCGAGGGCTGGCTGCGCGCCGGGTGGGGGGTTTCTTCGAATCGTGTGCCTGACCTGACCCAATCGCCGCTGTTTGGTCGGTCTGGGAGCAAGGTTCGGGGCTCGAACGCTTCGAGTGGGCGAACCTCTTGCGCAGGCAGACCGAAACCCGCCGGCCAGGTCAGCGTAGGCACACGGTTCGCCGGCCGTCCCCGTCGAGCAGCACGCTGCAGGCACGCGGTTCGCCGGCCGGCCGGCCGAGCGGCTCGGCGCCGGCCGAGCTCGCCACAGCCACCGCGTCGGCCGGATTGGGATCCGAGACCCGCCGTCTCGTAGGTTACTGACATGCGAATCAACAACACTTCTGCGCTCGTGACCGGTGGCGCCTCGGGCCTCGGCGAGGCGACGGCGAGGGCGCTGCGGGCGGCCGGCGCCACCGTCACGCTCTTCGACCGCGACGAGGCCCGTGCCAAGGCGACCGCCGATGACATCGGTGGGGCGACGAGCTACGTGGCCGGCGACGTCGGCGACCCGGAAGCGGTCACGCGGGCGGTCGAGCTGGCGGCGGCGGCGGGGGAGTTTCGCATCACGGTGTCCTGCGCCGGCATCGGCTGGGCGCAGCGCACGATCGGACGAAACGGGGAGCCTCACGACTTCGACGCCTTCAAGACGGTCGTGAACGTCAACCTCGTGGGCACGTTCAACGTCATGCGCATCGCCGCCGGCGCCATGGCGAAGACCGACCCGCTCGAGGACGGCGAGCGCGGCGTCATCGTGAACACGGCTTCGGTCGCTGCCTTCGAGGGCCAGATCGGCCAGATCTCCTACTCCGCCTCGAAGGGCGGCGTCGTCGGCATGACCGTGCCGGCGGCGCGTGACCTCGCCCCGGTGGGCATCCGCGTCAACACGATCGCCCCCGGCCTGATGGACACACCCCTCCTCGGCCTCTTGCCGGAGGAGAACCGGCAGGCCCTCGGGGCCGGTGTGCTCTTTCCCAAGCGCCTCGGGACGCCGGCCGAGTTCGCCCGGCTCGTCATCGCCATCGCCGAGAACGGCTATCTGAACGGCGAGACGATCCGGCTGGACGGCGGGCTCCGGATGCCGCCGAAGTAATCGACGACGAGCCGACGGGACCCCGACGATGCGCTACCTCGAGACGAGCAACGAGCGGCTCTCCGTCATCGGGCTCGGCACCTGGCAGTTCGGTTCCCGCGAGTGGGGCTACGGCGCCGGCTACGCCGAGCACGAGGCAGGCGCCATCGTCAAGCGAGCGGTCGAGCTCGGAGTGAACCTGTTCGACACGGCGGAGGTGTACGGCTTCGGCCGGTCGGAGCGCATCCTGGGAACCGCCCTCGCCGAGCACCGCGACGAGGTCTTCATCGCGACGAAGGTGTTCCCCGTCGCACCTGTTCCGACGGTCATCTGCCGGCGAGCCGAGGGCAGTGCCCGCCGGCTCGGCGTCAGCGAGATCGATCTCTACCAGATCCACTGGCCGAACCCGCTGGTGCCTCTCCATCTGCAGATGGAGGGCATGCGGCAGGCGCGCAACCGGGGTCTCGTGCGCAACATCGGTGTGAGCAACTTCTCCCTTCACCGCTGGCAGGCAGCCGAACGGGCGCTCGGGAGCACAGTGCTCACAAACCAGGTTCGGTTCAGCCTTGTCGACCGGCGGCCGCTTGCCTCCGGGATGACGACGTGGGCAGCCGAGCACGACCATGTCGTGATGGCCTACAGCCCGCTCGCGCAGGGGTTGCTGTCGGGTCGCTACGACGCCGACCACCATCCCGGAGGCATGCGGGCGAACCAGGCGGCCTTCCTGCCGGAGAACCTCGAGCGAGCAGCCGATCTCATCGCCACGCTGCGCCGCCTCGGCGCCGAGCACGACGCCACTGCCGCCCAGGTGGCGCTCGCCTGGATCGTGAGTCATGCCGGCGTCGTCGCCATCCCGGGCGCGAGCTCGGTGTCCCAGTTGGAGCACAACACCGCCGCTGCCGATCTCGAGCTGAGCGCGGACGAGCGCGCCGAGCTGTTGGCGGCCGCCGAGTCCTTCGAGCCGATCGATCGCCGCCAGGGGCTGCAGCAGGTCAGCAGACAACGCCTCCGGCAGATGGGACGCTTCGGAGGCGCCGGGCGGGCCGCATCGACGGACCCGGAACAATAGTGTCGGAGCCGAGCGGCGCACCGCCGACAGCTGCTCGGGTCACGGGTCCGGCCACGTCGCCAGCGACGGCACGAGCCAGCAGCCCGGCACTCGAGGCCAGGCAGATACGGGGAGGACCTGATGGACGAGCAACTGGCTTTCATGGACGCCACCGCCCAGGCGGAGCTGGTGAGGAGCGGGCAAGCGACGCCGGCCGAGCTGGTGGATGCCGCCATCGAGCGCGTCGAACGTCTGAACCCGCAGCTGAACGCCGTCATCCATGAGCGTTTCGACGCCGCCCGCAAGGAAGCCAGCGCCGGCGACCTCGCCGGGCCGTTCGCCGGCGTCCCCATCCTCCTGAAGGATCTCGGCGCCGCCCAGGCGGGCGAGCCGCTCCACCTCGGCCTCGGCTTCCTCAAGGAGGCGGGCCACCGGGCCGCCACCGACAGCTTCATCACCACCAAGCTGCAGGCGGCCGGATGCGTCATCCTCGGACGCACCAACTGCCCGGAGATGGGCACCACGATCACGACCGAACCCCGCGCATACGGCCCCACGCGAAACCCATGGAACACCGACCACACGACAGGCGGCTCCTCGGGCGGATCGGCGGCGGCAGTGGCGAGCGGCATGGTGCCCGCCGCCCACGCCAACGACGGCGGCGGCTCCATCCGCATCCCCGCCGCCAACTGTGGCCTCTTCGGCCTGAAGCCGAGCCGCGGCCGCGTCAGCCCGGGCCCGGACCCGCACGAGTCCTCCTGGGCGGGATCGACGATCGACCACATGCTGACGAGGAGCGTGCGCGATTCGGCGGCGATGCTCGACGTCCTCGCCGGCCGGATGCCGGGCGATCTCTTCGTTGCCCCGCCGCCGTCACGGCCCTTCGCCGACGAAGTCGGCGCCGCGCCCGCATCGCTCAAGATCGGCTGGCTCGACCACCCCGCCCAAGACGGCATCGCCCCCAATGCGGAGTGTGCCACCGCCGTCCACGAGACCCGCGACCTGCTCGAGTCGCTCGGGCACGAGCTCCACGAGGCCTATCCGGACGCCCTCGGCGATCCGGAGTTCACCCGCCACTTCCTCACGCTCATCACGACGGCGGTGGCGGCCGACCTCGAGAACTGGAGCGAGGTCCTTGGGCGCACGATCGATCCCTCCGAGCTCGAGTCGGACAACCAGACCTTCCAGATGCTCGGCGCCATGGTGCCCGGGACCGCCTACCTTCGCTCGGAGGAGTGGTTCGAGGCATGGCGGAGGAGGCTGGCGACGTTCTGGAGCGAGGACGGCTACGACCTCCTGCTCACGCCGGTGCTCAACATGCCGCCTGCTCGCATCGGCGAGCTCTCCGAACCCGTTCTCGGCCAGCAGCGGGTCATCGAGGCACTCCAGTACACGGCCCAGTTCAACGTCAGCGGCCAGCCCGCCGTCTCCCTCCCGCTCCACTGGACGCCCGACGGGCTCCCGGTCGGCCTGCAGCTCGTGGCGGCCTACGGTCGAGAGGACCTGCTCCTTCGGATAGCGTCTCAACTCGAGCAAGCGGCCCCCTGGGCCGAGCGCAGGCCAGCGGTGCATGCGTGACGGCTCCTCTGGCGGGAGCGCTCGAAGCCCGGTGACCTTCTGAACGAAATGCTCACAGCTCCATGACCACCTACCGGCTCTCACATCTCGACGCGCTCGAAGCCGAAGCCATCCACATCATCCGTGAGGTCGTTGCCGAGTTCGAGAAGCCCGCCCTCCTCTTCTCCGGCGGCAAGGACTCCGCCGTCCTGTTGCACCTCGCCGTGAAGGCGTGCTGGCCGCAACGTCTGCCGTTCCCCGTCGTACACGTCGACACCGGCCACAACTTCCCCGAGGTGATCGCCTATCGCGACCGCCAAGTCGAGACGCTGGGCATTCGCCTCCTCGTCGGATCCGTGCAGGAGGACATCGACCGCGGGCACATCGTCGAGCACCCGACGCCGGGGGCGACCCGCAACCGGCTGCAGATCTACACGCTGCTCAGGGTGCTCGAGGAAGGCGGCTACGACGCCGTCTTCGGCGGCGGCCGGCGCGACGAGGAGAAGGCGCGTGCGAAGGAACGCATCTTCTCGCTCCGTGACGAGTTCGGTCAGTGGAACCCGCGCACGCAACGGCCGGAGCTCTGGAACATCTACAACACGCGGCACCGCCCGGGCGAACACTTCCGCGTCTTCCCCCTCTCGAACTGGACCGAGCTCGACATCTGGCAGTACGTCGAGCAGGAGGCCGTTCCGTTGCCGGAGATCTACTTCGCCCACCGGCGCCAGGTCTTCAAGCGTGGCGGCATGCTGTTGGCGGTCGGTCCCTTCAGCCAGCCCACTCCCCGCGACGAGGCGCCCTTCGAAGCGACCGTGCGCTATCGAACGGTCGGCGACATGACCTGCACCGCCGCCATCGAGTCGACGGCGGTCACGCCGATACAGGTCATCAAAGAAACCGCCGTCAGCCGGGTGAGCGAGCGTGGGGCGACGAGAGCGGACGACCGTTTCTCGGAGGCAGCCATGGAGGACCGCAAGCGGGAGGGCTACTTCTAGATGGAGCTCCTCCGCTTCGCCACAGCCGGCTCGGTCGACGACGGCAAGTCTACGCTGATCGGGCGGCTGCTGTTCGACTCGAAGCAGGTCTTCGAGGACCAGCTCGAAGCCGTCGAGGCCTCGAGCCTGGCACGGGGCGACGAGTACACGAACCTGGCGCTCCTCACCGACGGCTTGCGGGCCGAGCGCGAGCAGGGCATCACGATCGACGTCGCCTACCGATACTTCGCCACGCCGAAGCGCAAGTTCATCATCGCCGACACGCCCGGCCACACCCAGCACACGCGCAACATGGTGACGGGCTGTTCCACGGCCGATCTCGTCGTGCTCCTCGTCGACGCCCGCATGGGACCGACCGAGCAGACCCGGCGACACGCAACGGTGGCCTCCTTGCTCGGCATCCGCCACCTCGTGCTCTGCATCAACAAGATGGACCTCGTCGGTTGGGAGCGGAAGCGTTTCGAGGAGATCCGCCGGGAGTTCGACGACTTCGCCACACGGCTGCAGGTGACGGACCTCACCTATATCCCCATGTCGGCCCTCGAAGGCGACAACGTCGTGGAACGATCGAAGGAGATGAAGTGGTACGACGGCCCGTCGCTGTTGCACCACCTCGAGGAGGTGCACATCTCCTCGGACCGCAACCTCATCGACTTCCGTTTCCCGGTGCAGCGCGTCGTGCGCCCCATCTCCTCCGAGCTGCACGACTTCCGCGGCTACGCCGGCCAGGTGGCAAGCGGCGTGGTGCAGGTGGGGGATTCGGTCGTAGTGCTGCCGTCGGGTTTCTCTTCGAGCATCGAGGCGATCGAGACTGCGGACGGCCCGCTCAATGAGGCCTATCCGCCGATGTCGGTGCTCCTGCGTCTGTCCGACGATCTCGACATCTCCCGCGGAGACATGCTCTGCCGTCCCCACAACCAACCGAGCATCGGGCAGGACCTGTCCGCCATGGTCTGCTGGATGTCGGAGGAGCCGCTGCAGCCCGGAGCCAAGCTGTGGATGAAGCACACGACCCGTTGGGCGCGGGCGCTCGTGAAGGGCCTGCAGTACCGGCTGGACGTCAACACCCTCCACCGCGATCAGCAGGCCGCCGAGCTCGTCCTCAACGACATCGGTCGCATCGACGTGCGCACGACGCTGCCGCTCTTCTATGACGAGTACCGCTTGAACCGGGGGACGGGGAGTTTCGTGCTCGTCGACGACGCCACGAACGCCACCGTCGCCGCCGGCATGATCCTGCGGCCGACCACCTGATGAGGGTCGTTCCGGGGAGCGCAAGAGGCAAACGGGGACGGCAGCGGCCTGCCGCCGGGCCGAAGGCGTCGGCTGCGGCGCTCGGTGCGGAGGGTGAACGCAGGCGGCGAAGGAGTGGTAGGTGACGCGGGCGACGGTCTGGTTCACGGGCCTTCCCGGCTCGGGTAAAACCACCGTTGCCACGACACTGAAGCGCCGGCTCGACGCCCTCGACATGCGGACGTTCCTGCTAGACGGCGACCTGCTTCGTGAAGGGCTCAACGCTGACCTCACCTACAGCGACGAGGACCGTGCCGAGAACGTCCGCCGCGTCGGCGAGGTGGCACTGCTGTTCGCCACAGTCGGGCACCTGTCGCTCGTGACGGTCATCAGCCCGTACGACGCCGGTCGCACCTCTGTGCGGGCGCGCCACAAGGAACAGGACGTGCCCTTCCTCGAGGTATACGTGTCGACGCCGCTCGAGGTCTGCGAGCGGCGTGACCCGAAGGGCCTGTACGCCCGCGCCCGACGGGGCGAGGTCAAGCGCTTCACGGGCGTCTCGGCGCCCTACGAAGTGCCCCACGATGCCGAGCTCGAGGTGCTCACGACCGACCAGACGCCGGAGGAGTCGGCGGCGGAGGTCTTCGAGCTGCTCGTGACGCGGGGCCTCGTGGCCGGCTGATGGGCGGGCGACGCCTGGCTACGGGCTGCCGGCGCGCCGGCCGCGGCGCCAGCCTGGCCGGCACCCTGGCCGGTCGAGAGGATCCACCGGAACTGGTAGCGGTTTGGGACGCCGGCCGTCCCTTTCACCCACCCAGAAGGGTGGCAGCCGCAGCCGGCGGCCGGCGGTGAGCGTCACGCCAGCCGCCGGCTCGCAACGCCGCCCCCCCGCCCCGCCTCGATAGGCTCCAGCCTGCTGAGATGCCCGCGGCGTTGCGGGCTGGCGGGCGGTGGCTGCCGCCCTGGTGCGGCATGCCCGCGCCCGAGATACTGGAGGTGATCGGGCTGACCGAAGTCGAAGTCAAAGCCGATCCGTCGCCCGCGTTCGACCTCGTCGTGATCGGTGGAGGCCCTGGCGGGTACGCCGCCGCCCTGTATGCCGGCAACGCTGGCCTCTCGGTGGCCGTGGTCGAGAAGGAGAAGGTCGGAGGCACCTGCCTGCACCGCGGTTGCATCCCGGCCAAGGAGTTCCTCGAAACGGCTGCGGTCTTCCGGACCGTGTCCGGCGCCAAGGAGTTCGGCGTGCAGGCGAGCCAGCCGACCGTCGAATTCTCCACGAGCCAGGACCGCAAGCAGAAGGTCGTCGACCAGTTGCACCGGGGGCTCGCTGGGCTCATGAAGCAGCGCAAGAACGTCATCTTCGAGGGCACCGGACGCCTCCTCACCGACCACGTCGTCGAGGTGACCGCCCCCGACGGCTCCGCGCAGACGATCAGCGGCAGCAACATCGTGCTCGCATCGGGATCGGTGCCAAGGACGCTGCCCGGCTTTGAGGTGGACGGCCGCTATGTCCTCACCTCGGACGAGGTCCTCTCGCTGCGGGAGCTTCCCCGCACGGCCGTCGTCATCGGCGGCGGCGCCATCGGCTGCGAGTTCGCCTCCATGCTCTCCGACCTGGGCGTGCAGGTCACCATCCTCGAAGCCCTGCCAAAACTCCTCCCCGGCTGCGACGAAGACGTCGCCAACGTCGTCGTGCGCTCGTTCCAGAAGCGAGGCATCACCGTGCGGGCCGGCGTGGCCGTGCACGGGCACCAGCCCGGTGAGGCCGGCACGACGGTCAGTTTCGGCGAGGGCGAGTCGGTGCTCGTCGACAGCGTCATCGTCTCGGTCGGTCGCCGGCCGCTCTCGGACGGCCTGCTCGCCGAGGGGACGGGCGTCGTGGTCGACGAGCGCGGCTTTGTCGAGGTGGACGAGTGGATGCGGACGACGGCGCCCGGGGTCTTTGCCGTCGGTGACCTCGTCAACACGCCCCAGCTCGCCCACGTCGGTTTCGCCGAGGCCATCGTCGTCGTCAAGCAGATCCTCGGGGAGCGGGCGGTGCCGGTGAACTACGGCGCCGTGCCGTGGGGGATCTACTGCCACCCGGAGGTCGCCTTCGTCGGGATGACGGAGGAGGGCGCCAAGGCGGCGGGCATCGACGTCCTCGTCAAGAAGGACCCCTTCGGCGGCAACAGCCGGGCGCGCATCCTCGGGGAGACCGAGGGCTTGGTCAAGGTCATCGCCGAGCGCATGGGCGACGGCAAGGCTGGCCGCCTCCTCGGAGTCCACATGGTGGGCCCCTGGGTGACCGAGCAGCTCGGTCAGGCCTACCTGTCGGTCAACTGGGAAGCGACGCCCGACGAGATCGGTGCGTTCATCCAGCCGCACCCGACACTGTCGGAGACCTTCGGCGAGACCGTGCTCGCCCTCACCGGAAGGGGACTGCACCTTGCCTGATATCACGATGCCGCAGCTCGGTGAGACCGTCACCGAGGGCACCATCATCAAGTGGCTGAAGAACGTCGGCGACACGGTCGCTCAGGACGAGCCCCTCTTCGAGGTCTCGACGGACAAGGTCGACTCCGAGGTGCCCTCCTCGGCCGAGGGCATTATCACCGAGATCCTCGTGCCGGAAGGGGCGACGGTCGACATCGGGACGCGGTTGGCTGTCATTGGCGACGCCGGCTCTGCTCCAGTTGCCGCACCTGCTGCGGAACCGGCTCCGAAACCGGAACCGGCTCCGAAACCGGAGCCGGTTTCCGAGCAGGAGGCGCCGGCGGCGCCCGCTCCGGCGGTTGTCGGGGAGGCTGCGGGCGTGGCGACCACTGACGGCTCCGCTGCCGCCGTGGTCAAAGAAGAAACCCAAGCACCGGCGGGCGGGGGGACGGCGGGGCTGCTCTCGCCGGTGGTGCGCAAGCTGGTCAACGAGCACGGGCTCGACCCGGCTGCCATCACGGGAACGGGGCAGGGCGGGCGCATCACGCGAGGTGACGTGCTCGGGTACCTCGACTCGCAGGCGGCCGCCGGCGGCGGAGCCCCGCCTGCGGCACGTCCCTCCCCGGTCGGCAAGGCGACGGCGAGAGGGGGCGAAGCGGCCGGGGCGGTCGCAGCCGGCACGCCGCCGGCAGCAGCCGGCGACAGCCGGGCCTTCCCGCCGGCGCTGCCGGGCGAGCGCGACGAGGTCGTGCCGTTCTCCAACATCCGCCGCCTCACGGCCGAGCACATGGTGCGCTCGAAGGCTACGTCCGCCCACTGCCTCGTCGTCGTCGAGGCCGACTACGAAGGCATCGAGCGGGTGCGCCGCCGGGAGAAGGACCGCTTCAAGGAGTCCGAGGGCGTCTCGCTCACCTACCTCCCCTTCGTCGCCCGCGCCGTCGTCGACGTGCTGCGCGACTACCCGCAGCTGAACGCCTCCGTGGGCGACGGCGCCCTCATCCTTCACAAGGACGTCCACCTGGGCATCGCCGTCGACCTCGACCGCCAGGGCCTCATCGTGCCCGTCGTGCGGCAGGCGGACGGGCAGTCGCTCCGCGGTCTTGCCCGCGCCATCGCCGATCTCGCCGAGCGCGCCCGCTCGCGCCGGCTGTCGGCCGACGACGTCGTCGGCGGGACGTTCACGATCACGAACCCGGGCCCCTTCGGCACCGTCATCACGGCGCCGATCATCAACCAGCCGCAGGTGGCCATCCTCTCGACCGACGGCGTGAAGCGCCGGCCCGTCGTCGTGGTCGGGCCGGACGGCACGGAGGCGATCGCCATCCACTCCGTCGGCATGTTGGCGATGTCGTTCGACCACCGCGCCGTCGACGGCGCCTACGCCTCCGCCTTCCTCCGCGACCTCTCGCGCGAGATCGAGACCCGCGACTGGGCCTCCGAGCTGTAGTCCCTTGACCCCGCTCCGCATCCGCTGGCTTGGGCGCGTCCGCTACCGGGAAGCCCTCGACCTGCAGCACGCCATCAGGGACGCCCGCACGGGCGACTACCTGCTGCTCCTCGAGCACCCCCACGTCTATACCCTCGGCGTGCGGACGAAGCCGGAGCACCTGCTGGCTGGAGTGGCCGCCTCGGGCGCCGACGTCGTGCGGGCGGACCGGGGCGGGGACGTCACCTATCACGGTCCCGGCCAGCTCGTCGGTTACCCGGTGCTCGATGTCCCCATGGGCCAGGGGGCCGTGCCGGCCTACGTGCACCGCATCGAGCAGCTCGTGATCGACGTGCTGGGCGACCTCGGCCTCTGCGACACCGGGATGCTCATGGGCTACCCGGGCGTCTGGGTGGAGCCGGAAGGCCCCGCCCCCCGGAAGATCTGTGCCATCGGGGTGCGCGTGGACCGCGGCCGCTCGATGCACGGCTTCGCCCTCAACGTCGACCCGGAGATGGCGATGTTCAGCCACATCGTCCCGTGCGGCATCGCGGACAAGGCGGTGACGTCGCTGGCGGCCGAGGGCGTCGCGGTAACCATGCGGGACGTCGTCGAGGCGGTCTGCCGCCGTGCGGCCACGGCCTTCTCGAACGGAGCCGGCGAGCGCGCCGTCGAGCGGCAGGAGTCGGCCTGGCGGGCGCAGGCGGAGACGGCCGGCGAGACGCCCGAGGCCGCCCGGATCACGGCCGAAACCGAGCCCGGCGAGACGCCGGGGGCCGCCCGGGCCGCGGCCGTCGCCGATCCGGTCATCCTCCGCCCCCTCGAGCGGCGTCTCGCCGCCGCCGGCGTGGATCCTCTCGGCGGCATCGCCTTCCATTCCCGCAAGCCCTCCTACCTGCGTGCCCCCGTCAAGCTCGGCGCCGAGGTCCTGCAGCTCCGCTCGATGGTGCGAGGCCTCAACCTCGTGACCGTATGCGAGGAGGCCGGCTGCCCCAACCTGTCGGAATGCTGGGCAGACGGCACGGCGACGTTCATGATCAACGGGGAGCGGTGCACGCGGGCGTGCGGTTTCTGCCTGGTGGACACCCGGCACCCGTTTCCTCTCGACCGGTCGGAGCCCGAGCACGTGGCCGACGCCGTCGTACGCCTACAGCTCGCCCATGCGGTCGTGACGGCGGTCGCCCGTGACGACCTCGCCGACGGGGGGGCGGCCGCCTTCGCGGCCACCGTGGCCGCCATCCGCCACCGCAGCCCGGGCACGGCCGTGGAGGTCCTCATCCCCGACTGCAAGGGCGACGAGGACGCCCACGCCACGATCTTCGCCAGCCGCCCCGACGTGCTCAACCACAACGTCGAAACCGTCCTCCGCCTGCAGCGGGCCGTCCGCCCATCGGCCTCCTACGCCCGCAGCCTCACCGTCCTCGCCCGCGCCAAAGCTGCCGGCCTGGTGACGAAATCCGGCATGATCCTCGGCATGGGCGAAACCCTTCCCGAGATCCACGCCACTCTCTCCGACCTGCGGGCCGTCGGCGTGGACATCGTCACGATCGGTCAGTACCTGCGGCCGAGCGCCGCCCACCTCCCGGTGCAGCGCTGGTGGCGGCCGGAGGAGTTCGAGGAGATCGGCGGGTGGGCGCGGGCGATGGGTTTCGCCCACGTGGAGGCCTCGCCCTTGACCCGGTCCAGCTACCACGCTCGCCAGGCTGCCGGCGGCGCCGCCGTCGCCGTCGCCGCGGCGGGGGCGCCGTGACGCCGCCTGCCTTCGACCCGGTGCTGACCCGCGCCGAGCGGCTCGCTCGCACGCGTGACGCCATGCGGGCGGCGGGCGTCGACGTCCTTCTGCTCTCGCTCGGGGCGGACCTGCCCTGGCTCACCGGCTACGAGGCGATGCCGCTCGAGCGGATCACGATGCTCGTGCTCCCGGCCGACGACGAGGCCACCCTCGTGGTCCCCGCCCTCGAGGCGCCCCGGGTGGCGCACGACGCCCGCCTCTTCGCCCTCCGGCCGTGGCGGGAGACGGAGGACCCGGTCGCGATCATCGCCGGTCTCGTCGGTGCCCGCGGCGAGCTGGCGGTGGCGGACCGGGCGTGGGCGGTGCACCTGCTGGCGCTGCAGGAGAGCCTCTCGGGGGCGAAGTTCCGGCCGGCGAGCGACGTGACCGCCCCCCTCCGCGCGGTGAAGGACGCCGCCGAGATCGCCGCCCTGCGGGCGGCCGGTGCGGCGGCCGATCGCGTGGCGGCGGCCCTCCTGGCTGGCGAGATTCCGCCTTGTGGGGCGCACGGAGGCGGAGGTGTCGAAGGAGCTCGGTCGCCGGCTGGTGGCCGAGGGTCACTACAAGGTCAACTTCGCGATCGTCGGCAGCGGGCCGAACTCCGCCAGCCCGCACCACGAGCCAGGCGGGCGGGTCATCGCCGCCGGCGACGTCGTCGTGTGCGACTTCGGCGGGGCGCTGCGGCTCGACGACACCGTTGGGTACTGCTCCGACATCACCCGCACGGTCGTGACCGGGGAGCCCGACCCCACCTTCGCCGCCCTCTACTCGGTGCTCGAATCCGCCCAGGCGGCCGCCGTCGAGGCGGCCGTCATCGGGACGCCGTGCGAGGCGGTCGACGCCGCCGGCCGCGACCCCATCGCCGCCGCCGGCTACGGGGACGCCTTCATCCACCGCATCGGGCACGGGATCGGCCTGGAGGAGCACGAGGATCCCTACCTCGTCTCCGGCAACGCCACGCCGCTCGCCGCCGGCAACGCCTTCTCGGTGGAGCCCGGGATCTACCTGGCGGGGCGTTTCGGGGCGCGCATCGAGGACATCGTCGTCGCCACCGAGGACGGCCCGCTGCCCTGCAACCTGGCCGACCATTCCCTCCACGTCGTCGAGGCCTGAGGCGTGGCGGCCGACGGACTCGCGGGCGGGACCGGCGCCGGGTCCCAGGCCGCCGAGGCGGACGCCGCTGAGGCCGACGTCATCGAAGACATCATCGAAGACGAGATCGCCTTGACGGGCGAGGCGGCGGCCGCCCGCAGTGCCACCCTGCAGGACGTCGAAGGGATCCAGGCCGCCTCCGTCACGCAGTGGTTGGAGGCCCACGTCGGGCTGCTGCCGCCGCTCGACTTCGACCTCGTCGCCGGCGGGCGCTCCAACCTGACCTTCAAGGTGACCGACGCCGCCGGCAGGTCCGTCGTGCTCCGTCGCCCCCCGACCTCCCACGTGCTGCCGACGGCCCACGACATGGCCCGCGAGCACCGCGTCGTCACGGCGCTCGGGCCGACGCCGGTGCCCGTCGCCCGCACCCTCGGGCTCTGTCTCGACGCCGACGTGAACGGGGCGCCCTTCTACGTGATGGAGTTCGTGAGGGGCCATGTGCTGCGTGACGCCGCCATCGCCGAGGCGGTGCTCGAGCCCGCCGGCCGCCGGCGGGCGAGCGAGTCGCTCGTGGAGGTGCTGGCGAGCCTGCACGACGTCGACGTCGACGCCGTCGGTCTCGGGGATCTCGGTCGCAGAGAGGGCTACCTCTCCCGCCAGCTGAACCGCTGGCACACGCAATTCGAGGGGTCGCAGGTCGAGGGCGTCGAGCGGGTCGAGACCGTGGACCGCGTGTACGAGCGCCTCGCGGAGGCGATCCCGACCCAGGACGGCGTCACGATCGTGCACGGCGACTACCGCCTCGACAACACGATGCTGGCCGACGACGGGTCCGTCACCGCCGTGCTCGACTGGGAGATCTGCACCCTGGGCGACCCGCTCGCCGACATCGGCCTCCTCATGGTGTATTGGACCGAGCCGGGCGACGCCTCGGCGGTACTCGGCGGCGTGGCGCCGACGACCGTCCCCGGCTTCGCCTCGCGGGCCGAGGTGAGGTCGATGTACGCCCAGCGGACGGGTCGTGAGGTCGACGAGCTCGACTACTACGTCGCTTTCGGGTACTGGAAGCTCGCCTGCATCCTGCAGGGCGTCGGCACCCGCTATCGCGGTGGGGCGGCCGGGGGCGACCGCTCCACCGGCGTGGAGGGTTACGCCGCCCAGGTGCGCACGCTCGCCGAAGCCGCCTCGGTGGCCGCCGACGCAGCCGGGTTGCGGGCGTGAGCGAGCCCGTGCCCTCCTCCCTCTACGTCCTGACGGGCGAGCCGGCGCCGCCGACGCCGGTGCTCATAGTGGCGCTCGACGGCTGGGTCGACGCCGGCATGGCCGGGGCAACCGCGCTCACCGGCCTCCTCGAGACAATCGAGACGCGCACGTATGCCGTCTTCGACGCCGAACAGCTCATCGACCAGCGGGCGCGGCGGCCCCGCCTGCTCGTCGCCAACGGGATGAACGAAGGCGTCACCTGGCCGGAGCCGACGGTCCGCGTGGGCGTCGACCGCCTCGGCTCCGGCATCGCCGTGCTCTCCGGCCCGGAGCCGGACTTCCTCTGGCGAGGCTTCGCCGGCGCCGTCACCGAGGTGGCGGAGGGGATGGGGGTGAGGCTGATGGTGGGTTTCGGGGGGTTTCCGGCCGCGGCGCCCCACACGCGTCCCATCCGGCTCGCCTCCACGGCGACGACGCCCGAGCTGGCGGCCCAGATCGGTTTCGTGTCCGGGGCGATCGAGGTGCCCGCCGGCATCGAAGCGGTGCTCGAGCTGGAGCTGGCTCGAGCGGGCGTCCCTGCCATCGGGTTGTGGGCGCGGGTGCCGCACTATGTCGCCGGCATGGCCTTCCCGGCGGCCGCCGTCGCCCTCCTCGACGGTCTGGCGTCCCTCTCGGGCCTCGTGATCGACTCCGAGGTGCTCGCCGAGCCGGCGGAGGCCGCCCGCCAGAAGGTGGACGAGCTCATCGGCCAGAGCCGTGAGCACCTCGCCATGGTCCGGCAGCTGGAGCGGAGCGTCGACGAGCTCGAAGGCGAGCCGGTGACGGCCTTCGAGGACATGGAGGCCGTCTCGGGTGACGAGATCGCCGCCGAGCTCGAGCGCTACCTGCGGGGCGAGCACGGCGAGTCCGAGTAGGCCTGTGCCTGTGCCGGCCGGCCCGGCTGCCGCCCGGAGGGCTACGGACCGCCGGCCGGGTCGGCAGACCAGGCGACCTGTTGGTCGCCCACGACGACACACAGGTTGGCGCTCGGACAGGAGATGCCCCCGCCTTCGTGGTTGCCCTCGGTCGTCTGCGGGCTGACGAGGGTCCAGGTGGAGGCGGCCCCGGTGGGGTCGCTGGAAGCGACGACACCGGTGGCGACGTCCTCGAGGAAGCACAGCTGAGCGCTCACGCAGCCGACGGCGTCCATCGGAGCGCTGCCGTCCATGCCCTTGGTCGAGGTCCATGCCGAGGCGCCGCCGCCGGGATCGGTCGAGCTGAACAACAGGTTGCCCGAGCTTCCCGAGCCGACGGCGAAACACAGGCTCGCCGTCGGGCAGGCGACGTCGCCGAACTCGTTCGAGCCGCCGGCGACGTCGTCTACCTTGGCCAGCTTCCAGGCCGAGGCCCGACCGGTCGGGTCGCTCGAGGAGAAGAGGTTGCCGTTTGAGTCGACGGCGACACAGAAGCTGACGGTCGGGCAGGACACGCGAGCGAAGATGTTCTCCCCGTCCACATCGACGATCCGCCACGAGCCAGCCCGCCCGGTGGGCGTCGTGGAGGTGATGATGTCGCCGTTCTGGTTCACGGCAACACACAGGTTGGTGCTCGGGCAGGAGACGCCGTTCATGACGCTGCCGCCGTTGAGGGCGACCACCTTCCAGGCCGACGCACCTCCGGCCGGGTCGGTGGAGACGAGCACGGCGCTGTTGTCGTCCACGGCGACACAAAGGCTGGCGGTGGCACAGGAGACGGCGTTGATGGAGTTTGTCGAGTCGACGTCGGTCACCGTCCAGGCCTTCGTGCCGCCTGTCGGGTCGGTCGAGGTGACGACGTCACCGTTGTCGTCCACGGCGACGCACAGGGTCGCCGTTGGACAGGAGACGTCGATGAGCCCGTTGCTGTCGGACACGTCGGTGACCGTCCACGTGGCCGCCTTCACCGTCGTCGTGGTCGCCAGCGTGCTCGTCGTGGTCGTGGCGGGCTTCGTCGTGGTCGGGCCGGCGGCGTTCGAGGAGCACCCGACCATTGCGACGGCAACGAGGATGAGTACCAGCGCCCGCAGGCTTCGCACTAGCGCTGGTGTCTACCACGGTCGCCTCGGAGAGTCGACCCGCGTGCCTCCTCCGAGGCGGTGCCGGTGCGTCGCCGGCGGTGCCACCCCGGCGATGGCCGGGCGCCGCTCAGGCGTCCGGCTTGGCCGGCCACTTGAGGCGGTAGGCCGGTTGTGGCTTGCCCCACAGGTACCCCTGGGCGAAATCGCAGCCGAGGTCGGTGAGCTGGGCGGCCTGCGAGGCCGTCTCGACCCCTTCCGCGATGGCCGGGATGCCGAAGGCGTGCGCCAGGGCGACGACGGCAGCCACGATCGTGGCGTCCTTGACGTTCTCGCTCACGCCGTTCACGAAGGAGCGGTCGATCTTGAGGGCGTCGATGGGGAAACGTCGCAGGTAGGTGAGGCTCGAGTAGCCGGTGCCGAAATCGTCGATGGCGAGCTTGACGCCGAGCTCGTGCAGGGCGCCGAGGGTAGCGGCCGCCTCGTCCGGATCGGCCATGAGGGCGCTCTCGGTGATCTCGAGGCAGAGTGACTCGGGGGCGACGCCCCAGGCCGCCAAGGCGCTCTGCACGACGTCGAGGAGGCCGGCATCGCTCAGCTGGCGGCCGGAGACGTTGACGGCCACCGTCCAGTGGCGGGTGTCCGGGGCGGAGTGCCAGACGTCCACCTGTCGGCAGGCCGCCTCGATGACGGAGTTGCCGAGCGGCACGACGAGACCGGTCTCTTCAGCCACCGGGATGAACTGGGCGGGCATCAGCAGGCCGCGGGTGGAGTGCTGCCAGCGCACGAGCGCCTCGGCGCCGACGATGCTCCCGTCGGCCAGCCTGATCGTCGGCTGGTAATGGAAGCGCAGCTCGCGCAGGCGCAGCGCCGCTCTCAGGCCGTTCTCCAGCTCCAAGCGCTCGAGCGCCCGCAGGCGTGCCGTCTCGTCGAAGACCTCATGGCGATCACCCCCCCGCTCCTTGGCCCGCGAGAGGGCCACGTCGGCATCGCGGAGGAGCGACTCGGGCGAGACGCCGTACTCGTTGCGCCCCATGGCGATGCCGATGCTCGCCGTCAACTGGAAGTCGCGGCCGTCGACCACCATGGCCTCGCGGAGGCGATCGGCCAGGCGATCGGCCGTGGCGACGACTTCGCCCTCGTCACGCAGATTCTCGCAGCACACGGCGAACTCGTCCCCACTCAGCCGGGCGACGGTGTCGGCCGCGTCGACCGACCGAACGAGCACCCCGGCGGTCTCGACGAGGAGCTGATCGCTGATGGAATGGCCGAAGGAGTCGACGACGAGCTTGAAGCGGTCGAGCTCGACGACGAGGACGGCCACGAGCGGGGCGGGGACGCGCCCGAGGTTACGGGCGAGGGCGTGGCCGAGGCGGTCCATGAAGAGGGCGTGATTGGGCAGCCCGGTGATGTGGTCGTGGAGCGACTGGTGACGGAGGGACTCTTCGAGGGCGCGGCGCTCGCTCACGTCCCTGGCGTCGAGCACGATGCCGGCGACGTCGGGGTCATCGAGGAGGTTCGTCGCCACGACCTCGGCGTAGAACTCGGAGCCGTCGCGATGGCGGACGCGAAACACGACCGGGTCGTGCTCGCCCGGCTGGGCCACCACGGAGGCGAACCACTCGGCCGCCTCCGCCAGCTGGTCCGGCGGGATGAGGTTGATGCCCGGCTCGGCGGGGGAGCGGCCGACGAGCTCCTGGCCCCAGCCGGCGAGCGGGTTGGGCGAGTCGTACACGAACCTGCAGACGCCGTCGGCGTCATAGATGGCCAGCACCTGTGACGATCGCTGCACGATCTTGCGGAGGAATTGTTCGGCGGCGCGCAGGCGATCCCCCGCTGTCATCTCCGACGCGTCAGTACCAGCGGGCTCCTCGTGGCCCTTAGCAGTGTCGATATGACACTCTACCATGCCATAATGGCGTAGTAGGATGTCACAGATGGCTCGCCAGCCGAGCTGACCGGGAGCGGACGGAGCGAGGGGGAGGTGACATGCGAGAGCAGGCCGACAGCGATCTGACTTCCGACGGGCGGCCGACGCTCGGGGAGGAAACCCGCGCCAGGGCGCGTGCACGCATCCTCCAGGGCGCCGTCATCGTGCTGGCGGAGAAGGGCTTCGAGGTCACTGCCGATGACGTAGCCGACTCGGCCCGGGTGAGCCGGCGAACGGTGTTTCGCCACTTCGCCACGCACGGCGACCTCCTCGTTGCCGCCGTCAGCGAAGTCCTTGACCTCGTCGCCGCGGAGATGCCCGGGCCGCCACCGCCGGGAGCAGACGTGCAGGCCTGGCTGATCGAGTCCGCCGTGGCGCTGCACGAGCTCCTACGGCGCCTCGTCGGGCGGGCCTTCTGGGACATCCACGTCGAGCGCCCTGGCACCCCCCCAGCGTTCAGCGCCTCGCTGCGTACCCTCATCGCCCGACGCGACGAGTACGCCCGCCAGCTGGCGACGGCGGCCTGGCAGGCGCTCGGTGGCAGGAAGGCCCCCCCGCAGTGGGTGATCGACGCCTTCGTCCTGCAGCTCTCGGGTTTCGCCACCAACGCCATGGTGGCCTACAGCCCACGGCAGGCCGGGGAGGTGAGCGCCCGGATTCTCTGGGCGGTGCTCGAATCGGCCCTCGACGAGGAGGAGCTCGCCGCCGAGGTTCGCCCGGCTCGCACGTAAGGCCGGGGTGAGCATGACGTCGCCGAGCGGTGCGGACGCGCCCCTTTTGGAGGTGGAGGACCTCACGGTCGGCTACGGCGGTGTCCTTGCCCTGCAAGGCGTCTCGCTCGTCGTCAAGGACAAGGCGGCCGTCTGCCTGCTCGGCCCGAACGGGGCCGGCAAGACGTCGCTCCTGCGCGCCGTCTCCGGGCTCCTCGCCTACCGGGGAGGGCGCATCCTCCGCGGCCAGGTCCGTTACGCCGGCCGCCCCGTCACGGGTCGTGACGCCGCCCGTCTCGTTCGAGGCGGCATCGCCCAGGTGCTCGAGGGCCGCCACGTCTTCGGCGAGCTCACCGTGGACGAGAACCTGCGCGCCGGCGCCTTCTCCTCCCACAACCGCGCCCGCACCGCAGAGCTTCGCGAGCAAGCCATCGAGCTCTTCCCCCTCCTCGGCGAGCGCCTCCGCCAGCACGCCGGCTACCTCTCCGGCGGCGAGCAGCAGATGCTGGCGATCGGCCGGGCGCTCATGAGCGACCCGCGCCTCTTGCTGCTGGACGAGCCCTCCCTCGGCCTCGCCCCCCTCGTCATTCGCTCGATCGGCCAGGCGCTGCGCCGCATCAACGAGACGGGCGTCGGCATCCTGCTCGTCGAGCAGTCGAGCTCGCTCGCCAAGGCGGTGGCGCCCGACGGCTACCTCATCGACACCGGCGTCATCCGTGCCGCCGGGCCGACGCCCGAGCTGCTGGCCGACGAGCAGGTGCGGGCGACCTACCTGGGGGTGTCCTCGACATGAGCGACGCCGTGCTCGAGGTCGAGGACGTCGGCCTCTCCTTCGGCGCCCTCGTTGCGCTCAGCCAGGTGAGCTTCAACGTCGGCAAAGGCGAGCTCTTCGCTCTCATCGGCCCGAACGGCGCCGGCAAGACGACGCTGTTCAACCTCCTCAGCTGCGTCTACGCCCCGACGTCGGGCCATCTGCGCTACCTCGGCACGGACCTGGCGAAGTACCGGCCGCACGATCTCGCCGCCCTCGGGATCGCCCGCACCTTTCAGAACCTCGCCCTCTTCCCGCAGCTCTCGGTGCTCGAGAACGTCCTCGTGGGGCGCACGCATCTCATGAGGGCGGGCGCCGTGCGGCTCGGGCTCGCTCTGCCGGCCGCCCGCCGCGAGGAGAGGACCAACCGTGCCGCCGCCATGGAGGCACTCGAATTCGTCGGTCTCGCCGACGTGGCCGCCCGCCCCGTGGCGACCCTGCCCTACGGGGTGCGCAAGCGGGTCGAGCTGGCCCGCGTCGTCACGATGGAGCCGAAGCTGCTCTTGCTCGACGAGCCGGTGGCGGGCATGAGCCGGATCGAGAAGAGCGAGATCACTTCGCTCGTGCGCGCCGTGCACGAGCGCTTCGCCCCGACGGTCGTGCTCGTCGAGCACGACATGACCGTCGTCATGTCACTGGCCGAGCGCGTTCTCGTCCTCGACTTCGGGCGCACGATCGCCCTCGGCACGCCCGAGGAGATCCAGGCCAGCCCGGAGGTGATCCGCGCCTATCTGGGCGAGCCGGATCCGGAGGAGGTGGAACCGTGAAGACCTTCGCCCTACTGCTCTTCTCCGGCCTTGCGCTCGGGGCCATCTACGCCCTCATCGCCCTCGGTTTCACGGTCGTCTTCCGGGCGAGCCGCATCATCAACTTCGCCCAGGGGTCGCTGCTGGCGCTCGGTGCGTTACTCGTATCCGCCCTCGTATCCGCCCACGGCCTCCCCTTCTGGCTCGCCTTTTTGATCGGGGCCGCCCTGACGGCGGCGGCCGGGCTCGCCTTCCAGGCGCTCGTGCTGCGCTTTGCCGTCGGCAAGCCTGATTTCACCGTCGTCATGCTCACGCTCGGGTTCGCCATCGTCGTGGGCGGCGCCCTCGACGCCGCCTTCGGCGCCGTCCCGCGATCGAACGGAGACCCCTGGGGCGCCAGCATCGCCCATGTCGCCGGGCTGGCCGTGACGTGGGTGGAGGTGTGGACGATCGTGAGCGCCGTCGTCCTCCTCGTCGCCTTCCGGTTCATGAACCAGCACACGAAATACGGCCTCGCCATGCGCAGCGCCGCCGCCGACACCGAAGCGGCCATCGCCGTCGGCATCCCCATCCGGCGCGTGCACGGCCTCGCCTGGGTGCTGGCCGGCCTCGTCGCCTGCGTGGCTGGCGTCTTCCTCGGCGGCTACCCGAACTCGGTGAGCCCCTCGCTCAGCGACGTCGCCTTCTTCGCCTTCCCGGCCATCATCCTCGGAGGCATCGACTCGACGACGGGGGCCGTCATCGGCGGCTTCATCATCGGCGTCGTGCAGCAGCTGACCTCCGGCTACCAGCCGCAGTACGCCGCCTTCCTCGGGCAGGACTTCTACGTCGCCGCTCCCTACATCGTGATGATCATCCTGCTGCTGGTCCGCCCCTACGGCTTGTTCGGCTCCCGTCCGGCGGAGCGCCTGTGAGCTCGTTCGGGCGCTTCGCCCGCTCGAGCCTGAGCCGCCCCGGCCGCGTGGCCACGGTCGCCGCCGTGGTCGTCGGCATCCTGCTGCCGTTCTGGGTGGGCGGCTACTGGCTCTCGACGCTCGTGTTCGTGCTCATCGCCGCCCTCGGCGCCCTCGGCCTCGACGTCCTCACCGGCCGCACCGGTCAGATCTCCCTCGGGCACGCCTTCTTCCTCATGGTGGGTGCCTACGCCGGCGGCTATCTCGGTGGGAACCTCCACCTGAGCGCGCTCTTGTGGATCCCGGCGGCAGGCGTCGTCGCCGGCATCCTCGGCGCCCTCACGGCGCTGACGGCGATGCGGCTGCGCGGCCTCTACTTGGGGATCGTCACCCTTGGACTCGTCTTCATCGGCGGCCAGTGGCTCGCCCCGAGCTGGAGGACGGTGTCGGGCGGCCCGGGCGGGCGCTCCCTGCCTGTGCCGGGCAACGGGAGCTTCAGCTTCAGCAACGGGCTGTCGATCGGCAGCCTGTCCATCGACGAGAACGGCCTCTACTACTACCTCGCCTTCATCCTCCTCGGCCTCGGGATGATCTATGTCCACAACCTCGGCCGCAGCCGCATCGGGCGAAACATGGCGGCCGTGCGCGACCGGGAGCTCGCCGCCGCCGTCCTCGGGGTGAACGTCGCCCGCACGAAAACGACCGCCTTCATCGTCTCGTCCATCATGGCCGGTCTCGCCGGCGCCATGTACGGCTCCTTCCTCGGTTTCGTCACGCCCGGGGAGTTCGACCTCCTTCTCTCCATCCAGTACGTCATCATGATCGTCGTCGGAGGACTGGGATCGCTCTGGGGCCCCGCCCTTGGCGCCCTCTTCGTCGTCGGCCTGCCTGCCTTCCTGCAGAACGAGGCCGCCAACCTCCCCTTCCTCGAGGGCGGCGCGCGCACGACCGGGATCCCCGTGGCCGACGCCACCTACATCGTCTACGGCGTCCTCCTCGTCGTCCTCCTTCTCCTCGAGCCGCGGGGCCTCGTCGGCCTCGCGCAGCGGATCGGATCGCTCGTCCGGCGCCGTCGAGCTGTTCCGAAAGAACTAGGCGTCGTCACATCACTGACACAGGAGGGCTAGCAACGAACATGCACACAACACGTACGAGAGCCGCACTGCTGCTCGGTGCGCTCGGGCTCGTGCTCGCCGGATGTTCGACGAATAGCAGCTCGACGACAACGACAACGGCGCCGAAGACAGCCAGCTTCACGACCGGCCCGGGCGTCGACCTCGCCACCAAGACCATCACCGTCGGGATGCTCTCGGCCCTGTCAGGACCCGCCGAGCTGATCGGCGTCCCGCTCACCGACGGGATGGAGGCGTACTGGGACTACAGCAACGCCCACGGAGGCATCGACGGCTGGAAGGTGGCCTTCGACATCAAGGACGACCAGTACAACCCGCAGATTCACGTGCAGATGTACAACTCCATGGTTGCGAGCGTGGCCATGATCGCCCAGTCGTTCGGGAGCCCGACGACGTCGGCGATCGAGGCGGCGGCCCAGTCGGCCGGAGTCGTGCTCGGCACGGCCGCCCAGTCGTCGGCGTTCGTGGACCAGTCGGTCAACGCGGTCATCGGCACCCCGTACGCGGCCGACGTCGCCAACGCCCTCTACTACCTCACCCACACCCTCGGGAAGGCGCACGCCAAGGTCGGCATCGTCTACCAGAACGACGCCTACGGGGCAGACGGGGTCAAGGGCTTCGACGCCGCCCTGGCAACGGATCACTTCGACAACGTCGGGAGTGCGAGCTACGCCGAGACGGACACGGTGTTCACGTCACAGGCCCTCGCCATGAAGAACGACGGCGCCCAGTACGTCGTGCTCACGGCCATCCCGACGGCCGCCGCCGAGATCATCGGCGACGCCGCCGTCGACGGCTACTTCCCGCACTGGATCCTGCAGGGGCCCGCCTGGTCGGAGTACCTCATGACGTCCACCGGCATCGCCAGCGGGAAGCCAACGGCGGTCGAGAAGGCCATGGTGGGCGCCTGGGTGCTCGGTTTCGAAGCCGCCTGGGGCAACATGAGCGTTCCCGGCATGGCCCAGTTCCTCGCCGTCCAGAAGACCTACTACCCGAAGCAGGTGCCCGACGGCTACTTCATGTACGGGTACTGCCTGGCGGAGATGGAATCGGCCGTGTTCAGGAAAGCCATCGCCGCCAAGGACCTCTCCCGCGCCGGCATCCTGTCGGCCAAGGAGAACCTCGGGACGGTCAGCTTCGGCGGCCTCATCCCGTCGGCCACCTACACGCCGGCGAACGGGCCGGCCACGCTCATGACCGACATCGCCCAGGTGAACCTGACGGCGACCGGGTTCCTCAAGCTCATCGAGCCCTACTTCGAGAGCAATACGGCCAAGACGATGACGTTCGCCAGCTGAGCCGACCGATTCCGGCGCCGCAGCACATCGACACGCGCTGCGGCGCCGGGCCTGCCGATCTTGGGCTCTCGAAGCCCCGCGTTCGAGCCTCAGGTCTCGTCGAACGGGCTGCGGCTCTTGCTGCGCTCAGGTGTCGAATGGAACACTCGGCCGACCGCGAGAATCCGAGGGCGTCACCCACGTCTCGTCGCTAGAGCCGCGAAACTATGCTGTCGGCTCGTGCCGCCCGACCCCGAAGCCCTCGCGAGCGTTGAGGTCGATGACGTCTCGGTCAACTTCGGTGGACTCCAGGCGCTGAAGGACGTCAGCTTCGCTGTGTCACGTGGCGAGGTGGTCGGGCTCATCGGCCCGAACGGTGCCGGCAAGACCACCGTGTTCAACGTCATCTGCGGATTCGTCCGCCCAACCTCAGGCTGTGTCCGCTTCCCGGCCGCCCACCGCGGGACCCTTCGACCCTCCCAACTCGCCCGGGCAGGCGTCGCGCGGACGCTGCAGGGCATCGGCCTCTTCCCGCACCTCACACTCCTCGAGAACGTCATGGCAGGTGGACAGAATCGACCGAACGGCGGGTTCCTCATGAGCCTGCTCGCCCTCCCGGCGAGCACCCGGAGCGAGCGCATCCTGCGCAGCGAGGCTCAAGCGCTGCTCGAGCGCTTTGGCGTCGCGCGCTACGCCGACTCGTACCCCTCCGAGGTGCCCTACGGGATCGGGAAGAAGGTGGCCGTCGCCAGGGCCCTGCTGTGCGGACCCTCCCTCCTCCTTTTGGATGAGCCGGCCTCGGGCCTCGATGAAGGCGAGCTGGCCGACTTTGCCTCCATGATCGTCGAGCTCCGATCCGACATGGGCGTGCTACTCGTGGAGCACGACATGGGATTCGTCATGCCCCTCGTCGACCGCCTCGTCGTGCTCGACTTCGGCCAAGTGATCGCAAGGGGCCTGCCCGCCGAGATCCAGGACGATCCCGCAGTGATCGAGGCGTACCTAGGAGTGCAGACGTGATCCGGGTGAGTGGCCTGTCGGTTGCCTACGGCGCGGTCCAGGCGCTCCGCGATGTCTCGTTCGTAGTGGAAACCGGGACCGTCACGGCCGTCGTGGGTGCGAACGGCGCGGGCAAGACGACGCTCCTGCGGACCATCAGCGGGCTCGTGCGACCCAAGAGCGGATCGATCGACTTCGATGGCCAGGATCTCGTCGGCCGCCGCCCGGAGGACATCGCTCGCCTCGGCATCGGGCACGTCCCGGAGGGTCGTGGCGTCATCGAGGAGTTCACGGTGGAGGAGAACCTCCGCCTTGGAGCGCTCCACGGCAAGGGACGGTTCGCCGATGGGCTCGATGACCAGTTCGCACTCTTCCCGGCACTCAAGCAGCGACGCCGCCAGCACGCGGGCACCCTGTCCGGCGGGGAGCGCCAGATGCTCGTCATGGCCCGCGCCCTCATCGGGAACCCCACCCTGCTGCTCCTCGACGAGCCGTCGGTTGGCCTCGCGCCTCAGGTGACGGCCAGCGTGATGTCGACGATCCGCCACCTCTGTGAGGAACGGCACCTGACCGTGGTGCTTGTCGAGCAGGACGCCATGTCGGCGTTGCGCGTGGCGGACCGGGCCGTCGTGCTGCAGGCGAGTCGTGTGGCGGCCGACGACAGCGCAGACGTCGTGCTTGCCGACGAGGGACTGCGCCGCTACTACCTGGGAATGGCGAGCTGATGGACGGCTTTCTCACGTCCCGCAACGTCACGGACGTCCTCGAGGGCATCGTCCAGGGGGTCGTCGTCGGCCTCGTCGCGCTCGGTCTCGTGCTCATCTGGCGCGCGACGCGCGTCCTGAACTTCGCACTCGGAGCTATCGCGACGTTTGCGGCCTACCTCGGCATGGGACTGCTTTCGTACCACGTTGGGTTCTGGTGGTGCTTCGTGCTCTGCATACCCTTCGGCATGGTCCTCGGCGGCGTCGCTGAACGGGTGTTCGTCCGTCCCCTCTACGGCAAGCCGGAGCTGAATCCGATCGTCGCGACGGTCGGGTTGCTGCTCCTCATCGAAGCGGTGGTCGGCGCCATCTGGTCGACGACCACGCGAGCGATACCGGTTCCCTTCTCATTCATCCGCTGGACACTCGACGGGAACCCCTTCGCGCTGTCGCCGCTCTCGGTGTTCCAGATCGAGCGCGGCACTCGTCCTCGCGCTCGCGATCGGTGCGCTCTTCCGCTTTACAAATCTCGGTTTGCAGCTCCGCGCCACCGCCCACGCGCCGGAGGTCTCTCGACTGCTCGGTGTCCGTGTCGGCCGGATGCTCACACTCGGATGGATGCTCTCGTGCAGCGTCGGGGCGGTGGCGGCGGTCATCGTCGCCTCCGGGTTCGCGACGGGTCTCACTCCCTCGGAGATGGAGGCACCGTTCGCGGTCGGGTTCATCGCTGCTGCGGTCGGCGGCCTGGACAACCCGATCGGCGCCCTCTTTGCAGGGATCGCCTTCGGTATGATCGAGCAGTTCGTGACGGACTACCTCAACGCGAACCTGGTGCTCCCGGTCGCACTCGGCGTCCTCATCCTGGTGCTCGTGCTCCGCCCGCAGGGAGTGTTCTCCCGTCAGGTCGCGCGGCGCGTATGAAAGTCCTCGCCTCGCTTCGCGCACGGCGCCCCGTGCTCTGGCGCGCCGTCGCGACGATCGTCCTCGTCTGCGTCGCGCTCGTCGTGTCCGACCACGTGTCGGCGCTCACCGACTACTACCTGGCCGACGCCGCCGCGATGTCGATCGTGATGGTGGGGCTGTCGTTCCTCACCGGGGTGTCCGGCCAGGTGTCACTGGGCAACGGGGCGTTCATGGGCGTGGGTGCCTACACGGCGGCGATCTGGGCGGATCACCACGCGCACACCCCCATTGCCGCCAACCTCGCCTTGGCGACGCTCGTCGGCGCCATTGTCGGCCTCCTCGTCGGGCTTCCCGCAACGCGACTGCGGGGTCCCTACCTCGCGGGGATGACGATCGCGATCGGCGTGGCGTTCACGTCGATCATCGCCGAGTTCGGCTCGTGGACGAATGGTGACCAGGGCCTGGCCCTCCCGAGGCCCGTTGGGCCCCCGAAATGGCTCGTGCAGTATCTGCACTCGACGCCCACGGCCGCCCGGCCGGGGAACATGTGGCTCGCCGACATCGCAGTCGTCACGGCGGGGATCGCGTTCTTCTTCATGGCGAACCTGTTCCGAAGTCGCACGGGTCGTGCAATGCGACTCGTGCGCGAGAACGAGGTCGCAGCCGAGATCGCCGGCGTCTCGCTCCCGCGTGCGCGCGTGCTCGCCTTCGTGGTGGCTGCCGCCTGTGCAGGCCTCGGTGGAGCCCTCACGACGATCATCGCCGGCTTGGTTTCGCCCTCCACCTTCGAGCTGAGCCTCTCCATCGAGATGCTGACGCTCCTCGTGATCGGCGGCATCGGCACGCTCTCGGGTGCGCTCCTCGGCGGAATCTTCTACGCGTACTCGTCGACCTGGATCACGTCGCTCGTGAATGCGACGGGGCTGAAGCCCACATCGAACCTCGCAGCAAGCCTGAACGGGATTATCTTCGGCGGCCTTCTCATCGTGTTCGTCCTCCTGGCGCCGCTCGGGCTCACCGGGACGACGCGGTTTGTCATCGTCCGGCGGCTTCGGGCTTCGAGAGCGTCAGCGGCCGATGGGCGGCCCGTTCCGTGACGACGTAGGCTGGCGGCTTCGGGGGTAAGGCACCGCCTGCTGAAAGGACAGTGAGCATGTCACCTTTACATTTGACGCGGCTGGTCACGCGCGTCGCCGTTGTGTGTGCGAGCCTCGCGCTTGCCGCTGTGGGGCTGACGGCGGCCACGGCCGCCGCCGCCGGCACGGCGACGCCCAACGTGACGGGCGTCACGGGCACGTCCATCACGATCGGGGCGACCGTGCCGCTCACCGGCATCGCGTCACCCGGCTACAACGAGGTCGCCAAAGCGGCAGCCGCCGTTTTCAATTGGGTCAACAACCACGGGAAGGTCAACGGGCGCAAGATCCTCTACGACCTCGTCGACGACTGCTACGGGACGCCGGGTTTCGGCTGCAAGGGCAATCCGGACGTGCACGCCGACACGGTGACGCTCGTGACGAAGGACCACGTGTTCGCGACCGTCGGCTCGCTGGGCACGCCAACCCAAGCGCCTGAGCGCGCGTACCTGAAGTCCGTCGATACGCCCCAGCTCATGGTGAACTCGGGCTCGATCGACTGGAACTGCGTCGGGGGTTCCGGAACGCCGTCGAGCGATTGCAACGGCACCACCTACCCGGGCCTTACCGGATGGCAGCCGAGCTACACGACCGAGAGCAAGATCCTCGCCAAGTACATCAAGGCAAACTACGCGGGCAAGAAGGTCTGCTTCCTCGGCCAGAGTGACGACTTCGGGCACAACGGCTACCTCGGGCTGACCTACGGCGGCATCCACCCGGTCGTGACCAGATTTTATAGCGTCGACGCGCTCGTGGTCAGCGGCGCGGCATCGATCACGCCGTACATAGAGTCGTTCCAGTCGGCCGGCTGTTCCGTCGTCTACCTCGACACGATCCCGGGCGCGACGGCCGCTGCTCTCGGCAACGCCGAAGCGCTCAGCTACAAGCCCCAGTGGGTGATCTCCTCGGTCGGCTCCGACCCAACCACCGTCGCCACCGAGCTGGGTTCGACGCCCGACAGCGAGCCGGGTGCGATCTCCTTCGCGTACCTGGCGACGACGAACGGCTTCACCGACCCGTGGATCAGCTGGACGTACAAAGTGCTCGAGGCGGCCCCAGGCCTGTTCCCCGGTTTCAAAAGCACGTCCGTTCTGAACGGCAACGAGGCCTACGGGGTCGCTTGGGGCGTGGCGTTCGTCGAGGCGCTCAGGGCAGCCGGCAGGAACTTCACGCAGGCGTCCTTCCTGCACATCCTCACGACCATGAAGTTCGAGACGCCCGCAATCACCCCGCTCCAGTACTCCGCGACGAATCACCAAGGGCTCATCGCAGGCTTCGTCGATAAGATCAAGAGCAAGACGGCTACGGAGCCGGCACCCGGCAAAGACGGCAACAAGACCGTCTGGGTGACGAAATCGACCTCAGCCTCGCCGGTCACCTCGACGACCGTTCTTTCGTTGACGGTTCCATCCTGGCTGAAGTGACCAGCTGACAGCTCGATCGAAGCGGCCCGCCGGGGAACCGGCGGGCCGCTTTGTATATCCGGCTCTTCGCGTTTCGCCGTCGGGCGGTGCCGACCTACCGCGCCGATCGATAAATCCACCAGTTTGAAGCTCCGCTTCCCTAGTTCGAAAGCAACGTCGCCAAGACGGTGACCTTCTCAAGCTGAAACGGCCACCGGCGCCGCAGCGCATCTCTGCGGTTGCGGCGCCGGGTCGGCACCGCTCCGGGTGGCCCGGCGCTCGGGCTAGGCCGCCGGCCCTGCGGCCGCCTCGACGCCGGCGAGCGTGCTGAGGAGCCGCTCCAACTCTCGGCGATCACTGTCTTCGAGCGCCGAGGTGAACTCGGTGGCCGTCTCGCCGAGGATCCGCCTTCCGCCCGCCAGGGCCGCCTCGCCGGCGGGGGTGAGGGAGAGGGAGTAGCTGCGCCGGTCCTCCGGGTTGCGGGCGCGCCGCACGAGCCCGGGCCGTTCCAGCTCGTCGACGAGCTCGACAGTGGCGGCTGGTCCGATCTCGAGGAGTGTCGCCAGCTCCTGCTGTGAGCAGGGGGCGTTGCGGGCAAGGAGGCCGAGGGCGACGACGGTGCGCACGCTCAGCCGGCTCGGCGCCAGCCGGGCGTCGGAGGCCGCCTCCAGCCGCAGGTTGGCCTGGGCGACGAGAAACCCGAAGAGCCTTCTCAGCTCCTCCGGCGGCGCCGGGTCGAAGTGGGGGAGGACGACCGCCTGTAGGAGGGCGATGAGCCGCCCACGCTCGGCCGTCGAAAGCCCCCTCGTGACGATCTCCTCGGCCTCGTCGACGACGCCGGCCAGCTGCTTGATCGTCCGCCGCCCGGCGGCCGTCGTGCGGAGCGCATAGGAACGGCGGTCATCGGCCCGCCGGTCGCGCACGACGTCCCCGGACGCCTCCAGCGAGTCGATCAGCTTCACCATGACCGAGCGGTTGATGCTGAGGTAGTCGGCCAGCCACTGCTGGGAGACGGGGGCGTTGGCGGCGACGACGTTCAGCAGGGCGATGTCCCGGGGGTGGCGCTCGTCTGGCAGGAGGGCCGTGGCCGCCAGGTAGAGGTGCTGGTGCACCCGGCGAAGCAGGTAGCAGATTCGGGCGGGGCGAGCGTCTGTCGGCTCGACGGCAACTCGTCCCACAACAGGCACCCTACCAGATGATCCGGACGGAAGATCATTCGGCATATTGACGATTCGGTCGGCGACGCATATACTGACGGTACTTTGGCGCTGGGCTGACACCAGCGCCCTCGATCCGAGGAGGCCGAACCGTGGACCGAAAGTGGTGGACGCTCGGCGCTGTCTGCGTCGGCATCTTCATGCTGTTGCTCGACCTCACCATCGTGAACGTCGCGTTGCCCTCCATCGAGCACGCCTTTCACGCCTCCCTGCCGGATCTGCAGTGGGTGCTCGACGCCTACGCCCTCACGCTGGCGGCCCTCCTACTGACGGCGGGCTCGCTCGCCGACCTCTTCGGGCGGCGCATCGTTTTCGCCGTCGGCATCGTCGCCTTCACGGCCGGCTCGTTGCTGTGCGGGGTCGCCACCGGCCCACTGTTCCTCATCCTGGCGAGGGCCTTCCAGGGCATCGGGGGGGCGATCATGTTCTCGACGTCGTTGGCGCTGCTCGCCAACGCCTTCCAGGGTCGCGACCGGGGCGTGGCCTTCGGCGTCTTCGGTTCCGTCACCGGCATCGCCGTCGCCGTCGGCCCCGTCCTCGGGGGCGTCATCACGAGCGGCATCGGCTGGCGGTGGATCTTCTTCGTGAACGTGCCCATCGGGGCGCTCGCCCTCATCGTCACGCTCCTCAAGGTCGACGAGTCGCGCAACCCGGCGGCGACGACACCCGACTGGATCGGCTTCGTGACGTTCTCGGCCGGGCTGGCGGCGCTCATCTTCGCCATGATCCGCTCGACGGCCGACGGCTGGACGTCCCATGTGGTCGTGTGGTCGCTCGTCGCCTGCGTCGTCCTCCTTCTCGCCTTCGTCTTCGCCGAGCTGCGCCAGCGGGCGCCCATGTTCGACTTCAGCCTGTTGCGAAAGCCGACGTTCAGCGGCGGTCTGCTGGCCGCCTTCGCCGTCAGCGCCTCCCTCTTCGCGCTGCTCACCTACCTCGTCCTCTACATGCAGAACGTGCTGGGTCTTTCGGCGGTCGCCACGGGCGTGCGCTTCCTCGTGCTGAGCGGGGCCTTGTTCCTCACCGCCGGTCTGGCGGGCCGGCTGACGAACCACGTGCCCGTGAAGTGGCTCATCGCCCCGGGCTTCGTGCTCGTCGGCGTCGGGCTCTTCCTCATGCGGGGCATCACGCTGTCGGACTCCTGGACCCACCTCATCGCCGGCCTGGTCATCGCCGGCCTCGGCGCCGGCTTCATCAACGTCCCGCTCGCCTCCACGGCCGTGGGCGTCGTCGAGCCGGAGGTCTCCGGCATGGCCTCGGGCATCAACTCGACGTTCCGCCAGGTCGGCATCGCCACGGGCATCGCCGCCCTCGGCTCGATCTTCGCCAGCCAGATACGTGACACCATCTCGAGCCAGCTGGCGGCGACACCGCTCAGGGGCGTTTCCTCCACGATCGCCACCGCCGTGCTGAACGGGCAGACGTCGGCGCCCCTCGGGGCGCACGACCCGAGCCCTGCCCTCACCCACCTCGTCCGCTCCGTCGCCGGCCAGGGCGTCATCAACGGCTTGAACGAGATCCTGCTCATCGGGGCGGTCGTCGCCTTCGTGGCGGCCGCCGGCTCGTTCTTGCTCATCCGCCAGAAGGACTTCGCCGCCTCGGCGGCGCCCGGAGGGGCGAATCACGGAGCGGCCGAAGCGGCCGGGCCGGCCGGGCCGGTGGAGGCCGCCGTCGGCTGATCCTCGGGCGCCCATCGAGGTCGCCCGAGTAGGTTGCAGGCCATGTTGATCGACGGTGGTCTGAGTTTCGATGCCGAGAAGATGGGCGAGCGGGCCCGCGAAGTGGAGGCGCAGGGCTACGACGGCGCCTGGTCCACCGAGACCGGGCACGAGCCCTTCTTGATCCTGGCGGCGGCGGCTCCGCACACCGAGAAGCTCCAGTTGGGCACGGGCATCGTCGTCGCCTTCGGCCGCAGCCCCATGATCACCGCCACGATGGCGAACGACGTGCAGCTGCTCTCGAAGGGCCGCCTCCTGCTCGGCCTCGGCTCGCAGATCAAGCCGCACATCGAGAAGCGCTACTCGATGCCGTGGTCGCACCCGGCCGCCCGCATGCGGGAGTACATCCGCGCCCTGCAGGCGATCTGGGCGTCGTGGAACGAGGGCACGAAGCTCGACTTCCGCGGTGACTTCTACACCCACACCCTCATGACGCCGTTCTTCAGCCCGGGACCGAACCCCTACGGCGCCCCCAAGGTGTTCCTGGCGGCCGTCGGCGACCTCATGACCGAGGTCGCCGGCGAGGTGGCCGACGGCATCCTCATCCACGGCTTCACGACGGAGCGCTACCTGCGGGAGAAGACGATGCCCGCCCTCGGGCGCGGGCTGGACAAGAGCGGGCGTTCGCAGGAGTCCTTCCAGGTGTCCTACCCGGGATTCATCGTGACGGGCACGCCGGAGGAGCAGGAGACGGCGACGACGATGGTGAAGGGCCAGATCGCTTTTTACGGCTCCACTCCCGCCTACCGGCCCGTGCTCGAGCTGCACGGCTGGGGCGATCTGCAGACGGAGCTGAACAACCTCTCCAAGCTGGGCGAGTGGGCGAAGATGGCGACGCTCATCGACGACGACGTCCTCGACGCCTTTGCGGTCACAGCCGAGCCGGGCGATGTCGCCGCCGAGGTGCGCAAGCGCTACGGGGATCTCGTCGATCGTTTCTCGTTCTATGCCCCCTATCACCTGGCGCCGGAGCGCTGGGCGGAGGTGCTGGCGGGCTTCCGCGACTGAGCGCCGGCTGAGCTCGCAGGCGCTTCGCCCAGCCTCCTCCAGCGTCGTCGCGACCGGCACCCTCTTGACGGCCCGCCCCTCTCGGCCACCACGAGCAAAGGAGCCACAACGATGGAGACAGTTGAGTCCGCTGACGGCACGACGATCGCCTTCGAGCGGTCGGGCACAGGGCCCTCGCTCATCCTCGTGGGCGGCGCCCTCAACGACCGCACTACCGCCGCCGCCCAGGCGTCCGTCCTGGCGCCGGACTTCACCGTGTTCGCCTACGACCGGCGGGGACGGGGGGACAGCGGGGACACCGCCCCCTACGCCGTCGGACGCGAGATCGAGGACCTCGCGGCTCTCATCGCTGCCGCCGGCGGCTCGGCCTTCGTCTACGGCCACTCATCGGGCGGAAATCTGGCTCTCGAGGCGGCTGCCGCCGGCGTTCCGATCGAGAAGCTGGCGGTGTACGAACCGCCCTACTTCATCGACGACACACGGCCCCCTGTCGGGCCGGACATGTCGGACCGCTTGCGTGCGCTCGTGGCGGCCGGCGAACGGGGCGAGGCCCTCAAAGCCTTCCTGATCGAGTGCGTCATGGCGCCGCCCGAGGTGGTCGAGGGCATGCAGGCCACTCCGATGTGGCCTGCGCTTGAGGCGCTCGCCCACACGCTCCCCTACGACACTGACATCTTCGGCGCCGGCGAGCTGCCGGCCGAGCGCCTGCGGGCGATCGAGGCACCGACCCTCGTGATGGACGGCAGCGCCAGCCCCGACTGGGCGCGCAACGCCGCCGCCGCCCTCGCAGGCGTCCTGCCGAACGTCAGGCACGTCACCCTCGAGGGCCAGACCCACGCCGTAGACCCGGCGCTCGTCGCTCCGCTGCTGGCGGACTTCTTCGCCTAGTGGATGTTCTGGTGGAATGACCCGGTCAAGATGATGATGGTGATGACCACCAGGAAGGCCATGCAGAGCGAGAAGAGCGCGACGATCGTCCACAGTCGCACGATCTCTTTCCTCGTCTTCGGCGTTGGCGGACCGTGGTCGATCCTGGGTGCGTTGTAGTCGCCTCCAAGGATCTTCATACCGAAGCATGGTATGCCTCGTGTGAAGGTCGAGGTTGGCGCCACCTCGCGGATCCTGTCCCGGATCGGGCGGGCCTCTAGGAAGGCGTCTCTGTCTGTGACCAGCGCCGGGGCCGCAGCTGCGAGCGGAGTCCATGGGTCTGCCATGGGGGCCGCTCCCCTCCCTGCTCCCGGATCCAACGCGTATAGAGCCGCCTGGTGAGCTGAGTGGACAGATGACCCACCATCGTGGTGCGCAAGCGGCGTGACAGGAGACGATCGAAGGGATCGAGGAGGTCGACCAACGGGGAGTAGACCGCCGACGGGACCGCCATCATGTCGGCCGACTCGTCGCCCAACAGGTAGCGGGTGAGTGCTCCGGGTAGCCCGGAGAGGGGCCACGGAAGCGATCGGCTGGTCTCCTCCAACAAGGCTCTTGTGAGTTCCTGGCCCTGCGGACTGGCCTCGTCGTTTCGCTCAAAGATCACGTTGGCCAGGAGCTGCATCTCGGCGTATGTCAGCGGGTACTTGTCCTCTGGGCATACACCGCCGCGGTACAGCTGTGAATAGTCGATGCCGAGCAGGTGTCCGATCACGAGCCACAAATGGAAGTAGTCGTCTCGCTCCTGTGGGCTGATCTGCACACCCATTTGGTCCATCGCCTCAATGGTGACCACCGTGAAGGCCGCCAGAGTCCCGAGGAGATCCTCCTGGTTGATGGGCTTGCCATGTTTGCGCTCTCCGAATTTGCGCTCTCCAAGTTTGCGCTCCTCCCACCCGACCTCGGTGCTCAGAACGATCCGACGGGGGACGGCGTGAAAGAGCCGCACCCTGCGGACCGCTTCGAAGCCGCGAGTACCGGGCGCGAGCGGCGGGTCGGCATCTTCACCGAATCCCACGACGTCGAGAAGCATCAGACCGGTCCCTGCTATTCGGCGCCCCGGATCAGATACGAGCGCCCCCGTTGTCGTCAGGACCGCGGCCCCGCTGACCGCCATGTAGGTCCTCGGCAGAGCGGCAGTGAACAACGGGCCGTCGCTGTCGTCGCTCACCTCTCTGTGGTAGATGGAGAAGGCCGTAGGGAGACTGGCGCCCGGGCTGCCGGCGACCGAGGCGGCGGTGCTGCTCAGTCGCCCGTCTCGGCGTCACCCGACGAGCCGGCGCCATCGCTATCAAGGGGCACGGGCGGCAAATCCTGCACGTCGTGCTTGGAGATGTTGAGCCGGATGCCGTCGTCGACGGCAACGACGGCGCCGATGGGGATGGCCACCTTCTTGCGGCCCCACAGGTGCCCCTCTTGCAGCAGCACGTGGGTCACGTGGTGGTTGCGGGGGTCGATGACGAGCCCCTGGACCCGGCCGATGTTGCCGTCTGTGGCATGGACGTGCTCGCCGCGGCGCACGTCCACCTCGCCCAAGGGGACGGTGTCGTAGCTGACGGGCTGCGGTTCGAGGACGCCGTCGCCCATGGTGTGCCCGGAGCCCAGCCCGGCGCCGCCCAGGATGCCCAGCCCGTAGTAAGGCCACCACAGCACGTCGCGCTCGTCGTAGCCCTCGTGGCCGCCGCCCACTGGCAGGAATTCCGTCGCTTCCGCGGGGTCAAGCTTCTCGAACTCCGCCAGCGTGCAGCGGAGCAGAACCTCTCCGGTCGTGGCGTCCGTCGTGACGTCGACGAGGTCGACGGGGACCAGCCTGCCAAGCCCGCGCAGGTGTTTCGGCTCGACGACGAGATGCGTGACCACCCGAGCGACGGGATCGACGACGACGCGGCTCACCGCGCCACAGGCCCCATCGCTACAGCTGGCGTCCGCTCCGATTGTGAACGTCGTCTCCGACACGATCACCGTCCTGTTCGCCGTGACTCTAGGAGCGAGTCGCCTCTCCGAACGCTACGCCGAGCACCCTCCGGCCCGCTCGGACGGAGCCCGAGCGGGCCGGGAAGCCTTCGAGATCACCTGAGGAGTCCTTCACTCCTGCTTCGTGGCAGCGGTGGACGCCATCGCCGAGCGCCGCGAGACGGGCACGCCCGCCCTGCGCGATCAGTTCCAACGGATCGTCGGCACGTCGCCCGGCCGCCACGGGCGGACGTTCTCCCGGTCGGTCGCCTGAGCGGTTGCGCCGCTCGGTTCAGCCGGAGGAGATCGTCTCGTAAGCTTCGGCAGTGCTCCGCCGACTGACCGCCGTCATGGCGTCGCTGGCGGTTCTGCCTGCCGTCGCCCTTGGAGCCACGACGTCGGGTCCCGCGCCGGTGTCTTCGCCGAACTGGTCCGGCTACGTCGTGTTCGGCACCGCTGTCGACACGATGCAACTCGTGGCGACGGACGTCATCGTCCCGAAGGTGCGTTGCAGGATCGGCGAGACGGCCGACACCTCCCTCTGGGACGGCATCGGCGGTTACAACGCCCAGCACTCGCTCGCCCAAGTGGGCGTGGACGCCTACTGCGAGGACGGCCGTCCGGGCTACGACGCCTGGTACGAGTGGTACGACGAGAAGAAAAAGAACCCGGCCCACCTCGTGCCCGGCGTGTCGGTGTACCCGGGCGACGAGATCGGCCTGCGGGTGAGGGAGGTCAACGTTACCCACTACCTGGCGACGATGTCGGAGTGGAACCCTCGCAACGACCACCGGACGGGCAGCTTCCGCGCCACGCTGACCGATGCTCACGGCTTTCCGATCGGCAACTCGGCCGAGTGCATCGTCGAGTCGCCCGCCAAGGTCAAAGGGGGTTTCTACCCGCTTGCGTCTTTCGGGGCGGCCACCTTCAGCCCCTGCGAAGCATCCAGCCAGCAGACCTTCGAGCATGAGGTCGTCGACGTGGTCACCGGGCAGGGCTACAACGTCACGAGCTCGCACACCTTGGTGCCCTCTGTCCTGCTGCACTCGGACCGCGTCGACCTCGTGCGCTCCCATGTGCTGCGGGCGGCGGCCGGCCCTCCCCACCTCGGCACCGCCCGCCACCCGCTGGCGTCGTTCACCGTCTTCTGGAAGCACCTCTAGGGCCGAGGCGGGTGGCGCCGGCGGCGCGTCGCCGCTGCTGAACAGGCGTCCTCGCCTGCGGCGTTTTTTGTGGCGCTTGCGGGTTGTCGGATGAGGTAAGGTCGGCCGCTACGAAGACGGTGACTCCGCGGTCGCCTCGCCCATCGGAAGGAGGCGCAACTTGTCCAATGATCCAAAGCTCACCATCTGGACGACTCGCGCCCTGCCGGTGATGGCCAGTTCTTCTGCTCACTGAGCACTCGGTCTTTCTGCTGGCCGAGAGGTAGCTCGGGCTGAGCCTCCGCCGCTGCTGGGGCGATTCCGCTCCGGCGCCTTGCCCTGGAATCCCTCGGCTGCGCTCTCGGGCCGAGGCGGGGCCGCCACCTGGTCCGCGTCGTTCCTGCCGGCGCTCTCCGCACGGCAGCTACTGCAGGCACCTGCCTGCCACGAACCCTTCTCCCGCTCAGGGGTTTCCTACCCTGCCCTTCAAATGGTGTCGCCATGCATACCCAACATGCACTTGCACTCGCTCGTCAGCGCCAGGCGGACCTGCGGCGCGGCGCGCCCACGCCCCGACTCCCCGGGCCTCGGTGGGAGCGGCCGCTTGCCGCCCTGGCCCGTGTAGCGAGCAGGAAGCGGCAGCGGTTCGGGTGGTTGCTCGTGGAGGTCGGCCTGCAACTCGCAGTCGAGGGGAGCGAGCGCCCGGAGGCGCCCGCTGGCGAGACGCGGGCAGCCGCCTAACTCTCCTGCCCGGGGGCCCTGGTGGTGGGTTCGGGACGTAACTGTCCTCAACCCGCCACCAGTCCGCTCAGGGGTCGGCTTCGGCGCCCGGGCGACGAGGCGGCGAGCGCTCGAGCAGGCGTAGCCGGTTTTCTACGGCCCCTCCGAGCGGAAGACGGGCGAGGCGTTCGGTCCACCGGGCTCCTCATCGTCGGCCACGACGAGGAACGTGGGCCGGTTCGCCTTTGGGTAAGAGACGGCGACGGCCCGGCGCGGGCCGAGAAGATCGGGCACGAGGATGAGGAGCCGAACCGTGAAGCCCCCCTTGTGCACCTTCACGTTCTCCATCGTGGATGCGGCATTGGGGGTCGACCACTCGATGGTCACGATGGCATTGTTGGGGAAGCCTTTTCCCACGACGCTGACGACGGTTCCGGGAGGCCCCACGGTCGGCTCGAGGACGAGCGACGGTTTCTTCGACGGTTTCTTCGGCGGCACCGTTGGTTTAGTGACTTGGTGCGCGTTGATGATGACGGTCTGGCTGGTGCGGGCGAGAATGGACGAGAGCCGGTAGGGGGTCTGCCCCGGACCATTCGCCGCCCACGGGGTGCCCGGGAAGGCTGGGGGGATGCTCGTCCCAGCCGCGTCGCGTTCGACCAAGGTGACCGTGTAGGTGCCTGCTGAGGCAAAGACATGGGTTGCCGTGTCGCCGGAGGTGGTCAAGAGCGGTGACCCATCCCCGAATTTCCATTGGTAGGAAACGATGGATCCGTACTTGACCGTCGAGGCGGCGGCGCTGAAGGTCGAAGGGGCGCCGGCGGGTCCGAGGCTCGGGCTGAAGCTGGCGTGGGGTGCCTGATCCGGAGTGATAGCGACCGCCACCGGATCCGACAAGTCGGGCGGGAGGGGGAGAGCAGGGCCAGGGGTGATGAGGGGACCTGAGCCCGTGTCGCCCCCGAGCGAGACGTAGAACATGAAGGGGGCGGGCGTGTCCGCGTCGCTCTCGAGGGTGAGGGTGACGACGAGCGAACCGCCGTTGGCGGTGACGGCGAGGCGGACGGGCTCGTTGGGGTTGGCGAAGGGAAAGGAGGCGCTCTGCAGCGACTTGCTCGTGACAGCCGTCGAGTCGGCGATGGCGAAGCCCTCCAGCATCGCCTCGCGATTGGCGTTGACGACGCCTGCATAGAGGTTCTTGCCATGGGGGCCAACCGTGACGGCTTGGACGCCTGGCATGGCCACGACATCGAAGGGCGACTCGGCTTGCGAGATCGGGAGGTTCAGTCCGAAGACCTCGCCGCGGTCGCACCCGAAGATCTCCGAACCGCTCGGGGTGAGGGCGAGGCCGATGACACCGATTCGCTCGGCGAAGGCCGGCGCCGGCTGGGCCCACACCGACACCGGCGGGTTGGGTGTATTGAGCGGCACCTGCAGGACGGCTTCCCCGTCGTCGTCGCCGTAGAACCCGGCCGCCCCGATGTAGGCGGTCGTCCCGTCGGCGGCGAGCGCCAGGCTCGTGGCGGCGAACATGGAGAAGGCCGACGGCACCGAGTTCACCGTCGTGGTGACGTCCGTGACCTCGGAGACGCCGTCGGTGTCGAGGTTGACCTCGAAGAGATAGCCGGACCTCGTGAGGGCATAGACGAGAGCGCTGTTGGCAGGGTCGGTGGCTACGGCGTCGAGGAGACCGTCACCGGCAGCTGCCACCGTGAGAGGGGACCCGGCGGTGCCGTTGCTCGTGTCGACGACGGCGAGGTCGTCGACGGCGGTGGCGTTAGAGATGACGGCCGCACGACTCGAGTCTCGCGTGATGGCGAGGCCATTGGCAGAACCGTCGCTGCTGACGTTGTCTGCTTGCACGGGGCTGATAGTTGCGCCGGCGACATCGGTCAGCCGGAAGGCGTCGACCTGCCCTACTCCCTCGCCGCTGCTCGACTCGACGTACACGAGGGGCGAGGCCCCGGTGGGCGCACCGCTGGCGACCTTGTCGGCGGGGAGGAGGCTCAACCCGGCGAGGGCGAGCACGAGCGCCGTCGCTCCGGCCACGAGGGCCGAGCGCCGCCGACATCGGGTCACGTGGTCGTCAGCTCCGCACGAGCGTGCCGGCAAAGTACAGGCCGGCCGAGCAGCTGCCCGAGCACCCGCTCATCGTGAATTGCACTTTCGCGAGCGGTGCGAACGTGGTCGGCGTGATCCAGTGGTAGTCGAGGTCGCGGAAGTCGACCATCGACCACCGCATGAGCAGCGTCCCGGTGTTCGAGAGCGAGACGAGGCCGGAATTGCCGGCGGTGTTCTGCACGAGGACGTCGGTGATCTCGAGGACATAGGACTTCGGAACGACGAAGATGGCGGTGGAGTTGCCGTTCACGACGAGGCTGCGGTTGATGGTGAAGGAGACGGTGCTCTTGCCCTTGCCGTGCACCGGTGTCGTCGGGCTCGTCGGGCTCGTCGGGCTCGTCGGGCTGGTCGGGCTCGTCGGGCTCGTCGGACTGGTCGGCGTGATGCCGTCCTTGGCGAGCTGCTTGCTGACCTGGTTCTGGGCGGCGGCCTGTATCTGCGGCTTGAGGAGGTTGAACCAGAGAATCACGGCTGCGATGGCGAGGAGGACGAGAGCCAGCAAAGCCAACATCAGCCAGCGCGGCAGGATCGGGTCCTGCAGCATGACGCCGTCGAGGAGGATGGAGGGGGGGTGGACGGGTTGCTCCGCAGCTGATGGGTACTGGCCGGCCGCCGCCGCTTCGGCGGCGTTGAGGGCGTCCTGCTCCTCCAGCAGCACCTGGAACGACCGCGTGACCGAGCTGCCGCGCCACAGGCGCGATCGGCACCGCAGGTGTACATTCACGAAGCTCACCGAGCCCGGCGCCACCTCGACGTAGGGCGGCTGAAAGGCGAGGGCGACGGCCTCGTCGGGATCGACGCCGCTCGGGCGTGCCCGATAGGCGATGTTCGACCGGTTGTCGACGGCCAGCTGCAGCTTCGCACGGAATCGGCCCCTGCCGGCGTGCGGGATGAGCTCGCCGACGACGTCGCTGAAGGGAGCGACGAACAACGTGCCCTCTTCCACGGTGCCGCCCGCTGGGTCCTCCGTCGAGAGAACGCGGATACCGAAGGGCACGGTCCCCGGCGCCGTCGTGGGTAGCCGTGGAGGGCCGATGCTGACACGCACCGTCTGCTCGTTAGCTGGGAAGAGCGACACCCTGGGCGGGTCGAAGCTCGCCCACTCGTTGGGCAGCCCGACGACGTCGAAGTGGAATTCGTCGACCACCGTCCCGTTGTTGCGGATCGTCACGTCGAGCTGCGTGACCTCGCCGGGCACGACGCTGAGAGCCTGTACAGAGAGCCGAGCCTCGGCACCCATGGTGTCCTCCTAAGGGTTAGGTCCTCGATTCAGCCGATCAGCACCGTGGCGACGCTCGCCTGCAGCGCGCCCGGGAGGCCGTCGCAGACCGTGCACTGCGAGGCCATCGTCGCCGCCCCCAGTCCTCCGATCATGACCGTGGCGCTCCCCATCACGACCTGGCCGACCTCTGTAGGCGGAGCCATATAGGGGTCCGCCGGGTGCAGGCCCACGTGCGGCGGCGTACACAGGCCGCTCGAGCCCACGACGGCTGCCGGTTGTCCACCGATGAGCACGGTGGCGACGGTCCCGAGGGTGATAGGAGCGCTGAAGGGCAGGGGCGGCGAGGGCTGGGGCGCCCCCGTCGCCGGGTTCGGGATCAAGTGAGCCGAGCAGACGGCCGTGATCTGGTCTCCCATGACTGCGGCGGGATCACCCATGGCTAACCGTTCTTGCCCTCGAAGACGATGCCGGTCTCGGCGCAGGTGTTGCGGGCCGCTCCCGCATCGGATGACAGGAGCTTCAAGGTGATCCGCCTCGGTGCCGGCAGCGACACGGCCACACTCTGGAGGACGGGCGGATCCTTCAGGCGGATGGTCGTGACCGTGTCGGAGGGCGTGGCGACGAGCCTGAGCACGACGGGGTGGGGGCTCGGTCCGGCCAGGCTCGTCGTCGGGTTGGCGACGAGCGGCGTGAACACAACCGAGGAGATCGTGCCGGTGAACGAGGGCGCCACCGCCACGCTCACCGACTCAGGCCCGGCGTCGGCCGGACGGGTGTACCAGTACAGGGTGGCGTTGTTCTGCCCGAGGAGGGGCGGCGGGCAGAAGCCGTGGTTCCGCGCCACAGGGGCGCCGGCGAGGGCGACCGCCTGCGGCTTCGTGACGATGTTGTGGAAGGTGTTGGTGATCGTGTGCCGCAACGATGGCACGGCGGCGAAGACGATGACGGCGAGAAGGACGACGATGCCGAGGCCCTTGCCGAGCTTCCCGCCCTTCCTGGGCAGGCCGGGGGGAGTGATCGAGCGCGGAGAGACCGCGTGGGCCGGCGGGCGGTAAGCCGGCGGGGCCGCCGAGCCTGCGTGGCCGAGGCCGGCCGGGGCTCTCGGCGCCGGGGGAACTGTGGCGGGTGAGGCGGCGCTGGGCGCTCCGGCGGGAGCGGCAGGGCGGGGCGGGGAACCGGCCGCCTGGGGCGCTCCGGAGGGGGAGGCGCCGGCTGTTGGGGTGCCGGCCGTTGGGGTGCCGGCGGTTGGGGCGCCGGCGGAGCCGTTGCTCGAAGTGGCGGCAGCCCGGTGGCCGAAGATTCGCTTCCACCACGGCAAGCGCACCGCCACGACTGCAGCCGGCATGTCGAGAAGGGCGCCGCAACGCCTGCAGAAGCGGCGTTCCGGGGCGTTGGCGTCCCCGCAGGCACCGCAGTAGATGGCTCCCTCGACGGCGCGGCTCGGCCGCGGGACGGGCGCCGGCTTGAGGCGCTCGAGCGGGACGGCCGGTTGTACGGCCACCGGCTGCGGCTTGGCGGCGCCCTCGGGAGCCGTGGACGGGATCGCCGGCGCGAGGGCCGCTCCTTCCATCGGTGCGAGTGGAGGGCTCGATAGGGGCTGCGAGGCGAGGGGCGCGCTCGGCGAGCCGGCCGCGGGCGTCACCGCCTGGGCGGAGGCAGGCGCCCCGACTTCGTCGGTGAGCGCGGGCGTCTCGGAGGGGCGGGCGATGCGCTCTCCGTCCCACTCGAGGAAGGCCCCGCAGCCGCCGCAGAAGGTTTCACCGCTCGCGGCGTGGGTGCCACACACCTTGCAGACGATGTCGTCCATCGTGAATACCACCACCGCCCTTGTGCCGGTCGACAGATGGTAGACCGCCCGTATCGGGCGGTGCATCGTTTTGCCCGCCGGTCCCGGCCCCTTGCCCGATCGGGCAATCTTTCCGGGAAACCGCCCGTCTTGATCGGATGCTGAGCGACTGCTGATCGGCCTCTGCGATGCTCAAGGTGGCTCCCGACGGAACAGACAAGGAGGGACACTCGCATGGACGGGCGAATCCAGGTTGTCGTGTTCGCCAGCGACACTGTTTCGTTGCTGGGCACGACGGGGCAATTGCGGGCGCATCCGGGCATCACGGTGCTCGAGGAGACGAATGCGGACGCCGCCAAGGTGGCCGTCGTCGTCGTCGACCGCATCGATGCCGGCGCCGGCCGGGTGATCCGTGCAGCCCAGCGCCAGGGCAACGCCCGCGTCGTCGTCGTGGCGGGCGAGCTGGACGCCGCCTCCGTCCTCGACGCCGTGGAGGCTGGCGCGTGCGGGTTCCTGCGGCGCTGCGACACACGGCCGGAGACGCTCGTCGCCTGTGTGCAGCGGGCGGCGGCGGGGGACGGCACCGTGCCCCCCGACCTGCTCGGGCGGCTCCTCGACCAGGTCGGCATGGCGCAACGACAGGTGCTGGCGCCTCGCGGCCTGTCGTTCTCAAATCTCACGAAGCGGGAGATCGAGGTGCTGCGCCTCCTCTCCGAGGGGCACAACACCGCCGAGGTGGCTCACGAGCTCGTCTACTCGGAGCGCACGGTGAAGAATGTCCTCGCCGACGTCACACGCCGCCTCAGCTTGCGCAACCGGACGCACGCCGTCGCCTACGCCCTGCGCCAGGGACTCATCTAGGCGTCCGGGCTTCCCATGGCGGCAACGAAGGCCCTCGCCGCCCCCGGCAACGAGACGAGGGCGGCGACCATCCCGCAGGAAGGCGAGGGCGGCACGGCGTCACTCGAAGGGTCCTGCGCGCCCCTCTCTCCTGCCGGCGTCCAACCGACCGACGGGGAGGGATCGGTCTGGCGGCTGGAGGCTCGCCTCGCCCTCCTTGTCGAGCGGGTCGCCGCGGGTGTGGAGGCGCGAAGGGCAAGCGACCCCAATCCGGGCGATCCGTTCCGCGGCCTGTACATCGACGACGCCCTCGTCGACCGCATGCTCGCCGCCCCGGCGACGGCCGAAAACTCCTCCCCGGAAGGCCCCGAGCCCGCCTCCAGCCACTTCGCCGCTCGGCTCCGAGCCCTCGCCGGTAACTTCGCCTTGTCCGAGCTCGAGCTCGACATACTCGTGGCGGCGCTGGCACCCGATCTCAACCCCCGCTTCGAGAAGCTCTACGGGTACCTCAACGACGACGTCACGCGCCGCCGGGCCAGTGTCGGGCTCGCCATGGAGCTCTGCGGCGCCTCCTTCGCCGATGGCTCGGCCCGTCAGTGTTTCGCTTCCGGCTCGAAGCTGCTCTCTTCCGGGCTGCTCGTCGTGGAGGACGGCGAGCGTCCCCTCCTGAGCCGCGCCCTTCGCGTGCCCGACCGCGTCGTCACCCACCTCCTCGGCCGCGACGAGCCGGACGCCCTCGTGCGCCCGCTCCTCCGCCCGGCGGCGTCCTGGCCGGGAGCGCCGAGCCCGCTCATCGGTCGGGCCCTCGAGTCCCACGTCGACCTCATCTATGCCCAGTCGGCGCCCGGAGGCTGCGCCCTCTCCTGGCTCGTCGCCAGCCTGCGAGCGGCCGGAAGGCCCGCCTTCGTCGTCGACCTCGAGCTGACCGACACCCTCTCCGACCACGAGCTGCTGGCGGCGGCCTCGTCGCGTGAAGCCAGGCTGTGTGGCGGCGCGCTCGTGGTGACCGGCATCGACCACCTGACCGATCGACCCGCCGTCCTGCGTTCCTGGACAGAACGCCCGGGAACCGTCGTCCTCATCGGATCGAAGGTGTGGGATCCGCGCTGGTCGAGCCGCCCGCCCCTGCTCGTCGAATCGCCGCTCTTGACCGAAACGCAACGGGTGGGGCTCTGGCAGGCTGCCCTCGCCACGGAGCCACCGCTCAACGGAGTTGGGGAGCCTCCCGCGGAGCCGCTCTCGCACGGCCTGAGCGCCTACCGGCTGAGCCCGGAGCAGATCTGGCTGGCGGCGAGCTCGGCTCGGCGCCGGGCAGCAGCCGCAGAGCGCCCGGTCACTGCGGAGGATCTGCGCTGGGGGGCGCGCGCAGAACGCCGCCGGTCTCGAGCACCTGGCGCAGCGGATCACGCCCCGAGTGGGCTTCGACGACCTCGTCGTACCCGCCCCCGTCGAGCGGCAGCTCCGCGCCCTGGCGGGACGGGTGCGCCATCGCTCCCTCGTCCTCGACGACTGGAAGATGGCCTCGGCGGCCACCCGCGGCCGGGGGGTCACGGTGCTCTTCGCCGGTGACAGCGGCACGGGCAAGACCATGTCGGCCGAGGTCGTCGCCGAGAGCCTCGGCCTCGAGCTGTACGTGATCGACCTCTCGAGCGTCGTCGACAAGTACGTCGGTGAGACGGAGAAGAACCTCGACCGCATCTTCGTGGAGGCCGAAGGGGTGAACGGAGTCTTGCTCTTCGACGAGGCGGACGCCGTCTTCGGCAAGCGATCAGAGGTGAAAGACGCCCACGACCGCTACGCCAACGTCGAGGTCGCCTACCTCTTGCAGCGTATGGAGCGTTTCGACGGCGTGGCTATCCTCACGACAAACCTGCGCTCGAACGTGGACGAGGCATTCCTGCGCCGCATCGACGTCGTCGTGGAGTTTTCGCTGCCCTCACCCGAGCAGCGGGAGCGGCTCTGGCGAAAGCTGATCCGCCGCGAGGTGCCCCGCGGGGACGACATCGACGTCCCTTATCTGGCCCGCTCCTTCGAGCTGTCCGGTGGCAACATCCGCAACGTCGTCCTGGCGGCTGCCTTCGAGGCGGCCGACGCCGGCATGCCCATGACGATGGCGAATATGGTCCGGGCGACGTCGGCCGAGTATCGCAAGCTCGGCCGGCTCTGCGTCGAGTCCGAGTTCGGGGTCTGGTTCGCCGTGTTGCAGGAATGAAGCCGGCGCCCGGACAAGGCGGGCAGGGCGGGCTGCCCGATCGGACGGCCGATCGGCCCTCGCCGCCGGCGCCGCCAGAGTGCACAGTGGCGAACGGTGATCCAGGACGTCGATGAGGCCCTCCGCACACTGCTGCGTCGCGACGCCTTGGCGGGCACCGAGGTCGAGGTAGCCCTTGATGCCCCCTCGAAGGAATGGTCCTCGAGGCGAAACTCGCCCACGGTAAATCTCTACCTCTACGACATCCGCGAGGACCTCCACAGGCGGGAGAACGGGCGCATCGACGTCCGCGACGAGGAGGGCCGGGTGCTGCGACGAGAGCAGCCTCCGCGTCACTACAAGCTCTCCTACCTCGTGACGGCTTGGACGCAACGTCCCGAAGACGAGCATCGGCTGCTGGCGGCCGTGCTCGCCTGCATGATCCGTCACGACCGGCTGCCCGACGACGTGCTCGGGGGCCAGTTGGCCGGCATCGGCCTGCCGTTGCTGGTGACCGTCGCCCTGCCGCCCCCGCAGGACCGGGCCCTCTCGGAGGTCTGGACCGCCCTCGGAGGCGAGCTGAAACCGTCGCTCGATCTCGTCGTGACGGCTCCGTTCGATCTGGACCGCGCCGTCGCGGCCGGCCCACCCGTGCTCGAGCCGATGCAGCTCGATGTCCACGCAGCGGATGTGTCCGAGGCGCCCCCGCGGCGCAGGGATCGTCGTGCTCCCGCGGCCGCTCTGGCGCCGGATCCACCAGTCGAGACGGTCTTCGGCGGCACGCCGGAGCTGCCCGGGCGGACCTTCCGCGTCGGGGGAAGGCCGGAATCCAGGAGACGATGAGACGTACATCCAACCCTCCTGGCATGGCCTCAGACCTGTGGGGGAACCTCTCGCGCTGCGGTCCTGTACCTCGTCGCTCGACCTCGGACTTATGATGCCGCCAACGCCGAACGGCGCCTCCCCGGAGTCGGCGAGCGCGCGAGCGCACACCCGGGCTCGCGCTCCGGGACCGCGACGGTCCAGCGAGCGCCCCGATGAGGGTGGCGTTTCCCCCCCGTACGAGGGGCTCGTTGCCCTGCAAAGAAGCGTCGGCAACCGTGCCGTCGCCCAGCTCGTCGAGGGCGCCGCAGCGCTGCAGCGGGAGCCGGAGCCGGAGCCGGGTACCGCCGACCCGGCGAACCTCGCCCCGCGGGGTCTCCCCGGCCTAGGGGGGCCTCTCGAGCCGAGCCTGCTGGTGCAGGCACCCGAGCCCCCTCCGGCCGGCGCGCCAGCTTCCAGTCGTGCCTGGGACCTGGAGTACACCGTCTACGGAACGCCCGAGAAGTTCTCCGGGCTCACCGATCAGCAAGCGGTTGAGAAGCTCGAGTACTTCTATTTCAGCCTCTTGGGCGACGTGCGCAGCGGCGAGCAGCGCCAGCGCAGCTGGCAGGAGGAATTCGGAGGCAGCTTCTCGTCCCGGTGGACCGCCGCGACCGCCTCACTCGCCGGTGGGGCCGACTGGCCCGACATATCCAACTGGGTGGCCGTGGCCCAATACATGGCTGACGCTGGGCAAATGCTCCGTGAGAGCAGGTGGGCGGCCATGGCGGCCGCCAGCCAAGGCGACACTCTCGATGAAGGGGCCCGCAAGAGCGCGGTGCCCCTCGACGAGCAGCGTGTCGGGTCCATCGTCGCGATCCTCGAGGAGGGCGACCGCAGGGTCGAGAAGGCGGAGACGGACTGGCAGGCGTTCCTGAAGGACACCGAGAAGGGCGCCAGCCGCACCGTCACCGGGCTGAAGGTCGCCAAGGTGGCCGGTGCGGTGGCCGCCACGGCCCTCACTGGCGGTGCAGCGGGCGCTCTCGAGCTGGGCGCGGCCGCCACTACGGGCCTCGTCGCCGTCGCCGGGGGCACCTACGCGGCGACGCAGAACCTCGCCGGCCAGGTGGGTGAGATCGCCTTCAGCGACCGTACGAGCATCGACTGGGGCGCCGTCGCGAAGGAGGGCGCCATCGCGACCGCCGCTGGATTCGTCGGCGGCGCCGTCGGCGGCAAGCTGGCCAGCACGATCGGCAACGGCCTCGGCAAGCTTGTCGGCGGGATGGCGCCCGAGACCATGGAGGCCTTCGGGATCGAAGGCGCCGAGTTGCTGACGAACGGAGAGCGCCTCTTCGCAGAGTGGGCCGGGAGCACGCTCGGCACGCCCTTCGCAACGACGACGCAGGTCTTGATGCAGGCGGCGATTGACGGCAAGTGGCCGGTCACGAGCGTCGGGGATTTCTTCGACCTCGTCCTCAACGACATGGTGAAAAGCGGCGCCATCAGCGGCTTCTTCACCTTTGTGCATGCCAACGCCCGAACGGTCGAGACGCCCGCTGGCGGCCGAGGCGGATCATCCGGCGGCGGAGGCTCCACCGGCGGCGGCGGGGGACGCTCAGCCGGCGGCGGCGGTGCCGGTGACACCGGAGGCATACCGGTCCACGTGGAGAGCGACCCCTACCTCCACCCCAACGTATCGACGGGCGTTCCCGAATACCTCGGGCAGGGTGCGGACGTCTCGGTCGCGCCCGGGACCGTCAGCGGGATTCCCGAATACCTCGGGGAGGGTGCCGACGTCTCGGTCCCGCCAGGGACCGTGAGCGGGATCCCGGAATACCTCGGTCCAGGGACCGAACCGACCGAACCCATGAGCCCGGCGTATGAGCCGACCGCGCCTGCACCCGCGCCCGTCAGCGGGATTCCCGAGTACCTCGGGGAGGGTGCCGACGTCTCCGTCCCGCCCGGGACCGTGAGCGGCATTCCGGAGTACATCGGTCCAGGGACCGAACCGACCGAACCCATGGGTCCGGCATATGAGCCAACCGCGCCCGCACCCGCGCCTGCACCCGCTGCAGGGGGGCCGCCCGGGCGAACATCCACCCGCGGCGAGGAGGAGTCCGGCCCGCGGACGGGGGCCGAGGCGGGCGGACCCGGTTCCCGAGCCGGCGTCAATGAAGGCGACGCCGAGATGAGCTGGGCGGAGGAGCTGCGATGGATTTATCGCCCACCAGGACTCAAGCCCATGGTCGTCGATCACGCTGTCAGCGATCCGGTTGAGCTGACGCAGCTCGTGTCGAAAGCGAACACGTTCGGTGCCCGAGTGATCCGCGTAGACGGCGTGACGCCGGAGGGAGCCGCCCGCCTCGATCAACTGTGGCGCACGTCCTACGGGCAGGAAGGCGCGGCGCCTTCGGCCTGGGTCGACACCTTCGGCAACGTCGTGGTCGACGAGGCGGCCCATGCCGAGATCAACGCATCTGGCGTGTTGCAAGGGCCAGTACCCGAAGCGGAAGGCGCGCCGCAGCAGGAGGTGGAGAGCGAGAGCGAGGACGGCGCATATCGGGTCGGCACTTATTCGAACGAGCTGGCCCGGGCCATCCAGGACCAAGGCGAGGCAACCAGCGCGTACTGGTCAGAGACCGACGCTCGCCACTTTGTTGCCTGGACCAAGGACCCGGAGATCTACCGCCTCATCTGGCAGCGCCAGTTCGGACAGCCCGGCGAGCCCCCGCCGGCGTTCTACGACTCGGCGGGTACCTTGCACGTCGACTCCAACCGGGTCGACATCCACACCCGCCCCAGCTAACGGCAGCCCAGCGATACTTAGCTGCGGTTGGTCGGGGCCTGCCGCGCGGCCAGCACGACCAGCAGCTTGCGGGCGATGCCGGGGGCGTCGTCGAGCAGCGTGGTGAACTCCCGCCGGTCAAAGACCCTCACGGTCGCCTCCCCCTCGGTGACCACGGTGGCGTTCCTCGGGTGGCGTGTGATCAGCGCCAGTTCGCCGAAGAAGTCGCCCGGGCCGAAGCGATCGACGGTTCGACCGTTCTTCACGCAGCGGGCGTGACCGTCGACGATCATGATGAACTCGGAGCCGGGATCGCCCTGGCGGGTCAGCTCCGTACCCGGGCCGACCCGCAACGAGGTGCCGAGCGAGGCGATCTGTCGCAGCTCTTTCTTGGAGCAGCCCGAGAAGAGGGGCACTTTCGCCAAGCGTTCCAGTAGGTCCGCCGGGATGCCTCTTGCCACGCTGACTCCCTCCGGGTGCCGCTCGACGCGCCGATGTGGTCACGGTAGCTCGTCCCGGTCTGCTCGTGGCGGGACCAGGTACCGTGACGGGCGTGAAACAAGAACAGGTTCCAGTTTCGGGGGAGCTGAGGGCTCTGGGGTGGAACGCTGAGGGTCATGGAGGCCGCCATGGCGCTCGCCAAGGAGGGCGGGTAGGAGGCCTGAAGGATGCGACAAACATCAAGCGCCCAACACTCGCCGTGCGCCCAGGATCCCCTCCGACGAAGTCGTTTCGACCGTCCCCCTCCTACTCAGGTGACTAGCCCATCGGCTGGTCCTCATCCTCCTCGTCCTCGCCGAGCTGCCGCTGCAGGCCGAGCTCGCCGAGCTCGCCGCTCGCCTCGTCCCTCTCGGCGGCAAGCTCGCCCCCGCCCGCTCCCGTCGCCGACGTGAATCGCTCAGCGCTCGCCTCCGCCGCCTGTTCGAAGCGGTCGGAGGGATCGCTCAGGAGGAGGCCGTCGCCCGCCGGGCTGCCCTCGACGGGCCCTTGGCGTTGCTGGATGACGTGGCTCAGCTCGTGGGCAAGGGTGCGCTGTCCGTCGTGGCTGTCGGGCCGGTAGGCGCCCTCGCCGAAGACCACGTCGTTGCCGACGGTGTAGGCGCGGGCCTGCACGGATCTCGCCGAGGCGGCGGCGGGAGCGTCCGTGTGCACACGGACATCGCCGAAATCGGCGCCGAGTCCTGCCTCCATGGCGGAACGCACGCCGGGCTCGAGCGGCGCCCCTCCCTGGCCGATGACGGAGAGCACCGAAGACGACCCTGCGGCGTCGACTGACTCCTCGTCGATCAGGCGGGAGACGGCGGTGTTGCCGGCGTCGCGCTGGAGGCGGAGCATGGAGGCACCGCCGTCGGGTGGGACGGCGAGGTACCGGGCGCCAGGGCCGGCCGGGCGGCTCGGCGCCGGCGCCGCCTCGAGGGCGTCGCTCGTCGCGGGCGTGCGCCGAGGGGGCGAAGCGGAGCGCTCCGGGAGGTACTCCTCTTGTCCGCTCATCTCGTCGACCTCCCTGCCCAGTGCCAGGCGGCCCGTCGTCTCGTCGAGCGCGGGGCGATCTGGCAGCCGCCTGCCGTCACCGAAGACGCCAGCCAGACGATCATCGCGCACCCACGGCGCAGCCGATCCCGTCGTTGCCCGATCCTCGCCGCTCGTGGCCCGATCGGGCATCGCGGCCGACCCGTCGACCCCGGGGCCGGGGAGGCCCGATGGGATGGCCGATCGGGCAGGTCCTTCGGGTCGATCAGACGTCTGGCCGGGCGTTGCTTGGCGACTCGGCCACAAGCACGCTCAAAGGAGCATCCAAACATCTCAGAGGAGGGACGCCGCATGCCGCAGTACCTGTCCCCGGGCGTCTACGTGGAGGAGATCGACTCCGGCTCCCGTCCGATCGAAGGGGTCGGCACGGCTGTCGCCGCCTTCGTCGGAGCGGCGCCCATGGGCCCAATGAACGCGCCCACGCTCGTCACCAACTGGGCTCAGTACACCCGCAATTTCGGCGAGATCGTCGAAGGCTCCTATCTCGGGCACGCCGTCTACGGCTACTTCCTCAACGGGGGTGGGAGCTGCTACGTCGTGCGGGTCGGGCCGGACGGAGCCGAGGGCAGCCTGCCGAACGCCACCGCTCAGCTGACGGCCGCCCGCGAGCCGCGCGAGGGCGAGGCGGAAGCCAGCGCGGGCAGCCCGGCCTACCGCGTGAGCGCCCTCGAAGCCGGCCCGGCCGGCGACAACCTCACCGTCGAGATCTCGCCGCCGACCGAGGAGAGTGCGCCCGAGGACTCCTTCCGCCTCGTCGTCAAGCGCGACGGGGAGGTCGTCGAGGAGTTCGACCGCCTCTCCGCCAAGCGGGGGCGGCAGAACGTCGTCACCGTCGTCAACGCCCGCTCGGCCCTTGTCCGCCTCGAGGAGCTCCCCGGGGAGGGCGCCATCACCCACCCGGAGGCGGGCACCGTGGAGTTGCGCGGGGGCGGGGCAACCTTGCCGGCCGTGCCGACGCGGCCCATGTCGCCGGCGGACTACGTGGGCGACTCGGCCGACCGGACGGGTTTCGGCGGTCTCGAGGCCGTCGATGCCGTCACGATGGTCTCGGTTCCCGACCTCATGGCCGCCTACCAGCACGGTCTCATCGACCTGGACGGCGTGCAGGCGGTGCAGCTCGCCATGATCGCCCACTGCGAGCTCATGGGCGACCGGGTCGCCATCCTCGACTCCCCGCCGGGGCTGAACGCCCAGCAGGTCCGCGAATGGCGCATCGACAAGGCCGGCTACGACTCGAAACAGGCGACCCTCTACTGGCCGTGGATCAAAGTCTTCGACCCGGCGACGGGGCGCAACATCGACGTGCCCCCGAGCGGCCACATGGCGGGCATCTGGGGGCGCAACGACAACACCCGCGGCGTCCACAAGGCGCCCGCCAACGAGACCGTGCGGGGCGCCATCTCGGTGAGCCTCAACATCACCAAGAACGAGCACGACCTCCTCAACCCGCACGGCATCAACTGCTTGCGCAGCTTCCCCGGCCGGGGCATCCGCGTCTGGGGCGCCCGCACGCTCTCCTCCGATCCCGCCTGGCGCTACCTGAACGTGCGTCGGCTCTTCAACTACCTGGAGAAGTCGATCCTCAACGGGACCGACTGGGTGGTCTTCGAGCCGAACGACGAGATGCTCTGGGCGAAGATCCGCCGCACGATCGCCTCCTTCCTGGCCGTCGAGTGGCGCAAGGGGGCGCTCTTCGGCTCCACGCCGTTCGAGGCCTTCTACGTCAAGTGCGACGACGAGACGAACCCGTCGGAGACGATCGACCTCGGCCAGGTCATCTGCGAGATCGGCGTCGCCCCCGTCAAGCCGGCCGAGTTCGTCATCTTCCGCCTTTCGCAGTTCTCCGGCGGGACCAGCCTGATCGAATAACAGACACGAGGAGGTAGGTGCCGTGGCGCTCGCCGACATGGACGCCGGGGTCGGACACTCGTTCGGCCTCGAGTTCGACAGCATCGTCATCAAGCAGATACAGGAGATCAACGGGCTCAAGTTGGAGCAGGACGTCATCGAGCTGAAGGAGAACACCCCCGACGGCAAGTACGTCATCAAGAAACTCCCCGGCCGCCCGAAGGCGGGCGAGGTCTCCCTCACCCGCGGGCTGACGGCCGACACGAGCTTCTCCCAGTGGGTGGAGAAGTCCCGCCTCGGGAACATGGGCGACGCCCGCAAGGGCGGCGCCATCATCGTCTACGACTACATGGGCGCCCCCGTGAAGCGCTACAAGCTCACGAACGCCTGGCCGAAGTCGCTGGAGATCACCTCGATGAAGGCGGGCGACACGACCGTGCTGCAGGAGAAGCTGACCCTCACCTACGAGGACATCGAGGTCGAGTGATGCCGGCGCTGAGCGCCGCCGAGGTGGCCGACCGACGCGCCGGGCGCGGCTCGAAGACGGAGCGGGACCCGCTCCGCACCGAGTTCGAGTTCCTCCTGCCGCGCGGCTACGTCGACGCCCACGGCACCGTGCACCGCGACGGCGTCATGCGCCTGGCGACGGCCCGCGACGAGCTCGTCCCCCTCGTCGACGACCGCGTGCGCGAGAACCCCGCCTATTTGACGATCGTGCTCGTCTCCCGGGTCGTCACCCGTCTCGGCTCGATCACCGACGTCCACCCCGGCCTCGTCGAGAACATGTTCGCCTCCGACGTCGCCTTCCTGCAGGACCTCTACCGCCGGGTCAACCAGGAGGGGCACACGAGGGCGGCGGTCACCTGCCCCGCCTGCCAGCACGAGTTCTCGGTCGACATGGCCGGTGGTCGCCTGGGGGAATCGTGACGTGCGCGGCCGACCGACTCTACGAGGAGGTCGCGTACGTCGCTTACCACTTCCACTGGTCGCTCGACGACATCCTCGACCTGGAGCATGCGACCCGCCGGCGTTTCAGTGACGAGATCGGCCGCATCAACCGACGGCTCGCCTCCGGAGGCTGACCTCGCGTGGGCTGGTTGCAACGCCTCCTCGGACGGGAACCCCTTTCCGCCGCTCAGCCCGGCGACGCCCGAGCCGGCGCCGAACCGCCCTGGGAGCAACTTGCGCCCCTCGGGGGGACCTTCGCCCCGTCCGAGCTGACCTTGCAGCCGGCGAAGTTCGAAGCCGAGCTCACGACTCGCCGCAGCCCCGGGGTCATCGGTCCGATGCTCCACGACGTCTCGATCGAAGGCCTGCCCGGCTACGTGGAGGCGGCCGTGCAGCCGCTGCGGAGTGCCCCGCCCGCAGAAGGCACCGTGAGGTTCCCCTCGCCGCCCCCCTCCTTGTCCCGCGTCGGCGCAGCTTCCGAGACCCCTGCAGCCCTGCCAGAAACCCCGCCCCGTACCCTCCCGAGCCTCCCCCCACCGCCGGCGGAGGCGAGCCTCGTCGACGCCGGTGAGGTGCCGCTCGAGGTGATGCAGGTCCGCGTGCACGATGACCCCGCTCCGCCGGGCCTGGTCGACGGGACGCCCCCCGCCGCCACCGCCACGCCGACCGGCACGCCTAGCTCGCCGGCGCAGGCGGGGACGACCTTGGGCGCTCCGGGGGCGCTCCAGTCGGCGCCGAGCGCCCCGCTCGTCGTCGGCGCCCCCCCGAGTCTCCCGACGGCGGGAGCGAGCGAGAGCCGCCGGGGCACCCCGAGTGCGGGCGTTTCGCCGACCCCGCCGCCTTCCGCGGCGCCGGCTGTACAGCGGGCCGGGCCGCTCCCCGCCGCGGGTGGCTCCCCGCCGGGTGTTCGAAAGCCGGAGACGGCCGGGACGTCTGCCACCGGGGCGCCCCTCACCCAGGGGGAGGTGGCGGCCCCGCTGCGGATGGCACGTGGCGCCACACCGGGCGCCGCTGAGCCGCCGGCGGTGACCGGTCAGCGGCCGACGGAGCCGACCGTGCAGGCGCCGCTCACCCTTCGGGTCGAAACGGCCGCCGAGCACCCGCTCGACCCTCCCCGCCCGGCGGATCACGTTCCGGCCGCGGCGCCGCGGCGGGTGCAGCGCTACCGGCTCGGTGAGCCGGAGACGCTGCAGGAACCCGCCGCTTCTCCGCCCCCTCCGCCCGGTCACTCCCCGGCGGGAGCGTCCCGCCTGGTCGCATCACCCCCGCCGCCGACCCAGCTGCGACCGGCGGCGGCCCCACCTCCTGCTGCCGGAGCCGCCCAACCGGGCCCGACCGGGTTCCCGGCCAGCCGACCGCCGCAGGATTCGCCCGCCCGGTTGCCGGCAGCGCCGGAGGCCGTCACGCCGCCGCCGGCTCGGTCGCCGGCGGCGGGCTCACCATCCCGCCTCCCGTCGGCAGCCCCCGACGTCCGTCCGGTTGCCCCCCCGGAGCCCGCCCCATTGACGCTCGCCACCTCGCGCGACGAGGCGACGGCTGGCCCACCCGTTGGCGAGCTAACCGATACCCCGTCAGCCTCCCCGGTCACGTCGCCCGAGCTCGAATTGCTGCCTGCACCCGCTGCTCCGTTCTCGGCCACCGCCTCGCCATGGGGCCTGACGCCCCCCCTCCAACCGTCGCTGCACGAGGCCCCAGCCAGCCCACCGGCCCGCGCGATCCTCGCCCAGCGCCAGGGCCTCCGCCCGACCACCCCGCCGTCGCTCTCCCCGGGCAGCAGCGACCAGCGCGGCGCAGGCGGCCGAAACGAACCTCCGCCGAGCGCCGGCCGCGCAGGCGAGTGGACAGGGGAGCGAGTCGCTCACCCGGCGGGTCACGAGCTGGCCGGAGACCTGGGGCGGGCGAGCCGACCACCGAGCGAGGGGCTGGCGCCGGCAACCGAGGCCCCGGTGCTGCGGGCGACGGTGATCAACTTCCCCGGCCCCGCCAACGGGCCGGCGCCGGCCAGTGGCGACAAGCCACCCCCCGCTGCCCCCTTGCAGCGCCAGCTCGAACCGGCCGCCGGCAGCGAGCCGGATTCTGACCGTCGCGGAGCCGCCCGCCCCGGCGCCGGCCCTTTCGCAGGCCGCCAGCACCCCGGCGCCGGCGGAGGCACCCCCTGGCCGGAGCGACGCCGAGCTCGACGAGCTCGGCCGGCGCCTCTACGACCGCATCCGCGACCACCTGGCAGCCGAGCTCTCCCTCGACCGGGAGCGGGCCGGGCTGCTCAACGACCTCGGGTCGCGTTGATGCCACCCGCCGGCCGCGTACGGAAAGGAGGCAGTCCATGTCGATGACCGACCCGGCGATCTCGGTCTGCTTCACCGTGAGCGTCGACGGGATCGACCTCGGCACGTTCACGACCTGTGACGGCCTCGGCTGCGAGGTGACCCTCGAAGCGCGGGAGGAGGGCGGCAACAACGGCTTCGTCTACCAGCTGCCCGGGCGGATGAAGTTCACGAACGTCAAGCTCTCCAGGCCGGTGAACTCTGACAGCGCCCAGATCGCCGCCTGGATGTCCTCGATGGTCGGCTCGATCCAGCGGCGCACCGCCCAGATCCAGGCGATGACGGCCGACGGCACGGTCGTCTGCTCCTGGGGGCTCGACCAGGTCATCCCGGTCAAGTGGACCGGCCCGAGCTTCGGGGTCGACAGCGCCAAGGTGGCGACCGAGTCGCTCGAGCTCGCCCATCACGGGTTTCTGGCGGGCGATTAGCCGTGGCGATCGAGAAGGCGTACATCGCCCTCATCCAGCCCAACACGACGGGGGGCAGCGAGATCTCCCGCGTGACCTTCCCCTACAACCCGAAGGAGTTCAGCCTGAAGAAGAGCGCCCAGTGGGAGCGCAAGCCCGCCCGCGGGGCGAAGGGCGCCGCCATGCCGGAGTTCAAGGGCGCCGACCCGGCCGCCTTGACGGTCGAGGTCTTCCTGGACGGCTACGAGCAAGGCGTCGACATCTCGCCCGACATCCTCACCCTGCAGAGCTGCTGCCTGCCCCTCGCCTCCACCCTCTCGAGCAAGAAACCCAGCCCGCCCTGGGTCATCTTCGGCTGGGGCTCCACGGTCCACCTGACGGCCCTCGTGAAGTCCGTCGACACGAAGATCACGATGTTCGACCAGAACGGCACGCCGCTGCGGGCGGTCTGCACGGTCGCCATGGAGGAGATCTCGCCGTCGCCCGCCGGCCAGAACCCCACCTCCGGGAGCCGTCAGGCGGTTCGCTCCGTGCTCCTCGTCGAGGGGGACGCCCTGGCGGCCGTGGCCTATCGCGAGTACGGCAAGGCCGACTGGTGGCGGCCGATCGCCGCCGCCAACGGCATCGACGACCCGATGCGCCTCCGACCGGGGACGCGCCTCCTCGTGCCCGACATCGACGACGCCCTGGCGGGGGCCTAGGCCGGTGCCCGACCAGCAGACCGCCGGCTCGATCGTCGTCACGATCGACGGCAACCCCCTGCCCGACGCCATGGCGCAGCTCCTCACCGTCGCCGTCGTCGACCGCAACCAGAACCAGCCGGATCTCTTCAGCCTCCGCTTTCGCGACCCCAACCGCCAGGTGCTGGCGACCACAGGGGCCCACATCGGCTCCCAGGTGGTCGTGAAAGTCTTCTCCACGGTCTCACCCGGGGGCGAGCAGCTGCTGAGCGGCGACCTCACGGCCCTCGAGACCGAGTTCGACAGCTCGGGCACGTTCGTGATCATGCGCGGCTACGACGAGTCGCATCGCCTCTTTCGCGGGCGCACGACCGAGACCTACCAGAACATGACCTATAGCGACATCGCCACGGCCGTCGCCAAGCGGGCCGGTCTCACGCCCGGCCAGATCGACCCCACGTCGCCCGTCTACGAGTGGGTGGCGCAGGACAACTGCAACGACTGGCAGTTCCTGAAGCGCCTGGCGGGCGCCGTCGGCTACGAGGTGTCGGTCATCGCCGGGCAGCTGAACTTCCGACAGCCGGTCGCCTCCTCGACCGCTCCCGGCCCGGGGAGCCTCAACGGGGCCGACAACCCCCTGCAGCTCACGATGGGCGCCCAGATCCTCAAGCTGCGAGGCGTCATCACCTCCGCCGACCAGGTGGCCAGCGTCGAGGTGAGGGGCTGGGATCCGAGCACGAAGCAGGCGATCGTCAGCACGGCCCCGGCCGGCACGTCGTCCGCCTCGACGGCCGCCTCCCCCGCCGCCCTGGCGAACGTCTTCGGCGCCAGCACGCTCACGAGCGTGAGCGTCCCCCACCGGCTGCAGGCCGAGGCGGACCAGGCCGCCCAGGCCCTCGCCGAGCACATCGGGGGCAGCTTCGCCGAACTGACCGGCGTCGCCCGCGGCAACACCCAGCTGGCGCCGGGGACGGCCATCAGCTTGAGCCTGGCGGGCGATCCCTTCGACGGTCGCTACGTGCTCACGACGACGAGGCACCGCTTCGACCCGAACGACGGTTACACGACGGCCTTCACGGTGAGCGGCAAGAACCAGCGCTCCCTCCTCGGTCTCGCCAGCGGCGGGGGCGGAGGTGGCGGCGGAGGCGGCGGCGGCGGAGGTGGAGGCTCCACCGGCGCCAGCACGGGCGCCTCCGGCGGCACACAGCAGATCGTCGGCGTCGTCACCGGGATCGTGACCGACGTGGGCGATCCTTCGAACCAGGGACGGGTCAAGGTGTCCTTCCCCTGGATGTCGGGCGAGTACGGGTCCGACTGGGCGCCCATGGCTCAGCTCGGCGCCGGTGACAACCGGGGCGCCGTCTTCCTCCCCGAGGTGGGCGACGAGGTGGTCGTCGGTTTCAACCAGGGCGACCAGAGCTATCCGATCGTGCTCGGTTCGCTCTACAACGGCGTCGACACGCCGAACGAGGGCGACAACCTCGTCGACGGCACCTCGGGCGGCGTCAGGCGCCGGGGCTTCGTCTCGAAGGACGGCCACATGCTCGTGTTCTTCGACGCCGCCGGCGACGACGGCGTCGCCCTCCTGAGCGGCGACAAGTCGCTCAGGATCTCGCTCAACCAGACGGCCACGACCATCAAGATCACCTCGAACGGAACCGTCACGATCGACGGGTCGAACGGCGTGACGATCACCTCGTCGAGCGACATCACCGTCGACGCTACGGGGACGCTCTCCCTGAAGGGCAACGAGGTGCAGATCACCGCCCAAGCCGACGTGTCCGTCTCCGGCACGCCGATCAAGCTGAACTAGGGACAGGGCGAGGCACGGATGAGCGGCGAATTCATCGGCAGGGGATGGGCATTCCCGGTGCGCACGGACGCTACCGGGCGGATCGCACTCGTCGGGCACGAGCGCGAGCTGGACGAGAGCATCCGCCTCATCCTCGGGACGGCCCTCGGGGAGCGCCCCATGCGCCCCGAGTTCGGCTGCGGCATCCACGACCTCGTCTTCGCCCCGACGGACGCCACGACGGCCGGCCGGGTCGCCTACGAGGTACGCGCCTCCCTCGAGCGCTGGGAGCCGCGCATCGACGTGCTCGACGTCAGCGTGACCCACGACCCTGACCGCCCCGGCCTTTTGTTCGTGGCCGTCTCCTATGCGGCCCGGGAGACGAACGACCGGCGCAACCTCGTGTTCCCCTTCTACGTGATCCCCGAGGACGGTGAGCCCTGATGCCGCTGCCCGCCCCCAACCTGGACGACCGCCGTTTCCAGGATCTCGTTGACGACGCCAAGCGCCTCGTGCAGCAACGCTGCCCGGAGTGGAGCGACCACAACGTCTCCGACCCGGGCGTGACGCTCATCGAGACCTTCGCCTTCATGGTCGATCAGCTCTTCTACCGGCTGAACCGGGTGCCCGACCTCCACTACATCAAGTTCCTCGAGCTGATCGGGGTCCGGCAGTTCCCGCCCGTCGCCGCCCGCGGGTACGTGACGTTCTGGCTGTCGGCGCCCACGCCGACCACCGTCAACGTCCCGAGGAGCACGGAGGTGGCGACCGTGCGCACCGAGGTGGAGGAGGCCGTCGTCTTCCGCGTGGAGGAGGCCCTCCCGATCGTCCCCTGCGAGCTCCTCCTCCTCCGCAGCCAGACGGCTGAGCGGGCCGAAGCCGCTCCGGGCGGGGCGATGGTCGACCACCACGAGGCCGTCATGCGGGCACGCCGGCAGCCCGGCGAGGCCGCCCGTCCGGCCGTCTCGCTGGCCTGCTTTGCCGGGGTGCCCGCCGTGGGCGACGCCTTCTACGTAGGTCTCTCCGACCCGGTGCCCCGCTGTGCGGTCGCCCTGCGTTTCGAGTGCCACATCGAGGGGATCGGCGTCGACCCGACCCGCCCGCCCCTTGCCTGGGAGGCGTTCGACGGTCGCGCCTGGGCACCCTGCGAGGTGGACCGCGACACGACGGGCGGGCTCAACCGCGCCGGCGACGTCGTGCTGCACGTCCCCCCCGGCCATGCCGCCGGCGTCATCGACGGCGAGCGGGCCGGCTGGCTGCGGGCGGTCGTAGTGGCGGCGGCCGAAGGCCAGCCCGCCTACTCGGCCTCCCCGCAGATCGACTCGGCCCGCGCCTTCACCGTGGGCGGCACGACGAAGGTCGTGAACGCCGAGCTCGTCGAGCGGGAGGTGCTGGGCGTCTCGGCGGGCGTGCCCGGGCAGCGCTTCGCCTTCCACCACGGCCCCGTCCTGCCGGGTGACGCGGCACCCGTCCTCGAAACGGCCTCCGGCGAGGGCTGGGAACCCTGGTCGGAGGTGGAGAACTTCGCCGAGAGCGGCCCGGACGACCGCCACGTCGTCCTCGACCGGCGCAGCGGCGAGGCGCACTTCGGTCCCCAGGTGCGCCAGCCGGACGGCTCGCTCCGCCAGTACGGGGCGGTGCCCGAGAAGGGGGCGACGATCCGGGCGAGCTACGCCATCGGCGGGGGGAGCCGGGGGGACGTCGGCAAGGGCGAGATCTCCATCCTTCGCTCGACGATCCCCTTCGTCGCCCGCGTGGAGAACCGGGCGGCCGCCTCCGGCGGAGTCGACGGCGAGACGCTCGAGGAGACGAAGATCCGCGGCCCCATCGTGCTGCGCACGCGCAACCGGGCCGTCACGGCGGCGGACTACGAGCACCTCGCCCGCGAGGCGGCCCCTGAGGTCGCCCGCGTCCGCTGCCTGGCGGCCGGGGGCGGCGACGGCACCGACGGCGACGGCGACGGCGTCCGCCTCCTCGTCGTGCCCGCCACGGAGAGCGACGAGCTGGGCCGGCTGAACTTCGCGCAGCTCATCCCGCCCGTAGGGGTCCTCGAGCGGATCTCGGAGTACCTGGACGAGCGCCGCACGCTCGGTGCCCGCGTGTCGGTCGAGCCGCCCCACTACCAAGGCCTCACAGCCGTCGTGCGCATCCGCGCCCGCCCGCGATGGGATTCCGGAGGAGGTGGCCCGGGAGGGCACCCGCGCCCTCTACAGCTACTTCCACCCCATCATCGGCGGTCCCAACGGCACCGGCTGGCCGTTCGGCCGGCCGGTGCGGGTGGGCGAGCTCTATGCCGTCCTGCAGGACGTGCCGGGCATCGACTACCTGGAGGACACCCGTCTCTTCCCGGCCGACCCGCTCACGGGCGAGCGGGGCGAGTCCGTCAACCAGATCCTCCTCGACCAGAACTCCCTCGTGTTCAGCTACGAGCACGTGCTCCGGGTAGAGGCGTGACGATGCCAGCCGCCGCAACCTCGGCCAGCTCCGCCCGGCCGCTCGCAGGGCGGCCACCGCCCGGGCGGGGGAGCGTCGAATCGGGCACTTGCCCGACGCCCCACCCCGTGGCCGACATGCTCCCGGCGATGTTCCACGACGACGAGTTCGTGCTCCGCTATGTGGCCGGCCTCGACGACGTGCTCGCACCCGCCCTCGTGGCGATGGACTGCCTCTGGGCGTACTTCGACCCCCTCCTCACGCCACCCGACTTCCTCGACTGGCTGGCGGGCTGGGTCGGCTTGGCGGCCGAGCAAGGCTGGCCGGAGGAGCGCCGCCGCTCTCTCGTGCTGCAGGCCGCCGACCTCTACCGCTGGCAGGGCACCGCCTCCGGCCTGGCCGCTCACCTCCGTCTGGTGACGGGGACCGAGGCCGAGATCGTCGATCCGGGTGGCGTCGCCTGGTCGGAGACGCCCCTCGGGCCACTCCCGGGTGAGGGAGGCGGGGAGATCGTCGTGCGGGTGACCGACCCGGCGACCGGCGAGCTCGCCGAGCTGGAGGCCATCGTGGCGGCGGCGAAGCCCGCCCACCTCCGCCACCGCATCGAGGTGGTCTGAGGCGGCCTCGCTCTCCCTTGCCGCCCCGCGGGCGGCGGCGAGACATCTCGCAACTCTGGGCCGCTGCTCAGTGCGCCGGCGCCTCACCCTCCCGAAAGGCGTCCGCCGCGCCCTGGAGAATCTCTGCCAACCGTCGCTCCAGCCGCTCGATTGCGGGCACAGGGGTGTCGGGGACACCTCGCAACACGACTGAGCCGGACTGGTTGCCGACGTGCGCTGACCACGTCACGTCGCTGCCGCCGATCGACGTCCCTTTCGGCGAGTATTCCGCCTGCAGCTCGAAAAAGCCGCAGTCCAGGATCGCCTGCGCCAGTTCCCTGACGTCCTGCGGGCGCAGGGGGAAGACGGGCCGCCAGCCTCCTTGGCGTTCGGTTGTCTCCTCGTAGTGCCCGTCGTCGCGGACGCGGCGGGCGTAGAAGACCTGCGGGCGATCGATGCGCTGCTCGAGGAGCACGGAGCCGTCGCCTCGCCCGGCGTCGGACTGACTCACCGCGCCTACACCACCGCAGTCGTCGGATTGGGTGGCGGCATGGGGTAGTCGCCAGGCCCGGGTGGCTCGCAGGAGGCCACCGGAATCGGGGGACCGAGGGACCAGTCGTCCATGCCGCTCACCTGTTTCAGCGCCCAGAAGAAGGTGGAGTACGCCTCAGGTCGCACGACGCTGCCGAGGGCCATGATGTTGTCGTTGTTCTCGGCCACCGAGCCGGGCAGCCCCATGTCCTTGGCCAACTGGTCGTGCTTGGAGGCTGCTCCGGCCGCAAGTCCGGTACCCGTGATGGCGCTGCCGGCGCCGACGGCGTACTGGTCGCCGAGACCGAACACGTGCCCGGCTTCGTGGGCTGCGACGGTTTGCGCGACCCCTCCCTCGGCGACCGCCGTTGCGCCCAGCGTGGCGGTCGCCTCCTCGACGCCGCTCGAGCCCATGCGCACGCGAGCGTCGACGTCGACGAAGCCGGCGGCGGCGAGGCCCGCCTTGATGGCCTTGAACCTGGCGGCGCAGCTGGCGGCGTTGTCGGCGCCGGCGCGACCGAGGACGTTGATGGTGAGGACGGGTCCCTCGAGACCGGGCACCATGCGGCCGCACATGGCACAGACCGGATTACCGGCTTTGAAGGTGTTGGCGATGGTCGTCACATCGCTCGCTCCGTCGCCGCTCAAGGTATCCGAGCTGGGTGCGAAACGGATGTCTTGCTCCAAGAGGTTGTCGGTGCGGGGGGCGACATCGGTGCTGGCGATCGTCATGGTGCTCTCGAGCGGGCTGCCGGTCCTCGAGTTGACGACGCCGACACCGGCCGACACGTCATCAGGCACCTTGTAGACCGTGAGCGAGACGTGCTCGTTTGCGGCCTTCGCACCCTTGTGCACGTGCACCTCGACCTCGACGTTGGCCTCGAGGTCGGTCCAGTACTCCCGGTTGCAGTGGAATTGGAACTTCTCGCTCCAGGCAGACTGCACGACCGATTGAAACTTCCCCAGCCACGCCTCGTCGTCGCCCGCCCAGTGCCATGGCGCAACGGCCGCGGCCCGCTGGTCCGGCGGCAGCAGGATGATGGCGTTGGCCGCCGGGACCGCCACGGCAAGACCGGGGGTTGGAATCACGACGCCTCCTTCGATCGTGATGCCGTCGGTGAACGTCACGCCGCCGTCAAGGGTGATCGTGAGCTTCTTGGACGCGGGATCGTACTTGGCGCTGAAACCCCCGATGTTGGTGGGCGCCTGTAGATCCTCCGGCCCTCGCACACCGCCTTCGACGTAGTCGCGTTTACGGTCGAGCGCGAGCTGGCAGTCGGCGCCGGCGACCCCGAGCCCGGATTCGATGGCGTGGACACCCTCCTCGAGCCACTCGCCGATGCTCCGCTGGAGACCGATAGGGCCGAGGCCTGACGCACCGAGCCCATTCGGTTGCTCACGAGCCTGCTCCTCTTTGTCGCAGCAGCTGCCGCCACAGCCGGGACAGGGCGTACGGGACGCCTGCACCCAGGCGGTCACCGCCCTGTTGCCCGCAAGCCTCTGTGCCAGCAGGAGCCCGCCATTGCCCACGGCCGGCCCGGCGGCGCGCGTCACCTCCGCCGGCCGGTTCGTGTCTCTCGACTCCATGAGCCGCGTCGGCTCGTTCACCACTTCGAGTGTGCCGCCCGTCCCTGACCGGTGTCGAGCACGGTCGTCACGCCGATCGGGCAACCTTCGTGCCCGATCGGACGCTCATCGCCGCAAGCTCGGAGGAGACTTGTGTCCCGCCCAGGTCGGGCGTTCAAACAAGGCTGGATCGATCAACGCCGGCATGCATGCTCGGGTGGTGGGTGGAGGCCGTCCGCGACGTCGAGGAGGATCGGTCCTCGGCGAGCGGAGTCAATGGACCGGTTTTATGAGAACTCTCTCCTCGGCTCGCTCGCCTCAGAGAGAGGCTGTCGCAGGCGCCGTCGCCGCTGGGCGCACGCCGAGGTCCTCGAGGACGCGGCCGTAGTCGGCCGTCGCCCGAGCGGCCGCGGCGAGCTCCCCGGCCTGCTCGTGGGCCGCCACGAGGGCGTGCCACAGGCCGTCGCGGTAGCGGTCGATCTCGAGACCCCGCCCGGCCGCCCGGAGCGCTCCTGCCGCGTCGCCCGTCTCGAGGCGGTGGGCCGCCAGCTCCTCGGCGGCCTCGGCCGCCCGCGTGCGAAACAGCTCGCGCTCTTCCACGAGCCAATCGGCCGTTCCCTCGGCGGCGAGGAGGTCGCCCCGGTAGATCTCGAGTGCCACCTGCCAGGCGAGAGCGGCGGCCGCCAGGTCGCCCCGGGCGCGGGCGGCCTGGGCGCCTCGCAGGGTCTCGGCGAATTGCAGGACGTCGGCCTGCTCGTTCGTCAGCTCGAGCACGTAGCCGTCTCCGCGGCGCCCGATCATGGCGCCCGGGCCCGGAGTGCGAGCCTCCCGGGAGTCGTCCTGCGGAGCCGCCCCGTCGAGGAACTTTCGCAGCGAGCTGACGGCCACCTGCAGGTTGCGGGTCGCCGCCTCTCCGTTGTTCGACCAGAGGGTGGCGGCCAGGCGATCTCGGTGCACGACTCGTCCGGCGTTCACGGCGAGCACGTGCAGGACAGCCCGCACCTTCGGCTGTGCACGTGACAGGTCGACGCCCACCCCGGAGATGCTCAGCTCGAAGTCGCCGAAGCAGCGCAGCCGCACGTCTGGCGATCGCCCGTCCTCGGCTTCGCCATTCATGGCGGCTCGCCTGCCGGTTGTCCCTGGCCCCTCCGGGGTCTCCCGCCCGGCGCTGTGTCCGTCCCGCCGCCCGGCGTGCGACCCCAGGCGCTCGGCGACGCTGAGCCAGAGGGACACGTCGGCGGCGCTCAGCCCTGGCGGTGCCACGACGGGCACACCCGGGTGGTCGCCGCCCTCCCGGAGGCGCTCGGCGAGGAAGGCGGCCCCTGGGCACCCGATCGCTCGCCCCATGCGCTCGGCCGCGCGTAGCTGACGCTCGGCCTCTGGGAGCCCGTCTCGCACCGACAGGACCGCCACGAGGAGCGACGACCACACCTGCAGCGTCCGCGATCCGAGACCCTGCGCAAGCTCGAGCGCCCGGGCCGCCTGCCCGCCGGCGCTGCCGTCGCCACAGAGCAGGCCGGCCGTTGCCCGCAGGAGGGCGACGAGGATCTCCGCCCACGGGTTGGCCGTATCTGCCAGCTCCTCGGAGGCGTCCGTCGTCACGGCGACGACGAGGGGGGCGCCAGCGCCCGAGAGCAGCTCGAGGAGGCGCACGATCCAGGGGGGCAGGGTCGGCTCGAGGTCGGCGGCGGCCGTGGCGGCCAGCTCATGGCTCCCGCTCCGCCCGAGGAGGCAGCCCGCGAGCGCCGCCGACAGCGTCCCCCAGGCTTCGAGCGACGGGTTGGGGGAGTCGAGCCCTTCCGACAGCAACTCCCAGGCGCGCGAGGGGCAGCCGGCGAGTAGAGCGGCGAGGGAGGCGACGAGCCGGTCGACTGGCTCGTCGAGGCGGGTCGTGGCGACGGCTCCCGGACCGCGGGTGAGCACCTGGCGCAGCGTCCCGGACCAGCCGATCGGCACGGTGGAGGTGGGCTCGACCCAGCCCTCGAGGGCCATGAGCTCCTCGGTGCAGGTCGTCGCGAGGCGAGGGACGTCGGCGAGGGCTTCGGCGCGGCGAAAGGTCTCGAGCGCCTCCCGCCAGCGGCCCGCCAGCACCTGGCGGCGGGCCCGCGCCAAGAGCACCCAGGCGTCGCTGCCCGCCATGGCTCCCGTCAACGGCTCCCACCACGTTGGCGCCGTCCCGAGGAGCTCTCCGGCGGAGTTGTGCAGCAGTCGGCGGGCCGACTCCCAGTCGAGCGCCCGGCAGTACGCCCGCCACGCCTCACCGAGTTGCCCCTCGGCTTCGAGGATCCCTGCAGCTCGCAGGCAGTGGGCGGCGGCCGCCTCGTCTCCCAGCCGCTCGAAGAGCAGCTGCTCGAGATGACCGCGCAGCACCTCGTGCATGCGGTAGGCGACGGCGTCGGTCGTGGTGAGGAAGAGATGCCTGCCGGAGAGCTCCTCGAGCACGGCCCGGCTGCCCCGGCGCTCGAGGAGGGCGTCGCAGGTGGTGCCGGAGAGGACGCCGAGGACGCTCGCCTCGATGAGGAACTCCCGCAGGTCGGGCTCGAGGCCGGCAAGGACGTTCTCGGTCAGGTAGTCGCGGCACGTGCGCAACCTCGTCGGGAGGGAGACGATCATCTGGCGGCGGTAGGCGACGGGCTTCCCCTTGATGGCCAGGTGGAAGAGGTGCAGCCCGGCTGCCCACCCGCCCGTCCGCCGTGCGAGCTCGGCGATCTCCTCCGGCGGCAGGTCGTGGCCGTGGTGGCGACGAAAGAGATCGGAGACCTCCCACGAGCGAAAGCGCAGCTCGTCCGGGCCGATCTCGAGTAATTGGTCAGCCACACGCAATCGGGAGACATCGACGCCGGGCGGCTGCCTGCTGAGGAGGGCCAGGTGGAGCCAGGGCGGCAGGTGGTACACGAGCTCGCCGAGGGCGGACTCGGCGCCGGAGCCAGCGAGCACGTGAGCATCGTCGACGACGAGCAGGGCCTCCGCCGAGCGAGCGCCAAAGGCGGTGGAGACGAAGGCTTCGACCGAGACTGGTGTCGCCCCTGTCATCAGGCCGGCACCCTCCAACACTTCGAAGATTTGCTGGACGAAGCCGGCGTGGTCGAGGGTCGCCCGATCCGCCTGGTACCAGAGCACCCTCCGACCGGGCCCCTTGTCGGCCTGCGCGAAGCCGGCCAGGAGCCAGCTCTTGCCCGACCCGGCCGGGGCGGCCACGACGGTGAGGGGCACGTTCCAGCTCTGTGCAAGCTTGGCGGAGAGGCGCGGACGATCGAAGGCAGGCACGAGGGGCGGACGGCTGCGGGCGGGAAACGAGGTCACTCGGTCCACTGCGAGTTCTCGTCGCGATCCATTGCCATGGACAAACCGGTCCCCCGTGAGGCTGCCACCTCGCCCGCGGCCGAGTTTCGTTCCGGGGCTGTGCGACGTCAAGAGGAAATTGCCTCAGCTGGGGGCTAAGCCACCGTTGCCGCCGGCGCCGGCGTCGAAGTGTTCTGGTAGCAGTTTGGGACGGCCCGCGTCCCAAACTGCTACCAGTTCGGGTTGAAACCGCCCACGAGCGGACAGGCCGGCGCAGGCCGCTCAGGCGACGACGTTCACCAGGTTCGGCGGCCGGGCGACCACTCGGCGAGGTGCGGCGCCGGCCAGCTGCTGCTGAACCTTCTCCGACGCCAACGCCAGGGCGACGACCTCGTCCTCACCGATCTCGGAGTCGACCTCGATGCGGTCGCGCAGCTTGCCGTTCACCTGCACGACGAGTGTGGCGCGCTCCGCCCTCAGGTAGGCAGGATCGGCCACCGGCCACGGCCGCAGGTGGACGTGCTCGGAGTGCCGGTGCTCGTAGGCCTCCGCCGCCAGGTGGGGGGCGAAAGGGGCCAGCAGCTCGAGCAGGCAATCGATCGCCTCGTCCACGACGGAGGCGTCGGTGCCGGCGTGCACGTGCTTGTAGATCGTGTTCGTGAGCTCCATGAGGGCGGCCACGCAGGTGTTGAAGCCGTATCGCTCGATGTCGGTCGTGACGCGGGCGATCGTGCGGTGCACCTCCCGGCGGAGATCGTCGGGGGTGGGCTGCTGCCCCCCGGCGGCACCCTCGCCCCGGACGTCGCCGGTGGCGAGCCTCCACACGCGACCGATGTAGCGCAGGCAGCCGTCGATGATCTCGTCGGTCTGATCGGACCAGTCGATGTCCTCGACCGGCGGGCCCAGGAAGAGGTGGCCGAGGCGGAGAGCGTCGGCCCCGACGGTCTCCAAGTACACGTCGGGCGAGACGACGTTGCCCCTCGACTTCGACATGGCCTTGCCCCCGAGGCGGATCATCCCCTGGCAGAAGAGCTGGTGGAAGGGCTCGCGCAGCTCGACGGGGGAGAGGCCGACGTCGCCGAGGGCACGGGTGTAGAAGCGGGCGTAGAGCAGGTGCAAGATGGCGTGGGTGATGCCGCCGATGTAGCGGTCGACCGGCAGGTACTGGCGGACGGCCTCCTGGTCGATGGGCTCCTCTTCGTCGTGCGGGTTGGCAAAACGCAAGAAGTACCAGGCCGAGTCCACAAAGGTGTCCATCGTGTCGGTCTCCCGCACCGCCGGCCCACCGCAGCGCGGGCAGACGGCATTCAGGAAGCCCTCGTGGAAGCGCAGGGGCGACTCACCCGTCGGCCGGAACTCCACGTCCTCCGGCAGCAGGATGGGCAAATCCTCCCGGCGCACGGGCACGATGCCGTCGGACGGGCAGTAGACGACCGGGATCGGGCAGCCCCAGTAGCGCTGCCGGCTGATGAGCCAGTCCCGCAAGCGGTAGTTGACGGTGGCATGGCCGATGCCCTCAGCCTCCAGCCACTCGATCGCCTTCGCCTTGGCGGCGGCGTTGTCGAGGCCGTTCATCCAGTCGCTGTTGATGTGCGGGCCGTCGCCTGCGTAGGCCCCACCTTCGAAACCCTCCGGCGGCTCCACCGTCCTCACCACCGGCAGCCCGTACGCCTCGGCGAATTCGTAGTCGCGCTCGTCCTCGGCCGGCACGGCCATGATGGCGCCCGTGCCGTAGCCGGAGAGCACGTAGTCGGCCACATAAATCGGTATCGGCTCGCCGCTGAACGGGTTGACGGCGTAGCTGCCGGTGAAGGCGCCCCGCTTCTCGAGGGACTCCTCCGACGACAGCCGCTCCAGATCGGTCTCGCGCGAAGCGCGCACGAGCAGCTCCTCGACCTCCTCGCGCTGGGCGGGCGTCGTGAGGGCCTCGACGAGGGCGTGCTCGGGGGCGAGGACGGCATAGGTCATGCCGAAGGACGTGTCCGGCCGCGTCGTGAAGACCCGGATGCCGAGCTCAGGGTGGTCCTTGACGGGCAGCGTGAACTCGGCCCCCTGCGAGCGGCCGATCCAGTTGCGCTGCATGGTCTTTACCTTCTCGGGCCAGTCGAGCTCGTCGAGGGCGTCGACGAGCTCGTCGGCGTAGCGGGTGATGCGCAGAAACCACTGCTCGAGGTTCCGCCGTTCGACGATGTCCCCGGACCGCTCGCAGGTGCCGTCGGGCAGCACCTGCTCGTTGGCGAGCACCGTGTGGCAGCCGGGGCACCAGTTCACGGGCGCTTCGGCGCGATAGGCGAGGCCGGCTTCGAGGAACTCGAGGAAGATGACCTGGTTCCACAACATGTAGTCGGGGTCGTGGCTGCGCAGCTCGCGGCGCCAGTCGTAGACGGCGCCCAGCCGCTTGACGGAGCGTTTCAGCTCGGCGATGCGGGCCTCGGTGTAGACGCGAGGAGGCAGGCCGCCCTTGATGGCGGCGTTCTCGGCGGGTAGGCCGAAGGAGTCGAAGCCGAAGGGGGAGAGGACGGCGTCGCCGTTCATCGTGCGGTAGCGCACGAGGACGTCGCCGAAGGTGTAGTTGCGGATGTGGCCCTGGTGGGCAGGCCCGCTCGGGTAGGGGTACATGGAGAGCACGTAGGAGGGCGGGCGCGGGTCGTCGATGTTGACCTGGTAGGTGCCTTCGCGGGCCCAGCGCTGCTGCCAGCGGGTCTCTACCTCCTGGACGTCGTACTCCTCGGACATGACCGCAAGGTTAGTGGTGCGACCCTCCGCCATCGGAGGCTCGCCCTCGCGAGCGGGCCGGGGCTGACTGGCGCCGTCGAAGGATCGAAGCACTCCATGGGACAAGCAGGTTCCCGGCGATTGCTAGGGTGAATGTCACCCAACGGGGGCGTAGCTCAGTTGGTAGAGCGCTTGACTGGCAGTCAAGAGGTTCGAGGGTTCAAGTCCCTTCGCCTCCACCGCGTTCAGCTCCACCGCAAACTACACGGTTGTAACTTGAGGACGAGAGATCGAGGACCTCCTTTCGATGCTCCGTCCTCGCGGCCCGAAGGTGGTCGCAGGTTTCGAATGTGTCCCGCTCCAGCGGGGAAAAGCCCTGATCAGGAGCACCGACGGCGATTGCGTTGCGCTCAGGGTCTTCAATGACCGCGGGTTAGAAAACCTTAGACAGCTCACGCGGGCGGCGGACCTGCGCCAGCGCCACGATCCAGCACTTTCTAACCTTGAGTGATCGGCGGTTAGAAAAGGTTAGAATCGCGCCGTGCAGAGACGGGACAACCCGTACACGCCGGGGGCGGGCCGCAAGCCGCCGCACCTGGCGGGCAGGGACAGGGACCTCGAGGACTTCAGCTCCCTCACCGAGATGCTGTCTGGGGGCGGAGCCGATCGCAGTCTTATCTACTACGGGCTCCGTGGGGTCGGGAAAACGGTCCTTCTCATGGAGATCGACCTCCTTGCCTCAGAGGCCGGCTGGGCAACGACCGACGTGCAGGAGGTGGGATCCCAGCCGGACTTCCGCTCTACCTTCGCCCAGATGGCCTCCCGGCTGCTGCGCGAGATGAGCCGCAGGCATCGGATGAAGGACCGGGTGGAGCGAGCCCTCGGTGTTGTGAAGGCGTTCAGCGTCGTGACGCCGGGCGGAGTGCAGCTGAAGCTCGATGTCGCCGCCGCCACGGGCATTGCCGACTCAGGGGATCCCGAGCAGGACCTCGTCGATCTCTTACGGGAGATCGGGGAGACGGCTCGGTCGGCCGGCAGTGGGGCTCTGTTCCTTGTCGACGAGATGCACAACCTCGACGCGTCTTCGCTCGCTGCGGTCTGCATGGCGTTGCAGGCCGTCAGCCGTGACGCCTTGCCCGTTGCGCTCGTGGGCGCCGGCCTGCCGGACTTGCAGGTACGCCTCATGAAGGCGAAGCCATATGCCGACCGGCTCTTCGAGTACCGGGAGCTCGGCCGGCTGAGGGACGCCGAAGCCCGTGTGGCCTTGGTGAAGCCGGCCGCCGGGCTGGGAGTGGAGTTCAGCCGTGATGCGGCCATCGAGGTGGTGCGGCTAGCTGCCGGTTACCCCTACTTTCTCCAGGAGTACGGGCGGGAGCTGTGGAACGCGGTCGAGTCGTCGCCGATAACGATGCGAGATGTCGAAGAGGTCCGAGAGCTGGTCAAAGAACAGCTGGCCAGGACCTTCTACGGTCCCCGCTTCGACATGGCGAGCGACGCCGAGCAGCGCTATCTCGCCGCCATGGCTTCGCTCGGTGATGCGCCGTATTCCACCGCCGAGGTTTCCCGGCGCTGGGGCGCCGAGAACCAGCGTCAGACGTCGCCACATCGCGACAATCTTCTGCAGAAAGGTCTCATCTGGTCGCCGACCCGAGGCCAGATCGACTTCACCGTTCCCCTCTTCGCCGAGTTTCTCCGGGAGCATCACCCGATCGGGGGGTTCGACGACGCCTGAGCTCACCGGCGAGAGAGCGGATGGCCTGCGGGGCCGACGGCGCTGATGTCTCAACTCCGCCGGAGAGGTCGAGGGTGACTTCAGTTGCCCGACCGGCGCCCGCGTCGGCTGGCGGCGCCAGTCAGGCCGAGTCGCCCCACAGCGCCCGCCGCAAGCCCGATGCCCGGGCGATCGGCCGGCCCACGGCTGCACGGATCGACTCCTCCGTCCCCGCCACGAAGAGCCTCCGCTGGGCGCGCGTGACGGCGGTGTAGAGCAGCTCACGGGTCAGGATGGGGGAGTCGGGGCCCGGGAGCAGGACGGCGACCGTGTCGAACTGCGAGCCCTGGGCTTTGTGGACGGTCATGGCGTAGACGGTGTCGACGGACGCCAGCCGGGTGGGACTCACCTCGACAACCTGCCCGCTCCGTTCGAAGACGGCGGCCACGCGGCCGGGTCCGCTGGCGACGACGACGCCCGTGTCGCCGTTGTAGAGCCGGAGGCTGTAGTCGTTCTCCGTGACGAGGAGGGGGCGGCCCACGTACCAGAGACCGTCGGTAGCAAAACCCTCGATGTCGGCGGAGAGCCATCGTTCGACGGCGGTCATCCACGTGCTGACGCCCGCGGGGCCCCGGCGGTGGGCGCACAGCAGCCGGAATGCACCCAAGGCGGCGATGGCATCGAGGGCGAGGCCGGCTCGGGCGGCCTCCACGAGGAGGTGGCCACTGGCGACCGCCGCCGTCCGCACCGGCTCGAGGCTGCTCGACACCCCCTCAGCAGCGACGTCGACCGGGATCCAGCAGACGTCCTCCTGGCCGCCCGCCAACAGAGAGACGACATCGTCGCCGTCGCCGCCTTGGATGGCTTCCGCCAGACGGCCGATGTCTCCGCCGTAGCGGTGGACGTGCCGCAGCACGACCACCCCGTCGCCGATGGGGGTGTCGCCCGGCGGGTCCGATGCCGGCACCGGCTGCCCGGCGGCACGGGCAAGGTCTCGCCGGGCCGGCGGCCTCATGAGCAGCCGGCGGCTCGCCGGCCCGACGACGTCGCCCAGGACGGCGCCGGCCTCCACAGAGGCCAGCTGTTCGGGGTCGCCAACGAGGATGAGGCGAGCGTCGGTCCGCACGGCCTCGACGAGACGCGCCATAAGCGAGAGCGAGACCATGGACGTCTCGTCGATGACGACGACGTCGTGGGCGAGCCGGTTCAGGCGGTGGTGGCGGAAGCGGCTGCGGTTGCCGGGGTCGAAGCCGAGGAGGCGGTGAAGGGTCGTTCCCTGCAGCTCAAGGAGGCGGGCTCGCTCCGCCGGCTCGAGCTGCAGCGTCGCGGCCTCCTCGTGCACGGCCTCCTGCAGGCGGGCGGCCGCCTTTCCGGTCGGCGCCGCCAGGGCGACGAGCGGAGGACGCTCCCGCCGGGCGGCGGCCTGCTCGTCGAGGAGGGCCAGGACGCGCGCCACCGTCGTCGTCTTGCCCGTGCCCGGTCCGCCGGCGATGACGGAGAACTGCCGCAGCACGGCGGAGGCGGCCGCCAACCGCTGGAAGTCGGGCTCGTCCTCACTCGAGAAGAGCCGCGCCAGCCCTGACGCCAGCAACCCGATGTCCACCCCGTCCGCGGGCGGGCCTGACAAGGAGAGGAGGTCGGCAGCCACCTGGCGCTCCTCGGACCAGAAACGGTCCAGGTAGAGCGTCGTCTCCTCCAAGTGGAGGGGGCGCCCCATGCCGACGAGGGGGCTGGCGCGCAACCGGTCGATCCAGTCGCCCTCGGGCGGCCAGGGGAGCGCCTGCAGGTCGATCGGGAGGTCGAGGTCCGTGCTGGCGGTCGTGCGCACGCTGGCGAGATCCACACAGACGTGGCCGAGCCGGGGGCGCGCACGGCAAAGGCGGCGCCGAGGAGGACGGCGTCGTCGCTCGTATCACCGAGCTGTCCGAGCCGGAGGGCGACGTGCACGTCGGCCGCGCTGAGGACGCCGGCCCCGTTGAAGGTGTGCAGCACGCCGCCGGCGCGGCGGGCGAGGCGGATGTCGAAGGCGTCGACGGCGTCGGCGTCGAGCAAGCTCACGACTCCGACCGCCCCCGGTCGAAGAGGTCGCTGAGGGCCTCCACCAAGGAGCCCGACGGCTGCCACGACCACAGCCCGCACGGATGCCCGTCGACGACTGGGTGATCGCGGCTGCTCATGCCCCGCAGGAAGAGGTAGAGCGCACCGCACAGGTTGCGGTCCGCTTCGTAGCCGGCCACCCGCCAGCGCAGGTAGCGGTGGAGGGCGACGGTGTAGAGGAGCGCCTGCAGCGGATAGTGGGCGGCGGTCATCTCGGCGCCCACGGCGGCCGGCCGGTAGTTCCAGGCCGTCAGCGGCTCGTCGAAGCCGCCCAGCCGGTTCGTCTTGTAGTCGACGATCACGAAACGCTCGCCCGGGAGGCGGAAGACGAGGTCGAGGCTGCCCGTGAGGTACCCCCGCAGCGTGGTGCTCAGCGACGGGTCGCCGGCGAGCCGCTCGGCGTAGAGCGCCATCGGGTCGCCGGCCGGCAGGTACGCCGAGAGCACGGCGGCGATGTCGGCGATGGCGAGCTCGCCCCGAGGGGTGTCACCCCCGAGCAACGGGAGCTCGAAGGTCATCTCGTCGAGGCGGTCCCCCCGGCCGACGTCACGCAGGCGTGCGCCCCCCACGAGGGGGCCGAGGGGCGTCTCGATGGCGGCCGACAGCCCCTCGATGACGGCGTCGAGGTCGCCGAGGTCGAGGTGCTGCCAGGACAGCTGTGCCCAGAGCGCCGCCCGCAGCTCGCCGGAGAGATCGGTCGCCGCGAAGTCGCTCGCCTCCATGACCGAGTGGATGAGCGTCCCGACGCGGGCCCCGGCCGGCATGTCGGCCAGCAGGAGGGGCACGGCCCGCAGGGCGTCGTCGCCGGCGGCGGCCACCGCCACGGCGGCGCCGCCGACCTCCTCGTCGCTCATGGCCTCCTCGCCTGCCTCACTGCCCACGCTCAGGTCGTGGCTCGCCTGCGTGATGCTCGAGTAGGAGGCGCGCCGCCAACTCCAGTCGAGCACGCGGTCGAAGCGGTCGGCTTCGAGCTCGGGCGCTGCCGGCACGACGCCCTCCCACGGGAGCGTCTCCACCGCGGCGATGCGCTCGACCTCGATCCCGCTGCCGAGCCCGACCAGATGCTCGGCGACCTCGTCGTCGCCGAGCGCCCGAGGACCGAAGGCGCTCACGACGCCGGCGTCGTCGCGGGCGAACAGCAGGCGACCGAGGGGGGAGTGCTCGGCCTGATGGGCGCCCGCCCACCACAGGACGGCCTGGTGCTTGGCGCGCGTGAGCGCTACGTACAGCAACCGGAGATCCTCGCCGCGGTCCTCGATGAGGGCGAGGCGCTGGTGGCGGGCGAAGGCCGCCCCGCCGGCGCCGACGTCGATCGTGCGCACGTTGGCGTTGTCGGGGTCGTGGAAGACGGGCACGGCGTCGTCCTGTCTGCGGCCCTCCCACATGTAGGGGCAGTAGACGACGGGAAACTCCAGCCCCTTGCTGCGATGCACCGTCAGCACCTGCACGGCCTCGGCGTCGGACTCGAGCCGCCGGCTGCGGTCCTCGTTGCCGGCGTCCTGTTCCGCCTCGGAGATGCGCCGCCGCAGCCAGGCCGTGAGGGCCGTCGAGCCGAGGCCGTCGGACATCGCCTCGGCCTGCAGGAGCTGGGCGACGTGGCGGAGGTCGGTCAGGTAGCGCTCGCCCGTCGGCCGGGCGAGCACCCGCGCCGGCAGGTCACGGGTGACGGTGACGCTCTCGAGGAGGGCGGCGACGCCGCGGCGGCGCAGGGTGGCCGCCCAGCGGTGCAGCGACCAGTGGAGGTCCTCCCACTCCTCGGCGGCCGCCGTGGCCACGCGGGCGGGCTCCCAGCCGACAAAGGCGGTGAGCGCCACGGAGGCGGCGCGGTCACGTGCCGTCGGGCGCTCGAGCGCCTCCAGCAGGCGCAGCCACTCCGTCGCCGGATCCGTGGCGAAGACGCTGCCGGCGCCGGCGATCACGGCCGGCACGGCCACCTCGTGCAGGGCGTCGCGGACGATGGCGGCCTGGTAGTTCGTGCGCACGAGGACGGCGACATCGCCCGGGCGGAGCGGCTCGCAGGCCGCCTCCGAAGCGTCCTCCCTCCGCAGAACGATGCGGGCGTCCGAGGAGAGCAGCCGCACGACGTCGGCGGCCACGTCGCGGGCGACGAGGGCGCGCGTCGACGGGAGGGCGGCGAAGCCCTGCTGCGTCATGGTCACGAGGCCGTCGTGGCGGTGAAGGACGCGCACTCGCAGGGCGGCGCCACTCGGCGCCCCGAGGAGGCGAGGTTCCTCGTTGGCGGGCGTGGCGCGCGACCCTGCGGTAGGCGATGCCCTCGTGCCCGAGCTGGCTGCCGGCGAAGAGGGCGTCGTAGGCCTCGATGAGGCCGCCGTCGCTCCGCCAGTTGACCGAGAGGGTGGCCTCGGAGGCGGCCTCGTCGGCGGCTTCGAGGTAGGCGAAGACGTCGGCGCCCCGAAAGGCGTAGATGGCCTGCTTCGGGTCGCCGATGAGCACGAGGGTCGACCCCCCCGTGCCGAAGGCCCGCCGCATGATCTCCCACTGCACCGGGTCGGTGTCCTGGAACTCGTCGACGAGGACGACCGCGTAGCGGTCCTGCAGCCGGGCGCACGCCGCCGGGCCGCGCACGGGGTCGGCCAAGGTGTCGCGCAGCCGGATGAGGACGTCGTCGTAGGTGAGGACCTGGGCGAGGCGCTTGCGCCGGTCGAGCTCGCGGCCGATTGCCTGTGCGAGGCGGCGACGGATCGCCCTGCCGTCGCGGTCCTGGCTGAGCGGAGGCACGATGGCCGCCGTCGGGTGCTGCAGCACCTCCCTCCCGATGTCGAGGGCCTGGCGGCGGGCGAACATGAGGTCGTCGGGCCGAGCCCAGAAGCGGCGGATGTAGAGGTCGTCGACGACTTCCTCCAGGAGGTCGTGGGCGTCCTCGATGAGGGTGACGTCGCGTTCCACGTCGCCCGCCGTCCCGAGCCCGGAGAGGACCTGCATGCAGAAACCGTGGGTGGTTTCGATGGTGGCGGCGTCGAAATCGGCGATCGCCTTCGCGAGCCGCTCGTGTCGCAGCGCCACCTCCTCCTCGGTGCCGGCGGCCAGCAGGCAGCCGAGGTCGTCGTCGGGGGCGATGCCGGCGCGTGCCGCCGTCAGCGTCTCGGCGGCCTTCAGCAGTCGCTCTCGCACCCGCTCGCGCAGCTCGCCCGTCGCCATGCGGGTGAAGGTCACGATCAGCAGGCGGTCGAGTGCCAGCCCGTCGGCCACGTAGCGGGCGGCCAGGGCGGCGATCGTGAAGGTCTTGCCCGTTCCGGCGCTCGCCTCCAGCAGGGTCACCCCCGTCGGGAGCGGCCCGCAGAGCTCGAACGGCTCGGGCGCCCTCGTGCTGGCTCTCACCGGTCGACGACCTCCTCGTGATCGAGCAGGCCGTCCCAGAGGCGGCAGGCGTAACGGCCGAGGCGGGTCGTCTCCGAGCCTGCCCAGCCGTCTCCCTCCTCGCCGGCTCGGGGCGGCCCGGCCGCCGCCAGCACCCACTCGAAACCCGCCACCCCGCCCAGCACCAACACGTGCTCCCGGTCCTTGTCCTCCCGCGGATAGCCGTAGTCCGACGTCCAGGCTTTGCTGGCGGCTTTCTCGGGGTCCCTCCCCTGTCGCACGGCGGCTGCCCAGGCGGCCGAGGTCCGCAGGTAGAGCGGCAGGGGCTCGCGCATTGCCCGCCGGTAGAGGTCGAGGAGGCTCTGCAGGTGCTCGGTGGCGGTCGATTGGCGCCTGGCTGCATCGTCGCCAAGCGGCGGGATGCTCGCGATCGAGACGGTGGCGCCGCGGGCGCCGTCGCGGGCGCGCCCGATCGTCACGGTCTCGAAGGCGCGCTCCGGCCAGGCGGCGCTGAGGGCGAGCAGTCGCGCCCAGGCGATGAGGCGGTGGGCGGGCGAGAGGGCCGAGTAGGTGACGGTGTGGAGGACGTCGCCCCGGAGGTGGGCGACCGTGCCGATGAGCGTCGTGGCGTCCGGGAGGGCGACGTTGACGTCGCGCGACGACGGCTCGACGTCGCTCTGGCCGACGGCGACGAGCGGCTCGAGGGCGGCGGTGATCTTGTGCAGCTCCGGCGTGGCGAGCTCGCCGGGTGGGAGAAGGCCGCGGGCGCGCTCGGCGGCGATGCAGTCCTCGAGGTCGGCGCCCGCCAGGCGGGCGGCCAGCATGCGCTCGGCGACCCCCCAGCGCTCGAGGCCGTCGAGGTCGATGGGGACGGCGTCGTCGATGTCGTGGGAACGGTCGGCGAGCGAGACGCCGAAGCGGTTGCGGAGGAAGGCACGAACGGGGTGGCGCAGGAACGCCTCCAGCCGCTCGAGCTCGATCGCCCCCGGCTCGGGGTCGGGCAGGGGGGCTGCCAGCCAGGGACCGGGCACCACCCGCGGACGGGTGGAGGCGCGGGCGCCGTCGAGGTTGACGGCGTCGAAGCTCCACGACCGCTCCGGCACGAGCGCCCCGGGCGTGAAGTTGCGGACGTCGAAGGGCTGCAGCGGGTGGTGGATCGTCAGTCGTTCGCGGGCGCGGGCTGCGTCCTTCACCTTGACGGTGCGGTCGATGACGTCCAGGAGCTCGCCGAGGGGGACGGCGGGCGGTCGGGCGAGGTTGCTGCGGTCGTCTCTGGCCGTATAGGTGATGACGAGCCGGTCGGTCGCCGCCAGGAGGGCGTCGAGGAGGAGCTGGCGGTCCTCCGTGCGGGCGTCGTTATCGCCCACCTGCGGGTTGGCGGCGATGAGGTCGTCGCCGTCGCGCTCGACGTGGCGGGGGAAGACGCCGTCGTCGAGGCCGAGGAGGCAGACGACGCGGTGGGGGACAGACCGCATGGGCACGAGCGTGCAGATCGTGAGGTGGCCGGTGCGGAAGTTGGCCCTCGTGGGGCGACCCCGCAGGCGATCGGCCAGGAGGGCGCGGACGTCGGCCGGGCTGAGCTCGACCGGGCTCACCGTCCCGGCCGCCGTCGCCTCGGCGACGAGGTCGTCGAGGAGGCGCTGCAGCTGCAGGCGCTGCCAGAGGTCCTGCTCCGAGGTGGCCGTGAAGGCGTCGGCGATGTCGGCGATGCCGCCCGCCCAACCATCGATCGCCCGTGTGCCCGAGAGCACCGAGACGGCGGCGGCGAGACGGTCGAGGAGCTCCGCCAGGCTGCCGGCGAGCTCGATGTCCCCGCTGTCCATGTCGTCGAGGGGCAGGACCCCGCCGAAGAGGCGCTCGCCCTCCTCGGCCATCGTGACGCCGAGGAGCGCCCGGTCGAGGCCGGCCCGCCAGGTGTTGGCTGCTAAATCCTCCAGTTTGAAGGGGGCGCGGTGCTCGGCGTCGAGGCCCCAGCGGACGCCCGTGCCGACGACCCACTCCTCGATGCGCGTGAGGTCGTCGTCGTCGAAATGGAAGCGCCGGCGGACCGGCTCCCGGCTGGCGAGGTCGAGCACCTGGGTGGCGGTCACCCGCCCGACGGCGAGCTCCAAGAGCTCCGCCACGACGCCGAGGACGGGGTTGGTCTGGCGGAGGGAGCGGTCGGCGAGGCGGACGCGGAGGTCGGGGAGGGCGTGGGTGTCGGTGTCCTCCGGGTCGTAGCTGCCGAAGGTCGCCTGGATGAGGGGTGCGAAGGTGTCGATGTCGGGGCACATCACGATGACGTCGCGCGGCTCGAGGGTGGGGTCCTCCTCGAGGAGGTGGAGGACGGAGTCCCGGATGACCTCGACCTGGCGGGCGCGGCCGTGGCAGGCGTGGATCTGGATGCTGCGGTCGTCCGGATCGAGCAGTTGACGGTGGTCCTCGCCGCCCGATGTCGGCAGTCCGGGCGGCGGGCGATCCGTTCGGACGTCCGCCTGCAGCCGGTGGAGGAGGTCGTCGGCCGGGTTGCCGACGGCGAGGTGGTGGTCCAGCACGGCGGCGCCGCCGCCGCGAAGGACGAGCTGCATCTCGCGGGCGTCGCGGCCCCAGGAGGCGAGCAGCGGGTTCTTGCTCTCGTCGGTCGTCGGGTCCTGGCTGCGGGGAAGACCCCGTGCCGGGCTCTCGAGTCTCGCCGCCACCTTGCGCCAGAGCGCCGGCGAGGGGTGCAACAGGAAGAGGTGGACGTCCCGCCCGGCCGCCATGGCCTCCAGCACGTCCAGGTAGCTGGCGGGCAGCCGCGTGAGGCCGAAAAGCGACAGGCGTGCGGGCAGATCGAGGAGCGCCGGCTCGTCCTGCAGGCGGGCGCAGGCGTCCACCAGGCGCTCGGCCGGGCTCGGCAGGGCGATCTCGTGGCGCAGCCTCCGCCAGAGCTCCGGTTGCCAGCCGTCGCTCGGGTGGTCGCGGTCGCCGTCCAGCCACGAGCGCACCATGGCGGGACGGTGGACGCCGTAGCGGTCGTAGAGGTCGGAGATGTGGCGGACGCTGGCGAAGCGGCGGGTTTCGCCCTCGGGGGCGGAGTTGCGCAGGTGAGCCGCCAGAGGAGCGAGCCAGGGCTCGCCCAGGCTGGCGTCCACCACCTGCAGGAGCGGCCAGACCGATCGTTCCGGTGCCCACGGGTCGGCACCGGGGTCGACGCCGCCCGCCAGCGCCAAGGCCGCCCCCGTGACCGAGCCGGGGAAGGGGAAGTCGATGTTGGCGCATACGCCGTCGTGCCGGCCGGCGCTGGCGCCGAGACAGGCCGACAGCTGCTGAGTGAGCCAGCGCTCGACGCCCCGGGTGGGAACGGCCACGACCTCGGCCGACATGGAGTCCTCGAGCGGCTCGGCGAGCAGCTCCGCCAGCATCGTCACGAGGCCGTCGGCTCGTTCCGAGCGGTGGAGGTGGAGCACGCTCAGAAGGGTATGGCCTGCGGCCAGGCGTCGGAGCCTTCTCTAGGCGGGCGGCGGGCGTCGTCGGCTTCGAGCCTCAAGGATCCGTTCGGCTCGCCTTCCATGCCGCCGTGCGGGTTTCGATGTAGGTGTCGTAGTCGTGCTCGGTCACGAGCTTGGAGACATCGGTCGGCACCTGGCCCTGTGCTTGCGGCACCGGCAGTTGTGACACGATGCGGGCCTGCACCTCCTGGATGTGCGAGGGCGTTCCGGCGGCCGGATTGGCGCCGGTCGAGGTCGGGACGACGACGCCGGTGAGGGGGTCGTCGGTCCGTGGGGTGGCGAGGGTGAGGGCGTCGCCCAGGTCGGGGGCGGCGGCGTCACGGGCCGTCAGCGAGGGCAGGGACCAGCGCGTCTCGATGGTCTTCAAGATGGACGTGTGGTCGAGCGGGACCGTACCCGCAGGCCGAAAGACGGTGCCGGCGGCGATGCGGGGCGAGACGAGCACGGCCGGGACGCGCACGCCGAAGCGGGTGAAGTCGAAGCCGGACGGCCCGATCGTGCTGTCCGGCGGCACCGCTCCCCAGGGGGGCGCCACATGGTCGAAGCAACCGCCGTGCTCGTCGTAGGTGATGATCAGGAGCGTCTCGTCCCAGGCCGGACCGTTGCGCAGGGCGTAGTAGACGTCGTGGATGAGCTGCTCGCCGAGGGCGACGTCGTAATTCGGGTGCTGGCTGTTGCCGGACGATCCCCAGCTCGGCTCGAGGAACGTGTAGGCCCCGAGGGTGCCGGCCGCGGCGGCCGCCTGGAAGTCCGTGAAGAGCCCGAAGTGCGACTCGGGGGCACTCGAGGTGTCGGGGAAGTCGAACTGCGTGTACGGAGGTTTCACGTAGCCGTAGACCGACCAGTCGAGTTGGTGGGCGCCGAGCAACCCGAAGATGCTCGGGCAGGTGAAGGTGGCGGAGGAGTCGTCCATCTGCCCTTGGCTCGTGGCGGCACTGGCGAAGGCCCGGTTGGGAAAGGTTTCCGTCGGTGCCGAGGCGAACCAGTGGTCGCAGACGGCGAACCCCCGGGCGAGGCCGGACAGCACCGGCAAGAGCGCCGGGGTGAACATTCCCATGATGTCGGCAGCGACGGTGCCCGCGACGACCGGCCGGCTGGCGTCGGTGCCGCTCAAGGTGGTGGCGTAGTCGGTGACGAAGCCGGCATTGCGCGCCGGCGTCCCGTCGCGAGGGGCGGCCTCGCCGAACAGCTGCAGGTTGGTGGGGCCGTAGCCCTCGCCGGGGTCGGCGCCGGGCATGAAGTAGACGCTCGGCGTCGCCGCCGTCAAGGCGACGACCGGCACCGCCGTGCCCGTCGGGTCCGGGTTGGACTCCTCACCGGTCAGGCCCTCGAACGCTTGGCCGGTCGAAGGTGAGACGTTCCCCGAGCCTGCGTACAAGTACCCGAGCATGTGGTCGAACGAGCGGTTCTCGAGCATCAAGAGGACGACGTGATTGACCGATCCCAGCTGATTCGCGTTCGCCATCGCTACCACCTTTAGCCTGCAGACCCTGCGATTCTGTCGGCAGTGATCCGCCACAATCAATATAGGGCTCGTTCGCCTGAGCGCAACTGCCGCCGGCCGGAACCGGGGATCGGCCGTCCGAGCGGAGCAGTGCCCGTCAGCTCTCCGCGACGGCCTGCTCGGGAGGTTCGGCGAGGGCCCGCAGGAGAGTGTTCACGAACGGCTCCCCGAAGCTCATCGACTCCTCGTATCCCTCGCCGAAGGGCGCCGGGAGATATCCGAGCCACACCGGCGCCAGCCCCGCAAGAAGCACGGGCGCTTGACGCGAGGTTTCGATGGCCCTCCCGAAGGCATGGAACGCCTCCCCGGGCACCGACACGACCCGGACACCGCCGAGTGACCATTCGATCAGCTCGACCGACGTGGTGGCGGAACCCTGCAGTTGGGCCAGCAAGGTGTCGCCGACGGGGGCCTCGAGGCGTTCGCAGCGCAGCACCTCGATGGCATCCTCCAGGGGCTCGGCGGCAGCCACCTCTGTCGCCACGGCGTCCGCAAGCTCGAGGCCCAACTCATTGGCTTCGGCGAAGCCGTCGGCGGCGCAGGTGTTGTACTGCCTATGCACATGACGGGGGTTCACGTCCCCGAGTGCTCCAGAGAGCATCACGGCGGTGCCCCCGAGGGAGGTCTCGAGCGAACCTCGAAACGGCGCCACCCAGTCGGCGGAGACGGCGAGGCACTCAGGCCCGAGGGCGACCGGGTGCACGGCGAGGTTGGCAAGTACGCCAATGCGCTCGTCGAGATCCGAGCGGATGTCGAGGAGCGCAAGCCACGGAGCGTAAGGAAGGCCCCGGCGATTGACGGACAACCCGCCGGGTAGGGGAGCCCGTCGGTAGGCGAGGCAAGCGGGCTCGGCTGCGTGGCGCGCCTGTGAAGCGGCGGCCCTACAACCGGCGACAAGCACCTCGGCGTACCCGGGCGGCGTCGGCCATCCCACAGCCTCGGAGCCGGCAATACAGCTCGGCCCCGAGTGCGTGTGGGTCGAGGCGGTGAGCACGGCCGACAGGGGCAGCCCGAGATCGAGAGCCACGCTCTGCCGGACCGGCAGCGCGAACGACGGCGACATCCCGAGGAGATCGCACACGACGAGACACACTCCGGCTCCGCCGCTGCTGTCGGCGAGGTAGAGGGTGCGAACCTCGAGCTCGTCGTGCACTTCAGTCGCCGGTTCGTGCCTCCCGCCGAAGCCGGCGAGCATCACCGGCGTCTCGGGGGTGATGGCCGCCCGACCGATGCCTGCCAGCATCACCGGTGTCCCCTGCGGTCCAGCACTGCCACCTGTTCGACCTCTCCCGAGGCGGCCGATCGATAAGCCGCCGTCACGATGGCAACCGCGGCTCGGCCGTCGGCGGCCGTCACCGCAGGCTCCTTCCCGGTCTCGACCGTCTCTACGAAGGCATCGAAGACAGAAGGGGAGTGGTCGGGAAGCAACAGCCGCGTGGCGTCACCTCCTCGCGCCGGCTGCAGGGTGGGCAATGTCCGGTCGTCGAGGTGCAGCGTCCCGAGGGTGCCCTGGATCGTCAGCTGGTGGTCGCTACCGGAGGAGAGCGCCCAGCTCGCCTGCAGCGTGCCGACCGCCCCGCCGGCGAAGCGCACAATGAGCTGGGCGATGTCCTCGACCTTGTCGGGCCCTGCGGACCTGTTGTCGTCGTGCCCCCGAGATCCCGCGCGGTCGCGGCAGGCGGACAAGAGTGCACTCACCTCGACGGCTTCGTCGTGCAGGACCGCCCGCAAGACGTCGGCGGCATGGATTCCGAGGTCGATGAGAGCGCCACCCCCGGCGACGGCCGGATCACGGAACCAGCCGGCGTCCGGTGCCCAATCCTGCGGGCCAGTGTGGCCCCAAGCGCACCTGAAGGCCCGCACCTCTCCGACGTCGCCCCGGCCGACCGCCTCCCGCATGGCGACGAACGACCCGAGGAAGCGGGCGTTGTGAGCCGGCACGAGGACGACCCCGGCGAGGTCGGCGGCCTCAATCATGCGGTCGGCCTCTTCGGTGTTGCAGGCCATCGGCTTTTCGACCAACACGTGCTTGCCGGCGGCGGCCACAGCCGTGGCGATCTCGACGTGGCTTGCGTTGGGCGTACAGACGTCGATGGCGTCGACGTCGGGGCGCCCGAGCAGTTCATGCCAGTCAGCTGCGACGTCCCCGCTGCCCCACTGACTGGCGGCCCCTTCAGCAGACTGCAGGCTTCGGCTGGCGAAGGCGACCACGTCGGCACCTGCCGCCCGCAACCCCGGCAGGTGGATGCGCCGGGCGACCGTGCCGCATCCGACCACAGCCAGGCGAACCGTCACGATCGCCCTCGCGATGTCGTCGGTCCCGCCTGCGCCCGCACCTGAACGGCCGGGAGCTCACCCGAGAAGATGGCTGGCGACCTTGAGGACGGCACCGGCGACCTGCTCGCAATCGCCTGGCGACCAGTGCGGCCCGATGGGAACGAGGAGCGACCGCGAGGCCAAGTCCTCCGTGCGAGGGCAGAGCCCCATGTGGTACTCGACGGCCGTCGGGTGCTCGGCGCAGTGCCACGGCCCGCCCTTCATGGAGGCCGTTCGGCGGTGGAGGATGGCCGGGTTGGCATAGACGGGCTTGCCCCGGTACATCTGGGCGCACGGCACGCCCTCGGCCAGCAACGCCTTCGTGAAGCGGCGGGCAACCTCGGGGTCTGGGAGGAACCAAGTGAGACTGGAGCCCCCCTGACCGTCAGGGTCGGGGATGCGGCGAGGGGTCATCCCGTCGACCTGCGCGATCGTGCTGGCCACCCGGCGGCGGTTCGTTCGTAGGCCGTCCAACAACCCCGGAAGCTTGCGGAGCTGCACGCCGACGATGGCGCCGGCGATCTCGGTCATGCGGAGGTTCTCGCCTGCGAACGGCTCGTCGAGCTCCCCGCCGCGCTCTCCCATGTGGCTGGTCACGAACTGGCCGCCCTGGTCCTGGTAGCGGGCGGCGCGGAGGTACAAGCGCTCATCGTCGGTGGTGAGCGCCCCACCCTCGCCCGCCGTCACGTTCTTCTCGAGCTGGAACGAGAAGGCGCCGAGTGCCCCGACGCTGCCGACCTGCCGGCCCCTGTAGGAGACGCCCATCGCTTGGGCAGCATCCTCGATCAGCGGCACGCCGGCCGGAGTGATGGCGGCGAGGATCGGGTCGAGGTCGCAGGCGACGTTCTCGAGGTGGACGGCCACGACAGCGGCGGTGCGCGACGTGAGTTTGGCGGCGACATCGACGTGATCCAGGCCGAGAGTGTCGTCGACCTCCGCGAACACCGGGACAGCGCCCGCCAGCACGACTGCGTTCACCGTTGCAATGAAGGTGAAGGCAGGCACGATGACCTCGTCGCCGCAGCCCACTCCCAGCGACGCCAACGCGCATCGCAGCGCGGCGGTACCGCTGGAGGTTGCCACCGCGTGCTTGGTTTCCGTGAACTCGGCCAGGGCGGCTTCGAACTCGGACACACGCCCGAGCAGATGGGGTCCGTAGTAGCGGAAGAGCGAGCGGCTCTCGAGCACCTCGAGGACGGCGGAGCGCTCCTCATCGCCCAGCAGCCCGGCGCCCCGGGAGAAATCGAGGAAGGTTTGCCGTACCGGTGTGCCCCCGTCGACGGCGAGCCGGTCGGCCGTTTGCATGCTGGCGAGCGTAGTTCCGTCCGGCCGGAGGGTCCCGGTGGTCGCGGCCCTCAGCTTGCGAGCCGCCGTGCGCCGAGAGAGCGAGATAGCCACCCTTGCAGTGCCCATCTAGCAGCCGCTGGGCCACTGACCTCTTCTTGGCGGGCTCGACTCGGTCACCCGGCGAGCAAGACGCCGAGGGCGAGCGCCGCGAGAGATGCCACACCGGCGATCGCTCCCCACACTGCAAGAGCGGTCCGCGAGGCGGAGCGCTGGTGCAAGTAGGCGGCAAGACCGGCGAGCAGCACCACACCGATCTTGACGCCGAGCACCACCTGCCAAGCGTGAGGTTGCCCGGCCCGCGACGCCGCTACGTTCCAGATGCCGGTGAGGAGGAGCACCGCGTAGGCGGGCCACTGCAGGCGGGCAAAGGCACCAGCGACCTTCTTCCCTGCCTCCGGACCGAGCGAACGGATCGTCGGGAGCAGCCCGGCGACGACGATCTGCCCTCCCACCCACACCGTTGCCGCCAGGACGTGCAGTATCAGCCGCAGGGCCGTGACAGCTGTGGCGAGCGCTCCGATCAGCACGGTCGGAGTCTGCCCCAGTCAGCCGCGGGTGGCGGCCAAGGCGATGCCGGTAGCGACAGCAGGCGGACCAGGTGAAGAATCCACGGGGGACCTACGCTCTGGGAAGGGGCGTCCGGGGAGGGGCGATGGCAGAGAAGACGGCCACCATCACCGTGCTCATGACCGACCTGGTGGGGTCCACGGACCTGCTCCGCTATGGCCCCGAGACCTACGACGACATCCGGCGGGCGCATCTGGCGGAAGTGCGCCGGGCCTTGGCAAACGGTGGAACCGAGATCAAGTCGACCGGTGATGGGGTGATGGCGGTGTTCATGAGCGCCGCAGAAGCCCTCGCCTGCGGGGAGATGATCCAGCAGGCCGTCGCCCGGCTCCGGCGTCGCGACCCCCGCAGCCCGGCGGTGCGGGTGGGCCTGTCGTGTGGCGAAGCAACTGCCGAGGAGGGGGACTGGTACGGGCCGCCGGTGATCGAGGCGGCCCGGCTCTGCAGCGAGGCCGAGGGCAGCCAGGTCCTCACGACCTCGCTGGTGGCTGCACTCGTGGGCAGCCGCGGGGGGCATCGCTTCATCCGCCTCGGGGAGCGGACGCTGAAGGGTTTTGCACTTCCCACCGACGTCCTGGCGCTGGATTGGGAGCCGGCGTCGTTGGCACCCCTTCCCCCGGCGGCGACGTCCTCCGGTGGTTTCTTCGTCGGCCGGGCCGATGAGATCGATCGCCTGGGGCGCAGCTGGAAGGAGGCCGAGAGCGGAACCCGACGGGTGGTCCTCGTTGCCGGTGAGCCCGGAGTGGGCAAAACCCGCCTCGTCGCCGAGCTGGCGCGGGCAGTGCACGCCGGAGGCGGGCTCGTGCTGTGGGGACGCTGCGACGAAGAATTGGCGGTCGCCTACCAGCCCTTCGCCGAGGCCCTCCGGCAATGGGTCGTCACCGCCTCCGAGGACGAGGTGGCCGGGCTGAGGGCGCGGCCCGAGCTCGGCCGTCTGTTGCCGGAGCTCGGGGACGTGGCCCAGCCCGTTGCCTCGAGCGCCGGCGGGGACCCCGAAGGCGAGCGTTTCCTGTTCTTCGACGCCGTCGGCAACCTCTTGCGAGGTCTGAGCGAAGGTGCGCCGGCGCTTCTCGTGCTCGACGACCTGCAATGGGCGAGCGCCCCCACCCTGCTGCTGCTGCGTCACCTCGTGCGTGACACCGCCCCCGCGGCACTGCTCGTGGTTGGGACCTACCGCGACACCGACCTCGACCGCACCCATCCGTTGGCCGGCATGCTCGCCGACTTCAGGCGGGAGCCGACTGTCGATCGGCTGGCGCTCGGTGGGCTGAGCGAGCCAGCCGTCGTCGAGTACGTCGAAGCCGCCGCCGGCGAGTCGCTGGAAGAGGCGGGGGAGGAGCTGGCGAGCGCCCTCTACCGCCAGACGGAGGGCAACCCCTTCTTCGTCGGCCAGGTGCTGCGACACCTGACGGAGTCAGGTGCCCTCGTCCGGATCGACGGGCGCTGGCGGGCGACGGCACCCATCGAGGCGCTTGGCATCCCCGAGGGGGTGCGGGAGGTCGTGGGGCGGCGGCTCTCGCGTCTTTCGGAGGGCGCTAATGCCGCCCTCACGATCGGCGCCGTAACGGGCGGGGAGTTCGAACTGCGCACTCTGGAAGCCGTCGCCGACCCGAAGGACGCCGGCGCGCTGCTGGCACGGGTGGAGGAGGCGGTGGCCGCCCACCTCGTGGAGGAGGCGCCGGGTTCGCCGGGCCGCTTCTCCTTCTCCCACGCGCTCGTCCGCCAGACGCTGCTGGCCGAGCTCACCGCCGCCCGCCGGGCGCGTCTCCACCGCCGTATCGGCGAGGCGCTGTCGGAGCGGCGGGGCGTGTCAGCGGCAGTCGTCGCCTATCACCTGTGTGCCGGGGCGAGTGCGGACTCGGTCGCCGCCGCCCTTCCCTGGGTGGAGCGGGCCATCGACGAGGTTGCACGCCAAGCGGCCTTCGAGGAAGCAGCCGCCATCGGCGAGCACGCCCTGCAGGCGCTCGACGTGGCGGATGACCCCATGCTGGCCGCTCGCTCGAACCTGCTGCTCACCACCGCCGTGAACCGGCGATTCTCCGGTGACGAGGACAGGGCCAATCAGCTAGCCGATGAGGCGGTCGGAATCGCCCGCCAGGCTGGCGACCCGGTGGCCTTCGCCGAGGCGCTGCTGGTCCGCTTTGACGGGGCGCAGATCGGCGTCTCGCGGGAGGACTGGGTTCGGCTCGTGCCGGAAGCGCTCGCTGGCCTCGGAGAGGAGGCGCCTGCGGTGCGGGCACAACTGCTGGGCCACGACGCCCTCTATCGAGGCGTCAATCTCGGCGAAGGCATGGCGGCCGAGCCGGAGGCGCGCCGGGCGGTCGAGCTGGCGCGGGAGAGCGGCCACTTCTGGGCGCAATTCGTCACGCTGCTGCAACGTGGCAGCCTCGCGATGGGAAGTCCGGCGATTGCAGTGCTGCAGTCTGTCCTTGATGACATGGGCCGCCTGATGGAGTCCCCACCGGGCGAATACCTGGGCGACCTTGGGGTCGCCACCTTGCAGAGGGATCGCCTGGCCGTCGTGGCCCGTCTCGTCCAGGGTGACCGAGCCGGAGCAGAAGCCGCCATCTCCCACGTTGGAGAGCTCGCAAGGGGCGACGGCGCCGGGCGGCTTCGCCCGGCGTTCGTGGGGATGTGGAAGGGCATGCTCGACCTGGCCGACGGGCGCCTCGACTCCGCGGCGGTGAACGCCGCGGAGCTGCTGCCCATGGTCGAGAGCGACGCCAACTTCTATATCTCCTGGGCCACGCTGATGTTCCGGATCGAGCTGGAGCGGGGCGGGGCCGGCGCTCTCCTCCCCATGGCGCGGTCGGCGGTCGAAGCGACCCCCGAGTTGGCGGCGATCCGGGCCTTGCTGGCGAGCGCACTCGTCGAAGCCGGAGAGCCCGACGAGGCCGGCTCGGTGCTCTCCGATCTGACCCGCGACGACTTCGCAGCCGTGCGCCGTGACGTCACCTGGTCGGGCGAGTTGTCCGTCCTCGCAGAGGTGTGTCTCGCCGTAGGAGACCGGACGGCGGCTGCCGCTCTCTATGAGGAGCTTGTCCCCTTTGCCGGCCAGGTTCTTGTCGTCGCCTGGGGTGTCTACTGCCCAGGGGCGGCCGACCGCTACCTCGGAGGGCTGGCCGGGTTGCTGGGCCGCCCCGAGGACCTGGACGCCCGCTTCGCCGCCGCCCTCGAACTGGAGGGGTCGATTGGCGCCACGGCCCTGGCGGCCCGCACCCGCGTGTGGTGGGCGAGAGGGCTGATTGATCGAGGCCGGCCTGGCGACGCCTCTCGAGCACGGGAGCTTCTCGAGGAGGCGACCTCGGCCGCACAGCAGCTCGGCCTGGTGGTGACCAGCCGGGAAGCCGTTCAGGTCGGCAACCGTCTCTCGGCGTGAGCCCGCACGGTCTTAGACCCTCATGGTCCGCGCCGGCCGGCGCTACAGGAATTTTTGACCCGAGAGCCAGTTTAGTTATAGCTTCGGCCAATGCCTCCTGAAAGGTGGACGCCGCGAGGGGGCATCGTGTCACCGACGGCCAGCTGCGTCCGACGCCGCGAGGCCTCGACCGACTCCTGGCCCCGACCTAGTGAGAATCCTGCCTGCTCGAGCTGGCGCTGCCCGCGCACGCGAGCGCCAGGTCGCTCGAAGCAGTGAAAGGCGCCCAGACCCGAGGGAAGGTGTTCAAAAGCGAATGACCCCGAGTCCCCCCGAACGATCCGCCACAAAAGGCCCGTTGCGAGTGCATCCGGGCAATCCGAGGTACTTCGCCGACACCTCCGGGAAGGCGATCCTGCTCGCGGGGTCACACACCTGGGCGACCTTGCAGGAGGCCGGCCCCGTTGACCCACCGGATCCCTTCGATTGGCAAGGTTGGCTCGAGTTCATGGTCGACCACGATCACAACTTCATGCGGCTGTGGACCTGGGAGAATGCCAAGTGGGGTTCCTGGTGGGACGGCGACTACTACTTCACCCCGATTGCGTGGGCACGTACCGGCCCTGGGCTCGCCCGCGACGGCAAGCCAAGGTTCGACCTGACTCGATTCGACGAGGACTGGTTCGGGCGCCTTCGGTCGCGGGTGATCGACCTTCGCGAGCGAGGCATCTACACCGCTGTGATGCTGTTCCAGGGCTGGAGCGGCGGCGACAAGCCGTACACTCCGCAGGGGCCGAACCCGTGGCACGGCCATCCCTTCCACCGGGACAACAACATCAACGGGATCGACGCCTCATCGCCCGATGGCGAGGGTCACGAGTGGGTGCACACGCTACGCGATCCCGCGGTGGTGAGGTTGCAGGAGGCCTACGTGCGGCGGGTAATCGACACCGTTGGCGATCTCGACAACGTTCTCTACGAGATCGGCAACGAGCACGAGGGAACGGCGGCCAACCACACTTGGCAATATCACATGATCGATGTCGTCCACGAATATGAGGCGACACGGCCGATGCAGCATCCCGTGTTGATCACCTCGGCCTGGCCAGTGCCCGATAACGATGTGCTGTTCGCCAGCGACGCCGAAGCCGTCTCCCCGATGCATTGGAACGGGCGCGGGTTCGACCACTGGCCATGGGACCCACCCGCTCGTTACCTCGGCAAGGTCGTGATCGCCGACACCGACCACCTGTGGGGAATAGGCGGTCATGCGGACTGGGTGTGGCGAACGTTCACCCGAGGTCACAACATCCTCTACATGGACCCGTACGCCTATCTCCACTTGGTTCCCGGCTATCCGGACGGCGACGAGGGCCCGCGAAAGGCGATGGGACGTTGCGCAGCCGTGTCGCGCTCGATTGACCTCTCCGAGATGGTGCCGAGGACGGACCTGACGAGCACGGGGTTCGCACTCGTCGCCGAGGGGCGGGAGTACCTCGTCTACCACCCCTATGGGGACCCCGTGTTCGTGGACCTCGTCGGCATGGAGGGTCCGGTCGTGGTCGAGTGGCTTCATCCCATCGAGGATCGGAGCGAACGGGGTGCTGAGCTTGCCGGCAACGGTGTTGTCCCGCTGTTTCCACCCGACCACGGGCAATGGGCTGTGCGCCTTTCGCACAAGACCTAACGGATACTGACAACCGAGATGGCAACCTCGAAGGATGCGCTCCTGTCCGACCCGAGCTTTTGGCAAGCGCCCGATCGCGAGGACGTGTTCGTGGAGCTCCGTCGCGGACAGCCGGTCATCTGGCAGGAGGAGCCGCCGACGGAGTGGTCGCCTGGAGGGCGAGGTTATTGGGCCGTTACCCGGCATCGTGACGTCCGCGAGGTCAGCCGGCGGCCGGACACGTTCATTTCAGCGCTCGGGACAGAACTGTTCGAGCTTCCACCGGCCGTCGGGGAGACCTACAGCTGGCTGTTGGACATGGACGGCGATCGCCACACTCGCATGCGTGCCATCGCCGCCTTTGCGTTCTCGCCACGCCACATCGCTCAGTTGCAGGACCTCATTCGCCGACACGCCGTCGCCGTGATCGAGGCGGCCCGCGAGCGGGGCGGATGCGATTTCGCCTCCGAGATCGCCGAGCCGTTTCCGATCGCCGTCATCTGCGACCTGATGGGCGTTCCGGAGTCCGACCGGTCCGAGATCGCCCGGTTGTCGAGGATGTCGGTTCCACAGGGTGACGAGGAGTTCGGCACCTTTGAGGACGCCTTGCGGGCCGCTCTCGAGCTGATCGACTATGCAAAAGGGCTGCAACAAGAGCGACGACTACACCCTGCAGACGATCTGACCACCACCCTGATGAACGCCGAGGTCGACGGCAAGCACCTCACGGAGGACGAAGTCGGCAGCTATTTCGAGCTGTTGATCACCGCCGGCATCGAGACAACGGGCACGGCGATCGCGCACGGGATGCTGGCACTGTCGAGGAATCCTGACCAATGGCGGCGCCTGCGTAACGACTTCGCCTCGCTGGCTCCCCTCGCCGTTGAGGAGATCCTGCGCTGGTCGACGCCCATCGTCCACTTTCGGAGGACTGCCGTCAAAGAGGTGGAGCTCGGGGGTGAACGGATCCACGCGGGGGACAAGGTGGTCATGTTCTATAACTCCGCCAACCGAGACGAGTCGGTCTTCGAAGATCCCTATCGGTTCGACATCGAGCGGAGCCCGAACCCTCATTTGACCTTCGGCGGCGGTGGCCGCCACATGTGCTTGGGTGCGCATCTGGGCCGCCTCGAGCTGAGAATCATCTTCGAAGAGTTGTCACGACGAGCACCCGATCTTGAGATCGGCGAGCCGGTGCTTGCCAATTCGATGTTCGTCAACGGTGTCAAGTCGCTGCCCTGCACCTTCTCGGGAAGCACGCTCTCAGCTCGAACCACATCGCGCTGACGCGCGGCTGGAGGTCCCGATGAGGCGCCACTGCATGCTCGAGATGGCGCCCATGCACGGCAGGAAAGGCCAGAGATACTGGCTGCCGCCGACCGTGGGAGAACCGCCCGCCTCGAGCTAGACCGCCGTCATGCCGCCGTCAGCTGCCCAGAAGGCCCCTGTGACATAGGGCGCTTGATCAGAGGCAAGGAAGGCGATGACCTCAGCCACCTCCGCAGGCGTTCCAGCCCTCCGCATGGGAATCGTACGCAAGAGGTCGGCATGTTCCTCCGGGCTCATGTACTCGCTCATGCGCGTGAGTGTGTAGCCGGGCAGCACTCCGTTGACGCGGATGCCAAGATCGCCGTAGTCAGCGGCCATGACGCGAACAAGGCCGTGGACACCGGCCTTGCTCGCCGAGTAGGCGTCCAGCCCCGGGGAGCAGCCGTACTGCCCGGTGGGCGACCCGAGGCACACGACCGCACCACCACCGCTCTCGAGAAGCGCCCGTATTCCGTGCTTACAGACGAGGAACATGCCAGTCAGGTTGACGTCAATTGTGCGTTGCCAGACCTCGAGGTGCATCCGGTCGACTCGGTCGTCCTCACCTGTCAGCTGGACGGCCGCATTCCCGATCACGATGTCGAGCCCCTGCCATGCCGCCACGGCGATGCCGACGGCCTCCTCGACCTCGGCTTCGCGGGTGACGTCGGCGACGAGCACGAGAGCCGTGCCCCCCTCGCCCCTCACATCCGCGGCTGTCTCGTCGGCAGCGGCACTGTCGATGTCGATCAGGGCCACCTTGGCCCCTTCTCGCGAAAGGACCCGTGCCGTCTCGCGCCCGATGCCCTGGCCAGCGCCCGAGATCACCGCACGCTTGCCCTCGAGCAGCCCCCTCGGTTGCGCGGGCATCAGAAGACGGCGATCGGGTTGACGGGCGAGGCAGTCCCCGCGCCAACTCTCAACGGAGCGATGACGCAGAGGAACTCCCAGCGATCCTCCTCGATACAGGCCGCCGCGAGTTCTTCCAAGTTGAGGCTATCGACGAAGTAGAGACCCATGGCGTTCACGCCGATGGTGTGGATCGGGTACATGACGCCTTCGCAATTGCTGGGAACGGCCTCCCCGTCCCCATCCCAGCCGATGGCGGCGACATCGCGTGCATGAAGCAGAGGCATGACCGTGGCGTGCAGGCCGGCCTTGAGCACTGCCGCTTCCCAGGGTCCTTCCTCCAGGCGCTTTCGGGCGTGCCCGGTGCGAACGAGGGCGATGTCGCCCTTCCGCAACCGCGTGCCGGTGGCGCGCTCGGCGGCGAGGAACTCCTCGGGCATCACCGCCTCCCCCGGTTGCACCCATCGAGTCCCTCGCAAGCGGGGGATGTCGATCAGCACTCCGCGACTCACGAGGCCGGCCTTGGCGACGTCCATGCTCAGGCGACGGGCTCCGAGGGACCCGATGACGTCGTCAGCGGGCAATCCGTTGTAACAAAGCCCGCGATACACAACGTGGCAAAGAGCATCGATGTGCGAATGAGCATCACCGTGCATCTCGATGCCCATGAAATCTCCGGTAAACCGGAGGTCACCCCCGTCGCCGATGTCGGCGTCCTGCAGCATGGTGATGTGATGAAGGACCGGCTTCGGATTGTCCGGACCGGCGATCTTGTCGAGCTCCCATGAGCAGGAGACGGTCCGGCCAGACCGCACCAACCCTGCAGCCCGCCTGACCTCCTCGGGCGTGATGAGATTCAGCGCCCCGAACTCGTCCTCGGCGCCCCACCTGCCCCAGTTCGAGCACTCGGCAAGGATCGCGTCGAAATCCTCCCGCGTGAGGGGCGGAGGGGGAAGAGCCACGTCAGCCACGACTTCGTAGTCCAAGCACTTGCGAAAGCCTATGTTGTACTTGGCCCGTAGGACAAGTAAACTGGCTTTTGGGCAAGGCGGGAGGGAATCTGGCGACGGGGGAGGGGGAACCGAGATGTCATCGCTCAGCCGAAGCTGCCGACGCCTGCGAGTGAGTTCGTATCTTTGCCGGTGCGGGACGCGGGGTCCTCGACACTCACACGAGAAACGGAGGCCCTGATGGGCCTGAGGGTTCATTTTCTTCCGCTGGGCGACGAAGCCGGCCCGGCACCTGCCCCGTATGCCCTGTTCGGGGTCGACCTCGAGCACGACGTCTCGCGACGCCCGTCTGGCTGGGAAGACGAGCTGCGGTTCGACGGCAAGGTCATGGCCGGCTTGCGATCCCCCCTCACGATGTGGCTGATCGAAGGGGGTGATCTGAACATCGTCGTCGACACGGGATGCTCGCACGGGCGACCCGACACCGACGCCGCCCTGGAGCGCAACGCCATCTGGACCGAGCACCGTCCTGAGTGGACTGTCAAGGCTCAGCTGAAGACGGTCGGTCTGACCCCTGCGGACGTCGATGTCGTCGTGAACACCTGCTGTCACTTTGACCACATCGGGAACAACACCGAGTTCCCGCGAGCGACTTTCTTCGTACAACGCTCGGAGTTCTACCTCGGGATCCGGCCTCCGCCCTGGGCGCCGTACTACTACCCGGAATTCTCTTACAACCTGCTGGACATCCGAGATCGCCTGGAGCTCCCTGACGGGGACGTCTCGATCACCGATGGCGTGACCGTCCATCGTCTGGGAGGGCACAGTCCGGGTACCCAAGTGGTGGTGGTCCAGACCGATGCGGGACGCGTCTGCCTCCCGGGTGACCTCGTCCCCTTCTACAAGAATCTCGAATTGTCCTGGCCGAGCGGGATCTTCTTCAACCTCGAGGAGGTCATGGCCGCCTTCAAGTGGATGGCCACGAATGCCGACATCGTGCTGCCACATCACGACTGGGGGCTCCTCGACCATTATCCGAGCGGCGTGGTCGGCTGACAGACCAGGAGCAACCGCGGCAACGGATCTATCAAGTTCATCCAACACTAGGGGGAGTTATGGACCGACCAGGTGAGAGCCAGCTTACGTGGCCCGACGACTCGCGCCGCTTGTCGAGAAAGGACTTTCTCAAGGGTGCGTTCGTCCTCGGCGTCGGAGCAGCTTTGGGGGGCGGTCTGTCGGCCTGCGGCTCCTCCGGTAGCCAGGCCACGACCACGGCGTCGGGGGCGAAGGCCGTTCGAGGCGGCAAGCTCACTGTTGCTTACATCGGCGGCGGCTCGAGCGAGACTCTCAACCCCAACGCACCCGTTGCCGACATAGACGACGCCCGCACGCTCAACCTCTACGAGTCCATGTTCCGGCTGGATGCCGACCTGAATTTGGAGTACCTGCTGGCCGAATCGGCCGAGCCGAACGCCGACGGGTCTCAGTGGACCATACGTTTGCGCTCGGGAGTAACCTTCCATGACGGCTCTGCGTTTGGGGCCGACGACGTCATCTACACGTTGAAGCGGATCGCGGACCCGAAGAATGCCGCCAACCAACAAGCGCTTGTGAGTTCCCTTGTGGACGTCCCGTCCATAAAAAAGCTGGACAACCTGACCATTCGACTGTCGCTGAAAACGGCCAACGTCTTCCTCCCTTACCTCTTCTATGACGACTCGTTCTCAGTTGTCAAGGAAGGATGGGTCAACTCCGATCCACCGAACGGGACAGGGCCCTTCGTGTTCCAGTCGTGGAAGCCCGGCCAGTACAGCGTCTTCACTCGAAATCCCGACTACTGGCAGTCAGGTCTCCCATATCTGAACGAACTTCAGCTCGTCTCGATCCCTGACCCGACTGCCCGTTTCGACGCTCTTTTGGGCGGCGAGGTGGACGGCATGGAGAGCTTGAGCTACGCGCAGGCAACGAGCCTCCGTCACACCGGTCAGGCCGTCGTGCTCCAGGGCAATGGTCCTAATTCCGTGCCAATCTATATGGCGGTGGATCTCTACCCGTTCCAGGATGTTCGGATGAGGCAGGCGATGCGGTTGATAGCCAACCGCCCGCAACTGGTCGAGGAGGCTCAAGAAGGATACGGTCAGATTGGCAACGACATTGCTGGGAAGGGATTGCCGGGTTATGATGCCGCGATCGCCCAGCGAGTGCAGGACATCGATCAAGCGAAGTTTCTGATCAAGCAGGCTGGTCACGAAGGTATGAACCTCACCCTGTATTCATCGACTGTGGCTACTGGCATGCTCGAGTCAGCGACGGTCTTTGCGACAGAGGCAAGTCAGGCGAATTTCACCGTCACCGTCAAAGAGCTGGCGGCCGACATCTACTTCGGCCCGGTCTATCTGAAGCAGAACTTCGCCCAGTCGGAGTGGTTCTCGCAGCCGCTCGTCACGCGCTGGTCCCAGTCCATGGCGCCCGGAGCGGAGTTCAATGAGACCCACTGGAGCGATCCACAGTGGGATACCTTATATGCCCAGCTCATTGCGCAACCGGATGTCGGCAAGCAACGGGAACTGGAATACGAGCTTCAGCAGATTGAATGGGAGAGAGGAGGCTACCTCGACTGGGGCTTCTACCCGACGCTCGACGGCCTGGGGCACGCGGTGCGCGGCATCGAGCCGAACAAAGGCGGTCCGCTCGGCGGCGGCGTGTACTCGAAGACCTGGCTGGCGACTTGAGTACGGAGCACACCTGAGACGCAGATGAGTCTCACGATCGAGGCGCCGATGGCAGCCGGCGAAGACGCGCCCTCACCGGGCTCATCGCGCTCACACCCGATGGCCCGGATGATTCTCCGCAGGCTGGGCGTCGGGCTGCTGCTGGCCCTGCTGGCTTCTGTGCTGATCTTTGTAGGAACGGAAATTCTGCCCGGGAACGCCGCCTACGCCGTTCTCGGACGATACTCCTCCCCAAGTGCCCTGAAGGCCGTCAGCGCGCAGCTTGGGCTCGACAAGCCGGCCTACCAGCGTTACCTGGACTGGCTCGGGGGCGTGCTGCGCGGCAATCTCGGTCAGTCGCTGACCGCGAACGAATCGGTGTCGGCTTTCATCAGCGGCAGGTTCGCGAACTCGCTTGTGCTCGCTGGGGTCACCATGGCCGTGCTGATTCCGCTGTCGGTCGTGCTCGGCCTCATCGCCGGTGTCCGCCAGGGTCGACTAGCCGACAATCTCGTCTCGCAGCCTGCGCTCGCGATGATAGGCATACCTGATTTCGTCGTAGGGAGCTTGCTCGCGGTCTTCTTCGGCGTCACGTTGCATGTGCTGCCTCCCGTGTCCTTGGTCCTGCCGGGGACGAGCCCGTTGAGCGAACCTTCCATCCTCGTGCTTCCCGCCGCCACGCTCGTGCTCGTCGGGTACGCGTACATGGTTCGCCTCGTGCGTGCCGGCATGAGCGATGCCATGTCTTCGGGGTACGTGGAATGGGCGCGTCTCAACGGCCTCCCGGAGCGTCGTATAATTGTCAAACACGCCCTGCGAAACGCCTTGGCTCCGACGGTGCAGACGACAGCGCTCACGCTGCAATGGCTCATCGGCGGCATCTTCGTTGTCGAAACCGTATTCGGTTACCCCGGGATCGGCCAGGGGCTTGTGCAGGCGGTTCAAGCCCGTGACATTCCGACCGTGCAATCAGTCGGGCTGATCATCGCAATGATCTATATCGGTATCAACATCGTTGCCGACGTCATCGTCATTCTCCTGATCCCGAAGCTTCGGACACAGGCGTGACGGTATCCGCCGAGCTGACCGCTCCGCGCCGTCTGCACGTCCCGAAGTTTCTCGGACTCTGGTCGGGTCGCGTAGGGCTCTTCATTTCGGTCGTGATCCTCCTCGTCGTGTTCGTCGGCCCCCTTGTCTCGCCCTATCCCCCCACCCGTATCGTCGCACCGCCGTTCTTGTCGCCAAATGCCCGCTTCCCCCTCGGTACCGACGTTCTTGGCCGCGACGTGTTGAGCCGGCTCCTGTGCGGAGGCGAAAGCGTCCTGCTCCTCGGCGGCCTCGCAACCCTGCTCGCCTACGTGGTCGGCGGAACGATCGGCCTCGCCGCCGGCTTCTCGAGAGGTTGGTTGGACGGGGTGCTCATGCGGCTGATGGACGTGATCCTGGCGATCCCGGCGCTCCTCTTCCTTCTCGTGCTTGCAACCGGCGCCGGCTCGGGCGGTCTCGTCGCCGTCATCGGAGTGGCCACGATCCAGGTCCCCGGTATCGCCCGGATCATCAGGGCAGCCACCTTGGACGTCAGCGTACGGGGTTACGTCGAGGCTGCTTCAGCCCGCGGCGAGCGCACCACTTTCATCCTGTTCAGGGAGATCGCCCCCAATATCGCTCCGACGATTGTCGCCGACGGGGGAACCCGCCTGACGGTCTCGATCCTCTCCATTGCCGCCCTCACGTTCCTCGGAGTCGGGCTGCAGCCTCCCGCTGCCAACTGGGCGCTCATGATGACGGAGAACCGGCCCGGCCTCACGTTCCAGCCGTGGGCGGTCATCGCCCCCGCCCTTGCCCTCGCAGCCATGACCGTCGGCATCAACCTGCTGGCCGACGCCTGCGCCCGAAGCCTTGGCCGCTCGGCCTCGACCATCGCGCCAACGGCATGACCGCACCCGTGCTCGAGGTGGAAGGGCTGCACGTCGGGGTCGTGCGTGGCCCGGCGATCGTCGAGGACGTGAGCTTCTCGCTCGCCGCCGGCGAGGTGCTGGGCGTCGTCGGCGAGTCCGGGAGCGGCAAGACGACGATGGCTGTGGCACTCCTCGGCCGGGAGCGTCCCGGGACCCGGGTGACCCGGGGCGCGGTACGCGTCATGGGCACAGAGATCATCTCTCTGCCCGAGACCGAACGAAGAAGCCTGCGCGGCAAACTGATCTCCTACGTCCCCCAGGAGCCGGCGACGGCCCTCAACCCCGCAATGCGGATCGGCGCCCAGATCCGAGAGCTCCTGAGAGCTCACGCCCCCGAACGCAACACCGACGAGGAGGTGGCCGTTCTCCTCGCCAGGGCCGGCCTGCCTGGTGGTGATCGCTCATTTCGGCGCCGCTTTCCGCACCAGCTCTCCGGCGGTCAGCAACAGCGGGTCGTCATCGCGGCCGCGTTGGCGGCCGGACCCGCCGTAGTCGTCCTCGACGAGCCCACGACGGGGCTCGACGTGGCGACGCAGGCCGTCATCCTCGACGAGATCCGGCGCCTGCGAGCAGAGCTCGGGGTGAGCATGGTGTACGTCTCGCACGACCTCGCCGTCGTCAGCTCCATCTCGGACCGCGTGGCCGTGATGTACGCCGGCCGGATCGTCGAGGAAGGCTCGATCGGCCGCGTGCTCATGCTGCCAAAGCACCCGTACACCTATGGGCTGCTGTCCTCGGTCCCGGACCACGACGAACCACGACGACTGAGGGGCATCGACGGTGTAGCCGTCGGCATCACCGATCGTCCTGCTGGCTGTGCGTTCGCACCACGGTGTCCGCAAGCCCATCCGAGGTGCTCCGTGGAAGCCCCGGCGCTCGAGGAAGTGTCCGAGGGGCACCGCGTCAGCTGCCACTTTTCTCACTTGACGCCGCAGCTTTCACGGGAACCAGCGCTGGCACTTGCGTCCAGATCGTCCGCCGCGCCCTTGCTGGCGGTCACTGATCTCACGGCGGAGCACCGTTCGGCAGCCGGTCGTACGGTCGCCGCTCGCAGCGTGTCGTTCGCGATTGAGCCCTCGGAGGCGGTAGCCCTCGTCGGTGAGTCCGGAAGCGGGAAGACGACGATCGCCCGTTGCGTCGCCGGTCTCCACACGCAGGGAACGGGCCAGATGATGTTCGCCGGGCATCTTCTGCCATGGGGCACGAAGAGGAGATCACGAGACCTTCGAAGGCAGATCCAGATTGTCTTCCAGAACCCCTACGACTCGCTCAATCCCCGACGAGCCGTCGGAGCCCAGGTAGCCCGGCCGGCGAAGCTGCTCAGGCAGCTTTCCAGCGCCGAAGCAACCCGCGAGGCAGCCGCCATGCTCGAGAGGGTCCGCCTGCCAGCGGCGATCGCCTCCCGCTATCCCGATGAGCTGTCCGGGGGCGAACGCCAACGAGTCGCCATCGCCCGCGCCCTCATCACGCATCCGAGCCTGCTCGTTTGCGACGAGATCACCTCCGCCCTCGACGTCTCCGTGCAGGCCGCAGTGCTGGACCTGCTGATGGAGCTGCGACAGACGCTCGGTCTCTCCCTACTCGTCATATCGCATGATCTTGGCGTCGTCGCGAGCGTCGCCGACCGCGTCATCGTGTTGCGAGACGGGCAGATCCGCGAGCAGGGTCCGACCTGGGACCTGCTTCGCTCGCCGCAGGACGTCTACACCGAATTGCTACTGCTGAGCGCCCCCCGGCTGGCGGCTTCCGAGCCGGAGCGACCGCCGGAGGGCGCCACCGAGAGACAGCCATACCTGCAACAGTGAGCTTGCCTTGGTGGTCGACGGCCATGGCGAGCGCATCGAGACGTACGAGTTCCAGGAGGTGAGAGGGGTGGGGCGATTGCGTGAGAACCGCCTGCAGCGGAAGTGGGAGCACGGCGAGCCGGCGCTCGGATGCTGGCTCACGGTCCCGAGCAGCTTCTCGGCCGAAATCCTCGCCCATGCCGGGTTCGACTGGTTGTGCGTGGACCTCCAGCACGGAGTGATCGACTACGCCCAGATGGTCGGAATGCTCCAGGGGATGTCCTCCATAGACGTAGCGCCTCTTGTCCGCGTGCCCTGGAACGAGCCGGGAATCATCGGAAAGTGCCTGGATGCAGGCGCCTACGGGGTCATCGTGCCGATGGTCAACACCCGTGAGGAGGCGGAGGCCGCCGTCAGGGCCTGCCGGTACGCGCCAGGCGGTGCGCGCAGCTACGGCCCGTTGCGCGCCGCCTACTCGGCCGGGCCCGACTACTTCAGCAGCGCCAACACCGGCGTCCGCTGCATCATCATGATCGAGACGGCTCAGGCCGTAGATGACGTGGACAACATCGTCTCGGTGCCGGGCGTCGACGCCGTCTACGTCGGTCCAGCAGATTTGAGTATCACGTTGGGCCTGCAGCCGGGTGCGGACAATCCGGACGAGAGCTTTTCGTCCGCTGTCCGCAGAATCCTCGACGCCTGCCACCGTCACGGGGTCGTGCCCGGCATCGCAGGCAACGCCAGGACCGCCCCGAAACGTCTCGAGCAGGGGTTCCTCATGGTCGAGGTCGCGTCCGACTCCGCCCTTCTCGCCGCCGGGGCGGCCCGCGCCCTCGCTGAGGTCCGCCCCGGCACCGACCCGGCAGCACAGGCGGCCTACCTGTGACGCCGCCAGCAGTACTCGTCACCCTGCCCGTGCCGGCGGCGAGCCTCGAGCGACTCCGAGAGCACTGCGATGTCACCTGCATGTCTCCGAGGGATGACCGGGCAGGGTTCGAGTTGGCACTGGCGGTCGCGGAGGGACTTCTCGTGGACAGCCGCACGCTCCTTGACGGGGACCTGCTGAGGCGAGCGAGCAACCTGCGGGCCGTGAGCACCGTCAGTGTGGGCCTCGACCACATCGACCTCGAGGCGGCGCGGGAACGCCGTATCGCCGTCACCACGACTCCGGTGCTCAGCGACGCCGTGGCCGATCTCGTGCTGGCACTGATGATCATGCTCACGCGGCGACTGCCCGAAGCGGCTCGTGCGGCCACCTCCGGCCGATGGAGCCAGGCACTGCTCGGCAACGACCTTGGAGGAAAGGTCCTCCTCCTCGTCGGGTTCGGCCGCATCGGCCAAGAGGTCGCCCGGCGCAGCCTTGCGTGCAAGATGCGAGTCGGCTACTGGGACCGCCGGGACGACCTACCACTGGTCGAAGGGGTCGAGCGGGAGCTCGACTTTGAAGGCGCCCTGCGGGCAGCGGACTTCGTCTCCCTGCACGTCGACCTGAACGCCAGCACCGCTCACCTGATCGGATCCAAGGAGTTGGCGCTGATGAAGCCGACCGCGTTCCTGGTGAACACCGCCCGCGGCGGAGTCGTGGACCAAGAGGCCCTACGCCGAGCGCTCGCAGAGGGACGGCTCGCTGGCGCCGCCCTCGACGTTCTCGAACAGGAGCCGCCGCTTGCGGGTGAGCCACTCCTCTCGGAGCCGAGGGCGATCGTGGTGCCTCACATCGGTTCGGCCACGGTCGAGACTCGGGCGGCCATGCTGGAGCTCGGAATCGACAACCTCCTGGGCTGTCTCCATGGAGATTCCGGCCGATACGCCGTTGTCGATCCCCGCCGCCCCGTCTCGAGCGACCTCCCATGACCGTCGCCAGCAACGAATTACGTCAGGAGCTCGCCAGTTTCAGCACTCCCTCCATCGCCAACGGGATCGAGACCTTTGGTGTGCGTCCCCGCCATGAGGGCTTCATGAACGGCTCCATCCGATGCCAGTTCCCTCGGCTCGGCCCGGTCGTCGGCCATGCCGCTACCGCCCGGATCCGAGCCGGGGCGAAGGATGAGGGCGACAGCCTCCACGCCTCCGAGCTGTGGCGCCATGTCATGTCGGTGCCGGAGCCTCGCATCGTCGTCGTGGAGGACCTCGACGATCCAAGCGGGGTCGGCAGCTTCTGGGGCGAGGTGAACGCCAACGTTTTCAGGGCCCTCGGCTGCGCCGCCGTCGTGACGAACGGCGGCGTGCGCGACTTGCCGGAGATGGAGGCGCTCGGGTTCCAAGCCTTCGCTTCGAGCATTTGCGTGTCGCATGCCTACGTGCGGGTTGTGGCGGTCGCTCTGCCGGTCACCGTGGGCGGACTGCAGGTTCGAGCGGGCGATCTGCTGCACGGCGATCGCCACGGCGTCGTGAGCATTCCGCACTCGATCGCCTCAGAGTTGCCCGCTGCGGTGAGGGCCATCGAAGTGGCAGAGCGTGAGCTCATCGCCTTCTGTCAGTCGCCGCAGTTCTCACTCGAAGGCCTGCCTGCCCGTTGGAGGAGTACCTGACCGAGTAGCCAACTTAGTTGTCTCCCGGGCCAAAGACTCGCTATATTGGCCGAATGCCGGAGCTCGAGGCAGGCGACACGCCCGACGCGACGCTGAATTGGCCCATCGACCGGCGAGCGCGCATTCTGGAGGCGGCCTGCCGGGCGATCGCACGAGAGGGCTCGAAGCGCGTCCGGTTGCAGGACATCGCCGTCGAGGCCGGGGTCTCCAAGGGCCTGCTGCACTACTACGCCCAATCCCGCGAAGACCTTCTCGCCGAGGCGTACACCTATGGCGACCGCAGGATGCGATTGCGAGCCCGTGCCGAGATATCGGAGATCCGGGACGGGGCGGACCGCCTACGACGGCTCTTGCTCCTCTACTTCACCGACGATGCGGAGGTACAGGAGGACTGGGTGCTGTGGTCGGAGTTCGCCGCCAACGCCGTCTTCGATGAGGCCCTGCAGCCCAGCATGAGGAACTCGTTCGCCACGTGGCTGTCGTGGTTGGAGGAGCTCGTGCTACGAGGGATCCAAGACGGTTCCATCGCCCCGCAGCAGGAGCCAGACGTCATCGTTCTCGAGCTGGCGGCCCTCGTCGACGGTCTCGGCCTCCAGCTCGTGCGCGGACTGATCACGGAAGCGCAGGCGCGCTTGACCCTCGACCGAGCGCTCGCCGACTTCGGGATCGCCCCCGTCGAGGAGAGTCCCGCACGGTCCGAGGACGAGCTCCGTACCGCCGTCGACCAGGTTCGCCAGACGCTGCGCCGGCTGGAGCGGCTCTTGGCCTCGACCGGTCGAGAAAGTGGCGCCTTTCGAGTTGCCGCCGCCGGCGGCCCACGTGGGGCCGGCCGCTCCAACGCCACAGCAAAGACTCTTCACTCGAGCGAAAGTTGAGCGACGGCGATGACCTCGGCCCCAGCCCCACGATCGGCCACCAAAGGCCCGTTGCGAGTCCATGCGGGCAACCCGAGATACTTCGCCGACACCTCCGGGAGGGCCATCCTGCTGGCAGGTTCCCACACCTGGGCGACGCTGCAGGAGGCCGGCCCGATCGACCCGCCGGACCCGTTCGACTGGAGCGGCTGGCTCGAGTTCATGGTCAGTCACGATCACAACTTCATGCGGTTGTGGACCTGGGAGAACGCCAAGTGGGGTTCGTGGTGGGACGGTGACTACTTCTTCACGCCGGTCGCCTGGGCACGTACAGGTCCCGGCCTCGCCCGCGACGGAAAGCCCAAGTTCGATCTGACCCAATTCGATGAGGAATGGTTCTCCCGGCTACGGAGGCGCGTGGCCGATCTGCGCGACCACGGCGTCTACGCCGCCGTGATGCTCTTCCAGGGCTGGAGCGGTGGTGACAAGTGGTACGCACCGCAGGGGCCGAACCCATGGCACGGGCATCCCTTCAACCGGGACAACAACATCAACGGGATCGACGGCTCATCGCCCGACGGCGAGGGTCACGAGTGGGTGCACACCCTCCGCGATCCTGACGTCGTGCGCTTGCAGGAGTCGTACGTTCGCAGGGTGATCGACACCGTCGGCGAGTTCGACAACGTGATGTACGAGATCGGCAATGAGCACGAGGGAACACCCGCCAACAACACTTGGCAGTTTCACATGATCGATGTCGTGCATGAATACGAGGCGGCGCGGCCGATGCAGCATCCGGTGCTCATGACCGCTGCCTGGCCGCTTCCGAGCAATGACGTCCTCTGCGCCAGTGCGGCGGAAGCGGTCTCACCCATGCATTGGAACGGCCGGCAGTTCGACCACTGGCCCTACGACCCGCCCGCTCGCTACCTCGGCAAAGTCGTGATCGCCGACACGGACCACCTATGGGGGGTCGGTGGCGATGCGGACTGGGTGTGGCGGACGTTCACCCGCGGCCACAACGTCCTCTACATGGACCCCTATGGCTATCTTCACATGGATCCTGTGAACCCGGACGGAGACGAGGGCGCTCGGCGGGCGATGGGCAGGTGCGCCAAAGTGTCGCGCTCGATTGATCTGGCGGAGATGCTGCCCCGGACGGACCTGACGAGCTCCGGCTTCGCCCTCGTTGCAGAGGGGCGCGAGTACCTCATCTACCACCCGTACGGGGACCGCCTGTTCGCAGATCTGGCCGGCATGGAGGGACCGGTCGCGGTCGAATGGCTTCATCCGGTCGAAGACCGAGCCGAACGGGGGGCGGATTTACCGGGCAACAGCGTCGTGCGCTTGCGCCCTCCCAGCGTCGAGCCCTGGGCCGTCCGTCTCTTTCGAGCGTAGAGAGATCGAGGCGCATGCGGGACGCCATCGGTCGCTTCCTCGAGGGCACCGGTCTTCCGGCGGGTGACCTTCATGACCTCCCCAGCTCGGAGAAGCGCTTTCCGGACGGAGCGCACTACCGCATCGAGATTCCGAGCACGGAAGGCCCCCGCTGCCTCGAGGCCGTCCTCGAACATGCAGCCCACCTGCACGTCCCGATTCATCGAGTCAGCCAAGGATCGGGAGTCCTACTTCAAACAGATCGGGAACTGGACGAGATGGCCGACCTGGCCGCTTCGTCGAGTGTCGAGGTGAGCCTGTTCGCAAGGCCGAACGCCGGCTGGGACACGTCGGCGATGGCGCTCAGCGCCGCAGGTCGCGTGATCAGCCCGTCAGCGCGCGGAGCCGACCAGCTGGTCGACAACCTCATGGATGTCAGCCGGGCGGCGGACCACGGGTTTCGCAGCGTTCTCCTTGCAGATATCGGAGTCCTCCGGGTATTCGGCCAGCTCCGGAGCGCGGGACTGTTCCCCCCCACCATGCAGGCGAAGGTGTCCGTCATGCTCGCCGCCGCCAACCCCGCCACGGCGAGGCTGTTGCAGGATCTCGGCGCCAACACCTTGAACCTTCCAACCGATCTCGACCTCGCCCAGATCGCCGCCATCCGCAAGGCCGTCGATCTTCCCCTCGACGTCTATGTGGAAGCCCCCGGCGAGCTCGGTGGGTTTATCCGACTCAGCCGAGTCGCAGACATCATCAGGGTGGCGGCTCCGGTGTACGTGAAGCTGGGACTCAGGAACGCTCCGGATATTTACCCTTCCGGGCTGCATCTGGAGTCGACGGCCATCCAGTTGAGCCGCGAACGAGTGCGACGTGCCCGCATCGCCCTTGAGATCATCGAACGCTCCGGCTGTCAGTTCGTAACGTCCGAGATCGGGGCGTCAGACCTTGCGATTCCGATCGTGACTCGGGACGGAACAGTCGGTCCTTCTCCTTAACCCTGCGGCGGCGCCCGTCCGAGATCGGCCCGCTGGCCGGCAGCAACAGTGACGCTCGCGATCACGCAAGGTAGGCGATGAAGTCAATCTCCACTCGCATACCCGGAACCGCCCCAAGGTTGCTCCCTACCGTGGTCCTGGCCGGTCGAGGCTCGGGAACACGCCTGGCGTAGACCGAGTTGAAGCCGGAGAACTCGGCTGGGTCATGCAGATGCACCGTCGCCTTCACGACGTCGGCCAGCGTGGCGCCGCCCGCCTGGAGGATTTTCTCCAGGTTGTCGAGAACGACCTCGGTCTGTTCTTCGATCGTGCTCCCCTTCACCTTCGCCGTCTCCGGGTCGATAGGCCCGCATCCGGTGACGAAGAGAAAGTCGCCGGCACGGATGCCCTGTGAGTAGGCGCCGAGCGGAGGGGCGGCCTCGGAGGTCCGAATAACTTGCTTTGGCACGATGGTCCTTTCTGTAGGTACCTCTATCTCAGGTGCGACATCCCCGGGCCGCAACCGGCCAGATCATCTCCACGGCGCCGTCTCGAACCCCGATGAGCTCGTCGGCCAGGGCGACCGTGGATGAGACGTTGTACGGAATCAGTGCCAGCCGATCGCCGACCTTGAGGCTGACACCCTTGCCGAGCCGCAACATTCCGTGTTCCTCGTTCATGCGGTCGATCTCCGCGTCGATCGAGGCACATCGTGCGGCCGGAGCCGCGCACGACGTGGCGAAGGTCTTCGAACCTCCGTCGATCGTGGCCGAGCCCTCGTGCTGCGTGCTGACGACCGTGCAGAGGACCGAAAGCGCCACGTCTTCGAGCGTGGCGACTCCCCAGTCCAGCTGGGCGCCGCCGTTGAACAAGTAGGCGCCCGCACGTACCTCGGTCACGCCTTCGACGGAGGCGACGCCTCGGCATGTTGCGGTGCTGCCGGCGGTGACCTGGCGGCACGCAAGGCCCGACCCCTCCAACGCCCCCGCCAGGCTGACGAGCATGGATGCCTCCGCCCGCCCTGCCTCCTCAGCTCCGATCTCGGCCGCGCCGGCAAAAGACACCCCCCGATGTGTTGTGATCCCATCGAAGATGAGGCCCGGAGTCTTCTCGATCAGCCGAGCCAGCGCTTCCACGGCGCGCAGATCGCCCACTGGGATCCCGCTACGTCCCAGCCCAGAATCGACTTCAATCTGGACGTGCAACGTCCCGCCTTCTCCTGCCGCGGCGGCGCCAAGCCCAAGGACGGCTGCTTCGCTCTCGACGTTGACCGTGACCTCGACCGACCGAGAGAGTCGTGCAAGGCGACGCCACTTGTCCTCTCCGACGACGGGGTAGGCGACGGCAACGTCGGTGCAACCGGCTGCGGCGAAGAGCTCGGCTTCGGATGTCTTGGCGACCGCAATCCCGCAGGCGCCCGCCTTCAGTTGTCGAAACGCCAGATCAGGCACCTTGTGGGTCTTGACGTGGGGACGGAACGCCACCCGTGCCTCGTCCATGACTGCCTGCCCAAGCGTCAGATTGCGCTCGAGGCGGTCGAGGTCGACCAGGAGTGCTGGCGTGGACAGGGCGTGCAGCGTCGGTGCCGAGTCGGCGCGGTGGGTGGTCACAGGGGGCGGCCCGAGGTCGGGGAAGGCGAGGCTGGGCGACGCCTGTCGGGCAAAGAGCTGGCCGAGAACGCCACGAGTTCAACCACTGGAGGGCATTGTAGGGTGGACTTGATCCTGAGATCAACGAAGTTGGCCGCGAGGCCAGTCCTGGTCACAGGGTGGCACTGCCCGTGCCTTTGGCCCAGAGGCCAACTATACTGGGTTTAAAGTCAGGAACCACCTTCCGCTGCCTCGAGGTCACGAGTCGTGGGAAGGGGCAGACGAGTGCGTGGCAAAAGGTGGGGGGAATCCTTGAGCGTCGACACGAGCAAGCTTGCGGAGCCTCTCGGGAGCAACCTCCGCCCACCACCCGTCAAAGCGGCCATCCTCGGCCCGGGCAACATCGGCACGGACCTGATGATCAAGTTGATGAGGAGCGAGATCCTCGAACTGCAGCTCATGTCCGGTATATATCCGGATTCGCCCGGTCTGGGTCGTGCTCGAGAGCTCGGTGTGGGCGTCGGAGTCAGCGGAGTCGACGACGTGCTCGATCGCGACGACATCCGGATCGTCTTCGATGCGACGAGCTCCAGGGCTCACGCTGCGAGCGCGCCACGCCTTGCAGGGGCGGGCAAACGTGTCGTCGATCTGACCCCCTCCGCAATCGGGCCCTACGTGGTGCCAGGTGTGAACCTTGCGCAGTACCTGGCCGAGCCGAACGTCAACCTGATCAGTTGCGGAGGGCAGGCCACCGTCCCCATGGTCCATGCCGTGTCGCGAGTCTGCGACGTGTCCTACGCCGAGATAGTCGCCACGATCGCGAGCGAGAGCGCCGGTCCGGGGACTCGTCAGAACATCGACGAATTCACCCGCTCGACGGCGAGAGCGCTAGAAATTGTCGGCAAGGCCAGGCGCGGCAAGGCCATCATCATTCTGAATCCTGCCCAACCCCCCATCTTGATGCGCGACACCGTGTATGCGCGCGTGGAAAACGGGGATGCAGAGGCGATCCGGAGCTCGGTGGAAGCCATGGTCAGCGAGGTTCAAGAATGGGTACCCGGGTATCGCCTCGTGTTCTTCGATGTCAATCACGACACCGTCACCATCATGGTCGAGATCGAGGGTGCTGGCGATTACCTGCCCCGGTACGCAGGCAATCTCGACATCATGACGGCTGCCGCCCAACGCGTCGGCGAGGAGATCGCCTCCGTCATGACCTCACCCACAGACGCGATCGTCGCTGGTACGAGGAAACTGTCAGATGCCTGACGAAAAGAGTGTCTCGGTCGCCGACTGCACTCTTCGGGACGGTTCGCACGCATTGGATCACCGATACACACCTGACCAGGTACGAGCGATTGCCTCGGGTCTCGACGCAGCAGGAATCGAGACGGTCGAGGTTGGGCACGGCGATGGCCTTGCAGGCTCGTCGATCGAGTTCGGCGAATCCGCCTTCAGTGACACGGAATTGCTCGCAGCCGCCGCCGAGGGCCTGAAGCGGGCGAACCTTGCCGTTTCGGTCCAGCCTGGGATCGGGACGCAGGACGACATGCGGGCGGCCCACGCTGTCGGCGCCAACGTCTTCAAGGTCGCGACACACTGCACGGAAGCCGACATCGCCATCCAGCATTTGGGGCTGGCGCGTGAATTGGGCGGCCGCGCCTACGGGGGCTTGATGATGACGCACATGACCACACCGACCGCTCTCGCCGAGCAGGCCGCCATCATGGCCGACTCTGGCGCTGAGGCGGTATATGTCGCCGACTCGGCCGGTGCGATGACGATGGACGCGATGAGGGCCCGCGTGGCGGCAGTGCGAAACCGCCTCGAGCCCGATGTCGCCGTCGCCGTGCACGCGCACAACAATCTGGGGCTGGCGGTCGCCAACACGCTGGTGGGTGTCGAGGAAGGGGCGACGATCGTCGACGCATGCCTGGCCGGGTTCGGTGCGGGTGCCGGCAACTGTCATCTCGAGGCGATCGTGGCGGTGCTCCATCGCATGGGGTACTCGACCGGCGTCGACCTATGGAAGGCGCAGGACGTCACCGAGGAGCACGTGCGGCCGCTGATGCCCGGTCCCATGGGGATCGACCGCGACTCTCTCGTGCTCGGATTCACGGGCATCTATTCGAGCTTCCTCTTGCACACCCGTCGAGCTGCCGCCCGTTTCGGGGTCGACTCGAGAGACATCCTGCTCGGACTCATGGAGTACCGGGTGGTCGCTGGACAGGAGGACCTGGTGATCGAAGTCGCCGCTCGGCTCGCCCGGCAGTCATCGCCGAGCTCGACTGCTGCCGACACAATGCCCGCGCCGGTAGCGTCGGATCAGGTCCCCCGTCACAGCTGAATCGTTGCGTGACAAGGGAGTCCGGCACGGCCGTGACTTGAACGCCCGGTCACCGGGCCGTGACTGGTGGTTCACCTGGGGAGGCAACGGCGACGCCGGCCCGCAGCTGATCCAGGCCGAGCCCACGGACACCTCAGGCGAGCTCGCAACGACTCAGATCGGAGAAGGTCTCAACAACAACGGCTTCCTGACTTACTACGCAACCGTCCAGAACCTGGGGTCGACCACCGCGACGTTCCAGTGGCGCGGCGGCGGTTTCTGATCCGAGGAGGAGAAGAAGGCCAATGCCAAAGCTTCACGTACTCGTCAGCGAGCAGGGAGACGTCCTCGGGACGGTCCAAGAGAGCGTCGGTGCGGCTGCTGGTGCAGGCGCCCCGGCTGGCGTAGGTTTCCGCGCCGGCCCTGGCCAGCGAGTCGTCGAACTGGATGTCGACGAAGCCACAGCTCGGCTCGATCCGGAAGCACTGCACAGCAAGATCAAGTCGGAGCACCTCGGCTAACAGCCGCTTTGCTGCAGGCACGGCTGCCGTGCCCTCGCCTCCGTGTTTGGTCGGAATTTCGGTCGTGTTGGCATGCCCGAGAGCAAGTGCGCGTCCAACGAGGGCGTGACCAGGGACGAGGGGTCAGTTACTGGGAGGGCCCACGAGGCTAAGTGATGACCTTCGACCCTAGGCAAGGGCCAGTCCGGCGCCCAGCATGTCAACAGCGATCGAAGGGGGTGCAACGTGCAGGCCAACGTGGGTGACCGCATCGTCATCAAGGGCCACCGGGTCAGTGAACCGGACCACTACTGCGAAGTGATCGAAGTGCACGGCACGGACAACGGGCCGCCATATCTGGTGCGCTGGGCAGACGGCGGGGAGGAGGCTCTCTTCTTCCCGGGCTCGGACGCCTCCGTCGAAAAAGTAAAGACACCAAAAGTCAAGACACACTGACTGGCAGACGCGCTGCCCAGCACCGAAGGTGCAAGGCCGCACCTGGCCGAACCTATCGACGCCGAGGCGGTAACCCCGAGTCACGAGTGGACGTTCGAGTCAAGCCTTCCTGTTACTCCAGCACGACGATGTTTCGTCGGGTACATAGGTCCTTCAGGATCTGCGGCCAGACGCTGACGCTCACCTCGCCGAGGTGTGCCTTGCGCAGCAACAGCATCTGGGTTCGCGACTGACCGATCCCGCCCCCTGTGCTCAGCGGTACCGCGTCCTCCGTGATCGCACGGTGATACGGGAGACTCAACCAGTCGAGCTGGCCGGTGATCTCGAGTTGGCGCCGCAGCGCGACAGCGTCGACGCGGATTCCCATCGAGGAGAGCTCGTGGCGCCTTCGCGTGACCGGGTTCCAAACCAAGAGGTCCCCGTTCAGCCCGTGTGCCGGCCGCCCGTCCGGCGTCGTCACCTCCGTCGACCAGTCGTCGTAGTCCGACGCGCGCAGTTCGTGGGGATAGCCGTCGGCGAGTGTCCAACCGATGCCAATGATGAAGACAGCAGGGTGCTCCTGGAGGAGCATCGTCTCGCGCTGCTTGCGCGGAAGACCCGGATAACGCTCCAGGAGCTCTTCCGCGTGCATGAACTCGACCTCGTCGGGAAGGTCGGGGTACCCGCCTCGCAACGGCGGAAACAGTTCCTGTGCCAGAGCCTCCGCGTTCTTCAGAACTCTCCAGATACGTCGAACGACGTCACGCAGGAAGTCCAGGTTGCGGTCCTGCTTCGCCATGGCGAGCTCCCAGTCCCACTGGTCGACGTACGCGCTGTGGTCGTGATCCAGGAAGTAGTCCTTGCGGACGGCACGCATGTCGGTACAGATGCCCTCACCGGGGCCCATCTCGAACTGCCGGAGCGCGAGTCGCTTCCACTTCGTGGCGGCTTGGACAACCTCGGCGTCGATTGGGTGTTGGTCGCCGTCGTTGGAGATGTGAAACCTGATCGGAACGCGCGAGCCGTCCCGATCCAGCATGTCGTTCACTCCGGACTGCGAGGTGACGATGAGCGGCACTTGCACCATCATGAGGCCTAGCTCGGCGCAGAGGCCCTCCTCAATGCCGCGCTTGATTTCGAAGATGGCCGCTTGGGTCTCTCGAGGCCCGAGCAACGGCCGGTAGTCGTCCGGGAGCACTCGCTCGACGTCCTCGTAGGTCCCGATTCCCGGACCGGCCAGATCCGCTCGCTTGCGAGTCTCGAGATTTGCCGCGGGTTCCGACGCTTGATTCGTGGGCATGATCACATCGTCGACGCCTTCTGGCACCTTTGCTAGAGGCTACCGGCCGTACTTGCAGTGACCACAGGCCCTGCGTCCTTGGCCGCCTCGATGCTGAGGCGCCCCCGAAACGCCGGTGGCCGTCGTGACCGGCGGCACCCGGTTTGCGGTGGTCGGGACCTTCGCCTCTGTTCGCTGAGGAGGGGACCGCGGAGACTGAGGTCACAGCGTGGCTGCGTCGATGCGCCAGGGTGGCGCTTCGAAGCGCGGCCTCGTGAAAGGAGTCGAGAACATGTCAGAGAGCGTCTACAAGGTCATCGAACTGGTTGGGACGAGCACCGAATCATGGGAGAAGGCCGCGGCGGCGGCTGTGACGAAGGCGTCACAATCACTTCGCGACCTTCGCGTCGCGGAAGTGTCTGAGCTCGACATGCACATCGAGGAGGGCCGCGTCACGTCGTACAGGGCCAAGGTGAAGGTCTCCTTCAAGTACGAGGGCTCCGACTGAGCGCAGGCAGCTGCTGCGGGAACAGGTCGGCGTCGTAGCCTTCGTCGTCCCGCTAGGAGCTTGCACCGTGGCCGGGCCGGGGCCGATGATCCGAGCGGAGGACTTCGACCTCGGCCGACGGAGGACTTCGACCTCGGCCGACCCAGCCCTCGTCCCCAGCCCTCGTCGATCACCGCGTCGCCCTCGCTCACCGCGTGGGCGGCGGCAACGTTCAGGCCGCGACCAGGAGCTTGCCCGCCCGAGATCGCTCAGGTTCCCTCAGCGGGTCCCCCCCCCCCTTACGCCACCTTGGATGCAGGCGTGGCGACCGCCCGCCGGCCGGCGCCATGCTCGACGAGCCTCCCCCGGACTCCCGGGCCCCCGGGGCGCCCTAGCCGCAGCAGCACTGCGGCGGCTAGCAAGACGATCCCAAGGATGAGGGCCGACAGCGGCAACGTCGTTTCGACGAGGGTGAGGGCCGACGAGTCCTTCTGGGCTTCGTGAGTCCTCGCCAGCAGGGTCGCCGGGGTGTCGGTGTAGACGAATTGCGAGACCGTGGCGATCGGCACCGTGACTCCGGTCAGGCTCGCGGGCAGCTCGACCGAGCGCGTCTCGGTGGCCTGCAGGTCGACGACTACTCCGTCACGTGGCGCTACCCAGTACGTGTAAGTGGCGGCGTAGGTGTACTCCAGCGGGACCATGCTCGGGAACTTCGCGAAGGCGGATGCGAACCGGGAGATCTCGCTGGTCGGGAGGTGGAGTCTCGACACGAGCTGCGGGATCTCGGACTTGGGTATCCCGCTCGGGAGGGCGGCCAGTTCCTGCCGATCCGTGATGGGTGCGGCCGGCGTCTTCTGTTGGAACACGTCGGCCTGGAAGCCGAACGCGTAGCTCCGCGTGCCAAGGGTCACGCCGCTCGCAGTGCCGGCGAAGACAAGTGGCGTCGTCCTGCCGGTGTCCTGCACCCAGCCGGTGTAGTTCTGCTGCAGTGTGCCGATCGGGAAGCTGATGGTGAGCCCACGCGTGGCGATGAGTCCCGGCCAGGACAACGACGTCGAGGGAGCCATGGTCGTCCGGTTCACGACGTACCGATCGTCCATCACCGGGAGCGACTTGCCAGCCGCGGTCTCGGTCGTCCGGTAGTCGACGACGGCCGCCGAGCCGTTCGCCTTCAGCACCCGGACCGTTTCGTTGATCCGCAAGGGAAGGTTGTAGAGCAGCAACGGCGCTTTGGAGCCGGGCGCCAGAGCAGCTTCGTTGAGCAGCACACGAGCCGTGCCGGCATAGACGTTTGTCGTGTTCGAGTTGGCCGGCATCTTGGCGACGGCGGGCAGCACGACGAAGCGAACGACGCCCGCCGAGGCCAGGAGCAGCACGCCAAGGACCGCCATGGCAAGACGCGTCCGACGGAGGCGATGCACGGCCCGCCTCTTCTTCAGCCGGTGAACGCTCGCCGGCCGGTGACCGCTCGTTGCAGGGTGATCCAACTCGCCCGACGCTTCTGGGTGGTGCTCGAGTCTCTGCATGACTCCTCCCTCTGCCACCTCGCCCGCGTGTCAGTGTGGGCTTCGGCTCGGGGAGCACAAGGGCCCTTGGTCCCAATTCGGGCAGACTCCGCGCCCTGACCGCGGTGCAGGGGACTTGCGCTCTCGGTCAGCCCAGCGACGCCGCCCAGACCCACAAGGGGTGGTTGGCGCCAAGCGCCGCTGCCGGGAGCACTGCAGCCCTTCCGGACAATCTCTTATGCTCTCGTCGCGGAGACACTGACCTTCCTCTTCACGAACCCGAGAGCTCGACGCCCCCCCTTGCGGCATCCGGGCGGGGCAGAAGTACCAGGCTCTCTTCGCGAGCCCACCGCATCCTGTGCGACCAACGAGTGAGATGGTCTGACCGGTGCGCTCGCTGATTGTCTTCCGTCACGGGAAGTCGGACTGGCGGGCCGACGAGGGCGACGACCAGACGAGGCCACTCTCGGCCCGCGGGAGGAGGAGCGCGTCCGCGATGGGGAGGTTCCTCGCCGCCGCCGGCCAGGTTCCGGAGCTCGCCCTCACGTCGCCGGCGTTGCGGGCGACCGAGACATTGCACCTCGCCGTCGAGGCGGGCCGGTGGACGTGCGAAGTGCGGACGCGCGAGGCGCTCTATGCGGGCGTGGACGAGGTGCTCGCCGAGCTGCGTCTCCTGCCGCCGGACGTCGTCACCGCCATGGTGGTCGGGCACGAGCCGACCTCCTCGGAGCTCACGGCGATGCTGATCGGCGGCGGGCGGATCAGGCTGGCCACGGCGGCGATGGCGCGGATCGACCTCGATCTAGAGCGCTGGCCGGATCTCGGGCCGGGTTGCGGCGAGCTTGCCTGGCTGCTGCCGCCGCGACTGGCGGAGGATGGTGTCCTCGGGGTCGGCCGCGGCGCCTCCGAGGACGCGGGCTCCGCCAAGGGCCGGCGGCGAAGGCCTTCGTGAAACAAGGTTGCGGACATGCTGCGCTGCGGGTTTGTGGAAGACACACGAGGTGTCCTCGTCTCGTTCGAGGCACGTCAGGAGACGAGAAGGCAGCGTTCGGGGGAGCTCTTTCGCCTGGTGCAACGGTGCCCTGGCGGACGTCTGCTAGGCGTAGTGGCGAGCGCCCGCTTGCGCCCGCTCCCGGTAGCTGCCACCGAACAAGACGGTGTGCACCAGCAGCGGGTACAGCTGGAAGAGAGCCACCCGCTCCTCCCAGCCCGGCGGTAGCGGCCGCATGTCCTGGTATGCCTCGAGGAGCCGGCGGGGAAGGGCGCCGAAGAGCGCCAGCATCGCCAGGTCCTCCTCGGGGCACCCGCCGTGCACCGACGGGTCGATCAGCCACGGTCTGCCGTCGGCGCCCCACAGGACGTTGCCCCACCACAGATCGCCGTGCAGGAGTGAGGGCTCGCCGGCAGGCAGGAGCGACGACAGCCGTGCGACCACGGCGGCGACGTCGCCCTCGAGCCCGCAGCGGCTCGCCAGCTCGAGAAGTCGACCGCCGTAGAAGGCGGTGGCGTCGCCGCTCACGGAGGACTCCACGGGGCACTCGCCGATCCAAGAGGAGCCGCCACCCCACTCGGGCCACGGTGCGCTGTGGAGGTGAGCCAGCATCCGCCCGAGCGCCTCCTCCTGGTCATGAGTTCGCCCGGCCTGCTCGACCCACGCCGTGACGAGGAGGTCTCGCTCGGCGAGCACGACCTCGGGGACGGGCGGAGCACCCGCGATGCCGGCGAGGCGCCGTAAGCCTTCGGCCTCGTCGAGCACGCCGGCGCCCGATTTGGCGACGAGCTGGCGCCCGCCCGCCGACAGCCGCCAGGCCCGCCCGCCGAGGGGGCGAAACCCGCCCGCCGTCGCTCCGACCGCCTCAGCGAGGCGCCCGAGCCAGCTGTCCGACGAGTCCACGGCAGGCCTGTTCGATCAGGGCGAGCACCTGGTCGAACTCGGCATCGTCGCTGCCCCAGGGATCGGGCACCTCGTCGTCACCGGGGAAGGAGTCGGGGTCGTACGACCTCAGCAATGCGATCTTGCCGAGATCGCTCTCGCAAACCGCCAGACGGCGCACGTCGGCAAGGTTGTCCCGGTCGGCGCAGAGGACGAGATCCATGGCGGCGATATCGTCCCGCCCGAGTCGACGGGCGCGGTGACCGCCCGACGGCCAGCCGCCGCGAAGAAGCGCCGCCTCCGCCCGAGGGTCGATCCCTTCGCCGGCGTGATAGCCGGCCGTCCCGAACGACTCGACGGTGACGTCGTCGGAAAGGCCCGCCTGCTCGATCATGGCCGCCGCCACGGCGGCCGCCATGGGTGACCGGCAGATGTTCCCGAGACACACCATGGCTAGCCTCACGCCGACATTGTCCCAGCTGCGGGTCCTTGCGCAGGCGCACGAGGCGGCGACGCCGCTGCTCGATAGCGTGTCGTTCATGCCCCTGGATTACGTCGAGGTGCCCGACGAGTTCATCGTCGAGGCGCGCAACCTGAACGACTTGATCGAGACGATGCTCGCCAGCCTGCCGGCGGTCAACGCGCTGCCGCCCGAGGAGACGCGACGCAACCGTGCGGAGGGTCGAGGACCCTTCGGCGCCATCGTCCGTTCCGAGCGCGCCCTCGAGTCCACGGTCGCAGGGCCCGCCGGGGACGTCCCGGTCCGCATCGTCGCGCCCGAGCGGCCGTCGGCCGTCTACCTCCACATCCACGGCGGTGGTTGGACTCTTGGCGGGGCCGATCAGCAAGACGAGCTGCTGACGAACTTGGCAGACGCCGCCGGCGTCGCCGTCGTGAGCGTCGAGTACCGCCTCGCCCCCGAGCACCCGTTTCCGGCCGGACCGGACGACTGCGAAGCCGTCGCCTGCTGGCTCGCCGAGCATTCCGGGGAGCGTTTCGGGACGGATCGCCTCCTCATCGGTGGCGAGTCGGCAGGTGCGCACCTGGCCGCCCTCACGCTGATTCGCCTGCGCGACGCCCACGGTGCCGGTGGAGCTTTCTCGGGTGCCAACCTCGTATTCGGCGCCTTTGACCTCTCAATAACGCCGAGCGCGCGCAGCTGGGGCGATCGCAACCTGATCCTGTCGACGCCCATCGTCGAGTGGTTCGCCGATCAGTTCCTGCCGGGCCGCACGGCCGAGCAACGTCGAGACCCTGCCGTCTCGCCGCTGTACGCCGATCTCGGTGACCTCCCTCCGGCGCTCTTCAGCGTCGGCGACCTCGACCCGCTGCTGGACGACTCCCTCTTCATGGCGGCCCGCTGGCGGGCTGCAGGTGGCGAGGCGCAGCTGCACGTGTACCCGGAGTCGCCCCATGCCTTCACCGCCTTCCCCAGCCGCCTCGCCGCCCACGCACTCGCCGCCCAGGTCGACTTCCTGAAACAGGTCATCGGAGCCGCTTAGGCGGTCGAGCGGAGGCAGCTCGGTGTCGGTGGATCGGCCGGGGTTGAGGGTGCTTCAGGCGATGTGTCGGGTGGCCTGCAGCGCCTCCAGCGAGGAGTACTGCGGCCGCCAGCAGAGATCCCGCTTCGCCTTCGTCGTGTCCATGATGGCTGGGTGGCTGGCCGCCTCGACCCACTCCGTCAGGGGCGGCAGGAAGGGCGGCATGGGCACGGCCGAAAGGGCGCGGGCCGCCCCCTGGGCGATCCCGAGCGGGAACGAGAGCGGTGCCACTCCGAGCTCGCGGGCCACGTCCTGTGCTGTGATGACACCGTCGCCTGCGATGTTGTAGGTCCCGGGCGGCCCGGCGGCCACGACGCAGAGCAGGAAGGCCTGCCCGACGTCGTCTTCGTGGATCAACTGCAGGGGGAGGGCGGGCACGAACACGGGGATCCGCAGGGGCAGCAGCCGAGGCACCCCGGCGGCAAGGCGGGCGAGCGGCATGAGGACGGCCGGCAGCACCTCCTTGGCGCCCAAGGCGTGCGGTCCGAGCACGATCGGGGGGCGCAAGAGGTAGAGCTGGACCTCGCTGCCGGCTGCCTCCGTCTGGAGCACGTGCTCGAGCTCTGCCTTCTCCTGCGCGTAGAAGAGGCGGGTCGCAGGTCGGGCGGGCCAGTCTTCGGTCATCCCGACCGGGTTGTCGCCATGAAACCCGTAGGCGGCCACGGAGGAGGCGTAGACGAAGCGCTTCACCCCTGCTGCCGCCGCCGCCCGAAAGGCGTTGATGGTGCCGTCGACGTTGACGGCGCGGGTCGCCTCCCGCGAGGCCGCGCCCGTGATCCAGAACGCCAGGTGCACCACGACGTCCGCCCCGCCGAAGGCCTCCTCGAGGGCGGCCGGATCGCGGACGTCGCCCTGCTGATAGGTCATCTTCGTCCAGCCGTGCTCGGCAGGGTCGAAGCGATGCCGGGCGATCCCCACCATGCGGGCGATGCGCTTGTCCGCTTGCAGGAGCGGTACGAGGCCGGAGCCGAAGGTACCCGTCGGACCGGTGACGGCGACGGTGAGGCCGCGAGTGGTCGCCATCTCGAAACGATACCGAGCCGGGCCGCTGCCGTCCTCGGTCGGTGCGCGCCGGCGTGCCGTGCACTCCTCACCCGGCTCCACCACCCCCAAAATGTCCGCTGGAAGTGACCTTCGCCTCTTGTCAGCGGGCGACCATGTCGCCAACGTTGTTTGAAGACCATCGACGATGGGATGAGCCGGAGTCGGCTGACCCCGGCGGAAGGGGTGATGGTGATGCGCGAGACCTCCGGCCCCGTTATGGATGCGATTCCGCCAGACACGAATCTGCTCGAACCGGTCATCCAGCGTGCCGAGAAGGAACCCGGCCGGGTCATGGCCGCCTACCGGGACGGCGACCACTTCGTCGATGTGACCGCCAGCGAGTTCTACGAACGCTGCCGCGCCATCGCCAAGGGCATTGTCGCCAGCGGGCTCGAGCCGGGCGGCCGAGTCGCCCTCATGTCGCGCACGAGGCTCGAGTGGCTGCTCGCCGACTACGCCATCTTGGCCACGGGCGGTGTGACCGTCCCCATCTACGAGACGTCGTCGGCCGAGCAGATGCAGTGGATCGTCGACGACAGCGGCGCCCAGCTGCTCATCGTCGAGACGCCGGCGATGCGGGAGTTGTACGAGGTCGCCCGCAGCCGGGCGGAGGCGTCTCCCGAGATTCTCGTCATCAACGACGGGGGTCTCGATGAGCTGGCGCGGCGGGGGGCGGCCGTGACCGACTCCACCCTCGACGGGCGCATCGGGTCCCTTCGCGCTGCCGACATCGCCACGATCATCTACACCTCCGGCACGACCGGGCGGCCGAAGGGGTGCGTCCTTACGCACGGGAACCTCCGCGTGAACGTCTGGCAGACGATCGACGCCATCAAGTCGATGATGGAGCCGGAAGAGGTCAGCCTGATCTTCCTGCCGCTCGCCCACGTGCTCGCCAAGATCATCGCCCTCGTGGGCGTGGAATGGGGAACCAAGGGCGCCTTCGTCTCCGACATGAGCGCGCTCCTCGAGGAGTTCGCCATGGTGCAGCCGACGATGATCGCCGCCGTGCCCCGCATCTTCGAGAAGGTGTACAACGGCGCCCAGCAGAAGGCACACGCCGAGGGCCACGGGGCGATCTTCGACAAGGCGGCCGATGTCGCCGTGGAGTGGTCGCGCCACCACGACGACCGCCTTCCGCACCCGCTCAACGCAACCGAGCACGCCCTCTTCGAGCAGCTCGTCTACAAGAAGGTCGAAGCCGCCTTCGGTGGCCGCCTGCGCCTCGCTTTCAGTGGTGGCGGCCCTCTCGGCGAGCGGCTCACGCACTTCTTCAACGGCGTCGGCGTCAAGGTGTTCGAGGGGTACGGCCTCACCGAGACGAGCCCGACGCTGACGGTCAATCGCCTCGGGGCGTGGAAGCCGGGCACCGTGGGGCAGGCGCTCAAGGGCACGAGCATCCGCATCGCCCCTGACGGCGAGATACTGGCCAAGGGGCCTCAGGTCTTCCAGGGGTACTGGCGCAACGAGCTGGCCACGTCGGAGACCTTCGATGGAGACGGCTGGTTCAAGACCGGCGACATCGGTGACCTCGAGGACGGCTACCTCCGGATCACCGGCCGCAAGAAGGAGCTCATCGTGACCGCCGCCGGCAAGAACGTGGCGCCGGCTCCGCTGGAGGACCGGATTCGCGCCCACCCGTTGATCAGCCAGGCCGTCGTCGTCGGCGACGCCCGCCCGTTCATCGCCGCGCTGATCACCATCGACGAGGAGGCGTTCGCCACTTGGGCGACGGCAGGCGCCTTCGAGGGGACCGAGGTCGCGCAAGCCACGGGTCACCCGGCGTTGCTGGCGGAGGTGCAGGCAGCCATCGATGAGGCCAACCAGTCGGTGTCGAGAGCGGAGTCGATCCGCAAGTTCGCCGTCCTGCCTCACGACCTCACCGTCGTGAACGGCGAGTTGACCCCGACGCTCAAGGTGCGGCGCGCCATCGTGGAGAAGGCCTACGGCCCGGTCATCGACGACCTGTATGACGGCAACTGAGCAGACGCGGGCGTCTGCCTCGGACCTAACGAGCGCGTGATGTTCCAGTCACTCCCGACCGCAGAGCCTGCTTCGACGGGCTCCACCCACGAGCTGGCCGACCATACCCGGGTGCTCGTGCGCCCGCTTCTGCACACAGACCGGCACGAGCTGGCGGTCGGCTACGAGCACCTGTCGGCCGAGGGCCGTCGCCTGCGGTTCTTCACCCCACCCTCGCGGCTCTCGGACGCCGATCTCGAGTACCTCACGAACCTCGACTACCACGACCACTTCGCCTGGGCGGCCTTCGCCATCGACGAGCCCGGACAGCCGGGCATCGGCGTCGCCCGCTACATCCGGGATCCCGCCCATCGCGACCACGCCGAGGTGGCCGTCACGGTGCTCGACGACTACCAGCGCCGGGGCCTCGGCACCCTGCTGTTGGAGATGCTCGCCGGCGAGGCTCGCCGCAACGGGATCACGACCTTCGTCAGCCACATCCTCTGGGACAACCGGGAGCTGCTCGAGGCGCTCTCGGCCGCGGGTGCCCGCATCGAACCGGAGGAGCCAGGAGTCGCCTGGGTGGCCCTCGAGATCCCCCCGGCCGAGAGCCCGACCCTGATCAGCGTGCTCCGCAGCGTCCTGCGGGCTCTCGGGCGGGCAACCCGAGAGGTGTTGGAGCCAGGCGCCGAGTCATAAACGGCTCAGGGGTCAAGGGTTTGGTCGAGGAGCCTGAGGTAGGCGTCACGCGCTGCCATGGTGTGAGGTCCGGGCACCGACGGGACGGGGGCGTCGCCGACTGCGGCAACGGGCTGCACCTTGCGCGACGTGGAGGTGAGGAAGATCTCCGTGGCCTCGGCGAGGGCGCCGAGGGGGAGGTCCGCCTCCACGGCGTCGGTCAGCTCGAGCACCAACTCGCGCGTGACGCCGGCGAGACAGCCGGAGGAGAGCGCCGGCGTGAGGAGCTGATCGCCGAGGACCAGGAAGATGTTCGTTCCCGTGCCTTCACACAGCTCGCCCCGTGAGTTGGCGAAGATCGCCTCACCAGCGCCGGCCGCTCGCGCGTAGCGGAGGGCGATGACGTTCTCCGCGTAGCTGGTCGACTTCACGCCGACCAAGGCGCCACGTTCGTTCCTGGTCCAGGGGCACACGACGATGCTCTCCGCTGCCGCCGGCCGGGCCACGGTCGTGGCGGCGATGACGACCGTTGCGCCGGCGTCGCCCCGGAGAGTGCCGAGCGGGGACGTCCCGCCCGTCACAGTGAGCCGCAGCCGCCCGGTCTCCAGTCCGCTTGAGGCAGCCACGATCTCCAACCCGCCTCGGATGCTCGCTTCCTCGGGTGGCTCGATCTCGAGCGCCTGCAGGGACCGGTGCAGCCTCCTCAGATGACGCGTCACGGCGAAGGGTCGGCCGTGGTGGATGAGCAAGGCCTCGAAGGCTCCGTCGCCGACCACGAAGCCGTGGTCAAGGAACGACAAGCCGTCGCTCGAGACGCGCAGCTGGCCGTTGATCCAGACCGGGCCAACGACGCTGCCGGCGGGGGGGTTGTCGTCCCCTTGTGCCGCCATCATCAACCACTTCCCTTCGCTCGGGGACGCTGCCTCAAGCTACTGCCGGGCTGTCAGGTGGGGCCACGGCCGGGTCCGTGGCCGGGCGCCCTGTAGTGTTGGCCGGCCGTGGCGGAACCGTCCCAGTGAGGGCTCGACAACCACGCCACCAGCGACCCTGACACTGCGAGGATTCGATGAGCTTCGATTCACAGATCTGCCGGCGAGCGGCCATCGTCGTCTCGTCGATTGCGTGCGTGCTCCTCGTCGCCGGTTGCTCGAAGTCCGGGTCGTCTGCGCCCACCACCTCCGCCGGCACCCCGACGACCTCCGCAAGCGGCTCCTCTACGCCGTCGACTTCCGCCAGCGGGTCCTCGACGTCGACGACTTCGGCGAGCACCCTGTCGACGAGCTGCCCGTCTGTGGCCGAGATGGCGACACTGGTGGGAACCACGTTCCCGGCACCGAAGGTGTCCAAGAGCACAGGATCGATCCTCTGCAACTACAACGTCACGTCCTCGGGCGTGAACGTGGTGATCGAGATCACCGCCTCCCAGGGCATCACGGCGAGCGACCTGCAATCCGCCTTCGACAGTCAGGCGAAGGCGCAGAAAGCTACCGCCGTCGCCGTTCCGGGGCTGGGTGATGCCGCCTACATGTTCACTATCGACGACGCCAGCACCAACGTCGACGGCATTGCCACGACCAACATCGAGCTCTTGGACGGATCGGAGATCATCGATCTCGACGGCGATGTGGCCGCCACCCACATGCAGGCGGTGGCCCACTACCTCGTCGCGCAGCCCTGACGACGCAGGGCGAAGAACAAAGGAGCCATCCAGTGCCACGAGCGGCCGGCAGCGGTACGAGACCCGGAGTGCACAAACGGCCGAGGCGCCGCCCCCGCCGGCCCTGGACGACGAAGCGGCTCGTTCCGATCGGCGTCGTGGCCGTGCTATCGATGCTGGGCGTTGCTCCCCAGCTCCCGTCGTCTGGTCAAGGGGCTATGCCGTCAACAGCGAGCCCGCGCTCGGTGATCGACGCACATGCCGACTCGACCGGCCCCATCGTCATTCGATCGAACGGCACCGCCTACGTCGCTTGGGAGCGTCCGACCTCGGGCGCCGACGCTGACGCCGTCCTGTTCTGCGTCATCCCGCCGGGGAGCCGGTGCAAGAAGCCGGTCCGGCTGCCGATCCCCGACGGCCAGGGGCTTGAGCAAGCAGTCACTCAGCCGTACCCCGAGTTGGGGACAGCGGGCGTCGTCTATGTCGTCGGGCCCCGTTACGTGCTCGACGACAACGTCATCTGGACGTCCTCCAACGGGGGCGCCAGCTTCTCCGCCGGCCACGTCGTGCCCAACAGCTACGTCGGAGATCTCACCGTCGACGACGTGCTGGCCGTCCCGGTTCCCGGGGATCCGAGCAACGTGATCTTCGACGTCGCCTCCACCGGCGTCGGGCTCGGGTTCTCGCTCACCGGCAACCTGGTCGCGGAGTGCACGGCCCTGAGCGCTTGCACCGTGAACTTCAACGTGGGCAACGACATCTTGGGAGCGACGCTGGGCTTCGGCGGTACCGGGCTCGTCGAGGCCTACTGGGATTTGCCGACGAAAGGCAACCCGACGGTCTCCTACGTCTGGTCCCCGTACGAAACACCGTTCGGGAATTACTGGCACGGGCCGATCAAGGTCACGAGCGGCGTCAACGCTCGGCTGGCGGGTGGCCCACGAGGCCTCTTCCTGCTCTCGCAGGACTTCGTCGGCAAGCGCTCACAAGCGACCCGCCTGGACGTGCGCAAGTGGGACACCTCGACACACCGGTTCGGGCCGCCGATGACCGTCGTGGACGACACCTTGAGCAGCGGGTCTGACATCATCGGCGGGTTCGGCGAGGATGCCGCCACGGGAGCGCTCTACGTCGTTTGGGAGGGCCAGAGCTCCCATGGTGCCTTCATTCGCCTGTGGATCTCCAAAGACGGGGGGGCGAAGTGGTCAGTGGCCCACGACATCGCCGGCATCCGCACCGACTATGGCGGCCCCGCACGTCTGGCGGTCACGAAGGGCAAGGGCTTCTTGACCTATGACGACGGTGGCCTGGTCTTGGTAGACCTGTCTCATCTCTAGGGGTAGCTGAGCATCGATCGACCGGCGGATTCTCTGCCCTCCGCCCTCCGGGACGAGCACTGCCTGAGCTCATAGCTCACGGCGGGGTGAGCTCGCCGCGGCCGGCTGAGGCTGCTCGGGCCTCGAGAACGTACGCTGCGGCATGATCACCGAACGGCTTGCATCGCTGGGCATCGTGTTGCCGCCCGTGTTCCCTCCCGCCGCCAACTATCTCGCCTGTGTGATCGACGGCGACCTCGTGTACGTAGGAGGCCATGGCCCGATCGCTGGTGCGGAGGTGATGCGGGGAAAGGTCGGCAGCGACCTCTCGCTCGACGAGGGGCGCACCGCAGCCCGCATGACCGCCCTCTCGATCCTGGCGACGTTGCAGGCCGAGCTCGGCGAGCTCGACCGGATCGAGCGGATCGTCAAGGTGTTCGGGATGGTGAACGCCGCTCCCGGCTTCGACCAGATGCCTGCGGTCGTCGACGGGTGCTCGGACCTGCTCGTCGAGGTGTTCGGTGAGGCCGGGCGTCACACCCGCAGCGCGGTCGGCCTGGCCGAGCTGCCCTTCGGCATCGCCGTCGAGATCGAGCTCATCGCACGACTGCGTCCCTGAGACCCGGCCACCCGCCTGCGTCGCGCGCCGCCTGGATCGGCTGGCCGCTGGAGGACGACAGGGCGTCCGGGTTGGTGAAGGGCGCTGAGTTCCGTTCGTCGTCCGGCCGGGGAGATGTGATGGCAGTGCGGCCGTCTAGATCGGGAGGATGTTGCAGCCGCCACCCGAAGGCGAATGGTCTATGAGTCGAGGCCGGAGAGAACGCTCTCGGCTTCGGCCTCGATGCGGTCGAGCTCGTTCTCGAGATCCCCGCCGCCGTCGTCGTGGGTCTTGCCGTTCGAGGCCCTGGCGGCGATCTCGCTTGCGAGACCGGCGTAGTCGATGCCCTTGTCTTCTGCGGGCTCCATGAACTTGCGCACGCTCTGGATGGCCTCGCGGTGGGCCGCGAGCGCCGCATCCACGGTCGATTCGTAGGACGAGCGGACCTGCTCGGTCGCCTCGGCGTAGGCAGCTTGTGCGGCTGCAATCGCCTGCTCGTAATTGCCCCGGAGGGCCGCAGCCGCCTCGTTGTAGGTCGTCCGCGCCTCCGAGATCACCTGGCGGCGGTTCTCCGACGGCGCGTTGCTCACCGCGTGCTTGTAGCTCGCCCAGGCCTTGTCGAGCTCGGAACTGTGCTCGGACCCGGCCGCTCCGTACTGCTCTTCGAAGATCACGCGGCCGAGCTCGAGCTCTTCCTCGTACGAGCTCCGGGCTCCCTCGACCGCCTCGCGGCACGCCTCCCAGGTCTCGTCAATGTCGATCAGGTACTCGTTGCGCGCCGCCCGATCTACCGCACCGCGGTCAGAATCCGTCAACATTTCCATCTCCTTCCACGCGCCCTTCACGGCGGTGGTCCACAGCGTCAGTCCAGGTGCTGACCGAGCATTCATCGACATTCACGGAGGTCAACTTGAGAATTACCGCCCTTGACGCCGGTTGCAGTTTGGGTGCGAAGCCTCGTGCTCAAAGAATTTACACCCAGACTGTCGTTTTGCCTCCCCGTTATTGCGATGTGACGCTCGTGGCGTAGGCCTCCTCCAAGCTGCAGCCACAGGTGATGGCCCGGTGGATCTGCAAGATCGCGGCGGATCGCCCCTCGAGGACTTCGGTGGCGGTCTCCGCCAGCGCGGCCGCGAAGTGGACACGGCGGCGCTCTCTGCAGCAGATTCTCTGCATCAAGGGTATGCCGGGCCGGCCCGGCCTGCCGGGCCTGCCGGGCGTGCTCGGCAGGCGACGTGGCAGCGACTCGCCGGTGATGCCCAGCCATCGACGCCGCTGCCATCAAGATCAACATCCCAGCCATCAAAGAGGAGACGCACGTGCAAGTCGAGAACGGCGCGAGCCCGCCGCCTGCCATCTTCTCCGGCATCGGGGTCGCCCTCGTAACGGTCTTTGACGCCGGCGGCGATGTCGACGCCGCCGCCACGGCCGATCTCGCCCGCCAGCTCGTCGAGCTCGGTGTGCGATCGGTTCTCGTCGCCGGCACGACGGGAGAGGCGGCCGCCCTCGAGCCGGCGGAGCGGGCGCGCTTGGTGGCTGCCGTCAAGGAGGCGTTGCCGGCGGACGTCGCCGTTCTCGGCGGCGCCGGGGCGGCCTCGGCCCGCCAGGCCTGCGAGTTGACGAGGGCGGTTCTCGGCGCCGGAGCCGATGGCGTCCTTGCGCTGTCGCCTCCTCAGAGCTCCGACCCGCGGCCGTACTACGAGATGGTGGCCAAGGCAGCCAGCGGGTCGCCCCTCCTCGCCTACCACTATCCCGCCGCCTCGAGCCCCGGGCTGCAGGTCTCCGCTCTGGCGGCGCTGCCGGTCGTCGGGCTGAAGGACTCGAGCGGCGACCTCGCCCGCCTCTACGAGGAGCTCGAGGTCTTCGGCGGTTGGCTGTTCACCGGCTCGGCCAACCTCGTGCTCGTGGCGGGCGTCCTCGGATGCGCCGGCGCCATCCTCGCCATCGCCAACTCGCACCCCGAGCTGGCGGTCAAGGCCTTCTCGGGCGAGGCGGAGGCGCAGCGGCAGCTCGTGGTGGCAGCGACTCGGACGACCCGGCGGTGGCCGCAGGGGCTCAAGGACGAGGTGGCGGCGCGATTCGGGATCTCACCGACCTGCCGGATGGGTTGAGCGGTCCCGCGGGCGAGCAGCCCTCGTGACTGTCTTGGGCGCAGCGGCCAACACAGCTGACGCCGGCACCGCCGCTTAGCTCTGAAGGCGAGCGGTCGCAGCTCGCCCCGGACTGCTCCCGGTACGCTCGCTCGAGATGTCTGCGTTGACAACCAGCTCCTCCGAGCGCGGGCGTCGGTCGGTCGGGATGGGCGGGTCTGCTCTCGCCGCCGTCGGTTGGGGTTTCGGGGGGGTCTTCGCGACGCTGACGTCCGCGCCCGGCCTCGTGCTGACCTTCTACCGGCTCTGGATCGGCACCTCCCTCCTCTGCCTGGTCGTGTACGCCTCGGGCCGCCGGTTGAGCTGGGAGACGCTGAAGGCGTCGTGGCTCGGCGGGGTCTTCTTGGGCGCAGACATGTCGATGTTCTTCAGCGCCATCAAGCTCACGAGCGTCGTCGACGCCACTGTGATCAGCGCCGTCCAGCCCGTGCTCGTGCTGCTGGCGGCACGTCCCCTCTTCGGTGAGCGCATGGGGCGCTGGGACGTGTTCTGGATCCTGCTGGCGATGGCGGGCGTCGCGGCCGCCGTCATCGGCCCCGGCGTGACGAGCCATCACGAACTGGTGGGGGATCTTTTGGCTGTGGGCGCCCTCTTGGCGTTTTCCGTCTATTGGCTCGTGTCGAAGCACGCCAGGGCGTTGCACAACGCCTTGGAATACACCGCCAGCGTCACGATCGTGGCGGCGTTCACCTTGACGCCGATCGTCCTGCTGTCGGGGCAGTCGCTCGCCCGGGTGAAAGCAGGCGACTGGCTGTGGATCTGCCTGCTGGCGGTCGTGCCCGGGAGCGCACACCTCATCATGAACTGGGCGCACCGTTACGTCGATGCGTCCGTCTCCTCCGTCATCGGGTCGAGCAACCCGATCGTGGCCGCCGTGGCCGCCATGGCCATCCTCGGCCAGCCGCTGACCGCCGTGCAGGTCGGCGCCGGCCTCGTGGGCATCGGGGCGATCGCCGTCGTGGCCGCCCGCCACCGCCAGCCGGTGGAGTCTCCCCTCGAGTAGGGCGCAACGGTCGACATGCCGCTCCTCTCCCGGGAACCGCAGCCGCGTTGCAGTTGCGTGACGTCGACGGTAGACCGCAGCCAGAGGGCTGCGTCGGGTGTGATACCTAGTAGGGCTACAACTGGTCGACATGGGTGACCCGCCGAGCGCCCTTGAGGAGTGTCAACATGGCTCGAACCGTCGGCGGACATGAGGGTTGCAATCGCGTCCGACTCCGCGCCCGGCGCTTTCTCCGTTGGGGGGCGAAACTCCCGAGGTCGATGCGCGCCGAATGGCGTGACGTCATGATGTCGGCACGGCGGCCCAAACTGGTGCCGCTACCCGTGCGCAACCTTGACAGAAGGGCCCGGAGATAGCCAAGAGTCGGAGAGGGGGCGCGCCAGCTTGCAGCTCCTTGGCTCGCCGGGCCGCATTCGTCGGCGTCGGCGACAATCGGGTCTTGAGACCACGACGCGACGAAAGGCGGAATGATGGCATCTGATCGCAAATCCGAGCCGGAGCTGGCACGCGCGGTGGCGTTTCGCCCGGCGGACAGTCCGATCCAGGATGGAGTGCTGGCGGAACATCGCGCCGGTGTCCTCGAGGAGACGGCCGGCGAGGACTCGGCTCGTCCGGGCGCGGTGCCGCCGCCGGCGCCGACCCGGCCAGCCCCGCACGAGTCGATCTCGGCTCGTTTACGCGCTCGATTCGAAGAGGGGTGACGGTCGAATGTGGCTGCAATACAGCAACCAGTACACATCGGGCCTCTACCTCGCCGTCGGCTACTACGAACCCGGGTGCGACGAGGGGAGCGACTGGGCCTCGTCGGGCTGGTACCGCCTCGAGCCGGGGCAGTCGGGCACGGTGTTGTGGACGACCAACGAGTATTCGACGTTCTACGCCGAAGCCGATGACGGCGCCTATTGGGCCGGCCCGTACACGGTGAACCTCCCGTACCACGCCTTCGACGACTGGTGCTGGGACCTCGGCGTCGATCCGGGCCTCGACGTCGGGATGCGCCTCGTGACGGCCACGAACGCCTGGTTCCCGTGGGTGGGCACGATCAACTTGACCTGAGCAGCCTTCGCTGTCGGTACGAAGCCGGAGCTCACCGGTCGCTGCTGGCTACGCTTTTCGCGTCAGGCGGGGCCGCCCGGTTGGTGAGGGCGCTGTCGAGGGAGGTGCGACGTCGTGACCTGCTCGAGATGCGGCGCGCCTGTGCCAGCCGACGCCGGTTTCTGCCGGAACTGCGGAGCGATCCTTCGCGGCCTGTCCGCCAAGGCCACACTGGTTCCCTCGTCGCCCCCTCCGGACGTGTCGTCCCCGACGGGCGTCCGGGAGCCTCCGGCCGCCCCTCCCGGCGGCGGTCGCCAACGGGCACAGCCCGTGATGCCGGCGAGCACGGGCCCCGCGGCGCCGCTGACAGGCCCGCCGACGAACTGGGCTGCCGGCTCAGCCCAAACGGGCAGGTACCCGGCCGGTGTCGACGATCGCATGCGTCGCCACATGCTGGCCTTCGATTACGGGATCATCGCCGCCGGCGGCATCGTGCTCTTTTCCATCACCGCCAGCTGGTACGAGAAGCGCACTTTCGTTAATGGAGTGCCGCTCACCGTCACCCGCCATCTCCTTGCGGGCAACGCCGGGATTCAGCGCCCGCTCGTGCCGATCGTGGCGGGCCTCATGATCATCGAGGTCGTGCTGAACATGGTCCGGATGCGCGGCAGGCGGGAGGCGTGGAGGCGGCATCGCGCAGTCGTCTTGCTCCTGTGCGTCGTGGAGCTCGTGCTCGTCGTCAGCTGCATGCTGTCGTCACCACTGAGCGCTGACAGCCTCGCCAACATCGGCATCTCGATCAACACCGGGCCCGGCGGATGGATAGCGCTGTGCGGAGACGCCATCGGCCTTCTCGCGGCTCTCGGCAGAGCCTTCACGGGTAGCACCGCTCTGGGCGGTCAGCCGCGACGCTGAGGTGGAGAGATCCCGTACACGCGAGAATCAGAGATGAGCGAGATCGACGAGGTGCAGGCCGGCGAAGTCCTCGAAGGTCAAGAAACCCTTCCCCTTCCTGACGGCAACACGGGCCTCGTTGACGTCTCCGGCCGAGAGCTTGGCGACGTCAGCCGCCGCTGACCACTTCCTGCCGCCGTCGCTCGAGATCCACAGGTGCATGACATCGCCCTTGGGGGTGTAGGCCTCCCATGCGACGTAGAGGGCTCCCGTGACGGCGTCCTCGCCGAGCCCGCCGATGTAGGGAGACTCCGTGCTCGACGATTCCTTCACGACGGTCATCGGCGGCCCGAACCTGTCGGTTGCCGGGTCCCACCTGCGCACGTCCAGGCGCGTCGGATGGGACTCGTGGCCGGCGAAGTCCTGTGAGAGGAGGAAGAGTCCCTTCGGACCGCCTGCGAGCCGGGCGTTGTCGCCTGTGGTGATCTTGAACGGCCCCCTCCAGGCGTCGGCGTACGGCTGGTCGTCGTACTTCGACCAGTAGAAGTCGACCGTGGGTGTGTCGGCGTCGGTCCAGTAAGCCTCGACCGCCCCCTTGTCGCTGAGCCCCAGCGTCGCCCCCAGCACGCCGCTCGCCTGCGCGAAGTTGAGGCTGCAGGTGATGCACAGGGTGATGGGGTTACCGGTGAACGAGAAGTCGAGCCCTGGGTTGACGGAGGCCACGCCGAAGTAATCGAGCTTGGGCTTGCCAGGCAGCAACAGCACATCTTGTGTGTTTCCGCCGAAATAGTTGGGGCCTGGCACGGCGTATCCGGCCGAGAACTTGGCGCCGCCGTCTGTCGAGGTCCAGATGACCGAGTTGGACAGGTCGTAGCTCGGAGCCACCACGTAGACGACGCCCGGCTCGCTGCCCAGCACCGGGAACGGCTGGTCGGTTCCGTACTGGGCCTCGCTCGGCGGGAACGGCAAGGTGATCGGCTTCTTGCACTTGCCCCCCGCCGCGATGACACAGAACAGGACGGCGTCGGGGCGGCCGCCCGTGGCCGGGTGTTGCCAGGCGACATAACCCTCGCCGTTCGTTCCGATGACGATGGGTCCGGTCGTGTCGGCGTTCCGATCCAAGGTGGAGAGACTGCTCGTGATGCTGTGCGACCGCGTACCGGCGTGAGAGCTCGTGCCGGGGGGCGAGGAGAGTTGACCGGAAGACGGCAGCTGCGGGGCGAGCCCGAGCCCCAAGAGTGCTGCCACGGCGACAGAGGCAACGAGCCACCCCGTGCGGTGGCGGCGGGAAGGGTGGCGCCTTCGGCTCTTGCCCGCGGCGGGCTCGGTAGGGCGGCCGGCTCTTGATGACGTCACTCGATGGCTCCTTCGGTTCTGGCTCAGTAGCCGGGAAAGACCTGTCGCAGCTCGTCGAGATCGACGTCTCGGGTCTCGGCCGACGGGGTGTGGGCGGGGTCGAGGCGCCCGTAGACGAGACGCACGAAGGCCTCCGCCGGCAGTCGCAGGTCCGGAGTGGTCTCGTCAGCCTCGGAGGCCACGAGCTCGACCTTGTCGCCGATCTCGAGGGTGAAGTGCCGTTCGGGGCTGCTCGTCGCCACCGACAGGCGTCGCGCCTTTCCCTGCGGTTTGCCGCTCCGCGCGGCCGGCAAGTCGAGGGCGTCGACGAGCAGGGCGACGGCATCGGCCGCCACCGTGGCGTCCGGGTCGAGGGCGACAGCGACGTCCCAGGTGTGAACGGCATGTTCGCTGAGGCGCATCCGTGCCAGCGCGGTGGTGTCGAGCTCCATCCCGAACATCGCCAGATGCAGCCGCGCCCGCTCGTCGGCGTCGAGGGACTCGAAGCGCTCGATGACCGCTTCGTCGGCCTGCAGGGCGTCGGCCGCCTGCGCCTGCGGGCTCCTCGTATTCCACGCCTCCCAGATGGGGGCGAACGCCTCCCCGCCAGGCGGGTCCTCTCCGCTCAGGCCGGCATCGAGGAAGAGACCGAAGATCTCCGCTTGGGAGCCGAGATGCGACAGCACCTGGGCGATCGTCCACTCCGAGTCGTAGGACATCTGCTGCAGCGCCTCGACGTCGAGCGGTTGGGCGAGGGCGCGGAGGGAATCGTGCGAGCTACGCAGAGCTTCGATCCACGGGCCGGGGGCGGTTTCCATGTTCGTTCTCCGTTCTGGCTGGGGGGTGATCCGGCGGGGGAGGTAGCCGGTGGCCGCATGCTCATCGCTCTGCCCGCCGCGGTCGGTCACGCTGGGTCAAGCAAAGACACTAGACGGCAAGCCACGGGAGGAGCTCGCCGGCGAGGATCTCGTCTCCTGTCGATCGCCAACGCCGCCGTCGTGCCCGTCACCGCCGAGCAAGCCCGGCGTTCGTTCAGCGACTTGACCGTGCGGTAGCAAACAACGCCGTCAGCCGATTGCCGGTAGGCCGATTCGTGAAATCCTCGACGTCCACTTCGAGTCTCAACGCCGGCGTGCCGGGTGCGGGTGACAGCAAAAAGCCTGCCAGCAGCAAGCCGGTTGCTTCCTGGATTTCGGACCGGCAACCGGCCGTCTCATAGGCGAACTCGGGCGGCCGGGAGAGAGGCGAAACCCTTGTCGTCCCTGACCTTCTCGCACCTGCTGGTTCTTCTCGGAAGGCCCTACGGTTGCGAAGCGGTAGCGATATCGTTGCAGCAGGTGTCATCTGCTCGGAAATCCACGGCAGTGAGACTGCCATGACGTACGATCTGTCATCAGAACTCCGACGGGGCCTGGGCGAGGAACAACGAGGACATGACGGCAAATTCGACACGGCAACGGCGCCGTTCGAAGCACATGGCTCCGCGAGCAAACGTGCCGGCCCATCCGCGCGCCCTTCGTGCTGTCCTGGCGCTCTTCCTCGTGATCGCCGGCACGGGCATCGGGGCGGTCGTCGGGGTGCTGTCGAGCGTGCTCGGGCCGGCGAGCCCGTCGGCGGCGGCCGCACCCGGCACGGTGCTTTTCTCGGAGAACTTCCGGGGCAATCAGGTCTCGGCCGGGACGCAGAACCTGCTCATCACGAACGGCACGTTCACGCCCTGCCTGACGGCATCGACGAATCTGAGCGAGCTGCCCATCCCCGGCTGTCCGACCTCGCAGCCGGGTGGCGCCACGGGCACGCTGCCGGACGCCTCCGGTGACGGCGCCCTCCGCCTTACGAGCAACGGCGGCAACTCGAACGGCTACATCCTCTACAACTACCAGATCCCGACGGCGGACGGCTTCGACGTCAAGTACAACGCCTACCAGTACGACGGCGACGGCGCCGACATGATCACGTTCTTCTTGACGAACGGTGCCGACTCCCTGACCAAGATCGGCCCGTTCGGCGGCGCCGGCGGCTACGACTTCGGCACCGGGGGCGACTGCCCCGCAAGCGACCCGGCCGTCGGGCCGAACAACGAGTGCAGCGGCCTGCCCGACGGCGTCATCGGCATCGGTCTCGACGCCTACGGCAACTTCTCGGCGCAGTTCAACGACACCGACACGGGCTCGAGCACGTCGTGCGACCAGGCCTACAACCCGGGCGGCACCGATGCCGAGGAAGTCGCCATCCGCGGCCCCGGCTACCTCAACCCCGCAGCCACGATCGGTGGCACCCCCTACCCGGCCGGGTACTACCCAGAGACGGGCGAGGCCAACGGCGAGTACTGCCTCCTCGGTCCTCTCGTGAACGCAACGATGGACAACCCGAGCGCCACCGCCCGCCCGCTTGCGGGCGCCACCGGCGGCGTGGAGGTCCACCTCCACCTCGACCCGCCCGATTGCGCCAGCCTGTACTCGACCTACCCGTGCTCGAACGCCGTCTCGGCCGCCCAGCCGGGCTCACCGGAGGCGCTCGTCTACCTCGACAACGCCCTCGTGGAGACGGTGCCCGAGCCGGCCATCATGAAGTCGCTCCCGACCGTCAAGTTCGGTTGGGCGGCCAGCACGGGCGGCTCCGACGAGATCCACGAGATCAACGACGTGCAGGTCACGACGGTCGTTCCCGTCGAGCCCAACCTGTGCATGCTCGCCAACCCGAATCAGGTCCTGCAGGGCGTCGCCATCACGAGCGGCTCCGCGACGATCACGACGCCGTCGGCCCTCCCCTCCGATGACGTCGGCAGCAACCTCTACGGAGCGGGCATCCCGGCCGGCACGACGATCACGGCCATCAGCGGCACGACGGTCACGATCTCGAACGCCGCCACGGCAACTTCGGCCAGCAGCGTCGTCACGATCAGCCCCCTCCTGCCCATCACCCGCACGATCGCCGACGCCTCCATCACGAGCGGGTCCACGACCCTGACGGACCCGGCCGCCAGCATGAGCCCGGGCGACGTCGGAGACGTCGTCATCGGCAGCGGCATCCCCGCCGGCACGACGATCACGGCGGACACGAGCAGCACGACCGAGACGATGTCGGCTGCAGCCACCGCCACGGTCGCCAGTGAGTCCGTCGTGCTCGACGAAGGCTCCACGCTCTGCGGCAACACCGCCGCCGCCCTGCCGGCGGACCTCGACACGACGGCGTACACGACCTTCACCGGTGCCGTCCTCGCCACCGGCTCCGACGAGACCCAGACGATGTCGGCCACCATCAACCTGCCGGCCGGCGTGCAGTTCGACGCCACGGAGCCGCCCTCCGGGAGCGGATGGGCCTGTCCGACGCCCGGTCCCGGGCTGTCGACGGACACCTGCACCTACGCACCGCCCGGGGGGGACGCCTCTGCGGGGGTACCCCTCCCACCCATCAGCATCCCGGTGCAGCAGACCATCGCCACGGCGGGCACCTACGACATCACCGTCACGATCTCGAGCCCGGACAACGACTCGCCCAGCTCGTATCTCACCGCCACGCAACCGGTCACCTGGGGCGGCATCGCCACCAACGTGGCCAACGTCTCGATCACGAAGACGGCGTCCGTCCTCTCACCGGCCGACGGCTCGACGGACACCTACACGATCACGGCGAGCAACGCCGGTCCACAGGCCGCCGCCAATGTCGTAGTGACCGACCCGCTCCCGCAAGGCGTCTCCTACGCCTCCAGCGCCACGAGCACCGGAACGGCGACAGAGGCGGTCGTCGACGGGGAGCCGACCGTCACCTGGGCCGTCGGGTCGCTGGCGGACCTCGCGAGCGCCACCTTGACGATCACCGTGCAGGTCGCCACCGGCGAGGGCTCCATCATCAACACAGCGACGGAGTCGCAGTCGTCGACGACGCCGGACCTGACCGGCAACCAGCAGGCCTCCGTGACGATCACCCCGGGGGCGGTCGCCGACGTCGTGCTGACGAAGGCGGTCTCGAACGCCACGCCCCTCGACGGCTCCACGGTCGCCTACACGATCACGGCCGAGAACGGCGGGCCCGACGCTGCCCTCAGCACGCAGGTGGTCGACACACTGCCGAGCGGTCTCGGACTCGTGCAGTACGGAGCGCCCACCTCGGTGAGCGCAGTCGGCGTGACGAACGCCTCCAGCACGATCACGGCGGCGGCCGGAACCTTCAGCGCCGGCGAAGTCGGCGACTACGTCATCGGCGCCCACGTCACGACCGGAACGACGATCACGGCCGTGGCGGGCGGCGGAGCCTCCGCCACCCTGAGCGCTGCAGCCACCGGGACGGCAGCGAGCGAGACCGTCACCCTCGTCACGCCGGCGACGGCACCCACGACGGCCGACGGTGACGCCACTTCCGCCTCGGCCTCCGGCAACACCGTCACCTGGAACATCGGGACGTTCGCGGTCGGCGACTCTGCCTCCATCGTGCTGCTTGCCGAGGTCGACGGCTCCAACGGCGGCAACCCCGTCGTGAACACCGCCGTCGAGACGCAGTCGGCCGCCACACCGCTGCCGAGCGGAGGGGACACCACCTCGGCCTCGGCCTCCATCACGGTGACGCCGGCGGCCAACGTCTCGATCACGAAGACGGTGTCGCCCACGAATCCGACGGTGGGCACGAACGTCACCTACACCCTCACGGCGACGAACAACGGGCCCGACTCCGCTGCCGGAGTCACCCTGACCGACCACCTGCCCGCCGGCATCACGTATGTCTCGAGCTCGACCGCCACGGGAACTGCCTCCTTTACGTCCCCCACCCTCACCTGGACCGTCGGGACGCTCACGAGCGGCACGACGGCGACCTTGACCATGGTGGCGACGGTCACCACGGCCGGCGCCATCACCAACACGGTCACCGAGACGCAGACCACCGCCAACCCGAGCGGCGTCACGAACGCCAGTGCCACCATCAACTCGGCCAACGTGGCCACGGTTGGCGTCGTCAAGACCGCCAGCAACCTGACGCCGGCCGACGGGTCGCAGGACACCTACACCGTGACCGTCACCAACCACGGCCCGAATTCGGCCGCCGGCGTCAAGGTCACCGACGCCCTGCCGGCGGGGGAGGGTTTCGTCTCGAACGGCGCCGCCCCGGGCGGCACGACCGTGACGGAATCCAACAACGTCGTCACCTGGACGATCGGCGCCATGACGAACGGCACGGCCTTGCAGCTGACGATCACCGTCGACGTCACGGTCGGATCGGGCTCGATCGTCAACACGGCCGTCGAAACCCAGTCGGCCACGACCCCCAACTCCTCTGGTGGAACCTCCGCCTCCGGCTCCGTCACGATCAACCCGACACCGGTCGCCAACGTCACGCTCACCAAGACCGCCTCGGACGCCACGCCGCAGGTGGGCGCCCCCGATCCGTCCGACGAGACGGCCTACACGATCACCGTCGCCGGCAACGGGCCCGACACGGCTCAGGGCGTGACGGTGAGCGACCCGCTGCCGGCGGGCGTCACCTACGTCTCGTCCGGCTCGCCCGTGAGCGTCACCGGCTCCGCCCTCACGAGCGGATCGACCACCCTGACGGCGCCGGCCGCCACCTTCGTCGCCGGTGACGTCGGCTACCCCGTCTCGGGCGCCAACATCCCGAGCGGGACGATCATCACGGCGGTGGCGAGCGGGACGTCGGCCACGATGTCGAACGCCGCCACGGCGACGGCGAGCGAGGCGGTCACGATCGACGAGGTCAACACGGCTCCCTCCGGTACGAACATCTGCGAGGCCGCCGGCACCGTCACGTGGGGGGCGACGTGCTCGCCGAGCTTGACCGGCTTCTCGCTTGCCTCGGGGGCTTCTCAGTCCATCGTCGTGCTCGTCCGGGTGACGTCTTCGTCCGGGACGATCACCAACACGGCCACCGAGAGTCAGACGACGCCGAACGCGGCGGGAGCGACGGCCGACGCCGAGACCGCTTCGGCCGCTGTCACCCCGAAGGGTACGGCCACCGTCGTCATCACGAAGACGGCTGCCACCGCCAACCCCATCGACGGATCGGCCGAGACCTTCACCGTGAACGTCGTGAACAACGGCCCGCAGGCGGTGCAGGGCCTCGTCGTCACCGACCCCATCCCGAGCGGGCTGACCTACGTCGCCTACGGCCCGGCGACCACCGTCGCCTCGGTGTCGATCACCGCCGGCTCGACGACCTTGACCGGACCGGGCGGCAGTTTCGTGGCCGGCGACGTGGGCGATGTCGTGTCGGGCTTCGGCATCCCTGCGGGCACGACGATCGCGGCGGTGCCAAGCGGCACGACGGCGACGTTGTCGGCTGCCGCCACACAGTCGATGTCGAGCGAGACGGTGACGCTCGTCGACCAGGTCGCCCCCACGACGACTGACGGCTCGTCGACCACGGTCTCCGAAGCCTCCGTTGCCGGCACTCCCACCGTGACCTGGACGCTCGGGACGATCGCCAACGGCGATTCCGCCTCCCTCGAGATCACCGTGCTCGTGGCCGCCAACTCGGGCACGATCACGAACATCGCCACCGAGACGCAGTCGGCGCTGACACCGAACTCGTCCGGTCAGACCTCCAGCTCTGCAGGTGCTGCGGTGAGCCCGGTGCCGGGCGCCAACGTCACGATCGCCAAGACCGGATCAACGGGGACGCCGGGCGACGGCTCCAACATGACCTTCACGTTGTCGGTCGTGAACAACGGGCCCGACTCGGCCGGCGCCGTCACGGTGACCGATCCACTGCCGGCCGGCCTCACCTACGTCTCCTACGGGTCTCCTGCCGGCACGCCGCCGACGACGGCCGACGGCATCGTCACCTCGGTCACCGAAGGGCTCGTCGGCGGTGTGCCGACGGTGACGTGGACGATCCCGTCGCTCGTCGCAGGTGACTTGGCTTCCTTGCTCATCACCGTCACGGTGAACACGACGAGCCCCCTCGTCAACACCGCCACGCTCTCTCAGACGGTGCCGAACTCCTCCGGCTCCACGACCGATTCCGAGAGCGCCAGCTTCCCGCTCGCCCCGGCGCCCGTGGCGAACGTCTCCATCACGAAGGTCTCCTCCGTGCCCGGCGACGGCGATGTGCCTCACGGCACGGACGTCACCTACTCGCTGACGGTGCACAATGCCGGGCCGGATCCGGCGGTGGGCGTGTCGGTGTCCGACCCCTTGCCGGCCGGTCTGTCGTATGTGAGCTCCTTCACGGCCACGGGCAGCATCTCCAACCTCGCCGGCACGGTCACCTGGGCCGTCGGCGCCCTCGCCGACGGTGCGACCGCCACGGCGACCATCACGGCCCTCGTGTCCGATGCCGCTCCCCTCGGCAACGTCACCAACACCGCCACCGAGACCCAGACGACCGAGAATCTCACGGGAACACAGATCGCCTCCGCCTCGAACGACGTCGTGGCCGCCGCCAACGTCTCCATCACCAAGATCGCAAACCCGTCCACGAACACCCCGCACGGGACCCAGATCACCTACACCATCGGGCTCTCCAATGCAGGCCCCGATGCTGCCGCCGGCGTCGTCGTGACCGATCCACTGCCGGCGGGCACGACCTTCGTCTCCGCCTCGACGGCGACGGGCGGCCTCGTCACTCCGTCAGTCGGTGCGAACGGGACGGTCACCTGGACCGTCGGCGGGCTTGTTGACGGCGGAAGCGCCAGCGCCACCATCGTGGTGCTCGTCGCCGACAGCGCCTCCGGAACCATTACGAACACCGCCACCGAGACACAGACGACGGCCGACCCGAGCGGCACCCAGAGCGCCTCGGCCTCCAACACCGTCGTGGCCGCCGCCAACGTCTCGATCCTGAAGACCGTCTCCAACGCCACACCGGCCGACGGCACCGACGTCACCTACACCCTGGCGGTCAGCAATGCCGGCCCTGACGCCGCCGCCGGCGTCGCCGTGAGCGACCCGCTCCCGGCAGGGCTCACCTGCGAGAGCGACACCGCCTCGGTCGGCTCCATCAGTGGATGTGGCGCCACCGTCACCTGGACCATCGGGCCCCTCGCCGACGGTGGCAGCGCCACGGCCACCATCACCGTCGAGGTGAACGCCAACTCGGGCACGATCACGAACACCGCCTTCGAGAGCCAGACGACGGCCGACCCGGGCGGCGTCCAGACCTCGGCCGCCTCCATCAACCCGGTGCCCGCCGCCAACGTCTCGATCACCAAGACCGCCTCCGTCCTCGCCCCGCCCGACGGCACCGACGTCACCTACACCCTGACGGTCTCCAATGCCGGCCCTGACGCCGCCGCCGGCGTCTCGGTGAGCGACGCCCTCCCCTTCGGCACGGGGTTCGTCTCGTCCGCCACGGGGACCGGCAGCCTCGCCAACCCATCGGTCGGCACGGACGGGACGGTCACCTGGACCGTCGGCAGCCTCGCCGACGGTGGCAGCGCCACGGCCACGATCACCGTCGAGGTGATCGCCAACTCGGGCACGATCACGAACACGGCCGTCGAGAGCCAGACGACGGCCGACCCGAGCGGCACCCAGAGCGCCTCCGCCTCCATCCACCCGGTGCCTGCCGCCAACGTCTCGATCACCAAGACCGTCTCGGACCCGACACCCGCCGACGGCACCGACGTCACCTACACCCTGACGCTCAGCAACCCCGGCCCTGACGCCGCCGCCGGCGTCTCGGTGAGCGACGCCCTCCCGGCCGGGCTCACCTGCGAGAGCGACACGGCCTCGACGGGCTCCATCAGCGCCTGCGGCTCCACGATCACCTGGACCGTCGGCGCCCTCGCCGACGGTGGCAGCGCCACGGCCACGATCACCGTCGAGGTGAACGCCAACTCGGGCACCATCACGAACACCGCCGTCGAGACCCAGACAACGGCCGACCCGAGCGGCACCCAGAGCGCCTCCGCCTCCATCACGCCCGCACCTGCGGCCAACGTCTCGATCACCAAGACCGTTTCCAACCCGGCGCCGCCCGACGGCACCGACGTCACCTACACCCTCGAGGTGTCCAACGCCGGCCCTGACGCCGCCGCCGGCGTCTCGGTGAGCGATTCCCTCCCGGCAGGGCTCACCTGTGAGAGCGACACCGCCTCGGTCGGTTCCATCAGCGGATGCGGCTCCACCCTCACCTGGACCGTCGGCGCCCTCGCCGACGGTGCCACCGCCACGGCCACGATCACCGTGCAGGTGAACGCCAACTCGGGCACCATCACCAACACCGCCGTCGAGACCCAGACGACGAGCGACCCGAGCGGCACCCAGAGCGCCTCCGTCTCCATCGACCCTGTGCCGGCCGCCAACGTCTCGATCACCAAGACTGTCTCCAACTCGGCGCCGGCCGACGGCACCGACGTCACCTACACTTTGACGCTCAGCAATCCCGGCCCTGACGCCGCCGCCGGCGTCTCTGTGAGCGACCCGCTCCCGGCTGGGGTCACCTGCGTGAGCGACACCGCCTCGGTCGGCTCCATCAGCGCCTGCGGCGCCACCATCACCTGGACCGTCGGCACCCTCGCCGACGGCGGCAGCGCCACGGCCACGATCACCGTCGAGGTGAACGCCGACTCGGGCACGATCGACAACACCGCCACCGAGACCCAGACGACGGCGGACCCGACTGGCACACAGACCGCCTCCGCCTCCACCAACCCCGCCCCTGCCGCCAACGTCTCGATCTCAAAGACCGTCTCCAACCCGACGCCGGTCGACGGCACCGATGTCACCTACACCTTGACGCTCCACAACGCCGGCCCTGACGCCGCCGCCGGCGTCGCCGTCAGCGACCCGCTCCCGGCCGGGCTCACCTGCGAGAGCGACACCGCCGCGGTCGGCTCCATCACCGCCTGCGGCTCCACCATCACCTGGACCGTCGGCAGCCTCGCCGACGGCGCCACGGTCACGGCCACCATCACCGTGCAGGTGAATGTCGACACGGGCGCCATCATCAACACCGCCACCGAGAGCCAGACGACGGCCGACCCGAGCGGCACGCAGAGCGCCTCGGCGTCGATCAACTCCGGCCCGGCCGCCAACGTCTCGATCACCAAGACCGTCTCCAACCCGACGCCGCCCGACGGCACCGACGTCACCTACACCTTGAAGGTCTCGAACGCCGGCCCTGACGCCGCCGCCGGAGTCGTCGTCAGTGACCCGCTCCCGGCCGGGCTGAGCTGCGTGAGCGACACCGCCTCGGTCGGCTCCATCAGCGCCTGCGGCTCCACCATCACCTGGACCGTCGGCGGCCTCGCCGACGGTGCCAGCGCCACGGCCACCATCACGGTCGAGGTGCACGCCGACTCGGGCACCATCACCAACACCGCCACCGAGTCCCAGACGACGGCCGACCCGACGGGCACACAGACCGCCTCGGCCGCCGTCAGCCCGCTGCCTGCCGCCAACGTCTCGATCTCAAAGACCGTCCCGAACGCCACCCCGGCCGACGGCACCGACCTCACGTACACCTTGAAGGTCTCCAACGCCGGCCCTGACACCGCCGCCGGCGTCTCGGTGAGCGACCCGCTCCCGGCCGGGCTCACCTGCGTAAGCGACACCGCCTCGGTCGGCTCCATCAGCGGATGCGGCCCCACCATCACCTGGACCGTGGGCAGCCTCGCCAACGGCGCCACGGCGACGGCGACGATCACCGTCGAGGTGAACGCCGACTCGGGCACGATCACCAACACCGCCACCGAAACCCAGACGACGGCCGACCCGACCGGCGTGCAGACCTCGTCGGTCCCCATCCAGCCGACGCCTGCCGCCAACGTCTCGATCTCGAAGACCGTCTCCGACGCCACGCCGGCCGACGGCAGCGATGTCACCTACACCCTGAAGCTCAACAACGCCGGTCCTGACGCCGCCGCCGGCGTCGCCGTGAGCGACCCGCTGCCGTTCGGCACGACTTTCGTGTCCTCCTCGACGGCGACCGGCAGCTTGAGCAACCCGGCCGTCGGCACGAACGGAACAGTCACCTGGACGGTCGGCACCCTCTCCGACGGCTCCACCGCCACGGCCACCATCGTCGTGCTCGTCTCCGACACCGCGTCCGGCACGATCACCAACACCGCCACCGAGACCCAGACGACGGCCGACCCCACCGGCATCCAGAGCTCGTCGGTGTCCATCAGTCCACCGCCGGCCGCCAACGTCTCGATCAGAAAGACCGTCTCCGATGCGAGGCCGGTCGACGGCACCGACGACACCTACACCGTCAGGGTCCACAACGCCGGCCCGTCCGCCGCCAGTGGTGTCGTCGTCACTGACCCGCTCCCGACGGGTCTCACCTACGTCTCGGCCAAGTCCGCCGCCGGGTCGGTCAGTGAAGCCACCCTCGACGGTGTCCAGACGATCAGCTGGAAGATCGGCACCCTTCGTGACGGCCGCACCGTCGTGCTGAAGATCGTCGTGAAGGTGCAGGCGCAGTCGGGCCGGATCGTCAACACGGCCACCGAGACGGCGACGACGCCCAACCCGAAGGGCACCCGGCAGTCCTCCTCGGCGTCCAGCTCGCCGCAGCCGGCCGCCAACGTCACGATCAAGAAGACGGTGGAGGATTCGAAGCCGTTCGACGGCGCCACCGACACCTATGCGGTGACGGCGACGAACGCAGGCCCCGGCGCCGCCAAGAAGGTCGTCATCACGGACGCCCTCCCCGCCGGCCTCGCCTACGTCTCGGCGACGGCGAGCAGCGGCTCGGTGGCCGAGGCCATCGTCGACGGCAGGCCGACGGTGACGTGGCGGCTGGCTTCGCTCGCTGATGGCGCCACCGCAACGCTGCGGATCGTCGTCACCGTCGACTCCTCCGCCGGCACGATCACCAACACCGCCACCGAGACGCAGGCAACCGCCAACCCGAGCGGACACCCGCTCTCATCGGTCCAGATCGCGCCGCAGCCGAAGGGGACGCCTGTGCCGCCCGCCCATACCGGCGAGCCCTGGTCCGCCTGGCTGTACTGGTTGGTAGTCGGCTTGATGGCGGCCGCCGGCGGCTGCCTGCTCGAGATCGGCAGGCGCCGGCGCAAGGCGCTGCTGCCGGCTCGGACGACCCGTTCGCGCTGAGCAGCGAGCGGCCGCCGGGGCTTCAGGTCTCCGCCTCGGCCGCCTCCTTGGCGTACCGCGAGACGAGCTGACGGGAGAAGCCCCAGCGGCGAGCGATCTCACCCAAGCTGAGGCCCTCGTCCTGTGCGACGGCGACGAGGAAGCGGCGGTAGCGGAGGCGGGCCTGCTCGAGGGCGTCCATGCGCTCGGAGAGATCCCGACGTGGCTCCGACTGCGGCGCTCTCACGAGGACATCGGACACCGTCGCCCCCGCCACGATCTGTCGGCTGACGGCGCGCAGCTGCGCTTCGGTCCGGCGGAGGGCCTCCCGAAGGGCCGCCGCCTCGGCGAGGAACTCCTCGATCGAGCGAAGGACGAGTTCCCGCTGGCTCGGCACGGGTCGAGTGTATGGTCGCTTCCCCCGCCGGCCCGCGGGCACCCGGAGCACCGGCGCGTCGGCGTTCGGCCCGAGTGTACGCTGACGGCGCGGAAACCTTGTAGAGGCGGGTGGTGCGAATGACGAACGGGACGCGGAGTAGGCGTCGACGGGTCCTCATGCTCGTCCTCCCTGCGCTCGCCGTGGCAGCACTCACTGGCGTTCCGAGCGCCGCCGCCGCCCTTACGCCCGCCCCCGCCAGCGCCCGGGTCACGCGCTACGCCATCGCCGAGTCGATCTGCAAGCCGCCGAAGCCGGGGCACTCGGCCTGCTTTGCCATGCGCATCGCCTTCGTGAGCAAGGGCACGCCCGGTGCGAGGGTGTTCGGTGTCGCTGCCGGTGCCCGCCTGGGCGGGGCGAAGGGCGGCCCCGCCCAGACGGTCGGACCGGCCGGAGGGCTCACGCCGAGCGACCTGGCGACCGCCTACCGTTTCAGCTCGACGAAGACGGGTTCCGGCCAGACGGTCGCAGTCATCGACGCCTTCGACGACCCGAACATCAACGCCGATCTGCAGGTCTTCGACTCCCAGTACGGTCTGCTCACCTGCAGCACCTCCAACGGATGTCTCACCGTGGTGAACCAGACCGGTGGCTCGAGCCTGCCGGCCGACGACACGAGCGGCTGGTCCGAGGAGGAGTCGCTCGACGTCGAGACGGTGCACTCCGTCTGTCAGAAGTGCAAGATCCTCCTCGTCGAGGCGAACTCGGACGCCAACGCCGATCTCGAGGCCGCCGTCGACGAAGCCGTCGCCCTACATGCGACGGAGATCAGCAACTCCTATGGCAGCCCGGAAGCCGGCTCCACCGCCACCGACGAGGCCGCCTACGACCATCCTGGGACGGTCATCACCGCCGCCTCCGGCGATGACGGCTACGACGAGTTCGACCTTCTCGGCAGCCAGGGCATGGTGAACCAGCCGGACGAGCCCGCCTCCTTCAACACCGTCGTCGCCGTTGGCGGGACGTCCCTCTACCTCGGCCAGGACGCCACCCGGCAATCCGAAACCGTCTTCAACGACAACGGCGTGCAGGACGTCTGGGAGAGCACGTTGTTCGGCATCCCCCTCGGCGCTTCCGGTGGAGGCTGCAGCACGCTCATCCCGGCCAAGGGCTGGCAGACCCACCTGAGCGTGTGGGCCAGCACGGCCTGCGGCTCGTACCGTCTCGTGGCGGACATCGCCGCCGATGCCGACCCCTTCACCGGGTTCGACTTCTACGACACCTACGACTGCGGCTCCGCCTGCGAGCCCGTGCCCGACTGGGCGACCGTCGGCGGCACCTCGCTGGCGTCGCCGATCATCGCCGCCATGTTCGCCCTCGACGGTGGTTCACACGGCGTCGCCTATCCCGCCCTGACGCTCTACGGCCACCTCGGGAGCGCCTCGCTCTACGACGTCACGAGCGGCGGTAACGGCTACTGCGACGGCGAGGGCGCAGCCGAGTGCGGCGACCCGAACACCCAGGGCTACGGCATGCTCGATTGCGACTACCCGGCGAGCGGGACTGCCCCGAGCGTCGGCGACCGAGCCTGCGACGCCCTGCCCGGTTACGACGGCCCGAGCGGAGTCGGCACGCCGAACGGGCTCGGTGCCTTCGCCAAGACGGGGCCGACCGCCACGATCAGCGGCCCCAAGTCCGTCGCCCACGCCAAGTTGGGCAAGTGGACGGCGTCCGTCAAGGATCCCTTCCCCGGCGGTGTCGTCACGAGCTACAGCTGGAACTGGGGCGACGGCAGCGCCGCCACCGTCACCACGAGCGGCAGGGCGTCACACGACTTTGTCAAGGGGGGCGTGACGCGCACGATCACCCTCACCCTGAGGGACAGCTACGGGCAGAAGGGCACCGTCACCTACTCCGTGAAGGTGACCTAGACCTCAGCTGGGCTGTGCTCCTTGCCAACGCCTCCGAGTGGCGGCCCGAACCGCTCGCTCGCCGCCGCCAGCGTGTGCTCAGCTGATCTTGCGCACCTTGCCCGCCCAATAGGGTGCCCGCAGCTCCCGCTTCAGGAGCTTGCCGGAGGGGTTGCGGGGCAACGTGTCGGCGAAGTCGACCGACTTCGGGCACTTGTAGCCGGCGAGGCGCTCACGGCAGAACTCGACGATCTCCTCGGCCGTGACGTCCTCGCCCGCCGCCCGGACGACGACGGCCTTGACCGCCTCCCCCCACGTCTCGTCCGGCACACCGATCACGGCGGCGTCGGCGATGCGCGGGTGGGCGAGGAGGGCGTTCTCCACCTCGGCCGGGTAGACGTTCTCGCCGCCGGAGACGATCATGTCCTTGACGCGGTCGTGCAGGAACAAGAAACCCTCCTCGTCGAGGTAGCCGGCATCGCCCGTGCGCAGCCAGCCCTCGGCGTCGACCGTCCGTGCCGTCTCGTCGGGCTTGGCGAAGTAGCCGAGCATATTGAGCGGCGATCGTGTGACGACCTCGCCGACCTCGCCGGCCGGAACGACCCCACCGGTGTCGGTTGACACGATGCGCAGCTCGACGAAGTCGTGGGGCTTCCCGGCCGAGCGCAGCAGGTGGCGCCTCGGGCCGGAAGGGTCGTGATCCTGCGGGCGGAGGGCCGTGATGGCCCCCGTGGTTTCGGTGAGTCCGTAGACCTGGGTGAACTCGCAAGGAAAGGCCTCCATGCAGCTCGCCAGGACCTCCTCGCCGATGGGCGACGCCCCGTAGAAGATGTTTCGCAGGCTGGAGAGGTCAGTCGTCTCGAGGGCGGGCGTCTGCAGGAGGAACATGAGCACCGCGGGCACGAGGAAGCTCTCGGTGATCCCTTCGGACTCGATGAGGCGGAGGATCTCGGCGCTGTCCACGTCGCGCAGCACGATCGAGCGGCCGCCCTGCGACATCCCGCAGAGCGCCCAGCCCGAGCCCCCGATATGGAACAACGGCATGGCGACGAGGCTGACGGTGGAGGCGTCGATGTGGAACGTGTCGCCGGCGCTCGCCGCCGTCGTGGCGATGTTGCGGTTCGAGAGCATGACGCCCTTCGGCAACCCGGTCGTCCCCGAGGTGTACAGCTGCATGGAGACGTCGCCCTCGCCCCCGCGAAAGCCGGGGTCGTCCTGCGGGCGTCCCTCCAGCCACGCCTCGTAGGCGACGGCCCGCTCGATGCCGGCAGCGTCGTCCTCGTCGCCCAGCACGACGATGCGGTTCAGTTTCGGGAGGCCGCTGTCCATGGCGGCGAGGGCGGGCAGGTACTGGCGGTGGACGACGAGGACGCTCGCCTCTGAGTCGTCGATGACGGCCGCCATCTCTGCCGGGGCGAGACGCCAGTTGACGGCGACGTTCACGGCGCCGATGAGCGCCCCGCCGAAGAGGAGGTCGAAGTAGGCGAGGCCGTTGCGGTCGAGGAAGGCGACCCGCCCGCCCTCACCGACGCCTTCGTCGCTGAGGGCCTGCGCGGTGGCGCAACTGCGGGCGAACTGGTCGGACCACGATCGCCGCTCGCTCCCGCACACGAGCATCTCCGCCTGCGGGCGCTCGCCGGCGTGCGCCCGGATCATCCCGGCGACCGTGAAGCGCTCCTGCATGGTCGGCACCTCCCCCTCTTGCACCGTGCTGACCCTTGCTAGCTACGGCTCCGGTGCGATTGTTGCATGCGAACGGCCGAGGGTCCTATCTGGCAGGCTTGTCCGATGCAGTTCAGCCCCGAAGAGCTCGCCTGGGCAACCGACGTCGTGGGCAGATGGGTGCCTCCCACCCCGCAGTACGTCTGGCCGTTGCTGTCGCTCCGCTGTGGCGCCGAGGTGTGGGTGAAGCATGAGAACCACACGCCCACGGGAGCCTTCAAGGTGCGGGGCGGCCTCGTCTACGCCGAGCGACTGCGGGCGGAGCGGCCGAATGTCAAAGGCATCGTCTCTGCCACCCGCGGCAACCACGGCCAGAGCCTGGCCTTTGCCGGCCGGGCGATCGGCATCGACGTCACGATCGTCGTCCCCGTCGGCAACAGCCCGGACAAGAACGCCTCCATGCGGGGCTTCGGGGCCGAGCTCATCGAGCAGGGGCACGACTTCCAAGCCGCCCGCGAGCACGCCAGCCTCGTCGGCGCCGAGCGCGGGCTCGAAACGGTCCCGTCCTACCACCGAGATCTCGTGCTCGGCGTCGCCACCTATGCCCGCGAGCTGTTCGAGGCGGCTGGCGAGCTCGACGCCGTCTACGTGCCCGTCGGGATGGGCTCGGGCATCAGCGGCATCATCGGCGTCCGCGACCAGCTCGGCTTGGCGACGGAGGTGATCGGCGTCGTGGCCGAGGAGGCGCCGGCGACCGCCCTCTCGGTGGCGGCCGGCCGGGTCGTGACGACGGATGCCGCCACTACCTTCGTCGACGGCGTGGCCACGCGGGTGCCTGATGCCGAAGCCATCTCGGTCATCTCGGCCGGTGCAGCTCGCATCCTCACCGTCAGCGACGACGCCGTCGCCGAGGCGATGCGGGTGCTGTTCACGGCCACGCACAACGTCGCCGAGCCGGCCGGTGCCATCGCCCTCGCCGGCCTTATGGCGGAGGGCAGCTGGGCGACCGGCAAACGGGTGGCCGTCATCCAGACCGGCGGCAACGCCGACGCCGGCTTGCTGGTGCAGGTCCTCACGGGCCACACCCCGACGCCGTAGGCGCCCGGCGGGTGCTGATGCGGGAGTACCGGCTGTCGGACGAGGACGCCGTCGTCGAGCTGTCCCTGTGGGCGTGGGCGGCCGTCTTCGCCTCACTCGGGCAGGTGCTCGGTCTCAGTTCAAGGGCGACTCGGCCGCCGTCTCCCAGGCGGCCTCCGCAGGTGTCGTTCCACCCGGCGTCACCGGCGCCTGGGAGTCGTCGGCTCGCCGCAGGCCGCCTGCCGTCTCGTCCTCCGGGAGCTCTTCCGGTTCGATGGGGTTGGCGCCCACCGTCACCGGCGCCGGGTCGTGACTCTCGACACCGCCGTCCCGCACGAGCGCCGTCGGTGTCCCTTCCGAGAACCACCTCGCCTCGTGGGCCCCGTACGGATCGCGGTACCAGCCCTCTGCGGGCGGCTTCGGTTCGGCCACGCCCCGACGATAGTGGAGGCGCCCGACCGCGGCCGGTTTCGAAAAGGGGCACTGCCGCGATCGAGCGGGCGACCGCAGCCGGTCGTCAGCTGAAGACGACGGGCTACGGTTTCCTGCCATGGTCGAGGTCACGGCGGGCGAGGCGGCTTCGCTTGTGGAGTCGGGTGCCCTGCTGTTGGACGTGCGCGAGCCGGCGGAGTGGGAAGCCGGACACGTGCCCGGGGCCTCCTTCATCCCCATGAACGCCGTGGCGGCGCGGCTCGGGGAGCTGCCGAGCGATCGCCGCATCGTCGTGATCTGCCGATCCGGCGGCCGCTCCGGCGTCGTGACGGAAGCCTTGCTCGGCTTGGGTTTCGACGCCGTGAACCTCGTGGGCGGCATGCAGGCCTGGGCGGCGGAGAACCGCCCGGTGGTCACCGAAGCGGGCACGCCGGGCACCGTCGCCTGATCGAGGCGCACGCACGACTGGCCGACGCCGGATCTCGCCCCAGGACCCGTGGGCGCCCGCGCAGCGCCGACGGCCTGGACGCGTCGACGCGGCCTGCTCTCGCAGACCGCGTCGGGGTGGCGTACGGGGCGGACAGGACGTCACTAGGCGACCGTGGCCACCACCGGGACGGCCGTGACGACCGGACTCTGGGTGAGGCGGCGATCATGGTGGCGCTGGCGGTAGGAGGACACGAGTCCGTCGACCCCGATCCAGCTCGATGTCTTCCACGTTGCGAGGACAATGAGGGCGGAGAGGGCGTAGAAGGCGCACACGCTCGCCGTGCCCGACATGACGTAGGTGAAGAGCAGGAGGAGGCTGGCGAGCGCCGCCGTGCGCGTGAAGAACCCGAGCACGAGGGCTGCCCCGACGGTGAACTCTCCGACGGCCACGAGGACGCCGATCCAGCCGGCGTTCGGGACGACGAAGCTGTGCAGGAAGCTGCCCCACCAGGTGTAGGCAGGGACGCCATGAGCAGCAAAGCCGGCTACGCCGGCACCGTTGTGGTGGAGGAAGAACGCGTTCTCCGCCCCCCAGAGCTTGGCCCAGCCCGCTTGCATCCACATGATGCCGAGCCAAACGCGCACGGCGAGCCAACCGATGGCCATGAGCTTTGATTCGCCCAGCCACTTCAGGACCGCGTGCGTGGAGCGGTCGGCCGGATTGCCCAGCATTGAAACGGTCGTGCTCATCAGTCCTGCTCTCTGGTCGGGTTCCCACCGGCCGCGTTGTTTGCATCCTGAATGCTCGGAGCTTGAGGTTCGTTCCTCGCCGGTGTGTCGACACGGTCGGTGGCGGGCATGGCTAGCCCACCGGCGGGCTGCTGGCCGACCCCCGGACGGCGGCTGTCACTGCCACTTCGGGCGCCACCAAGACGGCGGCGGATCTGCAACAGTCTCGCCGAGGCGGCTCCGGCTGCGAGTATCACGCCGCCGGCGGCGGCGAAGAGAAGTGCCACGCCGAGGGGGAGGTGCCCGCTGGCGGTGAAGAAGGACACCTTGACCGATTTGGTGTTCTGAAGCACGAAGACGAGCAAGATAACCAGCACGAAGGCGCCGACGACGACACCCAACCACGTGCCGGAGATTCGCGTGGGGGTTCTCACCGGCGAGGGGGGCTCCGCCGGCAGCTCCCGCTCCGGGGCAGCTTGAGGCGAAGCGGGCTCCTTTTCCGGTGAAGGGCTCTGGGTCTCGGCCGCTCTGTCATCAGTCATTGCGTCCTCCTCGAGCTGAACTCACGGATGCGGGCCGCTTTACGACGACGCTGCCGTCTTTCGGAACGACGGAAACGCGTTGGCGGCCTCCCTGGGCAAGCACGGGCACACTCGGCTCGACGAGAATCTCCAGTACCTCACCGATCGTGCGCTCTCGCCCGATGGCGTCTCTGAGCGGCAGGTTCCTCTGGATCTCGTAGCGATTGCGACGGCCTTCCTTGTCCTTCACCACATAGCCGGCGGCGGTGAGGTCGCTGACGATCCCGTAGGCGCTTCGTTCGGTGACGCCCAGCTGGGCGGCGATGTCGCGCAAGCGCACGCCCGGGTCACGGGCGATGCAGATGAGCGCCCGAGCGTGCTTGGTTAGGAAACTCCATTCGTCAATCATGTCTCCAGTATACAGTTTCCAGCAAAGATTTGCTAGTTCGAAATAACTAGGGTACAGTTGCCGGAACTAGAGAGTGAGTGTGAGAACGATGAACAATGGATCCGGCTACGGCACGGGAATTGTCTTCAGCATCATGGCGATGGCTGCGGGCGCGATCATGTACTGGGCGGTGACGGCCCCGACGCATGGGTTCAAGCTGAGCACGGTGGGCGTCGTCCTCATGATCGCCGGAGCAGCCGGCCTCGTGATCTCGGCGGCGTTGTTCGCCTCCTCGCGAAGCGCAGGCCGCCGCTCGACCTACGACAAGCAGTCGGTCGATGCCCAGGGCCGCGAGACGGTCGTCCACGAGCAGGTCCGTTAAGCACCTGCCACCGGCTCGCCGTTGCGCTGGGACTCGAAGATGGCCGCTCGGTTGCCCTGATCGGGGTGGCCGGCGGCGGTCAGGCTCCGACCGCAGCGTCGAAGAGTTCCTCACCGCTCAACCGGGCCGGCCGGCAATGCTGACGAACTCAGGCGACGAAGGAAGGACCTATCGGGGCAGGCGTCAGGGTCTCGCCGAGCTTGATCGCCACGAGCAGGACGTCGTGCTTGTCGAGGGGTCCGGGCTCGGCGATCTGCTTCGTGAGGGTGTCCGGCCGCATGACGCACACATCGCCGAGGCGGGTCGTCCGTGCGAAGGGCCTCCAGGCGGCGTCAGTGAAGCACAGCGCCGCCCGCACAGGGAGCTCGCTGCTGCCGAGCGTCGACCTCACAGCCCTGACCTGATAGGCGAGCTGTTCAACGAGCCGCGTGCGGTCGCGCCCCCCGACAAAGAGGCGGTAGTCGCTGACCGATGCCCGGCCGAGTTCGCGGCCCCGCACCTTTCCGCGGTCGCTCTCGGCATCGATCACCCAGATGCCCGAAGCGGCGATCACGAGGTGATCGACGCGGCCGCGGGCACCTGGCACCTTGCGATTGTGCAGGAGGACGGCACGATCACCGAGAAGCTTCTTCAGCTCGAGAGCCAGCCGGCGCTCACCTTCAGAGCCTCTCGTCCAGGCGGAGGTCGCTTGCGGGTCATCCCCGATGAACCTGACAACGGGCGCCAAGCGCGCCGCGGTGGCTGTGCTCTTGCGCGGGCCCTGCAGCGCGACCCGGCGCCCGGGCTCGCCAGCCGGTGCGGTTCCGCGCTTGTTCGGATCGAGGCGGTGGAGTCTGTTTGTCAGAGCATCCGTCACATCTGCCCCCTTGGGTCGTTCTCTCAGCTATCGACGCCTCACCGACAACACTTGAGGGGATTTCGGGCTGCTCGGAGGCATCGACGACGCCGGCGATCCACCGAATACAGCTGGAGGCGAGCCCCAAGACCGGGACGTCGTCGACGGGTTGGCTGACGGTTCAGTGCGGGAGCGTCGGCAGCGATCGCGGTTCACGGCTGGAGGCGGTGAACAGCGAGACGCCCTGGCGTCCCGTCCGCTTCGATTCGTACATGGCGCTGTCCGCCTGGGCGATGAAGGCGTCGGCATCGAGCGCCTCGGTCGTCCAGGCGACGCCGACGCTCGTCCGCAGCTCGACGGTGGCGGGCCCGACGTCAACTGTCGCCGTCGTCACCGCCGCGATCCGCTCGGCAATCGTGACGGCGAGCTCCGAGCTGTCGACCCGCGGACAGATCACGAGAAATTCGTCACCGCCCAGGCGGCCGATGTCATCGCCGTCCCGCACCGCCCCACGAAGGCGCTCGGCGGTGGCGACGAGCAAGCGGTCTCCGGCGGCGTGACCGAAGCGATCGTTCACCGACTTGAAGTCGTTGAGATCGATGAAGATGAGGGCGCTTCCGCCTCGAGTCGAATCGGCCGCCGCGGTCGTCCGTGCCAGGAGCTCGAGCGAAGCCGCCCGATTCAAACATGACGTGAGGGCGTCGATCGACGCCCGCACCTCGAGCTCGCGGCGAAGTTGTACGCGGTCGGTCACATCGCTGAGGCATCCGACCGCCCCGGTGACGACGCCGGCGCTGTCGGTGAGCGCTCGCAAGCTCAACAAACAGACACGTTCGGCGTCCGCCGCCAACGGTGCGCCCGTCGTCCCCAAGCGGAGCCGTATCTCGATGTCGTCGACTGGTTGATCCGCCAGGACGCCGGCGAGGGCGGCCTCGAGCACTGCTCGGTCCTCGCCGACAACCGAAGACAGCTGGGCTTCGATGGTCGCCGCAGGCGCTCGCCCGACGATCGAGTGCAGGCGATCGTTCGTGAAGGTGACGTGGCCCGTCGTGTCGATCTGGAAAAGACCGACGGGCAGCGCGTCGGACAGTCGACTCAGCAGCTGCTCGCGAGCGCGCAGCTCCTCCTCCATGCTCGCCTTTTCGACCGTCACACGTGTCATCGCGGTCGACACGACCGGGTTGTCCGCAGCCTCGAGGCGGTTGATCGTCTGAACCCATCTCCAGGTTCCGTCGGCAGCTTGATACCGGCCCAGCCAAGCCCAGGGGGTGCCCGGTGAGGTGATCATCCCCATCCAGGCGGCGACGGCACTCGCCTGGTCTTCGGGATGGATCAATCGTGTGGAGGGTGACCCGATCAGCTGCTCGGGCTGCCAACCGAGCATCTCCACGATGGAATCCTCCACCGACGTGATCACGCCGACCGGATCGCGAGTCATGTGGACCGTCACCGCCTCCGGCGAGTCGCGACTGTCCAGGGAGCCTGCCGGAGTCGCCGGTCTTGCCCCCGGGCGGATCTCGGGGGAGGCCGGCCTGCCGTGTGCGACCCTCTTCGCCACGGCAGCCACGATAGAACCTCAAAGGGCTCATGGCCCGGCTCAACGGGGATGCTGCGGGCGAGGGCGCGCACGCCGGACGTGCTCGGCGTGCAGGCTCATCGCCCGTAGAGGCCGCCCACTCGGCCGCCGAGCTCAGAGCCCGGCGAGGACGTCGTCGGCGACCGCCTCGCCCGAGCGGACGGCACCCTCCATGTAGCCGTTCCACACGGCCGAGTGCTCCGCGCCCGCGAAGTGGATGCGGCCGACGTGCTCGCGAAGAGCCCGTCCGAACGCCGTCCAGACGCCGGGCGTGAAGTGGGCTCCGTAACAGCCCCGGCTGAACTCCTCCGCCATCCAGTCGCGTTCGATGTATTCGCTCAGCTGGCGTGCCTTCGGTCCGAAGTAGCCCTCGAAGCAGGCGACGGCGGCCTCTTGGCGCTCGGCGGGCGACCGCCGCGCCCATTCCCGCCCGTCGTTGGCCTCCATGAAGCCGAGGAGTATGCCGGGACGGCCTGCGGGGGGCGAGTTGTCGAAGGTGATCTTGACGGGACCGGCGTCGGAGGCCGCCTGCCCCGTCAGCCCCTCCCGCCGCCAGAAGGGCTCGTCGTAGACGGCGTACAGTTTGATGACCGAGCCGGCCGGCAGGCGCTGGGTGAGCTGGTCCCTCCAGCCCGGCAGGGCGGGCGCGTACTCGAGGCGGCCCGCCAGGGTGGGCGGCAGCGTGACGATCACCCGGTCGCCCTCGACGACATCGCCCTTGCGTGTCATGACGCGTGCGCCTTTGTCGTCCTGCTCGATGCGCCGCACGGGCGAGTCGAGGCGGATCCGCTCGCCCAGCGCCTCCGCCATGGCTTCGCTGATGCGGATGGAGCCCCCGACGATGCGGTCCTGCTGCGCTCCCCGGTCGACGGAGATGAGACCCTCGAGATCGGTGCCCGAATGTGCGTAGAAGAGGGCGTGCAGGGCGGAGAAGTCCGTGCTCTCGGCCGAGAAGACGGCCTCGGCGACGATGCGGAAGTAGGCACGCCCGATGGCTGTGCGCAGGTTGCGGCGGATCCAGGTGTCGAAGGTCTCGCCGTCGAGCTGGGCTGCCCGCGGCGCCGACCAGGGCTCGTCGAGCGGGATCCGGCTGGCGAGGCGCGTGAAGCGCGTGAGCCCCTGGAACAGGTCCGCGAGGACGAAGGGGCTGAACTTCGGAACGGCGCCACGGCGCGAGCCCATCCGACTCTTGTTGCCAGAAAGGACGACGACGTGCTCGCCCTCGTTGTAGGTGGGGAAGGTCTCGAGCCCGAGCTCTTTCGTGAGGGCGTACATGCGGTTCTGCGTGGGGCCGATCCACTGCCCGCCGAGCTCCACCGGCGTGCCATCGGCTGTCTGCCCGCCCTCGGTGCGCCCGCCCACGCGCGAGCGCGCCTCCAGGACCGTGACCTCAGCACCGGCGACCACCAGGCGGCGGGCGGCGGCGAGCCCTGCCAGCCCGGCGCCGACGATGACGACTGGCGACGCCGTCATGCCACCACGCTCCTTCCCGCTGTGGCGTCGAGGGCCCGCCACGATCGCTGTACCCAGGACGGACGGCGGTCGGCCGTGGCTCCCTCGAGGTCGGTCAACCAATCGTCTTCGAGCCGGCCGGCCACGGCAAAGGCGTCGGCCGACGACGGCGGGTCGAGTATCCAAGCGGCCTCCATGCGGTCGCGGGCGTGCCGGTAGCGGGGGAGCAGACCGGCAAGGTCGATCAGCGTCGTCCGGTGCAGCCGCTCATGACGCCACCACAGCGTGGCCGGATCGAAACGGTTCGTCGGCTCCGGCCCGAGCTCGACCGGCGTCTCCACCTGCACGGGCTTGAAGATCGAGGTGCAAGGCGCCGCCGTCGCCGTCGCCCAGTGCATCCGCCGGGCCCTCAGATCGGACACGAAGGAAGCCGTCGTCTGGCTGGAGGCGAGCAGTCCGCCGGCGTGCACGCACGGCGCGCTGAGGGTGCCGTTGGCAAGGGACCAGCGCGGGGCACCGCCTTCGCCGTGGTCCCGCAGGGCCGCCATGAGGGCCGCAGGGCCGTCCGCCCGGGCGGCGGCCGCCTCCGTGCGGGCGCGGCGGAGGCGGCAGGCGGTCACCCGCTCTCGCAGCCGGTCGGAGTAGGACTCGGCGAAGGAGGCGATCGTGAGGCCGTTCGAGATGCTTCGCGCCCCGGATGGGACCACCTCGGTGGCCCAATGGCGGCCGGCCGTCTCGAGCACGATGGCGCCGTTCGGATCGGCGATGAGGAAGCTGTTGTGGTACGTGAAACCCGGCCGCTCGTAGCTGCAGGCGCCCCCCTGCCCGTGGCGCTCGAGCAGCTCGACGATGACGTCGGCCGCACCGGAGGCGTCGCTCGCTCGCTCGAGGCCCAGCCGCAGGAGGTCCATGCCGAGCAGCCCTGGCCCTTCGTCCGGCTGGTTCGTGAAGACCGCCTCGTTGCCGATGACGACACCGTGCTCGTTCGCCCCCATCTCGGCGCCCCACATCCACCATGGACGCGAGAGGAGCACCGAGTTGGTGGCAGCCGCCTGGGCGATGTCGATCCAAGTGCAGTGGAGCCGCTTTCCGGGCTCGTGGCGGGCGGCCGGCACCCACTCGAGCAGCTGTGCCTCGTTGGCGTCTCGATCGCTGTTCTTGGCGAAGAGCACGCCGTCGCCCGTGACCGTCACCATCGTGTCGCAGGGCATGGCGCCGACCATAGGCGAGTCGTGGCAGCCTGGCGATGTGGAGCAACCGCGGCCGACCCGCCGTGACCTCGAGGCCGCCGCCGGGAGGCGCGTGCCCGATGTCATCGGCCCGGGCCTCGACGTCGTCTTCTGCGGCATCAACCCCGGTCTGTGGTCGGCAGCCGTCGGTCATCACTTCGCCCGCCCGGGCAACCGGTTCTGGAAGGTGTTGCAGGCGGCGGGTTTCTCCCCCGAGGTGATCGCACCCGAGGACGACGGCCGCCTCCTCGAGCTCGGCCTCGGTGTGACCAACCTCGTGGCCCGCTCGAGCGCCACGGCGGCCGAGCTGACCACTGAGGAGCTCCGACGAGGTGGGCGGCGGCTCGCCCGCACGGTCGGGCGCTGGCAGCCTCGTTTCGTCGCCTTCGTCGGCATGGGCGCCTTCCGCACCGCCTACGGCCGGCCGCGGGCCGTCGTCGGCGAACAAAGCGGGGCGATCGCCGGTGCAAGGGTGTGGCTGCTCCCCAACCCGAGCGGGCTGCAGGCCCACTACCAATTCGACGACCTCGTGGCCGCCTTCGCGGAGCTGCGTCAGGCGGTCGGCTCAGCTAAGCGTCGGTGACGAGGTACTGCAGGATCTGGCGGACTTCCGCTGCCGAGAAACCGAGCGTCGCCTCCCCGACCGGGCACTCGATGCGCTGCACGCTCGGCGTGTCGCAGGGGAACCAGCGTGTGAAGGTCCAGATTTTCTCGTCGTGTGCCAGGCGCATGGCGGCGGCGCGCAGCTCGTCCTCAGAGCGATGCAGGTGGAGATGGAGATGCGACGTGTGAGGCGGGTCCGGCACCACCTCCACCCCCACCAGGCCCCGCAGCCCGTCGGCGATGGCGAGGGCGTGGCTCCGGTACTCGGCCATGCGGGGGAGGCGCCGCCGCAGGGAGGTGAGGCACGATGCCGCGTACGGCCACAGGCCGAAGACGGTGCCGCCGTGCCGGGTCCTCCACTCGCGCACCTCGGCGACGGCATCGGCCGGCCCGGCCACGCAACAGCCGCCGACCGATCCGAGCCCCTTGTAGAACGAGACGTAGACGGTGTCGAAGAGAGCCGCCACCTCCGCCGGCGGCCGCTCGTAGCCGGCGGCCGCCTCCCAGAGGCGGGCACCGTCGAGATGGACCGCCGCGCCCCGGTCTCGGGCCCAGGCGATCTGAGCCTGCAGGTCGTCCCAGTCGGGCAGCCAGCCGCCGAGATCCCGTTGCGGCAGCTCGAGGAGCAAGGCTGCCGGCGCCTCGGCGACCTCGTTGAGATCCTCCAGCGTGAGCGGGTGACGGAGCTCGCCTGCTTGGCGAAACGTCAGCCCGTGCAGTCGCTGATAGCCACGCCCCTCCCTCCAGTCGAGGTGGCAAGCCGGATGGCCCACGAAGCTCCAGCGCCCGCGCCGTTCGGCGTGCACCCGCAGCGTCGCCTGCTGCGCCATGACGCCCGTCGGGAGGAACACGGCCGCCGGCTTGTCGAGCACGCCGGCCACCTCCGCCTCGAGCTCGGCCACGACACCGCCGGCGCCGTATCGGTCCATCTCGATGTCCGGGTCGATCTCGGCGAGCAGCTCGGCGGTCGGGCGGTCGCCGTGACCGACGAGAAAGCGTGTGCAGGCTCGCCGGAGGGCGGTTTCCTCGTCGCTGGGAGGTGTCATTCCCCAACCGTAGAGCCATCACTGCGCCCTGGCACCCCTACAGTGATCAGACCGTCGTCGCAATGCCTCCGTCGACGGGCAGGATCGCACCGGTGACGTACGCCCCGGCCCGCGAGGCCAGGTAGATGGCGGCTCCTGCCATGTCGTCGGGCTCGCCGATGCGCCCGAGCGGGCAGCTCGCCCGGATGGCGTCACCGAAGGCCTCGAGCGTCGCCGCCATCATCTTGGACTCGAACGGCCCTGGGGCGATGGCGTTCACGGTGATGCCGCTGTGGGCGAGGCGCTTGGCGAGCACTCGCGTGAGGTGATGGACGGCCGCCTTGCTGGCAGCGTACGAGTACGCCTCCATGCCGGGCACGTGCAGCCCGTCGATCGAACCGATGTTGATGACGCGGGCGGGGTCGCCCGGCTTGGCCGCCGCCGAGAGGGTGGGAACGAGGTCGCGAGTGAGGGTGAAGACTCCCCGCACGTTGAGATCGAGCACGCGGTCCCAGGCGGAGTCGGGGAACTCCGCCAGCGGCGCACCCCACGTGGCGCCGGCGTTGTTCACGAGGATCTCGAGCTTGCCCTCCCGCTCGCTCACTTCGTTGGCGAGACGGGTGCACTCGGCCGCCACGCTGAGGTCGGCGGGCAGGGCGACGCACTCGCCGGTCCTTGACAGCTCTGTCGCCACCGCCTCGCAGACGTCAGCCTTGCGGGAGGAGATGTAGACACGCGCTCCGGCCTCGATGAAGCCGCGGGCGATCATCAAACCGATGCCCCGGCTCCCGCCGGTGACCAACGCCGTCTTGCCTTCGATGGAGAAGAGATCGCTCATCGCGTGACTGTACCGAGGGGCTGTTGCCGGCGCCTGTGTCGTCCCTGAGGCCACCGGCTGAGGCGACCCAACGGCAATCTTGGTAGTGAGTTTCACGCATATATGAGCGAAACCCACTACCAGGTTGGCGGCCGGCGAGTTGGCGGCCGGCGAGCTTCGTGTTCGCCGGCGAGTTGGCGCGTCGGCGAGCTTCGTGTTCGCCGGCGAGTTGGCGGCCGGCGAGGGCCGCCGGCAGAGGCCGGTCCCTCAGGACTCGAGTGCTGCCGCGGTCCGCATCGAGCGGCCGGCGGCGCGGGCGCCGAGTACCGAGAAGACGGCGCCGGCGACAGCGAGAGCGACCCACCAGCCGACCGCCCCGGAGAGCGGGCTCGTCAGCACGACATGGCCGGCGGGCGCTGTGAGGGCACTGCACCCGTTGAATGCCCGCAGGGCGGCGACCGGCGGTACCGAGGCGCAGTCGCCGGCAGGGATCAGGTGCCAGGGCTGCAGGGCGATCGCCAGGGCGTAGACGCTGAAGGCGCCGGCGAGCACCACCGTGCAGACGGCCGTCAGGCGGGCAACGAGCACGCCGCCGCGGATCGCATCGGGTGCGAGGGGCGCACGGGCGCACGCCCGTCCGACGAGGACGGCGGCGACCGTCCAGCCGACGAGGGCCCACACGATCGCCGCTTCGTGCAGGGAGGGACCGAGCAAGGGGTGGCCGGGCGCCCACGTCTCGTGCACGACCCATCGGTGCGTCGTGGGCGAGCGGTACCACCAGGCGCTCTCGAGGCCGGCCGGGCTCAGGCGGCTGGACAGCCAGCTGAGGGCGAGAGCCCCGCCGAGGGCGAGAACCGGGGCCGCCATGGCGGCCTCGAAGCGAACCCGCCCGCCGCCCTTTGGCACCCGACGCGCTTGATGGACGAGCACCCGCCAGCCCAACAGGAGGACGAGCCCGGTGGCGAGCAGGACGGGGAAGAGCACCCCGCCGGCGGTCTCGGCCACGTGCTGGCCGGCGCTGAGCTGCCCGCTCCCGCTCGAGTAGAAGCCCCGCTCTGTCGCCATGACCATGAGCGGCAACAGCAGCATCGCCGGCAATGTCGAGAGCGTCACGGAGGCACGCGCCCGCGACCACCACAGCGACGGCAGCGCCGGCGCGCCGGTTCCGCTCACCCGTGCCCTCAGCGCCCCGGCGAGGAGGTTCGGGAGGGCGCGGGCGACGGAGCGCCCCTCATGTCGGAGGTCCGACATGAAACTGAGCTGATCCTCTCCGTAGCGATCTCGCCACCACGTGGGGTAGAGGGCGATGGCGGCGCGAGCCAGCAAGGAGACCGGCTCACCCGAGGCAACCGGTCCGATCTCAGCCATCTGAACGACCGCCCGCCGGGACGGTGGCGGTGCTGACGCCGCCCCGCAAACGGGCCATCGACGTCGCCGTCACGCGGGAGAGCTCGTCAAGCTGCTCGTTCAGGACGGCCAAGCCCGTTGCCGTCAACTCATAGGGATGGCGCCGGTCCTCCGGATCGAGCGCCCGCACCAGCCCGCGCTCCTCGAGGCGCGCCAGGCAGCCGAAGACGGTCCCCGGGCCAAGTGTGAGCTTGGAGAACCCCTCGATGTCTTTCATGAGGGCGTAGCCGTGCTTCGGACCGCCCGCCAGGCTCGTCAGGACGAGGAGCGTCGGGTCGGGTTTTGGGAAGAGGCGGGTCTTGGTCACTCACATAATGATATATCAGCTCACGTAATAGAACAAGGTCACTGCAGGCACACGCCGCGGAGTCCATCGGGGCGCTCGGGCGTGGGCCCGACCGCTAGAGTTGCATGATGAAATCCTCTCGGAGGGAAACAGCGCCGTGACCGAGACGACGGTGTCGACGTGGGAGCCGGCGAGCCGGGCGGCGCTGCACGAGCCGTTGAGCGCAGAGCGTCAGGCACGTTGGCGGGGCTTTGGCAAGTGGGAGCAGCGCTTCTTCCCGAACGTCGTGGGCCTCGAGTTCGAGGAGGTCAGGACGGACTACGCCCGCTTCCGTCTGCCCTATCGCGACGAGCTCCTGCAGCCGGCCGGTGTCGTGCACGGAGGGGCGATCGCCACACTCATCGACACCGTGGTCGTTCCCGCCATCGCCTCGGCCTACGAGGTACTCCCGGTGATGATGACGGTTGACATGCAGATCCGCTTCCTCAGCGCCGCCGGCGGCATCGACCTCGTCGCCGAGGGTTGGATCACCAAGCGCGGTCGCTCCGTCTGCTTCTGTCAGGCGGAGGTGCGAAACGCAAATGATGGCGGGCTCATCGCCGAAGGCTGGACGGTCTACAAGGTCTCCGCCCCGCCGGAGGGCTCGCCCGAAGGCGGCCGAGGAAACGGCCAGGGGAGCGCCTCAGGCGTGCGGGCGTCGCCTGCCGCTTCCCCTGTCGGGCAGGGCGCCGAGGTCGAGGCCGATGTTGTCGGCCACGCGGCCGAGGAGGCCGAGTAGGCGGGAGCGCTCCGACTCGTCGAAACCCGCACACACCTCCCGCTCGAAGCCCCACGCAAGGCTGACGGCCTTGGCGAGGATCTTCGATCCCTTCGAGGTGAGATGGAGCGTGCGCGTGCGGCGGTCTGACGCATGCAGCCTTCGCTCGATCAGGCCCTGCTCCTCAAGGCCGTCCACAACGGCCACCATCGTGCTGGTGGGGATCCGCAGGTGTTCCGCGACCGCCTGCTGGGACTGGCCCTGTCGCTCAGCGACGGCCCGCAGGAGGGCAAACTCGCGGGGCTCGAGCGCGACCGTTGCCTCGAGGTCAGCGAAACGCCTCGACGTCTCGAAACCCAGCTGCGACAGCGCGTAACCCACGCTCTGGGCCGCCGCCTCGGATGCAGGCTCGTCAGCCTCCGCCGGTCGGGTCACGAGTCCGCAGGTTACCTCCCGGATGGCTCGGGGCCCGGATAATTCGACTCAGAACGGCTTCGCTCGGCTGCCTGAGCCGTCCCCTTAGCCTGGAAAGTGTTGACCGCCGCATCGCGTGGTCGCGAAGTGGGCAAGAATTGGGAGTGATGGAGCCAGTCCGGACCGACCCGAGCCACGAGCCTGTCGACGAGAGCGTCGTGCGTGGCCGCCTCGTGTATGCCGGCGGCGGCGCCCTCGACACCCTGTGCAGGTCGGTGCTCGGTAGCGGCGAGCTGGGTTTCTTGGCGATGACGCCCGATGGGGTGATCGTGTTCATCAATGCCGCCATGGGCCGCTTGATCGGCCGGTCGCCGGCGGAGTGCATCGGTCGCAACGTCACCGAGTGGCTGCACCCCGACGAGCTCGAGCGGGCGGGCGACCTGATGTCGGTGAGCACGGCGGAGCGCCCGCCTCCGGGCATGAGCCGGTTCATGATCGCCCACTCGAACGGCCAGTGGGTGCCGCTCGAGATCTCGGGCACGACGGCCTGGGACGGCTCCGACCGGCTGCTGGCGATCTACTGCCGAAACGGCGCTCCTCGGCTCGCCATCGAGGAAGTCATGACGATGCTCCTGCACGGGTTGCCGCTCACCCAGGTGCTGGCGGCCGTCTGTAACGTCATCGAGTGGGACGGGTACGGCACCCACGTGGCCATCAGCTGGTTCGACGGGCAGGGTTTCCAGCAGGTGGGCACCGGCGTCCCTGACGAGATCGGCGGAGGAGACGCCTCCGAGGGCTCCATCTGGGAGAGGAGCCGACTGACCGGCAAGGCCATGCTCGGGACCTCGGCGGAGCTCGACCCGGACCGCCAGGCAATGGCGAGAGGGCTCGGTGTCTCCGAAGTGTGGGTCGTGCCGGTGGCATGGGAGGAGACACGCCCGCCGGCGACGATCACGATCTGGACCATCGGCAGCGGCCGCAGCCCGCAGATCCACGCCTATGGGATGGAGGTCGCCCGCAACATGGTCGAGCTGATCCTCCGCTGGAACGACCAGCAGATGGGGCTGGAACGGGCGGCGCATCTCGACGCCCTCACGGGCATCGCCAACCGCCGCGTCTTCTTCAACACGCTGGCCGCCGGCGTCGAAGGCGGCGCCATCCTCTACTGCGACTTGGACCGCTTCAAGCCCGTGAACGACACCCTCGGCCATGCCGCCGGAGACGAGGTCTTGCGGGTGGTCGCCAAGCGCATCGCCAACTGCGTCCGCTCCGGTGATCTCGTGGCGCGCCTCGGCGGAGACGAGTTCGCCGTGCTCTGCGAGGGCGCATCACCCTCCGACGCCACCGAGGTGGCGAGCCGCATCGAAGCTGCCCTCGATCACCCGTTCCTGATCGACGGGTCGGAGATCACCGTCGGGGTGAGCATCGGGATCGCCCACAGCCTCGGCCCCCTCAACGAAGCGCTCGTGGACGCCGCCGACACCGCCCTGGCGGAGGCGAAGGCGGCCGGCCGCTCCACCTTCCGGGTGGCGCCGTGACCGATCGGGGCGAGCCGGGCCTCGCAGGCTGGGGAGACGGAGGCAGCGGGGGAGACGGAGGCAGCGAGGGCGACTGGTTCTTCTCGGAGGAGGAGCTGACCGAGCTGGCGTTGGCAGCTGATCCGGACCTGACGCTCGACGCCGACGCCGTACCGCTGGCGCTCTACCTCGGTCAGCTGCCCCTCATGCTCCCGCAGTGGTACATGCCTCCAGCCCTCGTGTCCCGCGGCACCCGCTGGCGCACCGCCATCGTCCTTGCCATCGTCGTCGCTCTCGTCATGATCGACGCCTGGGGCCTGTGCAGCACTTACGGCTCGGTCACACTCGCCTGAGGGTCCCCGAGCCCTTTCGATGTCTGCGAAGATCTGGCACAGCATCCTCGCCATCCTTGGCGCCACCTGCTAAGAAACAGAGGGTTCTTCGGACAAGGAGGCCACACCGTGGCGCTACTCGGCAGTGTTACCGGCGCCTACTTCGGCGCTGGGATTCTTCTGTTCTATTTGATCTTCTACGTTCTGAGCGCGATCGCCATCGGGGGGGTGCTCCAGAAAGCCGGGCAGCCCTTCTGGGCCGGGTTCGTCCCGATCTACAACTACTACCTGCTGTTGAAGATCGTCGGCCGCCCAACGTGGTGGTGCTGGCTGCTCCTGCTCGCCATCATTCCCTTCATCGGCGCCGTCGCACTCTTCGTCCTTTGGATCATCGTGGCCATCGACTTGTCGAAGAGTTTCGGTCACGACATTCCCTTCGCCCTCGGCCTGATCTTCCTCTCGATCATCTTCTTCTACATCCTGTGGCTCGGCCCGAGCACCTACCGGGGTCCGGCCGCTCTGGTGGCAGGCGGAGGTGGCACCTTCGGCCAGCCCGGCCAGTACGGGGGCCAGCCGCCCTACGGGCAGCCTCCCGGCTATGGGCAACCTCCTCCCTACGGGCAGCCTCCCGGCTACGGGCAGCCGCCTGGATACGGGCAACCTCCTCCCTACGGGCAGCCTCCCGGCTATGGGCAACCCCCGGGCTACGGGCAGCCGCCTGGATACGGCCAGTCCCAACCTGGATACGCTCCGCCCCCCGGCGAATACCAGCAGCCTCCGTCTTACCCGCCGCAAGGCGACTACCAGCAGCCTCCCTCTTACCCGCCGCAAGGGGACGAGCGCCCGCCGACAGCTCCGCCTCCGACCGACTACGAGCCGCCGACTCAGTCGCAGTAGGCCCGGTTCGGCCATCCGCTCTCCGCAACCCCTCCCGGCGAAGTCGCCGGGCCGGCGCCTGATCCCTCAGCCGCAGTTCGGGGGACAGGTGCCGATGTAGAGGAGCCCGAGAGAGGATCCGGATCGGCTCCCGTAGACGAGGACGATGACCTTGCTGTAGCGGAATGACCACGACCTTCCGGGCCGAATCGGCCGCGAGTTCACGATGTTCGGGAAATCGTGAAAGTGCACGACCTGGGTGACGTCCGTGAGGTTCGTGAACACGATCGGCGTCAAGCTCGCGGCATACAGCTTGGAGGGTTCGAAGCCTTTCGTCGTGATGATGATGTTCTGGCCGATGGCGGTGGCGCTCGTGATCGGCTCATGACCGTTCTCGGTCGGCAGCAGGACCTTGTGGCCACCGACGTTCACGTACTGGGCGACGTAGTGGGCGGTCGTCGTGGTGATCTCCTGTGTCGTGGAGCTCGACGAGGACGTCGTCGAGCCGGCGGAGTTCGACGAGCAACCCGCCAAGGCGAGCGAGACGACGAGCACCGCGAGCGCGGCAGCACGCCGTCTCGTGGTCTTGGTCATGGTGGGGCTCCTCGGGTCACATCGTCGCTGGCAGGAGCCGAGCGGCGTTTTGGAACGTGAACAGCGCAACCGGGAGGAGGATAGGCGTCGAAAGCACGTAGACGAGCAACGTGCGTCCCGTGCGCCGGTAGGCGATGACGGTGCCGATGAGCAGGATCACGAGGGCGGCCCCCCAGCCCGCGAGGCCGATCCAGGCCGAGCTGTCGCCGCTCAGTGCGAGCTCCGATTGCACGGTCGGGCCGGGAGGGCGGTGAGGCGCCGACACGGGGTTGCCGACGAGCTTGGCTTCCACGACCTCGAAGCCCGAAGGCGGCACCGCCTGCGCCGAGGTGACGAGCGCCAACAGGCCGAGGTTCGAGTGCAGCACCGAGAGGGTCTGCCCGGGGGGGACGACGAAGTTGCGTACGACGACGAACCGGAAACCGCCGAGGAAGTCCACGACGTCGATCGTGTCGCCGGGGCGGAGATCGCCGATGTGGGCGAAGGTGCCGCCGAAGGTGAGCTTGCGGCCGGCGATCACCGCCTCGCCGGCCGAGCCGGGGATCGAGGTGGCCGGCATGAGGCCGGGGCCTTGCTGGAGGTCGGAGGCGGTCGTGCCCTCGACGACGACGGCCCGCAGCCCGAGGGCCGGGATCTCCAGCACGGCGGCAGCCTTGCCGTCAGGGGGAGCCACGCCGTTGAAGGCGGCGTACTCGGCGGCGCACGAGGGTGTGTACTTCGGGCACGTGCCGACGGCGTAGGTGGTGAGCAGGCGGTGCTGGTTGTGGGCAGCCTGCAGGTCGGACCAGCCGAAGAGATAGCCGGCGAACAGCAGGAGGACGACGCCCGCGAGCGTGAGGCCGAGGCCGAGGTTCTCGAGCGCCGAGTGTCGCGCCGGCTTGGGCGACGTCGGTTCCGGCGTCGCCTGGGCCTCCAAGACGAAGTCGTCTCCGGATGCGTCAGCCTCGCCGGCGTCGTGGAACACGAGCCGGGGCCGCTCCTGCTCGAAACCGCCGGATTCGTCCAACTCGGTGACGGACATCGTCAGATCACCCTCCCGGAACGTCGGCGTGTCTTCAACAACAGCCCCGGCCCGAACAGCATCGCTCCCGCCACGACGGACACGAATGCCGGAGCCAGCCAGCTGTCGCTATGGCCGGCGACGGAGAACGCCGTCGACTGGAACGCCCGTGTCGTCGGTGGCGCCTTCGGCGTCGTCGTCGGTGGCGCCTTTGGCTGGGTGGTGGGCGTCACCTTCGGCCGCGTCGTCGGCGTGACGGCGGGCTGCGTGGTCGTCGTGGTGGTCGTGGTGGTCGTGGTGGTCGTCGTGGTCGTCGTGGTCGTCGTGGTAGGGGGAGGAGGGGGCACGACAAACAGGGCGCGCTCGATGTCTTTGACGGCCCGCCTGTCGAGCGAGCGCGGCAGGGGGACGAAACCGGGCGGCAGGTCGGATCTTTGCGACCCTGCACTCAGCTTGAGGATGTCGGCGAGCAGGATCCGGTCGGCCTTTCGGGTAGCCGGTGACTGATGGGCGATGGGCACGACGGCGTACCAGATGTCCGGTAGGGGGTAGGCGGCGGGGTTCCTCTTGATGAAGTTCGGCGAGAGGGTCCCGTTGAGATTGACGGTGGCGTCAGCCACCGCCGCATCGAGCGAAGTGGGCGTCGGCAGCACGAACCGGCCGGCGGCGTTCTGGAGGGCGGCGGGCAGCAGGCCGTAGTAGTTCGCCTCGGAGGCGTTCATGGTGGCGAAACCTGCCACGGGCGCCAGGCTGTCGTTCGGCGGCGGCACGAAGGCCGCGAGCTTCAGGGCTTGCACGCTCGGGTTGGAACCGGCGACCCAGGCGAAAGTGTTGAGGAGCGGTGGGAACACGTCGGTTTCCGGGCAGGACGTCACCCCCTTGGCACCGCCGGCTTGCAGACCCGTCACGAGAACCTGTGCGGCTGTGTAGCGCTCGAGCACCTTGTGCCGGCCAAGCAGGACGGGGACTTGCGGTGCGGCGCAGACCCAGTCGAACACCTCGCTTGTTGTGCTCGAGGGGTCGGCGCGGACGTAGCCGCCGTACTCTCCCGGCCCGCGGAAGCCCTTGAGGTCGTTGAGGCTGTTGAGGAGGGGGCACCTGCCGCCATTGGCCCGACCGCAGGAGGCGAGGTCGGCACCCGTCAGGTAGGAGTACTCGTTGGTGATGAGGCCGGCCACCATGTTCGGCGTCAGCTCGAAGGTGTTGTCAGGCACGATGGTCGAGGTGTCGTTCGTGGCCATGGTTGCCTTGAAGGCGATGACCTGCGAGCTCAGGGCGACCGGGACAAGGGTGTATCCGGGCCTGGAGCCGATGTCGAGCTCGGCGAGCTCAGCTTGCACGTCGGAAGAGTTTGGGTCGTCGATGAACGCCATCTGAGTGGCCCCGCCCTCGGTGACAGCGCCGACGAGAGCGGTGACGGCTTGCAGCGAGTCGTTTGCGACGTTGATGGCGATGGCGGAACCTTTCCCGTCGCCGACGCAGTCGAACTGGGAGGCGATGGGAAAGAGCCGGTCGATCCCGAACTCGCTCGCCGTGGACACGAAGGTCGCCAAGGGACAGCCACCCGTCGGCTTCTGAAACGTGATCGGTACGGCAACGGCATTGTTCGGATTGAGGACAAGGTTGACGGTGCCGTTCGAATCGAGGAGCGGGTCGGTGACGTCGATGGAACACGGGTCGGGGTCGTCGTCGCAGTAGAACGAGCCGGTCGTCTGGGTGCCCGGGATCTTCCCGACGAGCGCCGTGTTCCCGTCGTTGGCGTTCTCCTCAGTCTCGAAACTGATGGAAGCCGAGCCGCTCGGAGAAGCCGTCAGACCGATCTGCGGGTTGAGCAGTTCGGGAGTCGGCTGCAGCATGCAGAGCGGATCCTGCTGAGCCAGGGTGTAGATGTCCGAGCAGTAGTACACGTAGATGATGGCGCCCGGCGGGAAGTGTTTGGCTGTGAGGAAGACCCACTGGTTCTGTCCGAGGTTCGTCGCTGGCGAGATGATGATCTCCGGACAGATGGTGCCCGAGGGGCAGTCGGCCGGGATGGTGTCGCAGCTCGCTCCCGCTGGGCAGGATGAGGTCTCGGAGTGCGGCGCCGCCACCGTCGGCCGTGACGTCGCCGAGGCACCCGGGGCGAGCAGAACAACGAACCACAGACCGGCCGCGAGTACTGCCAACAGCCGGCCGGTGGTGTGAAGAAAGCTCGCTGTACGGGTGGTCATGACCGACTCACGCGGCTGTCGTTAGAGGGAGCCCGGCGGGCGCGGATTCTCATGGGCGGTCATGACGGGCGTTGGCGGCGGCGGGTTTGGCTTTGCTGCGGCGGCGCCCGAGCACCACAGCCGGGACGATCAGTACGACGAGCGATGCCGCCAGGGCTCCCCAGAGCATCGTGCCGGAGGGGCCGCTGCGGCCTTCGAGACCGGTCACGGCCTGCAGGAGTTTGTAACCAGGGATGACACCAGGGGAGCTCGATTTCGTCGGGCCGGTCAAGACGCCGCTGCCGCCCCCCTTCGACGGCTGGGTTGTCGTTGTTGTCGTCGACTTGCCCTTGCCGGCGCCCTTCGGCTTCTTCGAGCCGGTCTTCGAGCCGGTCTTCGAGCCCGTCTTGCCGCCGGGGCTGCCCGGCACCGTCGTCGTCGTGGTGGTCGTGGTCGTGGTCGTGGTCGTGGACGAAGCGACGCCGCCGGCGTTGCCGCCCTTGCCTTCCACCCCGGGTTCGCCCGGGAGAGGTGTCTGCCCGTCGACGTAGGGGTTGGGGCAGTTCTTCGCCGTCGGTTTGGGTGGCGCTTTGGCGGCGCCGGCGATGCGGTCAATGGCGTCGAAGTCATCCTGCACGAGGTTCGGGGGCAGGGGCGAGTAGCCGAGCTGACCGGCGGCGTCCTGGCCTCGGCAGGCGAGGAACTCGATGAACTGGCCGAGGACCGCACCCTTCTGCGGCGTCTCGGTTGCCTCCTGCGTGATCAGGTAGCTGTAGGCGGAGATCGGGTAGGCGTCTGTCAGGCGGTTCGTGTAGACCCCGTCGAGCTTCTGCTCGAGGTCCGGCAGCAGCTCGGCCCCTTCGAGCGCCACGGCGTCGTTGAGCTCGGTCGGGATGACGTAGTGGTGGCTGGCGTTCTCGATGTAGGCGCACGGCTTGGCGTGCTCGTAGGCGTACGCCGTCTCGACGTAGGTGATGGCGCCGTTCTGGGCGGCGACGTCATTGGAGGCGATGTCGGAGCCCTGTGCCCCGATCCAGCCCGTCAGGTTGTACTTCTTCGGGTAGCCGCCCTGTTGCGGGTAGGGGAAAACAGCATCAGCGCCCGGCGGGTACTGCATCGCCTTTGCGAAGGCGTTCCAGATGCTGCCCTCTTCGAAAGAGAGGTACTCAGAAAAGAGGTAGTTGTCACCGGAGGCGTCCGTCCGCCAGACGACGACGATGGGGGTGTGCGGCAGCAGGACGCCGCCGTTGAGCGCCTTGATCCGCGGGTCGTTCCAGTACTTGATCTGCCCGGTGAACATCTCGGCCATGAGGTGGGTGTTGAGGAGCAACTCGGTGATGGGTTGCCCGGTGACGCTCGTGAGGTTGTACATGAGGCACGTGGCGCCGGCGACGTCGGGCAGGTACTGGTAGGTCGTCGTGGGCGTTTCCGCGGCCTGCCCGGTCGAGTACCCGATCTCGGAGGCGCCGAAGTCGAGCTGGTTCAGGGCGAACTCGTTCAGTCCGATGACCGACGAAGACGTGTTGTAGTTGATGTTGTCGCCGTCGATCGCCAGGATCTCCGCCCGCCACTGATCGATGGCGACGGCGGCGTAGCTGGAGCCGCCGCCGTTGACGAGCGGCCCGTTGGCGAGAGCCGGAGCGGCGTTGAGCGACGTCGCCGCAACAGCGCCGAGCACGCTGGCGGGGGCGACGACGCCGAAGATGACGGCAACAGCGAGCACCGTCCGGCGGGCGCGGCCGCCCCCTCGGAGCCGGAGGCGCCGCGACGAGTCCGCGCCCGCTGCGGCCGGGCCCTCAGCCGAAGCGCCCATGAACATAGTCCGCCGTCCTCTCGTCGCTCGGGCTCTCGAAGATCTGCTCGGTCGTGCCGGACTCGACGATGCGGCCCGGCTGGTTCTCGGCCGCCAGGAAGAAGGCGCAGGCGTGGCTCACCCGCTGGGCCTGTTGCATGTTGTGGGTGACGATGACGACGGTGACGTCGTCGGCGATCTCGCGGATCGTCTCCTCGATGCGCCGCGTGGAGGTGGGGTCGAGGGCCGAGCAGGGCTCGTCCATCAACAAGACGTTCGGGCGCACCGCCAGGGCCCGCGCGATGCAGAGGCGCTGCTGCTGGCCACCGGAGAGCTCGCCCCCGAGGGCGGAGAGGCGGTTGCGCACCTCGTTCCACAGGCCGGCCTTCACGAGCATCTCCTGCACGAGCTCACGGCGGTCGGCGGCGCGCACCTTCGTGCCGGCAAAGCGCAGGCCGGCGAGCACGTTGTGCTCGATGGTCATGGCGGGGAAGGGGTTGGGCTTCTGGAAGACCATGCCGATTTGCTTGCGCACCTCGGTGGCGCGCATCTGCGGCCCGTAGACGTCTTCGCCCTCCAGGAGCACCCGGCCGCCGAGCTCGGCCCCGGGCACGACCTCGTGCATGCGGTTCAAGATGCGCAAGAACGTCGACTTGCCACAGCCGGAAGGCCCGATGAGGGCCGTCACCTGGGAGCGCTCCATCGAAAGGCTCACCCGCTCCAAGACGAGGTGGCCGCTGAACCAGGCCGAGACGTCCTCGGCCACGAGCTCGGAGGCGTGCGAGGCGGCCGCGGGCGCCGCCGAGTCGTAGGGGGACGAGAGGGTGCCGGAAGAGACGAAGTCTTCGGTCGTGCTCACGATGCCTCCAGACGGCTCGGGCGCAGCCTCGTGACCATGCGGTGGACCGCCCCCGGGCGGATGGAGGCGACGAGACGGGCGAGGACGAACAGGATGAGGACGAGGCCGACGAGGACGAGGCCGGCGGCGAAGGCGCGCTCCACGTCCTTTGCGAGCGGCAGTTGGTAGAACTGCCAGACGAAGGTGGGGAGCGCCTCCTGGGGGTCTTTGAACGGGTTGACGTTCATGTAGGCGCTGCTCGAGACCGTGACGAGCAACGGGGCCGTCTCGCCGACGATGCGGGCGATGCCGAGCAGCACCGCCGTGGCGATGCCGGTGCGCGCCGTCGGCAGAACGACCGACCAGACCGTCCGCCATTCGGGCGCCCCGAGAGCCATGGAGGCCTCCCGCAGCGACCCGTGCACGACTTTCAGCACTTCCTCAGTGGTGCGGGTGATGTTCGGCAGCAGGAGGACGGCGAGCGCCAGCGACCCGGCAAAGCCTCGGAACCCGTAGTTGAACTCGGTGATGAGCAGGACGTAGATGAACAGGCCGGCCACGATGGACGGGACGGCGCTCATGGCGGTGATCACGGTGCGGATGGCGGCGGTGATGCGCCCGCCTACTTCGTTGAGGAACACCGCCGTCGCCACGCCCGCCGGAGCACCGATGACGACCGCCAGGCCGACTTGTTCGAGCGTGCCGACGATCGCGTGGGAGATACCGCCGGCGCTCGCCGGTGCGGTCTGGGTGACGGCGTGCTGGTCCTGGGTGAAGAAGTGCCAGCTGATGAGACGGTGCCCTCGGGTGTAGAGGAAGCCGATGACGAGAGCGAGGGCCGTGACGACGCCGACCGACCCGAGGGTCACCAGGGACGCCACGACCCGGTCGGCCGCCACCATCTTGCCGAACACCTGGCGGTTGGCGAAGTAGTACATCATGAGGAACACGGCGATGGAGGCGATGACGAAACCGGCCGCCCCCGAGAACAACGTCAGTTGGTAGAAGACGAACCACACGAGGCTGACGGCAGAGGCGGCAGAGGCCACGAGGAGAGCGACGTCGGCGCGGTGGAGCGACGTCGGCCGACGCCGGCGCAGGCTGTCTTCCGGCTGGGGAAGCGCCCGTCTCTGCGCCGCCTGCTTGAGCGTGGCGATCGACATCAGGCGCTCGCCCCAGTGCGCGAGCGGTTGACGATGTAGGAGGCGCCGAAGTTGACGATGAGCGTGAAGACGAAGAGCACGAAACCCGCACCGAGGAGGGCCTCGGCACCTGTCTTGCCACCCTGGCCGAACTCGCGGGCGATGAGGGCGGCGATCGAGTTCGCCCCCGGGCTGAGGAGGTGGGCGGTGATGATGAAGGAGGGGGAGATGATGATGGCGACGGCGATCGTCTCGCCGAGGGCGCGGCCGAGTCCGAGCATGACGGCGCCGATGAAACCTCCTCGGCCGAAGGGGAGCACGACGGTGCGGATGACCGATGCCTTCGTCGCCCCGAGGGCCATCGCCCCCTCCCGCTCACCGAGCGGCGTGAGGGAGAAGATCTCGCGAGAGACCGAGGTCACGATCGGCACGATCATGACGCCGACGAGGATGCCGGCGATGAAGGCGGAGTTCGTGAACTCGGGGTTGCCGCCGCTCTTGAACAACGGCAGCCAGTTGAAGTGGGCGGAGAGGAACCGGGCGAAGCCTTGCAGGTTCCCCTGCAGCAGGAACAACCCCCAGAGGCCGAAGATGACCGAAGGGACGACGGCGAGCAGGTCGATGAGGGCGATGAGCGCTCGCCGCAGCCGCAGCGGGGCGTAGTCCGTGATGAAGAGCGCCGCGCAGAGCGAGACGGGTACGCCGACGATGAGGGCGATGACGGCAATGACGACGGTCCAGTAGAGGACGGCGAGGATGCCGAAGGTTGGCGGGGAGGCACTCGGGTTCCAAGCTGTCGTCGTGAGGAACGTGCCCCAGCCCTCCTTGTCGATGGCCGGCAACGATTTCACGAGGAGGAAGGTCCCGATGAGGAAGAGGATCACGAAGGCGGCGATGGCGGTCGCCCGCACCGAGCCGCGATAGACGCGGTCCTGCTTGGAGCGGCTGACGCGAATCTCCCGAGGCGTGGGTGCCTCGATCGCAGCTGGCGAGTCCAGAGGGCCGGTGACCTCAGATGGTGGCCGACCGTCGGATGTAACGCTCACGCGTGGGCTCCTGGACTGGGGTTGAAAGGGTTGCGACTGCGACATGGACCTTCACGCCACCATTCGGCGCTCACCCGTGCATGTCTATCGAATGGGTCGAAACGCCAACACAACGTGAGGCGTCCGCAATCTGAACTCCAGGTGAATTCCTGGTGAACACAGACGGGTGAGGGACGAGGCAGTGTCCTGACGTGGGCGTTCGTGAAGCGGTGCGCGCTGCCGCCCGGCCCTTTCGGGCCGGGCGGCGGTCAGGCTCCTGCCCGGGCGAGCGCGCAGCAGCCTTCGTGCTCAGTGTTGAGGCTCAGGTGTCTGTCGTGAACACCTTGCAGTAGCCGGGCGGGTCGGAGAGGGCCTCGTTGTTGGCCGTTCCATTGCCGATCACCGGGTCGTTTTGCGAGTAGATGCTGTCGCCCTCAGCTTTCAAGACGGCACCTGCCGGTGTATCGATGGTGCCTTGGTCCTCGTGTGACTGCTTCGGCCAGGGGATGAAGCCCTGCGCGGTGATGACGTTGGCGATTTCGGTGTGGTACCAGACGCCGGTGGTCGGGTCCAGCACGCGCTGGCCGGCAGTGTTGAGCTGCGTCTTGCAGAGGAAACCGATCTCGCTGACGTAGTTGATGGTCGCCGGGGTCGCCGCCGGGAACCCGCTCACGACGTTCGTGTTCGAGCCGTTCGAGTACACGTTGAACAGGTCACGGGGAATCGGGAAGGCGGCCGCGCAGGGTGTGCAGAGGATGCTCTTCACCGTCGGGGCGACGCCGTCGACCTTTCCGAGGCGGACGATGGTCTTCTTCCTGCCCGTGCTGGGAAGGTTGTTGTCGCACGAGCCCGCCCGTGTCTTGGCGGCACAAACGACCTGGTACTTGCCGTAGGAGAAGAAGAAGATGGCGTTCGCCTCGTCGCCGTTCTTGACGATGTCCTCCGCCTCGTTCTCGAAGATCGTGTGCGACTGCCCGTAGGTCTCGCCCGCCGGCGTCTTGCAGCCGCTCGGCGGCGACGTCAGGGAGTTGACATAGGCGTTCAGCTCTGCGGGCGTGCCTCCCGAGATGAGCGCGCTTGCCCAGGTCGCCTCCGTGCCGGAGCTGAGCTGGGCGACGTAGACGCAGATGTTGGCGTTGCCGGCCGTGTGCGTGTAGCCCGGGATCTGGTTCCACCTCTTGTAGGTGCCGTTCCAGATATCGGTCAGGTCGCCAAGGGTGAGGTTCGTCACGTTGGCGGAAGCAGTTCCCTTTCCCTTCACCTTCGGGAAGGTGAGCCACGAGACGCCGTCGGTCGCGTAGGACACGAAGTTGAGGCCCGGGGAGTCGGTCGACTTGAGCGCCCGCGATGAACGGGCGTAGTTGACGACCGCCGTCGCAGGGTCACTGGGGTCCGTGCCCGGGCCGCCGCCGTACTCGATCTGGTCGATGCCGGCACCAGAACCGAGCGCCGGCTCCTCGGCCGCCACGTCGTTGACGGGGTTCTCGGTGTAGCCCTGGCCGACCTGGTTGCCGCCGTTGTTGGAGGCGCATTCGAAGTTGAGGGTCTGTGTCGTCCCGGACGGTTGCGTCATGTAACAGCCGAGCGAGTCGTTGAACAACGTGTCCAGGGCCTGCATCATGTTGTAGGTCGTCGATGAACCGGACCCGAGAATGACATTGTTGACTGCTGGCGTTGTTGACGCCCCCGCTGGGCTTGAGATCGCCATCACAGCGATGAGGGCGCCCGAAAGCACGCCCCCGGCTGCGACGCGCCGCCCGCGCCTCATCAATTTCTGCATCGTGTGCCTGTCTCCTGTGTTTGGGACCGGGCGACCGGAGCCGACCGCCTGCAACGATCCGCGCCGGAGCATAAGCAGCCAATCTGTCCTGTTCGGGGACGGGAGGTGAACAACAGGTGAAGGTTTGGGAGTTATCCGTCGGCAATGCTGGGAGAAGGTGAACCCCAGGTAAACGAGTGCCAGCCGTCGGCCAGCTCGCTCTCTTCTTGACGTTAACGTCAAGAGCAGGCGCTAGAGTCTGAAGCGTCATGACGCTGACGTCCCGCTCACGCATCCAGCGGCTGCTCCCTGAACCGCCGGCCGGTCCCCCCGGAGGCGCCGTTGGCGTCGGCGGCGGCGATCACGGCGACCGCTACAAGTGGATCGCCTTGTCGAACACGACCCTCGGCATGCTGATGGCGACCATCAACTCCTCTATCACCCTCATCGCCCTGCCGGACATCTTCCGCGGCATCGGGCTCAACCCGCTCGCGCCGGGCAACGTCAGCTACCTGCTCTGGATGCTGATGGGTTTCCTCGTCGTGACTGCGGTGCTCGTCGTCACCTTCGGCCGCATCGGCGACATGTACGGCCGCGTGAAGATGTACGTGCTCGGCTTCGCCGTCTTCACGGCCGGGTCGATACTGCTGTCGGTCGTGTGGACGCACGGGGCCACCGGTGCCTCCTACCTCATCGTGATGCGTGTCGTGCAGGGCCTCGGCGCCGCCATGCTCATGGCGAACTCCGCCGCCATCTTGACGGACGCCTTCCCGACCACCCAGCGCGGACTCGCCCTCGGCATCAACAACGTCGCCGCCATCGCCGGCTCGTTCATAGGTCTCGTAGTGGGCGGTCTTCTCGGACCGGTCGACTGGCGGCTCGTGTTTCTCGTCTCGGTCCCCTTCGGCCTCGCCGGCACGGCCTGGGCCTACCTCAAGCTCGAGGAGCGGGGCGAGCGCAAGCCGGCCCGCCTCGACTGGTGGGGGAACGTCACCTTCGCCGTCGGCCTCGTCGCCGTCCTCGTGGGTATCACCTACGGAATCCAGCCCTACGGCGGTCGCACGATGGGTTGGACGAACCCGATGGTGATCGCCTGCCTGGGCGGCGGCGTCGCCCTCCTCATCGTCTTCTGCCTCGTCGAACGCCGCGTGACCGACCCGATGTTCCATCTCCCCCTCTTCCGCCTGCGCTCATTCGCCATGGGCAACCTCGCCTCGCTCCTCTCCTCCCTCGGGCGAGGTGGCCTCATGTTCATGCTCATCATCTGGCTGCAGGGGATCTGGCTGCCGCTGCACGGCTACTCCTTTGCCCGCACCCCGCTGTGGGCCGGCATCTACATGGTGCCGTTGACGGTCGGCTTCCTCGTCTCCGGTCCGATCTCGGGCTTCCTGTCCGACCACTTCGGCGCTCGACCCTTTGCCACCCTCGGCATGATCCTGTCGGCGGCCGCCTTCTTCGCCCTCGAGAAACTCCCCGTCAACTTCTCCTACGAGTGGTTCGCTCTCCTGTTGCTGGTCCTCGGTCTGTCGATGGGGCTCTTCGCCTCCCCCAACCGCGCCCAGGTGATGAACAGCCTCCCGCCCGGTCAGCGCGGCGTCGGCAGTGGGATGAGCGCCACTTTCCAGAACTCGGCCATGGTGCTCTCGATCGGGGTCTTCTTCAGCCTCATGGTCCTCGGGCTGGCCGCCAGCCTGCCCGGGCACCTCGCAACCGGGCTGCTCGCAGCCGGCGTGCCGAAATCACAGGCCATCCGGATCTCCCACCTGCCGCCCGTCGGCACGCTCTTTGCGGCCTTCCTCGGTTACAACCCGATGGGCGTGCTGCTCGGCCCGACGCTCCATCACCTCTCCGCCGCTCACGCTGCCCAGCTCACGAGCAGGAGCTACTTCCCCGGCCTGATCTCCGCACCGTTCCACGCGGGGCTCGGGAAGGCCTTCGACTTCGCCGCCGGCGCCTGCCTCGTGGCAGCGGCGGCATCCTGGCTGAGCGGCGGCAAGTACGTGCACGGCGTGCACGGCGGCCACGGCGTCGCCACGCCTGCTCAATCAGATGGTGTCGTCGAGGCGGTCGAAGCGATGGGCTCCGGTCTCATGCCACTCGAAACGGTGGACGAGGGGGACTCGAACGGTGACGGCGTCCTCACGGCCAAGCCCGGCAAGGTGACGCGATGAGTAGCGCCGTAGCGGTGCCGGAGGCGCCGGCTACCGAGGCGAAGCTCCTTTCCATCGGCGAGGTTGCTGAGCTGCTAGGGACGACGACTCGGACGCTGCGCTACTACGAGGAGCTGGGGCTCGTCTCGTCGTCGCGCCAGAGCGAAACGTCCCAGCGGCGATACGGCCCAGACGAGATCGAGCGCCTCCGGCGCGTCCGGGAGCTGCAGACGCTCCTCGGCCTCGAGCTGGACGAGATCGCCGAGCACCTCGGAGCCTCCGACCATCTCGACGGGCTGCGGGAGGAGTACATCGCTGGCCCTCCCCCCGAGCGGCGAGACGAGATCCTGCTCGAAGGGCTCGCCATCCTCGAGCGGCTGCGCGAGCGGGTGCGGGAGCGCCAGCAAGGCCTCGCCACGTTCGCCGCCGAGCTGGAGGCGCGCATCGGGCGCTACCAGGCCGCCCTGCAACAGCACGGGGTGAGTGCCCCGCCAGCGTCGTCCTGAGGACCGGTCCGTCCACTCGCCCGGCCCGGCGCTGACCCGCCTGGTCCTGCGCTGACAGTATGGCGGGATGCGCTTTGTCGTGATCGGGGGTGGGCCTGCGGGACTGAGCGCCGCCTCGACGGCCGCTCGCCTCGGAGCTGAGGTCACGGTCGTCGAGCGCGACGTCATCGGGGGCGCGGCCAACCTGTGGGACTGCATCCCGTCGAAGGCGATGATTGCCACCGGTGCCCTCGTCAGCCGAGCTCGCCGGGCGGAGCTTCTCGGCCTCGGCCCGCTCACGCCCGAGGTCGACCTGAAGGCGCTCGCTGTGCGAGTGCGGGACGTTGAGCACCGCCTTGTCGGCTCCGAAACCCGGCAGCTCGAGAGCCAGGGAGTGCGCATCGTGGCCGGATCAGCCCGCCTGACGGGACCACACAGCGTTGAGGTCGTCGTACCGGGCGAGCCCGTCGCGACCCTCGACGCCGACGCCATGCTCCTCTCGACAGGCTCTTCGCCCCGCATCCCCGACTGGGCGGCGATCGACGGCGACCGCGTCCTCAACACCCGCCAGGCCTACCCGCCCCCGGTCATCCCCGAGCACCTCGTCGTCATCGGCTCAGGTGTGACCGGCGTCGAGTTCGTTCACATGTTCACTTCGCTCGGCTCGGCCGTGACGCTCATCGTTTCTCGCCAGCAGGTGCTGCCGGCAAAGGATCCCGAGGTGGCCGCCGCCCTCGAAGCCGACTTCCTCACTCGCGGCGTGCGGCTGTGTATCGGCGCCCGTGCGGTCGCCATCGACCGACGCGACTCGAGCGTGGCGGTGCGATGCGACGACGGCCGTGTCATCGAAGGCAGCCACGCCCTCGTCTGCACCGGCTCGGTGCCCTGCAGCGACGGGCTCGGTCTCGAGCGCGCCGGCGTCGCCCTCAACACGGGCGGGTACGTGCCCGTGAACCATCACTGTCAGACGAACGTCCCCCACATCTACGCCGCCGGCGACCTCTCCGGCCGCTTGCCGCTCGCCTCCGTCGCCGCCGTCCAAGGCCACAAGGTCGCCGAGCACGTCATGGGGCTGCACACCCGCCAGCACCGCCACCTCGACTACGACAAGGCGGCCTCCGCCATCTTCACCGAGCCCGAGATCGCCGACGTCGGTCTGGCTGAGGCGGAGGCCTTCGCCCTCGGCCGCAAGATCCGCGTGACGAAAGTGCCCTATGCCGCCAACTCACGGGCTCTCATCGACGGTGACTCGCGAGGCTTCGTGAAGCTGGTATCGGATCCGGCCACGGGCGTCGTGCTCGGCGGCTCCATCGTCGGGGCACATGCGGCCGAGCTCGTGAGCGTCATCGCCCTGGCGGTGACGGCGAACCTGCGCGTCATCGACCTCGCCGAGAGCCTCTTCGTCCACCCCGCCCTCGCCGAGGCGCTGGCGGAGGCGGCCGAGTAGGCGCCATTACGGGCGCCATTACACCGGCGGTGCCGAGCGGTTCAGAGTGGCTTGTCTGCTCTCACGATGGCGCCGTGCAGGCCCTCGGCCTCGTAGGTGAACTCCACGCTGACGCCATGGAAGCCGGCTGACTCGAGCCCGGTGGTGTACTCGCTCTTCGAGAGCGCCCCGGCGGTGCATCCGAGTCGCTCGCCCGCTTCGGCTCGCTGCTCCGCGCTGAGACCGTCCTCGGCGACGATGTCGCTGATCCCGATGCGACCGCCCGGCCGGAGGACGCGGGCCATCTCGGCCATCACGGAGGCCTTGTCTGTGGCCAAGTTGATGACGCAGTTGGAGATGATGACGTCGACGCTTTCTGAGGGAAGCGGGATCGCCTCGATCTCGCCCTTGAGGAAACGGACGTTGTGGACGCCGGCCGCTGCGGCGTTTGCTTCGGCCAGCGCCAGCATCTCGTCGGTCATGTCGAGGCCGTACACGGTGCCGTTCTCCCCGACGCGTCGGGCCGACAGGATCACGTCGAGCCCTCCGCCGGAGCCGAGGTCGAGCACCGTCTCGCCCTCGCGAAGCTCGGCCACGGCGGTCGGGTTCCCGCAGCCGAGGCTGGCGAGCACGGCTGTCTCCGGCATCTCGCCGAGGACAGCGTCCTCGTACAACACCTTGGCCCATCCACGACCGCCTTCCACGTGAACGCAGTTCTCTGTTCCACAGTCGCAGGCCGCCCGGCCTTCGCTCGCGTCGCGTGCGGCCTCGGCGTATCGCCGGCGCGTCTGTTCTCGTTGTCCCGCCGAATCAGTCGTCGTCATCGTCTCGCCTTCGGCTCAGGCCCCGCCCAGCAACGTGCGCAGGAGGGCGAGGCGCTCGGGGACGACCCTCCACCACATCCATCTGCCACGCCGCTCTCCGACGATGAGGCCGGCCTCGGCGAGCACCTTGGTGTGGTGCGAGACCGTCGGCTGGCTCCTCTCGAGCGGCTCTTCGAGGTGGCAACTGCACACCTCTTCCTGGGCGGCGACGAGTGACAGCAGCCGCAGCCGCACCGGATCGCCGAGGGCGGCGAGGACGGAGGCGAGCTCGGCGGCGTCGGCGACCGAGAGTGGCGCCTCGGTGAGGGGGGCGCAGCAGAGGGCGCCGTCCCGGTCCGCGTCCTCGCGTTTGGCGAGCTGTGTGGGCATGAGCCCTCCTATTGACAGATGTCGATATGGCGAGTACTGTTATCGACAGTTATCAATGTACCGGAGGTGCCCGATGTCGCGTGTGCAGCTCGCCCTGAACGTCTCGGATCTCGACGCTGCCATCGAGTTCTATTCGAAGCTCTTCGCCGCCGAGCCGGCGAAAGTCCGGCCGGGTTATGCGAACTTCGCCATCGCCGAGCCACCCCTCAAGCTGGTCCTCATCGAAGACGCCTCCGCCCGCGGCACCGGTGTAGCCGGCGCCCTCAACCATCTCGGTGTCGAGGTCGCCTCACCCGACGAGGTCGTGCAAGCGACGACTCGCCTGTCCGGGGAGGGACTCAGCACGACGGTCGAGGAGCAGACGACCTGTTGCTATGCCGTCCAGGACAAAGTCTGGGTGAACGATCCGGACGGGGCGCCCTGGGAGGTCTATGCGGTGCTGGCGGACGCCCCCGCCGAATCGGGTGTTGCCGGCGGCGGCGGCTGTTGTGGTGGCTCGGCTTCACCCGAAGCTGCGAGCTCGTCCGAGCCGGTCGTTGCGGCCGCGGCTCGGTGCTGCTGAGCGGGCCGAGCGCGAGCGCCCTGGCGGCCCCGAGTGGACGGAGTCGTTCTTTGGCGCAGGCTCCTGGCGGAGTGCCTCGGGAGCGCCCTCCTCGCCGCCGTCGTCATCGGCTCCGGCATCGCTGCCCAGCGGCTCTCTCCTGGCAACGTCGGCCTTGAGCTGTTCGAGAACGCGGCGGCGACCGCCGCCGGACTGTTCACCATCATCTTGATGTTCGGCCCCGTCTCGGGGGCGCACTTCAACCCGGTCGTCTCCTTCGTCGATGCGGCCTTCGGCGGCCTGTCATGGCGCGACGCCCTCGCCTACCTGCCCGCTCAGGTGTCCGGTTGCGTCGCCGGCGCCGTTCTGGCGAACCTGATGTTCGACAAGGCCGCCGTGACCTTCTCGACCAAGCACCGGGCTTCCGGGGCTCATTTCTTGGCGGAGATCGTCGCCACCGTTGGTCTCTTGCTCGTGATCTTCTCGCTCGCCCGCACGGGGCGAGGACGAGCCGCCCCCGCGGCCGTCGGGTCCTACATCGGTGCCGCCTACTTCTTCACGAGCTCGACGAGCTTCGCCAACCCGGCCATCACCGTCGGGAGGATGTTCTCGGACACTTTCGCCGGGATCGCCCCTGCCTCGGCGCCCTGGTACGTCCTGGCGGAGCTCGCCGGTGGAGTGCTCGGGTTCCTCCTCATCAAGATGCTCTACCCCGACGTCACCCCCGCGGAGGCGTCCGATGTGGTGATGCCGCACCTTCGGGGCGGCGACGACCCGATGCCGGATGCCGGACGGCTCGAGCACGAAACCCGAGCCTTCCCGCTGCTGCCGTCGACCCGTCCCCGCAACGGAGAAGGCACGCAGCGGCGATCAGCCCCCCGCCTACGTCCGCCGGCCAGCTAGAAGGGAATCGGAGCCTCATGCACCTCATCGCCGTCGGAGGGAGCGACGCCGGCATCTCGGCGGCGCTCCGCGCCCGCGAGCTCGACCCGAGCTGCGAGGTGACTGTCATCGTTGCCGACTCCTACCCGAACTTCTCCATCTGCGGCATCCCCTACTACGTCTCGGGCGAGGTCACGCACTGGCGAAACCTCGCCCATCGCAGCGTCGCCGATCTCGAAGCGACCGGGATGCGGCTCATGCTCGACACCCTCGTCACCCGGATCGACGTCGCCGAGCATCGAGTCTGGGTTCGCCGTGCCGACGGAGCCGAGGCGCCGGTTGCCTACGACCGGCTGGTCGTCGGCACCGGCGCCGTCCCGGTCCGCCCGCCGATCGACGGCATGGCCGGCCCGCATGCCCTCGGCGAGGCAGACGGCGTTCACCTGCTCCACACGATGGGAGACACCTTCGCCCTCACCCGCACCCTCGAGGAGCGGCAAAGCGAAAGCGCCCTCATCGTTGGCGCTGGGTACGTCGGGCTTGAGATGGCTGACGGGCTGACGGTCCGGGGCCTGCAGGTCGCCCAAGTGGAGATGCTCGCCGAGGTGCTGCCGACCGTCGACCCGGAGCTGGGCGCGCTCGTGCGGGCGGCACTGGCCGACAACGGGGTGGAGGTGACCACGGCCACCACGGTGGGGCGCATCAGCCGCCCCGAGGCCGGTGACGGCGGGCGGCTGCGAGTCGACGGCACCGGCAGCAACGGCGCGGCCTACACGCGTGCCGTTGACCTCGTCCTCGTATCGGCCGGGGTCCGCCCGGACGCCGAGCTCCTCGTCACGGCCGGGGCCACGACGGGCGCCCGCGGCGCCGTCGTCGTCGACGAGGAGATGCGCACCGGGCTCCCGGACGTGTACGCGGCGGGGGACTGCGTCGTCACTCACCATCGCCTCCTCGGGACGACGTACCTGCCTCTCGGCACGACGGCGCACAAGCAGGGGCGTGTGGCGGGGGAGAACGCCGTCGGTGGTCATGCTTGTTTCGCCGGCAGCCTCGGCACCCAGGTCGTGAAAGTCTTCGACGTGGTCGCCGCCCGCACGGGGCTCCGCGAGCACGAAGCGCTCGCCGCCGGCTACACAGCGGCCACGACCGAGAGCATGCCGGACGACCACAAGGCCTACTACCCGACCGCCCACCCGATCACGAGCCGCGTCACGGGCGACACGAGCACTGGCCGTCTCCTCGGCGCCCAACTCGTCGGTCGCCGAGGCACCGAGGTGGCCAAGCGCATCGACACCTTCGCGGCGGCCATCCACCACGGCATGACTGTCGAGGCCATGAGCGAGCTCGACCTCTCTTACACGCCGCCTCTCGGCTCGCCCTGGGACGCCGTGCAGCTGGCTGCCCAGGCCTGGGTCCGCGAACACGGACTCGAAGCCCAACGACAAGCCCTCGCCCGTACCTGACGGCGGACATCGCCGGACCTGCAAAGAAGGAGATGATCATGAGCGGTGTCGATCTCATCCCGATCGGGACCCGGGGCGTGCTGCACAACGTGGCCCGGGACCTGCACCATGAGTTCGAAGGCGTCTTCGGCGAGGAGACCATCGAGCAGCTGGTCTTCGACAGCTACCGGGGGCTGGCCGCGACGGCGACCGTCGGGCGCTGGCTCGTGCTCAGCACGGAGCGCTTTGCCCGCCAACGGCTGCAGGCGCTCGTCCACGCCGAGACTCGTGCCGCTGGCCGCCGCCCGTCGGTGCTCTTCCTGTGTGTCCACAACGCCGGACGTTCCCAGATGGCCCTCGGGTTCTTCCACCGTCGAGCCGGCGACCGCGCCGTGGCATGGTCGGGCGGATCCGAGCCCGTCTCGCAGGTCAACCCTGCCGCAGTTGCCGCCATGGCCGAGATCGGCATCGATATCGCAAGAGAGTTCCCGAAGCCCTGGACCGAGGAGTTTCTCGCGGCCGCGGACGTCGTCGTCACGATGGGCTGTGGGGACTCTTGTCCCCTCGTACCGGGCAAGCACTACGAGGACTGGGAGCTCGCAGACCCTTCCGGCGAAGACCTCGAGCAAGTGCGGCCAATCCGCGACGACATCGGTGTTCGGGTCGACCAGCTGCTTCAACGACTCGGAGTGCTCACCGGGTAGCGCCGAGTCCGGTCGCATGACACCTAGCCAGCTCGCTTCCGGCCCTCGAGTGTCCTAACGGCGCCAGGCGCACCCAGTGGACCGACCGCACAGTCGTGCTCCTCGCTTGCGGTCAGACAGTCGAGGCAATAGATGAAGGGTCGTCCTTTGGTGCTTGCTCCACGGCGGGATGCTCGTCGTGTCCCCGGTAGAAGCGGCGACGGGCGGCGAGAGCGACATAGACGAGGCCGACGAGGGCGGGCACTTCGATGAGCGGACCGACGACGCCGGCGAGCGCCTGGCCGCTCGTCACGCCGAAGACGCCGATGGACACGGCGATGGCGAGCTCGAAGTTGTTGCTGGCGGCAGTGAAGGCCAACGTCGCAGTGCGCGGGTAGGAGAGGCGCATCCGATAGCCGAGGGCGAAGGAACCGGTCCACATAAGGGCGAAGTACGCCGCCAGCGGTAAAGCGATGCGGGCCACGTCGCCCGGGTGGTGGCTGATGGCATCTCCTTGCAAGGCAAAGAGGATGACGACAGTGAACAGCAAGCCGTAGAGCGCGATCGGCCCAACGCGGGGGAGGAAGCGCTCCTCGTACCAGTCCCTCCCGCTCAGGCGCTCTCCGAGGGTGCGGCTCGCCCAACCGGCGATGAGCGGGATCCCCAAGAAGATGAGGACGCTTTTTGCGATCGACCACATCGAGATGTGCACCGTCGCCGTCGAAAGCCCGAGCCAGCCCGGCAGCAAGTGCAGATAGAAGTAGGCGAGCGCCGCGAAAGCGGCCACCTGGAAGAGCGAGTTCAAGGCGACGAGCACGGCGGCGGCCTCGCGGTCGCCCCCGGCGAGGTCGTTCCAGATCAGCACCATGGCAATGCAGCGGGCGAGCCCGACGATGATGAGGCCGGTCCTGTAGGCGGGCAGGTCGGGCAGCATCAACCAGGCCAGGGCGAACATCACCGCCGGGCCGACGAGCCAGTTGAGGATCAAGGACGGCACCATCAGGCGGCGGTCGGCGGTGACGCTGTCCGAGCTCGCCGTACCGGACCTTGGCGAGCACCGGGTACATCATGACGAGCAGGCCGAGGGCGATCGGGAGGCTCGTACCGGCGAGCTTGACGGCTCCGAGCGACGTATTGAGATGGGGGAAGAGCCGGCCGAGCCCGAGGCCCACGCCCATCGCCACCGCGATCCAGATCGGGAGGAACCGGTTCAGCATGGACAACCGACTGACGACCCGGCTCGAAGCCTCCGACGGGTGACCCACCTTCACATTGACAAGTATCTATCAATGACTGGGCGGCGGCCAGAGTCGAACGACCCAACGGTCAGCCGGGTGCCTAGTCGCCGCCGTTGGTCCTCGTCCGGGTGTGGCATTAGCTTCGGTCCGGTCACCTGCGCTTTCCAGGCTGAAGATCGCATTGCGCAACGGCAGGCGACCACGTCCGACTGCTACGCCTTCGCGAGTTCAGCCGCTCAGGTGAAGATGATCTGACCGCCAGCGGCCAGCTCGTAGAACTCGCCGACCGTGATGATGTCCTTCACCTGGTCAATGAGGTCGTCCTTGGTCAGTTCGAAGAGGTCGACGGAGGCCTTGCAGGCGTACAGGCCTGCACCGGTGTCGGCGATCATCTCGATGAACTCCGGGATGGGCGGGATGTCGAGCTTGTCCATCTTGCGTTCCATGTAGTGGGTCATGACGCTCGAGACACCCGGCAGGCCGCCAGCCAGGGTTGCGAAATGAAGACCAGGGTTACCGACGGTGGCCACCTTGATGTGCTCGAAGCGCTTCTTGTGAATGGCGTCAAGGCCGAAGAACGTGAAGAACAGGTTGGCCTCGATGCCCTCGGCGCGAGCGCCGTTTGCCATGATCAGACCGGGATAGATCCCCTCGAGGGACCCCTTCGAGATGATGATCGACACCTTTTCGATGCGGTTGTCCATCACTTCGTCCTTTCCTTCGCCGGCGGTCGATGCCGTCTCAGATGCAGCCGCGGGGCTTCGGGATGCCGGCGATCTTGGCTGCGGTCTTGGCCGGTCCCTTCGGGAACAACTGATAGAGCTCCTTCACCGAGACGCCCGAGGTCTTCCCGAGCACCCGCACGGTCGGGCCTGTGCCCTTCTCGGCGTATTCCGTGCGCATGAATTTGATGACCTGCCAGTGCGGTTCGGTCAGCTCCTGTATTCCTTCGGCCCGGGCGATCTCGGGCGCCATCTCCTCGGTCCACTCTTCCGGCTTCTCGAAGAAACCCTCCTCGTTGACCGTGACAGAACGACCGGCGAACGTGGCAGTGGGCATGATCAGTACCTCCTTAGAATCGGCGGGCGATCTGCTCGCATGGTCATCGGGCGACCACCTTCGTCTTGCCATGCGTGGGCATGGACGACTCGATGCCCGGGATGTCGCGCCCGGGCAGCAGGCTGTGCCAGTAGACCCATTGGAACATGAGCTTTCCGAGGTGGTTGAGTCGCGACTCCTTCAGCAGCGGAAGGCCCACACGGGTCGGGAAGTGACCGGCAAGGGGCTCGGTCTCGTAGTTGAAATCGATCAGCAGGGCCTTGTTGAAGCCCGTCTCGATGAAGCAGTTGGCGTGACCGTCGTAGCTGGCGTCGAGCGGCCGGCCGTTGAGGAACCGTTGCACGTTCTCGACCAGCACCTCTCCCTCGAAGTGCGTGACCGAACCGGCTTTCGACGTCGGCACGCTGGCGGCGTCACCGATGGCGAAGATGTTCGGGGCTGCTTTGGACTGCAAGGTGTGCTCGTACACCGGCACGAAGCCGAGCTCGTCGCCGAGCCCGGGCGAGCGGGCGACATAGGCGGCTCCGCCGTGCAGCGGCACGACGACGGCGAGGTCGAAAGGCTCTTCGCGCCCGTCGTAGGAGACGAGGCGCCCTTCCGGGCCGTCAACCTCGCCGGTGTTGAACTCGGTGATGAGCTCGACCCCCTTCTCCTCGAGCAGCCCGGCGAGCGTCGCGGCCGCCACCGGTTTGGTGAAGGCGCCGTCGAGAGGGGTGACGAATACCAGCTCCACTCGGTCGCGCATCTCCCGCTCTTGGAAGTACCAGTCGGCCAGGAAGCAGAACTCGAGCGGGGCGACAGGGCACTTGATGGGGAGGTCGACGATGTTGACGACGACTCGACCGCCGTCGAAGGCTTCGAGGGCGGTGTGCAACCTGCTCGCACCCTCAGGCGTGTAGAAGGTGAAGACCTTCTCCATCCAGCCCGGGCCGCTGAGCCCCTCCGTCTCTTCCGGCAAGAGGACCGAACCGGTCGCGACGACGAGCGCGTCGTATCCGAGCTCCTCACCTCCCTCAAGATGGACCCGATTCGTCCCCACGTCCACGTGGTCGACGGCTACCTGTCGGAACTCCACGCCCGCTCTCAATTGGCGGTGCCGCGGACGGGAGATCTCCTCGATCGAGCTGAGCCCGAACGGCACGAACAGCAGCCCGGGCTGATAGATGTGCCGGTCGTCCAAGTCGACCACCACGATCTCGAGATCCTGTTCGTCATGGCTGCGGCGGAGGCGGTTGGCGACGAGCGTGCCGCCGGTGCCACCGCCAAGAATCACGACGCGCTTTGGCATAACCCCAGATTGCGCTCCGGTGCCCGCGACCGGTAGGGGCATAGGACCTGAAGGGTGCTCGCCCCTGCCCCGGACTTCAGGCGAGCTTCATGAACATTCGCTGCACGGCGTCGAGGGGATAGCCGTCCGAGGCTGCTTCCTCCGGGTGCTCCACGCAATACGTCAGACCAGCAGCGACCAGGCGGAAGCCGGCCTGCTCGAGCGCTTTCGAAGCCGCAGAGAGCTGCGTAACGACGTCGCGGCACTCGCGGCCCTCGTCGAGCATGCGCTCAACACCCTGGACCTGTCCGGCCACGCGTCGCAGCCGTTTGCGGACGTCCTCAATGACATCATCGGGGAGTTGCATGGGGCTCCTCTCGTGGCGTCCCGACCGAAAGCTGGCGAAATTCGCGCCGAGCCGGCTTATACCACTATACCCCACCGGGTATAGTGGGGGCACGGCGGCAGGGAGCCAGAGGAGCGAGAAACGTGCATCTTGGTTGCCACGTTGCCTCTAGCCGGGCGAGCACGACGATCCGTGGGATCGGGCGTCTCCATACCACGGGGCGGCACCGCGCTCGGGGCTGAAGTCGCCCGTGCGTGAGTCTTGAATGTAGGCGACTGGCGCGGGCTCTCCACTGGCGATACGGGCGACGGCGGCGAGGAGGCGAGCCACGTCGGCGTCTGTCGTGTTGATGCCCCCGCTCGCCCGCACGGCCCCGGGCATCCTCCGTCGGTCGCCGCGGCGCACCTCGTCCCGGAAGCCGGTGACCTCGGCACGGTTCAGGCCGAGGAGCCGCATCAGGTACGGATGAGCGCAGAAGCAACCGTGCCGCACCCCGATACCGTCCTCGGCCGACAACCGAGCGGCCACGAGAGCGTGCGGGAGGCCCTCGACGGTGAAGGTCGCAACGGGCAGGGTGTCAGTCCCAAGGTCTGGCCCGAGCACTCGCACGCCTGGGATCATTGCCAGCCCATTGCGCATGAGCCGGCCGATGTGGCGGTCGTGGGCGATAATGGCCGGCCACCCGATTTGACCGAGTGCGTCGATGGCGGCGTGCAAGGCCACGGCCCCGACGACGTTCGGGGAGCCGGCCTCCTCCCTGTCTGGCGGGTCGGTCCAAATGACCTCGTCAAGCTCGACGAGGTCGACGGCACCGCCGCCGGCAAGAAAGGGATCGCCGTCGGTGAAGGCGCTGCGAGGCCCGATCAATACGCCGGCTCCGAACGGCGCGTACATCTTGTGCCCGCTCCAGGCGAGGAAGTCGGCCCGATCCGGAAGAGGGCGGTGAGGCGCCAGCTGGGCGGCATCGACGGCGACGGGGATCTCCCGGCTATGGGCAGCGGTGATGATCTCGTCGATCGGCGGTAGCCATCCGGTGATGTTCGAGGCGCCGGTCATCGTGAGCAAACGGGGCTTCGGGGACTGGTCAAGGGCGGCCACGACATCGGCGGTAGTGAAGGTCCCGTCGGGCCGGCAGTCGACGTATCGGCAACAGGCGAGGCGAGACCAGGGCAGCAGATTGGCGTGGTGCTCGACGACGGATGTAACGACGACGTCATCGGGAGACAGCCGCAGGCGGTAGGCGAGATGATTCAAGGCTTCCGTCGTGTTGCGGCAGATGATGGCGATGTCGTCGCGACCTTCGCGTCCTGCAAAAGAGAGCGTGGCGGCGCGTGCGCGCTCGTATGCCACGGTTGCCAGCTGGGACTTGTGGCCCGCCCCCCGATGGACGCTCGAATACGACGGGAGAAAGTCATCGACTCGTTCGAGCACTGATTTCAATGCAGCAGTCGAGGCGGCTGCATCGAGCGCTACATACGTGCGTTCGCAGCCGTCGACACACGGCACGCCCATCCCGTCGCCGACGAGGGGGACGGGAGGCTCGATCATGTCAGAGCCTCTTCGGTCAGGGTCCACGGCGATCACCGTTCTACCAGCGCCTGCGGATTGCAGGGCGTGCGCATCTGTTCTGGCCCACTTCCGGCGGCTGTGCTCACTGGTTTGGCCCCACCCCGAAGCTGATCTCGCGTCCGGGCGTTGAAGGCCAGGCGGCGGCGCCCGAGGTCGTGAGAGGCCCGGGTCAGCCGGACGCGAGTGAGTGCCGGGCCTCGCGCACGGCGTAGTAGACGAGCACGTATCCGGCGCCGGGATCCGCCCACCACCACCCGAGCGACGCGTTGAGGCTCAAGCCGAGTAGCACGGCCATCGCCAGGATGCCGTCGACCAATGTCACCCGGCTCTCGGCGATGAGCACGGGATTCTCGAGCTCCTTGCCGGTACGTCCCTTCATCGCCGCCAGCACGAACATCACAGCCGCTGTGGCAGCCGTCCAGGCGATGCCGAGCGGGCTGTGCCGCGGGCGGAAGCCAATCGCCAACACGACGCTGCTCTGGACCGCCAGGTAGACGGCCAACGCGATGAACGCCCAGCCGATCACGCGCAGCGCTCGTCGCCTCCGACCGTGTCCGGTGTCAGCCAGCTCCCACAGCACGACGCTCGAGGCGCCGATCTCGATCAGGCTGTCGATTCCGAAACCCACGAGCGCGACCGAGCGCGCCCCGATCGCCGCGGCGGCGAGCACGACCACGCCGACCACGTTCCAGCTGAGCGTCGCGATCTCGAGGCGACGGCCACGGATCACGAGCCGCCCGGCTCGCCTCGCGCGCCCGCTCAGCATTCGGCCAGTCTGCTCGCTCCCGGGCGACCGTTTGCGCTCCGGCCCGAGCGTCGGGCGGACCGGCAGGGTGGGGCCAAATCAGGTGAGCACGGTGGGGCCAATCCGAGTTGACAAAACCCATGCAGGTGAAGTGGCGCGTTTGGCCTGCAGGCCGGCGTCAATCCTCGGGGTCCCACAGACCGCCTCTGTGCATCATCTTTCGCAGATACTCCCGCATCCGCGGTTGCTCGTCTCCGCCGAGCGCTTCGAGGAGCCGAGAAAGGCTGGCGAAGCTCTCCTCTCCGAGCTCGGAGCGCAACTGGCGCTCGATGGCTCGGCCAGCCTTTCGTTGGGCGGCGAGATAGTCGGCAGCTCGCGGTGTGAGTCTCACGACCTTCTCCCTGCCGTTCGTCGTTGAAGCACGGACGGCGACGTAACCGCGATCCGCCAGACTGGCGACGCTCTTGCTGGCGCCCTGGCGTGTGATACCAAGCTGCCGACCGATCTGCGAGATGGTCGTCTCGGCGGCACCGGAGCACATACGCAGCACCCGTCCGTCGGGAAACCCGCGATCGTCGAAGCCAGCAGCAGCCAGTTCCTCATCCAGCAGACGCTGGTAGCCCAGCCAGGCCCGACGCAAGGAGGCGCCGAGCCGGACCAGCTGCACCTCATTGCTCTCCGCTGTCTCACCCCCGCCGTCGCTTGCCGAACGCCGACCGTCGCGACTCATGGGTCCTGAGGCTCCTTATAGTCAACCATGGTTGACATTGTAGGGGGCGAGGCTCAGACTTGTGTGATGCGGAAACCGGCCGCGGGGTCTCGAGGCCCGCTCTCGTGGAACGTCTGGGCGATGCCTCGCCCGACCGACGTCCTGGCCGCTTGCGGGCAGGAGGCCGTGCGGAAGCAGCCACTCCGAAGCTCAGGCACGCTTTGGCCGGGCACCAGCCGAGCTGCGCCGACCATCGGCTCGCTCGTGATTGCCGCCGCCAGCCTGGCGGCTTGCAGCGGCGGTGGCGCGACCCCGAGTACGAGCGGGCCGAGCTCCAGCGTCGCCGCGCGGCACTCGAACGTCTACACCTTCGGAGTCGTGGGAACCTCCGGGAAGGTCCTCCAATTGGAGCACACGACCCCGACGCTGGTCTCCGGTATCACCGGGACGGTCGTGCAGATCGCCACGTCCAACTCCGACAGTTACGCATTGACCTCGGCCGGCACCGTCTTTGCGTGGGGAGTGGGCAGCAGCGGCCAGCTCGGGGACGGGTCCACGATCGACTTCATGAGCGTGGCTGTGAAGGTGAAATTTCCCGCTGGCGTAAGGATTACTTCACTTGCGAACCCCATGCCCTACGACGGGGCGCTGGTGATCGACTCCCGCGCTGAGGTCTGGGGATGGGGTGTGAATTCGGTTCACGAGCTCTGCCTGCCGGGTACTCAGCCGCTGTTGCGGCCGACCCGCATCCCTTTGACCGACGTCTCGCTGGCGACGGGGGCCGGCCTCCACTCGCTGTTCGATTCCAAGGGAACGGTCTATGCCTGCGGCTCGGGAGCGGCAGGTGAGCTCGGCACGGGGTCCACGAGCAACCGCTCGACGCCCACTGCCGTCATCGGTCTGCCGAACGGTGGAGTCAAGGCACTCACGTCGTCGTGGAAGGGCTCCGGCGCCCTTATGGACGGCGGTGCCTATTACGACTGGGGCTTCAATCACACCGGACAGCTCGGTGACGGGACCACGGTCAGCAGCTCTCTTCCCGTCCTCGTCCACCTGCGCGCTGCGGTGGTCGAGGTGTCGCAGGGCGGAAGCTCAAGAAAGAACGGCCAGACACTCGCCATGCTGGCGGACGGCTCGCTGTGGGCCTGGGGCAATGGGCAGTGGGGGCAACTCGGAGACGGGCGGGCGGACAGCTCGTCGACGCCCGTTCCGCTGCGGCTTCCGAACGGTGCACGAGCTGCCCAGGTCAGCTCCGGGGGGTTCTCGTGCTACGCCGTTGACACCTCGGGGAAGCTCTGGGCGTGGGGACGCAACGAATTCGGGCAACTCGGCACAGGCGGTAGCCAGCCGACCCAGCTCACCCCCATCTCCGTCGGCGTGGTGCTGACGCAGGTTTCCTCGACGGCGACCAATGTCGCCGGCTACGGCGGATAGCCCGGCACGAGGCCCCTCCGGCGTTTCAGGGCCGCAGAGCCGATGGCGATGTGCCCCTCCTACCTACCCACTCGGGCGAACACCTCTCGAATCCGCACTCGCCGACCCGTGCGAAGAATCGCTCTCCGGTAGATGCCGGCGGCAAGCCTCGCCACGGCGACGGTGCACACGATGCTCAGCCCGGCCGAGGCAGCAAACTCCCACCAGGTGGCCCTCCCGAGTCCCACGAGGACGGGCATTGCGAAGGGCGCCGTCGGTGGCAGGTAGGCGAGGACGTCGAAGAACGTGGTCGGGTTCCCAGATGCTGCGACCGTGATGGAGACGATGTAGCCGACGAGGGCGGGGATGATCAGCGGAAAGGCGAGGCTTTGTACCTGTTCCTGCCGCTCGGCCATCGAGCCGGCGGCGGCGTACACCCAGCAGTAGAAGGCGTAGCCGAGCAGCAGCCACACCAGGGTGCTCACGAGCGCCATCGGCCCTGTCCCCTTCAGAAGATCCGATCCGACAGCCTTCGCGAGGACGAGAGCGAAGGCGACGATGACGCCCGCCTGTGCGAAGGCCACGAGCCCGATCCCGAGCACCTTGCCCCCCAGGAGCTGAACGGGGCGCACGGCGGCCAAGAGCACCTCGACGACTCGGCTGGACTTCTCCTCCATCACGCCAAGCAGGATCCACGAGGTGTACTGCTGCAGCATTACGAAGACGAGGATCAGCCCGATGATCGAGGTCGGGTGTGCGCCCCCCTGGTCGGCTGTCCCTTGCAGGCTCGCCACCGGCAGCGGCTTGGCGTCAGCCAGATGCTCCACTTGGGCGGGCGAGAGTCCCGCCGTCTCGACCGCCTCGTCCACGCCGAGGGTGTCGGAGAGGGCGTGGGCGACGAGGGCGGTCGTGGAGGTATCGTCGGCTGCGATCGCCTTGTTCACGAGGAGTTCTCGGGCATCGACGATGACGAGGTCGACCCGGCCCGAGCGGAGGTCTCGGTCGGCTGCCGCCGCGTTCGCTTCAGGCACGAGGTGCACGGTGTATCCCAACTTCGTGCCTGTCGAGACGACGACTGCTTGCAACGGGGCAGAAAGATGACCGACGACGCCGACGTGCTCCACGTTTGGTCTTCCTCGATCGAGGACCGGGATGATGATGGCGGCCGCCACGACCAGCAGAATGAGCAAGGTTCCGACCCGCAAGATTCTGCCCCGGACGCGTTCGCGCACCTCTCGCTCCGCCACCAAGCCGACGTCGCCCAGCCACGACCCCAACATGGCGCGGGCCTGCTTCGGACCGCCGGAGACGCCGCTGGAACCGCCGGTGGAGGCGGGGCCAGAGTCGGCCGCAGCGGAGCGGGTGGCGCGACGCCTCCGATATATCAACACGCGCAGGGCGATGACGATGGCGAGGAGGGGCAGGAAGATGAGCAGATTCACGCCAGCGCCTCCCTGAAGACTTCCGACAGGCGGCGACGTTCGAACACGAATTCCGTCACGCGACCCGCTGCCATGGCGGCTCGAAGGACCGATTCGCTGTCAACCGACTCGTCGAGCACGAGTCGGGCGGCGCCTCCGTCGATCGCCGACACCGTGACTCCCGCAAGTGCCTTTACCCACGCCGCCTCGCGGTCTCCCTCTACCCGCACCACCAGACGGCGAGGGCCACTCGAGGCCAGATCGTCCACCTTGCCCGTCACCACGAGTCGGCCGTGATCGATGATCGTGACCGCCTCGCAGAGGTCCTCGACAAGGTCGAGCTGATGGCTGGAGAACAGGACGCAGCAGCCGGCGCGGGCTCGCTCCACGAGCACGGCACCGAGGGCGTCGATTCCCGTCGGGTCCAACCCGGCCATGGGTTCGTCGAGTACGAGCAGCTCGGGCTCGTGAACCAAGGCGGCCGCGAGCTGCACGCGCTGCTGGTTGCCATGAGAGAGGGTTTCGACCTTGCTCTTCGATCTGTCTGCGACCCCAAGCCGCTCGAGCCACATCGTCGTGGCGGCGGCGGCGTCCGGCGCGCTCAGCCCGTGCAGGCGGCCGAGATACTCGAGCTGCTCGCCCACGAGCATGTTCGGGTACAGCCCCCGCTCTTCTGGCATGTAGCCGAAACGACGCCGTTCGGCCTGCGCGACGGGCGACCCATGCCAAGTGACGGTGCCGGCGTCGAGATCGGTAAGACCGAAGATGGCGCGCATCGTTGTCGTCTTGCCAGCGCCGTTGGGACCGAGGAAGCCGACCACCTGGCCGGCGGGAACCGAGAAGGAGAGATCGTCGAGGGCGGTGACGGCTCCGTAGCGACGAGTGAGCCCCTCCAGCTCCAACGAGCCCTGGGATGCCGGCCCGCTCGCGCCCGCTGCGGTCACGTGGGCTCTCCGAGCTCGATTGCACTGGCGACGATCGACGCTCGTCCCTCCGCCAGCATCAGAGCGAGGCGACCTCGTCGGACTGGTCCACCACGCAGGCTCGGCGTTCCGGATCTCCTCAGCAAGCAGGATTTCGCCCGCCAAGACCCCCGCTGACGCTGAGCCCGAATCGTGTGCGCGCACCGACCAAATTGGTGCTCTCTGATCACTGCATGCTCACAGTTCGACCGACGGTCGATTCGAGCCCGAATCGTGTGCACGCGCCGACCAAATTGGCGCGCTCCGATCACTGAAGGCTCACAGTTCAACCGACGACGCCCGCGACCTCTAGGGCAACACGAGCCGGAGCGTCGTAGCCACGACAGGTGGCTTGACCATGTCCGGCGTCTCGGCCTCGTTTGGATACTTGGCGAGGTAGGCGGCACTGACCTCCTCGAGGATCGCCGGCGCTGTCGCCGGCTCGGCTTGAACGGTGACGTCCTCGCCTGCAATCTCGAGCGGGAAGGTCTTCACTGCCAGCACATGTTGGTACCAGCGCCCCTCGCCAGCGCGGTAGGAGCGAATGAAGACCGAGCCCCCGCCGGTGACGATCCAGATGGGGGTGCGCACCTCCTCGTCGGCACCTTGAACGACCACTCGGACCTCTTGGGTCGTTTGCGCCGCCGCCAAGAAACTTGCCGCGTCCACGGAACCACCTCTCGTCTCGAGTAGCTCTTCCGCCTCGGATCATACGAGGAGCTGAGAGCGCCAATACCTGCTCGAGCGACGGAGCACCGGCTGGCGGACCCCCGCAGCGAACGCGTGCGACTACGTCGTACTCTCCTGCAGTGGCGATCCCCCCTGAGGAGGCTCCGAGTTCCCCTCGCGGCGAGGAGCGCTGGCAGGTTTTGTCACGGATGGTGGAGGTTCGTTCCCCCTGGCTGTCGCTGATCGGGGAGCGGCTGCGTGATGGATCGGGGCAGGAACTCGAGTACTGGCGAGTGGAGAAGCCCGACTCGCTCCTGGTGGTCACCCTGCACAGAGGTCGTCTGATCCTGCCACCGCCTTCCTACCGGCCCGGAGTCGGTCGGGTGACGCTCGACCTTGCGGGCGGCAGGCTCCTCGATCCGGGCAGGGTCGCAGAGACGGCGGTGGAGATAGCTCGGCGCGAGTTCAGCTTGAGTGGCGATGCTGCCGTCGTGAACGAAGGGGTGCTGAACCAAATCGGCTGGGACCTCGACAGTTCGACCTCCAGTCAGCGTGTCTTCGGAGCCTGCGTTGAGCTGGCCGAAGAGGTCACTGTCTCCGAGCACAGTCTCGGCGCTTCCTACGCGGCGACCAGCCGGGGAGGGCAGGAGGCGATCAGCGATCTGGTCTGTTTGCAGTGCCGTGCCGTTTTGCAGGAGTGGCTCGACCAGAATTGCTAGGGGACCTGCTGAGATTCGTGGCAACCCCGACTCGCATCGCCGGTCTCGCAAGGGCAGACCCTCGGCCGTCCCATGATACCCTAGGGGGTATGTGTAGGAGAGTTACCTGCCGGAGATGCGGCCGACCAACGTGGAAAGGATGCGGTGCCCACGTCGAGCAAGTGCTCGGCAATGTGCCACCGGCTGAGAGGTGCCGGTGTGCTTCAGAGAAGGCGCCCACCGCTAAGCGCAAATACTGGTTCTCGCGGTGAGCGAGGCAGCCTCGGCGCGAGCGATACGCAGCCTTTCCGGCGCCGATGTGCAGGACATCGCACGCTGGGAGAGACGAGGACAATGACGACTCAACCCGAATCCTTTGAACCGCCAAAACGCGTCGTGATCATCGGTGGGGTTGCCGGTGGCATGTCCACGGCGACTCGACTCCGCCGCCTCGACGCCGCCGTCAAGATCACCGTGCTCGAGCGCTCCGGTCACGTCTCCTTCGCGAACTGCGGCTTGCCGTATTTCGTCGGCGGGCTCATCGAAGAGGAGGAGGACCTCACGCTGCAAACTCCGGAGCAGCTCTTTGATCGGTTTCGACTCGACGTCAGGGTCAACGACGAGGTCGTCGCCATCGACCGGGTGGCGCACACAGTGACCACCCGGTCCACGGTCTCCGGGGAAGAAACAAATGTCGCCTACGACAAGCTCGTTCTCAGCATGGGTGCCGCTCCCGTGCGCCCGCCCATCCTCGGCTACGACAGAGTCCGCACGCTGCGCACGGTCGAAGACGCCGCCCGCCTCGCCGCCGACGTCGACATCGCGCCGGCAAGCGCGGTCGTGATCGGCGCCGGGTTCATCGGGCTCGAGATGGCCGAGAACCTCGTCGGCCAGGGGATCGACGTCACGATTGTGGAAGCCACTCCGCAGGTGTTGCCTCCGCTCGATCCCGAGCTGGCGATTCTCCTGAGCGATGAGCTCGCCGCCCACGGCGTCCGTGTCCATGCCGGAGCAACCGTCGCCTCCATAGAGGAACGCACGGTCACCCTCGCTGACGGACGAGTCCTCGCTGCCGACCTGGTCGTGGGTGCCATCGGAGTCCGACCTGATGTGAGGCTGGCCGAACTCGCCGGGCTGGACCTCGGGCCGAGCGGGGGCCTCACCGTCAATGAAGCGAATCAGACGAACGATCTGGACATCTACGCCGTCGGCGATGCCGTCGAGAAGGCCGATGCCATCTCGCACGCGACGTCACTCATCGCACTTGCCAACGTCGCCAACCGGCAGGGTCGACGTGTGGCCGACCACATTGCCGGTCGGCGATCGCACGCGGTCGCATCGCTCGGTACTGCGATCGTCAAGGTCTTCGATCTCGTTGCTGCCACGGTCGGCTGGAACGAGCGACGTCTACGCGCCGCCGGCCGTCCGTTTCGCGCAATCCACTCGCACCCCTTCGACCACGCCTCCTACTACCCCGGCGCGACCCGCATGGCAGCAAAGCTCATCTTCGATCCGAGCGATGGAACGATTCTCGGTGCTCAGATCGTTGGCCGGAACGGTGTCGACAAGAGGATCGATGTGATCGCGACCGCCATGGCGGGCGGCGTGCCTGCCGACCGTCTTGCGGACCTCGAGCTCGCCTACGCCCCGCCTTTCTCCTCGGCGAAGGACCCGGTCAACCTGCTCGGCTATATGGCGGAGAACGTCCTCAGCGGCGACTGCGACGTCGTAGACCCACGCGACCTCGAGTCGCTCGTCGAACACGGCTGGAAGCTAATTGACGTGCGCACGGCGGAGGAGCACGCTGCTGGTGCGATCGCAGGGTCGACCAACGTGCCCATCGACTCGCTTCGGGACCACCTGGATCGCCTCGGCACCGGCCCCATCGTCGTGTACTGCGAAGTTGGTCAACGAGGCCACACAGCGACGGCACTGTTGCACGAGCTCGGGATGAAGGCGCGGAACCTCGACGGCGGATATCGAACGTGGTCTGCGTCGATGCGGGCTCTGGCGCAAAGAGAGCAGACGCCGGCGCCGACGCCCTAGGGAGTCGCTGGTCGGCCCGGCGCAGGTCGTCGTCAGCTGCCGCGACGCCGTCGCGATCTCGTGGGGACGGACGCCTTGAGGCACGGGCGGAGACCGGCGCCGGGCCGAGGTCTGGCGATGTGACCCGACAAGCCTCCGCCCCGACCTCCGGCCCCCGCCGAGTGCTCAAGTGAAGATACCGTCTGACTGCTCGATGGACCAGGCCGAATGGTGCCCGCGGTGCCCCGACAAGATCGTCCAGCGGCATCCCGCAGGCGACGGTCACCCGTCGTGTTCAACCGTGGCGGGGCTGTTCTTGCAAAGTTCTCGAACCGTTGACCTTACGTTCGCCGAGAGTTCACCTCCTCGTCGTTGAGTCGTTGCGACCGCCGTACCTAGGGTGCGCGCATGCCCTTCCTTCGCCGTAGACGAGTCGTCGTTCCAGCCGCCGTGGTGGCCGTCGCCGTGGGGCTGCTGGCCAGCATCGGAGCCGGCTCGGCCGCCTCCTCCGCCGCGGTTGCTCCTCGCTCACACAGCGGCGTCTCCGCTGAGTCTCGGGCGCAGAGCGGCCTCACGATCTCGAGCACGGGACTGGCTCCCGGCTCGATCAAGCACGTATGGCTCATCATCTTGGAGAACAAGTCCTACGACGCCACCTTCACGGGGCTGAATCAGAACGCTTACCTCTGGAAGACCCTGCCTGCTCAGGGCGCCCTCCTCACCCACTACTACGGGACGGGGCACTCGAGCATGGACAACTACCTGTCGATGATCTCCGGCCAGGCCCCCTCGGAGGACGTGCAGGAAGACTGCTCCACGAACGACACCCTGCTCAACACGAACGCCGGCATCGAGACGAGCGGCGGCTCGCTGCGAAGGGACCCCAACTACGGCCAGCTCGTCTCCAAGGGAGGACCCAACGCCCCTCTCGGTGACAACGGCTGCTCGTTCCCGACCGACGTCCCGACCCTGTTCAACCAGTTGAACGCCGTCGGCAAGACCTGGAAGGACTACGACCAGGACCTCGGAGGCGAGCAGAACTACCTGCAGCACCCGTACACGCCCTTCGCCTCCGAGACCGTGCCCGGGCGGGAGGACGCCGCCTGCGGCGGGCCGGGCACCTCGGCCAACAACCCCACCACGGACCCTCTCAACCTCGAGGCACCGAGCGGGGACGTCGCCAGCTACACCGGGGCGCAGAACCTCGCCGTCGGGGGCACCGACTACATCGACCAGTACGTCGCCAAGCACAACCCGGCCCCGTGGTTCGAGTCGCTCACCGGCCAGGTCAACAGCGGCGGCCCGTCGGCGCCGCCACTCAACGAGCCCGCCAACGGCGGCACCAACTGCGACGCCAACCACGTCGTCAACCTCGACAACCCGACGACCGGGTTGGTGGCCGACCTCATCCACAACACCGTCCCGGCTTTCAGCTGGATCACGCCCGACAACTGCAGCGACGCCCACGACGCTGTCTGCAAGGGCAACAACCTCTCGGGCGCCTTCAACGCCGGCGGCTCGCCCAACTACGAGACGGGCACGTCGTACGCATATGACCCCGAGACGATTCCACCGGTGAACTACACAGGCGGCCTCTACGCCTCGGATCTCTTCCTCGAGTACTACATCCCGCTCATCGAGCAGTCCCGCGCCTTCCGCGACGGCGGCTTGATCGACGTCACCTTCGACGAGGGCTTCCCACCGTTCACCTACACCGGCGACAGCTTCAACAACGCCAACGACTACGGGCCGACCTCCTCCGACCAGCCCAATGCGACCGCAGGCATCGCGGCAGACGCGGCCGGCGAGAACCTCTTCGGCTGGAACGTCCACACCGAGCCGACCGGACCCAACTCGACGTTGGCGACCAACTCCGCCGGCGACCAGCTCTACCCGGGGCCGGGCAACAACGCCTTCATCGACCGGCCGCCCGTGTGCACCTCGACTGCCCCGCTGACCCCGGCGAACTGCGTGCCGGGCATCGTGCGAGGCGGCTCGGGCAACACCCCGGGAGCCCGCACCGACAGCGGCGCAACCGGGAGCGCCTCGTCGAGCATCATCGAGGACAACTCGATCGTGGCAGACGACACCGGTCGGGAAGTGACGGGCACGAGCATCCCGGCCAACTCCTTCGTCGGCGCCGTCACCGACACCGGGCCGCAGTTCCCGACGACGAACACGGGATCGGCCACGGTCGGCTCCTTCCAGCTCGTCGACCAGAGCGGTAACCCGGTCGACCCGACCGGTCCGGTCAGCGGGATCACTTTGAGCGCAGAAGGAGCGCCAGGGTACCTAACCGCCGGTGAGACGCCCGACCCCCTCTACGACGCCACCGACCCCACGCCCGGGGGCGGTGACACCGGCAGCGTGCTCATCAGCCCATTCATCAGGCCGGGAACGGTCTCGAACGTCTACTACAACCACTACAGCTGGTTGGCCACCATGGAGGACATCTTCGACGTGTCGGCCGGCGACGACTGGACGCCGCTCACGCCAGGTGCGGGCACTGTCTCGGGCGGCCTCGATGGCCGGGGCCACCTCGGTTATGCCGCCCAGCCCGGCCTCCGCCCGTTCGGGCGGGACGTCTTCACGAACGCTCCTGGCTTTCGCCACCATCGCCACCACCGCCGGTGGTCGCACGGCAGCCGTCCCACCCTGACGCCTGCTTCGAGGGACTCCGTCTTCAAGGGTGACGATCTGGCTGCATGGCTCGGCTCGGGGGCTTCCTGACAAGGCCGACCCGATCCGGGACCACCGCTCAGTCGCTCGTGCGCCCCGCCGACCATCGCGCCGCTGCCACGCCCGCAGTCACCGAGCAGGCGGTCCTGGCAGGTGATCGGCCGAGGCTCCACCGGTCTCGCCTCGTCGCCGTCGGTGGCCTGCTGGCGATCGGGCTGGCTGCCGTGCTAGTGGCCGCAGCCGTTGGTGGCGGCAGCGCTCACCGCGCCGAGAAGGGAGGCCGTTCTCACAAGACTGACAACGGCCTTGTGGGTTACCCGTCCTTTCTTCCCAAGAACACGCTCCATGTCCATAGCGACGTCGTGCTCGTCGGCACCGCCGACCGGCCGGCGCTCACCTCGGAGGGCGACGCCGTGAAGGTCGTCACCCGGCACTGGTCAGCCCTCGTGGTCGTGCGCGGACCCGAGGTGCCAGGAGAGGGGCTGCCCTACCAGGCGCCGGCCACCACGTGCACGTGGACGGTCGAGATCTCCGACGCCACGGGCACCGTGCCCATCTCGGTGTCGGACTTCGACAGCATCGACGACCACGGGAACGTGTACCACCCGTATCTCGTGCCCGGCCAGGCGGCACCGCCGAGGGTGCTCCGGCGCGGCCAACGCGTGACATTCGAGTTGCGTGCCGGTGAGGCGGTCGGCGAGGGGCTCATGCGGTGGGCTCCGATCGGAGGCCGCATCGTGGCGAAGTGGGACTTCGTCGTCGAGAACGACTAGGAGACCACCGGTCAAGACGGTGAGAACAGCCCGAGCACGAAGGCGACGACGCCGAGACCGACGGTGGCGGCGGTGATCAGTTGGAGCGTGCGCCAGCTGAGGACGAATCGCTCCGCTTGCCGGAGCTTGGTCCGGCGTGCGAGCACGTAGGCAGCGGCCCAGACGAAGGCGCTCGCGGAGATGCCGGCGAGGGCGGCCAGCTCACGGGCGCCCTCGAGCGGCCAGACGCGGCGGAGCAGGACGGCGACACAGGCGACGACGGCAAGGATCGACCGTGCCCAGGCGAGCTCCGTCCGCTCCTGTGCCGAATCAGGAGAGCTCGCAGGCGTGGCGGGGACGCTCATGAATGGCCGAGCAGGGCGATGACGAGGGCGGCGATCCCGACGACGACGATGCCGATCGTGAGGACGAGTGGCATGGGCGAGCTCGGGAGGGGATCACCGTTGCGCATGGCCGTTTCGTTGGCTCTCCACTGGCGGAGGCTGGCGAGGGCGAGCACGGCGCCGAGGGCGATGAGAGGCAACCCGAGGAGGCGACGGCCGAAGGGGACGTGGAAGCTCGGCAGCAGCTGTGTGGCGGCGACACCGGTGGCGATGAGCGCCAGGGCGGTGCGGTTCCAGGCGAGAAACGTCCGCTCGTTCGCGTATGTGAACCGGACGTCAGGCTCCTTTCCGCCCGGCAGCTCCGTTTCATTGGTCATCGTCAGACCTGCCCTTCGCTCACCGGCGCTCCGCCAGGACCGAACGCGCACCGCCGGAGTGAAGCCGGGCCCCTATGGCTCGCTCGACCAGTCTGCCGCCTCCGCCGTCTTCACACAGAGGGAGTCGGCGAGCTTGCGCGACGCCTCCGCCAGCGCCGCACACCGGCAGCGTGGACTCGTCTGGCCGCCGCCACGTCGAGGGCGCCCGGCCCGTGGCCTCCGAGGCCGGGGGTTTCGAGGATGGCCGGCAGGTGCTGCAGGAGGGGATGTCCGATCAGCGACCCCAGTGCCGTCTGCCCGATGAGCCCGTCGCCGACGTTGGCATGGCGGTCGCGGTTGCTACCCCGTTCAGACTTGGAGTCGTTCAAGTGGATGCATCCGAGGCGGTCGAGGCCGATGGCGGCGTCGATGTGGCAGACGAGGGCATCTGCCTTCGCGAGCGTGCCGTAGTCGGCGCCGGAGGCAAACAGGTGCTGCGTGTCGAGGCAGGCACCGAGCCGTTCGTCTCCCCCTGCCGCCTCCAGCACGGCAGCGAGCTCGCCGAAGTCCCGCCCGCACGTGCCCCCGGCGCCGGCGGCGTTCTCCATGAGGAGCCGGCAGGCGCTACGGCCGAGGAGGTCCTCCACCGCATCGAGGGCTCGAAGGAGCTCCCCGGCAATCGAGCCCACGACCGCCTCGAAACCCGCCCCGCGATGGCTGCCGAGATGCAGCACGAGGCCGCCGGATCCGAGAGCGGTCGCCACCTTGAGGTTCTCGAGCAGGCAGGCCCTCGACTTGGCGAGCAGCTCGCGGTCGCTCGTGGCGACGTTGATCAAGTAGCTCGCATGGCAGAACGTCGCCCGCACGCTCGGGTGCTCGAGCTGCGCCAACCGGTACTGCTCCAGCAGCTCGGGCGCGAAAACATTGGTCTTCCACACCCTGGGGCTCGTCGTGAAAATCTGGACGACGTCGGCGTTGATGGCGGCTCCGCGCTCGAGGGCAGGCAGCAGCCCACCCGATGCCCGCACGTTCGCCCCGATGAGCACGCCGGCGACGATAGGGCCGGCGACTATCGGACGGAGCCCGAGAGCCGGTCGCGTAGGCTCGCGACGTGCCCGAGGTCCCTGTGACAGCCCGCAAGTTCGTCGTGCGCACGTTCGGCTGCCAGATGAACGAGCACGACTCCGAGCGGATCGCCTCCCTCCTGGCAGCAGAGGGGCTGGAGCGGACGACCGAGGTGGGCGATGCCGACGTCGTCGTCCTCAACACCTGCTGCATCCGCCAGAACGCCGACGACAAGCTGTACGGCACACTCGGGCACCTGAAGTCGCTGCAGGCCGAGCACCCCGAGATGCAGATCGCCGTCGGCGGTTGCCTCGCCCAGAAGGACCGTGACCTCCTCCTCGAGCGTGCGCCTCACGTCGACGCCGTCTTCGGGACGCACAACGTCGGTCGAGTGGCCTCCCTCCTGAGCGAGGCGCGCTCGAGCGGGCAGTCCGTGATCGAGATCCTCGACGCCCCCTCGAGCGAGGACGAGGCCGAGTTCCCGACTGCCATGGCGGTGCGCTCGGACCTGCCGCACGCTGCATGGGTGACCATTCAGATGGGCTGTGACAACTCCTGTGCGTTCTGCATCGTGCCGGCCGTGCGCGGCCCGGAGGTGAGCCGGCCCTTCGGCGATCTCGTTCGCGAGGTCGAGCAATTGGCGGCGGACGGGACCGTCGAGATCACCCTGCTCGGCCAGAACGTGAACTCCTACGGGCGTGACCTCACGATGCGCCTTCGTTCGAAGGCGGGCATCAGCCCGCCGGCGTCCCTGGCGCATGAGACCGGGCAGGGCTGGGTGGACGAAGGGGCGAGGCGACCGAGGCCGCTGTTCGCCGACCTGCTGCGAGCGGTCGGTTCCGTCGACGGCATCCGCCGTGTGCGCTTCGTGAGCCCGCACCCGAAGGATCTGCGGCCCGAGACGATCGTCGCCATGGCGGAGACGGACGCCGTCTGCGAGCAGCTCCACCTCCCGCTGCAGTCCGGGAGCGACCGCGTGCTGGCGGCCATGCGGCGTGGCTACACGGCCGAGCGCTACCTCGAGCGCCTGGCGGCGGCGAGGGCTGCCATCTCCGATTTGGCGGTGTCCACCGACATCATCGTCGGGTTCCCAGGCGAGACGGAGACGGACTTCCAGGCGACGCTCGAGGTCGTGGCGTCCGCCGAGTACGACAGCGCCTACACCTTCATCTTCTCGCCCCGCCCGGGCACACGGGCGGCCGCCATGGAGGGCGAGTTCGTGCCGCCCGAGGTCGTGAGCGAGCGTTTCGAGCGCCTCCGGGTCGTGGTGGAGCGCTCCGCCCTCGCCCGCCACCGCGCCCGTATCGGCAAGGTGGAGGAGGCCCTCGTGGAAGGACCCTCGAAAAAGGATGCCAGCCTGCTGACCGGCCGCACGCGCCAGGGCAAGCTCGTGCACTTCGCGCCCAGGCCGCCGGCGGCTGCGGGCGAGCCGGCGCCCGAGGTTGCGGGAGTGAGAGTGGGGGGCTTTGTGCAGGTGCGGATCGACTCTGCCGCTCCGCACCACCTGCTCGGGACGCTCCTGGGCGCCGAAGCGGGCCCCCGGCAGCGGTCGCTGCGGGTGCCGATCCGAATCCCGGTGCACGCCGGCTGAGGCCGGCCGGGCCGTCGGTGGAGACTGCGACGGCACCCGCCCGACCTAGAATGGCCGGTCGTGGGTTTGTTCTCGAAAGTCCTTCGCGCGGGCGAAGGCAAGAAGGTCAAGAACCTGGCAGCGGTCGTTCCGCTCATCAACGGGCTCGAGCCCGAGACCGAGGCGCTTTCCGATGAGGAGCTCGCTCGCAAGACGGTCGAATTCAAAGAGCGGTCCGACCACGGCGAGGAGCTGAACGACCTGCTCGTGGAGTCCTTTGCCGTCGTGCGCGAGGCGGCCAGGCGCACCATCGGCCAGCGGCACTTCGACGAGCAGATGATGGGCGGGATGGCGCTCCACTTCGGCGGCATCGCCGAGATGAAGACCGGTGAGGGCAAGACGCTCGTCTCGACCCTGCCGGTCTATCTGAACGCCCTCAACGGCCGCGGCGTCCACATCATCACCGTCAACGACTACCTCGCCCGGCGTGACTCGGAATGGATGGGCCAGATCTACAAATTCCTCGGGCTCTCCGTCGGGCTTGTCGTGCCGGAGATAGCCGGGGCCGAGGAGAAGCGGGCAGCGTACGGATCGGATCTCACCTACGGGACCAACACCGAGATGGGCTTCGACTACCTGCGGGACAACATGGCCTGGTCCCGCGAGCAGATGGTGCAGCGCGGCCACGTCTATGGCATCGTCGACGAGGTCGACTCGATCCTCATCGACGAGGCCCGCACCCCGCTGCTCATCGCCGGGCCTTCCAACGAGTCGACGGCGCTCTACTACAAGTTCGCAAGCATCGCCCGCGGGCTCAAGCGGGACATCGACTACGAAGTCGACGAGGAGAAGAAGACCGTCATCGTCACCGAGGGCGGCATCGCCAAGGTGGAGAAGCTCCTCGAGATCGTCAACCTCTACGACGGCGTCGCCGCCGACCTCGTGCACCAGCTGGAGAAGTCCCTCCAGGCCAAGGAGCTCTACCACCGGGACGACGACTACATGGTGGCCGACGGCGAGGTGAAGATCATCGATGAGTTCACCGGCCGCGTCCTCGAGGGACGCCGATGGAACGACGGCCTCCATCAAGCCGTAGAGGCGAAGGAGCGCGTCCGCATCCAGGAGGAGAACCACACCTGGGCGACGGTCACCCTGCAGAACTACTTCCGCATGTACGAGAAGCTCGGCGGCATGACCGGAACGGCCGAGACGGAGGCGGCGGAGTTCGCCTCCACCTACAACCTCCACGTCGTGCCCATCCCGACGCACCGGCCGATGATCCGCAACGACGAGGCCGACTTCATCTTCAAGTCGGAGGACGGCAAGTTCAGCGCCGTCGTCGAGGACATCGCCGAGCGCTACGAGACCGGTCAGCCGGTGCTCGTGGGCACCGCCTCGGTGGAGCGCTCCGAGCACCTCTCGAAGCTGCTCGAGAAGCGGGGCATCCCCCACTCGGTCCTGAACGCCAAGCAGCACGCCCGGGAGGCGACCATCGTCGCCCAGGCCGGCCGCCTGCACTCTGTCACCGTGGCGACGAACATGGCCGGCCGCGGCGTCGACATCCTCCTCGGCGGCAACCCCGAAGGTCTCGCCCGCGATGAGCTGGCTGCTCTCGGTCTCGAGCCGGGCAGTGACGAGGCCACGGCGAAATACGCCGAGCTCCTCCGCCAGTTCACCAAGCAGTGCGAGGCCGAAGCCGACGAGGTGCGGGTGCTCGGCGGCCTCTACGTGCTCGGGAGTGAGCGCCACGAGAGCCGGCGCATCGACAACCAGCTGCGCGGTCGCTCGGGGCGCCAGGGCGACCCGGGGGAGAGCCGTTTCTTCCTCTCGCTCGAGGACGAGCTCATGCGACTCTTCGCCACCGGTGCCATGAGCTGGGTGATGGGAAAGGCCCTGCCCGAGGACATGCCCATTGACTCGCGCATGGTGACGAAGTCGATCGAGAAGGCCCAGAACACCGTCGAGGCGAAGAACGCCGAGGTCCGCAAAGAGCTCCTCAAGTACGACGAGGCATACGACAAGCAGCGCAAGGAGATCTACGCCCGCCGCCTGCGCATCATCGACGGCGAGGATCTGAAGGAGTACACCGAGGAGCTCCTCTCCGACACGATCGCCCGCGTCGTCTCGCTCGCCTGCCCGAGCGAGTTCGCCGAGGAGTGGGACCTGCCCGGGCTCGTGGCCGAGGCCACCCGCTACTACCCGACGAAGTTCACGGCCCAGGAGCTCGAGGCGGCCACGAGCACCCAGCAGCTGGCCGAGAGCCTGCTGACGGAGGCCTACGAGTTCTACGAGGAGCGTGAGCCCGCCCTCGGCGGCCCCGAGCGGGCCCGCGAGCTCGAGCGCAACATCATGTTGCAGATCATCGACCTGCGCTGGCGTGCGCACCTCATCGAGCTCGACTACCTCCGTGAGGGCATCCACCTGCGAGGCCTTGCCCAGACCGATCCCCTCGTCGCCTGGCAGCGGGAGGCCTACGCCATGTTCGGGCAGCTGTCCGAAGGCATCGCCGACGACTACCTCCAGCACGTCTTTCACGCCAGCTGGATCGAACCGGAGCCGGACGCCGAGGCCGATCTCTCTCAGGCCACCTACCTGGCGACGGAGGACCCTGCCGACTCCACTGTCTCGGCGGTGGCGAGCGGCGGCTCCGCATCGCCCTCGCCGGCCCCGCGGGCGGCCAACTCGGGTGGCAACGGCAGCGGCAACGGCGGCCTCGCCGGCGCCGGCGCGGGCACGAGCCTCGGCGGTGTCACGGCCGCCCGCGGCGGAGGTGGAGGCGGACGGGCGGCCGCCACGGCCGCCAAGCCGCAGAAGCTGGGTCGCAACGACCCCTGCTACTGCGGCAGCGGCAAGAAGTACAAGCTCTGCCACGGGGCGAATTGACCAACGATGGCGACTTCACGTGAGAAGGGCGCGCCCGCAGGCGGGTCGGCGACCGTGACCGACTCGGCGGCCCCTCGGGACTTCGACGCCGAGCTGCAGACGTTACGGGCGCGGCTGGAGGCCGCCAAGGCCTACCTCCGCCTCGATGAGCTGAGCGAGCGCCTCGCAGAGCTCGAGGTCCAGCTGGCCGAACCCGACCTCTGGTCGGACGCCGACCGCGCCCGCCGTATCAGCACGGCCTACGGACGAGTGAAGGCGGACGTGGACCTCCTCGTCGGCCTCGAGCACCAGCTGGCCGAAGCCGAGGAGCTGCTCGCCCTCGGCCTCGAGGAAGGCGAGACGGGCCTGGCCGAGGTGGCCGGGGATCTGGCCGAGGTCATCACGTCCCTCGAGAAGGCCCTTGACGACATCGAGCTGCGCAGCCTCTTCAGCGGCGAGCACGACGAGGCCGATGCCATCGCTGAGATCCACGCCGGCGCCGGCGGCACCGACGCGCAGGACTGGGCGGAGATGATGCTCCGGATGTACTTGCGTTGGGCGGAGCGGAGGGGTTTCGAGGTGGAGATCGACGAGGAGTCGGAGGGACAGGAGGCGGGCATCCTCTCGGCCACCTTCATCGTGCACGGGCCGTACGCCTACGGCCTGCTGGCGACCGAGCGCGGTGTCCATCGCCTCGTTCGCATGTCGCCGTACGACTCACAGCATCGCCGCCAGACGAGCTTCGCCTCCCTCGACGTGGTTCCCTTCTTGGAGGACGCCGGCAGCGAGGTCGAGATCGACGAGAAGGATCTCCGCGTCGATACGTACCGTTCGTCGGGTGCCGGCGGTCAGCACGTCAACAAGACCGACTCCGCCATCCGCCTGACCCACTTGCCCACCGGCATCGTCGTCTCCTGCCAGAACGAGCGCAGCCAGCACCAGAACCGGGCCAAGGCCATGCAGATCCTCGCCGCCAAGCTGGCCGACCTGCAAAGGGCGGAGCGGCGAGCCGAGCTCGATGCCCTCAGCGGCCCGGAGAGCGACAACGCCTGGGGGAGCCAGATCCGCTCCTATGTCATGGCGCCTTATCAGTTGGTGAAGGACCTCCGAAGTGGCTATGAAACCGGCAATGTGGCGGCCGTTCTCGACGGTGACCTCGATGATCTCATCGTGGCAACGCTTCGTTGGAAACGAGAGCACAGCGGCTCCTGACCCCTTAATCACCCTGTAACCGATACCCGCTGGTAGGGTTGCCGCCAAGCCGCAAGGGGGCCGTGCGGGACGACTTTGGAAATGAAAGACGCATGATCCGCTTCGACAATGTCACCAAGTCATACAAAGGAGACATCGTCGCGCTGCGCGACGTATCACTAGAGATCACCAAAGGCGAGTTCGTCTTTGTCGTGGGCGCTTCTGGCTCGGGCAAGACGACGCTGCTGAAACTCCTCCTCCGGGAGGAGGGCATCGACTCCGGCCAGATCTGGGTAGCGGGCCGCGAAGTCGGTCGCCTTTCCAACTGGCGGGTGCCGTATCTGCGGCGCAACCTCGGCTGCGTCTTCCAGGATTTCCGCCTGTTGCCGAACAAGACGGTGTTCGAGAACGTCGGTTTCGCCCTCCAGGTGATCGGCCGACCTCGCCACGTCATCAGCACCCAGGTGCCGCAGGTGCTCGAGCTCGTCGGCCTCGGGCAGAAAGCCGGACGTTTCCCGCACGAGCTCTCCGGCGGGGAGCAGCAACGCGTCGCCATCGCCCGCGCCTTCGTGAACCGCCCGCTCATCCTGCTGGCCGACGAGCCCACGGGCAACCTCGACCCCTCCACCAGCCTCGGGATCATGGCCTTGCTCGACCGCATCAACCGGACGGGCACCACCGTGGTCATGGCGACCCACGACGCCGGCATCGTCGACCAGATGCGGCGCCGGGTCATCGAGATCGACCACGGCCGGATCATCCGCGACCAGGCGAGGGGGATCTACGGCATCGACCCGTCGCCCTCGACGTCGCGCGGGGTGCCGGCCGTCTCCCTCGCCAGCGGCAACGCCACGACGATGGAGCCGGTACATGCCGACTCCCGCCGGGCGAGGACTCGGCACTGATGCCGATCTCCATCGGCTACGTCTCGAGAGAGACCGCTACCAACCTCTGGCGCAACCGCCTCATGGCGATCGCCGCCATCTTGACGGTGGGCGTTTCCCTCTCCCTCGTCGGCACGGCCCTGCTCCTGCGCCAGGCGGTCAACAACTCCCTGAACGCCCTGCAGGCAAACGTCGATCTCCAGATCTTCGTGCAGCCGAACGCATCCGTCGCCACGACGGCGACCATCACGTCTCTCACCCAACAGACGCCCCAGATCAAGACGTGCAAGTACCTCAACCACAAGGAGTCCTACGAGAACGCCGTCAAGCTCTTCAACTCCGAGGGCGAGGCGGCCGCCATCGATTCGCTGACGCCGGCGACGACGCCTCCGGTCTTCCAGTGCACGCTCGTGAACGCCGCCGACGCCGCCACAGTGGCCGCCGTCTTCAAGACGCAGCCGGGGGTCTTCCAGGTGGAGTACCCGGCGAAGTCGATCCACACGCTCGAGTCGATTTCGAAGGTGGCGCAGGTCATCCTCTTCGTGCTGGCGCTCGTGCTGCTCGTGTCGTCCATCGTCCTCATCCTGAACGCCATCCGCATGGCCATCTTCTCGCGACGGCGCGAGGTCGGCGTCATGCGCCTCGTGGGCGCCACCGCCTGGTTCATCCGGCTGCCGTTCATGATGGAGGGGCTCGTGCAGGGGATCGTCGGCGCCGCCATCGCCGTCGGGATGGTCGTGCTCGGTGACTTCGGCATCCGCGCCTTGCTCCACCACTTCCCTGAGTTCCAGAACGCCATCGTGCCCAGCCATGACGTCTTTGTCACCGAGGTCTTCGTCATCCTCGTCGGCATCATCGTCGGCGTCGGGGGCTCCGCCGTGGCGGTACGGCGCTTCCTCGACGTCTGATCGCCGGGGCGCCCCCTCCTCATCGCCGAGGCCGGCCCGCCTGTGCGGCATGGCGGGCCGCCGGTAGACTGGTGGTGGCGCACCGTCGGAGGAGGCGCTTATGTGGGTCATTGCTGGAGTCCTGCTCGGGCTCGTAGTTCTCGCTTCCCTGGTCGGCTTCCACGCAGGGCCGCATGCTCACGTCGTCGCCGGCGCCATCGGAGCCCTCGCCGCCGCCTGGCTCGTGCTCATGGCCGTCGACGGGCGCTCTGCACCCGTCCTGTGGGCGCTTCTGAGCGCCGATGTCGTGGTGTCGGCCGGCGTCGGCGTCATGGCATGGAAAGGAATCTCGGGGCGGGGTGCGGCCGCCCACGAGCTCAGCTCGGCACAGGGGGCAGACGGCGTCGCCGTCAGTGACCTGACGCCCGATGGCATCGTCCGCGTGCGCGGAGAGCAGTGGTCGGCCACATCGGTCAACGGGACCGTGCGAGCGGGCACCCGGGTGCAGGTGCTGCGGGCCAACGGGGTGCATCTGGAGGTCTGGGGCGAGGACGCCGAGGCCGTGCCCGCCGAGGGGCTGTTCAGCCTGGACGAAGGCGAGAGCAAGGAGCTCAACACATGATCGTCGGCATCATCATCGGAGTCGTGGTCCTCTTGCTCCTGGGCATGTTCGCCCTCTCGGTGAGGATCGTCCGTGAGTACCAGCGGGTCCTGTTGTTCAGGCTCGGCCGCGCCATCGGGATCAGAGGACCGGGTCTCGTGCTCATCAACCCCGTGACGGACAGGACCTCGTGGATCGACCTGCGGGAGCGCTTCCTCGAGATCCCGCACCAGACGGCGATCACGAAGGACAACGCCTCCATCTCGATCGACTTCATCATCTTCTACAAGGTCCTCGACCCCGCCATGTCCGTCCTCGAGGTGCAGCACTTCGCGGCGGCGGCGCAGAACGTCGCCGCCACCACGCTTCGGAGCGTCGTGGGCGACATGCCGCTCGACGACGTGTTGTCGAAGCGCGAGGAGATGAACGCCTCCCTCCGCGTCCGCCTCGACGAGGTCACCGAGCGCTGGGGCGTCAAGGTGACCACCGTGGAGGTGCGTGAAGTCAACCCGCCTGCTGGCGTTCTCGAGGCTATGACGCGTCAGATGTCGGCCGAGCGCACCCGCCGCGCCGCCATCACGGAGGCCCAGGGCCAGAAACAAGCAGCCATCACCCTGGCCGAGGGCAGCAAACAGGCTGCGATCCTCGGCGCCGAAGGGGAGCGGCAGGCAGCCATCCTGCGCGCCGAGGGCTTGGCGGCAGGGTTGGAGAAGATCTACGTCGTCGGGCGCGGTCTCGACCGCAACACGATGCAGCTGCAGTACCTCGAGACGCTGAAGAACGTCGGGACGGCGCCTTCCACGAAGATCGTCGTGCCGATGGACCTCGGAGGGCTGTTGAACGGTTTTCGAGGGTTGCTGCCATCGGAGCAGTCGCCCGGCTTCGGCGCGTTCGCAAACGGCGCCCCTTCGGGCAACGGCGCCCCGTCCGGCGACGCCGGTGCCGCTGCCGTGCCCGCGGCGCCCGCCGAGCTCGAGATCGCCAAGGAGCCCGAGACCTCCCCCTGAGCGGGCGAATCCCCCTCGCAGCCGGCGCCCGCGCGCCAGTACTACCTGCCCTTCGCGGTGGTGAAGATGTGCCCTTCGGCCCTGTCGGCGCGCCCGAGAAACGAGTTACCTCGGTACAAGAAGCGCTCTGAGCGCAGGAGCGCAGGGTTGCAGCCGCAGGTCGGGCTGGTGGAGGTGGACATGCTGGATGAGCTGACGTTGATGCCGCCGGTGCGCAATGGCGAGTTGCTCGGGCGAGCCGCCATCAACAAGGACACGGCCTTCACCGAGGACGAGCGAGCCGCCATGGGACTTCGCGGTCTGCTGCCGTGGCGCACGACGACGATCGAGGAACAGGTCGCCCTCGAGCTCGAGCATCTCCGTCGCAAGGGTGATGATCTCGAGAAGTACATCGGCCTCGCCGCCCTGCAGGACCGAAACCAGACGCTCTTCTACCGCCTGCTCGTCGATCACCTGGAGGAGCTCGCCCCCATCATCTACACGCCGACGGTTGGGCGCGCCTGTCGCGAATACAGCCACGTCGTGCGCCGGCCCCGCGGCGTGTGGATCACACCGGATGACATCGACCGCATCCCAGAGCTGCTCGCCAACGCCGCCTTGCCCGGCGTGCGACTCATCGTGGCGACCGACAATGAGCGCATCCTCGGGCTCGGCGACCAGGGGGCCGGGGGCATGGGCATCCCGATCGGCAAGCTGGCGCTCTACGTCGCCGGCGCCGGACTCCACCCGAGAAAGACGCTGCCGGTTTCGCTCGACTGCGGGACGGACAACCCGGAGTTGCTGCGCGACCCTCTCTACCTCGGCTATCCGAAGCCACGTTTGCGGGGAGAGGCCTACGACGCCCTCATCGAGGCGTTCGTCGTCGCCGTGCGGGAGGTGTACCCGGAGGCCCTGCTGCAGTGGGAGGACTTCAAGCAGCACAACGCCATCAGGCTGCTCGACCGCTACCGCCACTCGATCCCGTGCTTCAACGACGACATCCAGGGGACGGCCGCCGTCATCTGCGGCGGAGTCCTGGCGGCACTGCGGCCGAGCGGCGCCAAGCTGTCGGCGCAGCGTCTCGTGCTCGTGGGCTCCGGGGCTGCCGGCATCGGCATCGCCCGCCTCCTGCGCTCCCTGATGCGAGCCGAAGGCGCCTCCGAGGACGTCGTCCGCGACGCCGTCGTGATGCTCGACTCGCAGGGTCTCGTCTTCGAGGGACGCGAGGGCGTGCACGAGGACAAGGCCCCCTTTGCACTCCCGAAGGAGGGCCTGAAGCGCTTCGACTTCGAAGGCAGCGAGCTCTATGACCTCGAGACGGTGGTTCGTCACGTCGCCCCCACCGTCCTCATCGGCACGAGCGGCAAGCCCGGAGTCTTCACCGAATCCGCCGTCAGGGAGATGGCTGCTCGGACGCCGGTGCCCATCGTGCTGCCGCTCTCCAACCCGACGGCGAACTCGGAGGCGACGCCTGCCGACGTGCTGAGCTGGAGCGGCGGTCGGGCGCTCGTGGCGACGGGGAGCCCCTTCGACCCGGTCGAGGTGGATGGGCGCACCCGTCTCATCGGCCAGGCGAACAACGTCTTCGTGTTCCCGGGCGTCGGTCTCGGCGCCATCGCCAGCGGAACCCGCGAGGTGACCGACAACATGTTCCTCGTAGCGGCGACGACACTGGCGAGCATGGTCCCGCCGGATCGGATCGAGCAGGGGGCCATCTTCCCATCCATCACGAACCTGCGCGGCATCTCGCGAGCGATCGCCGTCGCGGTCGCCTGTGAGGCCCGCGACGAGGGAGCGGCTCCAATGGCGACGGACGCCGAGATCGAGGCGGCGGTCGAGGCGAGCGTCTGGACGCCGCGGTACGAGCCCGTCGGATGAGCTCCACGGACACCGTCATCGAGGTGATGGGCCTCCGGAAGAGCTTTGGCTCGGTCGTCGCCGTCGATGGCCTGTCGTTCACAGTGGAGCGCGGGGCCATCGTCGGCTTGCTGGGGGCAAACGGCGCCGGCAAGACGACGACGGTTCGCATGATGCTCGGCCTCATCCGACCGCAGTCCGGGAGCGTCACGGTCCTGGGCGAGCCCATCAGGTTCGGGGCCAAGGTCCTCTCGCGGGTGGGATCGTTCGTGGAAGGACCCGGCTTCATCCCCCATGTCTCGGGCCGGCACAATCTGGAGCTGTACTGGCGAGCCGGCGGGCGGCATGCCGGGCCGGCGGACGTGGACGAGGCCCTCGCCGTCGCCGGCCTCGACGACGTGGCCGGGCGGCCCGTGAAGACGTACTCGCACGGCATGAAGCAGCGTCTGGGCTTCGCCCAGGCGCTCCTTGGCAAGCCGGAGTTGCTCGTGCTCGACGAGCCCGTGAACGGCCTCGACCCACAGCAGATCGTCTTCGTGCGCGAGGCCCTCCTCCGCCTGGCGAGTGAGGGAACGACCATCCTGCTCTCGTCCCATCTCCTCTGGGAAGTCGAACAGACCTGCAGCAAAGTGGTCGTCGTCGACCACGGCCGCCTCGTCAAGTCGGGCACGGTGGCCGAGGTCACCGGCAGCGCCACCTCGGCCTACATCGAGGCGGACGATCCCAGCCTGGCCTTCGAAACGCTGCGGCACGTGCCCGGCATCGCCTCCGTGGCGCATGCGCCGCCCGGGATCGCCGTCCAGCTCGGGACGGCATCGCGATGCGACCTGGTTGCCGCCCTCGTCGCCGCCGGGATCGGGGTCGAAACCGTCATGCCTCGCCACAACCTCGAGTCGGCGTTCCTCGAGATGGTGGCGCCGACGGAGGGCGAACCGGCCTGGCCGGAGGACCTGCCCGCCACGCTGGTGCCGGCGGAGCCGGTGCCCGCCGGGCCGGCGGAGCCGGCGGTCTCGCCCGTGCCGGCGGAGCCGGCGGTGCCGGTGCCTGCACGCGTGAGAGAGGGGGCGGGCCGGTGATCGCCGCCGAATTCTCCAAGCAGCTGCGGCGTTGGCGGACTTTGATCCTCATCGGCGTCTGCGTGGTGACCGCCCTCCTCGTGGCTGTCCTGATGGGCCAGAACGCCCATGCCCACCCGGCTGCCGGCGGCCCCGACGGCATCAGCATCTCGATGACCTCGAGTGGCCTCGTCCTCGGTATCGTCGCCCTCTTCTTTGCTTCTCACCTGCTCACGCCGATCACCTTTCTCGTCTACTACGGCGATCCCATGGCCTCGGAGTCCAAGTGGGGCTCGCTCCGCTACCTCCTAGTCCGGCCGGTCAGCCGCTCGAAGGTCCTCTCGGCGAAAGTCATCGTGTCAACGGTGCTCGCCCTCGGGTCGCTCCTCGTCATCCCGCTCGTGGCGAGTCTCGTCGGGATCGTCTACTTCGGGCTCCACCCGGTCGTCGCCGCCCACTTCCCCGGTACTGCCAGCCTGCTTTCGGCGAGCCCGGTGATCCCAGTTCTCGGGACGCTCGGCCGCTTCCTGCTGGCGACCGGATACGTCGCCCTCGACAGCGCTGCCCTGGCAGGCGTGGCCGTGCTGTTGGCGGTGCTCACGGAAAACGTGCTCGCCGCTGTCGCCTCGGCTGCCGGCCTCTATGTCTTCTCCGCCATTCTGGGCGCCCTCCCGGGCAACTTCATCCGCCACATCGCTCCCGTCCTGCCCACGCACTACTTCGACGCCTGGCTCAACCTCTTCCAGCCGGGCACCTCGCTCTCGGGCATGACCCATGGAGTCATCACGCAGCTGAGCTGGTTCGTCCTGACGCTCGGCGCCGCCTACCTGGTGTTCAACCGCAAAGACGTCAAGTGCTGAACGGTGGCGGCGCCCCCGTCTCGGCCGCCCTGTAGTGTGCGGCGCCGTGAAGGGCGTTCTCCTTGCCGGAGGCACGGGCAGCCGCCTCTTCCCGCTCACGCGGATCACCAACAAGCACCTCCTTCCCATCGGCGATCGCCCGATGGTCGACTACGGCATCGAGGCGCTCGTCCTTGGCGGCATTACCGAGGTCATGGTCGTGACGGGCGGCACGCACGCCGGCGAGTTCCTACGGCTGCTGTCCAACGGGAACGAGTACGGCCTCGACCGCCTCAACTACGCCTATCAGGAGCGGCCCGGTGGCATCGCCGAGGCACTCGGGCTCGCGGAGCGCTTCGTCGGTAACGACGCCGTCGTCGTCATGCTGGCTGACAACATCTTCGAGCGGTCGATCAAGGCGTCGCTGGACCGTTTCGCCTCGCAGGAGAGCGGCGCCCGTCTGCTCCTCGCCCGCATCGATGAGCCTGAGCACCTGCGCCATCTCGGCGTGCCCGAGATGGACGGCGACGGCCGCATCCGGCGCATCATCGAGAAACCCGCCAGCCCCCCGAGCAACTACTGCGTCACAGGTGTCTACCTCTACCCGCCGGACGTCTTCTCCGTCCTGCCGACGCTGCAGCCCTCCGGGCGGGGGGAGCTCGAGATCACGGACGTCAACAACCACTACGTGGCCGCCGGCACCATGGCCTACGACGTCATAGAGGGCTTCTGGGGTGACGCCGGCGAGTCGATCGACGCCTACTACGCCGTGAACGACCAGGTTCGAAAGCACGGTGCCAACCGGCCCTGACCCACGCCGGCCCTGCGAGCCGCCGCCCGCACCGCCGGCGCCCCTGACCCCTACCGCCCCTGCGAGCCGCCGCCCGCACCGCCGGCGCCGGCGGATCAGCCGGCGGGTGCCTCCGCCTGCTCGGTCCCGAGCGCCTTGAGAGCGCGGTAATCAAGCTTGCCGGAGGGCGTGCGGCCGACGGAGCCGACGAAGACGACGTAGCGAGGCGCCTTGAAGCTCGCCAGCCGTCCCTTCACGTGTGCGATGAGCTCCTGCGAGCTCCCCGCCGCCTGCGGGCGCAGCTGCACGATGGCGCAGATCGCCTCGCCGAAACGCTCATCCGGCACGCCCACACAGGCGGCGTCCGCCACCGCCGGATGCGTCTTCAGGACCTCCTCCACCTCTTCGGGATAGACCTTCTCGCCACCGCTGTTGATGACGACCGACCCCCGCCCGAGCAGCTGGAGCGTCCCGTCGGCCGCCACGGTGGCGTAGTCGCCCGGCACGGAGTACCGCTGCCCGGCGATCGTCACGAACGTCTTCGCCGTCTTCTCGGCGTCCTTGTAGTACCCGACAGGGAGCCGCCCTCCGAGGGCGAGCCGGCCGGGTCGGCCCGACCCGGCGGGTATCTCGTTGCCCTCCTCGTCGATGACCTTGGCGTTCGGACCGAGCTTGAACGAGGCCGTGCCCGCTTCAGAGCCGGCGGCCGAGATCGACGAACCCATGCCGAGCGCTTCGGAGGAGGAGAAGGCGTCGACGAGCAGCATGTTCGGGTTGTGTCCGTGCAGGGCACGCTTGGTCTCCTCGCTCCACATCACGCCCGAGGAGATCATGGCGAGCAGGCTCGAGAGGTTGTAGCGGTCGGGGTCGGCCTCGAGGGCGGCGAGGATCGGCTTGGCGAACGAGTCCCCCACGATGGTGACGACGTTCACCTTCTCGCGGGCGATCGTGTCGAGGAGCTCGCTGGCATCGAAGGTCCGGCTGGCGAGCGTCACGACCGTGCCACCGAGCAAGAGACATGAGTAGGCGGTGAAGGCTCCCGTGCCGTGCATGAGCGGGCAGGCGGGAAGCAGGACGGGCGGGGCCGCCGAGAGCGCTTCGATCCCCTCCCGAATGCCATCCATCCCGCGGTCCTCCGGCATTGCCATCAGGCTGCCGTGGTTCCACAGGCTGAACAGGTCGTCCTGACGCCACATGACACCCTTTGGCATCCCCGTCGTGCCTCCGGTGTAGAGGAAGTAGAGGTCGTCTCCGCTACGCCCCCACGGCCCGGCGACGTGCATGTCGGGTGGCGCGTCGGAGCCCGAGCCGAGGGCGTTGGCCGCCTCCTCGTACGGCAGGGCGAAATCCGGACAGGGACCGGACCCGTCGTCGACGTGAATCCACAGGCGCACCCCCGGGAGGCGCCCGCGAAAGCCGGCCACCCGGTCGGCAAAGGCGCCGTGGAACATGACGGCCTCGGCGTCGGAGTTGGCGAAGAGGTAGACGAGCTCCTCGTCGGCGTAGCGGTAGTTCGTGTTGACGGGCACCATCGCTGCCTTCATGGCGCCGAAGACGCTCTCGACGTACTCGTTGCAGTTGTAGAGGTACTGGGCGACCTTGGCACCTTGGCCGAGACCGCCTTCGAGCAGGGTCTTGGCGAGGCCGCCGGCTCGCCGGTCGAGCTCGGCCCAGGACTCCCGCACGTTTCCGTGGATGAGGGCGATGTGGTCGTCACCTCGGATCTCGGCCGCGAGCTCCCAGATGTCCGCCAAGTTGAAGTTCGTCACCGCATCCTCCCCTGCGCCCGCCGTGGCACGCCGCCCCGGACCAACGATGGCCGGAGAGCGTAGGCGAGTCGGCGAGAGCCGGCGACGCCGCCCGTGCGCTGCCCGAAGGTGGTTGAGCTTGTTGGCGTATGCGTGAGAAACCGCAACCACCTACCGCCAGTTCGTCATCGTGTCCGCCCAACCCCCCGGGCTCCCGCAGCCCCCGAGGCGCCGATCGCCCAGGCGACGGCGGAGCCCGCCTCCGGGTGCTCGAACTCGAAGCCGGCGTCGAGCAGCCGGCGGGGAAGCACCCGTTGGCTGACGAGCAGCATCTCGTTCGCAGGACCGGCGCCGAGGGCGAGGCGGAGGGCCGCCGCCGGGACTGGCAGGCGAGCAGAGCGACCGACGGCTCTCGCCAGGGTGGCGGTGAACTCGCTGTTGCGCAGCGGCGCCGGGCTCGTAGCGTTGACCGGACCGCTCATAGAGTCGTCGTCGATCGCCCGCAGGATGACCCGCACCTCGTCGGCCAGCGAGATGATGCTCTCCCACTGCTGCCCCGATCCGAGCCGGCCGCCGAGGCCGAGGCGGAACAGCCGCAGCTGGGGAGAAAGGGCGCCGCCGCCGGGGCCGAGGACGATGCCGGTGCGCAGCAGCGTCGTACGGATGCCGGCCTCCCGCGCTGGGGCGGTGGACGCCTCCCAGGCGCGGCAGACCTCCGCCAAGAAACCCACCCCGCTAGCGCTCGATTCGTCCAGCTCCATCTCGCCCCCGTCGCCGTAGTAGCCGATGGCCGACCCGCTGACGAGCACGGCGGGGGAAGTCGTGAGGCCGGCGAGCGTCCGAGCCAACAGGTCGCCGACGGCGATGCGGCTGGCGCGGATCGCCTCCCGCCGCGGGGCGCTCCAGCGCCCGATGATGGGGGCTCCGGCGAGGTGGACAGCAGCGTCGATGCCCTCGAGCGAGCCGCCGGCGACCCGGGCGGCGTCGATGGAGCCAGCGTCGAGGTCGAGAACGGCATCACCGGGGTGAGGAGCGGAGCGGACGACGGGCACGACCTCGTCGCCCCGACGGCGGAGGGCGGCGGCGACGGCGGATCCGATGAACCCGGTCGAGCCGGTCAAGAGGATCCGCATCACACGAGGGCGGGCGGTCTGGCGGCCGCCGGCTCGGCGGCGAGGGCGACGGCGGCGAGGATGAGGCGGGCGAACTCGGTCGGGTGGCTCTGGTGGCCGCCGTGATAGGCCTCAGCGACGGCATGCAGCGAGCCGGCCGGGAGCGAGTCCGCCAGGTAAGACGCCGCCCGGCGGTGCCGCTCGTCGGAGGCCGCCCCACAGATCACGAGCACGGGCACGGTGATGTGGGAGGGCTCGAATGGCGCCGGGTCGAGCCGGATCGAGGTCAGCTCGGCGATGAGGGCGTCGCCGTCCTTGACGACCTCCTCGCGCACCGCAGGAGGAAGGTGCTCGTAACGCTCATCGCCGATCATGCGCCGGAGGAAGCGCTCGGCCGCCTGCTCACCCGTGGCGTTCCGGTACTGCGGGGGCTGGCTGCCGTGGTGCGGCCACCAGTCGAGCCAGGCGAGCGGCGGCTCGTAGACGACAGCCGACCTGACGAGATCGGGCCGGCGCTCGGCGAAGCTGAGCACGACGTCGCCTCCGTAGCTGTGGCCGGCAAGGGTGCAGGGTCGTTCCGCCACGACGGATTCGAGGTCGTCGACGTGGTCGCTGAGGTGTTCGGCGCGGGGCTCGGCTTGGCGGGAGCCGGCATAGCCGCGGCGGTCGTAAGAGACGACGTGGCAGGTCTCCATGAGGCGCGCCCGCACGCGGGCAAAGCCCGTGTGGCGGTCCATGGAGCCGTGAACCAGCACGACGAGGGGAGCGTCCGGGCCGGCGTCGCTCGCCAGGTCGTCGATGTAGAGGCCCCGCGGGCTCACGTGTCCGGCCACTGCTCGAAAGGGGCCTCTCGGCTACGGCGCCGGGCGGGCGTCGACGGCAGGGCCGAAGGGCTCGCCGGCCTCGGTGTAGCACTCCTCGTGGAAGTGCTCGATGCGCTTCCACGTGCCGTCCTCGTAGACGTTGACGATCACTTGGCGAGGGTGCACCCTGGCGGCGAACTTCACCTGCCGGCCGCAGTAGGTGCAGATGGCGTCGTTGCCAGGCTCCACGAGGCGCATCACGGCACGGCTGGAGGCGGTACCGGGTGCCGAAGTCATCCGCTCCAAACTACCGCCGCCGGCGCCCCGCCCATCCCAGCGGGCCCTTCGATGTGGCCGCCGCGGCCGCGCTCGATAGCATCCGCATGGTGGCGAACGACACGATGAGAGACGGCGCCGCCGGTGCCTATGGGCCGAATGCCTGGCTCGTCGAGGAGATGTACGAGGCCTACCTCGCCGACCCGAATTCGGTGAGCGAGAGCTGGCAGGAGTTCTTCGCCGACTACCGGTCGCTCGCTCACCCGTGGTCTGAATCCGATGCGACGGCAGCGTCGACCGTTGACGCCGATGCCGAGAAACCCTCGTCGTCGTCGCCATCGGCCGCCGCCTCTTCAGGCCCGGCGCCCGCCGGAGCTCCCACCAGCCTGGCTTCAGATAGAGCAGGGGTGGGACTTGCGCCATCGGCCGGCGTCGTCGCGGAGGGAGGGGGAGGTTTCTCCCCTGACGCCGCAACGACGAAGGCTGCGCCGCCAGAGGAGGAGAAGGCAACACCGCTGCGAGGAGCCGCCGCCCGCGTCGTCGAGAACATGACCGCTTCGCTGTCGGTGCCGACGGCCACGAGCGTGCACCCGGTGCCGGCCAAGCTGCTCGAGGTCAACCGCCAGATCATCAACAACCAGCTCGGTCGCACGACCGGCGGCAAGGTCAGCTTCACCCACATCATCGGCTGGGCGGTCGTGCGGGCCCTGCAGGCGGTGCCGGCGCTCAACTCGTCCTTCGTCGCCGACATCGACGGTTCGGGCACACCCGGCGTCGTGCGCCACGAGCACGTCGGCCTCGGGCTGGCCGTCGACTCGGAGCGCTCCGACGGCTCCCGGACGCTCGTCGTGCCGTGCGTGAAGCGGGCGGACGAGCTGGACTTCGCCGCCTTCCTGCACGCCTACGAGGACCTCGTGCGCAAGGTGCGCACGAACAAGCTCTCCGTCGACGACTTCGCCGGCACGACCGTCACGATCACGAACCCGGGCACCCTCGGCACGACGCAGTCCGTCCCTCGCCTCATGCCCGGCCAGGGGGCCATCATCGGCGTCGGCTCCCTCGCCTACCCGCCGGAGTTCGCCGCCGCCGACCCGGCCGCCCTCGCCGAGCTCGGAGTCTCCAAGGTCGTCGCCCTCACCTCGACCTACGACCACCGCGTCATCCAGGGGGCCGAGTCCGGGCTGTTCCTCTCGCGCATGCACGAGCTGCTCGTCGGCGAGCACGGCTTCTACGACGAGATCTTCGACTCGCTGCACGTGCCCTACCAGCCGGCGCGCTGGCACCAGGACGTGAACCCGTTCGCGGGTGCGGACGGGGAGCGGGGGCGGCTCGTCAAGCAGGCGGCCGTGCAGTCCCTCATCAACATCTACCGGGTCCGTGGCCACCTCATGGCGCACCTCGACCCGCTGCGCCAGCACGCCCCGAGCCTGCACTCCGAGCTTGACCCGCTCACCTACGGGCTCACCGTCTTCGACCTCGAGCGCCACTTCATCGGCCTCACAGGCGAGACGGAGATGCCGCTCGGGCGCATCCTCGGGCTCCTTCGCGACGCCTACTGCCGCACGATCGGCATCCAGTACATGCACATCCAGGACCCGGTGCAGAAGCGCTGGATCCAGGAGCACGTCGAGGGCGTCCCGAGCACGATCACGCCGGACGAGCAGCGTCACGTCCTCGGGCGCCTGAATGCTGCCGAGGCCTTCGAGCGGTTCCTGCACACCCGCTACGTCGGGCAGAAGCGATTCGGCCTCGAGGGCGCCGAGTCCGCCATCCCCCTCATCGACGCCATCCTGGACGAGGCCGTCAGCACGGGGGCGGAGGAGGCCGTCCTCGGCATGGCCCATCGCGGCCGGCTGAACGTGCTCGCCAACGTCATCGGCAAGTCCTACGGCGAGATCTTCGCCGAGTTCGAGGGCAACCTCGACCCCGAGACGGTGCAAGGCTCGGGCGACGTCAAGTACCACAAGGGTGCCAGCGGGAAGTTCGTGGGACGAAGCGAGCGCGAGATGCCGGTGACGCTGGCGTCGAACCCCTCTCACCTCGAGGCCGTCGACCCGGTCGTGGAGGGCATGGCCCGCGCCCGCCAGGATCAGTACGCCAACCCGGCCGCCTTCCCGGTGCTCGCTCTGCTCGTGCATGGCGATGCCGCCTTTGCCGGCCAGGGGGTCGTGGCAGAGACGCTCGAGCTCTCGCAGCTGCACGGCTACAAGACGGGCGGGACGGTCCACCTCGTCATCAACAACCAGCTCGGTTTCACGACCCCGGTGGCGGCCGCCCGCTCGTCGGTCTACTCGACCGACGTCGCCCTCTCGGTGCAGGCACCCATCTTCCACGTGAACGGCGACGACCCCGAGGCCTGCGTGCGCGTCGCCCGTCTGGCCGTGGCCTTCCGGCAGGCCTTCCACAAGGATGTCGTGATCGACCTCGTCTGCTACCGGCGGCACGGCCACAACGAGGGCGACGACCCCAGCTACACCCAGCCGCTCATGTACCGCGAGATCGATCAGCACCGCAGCGTCCGCAAGCTCTACACCGAGTCGCTCGTGAAGCGGGGCGACATCACGATGGAAGAGGCGGAGGAGGCCCTCGCCGACTTCTCCAAGCGCCTGCAGCAAGCCCTCGACGAAACGCGTGCCACCGCCCCGCCCCACCTCGAGCGCCTTCCTCGCCAAGCTCCGCCGGAAGTCCCGCCGCTGTCGGGCGTCCGTACCGGGGTGGAGCGCCCCCGCCTCGACGAGATCGCTCGTTTGCTCGACAGCACACCGGAGGGCTTCACCGTGCACCCGAAGCTCGCCCGCCAGTTCGAGCACCGCGTCCAGATGTACGAATCCGGCCACGTCGACTGGGCCCTGGCAGAAGCGCTCTCGATGGGCAGCCTGCTGGCGGAGGGCATCGACTGTCGCGTGGCCGGCCAGGACACCCGCCGGGGCACCTTCAGCCAGCGCCACGCCGTCATCGTCGACTACGAGACGGGCGCGGAGTACATGCCGCTCACGACCGTCCCGTCGCTGCCCGATCTGTCGGCCGTTGGCGCCGGCCGGTTCATGATGTACGACACGCTGCTCTCCGAGTACGCCGCCCTCGGCTTCGAGTACGGCTACTCCGTCGAGATGACGCGGGCGCTCGTGGCTTGGGAGGCGCAATTCGGCGACTTCGTCAACGGCGCCCAGATCATCATCGACAACTTCATCGCCGCGGCCGGAGAGAAGTGGGGGCAGCAGTCGGCCCTCGTGATGTTGCTGCCGCATGGTTTCGAGGGGCAGGGACCGGAGCACTCCTCCGCCCGCCTGGAGCGCTTCTTGCAGCTGTGCGCCGGCGGCAACATGACGGTGGCGCAGCCGACCACCTCCGCCCAGTACTTCCACCTCCTGCGCGCGCAGGTGCTGCGCACCACCCGTCGACCGCTCATCGTCATGACACCGAAGTGGTTGCTGCGCGCCCGCGAGTCGCGCTCTGCGGTCGACCAGCTCGTGCATGGTGGCTGGGAGACGGTGATTGACGACCCCGGCACGGCGCCGGGCGGCGAGCTCGATCCGGCGGACGTGAAGCGACTCGTACTCTGCACCGGCAAGGCCGCCTTCGACGCCATCGGCCGCCGCGACGAGATCGGAGCCGAGGTCGCCGTCGTGCGGGTAGAGCAGCTGCACGCCTGGCCCGACGGCGAGCTCACCGAGGTGATCGGTCGCTACCCGGCACTCACCGAGGTCGTCTGGTTCCAGGAGGAGCCGGAGAACATGGGGGCGTGGACCTACGTGCTCGGTCGACTGCCGAAACTCGTCCCCGCCGGCGCACACCTGTCCGTCGTGAGCAGGCCGAGGGCGGGCAGCCCGGCGACCGGGTCCGCCACCGTGCACCAGCTCGAGCTGCGCGAGGTCCTCGACCGCGCCATCGGTCCCGTGCCGCAGCCCGAAGCGGAGGACTGAGCGCTCGCTCCCTGCGCCTCGCGAGGGGCGCGAACTGTGTGCCCACGACCGGATCTGCCGTCGCCGGTCACCCTCGGCACGAGGTTCGCCGCCCGAGCATCGCGGCCGGAACTGTGTGCCCACAACGACCGGATCTGCCGTCGCCGGTCACCCTCGGCACGAGGTTCACCCGGAGTGAGGCCCCGCCGGCCGAGCGCCAGCGCCGCAGGAGGACGCTCAGCGCAAGGACATGCGGAGCTCCGCCTCGAGCTCGCCGAGCGCCTGCTCCTCGGTGACGAACTTGATGGTCGTCATGCCGAGCTGTCGCGCCGGCTTCAGGTTGACGCCAAGGTCATCGATGAAGACGGCCTCGTGCGGCTCGATGCCGAGCTGTCTGCAGCAGGCTTCGAAGAAGGCCGGCTCGGGCTTCCTGGCGCCGAGCCGAGAGGACTCGATCACCTCGTCGAACAGATCGAGCACGGCGCTGACGCCGGCCTCGCCGCCTGACGGGCGGGCGGAGAGGAAGTTGTTCGTCGCCAGACCGACGAGAAAGCGCTCCCGGGTCCGGCGAACGGCGGCGATCATGGCCGGCCGCGGTGCGCCGCCGAGCAGGCCGAGCACGGCGGCAGCGTCGACCGAGTACCCGGCAGCCCGCGCCTCTGACTCGAAGAGGGCAGCGAACTCATCGAGGGAAACCTCGCCGCGCTCGAGTTGGGCCCAGGCGTTGGCGTGATGGTCGGCGGCGTTGACGCGGCGAAGAAACCCCTCCGGCAGCCCGTTGTCGGCCTCGTAACGGGCAAAGGCCTCAAATGGGCTCTCCGAGAGGACGCCGCCGTAGTCGAACAGGACGGCTCGGATGCCCGTCTCGGGGTTGCCGAGAACGGAGCGGTGGCGCTCCTCCGCCGTGGGTGACGCTGTCTCGGACGCAACCATGGAGCGACACTATGGCGCCGGGATTCGCTCTCGCACCCCGCTCGGCTGCTAGATAGGTCACAAGCAGTCCTCGGCTTGTATTCGCTCCGCTCCCTTGACGAGGGCGAGGTCCCGGAGTCACCATGAAGAACATCACGTACTCGGGGGGGCTACGCCGGACATCGAAGTCAGGCGCGGGCGGGGCGAGGTCCGCCGTCCGACGCTGGCTATGGGTGACGCTCGTATGCGTGATCATCGCTCCGCTCGCCGCCGCCGTGATGGCGGGCACGGCGTCCGCCGCACCTGCCACCGCCGTGGCCAAGGTCTCGATCACCGAGACAGACTTCTCTCCTGCAGTCGCGGTCGTGGCGGTCGGGACGACGGTGCAGTGGAAGAACAACGGAACAGGCCCGCACAGCCTCAAGGGGCAGGTCACCTCACCTGCCGTCCTGCAGCCGGGCGGAACCTATGAGCGTAAGTTCACCACGCCTGGCGAGTACCAGTACTTCGACGGGAATCACCCCGACAGCATGGGCGCGGTCCTGGTAATCGCCGGCGGCTATAGCCCGCCGCGTGAGCACGGACAGCCGGTCACCCATCTCTACCGCGCCAATCTGACGCTCGTCGTCAACGAGAGCTGGACGTACTACGACGGTTTGGGGTGTCAGTGCACGGACCCGCCGTGCAACAGTCAGACCGGTTCGGGCGAGCGCAGCGTCCACCTGAGCGTCCTCTTCTCGAAAGTGACCTACGAGCGCGATCCGGCCGTCAATGCGGAGGCCTTGTACGACGACAACGTTCGGGGCCACTTCGGCGATACCACCGAGTCGATCAACTCGCTCATCGCAACGGACAGCACTCCGCTGGTGACCGCCTGCGGAAACAAGGTCTCCCAAAAGGACGACTGTCATCGGAACTTCACGGGCAAGCGCGTGACACTCAACCTCGCCTGGGGCCCGACCTCGACCAAGAACACCTTCCTCGTCACCAATAGCGGTCCCGAGATAACGCCGGGCAGTTGCCAGGACGAGATCGACGGAGCGCTCGTTCTCGTCGGCGTGAAGAGCTCCGTGCTGCTGCCGCTCAACCTCGTCGGCGAACAGGGCGTCGCCTACGACTCGGCGCGGACGGACGGGGCGACGAGTGCAGAGGTGGGTGCAATCCGCGCCGGACGGGCGTTCACGGTCGCGCGGAGGGTCGTACTCAACTTCACGACCTCGTGCTGCGAAGGTTTCAATGGAGGTTCCGGCGGCACCTGGGCAAACACCGGCACCATCCGCCGTTATACGGCCTCGCTCACGATTCGCTTCACGCCTATCAAGTAGAGCAGACCGGTCTCTTTTCCGGACTAGCTCGGGCTCCGGTCCCCGGATGAGCTGCCGCCGGAGCGGCCAATCGTACCGAACACACGTTCGATCTGCAGCAGGGTAGGCTCCGACACATGTGGGAGTACCTAGCCCTCAGTGAGAAGGACATGCAGACGGATGACAGCGGTGGCCCGCTCACCGTCCAGCAGAAGCTAGAGGTCCTCGGTAAGGACGATTGGGAGTTGGTCGCCTTCCACCCGGAAAAGATCTGGGTGTTCAAGAAGCCGGCTGAACCGGAGAGGGCTAGGGCGAGAGCGATCGAGATCCAGCAAGCGGCCGAGCGAGCACACCTCGCCAGGAAGGACCCTGCATCCTGGGAGCCGCCGGTCTTTTGACCCTCACGCCACAGCTCCGGCGCCTCTCGCCCAGGGCGAGCACAATGACGTCATGTCGGTCACGTCGCACTTAGTGCGGCAGGACGATTCAGCCATGCCTTCATGCTCGCGCTGTCAGCGCGATGTCGGCGCAAGTTGGTTCCGGGACCCTCTGCGACGTTCGACGACGTTCAACGGGCGGGGTCCGGAAACCTCATGAGACCAGGGGAGATGCCGTAAGGTTCCACGACGTTCTCCGAATGAAGGTTGACTAGGTCGCCAATGGCTCCACAGCACATCGTCGTCGACGGATCCAACATCGCCACGGAAGGTCGCTCGGCGCCGAGCCTTGCACAGCTCGAGGAGGCTGTGGCGGAGTTGAGGCGAGAGCACCCCGGCGCCGAGATCACCGTCATCGTCGACGCCACGTTTGCGCACCGGATCGACCCGAGCGAGCTGGATCGTTTCGAGAGGGCGGCACTGGCGGGCGAGTACGTGCACCCGCCGGCCGGTGCCATCGGGCGGGGGGACGCCTTCTTGCTCCGGGTCGCCGAGAAGGTCGACGCCACCGTGCTCTCGAACGACTCGTTCCAGGAGTTCCACGGCGAGCATCCGTGGCTGTTCGAGCGCGGCCGCCTCCTCGGCGCCACACCGGTCCCCGGGATCGGCTGGATCTTCTCGCCGCGCACGCCGGTGCGCGGGCCGACGAGCCGCCAGGCGGTGCGGGAGGCGGAACGAGCAAAACGTGACGTGAGCAAAGCCATCAAGGTGGCGACGAAGGAGGCGGTGGCTCCTCCGGTGTCGGTCGGCCCGAAGCCGAAGATCGGCGACCGGGGGGTGCTGCGCCAGCCGGCGCCGGCGCACCCGCAGGCGGCAGTGCCCGCGGCCGTGAACGATCCGCTCACGTTCGTCTCTTTCATCGCCCAGCATCCCCTCGGTGCGGAGGTGACCGGTCACGTCGACAGCTACACCTCGCACGGAGCCGTCGTGATGGTCGGCAACACGCAGTGTTACGTGCCCCTCGCCAACCTGGGCCACCCGGCTCCGCGGTCGGCTCGCGAGGTGCTGAAGCGCGGGGAGGACGCCACCTTCGTCGTTCGGGCGCTCGACCCCCAACGCCGCGGGGTGGAGTTGGCGCTCCCGGGTGTCGGCACTGTTTCGGGGACGCCGAGCGAGGAGATGATCGAAGCCGAGGTGCTACTCGCACGCAAGCGCCAGCCGGCGAAGGTGCCGGCGTCGAGATCGTCGAGATCGTCGAGATCGTCGAAGGCGGCAAAGGCGGCCGCACCGGCACCGGCGGCCGCACCGGCATCGTCCGCTGCACAAGGAGCGTCGGCGGGGCGCGGTCGCAGGACGGCCGAGGCGGCGAAAGCACCCGCAGCCGCCAAGGCGGCCCGTGCCGGCGCCACGAAGAAAGCGCCGGCGAGAGCAGCCGGGGCGAAGGCGGCGACGCCCAGCAAGGCGGCCATCGGAACCGCTCCGGCAGCGGCGGGATCGAAACGGCCCAGAGGCACCAAGGCGGCCGCATCGATCCCCGTCGGCACAACCAAGGGCGCCGGCACACCGTCGGAGCGCTCACCCGTTCCGGGCAAAGCGGCGCAGCCGGCGGGCTCCGAGCCGGCAGCGGTGAAGGCGCCTGCCGGAAAGCGTGCCGTGGCGGCCAAGGCGGCGACGAGCGCCACCGCTCCGTCCAAGACGAACATGGGCGAAGCGGCCTCCCGGACCGCTAGGCGGCCGGCCAGGAAGGCACAGCCAACGGCGGCCCGGACCGCAAGGGACGCTCCCTCCTCCGCGGCGGCGAACCCTCCGGAAAAGGCCGCTGGACCGAGAAAGTCACCAAGAGCGACGAAGAAGACGTCGTCGCGGCGGTGATCCGCCCGTCAGTCACTTCGCCGCTCGGTAGGCTCCCACGATGCCCGGTGCCGTTCGTATCGAGGACGTCCTCCCTCACCGGCCACCGTTCCTGCTCCTGAGCGAGGTGTCCTCCGTCGAGCCAGGCGTGTCGGCCGTGGGCTGGTGGGATCTCACCGGCGAGGAGGAATTCTGGACGGGCCACTTCCCCGGACGGCCAACGCTGCCGGGTGTCCTCATGGTCGAGTCTCTCGCCCAGCTAGGCGCTGTCGCCGTGCTGACCGACGAGCGCTACGCCGACAAGCTGCCCCTCTTCGGAGGTATCGACCGAGCACGCTTCCGCCGCCAGGTCGTCCCCGGCGACCGTCTCGACCTCGAAGTGACCATCGGGCGGATGTCGGCGCGGGCGGGAACGGGCCATGGCCTCGCCACCGTCGGGGGCGAGCGCGCCTGCGAGGCCGACCTCCTCTTCGTGCTCGTGCCGACTCAATGAGTGAGGGCAGCGTGCGCCTCGCCACGTGGAACGTCAACTCGCTGAAGGCACGGCTCCCGCTCCTCGAGCGGTGGATGGTGGGGACGCAGCCGGACGTGCTCTGCCTGCAGGAGACGAAGCTCGCCGACGACGCCTTCCCGACGGGTTTCTTCTCCGACCTCGGCTACGAGGTGGCCCACCACGGCAACGGTCCCTGGAACGGGGTCGCCATCGTTTCGCGTGTCGGGTTGGAGGAGGCGGACCGGGGCTTTGCCGACGACGTGGCGGGAGAGGCCGAGACCCGGCTCGTGCGCGCCCGCTGCGGCGGCATCACCGTCGTGTGCGTGTATGTCCCGAACGGGCGCAGCGTGGACAGCGAGCACTACCAGGCGAAGCTCGCCTGGCTGGACGCGCTGCACGGCTATGTCGCCGGCACCCGGCCAGCCGGCAGCGACGTCGTCGTCTGTGGTGACTTCAACGTGGCCCCGAGCGACCTCGACGTGTTCGACCCGGCCTTCTTCGAGGGTGCCACCCACGTCACGCCGGCCGAACGGGAGGCCGTTGCACGGCTGCTCGATCTCGGTCTCGAGGACGCCCTCCGCATGCAGTACCCCGAGACGGGCGGCCTGTTCAGTTGGTGGGACTACCGCGCCGGCAACTTCCATAAGGGCCGCGGCATGCGGATCGACCTCATCCTGGCCTCCCGCTCGCTCGCAGAGCGGATCGAGTGGGTGCTGATCGACCGCAACGCCCGCCGAGGTCAGGGCTCCAAGACCGAGCCGCAGCCGAGCGACCACGCTCCGGTCGTCATGGGTGTGAGAAAATAGGTGCGGAGAGTGACCGAGTACGCGCAATGCGCGCGAGTTTGCTAGGATGCCAGTACGAATCGTGTAAAGGTGTCAATGCCCCGGGTCGATAATTGTCCCGACAGGGCCGCTGTGGCGACCGAGCGAGGGGTCCCGCTGGAATGAAGCAAGGTACTGCGAGGGAAGCCAACGGTGGCTGGCTGAACCGCGCGCGCCAGCGACTCCAAGCGCGCAACGAGGCCGGCATCTCCATGGTCGAGCTGATCGTTGCCGTCGTGATCATCACCATCGTCCTGTTGTCAGGCACGACGGCGATCGACTTCGCCCTCAGCGTCAGCAACTCCCAGCGGCTGAAGGTCGAAGCCACGAGCCTGGCCGTCACGAGCATGGAGAGGGACGAGCAGCTCGCAGCCACGCTCGGCATCGGCACGAAGACGGCCACGAAGACGATCAACACGACGACCTTCACGGTCGTAACGGCGGTGACCGACTTCGACCAGAACGGCAGTCAGCTGACGACCGTGTGCACGTCGAGCGGCACGTCGGTGTCCCAGCAGATCTGGCAGGTGACCGTCACCGTCACCTGGCCAGACATGAATGGGGCCCCGCCCGTCACCCAGTCGACCGAGGTGGCCCCCGGTCAGGTCAATGCCCTTGACCTGACAGATGGCGAGATCGCCGTGGCGGTGAACGGAACCTCCGGCACCTACCTCACGACGCCGCTCAACTTCACCGTCACTCCCACCTACATCGGGTCAGCGAGCCCTGCGCCCGCCTACCCGACGCCGACAGGCGAGGCCAACCCCAGCGGCACGGTCTTCAACACGGGTTCCTACGGGTGCGGTGTCGTGACCGGACTCGCCACCAACCCTTCGTGGGACTACGTCGTCACGCTCTCGAACAACCCGGGGTGGGTGTCGTCGTCCGAGCTGAGCGACTCCAACATCGTCAGCGGCAACCCTGACGATCCGACCCAGACGCTCTCGACCCTCGCCGGTGAGGTGAGCCACACGAACCCGCCCTTCCAGATGGCGCTGGGCGTCACGACGACGATCACCCTGCAGCCAGTGACCTACGCCTGCGCAGGCGGGAACCCAGCTCCGTCCTGCTACGTGAACTCCGGAGCGGGCTATGCCACCCCCGTTTCGCCGCTGCCGGTGACCTTCGGCAACTCCTCGCTTCCCAACGGCCAGTACACCTTCGGCAGCGTGTCGAGCGGTGCGACCGAGCTCCTCTACCCCTACGCCACCTACGACGTCTGGACGGGCGACATGGCACAGAGCAGCCCGGGTGCGACGGTGACAGGCACGGGCACTTTGATCTACACCGGGCCCGGATCGACCGACGACACGCCGTCCCCCGTCGTGCTCTCGATGACCGGCGCCACCACGGCGGCCATCTCCGTGCCCACCTATGACCTCTCGATCCAGGTCACGAGCGCCTGCTCAGGTGCCGGCCTCGTGGCCACGGAGCAGTCAGGGTCGGGGCTCGGCTACAACCTGAACCCACTCGTGGGGTCGACGAGCGCATCTGGCATGCCGCTCGGCCAGTACCTGCTCTCCGTCACGAGCGGGTGCACACTGTCGTCAGCCAAGGGACTCTACGTCTGGATCACGCCGACGGGCGTGTACCAGTCGCCGAGCGCCATGACGAGCCCGTACACGGGCACGGCCGTGAGCACGAGCGGCAGCGTGCAGGTGACGGAATGACCGCCCGCCCCCGCCTGCCCGCTCGCCGGGGCGAAGGACCGGTGTTGTGCCGGCTGATGAGGCGGCTGCGCCAGCGTGACGAGCACGGCATGACGCTCATCGAGGTGACGGTGACCGTGGCTCTGACGGCGATCGTGATGGCGATGGCCACGTTCATCGTCGTCAACGTCCTGCAGGAGACGACGGGGGAGTCGGCTTCCATCCAGGGGGTCGAACAAGCCCAGCTGGCCGAGCGCTCCTTCACGCAGTACCTGCGGTCGGCCGTGTCGCTCCTCAATGTCAAGACGAACGACATCACCTTCACGTCCTACACCGGCATCACGAGCGGCGTACCCCAGCTCGAGACGATCGAAGCTGAGCTGTGCAAGACCGCCTCGACGAACGTCGACAGCCTTGAGGTGCTCTACGGGCTGCCCAGCGAAACGGCGTCACCCAACACGGGCTGGAACGGCATTCACAACTGCAACCTGACGACGACGACCACGAGCCCCCTTCCCTCCGGCGTCCGTCTCGTCGAGTCCTTCGATATCACGCCGCCCTCCATCGGAGGCGACATCTTCACCTACTACCAGTTCACGGGCTCGAGCTTCACTCCGTTCCTTTCCACCGTCTCCGCCGCCGCCGATCCGACCGCGGTCAGCGCCATCAAGATCAACATCACGTTCCTCCCCCCGCCAGGCAGCGTGACGAAGGAATTCCACACTGAGCTCGGAACGACGTTGAACACAACGATCTTCCTCCGAAACGCGTCTTGAGGTAGCGATGACACCTGACCCGAACCCATGCATCTCGCGACTGCGCCAGGCGCTCGCCACCCGCATCAAGGCCCTGCGCGAGCGCGCCGACGAGGGCCAGGCTCTCGTCCTCGCCATGATCATCGTGCTCCTGATCGGGCTGCTGCCGGCGATCATCTTGTCGAGCCTCCGCCAAGAGATGCCGTATGCCTCCGAGACGGTGAACTACGAGAGCGCCCTTGCCGCCGCTGAAGCCGGCGTGCAGGAGTACGCCAACTTGATGGACCAGTATCCCGGGTACTTCGACTTCCCGCCTCAGGCGGGCGGAGCCACGACGGCGAACGATCCGGGCCTCCCCGGTGGCTCCAACACCGCCCTCGGTGCCTGGGAGACCATCGCGGGCACGAGCCCTCTCGAGGCCTTCACGTACTACCCGGACAACTCCGAGCTCGCCGCCACCCAGTCCGCCACCAACCCCTTCGGTGGAGACGTGCTGCTCGTCGTCACCGGGAAGGCCGGCACCGGCCAGGGCGCCCAATACCGCCGTATCGAGGCTGCATTCACCCTCTCGGGCGTGCTCACCGACGTCTACTTCTCGAATTATGAGCAGCCTGCCGCCGGTGACCTCGATCAGTGGGAGAACACCTACCCGGCCGGCGGCGGCGGCCTCGTGACGAACTCGCACGAATTCGACGAGGCGACGACGCTGACTCCCTGCCCGACCACGGGGCAGAGCATCACGAACTGCTACACCTCACCCAACGGCAGTGTCAACCTGCCCATGGCGACAGCTCTCTGTCAGTACGACGCCGATCAGCCGAACGCCTTCATCGACTGGTACAGCCAGTACGTCTCGCCGGTCAAGGCGCTCCCGGGCTATCCCAACGCCGGCACGGCCTACAACTTGACAAACCAGTATTTCGGGCCGTGGTACGGCACCTTCCCGGACTTGAGCGACCCGTCTTATCAGTTCGGAACGGTACCGAACGGGTCGGACAACGGCGACCAGAGCGCATGTAACACGAACTACTGGATCACCGGCGACACCTTCGACGGCCCGGTCTACTCCCAAGACGAGTTGACGACGTGCGGTACGCCGGCCTTCACGGGGACCGGGCACAACCTCTCCACCGCCGTGCCGCCGAACTTCCCCTTCCCGGCGACGGCCAGCACGGGTTGGCCGGGCCAGAAGAAGCCCACCCTCGTGAGCGGGACCTACATCAGCGAACCCTACGGGTACAACTGGGACCCGTGGGGTGACTGTGGAGGCGGGACCGGAGGAACCCCGAATGAGGGGGTGAACGCCCCGAGCTTCACCGATCCTTCATCGCCCCACCTGGGTGTCTCGCAGTCCCTCCCGAGCGCCAACCAAGGGATCCTCAGCGAGATCGAAACCGGCAAGGTGGCGGGTTGCGTCTACACGGGGCCGACGATGATCCGCTTCTCGTACAACACCTCCACGCAGGCCGAGACGATGTACGTCTGGAGCCCGCTCACGAAGCAGACCTACGGAGTGGGATCGCCGAACGCAACCGCAATCGACACATCGGACAACGTCAACTGTGGGGCTACCTCCACGACCGGCGCCGACGATCTCTGCGGTGGCACCTCATGCACCGGTAGCAACACCCAGGTGACGGGGAGCGGCGCAGGTACGGTGCAGGCGGCCAACTTCGCCCAGGTGCCCGTCACGGCCAACCTCGTGATCGCCGTGCAGAGCCTCCCGGCGTCGCCCGATCCCAACTCGTGGAGCACGCTGCCGGCGGCGGAATCCAACGCGACGATCTCGGGGTGCATCGATCCGTGGGTGAACCCGGACTCGCCGTCGTCGGGCGTCACGACCCAGACCTGCACGGAGGGTGACGCCATCCTCTCGGGTGCGGTCTCCTACCAGACCACGATTTCGGCCGCCAACGACATCATCGTTGCTCGCAGTCTCGTCTACGGCTGCGCCGTCAACGCCGGCGGCACCTACCAGAACAACCTCACTGGCTGCGCGAGCTCGGCCGACGTCCTCGGTCTCATCGCCCTCAACAACATCTGGATGGCGAGGCCATGGAACCCGACGACGCAAGCGATGGCGCCTGACTGCACCGACAACACGGACCTGCAAGCGCCTCTGGCAGTCGCTTATGGAAACGGCGCAGGGTGGTGGAACAACATGATCCCGGACTGCACTGTCGTGAACCCCGTCATCGACGCCGCAACAGCAGCCTTGAACGGCTTCTTCGAGGTGGAGTACTGGCGGGAAGGCGATGCGTCCGGCGGCACCCTGTACTTCAACGGCTCGGACGCCGTCAACAACGCCGGCCAGTACGGTGTCTTCAACGGCGGTTCCAATCCGACGCTCGTCAGGGGCTACCTGCTCGACCTCAACTACGACGGGCGGCTCAAGGCCGACTCACCGCCGCAGTACCTGCCAGCGACTGACGGGGTTTGGGAGGAGGCCGGTTGGGTGTCGTGTGGCTCGACCTCGCCGAACCCGTCGACGAGCGGCTACCCGTCGGGCACGGTGCCCGCCTGTACGTCGCTCGGGGGCACCTACGCCCCCTGAGGACGGCGCCCGCGCAGGTTGTGAGGGCGAGGCGAGCTTTAGCTTTCTCTCGAGACTGACGCCCTAGGCGCCGGACGGCTCGATCGGGCCGGCGTCGGCGTAGCCCTGGCGCACGCCCTGTCCGGCCCGGCGCTCGAGCTGCTCCGGCTCGTACAGCATCCAGTAGGCGTTGCGGGCGTGCTTGCGTGCGCGTGACTCGCCGACCGGAACGAGCTTGGCGGGGTCGTCCTCCTCATTCTCGTGCACGAAGACCTCGAGGATGTGGGTGGACGTGAGCAGCTGGGCCATCATGATGCCCTGAGAGGCCTCGTGGGCGCACACCTGGTCGATGGCCGCCCGTCCCGGCATCCCGAGGGCGACGACAATGGCGCAGCCGTCTGTCTCCACGAGCCGTTTGCAGGCGACGGCGAGGTCCTTGAAACCCGGCACCGTCCGCCGCACGACCTCGAAACGCTCCCCGTAACCCTCGCACGATTTCAGCTCGTCGACGGCGTAGCCGCCGAGGTCGAGGCGGGCGAACATCGTGTCGACGATTCCGATACGGTCCACGTGAGTCATCCTGCCAGGAATCAGGGCGAGAACCGGCCGGCGGCAGCCAGGCGGGCGCCCACGAGGAGGAAGCCGACCGTGGCCTGGGATTTTTCCACCGAACCAGAGTTCGCCGAGCAGCTCAACTGGATGCGCCAGGTGGTCCGGGAAGAGCTCATCCCCCTCGAAACCCTCCAGCTCTCACCCGCCCAGCTCCGCCGCGCCCTCGCACCGGTGCAGGCGGAGGCGAAGCGCCGCGGGCTGTGGGCTGCTCATCTGCCACCGGAGCTCGGGGGGGAGGGTTTCGGGCAGGTGAAGCTCGGGCTCATGCACGAGATCCTCGGCCAGACCGCCTACGGGCCGGTCGCCTTCGGCAACAACGCCCCGGACTCTGGCAACGCCGAGCTCATCGCCATCGGGATCCGCTCGACCGGGCGCGAGGATCAACGCGCCCAGTGGCTCGAGCCACTCCTGGCCGGGGAGATCCGCTCCGCCTTCTCGATGACCGAGCCGGGCGCCGGCGCCGACCCGAAGCTGCTGTCCACGATGGCCGTACGTGACGGCGACGAGTGGGTGATCAACGGGCACAAGTGGTTCACGTCCAACGGCTCGGTCGCCGACGTGCTCGTCGTCATGGCCGTGACGAACCCGGACGTGCACCCCTACCAGGGCTCCTCCATGATCCTCGTGCCGGCCAAGACCCCGGGCGTGGACATCGTTCGCGACGTCTCCACGATGGAGGATCCCGTCGAGCACTTCGGGAAATTCGGGGCTCATTCCGAGGTCGTCTACCGGGACGTGCGCGTGCCGTACGAGAACCTCGTGGGCAACGAGGGCGACGGCTTCCGCCTCGCCCAGCAGCGCCTCGGGCCGGGCCGCATCCACCACTGCATGCGGTGGCTCGGCCAGAGCCAACGGGCCTTCGACATGCTCTGTGAGCGCGCCGTCTCCCGCTTCACGCACGGGTCGTACCTCGCTGAGAAGCAGACCGTGCAGAACTGGGTGGCGGACTCGCTCGCCGAGATGACCGCTGCCCGCCTCATGACGCTGCACGCCGCCTGGAAGATGGACACCGAAGGGCCCGAAGCCGCCCGCGTCGAGATCGCCCTCATCAAGTTCTACGGGGCCCAAGTGCTCTACAACGTGATCGACCGGGCGATCCAGGTGCACGGAAGCCTGGGTTTCTCAACCGATATGCCGCTCGAGCACATGTACCGGGCCGCCCGGGCCGCCCGCATCTACGACGGCCCCGACGAGGTCCACCGCGTGACGGTGGCCCGCCAGGTGCTGAAGCGCTACGGACGCGTCGAGGTGCCGAGCGAGCACGTGCCCACCCGCCGCGAGGCGGCGCAGCGCAAGTTCGCCGACCTCCTCGACGACGTCGCCCTCGAGGGCTGAGCCCCCGCTCCGGCCCTTCCCGAGACGGGTGTTCGATGTCGCCTCGCCTGCCAGGCCTGCCCTTCGAGCCGTACGAATCCCTCTCCGAGCGCCCACACGTGATGGTCGACGGGGCGGCGAGGCCTTCCTCGGTGCTCACACTCTCGCACTGGCCGCAGAGCCCCACGCCACCGGAGCTGGCCCGCGACGTGTCCGCCTCCATCGTGCTCGAGTACCTGCGGCTGGCGTCACCGGGAGGCGCCAACGCCTCCGTCGCCGGTGCCCGCGCCGTCCGCCGGGCCATCGCTCGCGGCCGCCTGGCCGAGGCCGTGACGAACGACCATTTCGACGAAGACGGTCTCGTCTCGGTGTTCGCCCTCGTCGACCCGGAGGCAGCCCTTGCTCATGCTGAGCTGCTGGTCGCCGTGGCCACCTGCGGGGACTTCGGCGTCGTCCACGAGCCGGCGGTTGCCCGGATGGCCTTTGCCATCGCACCGCTTGCGGAGGCGGAGGCGGGCGCCGGCTCGGGCACGTCCGAGCGCTATCGGGCGACGCTGCCGCGCCTCGGCGAGCTGCTCGAGCATCCGGAGCGGTTCGAGCGGTACTTCGCCGACGAGCTGAGCGAGCTCGCCTATGGCCAGGAGGCCATCGCCGGCGGAGAGGTGGTCATCACCGAGGAGGGTGCCCTCGACCTCGCCATCGTCGAGCGTGCGAGCTCGCACCGCACGTCTGGCGACCGTATCCCCGGTGCCGAGGGAGGCCTGCCTGTGCACGCCGCGGCTGTTCACTCGGCGACCAGCGCCAGCCGGATCATTGCCTTCGACGGCGCCGCCTGCGAGTGCTATCTGCGTTATGAGGGATGGGTGAAGACGGTGAGCCGACAGGTGCCGCTCCGCCCGGATCTGTCGCCGCTGGCGGCTCGACTGACCGCCGAGGAACCGTCCGGCCTCGCGTGGGAGGCCAACGGCGTCGGTGCCATCGTCGCCCGCCTCCGCCCGGGTGGCGACGGCTGCAGCGAGATCGATCCAGCCCGCATCGTCACGCTCGTCGGTGACTATCTCGCATCGGCCGATCCGGCCTGGGACCCCTGGCGAGCGGGCGGCGGGCACATCCCCGTGCAGGAGCGCCCCGGCTACGCCTCGAGCTACGGCCGGAGCCGCCCCCGTCCCGTTCGTCCCGCTCGTCCTCGTCCCGGCCGTCCCGCCCGCCGCCGCCGTCGAGGCGGGGACTGAGGGAGCGTCAGCGTCGAGGGGACTGAGGGACCGTCCGCCTTGAGGCGTGGGCCTTGAGGCGTGGGGAGTGAGCGAGGGCCAGTGTTAAGGGGGAGTGAGGAAGGGTCCGCGTTGAGGGACGACTGGAGTGTCAGCGTTGAGGGGACAACGGCGGCTCAGCACCGAGGGGGACGGCCGATCAGTGGACGGGAAGGCCCCAGAGGGCCATCCAGTTCGCCTTGTCCTTCTCGATCTTCAGGTCCTCGGCGAGGACGTTTCCGAGCCTGAGCTCAGTCGCTACGTCGCGCTGCTCGCGGCCCGGGAGGGGCACGAAGGGGTAGAAGGTGCCTCGCTTGTACAGGTAGACGAGGTAGAGGCTGGCGGTACCACCCGCACCGGCGGTGGTCGAGCGGAAACCGAAGACAGAGCAGAGCAGCTGCGGCCCGAAGCCCTGATCCTCCAGCGTCGTGTTCACGAGATGAACCTGGTTGACGAGCGCCTCAGGGTCGCTCGGGTCGCTCCCGGCCCCGATGACGACCCAGTGGAAGCCGTACTGGTCGGTATCCTCACGGACTTTCGTCGGGCCGCCTCCGAGACCCAGGAGTGACTCCATCTCCTCGGCCGTGTGAGCAAAACTCTGCCCGGCGGCGGGTTTGTAGCACACGCCGGCCTCACCGGTCGGCACGAGCGACTCGCTCGCCTCGAGTGTGATGAAGGCGCTCGGGAGGCCGAAGAGCGCTTCGAGGTCCGCCTGCGCGGGTTTCGTCCTGCCGGCGAGGATGTCGAAGATCTTCACCGCAGGGCCGGTGTCAGACCGTGCGGCCCATGGATGCCTCGAGCTTCGCCAACTGCTCGAGACGCACTTCGAGGGTCGGGTGGGTGGCGAAGAGGTTGGCGACGCTGCTGCCCTGGGTGAGCGCAGGGGCGAAGAAGAAGGCGTTGAACGCCTGGGCGCTCCGCAGGTCGCGCGTCGGGATCCGCCCGATCTCGCCCGTCACTTTCACAAGGGCGTTGGCAAGCAGCCTGGGCTGGCCGATGAGGATGGCGCCGGAGCGGTCGGCCGCCAGCTCGCGGTAGCGGGAAAGGGCCCGCACGAGCAGGAAGCTGATCACGTAGATAACCGCCGCGAACGCCAGCGCCGCCAGCTCGACCAGGATCAAAGGGCTTCCACCCTGGTTGTTGCGGCCTCGTCCGCCGCCGAGGAGGACTCCCCAGGTCAGCATCCTGGTCACCAGCCCGGCAAGGATGCCGAGGAAGCTGGCGATCGTCATGACGGCCACGTCGCGGTGGGCGACGTGAGACAGCTCGTGGGCGAGCACCGCCTCCAGCTCCTCCGGGCTCAGGCGGCGAAGGATGCCGGTCGTGACGCACAGCACGGCCGCCTTCTGACTGCGGCCAGTGGCAAAGGCGTTCGGCATGTCGCTCTGGGCGACGGCGACCTTCGGCTTGGGCATGTTGGCGAGGGCACAGAGACGGTCGACAATGGCGTGCAGCTGGGGCGACTGCTCGGGCGTCACGATCTCGCCCTTCATCGACCAGAGGGCGATGCGGTCGGAGAAGAAGAACTGGACGATGAGGAAGATGGCGGCGATGGCGACGACGAGCTCGATGGCGGCGCCGGCGAAGATGGCGGCCGTGACGGCGACGGCATAGACGAGCCCGAGGAGGAACATCGTCGTGACCATGCGGGCGGTCAGCCCGTGGTCGACTTGGAACTTGCTACGGCTCATGTTGCATCAGACCTCAACGGACTCCCCGGAGGCAAGGAGCCGCTTCATCTCGTCGAGTGACGTCCCCTCGTTGGGGATTGTCAGCTCGGATGTCACGATGGTGCTGGGGGCGACGGCCGTCCCGCTCGAGCGGATCCGTTCGACCAGCTGGGAGAGCACCTCCGAGTAGCTCTCCGCGTCGTTCGCCTCGATGGCCGCCGAAAGCTCGGCGTCGAGTGCCTCGAGGGAGGCGAGCTCGGAATCGGGCACCTCGTACTGGCCCTCTTCGAGGATGCGGACGATCATGACTGGCCCCCTTCAGAACCGAGCGAGAACAGGTTGTCGCTCGCGGCTGCGTCGGAAACCGCCGGCGTCGGCGTCGCCGGGGGGGCCGCCTGTGGGAGGGCGTCGACGGTCTCGGCCTCCTCTGCAGTGGAGTCGCCGTCGTCGGCCTCCTCGGCGGGCGCCGCCGCCGTCCCGCTCGGAAGGGCGCCGCTCGGTCCCGGTGGCGCGAGTTGGCCCTTCATCTGGGCAAGCTCCAGCTCGACCTGAGACTGGGCGCTCGTCTTGTCGAGCTCGGCCTGCAGCGGGTCGGACGAGCCGGTGAGATCCGTCAGCGTCCCGGAGGCGAGCAACTCGTCCACGGCGCCGGCCCGTGCCTGCATCTGGGCGATCTTGTCCTGCGCCCGTTGCATGGCGAGGCCGGTGTCGGTCATCGACTCGGAGATGCCGGAGACCGCTTCGCCGATGCGGGTCTGGGCTTGGGCGGCCGTGTAGGACGCCTTCAAGGTCTCCTTCTGGGTGCGGAAGGACTCCACGCGAGCTTGCAGCGCCTGCGTCGTGGCGACGAGCTTGGCTTCCTGCTCGACGAGCTGGTCATGTTGTGCCTTCAGGCCGTCGAGCTGGGTCGAGATGGCGGCGCGGCGGCTGAGCGCCTCGCGGGCAAGGTCTTCGCGGTTCTGGGCGAGGGCCTGGCGAGCCTGGTCCTGCAGCTTGCCGGCGCTCTGCTGGAGCTGCTGCGCCTGCAGCTCGATGCGCTTGCGAGCGGTGGCAACGTCCGCCACGCCGCGGCGGACCTGCTGGAGCTGCTCGAGCTGCTTCTCGTAGGAAAGGTCGAGCGTCTCGCGTGGATCCTCGACGCGGTCCATGACCTTGTTGGCCTTGGCCTGAACAATGCCTGTGAGCCGCTTCATTACACCCATGCGCGCCTTCCTCTCTTTGTGTCGGCAGCATTGCAGTGTAGGGCGGCCTTGAGCGGGCGGTAGCGTCACCGCAATGGATGAGCGACTCTGCCTCCTCAGCGTCCACGCCCACCCCGACGACGAAGCGTCCAAGGGGGCCGGGACCGTCGCCAAGTACCACGCCGAAGACGTGCACACGGTTCTCGTGACGGCCACGGGCGGTGAGGAGGGCGACATCTTGAACCCGGCGATGGACACGCCGGAAGTCAAGGCCGATATCGCCGCCGTGCGGGCGCGTGAGCTGGCCACGGCCGTCGAGATCATCGGCTACGACGAGCTCGTCCTTCTCGGCTATCGCGACTCCGGCATGCCCGATTCGGAGGCGAACTCCCACCCTGACAGTTTCGCGGCGGCACCGCTCACAGAGGCGGTTGGCAAGCTGGTTGCCGAGATACGCCGGACGAGGCCGCAAGTGGTCGTCACCTACGGCGACGACCACAGTGGCTACCCGCATCCAGACCACATCCGGGTGCACGAGATCTCCGTGGCCGCCTTTGACGCCGCCGGTGACCCCGACTCCTTTCCGGAGACAGGCGAGCCGTATGAGCCGCTGAAGCTCTACTACACGGTCTGGTCGAAACGGCGCGTGCTGGCAACGCACGCCAAATTCCTCGAGCTTGGCCTGGAGTCACCCTTCGACGAGCGCTGGCTCGACCGGCCGGGTGAGGACGAACGGATCACGACCTCGATCGACATCAGCGGGTTCGGCGATATCCGTCGTCTCGCCCTGCTCGCGCATGCCACCCAGGTCGACCCGACCTCGAAGTTCTGGTTCGGACTCCCGCCCGAGGTACTTCAGATGATCCACCCCTTCGACGACTACGTGCTCGCTCGCAGCCGAGTCAAGACCCAGCTGCCGGAGTCGGACTTGTTTGCCGGCGTGCGGGTGACCGCTGACCGCTGAAGGTGGCCGTGCGGCGCTGTCGCCGCGACCCGAGGCATCTTCGAGACCTTTCTGGACGCGGTTTGGGACGCCATGCGTCCCTTTCACCCACCCAGAAGCGAGCCGGAGGCGGTCCTGATGGCCGGCGAGTCACACCGCGGAAGCGAGCCGGAGGCGGTCCTGGCCGGCGAGGCCCACCACGGAAGCGAGCCGGAGGCGGTCCTGATGGCCGGCGAGGCCCACCACGGAAGCGAGCGCGGGGCCGGCTGGCCGGGCCGGATAGGCGCGACCCGCCCAGGCCGCCTAACATCCTGGCCTCGTACGATCTCGACGCTACGGGTCGGGTGCGACCCGTCCATCAGGAGGAACGACATGGCGAAGTGGCTCACTCAAGAGTGGCTCGACGAGGGCAGGAAGCTCTCAGAGACTCAGCCGGAACGGCCTGGGGCGACGGCCCGCATGCAGTACGTCATCACGGGCGGCCCGGACGGTGACGTCAAGTACTACTGGGTGCTTGAGAACGGCAAGCTCCTCGAGAGCCAGCTGGGCGAGCTGGCTGACGCCGAAGTGACCTTGACGCAGAGCCACGAGGACGCCATGCGCATCCAGAAGGGAGAGCTCGACGCCAACGCCGCCTTCATGCAGGGTCGGGTACGCGTCACCGGCAACATGGCCAAGCTCATGTCGCTCCTTCCCATCACGAACTCCGCCGAGTACAAGGCGCTGCAGACCGAGATCCTGGCGATCACCGAGTTCTGATCCCGGTCACCAGCAAATGAGGGGGGCGCCGCCGCCCGACCCCGACGCCCGATGGCGTCGGGTGCGGGCGGCGTTGCGCGCTACGCCTCCGCCTCGGAACGAAGCTCGGTGCCGCTCACAGGCCGGGAGCAAGGGAGGGAGGCCCAGGGCTGGCAGACTGGAGTTGTGACACGGACGGTACCCGAGGTCCCCCAGCCGGCTGACGCGCGGGATGCGGCGCCCCAGGCCGGGGAATCGGGCGCCGCGCCGACCGGGGACGCGGGCACCGGTCCCGCCTGGGTGCCGCTGCTCGCCCTGGACCGCCAGCTGTTTCCCGCGGAGCCGACCTACACGACGCGGGAGCTCGCCGCGGCCGCCGGCGTCGACGTCGAAGTGGCCCGGCGACTGTGGCGTGCGATGGGCTTCACGCCGGCGCCCGACGACGCCGCCGTGTACGGCGATGACGACCTGGCCGCCTTGCGGATGGCGGCGAATGCGATGGCGGACTTCGCCGACATGAACGAGATCGTCTACCAGACCCGGATGATGGCCGCCTCGCTCTCGCGTGTCGCCGAGGTCGTGAGCGACAACGTCGTCGCCAACCTCCAAGCCCATATCCGGGCGGGCATGAGCGAGGAGGAGATCGTCCGCGGCCTGAGCGGCCCGGACGCAAAGGACATCGACCGTCTCATCGGCTACGTCTACCGCCGCCAGCTGCAGGCCGCCCTGTGGCGGAAGCTCGCCGATCCGGGGCAGATCGGTGGGCCGCTGATCGCGACGGTGGGTTTCGTGGATCTCGTGCGCTTCACGGCCGTCACCGAGGACATCGCCGAGGAACAGCTGGGCGAGCTCATCGACCGCTTCGAGACGATCGTCTACGACCGCGTGACCGACAGCGGCGGGCGCGTCGTGAAGATGATCGGCGACGAGGTCATGTTCGTGGCCGACGAGGCCGACCAGGCGACCGCCATCGCCGTCGACCTCGTGCGGACGTTCCACGACGACGAGTCCGTTCCGCAGGCACGCGCCGGGCTGGCTCATGGCCCTGTCCTCTCCCACGGCGGCGACTTCTTCGGCCCCGTGGTGAACCTCGCCTCGCGGATCGTCGACGTCGCGCGGCCCTCCACCGTCGTCGTCTCCCAGGACATCCACGACGTGCTCGCCGACCGGCCCGAATTCTGCTGGCGCCGCTTGCCCCCGAAGCGACTGAAGGGCATCGGGCGCACGACACTGTTCGCCGTGGCCGGGCAGACGAGCACTTAGGCGCGGGCTTCGGCCCTCATGAGCTGGCGCAGCTCCCGATAGCCCGTCAGCCGCACGCCCGCCCCCTCGACATCGGCCCGGAGGCCGTCCGGGTCGAGCAGCCAGGCGTGGTCGGCGACCCGATCCCGCCAGTCGGGCGACATGGCGCGTAGCTCCGGCGTGTCCATGGCGGGGTGGAGGTAGGCCTCGGTCACGCCCGCCCGCAGATCTGCTATCGCCTCGGAGATCGTCGCCCGGCTTCCGACTCCGTTGCCGGGCACGAAGAGGAAGTGGTCGGGGAACACGACCCCCCGTTCGGCTGCGAGCGCCCGAAACGGGAACCCGATCATCCGCTCCGTCTCCGCCCCCGAGAGCCGCAGCGGCAGGCGGAACTCATCGGCGAGATCGAGGTAGATGTCGAAGAACTCCGGTCGCAGCTGCAGCGTCCCCATGTGAGAGTCGACGTGGCTCACGTCGAAGCCCCAGAGGATCGCACGCTCCATCTGGGCGCGCAGCTCCCGGCGGACCTCGTCGAGGTCGGCGTGCTCGAAGACGTCGGTGATGGTTCTCGGAAACCCCCCGTCACCGTCGAGCAACGACGGCGCCTGGGTGATGGGCCCCCAGCGGTAGAGGTTCCATTCGGCATTGAGCGTCAGGTGCACGCCGACGTCCTCGCCGCGGTACTCGGCGGCGGCACCTCGCGCCCACGGGCAGGGCACCATGAGCGAGGCGGAGGTGGCGGCGCCGTTGCGCAGGGCGTCGTACACGGCTGCGTTGGCCGCCTGCGAACTGCCGAGATCGTCGCAGTTGACGATGAGGAGGCGGTCGTCGGCCTGGAACCCGAGGCGTTCGGCGAGGATCGTCACAGCACGAAAGGTAGCGGGCGGCGGCGCCACCCAGGTCGTTGCCGGCCCGGCCGGTTCGAGGTGTGCTCGGTAGGATGCGGCCCATGAGCCGTTTCGGCATCACCATTCCCTATGACCGCACGCCACTGTCCGAGCAGCGTGAGCTGATCGAGGAGATCGCCGCCCTCGGCTACAGCGACGTCTGGTCGGCGGAGGCAAGCGCCACGGACGGATTCGTGCCCCTGGCGATGGCGACGGCCTGGGTGCCGGAGCTCCGCCTCGGCACTGCCATCGTGCCGTCGTTCACTCGGGGCCCCGCCACGCTGGCGATGTGCGTCGCCACCCTGGCGGAGGCGGCGCCCGGGCGCTTCCAGTTCGGCCTCGGCACCTCGTCGGACGTCATCGTCGAGCGCTGGAACGGCATCCCCTTCAGCGAGCCGTACAAGCGCAACCGGGACATGGTGCGGTTCCTCAAGGCTGCGCTCGCGGGTGAGAAGGTGACCGAGGAGTACGACACCTTCAATGTGAGAGGGTTTCGCCTCGAGCGGCCGCCGGCGGTCGTGCCCCCCATCCTCGTGGCGGCCTTGCGGCCGGGAATGCTGCGACTCGCCGGCCGGCTCGGCGACGGCACCATCATCAACTGGCTGTCGGCCGAGGACGTGAAGCGCATCGTCCCCGAGGTGGGGCCGGGCAAGGAAGTCGTGGCACGCATCTACGTCTGTCCGACCGAGGATGCCGCCGCTGTGCGCTCTGCCGCCAAGATGCTCATCGCCGCCTATCTGAACGTCGAGGTCTACGCCTTGTTCCAGGAGTGGCTAGGGCGAGGCCCGCAGCTGCAGGCGATGTGGGACCTCTGGCGGGCGGGCGACCGCAAGGGCGCCGTGGCGGCCGTGCCCGACTCGGTCGTCGACGAGCTCGTCGTGCACGGCACGCCCGACGAGTGCAGGTCACACATCGAGCGCTACGTCGCCAACGGGGTCACGGTGCCCGTGTTGATGCCGCTCCCCTTCGGGGTGAGCTCGCGCGACGCCGTCCGGCTGCTGGCGCCCTCGGCGGTGTCGACGCCGGCTTGAGCTCCGGCCGGCCGACGCCGGCGGCGGCCGGGCATCCGCGACTTTGACACACCTCCGACGTAGCGTGAGATGAGATGTCGTTCGCACTCCCGTCCACGCTCACGCCCTCGAAGATCAGCTCGTTCACGAGCTGCCCGCTGTCGTTTCGCTTCTCCGTCGTTGAGCGGCTGCCGGAGGTGGCCTCACCCCAGGCCGTGAAAGGGACGCTCGTCCACAGGGCGCTCCAACTGCTGTTCTCCGAACGCGAGGCGGGCCACCGCGACCGGCTGGAAGCGGAATCGGCCCTCTTGAGGGCCTGGGACGAGATGCGCGAGTCGACCGAAGTCGTCGAGCTCTCACTTCCGGAGGACGAGCAGGCCTCCTTCGTGCGTGACGCCTCCTCGCTCCTCGACCGCTACTTCGAGCTCGAGGACCCCAACACCGTCACGCCCGTCGGGCTCGAGCTCGACCTCAAGGCGGAGATGGACGGGATGACATTGCGGGGGATCATCGACCGACTCGACCGTATGGCCGACGGCTCGCTCGCCGTCGTCGACTACAAGACGGGCAGGGCGCCGCGGGCGGAGCAGTCGCGGTCGCGGCTGTCGTCGGTGCAGCTGTACGCCTTCCTGTGCGAGCAGGTGCTCGGCACCCGTCCGGCCGTCGTCCGCCTCATGTACCTGCGCGATCGCGTGGTCGTGTCGGCAGATGCCACTGACCAGTCCCTCCGAGGGGTTCACCAGCGGGCGAGGGCCGTCTGGGCGGCGATCGAGCGGGCGTGCGATCGTTCCGACTTCCGCCCCAACCCGTCCGCCCTCTGCAAGTGGTGCTCGTTCCAGGAGTACTGCCCCGCTTTCGGCGGGGACCCGGAGCGGGCCGCCGAGCAGGCGGCGACCACGCGGGTGGGGGGCTCGGTCGGCCGGTCGGCCGCTACGCTTCCGGCTTGACCTTCGTCCACTCCGAGCCGCCCTCGAGCGTGCTGCGCTCCAAGGTCGACGAGATCGACGAGCGCGTCGACGGCTGGTTCACGAGTTTGCGAGGCAACCCCACGGCCGATCGCGTCTTCTACACGGCCTCGGCTCTCGGCGACTTCGGCTTGATCTGGGTGATGCTGGCGTTGCTGCGTGCGTTGCGGGGCCGGCCCAACGACCGCCGGGCGGCCTTACGTGCGATCGTTGCCAGCGGCACGGAGTCCGTGCTCGTCAACGTGGGCCTCAAGTCCATCTTCCAACGTCGACGGCCCCTGGCGCCGACGACGCATCCCCTGCCCTTCCGTCAGCCGCTCACGTCCAGCTTCCCGAGCGGGCACGCCACGGCGGCCTTCTGCGCGGCCAGGCTGCTTGCTGACGGCGACGACCTCGCCCCGCTGTATTACGCCGCAGCCATCGTGGTGGCGGCCAGCCGGATCCACGTCCGCATCCACCACGCCTCCGACGTCGCCGGCGGTGCCGTCATAGGCCTCGTTCTCGGCCGGATCGCAAAGCGGATCTCTCCGCTGCCCGACCCGCCGGTGAAAGGAATACGGTCAAGATGAGCGTCGCCATCGTCATGGGAAGCGACTCCGACCTGCCCATCATGCGACAGGCGGCGGGCGCACTGGAGGAGTTCGGCATCGAGTGGGAGATGCGTGTGCTCTCCGCCCATCGCACGCCAGACGAGACGCTCAGCTATGCACGCTCCGCCGTGGCGAACGGGATTCAGGTGATCATTGCCGGCGCCGGTGGTGCCGCTCACCTGCCGGGGGTGATCGCCGCCGTCACGCGTGTCCCCGTCATCGGCGTGCCCATCGCCCTGCCGAAGCTGGACGGTCTTGACTCGCTGCTGTCCATCGTCCAGATGCCAAAGGGCATCCCGGTGGCCACCGTCGCCATCGACGGCGCCCGCAACGCCGGGCTGCTCGCAGTGCGGATGTTGGCGATCGCCGACTCCGCCCTCGGTGACCAGCTGGACGAGTTCGCCGCTCAGACCGCCGGCGAGGTCCGCGAGAAGGACGCCAAGCTGCAACAGCTGCTGGCAGCCGAGCGCCCGGATGGCTCAGCCGCAAGCTGAACGTCTCCGCTCGGCTCGACGGACGCCTGCAGCCGGCGCCCGCTCGCCGACGCTCCGCCGGCCGACGCCGACTGCGACTGGCGACGGGAGAGGCGGTCACGGCTCTTAGGCCGGCAACGGCGGCGCCGTCGCCTCCTTTGTCGAGGGCGGTGACGAGAACGCGGCCACCATGGAGGCGGCGACGAGCGCCGGTCGCTCCATCGGGCCGAAATGGCCCAACTCGTCGAACACCGTCAGGCGGCAGGCGCCCCCCGCCGACGCCATCCGCTCGTCGAGTGCCACCTGCACGTCCTTCCCGAAGCTGTCGGTGAGATGTCCGCAGGCGAGATCGACGGGACAGCGGACCGTCGGCAATTTGGCGAAAGCGTCGTGCCCGACGGCATTGGCGAAGACGCGCGCCTCGTCAGCCGGCCGGCATCGCAGACGCACGCTGCCGTCGGGCTCGGCCTCGAAACCGTGCTCGACGTAGGCCCGCAGCACGGAGGGATGGAGGATGGAGAGAGGGGGTTTCGAGGCGTAGTTGGCGAGGGCATCGGTCTTGCTGGCAAAGCGCTCGCGCCGCCGGGCGGCTGCGACCGACATGGGGTTGTCGAAGTTCGCCGGGAGCGGGTCGACGACCGGGGCGACGATCGGCTCGTAGCAGTAGAGATGTCGGAAGGTTCCCGGTGCTGCCTCTTCGGCTAGCAGGAGGGCGGCGCCGCCGCAGGAGTGACCGAAGGCGTACGGCTGCTGCAGGCCCAGCCCGTCGAGGACGCTGAGCAGGTCGCTGGCGAAACCAGTCCACTGGCCGTTCCAGCTCTCGGCCGCATGGGAGCAGCCGTGCGCCCGCAGATCGAGGCCATAGCAGTGGAACGAGCTGAGGTGGCGGGCTAGCTCGCCCAGCACCATGGCGTGAAAGCCGGTGGCGTGCGCCATGACGAGTGCTTCGCCCGCTCCGCCGAGGTCGTGCACGGCGACGTCGGAGCCGTCCGGCGTCTTGAAGCGGGCGAAGGGGGCTGAATCGGGCACCTTGGCACGCTAGTCAGGCGGGCCGGTAGTAGAAACGATCTGTGCAGCACCTCCTTTCCCCTGGGGGATACGTCGTGCTCGTGCTGCTGTGTGCGGCGCACATCGTCGTACACCCTCTCCAGCCGGTGCGGGCCGGGCGGGGCAGCACTTCCGGGTGACCGCCCTGTCAGCCGGCGACGTCGTCCTGCTCGTCGCCGCCGGGCTCGGCGCCGGCACGGTGAACGGCGTGGCAGGTGGGGGGACGCTGGTGTCGTTTCCCGCCCTGCTCGCCACGGGCCTGCCGGCGCTGCAGGCGAATGTCACCTCGACGATCGGCATCTGGCCGGGCTATCTCGGGGGCGTCGCCGGCTTCCGATCGGAGGTGCGGGAGCAGCAGAGGCGGAGACTGGCCATCCTTTCGACCGCTGCGCTCGCAGGGGCGACGGGTGGGAGCCTGCTCCTCCTCGTGACACCGGGGAGTGCCTTCAAAGCGCTCGCCCCTTACCTCGTCCTCGCTGCCTGCCTCCTCTTTGCCGTCCAGCCCGTCGTCGCCGGCCGGCTGCAGCACCGCCTCGCCGCCGCCGCCGACGGTCATCTCGTCGTGGCCGCCTGCGGCACGCTGCTCGGAGCCGTCTACGGCGGCTACTTCGGCGCCGGGCTCGGCGTCATCCTGCTGGCGCTCCTCGGGCTCACCCTGCCGGACGAGCTCGTGCGGACGAACGGGCTGCGCGTCGTCCTCTCCCTCGTCGTCAACAGCGCCGCCGCCCTCGTGTTCGTCGTGGCAGCCCACGTGGCGTGGGAGGACGCCGCCTTGCTGGCCGGCTCGAGCCTCATCGGAGGGTACTTCGGGGCGCGCGTCGCCAGACGGCTGCCCCCGGTGGTGTTTCGCATCCTGGTGCTGGGCTTGGGGTTGGCGACCGCCGGCCGGCTGCTGGCTGGCTAGCTCCACGGGCGACGCACTAGCCGTCGTCGTAGAACCCGGGCAACTCGGGTTGAAGGTGACGCAGGGGACCAACCATGGCCAAGCAGCCGGTTCGTGGCGCTGTCGGGGACGGCGTGCTCGGAGGCATCGGAGGGACTCCGCTCATCGAGCTGCGCTCCGTCGTGCCGCCGGGGTCGCATTCGAGGCTTCTCGCCAAGCTCGAGTGGGCGAACCCGACGGGAGCATGAAAGACCGCATGGCCGTGGCGGTCATCGCCGGCGCCGAGGCACGCGGCGACCTTCGCCCTGGCTCGACCGTCGTCGAGTACACGGCGGGCACGACCGGCATCTCGCTCGCCATGGTGTGCGCCGCCAAGGGCTACGGCCTGCACGTAGTCTTCTCCGACGCCTTCAGCGATGAAAAGCGCCGGACGATGGAGGCGTTCGGCGCCACCGTGGAGGACGTTGCCAGCGACGGTGGACGCGTCAGCGAGCAGCTCATCAAAGCGATGATCGCCCACGCGGGCGAGCCGAAGGACCGGGCGGGCTACTGGTGGTGCCCTCCGCCTGGTCGATCGCCTCCCAGCCGGCTCCACGGCCGTCACCGTCATCGTGGACTCGGGCCTGCGCTACCTCAGCACGGAGCTCTATCGCCGCCAGCCGTCTTAGACCGCTCCGTCGAGCAGGCCGGCGAAGAGGTCGCCACCTTCCGCCACTCGCGCCAGCACCGCCTCCGGGCCGCAACCCACCTGCCCCTTGCCGCCGGAGCCAGCCCAGCCCTCCACCTCGTCCCAGCCGAGGGGCGTCGAAACGGACGGCTCGGGCAACGCCCGCATCGAATACGGCGAGACCGTCGTCTTCGCCGGGTTGTTCTGGCTCCAGTCGATGAGGATCTTCCCCGTGCGCAACGCCTTCGTCATTCGGGAGACGACGAGCGCGGGCTTCTCGGCCTCGACGGCCTCCGCCACCTCGTGGGCGAAGGCGTTCACCTCCTCGCCGTCCCATCCCCGCTCGCCGATCGAGCCGTACAGCTGCATGCCCTTCGAACCGCTCGTCTTCGGCAGGAGCGAGATCCCTTCGGTCCCAAGCCGGTGGCGGAGCAGGAGGGCGACCTCGCAGCACTGCACGATGGTCGCTGGGGCGCCGGGGTCGAGGTCGAAGACGATGAGGTCCGGCCGCTGAGGTCGGCCGGCGGCGTCGATCCTCCACATGGGCGTGTGGAACTCGATCGAGGCGAGGTTGGCGAACCACACGAGCGTCGCCAGATCGTCGATGACGGCGTACTCGTTCGTGTCGGCGCCCTTCGACTTGCGGCCGATCACGACCGTCCGGACCCATTCGGGGGCATGGCGGGGGACGTTCTTCTCGATGAACGAGGGCGCTTGCACGCCGTTCGGGAAGCGCTTCGTCGTGACGGGACGCCCGCGCAGATGCGGCAGCATGACCGGGGCGATCTTGGCGTAGTAGTCGATCAGCTCACCTTTGGTGAAGCCTGTTGCCGGGTACATGGGCTTCGCGAGGTTGGAGAGGCTGAGCTGGCGGCCCTCGACGGTAACGGGGACGCGCTCGCTCGTCGGGCTCACGTCTCCATCCTGCCTGACGCCGCCTGGCGCCGGTGCCGCTCGCGGTCGCCGTGCGGTTATGTGGGAGCGGCGCGCCAGGAGCGGCTCGGCGCCGGCCGTAGGCTTGAGGCATGAGCATCCCCGTTGAGCTGGCGGCGCTGCGGGAGCGCATCGTCGAGTACGGCAACCGCGGCTACCTCCTGACGGTCGGACCGGACGGGCGGCCCCACAGCGTCGGCATCGACGTCGGATGGACCGACGACCTCCTCCTCACCGCCCCGGGCAATTCCACGGTCGCCAACGCGGCCGCCCACCCGCTCGTCGCCCTCCTGTGGCCCCCGACTTCGCCGGGCGGACACAGTCTCATCGTCGATGCGGAGGTGGTCAGCGCCGTCGGCGGCGGTCAGGGTGACAACTCCCTCACGCTCAGGCCGACGAAGGCGGTCCTCCACCGCCCTGCAGGAGATCAGCTGCCGGCTGTGTCGCGGCCCGGATGCACGTCCGATTGCATTCCGGTCTTCAACGAGGTCTCCTAGAACCCGTCCGGCTAAGCCGGCAACGGCTCAACCGACGCAAGTCGCCGGTATGTGCACGTCGTAGACGATGCTCGACGTGAAGCTTCTGGTGGCGATCGCCAGCAAGGCGTCCGCGGCCACCGCTACGGGCGTCCATCCGGGCGCCTTCTTGGCGGCGTAGCGAGTCGCGGCGCGCAGCACCGGTGCGCCGGGCGCGAGGCACGTCATCCCCCGGTAGGTCTCGAGGAGCACGAACGATCCGAGGCCGTAGACGGTGACGCCCTGGTAGAGGTTCGCCGACGTGGGGGGATCGAACGGCACGACACCGCCCGGTAGGGCGACGGCTCGCAGGCCCTGCGAGCTGAACAGCCGGACGGACCGGTCGGTTGCCACCCAGGCACCGCCGTCGGCCGCCGTGAGGCTGGCGGAGCTCCACGGGTCTGCCACCTTGACGTGGGCGAGGACGCGCCCGGTGGCGCCGCTGCGTTCCTCGAGGACGTCGCGCTCGTAGCGCCCGCCGGATCCGTGCTCGAGGTCGTACAGGAACCGACCATCGCTCGAGAGGGCGATCGGCCCCGTGTACGGAGCCGCCGTGGCCGCCTGCACGACGGCACCCGTGACGGCGTCCACCAGCCAGAGCCGCTGCCCGCTGCCGATCCAGAAGTCGTCTGTCCCACGCACGGGTCCCGTGATGCTGAAGCCGAAGCTGTCCGCCAGGAAGGGGAGGTTCACGGGCTGGCCCAGACCCAAGGTGTCGACATCGACGGCTCGGAGCGACCAGCCGCCGCTGACGGTGCCGTCGGGCGCCACCTCGTGGGCGGTGAGGGCGACGACGCCCGAGCCGACCGTCTCGAGGTAGGTGTCGGCGGACATGACAGGACCCCGCTTGAACGAGCCGGTCCACGGGTCGAAGCGCACGAGCGGCTCCGAGCATGGCTCCATGCAGCCGTCGTTCTCGACGCCGACCAGGAACTCCGACGAAGCTGCCGACGCCGACGCCTCGGACACGAGCACGGCCGATCGCGGGGCGATGTCCACCCGCCCGAGCACCCTCGTGGGCCAGGCCCGGTGGGAAACGGCAGCCGACGGCGGCTGCGCCGGGATAGAGGTGACGGAGCGCACACCTGGCCGGACGAGATGACCCGTCCCGTGGCCCCACAGCACAAGGGGCGTTGCGACGAGGCCGGCGGAGATGACGACGACGAGGCCGACGACGACGGTCCGGCGGGCGGACCAGGAGGAGGAGCCGGCCGACGTCGACCCGCTCGGCGATCGGCGGGCAGAGCCGCCGCCGGCGCCGCCAAGGCCGTGAGGGGCCTCCCCCCGCTGCTGCACGTCCCGGTAGATGTCGGCTCCGACCAGTGAGGACGCACCGGGGGTACGGGAGGGCGGCATCGGGTCGATGTTGCTGAGCAATGACTCAAGGTCTGCCATCGGGCGCTCCTTGTGGGCGTGTGGGTGCGTCGATCTGCTTGAGGGGAGCCGGCTCGCCGCCGAGGGCTGAGTAGCGAGCGGCCAGGCGTTTCCGGGCGCGGTGCAGGCGGATGGTGAAGGCGTTCACGCTGCAGCCGAGCACCTCGGCCGCCTCGTCGTGGGACAGCTGCTCCCAGGCGACGAGCGTGAGCACCTCGCGGTCGCGGGCGGTGAGCTGGCTGATCGCCGACGACAGACGGGCGGCGGCGGGCTCGGAGCTGTTCGCGAAGTCGGCGGAGGCGACCTGTGGAGGCTCGGACATGGCCCCGATGCGCCCGAGCAGGCGGTAGCGGCGACGCTCGGCCTTGCGGCTGTCGGCGAGCACTCTGCGGGCGACGCCGTAGAGCCAGAGCGTCTTCTCGTGCGAGGAGGCGGGCAGCTCATCAAAGCGGCGCCAGGCGACGAGGAAGACGTCGGCCACGAGGTCGTTCACGTCGGCGGCCGAGTGGACGCGCCGAGCGAAGTAGCGGTAGACGGCGCCGAAGTGGGCGTCGTAGAACGGGCGGAACTCCTCTTCGCCCGCCTTCAGCCCCTCGGCCTGCCCACGGCTCGCCATCGACCTCCCGACCGCCTTTCCCGGATCCGCCCCTCCATGTCCTCTATGGACGGCACTGCCTGCCATCTTTCACACGAGACCGTCCCGTCCTTCGCTCTGTAGCGGGTGCGATGCTGCCCTCAGCCCTCCCGGACGACATCGGCCGGCGATTTGTCAGGCCGCAGTCCTCGCCAGACGGGCTGTCGGAGTCGCCCGGAGTCCGTCCACTCCGTGTAGGACACCTCGCCGACGAGGCTCGGCTGCAACCAGGTGGCTACGCGAGCGTCCGCCGCCGGCACCGGCGTCGAGAACGGGGAGCCGTCTGCCACGAGGTCGGCGAAGCGAGCCGCCAGCATCCGCAGCTCCCTGCCATCGAAACCCGACCCCACCTTCCCCACATACGCCAACCCCTCCGGGCCGTTCACGCCGAGCAGGAGAGCACCGATGGACCCGGACCGCGAGCCCTCGCCCCTCGTCCAGCCGCCTATGACGACCTCCTGGTCCTTCGCGTGCTTCACCTTCACCCAGGCGGATGAGCGGCGCCCGGGCGAGTAGCGGGAGTCGAGGCGCTTGGCGACGACACCTTCGAGGTGGCGTTGGCGGCTCGCTTCAAAGACGTCTTCGCCCGGCCCGGAAAAGCTCGGCGCCACCATCCATCCCTGCACCCGTCCGAGACCGAGGCAGTCGAGCACCCGGCGGCGCTCGGAGTACGGCTCGCCCATGAGCGAGCGGCCGGCAAGCCAGACGATGTCGAAGACGATGTAGGCGACGCCGGCCGACCGGTTGGCGCCGGGGCCGGATTCACGGCCACGGTTCTGCAGCAGCTGAAAGCGGGGAACGCCGCGCTCGTCGAGCGCAACGATCTCGCCGTCGAGCACAGCCGACAGCTCACCGAGCGCCCCGCCCGGTTGCAGCTCAGGCACTGACCCCGTCAAGTCCTTGTCGTTGCGGCTGGCAAAGCGAACCTGGCCAGCCTGCAGGAAGGCGATCGCCCGGATCCCGTCCCATTTGAACTCGAAGGCCCAGCCAGCCTCGTCTGCCGGCAGGTGCCCGGCGGTCGCCAGCATCGGAGCGATCGACCGGGGCATCGTCGCTAATGACGAGCCGTCCATCCGAGGATCATCCCGGCTGTCGCCTCGCCGCGCAAGGCTGCGGGCGCGATGATTGCGAGGGCAGGACACCGCCCGTAGGGACGGCCTGCTCGCAAGGAGGCGAAACGATGGAGATCGAGCGGGCTCGCGAATTCCTGCGGCACAACCACCGGGCGGTGCTGCACACCCACCGTAAGGACGGCTCCCCGCAGCTGTCGCCGATCTCGTGCGGGCTTGACGGCTCGGGCCGGGTGGTCGTGTCCACCCGCGAGCCCGCCGCCAAGACCCGCAACGTCCGTCGCGACCCGAGGGTCTCGCTGTGCGTGTTCGGGGAGCGTTTCTTCGGGGAGTGGGTGCAGATCGACGGGACGGCCGAGGTGGTCTCGCTGCCCGAGGCCATGGACGGCCTCGTCGCCTACTACCGCGGCATAGCTGGGGAGCATCCGGACTGGGACGACTACCGACGGGCCATGACGGAGGAACAGCGGGTGCTCATCCTCGTGACGATCGAGCGGGCGGGGCCGGACTACAGCGGCTGAGGCAGCGCCCCCGGCTGGAACCGGGCCGCTCCACCTCGTAGCGTGGTGGTCGTGAGCGCGGTTGCCGGACTGACGGAGCGGTCGAGTGCCGACGTCGCCATGCGGCGGTTGCTGCGCGTGCCGGACGTGCGGCCGACCCGGCAGGCGAACGAGGCGGCGCACCGTCTCTTCAGCACGTCGATCCTGTTGTCGGCGACTCGCTGCCTCCTCGGTTATGTGATCTTTCCGATCGCGGCGCCGGCGCTCGGAGCCGCCGCTGGGTTCACGCCCATCATCGGCATCCCCCTCGGGCTCCTGGCCCTGGTGTTCGACGTGCGAGGAATCCGGCGTTTCTTCGTGGCCGATCACCGCTGGCGGTGGCCCATCACCGGCCTGTACCTCGCCGTCATGGTCCTTGTCGTCATCCTTCTCGTGCGGGACTTCGCCCACATCACCTGAGTGAGGACCTCCCGTAGCTCTCAGGTGTTCGTAGAACGGCTCACAGCTTCCTCTCAGTGACGCCTGGTTCACTTGGAGCGACGAAAGGCATCGATGCTGTTCACCTACCTGTCGCGTGAGCTGCGGCGACGAAGCAAGCAAGCCATTGTCATCGCCCTCGGCCTCGGCATCGGCGTGGCCCTCGTCGTGACGGTCAGCGCTGCCTCCGCGGGCGTGAAGACCGCCCAGGGCCAGGTGCTCCACTCCCTCTATGGCGTCGGCACCGACATCACCGTCAGCCAGACGGCAGCCCCGGGCTCGGGCGGGGGCGGTGGGCGCTTCTTCGTCGGCGGTGGGACGGGCACGCGGCCGGCCGCCGGGACGCACTTCTCCCGCAACACGCTTTCTCCGACACCTGGCTCGGCGACGATGGCTGCCTCGAGCGTGGCCACGATCGAGAAGGTGAGCGGTGTGTACGCCGCCTCGGGAGGCCTCTCGCTCAATGACACAAGCATCTCGGGAACGATCCCAACGTTCAGCGGAAGCGGCGGCTTCTCTTCCGGTGGCCGGCCCGCCTTCAACTTCAGTTCGTTCTCGGTCGTCGGCGTCGAGCCGAACGCAAACGGCGTCGGACCGCTCACGCCATCCGAGATCATCTCCGGCCGGGCCTTCACCTCAGCTGACAACACCTCCAAGGTCGCCATCGTGGCGTCGGCCTACGCCACCCAGCACAGTTTGAAGGTCGGCTCCACCATCACCGTTGCCGGCACGAAGCTCTCGATCGTCGGGATCGCCGCATTGCCGAGCGGGTCCGCCACCGACGTCTTCCTCCCGCTCGGCGAGGCTCAGACCCTTGCCAAGCTGCCCGGCAAGATCACGACGATCTACGTGAGCGCCGACAGCGCCTCGGCGGTCAACTCGGTGGCGAGCGCCATCGAGAAGGTCGTGCCGAAGGCAACCGTGACCGACGCCTCAACGCTCGCCAGCAGCGTGACCGGCTCGATCACGAGTGCCGCCACCCTGGCCACCAAACTGGGCCTCTGGCTGTCAGTGGCTGCCCTCGCCGTGGCGTTCCTCGTGGCGGCGCTCCTCATGATGGCTGCTGTGTCCCGCCGGGTGCGGGAGTTCGGCACGCTGAAGGCGCTCGGCTGGCGGACGCGACGTGTCGTCGGCCAGGTCATGAGCGAAGGCGTCGCGCAGGGGGTCGCGGGCGGCGTCATCGGCGTCGGCCTCGGGATCGGCGCCGCAAGCCTCGTGTCGGCGCTCGGTCCCAGCCTGACGGCCACGGTGGGTTCGCCGGCGGCGACGGGTGGGGGCTTCGGTGGGGGCGGAGGATTCGGGGGCGGCGGCTTCGGCGGCGGCAGCTTTGCGGGCGCCACCGGCTCGTTCCCTCGCCGCAGCGGCGGTCCAGGAGCGTTCTCTGACCTCGCCCACACCGTGGCGGTCCATTTGACCGCCCCGGTGCAAGGCGGCACCCTCCTGCTCGCCATCGGCCTTGCGATCGCCGGCGGGCTCATTGCCGGGTCGTTCGGCGCATGGCGAGCTGCCCGGTTGCGGCCGGCGGCCGCCCTTCGAAGGGTCGAGTGAGGAGCAGATATGTACGAGCTGAGCGATGTCTCCAAGAACTTCGAAAAGAGCGGGCGCCCCGTCGTCGCCCTGCAGCATGTCAATCTCACGATCGGCGACGGCGAGATGCTGGCGATCCAAGGACCCACCGGGCAGGGCAAGACGACCCTTCTCCAGCTGCTCGGCGGGCTCGACCGGGCCAGCTCGGGGATAGTGGCATTCGACGGTCAGGATCTCGGCAGACTCGGCGAGGCACAGCTGGCCGACCTGCGTGCGCAGGCCTTCGGCTTCGTGTTCCAGACCTTCAACCTCATCCCCACCCTGACGGCGCTCGAGAACGTCGAGGTGGCCCTCGTTCCCCTGCACATCGGTGGCGCCGAGCGCCGGCGACGTGCCGCCGCTGCCCTGGAAGAGGTCGACCTGGCCGACCGTGCCACCCACCTGCCCTCGGAGCTGTCGGGCGGGCAACAGCAGCGGGTGGCCATCGCGCGGGCGCTCGTGAAGGAGCCAAAGGTCGTCCTGGCCGATGAGCCGACCGGCAACCTCGACGAGGACACCCGCGACGACATCGTCAACCTGCTCGAGTCCATGTCACGGCTCCGAGGGCTGACGCTCGTAATCGTCACCCACGACAGCACGGTCGCTCGGCGCGCCCCTCGGATCGCCCTCATCAAGAAGGGGAAGCTGACGATCCGCGAGGCTCAGCGAAGCGCCACGTCCTGAGCCCGACGCCGCTCGGCCGCCTCGACCGAGGCGCCTTCGAGAGGCGGGGCTACTCCTCGGCGACCTCGATCACGGTGACGCTCTCGGCGTCGTCGTCGAGCTCGACGGCAATGAGGGCAACGGGCTCGGGCCGCCCGTAGAAGGCGACGTGTAGGAGGGCGGCGATCACTCCACCCACGAGCGGGGCGAGGATGAAGAGCCAGACCTGCTTCAGTGCCGTGCCACCGACGACGAGGGCGGGGCCGAGGGCTCTGGCGGGGTTGACCGAGGTACCCGTGATGGGGATGCCGATCAGGTGAACGACCGTGAGGGTGAGACCGATGACGAGCCCGGCGGTCGGGGCGTTGCCGATGGCGCTCTTGTGGGTGACGGCGAGGATCACGAAGACGAAGAGGGTGGTGAGGACGACCTCGGCGATGAAGGCGCCCCCCATGCCGATGTGGAGGATGCTGGCGCTGCCCCAACCGTCCGTCCCGAGCCCGGTTCGGGTCCGCGAGTAGAACGGCGATGTGGAGAAGGTCCCCCATAGTGCGAGGGCGCCCAGGATGCCGCCCACGAACTGGGCGATCCAATAGCCTGCGGCCTCGTCGAGTGACATGCGCCCGGAGAGCCACACGCCCAGGGTGACCGCCGGGTTCACGTGACAGCCGGAGATGGGGCCGATCGAGTAGGCGAGACCCATCAGGACGAGGCCGAAGGTCAGGGCTGTCGCCACCACGCCGGCGGACAAGCTCGGTCCCGTCGCATCGAAACCGAAGGAGAGGGTAGCCACGCCGACTCCGAAAAACACGAGCAGAGCGGTGCCGAGCAGCTCGGCTCCAAGCTTCTTGGTCATGGACGGCTCCCTCCACTTGGGTCTGTTGGCCACCAAGATAAACGCCGGGGGCGGGAGTGTCGATGATGGGGGCGGCTCCCCTGAGTCGTTAGAACGTGCCTGTGGAACTTCGCATTTTTACCGAGCCCCAGCAGGGAGCGACCTACGAGCAGCTGCTCGCCGTCGCCAGGACGGCGGAGGAATGCGGGTTTGGGGCCTTCTTTCGATCCGACCACTATCTGAAGATGGGTTCGGTCAGCGGGCTGCCGGGACCGAGCGATGCTTGGATCACCCTCGCCGGCCTGGCGCGTGACACCGAGCGCATCCGGCTCGGCACATTGCTGACAGCCGCCACGTTCCGCCTGCCCGGGCCGCTCGCCATCTCGGTTGCGGTCGTCGACGCCATGAGCGGTGGCCGGGTCGAGCTCGGTCTCGGGGCAGGTTGGTACGAGCAGGAGCACACGGCGTATGGGATTCCGTTTCCGCCCGTCGGGGAGCGTTTCGAGCGCCTCGAGGAGCAGCTCGAGATCATCACTGGCCTGTGGGCCACGCCAGTGGGGGAGACCTTCGACTTCTCGGGCCGACACTACGAGCTCTCCTTCTGTCCGGCCCTGCCACGACCCGCCCAGTCGCCCCGCCCCCCCATCGTCATCGGGGGTCACGGGCTGCGGCGGACACCTCGGCTGGCGGCGCGCTTTGCCGACGAGTTCAACGTTCCGTTCTCCTCCCTCGAGGTCGTCGAGCGCCAGTACCGATTGGTCGACGAGGCATGCGAGAGTGCCGGGCGCGATCCCGGCGCGGTGCTCCGTTCGGCCGCCCTCGTCGTGTGTTGTGGCGCCAACGAGGCCGAAGTCGAACGGCGAGCAGGCCGAATCGGCCGTGAGGTGAAAGAACTAAAAGAGAACGGCCTCGCAGGCAGTCCGGCGGAGGTAGCGGGCAAGCTCCGGACGTATCGAGCCGCCGGCGCCGTGCGCGTCTATCTGCAGGTGCTCGACCTCGAGGACTTGGATCACCTGCGCCTCGTTGCCGAGGAGGTCGCCCCGCTCGTCGCAGACCTGTGAGGGCCAGCCGTCCTTCGCTCCGACCACGGCCGCCCGGCCGGGCGTTCGCCAGCCCCTAGGACGGTCCGCTGGGCCTTCCCGACCTCAGATTTGCCCGGGGAAGGAGGGTTCTCGCTGACGATCTTCCACTTCTCGTCGTCGACCTCCTCCTCCTCCCCACGGAGGTCGCCAGCCTCCTCGTACTCGGCAATGAGCTTCTCACGGTGACGTTCCCGCCAGCCGTGGATGCCTCCCTCGTCGGAAGCCGGAGGAGAGGGGTCTTTCTCCGGCGCCGGTTCGTCGTCACTACGTTCGTCGGTCACGCGGCAAACGGTACTCCACGGCGTACGGCCCACGGCCGGCGTCGCACGGCCACCGGCCCACGGCCGCCGGCCCACGGCCAGCGGCCCCCGGTCCGGTCGGTGGGGTGTTTCGCCGGGCGGGCTGCGCCGAGGGAAACGACTGCGGGATGGTGTGGTCGGCGGGCAGGCAGCCGCCTTCGCCGAGAACCCAGGGGCCTTCGACTCGGGGGCGGTGTCAGTCCTCGGCGTCTGCGTCTGCCGCGAGCTTCTCGGGGTCATCGAGGAGCACCCCGGCTTCGATCGCCTCGACCATGTCGAGCGGAAGCTGGTCCTCCTCCTGCTCGTCGTCGAAGTCGACTTCGCTGTCGAGCGAGACCTCGTCGCCTGCGTCGGGTGGGATGAACCGATCCGGTCGCTCGACCGCTGGGAGGTCGTCATAGACGTCGCTCATAAGCCCTATCCTGCCACGCCGTGGCGGACTCCTCACCCATCGCCCAGTAGGGGGACGTGCAGCCTCAGCTGGCGGCAGCCTCGACTTCGGTGAACTGGCTGTTGTAGAGCGAGTAGTACAGCCCGCCGTGGCCGAGCAGCTCCGCGTGGCTACCTTGCTCCACGATGTGCCCATTGTCCACGACGATGATCATGTCGGCGTCGCGGATCGTCGACAGCCGGTGAGCGATCACGAAGCTGGTTCGGCCCCGCCGTAGCCGTGCCATCGCCCCCTGGATGAGGACCTCGGTTCGGGTGTCGACGTTGCTGGTCGCTTCGTCGAGGATCAGGATGCTCGGATTGGCGAGGAACGCCCGGGCGATCGTCAGCAACTGTTTCTGTCCCGAGGAGACGTTGGAGGCGTCCTCGTCGAGCAGGGTGTCGTAGCCGTCGGGCAGGGTCCGGACAAAGTGATCGACGTAGGCGGCCTCCGAAGCAGCCATGATCTCATCGACGGTCGCGCCTGGCCGTCCGTACCCGATGTTGTCCCGGATCGTCCCGGCGAACAGCCAGGTGTCCTGCAGCACCATGCCGAAGGCGCTGCGCACCTCGTCGCGCGTGAGGTCCCAATAGTCGGTCCCGTCGAGGATGATGTGCCCGGAATCGATCTCGTAGAAGCGCACGAGGAGGTTGACCAGGGTGGTCTTGCCGGCACCGGTCGGTCCGACGATGGCGACCGTCTCGCCGGGTGCGACGTCGAGGTTGAAGTCCTCGATCAGGGGCTTCTCCGGCTCGTAGCGGAACGAGACATGCTCGAGCTTCAGGCTGCCGGCGGCGAGCGGTCGAAGGGTCGGGCCCGTAGCAGGAGGAGGATCAGCGGCTTCCTCGTCTGCGTCGAGGAACTCGAACACGCGCTCCGCCGAGGCCAGGCCTGACTGCAGCAGGTTCATCTGGCTGGCGATCTGCGTGATGGGCATCGTGAACTGGCGCGAGTACTGGATGAACGCCGTCACGTCACCGAGGGACAGCAGGCCCGAGGCCACCCGGTAGCCGCCGAGCACGGCGATCACCACGTAGTTGACGTTGGCGATGAACTGCATGGACGGCTGGATGATCCCCGACAGGAACTGGGCCCGGAAGCTGGCCTCATACAACCGCCTGTTCTGGCGGCCGAATTCGTCGATGGTGGCCGTTCGCCGGCCGAAGACCTGCACGAGGCCGTGCCCGGTGTGGGTCTCCTCCACGAGCCCGTTCAACGTGCCCGTCTGGTCCCATTGAGCCGTGAACTGGACCTGGGAGCGTCTCGCGATGAGGAGGGTGACCACGAGGGCGAGGGGGATCGTGATCACCGACACCGCCGCCAGGAGCGGTGAGATCCAGAACATCATTCCGAGGACGCCGCAGATGGTGAGCACGGACGTAAGCAGCTGGCTGAGCCCTTGCTGGAGGGTCGTGGAAAGGTTGTCGATGTCGTTGGTGACCCTGCTCAAGATGTCGCCGTGCGGATGGCTGTCGAAATAGCGCAGGGGCAGTCGGCCCAGTTTCTCCTCGACCTCACGACGCAGCCCGAACATGGTGCGCTGGGCGATGCCCGCCATCGTGTACCCCTGGCCGTAGTTGAACGCTGCGCCGAGGAGGTACACGAGTGCCGCCAGACCGAGGACTCGGCCGAGCTCGGTGATGTCTACGCCGACCCCAGGGGTGAGGCTCATCCCCGAGACCATGCTGGCGATCTGACCCTCGCCGTGCGCTCGCAGCAACGCGATCGCTTGCGCCTTCGTGGTCCCAGCCGGCAGGCGCTTGCCCACTACGCCGTCGAACAGGACGTTCATCGCATTGCCGAGGATCCTCGGGCCGCTCACCGTGAATCCGACGGAAGCCACGCCGAGGAACAGCGCCGTGACCAGTTTCCATCGCTCGGGCCGGAGGCGTCCGAGCAGCCGCCGCAAGGTTGCCCGCAGGTTCTTCGTCCGCTGCGCAGGCGGCCCACCACCCGGGCGCATCATCCCGCCCGGGCGCATCCCGCCCCCCATCATGCGGCAGCATCCTCCCCCAGCTGGGAGACGACGATCTCACGATAGGGATGGCTGCTCGCAAGTAGCTCCTCATGCGTGCCCATCCCGGCGATCCGTCCGTCGTCGAGCACGATGATCCGGTCGGCGTGCATGATCGTGCTCACGCGCTGCGCCACGATGACGACGGCGGCGTCGTGCGTCCCGACTTTGAGGGCGGCACGCAGCCGGGCATCGGTCGAAGCGTCGAGCGCCGAGAAACAATCGTCGAACAGGTACACGCGGGGCTGCTTCACCAGCGCCCGGGCGATCGACAGCCGCTGACGCTGACCCCCGGAGACGTTGGTGCCGCCCTGGTCGATCGGCGCCGCCAGATCCCCAGGCATGGCAGCCACGAAGTCGCGAGCCTGAGCGATCTCGAGGGCATGCCACAACTCGGCGTCCGTCGCCTCCGGCTTGCCAAACCGCAGGTTGCTGGCGACGGTCCCACTGAACAGGAACGCTGCCTGCGGCACGAGCCCAATCGAGCCCCATAGCTCTTCCTGTTCCTGGTTGCGCACGTCCACGCCGTTGACGAGCACCCTGCCGCCCGTGGCGTCGAAGAATCGCGGGATGAGGTTGAGCAGTGTCGTCTTGCCGCTGCCCGTCCCTCCGATGATGGCGCTCGTCTCGCCCGGCCGCAGGGTGAATGAGAGCCCCTCGAGGACGGGACGCTCGCTGCCGGGGTACCCGAAGGTGACGTTCTCGAACTGGACGAGGCCGCTCACCTGCGAGGGCCGAATCGGTCGTAGCGGGTCGACGGTGGCCGGCACGGTGTCAAGCACCTCCTCGACACGCTCCGCACTGGCGACGGCGCGGGGAAGCAGGATTGCCATCATCACTGCCATCATCACGGCCATCAGGATCTGCAGGATGTAGGTGAGAAACGCCGTGAGGTTGCCGATCGGCATCGATCCCTCGCTCACGAAACGTCCGCCGAACCAGAGGACGGCGACGCTCGACAGGTTCAGGATCGCCATCAGGGCGGGCAGGGCGAGGGCGAAGATACGGTTCACCCGCAGTGCGGTTGCGGTGAGGTCGGCGTTCGCCTGGCTGAAACGCTCGCCCTCGGACCGGCCGCGGACAAAGGCGCGGATCACCCTGACCCCGGTGATCTGCTCGCGCAGCACTTGGTTGATGCGGTCGAGCCTGGCCTGCATGGACCGGAACTGCGGCACGACCGTGACGAGCACGACGCCGATGAACACGGCCATGACGGGCACGGCGACGGCCAGCAAGGGCGACAGGGCGGCGCCCTCCTTGATGGCGAGGATCACGCCCCCGACGCTCATGATCGGGGCGATGACCATGAGCGTGAGCGCCATCTGCAGGAACAGCTGGATCTGCTGGATGTCGTTGGTGTTGCGGGTGATCAGCGACGGCGTGCCGAAGCGGTTCATCTCATGGGCCGAGAAGGCCTGCACGCGGGTGAAGATCGCTCCGCGTATGTCGGCGCCCGCCCCCATCGCCACCCGCGACGCCCAGTAGACCGCCACGATGGCGACGACTCCCAAGACGAGGGTGATGGCCAGCATGACCCCACCTGTTGTCAAGATGTAGTGGAGGTTCCCGTCGACAACCCCGTTGTTGATGATGTCGGCGTTGAGGTTGGGGAGGTAGAGGTTCCCTACGGTCTGTGCCACGAGGAGGGCGACTACGAGGGCGACCTGACGGGTGTATGGACGCAGGTAGGTGCGCAGCAGGCGTATCAGCACGGCCGAAGGCCTCGCGGCCGCACTCGCTCACCGAAGCGGTGGCGGCGGCCCGCCGGATCGATCACAGTGAGGGTCAGGCGAGCTCGGTCGACGTCGCTTGCGTGGCTGCAGGCGAGAGCGGCTCGCGCGACGTCTCGCCGGGTGACGGCGCCCGGGCGCCCGTCGTGTTGTTCGGGCTGCTCGCCGACGATCCCACGGCTCGTCGCAGCTCGACGTGAGGGATGAGCCACGCCGCCGCGAAGGCGATGAGACCGATGGGCGCCGCGATCACGAACACGGTCTGGATCGACTCGGCATAGGCGGCGACGAGGCCATGACGAGCGGCCGCCGAGAGCGTGGCGAGGCTGGCCGGCGTGATATCGGCCGTCGTGAGGCCGCCCGGCAGCCTGGCACCGTGGAGTTGCCTCACCAGGTTGCCGACGAGCACGTTCGAGAAGATGGCGCCGAAGATGGCGGCGCCGAATGAGCCCCCGATGGATCGGAAGAACGTCGCCCCCGAGGTGGCGACCCCGAGCTCGGAGTACGGGACGGCGTTCTGGACGATGAGCACGAGCACCTGCATCACGGCGCCGAGGCCCATGCCGAGGACGAGCATGTAGAGCGCCGTCAGGGTCGAGCTCGTGCCGACTCCCATGCGTGACAGGAGCAAGAGGCCGATCGTGATGAGGGCGGTTCCGATGATCGGGAAGGCGCGGTAGCGGCCGGTTCGACTGATGATCTGTCCTGAGCCGATCGAGACGACGAGCATTCCGACCATGAGGGGCAACAGCTGCAGCCCCGAGATCGTGGGCGACTCTCCCCGCACGATCTGGAAGAAGGCCGGCAGGTACGTGATGGCGCCGAACATCGCAAAACCGACGATGAAGCCGACGACGTTCGCGACCGAGAACGTCCGGTTGGAGAACAGGTGGAGCGGCAGCACCGGCTCGGTCGCACGCCGCTCGACGACAGCGAAGATCCCGACGAGCACGGCGCCGACGACACCGAGGGCGATGATCGTCGGTGATCCCCATGCATAGGTGGTGCCGCCGAGGCTGGTGAAGAGCACGAGGGCACTCGCCCCGAGCACGAGCACGGTCGTCCCGAGATAGTCGATGACGTGGTGGATCCTGCGGAGATGGCCGGGGACCTGGATGGCGATGACGGCGAGTGCGACTGCGCCGATGGGGATGTTGATGTAGAAGATCCAGCGCCACGAGAGCTGCTCGACGAAGACCCCACCGAGCAGGGGGCCAGCGATGCTCGCGACGCCGAACACCGCACCGAAGAGCCCCTGGTAGCGGCCGCGATCGCGGGGGGAGACGACGTCACCGACGATCGCCTGCGTACCGACCATCAGCCCACCGCCACCGAGACCCTGCACAGCCCGAAAGGCGATGAGCTCGATCATGCTGTGACTGAGGCCCGAACAGATAGAGCCACCGAGAAAGATCACGATGGCCGCCTGGAAGAAGACCTTCCGCCCGTACTGGTCGCCGAGCTTCCCCCACAGCGGGGTCGAGACGGTCGCTGCCAGCAGATAGGCGACGACGACCCACGAGAGGTGCGAGGCGCCGTGGAGGTCCGCCACGATCGTCGGGAGCGCCGTCGAGACGATCGTCTGGTCGAGCGCCGCCAGGAACATCCCCAGCATTAAGGCGCCGATGATGACGAGCACACGGCGATGGCTCAGGTTGGGGATGGGTGCCCCGTCGGTCACTTCGCTGGGAGAGTCCTTCATCGTTTCCTGCTCACTTCGCTTGGAGTTGCTCGATTCGAGATGGCTGGCCTCTCATGGACGAGCCCTTTGGCGAGGCTGTCGATGGCGGCCGACGTCAGGCGGGCGAGCGGGCCCACACCGCCGTTGGCGCTCCAGTAGAGAGCCGCCACGCGGGTGGCGGCGAGCGCCGTGGCGACCACGAGAGCGGGGTAGGGATCGTGGTAGGGGTCCGTGCCAAGGCGCTCCGCCATGGCGGCTACGAGGGCCTGCTCCACCTCGGCCATGTGGGCGGTGTAAGCCCCGAGCAGGTCGGGATCCTCTCGAGCGGCACTGAACCGTTGGAACCAAGCCTCTTTGCCCTCCCCGAGATCGTCGAACTCCTCGTCGATCCTGCCGGCGTACTCCACGAGTACCGAGCCCAATGCCTTGAGAGACGACTCTCGCACGGGTCGTGCGAGCAAGCTCACGCGCATCTGCTCGACCCGCTCAGGATGAGCGCCGATGACAGCGGACTCCTTCGTGGGGAAGTAATTGAAAAACGTCCTCGTGGCGACGTCAGCTGCTTCAGCGATGTCCTCCACCGTCACATTGGCGAAACCCCGCTCCGCCACGAGTTGTAAGGCGGCGTTGCGCAGGGCCTGTCGGGTCGCCAGCTTCTTGCGGTCGCGCCGACCCACGCCAGGCGTCGGGTTCGGGCAGATCGCCGTCATGTTCGTCAGGTCGGCTGCTGCCGGAGGCTTCTGCTCAGAGAGGACCATCTTGCCGTCACTATAACATTGCATGGAATGCAAGCACGGCGCTGGATTCGCGTGAGGCGACCGGCGGCGAGCGACGAACCGGCGCGGGGGTGCTGACTGCGACAAGCTAAGCGCCATGGACATGCCGTCGGTCGTCGAGGCTGCGCACCGGATCCGCAACGGCGAGGAGTCGGCCGAGAGCCTCACCCGCCGGTGCCTCGATCGTGTGGCTGCTGTCGACGGTGAACTGAGGGCGTTCGTTCATCTCGACGCCGAAGGCGCCCTGGCGGCCGCTGCGGCCGTCGACGCCGCCGTGCTGGCGGGGACCCAGGAGCTCGGCCCACTGGCCGGGGTGCCGTTCGGCGTGAAGGACCTCGAGGACTGCGCCGGCATGCCGACGACACGGGGGTCGCGATGGTTCGCCGACGGTCCGGCCAAGACCTTCGACTCGATCCATGTCGCACGGCTGCGGGCGGCCGGTGCCATCCCGATCGGCAAGACGGCCGCACCGGAGTTCGGGGCGTGGGCCTACACCGCCAGTCCATTGCTCGGCGTGACCCGCAACCCGTGGGATCTCAGTCGCACGCCGGGCGGATCGAGCGGCGGCTCGAGTGCGGCCGTGTCCTCGGGCATGGTCCCGTTCTGCACCGCCAGCGATGGGGGTGGCTCCATCCGCACGCCGGCCGCCTTCACCGGCCTGGTCGGACTTCGGGCGACCTACGGGCGCATCCCCACCTTCGGCGACACGCACCTCGCCCAGAACGCCGTCGTCGGCTGTGTCACCACCACGGTGTCTGACACCGCCCTGCTGTTGGACGTCATGGCCGGGCCTGACGGCCGTGATCGAACGTGCCTGCCGTCGCCGCCGGGCAGCTACCTGGAGGCGACGGGGCGGCTCGACCTGTCCGGCCTGCGGGTGGCATGGTCGCGGGACTTGGGGTTCGCCGTCGTCGACGAGGAGGTGGCCGCCATCTGCGAGCAGGCCGCCCGGGCGCTCGCCGCCGCCACCGGCGCTGTCATCGTCGACCGGCCGGTCGTGCTTGCCGACTACACGCTCACCTATGCCTACGTGGAAGGAGTCGACAAGTTCGTCGGCATCGACCGCACGCTTTGGGAGACCCGCCTCGACGAGCTCGACCCGCTCAACGCGCCGGCTTGGGAGCATCTCAGCCAGCTCAGGCTGCCAGAGGCTGCCTGGGTCGAGTCCGCTCGCCGGGATCTCGTCACTCAGATGGCGACGGTGTTCGACGACGTCGACCTGCTGCTGACCCCGATGGCTTCCGTGCCGCCCTTCGCGGCCGAAGGGCCCATGCCGACCGACATCGGCGGCGTCGAAGTGCATGCCGGTATGTCGGTGGTTCTCGGGTTCCTGGCGAGCCTCGTGAACCTGCCCGCCGTCAGTGTCCCCGCCGGTCTGACGGCCGATGGGTTGCCCGTGGGGCTCCAGGTGATCGGGCCTCGGTTTCGCGAGGACCTCGTGCTGGCGGCGGCTGCTCGGTACGAGTCCGCTCGCCCGTGGCCGCGTCATTGCCCGGCTCAGGGCCGTTCTGCTGAGCTCTAGTCGGCCCCGAACGGCTGCGCCCCAACCACCTCAGCCAGTCCTGGCTTGCTGGTTCGTCTTGCGGGGGCGCCCGCCGGCTTGCGCCGGCGGTGACCCTGTCCATGCGGTGAGATCGTCCCGGCTCGTGCTCGGCCTGCCGAGCAGGTACCCCTGCGCCGCCTGCACGCCGAGGTCGCACAGGGCCACGAGGTCGCGAGGGCTCTCCACTCCTTCGGCCACGACCGTCGCCTCGAGGTCCAAGGACAGCAGGATGAATGCGCTCACGGCGACTCGGCGAGCGTGATCGTCGGCGAGCCCGTCCACGAGCGACCGGTCCACCTTGATGAAGTCCGGGCGTAGCTCCACGATGTGGTGGAACGAGGCGTATCCGGCGCCGGCATCGTCGATGGCGATGCGCAGCCCGTCGCGGCGCAGCGGGGCCAGCACGTTCCTCAGGTCGGCGTATGAATGGACGATCGACTGCTCGGTGATCTCTACGACGAGGCTCGCCAGCGGGAGGTCGTTGCGCTTGTGGGCCCGTGTCGCCAGCTCCAACAACGCGCTCGGGCTCACGTTGATCGCCAGGAACTGCTCGGGCCGGAGCCACGGCAGGATCTTCCACGCCTGGCGGATCGCCAATCTCTCGAGCTCGAGGCCGAGGCCGACGTCCTCGGCGTCGGCGAAGGTCTGATCGGGCCGGCCGAACGGTTCGGGAAAGCGGGCCAGCGCCTCGACACCGAGGCAGTCTCCGCCGCGAAGATCGATGATCGGCTGGCAGGCGACGTCGACCCGTTCCGTATCGATCAGGTTCACGAGGTCGAGGCGGAGCTGCTCGAGCCGGCGCTGTTCATCGAGGTCATAGACGATGAGCTCGGCGAGCATCGTCATGAACCGAACGTCGCGCTCCCCCAGCGTGTGATCAGGTTCGTGGTCCATGCCGCAGAGCGTCCCGTAGAGGGTTCCGTCAGAGAGCCGGAGCGGCACGCCGATGTAGGCACCTATGGCGGCCTCCGCCGTCACCCGCAGCTCAGCCACGTGGGGATCTGCCGAGGTGTCGGGTATGACGGCGGCGATCTCGCCCGCCACGAGCAGCCGGCTGTAGGTCGCGTCCGTCGCCTGTTCTGCGCCGAGTGCGACGTTGAAGGAGGCAGCGTCTCCCGCCACCGCCCGGAACCGCTGCATACCGCCGGTCAACTCGGCTATGCAGACGACGTCGAGTCCGAGGTGCCGGTGAGCAAGCTCGACGACACGGTCGAGCCCGACCCGACCCTGCTCGAGGCCGAGCAGGCCCCGTATCCTCTTCATCGCTGCTTCCAGCGCCACGCGCCCTCCGCCGAGATCAGGTGCTGCGGATTCCTTCCTTTGTAGTTGTCGGCCGCGAGCCGGGGAGCCTTGAGCAATGTGGCGCCGTGCCGTCACTAGCGCGTCGATTCAACGACGAGCAGGTGAACTTTTGGCAAACGAAGCCATTCAACTCGATCATCGAGGGCAGGGGTGCCGATGGGCCGTGTAGACCGTGAGGGTGACGCGACGGAGACGAAGATGACTCAGCGCTTGTCGAAGGAGGACCTGCGCCTTCTCGACGCCTACTGGCGGGCGGCGAACTACCTGTCAGTCGGCCAGATCTACCTGCTCGACAACCCCTTGCTGACTACGCAGCTGCGTCCCGAGCACATCAAACCCCGCCTGCTCGGTCACTGGGGGACTACGCCCGGGCTGAACTTCGTCTACGCCCATCTGAACCGGGCGATCCGGGCGTGGGATCTGAACGCCATCTTCGTCACCGGACCCGGCCACGGAGGGCCCGGAGTGGTGGCCAACACCTACCTCGAAGGCACCTACTCGGAGCTGTATCCCCACATCAGCCGCGACGAGATCGGCCTTCGCCGGCTCTTTCGCCAGTTCTCGTTTCCCGGCGGTATCCCGAGTCATGCGGCGCCCGAGACGCCGGGCTCGATCAACGAGGGTGGTGAGCTCGGCTACTGCCTCGCCCACGCCTATGGGGCGGCTTTCGACAACCCCGACCTCCTCGCGTGTTGCGTGGTCGGAGACGGGGAGGCGGAAACCGGACCGCTCGCGACGAGCTGGCACGCCAACAAGTTCCTCGACCCGGCACAGGACGGCGCCGTGCTGCCCGTCCTCCACTTGAACGGCTACAAGATCGCCAATCCGACGGTGCTCGCGCGCATTCCCGACGAAGAGCTCCTCGCCCTCTTCGAGGGGTACGGCTACCGGGTGCACGTGGTCGCGGGGAGCGAACCGGCGACGATGCACGAGCAGATGGCGGCGACCCTTGACGCCGTTGTGGAGGAGATCGGAGGCATCCAGCACGCCGCCCGGCAAGGCGCGCGGACCGACCGTCCGCGTTGGCCGATGATCGTGTTGCGAAGCCCGAAGGGTTGGACAGGACCGAAGGAGGTCGACGGACTACCGGTCGAAGGCACCTGGCGGTCCCATCAGGTGCCACTGGCGGAGGTGCGCACGAACCCCGAGCACCTTGCCATGCTCGAAGCGTGGATGCGCAGCTACCGTCCCGACGAGCTGTTCGACGAGAACGGCACCCTCGTCGACGAGCTCGCCCAGCTCGCCCCGAGAGATCACCGGCGCATGAGCGCCAACCCGCACGCCAACGGGGGGCTCCTGCTTCACGACCTCGAGCTGCCGGACTTCCGCGACTACGCAGCGTCTGTCCCGTCTCCCGGCACGACGCTCGCCGAGGCGACGAAGGTGCTCGGGGCTTTCGTACGCGACGTGATCGCCGCCAACCCTGATCGGTTCCGGCTCTTCGGCCCGGACGAGACGGTCTCGAACCGGTTGGGCGACGTCTTCGAGGTGACCAACCGAGCCTGGGAGGCCGAGCGGCTGCCCGGCGACGATCACCTCGCCCCCGACGGGAGGGTGATGGAGGTGCTCTCCGAGCACCTCTGCCAAGGCTGGCTGGAGGGCTATCTCCTCACCGGTCGCCACGGTCTGTTCAACTGCTACGAGGCCTTCACCCACATCGTCGACTCAATGTTCAACCAGCACGCCAAGTGGCTGAAAGTCACCCGGGACATCGGCTGGCGGCGCCCGATCGCCTCGCTCAACTACCTGCTGTCATCGCACGTGTGGCGCCAGGACAACAACGGCTTCTCCCATCAGGACCCCGGTTTCATCGATCACGTCGTCAACAAGAAGGCCGAAGTGATCCGCGTCTACCTCCCGCCCGACGCCAACTGCCTGCTCTCGGTCGCCGACCACTGCTTGCGATCGAAGAACTACGTGAACGTCATCGTCGCCGGGAAACAACCGGAGCTGAGCTGGCTGCCGATCGATGACGCCGTCGTCCACTGCACCCGGGGCGCCGGCATCTTCGAGTGGGCGAGCAACGACGGGGACGGCGAGCCTGACGTCGTGCTCGCCTGCTGTGGCGACGTGCCCACCCTGGAGACGTTGGCGGCGGTCGACCTCATTCGCCAGCACCTCTCCGATCTCGCCGTCCGGGTCGTGAACGTCGTCGACCTCATGCGCTTGCAACCGCAAAGCGAGCATCCCCACGGAATGCCGGAGGCGGAATTCGACGCCATGTTCACCACCGACCGCCCGGTCATCTTCGCCTACCACGGTTACCCCTGGCTCATCCACCGCCTCACGTACCGGCGACACGGCCACGACAACCTGCATGTGCGCGGTTACAAGGAAGAGGGCACGACGACGACGCCCTTCGACATGGTCATGTTGAACGACCTCGATCGATTCCATCTCGTCATCGACGTCATCGACCGCGTCCCTGGGCTGGCCTCCCGTGCGGGGCACGTGCGCCAGGACATGAGCGACCGCCGTCTCGCCTGTCGTCGTTACACCCGCGACGTCGGCGAAGATCCGCCCGAGATCCGTGACTGGACCTGGCCTTACTGAGGGGTCGTCATGCGCGTCCTTGTTGTCAACGCCGGCTCGAGCAGCCTGAAGCTCCGTGTCCTCGGGGAGGCGGACGAGATCATTGTGGCCTTCGACCTGCCGGCTCCAGGTGGGAGAGCCGAGGCCGCCGCTCTCTCAGACGCCCTGGCCGCCTGTAGTCAGGTCGACGCCGTCGGGCATCGGATCGTTCACGGCGGCACAGAGTTCACGGGTCCCGTGCTGATCGACGATGGCATTGTCGCCCGGCTGCACGCCCTCATCGACCTGGCGCCGCTGCACCAGCCGAAGTCTCTTGCCGCCCTCCACGCAGCCAGCTCGGCGCTGCCGAACCTACCGGCGGTCGCCTGTTTCGACACGGCCTTCCATGCCGGTCTTTCCCCGGCTGCGGCCACCTACGCCCTTCCGGAGGAATGGCGGCGGCGGTTCAACTTGAGGCGCTTCGGCTTCCACGGGCTCTCCCATGCCTATGCGTCCAGAAGGGCCGCAGAGCTCCTCGCCAGGCCCGTCGAGGAGCTCCGCACCGTCACCTGCCACCTCGGGGCCGGCGCCTCGCTGGCGGCCGTCGCCGCCGGGCGCTCGGTCGACACGACCATGGGCTTTACGCCCCTCGAGGGCCTCGTCATGGCGACGCGGTCGGGCAGCGTCGATCCTGGCCTCGTGCTCTGGCTGGAAGAGCACGTCGGCACGCCGCCGGCCGAGCTCGCCTTCACCTTGGAGCACCGCTCGGGCCTGCTGGGTCTCACCGGCACGGCGGACATGCGGGAAGTCGTTGCCGGGGCGAAGACGGGCGACGCCGACGCCCAGCTCGGCCTCGACGTGTACGTGCACCGCCTTTGCGGCGGTATCGCCGCCATGGCCGCAGCCATGCAGGGGATGGAGGCGCTCGTGTTCACCGGAGGCGTCGGCGAGAACGCCTCCGAGGTGCGCGCCCTTGCAGCCGGCGCGCTCGGCTTCCTCGGGGTGCACCTCGACGAGCAGGCCAATGCCAGCGGTGAGCCGGACCGGCTCGTCAGCGCACCCGGCGGGGCCGTGAGCCTGCTCGTGGTGGCGGCCCGCGAAGACCTTGAGATCGCCAGGGAAACCCGCAAGGTGCTTGCCGGCGAACCCGGCTGAGGCCTACGCCGGTTGCGCCTCAGGCCAGCAGGCGCACGCAACTCAGTGCGAGCACACGGGTCGAGACGTTCAGATCCTCGATTGCAACGTGCTCGTCGGGCTGGTGCGCCATCGAGACGTCACCCGGGCCGAAGACGACGGCTGGTCGACCGGCAGCGGCGTACCAGGCGGCATCGGTTGCGAACCGCATGCCAGGGTGCTCTGCCGGCACGGTCCCGCCGAGGTCGGCGACGGCGCCGTTGAGGGCTTCGACGAGCCGCCCGGCGTCCGTGGCCCGCAGCGGCGCGAACGCCACCGTACGGGACAGACTCCAGTCGAGCCCAGGGCGCTCGGCTTCGAGCTGGCTCAACAGGCGTCGCACCCCGTCCTCTGCGCCGTCGAGGCTCTCCGACGGCAGCACCCGCCGGTCGAGGGTGAGCTGGCAGCGGTCGGCCACCGTGGAGCCACCGCGACCGCCTTCGACAAGGCCGACCGAGTACGTCGCCGGGCCGATTCCAGGGTAGGGGGCAGCAGCGAGGCGACCGTTCTCGGCCTCGACGAGGGAGACGAAGGCGGCGGCGTCGTGGATGGCGTTGCGGCCGTCCTCCGGGTGCGAGCTGTGCACCGCCCGGCCGTGAAAGACGATCTCGAGATTGAGCTGCCCATTGCCGGTCGAGAGCACCTTGCCGCTCGACGGCTCGGTGACGATGACCCAGTCACCAGGCTGTTCGACGGCTGCTTGCTTGGCTCCGAGTGACGTCTCCTCCTCGTCGATGACGGCGTGGAGGGCGAGGCTTCCGCGTAGCGGGATACCCGATCGCTTGAGGGCAAGCAACACGGCCGTCATGGCGGCGAGGCCGGCCTTCATGTCGCAGGCGCCGCGCCCGTAGACGCGCCCGCCGGTCACAGACCCTGCGAACGGTTCGACCGTCCAGCCGTCTCCGGCCGGCACAGTGTCGAGATGGCCGCAGAGAACCAGCGTCGGGCGGGACGAACCCAACGTCGCGTAAAGGTTCGGCCGGCCGGGGCTGACCTCGACGAGGCGGCTGGCGACCCCTCGCTCCTCGAGGAACGACTGGAGGAAGCGGGCGCAGGCGCCTTCGTTCCCCGGCGGGTTCTCGCTCGGGTGGGCGATGAGGCGACGAAGCAAGTCGAGCAGCTCGGCGTCGTCGATCGCAGCGACGGCACGTTGCTCCAGATGACCGAGTTCCCAACCGGCCCCTTCCGAGGTGTCGGTGCCGGAGTCGGAGGGAGGTGCCATCTCGGGAAACTATCTCGCCGCCGCCCGCGCACCGCAAGGTCCCGACGATCGCCAGGCGGGTTGTCTCCCATGAGTCCGGCCGGCACGAGTAGGTTTGGTCGTCCGTGCCGGGCGACCCTTCGAGCTCATCGGTCAGCGCCAGAGCAGCAACGGAGACAGAGAGGGCCCCGGCGGTGGCGAACACGAAGGAAGACGCATCGTGACTTCCAGCTCATGGGTCGTCGTCGGCCTCGACAACGGCGGTACGAGCAACAGCGCGACCGTGCTCGATGACTCGGGACGGTTCCTCGTGGAGACACTCGTCGAGACCCCGAGCCGCGTCAAGGACGGTCCGGATGTGGCGGTGGAGGCTCTCGTCGAGGCCCTCGACCAGGTGCTCGACCTCACCGGCGTGGCGATGGCAGCGGTGCAGGCCGTCGGCCTCGGGACACCGGGCCCTGCGAGCGCGGATGGCGTCATCTCCTCGAAGGGGGCGACGAACTTTGCCCAAGCGGCCTGGCACGGGTTCGCGTTCCGGACCGCCCTGGAGCGTCGCCTCGGGCTTCCCGTCGTCTACAACAACGACGGCAATGCCGCCGCCCTCTACGCCCATCACGCCCACTTCGGTGCCCAAGCGCCGCTGCGTTCCTCGGTCTCAGCCATTGTCGGCACGGGCCTCGGGGGCGGATTGATTGAGGCCGGGCGCGTGATCCGCGGAGCGGTGGGGATGGCCGGCGAGCTCGGCCATGTCTACATACCGATGGAAGGACTGCTGGCTGTGGGGCAGCCCGTTCCGAAGTGCAACTGCGGCTTTGCGGCCGACGTCGAAAGCGTCGCCTCGCTCACGGGGATCGAGAGGAACCTGCTGCCGTACTGGCTGACGCGCTTCCCCGACCACGAGCTCGCAAGCGCGGGGTCGATCGCGGAGGCTGCAAAGCTGGTCAGGGGCTACGGGGACTCCGGGGATCCACTGGCCCTCGAGATATTCGGCCAGCAGGCGATGGCGCTCGGGCGGCTCTTCACCATCGCGAGCAACTTCATGGATCCGGACGCCTACTTCGTCGGCGGCGGCGTCGTCGAGGCCTCGCCGCAGTTCCGCGAGTGGTTCCTCGCACGCGTCCGCGAGCACACTTCGCTGCGAGACGAGCAGCGCGAGGTGGTGGCGTTCGCGCTCATCCCCCATCTGGACATGGCCGGTGCCCGCGGGGCCGCTCTGGCGGCCTTCGACTCAATCAGAGAGAGCCCTCACACCGCCGGGCTGCACGGCTGAACTCGCTGTCGCCTCCCATCCACTTTCGCTGGAAGTGACGAGGCGTTACAGCACTCTGGTCGTGAGCTCCAACGCCTGGCCTGCGTGCGCGGCCTCTCGCAACAGATCGTCGATTGCCTCTGGCCCCATCGGCCGTGCGTAGAGGTAGCCCTGCCCGTACCTGCAGCCGAGCCGCCGGAGTTCATTGTCCTGGTCTTCGGTCTCGACGCCTTCGGCGACCACCTGGAGGCAGAACTCCTCACCGATGGCGAGGACTGCGCGAGTCAGTGTCGCCTCTTCCGTGACGCCACAGACCCCATCGACGAAGGACTTGTCCACCTTGATGGTGTCGACGGGGAAGTGACGGAGGTGCGAGAGCGACGAGTAGCCCGTCCCGAAGTCGTCGATGGCGAGGCTGACACCGAGCGAGCGCAGTGAATCGAGGGTGACGGCTGCGCCGGCAACGTCGCTGATGAGCGAGCCTTCGGTGAGTTCGAGGACGAGGGCGTCCGCTGGGATGCCCGTTTCCTCGAGAGCAGTGGCGACCTCGTCGACGATGCTGGCCCCGTGCAGCTGATTGGCAGACAGATTTACGGTCACCCTCATCTCCGGCGTGAAGCTCTTACGCCAGCGCCGGAGCTGACAGCAGGCTTCGCGGAGCACGAAGCGCCCGAGCGGGATGATGAGGCCCGTCTCTTCGGCGACGTCGAGGAAAGCAGCAGGCGAGAGAAGCCCACGCGTGGGGTGCTGCCAACGCACCAAGGCCTCGACGGCTTCGACCTGCCTCGTCGCCAGAGCCACGATCGGCTGGTAGACGACACGGATCTCCTCGCGCTGCAGAGCCGTTCGCAGCCCGGACTCGATGTCCAGCCGGTGCTGGACGAGCTCGTCCATTTCGTCAGAGAAGGTGGCGTAGCGAGATTTCCCGTTGGCCTTGGCGTCGTACATGGCGATGTCGGCCTGCCGAAGGATCAAGTCGGCATCGGCCGTACCGCCGCGATACGAGGCGATCCCGATGCTGGCGCGGACGTGGATCTGGTTGCCGGCCACATCAAAGGCTGGCTGCAGGGCTTCGAGGATGCGCGTGGCGACATCGGTGGCGGCTGTCGGAGACTCGTCACCTTCTTCGATCAGCACGGCGAACTCGTCGCCGCCGAGACGCGCCACCAGGTCCTCCGGCCTGATGCCGGTCCGCAGACGGCTGCCGACCTCGATCAGCATGCGATCGCCGGCATCGTGGCCGTAACCGTCGTTCACGGTCTTGAAGTCGTCGATGTCGATGAACAGCAGGGCGGGTCGCCGCGCGCTGCGATCGCGGCGCAGGAGAGCGGTCTCGAGACGCTCTCGAAGCAGGACGCGGTTGGCGAGGCCAGTGAGCGGGTCATGCAGCGCGCGCTGGATCAGCTCCTGCTCCAAAGCTTTGCGGTCGTCCACGAGCCGCCCGTTGACGACGATCCCGCGCACGCTCGGCTCGTCGAGCATGTTCGAGACAGTTGCCTCCACCCAGTGCCATGAACCGCCGGAATCGCGATATCGCAGCTCGACCGTGAGCGGCGTGCCGGGGTTGGCGAGAATCTCGGACAGGGCGGCCAAGGCCATCTCGCGGTCATCGGGGTGCACGAATTCGACGGCGGACTGCGAGAGGCGCTCACCCGGCGCCCACCCGAAGAGCTCTCCGACCGCAGGCGACTCGTATATGAGCGAGCCGTCGGGGTCGATAACGGCGATCATGTCGGTGGCGCGCTGGATGAGCGATCTGAACCGCTGCTCGCTCTCCCGCAAAGCCTCTGCCTGGGCCGCTTCGAGACGCTGCGACTCGATCATGTGGGCCTCGCGGGCCGACATCTGCCGTACGGCGCCAAACAGCTCCGTCACGAACAGGCCGATGAGCACGAAGAAGATGCCTCTGCTCACCCAGTCGCTCAAGGCTTGGGGTGCATGTGTGGCGACGTCGGCGGGCAGGAGCGGCCCGGCGACGAACATCGAGATGACCGCAGTCACGACAGCCCCACGCCGCCCGAACCGCAGACCGGCCAGGAATACCGGGACGTAAAACCAGTGCGGGGCGACGACGGTTCCGCCCCCGAGAAAATACGCAGCAAACCACGACACGGCGAGCAGCCCGGCAATGACGGTGACAGCTCCGGGCGCAGCCAGGTCGGTCAGCGTCACCCATGCCACCAGACGGGCGGCGAGCGGCTTCGGAGTCGTCTCGTCCCCGTGCTCCATGACCCCTTTGTTGTCGACACCGGATTGATCAGACTTGAGGCTGATCCAGCTCGTGCCGGCCTGGGGGCAGCTCCCGAGCAGTCCTTCAGCCGACGACGGACACGCTGGTCTCGGTACCGATCCCAGAAGAGCGGGGCCCCGGCTAACCAAACACCCAGATCAGAGGCACTATTGCCGACCGTGAGGCGGTGTCCCGCTGTTTGTTGAAGTTCAGCGGTGGCCACAGCTTGTTCAAGCCGCCTCGTGAGGGTACTGGGCGGGTGTGTCGGTGGTTCTGGCCACAGTACCGGGAGGAGCACCTCGTGCTCTTCTCGCTCCCCGGCCTGCGCATCACCCTCGGGAGGGCGGGCCTCGATCGCGTGGATCTCGTGCCGATCGTCAAGTACCGCTTCGTTCGCTTACCTGCTGGGCCAGGCCGCCGAGTGTGGCGACAGCCAACTCTCCGCTCCGTCGCGTCGTTCGCGCGGCCGCTCTTGCGAACGAGGGTGGCGAGCACGCCGGTGCCACTGCGCTTCGGCGAGATGACGGTCGTGGCAAAGCCGGTATTTGAACCCGGGACCTCTTGACCCGCAGTCGCTCCGCCTCCACGTGGCCTCGGACGGCATCCGAGGATTACCCCACGTCAGACAATCTTTCGCGACGGCTCTCCTGTGATCTCGGAAAGCCACGCGAGGGCTGTTAGTGGCTCCGGGTTAGGAGGGCGTTAGCGAGCGGTCCTACGGCTGAGGCTGCTCAGCCCAGCTCTGGTAGCTCCCACGCCCCGGTTGGGCTCTCCGTGGACGCCGCTCAGGCTCCGGCAGCGCACCGTAGGACAGCCAACCCTGAAGTTCAGCCTCTACCCCGTGCCACGGCCGGATGCACCCGACCGGTCTCCGGTGGGCGCGGAGCGCAAGCTCGTATTAGTTTCCCAGCCATCGGCCCCGACGCTGAGAGCCCTCGTTTGCGCTGTTTCGCCAGCGCGGCGGCCCGAGCCTCGGTGACGGCGGCGGTCGTTCTCGCCGTGGCGACAGCAGGCGCCGGCACCGCTCTCGCCGTCGGGGCCACCACCCTCCAGGGCTACATCGTGACGAACCCGCTTCCCGGGTGGAGCGCGGTTGCTCAGTCCGTGCAGTCCGAGCTTTCGTCGCAGATCGCCGCCTCGCTGATGGTGGAGACGGGCGAGCGGATCGCCATGGCCGCCGCGGGCTGGGCCGGGCCGCACCCAAGATCCCAGGTGCTCTTCATCACGCTCCTCCAGTTCCCCGGGTCGTCGGTTCCCTCGAGCGCCAGCATCCCGACGGCAGTCAACAGTGTCTGCACGGGAGGCGGCGTAAGCCCGGGCCCCATCAGCGCCATACCCGGCGTCCCGCGCTCGTCGGCAGAGACATGTGTGGGATCCGGCCCGAGGACCATTTCGGCCGCCTGGGCACAGGGCAACATCATCGCCTTCTTCGCCTCCGAGGGCCTCTCGATGAGCACCATCGACAGCATCTCCAAGTCACAGTCCGCCAAGATCTCCAAGTCACAGTCGGCCAAGCTCCCGAGCACCCGGGCCGGAGGGTCCGGCTCGTCCAGCGGCCGCGAGGCCAGCATCGGCGTGGCGGTGCTGGCCGTTGCAGTGCTGGTCGTTGCGGCCGCCCTCTGGTATTTCCGGCGCCGGTCGAGGGCGAAAGCTCCCGTGCCTGCCGGGGCTGACGACTTCCTCGCGCCCAACGTGGCCCAGCCGCAGTGGAGCCCGGGGATTCCGCTCAGCCGCACGGGCTTTCGCCTTGTTGCCACCGGCTTGCGGCTCCATCGCGGCGAACGACAACTCCTCGACGGTGTTGACCTCGAGGTGCCACCAGCCTCGCTCGTAGGCATCACGGGGCCGTCGGGAGGCGGCAAGACATCGCTCCTCATGGTCCTCTCCGGCGTTCTCGAACCCGATGCCGGGCGCGTCGAGCTACTCCCGGCGAGTACTCCCGCCTCGCTGGAGGACGGCGGCATGGACGAAAGGGGTGGCCGGCGTCGGGACGGGCCGCGGAGGCGCGACGCCGTGATCGGGTACGTCCCCCAGACCCCCGGCCTCGCCCCCCAACTGACGGCCGGCGAGAACGTGGGCCTCCCCCTACAGGCCCACCGGCTCCCGCCGGCACAGGTCCATGACCGGGTGCTGGGGGCGCTCGCCTCGGTCGGCCTGGGCGGCTTCGGCGACCGCATGGCCACGGAGCTCTCCGGCGGGCAGCGACAGCGCGTCGCCATCGCCCGCGCCCTCGCAGTCGGCCCGGACGTCCTCGTCGCCGACGAGGCGACGTCCGAGCTCGACCCGGAGAACCGCGCTCTCGTGCTGCAGTTGCTGCACGCCGTGGCCGAGAAGGGTTGCGCCGTCGTCCTCGCCACGGACGACCCGGTTGTCCTAGCCGCCTGTACGGCCGCCTATCTGCTGGAAGACGGATCCCTCGGTCTGTCGTCTCGGTCGGGGTGAAGCGGGCGAGCCGGCGGCGGGGGGACGAACGCTTGACTCGACGTCGACTTAAGGCACCGTGTAAGCCACCAGCTGCAGGTCGCCGCGCCTGCCCGCACGCGACGTCACGGGGACGCCCGGCGCTCCGGTGAGTTGCCCGTCGCGTAAGATTTCGAAACCGAGCCGATTGGCGCCGATTGGCGCCGATTCGTGAGGTCACGTTCGGGTCACGCCGCCCAAGTCGCTGGCCGGTCCGGGCACCGCACAAGCTCGTGACCAGTGAAAACGGGGTGGAGCGGGCGACGGGGATCGAACCCGCATAGCCAGCTTGGAAGGCTGGAGCTCTGCCATTGAGCTACGCCCGCGGGCGGCGATCACGATAGCTGAGGATCCCGCCGGCGCCGGATCCTCTACGGGTCGTCCAACAGAGGCTGGGGGATGCCGAACGCATTGCGCGTCGCCCGCCGAGCGGGACGGATTCAGGTGCCGGCACTGCTTCGGTCCGGCAGAATTCCGAGATCACTCAAGAGGTTCACGCAAAACGGGTTGAGCGTCGCCGTCCCCAGGCGGGGCACTGTGAACCATTCGGCCGCGTCCACCTCGACGCCGTCGGGCCGAAGATCACCGCACACGACGCGGGCCTCGAACACGGTCGCCACGTAGGCGACCCGGTCTCCGTTCCCATACGTCACCTCGAAACGCTCCCCGCCGACCGCCGCCACGATGGGTCCGAGCTCGATCTGCAGCCCAGTCTCCTCCTCGCATTCGCGCCTCGCCGCCATTGCAGGAGACTCGCCTGGTTCAACGGCACCGCCGACCAAGCCCCACAACCCCGTGTCGGCGTGGCGGACGAGGAGAAGGCGGTCCTCCTCGTCGCGCGGGAGCACGACGGCGGCCGGCAGCAGGATCAGCTGGTCACCGACAGCGTCGCGCAGGGCGCGGACATAGGGTGACATCGACACTCCGGAGAAACCTAGGCCACTGCTGCAGCGCCAGCACACCGGTTCCACGGTGAGGTCGCCTCTAGGCTCAGCCGTCGTGACCGAAGAGCTCCCGCCGGCCATCCGGCGGGTCGTCGAGGATGTCCGCCGGCGCGAGGACGCCGACGGCCGCTTGCCGCTTCCTGATATGAGCGACTGGGACATCTTCCCTTTCGAGGGGGAGATGAGAGTGAAGCGGCTGGAAGCCCCCGTGTTTCCGGAGCCCGCTCGTGCCGGCGAACCGGGGGGACGCCCATGTTTTCAGTGCTCGCCGCGCCCGGAGGCGGTCCTGCTCGAGGCAGCGCACTGGCGCCTCACCGACCCCGGGCCCCGCAGCGTGCCTGCCGTCGTGCTCCTCGAAACGGTCGAGCACGTGGATCTCGACACCCTTCCGCCGGAGCGTGCGCTCGAGCTCGGCCCGCTCACTTGCCGCATCGAGCGGGCGGTCCGGTCGGTGGAGGGCGTTGGCAGGGTGCATGTGTACCGCTACGGCGACGGCTCGGCCCACTTCCATCTCTGGTTCTTCGCTCGTCCGGCCGGTCTCGTGCAGACCCGCGGCTCCTGCCTCACGATCTGGGAGGACGTGCTTCCGAAACGGTCGGCGGAGGAATGGCGAGCGAACCTCCGTCGCCTCAGGGACGCCCTCGTCGCCGAGGGTGGCCTCCGGGTGTCGGTCCAGGGGCCGGGCACAGGATGACCAACGGCCGCATGGATCGCCGCCGATTCCTCGGAGCCGCCGCCGCCGCCGGCGCCGCCGGCGCCGCTGGCGCTCTGCTGTCGGCTTGCTCTCCGACCGCGAAGACGGTGCAAAGGGCCGCCGCCGTCGAGCCGGCCGGCTCCGATCTCGGAGCGATCGAGCACGTCGTCATGCTCATGCAGGAGAACCGTTCCTTCGACCATTACTTCGGGACCTACAGGGGAGTGCGAGGGTTCGACGACCACCCGGCCGGTGATCCGGGTGTGTTCGCCCAGCCCTGGCCGTCGAACCGCACGCTGCCTCCCGTCGGGCGCCTTCTCCCGTTTCACCTCGACACAGCCCGCACGGATGCGGAGTGCACCTTCGATCTCTCGCATGCATGGCCGGCGCAGCACTCCTGTTGGAACGGCGGGCAGATGACCGCTTTCGTCACCACGCACACGTCGGCGTCCTACGAAGGCCCCGAGAACGGCGTGCTCACCATGGGCTACTACGAGCGCGAGGACCTGCCCTTCTACTACGCCCTCGCCGACGCTTTCACGCTCTGCGATGCCTACCACTGCTCGGTACTCGGGCCGACGGATCCCAACCGCTTGTTCTGGATGTCGGCGACGAACGATCCCGACGGGCGAGGGGGAGGCCCGATCATCACGACGGACGAGCTCGAGTCCGCCAAGTGGTCGGTGTCGTGGCCGACCATGCCGGAGGTCTTGGACGACTACGGCATCTCCTGGCGCGTCTACAACCCGCCCGGATCCGAGTACGCCCCGGAGAGCGGCCTGTCGATGGCCGTTTCCAACAACCGACTGCTCTACTTCCGGCAGTATCGAGATCCCTCAACGCGTCTTCACCAAGCGGCCTTCGCCTCCACGTTCCCGGGGGATTTCGTGCGCGACATCGGAAACGGCACCCTGCCCGCCGTCTCGTGGCTGGTCGCGCCCACGCTGCCCCAAGACATGTCCGAGCACCCGCCCGCCCCACCGGCGCGCGGCGAGTACTACACCCACAGGGTGCTCGAGGCTCTCGCCTCGAACCCCCGGGTGTGGGCGAAAACGGTGCTGTTCCTGTCCTACGACGAGAACGACGGCTTCTTCGATCACGTGGCGCCTCTGACGCCCCCTGCCGGCACGCCCGGTGAGTACCTCACCGTCGACCCGCTCCCCGCCTCGGCCGGCGGCATCCGCGGCCCCATCGGTCTCGGGATCCGAGTTCCGATGCTCGTCGTCTCGCCCTTTTCGCGGGGTGGGCACGTCTTCTCGAAGGTGTCGGACCACACGTCGCAGCTGAGGTTTCTTGAGGAGCGCTTCGGCGTGCCCGTCCCGAACCTGTCTGCCTGGCGCCGGCAAGCCACGAGCGATCTCACCGAGAGCCTCCATCTGTCCGCAGCTGTCAGTGGCCTGCCATCGTTGCCAGAGACCCCTTTGGACGCCATCGTGGTGGGGAGGGAGTGCACCGCCATGCAGCAGATCGAGTTGAACACCCCGACCCCGTCGGATTCTAGCGCCTCGCATGCAAGTGATGCCGGTACAAGAGACCTGAGCCGGTTCAGGCGAATGCCTCGAGGTCGCCGATCCACGGGCAGTCCGGCTCGCTCGAACGAAGGGCGCCGATGAGAAAGTCGCGAGCTGGGGGGGAGAGACGGGGAGCCACCGCGGCGAAATCGAGCTCGTCTTTCGGGCGGCGGCGGTGTGCCTTGAAGAGCAGGACGAGCTCTGGCTGCAGATAGGGCACACCGTCAACGGCGTGGCCGATGGCGTCCAACCCGAGGCGGATCTGGCGATTGCGTTTGTACAGCCAGTCGTCTCCCTCCGACGGCGAGAGGAGGATATCGAGCAGCCAGGGCTCGAATGCGTTCCGTCGCATCCACAACTGCTCACGCCCGTCCGTCATCTCCTCGCCGGGCAGCAGTGGCCGCAGCGATCCCGAATCGGCCTCCCAGAGGTGGAAACCGGACAGCCAGTCGCGTAGAGGCTCGAGGTCGCGGTGCAGCACGGTGACGTCCGTGTCCTCGTGCTGGCGGGCCTCGGCGCCGGCCGCCTGCAGTGCCCACCCACCCGCAACCCACCATCGAAACCCACAGCCCTCCAACAACGAAGCCACCTCTCCCGGTCGCATCGGCTGCCAGGGGCCGTACAGGCGTTGGAACTCCTCCACCTCCGTCACAGGCCCATCCTTGCCGCCGGAGGCCCCGGACGGCGACAGCAGCCCGACCGTTGGGCGGCGGGCCTGCCGTGGGCGGCGCGGCGGCGTAGCGTCTCGGGTGTCCCCAGCAACAAGGGAGGTGGCATGTCCGCAGCGCTGTCGTACGCGTCCGGCCCGTCTACGATGCCGTTGCTCGGCGAGACGATCGGGGCGAACCTCGAGCGGACGGTCGAGCGCTTCAGCGACCGCGAGGCGCTCGTCGACCGGCCGACGGGGAGGCGCTGGACCTACCGGCAACTTGACGACGACGTGAACGTCCTCGCCCGCGCCCTGCTCGCTCGCGGGATGGCCAAGGGCGATCGGGTCGGGATTCTGGTCGCCGAACACGGCCGAATGGGTGCTCGTGCAGTACGCCACTGCGAAGATCGGTGCCATCCTCGTGAACGTCAATCCGGCCTACAGGGTGCACGAGCTCAGCTACGCCCTCAATCGGTCGGGGGTGTCGCTTCTCGTCACGGCGCAGGCGAACGAGCGCTCCGACTACCCGGCCATGGTGGAGGCAGTGCGGGGCGACTGCCCGGCCCTGACCGACGTCGTGGTCGCAAGCACTGACAGCTGGGACTCGCTCGTGGCGGCTGCGGAGTCGGTGCCCGCCGGCCTCCTGGCGAAGACGGCCGCCACCTTGAGCTTCGACGACGCCATCAACATCCAGTACACCTCCGGCACGACGGGTTTCCCGAAAGGCGCCACCCTCTCGCATCACAACATCTTGAACAACGGTTATTTCGTCGGTGAGCTCATCGGCTACACCGAGGAGGACCGGGTCTGCCTCCCCGTGCCCTTTTATCACTGCTTCGGGATGGTCATGGGCAACCTCGGTGCCACCTCGCACGGCGCCTGCATCGTCATCCCGGCGCCCTCCTTCGACCCGGGGGCGACCCTGCAGGCGGTGGCGGCGGAGCGCTGCACCTCCCTGTACGGAGTGCCGACCATGTTCATCGCCGAGCTCAACCATCCGAGCCTTGCCTCGCTCGACCTCTCCTGCCTGCGAACGGGGATCATGGCGGGCTCTCCTTGCCCTATCGAGGTGATGAAACGGGTGATCTCCGAGATGAGCATGGAGGAGGTATCGATCTGTTATGGCATGACCGAGACGTCGCCCGTGTCGACCCAGACTCGCATGGATGACGACCTCGACCGCCGCACGGCCACCGTCGGCCGGGTCATGCCGCACCTCGAGGTGAAGGTGGTCGACGCCGCCAGCGGCCTCACGGTGGCTCGAGGCGAGCCGGGGGAGCTGTGCACGCGGGGTTACTCGGTGATGCTCGGATACTGGGAGAACGCCACGGAAACGGCTGAGGCCATCGACGCCGCCCGCTGGATGCACACGGGCGATCTGGCCATCATGCGCGACGACGGCTATGTGAACATCGTCGGCCGCATCAAGGACATGGTCATCCGCGGGGGTGAGAACGTCTACCCGCGCGAGCTGGAGGAGTTCCTCTACGGGCATCCCGACATCGTCGAGGTGTACGTCGTGGGCGTCCCCGACGAGCGGTACGGCGAGGAGCTCTGCGCGTGGGTTCGCCTGCGTGAAGGGGCCGAGCCGATCACGGCCGAGATGCTGCGAGAGTTCTGTACCGGCCGGCTGGCTCATTACAAGATCCCTCGCTACGTATACCTTGCCGACGACTTCCCCATGACGGTGACGGGAAAGGTACGAAAGATCGAGATGCGGGAGCGTTCCGTCGAGATCTTCAACCTGCAGGAAGCGGCCCGCATCCGCAACGCCTGAGGTGACGCCTGAGATGACGGCGCGGCGCCCTGACTCGCCAGCCGACCAACCCTGCCAAGGGGTAGTCGACGCTTCTGGGAGGCGGTGTCGGGGAGGCGGTCGGGGAGGCGGGATTTGAACCCGCGGCCTCCTGCTCCCAAAGCAGGCGCGCTGCCAAGCTGCGCTACTCCCCGGACCGCTGGAGTATACGGCGAGGCCGTCTCCACCCGAGGAAGGAGGCGATGCACACTAAGCTGCTGGCTGGAGCGCCGGGAAGTCTGGTCGGCATCGAATCGGTCTGGGCGGACAGCCGCCTGACCCACGACCCGTCCCGAGGTGCACGGTGCCAGGAGACAAATCAGTGGCACGCACGGGGCGCAGGCACCTATTGCCCGAGAACCTGCGCAAGGCGAGCTGGCAACGTGAGGAGCTGCGCACGACGCTGTGGCTCGTCCCGACGCTCCTCGTGGTGGCCAGCCTCGGGCTGTTCGCCGTCACCTACGGCCTCGACGTCGCCGCCTACCACCATCACCTGAGCTACCCCTTCTGGATCCGCACGCCGAGCGCGGATGCCGCCCGCCAGGTCCTCATCGCCATCGCGGCTGCGGTCATCACCGTGGTCGGTGTCGTGTTCTCCATCACGATCCTCGCCCTCACGCTCGCCTCCCAGCAGTTCGGGCCGCGGATGATGCGCAACTTCGTGCGCGACGTCGGCAACCAGGTGACACTCGGCGTTTGGGTGGCGACCTTCGTGTACTCCGTGCTCGCCCTCGGCTCGATCTCGACGAGCTCGGGCCCGCTCGGTGACTTCGTCCCGAACCTGTCGATCACCGTCGCCGAGGCGCTGCTATTCGTCGACGTCGCCGTCCTCATCTACTTCATCCACCACATCGCCAAGTCGATCCAGCTCCCCGAAGTCATCGCCGGTATCGCCCGCGACCTGTTCTCGGCCATCGACGCGGAGTTTCCGCTCGAGGCGTCCTCCGGCGCCTCGCAGCGCCCATCAGGAGCCGAGGACGTTTCCCAGACCGTGCGCCTGCTCGACGCCCAGGGCGTCACCATGCCGGCACTCGAGAGCGGGTACCTCCAGTTCGTCGCCTTCGGCCAACTCGTCGACATCGCCGAGGACGCCGGCGCCGTCATCCGCCTGGCCCACCGGCCCGGGCACTTCGTCGTCGGTGGACGCCCCCTCGGGACGATCTGGCCGGCGGCCGCAGCGTCGCGGGTGGAAAAGGCGCTGGCGCGCTCCCACGTCACCGGCCCTCACCGCACGCTCATCCAGGACCCCGTCTTTGCCATCGACCAGCTCGTCGAGATCGCCATCAGAGCCCTCTCGGCTGCCGTCAACGACACGTTCACGGCGCTCACCTGCATCGACTGGCTGTCAGCAGGGCTCAGCCGCATCTCCGGGCGGGTGCTGTCCGAAGGCGTCTACCGTGACCGCGGCGGCGTCATCCGCCTCATCGAGTTCGCGCCCAGCTACGAGCGGATGGTGAACCGCGCCTTCGACAAGATCCGCCAGGCGGGCGGGCGCATGCCGGCGGTCGTCATCCGCCTGCTGGACGCCATCTCGCACGTGGCCGAGTACGCCGCCGAGGGGTCCCAGCGAGCAGCGCTGCTCCGCCAAGCCGACATGATCCTGCGGGGAGCCGAGGAGGCCGGCCTCGAGGAGAACGACCTCTCCGACATCGTCGGCCGCTACGAGCACTTGCTCGGTGTCCTCGCCCAGCCGTCCGCCAGCGAGGGCGCAGCCGCTGGCGGCCACGGCGGACACGACGAGGGTGGCGAAGCTTCGGAGGAAGGGGCCGTCTCGGCGCGGTCGGACGGCCGCGGGACGCTCGACCCGCTGTCGGCCCGGCTTCCGAGCGACCGGTAGACTCCCCGAGCCATATGCGCTCCACCGCTGAAATACTCGAAGGAAACAAGGTCAAGCTGTCCGTCGAGGTCGACGAGGACGAGCTCAAGACCGCCGTCGAAGACACCTTCCGGAAGCTGCAGCGAGAGGTGAGCGTGCCCGGGTTTCGTCCCGGGAAAGTGCCCCGGCGCCTGCTCGAGGTCCGCATGGGGGGCAAAGCCATCCGGGAGGAGGTCATCCGCCACGCCCTGCCGGACTACTACGCCCAGGCGGTAGAGGAAGCCGACCTCGACACCATCGCCGCCCCCGAGATCGACATCACCTCCGGGGAGGAGGAGGGCCCGCTCGCCTTCGACGCCGTCGTCGAGGTACGACCGAAGGTCTCCGTCGCCGGGCGGGACGGGCTCGTCGTGACCGTGCCGTCGCCGGAGGTGAGCGACGAGGATCTCGACGCCCAGATCGACCGCATGCGCGAGCAGTTCGCCGAGCTCTCCGACGTCGACCGCCCGGCGGCAGACGGCGACGTCGTGACCGTCGACGTACAAGCGACCCGAGACGGTGAGCCTGTCGAGGATCTCGCGACGTCCGACTTCGTCTACGAGGTCGGCTCGGGCATGTTGGCCGAAGGGGCCGACGAGCGGCTGCGGGGCGCCAAGGCGGGCGACATCCTCGCCCTCGACGCCACCGACGCCCCCGGCGGTAGCGCCGAGTTGAAGATCCTCGTGAAGCAGGTGCGGGAGAAGGTGCTGCCGGCGGCGGACGACGCCTGGGCCTCGGACGCCTCCGAGTTCGACACCATCGCCGATCTGAAATCGGATCTGCGCAAGCGGATGACGGCGCTGCGAACGCTGCAGGCTCGTTTGGCGATGCGCGAGCAGGCCATCGAAGCGCTCGCCGGCCTCGTGCAGGAGGACATGCCGGAGACGCTCGTCAACGAGGCGACCCAGCGGCTGCTGGCGTCGTTCCTCCGCCAGCTCGAGGCCCGCAAGATCAGCCTCGATCAGTACCTGACCGCCCGGGAGCAGGATGCCGACCAGCTCGTCGCAGAGCTGAAGGGGCAGGCGACGGAGCAGGTTCGTGCCGACCTGGCGCTACGCGCCGTAGCCGACGCCGAAGGGCTCGAGGTCAGCGACGATGAGTTGGCGGCCGAGATTCAGCGCCTCGCCGACGAGTCCGACCGATCGGTGAGCGACGTCGCTCGTCAGGTTGCGGAGGGAGCCGGACTCGAGCGGCTACGCTCTGATATCAGGAATTCGAAGGCGGTCGAGTGGCTGCTCGACCACGTCGAAGTCGTCGATGAGCAGGGGAACGCGATGGACCGAACGTTGCTTCTGGAGCACGAAGGCTCATCGGAGGATCCCGAGATGGCGACGGAGGACGCTGCCGAGGGCAGTGGCACCGAGGATCCGACCGCCGAAGCGGTGGACCACGACAACGACACGGAGGAGGGTCGGGCTTGAGGGCGTACAACTACCTCGTTCCGACGGTCGTCGAGCAGTCGAGCCGCGGAGAGCGCGCCTACGACTTGTACTCGCGGCTGCTCCGTGAACGAATCATCTTCATCGGCACACCCATCGACGACACGATCGCCAACCTCGTGTGCGCCCAGATGCTCTTCCTCGAGTCGGAGGACTCGGACAAGGACATCAACATCTACATCAACTCGCCCGGCGGCGACATCACGGCTCTGTTCGCCATCTACGACACGATGAAGTACGTGCGCCCGGACAAGTCGACCTTCTGCTTCGGGCAGGCCGCCTCGGCTGCCGCCGTCCTGCTGGCCGCCGGAACGAAGGGCAAGCGCTTCGCCCTGCCGCACACCCGCATCCTCCTTCACCAGCCCTACGGCGGTGCCGCCGGGCAGGCGACGGACATCGAGTTGCAGGCGAAGGAGATTCTCCGCATGCGGGATCTCCTGAACGAGATGCTGGCGCACGACACCGGCCAGACGGTTGCCAAGATCCAGCTCGACACCGACCGGGACTTCATCATGAGCGCGGCCGAAGCACAGGAGTACGGTGTCATCGATGAGGTGATCACGAACCGGGAAGTCCTCGGCAGCAACATCGCTGCCGTTGGCGCTGCCTGACTGGGGGGAGACGGTGGCCAAGTTCGGTGACGGGGGAGAGCTCGTCAAATGCAGCTTCTGTGGGAAATCGCAGAAGCAGGTGAAAAAGCTCATTGCCGGTCCGGGTGTCTACATCTGTGACGAGTGCATCGAGCTCTGCAACGACATCATCGAAGAGGAGCTCGCTGAGCCGACGGAGGTCCGATTCGAGGACCTGCCCAAGCCGAAGGAGATCTTCGAATTCCTGAACGACTATGTCGTCGGGCAGGAGCAGGCGAAGAAGATCCTCTCGGTGGCCGTCTACAACCACTACAAGCGGGTACAGGCAGGCGCCTATCGCGAGGGGGACGTCGAGCTCGCCAAGTCGAACATTCTCCTGCTCGGGCCCACCGGCTGTGGCAAGACCCACCTCGCCCAGACACTGGCCCGCATGCTCAACGTCCCCTTTGCCATCGCCGATGCCACGGCGCTCACCGAAGCGGGCTACGTCGGCGAGGATGTCGAGAACATCCTGCTGAAGCTGATCCAGGCAGCCGATTACGACGTCAAGAAGGCCGAGACGGGCATCATCTACATCGACGAGATCGACAAGATCGCCCGCAAGTCGGAGAACCCCTCGATCACACGGGACGTCTCGGGCGAAGGCGTCCAGCAGGCGCTCCTCAAGATCCTGGAAGGCACCACGGCCTCCGTGCCGCCGCAGGGGGGCCGCAAGCACCCTCACCAGGAGTTCATCCAGATCGACACCACGAACATCCTCTTCGTGTGCGGAGGGGCGTTCGCCGGCCTCGACAAGATCATCGAGAGCCGCATCGGGATGGCCGGGATCGGCTTTCGGGCCGAGGTCCGCCGAGGCAAGAGCTGGCGCGAGAGCGAGCTGCTCATGCAGGTGCTGCCCGAGGACCTGCTCAAGTTCGGCCTCATCCCCGAGTTCGTCGGGCGGCTGCCGGTCATCGGCGCCGTCTCCAGCTTGGACCAAGAGGCGCTCGTGCGGATTCTCCTCGAGCCCAAGAACGCCCTCGTCAAGCAGTACCACCGGGTCTTCGAGCTCGACAACGTCGAGCTCGAGCTCACGGAGGACGCTTTGGAGGCGATCGCCGATCAAGCACTGCTCCGGGGCACGGGGGCCCGCGGGCTGCGGGCGATCCTCGAAGAGGTCCTCCTTGACGTCATGTACGACCTGCCGAGCCGGGAGGACATCGGCCGGTGTGTCGTGGACCGGTCCGTCGTGCTCGAGCGGGTCGCCCCGAGCCTCGTCCTGCGAGGCGCCCCCGGCAAGCCCGACCGAACCTCCCGTCGCGCTGCCTCCTAAGCCAACACAACTGGCTGCCGTCCTCTCACTTATCGGTCGCCTTGAGCTGTACCTGATGGATCGCTCGCGGACGCGCCGTGGCCGATGAAGTCGGGCCCTTCTCACCTCCTGCTGCCGGCCTGAACGCCAGCATCGGAGAGGCCCTCGCCTGGCTCGACCGGCATATCAACCTCGAGGCGATCGAGTCGGGTAAGGCCGGGCGCCACGCTCTGCCCACTCTGGAGCGGATCGCCGCCCTCTGCAAGGTCCTCGGCGACCCGCAGTCGTCCTACCCGGTCGTCCACATCACCGGGACGAACGGCAAGGGTTCGACGGCGCGCATGTGCTCAGCGCTCTTGGCCTCCGCCGGTCTCAACCCGGGTCTGTACACGAGCCCGCACCTCGAGAGCATCAACGAGCGGATGGCGATCGGAGGCAGGACGATCACCGACGCCGAGCTCTCGAGAGAGCTGGCCGCCATGGCCGAGCTGGAAGTGTTCGTCGGCGAAAGTGCCACCTGGTTCGAGATTCTCACCGCGACCGCATTCGCCTGGTTCGCTGAGGAGGCGGCCGACTCGGCCGTCATCGAGGTCGGCCTCGGCGGCCGTTTCGACGCCACGAACGTCGCCGACGCCCTCGTGGCCGTCGTCACCAACGTCGAGCTCGATCACGTCGACATCCTCGGACCCACTCGCGCCCAGATCGCCTCGGAGAAGGCGGGGATCGTGAAGGCCGGGAGCACCCTGGTGCTGGGCGAAGAGGACCCTGACATCGCTCGCATCTTCGAGGCGGAGGCCGCCGCCGCCGGCGCCGCCGCCGTCTGGTGCCGGGGCAGGGACTTCGGTGCCGAGCGCAGCCGGCCGGCCGTCGGTGGTCGCGTCTTCGACCTCTACACCCCGCTCAGCCGGTATGAGGACGTGTTCGTCCCCGTCTTCGGCGCCCACCAGGCGGACAACGCCGCCTGCGCCCTGGCAGCCGCCCAGGCGCTCTTCGGGGCTCCGATCGGAGAGGAGGTCATGGCGGACGCCTTCGCCTCCGTGACGGCCCCGGGCCGGCTCGAGGTCCTTGGCCACCGGCCCCTCATCGTGCTCGACGGCGCCCACAACGCCGCCGGTGCCCGCGCGGCCGGCGCCGCCCTGAGCGAGGACTTTGGCGGCAACCGCGTCCTCGTCGTGATGGGCTGCCTACGGGGTCGGGACCCCGCCGACCTGCTGCGCGGGTTGGGGCCGGAGCTGATCTCGACCGTTCTCGCATGCTCGCCTCCGTCGCCCCGCGCTCAATCAGCCGCCGCCGTGGCCTCGGCGGCAGCGGCCCTCGGGCTCGCCACGGAGGAATGCGCCGGGGTGGCGGAGGCGGTGGAACGGGCGTTGCAGCTCGCCGGCGAGGATGATCTCGTGCTCGTCACCGGCTCGCTGTACGTCGTCGGAGCCGCCCGCAGCCTGCTGGCCCGCTAGCGGCCCTTGGTTGCCGGCAGGTGCAGCAGATGTCCCTGACCAGGGCCTGACCGCCCCGGATGGACCGCAGCGCTAGTGTCCCGTGCCCGTGAACCGCACCCTTGTGATCTGCAAGCCCGATGCCGTGGAGCGTGGGCTCGTCGGGGAGATCGTCGGCCGACTCGAGCGCAAGGGCCTCCGCAGCGTCGCCCTCGAGCTGCGCACGATCACGGCTGCGGAGGCTGCCGAGCACTACGCCGAGCACGAAGGCAAGCCCTTCTACGGCGACCTCATCGACTTCATCACGTCTGCGCCCGCCGTTCTCCTCGTCGTGGAAGGCCCTGCGGACACCTGGAGGATCGTGCGCACGATGATGGGCCCGACGAACCCGGCGGAAGCCCCGGCGGGCACGATCCGGGGCGATTACGGGACGGTACTCACCGAGAACCTCGTCCACGGCTCGGACAGCGCCGAGTCGGCCACGCGAGAGATTGGGATCTTTTTCCCTCGGCTACACTGAGGTAGCAGGCCTGTTTTGCGGATCGGCCCCCACGGGCCGCCTTGTTCCGATCCACGCGATCCCATAGCCTTGGGTGACCTCCCTCAACCTTTGGACATGTTTCTGTATGGGTGAAAACAGCCTCTCCTTCATCGGCCGTGACATGGCCGTCGACCTCGGCACCGCCAACACGCTCGTCTACGTTCGCGGCAAGGGGATCGTGCTCAACGAGCCATCCGTCGTGGCCATCAACGTGAAAGATGGTCACCCGCTCGCCGTCGGCGCCGAAGCGAAACGGATGATCGGCCGTACGCCGAGCAACATCCAGGCGATCCGGCCGCTCAAGGACGGCGTCATCGCCGATTTCGAGATCTGCGAGATGATGCTGCGGTACTTCATCCGCCGCGTCCACCCGCGGCGCTTCTCCAAGCCCCGCATGGTGATCTGCGTGCCGTCGGGGATCACCGGCGTCGAGAAGCGCGCCGTGCAGGAAGCGGCCGAATACGCCGGTGCCCGCAAGGCCTACATCGTCGAAGAGCCCATGGCCGCCGCCATCGGCGCCGGCCTCCCGATCCACGAGCCGACGGGCAACATGGTCGTCGACATCGGTGGCGGTACGACCGAGGTGGCCGTCATCTCCCTCGGTGGCATCGTCGTGAGCCAGTCGATCCGCATCGGCGGCGACGAGTTGGACGAGGCCATCATCTCCTTCGTGAAGAAGGAGTACAGCCTGGCCCTCGGCGAGCGCACGGCCGAGGAGATCAAGATCGCCCTCGGCTCTGCTTGTGAGCTCGAAGAGGAGCTACATGCCGAGATCCGCGGTCGTGACCTCGTCACGGGCCTCCCGAAGACGGTCGTGACTACGACGGAGGAGATCCGCAAGGCCATCGAGGAACCAGTGGCCGCCGTCGTCGACGCCGTCAAGGTGACCCTCGACCGCTGTCCGCCCGAGCTGGCCGCCGACATCATGGAGCAGGGGATCGTGCTCACCGGTGGGGGTGCCCTCTTGCACGGTCTCGACGTTCGCCTGCAGGCCGAGACCCACATGCCCATCGTCGTCGCCCCTGACCCGTTGAACTGTGTGGCCCTCGGGAGCGGGATGTGCCTCGAGGAGTTCGAGGCACTGAAGGCGGTTCTCCAGTCCTCCTCCAACCGCTGATCACGGAGTCGTGGTGTCCACGACTCGGCGTAACACCTCCCAGCGCCTGACGCTGGCCATCCTCATCCTGCTTTCGGTCACGGCCATCACCCTCGACTATCGTGGCGAGGCGAGCCGGGCGATCAAGTCCGTGCGCAACGGCGCCCGCGACGCCATCTCTCCCGTGCAGCGGGTCCTGGCCGACGTCCTTCACCCTATCGGTGACCTCTTCTCGGGCGCCGTCAATTACGGCAGCGCCGTGAAGGCGAACGAGCAGCTCCGCAATGAGCTGGGCGCCCTCCGGCGCCAAGCCCTCGAGAACGAGACGGCCGAGCGCCAGCTGCAGGAGATACTGACCGAGCAGAACCTCCCCTATGTGCAGAACATCCCCCAACTCCTCGCTGAGGTCATCTCGGGATCGTCCTCGAATTTCCAGGAAACCTTCGAGATCGACCGCGGAACCTCCTCCGGCGTGGGCGTCGGCATGCCGGTCGTTGCCGGGCCTGGACTCGTCGGGATTGTCGTCAGCGCAGGCTCGAGCACGTCGGTGGTACAAGCGATCACGGATCCGGACTCGTCGTTCGGGGTGAGCTTCGGGACGCCGACTTCGGTGGCCGTGGCCAACGGCCACGGGGCCGGTTACCCCCTGTACCTCGCCAATGTGACGGCCGACATGCGTGTGCACGACGGCGAGGTCGTGTACTCGAGCGGCGTCACCGGGGCATCACTGCCCGCCGGCATCCCCGTCGGAACCGTTGAGTCGTGGCAGCAGCAAGGCGGTGCTCTCACGAAGACCGTCCAGGTGCGGCCGTTCGCCGACCTGTCGGGCCTCAACTACGTAACGGTGCTGCAGTGGTTCCCCGCCCCGTGACCGCAACGGCGGCCCGCCAGCCGGAGCGCCCGACGGAATGCCGGTGGTACCTGTGACGGGTCGGGCATGGCTTCGCGTCGCCGCCGTCGGCTGCATCGCCCTCGTCGTGCAGGAGGGGATCCTGAACGGCCTCATCGTCGGTGGGGCGCATCCCGACGCCTTCCTCCTCCTGGCGGTCGCGGCCGGCCTCGTCGCCGGGCCGCAGCAGGGCGCCGTGATCGCCTTCGTCGTCGGCCTCGTGGCGGATCTCTTCGTGCTGACGCCCTTCGGCCTCTCGTCGCTGGTGTACGTGCTCGTGGCCTTCGGCGCCGGAACGGCCGCCTCGCTTCCCGGTGGTCGCGCCCCGTACGGCTTCCAGATGACGGTGGCTCTCGCCGGCGGCGTCGTCGGCACACTCCTCTTCGAGGGCATCGGCGCCCTCCTCGGTCAACCGAAGCTGCCCGCCCATCAGCTCGTGGTCGTCGCAGCCGTCGTCGGGATCGCCAACGTCGTCCTCGTCATCCCCGCATCGGCCGCCCTCTCTCGGGCTATCAACATCGGACCGCCCCGCGACCTCGGGGCGGTGTCGGGCGGGAGCGCGGCGCGGTGACGGCCTCCGGAGCGGGCGGCAACGGCCCTCAGTGGCCGGGCGGAAGCGGCGGCCCGCCAGGCGGCGTCGGTGCCGGCCGGTCACCGACGGGCCGGGCGCCCATGCCCAAGCCCGCCCTCACGCCCAACGTGGAAGACGACACCAGCGAGCGCCCCCGTCAACGGGTCTCCTCCAGCCCGCTGAAGCGCCTCGAAGGCGAAGAGAAGGAGATCCAGCGCAGGAGCGAGCCCGTCCACATCGGTCTCCGCCTGACGGTGATGGGCATCGTCGTGCTCGGTCTCTTCTCGGTCATGCTCGTCCGACTCTGGTCGCTGCAGGTGCTGCATGGGCCGGCGGGCATCGAGTACGAGACGAGCCTCACGACGAGAACGGTCCTCATCGCCCCGCCGCGGGGCCTCATCGTGTCGCGCGACGGCACCGTCCTTGTGGCCAACAAGATCATGTCCGTGGTCACCCTCAACCGGCAGGACGCCGTCAACGACGCCGGGCTCGTGCAGCGCGTGGCGGTCGCCCTCGGCATGACGGTGGCCGACATCGACGCGGACTTGAACGACCAGCAGGACAGCATCTACGAACCCGTGCCGGTCGCCGTGGGCGTGGGCGCCAGCACGATCCTCTATCTGTCGGAGCACCATGCGGAGTTCCCCGGCGTCGTGGTGAGCTACGTCGCCGAACGTACCTACCCCGAAGGTGAGCTCGGCGTCCAGATGCTCGGATACGTCTCCGACATCACCGCCCCCGAGCTGGCGGTGCTCTCGAAAGACGGCTACCTCGCCAGCGACGTCGTCGGCCAGTCGGGAGTCGAAGCCCAGTACGAGCACTTCTTGCGGGGAAAGCCGGGCAAGCAGGTGCTCAAGGTCGACGCCCTCGGCGACGCCGTCGGCACGCAGTCCCAGACAGCACCCACGCCCGGAGACGAGGTCGTCCTCAACCTCGACATGGGTCTCGAGTCCGAGCTCGAGCAGGCACTCGCCAACCAGATCGCCACGCTGCAGACCAACCCGGCGACGCCGGCCACCTCGGGGGCGGCCGTGGTGATCGACCCCCAGACCGGAGCGGTGCTCGCCATGGTCTCCTACCCGAGCTACGACCCGCAGTGGTTCGTGGGCGGCATCAGCACCGCCCACTGGAACGATCTCAACGCCACCGCCTCCCAGCACCCGCTCGTCAACCGGGTGATCAACGGGCTGTACCAGCCCGGTTCGAGCTTCAAGCTGACGACGGCGACGGCGGCGCTGCAGGACGGCATCATCTCGCCGTACACCCCGATCAGCGACCCGGGACACTTCACCGTTCCCGGCTGCACGCCGAGCCCCCAGAGCACCTGCACGTTGATCAACAACGACGGCGAGAGCTGCCCGGGGGGCTCCTGCGACGTCACCACGGCCCTGACGATCTCCGACGACGTCTTCTTCTACACGATGGGCTACGACTTCTACTCGGATTGGCAGAGCGGCAACAGGTCGGACGCCGAGGCCATCGAGCGGGCGGCTGCCTCCTACGGTTTCGGCCGGCTGAGCGGCATCGACCTCCCCGACGAGTCCAGCGGGCAGGTGGACGGACCGCTCCTTCGCATCGAGCAGCACAAGTCGGACCCGCAAGCGTTTCCCTACAACTCCTACCAGGCGGGCGACGCCATCGAAACCGCCTTCGGCCAGGGCGAAACCCTCGTCACCCCCTTGCAGCTGGCCGACGCCTACGCCACCTTCGCAAACGGGGGAACGCGCTATGCCCCCGAGGTGGCCGCCGCCATCGTCTCCCCCACTGGCAAGGTGCTGAAGATCTTCAGGCCAAGGGTGGTCGGCCATGCGGCGGTGTCCTCCAGCACCTACAACGCCATCTTCAGCGGCCTCGTGGGAGTGATCCAGGACTCCGACGGCACGGCCTACTCGGCGTTCACCGGGTACCACGGATTCCCCTTGGCAGGAAAGACAGGAACGGCGACCACGAGCGACAACCCGAACGCCCCCCCGACGGCCCTCTTCGTGGCCTTCGGGCCCGCCACCGGGGCCTTCGATGCACCGCAGTACTGCGCAGCGGTCATCATCCCGGACGCCGGTTACGGCGCCGATGCGGCCGCTCCGGTCGTGCGCCAGGTGTTCGAGTACCTGATCCATCACCCCGTGCGGAAGCTCGACCTCCACCCGAACATCGGCGGAGGCTGAGCAACGTCCTTTTTGGCGTCGCGGCGGCACTAGGCTGTCGTCCAGGATGACAACGCCCAGATCGCCGCAGCCCGTGGCTCCCGCGCTCGTCGTCTGTTCCGCCTTCGCCGTGTGGCTCGACCGGTATACCGCCGCGTGCGGCACTGCCAGCCCAGGCCGGGACGGTGGGGACACTGTGCTCGTCACTGACGAAAGCACCCCAGGCTGGCGCGCCGCTGCGACGCTGTGCGCGGCGCCAGCCGCCTGTCGGGTGCGACCGGCGCGCGTCTGCGCGCCCTCGAGAAGGGATCTTCCCGATGTCGGACTCGATGACCGGCCCGGGGCCGGCCGAGCGATTGCCTGGGGACGCCTCCCCAGACCGCCCGGCCAGCTCACCGGGGCCGAACGGAGCCGCCGACGGCTCGGCCGAGCCACGGAGCGCTCGCCAGCCCGGCTCGGAGAACGCCGACGCCCAGCCGCTCGCCGTCGGGTCGGCGGGATCACTCACACCGGCTGACTCCCTCGACAGCCGGCCTGCGAGTCCAGGACGGCCGAGGATCGGTGACTCGCGCCCGGCCCCACCCGTGCCGGCTGCACCGCCTGGCAATGGCGCCAAGGGCGGCGCCAGCGCGGGCGGCAGCGTCACGACCGGCGGGAGCGAAACAACCGACGGCGGCGCATCTCCCGGTGCCGGTGGCTCGGGAGGTGGTTCCCGCCGGCGTCGCGGAGGTCGCGGACGCCGCGGTTCGGGTAGCGGCGGAGGCGGAGGGACGGCTTCCTCCGCCGGCGGCAAGGGATCGTCCGGTGCCGGCACGGCCGGTGCCGGAGGCCGGGGTTCGCCGTCGGCGGGCAACAGCGGAGGGCGTCAAGCGGGCTCGGGCGCCGGACGCGGCGGCGGAGCCGAAGCTGCAGGCAGCGGGGCAGGTGTAAACGCCGGCGGTGGCCGGGGCCGCCAGGCCAGGGCCGGCAGCCCACCGGCGGCAGCAGACGGCGGTGCCGAGCTCGCCGCCGTCGCCGGCGAGGCCGATGACGATGCCGGCTCGCGCCGGCGCGGCCGGGAGCGCCGCGGCAAGCCCGTCGGCCGCTACCTCATGTGCGTGCACGTGGAGCCGGAGCGGACCCAGATCGCCGTGCTCGAAGGCCGCGCCCTCGTCGAGCACTACGTCGCCCGCCCGCAGGACGAGGACCTCCAGATCATCGGCAACATCTACCGCGGCCGGGTGAAGAACGTCCTTCCCGGCATGGAGGCCGCCTTCGTCGACATCGGGACCCCGAAGAATGCCGTGCTCTACTGGGGCGACGTGGCGTTTGACCGCGACGACATCGAGCGCCAGCCTGGGGCGGACCGCATCGAGCACCTCTTGCGTCCCGGCCAGACGATCGTCTGCCAGGTCACGAAGAACCCCATCGGCCTGAAGGGCGCCCGCTTGACACAGGAGGTGTCGCTGCCGGGGCGTTTCGTCGTACTCGTCCCGCAGTCGAACACCTATGGCATCTCCCGGCGCCTCGACGACAACGAGCGCCGCCGCCTCCGCCGCATCCTCGACGAGGTGCGCCCGGAGGGACACGGGCTCATCGTCCGCACGGCGGCGGCGGGAGCGTCCGCCGAGGACTTGCGTCACGACGTGCTGCAGCTCGTGGCGAAATGGGACGAGCTCGACGAGCGCGCCAAGCGCCTGCCGGCACCCGCCTTGCTCTACGCCGAGCCGCACATGGCCGTGCGCATCATCCGGGAGGAGCTGACGGAGGAGCACCGGTCGGTCCTCATCGACGACCCCGATCTCTTCGAGGTGGTGAGGGCGTACGTCGCCGAGCTGGAGCCGGCCCTGGCCGAACGCATCGAGCTGTACGACACGACGTCCGAGCCACTCCCGCTCTTCGAGCGCCACCACGTGCACGAGCAGTTGCACAAGGCGCTCGACCGCAAAGTTTGGCTGCCGTCCGGCGGGTCGCTCATCATCGAGCGCACGGAGGCGCTCACGGTCATCGACGTCAACACCGGCAAGAACGTCGGATCCTCCAGCCTGGAGGAGACCGTCTTCGAGAACAACCTCGAGGCAGCTGCCGAGATCGCCCGCCAGCTGCGACTGCGGGACATCGGCGGCATCATCGTCATCGACTTCATCGACATGGAGTTGAAGGCGAACCGGCAGGCAGTCATGTCCGCCTTCCGGTCCGCCCTCGCCCGCGACAAGACGCCGACACAGGTCTTTGACATCTCTGAGCTGGGTCTTTGTGAGATGACGCGAAAACGTGTCGGTGAGGGGTTGGTGGAGACGCTCTCGCAGACCTGCCCGATGTGCAACGGGCGCGGGATCGTCTTCGAGGAGCCCGAGTGACCTCGCGTAGGCCTCGACACGAGGTGAGCGGGCCGGTTTCACCCCCGCCGCCGGCCCGCCCCGCCGTCCGGAGCCTTCCAGCAGGCGTACTAGGGTAAAGGGCCTATGTACGCGGTCATCAACGCCGGTGGAAAGCAAGAACGGGTCGAGGTCGGCGAGCTCGTCGACGTCGAGCTGCTCGATGTGGCCCCTGGCGACGAGCTCACTCTCACGCCCCTTCTCGTCGTCGACGGCGCTGAGGTGACGGTTTCGGCCGAGGCCCTCGCCGGACAGTGCGTGACGGCGACGGTCGTCGGCGAGGTGAAGGGACCAAAGATCGTGGGTTTCACCTACAAGTCGAAGACCCGCCAGCGGCGGCACTACGGGCATCGCCAGCGCTACACGACACTCGAGATCACGGGCATCGGCGCCAGCGCGTCGACCGCTGCCGCCTCGAAGGCGGCTGGCAGTTCGAAGACCGCCGACGTCGCGAAGACCGCTGCCGCGAAGACCCCTGGCGCCGCGAAGACCGCCGCCGCGAAGACCTCTGCCGCCTCGAAGGCGGCTGGCGCCTCGAAGACCACCGCCGCGAAGGCGGCTGCCGCTGCGGACCAGAGCGACGCCGGCGACGCCGCTGTCACGACCGAGCAGGACTGAAGGAGGCCTCGAGGTGTCAAAGACCAAGGGTGGCGGCTCCACCCGCAACGGGCGCGACTCGAACGCCCAGCGCCTCGGCGTCAAGGTGTACGACGGCACGATGGTCCACGCCGGGGCGATCATCGTCCGCCAGCGGGGCACGCACTTTCATCCGGGCGAGAACGTCGGACGCGGCAAGGACGACACCCTGTTCGCCACGGCGGACGGGAGCGTCAAATTCGGTGCCCGGCGAGGACGGCGGCTCGTCGACATCCTTCCGGCCGACGGATCGGCCGCGAACGGCGGAAGCCCCGGTCCGCTCGCGAACTGAGTAGGGCGGGAGATGTCCGCACCTCCCGCCAAGGGCCGCCTCGTCGTCGCCTCACCGACCCTGGAGGACCCGAATTTCCACCGCGCCGTTGTGTTCCTGCTCGCCGCCGACGATGACGGCGCCCTCGGCGTCGTGCTGAACCGGCCGAGCGAGACGGCCATCGACGAGGTCGTGCCGCACTGGGGCCTGCACGCCTCCGAGCCGCCGGTGCTCTTCCTCGGCGGCCCCGTGCAGCCGAACGCCGCCATCTGCGTCGGTCGCACACAAAACGACGGCCGGGACCACCCGGCCGTGGAGGATCCGCCCGACGGTGGGGATTCCGAAGCTGACGGCTTCTCGCCCCTCATCGGGGATCTGGGCACGGTTGACCTCAACCGCGCTCCGGAGGAGATCGGCGTCTCGTTCACGGGCCTGCGCGTCTTCACCGGCTATTCGGGCTGGGGCCCCGGGCAGCTGGAGGAGGAGATCGAGGCGGGAGCCTGGTTCGTCGTGGAGGGACGTCAGACCGATGTGCTCAGCCCCGAGCCGTCGGCCCTCTGGGAACGGGTCCTCCGCCGCCAGGGCGGCTGGCTGGCGGTGCTGGCGCGCCACCCTGTCGACGCCTCCCTGAACTGAGAGCGAACTGATGCCCGGCTTCGTCGACGAAGCACAGGTGCACGTCAAGGCGGGCAACGGAGGCGCCGGAGCCGTCTCGTTCCGGCGCGAGGCCTACGTGTCGAAGGGCGGCCCGGACGGCGGCGACGGCGGGCCGGGCGGCAATGTCTTCCTGGAGGCCTCCAACCAGGTCGTCTCGCTCCTCGGCTTCGAGGAGCACCCCTTCCGGCGCGGTGGCGACGGCACCCACGGAAGCGGCAAGCGCCGCCACGGCCGCGGCGGTGCCGACCTCGTGGTGCCCGTGCCGGAAGGCACGCTCGTGCATTCGCTCGAGGGGGATCTGCTGGCGGATCTGGTCGCCACGGGCGACCGGTTCCTCGCAGCAGAGGGCGGCCGCGGCGGCCGCGGGAACGCCCGCTTCCTCACGAACCGTCTGCGCGCCCCCGCCTTTGCCGAGCAGGGAGAGCTCGGCGAGGAGCGTTGGCTCAACCTGGAGCTCGAGCTCATGGCGGACGTCGCCCTCGTCGGCTTCCCGAACGCCGGCAAGTCGACTCTCGTGGCGCGCGTCTCGGCCGCCCGCCCGAAGGTCGCCGACTACCCCTTCACCACCCTCGAGCCCCATCTCGGCGTCGTCTACGTCGGTGCCCGCTCGGCGACGACGGCGCCCTCCCAGTTCGTCATCGCCGACATTCCCGGCCTCGTCGAAGGTGCGGCCGACGGCTACGGGCTCGGGCACCGCTTCCTTCGCCATGTGGAGCGCGCCCGCGTGCTCCTCATACTCGTCGACCTCGCACACCTAGAGGACTTCGGCCCGAGCGAAGGGCGGCAACCGGCCGAGCAGGTGCGCGCCCTCCTGCACGAGCTCGAGCGCTATCGCCCAGAGCTGCTCGACCGCCCGCGCCTCGTCGTCGGCTCCAGGCTGGACGTCCGGCCCGAGGGCGAGCGCCCCCCGCTCGAGAGCTACGGCGGCGATCTGGAGATCTCGGCCGTCACCGGCGCCGGGTTGAGCGAGCTCGTCGGGCGCTGCATGGAGATCGTGGCGACGGCCCGGCTGGCCTCGCCGGCGCCGCGCACGTCTCCCGTCATCCACCGCCCCGCTCCCGAAGGGGTGGCCGTGGACCGCCCTGGCAACGTCTGGGTCGTCTCCGGCCGCGAGGCGCTGCGTGCCGTCGCCGTCTCGGATCTCAACGATCCCGACGCCCTCGCCCACGTGCAACGCCGGCTCAAGCGCATCGGCGTCGACCGGGCCTTGGCCAAAGCCGGCGCCAAGGAGGGCGATCCCGTCCAGATCGGACGGATGGAGTTCTCGTACGAGCCCAACTGGTGAGGTCGTGATCGTCGTCGTCAAGATCGGCACGAGCTCGGTCACGCTGCCCGAAGGAGGCATCGACACCGGGTCGATCGCCAAGCTGGCTGCTGACCTCGAAGCGGTCCGCAAGGGCGGCCACCGCGCCGTGCTCGTCACCTCCGGGGCCGTCAGCGCCGGCGTCGCCTCCCTTTCGCCCGGTGGCGCACGCCCGAGCGACCCTGTGACCTTGCAGGCGCTCTCTGCCATCGGCCAGCACCGCCTCATGCGGGTGTACGCCGACGCCTTCGCCGCTCTCGGGTTGCTCGTCGGCCAGGTGCTGCTGGCGCCCCTCGACTTCGGGCACCGGCAGCGCTACCTGTATGCCCGCGAGACGCTGCTTCGGCTCCTCGAGCTCGGCGTCGTGCCCATCGTGAACGAGAACGACGCCATTGCCGACGACGAGATCCGTTTCGGCGACAACGACCGGCTGGCGGCGCTCGTCGCCCACCTCATCGGGGCCGATGTGCTCGTCCTCCTCACCGATACAGCCGGCCTCTTCAGCGCCGATCCGAGGACGGACGAAGAGGCCACGCTGATCGAATCGGTCATCGAGATCGATCACGAGCTCGAGGCGGCAGCCGGTGGACCCGGCACCGACGGCGCCCGCGGTGGCATGGCCTCCAAACTCGCCGCCGCCAAGATGGCCGCCTGGTCGGGCGTGCGCACCGTCATCGCAGCGGCCGACCGGCCGTCCGTGCTCACCGATGCGGTCGCCGGCACGGTCGGGGTCGGCACGGTCTTCCTGCCCCGCGAGCGCTCCCTGCCCGCCCGCAAGCTCTGGATCGCCTTCGCCCTCAAACCGGCGGGTGTCCTCATCGTGGACGCCGGCGCCCGCCAGGCGCTCGTCGAGCGGGGCACGAGCCTGTTGGCGGCTGGAGTCAGCGGGGTGGAGGGGGGTTTCGTGGAGGACGACGCCGTCGAGATCCGCGGGCCTGACGGGATCGTCTTCGCCAAGGGGATCGTCCGCGTGGCGGCCGCACGCTCGGGCGAATGGCTCGGTCGACGCACCTATGAGCTCCCGACCGACCTGGCTGACGAGGTCGTCCACCGGGACGACCTCGTCCTGCTGACCGACGCCTAAGGCCGCTCGATCGGTCCGATCCCCGGCGGGCGTTTCAGGCCGAAGACTTCCCGCAGGACCGACAGGGCCGCCAGCTCGCCGCAGCGGCCGTGTACCCCAGGCCCGGGCGGCGTCGAGGACGAGCACAGGTAGACGCCGGGGATGCCGGTGCGGTACGGGTTCCAGGTGGCCGCCGGCCGGGCGAAGGTCTGGCGGAGATCCTGCGTGCCGGATCCGATGTCGCCTCCGACGTAGTTGGGATCGTGCTCCGCCATCTCGGCGGCGGTGCGCACGGAGCTGGCGAGCACGAGGTCGCGCCAGCCGGGGGCGAAACGGTCGATCTGCCGGGCGATCACCTCGCTCCGATCGAGCGTCGACCCCGCTGGCACATGACAGTACGCCCAGAGCGTGTGCTTGCCCTTCGGCGCCCGCGTGGCGTCGATGACGGAGGGTTGCATCGTCAGCACGTACGGCCGTTCCGAGTGGCGGCCGGCGGCCACCTCCGCCTCGGACGCAGCCACCTCTTCGAAGGTGCCGCCGAGGTGCACGGTGCCGGCCCGCCGGCACGCATCCGCTTCCCACGGGACCGGCCCGGCGAGGGCCCAGTCCACCTTGCAGACGCCCGGCCCGTACCGGAAGCGCTCCGCCCGCCGCCGCTGGCGGGGCGGCAGGCGGTCGCCGGCGAGCTCGACGAGCGCCCGCGGTGTCACGTCGAGCAGGACGGCCTCCGCCGGCGGAAGCTGGGCGAGCGACGTCACCCGCTCGCCGGTGCGAACCTCTCCCCCCCGCTGCTCGATCGCCTCCACCATGGCGGAGACGAGGCCGGCGCTGCCGCCTTCGACGAGGGGGAACCCGACGGCCTGGGCGAGCATGGAGAGCAGCAGGCCGACGCCCCCGGTCACCGGCCGATCGAGGGCCATCATCCCGTGAGCGGCCACGCCGGCGAAGAGTCCCCGCGCTTCGTCGCCGGAGAAGCGTCCTGCGATCGCAGCCGCTGATCTGACGGCGAGGAGCCCGAAGCGGCCCACGGCCACGGGCTGAGGTGGCACGGCACGCATGGAGGAGAGGACGGCGTCGGTGATGGCGGGGTGGTGTTGCAGTAGCGGCCGGAAGAGGTGGCGCCAGGCCTCGGCGTCCTCGCCGAGGCCGGCGGCGGTGTCGTCGAGCGAGGCCATGACGGCGCCGGCTCGGCCGCCGTCGAGGGGATGGGCGAAGGCGACCTCAGGCTGCAGGAGGCGCACGCCGCGGGAGGCGAGATCGAAGCGACGGAAGAAACCCGACGCGATCGCGAGTGGATGGCCCGCCGAGCACACGTCGTGGTGGAAGCCGGGAAGTGTCAGCTCTTCCGTCCGGCAGCCCCCTCCCGGGGTCGGTCCCATCTCGTAGACGCCCACGGCGAGGCCGGCGGCGCACAGCACGACGGCTGCCGCCAAGCCGTTCGGCCCGGACCCTACGACGACGGCGTCGAGCTCAGCGGACATGACGCCCCTCGGGGTTGTGGGGCCGACTTCGGGCCGACGCCGTGGCAACCGGGAGCGGGCAGCGGTGGCGCTCAGCTGCACAACCGGCAACGGTTGGGACTACGGTCGGCGACCGATGGAATCGATCCGAGTGGTCGTCGCAGAGGACAGCCGGCTCCTGCGGGAGGGAATTTCCCGCCTCGTGGCCGCTCACGACGACTTTGAGCTGGTCGGGGTCGCCTCCGACCTGCCCCAATTGCTCGCCGTCATCGAGGAGCAGCTGCCCGACGTCGTCGTCACCGACATTCGCATGCCTCCGACCGGCACCGACGAGGGCATTCAGGCGGCCGCATGGCTGCGGGCGAACCGCCCGCAGGTCGGCGTCGTCATCCTCAGCCAGTACGCAGCCCCCAGCTATGCCCTCGCCTTGCTGGAGGAGGGATCCGCCGGCCGCGCCTACCTCTTGAAGGAGCGGGTAGCAGGCGCCGACGAGCTCGCCCGCGTCATCCGCACGGTCGCCCAGGGCGGGTCGGTCGTCGACCCGCTCGTCGTCGACGAGCTCGTGAAGGCCCGCCGCCAGCGGCAGGCGTCCGATCTGTCCTTCCTGACGGTGCGCGAGTCCGAGATCCTCGAGGAGATGGCACAGGGCAAGAGCAACGCCGCCATCGCCGCCACCCTCGGCATCTCCGAACGGGCCGTCGAGAAGCACACGAACTCGATCTTCTCCAAGCTGGGCCTCAGCGAGGAGAAGGACGTGAACCGACGCGTGAAGGCGGTGCTCGTCTTCTTGAGCGAGCCGGGAAGGTGACCCCACCGCCCGACGTGGTGCCAGCACCCTCTTGCACCTGGGTGGTGTCGTGTCAAGATTGCTTGGATGGCCAGCCTGCTGCCGGTGCTCGTCGTGGACGACCAGGCACCGTTTCGCGCGGCCGCGAAGGCGGTCGTGCGCAGGTTGGACGGTTTCGAGCTGGCTGGTGAGGCATCGGGCGGGTCCGAGGCCGTCACCCTGGCGGACGAGCTGCACCCCGCCCTCGTGCTGATGGACATCAACATGCCGGACATGAACGGGATCGAGGCGACTCGGCGCATCGTGTCCGCCCACCCGGAGGTGGTCGTGATCCTCTGTTCGACCTACGACGTCGGCGATCTCCCGCCGGACGCCGCCACGAGCGGAGCCCGCGCCTACCTCAACAAGGAGCGCCTCGGGGTCGAGAGCTTGCGTCGCCTGTGGGACGAACGCGACTCGGGGTCGTTCAGCTCCTCCTGACATCGCTGCCTGCGGCCCTCGGAGGGGCTCAGCCCACCGGGACGGAGCCACGGACCTGTAGGCCCTGTCCCGGCTGCGACTCCCACCGGACGGTGCCCCCGATGGCTCCGAGGCGGTCGGTCATGTTGACGAGGCCGTGACCGTGCGTGGCGTCGGCCATGTCGACGCCGGGACCGTCGTCGCTCACGCTGAACAGCAAGCCACCCGACTCCTCCCAGAGCCGGACCTCGACACTCGCCTTCGGAGCGTGCTTGGCGGCGTTCTGGAGTGCCTCCAGGCAGCAGAAGTACACGGCCGCCTCGAGCTCGGAGGAGTAACGGCCGATGCCCTCGGCCACGACCTCGACATCGAGGGGGCTGCGGTTGGCGGCGGCTCGGAGGGCCTCGACGAGCCCGCTGTCGACGAGCAGGGGCGGGTAGATGCCGTGAGCGAGCTCGCGTAGCTCATGAATCGTGTCCTGCACGTCGCTCGCCAGCTGATCGAGGATCTCGGCGCCGGCCGCCGGGTCGTCGGCCATGATGTCGCGCACGAGACGGATGTTGACGGCGAGCGCCACGAGATGCTGTTGAGCGCCGTCGTGGAGGTCACGCTCCATCCGGCGCCGCTCGGCGTCGCTGCTGGCGACGATGCGCGCCCGGGACTCGCGCAGCTCGTCGGCCTGCTTGCGCACTTCGTCGAGGGTGGTCTGGAGGGCGGCATCCAGCTGCACGTTGTGGAAGGCGAGGCCGACTTGGCGGGCGAGCTCGGTGAGGACGCGGTCGTCGTCCTCGGAGAAGGCGTCGCTCCGCTGCGGCCGCTCGATGACGATGAGTCCGAGGAGCTCGCCGGCGTGGCTGATGGGTGCCACCCGCAGCTGGGCGTGCGGCCGCCCGTTCAACAGGTCGGGGATCCACACCGACGCCCAGGCGCTCCCGGACACACCCGCCCGCGTGATGACGGGGCGCTCGCGTGCCGACACGACGACGGTGCCCGGCCCGCTGTCGGGCACCGAGACGGCCCGCTCGAGCACGTCACCCACGCCCGTGTAGACCTCGGCGCTCGTGAGGGCCATGGTCTTTCGCAACGACTCGGCCATCTGCAGCAGGAGCTCGTCCATGGCGACGGCCCGCGTCAGGCGGCTCCCGAAGGTGCGCAGCACCTCGTCCGGTGCCTGCCGCGAGCCATACACGAACCTCGTGGCCGAGCCGAGGAGCCGGCGTTGTGCAGGGACGTAGCCGACGGCTGCCACCGCCGCCGCCAGCATGGACAGCCCGAGCGCCTTGCGGTCCTCGGTGTCTTTCGGCGTGTGCCCGAGGCCGAGGACGATCACGAGGTAGATGGCCGAGACGACCATGGTGAAGCCGACGATGGAGAGCACGTGGACGAACACCCGGCCGCCCTTCGGGGCGAGGCGGGGGAGGTGGCCGACCATGACGCCGACGGGGATGAGGACCGTGGCGGCCGCCGCCACGGCCGCAAGCGGCCCGGGCCAGTCGACGAGCAGATGGAGGACGCCGGCGACGAGCGCCACATCGGCCGCCAGCACCGATCCGATCCCGATCCATTGCAGCCGCTCCCGATCCGGCCCGATCGAAGTGGCGTAGCGGCGGCGCGTCGCCGGCAGGGCGCAAAGAGCGGCCACGATCCAGCAGAGGGCGCCCGCCAGCACGGGGAACGGGCGGTCCCGCACGACGAAGACGACACCGGTGGCAAGGGCGGCGACGTAGCCGAAGGCGGCCCCGGCACGTCGCCCCCCGCTCCGCAGGCGACCGTCCGGCAGGGCGAGCAGGACGTGGAACATGACGGCGATGATCAGCATGCCGACGAGGGTGGCCGCGACCCTGGCGGCCGTCTCGTGCCCGCTGATGGCGTGCTGGCTGTCGGCCAGCCGGTTGGCGCTGAGGGCGACGGCGGCCGCAAGCGTTCCGGCGAGCACGAGCCAGGCGGGCGTCCGGTCGGCGAAGCGCGCCTCGACAAGACCGGCCAGCGACCAGGCGAAGACGAGCGCGAGGGCGACGCCGTCGACGGCCGACAGGCCGCCGCGGACATGGGCCTGCAACCCGAGGACGCCGATGGCGATCGTGACGAGGGACAAGAGCGCCGCCGCCGGCAGCAGCCGGGCGGGCCTCGAATCGCCGAGCGAGGGGACGCTCACGGAGGTGTTCTCTATGGTGGTCATGGCTCCGCCTCTGCATCGATGTCGATCGAAACCGCCCGCCTAGCCGTCTCGAGCGTGACGTCCATCGTCACTCCGCTCCCAGCACGAGGGCGGGCGGGGTGGGTGCCGCGCTTCGGCCCGGCAGGGCCGCCACGACGTTCGCCGTCACGAGGGAGAAGCGGTACCAGGCGACCCGGGAGATCGACCGCTCCACGCTCGCAGCGCTCCGCTCAGACGACGGCTTCGCGGGCGCTCACCCGCTCGCCGCCAGTCGACACGGCCGGATCGACGACGCGACCGTCCCGCATGCGGACGACCCGTTCGGCGGCCGCGGCCACATCGGCGTCGTGGGTGACGAGCACGATGGTCTGACCGGTCCCGTGCAGGCGCCGCAGCAGCTCGATGACCTCCTGGCCGCCCTCGGAGTCGAGGGCGCCGGTCGGCTCGTCCGCCAGCAGCAGGGTCGGTTCGTTGGCGAGCGCCCGGGCGATGGCGAGACGCTGACGCTGCCCGCCGGACAGCGCTCCCGGCAGGGTGGATGCCTTGTCGCCGATGCCGAGGAGGTCGAGGAGGTCTCGTGCCCGTGTCTCTGCCGGTCGGCGCTTGCGGCCGGCGATGACCGCCGGCAGGGCGACGTTCTCGAGCACCGTCATGCCTTCGAGCAGGTTGAAGAACTGGAAGACGATGCCGATGTGCCGCCGGCGCAGACGGGCGAGGTCGTCCTCCGCTTGCCCCGTCACCTCCTCGCCGGCGACGAAGATCCGTCCCTCGTCTGCCACCTCGAGCCCGGCCACGAGATTGAGCAGCGTCGACTTGCCGCACCCCGACGGTCCCATCAGCGCCACGAACTGTCCCGTCGGCACCGTCAGATTCCAACCCGCGCAAGGCGCGCACGGGCGCGTTCTCGGCTTCGAAGGTCTTGCGAACTCCCTGTGCCGACAGTGCCGGCGCTTCCTCGCTCATGTCAGTGCCCTCTCTCTGTGGAGTCGTAGTGCGGCGTCGTCCTCGAGCCGGCGGCGGACGCCGGCACGCTCGGCCCCCTCGCGGGACCCTCGATCCTGTAGGCGACCACCGGCGTGTCCCGTCCTTTCACGAGCTGTGGCTCGAGCGGCACCGTGTCGACCGGCACGGTGAGTGCTTCTAGCGTTGCCCCCGAGATCACGGTCTCCCCGGCGAGCGCCAACTGCTGCAGGCGTTGCGCCAGGTTGACCGTGTCGCCCACCACGGTATATTCCAGTCGCTCCTCGGACCCGAGGAGGGCCGCGGCCGCCTCACCGGTCGACAGCCCAAGCCCGAGCCCGAAGGCGGGCAGGTCCTCGATCACCCAGCGGGCGTTGATCTCGAGCTGGTGGCTGTGCATGGCGGCGGCTGCCGCGACTGCCCGATCGGCGTGGTCGTCCTGGGAGAATGGCGCCCCGAAGACCGCCATGACGGCGTCGCCCACGAACTGCATGACCGTCCCGCCCTCGCCGAGGATGGCCGAGTTCATGGCGGCGCGATGGACGTTGAGCTGACCGGCCAACTGGCTCGGGTCGGCGTGCTCGGCGATCGTCGAGTACGAGCGGATGTCGCTCATGAGGACGGTCACGACGACGCGCTCGGTCTCGCCGATGCGCCGCCCGTCGCGGCGGAGCTTCTCGGCGAGGCCACCTGGGAGGAGGCGGGAGAGGGTTTCGCCCTGCTCCTCACGATCGACGATGGCTTGGTGGAGGAGACGCAAGCGCCGCAGGGCTCCCTTCGTGCCGGCGGAGACCCCTTCGGCGAGCTTGACGAACACCGCCTCGACCTCGGCGTCGACCGCTTCGGCCGGCAGTCCGCGTGAGGCGGCGATCGCCTTGATCGGCTTGCCTTCGGCCACCATGGCCAGCAGCTCCTCCTCCGCCGAGCTGAGCCCGCCGTGCGAGGTGACCGGGCGGATGAGCGCCTCGACGATGGCGGGGTCGAGGGCGGTGCCGCCCGTGGCGACGGCGCGGATGGCTTCCACCAGCTGGTTGCCCTCGGCGATGTGGTCCTTCAGGAGGTAGCCGTAGCCGGCGGAGCCCTCAGCCAGCAGGGCGACGGCGTACTCGGGATCGTCGTACTGCGACAGCACGACGACGCCGGTGCCGGGATGACGCTTGCGGACCTCCTTGGCGGCGTCGATGCCCTCGCGGTTGAACGACGGCGGCATTCGGATGTCGGTCACGAGCACCTGCGGCTCGGTGGCAGCCGCCCCCGTGACCACCTCGTCATAGTCGGCGCCGACGCCGACGACGCGAAGGTCGGGATGACGCTCGATGAGCGCCCGCACTCCCTCCCGCACGATCAGGTTGTCGTCCGCCAGGAAGACCCCGATCGTCGGGGGAGCGGCCGGGACGTCGTCGGGCGAGGCCATCGACTCCAGTTCTCCCACACATCCACCCTCGCTTGAAGGAGGCAGGCTTCCGGACTTTGGTGGTAGTAGGCACACCTGACGGCTGCGAGGCAGCGCCCTGGGCAGGCGCCGCCTGAGATCCGATGATGATGCCGTGACCAAGAACTCTGCCAGATACGAAAGCTCGGTGACGTCGCTGTCGTGGATCCCCTCCGAGGCCGTCGAAGGGGCGACCCAGCTGGCCTTTGAAGCCGGGTTCACGCATTTCGACGACCCCCTCCCGCAGGAGATCGATGACGTCGAGGCGCTGAGAGATGCCGACCGCTTCCGCTTCGGCAACGTGCTTCGCGGCTACATCGAGGTCGACCCGTCCGGTGGCATCGTCGATGCCGGTTACGGGGAAGGTGGCGGACTCATGAGCTCGACGACGATCAAGCTCGGGGGGCTGAAGCACCGCTTTCAGCCCTACAAGTTGCCCGATCTGCGGCGCGAGCCCGAGCGGGGCGACGGCTGGGTGCGCTTCGTACAGACGACGGGGGGCCGCACCGGGCTGCCCGCCCCGAGGCGGGTGCGTCGCAAGCCCTATGTCCAGTGGAGGGCGCCCCTCGTATGGACGACCCTCTCCCTCACGATGCACGCCGACGGCAGGGCCGAGGGAACCATGACCGGCGCCAGCCGTTTCCCCCGCCACTGGGTGTACGACAGTGCCGGACGGCTCTCACACAAGTCGGGTCTCACGGACTTCCGTGACTGGTACGGCAAATCCTTCGGCCGGCACACCCCCTGGGGCGACGAGGACTCTGAGGCGCTCGTGACGGCGGCCGAATCGGCCCTCGAACGCAGCCTCTCGAGTCAGCTCATGCACGGCGGTCGCAAGCCGCGTATCAACAAGGTCGCGGCCGGCACCGTGCTCGTCCGTCAGGGCGACGAGGGCTCGGACGTCTTCTTGATCCTCGACGGCGTGGTACGCGTCGAGCACGACGGCGAGCGTCTCGCTGAGTACGGCCCCGGGGCGCTCCTCGGCGAGCGCTCTCATCTCGAAGGCGGCGCCCGTACCTCTACGCTCGTGGCCGTGACGCCCTGTCGCTTGGCAGCCGTGAGCGCCGATCAGCTCGACCGATCCGCCCTCGAGACGCTCTCGCAGGGACATCGACGCGAAGATCAGCGGGCCTGATCGGTGCAGGTGCGCCTGTGCGGGGTGCGTGGCTCGACCCCTGCACCGGGAGCGGAATACATCCGTTACGGGGGGCATACCTCCTGCGTCGCCCTCACCGCAGACGGCGGGGAGGCGCCTTCGCTCATCCTCGACGCCGGCACCGGCGTGCGCCGTGTCACGTCCTTGCTCGGCGGGCAGCCCTTTCGCGGGACGGTGCTGCTCAGCCACCTGCACTGGGACCACGTGCAGGGACTGCCGTTCTTCCGGGGGGGAGACCGTGACGATGCCCGCGTACGACTGCTGCTTCCCGAGCAGCAGGACGGCCGCGGCGCCGAGGAGGTGCTCGCCAAAGGCATGTCACCGCCGCAGTTCCCGATCGATCCGAGCGGGCTGCGGGGACGGTGGAGTTTCGAGAGCGCCGCCCCAGGTCGCTTCGAGAGCGAGGGTTTCGCCATCGAAGCTCGAGAGGTTCCCCACAAGGGCGGCCGCACCTTCGGCTACCGGGTGAGCGATGGCCGGTCGGCCATCGCCTATGCCCCGGACCACTGCCCGACCTTGCTCGGGCCGGGGCCTGACGGATGGGGCGAGTACCACGAGGCGGTTCTCGCCCTGGCCGACGGCGTCGCCCTGTTGTTGCACGACGCCCACCTCGTCGCCTCGGAGCTCGCCGCCGAGGCGCCCTTCGGCCATGCCTGCGCCGAGTACGCCGTCGGCCTCGGACAACGGGCCGGCGCCGCAGGCGTCGTCCTGTTCCACCACAAGCCGGATCGCACCGATGACGAGCTCGACGATCTCGCCCGCTGTTTCGAGTCTGCGCCCCTGCCCGTCACCGTCGCCGCCGAGGGCATGGTCTTCGAGCTCTGATCGGGCCGGCGGCTCCTCCATGCCGGCGTTCACGCCGTCACCGCCTCCTGCGCCTGGTTCTGGTAGCAGTTTGGGACGCCCGGCGTCCCTTTTTGCTTCCAGAAACCCCTTGCTTCGAGACACCCCGACTTCGTTCCGGCAACGCCGGCTCGGCGCGCCCCGGCCGGCGGTGCCGGGGCGCCTCGGCCCTCAGGCCTCGAAGAGCCCGTCGCGCTCGGCCGCCTCGAGGACGGCGCGGGCAAATGACCACAGTGTCGATGAGCCTTCCCCGATGCGGGAGTTGACGGTGAAGACCTGGCCGGCGCTGATGCCGTGCTCCCGCCAGGTGCGGGCCTCGACCGCCCGGTTCATCATGAGCGGCAGGAGACGGTCGATGGCCGCCGCCATGCGGGCGAGCGGAGTCTCGTGTGCCTCGAACTCCTCCCAGAGGGACGCGAAGGTGTCGCGCTGGTCCTCAGGCAGTAAACCGAAGATGCGTTCAGCGGCCGCTTTCTCCCGCACGACCTTGTCAGCTTGGACCTCGGCGCTGGCGTAGACGAAGGTGTCGCCGGCGTCGATCTCCACGATGTCGTGCACGGCGAGCATGAGGGCGAGGCGGAGCGGGTCGACCGGATCGTCGGCGTGCTCGGCGAGCACGAGCCCCGCCAACATGGCGTGCCACATGTGCTCGCCGTCGTTCTCCAGCCGGGAGCCGTCGGTGAGGTACGTACGCCGGAGCACCGACTTGGCCCGGTCGAGCTCCAGCACGAAACGCAACTGCCTTCTCAAGCGCTCACCCTCGCCTGCGGTGTCGAGTGCTTCCTCCATCCAGTCCATGTCCCCATCATGGACCGTTCGGGCGCGGGTAGGGGTTAGGTTGAGCGGCGATCCCCAGCTCGCCGGAGGCACCGAGTGACCCTCAACATCCCCACCGATGCGTTGTTCGTCCCAACCGACGAGCAAGGGCGGCAGTTCCACGACGAGGAGGCCACGTTCTGGTCGCTTCCGGCGCCGGCTGCGGACGGCACGGTGGCGGCGGGATCCGTCCTCGAGGCAGCTGCGAGCGGCGTGAAGCTCCTCGATCTCGATGCTCTCCTCGACGAGCTCGGTGCCCGCATCTTCGTGGCCGAGTCGACGAGCCAGGGCCCTGCGCTCGTGGCCGAGACCGCCTGGTCTCTTCAGACGGCCTCCCGCTTCGCCCTCGACTGCGCCCAGCACGTCCTCGCCGGCGTTGCCCCGGCCGCGCCGGAGGTCGCCGGCACGCTCCAAGACGTCGTGGCGGCAGCCCGCAAATGGCTGGACCGGGCGGCCGATGCCGACACCGGCCTCCTCGGGCGCTACTCCCGCCTGGGGATGGCCCGCCGGCTGCGGCGCCAGGGCGATCAGGTCGCCCACCTCGCCTTCGACCTCGCCATCGACGACGAGGTTGCCGACGTCGACCTCTTCGACGATCCGCATTGGACCGCCGTGGCGGCCGTCCGCGATGCCGTCCTTGCCGCCGTCGAGGCCGTGCGTCATGACTCGGCTCCTCGCTTCACCCAGGCGGAGAACACCCGCTACGAGGAGGGCGAGGACACCGACCACGCGCCGGTGAGCGCCACCTTCGAAACCCCCTGGGGCCCGTTCCGCGCCGGTCTGCGAAAAGGCGCCCTGCCCGCCTGGGAGGCGGCGACGGAGGCGGCCGAGCGGGCCCGTCAGTCGGCCGCCGACTCCGGGGGGACCGCCGCCGCCGAGCGAGCCTGGCAGCGTGACCGGCTAATGCAGGCCTTGCGGGGCAGCTGACCGCCCGCCGATAGCTTGTTCCATGCTTGAGGGACCTGACGCCCCTGTGACGCTCGAGGCCCTTGGCCGCCGCTCGGTAGCGGCCTCCCGGACGATCGCCCTGGCTCGGACGGAGCAGAAGAACGAGGCGCTCACTCAGGGGGCCGAGCTGCTGGGTGCCCGCGCCGGCGACATCCTCGCCGCCAACACGACCGACGTCGGGCGGGCGGAGGCGGCCGGTGCGAGTGCCACCGTCGTCGATCGCCTTCGCCTGAGCGAGGCTCGCCTGCAGGCCATGGCCGCCGGCCTGCGCACGGTGGCGGCCCTCCCGGACCCGGTGGGTGAGGTCGTCGAGGGTCACGTACGCCCGAACGGGCTGCGAGTCGAGCGGGTTCGCGTCCCGCTCGGAGTCATCGGCGTCATCTACGAGAACCGGCCGAATGTCACCTCGGACGCGGCGGCGCTCTGCCTGAAGGCGGGCAACGCCGCCTTCCTGCGCGGCTCGTCCGGTGCCCTCGAGTCGAACAAGGCAGTCGCCGCCGCCCTCCGCGAGGGGGTCGCCAAGGCCGGCCTGCCGGCCGATGCGGTCCTGCTCGTCGAGGACACCCGCCACGAGACGGCCGAGGAGTTCGTTCGGCTGCGGGGGACGATCGACTGCCTCATCCCCCGCGGCGGGGCGGCGCTCATCGCCATGATCCTCGAGAAGGCGACCGTGCCCTACGTGCTCGACGGCGACGGCAACTGCCACGTCTACGTCGACGCCGCCGCCGATCCCGACATGGCCGAGCGGATCATCGTGAACGCCAAGACGCAGCGCCCGAGCGTGTGCAACGCCGCCGAGTCGCTCGTGATCCACGCCGCCATCGCCGCCAGCTTCCTGCCGAGGATCGCCGCCCGCTTGACGGAGCTGCACGTGAGCCTCGTGGGCGACGAGCGGGCACGGGCGCTGGCGCCAACAATCGGCACAGCCACTGACGACGACTTCGCACGCGAGTACCTGGACCTGAAGGCGTCCGTGGCCATCGTCGACGATCTCGATGGGGCGATCGGGCACATCGCCCGCTACGGTTCGGGGCACTCCGAAGCGATCGTGACGGGCGATCTCGCCGCGGCGGAGCGGTTCGTGCGGGAAGTCGACGCGGCCGCCGTCGTCGTGAACGCCTCCACGCGTTTCGTCGACGGGGGCGAGCTCGGCCTCGGCGCCGAGGTCGGTATCTCCACCCAGAAGCTGCACGCACGCGGTCCCATGGGCCTGCGGGCGCTCACGTCGGTGAAGTACGTCGTCTACGGAGAAGGGCAGGTCAGGACGTGAGTGCGGGGACCACAGAGGGAACGGCGGCCACGGGGGGGCGCAACGGGGCGGCACCATGGAGCGACGGGCTGCCCACGGGCGAGCCCCGTTTCGACTCGATCCCACAGCTCCGCGAGGCCCTCGCGGCGGTCGCCTACCTGGCCGACGACGGCCTCGCCGGCGTCGTCTACCTGGCCGACCGGCTCGCCAAGCCGGTGCTCGTCGAAGGACCCGCCGGCACGGGCAAGACGGAGCTGGCGAAGTCTGTCGCCCGCGTGCTCGGCGCCCGTCTCATCCGGCTGCAGTGCTACGAGGGGCTGGACGAGTCGAAGACCCTCTACGAGTGGAACTACAAGAAGCAGCTCCTGCGCATCCAGGTCGAGAATGCGGCCGAGCCGGGCGATCGTCGCGCCGGCTGGGAGGAGATCGAGGACAACATCTTCTCCGAGGAGTTCCTCCTCACCCGCCCGCTCCTCGAAGCCATCCGGGCGACCGAGCCGGTCGTCCTCCTCGTCGACGAAGTCGACCGCCTCGAGATCGAGACGGAGGCGCTCCTGCTCGAGATCCTCTCCGACTACCAGGTGTCGATCCCCGAGCTGGGCACCGTCAAGGCAACGCAGATCCCGCTCGTGTTCCTCACCTCCAACAACACCCGCGAGCTCTCCGAGGCGCTGAAGCGCCGCTGCCTCTTCCTCCACCTCGACTACCCCTCCGTCGAGCGCGAGCGGGAGATCGTCCTCACGAAGGTGCCCGGCATCTCGAACGAGCTGGCTGACCAGGTGGCGCGCATCGTCCGCTCCCTGCGCTCGCTCGACTTGAAGAAACACCCCTCCATCTCCGAGACCCTCGACTGGGCCCGCACCCTCGTGCTGCTCGGCATCGAGAGCGTCGACGAGAAGACGGCCACCGAGACGCTCCATCTCCTGCTCAAGTACCGCTCGGACATCGACGCCGCCGCCAAGGAGCTCAACTCTTCCAAGCCGGGGCCGTGAGATCGGGCGGAGGCGAGCCGTGGCGGACGTGAGTCGACGGAGGGCTCATGCTTGACGTGCTGACGGGCTTCGTGCAGGAGCTGCGCCGAGCCGGCTTACCGGTGTCGGTGACCGAGGCGGCCGACGCCGCCGAGGCGATCCGCCACCTCCCTTTGGAGGATCGGCAGGCGATCAAGTACGCCCTCGGGGCGACGCTCGTGAAGTCCTCCTCCCACTGGCGGGCCTTCGACACGGCCTTCGAGGTGTATTTCTCCATGCGGGGGCCGCAGTACGACATCGAGGAGCCGCCGCAGGCAGGCGGCGAGGACGAGAAGGCGGACGGCCCCGGGCGGGGCAGCGGCCGTGGGGAGGGCGAGGCTGGCGCCGGCGGCGGCGAGCTCGTGACGCCCGAAGAGATCGCCGCCATGCTCTACAAGGCCTTGCGCGACGGCGACCAGGCAATGCTCTCGGCCGTGGCTCGCCTCGCCGTCGGCCGTTACGCCGGCATGGAGCCGGGGCGCCCGGTCGGCGGCACCTACTACCTCTACCGGACGCTGCGGAACCTCGACCTCGACGGCGTTCTCGCCCGACTGACGGGCGAGGCGGCCGCCGGCGTCCTCGATGGCGGCGACGGCGACGGCGAGGTGCCGGACGGGCCGGTCCTGCGCGGCCGGCCGGCGCAGCTCACCGCCCTCGAGCAGCGTTTGCTGGAAGATGAGTACAAGGCGCGCATCGACCAGCTGCGACGCGAGATCGAGGCGGAGATCCGGCGGCGCCTCGTGGCGGACCGCGGGGTGGAGGCGCTGGCGCGCTCGCTGCGAAAGCCGTTGCCGGAGGACGTCGACTTCATGCACGCCAGCCGGGAGGAGCTCGTGCAGATCCGCAAGGCCATCCAGCCGCTCGCCCGCAAGCTGCAGGCCCGCCTCGCCCGCAAGCGGCGCCACCTCCGCCGCGGCGCCCTCGACTTTCGCGCCACCATGCGCCACTCGCTCTCCTACGGCGGCGTGCCGGCGGAACCGCGCTTTCGCCACCCGAAGCCCGCCAAGCCCGAGATCTTCGTCATCGCCGACATCTCTGGCTCGGTGGCCGCCTTCGCACGTTTCACGCTCCACCTCGTGCACGCCATCGCGGCGCAGTTCTCGCAGGTGAGGAGTTTCGTCTTCATCGACGGGATCGACGAGGTGACGGCCATCTTCGAGCGAAGCGAGACCGTCGCCGAGGCCATCCACCGCGTCAACCAGGAGGCCGACGTCGTCTGGGTGGACGGTCACTCCGACTACGGCCACGCCCTCAACGTGTTCTGGCAGCGCTGGGGACAGGATGTCGGCCCGAAGACGAGCATCATCCTGCTCGGTGACGCCCGCTCGAACTACCACTCACCCGAGGCGTGGGTCGTAAAGGAGCTCCGCCATCGTGCCCGCCACGTCTACTGGCTCAACCCCGAGCCGCGATCGTACTGGGGGAGCGGGGACTCCATCGTCGAGCAGTACGCCCAGTTCTGCGATGGCGTTTACGAGTGTCGCAACCTCCGGCAGCTGGAGGGCTTCGTCGAGCACCTCGTCTGAGGAAGGCGCCGCTTTCAGGCGCCGCTCGGCCGAGCGGAGTAGAGCTCGACCGCATGGTCGATTCCCCGCAGGGTGCAGCTGCCGAAGTCATCGAAGCAGAGCGCTCCCGGCACCCGCGCCTCGCACTCGTCGCGGAGCCGTCGCGTGACCACGACGTCACCGACGGCGGCCGCCTTTACGGCGCGGGCCACGAGGTGGACGAGGGGGCCGAAACAGTCGCCGTCCCGGTGGACGACGTCGCCGTAGCCGACGGCACCACGGGCCGAGGGCAGCGACGGCTCCACCTCGACGGCGGCGCACAGCTCGAGGGCGACCCTGCAGGCTTCGAGGGGATCGGTCGCCGTGAACATCACTTCGTCCCCGATGAGCTTGACGATCCTGCCGTCGTGGCTCGTGGCGGTGTCCCATGCGAGCGACTCGAAGCGGGCGATGGCGTCCGCCTGCGCCCGCAGCTCGAGCGCCGCCGCCCACTCCGTCGAGCCCGCGAGGTCGACGAAGCCGACGCAGACGCCGACGCCGACGGCGCCAGAGCGGCTCGTCATGGCCCGCTGGCGGCGGATCGCCAGCATGAGGTGCTCGCGAAGCAGGTGCGTGAAGATGCGCGATATCCCCTCGAAGGAGGCGCTCGCCTGCTCGACGGCGAGCGCCTGCTGCAATTCGGTCACGCCCGGGGCGCTGAAATGCTGCTCCACCTCGGTCAGGAACAGTCCGAGGGCAGCTTCGGCAATGCGTGACGCCGAGGCGCCCATGACGCGGCTGAAGGCGAGAATGGCCGCCTCGCCGAAGACGGCACCGGCGGACGTGAAGCCTGCCATGTCCTCGGCGGTCCAGGCGGGCAGGAGCGACGTCTCGTCGTGGGCAAAGCCGGTCGCCATACGGATGCGGAGGACGTCCCCGACCGAGATGGCAGCGAGCTCGGCCACCTCTTGGACGGTCTTGGGTTCGCCGATGTCGTAGAGGATGAGGTCCCCGCCGAGTGAGCGCAGACGTCCGCTGGCGTCTGCCTCGATCATCTGCTCGACGGTGGCGCCGACGGCGACGAGGTGCTCGAAGAGGGCGAGCCGCCCTTCGGCGTCCGGCGCGCCGGGGTCGTAGACACGGGCGGCGCGCAGCCGCTCGAGTTCCTGCGAGTCGAGTGCCGGCTCCGAGCGGGAAGGATCCACAGGGGGATGGTGTCACGCTTGGTCGGTAGCCTGCGAGTGATGTCCCGTCCGATCCGCCCGGAGCTCGTCGCCGGATCGAGGCTCGTCATCATCCGCCATGGTGAGGCCGTCAGCAACCTGGAGGATATTGTCGCCGGGCACCTCAGCTGCAAGGGCCTCACCGACCACGGCCGCCGCCAAGTGGCCGCGCTCGCCACCCGGCTGCGCCGCACGAAGGAGCTCGAGGGCGCCGTGGCGCTCTACTCGAGCATCCTGCCCCGTGCCGTAGAGACGGCGGAGATCCTGGCGCCTGCTCTCGGCGGCCTCGAAGTCCGCCAGACGTGCGATCTCTGCGAGCGCCATGTCGGCGAGGCCGACGGGATGACCTGGTCGGCCTATGAGGCCCGCTACGGCGCCATGAAGCCTGGCGACGACCCTGAGCGGGAGATGGCGCCCGGTGGCGAGTCGTGGGTCGGGTTTCTCGATCGGGCGGAGGCGGCCTTGTACGACGTCATGGGGCACCACCCCGGACAGCTCGCCGTCGTGGCGGCGCACGGGGGCATCATCGGGGCATCCATGGTGCGTTTCCTCGGGCTCTCGGACCACGGCGCCGGGCTACGCGGCCATCCGGACAACTCCTCCATCACGGAGTGGGCCTGGACGGGCGTGCGCTGGTGGCTCGTGCGCTACAACGACGGCGGCCATCTCGACACCCAGCGGTGGGCGGAGGCGGACGGGCTGCGCATCCCGGCGCCGGATTGGGTGCAATTCGAGACGGAGTGACCCGGCGGCGTGCGGCTCAGCAGGCGACGTCGGGGTCGTAGCGGTAGCCGTTGGGCCCGGGTGTCTCCTGCAACATGACAGGGGTCCCGCCGGCGAACCAGTACTGCGACTCGGTACAGAACGGCGTCGTCGCCCCCAGCCCGGGGTAGCCGGACTTTTTCGGGTAGGGCGGGGACGTCCAGGCGGCGCCGGCAATCCAGATCAGGGGGGAGCCCCCGGTCGGGATGTAGCTATGGGTGATGCCCGTCCACTGGACGGCCGTGCAGTAGATGCCGGGGGTGATGCCGAGGGAGCGGAGCGAGTCGAGGGCGCCCTGGATCGTCTCGGCGTTGAGCGCGCGGTCGCAGGACCACCACCTGCCGTTTGGCTCGTCGTTCCACTCGCCCGGGGCGCACGTGTCGTTCTCGATGTCGAGCCACCACAGCTCGGAGTGGGCGCCCTGTGAGGCGGCGTAATTCACGGCGTCGACGGCCGAGTTGTAGCCGTAGTTGTAGGCGAGGCACGACTTCCTGGCCGCCCCGGAGAGCTTCGAGCACGTGCCTCCCGGCCCGCTCTGGTCGATCGTGGCGTCGGGCGACGGCGAGTTGAGGAACAGATAGAGGTCGTACGGCGGCGCCCCCGACCCTGAGGACGGTGTGGGGTAGACGGCGCGTTGCGCCCAGGCGACCTCGGCTGCCAGGCAGCTGTTGTAGTCGTCGGCCGCCCAGCCATCGACCCCGACGACGGCGATCGAGTACGCCGTCGTGCCGGAAGCATCTCCTGGAGGCCCGGGCAGCGTGCCGGCCTGGGACGATCCCGGTGAGCGGCACTGCGGCCAGTTGATGTCGTAGCCGACCGCACCTTGCGGCAACGGCAGCGGGTCGACCTGGCGGGCGGCGGCGATGCCGACGACGGCCGTGAGGGCGCCGCCGGCGGGGCCTGAGCGGGCCTTGGCGTCGCCCCCGCTGACGATGGCGCCGGCCGAGGTCGCCACCCAGTAGCCCAGTCGGTTCTCCGCCGGGATCATGCCGACCACGCTCCCGGCCAGCGTCCTGGGTGCAACCCTGCCGGAGGTGGCATCACCGAATGCCCACACCCGCCCGGCGGAGTTCACCAGCCAGTATCCGAGACCGGCCGGGGTGGCGGCGATGGAGACGATCGGATCGACGTTGTTGCGTACATGCGAACCGAGCCAGGGAGCCTCGCCGGAGACGTACACGTGGCCGCCTGCGTCGGTGAACCAGGCGCCCGTGCCCCCGGGGGCGATGGCGACCGAGACGATCGGCGTGTCGAGATCCCTGGCGGGCAGGGGCTGTCCGGAGTTGATGGGGCCGGCGTCTCCGAAGGGGGTGACGGCGCCGGAGTCGTTGACGAGCCAGTAGCCCTTCCCGTCGGCCGTCGGCACGAGGGCGATGATCTGCTGCCAGTCGCCGAGCACCTCGCTCGCAAGCGACCCGTACGAGACGGCGTCACCGAGGTTGAAGACCGAGCCGTCTGCTCCCACGAGCCAGTAGCCGCGGCCGTCGGGGGTGACGGCCATACCCACGATCGGGGCCGCCAGGTGCTGCGATGTCTCCTCGCCGTACCAGCCGGCGCCACCGAAGTTGTAGACGGCGCCGAGGGCCGTCACGAGGTCGTAGCTGTAGGCGGCGCTCACATGCCGCTTGCGGGCGCTGCCGGAGGCGTGGGAGGCGTAGGAGGCGTGGGAGACGTGCGTGGCGGGCGAGGCGGGAGCGGCCGCCGCCGCCGTCGCCGCCGTCGTGAGCCAGGCCGCCACGACGAAGACGATGAGGAGCACGCCGGCGGCCGTGCGACCGATGGGCTGGCGACCTCCGGCGGCGACCCATGCCTCCGGCCGTCTGCGCAAGTGCCGAGTTCTCATCCACATCGCGGTCGTGCAGCCCCCCTCGGCGGTTCGGCCGCGGAATTGTAGGTCACAGGAAGCACAAGTTCCACTTTGATCACATCGAGCACGCAAGGGCGCGCACCAGCTCGATGGGCGGGCGGACCCGGCGGCGGTGCCCTCAGCGGGCGCGCAGCAGCTCCGCCACCCGGAAGGCCAGGTCGATCGACTGCCGGGCGTTGAGGCGGGGGTCGCATGTTGTCGTGTAGCGCAACGGCAGCTGCTCCTCGAGGATGTCCCCGATGCCGCCAAGGCATTCGGTCACGTCGTCACCCGTGAGCTCGACGTGGACACCGCCCGGCCAGCTGCCGATCGATCGGTGCACTTCGAAGAAACCGTGAATCTCGCCCAGCACGTCGTCGAAGTGGCGGGTCTTGCGCCCCGACTCGCTCGCGAAGGTGTTGCCGTGCATCGGGTCGCACGCCCAGGTGACCACGTGCCCGGCGTCCGCCACCGCCTGCACGAGCGGCCGGAGGGCGGAGCGGACCTGATCGACGCCCATGCGGCTCACGAGCGTCAGCCGTCCGGGCAGCCGGGACGGGTTGAGATGCTCGCAGAGCCGCACCACCTCGCCGGGGTCGCTCGATGGGCCCAGCTTCACGGCGATGGGGTTGCCGATACCGCGGGCGAACTCGACGTGGGCGCTGTCGATCTGGTGGGTGCGCTCGCCGATCCAGAGCAGGTGGGCAGAGCAGTCGTACCAGTCGCCCGTGAGCGAGTCCTGCCGCGTCAGGCACTCCTCGTAGTCGAGCAGGAGGGCCTCATGGCTCGTAAAGAGGTCGACCTGGTGGATGGGGGAGTCGGTGGTGAGGTCGACACCGCAGGCCTTCATGAAACGCATCGCCCGGTCGATCTCCTCGGCGATCGCCTCGTAACGGCGGCCCTCGGAGCTCGAGGCGACGAACTGCTGGTTCCAGGAGTGCACCTGCGAGAGGTCGGCAAAGCCTCCCTTCGTGAATGCCCTGAGCAGGTTGAGGGTCGAGGCGGACTGGTGGTAGGCCCTCAGCATCCGCCGGGGGTCGGGCACGCGGGCGGAGGGGATGGGGACGTCGTCGTTCACGATGTGGCCGCGGAAGGCCGGCAGCTCGAGATCGCCCACGCGCTCGGTCGGCGAGGAGCGCGGCTTGGCGAACTGGCCGGCGATGCGCCCGACCTTCAGCACCGGGACCCCCGAGCCGTAGGTGAGCACGACCGCCATCTGCAGGATGACCTTCAGCTTGTCCCGGATGGAGTCGGCAGAGAAGTCGTCGAAGGACTCGGCGCAATCGCCCGCCTGCAGGAGGAAGGCCCGCCCGTCGGCCACCTGGGCGAGCGCGCGCGTCAGGCGGCGTGCCTCGCCGGCGAACACGAGGGGAGGCAGCTTCCGCAGCTCGGCGTGGACTTCGTCGGCGACGGCGGCGTCGGGCCAGATCGGGAGTTGCGTGGCCTCGTGGGCCCGCCACGAGGCCGGGTGCCACGGTCGGGCGCCCGTGTCCTGTCTCGTTCCGACGCTGTCCATGCCGCAAGGTTAGAGGCCGCCGGGGCGACGAGGACACGGTTAGCCTCGCCGGATGCGACCGTTTCGATTCGGGGTGCAGTACTCGAACGCCGCCGACGGCGCGGCCTGGCGAGAACGCGCCCGTCAGCTCGAGGACCTCGGCTACTCGACGATGTTCATCCCCGACCACTTCGGCGACGAGTGGGGCCCGCTAGTCGCCCTCACGGTGGCAGCCGAGGCGACCCGCCAGCTGAAGGTCGGCTCCCTCGTGCTCGACAACGACTACCGGCATCCTCTCGTCCTCGCCAAAGAGCTCGCCACGCTCGACCTCGTGTCCGAAGGCCGCCTCGAGGTCGGCCTTGGCGCCGGCTGGTTGCGCACCGACTACGACCAGGCGGGCCTCGCCTATGACGCCCCGGCAAAGCGCGTGAGCCGCCTCGAGGAGAGCGTGCAGCTCTTGCGCAGGCTCTGGACGGGTGAGACCGTGAGCTTCTCGGGCGAGCACTACGAGCTCTCGGGGGCGACCTGCCTGCCGAAGCCGCACACGCCTGGCGGGCCTCAGCTCCTCATCGGAGGCGGCAGCCGGCGGGTGCTCCGGCTCGCCGTCGAGCAGGCCGACATCATCGGCGTCAACCCTCGCCTCGTCTCGGGCGCCATCGACGCCGAGTCGATCGCCAGCACGACGCCGGCCGCCTACACCGAGCGCATCGGCTGGATCAAGGAGGCAGCCGGTGGGCGCTTCGGCGACCTCGAGCTCCAGAGCCTCGTCTTTGTCGCCCAGATCGGCAGGCCGAAGGCGGTCGTCGCCGAGGAGATGGCGGCCCTCATGGGCTACCCGGCGGCCGACGTGGCGGCATCGTCGACAGTCCTTGTCGGCACGGAGGACGAGGTCGTCGAGACGCTGCTCGAGCGCAGGGAGGAGATGGGCTTGTCCTACTGGGTGTTGCACGGGGCCGACGTGGACGCCTTCGCCCCCGTCGTCGCCCGCCTCGCCGGTGCCTGAGGCGCCCCCGCCCCGGATCGGCATCCTCGGGGGGACCTTCGACCCGGTGCACGTGGGCCATCTCGTGGCGGCCGTGAATGTCCGCTACGAGATGGCCCTCGACCGCGTACTCCTCGTGGTCGCCAACGAGCCGTGGCAGAAGCTGGAGGCGCGGCCGGTGACGCCGGCCCTCGACCGCCTCGCCCTCGTGGAGGCGGCCGTCAGCAGCTGCCCGGGGGTCGAGGCGTCTGCCATCGAGATCGACCGCGGCGGCCCCTCCTACACGGCCGACACGGTCGAGGAGCTGGAGGGGCGCCACCCCGGGGCCGAGCTCTACCTCGTCATCGGGGCGGACGTGGCGGGCACCCTCGACACCTGGGAGCGAATTGACGAGCTGCGCGGCCGGCTCCACCTCGTGGTCGTCAACCGCCCCGGGGCGGTCATCGTCGACCCCACGCAGCTGAAGGGCTGGGATCTCAGCGTCGTCGAGATCCCCGACCTCGAGATCTCGAGCACGGACCTGCGCGACCGGGCTGCCACGGGTCGCCCGCTCGACTTCCTCGTTCCCGTCGAAGCCATCCGCCTGTTGCGGGAACGCTCCCTGTATGTTGTCGAGGAATGATGTGCTCTCCGGGCGGATGCCCGAGTCCAGGAGGTGAGTGGCCCCGTTGACCACCGATCTTGTCACCGTCGCGGCCGGCGCAGCGTCAGCCAAGACCATCGAGCCCACCGTGGTAATCGAGGTAGGTGATTTGATCGCCATCACGGACTACTTCGTGATCTCGAGCGGGAGCAACGACCGCCAGGTGCGCGCCATCGCCGAGGAAGTCGAGCGCCAGGTGAAGGGCAACGGCGGACAGTCGCCGAGGGCCATCGAGGGCTTGGACGACGCCCGCTGGGTCCTCATGGACTACGGCGACTTCGTCGTCCACGTCTTCAGCGACGAGGCGAGGGCCTTCTACGACCTCGAGCGGCTCTGGTCGGACGCACCCCGGCTCGCCTGGGAGTCGAGGCTGGACCGGATCGAAGCCTGAGGCTGACCGGGGTGGGCCCGCAGGGGGCGGGCTAGCCGGGGGAGCGAGGTCGCTGGTTCGGGAGCTTCGGGCAGCCGCTGACGGCCTTGACGCAGTAGGTGGCTTCGTTCACCGTGCCTGACACGAGGCCCCCGTTCCCGTTCACGACCTGGATGGGGGATCCGTCGAAGTAGAACTGCACGGCCTTCAGCCCGAGCGACGGAGTTCCCAACACCGTGTAGACGATCTGGCCGAGCTCGAGGACCGCCTCTTGCAGACCGGCCGTCTCGTACTGTTGATCGAGCTCGATGTGAGCGACTCGACGGACGGTGGGCAGGGCGCGGATGTCCGACCCCGGCGGGAAGGCGGTGGTGGCGCCGGCGCCCTGGTCGGCGCTGGGGGGTCCGGTTTCGAGTATCCGCAGCACTGCGGACAGCGTGACGGGGGCCGCAACCTCCTGTGGAGGAAACAACGGCGTGAGCAGGGACAACGGGCCTTTTATGTAGTAGAAGGAGACAGGGACGCCTTTCGAGGGAGCCGCCCCTGACGACTTCGCCGGCGTGGCGACTGTCGGGTTCGTCAGCTGCGCGGGCAGCGGCACGCCAAGCGCTTGCGGCGTGGCGGAATACGGTATGCCGCAGGCACTCGCCAGCAGGGCCGTGACGCCCAGGGCAGCCGCCAGCGCCATCCGCCGCGCGGGCGCCCGCCGGCGGGCGGTGGCCCACCGGCCGAGCGCACCGACGACCGCCGGCGTCGCCCCTGTCATCGGTCCTGCCCCGCCGGCTCGCGCCCCGTCGCCTCGCGTCCCTCCGGCTGGCGTCTCGCCGGCTCGCGCCCCGTCGCCTCGCGCCCCGTCGCCTCGCGTCCCTCCGGCTCGCGTGCCTCCGGGCGGGCAGACGGCGGATCAGCCGCTGCTGCCTGTCTGCTTGTCGACCGCATCGAGACCGGCTTGCGGGCGGTCCGTCTCGGGGCCGGCCCGTTCGACTCCGGCTCCGACACCGGCTGCACCGGAAGTTGCACGACGAATCGCGCCCCCGCGTGCCGTTCGTCTCGACCCAGACTCGTCCGCCGAGGAGGCGGGCGTGCTCGGCGACGATGGCGAGCCCGAGCCCGGTGCCGTCCCCTGCACCGCGCCGCCGCCCGCTCGTGCCGCGGGAGAAGCGATCGAAGATGCGCACCCGCTCCTCCGGCGGGACGCCTGGCCCACGATCCTCCACCGCCACCCGTGCCCAGCGGTCGTCGGCGTCGGCGACGACCCGGGTGGCTCCGCCCGCGTAGCGGTCGGCGTTCTCGAGAAGGTTCGCCATCACTCGCTCGAAGCGCAGCTTGTCAACCACGACCCGTCGTTCTCCCACGGTGGGCGGGATGTCGATGAGGACCGGATGAGGAGTCGCCGCCACCGTGTGTTCGACGAGTGGCCCGAGCGACACCTCCTCGCGGTTCACGTCGCCGAGCCCGGCATCGAGGCGGGAGATCTCCAAGAGGTCGTCGACGAGACGGCGGAAGCGCCGCACCTCCGCACTGAGTAAGTCGAGGGCTTTCTGGGCGCGTTCGGGCAGTTCCTGCCGGCGCCCCTCCAGGACCGAGAGAGCGGTCGCCACCGTCGTCAGGGGAGAGCGCAGTTCGTGGTTGACGTCGGAGGTGAAGCGGGCTTCCCGCTCGATGCGTTCCTGCAAGCCGTCGGCCATCTTGTTGAAGGCCGACGTCAGGACGGCAAGGTCTGAATAGGCGTCGCTCTCCAGGCGCGTGTCGAGCTGGCCGCCGGCGATGGACAGGGCCGCTTGCGCCGTCTGACGGAGGGGGCGAAGGGCGCGGCGGGCGCCCCAGCGGCCGACGATGGCACCCCCGAGGGTCGTGACGCCCGCCGCCAGGATGAGCGCACCGAGAAGCGTGCGGAGGGTACCGGCCAACTGGGAGATGTTGAAGATCTGGAAGTAGGCCACGTGTTCGGCGGGCGTGCGGAAGGGCACGCCGACGATGAGCACCGGTGCGCCGGCGACTTCCACGACCTGCTCAGCGAGGTGGTCGTTGGACACGAGCAAGCGAAGCTTCGACGGGACGTCGTTCTCGCCCACCGAGGCGGAGGAGGGGTACCACTCGTCCGCCTCCTCGAGGATCGATTCGGCTCCGCGGGCCCCATTCACCGAAGCCAGAGCACTCGGGATGTACGGGTGGGCCACCTCGATCTGGGCCTTGACCGCTTCGGCGTTGGCGATCGCCTCGTGCGCCAGCGAGGACTTCTCCTGGCTGATGAGGGAGGATCGGACGGAGAAGTACGTGATCGATGCGAGGGCGCCCGAGAGCACGAGCGCACCGAGGGCGAAGGTCGTGGTGACACGAGCCGCCAGGCCGAGGTGGCGCCTCGGCCGGCGACTGATCCCATGGCTCTGCGCGGATCTCCGACCCGCTTGGTCGGAGCTGCCGGCGCCGTCTTTCGGTCCGGCGCGCCGGGCCTCTGCGGGCCCCGCCCGGATCACGGTGCCAGCTTGTACCCGAGACCGCGGACGGTGAGGACGTGCCGGGGATCGCTCGGGTCCTTCTCGACTTTGGTCCGCAGCCGCCGGACGTGGACGTCGACGAGCCGGCCGTCGCCGAAGTAGTCGTAGCTCCAGACGCGCTCCAGCAGCTGCTCGCGCGAGAGCACCTTGCCGGAGTTGGCCGCCAGCTCACACAGCAGGAGGAACTCGGTGCGCGTGAGGTGCACCTCCTCGCCTTGGCTGCGCACGACACCTGCCTCCGGCATGATCTCGAGGTCCCCGAACACGAGCGAGACCGGACCGCCGTCGGTAGCCCGCGCCCGTCGGAGCAGGGCGCGAATGCGGGCGGCGAGCTCTTTCGGTTCGAAGGGTTTCGTCACGTAGTCGTCCGCGCCGGCCTCCAGGCCGGCGACGACGTGCGTGGTGTCGGTGAGGGCGGTCACCATGATGATGGGCACGCTGCTCACCTTGCGCAGCTCGCGACAGCAGGCGAAGCCGTCCATGCCGGGCAGCATGATGTCGACCACGATGAGCTCGAAGCTCTGGCCGACGAGCGAACGGGCATGGGCCTCAAGGGCGTCCTCGCCGCTCTCGGTCTCCTCCACGTCGTAGCCCTCGTCCTCGAGTGAAAGGCGCATCGAGGTGCGGATTCGCTCGTCGTCTTCGACTAGCAGTATGCGGCTTGCCATACCCCCATCTTCCCCTACAACGCGACCCAATGCGCGTTCGAGGCCCTGTTGAGGGGGGAAGACCCCGGCCAGGCCGACGAGGAAGTACCGTTTGAGGCGATGGGCTTCGAGCTCGATGGGTTCGTGCGCTCGCTTGCCGGGCAGTCGCCGGCCACACGGAAGGCTTACGAGGGAGATGTGGCCGGCTTTCTCGAGTGGCTGGAACGCGCTGGCTCGGAAGGCCCGGAGAGCGTTGATCGCTTGGTGCTGCGGCGATACCTCGCGTTCTTGAACACTCGCCGCTACGCCCGTCGCAGCATCGCCCGTAAGGCCTCCGCCCTGCGCTGCTACTTCGCCTGGCTGCGTCGCACCGGGGTCATCACCTCGGACCCGTCGCGTCGGTTGAGCGCCCCAGCGGGCGAGGCACGCCTGCCGCGGGTTCTCTCCCCAGCCGAGGTGGAGGAGTTGCTGGATGCTCCCCGGGCGGCCGACGAGGCCGAACCTGCGCGCCGGTTGCGGGACGACGCCCTCCTCGAGCTGCTGTACGGCAGCGGGCTGCGTGTCGCCGAGCTGTGCGGGCTCGACCTGACGAGCCTCGACCTGCCCGCTCGCTCGGTCACCGTCTGGGGCAAGGGCTCCAAAGAGCGCCGCGTGCCGCTGAGCGAGCCAAGCGTGCAGGCGCTCGCCGCCTACCTCGCGAGCGGCCGGGACTCCTTCCTGTCGCCCGCAGCCGCCGACACCTCGCGTGCCGTCGGAGCCGGTGCCGCCGCCGCCGCCACTGTGGCGACGGCGGTCTTCCTCAACTGGCGGGGCCGGCGCATGACTCCGAGAGATGTTCGCCGCGTCCTCGACCGCCGCTCGCCCGTCCCCACGCACCCGCACGCCATCCGGCACACGTACGCCACCCACCTCCTCGACGGCGGGGCGGACCTTCGCGTGGTGCAGGAGCTGCTCGGCCACGCCAGCTTGCGCACGACCGAGGTCTACACGCACGTCTCGACCGAGCGTTTGGTGGGCGCCTATCGCAGCGCTCACCCGAGGGCATGACCCCCGTGAGCGTCGATCGCGTGGAGACGGTCGAGCAGCTCTGGGCCGAGTACAAGGCCGTGGGCGATCGAGCTACCCGGGACCGCCTCATCCTGCACTACTCGCCACTCGTGAAGTTCGTGTCCGGCCGCGTGCTCTCGCGGCTGCCGGACACGCTCGACGGCGCCGACCTCGTCAGCTACGGCATCCTCGGGCTCATCGACGCCATCGAGAAGTTCGACCCCGAGCGCGGTTTCAAGTTCGAGACCTACGCCGTTCCCCGCATCCGCGGCGCCATCCTCGACGAGCTGCGATCGATCGACTGGGTGCCGAGATCGGTGCGGGCAAAGGCGCGGGCCGCCGATCAGGCCTACACCAAGCTCGAGCACAAGTTGCAGCGCTCGCCCACCGACGAGGAGCTGGCGGTCGAGCTCGGCATCTCCCAGCAGGAGCTCGACGCCCTGCTGCGCCAAACCACCCGCGCCAGCGTGCTCCAGCTGGACGAGGTCCTCTTCACCGGTGGGCAGGGGTTCCGCACGCTCGGCGACACGATCGCCGACAGCGACGAGGGTCCGGGGGCGCGTCTCGAGCTGCAGGAGACCCGCCGCCTCGTCGCCCGCGCCATCGCCAGCTTGGCCGACCGGGAGCGCACCGTGCTCACCCTCTACTACTACGAGCGGTTGAACCTGTCCGAGATCGGGGAGATCCTCGGGGTGACCGAGAGCCGCGCCTGCCAAATCCACACGAAGGCCGTTCACCAGCTCCGCCACAAGTTGCGCGATCAGAATCTCCTGATCACGACCCTGCAGCCCCGCTCGGGAGCCATGGCGGAGCCGCTCGGGCGTACAGGGCCTCCCGCCGCAGCGGCTACGATCTGTGGCTGGGGTTCGTCCGGACCTCACACCATTGATCGAAGTCTCGTCCGGGTACACCCGCGGTCGCCGCATCGGCGCCGTGCCCGGATCAGCGCAACCGCCGGGAGGACATGAACCGTGGCCGTCGTCACGATGAAGCAGATGCTCGAGGCCGGGGTCCATTTCGGCCACCAGACTCGTCGCTGGAACCCGAAGATGAAGCGTTTCATCTTCGGCGAGCGCAACGGCATCTACATCATCGATCTCAACCAGACCCTGCAACGCGTCAACACCGCCTACGCCTTCGTCCGTGACCTCGTGGCCGGTGGCGGCACGATCATGTTCGTCGGAACGAAGAAGCAGACCCAGGACCCGGTGGCGGAATTCGCCGTTGCCTGCGGCATGCCCTACGTCAACCAGCGCTGGCTCGGCGGCATGCTCACGAACTTCCAGACCGTCGCCGGCCGCGTCCGCAAGCTGCAGGAGCTGGAGGCGGCGCGGGCCGCCGGAGACTTCGATGCGATGCCGAAGAAGGAGGCGCTGCAGCACCAGCGCGAGCTCGAGAAGCTGGAGCGCAACCTCGGCGGTATCCGGCGACTGCAGCGCCCGCCGGACGCCATCTTCGTCATCGACACGAAGAAGGAGCACATCGCCGTCACGGAGGCGAACAAGCTCCGCATGCCCGTTGTGGCCGTCGTCGACACGAACTGTGACCCCGACGTCATCGACTACGTCATCCCCGGCAACGACGACGCCATCCGGGCGGGCCGTCTCATGTGCCGAGTGATCGCCGACGCCGTCGCCGAAGGCCGTTTCATCGCCTCGCGGCGGGCGCTCGTCGAGTCGGGCGGACCGCGTATCGGGGACGCGGTGCCGGCGGGGCCGCTGCCTGGCGCGGGTTCCGAAACCCCCTCCTCTGACGCGGACGCTGGTGCTGGCACCGGCGCCGAAACCCCCTCCTCTGACGCGGACGCTGGTGCTGGCCCCGGCGCCGAAACCGACGCCGGTGCCACACCGGCGGCCGCGGAGGCTTCGGCTCCGGAGGTTGTTGCCGAGCCTGCAGCTGCAGAGGCTGCCGCAGCTGCTGAGGTGCCGGCCGAGGCCCCTGCGGCTGAGGTTGCGGCACCTGCGGCCGAGCCTGCGACACCGGCCGGTGAGTTAGAGGGCGATGCAGTCGGTGGCAGCGGGATCGACGGTGACGGGGGCGCGGGCGAAGTTGAGACAAATACGTTGACGGAGGGTTGAAGTGGCATCGTTTACAGCGAAGGAAGTTGCCGAGCTTCGCAAGCGCACGGGCGCCGGCATCCTCGACTGCCGGGAAGCACTCCAGGAGTGCAACGGCGACCTCGAGAAGGCCGAGCAGTGGCTGCGTGAGCAAGGCAAGATCAGCGCCCGCAAGCGGGAGGACCGGCAGCGGCAGGAAGGGGCCGTCGCCGTCGTCGTCGAAGGGCTCGTCGGCGCCATCGTGGCGCTCGAGTGCGAGACGGACTTCGTGGCCAAGTCCGCAGAGTTCGTTCAGCTCGTCGACGAGCTGGCCGCCGAGCTGGCAGCCGGCGGCGAGGGAGCGCTCGAGGCCCAGGCTGAGCGGGTGGAGAAGCTCGCCGTCACGCTGAAGGAGAACATCGCCATCGGGCAGACGAGGCGCTTCGAGGCGCCGGTCGGCTCCGTCATCGGCAGCTACCAGCACATCCAAAACGGTCGCGGCGTGAACGCCGTCCTCGTCGAGCTCGCCGGCGGGACGCCGGAGCTCGCCCATGACATCGCCGTCCACGTTGCTTTCACCCGACCGGAGTACCTCCGCCGTGAGGACGTGCCCGAGGAGATCGTGGCGGCCGAGCGTCAGACGGTGGAGGCGATCGCCCGCAACGAGGGCAAGCCGGACGCAGCCCTGCCCAAGATCATCGAGGGTCGCTTGAACGGCTGGTTCAAGGAGCGGTGCCTGCTCGAGCAGCCCTACGTGAGAGACGAGAAGCAGACCATCGCCGACCTCCTTCGCGCCAACGGCAACGTCGAGCTCCGACGGTTCGCGCAGGTTGTCGTCGGCGCCTGAGATGGCCGACGCGCCGATCGCTCAGATGAGCGGGGCAACCGTGTCGCCCCGCTGGCGGCGCGTCGTCCTCAAGCTCTCCGGTGAGGCACTCGCGAGCGCCGCTTCTGACGAGACCATCGACGCCGCCACGGTGGCCCGCCTCGCCCGGGAGATCGCCGCCGCTCGTGCAGAGTTCGCGGTCGAGATGGCCGTCGTCGTCGGCGGCGGCAACATCTGGCGAGGCACGACCGGCGCCGGCGAAGGCATGGACAGGGCGACGTCGGACACGATGGGAATGCTGGCGACGGTGATCAACGCCCTTGCGCTGCAAGATGCCATCGAGCGCGAGGGTCAGCCGACCCGCGTCCTCTCGGCCGTCCACATGGCCGAGGTGTGCGAGCCCTACATCCGACGCCGGGCGATCCGCCACCTCGAGAAGGGGCGTGTCGTCATCCTTGCCGCCGGCATGGGGAGCCCGTATTTCACGACCGATACCCCGGCAGCCCTGCGGGCGGCCGAGATCGAGGCGGACGCCATCATGAAAGGCACCCACTCAGGCGTGGACGGCGTCTACAGCGCCGATCCCCGCCTCGAGGCGGACGCCGTCCGCTACGAGGAGATCGGCTTCATGGAGGTCGTTTCCCGCGATCTGCGGGTCATGGATCTGACCGCCATCACGTTCTGCCGGGACAATTCCATCCCGATCCTCGTGTTCGACATCATGCAGCCGGGCAACATCCGGGCCGCCCTCGCGGGCGAGCGGATAGGTACGCTGATCTCGTGACCAGCGAGGCGGGCGAGCTCATCCAGGCGGCGCTCGAGGAGTGTCGGGACCGGATGCGCAAGGCGGTCGACCACGCCAGGGCCGACTTCGCCACGGTGAGGACCGGCCGGGCCGCTCCGGCGCTCATCGAGAAGCTCCGCGTGGACTACTACGGATCGGAGACCCCCCTGCAACAGCTGGCCGGCTTCAGCGTGCCCGAGCCCCGCGTGCTCGTCGTGTCGCCGTACGACAAAGGCGCCCTGAAGGCCATCGAGAAGGCCATCGCCGCCTCGGACCTCGGCATCAACCCGTCGAACGACGGAACGGTGATCCGCTTGGTGTTTCCCGAGCTGACGACGGAGCGGCGCAAGGAGCTCGTGCGAGTCGTCCGCCACCGGGCGGAGGAGGCCCGCGTGGCCGCCCGCAACGTCCGCCGCGCCACCCGCCACGACCTCGAGGCGCTCGAAAAGGACGGCGACATCTCGTCGGACGAGCTTGACCGGGCGGAGAAGGAACTCGAGAAAGTGACGCATGAGATGATCGCCGAGATCGAGCGTCTGCTGGCAACCAAGGAGAAGGAGCTGCTCGAACTCTGAGCGCTCATCTCGGCTCATGTCGTGAGGGAGTCCACATTTTGGAAGATCGAGACGACCGTCCCGAGGCCTACACCATCGATCCAGGCAGCGATGGCCACCTCGGCGACGTCGGCGATGAGCCCGAGGGGGATCACGACCCCGCGGGAGCTGACTCGGCTCCTGCCGGCGTGTACTCGCGCCGGCCCATGCACGCCCGCGCTCGCATCGAGGGTGTCGAGGCAGGCGTTGCCGCCGGACTCGTCCCGGCGGCGGGCGGAGAGGAGGGCGATCCGGCCTTTGCCGACTGGATGCCCGACCCGGGCGCCTCGGACCCGCTCGATCCCGAGGCAGCTCGACCCTGGGAGGAGCTCGACGACTCCCTGCCAGCGACCGCGGGCGAGGCGACGTCGCCCGCCCTGCCCGACTGGCGAGACCCGCCGACGCGGGAAGTGCCCCGAGTGCTCCTCGAGGACCCCCTGGCCGAGCCGGCTCCCTCCTACCCGGGCCCGGTTTGGCGCGAGGTCGAGGCCGACTGGGACGACGACGATCTGACCTTCGCCGAGATCGTCCAAGAAGGCACCTCCGTCGCCGACCACGGCCTCTCCATCAACGAGCCGGACCCGTTCGCCTTCGACGAGATCGGGCCGGTCACGAGCACCGGCCGGCAGCTCGAGGTCGCGCCCGAGGAGGAGGGTGCACCCGAGGAGGAGGAGGAGGAGGAGGGCTGGGAGGCGTCCTCCGAGCCCGTGTACGAGCGTGAGTCAGTCAGCGGTGTCGAGGAGAGTCCTCCGGAGCCGCCCTCGGTCGAGGAGGAAGAGCCAACGCCTCCGGCGAGGGCGAGTGCTCCACGGCGAGCGCGCCGGGGAACCCATCGGGCGCGGGCGTCTGCTGCGGGCGGTGCGCGCCACGAGAGGCAGCCCCGCCCGCCCGCCGCCTCCGCCGCCCCGACCCTTCCGGCGCACGCCGCTTCGGCTGCGACGGCCCCGGCCTCCTCGAGGCGCAACCCCGTGATCGCCACCCTCACGGGGTTGGCTGTGGGCGCTGCCGTCGTGCTTATCTTCCTGGCGGGATCGAGCGCCGTCCTCGCCCTCGTCACCGTCGTGCTCGTGGTCTCCGCCGCAGAGTGCTACCAGGCCATGCGGAGGGCGCGTTACCGGCCGGCGGTGCTGTTAGGCCTCCTCGCCGTCGCCGCCGTGTCCGTCGCCGGCTATCTGAAGGGCTCGCAGGCGATCCTCCTCGTCGGCGCCTCCCTCGTCATCGCCACCCTCTGCTGGTACGTCTTCGGCATCTCGCGACGGTCGCCCGTCGCCAACTTCGCTGCCACCGTGATGGGGTGGGCGTGGATCGGGCTGCTGGGGAGCTTCGCCAGCCTGCTGATCGATCCTCGCGCCTTCCCACACCGCCATGGCCTCGCCTACCTGTTCGGGGCGATCGTCGCCACGGTCTCCTATGACGTCGGCGGCTACGCCTTCGGCAGTTGGATCGGCAAGCGGCCGCTGGCACCCTCGATCAGCCCGAACAAGACGGTGGAGGGCCTGGCGGGCGGGTGTTTCGCTGCCGTCGCCCTCTCGGTGGCCGTGGTGAGCCATTTGCACCCCTGGACCGTCCCGCACGCCCTCGAGCTCGGCCTTGTCGTCGCCGTCTTCGCCCCGCTCGGAGACCTTGCCGAGTCCATGATCAAGCGGGACATCGGGGTGAAGGACATGGGGACGCTCCTGCCAGCGCACGGCGGCCTTCTCGACCGGATCGACGCCCTCCTGTTCGTACTCCCAGCCACGTACTGCCTCGTACGGCTCATCCACGGTTGAGGGAGCAGGCATGAGCTCACTCCGTACCGTCGTCATCGCCGGCTCGACGGGATCGATCGGCACCCAGGCCTTGGAGGTGGTGGCGGCCGCGCCGGACCGCTTCGAGGTGGCCGCCCTCGGGAGCGGCTCATCGGTGGCCGCTCTCTGCGAGCAAGCGCGGCGTTGGCGCCCCGGCGTCGTGGCGATCGCCGATGCCTCCCTCGAGGCCGAGCTGCGGGCCTCCGTGCCGCCAGGCACCGAGGTCCGGGCGGGTCCCGGTGCCCTCGCCTCCCTCGCCGAGGCGGGCGAGGTCGTCTTGAACGCCGTCGTCGGCTTCGCCGGCCTCGACGTCACGGTGGCTGCGCTCGCGGCCGGTCGACGCCTGGCGCTTGCCAACAAGGAGTCCCTCGTGGCCGGGGCACCCGTCGTGCAGGCTGCCCGGGCGACGCCGGGAGCCGAGCTGATCCCGGTCGACTCTGAGCACTGCGCCATCCACCAGTGCCTGGGGACGTCGGCTGCGGACGTCGCCCGCATCGTCCTCACGGCGAGCGGCGGACCCTTCCGGGGACGGCGGCTGGAGCAGCTCGCCAACGTCAGTGTGGCCGAGGCGCTGGCGCACCCGACATGGAAGATGGGCCCCAAGATCACGGTGGACTCCTCCACGCTCATGAACAAGGGTCTCGAAGTGCTCGAGGCGCACGAGCTCTTCGGCCTGCCCTATGACCAGATCGACATCGTGATCCATCCCCAGTCGATCGTGCACTCGATGGTCGAGTTCCGCGACGGGGCGACGCTTGCCCAGCTGTCGAACCCCGACATGCGCCTCCCGATCGGCTATGCCCTCGGTTACCCGCGGCGCCTCGATGCCGCCTTCGGGGCGCTCGACTGGACGCAGCCGAACCAACTCGAGTTCGAGCCGCCCGACTACGAGACCTTCGGCTGCATCGGCCTCGCCTACGCGGCCGGGCGTGCGGGCGAGAGCGCCCCGGCCTGCCTGAACGCCGCCAACGAGGTGGCCGTCGCCGCCTTCCTCCAGGGTCGCCTGCAGTGGGGAGGGATAGCCGAAGTGGTGGCCGACACCCTCGGGGCTCACGTCTCGACAAAGCTGTTGAGCGTGCAGGACGTGCTGGCGGTCGACGCCGAGGCGCGATCGTTCGCTCAGACGGCGGTCGATCGGCGGGAGAGGGCCGCTTGAGCGTCGCCGCCGGCGGCGGCGGTGCAGCCGAGGGCGGTCCGGTCACGAAGCTAGGGCCGGCGCTGGCCAAGCTGCTCGTCGTCGTGCTCGGTTTCGTGCTCGTCGCCGTCGCCTTTCACGCCGTCGGCGTCCTCGTCGTCGTGCTGGCCATCTTCGCCATGGTCATGCTGCACGAGCTCGGTCACTTCGCCACAGCGAAGTGGAGCGGCATGAAGGTGACGGAGTACTTCCTCGGCTTCGGTCCGCGGTTGTGGGCGGTCGTCCGAGGGGAGACGACCTACGGGGTGAAGGCGATCCCGGCAGGCGGATACGTGAAGATCGTCGGGATGACGATGCTGGAGGACGTCGCCGAGGAGGACGAGCCGCGCAGCTACCGGCAGTCGAGCTTTCCGAGGCGGGTGCTCGTTGCGAGCGCCGGCTCGCTCGTCCACTTCCTGCTCGCCCTCGCCCTGCTGTGGTCGGTCTTCGCCTTCCTCGGCATCCCCGTGACGAGCGCCCCGACGGTGTCCAGCCTGTTCAAGATCGACGGCCGCTCCGGGCCGGCGGCGAGGGCCGGAATCGAACCGGGTGACACCTTCGTGTCCATCAACGGCCACCCGACGCCGACTTTCTCCTCGCTGACCGCCGTCATCGCTCCGAGCGCCGGCAAGGCCCTCCACGTTGTCGTGCGTCGGCGCGGCCGCCTCGTGCACCTCGTGGTCGTTCCGACCGGCCTTCAGGCGTCGTCGTGCTCGGGTGGCGTCGTCAAGCATCACACCAAAGGAGAGATCGGCGTCGAGCTCTCCGTGACGAAGCAGGTCGCCTACGGCCCGTTCGACTCGATCCCGAAGGCGGCGAGCAACTTCGGCTCGCTCGTGAGCGCCACCTTCGGGGGCCTCGGTCACTTCTTCTCCCTGAGCGGTCTGCGGGCCTTCGGCCACCAGGTGGCCTCGGCTGGCAGCGGGACGAAGGCGCCGAGCAACCCGTGCGCCGCCGCCGGTGGGACGACGGGCTCTGGTGGCGGGTCCTCCCAGGGCCAGATCGTCTCCATCCTCGGTGCCGTGCAACTGGGCTCACAGCTCTACAGCCTCGGCCTGTCCTCCCTCTTCGTCTTCCTGGCCTTCGTCAACCTGTTCGTCGGGATCGTCAACCTCCTGCCCATGTTGCCGCTCGACGGCGGCCACGTGGCGATTGCCGTCTACGAGCGGCTCCGTTCTCGCCGCGGGCGCCCCTATCACGCCGACGTCGCCAAGCTGCTGCCCTTCTCGTACATCTTCCTGGCGTTCATCGTGATCGTCGGGATCGGGGCGCTCTACTCGAACATCCTCCAACCGGTGCACCTGAGCGGCGGCTAGCGGTCGTGACCGCCGGGTCCTCCGCCCCGAGTGGCGAGGTGGGTGCCCAGGCCGCCTCCGGATGCGAGCCCCAGGGCCGATAGTCTCAGCGTATGGCACGACCTGCGGTTGCGACATCCGAACGCCGAAAGACACGTCAGATCAGGGTCGGTAACGTCGCCGTCGGCGGAGGCGCTCCCATCACCGTCCAGTCGATGACGATCACGAAGACGGCCGACGTGGACGCCACCCTCGCACAGGTGTACGCACTCGCCGCCGCAGGGGCGGACATCGTGCGCTGCACCTGCAACGAGCAGGCAGCCGCCGAGGGGCTGGCGAGGATCGTGCCCCGCTCTCCTGTTCCCATCGTGGCCGACGTGCACTTCCATCACGAGATGGCCCTGGCGGCGCTCGAGGCAGGGGTGCACGGGCTGCGCCTCAACCCCGGCAACTTGCGCAAGCCGGAGGAGATCAAGCAGATCGCCGCCGAAGCTCGCGACCGGGGCGTCCCCATCCGCATCGGCGTGAATGCGGGGTCATTGCACCCCGACTTGTACAAGCGCTACGGAGGGGCGACGCCGGAGGCGCTCGTCGAGTCGGCTCGCATGGAGCTCGCCTACTTCGAGGAAGTCGACTTCCATGACGTCAAGATCTCCGTGAAGGCCTCCAACGTGCCGCTCATGATCGAGTCCTACCGCCTCGCCTCCGAGACGTTCGATCACCCCCTCCATCTCGGCGTCACGGAGGCGGGCCCGCCGCCGGCCGGCCTGCTGAAGGCGACCGCCGGCATCGCCACCCTGCTTGCCGAAGGCATCGGGGACACGATCCGCTACTCGCTCACGGCCGATCCGGTCGAGGAGGCCCGCGCCGGTCGGCAGTTGCTGGAGGCGCTCGGCCTGCGCGAGCGCAAGAACCTCGACCTCATCGCCTGCCCGTCCTGCGGCCGGGCGGAGATCGACGTCATCGGCGTCGCCAAGGCGGCGCAGGCGGCTCTCGAGAACCGCAACCTGCCCATCCAGGTGGCCGTCATGGGCTGCGTCGTGAACGGCCCTGGCGAGGCGCGCGAGGCCGATCTCGGCATCGCCGCCGGCCGCAAGCGCGGCCACCTGTTCATCAAGGGTCAGATCGTCCGCGTCGTGCCGGAGGATCAGATGGTGGAGGCCCTCGTGGCCGAAGCCGAGCGCCTCGTGGCCGAGGGTATCGAGGCACGCCTGGCCGCCGCCGACTCGGGCGCCGCCGCCGAGGCCGAGGCCGATCGCCAGGCGCTCTTCGCCGAGCAGGGCGAGGACGTGAATGCGAGCGAGGTCCGCGTGGACCTCATCCGCAAGACGATCGAGCACGAGCGGCAAGCCAACCCGCAGCCGGACGCCTGAGCCACTCCGGCCGTGTGTCTGCGGCCGGTGTCGATCGTGACAGACTCGCCGCATGGCCCCCGATGACGCGAGCCGCCCCTCCCTCCCGCCGGTGAGTCCCCTGCGGGAGGGCGAGATCGATGCGTTCTTCGGCATCGACGCGGCCGCCTTCGGCGCCCGCATGTCGAGGGGCGTCGAGGAGCTCATCAGGAAAGTGATGACCCTTGATCGTGTGGCCGCCTCCCGCCACGACGGTGTCCCCGTCGGCACGGCCGCCTCGGAGGCGAGCGTGATGACCGTCCCCGGCCTCGGAGGTGTGCCGACGGCCGTGGTCGTGGCGGTCGCCGTCACGCCGTCGCACCGGAGGCAAGGGCGTCTCCGCGCGTTGATGCGCTACCAGCTCGACGACATCCGGGGCCGCGGCGAGGCGGCAGCGGTGCTGACGGCGAGCGAGGGTGGCATCTACGGGCGTTTCGGCTACGGGCAGGCCACGTTCGGCTCGACCTACACCCTCGACAAGCGTGTCGCCCGGCTCGCTCGCCCCGTCGGGGACTTCGCCTCCGGACAGGTGCGGCTGATCCTTCGTGACGAGGCTGCAGAGGCGTTCCCGGCGATCTACGCCGCCTACTGGCCGACACGCGCCGGCGAGCTCGCGCGTGCGGAGATCGACTACCTCGGCGCCCTCGGCGAACCTGGCGGAGAGGACCTCGGCCGGCGCTTCTATGCCGTCTTCGAGGAGGCGGGTCGTCTCGACGGCTACGTCGCCTACGAGGTCGCCCCGATCGAGCCACCTGCCCATCACGGTCCCCGCCGCGTGCTCGTGCACGAGCTGTGCGCCCTCACGCCGGGGTCCTACGTGGCGCTGTGGGACTTCCTCCTCGGGGTCGATCTCACGGCCGAGCTGGTGGCTCGCAGCCGGCCTGTCGACGAGCCGATCAAGTGGCTGCTCGCCGAACCTCGCCAGCTCCGCTGCACGTTCTCGGGCGACCATGCCTGGATCCGTCTCGTCGACGCAGCGAGGTGCCTGGCGGCCCGGCGCTACGCCACCGCCGGCGATCTCGTTGTCGACCTGGACGACCACTTCTGCCCCTGGAACTCAGGTCGCTACCGCCTCGTGGTCGCGGAGGACTGGGGGCTCGCCGAGGTGTCGTCCACACCGCGCCCGGCCGACGTCGAGCTGGACGTCTCCGCCCTCGCGAGCGTCTACCTCGGGGGAGTCTCGCCGCTGGCCCTTGCCGAGGTCGGCCGCATCCGGCAGCTGTCGGAGGGCTCCGTGGCGAAGATGAGCCGGATGTTCGCCAATGACCGTCCGCCGTACTGCCTCACTCATTTCTAGCCCGCCCCGCCCGTGTGCCCGGCTAGGGCGAGCGGCGGAGCCGCCCGAGCACGAAGAGGGCGAACTGCACCAGGCAGGCGAGCAGCAGGGCTGCTCCGAGGGCAACGAGGAGGCGGTTGTGGATGTGCCCGCCGTTCCAGCCCGCCACGAGCAGGATGGCACCGGCGAAACCCGACAACGTCACGGCCGCCGCCCTCGGCCGCTCGGCCTCGTCTGCGCGCCGGAACATGGCGTCGCGCCACTCCTGTCGTGTGTGGGCCATGCGGGACGATACAACGGGCGTCACGAGCTCCGAGGGGTCTCGCCAACGGCGGGCCGCAGGGTCGGCAGTTGGCGCTCGGCGGCCGGGGTCTCCGCCTCGTCGGCCTCGGCGGTGTGCGAAGGAAGGTCGGGCAAGGCCGCCAGAGCGGCCAGTGCGAGCTGCTCGACCTTTCCGGCGGGCTCTCCGAGGCGTCCGAGCTGGATGAGCTGCGACTCCACCTGAGACTGGCCCGCCGCCCGCAAGACCGTCTCGGCGAGATGGGGGTGACAGGTGAGAAACACGACCTGATGCGACCGGGCAGTCTCTGCCAGCTCGGCGGCAACTGTGGTTGCCCGCTCGGGATCGAAGTTCACGAGCACGTCGTCGAGCACGATGGGGAGGGACACCGACCGCTCCGCGAAGGAGTCCGCCAGCCCGAGCCGCAAGCAGAGGTAGAGCTGCTCGATCGTGCCCCGGCTGAGGCTGGTGGCGTCGATGGCCTCCCCCGTCGTCGACAGGACCCGAATCGTCTGGCGCCCGTCGATGCCGGCGTCGGCGAGCAGGCCGACGTAGCGGCCGCCGGTGACGCGGGCGAAGTGGGCAGCCGCCCTGGCGACGACCGCCGGCTGCCGCTCCCTCTCATGGCGCCCGAGCGTCCGCTGCAACAGCGCCCGGGCGGCGCCGAGCACGAGGTAGCGATGCAGGGTCGCATCGAGCTCAACCTCGAGGGCCTCCTGGCGGCGTTCGAGGTCGGCAATGCGGTCGGAGGTCGCCAGCCGTCGCATCTCCTCGGCGAGGGACTGGTGACGGCGGACGGTGTCCTCCTCAGCCTGCTCGAGGCGGTGGATCGCCGGCTCCAGCGCCTCCCGCTCGCTCGACCAGGCGAGCACGTCGCCGCCGGCGAGCTTCGACCGCAATCGCTCGCCCGTCTCGCCGGCGCCGAGGGCGGTCTCGAGGGCGCTCTCCGCCTCCGAGGCCTCCCGCCTGAGTGCGGACCGCCGGGCGTCGAGGCCGATGGCCTCCTCGAGGCGCCGTACCAGCTCGATCAGAGTGACTTCCGCGGGCACGCCGGGAGCGGTCCCCCCGACGGTGGCGACGACCGTTGGGCTCTCGCCGATGAGCGCCGGCCCGATCGCCTCGAAGAGGCGGTGACAGCGAGTCTCGAACGAGGTGACGGAGGGCTCGAGGTCGGCGATGCCCTTCTCGATGCGGCCGAGGTCCTGCAACCGCTCCCGTAGCTCGGCCAGCTCGGCGATGGCCTCGAGGGCGGCGTCGGGCCGGCCCGTCGCGGCGAAGCCATGGCCGGCGCACCAGGCTTCGTGGGCGTCCTGCTCATCGCTGAGGGCGCCGATCGCCTGGCGGACGGCCTCGGCCGCCGTCGCCACGCGGGCTTCCGCCTCTGCTCGCGCAGCCACCTGATCGTCGAGCTGGCGGCGCCGCTCCGACTGGCGTTGCAGCGTGGCCGCCAAGCGGTCGAGATCCACTCGGGATGCCGGCAGGCCGAGGCCGAGCTCGCTTGCCAAGACCTCGATTCGGGCGCGGGTGCGCTCCAGCATCATGGCTCGCTCGGTGGCGGCTCGAGCCGACGCCGGCGCCGAGCCGGCGCCCGCCGCTGCCGAGCCGGTATCGCCCCGGGCGCCATGGCGCCCTCGAGCTCGCCACACGAGCCCGCCTGCGGCCAGGAGAACGAGGCCGACGGCGCCGGCCGCCCCGGCAGGGCCCCGCTGGCCGCCGGCCATGAGGGCGACGCCGAGCACGCAGACGGCCAGCCCACAGACGAGGAGCGCCAGGGCGGCGGAGCGGCCGGCGCGGTCGTGGGCGGCCCTCGCGGAGCGATCGAGGGCGAGTGACCGCTCGTCGGCGAGCACCTCGAGTTGCAGGCGCTCGGCTTCACCGAGGCGCTCGCGTAGCTCGGAGGTGGCTGTCGTGAGCTCTTCGAGCTGGCGACGGTCGGGGACGACATCCGTGGTCGTCGCGCCGCCGGCTGCTCGCAGCAGGTGTTCGGCCTGCGCGAGGACGGCCTGGGCGGATGCCACGCCTGTCCGCAGTGTGTTGAGACGTTCGCGGGCGCCACGAGCGTTCTCCGCCAGGATGTCCGGGTCGGGCGCCCCCGCCGCCTGCTCCCGTGTCCAGCCCGGGCCCATCACCGAGAGGCGCCGCTCGATCGAGATCTCGATCGAGCGGCGCTGCTGCTGCAGCTCGGCGAGCTTCTCGACCCGCTCGAAGTGACCCGAGCGCTCGTCGGCGAGCTCTCGTATCGCAGCGCCCTGCTCCAGGAGGGCGGCGCCATGGCCGGGTGGCGGTAGCGCTCTGAGCTCTTCCTCGGCCGTCTCCGCCCGCCGGAAGTGCTGCCAGCAGCCCGCCAAGACCTCGAGCTCGCGCTCGTTGTCCCTGAGCGCCTTCAGTTGCCGGCGCATCGCCGCCAGCTCGTCGTCGGCGGCGGCTGCTTGGTGTTGCAGGCCCTCGTACCTGGCAGCCTCCTGGCGAGCGCTCGTCAGCTCCGCCCGCAGCTGCTCGAGCTGGGCGGCGAGGCGGTTGGCGGTGGCATCCTCGCGCCGGGGGCGTGCGAGCTCGTCGCGCACCTCAGCGAGGTGCTTCATCGCCTTCGTCGCCGTCCGTCGCTGCCCGAGGATGCTGGCAGCGAACAACAGCTCGCGGACTTCGTCGCTCTCGAGGTTCTTCATGTGACCGAGGTCGTCAAGACCGACGGCGAAGACGGCCTCGAACAAAGCGGCGCTCGCACCCGCGAGGGCGCGCGAGAGGCTGCGCTCGTCGCCCTCTGACCCGTCGGGGAGCCGCACCTCGAGGCCACGCTGGGCTCCGGCATGCCGCTCCACGACCCAGCGCCCGCCGGAGTCGTCGACGAAGCCCACGCGTCCCCCGTGGCGCCCGCCTCGAACCGGGGCATGGAACCTCGGGCTGTCCTTCCGACTCGGGAAGCCGAACAGGACACCGCTCAAGAAGTCGAAGAGAGTCGATTTGCCCGCTTCGTTCGGACCGAGCACGACGACGAGCCCGGGAGTGATCTCCTCCGCAGCCGTGCCGGCGAGCGCTCCGAAGCCGTCGATGTGGAACGACGAGAGGCGCATGTCAGTGACCCGCCCCGACAAGGCTCTCGTCCGCCCCGAGCTCGTCGAGGGCCGTCATGAGACCTGCTGACAACAGCTCTCGAGCCGACGGGCTCGCCGCCATCGCGCGGATTCGGAGTGCTTTCGGCAGCGTGGCGGTGATGTCGTCCAGCAGCGCGGCGGGCAGCTCTGCCTCGAGCCCGAGGGAGAGCGAGGGACCGGCGCACGAAGCCGCCAGCTCCTCGGCCACGCAGATGAGGTCGGCGGCGAAGTCGGATCCGGCCCGCAGCCGTCCGAGGTCGAGGAGCCCGGCGCTGTCATCCTCGATCCGATCCCACCAGCACCATGGCCCGAGCGGGCGGAACTCGTCCCGCAAGGACACGAGGAGCTCGGGCACGGCCCGCTCGCCCTGCAGGGCTGCGTGCACCTCGCTCCGACCGCTGAGCCTGGCGCGAACGACGATCGAACGACCCTCCGCCGAGGCGAGTTCGTCCTGGGCCGCCTCGGCCAGGGCGTCCCGCACCGCCTCAACCGACGACAACGGCGTGAGATCGACATCGACGGACGCATAGCGGATCCGATCGCATGCCACGAACTCGACGCCGGCGACGCGCCCGCCCGCGACCTCGACGACGAAGGCGCCCTTCGCCCCCAGCTCGCTCGCCTTCGGGCTTCGGCCCTGCAGGTTGCCCGGATAGACAACCCAGGGCTCATCCCCATGAGGCCGGCCGCTCATCACGAGGCGGGAGTGGACGTGCCCGAGCGCCCAATAGTCGAGACCGGCCCCGCGGAGGTCGTCGAGGGAGCAGGGGCTGTACTCCTCGTGGCCCTCCGGCGCCCCGCTGACGTTGCAGTGCAGGAGACCGATCTGCAGCCCACGCCCCTCGGTGGGCGAGAAACGCAGCGCCAGGTTCTCCCGCACGTCCCGCCGCCAGTAGGAGATTCCCTGCACGACAGCGAGCTCGTGCCCGTCCCGACGCACGGGGACCGCTCCGACGCCGTCGGTGCCGAAGATCGTCACGAGGGGAGGCCAGCTGGCGACGGCCGCCCAGCCCGATTCGACGGGGTCGTGGTTGCCGTGGACGACGAAGGCGGAGATCCCTGCCTCCGAGAGGCGGCCGAGCCCGTCCCGGAACCGCAGCTGGGCGCGGATGCCCCGATCCGGCCCGTCGTAGACGTCGCCGGCGATGAGCAGGAAGGCGGCTCGGCGCTCGAGGCAGAGAGCCACGAGGTTGTCGAAGGCCTCCAGAGAGGCCTCGCGCAAGGCTTCGGCGACGACGGGTGCCGTCTCCCCGATTCCCTTGAAGGGGGTGTCGAGATGCAGGTCAGCGGCGTGAACGAAGCAGAAATCGCCCTCCCGACCGTCGGATGGAGCCATGGAGGTCACGATACGACGAGGCTGTGTCAAAGCCGGGGATGCTCGTGGTCGGCGGCCTCGCTACGGTGGCGCCACAACGAGGAGAAACCGGCCATGGATCAGCACACCGGCGGCGACGCCGTCATCGACGTACTCGAGCAGGCCGGCGTCTCGGTCGTCTTCGGCATCCCGAGCGTGCACAACCTTCCTGTCTACGACTCACTCCGGCGGAGGCGGACGATCCGGGCGATCACCGTGCGTCACGAGCAGGCAGCTGCCGGGGCGGCAGACGCCTACGCCCGCGTGACGGGCAAGCTGGGTGTCTTCATCACCTCGACAGGCCCGGGAGCAGCCAATGCCATGGGCGGCCTGCTGGAGGCGTTTGTCTCCGGTTCGCCCGTCCTCCATCTGACAGGGCAGGTGGAGACGAGGTATCTGGACGCCGGCCGGGGTTTCATCCACGAGGTCCCGGACCAGCCGGCCATGCTGGCGTCTCTCTCGAAGTCGGTCTACCGGGCCGAATCGGTCGACGACATCGCCGCCGTGGTGGCGACGGCGATCTCGGAGGCCGTGTCGGCACCGCAAGGACCCGTGAGCCTAGAGCTGCCCATCGACCTGCAGTACGCCGAGGCAGCCCCCATGGAGAGCGGACTGCTCGCACGGCTGCTGGCTCCGGCGGAGGCGGCCGCCACGGATCCTGCGGGCCTGGCGCGTGCCGCCGCCCTCGTACGTGCAAGCCGGCGGCCGCTCGTCTGGGCGGGCGGAGGGGCGGTGTCGGCCGGAGCAGAGGCGGAGGTCGCCCAGCTCGTCCACCGGCTCGGCGCCGGTCTCCTCACGAGCCCGAACGGCCGCGGCGTCCTCGCCGAGGACGACGTTGCCTGCATCGGCAACCTCCCCTGGGACCCTGACGTCCGCGCCCTGTGCAAGGAGGCGGACCTAATGATCGTCGTCGGGACCCGCTATCAGGGCCCGAACACCGAGAACTGGAAGATGGAGCTTCCCGCCACCATCATCCAGGTCGATATCGTGCCGGACCGTCCGGCTCGCAACTACGAGCCCACGGTCGCCCTAGGCGGTGATGCCAAGGCTGCTCTGCGGGCGCTCTCGGCCGCCCTCGACGAGGCGGACGTGCCTGCGGAGAGCGGAGGCCGCTGGCCCGGGCGCGTGGCTGAGGCGACGGCGGCGGCTCGCTCGAGACTGCGGCACGTCGTCGGCGCGCAGGAAGGCCTGCTCGACGAACTCAGCGCCGCCATCGGGCCCGAGACCGTCGTCGTCAAGGACAGCACCATCCCCGCCTATACCTGGGGAAACCGTCTGCTCCCGGTGGCACGCTCGCGGCGATCCGTCATGCCCAACGGCTTCGCCATCGGGCTCGGCCTTGCCCACGCCGTCGGGGCCGGGGCGGCGGCCGCTTCCGCTGAGGGCTCGCCGCAACACGTCGTGCTCATGGCGGGAGACGGCGGCGTCATGCTGACGGCCGCCGAGCTGGCGACACTGGCGACCGAGCAGCTCCCCGTCGTCGTCCTCGTTTTCTGCGACGGCGGCTACGGCATCCTGCGAAACATCCAGGACAAGCAGTACGGCGAGGGGGACGGGCGCATCGGCGTCGAGCTCGGCTCGCCCGATTTCGTGTCGCTGGCGGGCGCCCTCGGAGTCCCGGCCGTGCGCGTGGCGACGTCGGCCGAGTTCGGCAAAGCCGTTCGCGACGGCCTGTCGGCCGCCAAGCCCTATCTGGTCGAGGTCGACCTCGAAGCCATCGGCCCGATGTCGCACCCCTACACCGGCACCTCACGTCCACCCACCGGTTCGACGAAGGCCGGTTGACGGGCGCTTCGAGAGGCTCAGTCCGACAGTCGAAAACCCCGATCGGCGCTCACCGCATCCGTGTCCATCTGGGCCTTTTGCAGGTGGCCCGAGTAGTCCCAGTTCATCGACTGCCAGCGCGTCATCTGGTCGAGTACCCACTTGCCGCTCTGGCGGCTGCCGTTGCCGGAGCGTCCGTTTCCGCCGAAGGGCAGGTGGGCCTCCGCCCCCGACGTCGAGTTGTTGACGCTCACCATGCCGGCACTGATGCGCTCTCGGAAGGCGAAGGCTGTCCTGGGAGATTCCGTGTAGATCGCCGAGGAGAGCCCGAAGCCTGAGCGGTTGGCGAGTGCCATGGCCTCGTCGAAGTCCGAGAAGGAGGCGACTCCGATCATGGGGCCGAAGGTCTCGGTCCGCACGATGGCGTCGTCGAGACGGACGCCGTCAACGATCGTCGGATGGCAGAAGACGCCCTCGTCCGGGTCGCCGAGGAAGCCTGCACGCGGCGTTGCGGAGGTGATCCGTCCGGTAGCGCTGCTCCCGAGGAGGCGGTGGTGCGGCTCGATCAGCTCGCCGAGGTACTCGTCGAAGCGCGAGGCGAACCGCTCGTCGAGCATTGGGCCGTACAGGACCGCCTCGTTCGGGTCGCCGATGGCCGCCCTCTCCAGCCGGGCGGCGAGCCGGTCGAGGAACTCGTCGTGCCGCCCCTCGTGCACGATGGCCGTGCCGAGGGACGTGCAGCGCTGCCCGGCCGTGCCAAAGCCGGAGAAGAGCGCACCTTCGACAGCGAGCTCGATGTCGGCGTCGGGCATGATCACCATGGGGTTCTTCCCGCCGAGCTCGAGGCAGGCGGTCTGCAGGTGGCGGCCGGTCAGCTCGCCGATGCGGGAACCGACGGCCGACGATCCGGTGAAGCCGACCTTGTCGACGACCCCCTCTGTCAGCCCCAGTTCGAGGCCGGCGAAGGTGGCCGCACCCTCGGCGAGGACGAGGTTGATGGCGCCCTCCGGCAGGCCACCTGCCACGAAGAGCTCGTAGAGGGCGGTTGCGATGGCGGCGGAGTACTCGGCCGGCTTCCACACGACCGTGTTGCCGCACAACAGGGCGGGCACGAGATACCACGACGGCACGGCTACGGGGAAGTTGCCGGCGGTGATGATGGCGAGTGCGCCTACCGGCGTGCGGAAGGTGAACAGCGCCTTGTCGTGCATCTCGGAGGGCACGGTCTCGCCGTAGAGGCGGCGCCCTTCTCCGAGGAAGAAGTCACACGTGTCGACGATCTCCTGCACTTCACCGAGGGATTCGGCGTACGGCTTGCCGACCTCTCGGGTGACAAGACGGGCGAGCGTCTCGGCGTTCGCCTCGACGAGCCGCCCGATCTCGGCGATGACGCGACCGCGGATGGGGGCGGGCACCCTCGACCAGGCGGGCTGGCTGGCCTTGGCGATCCGGCAGGACTCGACAAAGGTGGTGGCATCACCGAGAGCGACATCGGCGACGACGTCGCTCAAGCGGGCGGGGTTCGTGGAGCGCAGGTGCCCACCGCTGTCGTCGTCGGTGACCTTGCCGGCGATGATCGAAGAGCAGCTCTCCGTCACGCTCAGGCCTCCAGCTTGCGAAGGACCCGACCGAGGGCATCGCACCCGTGGTCGATCTCTTGCGTCGTGATCGAGAGGGCGGGCCGGAAGCGCAGGGTGCGCTCGCCGCAGGACAGCGCCAGCACGTGTTCGGTCGAGCGGAGCGACGTGAGCACGTCGTTGCGGACCTCGGCAGAAGGGAGGTCGATGGCCGCGAGCAGCCCACGGCCGCGGGCGTTCGACACGACGGCCGGCAGCTCGGTCTGCAGCTCATGGAGGCGCTCGAGCAGGTGGGCGCCGACCTCGGCGGCGTTGGCGATCGCCCCGGTGGACTCGATCAGCTCCAACAGCCGGGTGGAGCGAACCATGTCGGTGAGGTTGCCGCTCCACGTCGAGTTGATGCGGCTCGGCACCTGGAAGACATTGAGCGGCTCCTCGGTCACGCGGCGCCCGGCCATCAGGCCGCCGACCTGAACCTTCTTGGCAAAAGCGACCACATCCGGCTCGAGGCCGAGCTGCTGGTAGCACCAGGGCGTCCCGGTCACACCGCAGCCGGTCTGTACCTCGTCGAGCACGAAGAGGGCTTCGTGGCGGTGACAGAGCGCCTGCATCGCCTGCAGGAACTCCGCCCGCAGGTGTCGGTCGCCCCCCTCCGCCTGGATCGGTTCGACCACGAAGCAGGCGATGTCGTGCGGGTGGGCCTCGAAGGCGGCCGTGGCCTCTGCCACGGCGACGGCCTCGAGGCCCTCGAGGCTGGCGAGGTTCTCCGACAAGGGAAAGGTGATCGCCGGGGAGGAGATGCGCGGCCAGTCGAACTTGGGGAAGCGGTCGACTTTGACGGGGTCGGTGTTCGTGAGCGAGAGCGTGTAGCCGCTGCGACCGTGGAAGGCGTACCGCAGGTGCAGGACGGCCGTGCCGAGCTCGGGCGACCGTCCGGCTGCCTCGTTGCGCCGGGACTTCCAGTCGAAGGCGACCTTGATGGCGTTCTCGACGGCGAGGGCGCCGCCCTCGATGAAGAACAGATGAGGGAGGTCCGGGTCGCCGAGGACGCGGGTGAAGGTCTCCACGAACTCGGCGAGCTGCGTGGTCTGAAAGTCTGAGTTCGCCGGTTTGTTGGCGGCGATCTCGGCCAACTTGGCCATGAAGCCGGGGTCGTCGGCGAGCCCGGTCGGGTTGAGGCCAAGGGGCGAGGAGGCGAAGAAGGTGTAGAAGTCCAGGTATTGCGTGCCGTCGCGGGCGTCGACGATCCACGAGCCGTGGCTCTTGGCCGTATCGAGCACCATCGGGTAGCCGTCGAGCAGGAGGTGGCGGCCGAGGACCTCATGGACGTTCTCGGGGGCGACGTGGCTGCTCCCGTCGGCGCCCAGAGGAGAGTTGGCGCCTTCATCCAGGCCCCCACGACCACTTTGTCGGAGGGTAGCTGACATGGCCCCAGCCTACCGGTGCGGCCTGCCGGCGAGGATCGAGTGGCCCCGGCCGGTACGCTCGCGCCAGCATCGACCCGGAGGCCTGATGAGCTTCGAACTTCGCGAATTGATGGACGCCCGTCGCGGCGAGAACTTTCGGCTCCACTCGGAATTCCTCAACCCACAGCTCGCGAAAGTCCTCAAGACCCTCGGGATGGACCGCTTCTACGAGCGCGGGGAGGGCTGTTATCTCTACGATCGCGCGGGCGAGCGATACCTCGACTTCCTGGCAGGCTTCGGGGTGTTCGCCCTCGGCCGATCGCACCCGGTCATCAAGAAGGCGCTCTCGGACGCCATCGAAGCCGACCTGCCGAACCTCGTCCAGCTCGACTGCGCGTTGCTGCCTGGACTGCTGGCTGAGGCGTTAGTCGCCCGGGTGCATGCAGGCTTGGAGCGGTGTTTCTTCTCGAACTCCGGCGCCGAGGCGATCGAGTGCGCCATCAAGTTCTCCAAGTACTCCACGAAGCGCGCCCGCGTGCTGCACGCCGATCACTCGTTCCACGGGCTCACCAACGGTGCGCTGTCGTTGAACGGAGGAGCGGAGTTCCGGCAGGGCTTCGGGCCACTGCTCCCAGGGTGCGACTCGGTGCCCTTCGGGGATCTCGACCGGCTCGATCGCGAGCTGCGGCGGGGCGACGTGGCAGCCTTCGTGGTCGAGATCATCCAAGGAAAGGGCGTCTACATGGCCGACGACGCCTACTGGTCCGGCGTGCAATCGCTTTGCCGGCAGTACGGCACGTTGTTCGTCTGCGACGAGGTCCAGACCGGTCTCGGGCGCACGGGGAAGCTCTGGGCTTACGAGCACTATGGGCTCGAGCCGGACATCGTCACCATCTCGAAGGCGTTGTCCGGCGGGTACGTTCCCGTGGGGGCGACATTGTGCTCGGCCGAGGTCTTCGACCGCGTCTACTCGAAGATGGAGCGAGCGGTCGTCCACTCCACGACGTTCGGACGCAATCAGCTCGCCATGGTGGCAGGGTTGGCAACGCTGCAGACCCTCGACGACGAGAACATCGTGCAACGGGCGCAGGCAACGGGCGAAGCCTTCACCACCGCCCTCGCCCCCCTCGTGGAGCGCTATGAGCTCTTCAGCGAGGTGCGCGGCCAGGGGCTCATGATCGGCCTCGAGTTCGGCGAGCCTTCCTCACTTCGGCTGAGGTCGCGCTGGAAGATGATCGAGACCGCTCGCAAGGGTCTCTTCTCGCAGCTTGTCGTCGCACCCCTCTTCCAGCGCCATCGCATCCTCACTCAGGTGGCGGCTGACAACGTCAACATCGTCAAGCTCCTCCCGCCGCTCATCGCCGGGCAGGAGGAGGTGGACTATTTCACGGCGGCGCTCGACGACGTCCTTGGGGACGCTCACCGCAACTCGTCGTTGCTGTTCGAGTTCGGAAAGACGTTGGCAAAAAATGCCATACAGCGGGAACGGGTCTGAGCCTCGTGGTTGACGCCGACGAGCCGTCCCGGTTCCTCTCGCTCGAGGCGGGAGACCGCGTCGTGGTGACGGGGGCTGCCGGTTTCATCGGCTCGGCGGTGACGAGGGCGCTGCTCGATCGGGGGGTGCAGGTGGCGGCCGTCCTCCAGCCCGAAGCTGATCGGGAGAACGTCCTCGGCCTCGACCTCGAGCGCCTCGAGGTCGACCTGAAGGATCCGAGCGGTGTCCGCAGGGCCGTGGATGGCGCTCGTGTCGTGTTCCACATCGCTGCCCTCTACCGCTTCTGGGTACCCGACGCCAACGAGTTCTACGACGTGAACGTGGGCGGAACACTCAACGTCCTCGCGGCCGCCCGTGAGTCCGGCTGCGAGCGCGTCGTCTACACGAGCACGGTCGGGACGATAGGGCTCGACGGGACCGACAGCGGCCGGCCGGCAACCGAGAATGACTGGCCGCGGGTCGAGCACCTCTTTGGCAGCTACAAGCGCTCGAAGTACGTCGCCGAGCACGAGGTGCTCCGCGCCGGTGCGGAAGGACTGCCTGTCGTCCTCGTTCAGCCGACGTTGCCCGTCGGCCCGCGCGACCGAGCGCCCACGCCGACGGGCCGCACCGTCCTCGACTTCCTGAACGGCCGAATCCCGGGCTACGTGGAGACGTCGCTCAACGTCGTGGACGTCGAGGATCTCGCTGCCGGGCACGTGGCCGCACTCGAGCTGGGACGGCAGGGCAGGAGCTACATCCTCGGCGGGGAGAACCTCCCGTTCCGGGAGATCCTCGAGATCCTCGCCGACGAGACCGGCCTGCCGCGCCCGGCTCTGCGGGTACCTACCGGCTTCGCCCTCGGTGCCGCCTACGCCTCCGAGCTGATCGAAGGGCGAATCGCCCGCCGCCCGCCGTCGGTGCCCCTCGAAGGCACGAGGATGGCCACCACGAAGATGATCTTCTCCGACGAGCGCGCCCGGCGCGAGCTCGGCTACCGCTCCCGCCCGGCGCGAGACGCCCTCACGCGCTCGGCGCGTTGGTTCGTCGACAACGGCTATGTGTCCGAAAAGCGTCTCGCCAGGATCCGGTGGAAGCGGCCCGCACCCGAGTCGGCGGAGTGACGAGGTCGCAACGGCGGCTGCACCTGGTGGGCAGGCCCCCGGACCTTCAGGCGCCGAAGGGGAATGGCGGCACGCCGCTCGAGCGACCTGTGAAGAGCTCGTCCTGGTGCTCGGTCAACTCGCTGACGGTCCAAGCGCCCTCGCGCTGCAGACTGGCGACGGGCGTGTAAGGGGCCACGAGGTGGACGGCCCCGCCCCAGACGACGAAGAATTGGCCGCTGATGCCGGCGGCCGCCTCGCTCGCGAGCCATACGACGACTGGGGCGACGTTCTCGGGCGCCCAGGAGTCGAAGGCACCCGGCTGGGGCTCGAGCGGCCCGAGAGCCGATGTGGTCATCCGAGTGCGGGCGCGAGGGGCGATGGCGTTCACGGTGACACCGAAGCGCTCGTACTCCCGTGCCAGGGTGATCGTGAGCGTGGCGATGGCGCCCTTGGCGGCGGCATAGTTCGCCTGGCCGGCGCTGCCGAAGAGGCCGGCTTCGCTCGTGGTGTTGATGATGCGGCCGGAGACGGGCTCTCCCGCCTTCTGCCGCTCTCGCCAGTACGCCCCCGCCGTCCGTGCCATGGAGAAGTGCCCCTTCAGGTGGACGCGCACGACATCGTCGAAGTCCTCCTCCGGCATGTTGAACGACATGCGGTCGCGAAGGATGCCGGCGTTGTTCACGACGATGTCGAGGCGGCCGTAGGCGGAGAGGGCATCGGTCAGGATCCCCTCGGCTCCCGCGTAGCTGGCGACGTCGTCGCCGTTGGCCACCGCACAACCGCCCGCCGCCTCGATGTGGCGGACGACCTCGGTCGCGCCGGAGGAGGACCGCTCCCGGCCCGCAAGGTCAGCGCCGAGATCGTTGACGACGACTGCGGCGCCTTCGGCGGCGAGGGCGAGTGCTTCCGCCCGGCCGATGCCGCCGCCGCCTCCCGTGACGACGGCCACCTTCCCCTCGAGACATCCCACCCCGCCACCCCACTCTCATCCCGCCGGACTGCCGGCACCCTGAGGCGCCGGCGTCCCCGGCGCGGCCGACACGATGCCACAGTCGGGCAGGTCTCGACGAGCCTGCCGGCGACGCGGTCGGTTCTCGTTGGCGTCCTCGGCGCCGCGCTGGCGCTGACGGGCTGCACCGCAGGGGCCAGCTCGCCGCCGGGAGGGGCCACGAGCTCGGTTCCGGCGGACTCGACCTCGACCTCGAGCTCGACCACCACCACGACGACGCTGCCTCCCCCGGTTGCCGTGGCGGGAACCTCGGTTCCCGGCGAAGCGTTTCTCGGGGCCGTCAGCCGCGTGCCCGTGGTCGCCATCCCGCCTGGCCGTTCCACAGCGCCGCTGCCGGCTGCGGGCGAGCCGGGCTACCTGTCGATCGAGCAAGTGGCCTTCAGGCAGTTCGGATCCGGGCCGGACCTGCTGCTCATCATGGGTCAGGACGGATCGATGGCGTGGTGGGAGCCGAGCCTGCTCTCGACGTTGGCACAGCACTACCGCGTGACGGAGTTCGACTTTCCCGGCGTCGGCTACTCCGAGCCGGCGCTGGCGCCCATGACGCTCGACTGGCTGGCCGACGAGACGGCCGGGCTGATTCAGGCGCTGGCGCTCGCGCAGCCGACCCTGCTCGGCTGGGGCCTCGGGGGCGAGGTCGCCCTCGCCCTGGCGGAGCGCCATCCCGCCAGCGAGCGGTCCCTCGTGCTCGTCGACTCCTCGGCAGGTGGCCCCGAGGCGGCACGGCCGGCCGCAAGCGTCACCACCCTGCTGGACTCGGCCACGGCGACTGCGGCCTCGCTGGCGGCGACGTTCTTCGGCGGCTCGTCGGCATCCGCCGGTTCGTCGCCAGGCCTGTCGCCGCCGGGTGGGGCTGTTGCCGAAGCCGCTTGGCTGGCAGCTATCGAATCGACCGTGCCCGATGATGTCACCCGAGCTGCCCTGGCCGACGAGAGCGCTCTTCAGCTCGGCCTGTGGTCGAACAAGTCGTTGGCGGATGCGACGGGTTCGGTGGTCGTGCCCACGCTGGTCGTGTTCGGGAGCGACGACTCGGTCTTTCCCGCGCCCGACGGCCTCCTGCTCCGCAGGTCGATCGCCGGATCGGAACGAGTCGAGCTGCCTGATGCCGGCTACGCCTCGATGTTCGAGGACGCCTCCCAGTTCGTGACGGCGCTCGAGGAGTTCACGGGGTGACGGCGAGCCTGCGGCCGTACCGGGATCGTTGCCGCCCCCGAGTCGCCCGCGGCGAACTCGGTAGGCTGCGCCCTGATGGCTGACGGCAGGAGCCGCACGGAAGCAGGACGGCGAGGCCATTCGGGTGGCGCCGGCGCGGCGCCGGCCGCGTTCGCCCTCGCGGGCGGCTGAGGCCCGCGATGGAGTTCGAGGAGGTCCTTCGCCGGCGCCGGATGGTCCGTCACTTCAGCGAGGAGCCGGTCGACGACGACACCGTCGAGCGGATCCTGGCGGCTGCTCTGAGAGCGCCGTCGGCCGGCTACAGCCAGGGGTACGCCCTTCTCGTGCTTACAACGGCGGAGGATCGCGGCCGCTTCTGGACGTCCCAGCGACCGACCGAGGGTGGTGGCGGGTGGGACCCGGCTGTGCGGGCCGCCATCGAGCGGGCGCCGCTGATCGCCGTGGCGCTCGCATCGAAGAACGCCTACCTCGACCGCTACGCCCTGCCGGACAAAGGCTGGGTCGATCGCGACGAGTCCCGTTGGCCGGTGCCGTACTGGTACGTCGATACGGGCTTTCTCTGCCTGCTGATGCTGTTGGCAGCCGTGGACGAAGGGCTCGGGGCCCTCCTGTTCGGGCTGATCCCCTCCGACATCCCCGCGTTCCGCCGCGAATTCGGCGTCCCAGACGACCATGATCCGGTGGGGTGCGTCGCCGTCGGTCACGAAGATCCGGCGGCGCCCAGGCGGGATCTTCGCTCCCGCCGCCGGTCGCCCGGAGAGCTCATCCATCGCGATCGCTGGTAGGGGCCCCAGCGCGCTCGCAGGACGTCCTGGCCTCGCTCGTCGGCCGCGAGTGCGACGAGACGCCGCCCCTCGGAGGGAATAGTTGATCTGTCACCCTGGTTGATGGTGCTAGAGGTTGTTACATCAACTAGGACGAAGGGAAACAAGACATGAGCGAAACGAGCACACTGCTGAGCGTGCCTGGCTACGTTGCGGGCCGTTGGAATGTCGATGCGACGCACTCCGAGGTGGGATTCAGCGTGCGCCACATGATGGTGAGCAAGGTCCGTGGGAAGTTCACGAAGTACGAGGTCGAAGTCGTCACCGGTGAGAACCCGCTCGAGTCGAGCGTGACCGCCAGCATCGACCTGAACTCGATCGACACGGGCCAGCCCGACCGGGACAACCACCTTCGGTCGGCGGACTTCTTCGAGGTGGAGACCTACCCCACGATGACGTACCGCTCGACGGGCATCCGGCAGAACGGCGACGACTTCATCCTCGACGGGGAGCTCACCCTGAAGGGCGTCACGAAGCCCGTCTCGCTCGCTCTCGAGCTCGGCGGCTTCGGGCCGGACCCCTTCGGCGGCACGCGTGCCGGCTTCACCGCCACCGGCGAGATCCTGCGCAGCGACTTCCACGTCGACTTCAACGCCGCCTTGGAGACGGGTGGAGTCGTCGTGGGCGACAAGGTCAGTCTGCACTTCGAGATCGAAGCGGTGCTCGTCTCCTGAGATCGCCGCGCCCCGGTTGGGCCTGGTACCGATCAGGTCCCAACCGGGGCGGCTTCGCGCCTGCGCGCCCCTTAGCTGCCGGGCAGCGACGCCACCTCGGACTGCACCATCTGAACGAGGTTTCCGAGGGCGAGGTTGACGTCGTAGTCGTGCAAGCCCCACGTGGGTCCGTTCGGAGAGTCGCTCACGATCGGCCGGTTGTCGGCGGTCGCCTTGACGACGTGGATGTTCAACCAGGTGGCGTCGCCGGCAGATTCACATGTGGCCGTGTACAGATCCGGGTACTCGACCCAGGGTGCCAGCACGCGATTGGGTGCCGGGAAGATCGGCAGGAGGGCACCTGTGCCCCCCGAAGGAGCCGACGGGTTGACGCAGACGACCTGCTGGCCGGCCCGTGCGGTCTGGCCGGATTGCAGGGACACGCCCTGTCCGGGTCGGGCGAACAGGCTGTCAGCCGGAGGCGTGCCCTCAAAGGACGAATAGGCGATGACACATCCGGTCTCGCTGGCCGCCTGGCAGGCGGGGATGTGCCGGAACGTGCCGCCGACGAGCTTGCCCGTAGGCACTTGGACGTTGCCGCCGAGGATGATGGCCGACACGAGGCGCTTTCGCAGCGTCGGGCTCGGGTCCACCTGGCTGCGGAGGAGGTCGATGAGCATCGCCGCCCCCTGCGAGTGACCGATGAAGACGATCGGTCGGCCGTCGTTGTAGTGGGCGAGGTAGTCCCGCCAGGCCGACAGCACGCTCGCGTAGGCGATCTGTGTGTACGGATTGCTGCTGAGGCCTTCCTTCTCGAGCCCCGCCAGGGTCTCCTGCCGGTACATGGGTGCCCACACCCGGCACACTTGGGAGAACCGCTCTGCCTGCGCGACGGCCGTGGCCACCTCGGCCGGCTGGACCTCGAGGTTGGCGTTGGTGCTCGTTTCCTGGCTGACGGTCGGGTAGAGGTAGAAGCAGTCGACCGACGGTGCCGCCGCCGGAGCCACCGGCAGATGGAGCTTGGCGCCGTCTGCTTGCACGACTGTCGTGTTCAGGTCCCCTGTGCAGGGGTCCTGCGGGGCCAGCGGCCGGCACAACCACACCGTCTTCGCCGCTGGCGCCGTCGTCGTGGCCGGCGCCGATGTCGTCGAGCTCGAGCCAGCCGACGAGGTGCCGGTCGATGACGTCGTTGAGACCGCCTGAGCTGATGAGCACGCCGCTGCCAAGAACGCTGTCAGGCCAACTGCAAGAAGACAGCCGATTGGCGCTTGCGGGCGACGAGTGGGTGCCTTCCACATCTCACTGACGCTAGCGCGACACCCTTATGTTGTCCGGGCTTTCAGGCCGGCGGCAGGCGGCGCGCACGTGCGAGTTGCCTCGTGTGCCATCTGAGTCGGGGGGCCCGGTACTAGGTCGCCGCCCTGCGCCCACCCACCGGGTTCACGGCCAGATCGCCCGCCGGGGCGACGGACTTCCAGGCCGCCAGAAGAACGCCTGCGCACACGAGGGCGGCGCCGATCAGCTGCCAGAGGGTGGGGTGCTGCGAGAGCACTATGGCCGCCAGCAGCACGGCGACCGCCGGTTGCAGCAACAGCATGAGCGACGAGACCGCCGCTGGCAAGCGGGGGAGTGACGAGGACCGCAGCGCCGGCCGTGGCGTCGGCGAGCGGCCCTGCTACGTGAGGCGAGCCGGCAGACACGTTGCGCAACACGAGGAGGAAGACGGCATAGGCGATGGATGTTCCGACGCCGTACAGGATCCCGGCTACGGGATGGTGACCGTAGGAACTGCCACCCACGATCCCGGCGGCGAGCACAACGCCGACGGCCACGACCGGGAGAGCCGCCAGGAAGCGCCCGGAGGGCCGCTCGGAGAAGACCGCCCAGGCGGCTACGGCCACGAAGAGCACCTGGAGGTTGCCGAGCACCGTCGCCACCCCGGCACCGACGTCGGCGATGGCGTGGTTCCACAAGACGAGGTCGACGGCGAAGGCGATTCCGGCGGCGGCTGCCTTGCCACGTTGAGACGCGCTGCGAGGGCCGTAGCGACGCTGTTCGAGCAGGGCGATCACGCCGAGTGCGGGCAGTGCGAGCAGGCAGCGGAAGAATGCCGTCGTCGCGGCCCCGACATCGGCGAGCTGCACGAGGATGGCAGATGACGAGATGCAGGCCGCCCCCGCCGCCGCCAGTAGCAGCGGGCGGCGGTTCAGGTGGGACCGGAGGTTCATACTCCGGTCGAGGGTACTGCGGGCTGAAGGGCTCTGAATGGCCGTGGTGCTGAGGTCGCTCAGCCGTCCAGCCCGGGCCGCCGACCTGCCTGCCGCTCGGAGATGCGCGCCGCGAAGGCGGCGGCCTCCGTCCGTCTCGACATGCCGAGCTTCGTGAGCAGATTCGACACGTAGTTCTTGACCGTCTTCTCGGCGAGGAACAATCGCCCGGCGATCTGGCGATTCGTCAACCCCTCTGCGAGGAGGTCGAGGATGCGCCGTTCCTGATCCGAGAGGCGGGCGAGGCGCTCGTCCTGTTCCGGCCCGCTGCGGAGCCGGTCCAGCACCCGCTTGGTGAGGGTGGGGTCGATGAGGGACTCGCCCTTGCCGACGCGAGTGATCGCCGACACGAGGTCGGTGCCACGGATTTGCTTGAGCACGTAGCCGGAGGCGCCGCCCATGATGGCGGCGAAGAGGGCGTCGTCGTCGGCGAAGGACGTGAGCATCAGGCAGCGGAGCTCGGGCATGCGGCTGCGGAGCTCCCGGCAGACCTCGACTCCGTCTCCGTCCGGCAGCCGCACGTCGAGGACGGCCACGTCCGGGCGCAACGCCGGTACCCGGTTGATCGCCTCCTCTGCCGTTCCCGCCTCGCCCACCACCTCGATGTCGTCTTCGGCCTCGAGAAGGCCGCGGATGCCGGCGCGGACGACTTCATGATCGTCCAGCAGAAATACCTTCAGCATGTGTCGGCGTCCTCGCTGTTTTCGGCTTGCCCTTTACTGGAGAGAACGGTAATGCCTTCGCCAAACGAGGCGGTAGAGACGGGTCCAGCGCGGGATCGAGCGGAGGCCCGGGATGAAGGGCACGAGGGCGAGCAGAAGGGTGAGTGCCATCATGATCGCCCACACCTCGGCGTCACCGTTGGACGAGGTGTTCATTGGAGGCACCTGGTACCACAACGTGTAGAGCCAGAGCCACGCCTGCCCCGGGTAGCTCCCCGTCTCGTTCATCATGCCCCACTGGTCGCCCCCCAGGTTCTGGGCGTCGGCCAGGCTTGCCAGGTAGCCGCCGTCCTGGATGAACAGGAGGGGCTTGGTGTAGTTGGTGTTGTACAGCTGGGGCGAGGCCAGCAGAGCGCCGTCGAGCGCTCCGCTGCGGGCCATGGCGAGCAGCTGGCTCATCATGGGGCCCACGGGACCATAGGCGCCCGCTTTCACGTTGGAACCCGTGAACGAAGGGCTGGCGGCAATGGTGGCGTAGGCCGATTCCCAACTCGCCTGCTGCTTGGCCGAGGCCGCCTTGAATGTGGCGATGGCGGCGTCCAGAGCGGGTGCGTTTGGCAGGGTGAGGAGCGGGCCGATCACGAAGTCCTGCGCCGTGTCGATCGCGATTCGAGTACCGGCGAGCGACTCGAGCGAAACCGGCCCGATCTTCTGGCAGAGACCACAGGTGGCGGTGTACGGCGGACCGTAAGTGCCAGTCGCGCTCGTCTCGCTGAGCTCGGCGATCGCCGTCTGCAAGAAATCGGCCGGATCGGCCGCCGACCACGACTTCACCGTGACGGGGTGCTCGTCGGGCGAGGAGAAGATCGCCGACAGCGCTGCGACGAGAATGAGGACGATGACGAAGCAGACGGTGACTTCTTTGAACAAGTCGTAGCGAACGGTCGGGCCGTCCCAGTCGGCGACGTCGCGGTCGGGGTTGAAGCTCTTCGTCTTCATGGTGTGGCCCCACCTTCTTGCGTGGCGGTGGTCGCAGATTCCGTGTTGCTGGCGGCGTCGCCGAGCGCGCCCGGGTCGCTGGTGGCGAAGATGGTGTCGCCGGCAACGCCTGCGTCGAGATCAAAACCGTCCCCGCCGACGGCGGGCTTATCCTCGCCGAAGCCGGTGTCTCCCGCGGCTGGCCCGGCTATGGCCGGCGCAGCCGCCACGGCCCTAGAGGTTGCAAAGGGAGGGACGACACCGTGGCGGCGCACCTGGAGCACGTGAACGCCGATGACCACGGCAACGATGAGCGGCAGCAGCAGAACGTGCCACAGCAGCATCTGGCCGAAGTTCAGGACGTTCCAGAACGCGCCAGCGCCCGTGGCGTTGATCCCGTCCTTGGCCTGTGTGCCGATCCATTCGGAGTCGAAGTTCTGTTGCGAGAGGTATCCGGTGAAGGCGGTGGCGATCGAGATGGCGAACGCCAGCACGCCGGTGATCCAGGTGGCCCGGCGACGACCCCGCCAGGCCGCCATGAAGAACTTTCCCCACAGGTGGATGACCATGAAGAAGAAGAAGAGCTCCGTGCCCCACAGATGGGCGGAGTTGAAGTAAAGGCCGACGCTCGAGTTGTGCCACCAGGCCGGGCCTTCGATGGCGAGGACGGCGCCCGACAACAGCACGACGCCGAAGGCCGCCAGCGTCAATGCTCCGAAGATGTAGATCCAGGAGGCGACATAGGTGGGTTGGCGGTCCGGGAGCAGCTTTTCCGGCGGAAACGTCCCGACGGCCCTGGCACGGAACCGTCCCGTCCACGTAGGTCGGTCGTTCGGCGAGACGGCGACCTTCGGCTCCGTGCTCGTCACCGTCATGGCTCGGTGCTCCCATCTGCCTGCTCACCGGTCGGCGTGGTGGCCGGGGCCTTGGCGTCGCGCCGGCTTGCTGCCTTCCCATGCGGGAACGGCAGCACCAGGGCCAGCACGAACGTCACGAGCATGAGCAGGATGACGATCAGATTGGCGACCGAGATTCTGGACAGCACCCCAGTGCAGGTAATGGCCAGGGTGGTTCAGGTTCACGAGGGCAGACAGGATGTGCGGCATCAACGGACCTCCCTGACGCTGAGAATGCCTCAGCCCAGACGCGAAGGCTAGGGCCGAATGTCCCTTCGCGAAGGGATTTGTGCTTCGGCCACCTTTTCACGAAGTGCCGCGTGCCTCTGCGGGTGGTGACCTTCGGCCCTGGGAACGCCCCAGCGAAACTCCGACCATGGAAGGGCAGGAGGTGGCGATGATGGACAGAACAGAAGAATCGTTCCAAGGCCCTCATCCGAGCCTGGCGCCTAAAAGGGGGCGAGTCGTCGTCGGCGTCGACGGGTCGGACTCCGCCCATGAAGCGCTTAGGTACGCAGCCGCCGTCGCTCGCTGGCAGCACTGGACGCTCGAGATCGTGCACGCCTGGCACGTCAACTACCCGCTGTCTCCCTACGGGGGGATCGAGCTGGCTGAAATCACCTCGACGGCGGCCGATGTGGCGGCCAGGGTCGTCCGCGACGCCGAGAAAGAGGTCCTCGGTGACGACAGCACACTCGACATCCGGCACTCCATCTTGGAAGGCCTGCCGGCGCGAACCCTCATCGACGCGAGCGAGGGCGCCGATCTGGTTGTCGTGGGTAGCCGCGGCCGCGGTGGCTTCTCCAGCCTGGCGCTCGGTTCGGTGGGCCAGGCGTGCGTGCATCATGCCCACTGCCCAGTCCTGATCGTCCGACCGAAGACGAGCGAGACGTCGCCGTGACCAGCGCCGTGGCGGGTGGGCCGTTCGAGGTGCGCGGCGGCCCTGAGCCTGTGCCGCCCGGTCGCCGCCACGCGGTGTTTATCAGCGACTTCCTCCACCTTGGGCTTCCGTTCAAGCAGCTGGCGGCCGTGTTGCTTGATCCGAGCGGGCCCTGGCTCGAGGCGGCGCAGCGATCGGCCGCTCGGCAGCGCTTCAGCCTGACGGCGGGCGTGCCACGGCAATTCGACTCCGTTGTGATCGTCCCGATGCACTGGGAGCCAGTCGCCTTCGAGCAGCTCGTGCCCGCCCTTGACGCCGATGTCGAGCTCTCCAGCTTGGGGGCCGACCACTGCCGGCTGTCCCTGAGCGGACGGTACCGGCCACCGTTCGCCCCGCAGGGCATCGGTACCGATCGCCTGTCCGTGCACCGCGTCGCAGAGGCGGCAGTGCGGGGCCTCCTCTCGGAGATCGCCGGGGCGCTGCAGTCCGCCTGAGCCCAGCCTCCAGCGTATTTGCTCCGACCTGAAAAGATTCGAACGGCGGTAGTCGTTTGACCTGGCCGATGGCTATGCGCTCTGGCGGACCTGTGTTGAGCCCTGCGGTTTGAAAAACGCGGCGGAGGTCGGGCGCCAGAGCAGCCATACGGCGGCCATGCCGATCAGCCAAGTCAGCAGCGCGAAGACCACCTCGAAGACGCCTTTGTTGCCGAACAGATGCAGCGTCGCCAGGCTGAACAGCACCGTGGACAGGATGCGCGCCCAGTTCCGGCCCTGGCTAATCGCCCGCGCCATCCACAGCCACAGAGCGATTAGGACCAGGCCGACCACGATCCCCACCGTGACGGCGACCGGAACCGGCTGGCTGTGGCCCGCCAGGCGGAGGCCGGCCGCGCTGCGGCCGATGTGGGCCAGCGAGATGATCGCGATGATCAAGCTGAGGGTGGTGACGGCGGCGCCCGTGTACATGAGCTGGACGGCTGCCCGCACCGTGGGCGCCGACCGTGGCACGTTGGGGCGCAGGCGCATCCAGAGGCCGCTCCTGATCAGGTCGGCGGAAGCGGCCAGGCCGGGCCGACGCTGGCCGTCTGGGGCGCAGGCCATCAGCACCGCGAGGATCTCCTGTCCGTTCTCTTGCCGGAACGCCCGGGGATACCATGCCAGCAATCGCCGGTACCCTCGCTCGAGGTTCGCCTGATCAGTCATGTCGCCATCCCTCCGGCCAGGTTGAGCCGCGTCAGCGCGGCGGTGGCATGAGCCTGTAGCCGGGCCGCCTCGGCCCCGAGCCGCTTGGTGCCTGTGGGCGTGAGCCGGTAGTAGCGGCGAAGCCGCCCGTCCACGATCTCTTCCCGGTCCACCGCGATCAGTTCGTCCGCGCAGAGGCGGTCCAGGGCGGTGTACAGGGTCCCTGCTCGCAGGCGGACCCGGCCGTCGGAGATCTCCCGGACGTCGGTGATGATCCCGTAACCATGCTGGCTGCCGTTTGCGAGCGCGGTGAGGATCATGAAGGTCGCTTCCTGCATCGCCCGTATACCCATTCGGACACTATATACAGTTGAACGAGCGATAGCAAGGCCGCCATCCGGCCCCCTCCTACTGCTCGTCGGGGAGGACGGCTGCCGCGACCCTCCTGACGCGTTCGGAGTCTCCGATGGCGTCGATCTCGACGATCTTGCCATCGGCGACGGTGAAGGCCAACACGGCGAACGGCCGGCCGCGCATCGTGATGACGACGCCGGCGGCCCCATTGACCAGCGCGGGGTGCAACTCTGCAGCGGGGCTCGCGCCGAGGCGCGCCTGCGCGGCGACGGCCGCTGCTCCACGAATCACCGAGGACCTACCTGGGCGGCTCGGGCTGAAGTCGGCGCGGAGGACGACATCGGGGTGCAGCACGGCGACGAGGGCGTCGAGATCGCCAACACGCGCAGCGGCGAAGAAGGCGTTCACCGCTACTCGTTGACGAGCGAGATCACGCTCCGGCGCGGGAACCTCGGCGCCCTTGACTCGGAGACGAGCTCTGCTCGCGAGCTGTCTCGTCGCCTGGGGCGTTCGCCCCACCATCGGGCTGATCTCGTCGAAGGGCAGGTGGAACATGTCGTGGAGCACGAAGACGAGGCGCTCGGCCGGGGACAGCCTGTCGAGCACGACTTGGAGGGCGAGACCGACCGATTCTGCCAGCAGGGTCTCCTCCTCGGGGCGGAGTCCCCCTTCGGGGGTGACAATCGGATCAGGGACGCAGGCACCGAGGGGTTCTTCGCGCCGGGTGTTGCGGGAGCGCAACATGTTGAGGCAGACGCGAGCGACGATCGTCGTCAGCCACCCGCCGAGGTTCTCGATGTCGCCCGCTCCCGCCCGGCTGACGCGCTCCCAGGCGTCCTGGAGGGCGTCCTCGGCCTCGGTGAGCGACCCCAGCATCCGGTAGGCCACGGCCCGCAGCTGGGGCCTGTGGTCCTCAAAGCGCCCGGCCAACCATTCGGTGTCGTCCATGTGCGTCATCATCCTTACGTTGCAGGTGCCATGACAATGACCCCTGAGACGCCGTCGGTGTGACACCGAAGAGCGGGTAGCCGGTCTGCGCTGCACGGCCGAGGGACCGGCGGGCATCGACGTGGGCCTGCCGCCGGCCTGCCCGGAGGGTCTTGGCGCCGCCTACCCGGTGCCAGCCTGCCGACCCGAGCGGTCGACGCGTCACATATCTCCGCTGCCGCGTGTCATAGAGAGCAGAAGGAACCGATCTACCCCGTGGAGAAGGAGGCCCGATGCAATCCCGCATGACGAATCCAGCGCTCAGTGTGCCCGGTGTCCTCGACGCCCTTCCGCCGCTGAGCACGGCGGCGAGCGAGGCGGAAACCAGAGCCGGCGTGCCCCAGTCGACGATCGACCTGGTGGGCCTGCGTGCGAGCCAGATCAATGGCTGTGCTGTCCGTCTCGACATGCACAGTCGCGCAGCCAGGAAGGCCGGGGAGGCCGACAGCGCCTCTTCACCATGGCGGCCTGGCGCGGAGGCCCCAACTTCAATGATGCCGAGCGCGCCGCCCTGGCGTTGACCGACGCGGGGACGCGCCTCGCCGATCGAAGCGACCCGGTGGGCGACGAGGTGTTCGGCGGCCAGTGCCCCAGCCGAACAAGGACTCACTCGCGATAGCGAACGAGAGAGAAGCTTCTGGGCAGGTGGTTACACCCGCCATCTCCAAGTGTCATCCAAATCGGTCCCGAAAGGTCGGCCCGTAAATTGAGAGGAGGCCAACGCATGGCGACGTTTCTTCCCCCCGTCGAGAAGCCGCGGGGACTGATCATGAAGATGGTGTACGTACTCAGTCGCCGCCAGGTGGGCAAGGTGATCGCGCCGCTGGCTGTCTTCGCGGCCCGCATGCCTCCCGCGTTCGGGAACTTCTACGGCAAGTTGTCGAAACTGGACAAGAAGCTCGAGCTGGCGTCGCAGACCGCTGTGCTCATCCGTGAACAGGTGGCGTCGATCAACACGTGCCTGTTCTGCATGGACGCGGCCAGGTTGTTCGCCATGAAGGAATCGACCGACAACGTGGAGCGCTTCGATGCGCTGCCGCAGTACAAGACGAGCCCTCTCTTCGCTGATGCGGAGCGTGCCGCGCTGGACTACGCGACAGAGCTCACGAGAAACAAGAACGTCGACCCCGACACCTTTGGCCGATTGAAGGCTTTCTACAGCGAACGGGAAATCTGCGACATCGTGTGGCTCGTCGCCAGCGAGCACCTCTACAACATGACCAATGTCGGGCTCGGCATCGGCTCCGATGGACTCTGTGAGCTGAACCTCCAGCGTTCGAAGAAGCGCAGGGTCTCGAAGGCCGTCACGAGCTCGGTGAGAAGTCGGGCCAGTTCCTCGGGGTCTGCTTTTGGCCAGTCTTGAAGCCGGCCGAGGTGGTCCCGTAGGTAGCGGCGGACCTCGTCGACGAGAACGTGACCTGCCTCAGACAGCTCGAGAGGGATATGTCGGAGGAGGTGGAACCGGAAGTCCTCCGCGGACGGAGTGGACGACTGCTTCGGCGTCGGCGCCGCGATACTCCTCTCCGTAGACGGCACCTGGCCTCCTCGGTGCCTCCATCGCTGCGCATCCGTCGATCGTGGCGAGATCGACCGGGACGAATCCGGCGTCCGAGATCAGCCGAGCAACAGTTGACTTCGCGTCGGTGTCGTCGCCTGCAATCCACTGCACGACTCGGTCGTCGCCGGCCCGTTGCGAGGCTTCCGCCTGGAAGCCAGCCGTCAGGGTGTTGAACGACTTCGTGTAGCGGGCGCCGGGCATCCGTTCGGCGTTGAAACGCGCCGCCGTTCTGCCTCCAAGGTCGACCGCGCCCGCACGCGAGAACTGGTTGGTGGTGTCAATGACGACGCGCCCAGCCAGCGACCCGGTCGAGGCCAGGGCGACGTCGATGACATCCCAGGGGACCGAGAGAACCACGACCTCGGCGCGAGCCGCCTCGGCCGGATCGACTGCGTGCGCGCCGATCTCCCGAGCGAGGGCTTCCAGCTTCGCCGGCTCACGGGCGAAGCTGATGCTCACCTTGTGGCCGGCCGACGCCAGCTGGCGGGCCACGCCGCCTCCTATGTTGCCAGCACCGACGATTCCGATCTCCATCTCGGACCTTCCTGACAGCCACTCGGCCTTGACCCGCTACAAGTTCGACGACTCTCCCGCTCGGAGAGCCCGATCCACCACGGCCGGCGGACCTAAATCAGCGTTCATTCGGGGCAATGACCCATCGATTACGTCCAGCTGCCTTCGCTTCGTACATCGCCTTGTCGGCGAGCTCGAGCAAGGCATCGGAGCCGCCTGGCGTGGGCAGCACGGGTGCGAAGGCGATTCCGATGCTGGCGCTGATCGACAACGCTTGCCCGTTCACCACGACAGGTTCGCTGCACACAGCCGCGAGGAGCCGCTCGGCGACGGCCGCGACCTCGTCCACCCTGTGAAGGCCGACGCAGAGTACTGCGAACTCGTCCCCTCCGAGGCGAGCAAGCAGGTCACCTTCGCGGACCACGTAGTTCATACGGCGCGCCACCTCAGTCAGCACCTCGTCGCCCATGCCATGGCCGTACACGTCGTTGATGGTCTTGAACCGGTCCAGATCGACGTAAAGGACGCCAACGAGCTCGTCGTTTGATTGTGGCTCGGCAGTCGCCCGTGAGCGTCGCTCGCGGCCGCTCAACTTTCTTTCCAGATGATCGAAGAACGATGTCCGATTGCTGAGGCCCGTGAGACTGTCGCTACGGGCGGCACGCTCCAGTTCGGCGATGTTGCGCCTCCAGTGCAGCACCAGCGTAAGAGCTCGCTCCATCTGTCCGATGGAATACCGGTGCACCGATAGCCGCGCACCGCCGACGACTGCCCAGGCGACAATCAGCGCAGTGCTTCCATGAAGCGGATCGGGCACGGGCACGGCAAGGCATCTCGTCAAGCCCGCCCCGGCGGCGGCCGCCTGCAAATCTGCGGGGAAGTCAGAAGGATCGCATTCGACGAGGGCGTGGCTGAGGGCTGCACGAAACCAGGGCGTGTTTTCGCCCGGGTGCTCGCGGACGAGGCGAGCCGCTACCTCGCTGCCGACAAACGCCGTGTTGCCCTCGATGTCCTCGTAGATCACGAGGTACGGCCGATCGGGATGCCGCCACTGCGCGAGGTCTGGGATGATCTCGATCACCTTCGAAATGGGCGCGCCCTCGGTCAGTAATTGACTGATGCGCATGTGGATGGCGTGGTCACCCGGGTAGCGGCCCACGACGACGATGGTGTCGGTAAACGGACCTGAGTCGATGTGGGAGGTGGCGCTCAGCTCTAGCGGCATCCATGCGCCGTCGCCGCGCAGCACCCGAAAGATGGCTGGGGTGACCTCGGCGCCGCTCTGTAGGTCTACGACGGCTTCGACCGCACCGTCGAGATCGGCAGGGTGGATCAGCGCAGACATGTGCTTGCCTACGATCTCGTTCGTCGAGTACCCAAGCCGGCGTTGGGCCGCAGGGTTGCCATACGTCACGAGTCCGTTGCTATCTAGCACCACGACCATGTCGTTGTGACGGTCCAGCATGGCGAGATCGGCTTCGCTCACGCCGCCGGCTCGACGAAACTCAGCGGCAGTCATCGCTACCACTGTCCCACGCCAAATCGGATGAGCGACCCGCCCTTAGGGCTTGGTCTACTCGCCGAGGATCCAGCCGCTCTCGCCGGCCAGCACCCGGGCTTCGGTTGGGCCCCATGACCCTCGGGGATAGATGATCGGGTCGGGCTTGCTCTCGAGCAAGGCGGCCGCCACCTCCCAAACGTGGCGCAGGCCATCGGGCCGGGTAAAAAGGGAGCGGTCCCCGAGCAGCACGTCATGAATGAGCCGGGCGTAGGCCGGGAGTCCGGAGGAGTTGAAGGCGGAACCGAGAGGCAGGGTGGCAGCACCGGTGGCCAGGGCCATGGTCGGGCCAGGTTTCTTGGTGACCAGTGACAGGTCGATCTCGCCCTCCCCCGACAGCTCGAAGCTCAGCGTGTTGCAGTCGCATGGCAGGTCGGGCATGGTCTCGGCCGGTTTCCTGAAGCGGATGCTGACCCGTTGATGGCTTTCGGCCATGCACTTGCCGGTCCGCAGCAGGAACGGCACGTCCTGCCACCGGTCGTTGTCCACCCACAGGCGGGCGGCAACGAAGGTCTCGGTGTGCGAGTCGTGTGACACCCCCTCCATGTCGCGGTAGCCCTCGTACTGGCCTACGACCACGTCGTCGTAGGTGAGAGGGCGGAAGCAGCCGATGACCTCCTCGCGCGCCACGGCAATGTGCTCAGCGTCAAGGGACCTCGGAGTCCTCATAGAGACCTCGCCGGCCAGCTGGAAGAGGTGCGTGACCAGCATGTCGAGGATGGCGCCGGTCGACTCATAGAAGGCGGCCCGCATCCCAACGTCGAGGATCTCGGGGACGTCGATCTGCACGCTCTCAATGTGGTGGCGATCCCAAGCCCCGGAGAAGAGCCCGTTGGCGAAGCGGGCCACGTGGATGGCCTGCGTGGCCTCCTTACCCAAGAAGTGGTCGATACGGTAGATCTGCTGTTCCCTAAATACGGCGTGGGCGACGTTGTCAAGGTGCTCGAAGGTCTCCATCGAGGTCCCGAACGGCTTCTCGTAGACCACCCGGGAACGCTCCGCCAAGCCGTGCTGGCCGATGCCTTCGGTGAGCCCGGCGAACGCCGAAGGCGGCACGGCGAAATAGTGCACCCGCTGGGAAGCGCCGCCAAGCTGTTTCTCTGCCTCTCCGAGGACTTCGAGAAGGCTGCCCGGGTCGGACGCCTCGAATCCGCCACCGGCGAAGCGGAGGCACGACCTGAACTCCTCCCATGGTCCCTCGGACGGTTTCGGTCCGAACTCCTCCAGGCTGTTGCGGACTCGCTCCTGGAAGTCTTCGTGGGACACGTGACCGCGGCCGTTACCGACCAGGCGCCAGTCATCGGGCAGCAGCCCGGCCTGGGCCAGGCGAAAGAAGGCGGGCAGCACCAGCCGGTGGGCCAGGTCCCCGGTGGCTCCGAAGAGTATGAACACTGTCGGTGTGGGCACCATGCGGTCGTCGGGCATGAGGTCTCCTCGGACTCATAGAGGCGAGCGCCGTCGCCCCGGGTTTTATGTGTTCTACCTGTAGCGAGCCGTCCCGCGTAGCCGGATTGCCAACGCACAGAGCCTGCACCAAAGATCCGGCGTCCGTGGGCGCGCCGGTTTCCAGTAAGCCCGAATCGGTTCACTTCGGAGGCGTCGGCGTTCACGTCGCACCTCGAGTGGGCCTCGCGGGTGGTAGAGAGTGCGAAGCCGCAGGCAAACAAACCCCAGCCGCCGAGCCCTCAATGGGACTGGGGACTGCCGAGCCGCCAGTGCCGTAGTCGCGATCCGACAAGGAGGAAGCTATGAGCGAGACACCCGTGTTGCCCGGCGAGGGAGAGCCGGTCAGCTTCGCCAAGGACATCAAGGTGTTGTTCCGCGAGCTCGATCGCCAATCGATGAGCTCCGCCTTTGATCTGTGGTCCTACGACGACGTGAGAGCCAACGCCGCGGCGATCGCCGGCCGCCTCGGCGACGGGACGATGCCATGCGACGGTGCGTGGCCGGCAGAGAAGATCGATCTCTTCCGCCGATGGATCGACGAGGGTAGGCCTGCCTAGCTAGCAGTCCAGTTGGTCTGAATCAAAATCATTCACGAAGGGAGCAGCACTATGGCGAAGATTCTCTACACGGCTCATGCACACGTGACGGGAGGACGTGACGGTCACGGCCGCACGGCCGATGGCCAGCTCGAGGTGGACCTACGCGTGCCCAACGAGATGGGCGGCGCAGGCGGTGGAACGAACCCAGAAGAGCTTTTCGCCGTGGGGTATGCGGCATGTTTCGAAAGCGCCATCGCCGGTGTTGCTCGACGCCGTCAACTCGAGGCGGGTGAAGTCACCATTGACTCGGCGGTAAGCCTGCTTCCGACTGGTGACGGAGGCTTCAAGCTGGCCGTCACGCTCGACGTCTCGATACCGTCCGTCACCGATCAGGATGTCGCGGCGGAATTGGTTCGGGGAGCCCATCAGGTCTGTCCGTACTCAAATGCGACCAGAGGCAACATCGACGTCGAACTTCTCCTCGGCGGCCACTCGCTCTAACGGCTCGCTGGCCCGCCGCCTAAGGTGCTCACAGACACGCTGCGAGCGGGAGGCCCGATTGGTAGAAACGCACGAGCCGGTTGCAGTGCTCGGGATCGGAGCGATGGGCCATGGGATGGCGGCCAGTGCTTTGCGCGCTGGCATCCCGACGATTGTCTGGAACCGCAGGCGGGAGGCGACCCGGGACCTGGCCGATCTGGGAGCGGAGGTCGCGGACGCTGTTAGCGACGCGGCGCGGCGAGCCGCCATCGTTGTCACGATGGTGACCGACACCGATGCCGTCATCTCGATCGCGCGTGACCAGGGCATGCTTGCTGCCCTTGCGCCGGGCGCCATCTGGGTGCAAATGAGCACGATCGGTGTAGCCGGAATTGAACGTGTCGCGGCGATGGTTGATGCCGAGCGTCCAGACGTGACGCTCCTCGACGCACCGGTGTCGGGAAGCAAGGAACCGGCTGAGCAAGGCCAGCTGACGATATTCGCCTCGGGGCCCGACAACGCCCGATCGCGTGTCGCTGCCCTTTTTGACGCTCTCGGTCATCGCACGATTTGGGTCGGCGGGGTCGGCGCCGGAACGCGGCTGAAGCTCGTCAACAACACGTGGCTCGCCTTCGCGGCCGAAGGGGTTGCCACGTCTGTGGCCCTCGCTCGTCGATTGGGGCTAGAGACCGAGGCGGTTGCAGACGCCCTTCGTGGCGGTCGAATCGTTTCGCCTTGGCAGGCAGCCAAGCTGCAACGGATCGCCAACGGCGAGTTCTCCGCTGAGTTCGCTCTCTCGCTCGCGCTCAAGGACGTGCGCCTCGCTCTAGAGGCGGCCGGCGACGACCCGTTCGCGACGCTCGCCTGCCTGGCCGACGAATGGCAGCAGGTCGTCGACCAGGGGCTCGGCGGCTCCGACCTCACGGTCGTGACCCGGGCGCTCGAGAAGTAGGGAGGCTCGAGCAGTAAGGAGGGAGGCCATGACCCTGATCGGCTACACGATGATGTGCGAGCAGGCCGTCCGAAGCAGCTGGTGCGAGACGTCACACTGGCGGAGGAAGCCGGCTTCGACTTCGCGGTCATCAGCGACCATTACTTCCCGTGGCTGGACTCGCAAGGCCATTCCCCTTACGCGTGGAGCGTGTTGGGCGCGGCTGCCCAAGCCACCGACCGCATTCCGTTGATGACGTACGTCACCTGCCCCATCCGTCGCTACCACCCGGCTGTCGTCGCGCAGAAGGCGGCGACCATGCAGCTGCTGTCGGACGGGCGGTTCACCCTTGGACTTGGCGCCGGAGAAAATCTGAACGAACACATTGTCGGCGGGCGGTGGCCGCTGGCCGGCCTGCGGCACGAGATGCTCGAAGAGGCGGTGGAGATCATCCGTGCGCTTTGGGCAGGTGGCACGGTGACCTTTCGGGGCAAGCATTTCGATGTCGAGTCGGCGAGGGTCTGGGACCTGCCCGACACCGCCCCGCCCATTGGCATTGCGGTCTCAGGACCGGCCAGCTGTCGTCTGGCCGGGCCGCACGCTGACGTAATGATCGCCGTCGAGCCCCGTGCCCAGCTCGGCCAAATGTTCGATGACGCAGGAGGCTCCGGGAAACCCCGCATCGGCCAGATCGCGCTCTCGTACGACCCCAACGAGCAGCTCGCAGTCACGCGGGCGATGGATCAGTTCCGCTGGTTCACCGGCCCCTGGAGCGTCAACGCCGAGCTCCCGCTTCCGGCGTCGTTTGACATGGCTTCGAGGACGGTGCGCGACGAGGACGTGTCTGCGAGGATGCCGTGCGGCCCCGACCTCGGGCGGCACGTCGCCGGCATTCGCGAGTTCGAAGCGGCCGGATTCACGCACGTCGCAGTGGTGCAGGTCGGTGCGGACACCCAGGAGCGATTCATCACCTGGGCGGCGACGGAGCTTCTGCCCACCCTCCGAGCGTCATGACCGGCAAGTACTGTGCGCTCGACAGTGATGGATCGAAAGGGTCGTAGCGGCCTGGCTTGCCGAGACGCGCACTCTCCAGGACGAGATTCGATGCAGCCCCCTCCCGGCGCGTCAGGATCCTCAGTGTGGACCAGCACGCACCCGCGAGCGGAACAAGGGGTGCCATAACCTGAGGCAGCAGGTGCTGGCCACGATCTGAGGGCTCAGGGCTCATGGCTGAAAGACACGCAACTTCTTCGACGTGGGCTCCCCTTCGGCTCACCGTCTTTCGCTGGCTGTGGCTCGCCTCGCTCGTAAGCAACGTTGGCACCTGGATGGAGACCGTCGGCGCCCAGTGGTTCCTCGTCCACGCTGCACATGCCGCCATCCTCGTCTCGCTCGTCCAGACGGCGGACATGCTCCCAGACGTCATGCTCGGCATCGTCGGCGGGGTGTTGGCAGATACCCTCGACCGCCGCCGATTGCTGATGGCCGTTCAAGGATGTCTAGTAGTGGCGACTTCAGCACTCGCGGCGCTCACGATCGCCGGTCGTATGTCGCCGGCACTGCTCCTCATGTTCACGTTCGTGATCGGCACCGGTTCGGTTTTGGTTACCCCTGCCTACCAGTCGCTCGTACCCGAGATCGTCCCGCGCGACCGAGATCCCTGCAGCCGCACAGCTCAGCTCCATCAACGTCAACCTCGCCAGGGCGATCGGGCCGGCGATCGCCGGGATCCTGATCGCGGCCATCGGGGTAGGGGCGGTGTTTGCCGTGGATGCCGCGACGTTCCTCGTCTACGGCCTCGTGGTCGCTCTCTGGCGGCCGAGCCCGGACATCAACCCACGGATTCCCGAGCGATTCGTATCTGCACTTCGGGCAGGCGGCCGATACGTCCGCTACGCGCCGGTCGTCCGCCGGATTTTGCTTCGGGCGATCCTGTTTCTTGTCCCGGCGAGCGCGCTTTGGGCGCTGCTCCCCCTGGTCGCGAGCCGCCGCCTCGGACTTGGCCCCGGCGGGTACGGGCTCCTTCTCGGTGCCCTCGGGGTCGGGGCCATCGCGGGGGCCTCCGTGTTATCGAGGGTACGCGCCCGACTGTCGCCGAATGCCCTCATCGGACTGACCGGCGGGGTGTTTGCCGCTGCCCTCGTCGCGGTGGTCCTCGTGCGCTCGACGGTTGTGGTCGTCACTGTCTTGTTGCCCACCGGCATGGCATGGGTCGGCATGCTTGCGACGGTCAACACGTTGCTGCAGCTCTTCTTACCGCGCTGGGTGAGGGCGCGAGGGTTGTCCGTCTACCAGATGGTGCTTTTTGGGGCGCAAGGCCTCGGTGCAGTCGCTTGGGGGGCGGTCGCCGACTCGTTTGGACTTAGTCTCACCTTCCTCGTCGCCGCCGGGCTGATGGCCGCGGGAGCGTCGTCGATCCGCATCTGGCCGTTCGTCGACACGTCGAGCATGGACCGGCGCACCGTGGTTCGGCCCGATCCGGCTATCGAGCTCGAGACGGAAGCAGACTCTGGACCGGTCGTGGTACGCACGACCTACTCGATCCCGACCGAGCGTGAGCTCGACTTCATGCAAGCCATGGTCCGAGTTCGTGAGTCGCGGCTGCGAACCGGCGCCACTCAGTGGGGGCTGTACCGAAACGGCGAGCGGCCGCGTGAATTCGAGGAGATCTTCGTGGTCGCTTCGTGGGACGAGCACCTGCGCCAGCACAGGGAGCGAATGACCGCCACCGACCTCGCCTACGAGGAGCAGGCGAAGGCGCTTTCCGAGACCACCCCGCAAACCTGGCACCTCCTACCTACTGACCTCGAGGAGGACTAGATGTCCACCTCGCAGCTGAAGGAATTCGGCTCCACCCGACCAAGCTCAAGACGATCTCCGCCGACAGCGTGCGGCCCCTTCTGGTGGGCCATCGGGCAGCCACCCGCAGGCCCCACCCACTCAGATCATCATTTGCCGGTGTCGTAGCCGGAAGAGCTCGGCCGAGCTTGCGAGGTCTACCTGCACCTGGCGCTGAGCATCGAGGAGCTCGTGCGCCCAGAGCATCTCCAAGGTCATCCGTAGCCGGTCGCCCCGGCCGCGGGCGCGTGCGTCCTCAAACGCCTCCCGAAGGACGTGCTGCAGGGTGTCGTCCCCCGCCGGTGGCGGCTCGAGCTTGTCGCGTCGGCCGCCCAGCATCTCGGCGAACTCCTCGTACCAGCGGTGGCTGGAGGCATACGAGTCGCGCAGGACCGCCTCGGCGATCGCAACCGACTTGAGCTCGGCCTCACCTTGTTGGGGGGGGAACGTTGGCAAGCTCGCCAGTGCATATGCCGCCAGGCGGATTCGGTTGGCCCCGGTGAAGAGGTTGCCCACGGTCTCGACCGGCACCACCTTCGCCCCCCGTTCGGCCAGAAACTGACGGAAGGCGTCGTCGAGCCGCAGGTAGGCAGTGTGCGCAGCTCGCTCGGTCGGCCCAGTGTCCACCCCTGGGGTGGTCGTAGTCAGCCGGTCGACCGCATCGGCCAGGTAGCCGGAGTTCGTGACGAACGCATCCGACAGGGCTCGCCCAAGCGCCGCTGTGGCGCCTCGCGGCCAGAACAGTAGGCCGACCACGACGCTCACGCCGCAGCCAATTGCCACGTCTTCGATCCTCGTGAGGCCGACCTTCCAGCCGACGGGGTCGATGATGTTGAAGAGGATGACCACCACGACGGTGAACCCGGCCTGTCCGGCGGCGAAGGAGATCATGGAGGGGGCTACGCCCGACACCACCACCGCAAGGGGCAGGATCACCCACAACAGCACGAGGTGGCCGGCGACACCGATCATGATGGCGGAGCCCACTACGACGCCGACGGCCGTTCCTCCGACGGCCCGCAGGGAGGTGGAGCCAGTGCCCAAGGCATTGGAACGCAGCACCGAGAGGGTGCCGAGGACTACCCAGAAGCCGTGCTCGACGTTGATCACCTCGACGACGGCGACCGCCAATGCAAGCCCTGCTGCGCCCCGTAGGGCATTGCGGAACCACACCGAGCGAAAGGAGAGATGCGAGGCGAGCCGCTGCGACAACTGACGGGAGGAATCGTCACCTACGGGCCCCAGCTGTGGATTGCTCACGGGCCGGACGCCGGCGGCCTCGAGGGCCGCGTCTGCCACCATCTCAGTGGCGATACCCAAGCCGCGGGCGTGGAAGCTCCGGTCGAGCGCGGAGGCGACCCCTTCGTCCTGTGTGATCGCGCTCGTATCGCCCACACTCTCGGCGGCCGTCGTGCCGCCGCCGTCTTCGGGGTCGATGAGCTCCGACACCTCAGCCTCGAGCTCGGCCCGGACCACTTGATCCAGCCGTCGGTTCGACTCCTGCACAGCTCGTACAGAGGGCGGATCGTCGACCGGGTGGCCCCTGCCATCGCAGATGAGCGACGCTGTCAAGCTCAGCGTCTCGGTCACCGCCTCCATCAGCGCCTTCACCGGTAGAGCCTCGAGCGGCGGCGCCTCGTCCTTGACTTGTGCAGCGTTGCCGGCAGCCCACTCGACACGGCCTGTCAGCTTTGCAAGGGCGACAGCGCCGCCAGCGGCCCCGGTCGGCGGGTACGGGGTGCCCGCGAACTGGCGCCGCAGTAGCGACAGCTCCGACTCGACTTCCTCTTGGGCTGCAGGATCGCGCCTGCCCTCGGCCTGCGCCGCCGTCAGGCGGCCCAAGGCCGAAACTGCCGCTGACAGTCGGCGCCGCAGATTGTCGTGCCAGGGCGTGGGCCAGAGCAACATGGAAGCGGGGATGCACACGGCGCCGGCGAGCGCCCAGCCGAGCAGGCGAGGGCCGACGCCTGCGGCTGGTTCGGCCACGGCTACCGGCAGCACGAAAGTGAGAAGTGCAGCCGTGGACGCGGCCGCCGCCGGCGGCGAGATGATCCCGGCGAAGAGCACGGCGAACCCCACGACCGCCATGGTCACGACGGCAAACACCTTGTGGGTCGAGGCGATCGTACCGATGGCGATGAAGCCACTTCCGACGACGAAGAGCGCCACGTAGGAGAGGAGACGGGTGCGAGGACGACCCGGGAAATCCACGAGGAGCAAGAGGGCGAACGAACCGAAGGCGGCGAAGAGGCTCACTTGCGGGTTGGAGAACAGCAAATGAGCCAGCCCGAACGTCGTGGGCATGAAGACGCCTGCCCGCAGTGACCGCTTGATCGCCAGAAGCTCAGGGTCCTTCGTCCTGACCCACGCGGCGCTCGGCCACGCTCGATGGCGGGCTGGCGCTGGCGGCGCAGTCGCCTCGTTCATCTACCGTCGTAAGCTCCGGGCCGGCCGGTGCGAGCCAGACATCTCGCAGGTGAAACTACCGGACGACCACTGAGGAGATCGCGTCGAGGCGACAGTCGGACATGCGACCGAGAGAGCCGTGTGGCGGTAACGGCGCACATCGCATCGGGGTTGAGGTGACCCCGGAGCACCCGTACTTGCTTCGATGATTTATCGGTTTCTTTCGGACCCCTTCGGAGGCGATGAACCAGGCCCTCGTCGGCCTACTCGCAGTCGAGTGACGACGAGCCGGGTTCGCGGCATCAGCGAGACTTGCCCGGCTCGTCCCCGGGACGCTGTGCGGCCAACAGCCCCTCGTGCAATACGCCGCCTGGTCTCGCCCCCGGCAGGTCGCGCCCACTGAGCCCGTTGCGCTACGTAGGCGTCTTGCACGACGCAAAGAAAAGTGATATCGTATAGATAGTACTTTTGATTGCGAAGCCAGCCTTCAGGAGGAATCATGAGCCAGTCCGTCCAGCCGTACACCGAGCCCGAGGCGACTCCGGTCGGTCACACGGGAACCCGCGTCGTAATCCGCGAGCGGCCAGCGTGGGCCATCAGCGGTTGGCTCGGCGTCCTCGTCCTCGCCGCCGCTATCGCCGGGGCGATCTTGCTCGCCAAGAGCTCGGTCAAGGGCCTAACCGCCGTGCCGATCGTCGTGGCCGTACTGATCGCGGGCTCGCTCGTCATCGTGCAGCCCGGCCAGACCAAGGTCGTGCGTTTCTTCGGAAAGTACGTCGGCAGCGTTCGTCGTACCGGCTTGTCCTGGATCCTGCCCCTCAGCGACCGGCGGACCGTGAGCATTCGGGTCAGGAACTTCGAGACGAGCCACCTGAAGGTGAACGACGCTGACGGTAATCCCGTGGAGATCGCCGCCATTGTCGTCTGGCAGGTTGCCGACACCTCGCGTGCTCTCTACGCCGTCGACGACTATCTCAACTTCGTGCGGGTCCAGGCCGAGTCAGCGCTGCGGCATGTTGCGACCACGCATCCCTACGACAACCCCGCAGACAATGGCCTCTCACTGCGCGGCTCGACCGACATCGTCGCTGGTGAGCTCGCCGAGGAGATGGCCGCGCGCGTTGCCATTGCCGGCGTGGAGATCGTCGAGGTGCGCATCAGCCACCTTGCCTACGCAGCGGAGATCGCCCAGGCGATGCTGCGCCGACAGCAGGCCAACGCCGTTGTCGCGGCTCGCGGTCGCATCGTCGAGGGCGCCGTGGGGATGGTTGAAATGGCCCTCTCCCGGCTGGCTGAGGGTGGCATCGTCGAGCTCGACGAGGAGCGCAAGGCGTCGATGGTGAGCAATCTGATGGTCGTACTTTGCAGTGACCAACCGGCTTCGCCAGTGGTCAACACCGGCACTCTCTATTCGTGATCCGTGAATGACCGCAAGCAAGTACTGCTGCGAATTGATCCCGCTGTCCATGATGCGCTCGCCCGCTGGGCCGCCGATGAGTTCCGCAGCCTCAATGCCCAAGTCGAGATGCTGCTGCGTCAGGCCCTCGAGGGCGCCGGGCGAATGCCTAGGAGGGCTGGCGCCTTGCCCAAGCGAGGCCGGCCACCCACGGCCTCCCGACAGCCAGGCCGTGGCCCGTCTGCTTGAGTAGACATCTGCCTGGGTCGACCGTTGACTCGCCAGGATCCGGAGGCCGACTCGACCGCTCCCACCGGGAACCGGCGAACCTGTTCGAGTGGATCGCGGACTACAGCTCCCGTGTCAGGATCATTAGCCCGGGTCGACATCGTGCGGGCGAGAGGAGTCGAACCTCCACCCCCGAGGGACCGGGTCCTGAGCCCGGAGAGGGCTGTCCATATGCGACCGCACTAATCCGATAAAGTCCATGTGAACTGGGAGTTTGCCGCCTGCTATCCGCAGCCGTCCATGTGCAGGCTCGTGTGCACAGTTCGGTTTAGCAATTCGTTAGCAATTTCGGTCGTTGCGGCAAGCGGTCAAGCTGCAGTTCGCGGGTCCTCAGGGCGACCTCACCTGACCCGGTCCGAGTCTCGCGTGGCCGACGACGTCCCGTGGGAGCCGAACGAGTCAGACATGGGGGCTCCAAGGGGAGCCGAACCTGGTGTCTGGAACGTGCGGCCCGCTCAAGCTCGCCCGCGCAGTGCTTCTCGATGCCCAACGGATTCGTCTGGGTGATTCGTGGGCGAACTCGGTCCAGCTCTGTGCTGGCAAGCGTGCCGCCGCCGGCATCACTCGCCCGGCAACCGGCGGCAACCGACATCTGGTATGGTCCTTCTTGGCGCGCCGGGAAGCCTGGTCGGCATCAAGCTCACGGTTTCATAGGAGTTACGATGCAAGGCTCGCCGCGTCTTCGTGGCACGTCCCTCTTGGCGATGTCGCGCGTATCTGCTCGTTGTTTTCGCGCCCGGAGAATTCGGGGCGAGCCGACGGGACCAGAGACCGCTATGGCTGCCGCGCCGGCGATACCGCCGCTGCCCCATGAAGGCGCTCGCCTGGCCGAGGAGGCTGCTGCTTTCCTGGCCGACCAGCGCGCAGGTGAGGCACGTGACGATCCTCGGGGTCAAAGGGCGTACCGGATCCTGCTTCCCTACACAGATTCCGAGCCGGCACAGCGGGCCCTTGAGGCGGCGGTTGAGTGGTCGTCTTTGTTCACCGCAGAGGTTTGGGTGCTCCACGTCAGAGAATGGGACAATTATGGCCGCGGCGGGCCAAGCTTCCTCGAGACACGAGAAGAGGCCATCGCTGTCATCGGACATGCCGTCGAGAGGCTGCGGGGACACGGGTTGCAGGCCAGCGGTGTGTTGCAAGACGCCCCCCGCGGAAGGGTCTCATCGGAGATTGTCCTCCAGGCCTGCGCGCTTCGTGCTGATGCCATTGTCCTAGGGTCGCGTCGGCGACCGCTGATCAGTGCGGCGCTCTTCGGAAGCGTCTCTCTTGGTCTAAGGCGTCGGGCGAACTGTCCGGTCGTCCTCGTTCATACTCCACGGCGATGACATGGCTCGCGTCGTGGCACGTCCTCAGACGAGGACCGTCAGTGCCGTCGCCCAACTTAGGGCCCGACTGCGTGAGTCGGGCTCCGGCCCGCGGCTTGCCGAAGTGTCCGCCGAAGGAGCTGTCGGGGCCGGCAGAGCGGGGTCTCGCTGATGAGCCTCCGCGCCCGTTCCGAAGCCGGTCACTCTTCCATCCGCGTAGGCCGCTACCAGGTAGATCCCCAGAGTTGAGTGCCGACTCATCGGATGTCGAGCATGCGGTCGGGGTGTATCTACGCAGCGCCTCGATGGGTTGGCTGATCTGCGCGGTCCTCTTTCTTGTGGTGAACGGGGTAGTCGAGCAGCTCAAGGCCCATGTCCCCGTCTCGAGCTTGGCACTGCTCTATCTGCTCGTGATCTTGCCCGTTGCCGGTGTGTGGGGCCTTCGCCATGCCGTGGTTGTCTCGATGGCCAGCATGCTGGCGTTCAACTTCTTCTTCCTGCCGCCCGTGTTCACGCTGACGCTGGCGGATCCACGCAACTGGCTCGCTCTGCTCGTATACGTGGCGACCGCGGTTGTCGTGAACGGGCTTGCGACTCAGTCGCGCCGCAAGACGCGAGAGACGGCCATGCTTGCGCGGGCGGCGACCTCGCTCCTCGAGCACGGCGACGTTTCCAGTGAGCTGGAGCGGATCGCCACCGAAGTCGAGCCGGCAATCGGGGTGGAGCGAGCCCGGATCTCTCTCGGTTCGCCTCCTGCCCCAGTCGACCGAGGCGAAGCCCTTCCGCTCGTTGCGGGCGGACGCCAGGTCGGCACGATTGCCTTCGAGCGGCAGCGTCGCCGGGGGCTAGCCGCCCGCCGTCGGGTCCTCCCTGCACTCGCGTCGCTTCTGCAAGTGGCTGTCGACCGCGAGCGGCTGACGCGGGAAGCCCTCGAAGCCGAAACGCTGCGGCGAAGCGATGCCGTCAAAACAGCCGTCTTGCGAGCGGTGAGCCACGACCTGCGCAGCCCGCTCATGGCAATCCTCACTTCGGCGAGCACGCTCGCCAGTCCGGATCTCGCGCTCGACGAGTCCGACCGGATCGACCTGCTTGCGACCGTGCTGGGGGAGGCTCACCGTCTCGATCGACTCGTCGGGAACCTGCTGGACCTGTCCCGCCTCGAGGCAGGCGCGGCCGCACCCGAGACCGGGATGGTGGCGATCGACGATCTTGTCGTGGAGGCCCTCGAAGACCTCGGCGTCGACGCCAGCAGGGTCGAGGTCTTCCTTCCGGACGATCCACCTGTCGTGCGGATCGACGTTCATCAGGTTCACCGTGTACTCGCGAACTTGATCGACAACGCTCTCAAGTACTCGCCCGAGTCGGAACGGGTGAGCGTGCGGGTGGCCGAAAGCTCCTCTGAAGTCTTCGTGCGGGTGAGCGACCGGGGTCCTGGCGTGCCCGCGGAGGAGTCGGAACGCATTTTCTCCGCCTTCCAGCGAGGTTCCGGCACCGGGAGAGTGCGCGGCGCTGGGCTCGGTCTCGCTATCGCCCGGGGGTTCGCAGAACTGAACGGGGGCAGGATTCTCGTGGAGTCGCACGAGGGGCACGGAGCAACATTCGTGCTGGCTCTGCCGGCTCTGCTTGTGGCGGTCTGCCCATGAGTGGGCAGCGGGTTCTCGTGGTCGACGACGAGCCGCAAATCCTCAGCGCACTTAGGACCGGCTTGCGCGCCGCGGGCTACGAGGTGGCGACTGCGGACAGCGCCGAGAGGGCGCTGGCGGCAGCCGCACTGCAACCCCCGACGGCGGTGATCCTCGACCTGATCCTCCCTGACGGGTCCGGGATCGCGGTATGCCAGGAGCTGCGGAAGTGGAGCTCCGCTTCAATCATCGTGCTGTCGGTGGCAGGTGAGGAGCGCGAGAAGATCGCAGCGCTCGACGCCGGGGCTGACGACTACGTCACCAAGCCCGTCGGCATCGAAGAGCTGCTCGCGCGTCTTCGAGCAACCCTGCGTCGTGGCATCCGGCCGGCAGAGCCTCTCGTGAAGCTGGGCGAGCTCGAGATCGACCTCGAGAAGCGCGAGCTTCGGGTGGCAGGGAGCCTGGTGCATCTCACGCCGCGCCAGTTCGACCTCCTTGGCGTGTTCTCTCGCAACGTAGGCAAGCTGCTGACACACCGCATGCTCCTGCGGGAAGTCTGGGGCCCTTCATATGGCGCTGAGTCGTATCTGCTCCGTGTGCATGTTGCGCAGTTGCGGAGGAAACTCGAGAGCGATACGGCCAGGCCGAGGTACCTCCTGACCGAGCAGGGTGCGGGTTACCGTCTTGTCGACCCGACTACGCGCTCTTAGCATCTTTACGGTTTCTTTATGGCAGAGGCCTAAAGCCTCACACCACCTTTACGCCGACCTTTGTACGTTGAAGCTGTCATGTTGTTTTGCCGCGATCCGAGAGCAGACGTCCTCGGTCGGCAGGTACCGCGAGCCGTCGCGGCCCTCGAAACCCGCTCGCTTCTTACACTCCTGCCGTCGGCGTTCTCGCTGGTCGCGGCTCTTGCAGATCTTTACGAGTCCGCCAAATCAGTGGAGGTGCGCTGAACCCATGGCCAAAGTGCTGCTGGTAGACGACGACCGGGCCTTGTTGCGAGTGCTTCGAATAGGCCTGTCCAGTCGTGGTCACGAGGTGAGCACGGCGGCCACCGGGGAAGAGGCGCTGTCCAAGGTCGCGCTCGACGAGCCCGAGGTCGTCCTCCTCGACCTTGGCCTGCCCGACCTCGATGGTCTCGAGGTGTGCCACCGGATCCGCCAGTGGAGCAAGGTGCCCGTCATTGTGCTGTCGGCAGAAGGCCTCGAGAGCCGGAAAGTCGCGGCCCTCGATGGCGGTGCCAACGACTACGTAACCAAGCCGTTCGGCATGTCGGAGCTCGAGGCGCGAATCCGGACGGCGATCCGCGACTGCCGACCCAACGCAGGGGCACAGAGCGACCGACTGGTCGTCGGCGAGATCGAGCTCGACCTCGTCCACCACCAAGCCACCTGCAATGGCGAGAGGATGGACCTCACCGCCAGGGAGTTCGATCTGCTCGCCTACCTGGCGCGAAATGTCGGCAACGTGTGCACGCACCAGATGATTCTCGGGAGTGTCTGGGGCTGGGCGTACGGGGGCGAGGCCGAGTACCTGCGCGTCTACGTCTACCGGCTGCGCCGCAAGCTCGGTGATGCTGGTCGGTTGCTTCACACCTCGCCCGGGATCGGCTACTCGCTCTTGGCAGCCTGACCGCACCCCCTGAGGACTCAGCGGAGGCCGCGAGCTCGACGATGCGCGTCTTGGCGCGACCACAAGAACGCCTCCGAGATGAGATTCACGAATTTTTTATGCCAAAGCCATGGCCGTTCACACCTCGTTCACGGCCCACTCTCATGATGACGACATGGCTGATTTCCTCGCAGTTTTGGGCATGGTCGCCTTCGCGCTGGTCATGCTCGGGTTGATCTGGGGGCTGGATCGCGTATGACCGGCACCCAAGGCATCCTCCTCGCCCTCTCCATCATCGTGTTCATCTACCTGGGCGTCGCCATGTTCAGGCCGGAGTGGTTCTAGATGGACTTCACCTGGACGATCGTCATCCTCGTCATCGCCTTAGGCCTCACCTGGCGATTCCTCGGCTCGTACATGGCCGCCGTCTTCGACGGCCGCGTGCACTTCCTGGCGTGGGCCGAGCGGCCGTTCTACCGGCTACTCGGAACCAGTCCCGAGCAGGAGCAGACCTGGAAGCGCTACGCGAGCTCGCTGGTGATTTTCTCCGCCGCCTTCGTCGTCGTGGGCTATGCGCTGCTGAGGATCCAAGGGTCGCTGCCGCTCAACCCGCAGCACATCGGTGCCGTACCACCGGCGCTCAGCTTCAACACCGCCGTCTCGTTCATGACAAACACGAACTGGCAGAACTACGGCGGCGAAGAGGCGATGTCGTACTTCTCCCAGATCGGCGTGCTCACCGTCGAGCAGTTCGTCAGCGCGGCCGTCGGGATCGCCGTGGCGATCGCCATGGTGCGGGGCTTCTCCCGCCGCAATTCCCCCACGATCGGTAACTTCTGGGTCGACATCACCCGATGCATGCTCTACATCCTCCTCCCGATCGTGTTTCTCACCGGCATCGTGATCGTCGCCCAGGGCGCTGTGCAGACCCTGTCCGGGCCGGTCAGCATCCATGACGCGCTGAACGGCGTCACTCAGGTCATCCCCCGTGGACCCGCTGGGTTCATGGGCACCATCATGCAGATCGGGACCAACGGCGGTGGCTTCTTCGATGTCGACCTCGCCCATCCCTTCGAGAACCCAACGGCTCTCACCAACCTGATCTACATCTGGCTCACCCTCTCCATAACGTTCTCGCTCACCTACACCTTCGGCAAGATGGTGAACAGCATCCGCCACGGCGTCGCACTGCTCGCCGTCATGGTGATCATCTTCGGCTCGTGGGTCGCCTTCACCACCTACTCCGAGCACCAGAACAACCCTGCGGTCCTCGCCGCCGGTGTCCACTCCACGGTCGGCAACACCGAGGGCAAGGAGGTGCGTTTCGGCGACACCACCAGTGCCTTGTTCAACGTCACGATGACTCAGACCTCCGACGGTGCCGTCGACAGCGCCACCGACTCGTACAACCCGATGGGCGGCTTTGGCCCGCTCACCGGGATGATGCTCGGCGAGGTGACCCCTGGGGGGACCGGAAGCGGGCTGTATACGATGCTCATCTACGCCCTCATCGCCGTGTTCCTCGGCGGTCTTATGGTCGGCCGAACACCGGAGTTCCTCGGTAAGAGGATCCAGGCGAAGGAGATAAAGCTCGCTGGCCTGGGGGCGCTCGTCATGCCCATCATCGTGCTGGTCCTCACGGACATCGGCGTCTCCATCCACGCAGGGCGAGTCGGGCCACTCAACCACGGGCCGCACGGCTTCACGGAGATCCTCTACGCCTTCACTTCGCAGGCCAACAACAACGGGTCGGCCATGGCCGGCCTCAGCGGCAACACCACCTTCTACAACGTCGTCGGTGCCATCGACATGCTGATCGGCCGGTTCGGCGTCATGATCCCGGCCCTGGCCCTGGGCGGGTCGCTGGCGGCCAAGAAGGTCGTACCGGTCTCGCTCGGCACCTTCCGCACGGACAACGCCATGTTCATCGGGCTCGTCATCGGCGTGATCCTGATCATCGGCGGCCTCACCTTCTTCCCTGCAGTGTCGCTCGGCCCGATCGTCGAGCAGCTGAGCCACGGGAAGTTCTTCTGATGACCTCTCCAGAGACGGGACCGATGCAAGCAAACGGGACAACGAACGGGCCGGTGGGGAGTACCCCGACGATGGCCCATGGTGTGGCACAGGCGCGCAGCCTCTTCGACCGCCAGATCCTCCGCCAGGCCGGGATCGATTCGATCAAGAAGTTCGACCCGAGGACCCAGGTCAAGAACCCGGTGATGTTCGTAGTGCTGATCGGGGCGGTCGTCGTGCTCATCGAGGCGATCGCCCGTCCCGGCACCTTCACTGTGAGCATCACGGTCTGGCTCTTTTTGACGGTGGCGTTCGCCAACTTCGCCGAGGCCATGGCCGAAGGACGCGGCAAGGCCCAGGCGGACACCCTCAGGAAGATGCGAGCCGAGACCCAGGCTCGCCTCCTTCTTCCCGACGGTACGGAGGAGCGGGTGGCGGCGGCGTCGTTGTCCCTCGGCAACCTTGTCGTCTGCGAGGCCAACGACCTCATCCCCTCCGACGGCGAGATCGTCGAGGGGATCGCCTCGGTCGACGAATCGGCCATCACCGGCGAGTCGGCCCCGGTCATCAGGGAGTCGGGGGGCGACCGTTCCGCCGTCACGGGCGGAACGAAGGTCCTCTCCGACCGGATCGTCGTTCGCATCACCGCTGAGCCCGGCCAGACCTTCCTCGACCGCATGATCAGCCTCGTGGAGGGTGCGAACCGCCAGAGGACGCCCAACGAGATCGCCCTCACGATCCTCCTTGCCGTGCTGACCATCGTGTTCCTCCCTGTGGTCGTCACCCTTCAGGGCTTCGGCCACTACGCGGGTGCGACCGTGTCGGTGGTCATCTTGGTGTCGCTCCTCGTGTGCCTCATCCCGACCACGATCGGCGCCCTCCTCTCGGCCATCGGCATCGCCGGCATGGACCGCCTCGTGCAGCGCAACGTGCTCGCCATGAGCGGCCGATCCGTGGAGGCGGCCGGAGACGTGCACACACTGCTCCTCGACAAGACCGGCACTATCACGATGGGCAACCGGATGGCGTCTAGTTTCTTCCCGGTAGATGGCCACAGCGAAGTGGAGGTGGCCGACGCGGCCCAGCTCGCCTCGCTGGCAGACGAGACCCCCGAGGGCCGTTCCATCGTGGTGCTGGCAAAGGAGCGTTTCTCCATTCGCGAGCGCCACTTGGGTGAAGCGCACACATTCATCCCCTTCTCCGCCACCACGCGGATGTCGGGCATCGACATCGATGATCGGAGAGTTCGCAAGGGCGCTGCGGACGCCGTCAAGGAGTGGGCGGTCGAACAGGGAGGTTCAGTCCCCGCCGACCTCGACCCCATCGTCGAGCGCATCTCCCGCGGCGGGTCGACGCCTCTTGTCGTCGCCGATGGCCCGGAGGTGCTCGGGGTCATCGAATTGAAGGACGTCGTCAAGCAGGGCATCCGAGAGAAGTTCGCCGAGATGCGCCAGATGGGCATTCGCACCGTGATGATCACGGGCGACAACCCCCTCACCGCCGCCGCCATCGCCCAGGAGGCAGGCGTGGACGACTTTCTCGCCGAGGCGACCCCCGAGGCCAAGTTGAACCTCATCAAGGTTGAGCAGGAGGGCGGGAAACTCGTCGCCATGACCGGTGACGGGACGAACGACGCCCCCGCGCTTGCCCAGGCGGACGTGGGTGTGGCCATGAACACCGGCACGACGGCTGCCAAGGAGGCCGGCAACATGGTCGACCTCGACTCCAACCCGACCAAGCTCATGGACATCGTCGAGATCGGGAAGCAATTGCTCATCACGCGGGGTTCGCTCACGACGTTCTCCATCGCCAACGACGTCGCCAAGTACTTCGCCATCATCCCCGCCCTCTTCGCCGCCACGTACCCGCAGCTCGAGACGCTCAACATCATGAAGCTGCACAGCCCGCAGAGCGCCGTGCTCTCGGCGGTGATCTTCAATGCCCTCGTGATCGTGGCCCTCATCCCTCTCGCCCTGAGGGGCGTGAAGTTCCGGGCGACCACCTCGGCGGTAATCCTGCGCCGCAACGTCTGGATCTACGGGGTGGGCGGCGTCATCGCCCCCTTCATCTTCATCAAGCTCATCGACCTCATCCTCGTCGCCCTCCACGCCTACTGATCGCGAGCCCAACATGATGGTCCATCTCCGCCGCACAGTCGTCTCGATCGTGGTCATCACGATCTTCTTTGGGTTCGTCTACGCCTTCGCCGGCACGGGAGTAGCCCAGCTCTTCTTCCGCCACCAGGCGGACGGGTCGATCACCGCCAACGGGTCGACTCTCATCGGACAGAACTGGGCCGACACGAAGTGCCCGGGGCATCCGCTGGGTAGCTGCGTGTTCCAGGGCCGTCCAGACGACCTTGGCCCTTACGCCGCTCAGCCCACAGCGAAGGTGCCGGTGTCGGGCGGGGACAACCCCCTCGAGGCCTGCAGCTATTCCGCCAACTCCTGCGTTGGCGGCGAGTCCGCCGCGACCAACCTCGGTCCTCGTTCTAAGACCCTCCTCGCTAACACCGAGGCCCTGGTTGCGTACTGGCATGCCCGTGGCGTGAACCCCACACCTGATCTCGTGACCACTTCGGGCAGCGGCATAGACCCCGACATCAGCCCTCAGGACGCCCTCGCCCAGATCCCGATGGTCTCCAAGGCCACCGGCATCTCCCCGTCGGCTCTGCGGGCGCTCATCGCTCGAGAGACCAACGGAGCAGAGCTGGGGTTCATGGGCAGCCCCTACATCGACGTCCTGCAGCTCAACGAGGCACTGGCTGCGCTCCGGTGAGCACGTTCGAGTTCACGGTCGCTGTCTCCTAGGGGCGGCAAGCTCGTGGCGAGGCAGATCACAGAGGCCGATGCGCGTGGGCGTGTCATCGCCACCGGCACGATCCGTACGCCCGAGACCGTCGCCCTCAGTGCCCTTGAGAGTCCTTCCACCGAAAGAGAAAGTGTCTGCAAGTGAACGTACGAGACGAGGCGATGGCCCCACAGCACTCGAGTCTGGGAAGCCTCGAAGTCAGCGGAATCGTGGCACTCACTCTCGGCCTTGGGATGTTCGTGCTCGGCGCGTCGGCCGTCGCTGTGGTCGTATTCGGGTTCCTGTCGGCCGGCCTCGTATCGCTCGGCCGAGCCCGGGCTCGAGGGTGGAGTGCCGACCGCCTCGGCGTCACCACTGCCTTTCTCGTCGGAGCAGGCTTGTTTGCAATTGTGGGCTTGGCGGTCGCCCGCCTCGCGGGTTTTTTCGTCGTCGGCTTCGTTGCTTGGTTCGCGTGGCGCATCGGCGTGGGACGGCGAGTCCGACAGCTCTAGGAGCAGGACGGCTGCTGGAGCGGACGAGGGGACTTGAAGGGCTCACTGGAGAAGGCTTGGAGAAGCCGACGGGCGGGCACGACGGCGGTTAGCCGCCGGGAGGCTACTCGCAGCGGCCCGCAACCGAACCCTACAAGGGACCGTCTCGGCTCCTTTGCCATCGCCCGGCGACAGGTCTCATGCCGCAATGACGGCTACCTATAGAGTGCCTCCATCCTACTGAGCATCGGGGTGCCGGGAAGCCTGGTCGGCAATTCGACATCTTGGTTGGCGTTGAGAGCGCGCTCATGGCTCTCGACGTAGCCGGCCTGGTCGTCAGCCTGGCAGTGCTGGCGCTCACCGGCGATCAGTTCATTCTCGCCGTCGCCCGCATCGCCGGCGCCCTTCGGATGCGGCCGACCGTCGTGGGCGCACTCGTCGGCGGCTTCGGGACGAGCATCGCCGAGCTGATCGTGGCGGCTCTGGCCGCCCGTCGCTCGCCTCAGTTGGCCGCCGGAAGCCTCGTTGGCTCGATCACCGCGAACGTGTGCCTTGCTCTCGCCGTCGCCGCGCTGATCACACCGGTACGGGTCGACTCGGGCACAGTGCGGCGCGAGGCCCCCTTGAGCCTTGCCGCCGTCACTCTGTTCGCCCTCCTGGCGGCGAGGGGCCTCTCGTCGACAAAGGGCGTGGTCATGGTGGTGGTGCTCGTGCCGGTCGTCGCACTGTTGTTGGTGAGCGCTCGCCTCCGTGGCCGCAAGGACGAGCTCGGTGCCGAGGTCGTCCAGTTTCTAGAGACGCCGGTGCACCGCCCCCGACCAGAGGTCCTTCGCGCGCTTGCCAGCCTCGCCTTCATGCTGGGCGGTGCGGAGCTCATGGTGAGATTCGCCCTCGACCTCGCCGTTCGCCTCGGGTTGGCACAGGGCTTCGCTGGGCTCACGCTCGTGGGCATCGGCACCTCCTCCCCACTGATCGCTTCGTCGATCCAGGCGGCCCGCCGCCGTGAGCACGACCTCGTCGTCGGCAACGTGCTCGGCGGTAACCTGTTCATAGCCCTCGGCGGCGGAGCTGTCGTCGGGCTGCTGTCTCGTGGCGAGGTGAGAGGCGTGAGTGGGATCGCGCTCTGGCTGATGGCCGGTGTTGTCTTCGTGTCCTGGCTAGCGATGGGGCGGGGGAGTGTCCTCGCCCGTTGGGAGGCGGTCCTCCTCCTGCTCGCATATGCGATCACGCTGCCCTTTGTCAACCGCTAACGGCCCGGCGCCGGCGGCAGGACCCATTCCTCACAGCCGGAGCCGAGAGGTATCCGTCGCCGGTCATGAGGGGCTTTCTCTGTTGCAGGATCATGGTCCTAGTTCAACAACTTGTGCGGGCGAGAGGAGTCGAACCTCCACCCCCGAGGGACCGGGTCCTAAGCCTGAAGAGGCCTGTCCATATGCGACCGAACCAATCCGAGAAAGTCCACGTGAGCTGGGAGTTTGCTTGTCCGCCGTCCGCAGGCGTCTGCGTATGTCCAAGCTCGTGTGCACAGTTCGGTTAGCAAGTCGTTAGCAATTTCGGTTCTCGCAGCAAGCGGCCAGGCTGCAGTTCGCGGGTCCTCACGGCGACTTCACCTGGACTGGGCGACCGGGCAGCGGGCGCAGCCCGGTCGGCTGACTAGAGGCCGTGCTCGACCGACGGGTGTTGCAGGCCGTCGAGGATCATCGCCAGCAGGCGCTTGCTCTGCTCCTCGGTCAAGGTGGCCGTCGTGCACATCGGCCCGATGAGCTGCATGACGTCCGGGCCCGTGACGTCGGTCCGGATCGCACCCTCGCTCTGGGCGCGGCCGACCACGAGCTGGGCGGCTTGGTCGATGACCTCGCGTGAGTGGCTCTTCAGCTCCGGGTTCTTGTCGAAGGCCTCCCGCAGCTCCTGGAGGAAGGTGCGCTTTGTCTGCGCGTAGCGCACGAACGCCTCGAGGAACGCGACCACAGCCGGCCACGCCTCCAGGTTCGCGACCGCCTTCTCCGCCTCGAGGCGCAGCTCCTCGACGTCGTTGCGGTAGACCGCCTCGACGACGTCGATGCGCTTGGGGAAATGTCGGTAGAGCGTGCCGACACCGACGCCGGCCTGCTTGGCGATCGCCTCCATCGAGGCTCCCCCGCCGTCGCGGGTGAAGACCTCGCGGGCTGCAGCAACGAGCCTGTCGTAGTTCCGCTGTGCGTCCGCCCGGAGCGGGCGACTGTTCTCAGAATCGATGTCCTGGGCCATCTCTGCCTCTGAAAGATCTCTTGAAAATATGAGTTGCAAACCGGAGGGACCCTCCGTATACTAACCGGAGGAAGCTTCCGCTTACAGGATACCAGCGGAAAGGTCGAAGTCAATGCCTGTCACACCCCTTAGCTTGTCGCGCCAGGTCGCGGCGATCGACACCTCACACACAGGAGAGTCACGGCTCGACCGCGTGCTCTCGCGGCCATCGGTCTTCCTATTCGTGATCCTGACCGCCCAGCTCATGGTGGTCCTCGACAGCACGGTCGTGAATGTCGCGCTGCCGCACATCCAGGCGAGGCTCGGCTTCTCGGGGACGTCGTTGTCCTGGGTGCTGAACGCGTACATCCTCACCTTCGGGGGCATGCTGCTCCTCGGCGCCCGGGCCGGCGACCTGCTGGGACGGCGCCGGGTGTTCCTGGCAGGAATCGCCGTGTTCACCGTGAGCTCGATGCTCGGCGGGCTCGCCGTCACCTCGTGGATGCTGCTCGCCGCACGAGCCCTCCAGGGCATCGGCGGCGCCCTCGCGGCCCCGTCGGCCCTCTCGCTCCTCACCACGACCTTCCGCGAGGGTGCGCAGAGGGTCCGGGCGATCGCCCTCTACACGACGATGTCGGCGGCGGGGGCGGCAACCGGCCTCGTCGCCGGCGGCCTCCTCACCGAGTGGGCGTCGTGGCGCGCCGTCATGTTCGTGAACGTGCCGATCGGCCTCGTCGTGTTCCTCGTCGGCCGCAAAGTGCTCGTCGAGACCGAGCGGCGCTACGGGCGCTTCGACCTGGCCGGCGCGCTCACCTCCACGCTCGGCATGAGCGGCATCGTCCTCGGCCTCGTCGAGGCTGGCACGAAGGGTTGGGGTTCGGCCGACACGCTCGCTCCGCTGTTCGCCGGTGCGGTGCTGCTCGGGCTATTCGGCCACGTCGAGCACCGCGCTTCAGAGCCGATCCTGCCGCTCCGCCTCCTCGCCCACCGCACCCGCAGTGCCGCCAACGCGGCCCGCGGCCTCGTCTACGCCGGCATGTACGGCATGTTCTTCTTCATGTCGCAGTTCCTCCAGGACGTCGACCGGTATTCCCCGATCCGCGCCGGGGTCTCCTTCTTGCCGCTACCGATCTCGGTCTTCTTGTCGTCGCAGGTGACGAGCCGGGTGCTCGTCCGCCGCCTGCCACCGCGCTCGGTCATCATGTCGGGCATCGGGCTCTCGTTCGTTGGCCTCACCCTGTCGACACTCATCCACGCCGGGACCCCCTATGTCGAGATCCTGCCGGCTCTGGTTCTGCTCGGTGCCGGGACGGGGATGTCGTTCGTCAGCCTCACGTCTGCCTCGCTCGCCGACGTCTCATCTGAGGACGCCGGTGCTGCGTCGGGCCTCGTCAACGTCTCCCAACAGATTGGTGGCGCCCTTGGGCTCGCCGTGCTCGTCACCGTCTTCGGCGCCGTCACGCACCACGTGCAGGTCATCGCAGGCCTCCATGGAGCGGTGGTGCGGGCTGCCGACGCCACCTTCATCCACGGGCTGCACGACGCCTTCGGCGTGGGCGCCCTCTTCGCCCTGTCGGCCTTCACTCTCGTCGGAGCGCTCGTCGGCCGCAGGCCCCGTATGGCCGAGCCGATCCCCGTCGTCGTCCCACAGCTCCTCGAGGGTTTCGAGGACTCAGCCGCCTAGAGGTGGCGAGGGTCGCTCCTCCGGTGCTGGCATGGCCGACGGCAACGTCCGACCGGCCTGAGCTCGCCCAGTCGCGGATTCAAATTGCTAACGACACCGGAATACAGTACGACGATCAGCTCATCAGTCCTAGCCTCACCCAGCTCAGCGACCAGTTGTAGCTACGAGATATCTACGGCCCGATTTACGCCTGAGCTACGACCGAATCCGTCACCGTGCAGGTCGATGCCCTGCCGTGGCTGGACGATGAAAGTGCCGGCCGAACTGGGTCGACGTGATAGCGGGCACCGCGGACGGCCGCCGGACAGCGATCCACAGATGAACCGGACCCTTCGGGTTCGGTGACCCGATCTGAACCATCGTCCAAGACCACGTCACCCGTGCCCATCTACGACAGGCCAGAGACGAGTTCGGCGACTATCTCCGCTGCTGGTTGTGGCTTCCGGGCGAGCGCAACGCTCTGTCCGGCCCACATTGAGATTGCTTCGATGTCACCGGTGGTACCGACCATGGGGGCCGCCGGCTCGTACCGGACAATGGCCTCGCCGGAAGCGAAGTGGGCGATGACGTCGCCCTCTCCTGGTCGACTCCCCGGTGGGGGCCTGCCCGCGGCCTCCCACGCCTCGGCAGTCGAGTTGCGCAGAGAGCGGTTGGGCACGTCCGGCCATCCGACCTCGTACAAGTTGGCGTACCAGCGAGTATCGGTCTCGGCGGCATCCATCACTCGACGGCGGTACTCCTCGTGGATGGGCATCTCTTGGGCGAGCAGAAACCTGGTACCCAGCCACGCCGCTTGAGCGCCCAGTGCGAGCACGGCGGCCACGCCGCGGGCGTCCCCGATCCCGCCGGCCGCGATTACGGGCACCGGTGTCACTGCGTCCACGACGGTGGGCACCAGGGGAAGGGTTGCGACCTGACCCCACACGTGGCCGCCCGCCTCCCAGCCCTGCGCCACGACGACATCGACTCCGCTGTCGACTGCCCGCCGGGCCTCTTCGGCGCTCGCCACCGCGTGGAGAACGAACCCGTTGGCGTCGTGGACCCGTTCGACGTAACCGGCGGGATCACCCCAGAACAGCGAGACGATCCGCAGACCGGCTTCGAGGGCCTCGTCAAGTCGGCGGTGCTGATCGGACGCGAGAACCAGATTGCCGCCAAAGGGACGGTCGGTGAGCGCCGCCGTCTCGCGGACCACGTCTCCGGCGGGAGTGGACCACGTCAGCGCCAACATGCCGAGCCCGCCGGCATTCGAGACCGCCGCCGCCAGCTCGGGCACCGCCGACATCGGTGCCTGGACGATCGGCTGTTCGATGCCGAGCAGCTCACAGACCGGGGTTCGCACTGACGTCACCTATGCGCTCGCGCCCGAGACCGGGATGTACCCGCGGGCTCCTCGGGGTCCGAGTGGGGTGCAGGCGGTCCACCTGAGGTTATGACTCGTAGGAGGTCGGCATCGACTGCTTGGCACGCTTATTCCACCCGTGAAACTGTGAGTAATCGCCGGCGTCCCAGGCGCCGCGCAGTCCCGGCTTGCTCAGGTCCCAGTCAGGGCGGATCTCGCTCGACGCAGCACACAGGTCGGACCAGAGGTCGTAGAACGACGGTCGCCCCCAAAACCAGTAGCCGTTGTACACGCTGTGAACGACCAAACCCGGCTTGAGGACCAGCGTGTGGGGGATCATCGGGTCGTGCTCGGGGTCGGTGTATTCCTGGATGTCCAGGTCCTTCTGAATCGTCCGACCCGGGTCGGAGAGGAAGGTCCACTGGGCACCGACCGAGGCGCGGAATTCTTGAGTGGTGTGATGGTCGTCAGTCGAGATCGTGACGATCTGGGTATAGGCCACGGCGACCTTGGCATAGTTCGCAGCCAGTTCCAGGTGCTGTTGATGCTCTTTCGGACAGTAATTGCCCCGTGCCAAGGTGAGGATCAGCGGGTCTTCGCCTTGGAGCTCGCTGAGCGTGCGCACCGTGTTCGTGTGATCCGGTAGGGCGTAGTCGGGGAAGGTGCCGCCGGGTCTGATGTCGGATCGCATGGTTACGGCCTCCTTCGTGGCCTCAAGCCGGGGCGTTTCGTCTCGGGTGGTTTCTCGACTGATTCCGTGGGTCGTCGATGGGGTCGATGTATTCGAGTCCCAGCGGTCCCTCGGCGGATACCTGGGTGACGTACGTACCGGACTTTGCCCAGTGGAAATGTGGAGTGCCTCCGGGGAGCACGATGACGGCGCCTGGCGGGTAGGCCTCGAGCTGTCCTTCGTCGAACCGGTTCCCGAGCCCGACGTAGAAGACACCGGAGATGACCGTGTAGACGCGGTCTTCCGGGTGTTGGTGCGGCATCAGTTTGACGCCCGAAGGCAGCTTGACCCGGATGACGTACGGTCCCGGTTGGGAAGGATCGCCGACGACGATCGCCAGCCGAGCCGAAGGCGGGAAAGCGGGGAACGGCTCCCAGTCGACGTCCTCGGGCAGGACGGATTTGAAAATGGCCTGATCTGGCTGGTGGGACCCCATCGCTGATGGACCTCCCTGCTGCGGAAAGGGAGTGACCCGACGTCGGCATGGCCCACCCGTCAGGGTGACGCCGGAAGAACTGTAACGCGTTGATGCCGCCCTGGCATCCCCCCAACTGCCACTTCTCGGCCCTCGCCCCTGCGGGCTGGCTACGCTGAGCGTGCCCGGTCTGTAGCCCCGATCTCCGACCAATATCGGGCTGACCCTTCCTTCATCGGAGCGGTCAGATGTCGATCTCGCGCATCTAGTGGTCAAGGAGCTCACGTGAGCACGACCCCTATAGCCGACTATGCCCTTCTCTCGGACCGGCACAGCGCCGCGTTGGTGAGCCGAGGCGGATCGGTCGACTGGCTTTGCTTCCCACGTTTCGACAGTCCCTCGATCTTCGGTCGCCTCCTCGGGGAGGAAGCTGGCCACTGGTCGATCGGGACCACCAGTCCCGCAGAGGTGACCCGGCGTTACTTGGACCGGACCATGGTGTTGGAGACCACCCTTCGCACGCCGACGGGTGCGGTCACGATCGCCGATGCACTTGCTATGGGCCTTGGCAACCGGGGACACAAGCTCGGCAAAGGTGCGCCGCACCTTCTAGTGCGCCGCGTGACGTGTATCGAAGGACAAGTCGAGTTGTCATTGGAGTTCGTTCCGCGTCCCGAGTACGGGCTGGTCCATCCTCTCCTCGAGCCTGTCGACGGTGGAGTGACCGCGTTCGGAGGAGGCGACGTGGTGGTTCTTTCTTCTTCTGTGGACCTGTTCGTTGACCAAGATCGATCAATCGTCTCCGGCCAGTTTCAGCTTGGCCAGGGTGAAAGCGCGGGCTTCGCCGTCCATCACCGGAAGCGGGCCGAGGGCGGTTCACCCAGGGTCTGGAGCCCGTCCGAGGTAGGAGCACGATTCGAAGACACCGTGTCGGCGTGGGAGTCGTGGTCGGAGCTCCATCAGGCGTACGTGGGTCCGTGGCGAGACCTGGTGCACCACAGCGGACGGGTGCTCCAGTCGCTCTCCTTTGCCCCCACCGGGGCGATCTGCGCGGCGGCGACCACGTCGCTGCCGGAGGTGGTTGGCGGCGACCGAAACTGGGACTACCGCTATGCCTGGGTGCGCGACGCTTCCTTCACGATCCAAGCCCTTTGGGTGGCAGCCTGTCCCGACGAAGCCAATGAATTCTTCGACTATGTGACGTCCTCCGCGGCCGGTTCGCTCGTTCGGGGTGGCGACTTGCAGATCATGTTCGGCATCGGCGGTGAACGAGACCTCAGCGAGCGGGAGCTACCGCAGCTACAGGGCTGGCGGCACTCGGCGCCGGTTCGGGTCGGCAACGGCGCCTGGAACCAGCGCCAGCTCGACGTATACGGCGAACTGCTCGGCGCCGTGTACCGTCTCTCCGACCACCTCTTCGACGACGCCGCGCGGCGGGTCGGGCCACTGTCGGCCCCTGACAAGTGGGGTGCGCCCCCCGACCTGGCACCAGCCACGCGACGATTCTTCGTGCAATTAGCCGACACCGCCTCCCGACGCTGGCAGGAGAAGGATCAAGGGATCTGGGAGGTTCGGGGCGAGCCGCGCCACTTCTTGTACTCCAAACTGATGTGCTGGGTCGCCCTGGATCGGGCGGTGGCCATGGCCGATCATCTCGACGCCCAGGCCCGAGTCGGGGCCTGGAAGGAGACGCAGGCCGAGATCCGAGAGGCGATCCTGACCAGGGGCTGGAGCGACCGGGCCAACGCCTTCACCCAGTCGTTCGGTTCGGACGACCTTGACGCCTCCAGCCTGATGGTGCCCCTTGTGGCGTTCCTTCCCGCCGACGATCCTCGAGTGCTGGCCACCATCAATGCGACCGAAGAACACCTCACCGACGAGCGAGGACTCGTATACCGCTACCGGTCCCGCGACGGGCTCGAAGGCAACGAAGGCACGTTCCTTCTCTGCACCTTCTGGCTGGCCCAGGCGCTGGCCCAGGCTGGACAGCCGGCTCGGGCCCACACCGTCTTCGAACGCGCCGCCGCCTTCGTCAACGACGTCGGCCTACTCGCTGAGGAGGTCGACTCCGTGAGCGGGGAACTCCTCGGCAACTTCCCGCAGGCCTTCAGCCACATCGGCCTCGTTAACGCGGCCTGGGCCATTTCTCAGAGTGAACTCCGCCAGACGCCGCAAAGTTTGAAGGTGCAGCAGCCCGTCGTATTGTCCGATCGAACTCCGTCATGAGGGCGGAAGAGCCAGGTGCTCGACCGAGCTCGCCGATGAACAGGCTGGCTCCGGCGATCGGTGGCCTGCGTTCTGAAACCCGTTGAACTTCATTGGATCCTTCGACCAGACCCTTTCAAGTGTGGAGGCCACATGCGCAGCGACATCTGTGAAGGCGGGACGTTCCCCGACTATGAGTTAGCCGATCATTCCGGCAAGCGGCGATCTCTGTCGGAGCTGCAAGGCGGCAACGCGATGGTGCTCCATCTGTCCCGTGGCGGCTTCGATCCGAAGGAGCATCAGTTCGTTCGGCATTTAGTCCATGCCTACCCGGAGTTTCTGAATGCATATACACGGCTAGTCCTCATCTCGACCGACAATCAGCTGAACATCAATGAGTTCCGGGACGCTTTAGGCGCCACCTGGCCGTTCCTGTCAGACCCCGATCGGGTGATTCAAAAGGATCTGGACATCAAAGAGTTCACCGACGAGCCCCACGATCCGATGATTCCCCACACGTTCGTCCTCGAGCCCGGGCTCAAGATCTTCAATGTTTACAACGGCTACTGGTATTGGGGCCGCCCCACGATGACAGAGCTGCATGTGGATCTCCGGGCTGTCTTTCAGAAGATTCGACCGGACTTCGACCTGGCATCGCCGGGATTGAAGGAGGCTTGGGAACGAGGAGACCGCGACCAGTTCCTCATCGATACCCTCGAAGAGCCGATCCGCTACACCGAAGGTAAGAGCATCGGCATCAAACGCTGACCACCGCAGCGAGGGCGGGCGCCTTTCTGACGTCCAGGTTTCCACCAACGTGGAGTCTCCAGTCGATGGCGCACTGGCCGGAAAGGACTGCATCTGAGATCCCCGGATCGCGTCCTCAGCCTCCTGGGGGGACGTCGAACCGACAACCGTCCCGGGTGCAAAGCGGTCGCTCCGGCGCGACAATGCAGCTAGAGCCAACCGGAGGAGGCACCGATGAGCACCGTCGACGGACAGAGCGGCGACATCGGTGGGACCTTAGGAGGCGACCCGGTCGACCTGAAGCTCGAGGTGGTCGTCATCCCCGTGACTGACGCCGACCGCTCCAAGGCGTTCTACGCCGGGCTCGAATGGAGGCTCGACGCCGACTTCTCCTTCGACAACGGCTTCCGGGTTGTGCAGTTCACGCCACCCGGATCGCCGTGCTCCGTGCAGTTTGGCACCCAGATCACCGCTGCCCCACCCGGATCTGCCCATGGCCTCTACCTGATCGTGTCCGACATCGATGCCGGGCGTGGCGAGCTCATGAGCCGGGGCGCCAAGGTCAGCGAGGTGTTCCATTCAGGAGCGCCGGGGGCGCAACTCGATCCCGACGGGACGAGCGGTCGGGTCAACGGGCCGGACCCGGATCACAAGAGCTACAGCTCCTTCGCGACGTTCGAGGACCCCGACGGCAACAGCTGGCTGCTCCAGGAGGTTACCGATCGCCTCCCCGGCCGGCTCGATCCGGGCATCACCTCGTTCAACTCTGCCGGTGACCTGGCGGGGGCCTTGCGACGCGCCGCGTCGGCCCACGGCGAGCACGAGAAGCGCATCGGCAGGGCCGACCCGGACTGGCCCGACTGGTACGCCGAGTACATGGTGCGCGAGCAGAGCGGTCAGGAGGTGCCCGAGTGAGCGATTTCGACGTCATCGTGCTGGGCGGTGGTGCGCCGGGCGAGCATTGCGCGGGGGCTATCGCGGCGCGGGGGTTTCGGGTCGCGGTGGTCGAGCGGGAACTGGTTGGCGGCGAGTGCTCCTACTGGGCGTGCATCCCCTCCAAGTCGCTATTGCGTCCGGGGGAGGCAGTCCAAGGCGCCCGCGATGTCGGTGCCAGCGCCGAGGTAAACGTGCAGGCGGCGCTGGACTGGCGGGACTACATGGTGTCCGACTATTCAGATGCTGGACAAGAACGGTGGCTGGCGGATCGCGGCATCGCGCTCATCCGTGGCGTCGGCCGGCTCGCAGGGCCCGGCGTGGTCGAAGTGGACGGCACCCGCCACACTGCCGAGCACATCGTCGTGGCGACGGGCTCCGATCCGATAGTGCCGCCTGTCCCCGGGCTCGACGCTCTGGAGGGGGTATGGGGCACGCGGGAGGCGACGGCCATGAAGGCGGTCCCCCGGCGCCTGATCGTGCTCGGCGGCGGGTCAGCCGGTGTCGAGATCGCCCAGGTGGTGCGCCGTCTCGGTGGTGAGGCGGTGCTCGTCGAGGGCGCCGATCGGCTCATCCCCCGTGAGCCCGCCCCGCTCGGCGAGGCGCTCGCCGAGGCGCTGCGCCGAGACGGGATCGAGCTCCGCCTCGGCGTCCTCGCGGCCGAGGCCTTGCGAGACGGGGACGACTACGTGTTGAAGCTCTCGGACGGCACCGAGGTGCGCGGTGAGCGACTGCTCGTGGCGACCGGTCGCCATCCCCGGGTCGAAGGGATCGGGCTCGAGACCGTCGGCATCGACGCCGACCGGCACGGGATCCGGGTCGACGAGTTCCTGCGCGCCGGCGAGCGGATCTGGGCCATCGGTGATGTCACCGGGATCTGGCCCCTGACCCACGTCGGCGAGTACGAGGGCGACGTCGTGGCGGCGAACATCGCTGGAGAGAGCCACCCGGCGAACTACGAAGCGGTGCCGCGTGTCACCTACACCGACCCGCAGGCCGCTGCGGTCGGCAGCGCGGAGGCGCCCTACAGCACCACGACGCTCTTGTCGGAGGTACCCAAGACCGCCACCTACACCCACGCCTACGCCGAGTCGAACGGATTCTTGACCTTGCTCAGCGACGGCAGCCGGCTTACCGGAGCCTATGCCCTCGGAGCCGAGGCCGGCGAGTGGCTGCAGCAGGCGACGCTCGCCATACGCGCCCGCGTCCCGCTCGAAGTGCTGAGCGACATCATCCAGCCGTTCCCCAGCTTCTCGGGGATCTTCGACTCGGCCTTCAAAGCACTCCGCATGCAAGTCGCCAGCATGCCCCCACCCGCGCCACCGATGCAGGCGCAGATGGCCCGGCCATGACTCAGCCGTTGACGTAACCAGACCCCGCCCCAAGCGGGGGTGAGACCCAACCAGCGGAGGTAGCAGATGCCCGAACTCCCACCGCCCCCGGAGGGGATCGTGCTGGCCCACTTCATAGTCTCAGACGATGTCGAGCGCTCCCGGCGTTTCTACACCGAAGTGCTCGGAGGCAGGGTGGCCTTCTCCGGCCCTGGGGGGCTGACCTATGTCGCACTCGCCAACAGTTGGATCATCATCAATGGCGGCGGTGGTCCGACCGACGACAAGCCGACGGTCACCTTGGAGACGCCTGGCGATCCCGACCGGGTCAGCAGCTTCCTCAATATTCGCGTCAAGGACATCGCAGCCGTGTACGCCGCATGGAGCGCCCGGGGTGCTCAATTCCTGACGCCGCCGAAGCAGCACCAGTACGAGATCCGTTGTTACATCCGCGATCCCGACGGTCATCTGATCGAAGTGGGCCAAACCACCGACCCAAAGGGGGACTGGGTGCCCCAGCACTGGCCATCAAGCTCGTCGGTCGAGGAGTCAGGGTGACTTCCGTGCTTGGGTCGGAGCCGGATGGCACTTCGGGGCGCCGGGGACCATCATCCCGACAGCACCTTCCGCCGTTCCCCAGCTGTCATAGAGACGCAGTGAGACTGATGGGACCGCCGATGTCCCAAGCTCTTGTCGTCAGCACGTTGACGCTGAGGAGGTTTCGATCATGACCACCGCCATCATCGGCACTGGAGGGATCGGATCGGCCGTCGCCCGGCAGCTCGCCTCCGGTGGCGAGACGCTGCAGCTCTCTAGCGCCGACAACGAGTCGGCACGACGGCTGGCTGGGGCGATCGGCGAAGCTGCTGTCGCCGCTGTCGACAACCGGAGCGCGCTGCAGGGAGCCGATGCTGTCATCTTTGCGCTGCGGTTCTCCGTGCTGAAGGACGTCATAGACGAGATCGCCGACGCGCTGGGCGACAAGTCCCTCGTCGTTCCGAGCAACCCGGTCGGCCTCGACGCGCAAGGTGAGGTCGTGCGGCTCCTACCAGAAGGGCAATCATCTGGCGAGACCATCGCCGGGTGGCTGCCGACCGGGGCACGCCTGGCCATGGCATTTGGCACCATGTCGGCCGATCTCTTCGAGTCCTCGAGCAATCGGTCACCCGAACCCGCCGTTCTCTTCTACGTCACCGACGACAACCACGGCAGCGACGTAGTCGAGCGGTTGATCCGGACGGCCGGCTTCGAGCCGATGAAGCTCGGCGGGATCAAACAGTCGAGCCGACTAGAGGTGGGCGGGGACCTTCACGATCTCGTAGTCGGCCCGGCAGAAGCGCGGTCGCTGATCGCCGGGGCCTGACGGATTGCCACCCCGGCGGAGCCGCCCCTTCGGTCGGGCCTTCGCCCAGACCGCCTTGACCACGCTGACCACTCACATCGCCGCTCAATTCCTGAAGCGACCGCGACCAAGTCAGGAGTGAAGCCGTGAACAGTCGTCTTCCCGATCCTCGCCTGGACCTGGTCTACCGGTTGGAAGCGACCGTCGGCGACCCCCAAGACGTCGGCCAGATCTCCGCCGGTCAGCGGCGCATCGTTCCACTGACCAGCGGGACCTTCAGCGGACCGGAACTGCGCGGGACACTGCTTCCCGCGGCCAGCGCCGATTGGCAGATCATTCTTCCGGACGGCACCACGCTCGGAGACGTCCGCTACACGCTAAAAACCGAACACGGAGACCTGCTCTACGTCCAATCACAAGGTGTGCGCCACGGACCCCCGGAGGTTCTCGAACGCCTCGGACGCGGGGAGGACGTCGACGCAAGTGAATACACCTTCCGCACTGCAACCACAATCGAGACCGGGGCCGATAACCTCGACTGGTTGAGCAAAGGCATATTCATCAGCGTCGGAGGCCGACAGCCCGGAGGTGTGATCTACGAGGTCTATCTCGTCAGATGAGCCGTCCACACGACGCACCGAGCCGTCAACGACGCCTGCCGTGAGCGACTCTACCGCCCCGCACAGAGTCGCCATCGTCACCGGAGCCTCCCAAGGTATCGGCGCGGGCGTAGCAGAAGGCTTCCGTGGTGCCGGATATGCGGTGGTCGCCACGTCCCGCTCGATCAGCCCCTCCGAGGCGACCGACATCCTCACGGTGAGGGGTGACATTACAGAGGTCGAGACTGCTCAGACGATTGTGGAACAGGCCGTCAACCGGTTCGGGCGCATCGACAGCCTCATCAACAACGCCGGGATCTTCATCAGCAAGCCATTCACCGACTACACACTTGAGGACTATCTGGCGATTACCGCCGTAAATCTGACTGGGTTCTTCCATATAACCCAGGCAGTCATCAGGCAGATGCTCACGCAAGGCACCGGTGGTCACGTAGTCAACATCACGACGAGTCTCGTCGACCACGCAGAGAGCGAGAATCCATCGGCTCTCGTATCGCTCACCAAGGGTGGACTGGCGGCCGTGACGCGCTCATTGGCTATCGAGTACGCGTCGCGCGGTCTGCGGTTCAATGCGGTCGCCCTCGGCGTCATAGAGAACCCTGTCTACGACCCATCGTCGTATGCGCGTCTCGCTCAACTCCATCCACTGGGCCGAGTTGGCCAGGTCAGCGACGTTGTCGAGGGAATCCTCTATCTCGAGCAAGCCTCATTCGTCACCGGAGTCGTCTTGCACATCGACGGTGGTCAGTCCGCTGGACTCTGACAGATGTGGACCAAAATTATAGACGCCTGAACGATCTGTTCGATGGAGGCGTCGAGGGTGGAGTTGAAATCGTCGTCGCTCTGGCTCACGTCGAGCCCCTCGAGCAGGGCCCGGGAGAAGCTGGCGATCAGGGAGTGGTTGCGGGCCAGGATCTGGACTGCCTCGGCCCGGCTGAAGCCGCCGGACAGGGCGAGAACTCGGAGCACTCGGACGTCGGCCACCAGGTCGGCGTAGAAGTCGTCCTCGCTCGGCAGCGACAGCTTCAAGATAACCTGGGCGTCGGTCGGGAGCGAGACGAGGGCCTCGCGGATCGCCTGCTTCAGTAGCTTCTCGGCCTCGGTTTTGCCGGCGCTATGGATGTCGATCTCAGGCTCGACAATGGGCACCAACCCAGTCGCCAATACATCCACGGCCAGTTCGAACTGTTGGGCGACGACAGCGGAGATGCCCTCCTTGTCGGGTTGCCTGATAAACGAGCGCATCTTCGTGCCGAACACGCCGAGGCCCCGGGCGCGGGCGAGGAGCGGCTGCAGGCTCGGGATGGGTCGCATGAGATGCACGCCGTCGGCTTCGGGCTGGAGCCCCTTGTCGATCTTTATGAAGGGGACGACCCCTTTGACCCCCCACAGATACTGAGCCGTCTCCTGCCCATCGACGAGGCGATCCATGGTGTCTTCGAAGAGGATGGCGGCCAATATCCGGTCCCTGTCGAACGGAGGGCTGGTCATGATTCTGGCGCGCATCTGGTGCACCAGGTCGAACATCTCGGCGTCATCGTTGTAAGCCGTTTCGGGGATCCCGTAGGCAGCCAACATTTTCGGGGTGCTGCCGCCACTCTGGTCCAGGGCTGCGACGAACCCCGCCCCCGACCCGATCCGCTCTAGCTGTTCCGGGTTGATCATCTACTCCTCACACTTCGCCGTTGATCTTTGATTCACTCGAACTCCTCAACCGGGGTACTCGATGGCCAGTGTGGGGGGACCCAGTCTCCCTCTGGGTCGGTGGTTTGGCCCACTTCGATCAGATGACCGTCGGGATCGCGGATGTAACAACGGATCTCGTACTGGTGCTGCTTCGGCGGCGTAAGGAATTGAGCACCCCGGGCGCTCCATGCGGCGTACACGGCTGCGATGTCCTTGACGCGAATATTGAGGAAGCTGCTGACCCGGTCGGGATCGCCAGGCGTCTCCAAGGTGACCGTCGGCTTGTCGTCGGTCGGACCACCGCCGCCATTGATGATGATCCAACTGTTGGCGAGTGCGACATAGGTCAGCCCCCCAGGGCCGGAGAAGGCCACCCTGCCTCCGAGCACTTCGGTGTAGAAACGCCGGGAGCGCTCGACATCGTCTGAGACTATGAAGTGGGCCAGCACGATCCCCTCCGGGGGCGGTGGGAGCTCGGGCATCTGGCACCTCCAGCAGTTGGGTCTCGCGGCCCCGCTCACGACAGGGTTTTCCGGCCGATGCTATGACCAACCGGCGCATGCCGCTTACGGCGCGGACATGACCCGACGAAGGACTACCAGCCCATGCCGTGAGGGCTGGCGCTGTCTACGATGTCGCGCGACATCTGTCTCCGATGTCTCGCGACATCACACTGGTGCGGGCGAGAGGAGTCGAACCTCCACCCCCGAAGGGACCGGGTCCTAAGCCCGAAGGGCACTGTCCGTATGCGACCGAACAAATCCGAAAACGTCCACGTGACCTGCGATTGTGTCGGCCGGCTGTCCGCAGCCGTCGGTGTGTGTCCGAGCTCGTGTGCTCAGTTCGGTTAGCAATTCCGTTAGCAATCTTGCGGTGCCGGCGCGCTTCGACTCGACCGCTCGACGTGTGGGTGCCGAAACCCCGTCCACCCAGCTCAGGCGGCGATCCGATACTCGTGGATGCGGCCGCCCAACCGGTCGGTTCTTCGAAGCCTGGCGAGGTCGACATCGCCGATCAGCGCAGGTGTCGCACCCAGTGCGGATGGCGCCCGTTGGTCCAGGGGGCGGTGCGGGCGGTGGGCGCTGTAGTGCTCGACGTACTCGACGAGCACCGCCTCGAGGTGGCGGCGGCCGAGGATGAGCGTCCGGTCAAGGCACTCGCGTCGGATGGTGCCGATCACGCGCTCCCAGATGGCGTCGCGCGACGCTGACGCTGACGAGGCGCACCGCCTGGGGGCGACGAGGGTGGTCGAAACAGCCGATGGACTCGAGACCGCGACGGAGAATGGCCGGACGGAGTCGACGCGTGCATCGACACGGTCGGACTCGGCGCTAGCGGTCTCGGATGCGTTCGAGACGGCGGCAGCTTCGTCACAGCCGTGCCCGAAGCTGTCCGCGACATAGCTGCTCAGACCGTGCAGGTGCAGCCTGACGGCGACGCCGCCGCGGAATTCGCACGCCGGGCCGCATCGGGCGAACTCGCCGTACGCATCGCGGATGTCCTGCCGCAAGAGCGCTTCCGAGGCGCGTACACACGGTTGAGCCGCGGAGGGCTACGAGGAAAGATCGTCCTCACCCCAAGACCCCAAGCTGGGTCGACGGCGTCGAACTCACAGGCGAGAACCAGTTGGGCCTGAGCAGACCAGCGTTGGAAAGCGCGACAACGAATCGCCTGACCTGAGCGTGGCTATGCCGCTGGTGGTCGCAGACCCCCAGGCTCGAGAGTTCCAGCCCGCACCTGATCGGCCGCCCAGTCGATCCACTCGATGAGCGTGATGTAGAAGCGCCGGCCGAATTCAATGGACAGGCGGGAGGAGCGGGCGAGCTGATCAGCGTCCCAGTCTCTGTTGGCGACAACCTTCTCGATCAACTCGAGGTGGCGCACGTACTCGGCCCGGTCGCGCTCCAGGTGCGCGATGGCCTCGTCGGTCGGCAGGACCCACAGGCAGAAGATCCGCAGCAATGCCTCGAAGCGCACCGAGTAGTCGGGCTCGGTGTCGCGCATCCAGGCTCTCAGGGCCTCTACTCCGGCCGGCGTGGTCCGGTACAGCTTGCGACCCCGGGGACCCGCCCCCGTTTGCGCGATGAGTCCCTCGGCCATCAGCTTGGCGAGCTCGGGATAGATCTGGCTGTGGTGGGCGGGCCACACATTTCCCATCGACACTTCGAAGTAGCGGGAGAGGTCGTAGCCGCTTCGGGGCTCAGCGGCGAGCAGATCGAGAAGACCATGACGGAGGGACATGAGGAAAATTTAACACGTCACTCTTGACATGTCTAGGCAGACAATATTGAATGAACCTGTCAATCTCAACATGTCAAGGAGGACGCAATGCGGAACCAGACCCCCCAACAGATCCAGGCCCGGCGCTGGGCCACCCTGGGCGTGCTGTGCCTGTCGCTGCTCGTCATCGTGGTCGACGGCTCGATCGTGAACGTGGCCCTGCCCACCCTGGTGCGCAAGCTCCACGCCTCCACCGCCTCGCTGCAGTGGGTGGCCGACGCCTACACCCTCGCCATGGCCGGCCTGCTGCTCAGCCTGGGCAGCCTCGGGGACCGGATCGGCCGGCACCGGATCTTGGCCGGCGGCCTCGTCGTCTTCGGTGTTGGATTTGCCCTCGCCGGACTGTCCGGATCTGCAGGGGAGCTCATCGACTCCCGGGTGGTCATGGGCGTCGGGGCGGCGGCCATCATGCCCGCCACCTTGTCGATCCTGACCAACGTGTTCACCGTCCCCGCCGAGCGGGCCAAGGCCATCGCCATATGGTCGGCCGTCTCAGGCCTCGGGGTGGCGATCGGCCCCACCCTCGGAGGGTGGCTCCTGGAGCACTTCAGCTGGGGCTCGATCTTCATGGTCAACCTGCCCATCGTGGCCGTCGCCCTCGTCGCCGGCCGGCTGGTAGTGCCAGCGTCGAAGAACCCCAGTCCCAAGGCGCTCGACCCGGTCGGGCTCGTCACCTCGATCGCCGGGGTCTTGGCCGTCGTGTACGCCATCATCGAGGCCCCTACCTACGGCTGGCTCTCCGCCCGGACGTTGGGCGTCGCCGCTTGTGGGCTGGCCATCCTCGCCGGCTGGGTTGTCTTCGAGCTGCGCAGCTCGCATCCCACGGTGGACCTGCGGGTGTTCCGCAACGCTCGGTTCAGCGCGGCGAGCTTTTCTGTGACCATGGTCTTCTTGGGCCTCTTCGGCTGGCTGTTCCTCTTCACCCAGCAGATGCAGTTCGTGCTCGGCTACAACGCTCTCCAGGCCGGCGTGCGGGCGCTGCCCTTTGCGGTCACGATCGGCGCCGTCTCCCAGCCCGCCGCCAAGCTGGCCGCTCGTGTGGGAACCAAGCGCGTCGTCTCTGTCGGGCTGGCCTTCATGGCCCTCGGCTTCGGCCTTATGGCCGCCTCGACGACCCACACCGGGTACGCGTTCCTGCTCCCGGCCAGCATCGTGATCGCCGCCGGGATGGGACTGGCCATGGCGCCGGCCACCGAGTCCATCATGGGATCGCTCCCGCCGTCGCAGGCCGGAGTCGGCTCCGCGGTCAACGACACCACTCGATCCCTCGGTGGAGCGCTCGGCGTGGCCGTGATGGGGTCGGTCGCCTCCTCGATCTTCACCAGCCGTATCGGTTCTGCGCTGATCCACGTTCCTTCGGCCTTCGCTGCCCAAGCGAGGACCTCGGTGGGTGCGGCGGTGACCGTCGGCCAGCACGCTCCAGGGAGTCTCGGCCAGAACCTGATCGACGCTGCCCGCCAGGCCTTCGTGAGCGGCTCGGACCAGGCCATGATCGTGGCCATGGCCGCCGCGGTGCTGGGATCCATCGTCGCTGCCCGGTTCCTGCCGGCACGAGCCAGGAACGATGCACCGAGCACAGCCCAGGTTGCTGATGCTGTCGCCAGGCCACTGGAGTTGGTCGCGGTTGACGCTGCGTAACTCGCCGACGTGCGAGTCCCAGGATCGCTGAGGCAACTCGGTCCGGCTGCTCCCGCGGGACGAGGTGGCCGAGTCCGGGAGTACTGCTACCTCGGAGGATGGGATCGCCGCAGCGGATCTCGTCGAGGAGCGGGCCGCTGATGCTGTCGGGGCTCTTGGCGCGGCCGAGCAGAGTCGTTCGGGCGGTGACGGTCGAGAAGCGCTCGGGACTCGTCGAACGTGTCGGTAGCCGCTCCTGTCCCCCCCCCCGGGGGGGGTTATCGAGGGATTGGGCCTCGGGCGCTGAGAAGACTCGAAGACATGGCCACGGCACGTCCAGAATCTCTAGACGCCCTTGACGGTAATCCCGGTCAGCACGAGATCGACGACGTACTCGAGGAAGTCGTCATTCAGGGGCTCCCTCGTCAGCAGGAACCGCAGGTATAGCGGTCCGACCAACGTTTCTATCGTCAGGAAGCGGTCCACACCAGAGCGCAGCTCGCCACGGTGTTCAGATCGATCGAGGATGGCGGATGCTCGCGTGAAGCGATCGTTCCAGTACTTGTCACGCCCCGCGTCGGAGTTCGGCAGATCGATTCTCAACGCCATGCGCACCATGTTCTCCCCGAGCGGAGTGCCGAGAAATCCTGCGATGGCACGGAGCAAGGCAAGCAGGTCCTCGCGCAGGGATCCTGTGTCGGGAGTCGGGACCTCCAACTGTGCAACGCTGAGCAGCGCGTCGATCGCAAGGTCGGCCTTGGTCCCCCAGCGCCGGTAGATGGACGATTCGTGCACCTTGGCACGGTCAGCAACCTCTTTGATCGAGAGGGTATCGAATCCGCTTTCGGAGAGGACGTCGATCGTGGCCTCGAGCACCGAGGTCCGCACCCGGGCGCTCCTACCGCCGGTCCGGCGAACCAGCGGGGGATCGTCGTCGACCATACCGGAAGTTATACCGAGACGCCCTCATGAGGGGTCGCCTCATTATGCTAAGGCGAACCCACTCGCGTTAGCAGGAAGCCTCGTGGGGAAGGCCAGGACTGTCGCGACGCCACGGCGTTTCCTCGGATCTCAGGAGAACAACTTTGAAGCTCCTCTTCCCATCGACCACGGCTCGATCGCACGGGCTGTCTTTGCCTGCCAGATCTCACCAGTCGGCGGTGAGGCATTCGCAGTTCGTCGATCCCGACAGCCCCAGGATCCAATCGCACCACGTTGGCTTGGCCTGTGTGGTCGAAGGCGCTGTGGGTACCGAGGTCATTGTCGCCCTCGCCAGCGGTGGCCGATCATTGTGACCGTCGAGTGGAGACAGCAGTTTGCCTTCGTCGGGCTGATCGGTGGGCGCTGGACGCTAATGCTGCTGGCCGAGTTGGCGGCTGGGGGTGGCCGTTATCGAGATCTTCACGACCGCTTGAATGGCATCTCACACAAGGTGCTCACCGATACGCTGCGGCGCGCTGAGCGAGACGGTCTCATCAGGCGGCACCTCGACTCCGGGCGGACGGACACGGCAAACCTCTATGAGCTCACCGATCTCGGCCGATCGCTCGAAGAGCCTCTCACCGCACTCGGCCGGTGGGTTGACGCCAATTGGGACCGGGTCGAAGCGGCTCAGCGCAGTTGGGCTGACCGAGCCAAGAGCTGATTGAACACCGACTGACCGTGGAACTGCTGACAGGCACTTCGACGTGCCTCAGCTTTCGTTGATGTGCCATTTGACCAGGTGTAGGGTCGGTTCCAACACGACGGGTAGTCCCGTAGGCGTGTTGGACTCTGCCAGGGTCACCTGGCAGAGTCCGGGAGCGTTGCTCCGGACCTCGGTAGCGCTGGCTTGGCAGATCGATCCACGAGACGCCTTGTTCGCGCAGGACGACCGTTCACTTTCTTGTCGCCCGTACGGCCTCGACGCCTCCTTAGCCACGGGAGCACCATGACATCGACCGTCTCGACCAAACCAGCATCGTCCGCTTGGGCGGTCTTCAACGACCAGTCCTTCTCCTTCGAGACGCTCCGGGCCCTTGGCTACACCCCCTACGGTGGCGCTGACATCGGCGAAGTCACCAGCACGGCGAGCCGGATCCCCGACGGCGACAAGACCGCCTGGTACTCCGAGTGGCGGGCGCTCGCCGAGCGGATTCACGCCGACGGCGATCGCAGCGCCGCCGCAGGGCACCCCGTCAGCGCCCGGGAGTCCTACCTGCGGGCCAGCAACTACTACCGGCTGTGCGAGTTCTACCTACGCGTCGACTCGTCGAATGACCCCGAAGTCCGCGAAGTGGGACAGCTCTCCGTCGACAGCTTCGCCCGCGCCGCGCAGCTGATGAACCCGGCGCCCCAGCCCGTGAGGTTCCCCTACGAGGACACCACACTGCCCGGGTGGTGGATCCCGGCAGATCTCGGTTCGGGTCATCCCACCGGCGGTGACCCAGACGGTCCCCGGCCAACCCTTCTGTTCCACGGTGGCTTCGACAGCACCGAGGAGGAGCTGTACTTCACCGGCGGCGCGGCCGCCGCCCGACGCGGCTACCACGTGCTTGCCTTTGCCGGCCCCGGACAAGGCAGCGCCCTTCGGGACCAGAAGCTGCTCTTCCGCCCGGACTGGGAAGCCGTGGTCACCCCTGCCGTCGACTGGCTCCTCGACCGCACGGACGTCGACCCCGACCGGATCGCGCTCATGGGAATGAGCTTCGGCGGCCTACTGGCGCCCCGGGCCGCCGCCACCGAGCATCGTGTGGCCGCACTGATCGCATACGACGGCCTCTATTCATTCGCCGACAGCTTGTACCGCGGGGTCGGGCCCGAGGTCATGGATCTCATCGGCGACCACCTCGTCAGACGCGACAAGGATGCAAACGCTCTCCTGGAGAAGTTCACGAGCTCCAAAGCCCAGACTTTCGGGCCGATCTTCCAGTGGGGTATGTGGGTCCTCGGAGCAGACAGCATGGCCGCTGTCCTCCGCGCCGTCGCCCCCTACACCCTCGAAGGTCACGCTCCACTGATTACCTGTCCCACGCTCATACTCGACGGCGAGAATGACCCCGGGCAGGCGTCCCATCTCTACGAGGCTCTGCGCTGCCAGAAGAGCTACCACCTCTTTCCCGGGGCAGAAGGAGGCGGTGAACACTGCCAAGCGGGGACCATGTCCAGGCTGCACCAAGTGGTCTTCGACTGGCTTGACACCGTCCTCGCAACGCCGTCACGACCCAAGTGGTGAGCGAAGTCACCCTCTTCTGGTCGCCCTACGACGCAGGCTTGAACGGAGATCTCGCCGCCGCAACGGACTTGATCGACGATGAGCTCGACCCTCGGTGTAGGGCAACGTGCTCATCGAATTCGCCAGCGTCACTCCGGTGACGAAGCGGCCCGTACTCGTCGTCGGTCTGTCCGGGTCGAGTGGAGCTCAGTACGGCATCAGGCTTCTGCGCGTGCTGCACGAACTCGGCTCACCAGAAGTCCACCTTGTGATTTCGCGGGGTGCTGAAAAGACGGTCCGGTTAGAAACCGCAACTGAGCCCTCAGAGCTCTACCCGCTGGCCGATCACGTCCACGAACCGGACGAGATGGCGGCGTCAATCTCGAGCGGCTCCTTTCTGACCGATGGGATGGTGGTCTGTCCCTGCAGCATGCGCACGTTGGCCGCCATCGCCACCGGTAACGCGGATTCCCTCTTGATACGCGCCGCGGATGTGTGCCTGAAGGAGCGGCGCCGGCTAGTGCTGGTCACGAGGGAGACGCCGTTGAACCTCATCCACCTGCGCAACATGGTCACCGTCACCGAAGCCGGGGCCACCGTGCTGCCACCTGTAACCGCCTTCTATCACCAGCCGAAGACGATCGAGGATCTGATCGACCAGACGGTCGGAAAGGTGCTGGACCAGTTCGGCATCGAGCATCAGCTTTTCCGCCGCTGGAATGGATCCTGAAGCGGCCTGATGGCACACACCCCAAAGCGCGGACAGCATCACGTAAACGAAGCCTGAAGAAATGGAAAGAAGACCAAATGTCAGTCACAGACGCCCGTCCGGTTGCAACAGAACCTGACCAACCACACAAAGACGCTCCCCTCTACCGGGACATCCGAGAGTATCTGGCCGAGTTAGACCGACGTGATCTCTTGATTCATGTCACTCGTGTCATGAATAAGGACACCGAGGTAATGCCCCTCGTCCGTTGGCAGTTCCGTGGTCTCGACCAGGGTCACCGCAAGGGTTGGCTGTTCGAGAACCTGACCGACTCGCGCGGGCGTACGTTCGACGGATCGGTCGCGGTCGGCATCGAGGGTGCCTCGCCACAGGTCTACGCAGCTGCAATGGGACTCGACTCGCCAGATGGCATCCTCCAGAAGTGGCAGGATGCGCAGGCCCATCCGATCGAACCGGTCGAAGTCGCCCGTGAACAGGCGCCGGTGAAGGAGGTGGTGATCGTCGGTAATGAGATCGTGGCGAGTGGGGGAATCGATCAGTTTCCGGTGACGGTCACGAATCCCGGCACCGACGTCTCGGCGTACTTCAGCTGCCCCATCTGGATCACTCGCGATCCTGAGACCGGCGTGTACAACGTTGGAACGTATCGGGTCATGGTGAAGTCCGCAGACCGTGCCGGCGTGATGATGCTGACGGGCCAGGACAGTCGGGTCCACTGGGACAAGGCACGCGCCTTGGGCCAGCCGCTCGAAGCAGTCCTCTGCCTCTCGCCCGTACCGGCGCTGTCGCTGTGCAGCGTGAACAAGCTCTTCCAGCCTGAATACGGCGTGGCCGGCGCCCTTAACGGCGCCGCGCTCGAGGTGGTGCAAGCCGAGACGGTCGACCTTCTTATCCCTGCCACCGCCGAGATCGCCATCGAAGGGCGGTTCCGGACCGACGTGTTGGAGATGGAGGGACCATTTGGCGAGTACGGCGGCTACGTAGGTGCTCAGGACTACCAGTTCCTCTTCGAGGTCAGCGCCATCACGCATAGACGGAGCCCGGTCCTGCAAGCGTTCATCAGCGAGATGCCGCCGAGCGAGAGCTCCTGTATCCGCAAGTTCGGCTTCGAGGGTGCCGTGTTCCAGGTGCTCGCTCCGAAGGTGCCCCATCTCGAAGGCGTCAACTTCTTCGAGGGCATTGGTGCCAGTTCGCAGTTCTTGGCCATCTCGCTGAAGCGGGGTGCACCTCGAGGAGAAGCATCGTCGGCACTCCAAGCGGCCAGCTCTATGGTCAAACAGGGTTTGAAATGGATAATCGCCGTCGACGACGACGTCGACATCACCGACATCGACAGTGTGCTGTGGGCGATGGCCTGGCGGGTACAGCCGCACCGCGACATCCAGATCCATCGCGGCCGGCTGACCGATCTGGACCCCTCGGCTGCCCCCGTCAACGCGTCGTATGGCGACCGCACCTATCCCGACGGGCTCGGGGGCTCGGGAATCCTCATCGACGCCACCATGAAGTGGCCGTATCCGCCGGTCAGCCTGCCGAATCGTGAATTCATGGAGAACGCTCGGGCGATCTGGGAGGAACTCGGGCTTCCGACCTTGACACCGCGCACGCCCTGGTTCGGCTACGAGCTGGGCTACTGGCCGGACAGTTGGGATAAGGCGACCAAGCTGACGAGCCAAGGACGTTACTTGGAATCCGGGGAGGATTTCCGCTCCCTTCGGACGAAGGCGTCCTACTACGAGACCGGGACTATCGAACCCCCTGAAGGAGAGAGGCCATGAGACCGCCACTTCCCGAGCCGCTCAAGCTCCCCTGGGCGCTCAAGGAGAACCTGAGTGCAAAGTCCGGGGTGGACGAGCTCTCAGACGGGCGGACGAAGTACTGGGTCGACGAGATCCTCAAAGGCATCACGCCGAAGATGTTCGTGTGGTGGTTTAGCGGTGGTCTCCTGGGAGACATGGACATCGACGGCCGGACCGTTTCGCGGTACCGGGTCTGGCACCCCTACGACCACGTGAACGTGCGCTTGTTGTTGAATCGACCCCTCGAGGCCAAGGAAGGAGCGATCGCCGAGCTCGAGGAGTACTTCGGGCGGAATCCCGAGTACTACACCAACCCGGCCGTGCGCGTCGACAAGATTGACGAAGAGACCGTCACTACCACCTGGTTCGAGAACGGGATCGCGATTGGGCACCTCGACCACGAGTTGGAGGCGGTCCCAGGCGGAATGCGTCTTGGGCATGTCATGTACGTCCCCGGTGAGTCCACGGAGGTGGGCAGGCTGCTGGCGCCCCGGGTGTGGCCCCGAGCGATGGGAGAAGCGTGGCTCAAGCACGGCATCGAGGAGATGGCCAATTTCGAGAGTTTCCTGCCACAACTCTACGAGCGAGAAGCAAACCGCTAGGCGCTGGTCAGGCAGTCTGCTAGCCAAAGAGTTTATCTTGACCTCATTCCGCCGTTTAGCCAGCCTGGGGGCCGAGCTCAGAGTTGATCGGCGGCCGGCTGAACGTCGACCTGCGGAGGCACTTCGAGGTGCGCCAGCTTTCGTTGAAGTGCCACTTGACCTGGTGTACGCTCGAAATTGACACGACGGGAAGTCCCGTAGCCGTGTTGGACTCTGTTGAGACACTTGGCAGCCTCCGGGAGCGTTGCTCCGGACCTCGGTAGCGCTGGCTTGGCAGATCGATCCAAGAGACGCCTGGTTCGGCAGGACGACCGCTACGGCTCGTCGCTCCGTGCGGGCTTTGACGCTTCCTTAGCTGGAGGAGCCGCGCCGTGACGCTGATACTCGACAACCCGCCAGCAGCGGCCACCGCGTCCGTGCACCGACGGTGGTGGGCGCTCGGTGCCCTGGCCCTGGCCGGGTTGGCGGTAGGTGTGGATGGCACCGTGCTGAGCGTGGCCCTCCCCACGCTGTCCAAGGTGTTGCATGCGTCGGAGTCCGATCTCCAGTGGTTCTCGTCGGGCTATTTCCTCGTGCTGGCCGCGGCGATGCTCCCGGCCGGCCTTCTAGGCGACCGTTACGGTCGCAAAAAGGTGCTCCTCATCTCCCTGGCGCTCTTCGGGGTCGGATCCGCGGGATGTGCGTATTCGACCTCGGTGGGGGAGTTCATGGCCGCCCGGGTGCTCGTTGGGCTAGGCGGCGCCGGGCTCATCGTCATGGCGTTCTCCGTTCTCACGGTGCTGTTCAGCAAAAGGGAGCGGCCGATGGCCGTTGGGGTCCTGTCGGGGGCCAGCTTCGTGGCCTTCCCGATCGGCCCCATCCTCGGTGGGTGGCTGCTGACGAACTACTGGTGGGGCTGGGTGTTCCTGATCAACATTCCGGTCGTCGTCGTGGGCTTGGTTGCCGTCGTCGCCGCGGTGCCGGAATCCCGCGCCTCGAAACACCCGGGCTTGGACCTCGTCGGAGTGCTGTCCTCGGCCGCCGGGCTGGTCATCTTGACCTACGGCCTCATCAAAGCAGGCCAGGAGGGCTGGGGCAATGTTTACGCGCTCGCCATGATGATCTGTGGAATTGCGTTGCTGGTGGGTTTCTTCTCCTGGGAGCGCCGGTTGACCCACCGGCCCGGCGGTCAGCCGCTGATCGATTTGACGCTCTTCTCCTCGGCTTCATTCACCTGGGGGGTCATCCTGGCTGTGCTCCCGCTCCTCGCCATGCTCGGGATCTTGTTCACCATGCCGCAGTATTTCCAGGGCGTGCTCGGCACCAACGCCATGGGCTCGGGCGTGAGACTGCTGCCGCTCGTGGCCGGACTTATCGTCGGGGCGCTGCCGGCGGCCCGGGTCGTGCGCCTGGTGGGTGCCAAGGTGGCCGTCGCCGCAGGCTTCGCCCTGCTCGCGGTCGGGCTCTTCCTCGGATCCACCGTGAGTGTCGGTTCGAGCGGCGTCTTTGTTGCCCTGTGGATGGGGGTCGCCGGGCTCGGGACGGGCATCGCCATGGCCACCGCCATGTCCGCCGCCCTGGTTGAACTCTCGGAGGAGAAGAGCGGCGTCGGCGCAGCGGTGATGCAGGCGGTCAACAAGACCGGGGGCCCGCTCGGGATCGCCATCCTCGGGAGTGTCCTCAGCGCCGGCTACCTGGCCCGCCTCGACTTGGTGGGGCTCCCGGCGGCCGCTGTGGCGGCTGTCCGCAAAAGCGTCTTCGGCGGCGTCGCAGTCGCTCGCAAGCTCCACTCGCCGCCGCTACTTGCCTCGGTGCAGCGAGCCTTTGTCCACGGGATGGACATGGCACTCCTGGTCTCAGCCGGGTTCGCCCTCGCCGGTGTTGTCCTCACGGTGCTCTTCCTGCCTCAGACGAATGCCGCGAAGCGGCCATTGAAAGCTGGGGACACTCAAGACGAAGGCGTTGGCAACCGGCCGATGACCACCGACCAGGCTGCGTGAGTGCGTCGTGGGCGTAGATCAGGCGACGTTTTCCTTGGCTCCCTGGAGGGTGAGGCTTCTATGACTGCGTCGAGTGAGACCGCCGTCAGTGATCACACCCTGCGATCGCTGTCCCATGGCGAACGGGCGGACCTCTTGCGCCGCCTCCAGATGCTGACGGCGTCAGAGTTCGATCTCAGCCGGCGCACGCAGACGGCCAGACGCTGGTTCATACGGTTTCTGGCTGTCTGCTGTGTCGCCTTGATTCCCTGGACGATTGGCCTCGGTCTGTCGTTGCCTCGAACCTACGTCGCCGCCAACTGGCGAGTCCTGTGGACCGGCTTCGACGTCGTGCTGCTCGGCTCCCTCTCAGTGACGGCGTGGGGACTCTGGAAGCAGCGTCAGGTCTTCGTGCCAGCCGCGATCATCACGAGCGTCCTTCTCTTGTGTGATGCCTGGTTCGACCTCTTCACGGCAAACGGGCATCGCGATGTGATCGTGAGCGCCGCTTCCGCCCTGTTCGCCGAAGTGCCGCTGGCAGCGATGCTGAGCCTGCTCAGCGTCCGGGCTCTGCGCATAGGGGCCCGCGCTGCTCGTGCCTTGGAGCAGAACGCACCGGTCACGTCGTTATGGCGGACGCCGCTGATCACCTTCCCCGACCGCACGCAGTTCCGATGAAGGCTCCATGCTTCCCCTCGGCGCGCTGTCCTCGCTCGTTGAAACGCCGCCCCGATGAGAGCGATTGCGCCTGGGGTTTGGAAAACAACCGCTGTAGCCATTGCCCGTGGAGCTCAACCCGCCATCACGAGGGGTATTGAACAAATATTCAACTTGCTAATCAGTTGCATCGTATGCTAAACAGATGTTCAGACCAGCGAATGGAAGCTCCAACATGGGCATGCGATCCCCGACGGTGCAGGATTCGGATCTCAGCGCCCGAACGAAGATTCGAGAGGCGGCCCTCAGTCTCTTTGGCACGGAGGGCTTCGCAGTCTCGATTCGGGCAATCGCCGACGCGGCGGGTTGCTCCCCCGGGCTGGTCATTCACCACTTCGGGAACAAGGATGGCCTGCGAGAGGCCGTCGACCACTCCGTGATGGAAACGCTTCTCCAGAGATTTGGCGGTATTTCGAAGGAGCTTGCCGCCGATGAGCTCTCCCGGACCATGGGCGATGTCTTCGCGGACGTGATCGGAGCGTCCGCTACGGTCCGCCAGTACATCCGCCGTTCACTGCTCGAAGGAACCCCGGCGAGCCAGACGATCTTCGACGAGTTGCTCGCTCTCACCGACGCGAGTCTCGGCCAACTGCAACGAGCGGGTGGGTTGCGCGAGAGCTCGGACCCGCAGTGGCGTCCCTATCAACTCCTTTTTGTGATTCTCGGTACGCTGTTGCTCGAGCCAGCGATCCAGCGCCATTTCGAACGGTCCGTCTACGAGGCGGACCTCCTTCGGGAGCGAACTGCGGCCAACTACGACCTCCTCTCCCATGGGATGTTCCTCGCCTCGGCGGACGCCACACCCAAGAGGTTGACCACCGGTCGCGGCGTCCGCCCATCTGTTGTCCACGCGTCGACCAGCAACGTTTCGCCGCCACGTGGCTCGCTTAGTAGGTCGGTAGGTGCTGCACCAAAGAAAGAGCGACCATGAAAATTGCCGGTATCGAGGTCATCCCGTTCGAGACCTTTGTCGACCGATTCTCCAACGGCGACCGGTATCCCAAGCAGAAGGTCCTGCAGACTCTCACGAAGATCACCACCGCGGAGGGGGCCGAGGGCTATTACTTCGGTGGTCACTTCCACGGCGACCAGGACGGCCTTCTGGCAACGGAGCAGGCATTGGTCACGCAGCTGATCGGACCCCTGCTGGTCGGTCAGGATCCGATGGAGAGAGAGAAAATCTGGCAGTGGCTGTTGGCCGCCAAAATCCCCGAGAACGTCATGAGCGTGATCGACCTCGCTCTGTGGGATCTGGCCGGCAGGGTCGCCGGACTTCCGGTGCACCATCTGCTCGGCGGTGCTCGCGACAAGATCAAGACCTACGCCAGCACGTTCAATAACTTGGGCTCGCCGGAGGACTACGCCGCCTTTGCGGTCGAGTGCAAGAACCTCGGCTACACCGCGTACAAGATCCACTCCCATTACTACTGGGATCCGGCCACCAGGCAGCCGGCACCTCCTCGCCCGTCCCACGTCGAATGGGACATCAAGACCTGCCTCGCCGTGCGTGAAGCGGTGGGCGACGAGATGGTTCTCATGTATGACCCGTGGGGAACCTATAACACGTATGCCGATGCGATTCGGGTGGGACGCGTCTTAGAGAATCTCAACTTCTACTGGTACGAGCATCCGATGCCGGAACACAAGGTGGCGTCGTACATCAAGCTGGCCGAGGAGCTCACCATCCCGATCTGCTCACCGGAGATCGCCGAGGGCGGCCTGTTCACCCGGGCCGATTGGATTGCGCGCCGAGCCTCGGACATCAGCCGGATCGATGTGTTGCGAGGCGGCATCACCGGTGCCATGAAGACGGCTGCCGTCGCCGAGGCGTTCGGTGTGCGGTGCGAACCGCACATGAGCGGCTTTGGCAATCTCCAGGTCCTCGGTGCCACGAGCGAGGACGTCTGCGAATACTACGAACGAGGTCTTCTCGCCCCTGGTGTCGACTACGGCGCCACGCCGGGATACCTCAGGGCGGCCAGTGACGCCATGGACTCGGACGGGTTCGTCACCGTGCCGACCGGACCGGGTCTCGGTTACGACATCGTGTGGGAGTACATCGAGGAGCACCGTATCGGTGACGCTGGGCTGGCGGTTGTCTACCCATGAGTCCGCTCGCCGAAGTCGGCAGTCAAGTGGCACCCGGCCGAAGGCAGGCGCCTTCTGCTTCGGGCATGGCGGCACCATCTGACGTGGCGCCAGGTCCGAGAGTTGGCACCACCGTGACAGGTGCACAGTCACTGATCCGCACGCTCGTGAATTCGAAGGTTGACGTGTGCTTCGCCAACCCCGGGACCTCGGAGATGCACTTCGTGGCGGCGCTCGACGCCGTACCGGAGATGCGGGCGGTGCTGGCGCTCTTCGAAGGTGTGGTGACCGGAGCAGCCGACGGTTACGGCCGGATGACCGGGCGCCCGGCAGCGACCCTGCTCCACCTCGGCCCCGGGCTCGGAAACGGCATCGCCAACTTGCACAATGCCAGGCGAGCCCGTACGCCGATCGTGAACATCGTCGGCGAGCACGCTACGTATCACCAACGATTCGATGCTCCCCTCCAGTCCGACATCGTGGCGCTCGCCGGCAACGTCTCGAAGTGGGTCCGGGTCTGTGCCACCTCCGACGACCTCGCCGCCGACGCCACCGACGCAGTCACTGCGGCAATAGGCCCGCCAGGCGGTATTGCCACCCTCGTTGTTCCCGCCGATGTCTCCTGGGGCACTCTCGCCGGTACATCGGCACGGCAGCGGCCGGTCCCGCCCACCGGCTCTGTTCCGGCGGACACGATCGAGTCGGTGAGGAAGGTCCTCGTCTCGGAGGAACCTGTTGTGATCCTGCTCGGCGGACGAGCCCTGCGGGAGCGGGGACTCCGGGCGGCGGCGAGCATCGCCGAAGCCACAGCTGCAACGCTGCTCGCCGAGACATTCCCGGCCCGACTGGAGCGCGGCGGGGGCCTACCTACCATCGAGCGCCTCGCCTACCTCGGTGAGATGGCCATCGGCCAACTCGCCTCAGCACGGCACATCATCCTCGTCGACACCGCAGCACCCGTGTCGTTCTTCGCCTATCCAGGCCAGCCGAGCGAGCTCTGGCCGACAGGCTGCGAGCTTCACGTCCTCGCCGGTCCAGAGCACGACGTCGAACGGTCACTGGAAGCACTCGCGGATGCCGTTTGGGTGCCCGGGTCATCACAGACAGACGGGTTGTCGATGGCGCCGTTGGCACCGCTTGGTCGTCCGAGAGGTCCGCTGACGTCGGTGAGCTTGGCTGCCGCCATCGCCTGCATGCTTCCCGAGGGCGCCGTGGTCGTCGACGAGTCCAACACGGCTGGCGTCTTCCTTTCCGGCGCCACGGAGGGGACACCTCGTCACGACTGGCTCTGCAACACCGGCGGCGCGATCGGGCAGGGTCTCCCCGTGGCGACGGGAGCGGCAATCGGCGCACCCGATCGCCCCGTGTTGTGCATTCAAGCCGACGGAAGTGCCATGTACACGATCCAATCGCTCTGGACCCAGGCGCGGGAAGGACTCGACGTGACAACCGTCATCCTCTCCAACCGCGCTTATGCAATCTTGAACTTGGAGCTGTCCCGGGTAGGGGTGGGTGCGGGAGGTCCGCGGGCGGAGCGCATGCTCGAACTTTCGAGTCCGGACCTCGATTTCGTTTCTCTGGCGCAAGGAATGGGCGTACCGGCCTCGCGGGCCACGACGGCCGAAGACTTGGTCGTTCAGCTCCAACACGCCGTGCGAGAGCCAGGCCCGCACCTGGTCGAGGCCGTCCTGCCGGTCGGACTCGGATGATTGTCGGGCCACAGCCAGGACCCGTTGAGGAGCCTGAGCGCAGAGAGTGGATTCTGGCCAGTGCTGGATGCCGCTTCCGACTGCTGTCATCGAGGTCGGGAAGTTCCGCCCGCCGGCAAGGGCCAGAACACGATGCCCGGCGGCACACATCGACGATTGAGGAGTGAAGCAGATGACAAGATGACAGAAGGAGCCGAGACGGGGCAGCCTCCCGGCCGGCGTGACGCGACGGCGGGAGGCGGCCCCCCGGTCAACGGTGACCACTTCGCCGGTGATCTAAAGGGTTCGATCGAGCGGGCATTCCTCCGTGCAGGCGGTTTGAGCAGAGAGGCGGTGCGCCGCCGTCCGATCATCGGGATCTGCTCGAGCTGGAGCGAGCTGAATCCGTGCAACATGGGACTTCGTGACCTCGCCGAGTCGGTGAAGAGGGGAGTCACGTCGGCCGGGGGAACCGCCGTCGTGTTCCCGACGATCTCGCTGGCCGAGAATTTCATCGTGCCCACCACCATGCTGTTGCGGAACCTGATGGCGATGGACGTCGAGGAGATGATCCGATGCAGCCCCATCGACGGCGTGGTCCTGTTGTCCGGTTGCGACAAGACGGTGCCGGCCCAGTTGATGGGCGCGGCCAGTGCCGGCAAGCCGGCCATCATGTTGACCGCAGGTCCTCGCAGCTGCGGTCAGTTCCAGGGACGCCCCGTCGTCACCTCGGACGTCTGGACCCTGGGACCGGATCGCATCATGGGCCGCATCGACGACGAGGAGTGGGACGAGCTCGAGGGGGTCTTCGCCCCCACGGTCGGGGTCTGCAACGTCATGGGGACCGCCACAACGATGGCTATCGCCACCGAAGTCCTCGGCATGGCATTGCCGGGCTCGGCCGTGGTGCCGGCGGTCGAATCCCGCCGGAGCGACCTGGCGGAGCGCAGCGGCGTCCGTGCGGTGGAGCTGGCCCGCGCCGGTATTCGCCCCGAGTCGGTCATGACCCAGAGCGCCTTCGACAACGCCCTCTGCGTGTTGGCGGCCACGGGCGGTTCGACCAACGAGTTGATTCACCTCGAGGCGATCGCGGGTCGGCTCGGCGTGTCACTCGGACTCGATCGCTTTGCCGGCATCGGCGAGAAGACCCCGCAGGTGCTCGGGGTCCGCCCATCTGGCGCATTCTCGCTCGAGGACTTCGACCACGCCGGGGGTGTCCCTGCTCTGTTGGCAGTGTTGGAGCCACTGCTGGACCGAAACTCAGTCTTGGGCGATGGAAGGACGGTGGCCGAAGTCTCTGCCGCCGTCCGTGCCGCCAAGCCACGACCCAATCCCTGCCTTCGCTCCCTCGAGGATCCCTTCGAGCCCGAAAGCGGCCTCGTCGTGCTGCGCGGTTCCCTTGCTCCGAGAGGTGCCGTTTTCAAGCGGTCGGCTGCACCGCGCGCCTTGTGGACCCACCGCGGTCCAGCCGTCGTGTTCGACTATCGCACGGCGCAGGCGCGCACCCAGGATCCCGACCTCCAGGCCACGCCGGACAGTGTCATCATCCTGCGCAATGCCGGACCTGTCGGGGCACCAGGCATGCCGGAGGTCGATTTCGTCCCCATCCCGGCCGTGCTTCGCAAAGCGGGCATCACCGAGCTCGTATGCGTGACCGACGGAAGAATGAGCGGGACCGAAGGTGGGGCCACTGCGTTGCACGTGACCCCGGAGGCTGCCATCGGCGGTCCCATCGGGCTCGTCCGTGACGGGGACGAGATCGTGCTCGACGCTACGACTGGCCGACTTGATCTGCTTGTCGAAGACCGAGAGCTTGCTCGTCGGGCCTCCGAAGCCCACCCCAGCGCCTCGACCGTCCGTCGCGGCTATGAGCGGCTGTACCTCGACCACGTTCTTCAAGCCGACCAGGGGTGCGACTTCGACTTCCTCGTGGACCGCGCCTAAGAGGGCGTCGTGATCCAATCGTCTCGCCACTTTGCAGGGCGGTGCTGTCGCTCGAAAGCCCTTTCGTTCGGGTGGCCCATCAGCTTCACTGGCCGGCCAGTTTCCCAGAGAGCGTAGGTTCTGTTCGTGGTCGACGAGCGGTGCATGCCTCAAGATGGGGTCGATAGCGACCGCGGTTGGATACTGGCCAACGCCGAGCGGTTTCTTCGCCTGCTCATGACCCTGCCAGGTCGGCGCGACGACGCGCTCGCTGTCGTTAACGGGTTCTTTGGCGATCGACTCGCCGATCAGGGATCCACATTGGCTATCGCCATGACCTTGCGGTCGAGAACCGCTGCCCTGACGCTTGACCGCGACAGCCTCGCCGAGGCTTTTCCTCAGGCAACTGGCAGCATCGCCCTGTTCGTTCACGGGCTGATGGCCACCGAGTCAATCTGGGACTTCCCCGGTGATCCCGACACCACCTACGGAAGCTTGCTTGCCCGCGACCATGGTGTCACGCCCATCTACCTGCGTTACAACACCGGCCAACACATCTCGGTCAATGGGCGGGAGCTCGCCGGTTTGCTCCACCGTCTTGTGTCGGCGTGGCCTGTACCGGTCCACGACATCTCCCTCATCGGGCACAGTATGGGTGGCCTGGTGATCAGGTCCTCGTGTCACTACGCTCCCGCTACGCGACCATGGCGAAGCGTCCTCAGCCTGCGGCGGTCGTCGAGGTCGAAGACCCGACGAGTCGTGCTCGTCGGCGTTCCGAACACGGGCGCCCCTCTCGAGAGATTCGTCAACCTCACCAGTGCCGCCTCGTGGTCCTCGCCGATCCCTATAACCCGCCTGCTCGGGCTGGGGCTCGACACGCGCAGCGCAGGAATCCAGGATCTCCGGTTCGGCGCGATTACCGACGAGGACTGGTTGGAACAGGATCCCGGTGCACTTCAACGACCGGTACCGCACCGTGTCACAACGCGAAAGCGAGAGGCCTACCTCATCATCGCCGGTGGCATCACAGCCGACACGTCTCATCCTTTGGACCGGGTATTCGGCGACACGCTCGTGACTTCGTCAAGCGCGTCGGGAACTCTCAGCGAGACAACGGGCGAAGGGCTCTTCCCCGGATCGATCGTGCGTCACTTCCCCAAGGTGACCCACCTCGCACTGGCCCACAGGCCCGACGTCTACGATGAAATCGATCGCTGGTGGCACTGAACCTTGGCCTCGAACAGCCGGCGCGTCGTCTCTGCGGTCCCTCTGGCCGCGAGCAAGAGTCGTCACAGACAAGAGCTGTAACTCGGGCCTGGGATAGCCTGTGGAAAATGTTCAATAGACTGCCGAAGGACGCACCGAAGCGGACGGCCAGTTCGTCTTGCGCGGGGAGGCAGGTGGCGCTACGGAGACGGAGCCTCTAGCGGCCCAGAACATCCTTCACCCCGGCCCGGTCGAGGACGGTCACGCGAGACCTCTCGTAGTCGACGTCCGGGGGCTAGTGAAGTCCTATGCGGATACGCAGGTCGTCAGGGCCATCGACCTGGCCATCCGTCAGGGTGAGGTCTTTGCGTTGCTCGGCCCGAACGGGGCGGGCAAGACCACGACGATCGAGATTCTTGAGGGTTACCGGACCCGTGACGGCGGTGAGGTCAGCGTTCTCGGCGTCGATCCCGGCAAAGATCGGTCACAGCTGAAGAGTCGCATCGGGATCGTGTTGCAGTCTACGGGCATCGACCGATATCTCACCGTGCGCGAGACGATCGCCATGTACGCCACCTTCTACCCTCACCCAAGGCCAGTAGATGAGGTGATCCACCTGGTCGGTCTCGAAGAGAAGAGCGCTGCTCGGGTACTCAAGCTCTCCGGCGGTCAACAGCGACGACTGGACGTCGCGGTTGCCCTGGTCGGCGATCCAGAGTTGCTGTTCCTCGACGAACCGACGACCGGCTTCGACCCCTCGGCACGGCACGAAGCCTGGGAAGTGATCAAGAACCTGGCGACGCTTGGCATGACGGTGCTGCTCACCACGCACTACATGGACGAGGCGCAATTCCTCGCCGACAGGGTCGCGGTGATCGTGGCGGGCCAGATCGTCGCCGAGGGCCCGCCAGCCACGCTTGGCGACCGCAACCTGGCTAAGGCGCGAATCCGGTACCGGCCCCCAGCGGGCGCGACTCCCCCAGAGGGGTTGTACGCCCCGCCGGGGTCGGACGGCTACACCGAGATCACGCCAGACGACGTACTCCAGACAATGCATCAGCTCACCGGATGGGCCATCGATCATGGGGTCAGCCTCGACGAGCTGGAGATGACGAGACCGTCGCTGGAGGACATATATCTCTTGCTCACCGGCACCCCAGAAGGACCCGGGGAATGAACGGGGCAGCGCTGACTGTCTCGCAGCTGCGGTATGTGAACAAGGCCTACTGGCGCAGCCCAGCCTCGGCATTCTTTGCTCTTGTCTACCCGCTCATGTTCCTGGTGATCTTCACCTCGATTTTCCGGAACTCGACGGTTCGGTTCGGCGCGAAGTCGGTGAACGAGGCGACGTACTACGTGCCCGCCATGGTCGTACTGGCGGTGATCACCGTGTGTTTCAACAACATCGCGGTGGCGGTCACGTTCCAGCGGGACTCTGGGGTGCTCAAGCGCATCAACGGGACCCCTCTACGGAGCGCACCGTTCTTTGGCGCCCGGATACTGCACGCGGTGCTCGTGTCGGTGCTGCTCGTGATCATCACGGCCGGGTTCGGGCGCATCTTCTACAGCGCCGACATCCCAACCGGGGCCACCCTCGTGCGGATGCTGGTCATGCTCGCTGTCGGCGCGGCGGCGTTCTGCGCCCTCGGATTCGCAATCTCGTCGGTCATCCCGAACGCCGATGCCGCGCTGCCGATCGTCAATGCGGTCATCTTGCCCCTGCTGTTTCTGTCCGGGATCTTCATTCCACTCGGGAACAATCCGCCTGCCTGGATGGTCTGGGTCGGTCGAATCTTTCCGCTCAAACACTTTCTCGCTGGCATGCAGGCATCATTCCTCGGGAGCCCTTTCGACTGGACCGACGTGCTGGTCGTGGCCGCCTGGGGGCTTGCCGGCCTGCTCTTCGCGATCCGCTTCTTCCGCTGGGAACCGCCAACGGACTAGCGCCCCGAGACAACGTTGCTCGACCGTCAGAGATCCATGTGGCGGGAACCACCTGGGACCCGGGAAGTACATCAGCACCGACGGTCGACCAGGCGGAGAACAAGTGTCTCCACGAGTGCCCCGTCCAGATCGCCGGCGTACTTGTGGTACCGACAATCCATCCGCCCAGGTCATGCAACCATGTACTCATGGATGAGGCCGCCCAAGACGTCGGTTCGTCGGAGGTGCGTGGGGCTGATGTCGCCGATCGGCGTCGGGGGCGCGTCGGCGTTGGACGGTGAGCGCTGGTTAAGGGACCGGTGGGGCCGGTGCCGGTTGTAGTGCTCGACGTACTCGGCGAGCACCACCTCGAGGTGGCGCCGACCGAGGAGCACCGCCACCTCGTGCCGCAGCGGTTTGAGTCTGAATTGGCTGACCCTGAAATCGAGCCGGCAGTCCCGGCCGTCAGGATCCACGGCCGTACGCTCGTCTGGGTGGGAGCTCCATGGCCGATAGATGAGGCAGCGGCGACGACCAGCTCGGCGGCGAACGCCTGGGAGCGGGTGCGATGACCCAACAGGCCGAGCAATCCGGTCGCACCCGGGCCGGCATATCCAGCAGCGGCGAACAGCCCGAGGCTGCTCGGCGAGCCCGCCGTGACCGTCCTCAGTGCCCAGGGCAGCTGTGCTGCCACTTCCGGGGCGATGCGCGGGTTGTCTCGCGCCGCTCGCAGCGCGTGGGCGACCGCCGGGTCCCGCCACGTACGAGCAGCGGGCGGCGAAGGGATCGCCGACCTGGGAAGGATCAGCAGACACTGGGTTCCCCGCGTACTCGTACTTGAAGGGGCGGTCACGAGGCGGGTCGGAGCCCGGCCCGAGCCTGGACCGTTCGGAGCGTGCCTCGCCGGCCAGCTCTTCAGCCAAACACGCGCCGGGTCGGCTGTCATCTCCTGCTCCCGCTGCTCCCGGTCCGCTGGGATCCCCGCTCACGCCCTAGGGCGAGGGATGCTCACAGCAGCGCTTGCTGCTCTGTCACACGACCACAGATCTCTTCCCAGGTAGGAAGCGGGCCGGCGCCGAAGTGGAGCTCAGGCATGGTCGACTCGTAGGCCGCCCGGAGCCGGGTCGAGATGTCGCTGGTCGAGTCGAAGGCCGGGCACGTGCCGAAGCCGCCGGCCGGGCGAACCTCGATGCCGTCGCCTCCGAAGAAGGCCCGGTTGATCTCCTCGACGCTGCGCATCACCTGTTCGGTCTGATCTCGGTCGGAGAGCAGGTCGAGCACCTGTCGGTCGCCCAAGAGCTGGTAGACGTCGTAGAAGTGCCGGCCGCTGCGCCGGTCGATGGACCCACCGGTGCCGGCGGCGAGCTGTTGGGCCAGGGCGTGGATGAGGACGAGCTTTTCGCGGAGGGTGCGTCCCGGGTGAAGGACGGCGACCTCGAACGGCTTCAGGTCGTCGAACTCGCCGAGGTCGGTCCCGGCGGCTTCGAGCACATCGCCGACGAGGGAGCTGATCGGCGCGAGCGCGTGAGGATGGGGCCCGCCCCGGACGCCCATCTCGAGGAGCACGCCGGTGCGGATGAGCGCGGTCGGCGCTCGGGTCGCGGGGTAGGCGATCTCGTAGGAGCGGTGCCGGCCGGTCTCGCTCCCCCCGACCCCAGCCGCCGAGCCGCCGACCCCTGTGGCCGCCCTGTCGGCCATGGCCTTCATGAGCCTGTCGGTCGCCCCACGCCCCCGCTCGCCGGGCACAACGAGGACGTCGATGTCTTCTGAGAAGCGTTCCACCAGCCGGTAGCCCTTGGAAAGGCTGGTACCGCCTTTGAAGATGAAGTCGCCGTCGAAGTCACGGCCGAGCACGCGGAGGACCTCGCTGACCCAGTAGTCCTTCTCGACTGCGGTAGGGCTGATCCCGAGCCGCTCGGCAGCAGCATCGAGCGTCGGCCCGAACTCGCTCAGGTCCGCGAAGCGGGTCACTAGCTCAGCCGGCGAGAGCCATATCGCGCCGGACGGACTCGCTACGCGCCGGGCGGACGATGTTGGTCATGTCCGGCCGGCCGAGCGCGACGAGGAGGCGGCGCAGCCGTTCGCGGACCCGGGGCGGCTCGGTCTCCGACGCCCGAGCGATCCGGTCGAGGCGGACCGCGCCGCTGTCGGCGAGTCGCTCGATCCGCGCGACGGCCTCGGCGGCGGGAATCTCAACGAGGCCATCCCAGTTCCGCAGCACTTCCAACAGCGCGACCTCGGTCGGACGCAGCCGCTCGTCGCGACGTTTGGTGCTGGCGGCTCGGCTGACGTAGTGGACAGAGCCGGGACTCCGAGGTGATCGACCCGGAACGGCGACCACCTCCCGGCGGGGCACCTGGGTCGATAGGCCGAGCGCCAGAGCGGCGCTCCATCCGGCCGGACCGGAGCCGGTCCCGCCAACGACCGCCCTGGCGAGGCGACCCGGCGGCGGGGGAGCCATGCCGAGACGGGTAGGTGCGCCGCGCCAGTAGAGGCCACGCCGGACACGGCGCACCTCCCCGGAGCGGGCCATCCGCGACAGAGCTTGGGCGACCGCGTCAGGGGAGCCGGCGAAGTCCTCGGGACGCCAGAAACGGTCCCGCGATGTGAGGACCCGCTTGCGGACCTCGGGTGCCACGTTCGTCGTGCTCATGGTTGACATCGTACCAGCAGTGTCGGCAAAGCGATACGCGAAGTTGACAGTCTTTAGCAATCGGTTAGCAAGTCAGAGGAGACCGGCGCAGTGGGCCGAGAACCGCAGTCTCTTTCAGGGTCATGATCCCAGGTCAACAACGTGTGCGGGCGAGAGGAGTCGAACCTCCACCCCCGAAGGGACCGGGTCCTAAGCCCGGCGCGTCTGCCGTTTCGCCACGCCCGCACGAGCGGCTCAGCCGCCCAGCAAAGCGTAACCGCGGTGCCGGTCGCCGCTGGGGCGAGCACAGGTCCGGCCAGAGCTCAGGCGCCGGGCTGTAGCCTCGCAGCAGGGAGTGACGAGGAGGATCGATGTCAAGTGTTGTGATACCGGAGACAGCCGAGATGCGGGCCGGCCTGCCAGGACGGATGGCGTCCAACGGCAACGTCGGCGACCCCGCAGGCGACATCTACCGGCAGCTGCTGAAGGAGCGCATCGTGTTCCTCGGTACCCAGGTCGACCAGACCTCCGCCAACCTCATCTGCGCACAGCTCCTCCTGCTCGAAGCTGAGGAGCCTGAGAGGGACATCAACCTCTACATCAACTCTCCGGGTGGGTCGGTGACAGACGGTCTCGCCATCTACGACACGATGCAGTACGTGACGTGCGACATCTCGACGATCTGCCTCGGCATGGCTGCCTCGATGGGGCAGTTCCTGCTCTGCGCAGGGGCGCCCGGCAAGCGTTACGCACTACCGCACAGCCGCATCCTCATGCACCAGCCGTCCGGGCAGATGCAGGGGCAGGCTGCCGACATCGCCATCCAGGCCGAGCAGATCATCTACCTGAAGCGCATGATGGCCGAGCGCATCTCGTTTCACACCGGTCAGCCGCTCGAGCGCATCGAGGCTGACTCGGACCGCGACCGGTGGTTCACCGCCGATGAGGCGCTCCAGTACGGCTTCATCGATCGGGTGATCGACCGCTCGGTCTTGAAGGCAACCTCCTGAGCACCTCGGTCGTCATCGTCTCGAGTCGACCGACCGATCGCCTCGGGCGCTGCCTCGAGTCGGTCCACCAGCAAGCAGACGAGGTCATCGTCGTCGACTGCTCGCCGACGGCCACAGCAGGAACCGTGTCAGGGCAGACCGGAGCACGGGTCGTGCGCCCGCCCCGCAACGACGGCTTCGCGGCGGCCGCCAACCTTGGGGTCGCTGAGACGCGTGGCGACCTCGTCGCATTGTTGAACGAGGACGCCCTCGCCGGTGACGGCTGGCTGGCGGCCGCGGCCGAGCTCCTCGAGGATCCCACGGTTGGCGCCGTGTCCCCCCGTGTCGTGCTGGCCGGTCGGTTTCTCGAGGTCCTCCTCAACGACGAGCCCTCTTTCGCCAGCGGCGACTCTCGTCCCCTCGGACGGCAACTCACGACGGCGACGCTCGGCGGCGTCGACGTTCTCTCGGGCCTGACAGGAACGGGCGTCCACCCGCTCGAGCACGGGCGGACGGGCGAGCGCTGGCGATGGACTTCTGGTCGGGTGCCCTTCTATGTCCCGCTCGTCGAGAGCGGCGACGAGCTCGACCTTCTCCTCAACGGGGAGGCGGTGCAACCTGCTCGCGTGGTCGACCTGCTCAGCAGCGCCGGGTCCTACCTGCGTGCCAACGGCTCGGTAGGCGGCATCGGGTCACAGGCCCCAGATGACGAGCGGCTCGACGTCGCCGAGGAGCGCTTCTCGCTGAGCGCGGCGGCGCTCGTGACGACCCGTGATGTGCTGGCAAAGGTGGGGGGTTTCGCCAAGCGCTACGTCGAGGGCTACGAGGACACGGACTGGTGCTGGCGAGGGCGGCTCATGGGTCTCCGCATGTTCTACGAGCCCGCCGCCACCGTGAGGCTCGAGGCGGTCACGACAGGCACGCTCGGGGTGCGCAGAGAGCGGCACCTGGCCGAGCGCAATCGCCTCCTCACACTCGTTCGCAACGCGCCCATCGACCTTGCGATGGCCGAGATGTGGCGCAAGCGACGCGGCGGCGGCGACGACGGCGTCGCCGAACTGCTGCCCAAGGTGCTGCCGAGGGCGCTCGGCGAGCGGGAGCTGCTTCGGCGGCGGTGGATCATGCGGCCGAGAGAGATCTTTGAGCGTTGGGCGGGCGTGGATGTCCCCGTCTCATGAGCGAAGCGGCGGCGGGCTCGCCGCCTCCGAGAAGGGGCGCTCGCGTAGCATCCAGACCAGGAGCGGCGCCCTCCCGGCGCCGGCGACCGATGGAGGGCCGCCTCGTGTCAGACGCCAAGGAGTCGAAGCGCCTCGCCTTTGTGACCCCCCGCTACGGCCACGGCGTCGTCGGTGGGGCGGAGACAGCGATGCGCGAGGCGGCTGCCGGGCTGGCAGCTCGAGGTCACTCCGTCGACGTCCTCACGACCTGTGCACGGGATCACTACACCTGGGCGAACGAGTTCGAGCCGGGGGAGGCGCCCGACGGCCAGCTCACCGTCCGGCGCTTCGAGACCGTTCCCGGTAGGGACATGGCCACCTGGGCACGTCTGCAGCGGCGTCTCATGGACGACGAGACCCTCGACGAGGCCGACGACCTCGCCTGGGTGAATGGCCGGTTCCGCGTTCCGGAGCTGTACCTCTACCTGGCCGAGGCAGCCCGCCGCTACGACGCCATCATCTTTGCGCCCTACCTGTTCTGGTCGACGCTGTACTGCGCCGGCATCGCCCCGGAGCGGACGATCATGATGCCCTGTCTGCATGACGAGTCCTATGCGCGGCTGTCCTCGGTGCGCGCCGCACTGGCCGGGAGCGCTGCCGTCTGGTTCCTGAGTGAGCCGGAGCATCAGCTGGGGCATCACTTGGCGCCCCTTCCGGCCGAGCACCCCGTCGTCGGCTGTGCCGTCGACGTGCCTGCCACCTACGACCCGGACGGGTTCCGGGAGCGCCACGACCTCGACCGGCCGTTCGTGCTCTATGCGGGACGGCGCGAGGACGGCAAGGGATGGCGTCAGGTGCTGCAGGGCTTCGGCGCCGCCATTCTGCGCCACCGCTTGCCGATCGATCTCGTCACCTTCGGCGTGGGTGACCCGCAGGTGCCGCTCGGGCTGGAGGGCCGCGTCGTTGATCTCGGTTATCTGGACAGCGCGGAGGTGCCGGACGCCTTCGCGGCGGCGTCGGCTTACCTGCAGCCGAGCACGAACGAGAGCTTCTCGCGCACGATCATGGAGTCCTGGCTGGCGGGCACGGTCGTGATCGCCAACGGCGGCAGCGACGTCGTCACCTGGCACTGCGAGCGCTCCGGGGGCGGCGTGCTCTACCGCGACGAGCTCGAGCTCGGAGAGTGCCTGCGTTTCGTGGCCGAGGCACCCAAGCTCGCCGGCGAGCTGGCCGGACGGGGGCGCGAGTACGTGCTCGCCAACTACACCTGGCCCCGCGTGCTCGACGCCATGGAAGCGTCGCTGGAGAACCTCTCGTGAAGGTCCTCGTCGTCGGTTCGGTGCCGCCTCCGCCATTGGGTCACCGCCAGGCCCTGCTGCACGACGTACTCAGGCTCCGTCGGGAGGGCCATGACGTGGAGATCGTTTCACTCGATCCCCTCTCGGCCGCCCACCGCTACCTGGCGGCGCCCGGGCTGGCGGCTGCGGTCGAGGTCGGGCTGCTCGCCCGCGGCGCCGACGCTGTCGTGCTGCAGATCGAGCCCGGGCTGCCCGTGCGCCACAACGCCGGCCGGGCAGAGAGGACGGCAGCTCTCGTGGCCTTGGCGGCCGGGCTCCGCTCGAATGAGAACGTCACCGTCAGGCTGCAGCATCCCGACGATCTACCTGGCGGAGCCGGCGGCCGGGCCGCTGTCGAGCTCTGGAAGGCCGCCACGCACATCGAGGTCGGCGACGAGGCGACGCGCAGTGACCTCGTCAGCATGCTGGGTCCCCTCGGCGAGCGGGTATCGGTGACGCCTCCGTCCGAAGGCGAGCAGGGCCAGCACCCCCGGCCTGGGATCGCCGCGCTAGCCGGATGGGGAGACGGAGCCGCCGCGACCGCCGCCCAGGTGCAAGCGGTCGTGCGGGAGCGGGCGGCCGCCGAGCGGGGGTCATTGGCGAGGAGAGGCCGCCTCCCCGTCACCGGCAAGGGCCGGCACCCGCGGGTGCCCCAGTGGCAATGGCTCCCCGCCCCCGGGGCGGGGGTGCCGGATCTGGGCCCCATCCGTGGTGACAAAGCAGGGCGGCGGCGAAGAGGGGGCCGAAGGGGTTCTCCTTCGCCGGGGCGGCCGTCTGCCCGACGGGTGGCGGTTTCCATGCTGGCGGCCGCCGAGCGGCGGGCGGTCACCCGGCCGGCAGCTCACTTCGCCAGACTTGCCCTCCTCGAGCTCCGCGCCGCCCTCCGCCCCGGGACTGAGCCCTAGACCCCGACCGAAGCGTGGGCCGAGCCATCGGTCGGTGCGCCCGCGAGGTCAAAGAGGGCGACAAGAGCGGCGGCCGCACGCGAGAACGTCTGCGCTGCGGCGAACCCGGCTGCCCGCTCGGCCATCGAAGAGCGTCTATCCGGGTCGTCGAGGAGCGATCGCAACGCCGCCGCCAGCCCGCCGGCAGCACCGGTGGAGGTGTCGACCTTGAGGACGGTGTCGTCCGGCAGATCGCCCATCCAGCCGACGTCCGACACGATGGTGGCGACGCCGGCGGCCAGGCAGTCTCCGACTGCACCGGACGCCTCTCCGGCGAAACTCGCCCGAGGCTGCACCGCCACCGTGGCCGTGCCGAGAAAGCCGAGATAAGTCGAACGTTCCACGTGCCCGGTCACCCGAACGCGCTCGCCCATCCCGAGACCTGCCGCCAAAGCGGCGAGCTCCTCGGCGAGGGCGTCGCTCACCGGTCCGACGAAGGCGAGATCCAACTCCCGCTCGGCGCTCACCGACGCGACGGCCTCGACGAGGGCGTGAGGAAGCTTCGACGGGTCGACGATGCCGAACGAAACGACCAGGGGCCGCGCCCGGGCGCTGGCGGCTCGAGCGTCCGCCACGGCCTCGAGTTCCGGTTGCTCCAGCGCCATGGCGTAGGGCAGCACGGCGATGCGAGCCGTCAGCTCAGGATCGATGTCAGCGGCGGCGAGACGTCGGGCCGCCTCACTCAAGACGAGCAAGCGGTCAGCGTGGGGCGCGATGTCGCCGATGCACAACAGCCCCGCCTGTTCGAGATTCTGTGTCCTCGATGCCACCGCTCTCGCCCCGGGCGACGGACGGAGCATCGCCATAGGCGCGCCGGACGGCTCCCTCGAGGCCTCCGGGCACGGCGCCGCGCCGACCGCGGGAGTGGCGCAACAGACCGCTCATGCGGACGTCGTGTGCCATGACGATCCCGCTCCGCCGGCGGAGCGCCGCCAAGGCGCTGCTGTGGAACTCGCTGTTGCCGAGCACGTACACGACGCGGTCATACCCGCCGAGGGCGTGCTCGACGGTGACGAACTGGCGGGCGTCGAAGCATTCGCCGCCCACGGCCGGGACCAGCGGGGCGGCAGCCACGCGGTTGAGTCCATCGGTGAAGCAGTCGATCCTCGCGCCCGGAGCGACGGCAGCGAGCTCGTCCGAGAGGGCCTCGACGAGTCGAGCGCTGTAGCGAGCGACACCGGAGGGGATCGGCGGAAACGGCGACACGAAGGCCACGCGAACGTCGCGGCGCCAGCGGCGGCGACCTCGGGATGCCAGGGCCTCGAAGACCTCAGCCGAGCGGGCCACGACGTCCTGCCACGCTTCGCCGGAACGGACGACGGTCACGACGGAGGGGTCCGCCCCGACCCGCTCGACCAGCTCCCGCTTCGTCTCCGCCGAGATCGCCAGCAAGGCGTCCGCCTGCCGGAGAACCTCGCAGCGGACGCGAGCCCTGCGTCGCTGCCGCCCGCCGTCGACCTTCGCAGAACTGAGAGGTGAGAGGAACCCCTCGTGCACGGTGGCCGAGAACCTGAGCCCGCGGTGCTCGACCTCGGCCGGCCAGATCTCCTTTGCCGACCGGGCGAGGTCCATCGCCCACATGCTGTGGAAGACGCGGGCGCTCTCGGGGACGGCGCCGGCGGAACCGACGACGGCGACCTTGCCCGAGAGGAGCGCGGCGAGATCGTCGGGCAGGCGAAGGTCGGGGGGAAGGAGGTATCGCCCGACGAGGTCGGGTCGATGACGCTCCATCGCCTCGGCGAAGTCCCGGGCGTAGCGGGCGATCCGCTTCTCGCTGCGACCGGCGAGGGCGAGGGCGCTCAAATCGATGACGACGGGCCCGCCGGTGGCGCTTGTGGCGGTCATGATGGCCGGTTCACGCCGGGCTCTGCCGCCCCCCTTCGAGCACCTCGATGCGGGCACGGGCGGACTGCAGGAGGCGACCGAGGAGCTCCGTCGACTCGCTGTCGTTCTCGATCTGCTCGTTCACGGTATCGGTGAACTCGGCAAATACGGTCGCCTGGACGTCGAGCCTCCTTCCCATCTCGTCGAGCTTGCCCTTCGTCTCCTCGAGAGAGCTCCAGACAGCGCCGAGATCGACCGAGAGGTGGGCCAGCTCCTTGAAGACATCGGTCATCTGGCGAAGCAGCTCCGCCTCGTTGTCCGTGCCGCGCGCCGCCACCTCGGCGGCAACACTGGACCGCATGCGGTCCCAAACCGAGCGGGGGAACGAGGTCACGAGGCTCCTTCTCCTAGGTGATCGCAGACTCGCCTGCGAAGCCGCTCCGGCAGGGCGGCGGAGGCGCCCAGCCTACCTGTCGGGCCCGCCGGATCCGGTGTCTCGACGGCCCTGAGCAGGTCTTGCTTGCCGTGTCTGCAGACCGTGTGCCGCTGTTCGAGGCTGCTCCCGAGTAGGATCAGGGCCCACCTGCCGATCGCGACCTCCGCATCGGTGCCTACGGGAGGAACAAGACACGATGGGCCTGGCGCGCAGCGCCACGGGGACGGAGGGGAAGGCGGCGGGCATCACCTACGGATCCGCCTCCGACTCGGCGCGGGGTCCCCGCGCCGAGCTCACGCGTGACCGCGGAGACCTTCCTCAGCGCGTCGTGTCGGCCAAGGTGAGCCTGCGGCGCCGCATCGCCGAGATCTGGGCGTGTCGCGAGCTGCTGGGCTTTCTCGTCCGAAAGGAGCTGAAGGTCCGCTACAAGAACAGTGTCCTCGGCTTCGTGTGGTCGTTCCTCAACCCGGCGCTGATCCTCATGATCTACTACGTCGTCTTCAAGTACTTCCTGCACAACCCGACGCCGGACTTCGCTCTCTTCCTCTTCGCCGGGCTGCTGCCCTGGAACCTGTTCAACAACTCTCTACTGTCTTCATCAGGTGTCCTCGTGGCTCACGCCGGCATCGTGAAGAAGGTGGCCTTTCCTCGCGAGATCCTGGCGCTGTCCCAGGTGGGGACGGCCATCTGCTACTTCTTCTTCCAGACCTGCATCCTTGTGGTGTTCCTCGCCGGTTTCCAGGTCCTGCCGGCGTTCGGCTACGTACCGCTGCTGCTGTTCGCCCTCGTGTGCGACATCATCCTGTCCGCCGCCTTGGCGGTCTTCCTGTCGGCGGTCAACGTCTACCTGCGGGACGTCCAGCACCTCGTCGAGGTGCTTCTCGTGGCGCTGTTCTTCAGCCCGCCGATCGTCTACGCCTTCGCCAATGTCGCCAAGGCACTGCGCGACCACGTCTGGTTCCGCTACATCTACGAGGCCAACCCCCTCCTGTGGATCGTCGTGTCCTTCCAGCGCTGCCTCTTCGGCAACGTCATCCCGCCGACCGGCAAGATCGTGAAGAACGCCTCGATCACCCTCAACGGCAAGCTGCAGCCGTACCACGTGCTGCCGACCTGGGGGGCGGCGCCGTACTGGACGGGCCTGGCGTTCGTCTTCGTCGGCTCCATCGGGATGTTGGCTATCGCCATGGTCATCTTCGGCCGGGTAGAGGGCAACTTCGCCGAGGAGTTGTGATGACGCGATGAACGCTGCCATAGAGGTCCAGCACGTCTCGAAACGATTCCGCCTCTACAAGGAGAAGTACACGTCCCTGAAAGAGCGCCTCGTGCACGCCGGTCACCTCCCATTCGAGGAGTTCTGGGCGCTCAAGGACATCAACGTGGCGGTCAATCCCGGCGAGACGCTCGGTATACTCGGCCGCAACGGGTCGGGTAAGTCGACGTTGCTCAAGTGCATTGCCGGCATCCTGCAACCCACTTCGGGGCAGATCCTCCTCCGCGGTCAGCTGGCCGCCATGCTCGAGCTCGGCGCCGGCTTCCAGCCGGAGATGTCGGGGCGGGACAACATCTTCCTCAACGCCTCGCTGCTGGGTTTGTCCCGCAAGCAGATCGAGCGCAGTTTCGACGAGATCGTGGCCTTTGCCGAGCTCGAGCAGTTCATCGACAACCAGGTTCGCTTCTACTCTTCGGGCATGTACGTCCGGCTGGGCTTCGCCGTGGCCGTGAACGTCAACCCGGACATCCTCCTCGTCGACGAGGTGCTCGCCGTCGGCGACGAACGGTTCCAGGCAAAGTGCATGGAGCGCATCCATCAGTTCCAGGAGGAAGGTCGCACGATCGTCGTGGTGTCTCATGCGGCCGACATGATGCGCTCGATGTGCAGCCATGTGGCGGTGCTCGACGCCGGTGAGATGATCAGCTACGGGCCTCCCGGCGAGGCGATACGCGCCTTTCGTGACCGCCTCATCGAAACCGGCGAGGCTGGTGCCCTGCCGGGCGGTGAGGAGGAGGCCGCCTCGCTGGCGGCGGCGGAACAGGCGGCAGCAGGGGGCAGGAGCGCCAGCCTGCCGGCCGTCGTCCTCGGCGAGCGGCGGGTGGCGATCACCGACTGCCGCCTCGAGCTGCCGGCGGTCGATCGCGAGTACGTCCTGCCGGGTGAAGCGCTCACGATCCTGCTCGACCTCAAGGTCCGCGACCGCGTCGCCAACGTGGCGTTCGGGTGCGCCATCTTCGCGGAGAACGGGTCTCTCCTCTTCGAAGGCGACTCGACGATGCTGGGCGACCAGTTCGACCTCGAGCGGGGGTCCTCCACTTTGATCTTCCAGTTCGAGGAACTTCCGTTTCTCGACGGCCGCTACACCATCAATGTCCGCGTGCAGGACGGCGGCGGAGGCGTCGTGCACGCCCTCCGAGAGCCGGCAGCCACCTTCGAGGTGGTCAACCCTGGCAAGACGACAGGCGTCGTGGCCTTGCCGTTCACCGTCCACCTGAAGACACAACGACCCGACGAGTGAGCGGCGTGGCGCCGGGAACCGACGTCGTGGCGGACGCCATCTCCGAGATCGTCGCCGAGGCCGGGCGCCTGCGGGGCGGGGGACGACTGCCAGCCGGCTACGAGGACGACCTCGAGCGGCAATTCACCTCCGTCGCTCAGGACCCCGAAGCACTTGGCCGGGCGGTCGACGCCGGGGCGCTGTCGCGCCCTCAGGCCTACCGCTTTCGCCGGCCGGACGGCCCCGCACAGCCCGATGACCGCCCGGGCGAGCGGCGGGGCCTTGGTAGGATGGCTGCAGGTGCCTCCCGCCGTTCCCTGCGCACCGCCAGGGGAGCCTCACGTCGCGGCGCCACGGTGGCGAGGCGGGTGGCTGGGCCGCGCCTGCGGTCGCTGGAGCGCCAGACGCTCGATCAGGCGGGCCGGCTGGCGGAGGCGATTGCCACCCGCGGCCAGGTGACCGCCGATCATGCTCGGAGGCTGGCCAGCTCGGGAGGGAGCTCGGGCCGACTCGACCGTCTCTCTCCGGGCGGTCGCACCCTGCCGGCGGCGACACCGGCAGCGGGAAGCCCGAGGTCGGCCGCCATCGGATCGACCGAGCCCGACGGCCCCGCCGCCATGGTGGCCGACTGGGCCCTGGAGCGGCTCGGGCGCGGTTCGGGCGGCCGCGTCCTGCACGTCGAGTGCGCCGAGGGCGGTCTTGTCCGCAGGATGGCGGCTGTCGGCTACGAAGCCACAGGCGCCGATCCAGCAGCGGATACCTCCGAGTCGATCCTGCGAGGAGGTGCGCTCGAGCGCCTCGGGGTCGAGCGGCGCTCGTCGCTCGGCGGACTCGTCCTGTCCGGCGTGACAGAGGAGGTCAGCCCGGCGAGCGCTCGGGCGATCGCCCATCTTGCCTCCAGCCGCCTGCGGCCCGGCGGCGTCGTCGTCATCGTCAGCGCCCACCCTCGACGGCCGAGCGACGACGATCCCATCACTTCCGACCTCACCCGGCGACGTCCGCTGCACCCGGTGACGTGGTGCCACCTGCTCGCCCGCTATGGCTTCGGTGAGATCACCGTGTTCGACCCGTCTGGTGGCGCCGGGGGGGCGACCGGGGCGCTCTATGCCGTGGCAGGCCGTCGAGCGTGACGGGTGCCTTCGTGGCCGTGAGGAGGATGTCGTGACGACGACGTCATGACAAGTCGCCCCGTCCGCATCGACCAGGTCATCCCTTCCATCGTCGAGCGGGATGCCGTCAGCCATCACACGCTCGAGGCGCAACACGTCCTGCGGTCGATGGGGTTCGTGTCGGAGATCTTTGCTGACAATTGGGGCCCGGGGCTCAACGGGCGCGTCCACCCGCTCGCTGAGCTCCCCCGCGAGCCGGGCGGGGGCCAGTGGGTCTGCTACCAGGCCTCGATCGGCAGCCCGGCCGCCGAGGTGGTGGCCGCCCACCCAGGGCGAAAGATCGTGAACTATCACAACATCACCCCGGCTGAGCACGTCGAGGCGTGGATGCCTTCACTCGGCGAGGAGGTCCGGCTGGGCCGCCGGCAGCTGGCGGAGCTGGCGCCCCTGTGCGAGCTCGGGATCGGCGTCTCCCGGTACAACGCCGCCGAGCTGGACGCCTGGGGCTATCGCCGGACGGCCGTGGCACCCCTCATGATGGACCTCTCGGCGCTCGATGTCACCGTCGACCCTCGGCTGCGTGCCGAGCTGGAAGTTGCGAAGGAGACGGCGGGTTCGGATTGGCTCTTCGTCGGCCAAATGCTCCCGCACAAAGCGCACCAGGACGTCGTGAAGGCGTTTGCCTGCTTCCTCGACCTCTTCGATCCGAACGCCCGCCTGCACCTCGTCGGTCGTCCCAGCTGCTCTCCCTACGCTCTCGCCGTACGTCGCTTCGCCGAGGCGATCGGCATCGCCGCCGCCGTCGACTTCGCCGGTTCGGTCAGTGCCGCCGAGCTGTCGGCCTACTACCTCGCCGCCGACGTCCTCGTTTGCTGCTCCGAGCACGAAGGCTTCTGCGCCCCGCTGCTCGAGGCCATGCACTACGGCGTCCCTGTCGTCGCCTACGGGACGGCCGCCGTGCCCGAAACCGTGCTCGATGCCGGCATCGTCCTCGGCTCGAAGACGCCGGTCCTCGTGGCGACGGCCGCCGAGCGGGTCCTCTCCGACCCGGTGCTGCGGGCGGTCCTGATCGATCGGGGTAGGGAGAGAGCTCGAGAGTTCACGCTCGAAGCCGCTCGCCAAGGGTTCTCGGACGCCATCGAACAGTTGCTGGCGACGGTCTCGTGATGGCAGGGTACCCCCCATCAGGCCGGGGTCACACAGCTAACATTGCCCCCATCACGCGCAGGAGACACAGGGCCACCGGCAAAGGCGGCCGACGCAGTCGCTCCTCCTGGTTGGGGCGCGCCCGCGCGACGACGTTGGCGACTCTGGGCTGTGGGGTCCTTGCAGCCCTCGGGAGCGGGCTCACACCTGGCGCAGCCGCCGCCCAGACTCCCTTCCCGTCGAAGGACGTCACGCTCAGCGGTCACGGCCTCGGCCCTGGCTACGGGATGGGTCAGTGGGGCGCCTTCGGCCTGGCGGTCCTCGACCAGTTCACCTATGGGCAGATACTCACCCACTACTACTCCGACACCGCCTACCCCGTGACGGATGCGACTCTCAGTGCCAAGGCCGACAGGGAGATCCTCAAAGTGGCCATCGAGGAGAACGACAACAGCGCAGTCACGGTGACGTCTCCTTCGAGGTTCACCTACGTCAACCGCGCCGGCAGGAAGGTCGCCAGCATCCCGGCAGGTGAGGCGGCGCGGGCCCTCGAGATCAAGAAGAACGGCTCTCTCACCGGGTCGTGGGAGCTCGAGAGGGCCACATCCTGTTCAGCCCGCAAATGGACCAAGGTGGCCACGAAGCTCACCGACCCCATCGCCGTACCGGCTTCGCTGGCGGCGACGGCCCCGATCTCCGACCTCCTGACCCTCTGTCGGGCCGACGGCCAGGACATCACCTACCGCGGCCGCCTCGAGGCCTACGACTACGACGGGAGCAGCACCGCCGGCAAGCACGCCGAGCGCACGCTCAGCCTTATCCCGCTCGAGCAGTACGTGGCCGATGTGACGCCGGGCGAGTCACCCGCTGGGTGGGGCGCCTATGGCGGCAGCGAGGGATCGCCCCAAGGCGAGCCGTGGGGTTTCCAGGAACTCGAAGCCCAGGCCATCGCCGCCCGCACTTATGTCCTCTACTCGATGGCCAACGGCGGCTGGGACGGCTACGCCGACATCTGCGACGACACCTGCGAGTGGTATGCCCAGGGCATCCGTTGGGAAGCCCCTCTCGCCAGCCTCGCCGTCACCGATACCGCCGGCCAGTACCTCACGCAGAACGGGGGCCCGGCACCCACCGAGTACGGCTCGTCGGACGGGGGGTACACCGAGGCGCTGAACTACTGGAACGGCCAGTCGATCTTCGACGCCGTGCCCGACCCGGGTGATGGCGTCTGCCTCGGCGGACCTCACAGCCTCGGCTGCAACCCCTGGCACAGCTGGGAGGCGTCCATCAAGGTGACCGCCCTCGAGCGCAAATTCGCTGTCGGTACTCTCGTGTCCGTGAGCGTCGCCTCGACGGACGCTTCGGGTCGGGTGAGCGAGATCGAGATCGCCGGCACGCTGGCGACGGTGACGGTGAGCGGAGTGGACTTCGCGGACGACTTCGGACTGCGTTCGACCATGTTCGTCGTCACCGACGGTCCGGGCGCACCGCCCGCCTCCGTTCCCGAAGGCGCCGTCTCTTGGCTGGCGGGTGGTGGCTCGCCGGGCTTCCGGCCTCCCGCCGGCCCGCTGCCCCTCCGGATGACCGCAGGAGCCCAGCAGTAGGCTCGCGAGCGATCGGGTGACGAGGAGGAGTGGTCGAGATGGACGTGCGCGACAAGCTCTACATCGACGGTGCGTGGGTGGCACCGAGCAGCTCTGAGACGGTCGAGGTGACCGACTCGGCGACCGAGGAGGTCATTGGTACGGTCCCGCTGGGCACGGCGTCCGATGTCAACGCGGCGGTGGAGGCAGCCCGCGGCGCCTTCGAGGACTGGTCAAAGATCTCCGTCTCGGAGCGGGCGAAGTTCACGTCGCGCATCGGGGAGGCCCTCGGGGCGCGCATGGCCGACATCGGCGAGCTGATCGCCCACGAGGTGGGCATGCCGCTCAACCTCTCCATGCTCATCCAGGCGGGGCTGCCCATCAGTACGTTCTTGTCGATGGCCGACCTCGTCGAGCAGATCGCCTGGGAGGAGCAGATCGGCAACTCGCTCGTCGTCCGCGAGCCCGTCGGGGTTGTCGGCGCCATCACGCCTTGGAACTACCCCCTGCACCAGATAGCCGCCAAGGTGGCTCCCGCGCTGGCGGCCGGCTGCACGGTCGTGCTGAAGCCGAGCGAGGTGGCACCCCTCAACGCCTTCCTCCTCGCCGATGTGATCCACGATGTCGGTCTGCCCGCAGGCGTCTTCAACCTCGTGTCGGGTGTGGGGCCGGTCGTGGGTGAGGCCATCGCCGCCCACCCCGGCGTCGACATGGTGTCGTTCACCGGTTCCACGCGGGCCGGACGGCGTGTCGGTGAGGTGGCCTCCCAGACCGTGAAGCGGGTCGCCCTCGAGCTCGGGGGGAAGTCCGCCAACGTCATCCTCGAGGACGCAGATTTCGCCAAAGCCGTCTCCACGGGCGTGACGATGTGCTACCTGAACTCGGGGCAGACCTGCAGCGCCCTCACGCGCATGATCGTCCCGCGCAGCCGCCTGGCCGAGGTCGAAGAGATCGCCACGCGCGAAGCGGAAGCTGCCACTCCCGGCAGCCCGTTCGGGGAGGCGACCCGGATCGGTCCGCTCGTCTCGGCCGTCCAGCGCGACCGCGTACGCTCGTACATCCAAAAGGGCATCGACGAGGGCGCCAAGCTCCTCACCGGTGGTGTGGAGCCCCCCGAGGGCCTCGAAGTCGGTTTCTACGTACGCCCGACGGTCTTTTCCGAGGTGCGCACGGACATGACGATCGCCCAAGAGGAGATCTTCGGGCCGGTGCTCTCGATCCTGCCGTATGACACCGAAGAAGAGGCCATCGCCATCGCCAACGACTCGGCCTACGGGCTCGCCGGGGCGGTGTGGGCCGGCGACCCCGAGCGCGCCAAGCAAGTCGCCCGCCGCATGCGCACCGGACAGGTGGACATCAACGGCGGGAGCTTCAACCCCCTCGCCCCTTTCGGCGGCTTCAAGCAGTCGGGTCACGGCAGAGAGCTCGGGCGGTTCGGGCTCGAGGAATTCCTCGAGATCAAGTCGTTGCAGCTGTGAGCTGAGCGACGTGCGGCCGCCGGGTGCCTGAAGCTGCTGAGTTCACCGGGCCCGTCGAGCGGCTGCCTGGAGAGCCTTCCGAACGTGCCGACCCGGCCGCCCGCGCCCTGCGGCGAAAGCGACTGAGTGCCTGGGCGCGCTACGTCATCGGCATCGGCCTCGGTGCCGCCGCCCTCTGGGCGGTGAGCGGCCAGCGCGGTGAGCTGGTGGGAGCCACGAGAGAGCTCAGCCGCTTGAACGTCGCCTGGGCGGTGATGGCAGCCGCCGCCGAGGTCATCTCGTTCGTGGCCTTTGCGAGGATGCAGCAGCGCCTCCTCAGGGCCGCCGGAGTCGGCATCAGCGGCGGTCGCGTCCTCAGCCTCACGGTGGCGGCGTCGGCGATCGCAAGCTCGATCCCGGCGGGCCCCGCCGTGGCCACTGTGTACGCCTACCGGCAGTACCGACGCGCCGGGGCGGACGAATCGATCGCCGCCTGGGGACTCATCGCCACGTTGCTCTGCTCGGCGCTCGGGCTCACCCTCGTCGCCGGAGGGGGCATCCTCCTGGCGGAGCGGGAGGGGGCGGCGCTCGATCTCATCGGCGTGACGGCGTCGATTCTCGTCGTCGTGCTGCTGGCAATGGCCGTGTTCTCCCAACGCAGGTTCGTCTCCTCGGTCGCCGTCCTCGGGATCCGGATCGTCAAGCGGGTCACAGGGTTCCCCCGAGGTGACGCCGAGGTGCACTTGAGCCGGGTGGCGGCGCAGCTCGGCCGGGTGAGCCTCACCTTGCGCGACATCGGGCCGGCGCTCGGCTGGTCGCTCGGCAACTGGGTCTTCGACTGCGGCGCCCTCGCCATCAGCTACGCCGCCATCGGGGCGGGGGTTCCGTGGCGAGGTCTGCTCCTCGCCTACGGTGCCGCCCAGCTGGCGACGAACCTGCCCATCACTCCGGGCGGCCTCGGCGTCGTCGAAGGCAGCCTCACCGTCGCCCTCGTGGCCTACGGCGGCGTTCAGGTGTCGACGGTGGCGGCCGTCATCCTCTACCGGATTATCAGCTTCTGGGGCTTCTTGCCGGTGGGGTGGCTCGTGTGGGCCGTGAAATCCGTCCGCGACCGGCGGGCGGATCGCGTGAGCGGCCGTGCCTCGCCCCCGCAGCTGCCCGATTCCCTCGCCGTCGCGCGCGCCGGCGCCGATGGAGGGGGACCGACGTGAGGCCACCTCGCCATTTCGTAGCCGTCGTCGCTGTCCTGATTGCAAGCGCGGTCGGCGGCGCCGCGCTCGGCGGCTGCGCCTTGGCCCGAAACGGACTCGGCACGCGCTCGAGCCAGTGCTTCCGCGTCCTTCCGGAAGCGAAGCAGGCGGTGGGAAAGCGCGTGGTCTTCGCCGGCGTGCTGTCTTCCTCCGGCGGGACGCTCGTGAAGGTGGTCAACCACATGCCCAATCATGAGGCGCTCCCCGACTCGCTGACCGGCTTGACCCACGAGACGGCCTGTCTCGTGGCGTACCGGGGCGACTTCACGCTCAGCGGCGTGCAACGAGGTTGGGCGCCGCTGAGCGGACCGTACCGGGCCGCCATCGTGGTGGTTCGACCGTTCGACGAGCGTGTCGTCGTGACCGTGCTGTTCCGGAAGTTGCCGCGCTCGATCGATTTCCGCGACGGCTCGCCTGGATGACACGTGCGCAGCCTGCGCGGCGTGCGCGGGGCGGCGCCCTGGCGTACCATGCCGCAAAACGAGAACGTGTTCCATTCTTTCACCTGGACGACGATCCGAAGCCCGGTGCTGCGAGTTGTCGCGCGGGTCGCGAACGTGAGAGCGGGCGCACGAGGGGGAGCGAGAGCAGTGGCGAGAGCAGCACGTGTGCTTCGGACCGGAACGGCGGTAGCTGCCCTCATGCTGTTGGCAGCCGCTTGCGCCAGTGGCGTATCGGGGAGCACGACGACCACCTCCTCCTCGTCCGTCACGACGACGGGCGCGCCGGGTACGACGGGCACGACGGGACCGCAGACCCCGAGCCCCGGCGTGAGCGCCAGCACGATCACCGTCGGAAACGTCTCCACAACCGGCGGCATCGTGCCCGGACTGTTCCTCGGTGCCCAGGTCGGCGTGGATGCCTACTTCGACTACGTCAACTCGACGGGCGGCATCGACCATCGCAAGCTCGTCGTGGACAACAAGGACGACGAGCTGTTCTGCACAAACAACAAGACGGACACCGAGCAGCTCGTCCCTCGAGTCGTCGCGTTCGTCGGGTCGTTCTCGATCTGGGACGACTGCGGCGGTGTCGTCATCCCCAAAACGATCGCCAACGTCTCGAACTCACTCGACCCGATCGTGACGAAGCTGCCGAACACCTTCAGCCCCCAGCCCATCCAGAACGGCTGGGGTACCGGGCCGCTCCTGTGGCTGAAGCAGCACTACGGCTCGGACGTCGGTCACGTCGGTGCCCTCGTCGGCAACGTCTCGACCGTGTTGAGCTCCTGGAAGGGCGAGGAGTACGCCTTGCGCAGTCTTGGCTTCCACATCGCCGACGTCGAGGTGTACGACGTAGGCCAGACGGCGTTCCAGGCCTCGGTCATCCGCATGAAGGACGACGGCGTACAGATCGTGCTGCTCGACCAGGCCGACGTCAACGCCATCGCCGCCTTCCTCGACGCCGCTCAGCTCGAGGGCTTCCATCCCGCCATCTTCTTCAACTCAGGCTCCGCCTATGACGGCAGCTTCATCGCGAAGGCGGGAGCGGCTGCGAGCAGCGTCACCGTTGCCATCCACGAGTCGCTCTACCTCGGCCAGGACGCCAACACCGTTCCCGAGGTGAAGCAGTTCGATCACTGGATCGACGTCGCCCACGCGGGCTACACGCCTGACATCTACTCGGTGTTCGGCTGGGCATCGGCCATGTTGTTCGTGCAGGCGTTGCAGAGCGCCGGCTCGGATCCGACGCGGGCGTCGGTGCTGGCTGCGCTCGAGAAGATCACCAACTTTGACGCCGGCGGGCTCATCGCCCCGGACAACCCCGCAGGGAAGGTCCCCCCGAACTGCTTCATCGTCGCCAAGGTCGTGAACGGGCAGTGGCAGCGGGTGTCACCGTCCACCGGCTTCACGTGCTCTGGCACCTACATCTACGACCCGTCCCTCCCGTGAGGTTCCGGCAGGACCCCCGCCCGGGCTGACGTGCAAGAGTTCCTTCAGTTCCTCGTCCTCGGCGTCGTCGCCGGGGCGATCTACTTCGTCGCCGCCAGCGGGCTCGTCGTCACCTACTCCACCTCGGGAGTGTTCAACTTCGCTCACGGGGCCCTCGGCATGGTCGCCGCCTTCTCGTACTGGGCGCTGCACGTCGCCCTCGGGTGGCCGGCCGTCCCGGCCCTCCTCGTGGTAGTGGTCGTGGGCGGCCCGATCGCCGGCGCCCTGCTGGAGCGGTCGCTCATGCGGCGACTGCAGGGGGCGCCGACGCTTTCCACCATCGGCGTGACGATCGGGTTGCTGCTGGCGCTCGTAGGAGCGGCGTCCTTCCTCTGGAACCAGAACGAGTCACGGGTCGTTCCGGGTTTCTTCGGGCCGACGAGCGCCGTCACCGTGCTCGGCGTCGCCATTAGCTACGACCAGCTCGTCGTCATGGGCGTCGCCATCGCCGTCGCCGGCTCGATCTGGTTCCTCCTCCACCGCACCCGTCTCGGCGTGGCCATGCGGGCCGTCGTCGACGACCCGGAGCTCGTGGCCCTCTCGGGGATCTCGCCCGCGGCCGCCGCCCGCGCCGGCTGGATGCTCGGCTGCTCCCTGGCGGCCCTCGCCGGGGTGCTCTGGGTGGACTCGGGCGAGGACCTGGCGATCCTCACGCTCACCCTCCTCGTCGTGAACGGGTACGCCGCCGCCATCGTCGGGCGGCTGCGCAGCCTGCCCCTCACGTTCCTCGGCGCTGTCGTTCTCGGGATCGCCGTCAACATGGGCATCGGCTACCTGCCGGAGAACTGGCAGGACCTGCAGGCGACGATCCCGATGGTGCTGCTCTTCTTGGCTCTGCTCGTCATCCCGCAGCGCCGCCTGCGCGCCACCGAGCGAGTACCCGCCCTCCGCATGCCCGTCGCCAGCTTGCGGACGTCCCTAGCCGGCGCCGGCGCCCTTCTCGTCGTCGGCCTGCTGGCGTCGCGCCTGCTCTCCTCCAACGACATCCTTCTTGTGTCCTACGGCGTCGCCTTCTCCATCATCGGCCTCTCCCTCGTGCCCCTCACGGGCTACGCCGGTCAGATCTCCTGTTGTCAGCTGACCTTCGCCGGGCTGGGCGCCTTTGCCATGGCGAAAGTGGCGGGGGACGACTCACCGCTCGGTCTGCTCGCCGCCGTGGCGCTGGCCGGAGCGGTGGGAGCCGTGATCGCCCTGCCGGCGATTCGTTTCCAGGGCCTCTATCTGGCGCTCGCCACCTTGGCGTTCGCCGCCTCGATGGACGCCGGCTTCTTCCAGACAAGCCGTTTCGGCGGTTACGGAGGGTACCTGGCCGTCGGCCGCGCCCCGGTGCTCGGGCTGCAGCTCTCCTCCGGGCGTGCCTATCTCGTCTTCCTCCTGGTCGTGTACGCCATCGCCGCCGTCGCCATACTGGCGCTGCGCCGCAGCCGCTTCGGGCGTCGACTCGTCGCCACGAACGACAGCGCCCTGGCGGCCTCGACGACCGGTGTGCGGGTGGCGCGCACGCGCCTTGCGGTCTTCGCCCTCTCGGCCGCACTCGCCGGGCTCGGGGGTGCTCTCCTCGGAGGGGTCGACTACATCGCCGAGCCGAGCGACTACCAGATGCTCTCCAGCCTCGCCCTGCTGCTCCTCTTGACCGTATGGGGCATCCGCTCCGTCTCCGGTGTGCTCGTCGCCGGCATGGGCATCTATCTGATCCCTTACTGGCTGAGCGGCAACTACTCCTGGCTCTACCTGTTGACCGGGCTCGGTGCCATCGGCATCAGCAGGCAGCCCGAAGGTGTCATCGGCGACCTCGTCTCGCGGCTCGGGCGGCGCGGCCCGGGTCTCGGCGGACTGCGCGGCGCCCGCACGCCATCGATCCCGCCGGCCGCCGCCGTGCGCACGCCCATGACGCCGGCGGTGATCGATGCCGACCGCTGAGACGGCCGCAGCGTCTGCCGGCGCCGTCGAGCCTGCCGCCGGCCGCCGCGGGCAGCCGGCGCTCGAGCTGAGCTCGGTGCGGCTGGCGTACGGTGGCCTCGTCGCCCTCGCCGGGGTGGACCTGACCGTGCACGCCGGCCGCGTCTCCGGCCTCATCGGCCCGAACGGAGCGGGCAAGACGAGTCTCTTCGACGTCGTCACGGGCGTGACTCGCCCGAGCGCCGGGCGCGTGCTCCTGCATGGCCGCGACGTCACGCGGTCGCGACCGGCGAGCCGCGCCCGGCTCGGACTCGGCCGGACCTTCCAGCGGCTCGAGCTGTTCTCGTCGCTCACCGTGCGGGAGAACGTCGCCGTCGCCGCCGAGGCCGCCGACCCGGTGCGGCTGCGGCCGACGCCATGGCACCACGTCGAATCACAAGCCCGCAGGGTTGTCGACGAGCAGTTGGCACGCGTGGGATTGTCGGCCCACGCCTCCGCCCGAGTCGACACCCTGTCGACCGGGACCGCCCGGCTTGTCGAGGTCGCCCGCGCCCTTGCCACCCGGCCGACGGTGCTGCTCCTCGACGAGCCGGCGTCCGGACTCGACCCGAGCGAGACCGATCGCCTCGCCTCCCTCCTTCTCGCCCTAGCCGCTGACGGGATCGCCGTGCTGCTCGTGGAGCACGACGTCGAGCTCGTGATGCGTGTCTGCTCCGAGATAGTCGTGCTCGATCGCGGCTCGGTGTTGGCGGCCGGGCTTCCTTCCGTCGTCCGCCAGCAGCCCGCCGTGGTGGAGGCCTATCTCGGCCAGATGGCGGTGTCGTGAGCGCCCTCGAGCCCCCGGGCACGTCTGCGACTTCGGCCGCCCCCGACGCCCCCGCGCCGGCTCCGCCGGCCGCTTCAGGGGGAGTGGCCGGCATGACGATCTCTCTCGAGGGCGTCCGGGCGGGATACGCCGGCATCGAGGTGTTGCACGGTGTGCACCTCTTCGCCGGCCCGGGCGACGTGTGCGCCCTGCTCGGCCCGAACGGCGCAGGCAAGTCGACGACGTTGCGGGTCATCTCCGGTCGTCTCGGGATCGACACCGGCCTCCTCATCGTCGACGGCGAGGGCATCCGCAAGGGGCAGCCGGAGCGTCTGGCCGTGAAGGGGATGTGCTGCATCCCCGAGGGTCGCGGCGTCTTCCCCAACCTCACGGTCGAGGAGCATCTGGCGCTGTGGGCCGGCAGGCACCGGCGAGACCGCCAGGAGTTGCTGGAGGCGGTGGCGGGGCAGTTTCCCGTGCTCGGGTCCCGCAGGAGCCAGCTCGCCGGCTCGCTCTCGGGCGGGGAACGCCAGATGCTTGCCCTCGCCCGATCGCTCCGCCCGGGCGTGCGCGCACTCATCTGCGACGAGCTCTCGATGGGGCTCGGCCCGAAGATCGTGGAGCAGCTCTACGTCTTCGTCGCCGGCCTCGCCGCCGCCGGCGTGACCGTGGTCGTCGTGGAGCAGTTCGCCGGGATGGTGCTCGGCATCGCTACTCGCGCCTCGGTACTCGTGGGGGGCACGATCCGGCTCTCGGGCAAGCCCGCCGAGGTGGAGGACGGCCTGCACGAGGCCTATCTCGGCCGCGATCCCGTTGTGCTCGCGCCCGCCGACTGACCCGCCGCCACGCCCTTCGGTGCCTACGGGGCTGTCATCCGCCAGCGGCCCTCGCATGGGGGCTTCGTTGAGCCCCCCTGCAGCCGGCGGTCAGGCCGGCGCCTCGGGTCCGAGCTCGACCTCGACGGACACGCCGGTCGCACTCGCATCGGGCACGAAACGCAGCTCGGCGATGGTGCCAGTTTGCACGAGGTCGTTGCGTGCCAGCTCCAGCAAGGCGATCTGGTCCGGCTGGCCGCGCACGACGCAGGAGGCGACGGGCGCTCGCATGCCCCGGTGTGCCTCGCTCTTGGCCCGGCGGACGGGGCCGAGCACCGCGCCGACGGCGTTGAACAGCTCGGCCTGGGCGCCCTCTCCGGCGAGAGCGAGCAGGGGGGCTGCCTCCGGCCACGGCTCGAGATGGATCGAGCCGTCGTGCCACCAGGACCACGTCTCCTCCGCGCAGTAGGGCAGGAAGGGGGCAAAACAGCGAAGCAGCACTCCGAGCGAGGCGGCCAGAGCCGCTCGGGCGGAGGCCGCCGCCGCCTCCTCGGCGCCCTCGCCGTAGGCGCGGGCCTTCACGAGCTCGACGTAGTCGTCGCAATAGGCCCAGAAGAAGGACTCCGTCACCTCGAGGGCGCGGGCGTGCTCGTAGCGGGCGAAGGCGGCGGTGGCCTCGGTGACGATGCCGGCCAGGTGGGCCAGCATGGCGGCATCGACGGGCTCGGTGGCGGCCGAATCGGCTGAATCAGCGCCGAGGCGGCCGAGCACGAACTTCGAGACGTTCAGCACCTTGATGGCGAGGCGACGTCCCACCGTCATCTGGTGCTCGTCGTAAGCGGTGTCGACGCCGAGGCGGGCGGCAGCCGCCCAGTAGCGTACGGCGTCGGTGCCGTAGCGGTCGAGCGGCTCGACCGGCACGACGACATTCCCCTTTGATTTCGACATCTTCTTGCGGTCCGGGTCGAGGATCCACCCGGAGATGGCAGCGTGCCGCCAGGGCAGGACGTCGTGCTCGAGCTCGGAGCGAACGATCGTGGCGAAGAGCCAGGTGCGGATGATGTCGTGCGCCTGCGGACGCAAATCGGTCGGGAAGACGCGACCGAACAAGTCGGGATCGTCGATCCAGCCGCCGGCGATCTGCGGGGTGAGCGAGGACGTCGCCCACGTGTCCATCACGTCCGGATCGCCCGCGAAACCCAGCGCCACCCCCCGCTCCGCCTCGCTGAAACCCTCCGGGACGTCTGTCGACGGGTCGATCGGCAAGCGGTCGAGGGCGGGAAGCAACAGCTCGTCGGCCATGACCTCGCCGGCCTCGTCCAAGCGGTACCAGACGGGGAAGGGGACCCCGAAGAAACGCTGTCGCGAGATGTTCCAATCACCGGTCAGCCCTTCGACCCAGGACTCGTAGCGGGCCTGCATGAACTCGGGGTGCCAGGTGAGCTCGCGGCCGCGCTCGAGCAGCCGCTCGCGCAGCTCGATCGTCCGCACGTACCACTGGGGCGAGGACACGATCTCGAGTGGCCGCTCGCCCCGCTCGTAGAACTTCACATAGTGACGGACTGGGCGCGGCTCCCCGATCAGCGCCCCGGATTCACCGAGCATCTCCACGATGCGCCGCTGTGCCTGCTTCAAGTTCTTGCCCTGCAGCTCGGCGTAGTTCGTGCGGGCGGCCGCGGCGTCGGTCGACTCCCATCCGGGCTCCCCGAAGGGGGCATCGCCCAGCCGCCCGTCCCGCTGCACGATCGTGCGCGTGGGCAGTGACAGCTCGCGCCACCAGGTGACGTCCGTCGTGTCGCCAAAGGTGCAGATCATGGCGATGCCCGAGCCCTTCTCCGGCTCGGCGAGGTGGTGGGCGACGATGGGCACGCGCACGCCGAACATCGGCGTGACCGCCTCGCTCCCGAACAGCGGCTGGTAGCGCTCGTCGGAGGGGTGCGCCACGAGAGCGACACAGGCGGCGATGAGCTCCGGTCTCGTCGTCTCGATCTCGATCGGCGGGCCGTCTCCGCCCCATCGGGGAAAGGCGATGCGGTAATAGGCCCCCTGCTGTTCCCGGTCCTCCAGTTCGGCCTGGGCGACGGCCGTCCGGAAGTCGACGTCCCAGAGCGTCGGCGCCTCGTGGCGGTAGGCCTCTCGGCGCTCCAGCATGCGCAGGAAACCAATCTGTGAGATCCGGCGCGCCCGCAGCCCGATGGTCGTGTACTGGTGACGCCAGTCGTAGGAGAGGCCGAGGCGACGGTGAATGTCCTCGAAGATCTGCTCGTCGGCTTCAGTCAGGCGCCGGCAGAGCTCGACGAAATTCGGTCGGGAGATCGGCACTGCCGGCTGCGGAGGAGTCGCCGGCGGCTCGTAGTCGGCGATGAAGGGCTGCGTCGGGTCGCAACGCACGCCGTAGTAGTTCTGCACGCGCCGCTCCGTGGCGAGGCCGTTGTCGTCCCAGCCGATCGGGTAGAAGACGGCCTTGCCGCGCATGCGCCAGAACCTCGCCACCATGTCGGTCTGCGAGTAGGAGAAGACATGGCCCGTGTGCAGCGAGCCCGAGACCGTCGGCGGCGGCGTGTCGATGGAGTAGACCTCGCTGCGGTCCTTCGTGCGGTCGAAGTGGTACGTCCCGTCCGATTCCCACTGCTTCGACCACTTCGCCTCGAGACCGTCGAGTGACGGCTTCTCCGGGATACGGGGCGTGACCATAGGCCTAGTACCGTACTGTCGTGCTACGGCTGTATGACACGGCGACCGGATCCGAGGCCGTACTGAGCGGTGCCGACAACGGGCGGATCGGTCTCTACGTGTGTGGGCCGACGGTCTACGGCCCCCCCCATATCGGCCATGGGCGCTTCGCCCTCACCTACGACATCCTCCGCCGGTACCTCGAGTCGAGCGGAGTCGGGGTGCGTCATGTCTCCAACGTGACCGATATCGATGACAAGATCATCCACCTCGCCAACGCTGAGCACCGCAGCTCGCACGACGTGGCCGTCGAGTACGAGGCGGAGTGGTGGGCGGCGATGGACGCCCTCGGCATCGCCAAGCCGACGGTCGTGCCGCACGCTACCGACTACGTCGCCGAGATGGTGGAGATGATCGCCGAGCTCGTCCGACTCGAGGTCGCCTACGAGACCTCCGACGGTGTCTATCTCGAGGTCGCCAAAGTCGAGGGCTACGGGCTGCTCGCGCAGCAGCCGCTCGACTCTCTCCGGGCGGGCGGCTCATCGCGGGTGGAGGTGAACGAGGAGAAGCGAGCGCCCTTCGACTTCGCCTTGTGGAAGAAGGCGAAGGCGGGCGAGCCGGCCTGGGAGTCAGGCTTCGGGGAGGGCCGCCCCGGCTGGCACACCGAATGTGTCGTGATGGCGCTGGCGTTGCTCGGGGAGGGTTTCTCGCTGCACGGGGCCGGGGAGGACTTGAAGTTCCCTCACAACGAAAACGAGCGGGCGCAGGCCGTGGCACTCGGCCGCCCGTATGCCAGTCACTGGATGCACAACGGGATGCTGATGCAGGCGGGCGAGAAGATGGCGAAGTCCGTCGGCAACGTCGTCGACTTGGCCTCACTTGTGAGCAAGTACGATCCCCGCGCCTACCGGCTCGTCATCGCGCAGTCTCACTACCGGGCCCCCATCGAGCTGGGCGCGAGCAACCTGGAGGCGGCCGAGGAGGCTCTCCGCCGCATCGACGCCCTCGCCAGGCGGCTCGAGGAGGCAGGCACCGTCGTTCCGGCCGACGCAGTCGCTGACGCCCTGACAGCTGACTTCCGCGCCCACATGGACGACGACCTGGCGACGCCGCAGGCGATCGGGGTGCTCTTCGGCGCCGTGACTGCAGCGAACTCGGCCTTCGACCGTGGCGACGGTCCCGCCGGCGTGGCCCTCGGGCGGGCAGCCCTGCGAGGCTTCGAAGCCGTCGGCCTCGTGGCGATCGGGGCGGCCACCGTGCCGGCACACGTCCTCGAGCTGGCGCGCCGACGTGACGAGGCGCGCGCCGGGCGGGACTGGGCGGCGGCTGACCGGCTCCGCCACGAGATCGTGGACGCCGGCTACCGGGTCGAGGACACGCCAGGGGGAACGAGGGTCTATCGCTGACGGGGTCATGACCCGCCCGGCAGCATCGCTCCGGCAGGCGGGAGCGCTCTATCGCGCCCGTCGTTCTTTCACGAATGGCTCCGCCACGATCCTTCGCTCGACCGGGGCGATCGACGCCGGCGCGCTCGCCCGATCGATGGTGGCCTCAGCCGTCTGCTCAGTGTCCTCGGCGGCCGCGTCGAGGGGTCCCGGCATGGCGAGAAACGCAAGGAGGCGTTGCTCCCGACGCCCCCGCGTGACGGTGTCGAGGACGAGCCCGGCCATGAGCGAGAGGGCAGCGAGGATCTCGAGCCCCGTGACGAGCACGGCCGTCGGCAGCCTCGGCACTCGGTGGGTGTGCAGGAACGTCACGAGCAGCGGGATGCCGAGGGCGATCCCGAGGAGGGCGAGGAGGGCCGCTTGCAGGGCGAAGAACGCCAAGGGCCTCGACTGACGCGCCAGGCCGACGATCGCACGGAGGATGCGCACGCCGTCGGCCCAGGTGTCGAGCTTGCTCGCCGAACCAGGTGCTCGACCGGTATAGCGACCTTGGATCTCGACGGCGCTGACGTTGAGCTCGAGGGCGTGCACCATGAGCTCGGTCTCGAGCTCGAAACCCCCCGACAGGATCGGGAAGGACTTCACCAGCCGCCGCGAGCAGGCTTTGTAACCGGACAGCACGTCGCCCATGCGCCGCCCGAACAGCTTGCCGAGCAGACCTCCGAGAAGCTGGTTGCCGACGTGGTGGCCGCGCCGGAAGGCGCCTTCGCCCGCCGGCAACCGGGCGACGTTCACGAGGTCGTAGCCGGCGGCGATGAGCTCCACCATCTCGGGGGCCATGGCGGGGTCATAGGTGCCGTCGCCGTCGACGAGGATGTAGCAGTCCGCTTCGACGTCGGCGAACATCCGGCGGACGACATTGCCTTTACCAGGGAGGAAGACCTTGCGTACGATGGCTCCGGCCGCCTCGGCGCGGGCGACGGTGTCGTCGGCCGACCCGTTGTCGAACACGTAGACAGTGGCCTCGGGCAGTGCAGCAGCGAACCCTTTGACCACCTCGGCCACCGTTGCCTGCTCGTCGCGGCAAGGGATGACAACGGCCACACGTGCCACCCGATTCATGGCCCGCAGGTTAGGGCGAAGATCTCTTGTGAGGTCGCGTGCAACCTCTGCTAGCCTCCGATCCGAGCAATTGGCGAGGGCGTCCGAGAGAGGTCCGAGACGAGGGGGACATCCGGCTTGCCGGAAGTCCGTGAGACTCGGTGCTCGACGGCGCAGCCAGTCGGCTGCTCGGCAATAGGCAGTATTCACTGAGCAAGGGGGATCGCCACCGTGGCGACCGGAGTAGTGAAATGGTTCAACGCGGAGAAGGGCTACGGCTTCATCTCGCAGTCGGACGGAGCTGACGTCTTCGTCCATCATTCATCGATCCAGATGCAGGGCTACCGCACCCTCACAGAGGGACAGGAGGTCGAGTTCGACGTCCAGGAGGGCCAAAAGGGCCTCCAGGCGGCGAACGTCCGCTCGCTGTAGGACTCCATCCACTCACTCTCAGCGCCGGGTCGCCCGGCGTCGCCCCTTCGCCCGTCCGGTTCTCGCCGGGCGCGGGGCAATGTCGACTCGCCCACGACATGGGTGCGCGCGCCCTTGGTGTCGGGGACCGTCCGCCTGTCATCCCGTCGCGATGTTGCGCGGCTGCGTTTCCGCCTTGGTAAACTATCGCTAGCGTAGGTTACCAGACGGTCAGCATGATCGGCGGATGCCGCATACAGGCTCTGGCCTGCCATGTCACGGACGTGGGTGCCGTGGGGGAGACGAGGTGAAAGCGATGGGCGATTTCTCACTCGAGCTGAACGAAGACCAGCTCCAGGTGATCAAGTGGGTGCACGAGTTCGCCGAGAACGTCGTGCGGCCTGCCGCTCACGAGTGGGACGAGCGCGAGGAGACGCCTTGGCCGCTCATCGAGGAAGCCGCCAGGATCGGCCTCTACTCGTTCGACTTCGTAGCCAACTGCTTCGCGGACGAAACGGGTCAGTTGCTGCCGGCCGTCAACGAAGAACTGTCCTGGGGTGATGCGGGCATCGCTCTGGCGATCTTCGGTTCGACACTCGGTCTTGCCGGCCTCGTCTCGAACGGCACTCCCGAGCAGATCGGAGAGTGGGCGCCCCAGTGCTTCGGCAGCCCGGGTGACTTGAGGCTGGCCGCCTTCTGCGTGTCGGAGCACAGCGCCGGCTCAGACGTGAGCCAGCTGAAGACGAGGGCCGTCTACGACGAGGCGTCGGACACCTGGACGCTGAACGGTTTGAAGACCTGGATCACGAACGGCGGCATCGCCGATATCCACGTCGTCGTCGCCAGCGTGGAACCGGCCCTCGGGTCGAGGGGACAGGCGAGCTTCATCGTCCCGCCGAAGACACCGGGTCTCGAGATGGGCCAGAAGTTCAACAAGATGGGAATCCGCGCCTCGCACACTGCCGAGGTCGTGCTGACCGACGTGAAGGTGCCGGGCTCGTGTCTGCTGGGTGGCAAGGACAAGCTCGACGTCCGCTTGGCACGGGCTCGCGAGGGCGGCAGCTCCAAGGGGCAAGCGGCCATGGCGACCTTCGAGGCAACTCGTCCGAGCGTGGCGGCTCAGGCGGTGGGCATCGCCAGAGCGGCATATGAGTTCGCACTCGATTACGCAAAAGAGCGGTCGACCTTCGGCAAACCGATCATCGAGCACCAGGCGATCGCCTTCAAGCTGGCCGACATGCGCACGCAGATCGACGCCGCCCGGCTGCTGTATCAGCGGGCGGCCTGGATGGGCGCCAGCGGCAAGCCGTACACGGCTGGCGAAGGTTCGATGTCGAAGCTGTTCGCCGGCGAGACGGCCGTCTGGGTCACCGAACAGGCCATCCAGATCCTCGGTGGCAACGGTTATGTGCGTGACTACCCCGTGGAGCGGTGGCACCGGGACTCGAAGATCTACACGATCTTCGAAGGAACCTCCGAGATTCAGCGGCTGATCGTGGCTCGGGCGATTTCTGGGGTGCACATTCGCTAGCCCTTACCGGCGCTTGTGCTGAAGGAAGGCCGACGGGAACCGAGCGGGTCCGTGGCGCTCGGTGCGCGATACCGGGACCCACGCCTAGATATCCCACGGCCCCAACTTGTCAAGCAGCCGTCGTGAAGTTGTTCTCTGATCGGTGTGCCCAGGCAAGGTCCTCGTCGTAGTGCGTCCCGTGCCTGAGACAACCGTGAAGGATGCCGACGAGTCGGTTGCCGAGAGCCCGGAGGGCAGCGTGGTGGGTATCGCCGGCTTCGCGATGAGCGTCATAGAACGCCCGAGCACCGGGTGAGGCGGTGAGGGATGCAAAGGCCCACAGGTAGATGGCATCTGCCAACCGCTGGTTACGGACATAACGCGCCAAGACGACGTGCTTTGTGCCCGAGGCCCGCGTGATGGGTGACGTGCCGGCGTAGTTTTTGCGACACTTGGCGCTGTCATAGCGATTCGGCGCATCGCCGAACTCGCCGAGCACCCGGGCGCCGAGGACGGTCCCCAGTCCTGGCAGGGAACGGACCACCTTGGCGGCCGGGCGCTGTTCAAAACCCGCTTCGAGCTCGCTTGCCAACACGGCGATCTCGTTGACCATCGTGGCGATGACGGCCACCGAGGCCCGCACGGAGGTGCCCATGGCGGTCGCAACCACAGCGGAGCCGTGCAGCTGGGGAGCACGTAGGGACCGAATACCGCCTCATTTCCTCAGCTCAATGGCGCAGATCAGACGGTTATCGGATGGTCCGCGAACTTCTCTAGCGCCGGCGAGAGCGCGAAAGCAGATCGAGTTCCTGAGCTCGCCGGACAGCTGCCCGACGGTTGTTCACGCCGAGCTTGGTGTAGATGCTCTTCGTGTGAGTCCGCATGGTGTTGATCGACACCAATAGTTCGCGCGCAATGTCCGGACCGCTCAGGTCGGATCCGAGAAGCCGCAGCACGTCCAGTTCACGCTCGCTGAGCGGCTCAATCAGCCCGTGTTTATTGGGCGCCCTGACCCCCGGTTCAGCACCGGCCGCGAGAAGCTCGTCGATGTAGGCAGGAACGATGTCGCGCCTCGCTGCCTCTTTCAGCAGGGTCGCCATCTGCGGGCCTTCGTCGGTGAAGAGTCGTACATAACCCTCCGGCTTCGCCCCTCTCAGCGCGCGTTCGAGGGCGCCGATCGCGGCAGCGGTGTCGCCGTGGGCCCCTAGTGCGAGCGCCTCGAGCGCCAGGATCTCGATCACGCTGCCGGCCCTCGATCCCGCAAGAGCGTCCTGAAGGAGGCGCTCGAGCAGAACGAGCACGTCGCCAGCCGGGGCTTCCGTGCGGGCTACCTTGGCTCGGGCCAACAGCAGCCTTGCCAGCGTGAAAGCCCATGGACGCCATGATCCGCCAACCGAACGTGTTCGGTCCGAAGTTGGACCCACCTTCGGGGGCGGACGTCCAGACTGAGCTCCTCTACTTCCTGGGCCGCCGAGCGTAGCTTCGGGACCCTCGATTAGGCGGGTTCGCCTGCCAACCAGCCGAAGCCTGGGGAGGGATTAGCTCGACAGAACCCGGATAGCTTGGCCCGATGGCTGAGCTGTCGATCCCGTATCCGACGGACACCTCGGGATGGGAGGAATGGCAGCTGGAGTACCGATTCGGCGGCTTCTATGTCTTCCCCCCCGAAGAAATCATTGAGGAGGTAGACGGGCTCCGGGAGCGTTACGACCCCATATCCCACCGGGCCTGTCAGGCCCACGTCAGTCTGAGTGAACCGGTGCCCAGAGCGCTCGGAGCAGACGACGTCGCGGAGCTTAGGAGGGTATTGGGGAAGGTGGCGCCCTTCGTCATTCGATACGGCGACGTTCATTCGACGACGCCGTATCCGGGGGTCGTCTATCGGATCGAACCGACCGAAGCCTTCGCCGGCTTGAGGTCAGCAGTGCACTCCTCTGCTCTGTTCCGTGCGTCGCCGCTTAGCCGGCGCGACGTTCCCCCACATATGACCGTTGCTGAGTTCATCAGCCTTGACGAATCGTTTGCCCTGGCTCAGCGCCTGCGCGGGACCGTCCGGGAGGGCGAGTGGGTCTGCCAGGAGATCGAGTACGCCGTGCCCGACAATTCCCTACGCTTCCGCCGTGTTCTCAGGGTTCCCCTGAGCGGGTGATCGTGGCGCGGGCCAACTCCGGCGTGCACATCCGGTAGTCCTGGCCTGCGGGTGGGCGATCAATCGAGCGCGTGGTCGAGATACAGGCAGAACGGGTGGCCGACAGGATCGAGGAGCACGCGGACGTCTTCCTGCGGCTGGTACTCGGCGACGGTCGCGCCTAGTTCGACGGCATCGGCCACGGCAGCGGCCAGATCGTCCACGGCGACGTCGATGTGCATCATCATCTGCTGTCGCCCACCGGCAGACGGCCAGGCCGGCGGAACGAAGGTCGGCGAGGACTGGAAGGCCAGGTAGGACGAGGTGCCGGGGACGGCTATCCCAGCGCCCTCGTGGTCCTGCTTGGCGATCTGCCACCCGAGCACACTGGCGTAGAAGTTGGCGAGCGCTACGCCATCGGGTGCCTCGAGCACCACGCCCCACCAATCAGTCCGAGATCGTCCGCGCATGTGGGCATCATGTCACTGCGGCGAGCCGTGACGTCGTCCACGTCGCGGAGTCCTACGTGGCTTTCCATCATTGGGTGGCAATCACGCGCGGCGTCCCTCTGCTGATGCGCGAACCGGAACCTGCTGGAGGCGGGTCAGATCCCGTCCGCCTGAAGTAGAGGCTCCCCGAGCCGCCACGGGCCATCGTCGGCCGCAGGCAACGGAACCTTCAGCAGGTAGCCCGACTCGTTGAGGTCGGCACGAGGTCGGAATGAACACGGCGCCTGCGCGGTTGTCCCCAGCGTCATCCCAGGAAGGGAGATCCCCGTGCCGCTTGCTGTGAGATTCGACGAGTACGGCGACATCGATGTCCTCAAGGTCGTGGAGGTCTTCCGACCGGTTCCCGGGCCAGGCCAGGTCCTGGTCAAGGTCGTGGCCGCTGGCATCAACCCGGGCGAGGCTTCCATCCGAAAGGGGTTGCTGCATGCCATTTGGCCGGCCACCTTCCCTTCGGGTGAGGGAAGCGACCTCGCTGGCATCGTGGAAGAGGTGGGCCCTGGTGTCTCCCGCTTCAGCGCCGGTGACGAGGTCCTGGGTTTCGTCGAGACCCGGGGCAGCCACGCTGAGCTCGTGGTGGCCGATGTCGACCACCTGGTGGAGCGCCCAGCCAGCGTGCCCTGGGAGGTGGCGGGCTCACTGTTCGTCGTGGGGACAACCGCCTACGCTGCCGTGCGGGCCGTGAATCTCGTCCCAGGCGACACCGTCGTGGTGTCCGGGGCGGCAGGCGGCGTTGGCTCGCTCGCCGTCCAGCTGGCCGCCGACGCCGGCGCCAAGGTGATCGGCCTGGCCAGCGAGGGGCATCACGGCTGGCTGGCCAGCCACGGCGTGATCCCGGTCGCCTACGGCGACGGGGTGGCCGACCGCATCAAGGAAGCTAGCGACGGGCGCATCGACGCCTTCATCGACACCTTCGGCGGCGGGTACGTCGAGATGGCCGTCGCGTTGGGTGTGCCACCGGACCGCATCGACACCATCATCGACCGGGCGGCCGCGCAGACATACGGGGCCAAGACCGATGGGAGCGCCGCCGCTGCCAACGCTCAAGTGCTCGCCGAATTGGCCGAGTTGATCGCAAAGGGACGCCTCGAGATTCCCATCGCCAAGACCTATCCGCTCGCAAAGGTGCGCGAGGCCTTCCATGAGCTCGAGCAGCACCACACGCTGGGCAAGATCGTCCTCGAACCCTGACGGTCCCGGCGGCAACGGAAGACCGCGCACCGCCGCTGCCAGGCGAGAGCTTCGCCAGTTCTGGGCGGATGGCTGCGGGCGAGGGGCGCCAGAGGGCGCCGGGAAGCGGCCGCTCGCCTAGGGGGACAATGAAGCGCGGTGGGCGTAGAGGTCACGCAGCACGCCAACTTCGGCTCCGTGGTGAATGACCTCGTCGAGGACGTGGAGAGCTAAATCGACCGTGTTGTCCTCGGCGTACGGGCCAAACGACGGCCCGAGAGGAGCCTCCCACGCAGCCCGGTTGAGTTCACCGATTGCCTCCCGCCAGGTGCCGTAGTGCTCAGTCAGGAATGCGCCGACCTCGATCGCGGTGGCCGGAAACTCGATGGTTTCGGACGTGAGAGTGCCGTCACCGAAGCGCAGGTTCGCGAAACCGCCAAGGGTCAATCCGCCGACGTGGCCGAGGCGCCAGGCGATCGTGGAGACCGGAGCCGGATCGGGAGCTGGACCGCCGCCCCCGCCGCCGTCGAGTCTCCAACGACCGTCGCTGCCCTGCCGAAGCGACCAGCAGCCCGCGACGGGCTCCCACAGGTACTCGGCATCACTCAAACCTGCCAGCCGAGTCATGAGGCGATCCCACACGTAGTCGAAGGTGGTGATGAGCGATGTCGCGGTGTCGGCCATGTATCTATTTCACTCCATCTTCTGGTCCGCGACCGCCACGCCCAGGCGTCAAGGTCGCCCCAGACGAGAGCCATGTACGAAGTTGGCGGATTAGCAGGAGGTCTTCCGGACGAGCCTTGTCCGTGGGGTGACCGATGAGTTTCGTGCGTGCTCGGCGTCATCGATGGAGACTGGACGAAGGGGAGTCTGGAATGTGCACGTACACAGGGCCGGCGACACCGGCACACGGACGCGGCGTGGGCGACAGGCTCCCAGGAGAAAGCAGATGACGGCAATGAGCGCGGCCGAGCCCGCTCGGTTGGACGTGCGGCTCTTCATGTTCACCACTTGGTCGAGACGCCTAGTGCTGCCATCTTCTTGCGCGCCATCTGCCGCCTCCGCCCGCGAGCAGGGCGGGCGGAGACCGAGGCGCGGGTGGCAAGGCGCCCGATTGCGTGGAACGGGTGACGAGCGTCGACTGCGTGCGCGGAGAAGACGCCGTCGGCAGCCTTCGGCGCTTTGCCAATTGCCCCAGTAGATTCGGGGTGTGACGGGAGATCGTCGCCAACTGGCAGCCGTGATGCTCACCGACATGGTCGGCTACTCCTCGCTGACCCAGCGGGACGAAAAGCTTGCCTTGGAGCTTGCGCGGGAGCAGGAGGAGATCGTCCGCCCGATCCTCGGTGCCTTCGGCGGCCGCGCCGTCAAGTCGCTGGGCGACGGCTTACTGGTGGAGTTCGCGAGCGCCCTCGACGCCGTGCGCTGTTCGCTCGAGATACAAAGCGCCGTGAAACGGCGAAACTCCGACTGCGAAGGCGAGCCCATCTCGCTTCGGATTGGAGTCCACCTCGGGGACGTCGTCCACCGAGACGAGGACGTCTACGGAGATGCGGTCAACATCGTGGCACGCATCGAGCCGCATGCGGATCACGGTGGCGTCTGCGTCTCCCAGCAGGTCTACGACCAGGTCTACAACAAGTTGGCGGTGTCCTTTCAGTCCATCGGGACGCCGGAGCTGAAGAACATCGATGTCGCCATCCAGCTGTACAGGATCACCCAGGCGTCGTCGCACCCGGTGGCGGACGACCGTGCGGCGCAACGTGCGTCCGATGAGCGGATCCGTCGCATCGTTGTCCTGCCCTTTGCGAACCTGAGTCCCGACCCGAGCGACGAGTACTTCGCTGACGGGATGACAGAGGAGCTCATCGAGAGGCTCGCCCACATCAAAGGTCTTCGTGTCATCGCTCGCACCACTGCCATGCACTACAAGAACACGGCGGAGACAGCGGCCGAGATCGGACGCTCCCTTCGGGTCGGCATGGCCGTCGAGTGCAGCGTCCGAAAGGCAGGCAACCGGGTACGGATCACGGCCCAGCTGATCGACACGAGCTCTGAGGAGCACCTCTGGTCCTCTCGCTACGACCGCGAGCTCGACGACGTCTTCGCCATCCAGGACGACATCGCGGGCCAGATCACAAGCGCCATCTCCGATCTCTTGTCGGGTGCCGATGAAGAGGTCACTCTGGCGGCCACTCGCGGCGAACGGGACACGAGCGACATGCAGGCGTACACGCTGTTCCTGCAGGGACGGAGGCTCTTGGCTCAGCCGGGCAACGAGCACGCGGCCCTGAGGTTTTTCGAAGAGGCGATCGCGCGGGACTCCGGCCTTGCACGCGCACGAGTCGGCAGGGCCACTTGTTATGAAGTACTGGGATCGTCCGGCTTCTTGCCGTATCACGACACGCTTGCGATGGCCCGGGCGGAGCTAGAGGCAGCTCTCGCCATCAACGAAACGATTGAGGAAGCCCATTCCGAGCTCGCCATCATCATGCTCGGCGAGGACGATCTTGCGGGTGCCGAACGCGAGGCTCGCCGCGCCATCGAGCTGAACGCCAGTTTCGCCGATCCTTACCGGACCCTCGCGCAGCTCCTAGCGGGGGAGGGCAACATCGACGAAGCGGTGCGACAGCTGGAAGAGGCTTATCGGCTCGACCCGTTGGATGTGAATGTCATCGCCTTTCTTGGGCGTCTGTACTTCTACGCAGGACGCGCGACCGAAGCGCTCGAGCATTGGGAACGGACCGAGTCGCTGGTGGAGTTTCGTACCAACACCCACCGTGCCGAGTACTACCTCGGGCTGGGGGACCACGAGGCTGCAGAGGAGAGCTTGCGCCGCGCCGAGCGAATCCATCCCGACAGCAACTGGGCAATCATGCTGCGGGGGTTCCTGGCGGTACGAGGTGGAGATCCGAAGATGGTCCGAAGTTGCATCGAGGTGCTCGACAGGGCCGGGAGCAGCACCGCCTTCCTTGCCGGCTTCGTGCAGCTCGCCCGAGGCGACATGGACGCCTTCTGGGAGTCCATGGACCGAGCCGACGGGATGCACGCTCTGCCGCTGTTGGAGCTCATGTATTCGCCGCTGTTGGAGCCTGCCCGTGCTGATCCCCGCTACCGGGATCTGATGCAGAGGCACCGCGCCAGAGCGACACCGACAACCTCGGACAGCTAGCGGCCGCTGACCCTCGTGGCAGGCTCCGGAGCCCCTGCTACTTCCAGCCTATCCGCAGGCCCCTGATAAGCACATCGACGGACGGCAACGCCTCGGTTCGCGGTTCACCAGCCGCTGCATTCTCGTTGCGCGCGCTACGGTCGCTCTGTTCAACTGAAGGGAGGGCTCCATGCCCCAATTTATGGACTTCCATGACGACCTCAAGCTGCCCGACGAGGCGATCCAACAGCTTAGGGAGGACACCAAGAACGCCACGTGCGACGAGTTCGGCGTCCGCCAGGTCGAGTTGTTCTACAACTCCGAAGGGAAGGTGTACTGCTTGCTTGAGGCGCCGGACGCTGAGGCTGTCCGCAGCCATCACGCGGCGCTGGGCGTCCCCTGCGGTGACGTGCACGAGGTCTCGGGACTCCTCTAGACGCTGACGGACAGGGACCACCTGCGGTGCGATGAGCACCGGGAATGCAGCACCGCTGCCGTGCCGCCCGCTCCTGTTGCGGAGGGCGCTCCGTCCGGCTCGGCCTGGTGCGGACTCGGCCAGCGGCCCTGGGTCGCAACGCGTCACAGCCGAAGTCTTGCGGACTACTCAGAAGGAGCAACAGGTAAAGAATAAGCGGGCCCTTTCGGGCCCGCTCGTTTCCTTCGCTTGGGCGAGTGTTGGCTTGATCGGCTGCACGCCCTAAAGCGGAGATGTTCAGCTGACGCCATTCTCGCGCGTGGGACGAGCCAGCACGCGGACCCTGCGATAGCCCACGATCCTCTCTGTTCGTTATCCGCCGCGGAGGGGTGAAGAGGGTCGCCGGTGCGATGCGGCATTCGTCCGTAAGGCTGGAGGCGCGGCTCGTTTTTCGGACCCCGACAGCTCGTGTGCGATGACGCGCAGGCAGTTCAGTTACGTCACAGCGAGAACGCCCCGAATGAAGCGGGTGATCTCGCTCACGTCGACAGGGTCGTTCGTGGCAACCTCCAGTACGGGCCACCCGCCAGCGACCGGATGTGCGACCTCGTCGTTCCAGAGTTCTTCGGTGGTTCGGAGCGAGTCGAAGTGTCCGGCATGACGCGAACCCGTTCGTGCCCGATAGCGCAGGGCCGCCACCAACGGATCGCACCGGCAGAACACTTCAACAACTACGCCGGGAAGCCCGCGGAGCTCGGCGACCGCGACGGTCCGGTGAAAGTTGCTTTCGAGGACGGCGCCGCAAGGTGATTGGGCGGCGACCGCCAAAATCGCGGCTACCGCGCCTCGTCCCAGTTGACGTGATGCCTCAATGTCGGGAACCGGCAAGACCGACATGAGCGCGTCTTTGATTGTGTCCTTGGCTAGTAACGGCAGATCGAGCTCAAAGGCGATGGCGGCAGCAAGTGTGGACTTTCCGCTGGCCGGTGGCCCTGAGACCACCACGAAGAGCGCCCTCGACGCAGTCACGGCTGCTCATGCTTGCCGTGCTCGGGGTCGACCGCCAGCCGGGCGGGGTCAGTACCGCTGAGGCGGCGTCTCAGCCGAGATGCGAAGCCGGAGATCGGTCGCGAGCACCCTCGCGTAGCAGCCCCCTCAACCGACGAATGTCTTGAGATCCTTAATGAGCTTGTCCTCGATCTCGATATTCCAGGCGCTCTCGGCCACATCCACCACGAGGAACAGGTCCGAAACGAGCAACGTCTCGATGGCTGCGACGCCAAGATGCTCGAGCCATTTGCCGATACCGATATGGACTGTGAGGTCGTCGGAGGTCCCCGTGATGGTGATGGTCATGGCACGGTCTGCGTCGACTACCCCACGGAGGAATCCACCCTTCTTCGCCTGGATCACCTCGCCCTGTGCGCTCGATGGCGAGGTCTGAACCGTAAAGCCGTCGTTCCGCAGGTATTCCTCGATGTGGGCCCGTACAACATCCGGGTCCTTGCCCTTGCCTTGGAACTGCTCAACCTTGTCACCGATCATGACTGCCTCTCTCGCGTTCGTGGACGGCCCTTGCCGAGCGTGCTGGTGCCGACGAGCGACTCGCGAGGAGATCACCGGTCCGTGCACCGACTCCGGCTGCCCGCGGCAAGCTAATGCACCGGTTGGCGACATTGGTCGCGGTCCAGGGCAGATCTGGCGGCGAATCGCGCGCCGAGGGCGTTCAAACTCGGCCAGTGTGAGCAGTCTGAGCACACGAATGGTCGGAGTGCCCTGTGGGTCAGAGTGGCCATCGGTCGGAGTGGCCGTGGAGCGCGGAGAGAAGCGGCCGTGGGTCGGCCCCGAGGCGCACGTACCCGACGGGCACCCCGCAGCCAAGGACGATCCGCGCGTGAGCTCACCGCCGGCGAGCGCCACGACTACGATGACGCCATGCACCACCTCTGAGTCCGCGTAGTCCGCAAGGTACGCACAGCCCGGACGGCAGTCCGTAGGTACAGCGCGCACCGGAGCGCTCTCCGGCGCGTGAGCCCTCGGCACCCCGCGCGCGGTGGGGGCGCTACCGTCGGTTGGCTCATGTTTGAGCTGCCTGTCGCCGACCCTGGCGCGCCCGACCTTCGGTCCGCCTGGCGGTTCCTCGCGTGGGTGGCCCGCCAGCAGCTGCGAGTCGTCGTCGGCGGAGCCGTCTTTGGGGTCCTTTGGATGACGAGTCAGGCGGCCATCCCTCTGGCGCTCGGGGCTGCCCTCGGCGCCACCGTTAGGCGAGACCGGTCGCAGGTCATCGGCTGGTCGCTCGTCCTCCTAGGTCTCGGCATCACGCAGGCGGTTGCAGGCATCCTGCGCCACCGCCGGGCCGTCGCCAACTTCCTCCATTCCGTGAGCCGCGTCGAGCAGCTGGTGGCGCGCCACGCCTGCTATCTCGGCGGCGAGCTCGCCCGCCGGGTGGCGGCGGGGGAGGTGGCGAGCCTCGGCTCGTCCGACGTGGAACGGATCGGCGAAGCTCTCGACGTCTCGGCACGCACGGCCGGCGGCGTCGTCTCGTTCCTAGCGCTCAGCGCCGTGCTCCTCTCGGTCTCACCCCCGCTCGGAGCGATCGTCGTGTTGGGAGTGCCGACGGCCATGGCTCTCGTCGTTCCTCTCGTCCGACCGCTCGAGCGCCGCCAGACGGCCGAGCGCGAGCGGCGGGCGGAGGCAAGCTCGCTCGCGTCCGACACGGTGTCGGGACTCCGGGTCCTGCGCGGTCTCGGCGGGGAGCGGGTGTTCGCAGGGCGTTTCGAGAAGGCGTCCAACACGGTCGCCGACGCCTCGGTACGCACGGCGATCCTGCAGTCGTACCTGGACGGGGCTCAGGTCCTGTTGCCCGGCGCCCTCGTTGTGGCGATCACCTGGCTCGGGGCCGGGTATGCCGTCCACGGCTCCATCTCTCCGGGAGAGCTGGTGGCGTTCTATGCCTCGGCCGCCTTCCTTCTCATCCCGATGCAGACCTTCATCGAGGCGTCTTCCAAGTGGACGGCGGCGCTCGTGGCCTCCCGGCGAATCATCGGCGTCCTCTCCATGCAGCGGACGATCGCCGAGCCCACCGGAGCCGAGCCGGCTCCAACTCCGAACTTCCGTGCGGAGGTGCTCCGCGACGAGATGACCCACGTCGCCATCGAGCCGGGCGTGCTCACCGCCGTCGTCCCGGCGACGCCGGAGGAAGGCACGGCCCTGCTCGACCGTCTGGGACGCTTCGAGGATCCCGCAGAGGGCAAGGCGGTCAGGATCGGCGACACCAGCCTCGACCGCGTCTCCCTCGCCGAGCTCCGCCGTCACGTCGTCCTCTCGGAGCGTTCCCCGGTTCAGCTGATGACGACGGCTGCAGAGGTGCTCGCCCCTGCCGGGGCTCGTACGGAACAGGTCATCGAGGCGGCCGCGGCCGACGAGCTCGTGAACGGTCTTGCAGACGGCATCGACACGCTCCTGCCGGAACGGTGGCGATCGCTCTCCGGAGGCCAGCGCCAGCGTCTCGCCCTCGCCCAGGCGCTCGCCGGCGACCCCGACGTGTTGTTGCTGGATGATCCGACGAGCGCCGTCGACGCCCACACGGAGTCGGCGATCGCCGATCGGCTGCGCCGTATCCCGCGGGGAGGACGACGGTCATCGCCACCACGAGCCCGCTCCTGCTCGATCGGGCCGATCGGGTCATCCTCGTCGACGGGCAGGCCGTGGCTGCAGGCACCCACGCGGAGTTGCTGAGGGCCGAGGAGCGCTACCGGGCCATCGTGCTGCGGGGAACCGAGGCGAACATGAAACCGACCGCCGCTGGCCCCGCGAGGGCACCCTCCGCGGCCACAGGCCGCTCCCTTCGAGCCGACGGGAGCGGTTCATGAGCCACGAGCTTCCCGTCGCGTCCGCCCGCGTCGTTCGCGCCTACATCATGGCCGTCTTGCGGACGGACTGGCGCGACGCCGCCGGCGTGCTCGCTTTCTACGCCGCCGCCAGCGTCGCCGGCCTCGTCGGACCCCGTGTTCTCGGCGACGTCGTCGCCGAGGCGGCTGCCGGCGGCGATGGGCACGCCCTCGCCCGCGTGGACGAAGCCGTGCTCATCTTCCTCTGCGCCCTCGTGCTCCAGTCGTTCTTCATCCGGGGCGCCAGCCGGGTGGCGGGCACGATCACGGCACGCCTCCTCTCGTCCATCCGGGTCGAGTTCGTACGAGCGATCCTCGCCATGCCGGTCGGCCTCGTCGAAGCTGCTGGCACCGGAGAGCTGCAGACGCGAGCGTCTTCCGACGTCGAGCAGCTGACGTGGTCGGTGCGCCAGGCCGCCCCGCGCATGGCGGTCGCTGGAGCGCAGGCCGTTTTCACCGTGGCCGCTCTCGTGTGGACGGCGCCCATCATGGCGATCGTGCTCGTGCCGGTGATCCCCGCCCTCGTTCTCGGCACGAGGTGGTACTTGAAGCGTGCCAGGCCCGGTTACAAGGCGGAGATCGCCGCCTTCGACCGAATGAACGCCCGCGTGCAGGAGAACGCCGCCGCCGGGCGCACGATCGAGACGTTCGGCCTCGGCCAGCAAAGAACCCAACTCGTCGACGCCGACATCCGTAACTGGATGCACTGGGAGCGTTACACCCTTCGCCTCCGCACGATCTACTTCCCTCTCACGGAAGCCTGCTACATCCTGCCCCTCGTGCTCGCCGTTGCCCTCGGCGGCATCCTCCACGCCGACGGCCGCCTATCCATCGCCGCCGCAACGGCCGCTGCCCTCTACACCCAGCTGCTCATCGACCCTGTCGACACGGTGCTCTCCAACCTCGACGAGCTGCAGGTCGGGGCGGCTTCTCTCAGCCGGCTGCTCGGCGTGCGTGAGATCGAGACGTCAGAGCCGACGGCCGAGCGGCCTTCTGGCGATCGAGTCGTCGCCACCGATGTGCATTTCGCCTACCGGGAGGGTCACGACGTGCTCCATGGCATCGACATCGCCCCCGAACCGGGAGGCCGCCTCGCCCTGGTGGGCCCGAGCGGCGCCGGCAAGAGCACGCTGGCGCTCCTTTTGACGGGCGTTTACCCGCCGCGGAGCGGGAGCGTGCGCATCGGTGGCGTCGACGCTCACCGGCTCCCGACCGAGCAGCTACGAGAAGAGGTCGCCCTCGTCACCCAGGAGTACCACATCTTCAACGGCACGCTGCGCGACAACCTCGAGTTGGTGGCGCCGGGCGCCACCGACGGCGAGCTGATCGCCGCCCTGGCCGTCGTCGACGCCGACGAGCTCGTCGAGCGGCTGCCAGACGGTCTCGACACGATGCTCGGCTCAGGGGCGGTGCAGCTCTCGCCCGGCGAGTCTCAACAGGTTGCCCTCGCCCGCCTCGTGCTTGCGGACCCGCACACCCTCGTCCTCGACGAGGCCACGGCGCTCCTCGATCCTCGTGCCGCCCGCCACCTCGAGCGCAGCCTCTCTCGCGTGCTGGAGGGCCGCACCGTCGTCGCCGTCGCTCATCGGCTGCAGAGCGCCGCCGACGCCGACGTCATCGCCGTGGTGGAGGACGGCAGGATCGTCGAGAAGGGCTCGCACACCGAGCTGCTCGAGCGGAACGGCAGCTACGCGGCGCTCTGGACCTCGTGGCGAGGCGCCGAACAGGACCGGGACGGGTGACCCGCCGGCACGGCGCCGGCGCGCACGTCGGTCAGCCGGCTGCCTTGTTCAGCGAGCGGAAGCCGCCCCACGCGAATCCCGCCAGCCGCTGAGCGAGCTGCTGCGCCTCGCTGATTGACTCGGCCGCCGTGCGGCCCTGCTCAGAGCTGACGCGCAGCCAGTCGCAGGTGACGCCTTCGGTCATCCCGACGACGGCGGCCGCCAGCGTTCGCCGGTGGTCCTCGTCGATGTCCGCATCGAAAAGGGGTGCGAGGAATTGGGCGATCGAGTCCTCGATCGTTCGCAGGCCGCGTGCGAGCTCCTCGTCGTGGGGGGCGTCGAAGAGCATGCGTACCGCTGACTGGTTGTCGATCGTGAAACGGAAGTACGCCTCGAACGCCTCCTCCACCTGCCGTCGCGTCCTCGGGGCGGCGGCGGCAACGGCGAGGGCACCGATGAGGCGAGCGGCCACGTCGTCGATGAGCTCCAGGTACAGCGCCCGCTTGGAGGCGAAGTGCTGGTACAAGAGGGGCTTCGTGACGCCGGCGGCCGTGGCGATGTCCTCCATCGTCGTGGCGTTGAAACCGCTCGTGGCAAAGGTCTCGAGGGCCACGTCGATCAGCTGGCGGCGCCGGCGCGCAGCCGTGAGGCGGCGCCGGGGCACCGGCGAGGAGATCGGTTGGGAGACACCCAGCGCCGGCAACGCTGTTGGGGTCGCGGTCATGTTCGCAGAACCCTACCCGCTGGTAACCAGCCTTCTCAGCCGCTCCGGGAGATCGCCGGTGGAGAAGCGCTCCCTCGCCACGCGCTCGTTGCGGTCGAGGAGCCGGGGGTCGGGATCGGCCAGCCAGCGGGCGGCCGCGCCCGCGGCGGCCACTGGGTCGGAAGCGTCGAACCAGGAGAACCCGAAACGCCGGAGCTCGGTGGCGACGGGGTAGGCCCCGATGGCGAGCGGCCGCCGGTGGAGGGCGGACTCGACGCTCGGGTTGCCGAAACCCTCGAAGGTCGACGGCAGCACGACGACGTCGCAAGCGGCGTAGGCGTCCGCCATCGACCTGTCCACCGGGAGGCCGCGCAGCACCCGGACCTCCGCCCGTTCGAGAACACGTTCCAGCTCGGGGCCGTAGCCGTCCTCGGCAGGCCCGAGCAGCCAATAGGTGGCTCCCAGCGCCCGGGCGAACAGGACGCCACCGGGGACGTTCTTGCGCGCGATGGCCCGCGTCGGTTGCAGGACGAGCACCTCGCCGTCGCTTACGAGAAGGGCACGGCGAGTCGCCTGGCGGTCGCCGGCAGGGACGTCGGGATCGAAGCAGTTGTAGAACGTGACGGCGGCGATGCCGTGGGCGGCGAGCTCCAAGCGGGAGCGTTCGTTGATGGTGACGTGCCACCATTCGGTGTCATCGGGCGGTGGTGGCGCCTGCTGGTAGTGCGGTCGCTGCCACGGCAGGTCGTGATGGTGGAGGATGGCCGGCCTGCCCGCCAGGAGCTCGGCGAGCGCCCGGCCGGCCGCCTCGTTCAAGGGGAGCGAGAGGCAGTTCTCGACCACGACGAGGTCGGCGCCTTCGAGGGACTCCTCGAGGGCGCCGCGGTCGGGCGGCTCCGCGGCGTAGGCCGAAAGGCCGGTGATGATCCGATCGGCGACGCCGGAACCGGCGACGGTCGTCACCTCGGCACCCAGCTCAACGAAGGCGCGCGCCCACTTGACAGCTTCGATCGAGACGCCGTCCGTGCCGCCGAGGCGGTAGGAGACGAGGGCGACGCGCCTCGGCGGGGGGATCACGGGAGGCACCATCTTCGGGCAAGGTAGCCTCCCGCCGTGCCCGATGATGTCGTCCTCGAACGCGGCGGCGCCGTCGCCCGGCTCACCATTAACCGGCCGGAGCGGCGCAACGCCCTCAACGCCTCGGTCCTCTCGGGGCTGCGCACGGCGCTGGCCGAGATCAAGGGCGACGACTCGCTGCGCGTCGTCGTGCTCACCGGGGCAGGTGACAAGGCCTTCTCCGCCGGCGCCGACCTCGTCGGCCCGCACTCGCCGGCCGCTGGCACCCCCTCGGAGACGTCGGAACCGACGGTCACCGCCGCCGACCTGCATGAATCGAGGGGCGAGCTGGCGGCCCTCTTCCAGGACCTCTGGCAACTCGGCAAACCCTCCATCGCCCGCGTCCGCGGCTACGCCCTCGCCGGCGGCATGGGCCTCGCCCTCGCCTGTGACCTCGTCGTCGCCGCCGACGACGCCGTCTTCGGCACGCCGGAGATCGACATCGGCATCTGGCCGTACATGGTGACGGTGGCCCTGCTGCAGTCGATGTCTCCCCGGCACGCCCTCGAGCTCATGATGACGGGCCGGAGGGTGGGGGCGGTGGAGGCGGAGCGGCTGGGTTTCTTGAACCGGGTCGTGCCCGTCGACGAGCTCGACCGTACCGTAGACGACCTCGCCGACCTCCTCGCCAAGAAACCCCCCGGAGCCCTCTGCGCCGGCCGCGCCTCCTTCTACCGGGTGCTGCACCTGGGGGCGGCCGATGCGCTCGCCTACCTCCACCCGCTCCTCACCGTGGCCACCCAGACCGCCGAGGCGGCGGAGGGAAGGGCGGCGTTCGCCGAGCGGAGGCCGCCACGCTGGGCAGTCGACGACAGTAGTAGTAGAACGGGCGGATGACGCGACGGGCCCTCATCACCGGCATCACGGGTCAGGACGGTTCCTACCTCGCTGAGCTGCTCTTATCGGAGGGCTATGAGGTCATCGGGATGCTGCGGCGCTCGAGCACGGTCAACTTCGAGCGCATCGCCCACATCCAGGACGACCTGACCCTCGTGGCCGGCGACGTCCTCGACGAGGTCTCCATGATCGAGATCCTCCGCCAGCACCGCCCGACGGAGGTCTACAACCTCGCCGCCCAGTCCTTCGTGCCGACGTCCTGGAGCCAGCCCGTGCTCACCGGCGAGGTGACGGCCCTCGGTGTCACCCGCATCCTCGACGCCATCCGGCTGACGGACCGGGACATCCGCTTCTACCAGGCGAGCTCCTCCGAGATGTTCGGCAAGGTGCGGGAGGTCCCCCAGACCGAGCTCACGCCGTTCTACCCGCGCAGCCCCTACGGCGTGGCGAAGGTCTACGGCCATTTGATAACGGTCAACTACCGGGAGAGCTACGGGCTGCACGCCTCCTCCGGCATCCTCTTCAACCACGAGAGCCCGCGCCGAGGCATGGAGTTCCTTCCCCGCAAGGTCAGCCACGGCGTCGCCCGCATCAAGCTCGGGCTCGACCGCGAGCTGCAGCTGGGCAACCTCGAGGGGAAGCGCGACTGGGGGTATGCGGGCGACTACGTGCGGGCGATGTGGCAGATGCTCTCCCAGGAAGTCCCCGACGACTACGTGGTGGCCACGGGGGAGACGCACTCGGTGCGCGAGCTGTGCGAAGTCGCCTTCGACCGCGCCGGGTTGAAGTGGGAGGACCACGTCGTCGTGGACGAGCAATTCCTGCGGCCGGCAGAAGTGGATCTCCTCGTGGGGAATGCTGCCAAGGCCCGCGAACAGCTCGGCTGGAAGACCGAGGTCGGCTTCCCCGAGCTCGTGTCGATGATGGTGGACGCCGACATCGACTGGCTGCGGTCGCAGCAGCCCTGATGGCCTGGCTGGCTCGACCGGCCCCCGCTTGGAACCTGGAGGTCGTTCGCCCGTAGCATTGGGCGATCCTCATGGCGCCCGCCGTAAGTCTTCGTGACGCAGTCGCCCTCGCCGGCCGGTTTCCGCTCCTCGCCGGAGTGACGCTCGATGTCGGCGAGGGCGAGATCGTGCATCTTTCCGGCCCGAACGGCGCCGGCAAGAGCAGCCTGCTCCGCCTCTGTTGCGGGTTGCTGTCGCTGCGATCGGGCTCGGCCGTCGTGCTCGGCCACGACCTCGCCGTCGATCGGCGTGCCGTCCGCCTCCTGATCGGCTACCTCGGACACGAGACGTTCCTCTACGAGGAGCTGACCGTCGAGGAGAACCTCCGTTTTGCCCTGCGGGCGGCAGGGTCGGGTGCCGCCGAGGCGAGGGTGCAGGCGGAGGGGGCGATGGCTCGTCTGGCGCTCACCGGCCGGCTGCCCAGCACGCCCGTCGGCAAGCTGTCGGCCGGCCAGCGGCGGCGGACGGCCATCGCCGTCGTCGTAGGGCGCCGACCAAGGCTCTGGCTGCTCGACGAACCGCACGCCGGCTTGGACCACGACGCCCGCTCGACCCTGGACGAGGTCATCCTCGAAGCCCGCGCCGGCGGGGCCACCGTCATGCTCTCCTCCCACGAGCTCGGGGAGTCGGATGCCCACTCCCTCGCCGACCGGGTGGTGCACCTCGCCGGAGGCCGCGTCGTGCCGGCGCCGCCGGCGGTCGACGGTGATCCGGACGCTGCCGCTTCGCCCGCGAACCCCCCCGCCGTGATGCCGGCGAGTCCGGCAGTCCCACAAGGAGCGCCGAAACGGGCTCGGCAGAGCGAGGCCGTTCATGTGGCGTGACGCCCTCCTCGTGTGCGGGAAGGATCTGCGCATCGAGTTGCGCGCCAAGATCGGGCTCAACCAGGTGGCTCCGTTCGCCGCCACCGTCCTCCTCCTCTTCGGGCTGGCGCTCGGCCCCAACCGCCAGGCGCTCCAGCCCGCGGCCGCCGCGCTGTTCTGGATCGCCGTGCTCCTGTCGGTCGTGCTCGCCGTGCAGCGGAGCTTCGCCGTCGAGTCAGCCGACTCCGCCCGGGACGGACTGCGGTTGTCGGGCCTCGACCCGGCGGGGATCTTCCTCGGCAAGGGGGCGGCGATCGTCACCCAGCTGCTCGTGCTCGAGGCGCTCTTGACCGTGGGCGTGGCCCTGCTGTTCGGTGCTCAGCTGTCCGACGGTCTCGTGCTGCTCGCTGCCTGCGTGACCGCCTCCATCGGTCTCGGCGCCGTCGGTGTCACCTATGGCGTCCTCTCCTCGGGCGTCCGCGTGAAAGAGACCTTGCTGCCCCTCCTGCTGCTGCCCGTCGCCGCTCCCGTGCTGCTCGGCGCCACGAAGGCCTGGGATGAAGCCCTGGCGGGCACGCCGGGACAGGCCGGTGTCTGGCTGTCCCTGCTGGCCGTGTTCGCCGTCCTCTACGTCGCTGTCGGTACCGTGGCCTTCGGGCCGTTGCTGGAGGGGGCATGAGGGCAGATCGCGCCCTGCGAGTGCTCGGCGCCTTCGCTCTCGTCGGCATGGTCGCCACCGTCTGGCTCGGCCTCTTCGTCACGCCGAACGCTGTCGGCTATGCCGACGGGACCGTCCGCCTCCTCTACATCCACCCTCCGCTGGCGTGGGTCATGTTCATCGCCTACGGCATGGCGACGATCTCGAGCCTGCTCTACCTGTGGCCGCGTACGCGCCACGCTCGCTTCGACCGCCTGGCGGGCGCCTCGGCGGAGGTTGGAGTCGTCTTCACCGGCCTGACGCTCGTCTCCGGCTCGATCTGGGGGCGAACGACGTGGGGCGTCTATTGGGCCTGGGACCCGCTGCTGACGACGACCGCCCTGCTCTTCGTCCTCTACCTCGGCTACCTGGCGCTGCGAAACGTCCCGGGGGATCCCGACACCGTCGCCCGCCGATCTGCCATCGCCGGGCTCGTCGCCTTCTTGGACGTGCCCATCGTCTTCTTCGCCGTGTCCTGGTGGCGGAGCCTCCACCAGGGCCCGACGATCGATCTCGCCACCCGGCACAGCTACGTGCACGGGTCGATGGCATGGACGCTGCTGCTGGGCTTCGTGTCGTTCACGCTCACCTATGTCTGGCTCATGGTGCACCGCTACCGGCTGGCCGTCCTGCGCGAGCGCGAGAGCGACGAAGGGCTCGAGAATGCCCTGGCCGATCGCTGGGCAGAGGCCGTCCGATGAGCGGCTACATCGAAGTCGGCTACGTGATCGTCCTCGGCTCCCTCGCCACCTACGCCACCAGTCTTGTCTCCCGCGAGCGGGCTGCCCGCCGCCGGCTTCCGCCCTCCCAGCGGGCCGGCGCCGTGCCGGAGGCGTCGCCCGGGACGGGGCCGGCAGCAGGGGAGCAGCCGTGAGCATCGACACGACACGCGGCCTGGGCGATTCCGAGCTGGACGCCGAGTCGAGCGACGCCGGCGACTTCGTCGCCGCGGGTCGGCCGCCGGCTCGTGCCGGCGTCTCGCCCCTGCCCCGCGTCGCCGCCCCCGCACGACTCGGGCGCAGCGCGGCCGCATGTGGGTCGTGGGAATCCTCATCCTCGGGGCGATCGGGTTTCTTGTCTACAAGGGGCTCACCTCCGCCATCGTCTTCTTCAAGACGGCCAACGAGGCCGTCGCGCAGCGGGCGCAGCTCGGCAACACCGAATTCCAGATGGAGGGCGACGTCGTCAACGGCAGCGTCCACCACGTAGGGGGCGACGTCTATCGCTTCGCCGTCGCCTCATCCGGCGTCACCGTTGATGTGAAGAACACCGGCTCTCCGCCACAGATGTTCAGGCCGGGCCTGCCCGTGGTAGTCGTCGGCCACTTCGTCGGCTCGAGCAACCTCTTCGCCTCCGACGAGATCATGGTGAAGCACTCCGCCGCCTACATCGCCGCCCATCCGAACCGCGTGAAACCCGCTTCCGGCTCGAGCCCGTGAACGCAATTCTCGGCCAGATCGGGGTCGCCCTCGGCCTCGTCTCGGCGGTATGCGGTGTCGGCGTGCTCGGTGCGGGCCTTGCCAAGCACCGCCCCGGGTGGCTGGCGGCCGGGCCGCGGGCGGCTTGGGGAGTGCTGGCGGGCGCCCTCCTCGCCACCGCTGCCATGGAGCACGCCCTCATCTCCCACGACTTCTCCCTCGCCTACGTGGCAGACAACAACGCCCGGGTGACACCGCTCATCTACTCCATCACGGGGCTGTGGGCCGCCTTGCAGGGATCGATCCTGCTGTGGGCGCTCGTGTTGGCCGGCTACATCGCCGTCATCGCCCGCCGCTTCCGCAGCCGGGCGGCCGACCCGCTCGTCGCCTGGGCGATGCTCGTCACCCTGGTCGTCGCTGCTTTCTTCTTCGGGCTCATGGCGGGCCCGGCCAACCCCTTCCTGCGCATCTCGGGCGCCGTCCCGACCCACGGCCAAGGGCCGAACGCCCTCCTGCAGGACAACGTCCTCATCGCCTTCCACCCCGTCTTCCTGTATCTCGGGTTCGTCGGTTTCACCGTGCCCTTCGCCTTCGCCGTGGCTGCGCTCGTGACAGGTCGCCTCGGCGAGGGCTGGCTCGTCGTCACCCGCCGCTACACGCTCTTCGCCTGGGCCTTTCTCACCGTCGGCATCGTGCTCGGGGCCTGGTGGTCGTACCAGGTGCTGGGATGGGGGGGTTTCTGGGCGTGGGATCCGGTGGAGAACGCCGCCCTGTTGCCCTGGCTGTGCGCCACCGCCTACCTGCACTCGGTCATGGTGCAGGAGCGCCGCGGGCTGTTGCGGGTCTGGAACATCTCCCTGCTCATCGCCGCCTACTCGCTCACGATCCTCGGGACGTTCCTCACACGCTCCGGCGTGCTCGTGTCGGTGCACGCCTTTACGGACTCGTCGGCGATCGGGCCGTCGCTGCTGGGTTTCTTCGGGGCGGTCGTGGCGACGGGCGTCGGCTTGATCTTCTGGAGGGGTGAACGGCTCCGCTCCCCCGGATCGATCGACTCGCCCGTCTCGCGAGAGGGCGCCTTCCTCGTCAACAACCTGCTGTTTGCCGCTTTCGCCCTCGTCGTGCTCCTCGGGACGGTCTTCCCCCTGTTCGTGCAGGCGATCGACGATCAGGAGATCACGGTCGGGACGCCGTACTTCAACTCGATGACGGTCCCGATCGGCTTCGCCTTGCTGTTCTTCATGGCCGTTGCACCCGTGCTGCCGTGGCGCAAGGCCGGGGCGGGCGTGCTGCGTTCCCGCTTGGCGCTGCCGGCATGGGCCGGCGTTGCCGTCGTCGGCATCTGCGTCGCCTTCGGCGTGCGCGGCCTCACGCCGCTCGCCGCCTTCGGGATGGCATCGGTCGCCGGCGCCTCCGCCATCCGCCAGCTCGTGCTGGCCTCACTCGCCGCCCACCGGGCGGGCGCCTCCTGGTGGCGGGCGTTCGTCGGGCGCTCCAACGGAGGCATGATCGTCCATCTCGGCGTCGTCATCGTCGCTGTCGGTCTGGCGGCGGCGACCGCCTATGGCCACCGGGCGACGTTTCAGCTGGCCGTGGGGGAGTCGGTCACCTACGAGGGCCAACGGATCACCTACGGGGGGGCCGCACCCTTCTCGCAGCCGAATCGCAGCGGCATCGTGGGGCTCGTCTACGTGGACGGCGCTGCCTTCCGCCCGGCCATCAGCAACTACACGGGCTACGAGGGGATCGCCACGCCGGCGATCGACTCCTCCTGGCGGCGGGACGTCTACCTCACGATCAGCGCCGTCTCGGGCTCGGGGAAGGGTCCGGCGTCGATCGGCGTCGTCGAGCAGCCGATGGTCCTGTGGCTGTGGGTCGGCGGAGTCCTGACGGCCTTCGGGGCCTTGCTGGCGGCCGTGCCCTCGGGTCGGAGGCGGCGGTCGGAGCGTGAGGGTGAATCGGCCGAGGCGGCGCCTGCCGCTGCCGTCGCCGGGGGGACGATGCCGGCAAGGGCCGACGGTTCCGCGGGGTCGGCGGACGCTGGCCGTGGTGGCGGGGCCGGAGAGGCCGATCGGCCGCACCGCCTGCCGGTTGGGGTGGGCGAATGAGCAGTCAGCGGTTCCGCACGGCCCGATGGTCGGCCCTCGGCGTCGGCGTCGTCGCCATCGCCCTCGTGGCCGTGCTCGCCACGCGCCCTCCCGCCACGATGGTCATGGCGGACAGCCCGCTCGTCGGCCGGGCCGCTCCGCCAATCGTTGCCGAGAGTTTCGCCGGCTCGACGATCTCGCTCTCGTCCATGCGAGGACGCTGGGTGCTCGTCAATTTCTTCGCATCCTGGTGCGACGCCTGCCGGCAGGAGGAGCCGCAGCTGGAGCAGTTCCTCTACGCCCACCCGGGCGGGGCTCGCACCGACGTCCTCGGGGTGCTCTTCGGCGACACCGAAGGTGACGGGAAGGCATTCCAAGCCGCCGAGGGTGCCACGTGGCCGTCGGTCGTGGACAACGGCGGCTCCATCGCCTCTGACTACGGTGTCGGCTCGCTCCCACGGTCGTACCTCGTGAGCCCGACTGGTCAGGTCGTGGCCTCGATAGAAGGGGCGGTGACCTCGACGGACCTCGTGCGATGGATCGAGCAGGAGCAGGCGAGAGGGCTGTGATCAAGCTCCTCAGCTCACGGCTCGCCTGGGCGCTGCTCCTCGCGATCGCCATCGTGCTGCTCGTCATCGGCAGCATCAACCCGCCGGTGAGCTCCGCCGCCGCCCGCATCTCCCGCCTCGACAGCATCGTCAAGTGCCCGGCGTGTGAGGACCTCTCGATCGCCCAGTCGGACGCCCCCACCTCTGTGACGTTGCGAAACGAGGTCGCCGGCTGGGTACACAGTGGCTGGAGCGACCAACGCATCGAGCAGGCGGTCGTCGCACGCTACGGGCCGGGCGGCCTGTTGCTGCCATCGGGGACCGGCGTGGAGGCGGCGTTGTACTTCATTCCGCTCGGGGCGATCGCCGCCGCCGCCGCCGTCCTCGGCTGGTATTTCTGGCGTCGGCAACGGCGGCTCGTGGGCGCTCGAGTCGGTGTGGCGCCATGAGCCCGGCGACCAGACCGGCTCCGGGCACCCGGGCGGAGCTGCTCGATGAGGCAGAGCACGTTCGCAAGTCGCTCGAGGATCTCGATCGTGAACACGGCGCAGGCGAGCTCGACGGGGCCGACTACGAGAGCCTGCGAGCAAACTACGAGGAGCGGGCGGCCCTCATCGAGGCCGCCCTCGAAGGGGTTGCCCCGCCTGGCCCGAACGAGTCCACCCGCTCGGAGACGGCGACCGGAGCGCGCCCCGGAGCGAGGCGTTGGCTGGCGTCCCCGAAGCATCGGATGGTGTTCGGATGGTCGGCGGCGGGGTGTTTCGCCCTGGCGGCCCTGCTCGTGAGCCTCTCGCTGGCAAAGGTGGCGCCGTTCGCGAGCGCCCCGCCCACGACGTTGTCGGTCGCCGACCAGGTTCGCATCGAGCTCGCAGAGGCAGGCGTGCTCGCCTCCAACAAACAGCTCGTGCAGGCCGTAGCGGTCTACGACCGAGTGCTGGCGCTCGACCCCGAGCAGCCGGAGGCGCTGGCCGACGGTGGCTGGATCGTCCGACTCGCCGGGCTGTCGGACGACAGCAAGCGGGTCGTCGCCGGCGGCGACGACGAGATCGCGGCTGCCGTGCGGGTGGCGCCGGGCTACGCCCTTGCCCGCGCTTACGACGGCGTCGCCCTCTACGACGACGCCCACTCACCCAATGCCGCCGCCACCGAGTTCACCGCCATGCTCGACGACGATCCCTCCGCCGCCCTCGTGGACTCGGTGCGATCGACCGCCCGGGCTGCTTACCGGACCTCCGGGCTGGCCGTGCCAGCGGCCTTCAGTCCGGCGACGAGAGCGCCATAGCCCTCGACGACGCCTGGCCGCCGGTCGGGGCTGCACCGAGGCGAGCGCCAAGGCGTTGGCGGTGGATCCGAGCTGGGGCTTGTTGCCGGTTGCACGCTCGCCCTGACTGGGTCACGCTGCGACGAACTTTCCAACAGGAGGGATGCGAAGACGGTGATGTCTGAGTACCCTCGCCACACGTTCCCAACCCGGCGAGGAGACGTGAGTCATGGCACGTGGATCTACCAGCAAGAGGCGCCGGCGGATCGCTGCCGCTTGCATCGGCGCGGTGCTCGCGGTTGCAACCGCAGGCTGTGCGGCCGCTTCGGCGTCGGGCACGCTGCCCATGACGAAATCGGCCGCCGCCAGCTCACGCGGCACCCCGAGGCAACTTCCGTCGCCGTCGCTCGGCGATCTGACGACGTACCACTACGACAACGCCCGGTCGGGGGACGACACCGTCGACCCGAGGATCATCGGTCTCTCCTCCGCCCCCGCCTGGAACGCCTCCCTCAATGGCGGCGTCTACGGGGAGCCGCTCGTCTACGACGCCAGGGTGTACGTGGGCACCGAGAACGACTCGATCTACGCGATCGCCGCCAAGACGGGAAAGGTGATCTGGAAGCTGCATGTTGGGACGGCCCCGAACACGTCGTCGGTGGTCGACCGCGGGCCGAATCTTGGCGGGTGCGGCGACATCAGCCCGCTCGGCATCACCGGGACGCCCGTCATCGACCCGGCGACGAACGAGATCTTCGCGGCCGAGGAGACCGAGGTGGGCGGCAACAACTGGCGGGACGTCCGCCACTGGCTCGTGGCCATATCGCTCGCCACTCACAGGGAGCTCTGGCACCGGGACATCGATCCGCCGGACGGCAACCAGGCGAGCCACTACTACGTCGCGGCCGAGCAGCAGCGTGCTGCCCTCACGCTCTTCGACGGTCGGGTCTACGCCGAGTACGGCGGGCTCGACGGAGACTGCGGCCAGTACCACGGCTATGTCGTGGGCCTGCCGGCGTCCGGCACGGGACCGCTCGTCAGCTACCAGGTGCCGACCCAGCGCGAGGGTGGCATCTGGGGCACGGGTGGGGCGTTTGTCTCTCCGTCCGGGGACCTCTATGTCGCCAGCGGGAACGGCAGCTCGAACACGATCAAGGACTACGACGAGGGAAACTCGATCGTCGAGCTGTCGCCCACCCTGAAGCGGCTCGGGTACTGGGCACCTCACAACTGGGTTCAGCTGAACGATGACGACTGGGACCTCGGCTCGGCTGGGCCGCTGGCAATCCCCGGCACGTCTCTGTTGTTCGCCGCAGGCAAGCCGGCGAACGGTGGGAGTTTCGGCTATCTCATGAAGGACTCACCGCTCGGCCATATCGGCAAGGGCGCCTTCACGGGGACGCTCTGCTCGGGAGGGTCGGGCGTCTTCGGCGCCGACGCCAGCGACGTCATCGGCACCGGGGCGAAGGCCCACGTGTACGTCTACGCTGCCTGCGGCAGCGGCACCGAGGCGGTCGAGATCAACGTCGCTGCCCGGACCTTCAAGCGGGCGTGGTCGCCTTCGACCGGCGACCCGAACGGCTCACCGATCGTCGCGGGGGGTCTCGTCTGGGCGCTCAGCTGGTCCGGCGGAGGGCTCTACGGGATGAACCCGACGACGGGCAGGGTCGAGATAGAGCGCTCGACGGACGGCCTGGAGCACTTCGTCACGCCGGCGGTTGGCGACGCCATGATGCTCGTGCCCACGCAAAACGGCGTGGAGGCGTGGCGCATCAAGAGCTGAGTCCGGACGCCGGTGCAGCCGCCTCGGCGGCTCGGCGGGCCATAATGTGGCAGCTCGTGCAATTCACCCCGGCCGAGGCGCCGCGGGGCGTGCGTCGCGCCGCCGGCCTGGCGGGGCGCATCGGCTTCGCCGCCTACGCGTGGCTCGTGCTCGGCTTCCTCGCATCGCTCGCCCTCCTCGCCGTCGTTCTCCTGCCCGGCCAACGGCGGCGAAGGGCAGTCGTCTATCGCTTGGATCGCGCTCTCATCCGCCTGACGTTGACGCCACTTCGCGTCGATGGCGAGGAGCACCTAACGCTGCCGGGCGCCTTCGTCATCGTGGCGAACCACGCCAGCTACCTCGACTCGTTCGTGCTCGCCGCCGTCATCTCCGACCGGGCGACGTTCGTGGCGGGCGAGGTCTTTGCCACGAAGATGCTGACGGGTTTCTTTCTCGGCCGCCTCGGGATCGAGTTCGTAGAGCACGCCAAGCCGGACGGCACGGGGGGCACGACGCCCCGCCTGGCCGAGGTGGCACGATCGGGTACGCCGCTCGTGTTCTTCCCTGAAGGCGGGCTCTCGTCCTCGCGCGGGCTTCGGCCGTTCCACCACGGAGCATTCGTCGTCGCCGCCGGCGTCGGCTGCCCGGTCGTCCCGATCGCTATCTCCGGCACGAGGGAGATGGTTCCACCCGGCAGACGGCTCGTGCGCCACGGACGAGTCCATCTCGTGGTCGGCGCCCCCCTGCATCCCGCCGGGAGCGATTGGGATGCCGCCGTCGAACTGGGCGAGCGGGCGCGCGCCGCCATCGCCCACGACACCGCGGAGCCGGACGTCTCTTGACGCCGATCGGGAGAGGATGGTGGGCATGCGCGTACTCGTGACAGGGGCAGCGAGGGCGATCGGTGCCGCCACGGTCGCCGAGCTGGCGGGACGCGGGCACGACGTCGTCGCCACGGCCCGCGACCCTTCGGCGCTCGCCGGGCTGCCCGCCGTGCTGGCGTTATGGTGACCGAGGCGGGTCGACACACGGCCGCGGTCGGCTCAAGGAGCTACAGCTTGAAGGTGGCTGCGAAGTCGAAGGCGCACCTGCGGGACAGTCATCTGACCGAGCCCGGCGGTCAGATCACTGTTGGTGTTTCGAGGCCTGCCTCGAGCGCGCCGCCGGTATGCCACGCCAGCAACGAGGAAGTAGGTCGCCAGGGCGATGCCGGCGAGCACCTCGAAGGGCCACACGGTCGAGGCCCCCGATGAGTTATCGCCGGCTGCCGTTTGCGCCAACGGCTCCAGGCAGAGCGCTCCGGCCACAAAGATGGCGCTTGTCCACGACCGTCGAGTCCGCCAGCGCTGCCCGAGGAGGCCATAGAGGGGTCCTGTCACGAATCCGCCGGCGATGTTGAGCTTGTTCGAGACGAGCAGACCGCGGATTTCGCGCAGGCTCAGGCTCGCGTGACCGCCCTCAAACGGGCCCATGATCATGAGGAAATATCCGAGGAGCGCCGACAGCGTGACGACGAGCCCGAGCATGGCGGCGCGGCGGGCGCGCAGCTGGCTGCAGCCGAAGACGAACGGCAACACGAGCCAAGGGGCCGACAGCAGGCTCAACGACACGGTCCAGAGCCCGGGGACCTGAAGGCTGCCCAGGTACTGGTCCGCTGCTCCAAAGCAGAGACCGAGCACGACCGCAACCAGGAACACCAGCGACTTCGCGCGGCCAGCACGGGCATCGGTCACAACGGCATCGCCTCATCTATACGCGATGACGTCCCAGCGTTCAAGCGGGGCCGCCGGCGCCGGCGGGCCGCTCATTCCCCAGCCAGCGAGCGGAGGTGGCCGACGGCTGCTGGAAAGGCGGCCGCGAACGCAGCGACGTCCTCTTCGGTCGTCGACCAGCCGACGGACAGCCGGAGGGAGCGGTCCGGGTCAACGCCCATGGCAGCGAGTACCGGTGACGGCTCGAGCACCTCGGAGGAGCAAGCCGAGCCGGAGTGGGCGGCAATACCGGCTCGATCGAGAGAGAAGGACGGCCTCACCGAGCACGCCTGCGACACTGAAGCACACGATGTGGGGAAGGCGGCGGTCGGCATCGCCGAGAACTTCGACGCCGGGTACCGAGGTTGCAGCAGAGCAGAGCCTCCGGGTCTGTTCCATCGCTCTCTGCCCCTCGAGCACGAGGGCGCCGGCCGCAAGTGCCTCGCAGGCGGCGGCAAAACCGACGATGCCGAGGACGTTCTCGGCCCCTGCCCGCCGGGCCCGCTCCTCCGAGCCGCCCACGAGCAGCGGCGCCAACCGCACGCCGCGCCGGACGACGAGGGCGCCGATCCCCGGAGGGCCGCCGAGCTTGTGGGCGCTGACGGACATCAGGTCGACGCCGAGCTGACGGAACGACACCGGCAGGTGGCCGACGGCGGCGGCGGCGTCACAGTGCACCGCAGCACCGCCTTGGCGGCACACGGCCACAACTTCGGCGACGGGTTGCATCGTCCCGACTTCGTGGTTGGCGAACTGACAGTTCACGAGGCTTGGCCGCTCTCCCTCAACGAGCTCGGTCAGCCTCTCTACGTCCAGGCGGCCGAACGCGTCGACGGGCGACTGCAGGACCGGCCCTGCGCGGTTGCAGGCCTCCCTGACACACGAGTGCTCAACGCCGGCGCAGACCAATGGCGCCCCTGCACGCAGTGACGCCGCGCCGAAGATGGCGGCGTTGGCGGCTTCTGTGGCGCTGCTCGTGAAGATCACGCGGGACGGATCCGCTCCGAGAAAGTCGGCAACCATCTCGCGAGCCGACTCGACGGCCACCCGCGCCCGACGACCCTCCTCGTGCAGGCGCCCCGGATCGCCGACGCCGTCTGGCCCAGCCGCCTCCTCCAGCCACTGCGCCATCGCCTGGAGCACCTCCGGCCGGATCGGCGTCGTCGAGGCGTGGTCGAGATAGTGGCGCCTGCTCGTCACCTCAGCCGGCGACAGTGACGCAGCCGTCGTCGCCTTTCGCCCGGGAGGAGAGCTGGACGGCGACGGTGTCCCCGCACAGCACAGAGAGCAAGCCCTCCACCAAACCGCGGTCTGCCGCGCACAGCACCGGGTTCTCGAGGGCGGCGGCGCCGAACGGGCAATGGCCGCGAACGACCGTGTTGCCGTCGGCCTTGCTGGAGGCGTGAGCGGCAAACCCGTGTGCGGTCAGGGCGTCCGCCACGGCCTGCATGGCGGAACGCACCGAGCGGGATGCGTCGCCTGGGGCCATCTGGACACCGAGCGTCCGTCCGTACTCCGAGCCGACCTCGTGGGCGACGCGCTCCGCCTCGGCCGGATCGACGAGAGGCAGCAGCCTGGCCAGCAAGAGGACGAGCAGGTCGTCGCGGTGGGAAGGCACGGCCGAGCGGTCGTCCACCCGAGCTTTGTAGCGCTTGGAAGGTCGTCCGACGCCAGCGCTGGCGTGATCCACGAATACCTGCAGGTGACCGCCACCGGCCAGCTTGTCGAGGTGGTGGCGGGCGACGTTCGGGTGGAGGGCGAAGTGCTCGGCTACGTCACCGGCCGACACGCCCCCATTGTCGCGCACGAACAGGTAGATGCCACGGCGAGTCGAGTCCCCGAAGGCGGACGTGATCGCTTCCACGGCCGCCGAGAAACCCTCCTCATCCACCACGCCGACACGTCCAACCACGCCGATATCGTACCGGGGCGTCCTGCTTGTCACCCGGAGCGGCGCCAGCACACGAGATGACGGGAAGGTAGCGAGGCAGATGGCAGGCAACGAGGGACCCGAATCCGGTGGCCTCGCCGCCGCTGTGGCCGGCGTCGAGGACCCGCGTCTGTTCCACACGATCGGCGACCTCGGGCTCCTGCGCTCGCTCAAGGCGGGCGGCGGCGCCACCGAGATCACCGTGGCGATCCCTCGATCGGGTCACTCCGCCCAAGATGAGCTCGCGGCCCGCATCGCCGTCGCCGTAACCCGCGCGGGCGCACCGCCGGCCGACGTGCGCTTCGTCGAGATGACGGCGGACGAGGAGTCCGAGCTGGCTGCTCACATCCAGGAGCTCGGCATCGGTGGTAGGTCTCCGGCGGGTGCAGTGCCGGGGCCCGGGCAGCGGGCAGACGGTCGCCACGGCAGCGCCGGACCGACGCCGCGGCCGAACCCCTTTGCCGACAAGGCGTCCCCCACGCGCGTCGTCGCCATCGGGTCCGGCAAGGGCGGTGTCGGCAAGTCGAGCGTGACGGTCAACCTGGCCGTCTCCATCGCCAGGGCGGGCCATTCCGTCGCCGTGCTGGACGCCGATGTCTACGGGTTCTCCGTCCCCTCCATGCTCGGAGTGACGGAGGCGCCGACGATGCTCGGGCCGCTGCTGGTCCCGCCGGTGGCGTTCGGTGTGCGCTGCATCTCGATGGGTTTCTTCGTGCCGGAGGACCAGGCCGTCATCTGGCGGGGCCCGATGCTGCACAAGGCGCTCGAGCAGTTCCTCGTGGACGTGCACTGGGGGGCGCCCGACTTCCTCCTCATCGACCTTCCGCCGGGGACGGGCGACGTCTCTCTCTCCATCGCCCAGTTCGTGCCCCGGGCTGAGCTGATCGTCGTCACGACGCCGCAAGCGGCGGCGGAACGGGTGGCGCAGCGGGCCGCTCTCATGGCTCGGCAGGTGCGCATGCCGGTGCGCGGCGTGATCGAGAACATGTCGGGCTTCGTGGCCGACGACGGCACCCGCTACGAGCTCTTCGGCTCGGGCGGGGGCCGGCAGCTGGCAGACGAGCTCGGTGTCGGCCTGCTCGCGCAGATTCCGTTCGTGCCCGCCCTGCGCAGCGGCGGGGACATCGGTGTGCCCATCGTGGTGGCTGAGCCTGACGGTGCTGTGGCGGCGGTGTTCCAGGCGCTCGCCTCCAAGGTGGTGGAGCTCGGCCCATCGAGGGTGTACCGCTCGGAACTGTCGGTCCGCTGAGGCATCGGCCGCCGGCGCCGCCGTCTGCTGCCACCGGGATCCAACGAGGTGGTTGAGGTGTCTCGCGTATTCGACAACAACCACCACCTCCGCCCTCGGTGCCCTCTGTGGTGACACAGCCGGCACGTATCCTCGCACTATGACCATGGCCGAGCAGGGGAGCGAGCTCAGCGCTCGGGCGCTCGAATGGGCCGCCACGATGGATGGCGTCCGCGCTCTTTCGGAGGGGATCCGGGTTGCTCACGACCAAGCCCCTCCCTCCGGGGTTTTCACCGTCTTCGACCGCACGGCGCGCGAGGAGGCCGACGACGCCTGGCTGGCTCCCGGGGGCACGCGGGCGCGAGGCGCCGGCCGCCGGGCCGTGCCGGAGGAGCCGGACGAGGTTCGGACGTGCTTCGAACGCGACCGGGACCGGATCCTGCATTCGGCCGCGTTTCGCCGGCTGGCGGGAAAGACCCAGGTCTTCGTGTTCCCGGCCGACCACCAGCGCACGCGACTCACCCATGCCCTCGAGGTCGCACAAGTGGCAACGGCCATCGCCAGGGCGAGCCGGTTGAACGTCGCCCTTTGCGAAGCGATCGCCCTCGGTCACGACTGCGGACACGGTCCGGGCGGCCATGCCAGCGAAGACGCCCTCTCGCCGTTCCTCGAGGGTGGCTTTGATCACGCCGTTTGGGGAGCGGATGTCACGTTCTCGCACCTCAACCTCTGTGCCGAGACGTTGGACGGAATCCGTAATCACTCCTGGTCGCGGCCAGCCCCCTCCACCCCCGAAGGCGAGGTGGTGGCCTTGGCTGACCGAATCGCCTACACAGCCCACGACTTGGAGGACGCCGCCCACGCCGGCATCGTGGATCTGGCGCAGCTGCCGGCGGCGATCGTGGAACGGTGCGGCCGCACGCGCAGCGCCCAGCTGCGCGCCTTCGTGGGCGACGTCGTTCAGGTGTCGTCAGCCACCGGCCAGGTGGCGCTGAGCGAGGCGATGGGGGAGACCCTGGCGGCGCTGCGGCGCTTCGACTACGAGCAGATCTACCTGCGCCCGGCATCGGCGGAGCAGTCGAGGCGCGTGATCGACATGCTCCGCTGTCTCGTTGAGCACTATGCGGGCCATCCGGCCGAGATGCCGGCCGACCACAGCCTTGGCGAGTCGGATGTCGATCCCCCCTCCGCGGCTGCGCTCCGACGGGCGGTTGGCTACGTGGCTGGAATGACGGACCGATTCGCCTGCGTACAGGCGGTTGCACGCCTTGGTTGGACGGCTGATCGGTTGCCGAGAGGCTTCGATTCGGGTTGAGTTGGCCTGTGCGTCCTGGCTCCGCCCTACGATGAGGCCCACGGCGATCGGGTAGCCCGATCGCATCGAAGCAGCTCGGTCTGCCACCACCGGCGGCTGCACCGCGATAGTCGGATCGGCTGACCGCACGAGACATTCAAAGGAGCACGGCGTGGACGTTCGCATCGGGATCATCCAGTCTCCGAGAGAGATCGACGTCGACCTCCCCGAGGGAACCGATCGTGAACAGCTGCTGGCCGACATCGGGCGGGTGCTCGAAGACCCGGCCGCCGTGCTCTGGTTGTCCGACAAGCGCGGCCGCCGCGTGGCGGTGCCGTCGACCCGCATCGCCTATGTCGAGGTCGGTGCCGCCAGCGATGATCGCCGCGTCGGCTTCGGGGCGCCCAGGGAGTGAGCGGGCGCGAGCCTCGGACGGTCCGACGGCGGAGCCGAGCCGGACGGCTGGTGTCGAGCCGGACGTGACAGACCTGCTAGCACGGCGACTGCTCTTTGTCACCGGCAAGGGCGGGGTTGGAAAGACGACGGTCGCCGCCGCCCTGGGTCTGCTCGCGAGCGGGCAGGGACTTCGGACGCTCGTCTGCGAAGTGGAGCCGAAAGGTGACCTCAGCTTCGCCTACGAGTGCGGACCGACTCCGTTCCAGGGTCGTCACGTCGCCGCCAACCTCACGGCGATGTCGATGGACACCGAAGCGTCGCTGCGGGAGTACCTCCACCATGTCGCCAGGGTGCCGGTAATAGGCAGGATCGGGCCGGTGGCGAGGGCGTTCGACTTCGTCGCCACCGCCGCCCCCGGCATCAGAGAGATCCTCACGATCGGCAAGCTCTGCTACGAGGTGCGGGAGAACCACTACGACCTCGTCGTCGTGGACGCCGCCGCCACCGGTCACGTCGTCGGCCAGCTGGCCGCTCCGACCGGTATCAACGAGCTCGTCCGTGTCGGTCTCGTGCGCAACCAGACGGACTGGATGCTCGAGATCCTCCGCGACGCCCAGCAGACGGGCGTCGTGCTCGTCACCACGCCGGAGGAGATGCCCGTCAGCGAAGCCATCGACCTGGCGGGGCGGTTGTCCGACGAGACGCCCGTTCACCTCGCGTGCGTCATCGCCAACCGGGTGCTGCCCGAGCTCTTCGGGCGCGCCGAGGAGCAGGTCTTCGATCGCCTCGTCGAGCCGCTCGCCGTCGACTGGCTGGCCGGCCGCCTGTCCGCCTCGCCTGCTGACGTCGTCTCCGTGCTCGCCGCCGCCCGGCTCGCCGTCACCATCCGCCGGGACGGCTCAGCTCATCTCGAGCGACTCCGCCTCGCCATCGGCGCCGATGCGCCCCTGATGTACGTCCCCTACCTGTTTTCGCGGGCACACGGCATCCGCGCCATCCGGCAGGTGGCACAGTCGCTCGGCGAGGAGCTCTGATGGCGCTCTCTCGGCCGTTGCAGCCTGCCCCGGACCGCCAGCGGCACGTCGAGCAGCTCTTAGCGGCAAAGGAGGTCGTGGTCGCCTGCGGCCCGGGCGGCGTGGGCAAGACGACGGCCGCCGCCGCTCTGGCGGCCACGGCAGCTGCCCGCGTCGGCGGCCGAGTCCTCGTGGTGACGGTGGACCCGGCGCGCCGCCTGGCGGACGCCCTCGGTCTCGCCGGGTTGGGCAACGCCGCCACGCGTGTGCCGGACGCCGCCTTCAAAGACGCCGGCGTCACACCGAAGGGTCAGCTCTACGCCGCTATGGTCGACATGTCCGAGTCGTGGGACGCGCTTGTCAGACGACACGCCCCCGACGCCAGGACCGCCCGCCAGATCCTCGCAAACCCGCTCTACCAGAACATCACGGGACGCTTCGCGCAGGGTCACGACTACATTGCCATGGAGCGCCTGTACGAGTTGCACGAGGAGGGCAACTACGACCTCCTCGTGGTGGACACCCCCCCTTCGAGAAACGCCCTCGACCTGCTCGACGCCCCCTCTCGCATGACGGACTTCTTCTCGTCGCGGCTGCTGCGCTGGCTCACGGTGCCCTATCGCTCACGGCTCGTGAACCTCGCCTCCCGCCCCTTCTACCAAGTTGCCGATCGGATACTCGGCAGCCAGCTCCTGCAGGACCTGGCGGATTTCTTCATCTTGTTCCAGACGATGCGGGACGGCTTCGTCGCCCGAGCCGAGGCGGTGAACCGGCTCCTCAGCGACATGCGCACGACGTTCCTGCTCGTCACGACTCTCGAAGCCGTCCCAGCGCGAGAGGCCCAGGAGATGGCGCAAGCGCTCGTCAGCCGCCACCTGCACCTCGGCCTGCTCGTGTGCAACAAGGTGCTGCCACCTGCGCTCTCGGACTCCGTCGTGGCCAAGGTCGCCGACCGCCTCGGCGCCGATGCCCCGAAGCTGGCATCGACGCTCTCACCCGATCTGCTGGATGGCGAGGCGCCCGCCCTCGTCGGGTCGGTGCTGCGCGAAGTAGCCCAGAGCTTCTCGAATTTCCGCCTCGTGGCGAACCGGGAGGCAGAGCTGCTGAGCGAGCTCGCCGCCAGCCACGACGTCACGGCGACCGTCGGCTACTTGCCGGGGAACATCACCGATCTCGCCGGGTTGCTGAAGATCGGAGCCAGCATCTGGGGCGACCCCGAGCGGCCTGCTCCGGCTCCGTCGGCATCTCGCCGCCGCGGGTCCGCCGGAGGGGGCGCCTCGAAGGCTTCCAAGCCGGCGAAGTCGTCCAACCCGACCACGCCCGCCGACCCAGCCAAGCCCGCCAGTGCAGACAAGCCCGTCAGTGCGGACAAGCCCGCCAGTGCAGACAAGCCCGCCAGTGCGGACAAGCCCGCCAATGCGGACAAGCCCGCCAATGCGGACAAGCCCGCCAATGCGGACAAGCCCGCCAATGCGGACAAGCCCGCCCGGTCGACCGGCGGCGGCGCCCGCGGTGGCAGGGGCGATGCTGTCGAGAACGACACCGACGACAAGGAGACCTGATGGAGATCGTCAACCCGCAGATCGAGGAGTACGCCACGGCCCATTCCTCTGTGGTGACAGCCAACCTCGAGCAGGTGGCCTCTAGGACGAAGGCAGAGCACGAGGACGCCGGGATGATGGTGGGGCGGCTGGAAGGGGCGTTTCTCGAGATGCTCGTCCACGCCGTGCGCGCCCGCCTCGTGCTCGAGATCGGGACGTTCACCGGCTACTCGGCGATCTCCATGGCCGCCGCTCTGCCGGAAGGCGGGCGGGTCATCACCTGTGAGGTAGATCCCGAGCACGCCGCTCACGCCCGAGCGAACATCGAGGCGAGCGGGTTCGGCGACCGCATCGAGCTGCTGGAAGGCCCCGCCCTCGACACTGTTGCCGGTCTCGAGGGCCCGTTCGACTTCGTGTTCATCGACGCCGACAAGGCCGGCTACCCCGACTACTACGAGGCTGTGCTCCCCAAACTGGCACCCCACGGCCTCATTGCGGCCGACAACACGCTGCGCGACGGCAGCGTCCTCGAGGCCAGCCCCGAGTCGGCCGACACGAAGGCCATCCAGCGGTTCAACGACGCCGTCGTGTCCGACCGTCGGGTCCGATGTGTGCAGCTCACCGTTCGCGACGGCGTCACCCTCATCCGCCGCCTGGCGGCGCCGTGAGCCGGCGCCGATCCGCCCGGACCGCTTGGTAACCATGATCGACTACCACGTCCACCTCTGGCCGCACCCGCAGCTGGCCGACGAGACCGATCTCGCCGTCGAGCGACTCGCTGAGTACTGCGAGCTGGCGCGGGCGGCAGGCGTGACCGAGATCGCCCTCACGGAGCACTACCACCGCTTCACGAAGGGCAGAGAGATCGTCGAAGGGTGGTGGGCGAGGGAGCCGAACGAGGAGCTCCGCGCCTACATGGCTCACTACTTCGACCACCATGCCACCGTCGATCTCGACCGGTACGTCGAGACCGTCATTGCCGCCAAGCAAGCGGGCCTGCCCATCGTCGCCGGCCTCGAGGTCGACTACTACCCCGGGCTCATGGACAAGGTCGGCACGCTCCTCGACGGCTACCCCTTCGACGTGCTCCTCGGCTCGATCCACTGGCTCGGCACCTGGATGTTCGACATCGTCGGCTCGCCGGCTCAGATGGCCGAGTGGGACGTCCGGGGGACGAACGGCACCTGGCGCGCCTACGGCGAGGCGATCGAGGAGCTGGCCGGCACGGCGACCTGCGACGTGCTCGCCCACCCTGATCTCGTCAAGGTCACCGGCCGGATGGCGGACGCCGGCATCGTCGACGAGGTCGAAGAGCGGATTCTGCGAGGCAGCCGTGTCGAGTGGGATGGCTGCCGAGCTCTCGTCGGCGGGTTTCCGCAAGCCTGTGGGGGCTGCCTACCCGTCGCCCAGCCTGCTGGAGCGCTTCTTCAACAACGGGGTGCCGATCACGACGGCTTCCGACACCCATGGGCTGACGCACGTCGCCGACCGCTCGGCGGAGCTGCGCACCCTGGCCACGCGGGCGGGCTACTCCAGCCTGCGAGCCTTTCGGAAACGGGAAGGGCACGATGTCCCGCTCGGTGACGCCATCCCGAGTCATCTTCCCCCGAAGGACGCCCCGCCAGACCTGACCGACTCGAAGTACGTCCCTTGACCTCTCCCCTCGATCTCGCCTATCGCAACGCCGGCCTCGAGCCGGCGGCCCGCCGGCACTTGGAGCGCCTCATGGCCTCCTGGAGCCTGCTGGCGGATCTCTGCTTCTCCGACCTGCTGCTCTACGTGCCGGCCGATCGCCTCGCCGGCGGCGAAACGGGCCAGGGCAACACGCACTTCGTCGCCATCGGCCAGGTGCGCCCGACGACGAACCCGACGCTGTTCGAGATCGACCTCGTCGGCCAGGTCGTCACCGCCCGTCAGCTGCCACTCGTGCTCGAGGCGCTGCGGACCGGCGCCACGGCAATCGGCGAGCAGCGCAGCGACGTCGGCGACGGCCACCAACGGCTCGAGTGCATTCCAGTGCGGTACTCGGGCCAGGTCGTGGCCGTGATCTGCCGAGTCTGGTCGCCGCAGGTAGCCCGTCGCCGGGGAGCTCTCGAGCGCGTCTACCTCGACCTGTTCGAACGGCTGTCGCTCATGGTCGCCGAAGGCATCTTTCCCTTCGCCGACGACGAGCTGCCGGTCGAAACCGCCCCCCGCGTTGGTGACGGCGTGATCGTAGTGGACGACCGGGCGAGGATCAGCTTCGCCTCGCCGAACGCCGTGAGCGCCCTGCACCGCATCGGGATCGTGAGCGCTATCCACGGTTCGACGCTCACGGCCCTCGGCCTCGAGACCTCTGTCGTGCACGATTCCTTCGCCACGAGACTCCCGGTCGTCGAAGAGATCGAACGCCGCTCGGACACGATTCTCCTGCTTCGCAGCATCCCACTCGTCGCCAGGGGCGAGCTGACCGGCGCCCTCGTCCTCGTGCGTGATGTCACCGATGTCCGCCGCCGCGACCGGTTGCTGCTCACGAAAGACGCCACGATCCGCGAGGTCCACCACCGCGTGAAGAACAACCTGCAGACCATCTCCTCACTGCTGCGGCTGCAGGCGCGGCGGATCGATGCGCCCGAAGGCCGCACCGCTCTCGCCGAGGCCGAGCGTCGCATCCGAGCGATCGCCGTCGTGCACGAGATCCTCTCCCGTGACGCCAGCGACCAGGTGCCGTTCGACGAAATCATCCACGCCCTCGTCCGTATGGCTCAGGAGTCGAGCGACGGGTCGCACGCCGTGGCGGTGCGCGTCGATGGTCATCTCGGCGACATCCCGGCAGACATGGCCACGCCGCTCGCCGTCGTGCTGGCGGAGCTGATCCAGAACGCCATCGAGCACGGCTTCGTCGATGCCGCCGACCCGGGGGCGGCCGAGCTTAAGGCGCCTCGCATCGATCTCGTCTTCGAGCATGCGGGCGATCGCTACGGGGTCGAGGTGCGCGACAACGGCGTCGGGCTGCCGGAGGGTTTCGACATCGAGAAGAGTCGGAGCCTCGGCCTCGCCATCGTCAGGGACCTCGTTCGCACCCAGCTCGGAGGCACTATCACCATGACGAGCGACAACGGCGCCATCGCCCGCGTCGAGCTACCGGACCGTTCCCATCAGGCCCGCGGGCCGGGGCCGCCACACACGCCGGACTGAAGCGCGGCAAAATCAGCCGCAAGGTATTGCGCAAGGTATTGAGGGCGCCGAGCGTCTCGTGCAGTGATGGAGGTTGCAGAGGCGGTATCGGTGGGGGAGGTGCTTGCGGGAACCGGCGAGCGTCGCTGGTCGTGTCCGCCGTCGGCGCCTCATGCCGCCTGGGGCGGCCCGCGAGAGACGAAGGAGCAGGCCACGGCGAGTCCAGAGCCAGACGGCGCATCTCCCCCGGCCTCGTTCGAGGCGTTTTACGTCGCCTCCTATGACAGCCTCGTCCGCCTCGCCTACGTCCTCACGAGCTCCCGCGAGCTGGCGGAGGACCTCGTGCAGGATTCGTTCGTCCGCCTCCACCGCCACTACGACAGCGTGGAGACGCCGGACCGCTACATCCGCCGGAGCGTCGTGAACGCCTCCCGCTCGCATTTCCGCAGCGCCGGGCGCGAGCGGGACAAACGGCCCTTGCTCTATGTCGTCCCCGATGGAGGCGAGTCGAGCGGACCGAGCGGCGAGTTGAACGATGTCCTGCTCAGCCTTCCGTACCGCCAGCGGGCGGCAGTCGTCCTGCGGTACTACTCCGACCTTTCGGAGAACGAGATCGGCGAGGTTCTCGGATGCCGCCCGGGAACGGTGGGATCGCTCATCCATCGTGCTCTCGGGCGCATGCGCAAGGCGCTCGAGCCATGAGCATCGAAGACGATCTCCGCCGGCAACTGCACGCCAAGGCAGCCGCCGTGAAGGCTGCTCCAGACCTCGGTGACCTCCTCGGGCGCATCGGCGTGCGCGAACGCCGGGCGAGGCGGCACGAGCGCCTGGCGCTCGGCGCCGCCGTGATCGTGCTCGCCGCCTCCCTCGGGGGTCTGGCCGGGGCGCTCGTCAGCGTGCCGCGGGCAAAACAGAGCAATGGGCAGTACACCCGCGCGCAGCCGGGGCAGGCAAAGCCGAGCCCTCAGCACGGCGCGGCACCGAAAAAAGGCCGGGCGGGTGACTCCGCACCGACGGGTCCCCGCACCATCATCAGCCAACAAGCGCCCAGCGGCGTGAGCGTCGTGGCAACGGTGCAGCCGTTCGCCAGCCCAGTGGCGATCGCGAGCGAGTGGGGCACGGGCTCGCTGTGTGCCACCGGCGAGATCGTCACGACCACCGTCGGCGAGAGTGGCTCGTTCGGTGGCGGCACGTCCGTCGCAGAGCTGCCCAAGCTGACCGCCAGCGGTCTCGAAATCCTGTCGTCCGGCGTCCTCCAGGTCGCCGGCGGCGGGCAGGAGTGGTGGGTCACTGCCGCCGTTGGCTCCGGCGTGGCCCGCGTCGCCGCCGAGAACGTCGGGGGCACGCCCGTGACCGTGACGCCCTCTGCCGGCATTGCCGTCATCGCCGGTGCGATGTCGGGCTCGGACAGCGGCAGTGGCGAGATGAGTGCCGTGGCGGAGGGTGGTGCCGGTGATGAGTCCTTGGGGTTCCTCTTGGGCTCGGGCCCGCGTGCGGTGGGGGCGTCGGCGGCGGGCTCCGATGCGACCGGTTGCTCGCCGGTCGTGCCGCAAGCGGGGCCGTCCTCCGCTTCCTCGAGCCAGCCGGCCCAGCCGGAGCTGGCTGCCGGCTCAATTGTGGCGGCGTTCGATCAGGCCTACTCCGCCAACCCTCTCCTCGGTTTCGCCGCCAACCTTGCAGCGGTCGATGACGGTGGCCGACTGAGCGCCGCTCCGGCGTCGAGGGACGCAGCCAGGGAGGTGACCGGCGGGCCTACCGCCTTCGCCGGCGGGGCGGCCACATCAGGAGGCGCCGTCGAGGTGCGCCAGGTGATGTTCCTCTCCGCTTCGGTTGCCGAGGTCGTCTACCGCATCAACGGCAGCGTCCTGCTCACCGGCCTGGCTGAGCTCGGGTCAGGTGTCTGGCGGGTCAGCCTGGCGACGTTCTGCGACAACCTCGGATCACGACTTGTCGGAGGCGATGTTCCTGCCGGCGTGATCGGCGCCTGCGAACAGCGCTGAGCTCCGTCGGCCCGAGGAGCCGCGGCGGCGTCCTCTGACGGGTACGAGAAGGACGTGGCGGCGTGGCCGCCGCTCCGTCAGGCGCTGCGCCTCCGGCGAGCGGCCATCCAAGCCTTTCGCAGCTTGCGGCGCTCCTCTTCGGAGGTACCACCCCACACGCCCGACTCCTGGTTCGTCGCCAAGGCGAACTCGAGGCAGGCATCCCTCACCTCGCAGGTGCAGCAGACTGCTCTTGCTGCCTCGATCTGGTCGATCGCCTGGCCGGTCGTACCGATCGGGAAGAACAGATCGGGATCGGTGTCCCGGCATGCTGCGCTCTTGCGCCAGTCTTCGGTATCCCACTCGATAGAGCGGGTCCAGGTGAGAGCCAAGGTCGCCTCCTCTGTTCCAAGCGGTGTCCACTCGCCTGCCACTCGTGAAAACAGTCACAAACCCTGCTGCTCACCACCGGCTACGACATCAGCGAGAGGAAAGGCTGCGAGGCGAGTGGAACTGCGCAGGCAAGAATAGGCTGAATCGGTCTCGTCTGCAAGCATGTGTTCACGAGCACACGGAAAATCTCCTGCTCGCGGAGGTCGAAACCCATTGCCATCGGTCTACGCCCATCGCGGCTCGGCGAGTACGTCTGTACGGGAGAATACCCTCGAGGCCTTCACCGTTGCGTCCGGGCTCGGGGCGGACGGCGTCGAGCTCGACGTTCGCCGGACGGCCGACGGCGCTCTCGTGATCCATCACGACATCGAGGTCGCCGGGCTCGGGGCGGTCTCGGCGCTTCGCCGCGGTGACCTGCCCACGTGGATTCCGTCGCTCGAGGATGCGCTCGGGACGTGCGCCGACCTCGGCTTGGCTGTCAATGTCGAGGTGAAAAGCGAGCTGACCGGCTCCTCGCACGATCCGATGGAGCGCTGCGCCAAGGAGTCGGCCGTACTGTGCGAGGCGGCTGCGTCCCAGTGCGACATCGTCGTCTCGTCCTTCTCGCCGGCAGCGCTCGCCGCCGCGCGGGAGGTCGCCTCCGAGCTGGCCCTTGCCTGCCTCCTGGGCGCCCGATCAGCCGGGGCGCCGCCGCCGTGGCGCCAGGGCGTGCTCTCCGCCCTGGCTCTCGAAGGAGTCCACCCGGCCGACGGTCTCGTGGACGCCGGCTACGTGGCTCTGGCGCACGCCGACGGCCTCGCCATCCGGGTGTGGACCGTGGACGACCCTGCCCGCCTCGCCCTGCTGGCGCGCCTGGGGGTCGAAGGCGTCATCACGAACGACGTGGCGACGGCGAGACGGGCCCTTCAGGCACTCTGAGCAGCCCTGTTGCCGGCCGAGGTCCGCTCAGTTGGTCACGGAGGGGGTTGTTCGGGGACAATCGGAGCATGAACGTCGCCGTCTGTGTGAAACAGATCCCCGACCCGGCCGAGCCGTCCGCCCTCGATGCCAGCACCCGCACCCTTGTCCGCGAGGGCAAGCTGGTGCTGGACGACTCCGACTCCTACGGGGTCGAGATGGCGCTCCAGCTGGTCGAAACCAGCGGCGGTGGAGACGTCATCCTCATCTCCATGGCACCCAACAACGAGACGAGCGGCCTGCGGACCGCCCTCGCCATGGGAGCTGCCAGCGCCGTCCTCGTGAGCGACCCCCTCCTCAAGGGCAGCGACGCCCTCGGCACGGCGAAGGTACTGGCAGCGGCCATCCGCACCCTCGAGCCGGCACCCGAGCTCGTGCTGACCGCCACCGAGTCGACCGACGGCTACACGGGCACGACGCCCGTGCAGCTCGCCGAGCTGCTCGGATGGCCCTCCGTCACTTTCGCCAAGCATGTCGAGGTCGGAGACGGGTCCGTCAAGGTCCAGCGGCAGACGGAGGCAGGATACGACGAGGTCACCTCACCGCTGCCCGCAGTGGTGTCGGTCACGGCCGGAGTCGTGGAGCCCCGCTACCCCTCGTTCAAGGGGATCATGGCTGCTCGCTCGAAACCCGTGTCGGAGCACACGGTCTCGAGCCTCGGCTTGACGCAAGACGAGGTCGGCTTCAGCGGTGCCAGGCAGGCGGTCGTCTCGGTGCAGGCGGCCGAGGCGCGCAGCGGAGGCGAGATCGTCATCGACGAGGGGGAGGCGCACGAACGGATCGTGGCCTTCCTCGAGCAGATCAAGGTTCTCTAGGAGGACATCGTGGACATCTTGGTGCTTGCCGAACAGAGCGACGGGAGCCCGCTCGGCATCGTTCTCGAGCTCCTCACCGCAGCCCGCTCGCTCGCCGGGGGCGGGGCCGTGGAAGCCTTCACGTGGGGTGCGGGCGCCTCCGGCGCAGTCGGCGTGCTCGGTGAGTACGGAGCCACGAGGGTCTACAACGCCGGCGACATCGGCGACTCGTTGCCCGGGCCCCGCGTGGCCGCCGCCATCGCCCAGCAGATCACGGCCGGCGGTGCCCCCGACGCCATCTTCGTCCCGACAACCTACGACGCTCGCGACGTCGCCGGCCGCCTTTCGGCGCGCCTCGACCGCCCGGTGCTGACGAACATCGTCGGCCTCGCCACCGAGGGGGGCGATCTCATCAGCGAGCACGCCATCTTCGGCGGCAGCCAGGTCCTGAGGGCTCGCTTCACGGGCGACGGACCGGGCATCTATGTCATCCGGGCGAAGTCGTTCGCGGCCGAGCCGGCCGAGGCCGCCGGCGCGCCGGAGGTCGTCGCCGTCGAGCTGCCCGAGACGGGGCCCACCGACGCCGCCAAGGTCGGGGGGCGCCACGTCGAGGAGCAGAGCGGGCCGAAGCTCGACGAGGCAACGGTCGTCGTGTCGGGCGGACGTGGCCTCGGATCGGCCGAGAACTACGGCTGGATCGTGGAGCTCGCCGACCTGCTGCACGGCGCCGCCGGGGCGTCGCGGGCAATCGTGGACTCCGGCTGGGTGCCCTACTCCCACCAGGTGGGCCAGACCGGCAAGACCGTGAAGCCGACGGTCTACATCGCAGCCGGCATCTCGGGGGCGACCCAGCACATGGTCGGCATGAAGGCGGCCAAGAACATCATCGCCATCAACAAGGATGCGGACGCTCCCATCTTCTCGATCGCCGACCTGGGTGTCGTCGGAGACGTCTCAAAGGTGCTGCCGAAGCTGATCGAGTCGATCAAGGGTCGCCAGGCCTAAACCAGGCCCCCGCCCGCCCGCGCAATCGGACGCAAGGCAGGCGCCACTTGGGTCGTCAGTAGAACCGTGATGCCCGTTCTCCGCCTGCGTGTCGTCACCCGCCAGCCCGGCGGCGTGACTAGGGTGCGACGGTCGCCGCGCGCCGGGCGCAGCGCGTAAGGGCCCAACATTGCTGTTTCCCACCATTGACTTCGCGATCTTCTTCGGGATCGTCTTCGTCCTCAACTGGCTGCTGGCGCCGTTTCCTCGGCGTTGGAAGGCCTTCATCATCCTCGCCAGCTACGTCTTCTACGCCTGGTGGGACTGGCGTTTCATCTTCCTGTTGGCCTTCTCGACCGTGGCAACCATCGCCGGCGGGCGTCTCGTGCACCGGGCAGCCTCGGAACGGGCGCGCAAGTACTGGCTCATCCTCACCCTCGTAGTCGAGCTCGGCCTCCTCGGCTGGTTCAAGTACTACGGGTTCCTGTACAACAGCCTCAACAACGCCTTGGCGCACCTCGGGCTCGTCTCCCTGTCGGCCCCGATGGAAGTCATGCTGCCGGTCGGCATCTCCTTCTTCACCTTCATGGGGTTGTCATACGTCATCGACATCTACCGGCGCGAGCTCGAGCCGTCATCGTGGCTCGATGTGGCCACCTTCGTGTGTTTCTTTCCCCACCTCGTCGCCGGGCCGATCGTGCGGGGATCCGACCTGCTGCCGCAGATCACCCGCTCCGACCGGCGCGACCCGCGTCACATCGACCTTCCCCGCGCCGCCTACCTCATCTTCGGCGGGCTGTTCAAGAAAGTCGTCCTGTCGAGCTATATCTCCTCGGCAATCGTCGACCCCGTCTTCGCCAACCCGGGCCTTCACTCGGCGCCCGAGGTTCTCTTCGCCGTCTGGGGCTATGCCGTCCAGATCTACTGCGACTTCAGCGGATACACCGACATCGCCATCGGCTGTGCGCTGTTGCTCGGCTTTCGCTTCCCGGAGAACTTCAACTCCCCCTACATGGCTCGATCGCTGCAGGATTTCTGGCGGCGGTGGCACATGACCCTGTCGTTCTGGCTGCGGGACTACCTCTACATCCCTCTCGGCGGCAACAAGGGTCCGCGCTGGACGATGTACCGCAACATCATGATCACGATGCTGCTGGGCGGCCTCTGGCACGGTGCTGCCTGGACGTTCGTTGCCTGGGGGGGCTTGCACGGCCTCGGACAGTGCACCGGGCACTGGCGCCGTCAGCGGCGTGTGGCACGTGGCCTGCCAGCACAGAGCGACGCTCCCCTCGCAGTGGCGTGGCAACGGTTCGCCACGTTCCAGTACGTCTGCCTCGGATGGGTGTTCTTCCGGGCGACCTCGTTCGGCAACGCCTTTGACATGTTGAGCCGCCTCCTGTCCGGTTGGTCCCTGCCCTCCCCGCTCGTGACCTTCCCCGTCTTGCTGACCGTGGCGGTGGGGATCGGTACGCAGTACGTGCCCGTGCAGATCTCGGCTCGGATTCAGGACATATTCGGCCGCCTCCGCCCCGCTTTTCAGGGTGTGACCCTGGCTGGCGTCCTCCTCGTCATCACTACGATGGGCCCTCCGGGGGTCGCGCCCTTCATCTACTTCAAGTTCTGATGTGATGGTGTCCGAAGGTTCGAAGAAATGACCCCAACCTCCCCACCTCCTCCACCGCCGACGGATCCGCCAGCCGACAAGCCTGCGGCGCCTCCCTCGCGCGCTGACAGGCGGCCGCGGGCCGGAGACGGGGCGCCCGAGCCCGGTGAGACGCCGGCGGCGCCGAGCAAGCCCGCCGCCAAGTCCGCCGCCACCCCGCCGGCCGCCACCAAGCCCGCTGGCAATCGGGCTGCTCCCACGAGGGCCGCTCCCACGAGGGCCGCCCCCTCAAAGGCCGCTCAGACGAGGCCCGCCAGCACGAGGGCCGGCCGGACAGCCACGAGGCCCGCCCCGACGAGGGCGGCCCCGAGCGGCACGAGGGCCGTCCCAAGCAGGGACGCCCCCAGCAGGGCCGTCCCGGCCAAGGCCGGCGTCGCCCGGACTGCAGCCAACGGGGCCACGAACGCCACGAGGGTCGGTGGCGGAGTCGCACCCCGCCGATCGGCGCCTGCAGGTGCCGGGCGCCCGGGCGGTGCCGACAACGGCGCCCCGCCCAGGACGACGACGAGCTCAGGTCGACGGCTGATCAGCTCGAGCGGCCGTTCTGCCTCGGCCGGCCGCATCATCGGCGTCGGCCTCATCTGCTTCGGGCTCTGGGCCCTGCTGGACGCCAACCAGCTGTACCGCGGAGAGGTGAACGGCGGAGCCGACGGCACCCGGCGCAACGTCGCCCTCAGCTTGATGAGACCGATTGCCGCCGTCTCGAACGCCCTGCACCTCTCCGGCCTCGTCAACTGGGGCGACTCGGTTCTCAATCGAAACGGCGGGCCGGGGAGCAACTCCGGCCTTCCCACGCCGATCATCACGACCGTCGTCCCATCGTCGTGCCCTGGATTCCAACTCCCCAACGGGTCCTGCGCGCTGCCGCATGGCAGTGGGCACCGCCACCTTCGAGCGGCACCGCCTCCTTACGTGCTTCCGCCGATTCCGGAGCCGAGCGCTGCCAACCCGCTGACGATCGTCGACATAGGAGACTCGATCGGAGAGGACCTGGGTTTCGGTCTTGGGGACCTCTTCAGCGGGGACCACTCCGTCCACCTGCTGCAGGAGGGTATCGAGGACACCGGGCTCGTTCAGCAGAACTACTACAACTGGCCTGGGCACCTCCAGCTGGACCTCGACAAATACCACCCGGGCGCCGTCATCGTCATGATGGGGGCGAACGACGACCAGAACATGAACGTGAACGGACAGGTCTACACGCCGCTGTCGAGCGGCTGGGTGCGGTACTACACCGCTCGCGTGGACGTCGTCATGGAGGAGTCCATCGCCGCCGGGGCCCACGTCCTCTGGGTCGGGCTGCCGCCCATGGGTGGGGGCAACATCACGAATGCGTTCGTCAAGCGGGTGAACACGATCTACTCGATGCAGGCACGGCTGCACGCGGGCGTCACCTACGTGCCGTCGTGGAATGTCCTCGCCGGTCCGAGGGGCCAGTTCGTGATCTACCTCAAGATCAACGGGTCCGAGGTGGCCGTCCGCTCGACCGACGGCGTGCACCTCGACCCCGCCGGCTGGGACCTGCTCGCCAACGCTCTGGTGACACCGATGGAGAAGGCCTGGGGGATCACCCTTCACGTGGCGGCGTAGCGCGTTCCCTGGCCGTGGCGATCTCGTGCTCGGCCTCTTCTCGCCCCACCCAGGTGGCGCCTTCGACCGATTTGCCCGGCTCCAGGTCTTTGTAGACCTCGAAGAAGTGCTGGATCTCGAGGCGTTCGAATTCGGGGAGGTGGCGGAGGTCCTGCAGGTGCTCCTGTCGCGGGTCGCGGGCGGGCACGGCGATGATCTTGTCGTCCGGGCCTTTCTCGTCGGTCATGCGGAACATCCCGATCGTGCGCGAGCGGATGACGCAGCCCGGGAACGTCGGCTCCTCCACGAGGACGAGGGCGTCGAGCGGGTCGCCGTCCAGCCCGAGGGTGCCGTCGACAAAACCGTAGTCAGCTGGATAGCGAGTCGACGTGAACAGCATCCGGTCGAGGTAGATACGCCCCGAGGCGTGATCCATCTCGTACTTGTTCCGCTGACCCTTTGGGATCTCGACGACGACTTCGAATTCCATCTCGCCGACGCTACTGTCCAGCCGGCCCCGGCATCCCTGAGGTGGCGCCGACAGGCGAGGCTGTGGTTTTGAGGCGGCTACGTGGGCGCGCCGATGATCCGTCTCGGCCGCTGGCGCCTCAGCGGGCGGAGGAGAGGAGATCTCGCAGCTGCCCGCCGAGCCCCGGCGCCGCCGCCACCAGCGTCGGCACCCCCTCCTGGCCCGCCAGCAAACCGCCCACCTCCTCCACCGTCCCGCCTGCTTCGGTCACGAGGAGCGACCCGGCGGCGAAGTCCCAGGGGGCGAGCCCCGCCTCATAGAAGCCGTCGAGGCGCCCGGACGCCACCCAGCACAGGTCGATGGCGGCAGCGCCGGCGCGCCGGACGTCGCGGACCTCAGGCAGCACATGGGCGACGAGACGCCCCTGGGCGCGGCGACGCTCGCTCTCGTAGGAGAAGCCCGTCCCCACCAAGGCTTCACTGAGCGGGGGGCCGGCGCTGAGCCGGAGCCGGATTCCGTCTCGAAAGGCGCCGCCGCCCGAGACGGCGATGAACGTCTCGGCGCGGATGGGGTCGTGCACAACACCGAGCAGGGTGGTCGAGTCCGAGCTGCAGGCGATGGAGATGCCGAACACGGGAAGGCCGTAGACGAAGTTGATGGTCCCGTCGAGCGGGTCGACGATCCAGGTGAGCCCGCTCGTGCCCTCGCTCGAGCCGCCCTCCTCGGCGAGGATGGCATCGCCAGGCCGTGCGGCTGCAAGCCGCGAGACGATGAGGCGCTCGCTCGCCTGGTCTGCTTCGGTGACGAGATCGGTCCGGCTGGACTTCGAGCGCACGCTGTCGGTCACGGCTTGCGTCGGCCCGGCGGCGGAGAAACGCTCCGAAAGCGTCCGCCCCGCCTCGAGGGCGACGGAGACGGCGAGCTCGAGGAGCTCCTCGACGACAGGGGCTCCCGCCGTCATCGCGAGCGTGCTGGCGGCGCTGCCTGTGACCGGGCCAGCTGAGCAAGGCGAGCGACGAGGACCTCCATTACGAGGGTGTCGGGCCAGCCGAGTCGTCCCCGCAGATCAGCATCGGCCTGGGCGATGACCTCGATCGCCCGGGCGACGCGCTCGTGACCGAGCCGCCGGCCCTGTTCGAGCACCTTCTTGGCCGGGTAGGGGGACATCTTGAGGATGGCGGCGGCGTCCTCCGCCGATCTCACCTCGGCGCCGTCGAGGCGGAGCATCCCGCCGTAGTGCCGTTGCAGCGATGCCATCACCTGCAGAGGGTGACGCCCGCCTGCGTCCATCATCCGGTGGAGCGCCGTCACGGCGTCGGCCGTGTTGCCTCGATCGAGTGTGTCGGTCAGGTCCCAGGGAGGGACGCTCCCGCTGTCGCCGAGGAAGGGCGACAGCTCGGTCGTCGAAACCTTGCCGCCTTCACCGTAGGCGGCCTCGAGCATCTCGAGGATCGAGTGCAGTCGGGCGACATCCTCGCCGAGGTGCTCGCTGAGGAGCTTCGCCGCCTCGGAGTCGAGACGCACGCCGGCGTGGCGGATGCGCTGTCCGACCCAGTCGGACCGTTGGCGGCCCTGGCCGGCCGAGCTGTCGATGATCTCCCCGTTGGCCTTCACCGCCCGCGAGAGCACCGCCGGTACGGACCTGGTGCCGGTGCCGCCCGCCACGAGGACGAGGATCGTGGACTCGACGGGTTCCTTCACGCATGCCGCCAGCAGCGTCGCCTGGGCGGCCTCCAGCTTGTCGGCGCCCCGCACGACCACGACGCGCCGGGCGGCGAGGAACGGAGGCGTCGCCAAGGCCTCCAGCACAGGCCCGATGTCGATCGCCTCCTCGCCGTCGGCCCCATGCTCCTCCACCGGCACGAAGTCGTTGCCGCACAACGCCTCGAGGAGCTTCGTGAGTGCCTCCGAGAGCAAGCTCGGGTCGTCGCCGGCGATGAGGTAGGAGGAGGCGGTCATCGCCTTCGCCCCGCTGCGGCCGCTCCCTCGGGTTCCGTCTCGGCCGCCGCTCGCTCCGACTCGGCCGCGCTCAGCACGGCCTCGAGCACGTCGCGCGCCTTGACGGTGGCGCCGACATCGTGGGCGCGCACGAGCCGGCATCCTCGGGCGATGCCGAGGGCGGCGGAGGCGAGGGAGGCATCCGCCCGCTCCGTCACTTCGAGGCCGAGGGTGTCGCCGAGGAATCGCTTGTTCGAAGCCGACAACAGCAACGGGTACCCGAGGCCGGCGAGTCGGTCGGAGGCCCGCAGCAGCTCGAGCGACTGCGAGGCGGTCTTGCCGAGATCGAGGCCGGCATCGAGGATGACGCCGTTGGCGGGGATGCCAGCCGCCTCTGCCCGCCGGGCGCGATCGAGCAGGAAGGCCGCCACCTCCCCGACGAGATCGTCGTAGTGGGGCTCGGGATCGGGCACCCGCGGCTGCAGCCGGATGTGAGTGGCGACGACGCTCGCACCCGCGGCGGCAGCTGCTTCCAGGTAGCGGGCGTCGACGAAGCCACTGATGTCGTTGCCCAGCACGGCACCGGCCGCGAAGGCTTCCCGTGCTACCGACGCCCGCCAGGTGTCGACGGAAATGCACAGGTCGAAACGCTTGCGGATCTCCTCGATGGCCGGCACGACCCGGTCGAGCTCCTCGGACTCGGTCACCTCGGGGCCAGGACCGGCCTTCACGCCTCCGACGTCGATCACCTCGGCGCCTTCGGTGACGATGGCTTCTGCCCGGGCGAGGAAGCGCTCGAAGGCGAAGTGCTCGCCTTTGTCGAAGAACGAATCGGGCGTTCGGTTGCAGATGCCCATCACGAGCGCCCGCGACGTGATCTCAAAGGTGCGATGCCCCAGCTGGACCCGGGTCGCCCGGCGTCCTGCGACCGATTCCACGTCCGCGATCAGAAGAGTTTCGAAGTGAGCGCCCGGCGATACTGCGCCCGCCGCGGATCGTCGAGATCCATCGTCTCGATGAGATCGACGATCTCCTGGCGGGCGTCGTCGTCGCCGGGCACCTTCTCGAGCAGTTCGCCGATGCGGGCGGCGACCTCGTCGGCGGACCAGGTGCCGCCGCCGTCGTTGGAGCGGGGAAGGCGAGCCCTGGCGGCGATGCGGCGTGTCTCGGCGTTCTCGGGGATGCGCTCGAGGAGGGCGAGCGCCTCAGTGGGCTTGCCGTCATCCACGAGGAGGCCTGCAAGGGCCTCGATGGCGCCGGCATGGGCTGGCTCGAGCTCGAGCGCCTTGCGCAGTGACGCCTCGTCGCCGCGCTCGACCAGTTGGTCCGCCTCGCTCGGCTGGGGCGCGAGCCGATCGACGAACTCCTGCACGGACCGCTCGGGGAGGGCGCCGATGAACTGGTCGACGATCTTGCCCTCGTGGATGGCGAAGACGGCGGGGATCGACTGCACCTGGAACGTCGAGGCGATCTTCGGGTTCTCGTCGATGTTCACCTTCGTGAGCGCCACGGTTCCTTCGGTGGCGTCAACGACTTTCTCGAGGATCGGGCCGAGCGTGCGGCAGGGGCCGCACCAAGGTGCCCAGAGGTCGATGAGCACGGGCACGCTCATGGAGCGCTCCAGCACGTCGGCCTGGAAGGTGGCGTCGGTGACATCGATGGCGGGCACGGTCTTGCACGCTACCGGCGACGCCGGCCTCAAGCGACGAAGTACTTGGCCTTCGGGTGGTGACACACGATCGCCAGCGTCGTCTGTTCCGGGTGCAGCTGGAAGCCCTCGCTCACCGTCACTCCGATCCGCTCCGCCTCGAGGAGGTCGACGACCTTGGCGTTGTCCTCGAGCTCCGGGCAGGCGGGGTAGCCGAAGGAATAGCGGCCGCCGCGGTGCTGCTGGCGGAAGAGACCCGTCAGGGTCGGAGCGTCCTCCTGCGCGAAACCCCACTCCTCCCGTATCCTCCGGTGCCACAGCTCCGCCAGGGCCTCTGCCATCTCGACCGAGAGACCATGCAGGCTCACGTAGTCGAGGTAGCGGTTGGCTGCGAAGAGCTCGGCCGTGCGCTCGGAGGCGGCCGGCCCCATCGTGACGACGTGGAAGGCCGCATAGTCCTTCTCGCCCGAGTCGACCGACCGGAAGAAGTCGGCGATGCAGAGATAGGGCTCCTTCCGCTGGCGGGGGAAGTGGAAGCGCGCTCGCTCGGTCGTGCGGTCGTCATCGGTGTAGAGGATGAGGTCGCCGCCGTCGGAGTTGGCGGGGAAGTAGCCCCAGGCGACCGAGGGGATGAGGACGCCCTCGGCTTTCGCCTCGTCGAGGCGCGCCCGCAGCTCGGCACGGATGCGCTCCTTGAAGTCGGCGTCGGTCTCCCCCCCGAGCGGGCGGTAGCCCCATTGGTTGCGGAACAGTGCCGTCTCGTTGAGGTACGAGACGACGTCGTCAAGCGGGATGCCCTTGGCGATGCGGCTGCCGAGGAATGGCGGGACGAAGATCGTGTTGTCCGTCTCGACCTCGGGGGAGCGGGCCGGCAACGTTGCCGGGTCGACTTCGGCGAGCTGCTCGCTCTGGCGCTTCGGCAGCACGCGGCCGGACCGCTCCGTGCCGAAGGTGGGATCGTCGACGCCGCTGCGCCTGATCTCCATCATGCGATCGAGCACGTGCAGGCCTTCGAAGGCGTCCTTGCCGTAGAAGACCTTGCCGTCGTAGGTGTCGCGCATGTCCTTCTCGACGTAGGTCCGGGTGAGGGCGGCTCCGCCGAGTACGACGGTGTAGGAGGACTTGCCGAGCCGGTTCAGCTCCTGCAAGTTCTCGCGGATGATGAGCGTCGATTTCACGAGCAGGCCGCTCATGCCGATGGCATCGGCGCCCACGTCGTCCGCCTTTGCGATCATCTCGGCGATCGGCACCTTGATCCCGAGGTTGAACACCTCGTAGCCGTTGTTCGTGAGGATGATGTCCACGAGGTTCTTGCCGATGTCGTGCACGTCGCCCTTCACTGTGGCAAGGACGATGCGACCGCGGCCACCGGACTCCACCTTCTCCATGTGCGGCTCGAGATGGGCGACGGCGGCCTTCATCGTCTCGGCCGACTGCAGTACGAACGGCAGCTGCATCTGCCCGGATCCAAAGAGGTCGCCCACGGTCCGCATCCCCGCCAGCAGCATGTCGTTCACGATCGTGAGGGCGGCGTGGCCGTTCGTGAGCGCCTCATCGAGCTCGTCGGTCAGCCCGTTGCGGTCTCCGTCGACGATGCGCTGCTCGAGGCGCCGTTCCACCGTCCAGTCGCTTCGGTCCTCACGGGTGGCGGCGACGGCGCCCCCCGCCTTCTCGAAGAAGTCGATGAGCTCGGCCAGCGGGTCGTAGCCTTCTCGCCGCCGGTCGTAGACGAGATCGAGGCACAGCTCCCGCTCCCGCTCGCCGATGCGGTTGAGGGGAAGGATCTTGCCGGCGTGCACGATGGCGGCGTCGAGTCCGGCCTCGGTGCACTCGTGCAGGAAGACGGAATTGAGAACCTGCCGCGCCGCCGGGCTGAGCCCGAACGAGACGTTGGAGAGCCCAAGGACCGTGTGGACGCCCGGGAGCTCGGCCTTGATGCGCTTGATGCCTTCGATCGTCTCGATGCCGTCCCGTCTGGACTCCTCCATGCCGGTCGAGAGCGGCAGGGCGAGGGCATCGAAGAGAAGATCCTCCGGCTTGAGGCCGTAACGGTCGACCGCCAGGTCGTGGATGGCCTTGGCGGCGCGGAACTTCCAGTCGGCCGTGCGCGCCTGTCCCTCGGTGTCGATGCAGGTGCAGATGACGGCGGCGCCGTACTCCTTGGCGAGGCTGAGGAACCGGTCCAGTCGCGTGCCCGGGGCGTCACCGTCCTCGAGGTTGACCGAGTTCAGGACCGCCCGACCGCCGATCCATTGCAGGGCGGCCTCGACGACGGGCGGCTCGGTCGAGTCGATCACGAGAGGGATCGTCGACTGGCCGGCGAAGCGCGACGCCACCTCGGTCATGTCGGCGACGCCGTCGGCGCCCGTGTAGTCGACGCACACGTCGAGCATGTGGGCGCCTTCCCGCACCTGGTCCTTCGCCATGGCGACGGTGGTCTCCCAATCGCCCGAGAGCATCGCCTCGCGGAAGCGTTTCGAGCCGTTGGCGTTCGTGCGCTCGCCGATGACGAGAAAGGACAGCTCCTGCTCGAAGGGCACGGCTGCGTACAGCGAGGCGGCGCCCGCCTCGTGCACCGGCTGGCGCCTCGCCGGCGTGAGCTCTCTGCAGGTCTCGACAACGCTCGCCAGGTGCTCGGGCGTCGTGCCGCAGCAACCGCCGATCACCGTGACGCCGAGCTCGGTGACGAAGGAGGCCAGATGCTCGGCGAGCGCCTCGGGCGTGAGGTCGTAGTGCATCCTCCCGTCCACGACCGAGGGCAGGCCGGCGTTCGGCAGGGCGGAGATGGGGGAGAGGGAGTGCTCGAAGAGGTGGCGGAGCGACTCGCGCATCTCCACCGGACCGGTGGCGCAGTTCATGCCGATGACGTCCGGATCCATCGCCTCGAGGGCGGTGAGGGCGGCACCGATCTCCGTGCCGAGCAGCATGCGGCCGGTGAGCTCGATCGTCACCTGCACCTGCACGGGGACCTGGCGCCCGACCGCGACCATCGCCCGCCGGCACGCCTGAATGGCGGCCTTGGCCTGCAGGGTGTCGTAGCTCGTCTCGATGAGGAGGAGGTCGGCGCCGCCTGCGAGCAACCCGCGAGCGAGCACCTCGTAGGCATCGCGGATGTCTGTGAAGCTGATCTGACCGAGGGTGGGCAGCTTCGTCCCCGGACCGAGTGAGCCGGCCACGAAACGCGGGCGGTCGGGCGTCGAGTAGCCGTGCGCCACCTCGACGGCAAGCTCGGCCGACCGCCGGGCGATCTCCTCCGTGCGGTGGTCGAGCCGGTACTCGGCGAGCACGTAGGGGAGGGCGCCGAAAGAGTTCGTCTCGACCACGTCGACGCCGACCTCGAAGAACGACCGATGCAGGTCGCGCACGACGTCGGGGCGCGTCAGGCAGAGGTATTCGTTGCAGCCCTCGTAGGCTTCGCCGCCGAAGTCGTCCGGACTCAGCTCGCGCCGCTGCAAGTTCGTGCCGGTGGCGCCGTCGAAGACGACGACGCGCTCGCGCGCCAGCTGCAAGTAGAGAGGGGAAGACGACACCTTCCGATCGATTCTACTTGGAGCACGACCACCCTCCTGACCTCAGGTCGGTGGTCGGGGCGCGATCCTCGTCTCGATGCGGGCGTCTGCCTGCGCGGCCGTCGGCATCGCCGTAGGTGCCCTCAATCCGGTTCGGGCGCTCCCGCCCTTGCCGGCCGGGTGGCCGGCTTGCGAGCTGGCGCGACGGCTGTGCTCGAGGGCCGCCCAGGCGGCGCACTCGCTCGCGAGCACAGGAGGGAAGGCCCAGCGCATCAGCTGCTGCTCCACGGCCGCCCGGTCCTCCCCGTAGTCGAGCAGGCTGAGAGCAAGGCGACGTCCGTGCAGCCGGAGGCGGTCCGACACGGTGGTGGGCTGAGCCGCCTCGGTCTCGAGGGCGTGGCGGTTCTGCAGGGACTCGGGCAGGCGCCGGAGGTGCCGACGGGCGAGCGGCGGCAGGTGGCGGCGGACGGCCAGCGCCTCTGACCGCCACTCGGCCATCTGGAAGTCCACGCATCGCTTGAGCGTTCGGGCAAAGGGGGCGTTGGGGCCGAAGCGCTCGCCCAGTCCCAATGCCCTCGCCAACTCCTCCAGGTCGAGCTCGAGGCCGTCGGGCCACTCCTCGAGGTGAGCCGCCAACCTCCTCAGCAGCCAGGTCGTGGACGGGCCCAGCACCGGCAGCCAATACGTCTCCACGTAGGCCGAGCGGGGGTCGTAGCCGACCTCGTCCACGACCGGGTCGAGCCACGCCTCCACGCGCAAGGTCTGCTGAGCCGGAGGCGCCAGGGCGTCGGTCGAGGATTGCATCATGGTCATGTCGCCTCCTACGGGACTGGGCGGGAGTAGTGCGCTATCAAAGGTTTTCATAGTATTCCAGTATCTTCAATACCTCTCCATGAATTCTGCCTGCGGTCGGCGATCGGAACGGGAATGTTGAGTGAACGGGTAGGGTTTCTGTTGGGTGGAGCGCAGTACCTGACCAGGAGGCATTCGACCGGTGGCGAGCTTCAGAGACCTGCTCAGCCAGGTCAAGCAATCGATCCGAGAGGTCGACCCAGAAGGTGCCGAGGGCCAACGCGGGCAGGCGGTGTTCCTCGACGTGCGTGAGGCGGACGAATACGCCCAGGGTGCCATCCCGGGGGCGATGCACATCCCCCGCGGCTACGTGGAGCTGCAGATCGAGGGGCGGGTGCCCGACAAGTCGCAGCCGATCGTCGTGTACTGCGCCGGAGGTACCCGCTCGGCACTCGCCGCCAAGGCGCTCGGCGACCTCGGCTACACCGACGTCGTGTCGATGGCGGGCGGCTTCAACAAGTGGAAGGACGAGGGCCGTGCCTGGAGCGCGCCTCGAACCCTCGACGCCGACCAGCGCAACCGTTACCAGCGCCACCTCCTCTTGCCGGAGGTCGGCGAGGCCGGCCAGCAGCATCTGCTCGAGTCACGGGTCCTGCTGCTCGGAGCCGGCGGGCTCGGCTCACCGGCTGCCCTCTACCTGGCGGCGGCCGGCGTCGGCACCCTCGGCGTCATCGACATGGACGTCGTCGACGCCTCCAACCTGCAGCGCCAGATCCTTCACAACCTCGATCGCATCGGCGAGCGCAAGGTCGACTCCGCCAAGAAGACGCTCACGGCCATGAACCCGGACGTCGACGTGGTCACCTACGACACCCGGCTCGGCGCCGACAACATCTTGTCGATCATCGACGGCTACGACGTGATCGTCGACGGGACGGACAACTTCCCCACGCGCTACCTCGTGAACGACGCCTCGCTCTTGAAGCAGATACCGGTGGTGCACGGATCCATCTTCCGTTTCGAGGGGCAGATCACCGTGTTCAAGCCCTACGAAGGGCCCTGTTACCGGTGCCTCGTCCCCGAGCCGCCGCCCGCCGAGCTGGCACCGTCGTGTGCGGAGGCCGGCGTGCTCGGCGTGCTCCCCGGGATCATCGGCTCCATGCAGGCGATGGAGGCCATCAAGCTCCTCCTCGACCTCGGCGACCCGCTGGTGGGCCGCCTGCTCGCCTACGACGCCCTCGAGGCGTCCTTCCGGACCTTCAAGGTGCGGCGGGACCCGGCCTGCCCGGCCTGTGGCGAGAATGCCGGCCCGATCGTGATCGCCGAGTACGACGACCTGTGCATGCCGCACCCGCGGGAGGCGGCGGCGATCTCGTCGTAAGCCTTCGGCCGAGGGGCGGTAGAGGCGGACAGGAGGGTTTCGAGAGGGACCCCCACCGTTCTGGGTGGTGAAAGGGACGGCGGGCGTCCCAAACCGCTACCAGAAGAGCCCGGTCGCACGTTCGCAAGCCGTTCGCACGGCGTTCGCAAGCCGTTCGCACGCTACCGGCTCCGAAGGCGCATCCGCGAGAGTGGATACGCGATTCCGTGACGAGAGCGCTTCATGGGATGGTGGACGAGACGCGCAAGCTGGGGGTGTTGGCGCTGTTGGCGCTCCTGTCGCTGGCGATGGGCGCTTGCACGTCGACCGCATCAGCCGGCGTCGTGACCGGGACCGCGGCGCCCTGCTCGGGCCTCGCCACGACGGCTCCCGGCGCCGCTCACGCCACTCATGTGACGGTGCGGCTCTACTCCGGGCAGACCCTTGTCGCATCCGAGACGATCTGGACCGATGCCAAGTACCGGTTCTCCGTCGCCCCTGGCACGTATTACATAAAGGGTCCCGGGGCGCCGGCGGAAGAGGTTGTCATCCGGGCCGGTCGGGTCGTCACCGACAACATCCTCAACCTCTGTATGTAAACGCTGCGCTCTCGAGGGAAGCCCTCAGACGGCTGAGAGCTTTTCGACGGTCCGATTACGCTGCAGATATGTCCCCACCTCCGCAGCCGGCCGAGGGCGAGCTGGAGCGGCGCACCGACTCGGGCATCGAGATCAAGCGTTGCTACGCCGCCGCCGATCTCGAGGGCTTCGACCCGGCCACACAGCTCGGCGAGCCGGGAGAGTTCCCCTTCACCCGGGGCGTGCAGCCGGACATGTACCGCGGTCGTCTCTGGACGATGCGCCAGTACGCCGGCTTCGGCACAGCCGAGGCGACGAACGAGCGCTTCAAATTCCTCTTGGCGGCAGGCCAGACCGGCCTGTCGTGCGCCTTCGATCTGCCCACGCAGATGGGTCTCGACTCGGACCACCCCCGCGCCGAGGGCGAGGTCGGCAAAGTCGGCGTCGCCATCGACTCGCTCGAGGACATGCGTCGCCTCTTCAGCGGCATCCCGCTCGACCAGGTGACGACATCGATGACGATCAACGCCACGGCCGCCATCCTGTTGCTGCTCTACGAGATCGTGGCCGAGGAGCAGGGAGTGGAGCCTGCCAGCATCGGCGGCACCGTACAGAACGACATCCTCAAGGAGTATGTCGCCCGCGGCACCTACATCTATCCGCCTCGGCCCTCGATGCGCCTCGTGACCGACACCTTCGCCTACTGCGCCGAGCACATCCCGGGTTGGAACACCATCTCCATCTCCGGGTACCACATTCGCGAAGCCGGCTCGACGGCGGTGCAGGAGCTGGCCTTCACCCTGGCGGACGGGATCGCCTACGTCGAGGCCGCCCTCGCCGCCGGGCTGGAGGTGGATGCCTTCGCCGGCCGCCTCAGCTTCTTCTTCAACGCCCACAACAACCTCCTCGAGGAGGTGGCCAAATTCCGGGCCGCCCGGAGGTTGTGGGCACGGTTGATGCGCGACCGGTTCGGGGCCAAGAGCGACCGCTCGCTGCGGATGAGGTTTCACACCCAGACGGGTGGGTCGACCCTGACGGCCCAGCAGCCGGAAGTAAACACGGTGCGGGTGACGGTGCAGGCGCTGAGCGCCGTCCTAGGCGGCACGCAGTCGCTGCACACCAACGGCTTCGACGAGGCCCTCGGCTTGCCGACGGAGCGGGCTGCGAAGCTGGCGCTGCGCACCCAGCAGGTCATCGGCTTCGAGTCCGGCGTGACCGAGACGGTCGACCCGCTGGCGGGCTCCTATTACGTCGAATGGCTCACGGACGAGATCGAGCGTCGGGCGCTCGAGTACATCGAGCGGATCGACGAGATGGGCGGTGCCGTGGCAGCCATCGAGGCCGGCTACATGCAGGAGGAGATCGAGCAGGCCGCCTACGAATTCGCAAAGGGCGTGGACTCGGGCGAGAAGGTGGTCGTCGGCGTCAACCGTTTCGTCGAGGCGGAGGCGACCGAGCCCGAGGTCTTCCCGCTCGACCCTGCATTGCAGCGGACGCAGATCGAAAGTCTCGGCGCCGTCCGGTCGCGCCGCGACCAGGCGCTCGTCGACGGCCTCCTCAAAGACGTCGCCACCGCCGCCGGCGGCACCGCCAACCTGCTCGTACCGATGCGGGCGGCGCTCAAGGCGGAGGCGACCCTCGGCGAGGTGTCCGACGTGTTGCGGGACGCTTTCGGCGAGTACCGGCCCGGGAGGTGAGGCCGATCGGCCGCAGCGACGCGGGCGCCTCTGACGCGGCCGAAGTGGCTCCTCACGAGCGGCGGACGGGCGCCCGCGTCATCGTGCGCGACCGCGATGGCCTCGTTCTGCTCTTTTGCGGGCTGGACCCGTACGCCCCGGAGGTCACCTACTGGTTCACGCCCGGCGGTGGCCTCGATCCCGGTGAGACCTTCGAGGAGGCGGCTGCGCGAGAGTTGCGGGAAGAGACTGGATTCGAGCTGGGCAGGCTCTCCGACGTCGTGCGCTTCGACGAGGTCGAGTTCACCTTCGAAGGCGTCACCTATCGACAGAGGCAGCGTTTCTACGCCGTCGAGCTACCCATCAGCGGTCCCGCCGTCGAGATCGATCTCGCCGGCTGGACCGATGACGAACGCCGCTCCGTCACGCGATACCGCTGGTGGAGCCTTGCCGAGCTCGAAGCCACCACCGACTCCGTCCACCCGACGGATCTCGCTGCCCTCGTACGGTCGATCGTTGGCTGGGGCTCGGCCGAACCGAGCGGAGAGGCCGCCGGGAGACGCCGGCCGGCAGGGGGTTGAGAAGCCCTCAGGCGTCGTGCCGGTACGACTGAGCCGTCAGCCGGCTGCGCTCGTCGTCGCTCGAAGCAAGATCGATCACGGTCCACGCCATAGCCGTCGCCCCGTCCAGCACCGCCCGGTCGGCGATGGCGCCACCGGCGGCAGCCGTGAATTCAGGCTGGTGGTTCACGGCCGGGAACGAGTCGAGGCCGAGCATCGGGTGGATGGAGGGGATCGACAGCGACACGTTCGCCATGTCGGTCGAACCGCTCATGGTGCGCTCTCCCGGCGCCGGGAATACGCGACCGAGGGCGGTGGCGTTCGCCCGGTAGAGGTCGGCCATCGCCTCGTCGGTGCGGAACTCCGAGTACGTCGGCCCCTGCGGCACGATCTCGAGCGTCGATCCCGTGGCCACCGCGCCCGCCTCGAAACACCTCCTCACCCTCGGTGACCACGTCTCCAACGCCTTCAGCGTGCGCGCCCGCACGTAGTACTTCGCCTCGGTGTGGGCGGGCACGATGTTGGGTGCCGCACCGCCGAGCGTGACGATCCCGTGCACCTGATCGCCGAAGTCGGCGTGCTGGCGCAACAGGCCGATGGCGACCTGGGCGACGGTGAGGGCGTCGGCGGCGTTGATTCCCCGCTCCGGGAAAGCAGAGGCGTGCGCCTCCTTGCCGCGGTAGACGACGTCGAAATGCTCGACGGCGAGACACGGCATGCGGTCGAGCTCGCCCGGGGCCGGGTGCACCATCATGGCGGCGTTCACCCCGTCGAAACCGCCGCGCTCCATCATGAGGACCTTCCCGCCACCACCCTCCTCGGCGGGTGTCCCGAGAACCTTGATCGTGACGTCGAGGTCGTCCGCCAGTGGCGCGAGCGCCCGGGCCGCCCCGACGGCGGCGGAGGCGATCACGTTGTGGCCGCAGGCGTGCCCGATGCCCGGCAAGGCGTCGTACTCGGCGCAGATGGCGAGCACGAAGGGTCCCGAGCCCGCCGTGGCCACGAAGGCCGTCGGCAGGCCGCAGACACCCAGCTCGACCGAGAGGCCCGCTTCGGCGAGCTCTTCGGCGCACCATCGCGATGCGCTCTCCTCCTCGAAACCCACCTCCGGCTTCGCGTGAATCCGGTGGGAGAGAGCGATGAGCGAGTCGTGAGCCCTGGCGACGGCGGACGCCGCCCGCTCCTTCAGGGCGTCGGCGGTGCCGGTCATGCGATCACCGCCACGATGTCGCCCGCTCCAAGGGCGTCGCCCGGATGGACCTTCAGCTCTTTCACCGTGCCCGCCCGGTCCGTGTTGATCGGGTTCTCCATCTTCATCGCCTCGAGGATGCAGATCGTCTGGTCGGCTTCCACCGTGTCTCCTTCGCTCACGAGAACCTTCACGATCGTTCCCTGCATGGGAACGGTCAGGCGTCCATCGCCGCTGGCGACGGGGGAGGATGAGCGGGCACGCGACGCCCGGCCGGAGGCGCTCCCGGGGCCGCCGCCGGCAGGACCGAGCCCGGCGCCGACGTTGCCCTCCGGCACCCAGAGTTTGACGCGGTACCGCCTGCCGTCAACCTCGGCGTCCACCTCCCGCAGCGTCCGGCGCTCGTCGCCGTCGCCCTCGACGGGCGGCGCGGTCGGCGTAGGGGCCACGGTCGAGAAGTCGAGCCGTTCCTCCACCCAGCGCGTCGAATGGGTGGCGGCGATGAAGTCGGGGTGGGCGAGGATCGCTTCATGGGCCGGGATCGTCGTGGCGACGCCCTCGACCACCGTCTCCGAGAGAGCCCGCAGCATCCGCCGGCGAGCGGTCGCCCGGTCGTCGCCCCACACGATGACTTTGGCGACGAGGTTGTCGTAGAACTGGCTGACGGTGTCACCGGAGTCGTAGCCGCTGTCGGTGCGAACGCCGAAGCCGCCCGGCGGGCGGAAGCGGGAGATCCGACCGGGGCTCGGGAGGAAGCTGCCTCCCGCCGGGTCCTCGGCGTTGACCCGGCACTCGATGGCGTGACCGCGGCGGGCGGACTCCAGCTCCTCCTGCGTGAAGCCGATCGGCTCCCCTGCCGCCACGCGCAGCTGAAGGGCCACGAGGTCGAGTCCCGTCACGAGCTCGGTCACGGGGTGCTCTACCTGCAGCCGGGTGTTCATCTCGAGGAAGTAGAACGCCCCGTCCTCGAAGAGGAACTCGACCGTGCCGGCGCCCTCGTACGCACATGCCTTGCAGATCCGCACAGACGCCTCGCCCATGGCTCGGCGCACGTCCTCGGGGAACTCCGCCGCCGGCGACTCCTCGATGAGCTTCTGGTGCCGGCGTTGATACGAACAGTCGCGCTCACCCAGCCAGACGGCGTTGCCGTGCCGGTCGGCGAAGACCTGCATCTCGATGTGGCGAGGCCAGCTCAGATAGCGCTCCAGGTAGAGCTCGGGCCGGCCGAAGTACGCCGTCGCCTCCCGTTGGGCGGATTCCATCGCCTCGGCCGCCTTCTCGGGCCCGGTCACGACCTTCATGCCGCGTCCGCCACCCCCGAACGCCGCCTTGATCGCCACGGGCCAGCCGTGCTCGTCTCCGAAGGCAATGACGTCGGAGGCGTCGGTGAGGGGCTCGCTGCGACCGGGCACTCCGGCGACACCTGCCTTCTCGGCGGCGATCCGAGCGGAGATCTTGTCGCCCATCACCTCGATCGCCTCGGGCGGCGGACCGATGAACGTCGCACCCACGGCGGCGATGGCGCGAGCGAAGGCGGCGTTCTCCGAGAAGAAGCCGTAGCCGGGATGCACCGCATCGGCCCCGCTCTGCTCGATGGCGGCGAGGATCGCCTCGGTGTTGAGGTAGCTGTCGGCCGCCGTCTGGCCCCCGAGCGCGTAGGCCTCGTCAGCGAGGCGGACGTGAAGGGCGTCTCGGTCGAGGTCGGAGTAGACGGCAACCGTGGCGATGCCGAGCTCACGGCAGCTGCGGATGACCCGCACGGCGATCTCGCCCCGGTTGGCGATCAACACCTTCTCGAACACGGTTCCCCTTCCTGAGCGCCTAAGGTCGCCTGCCGATGCCCGAGGACCCACCGTCGAGGGATCGGGCGGCACCACAGGGCTCAGCCGAGCAGGCTACCCGCGGCGCCGCAGAGTCAACGAGGGGAAGCGGTTGGTCCGCGTTCCGGTCTCCGGTGCGACTGGCGGTCGTCGACTCGACGAACCGCTACCTGGCCGACCTCGCCCGTGAGGGCGCTCCCGAGGGCACGTCCGTGCTCGCCGACCGCCAGACCGCCGGAAGGGGTCGGCTCGGCCGGCGCTGGGTCGACGCGGAGGGCGGATCGGTCTTGTGCTCGGTGCTCTTCCGCCCCGCCTTGCCCCTCGAGCGCTGGCAGGTGCTCTCGTGCCTCGTGGCACTCGCCGCCAGGGATGCCTGCGCCGACGCGGCCGCCGTCGAGCTGACCTGCAAGTGGCCGAACGACCTGCAGGCGGGGGAGCGCAAAGTCGCCGGCTTGTTGGCGGAGGCGGTGTCGATTCCCGGCGCCGGAGGCCAGCCGGCGCTCATCGTCGGCGTCGGCATCAACTGCAACTGGCCGGTGGGCTGGCCGCCGAGCGACGAGCCGGACGCCGCCGAGATCGCCGCCCACGCCACCTCGCTCGACCGGGTCGCCGGTCTGCCGGTGGACCGCGACGCCGTTGCGGACCGCCTGCTCGACCGGGTGGCCCAGCGGTACACCGTCCTCACGGACTCGCTGCGGGGCTTCAGCTCCCTCGTGGCCGAGTACCGGCGCAACCTAGCGACTCTCGGCCGGGTCGTGCGCGTCGAGCTTGCCGACGAGTCGTTCGTGGGCAGCGTCCTCGATGTCGACGAGGAGGGTCACCTCCTTGTCGACGTGGGCGCGTGCATCCGGACCATCGCCGCCGGCGACGTTGTCCACCTTCGCTGAACCCTCGGCCTCGCGGTGGCCGGCGCCGCCCCGGCGGCGGCGTAGCCTCAGGGGTCATGCGACTCCTGATCACGGGCGGCGCCGGCTTCATCGGCTCGAACTTCGCCCGCTACTGGTCTGCCCGCCGGCCTGAGGATCGGCTCGTTGTCCTCGATGCACTCACCTACGCAGGCAACCGCGACAACTTGGCGGATCTGGAAGCGGCCGGCCGGGTCGTGTTCGTGCATGGCGACATCGCCGACGAACCCCTCGTCGAGCAGACGATCACGGCGCACGGGATCGACACCATCGTCAACTTCGCTGCCGAGTCGCACAACAGCTTGGCGGTGCTGGATCCGGTGCGCTTCTTCCGCACGAACGTCATGGGCACCCTCGCCCTCTGCGCCGTCGCCAGCCGCCTCGACGTCGATCGGCTTCACCACATCTCGACCTGCGAGGTGTACGGCGACCTCGACCTCGACAGCGACGAGGCCTTCACGGAGGAGTCGCCCTACCGCCCGAGAACGCCCTACAACGCCTCCAAGGCCTCGGCCGACCACGTCGTGCGCTCCTACGGCGAGACCTTCGGGCTGCGGGCGACCATCACGAATTGCTGCAACAACTACGGCCCCTACCAGTTCCCCGAGAAGGTGATCCCGCTGTTCGCCACGAGGGCGCTCAAGGGGGAACCGCTCCCGCTGTACGCCTCCACGAAGAACCGCCGAGAGTGGCTGCACGTCGACGACCACTGCAGCGCCATCGAGGCGGTGCTCGACCGCGGCCGGATCGGCGAGACCTACCTCGTCGGCTCCGGCCGGGAGGCGAGCATCGAGGAGATCGCCGACCTCGTCCTCGAGGCCACCGGGCAGCCGGCCAGCCTGAAGACGATCGTCCCCGACCGACCCGGGCACGACCGGCGCTACCTGCTCGACTCGTCGAAGATCATGGGCGAGCTCGGGTGGAAACCCGCCGTCGCTTTCGACGAGGGCATCGCCGCCACGATCGCCTGGTACCGCCACCACCCTGACTGGTGGGAGCCACTCCTCAGCCGCTCGCCCGTCGTCGAGGACGCCTGGCGCAAGCCGGAAGACCCACGATGACGACGGCACCCGCTGCAGCAGGAGCCGGCTCGGCGCCTGGCGGCTGAGTCGACCTTGCGCATCCTCGTCACCGGAGCCGCCGGCCAGGTGGGGTCCGAGCTCGCCGCCGAGCTCCAGCGCCGGGCAGCCGTTCGTCACCACGGATCTCCCTGGCACATCGCCGCCACCACTCGGGCCCAGCTCGACGTCGCCTCGCGCGATTCGGTGCTGGCAGCCGTCGTCAGCGCCCAGCCACAGGTGATCATCCATCCGGCCGCGTGGACGGCCGTCGACGACTGCGAAGCCGACCCCGACCGGGCCTTCCGAGTGAACGCCCTCGGCACTCGCCACGTTGCCGAGGCCGCCCGCCTCGTCGGTGCGCACCTCTGCTACCTCTCGACCGACTACGTCTTCGACGGTCGCTCCGACCGGCCCTATCTCGAGTGGGACGAACCGAACCCGATGTCGGTGTACGGGCGTTCCAAGCTGGCGGGCGAGCGCGAGCTTGCTGCCGGCGCCACCATCGTACGGACGGCGTGGGTGTGCGGTCGCAACGGCTCGAACATGGCCAAGACGGTCCTGCGGCTGGCTTCCGACCGAACGACCCTTCACTTCGTCGACGACCAACGTGGCTCTCCAACGCTGGCGAGCGATCTCGCCCGCAAGGTCGTCGATCTCGCCGTAGCCCGTCGTCCCGGCGTCTTCCACGTCACGAACCAAGGCAGCACGACCTGGTACGGCTTCGCCCGCGAGGTGCTGCGCCTCGCCGGCCACGACCCCAATCGGGTTCAGCCCATCGCCACCGAGCACCTGGATCCTCCTCGGCCGGCGCCCAGGCCGGCGTGTTCGGTGCTGGACAACGCCGCTCTGCGGCTGGCCGGCGACGAGTTGCTGCCCTCCTGGGAGGATGCCCTCGGACGGCTCGTGGGTGATCTCCTCCGTGGCTGATTCCGAGCTGCCGGCGCTGCGAGACGCCGATCCGCCGGAGCAGGACGCCGACCTTCCGGCGGCACGGGTCGGAGCCGTCATCGTCAACTACAACGCCGGCCCGGCACTGGGCGATTGCGTCGCCAGCCTCGGGGCCGAGGGCGTGGGTGAGGTCGTCGTCGTCGACAACGCCTCGCTCGACACCTCCATGGCGACGCTGGCGGCGGCGTGGCCGAAGGCGAAACGGGTTCTCTCGGTCTCGAACCTCGGCTACGGCGCCGGCGCGAACCTGGGCGCCCGGTCGACGGGGGCGGAGTACCTCCTCGTCTGCAATCCGGACGTCGTGGCCGTCCCGGGCGCGGTGGGAACGCTCGCCTCCCTGCTCGATAGCTCCCCGGGGGTTGGGCTCGTGGGGCCGCTGCTGCGCGAGCCGTCCGGGGTCGTCTACCCGTCGGGCCGGGAGTTTCCGGGGATGGGGGAGGCCATCGGGCATGGGTTTCTCGGCTTGTTCTGGGGCGGCAACCCCTGGACGCGCCGCTACCGCCGCATCGGCCAGGAACAGCACCGGGCGAGAGAGGCCGACTGGGTCTCCGGTGCGTTCTTCCTCGTGCGCCGGAAGGCCTTCGACGACGTGGGTGGGTTCGACGAGGGGTATTTCATGTACGTGGAGGACGTCGACCTGTGCTGGCGGTTGCGCCGCGCCGGGTGGGTCATCCGCTACGAGCCGGCGGCCGAAGTCGTGCACGAGCAGGGGCGGTCGGCATCCCAGCACCCGTATCGGATGCTGGTGGCGCACCACCGGTCGATGTGGCGCTTTGCCCGCCTGACGGCGACGGGTCGTGAGCGCTGGATGCTCCCCCTCGTCGCTCTCGGCCTGTCTGCCCGCCTCGTCCTCACCTGGGCGGAGCACCTGCTCAGCCCGCGATCCAGACTGCGTTCGCGGGCGGACTAAGGTTTCGGACCGTGCCCGGTGACAATTTCAGCCGCAGGGTCGCGCGCGCCGCTGCATCAGGTGGCGGCCGCACCTACCGTGCCCAAACGCCGGTGACCTGGTACTTGGTCCTGTTCCTGATCTGCCTTCTCGGGGTCTCGCTCGTGGCCTACAGCCGCTACGAGCTGATCCACCCGCCGGCGGCGGCGGCCAAAGCCGTCGTGCCCCCGACGGCGTCGGATGAATGGCAGGCGGCCGTCGCCGTCGACATCTGCGGCAAGTTCGTGCCGTCGGCCCTGCCGGTCGACAACCTCGCCGACGATCCCCTCGCCTCCATCGGCGCGGGCGTCGTGCGCATCGATCCTGGCCTCTCGCCGGAGGCCAGCGCCTACGAGGGCAAGGGAGCGGACCTGGGTGCCTATCTGACCATCGAGGGCGCCGACATAGCGGCGAATCTCCTCTCGCTGCCGGGCAAGCCGGTGCCGGTGACGACCACGACCACCACCACGACCGTGGCCAAGGGCACGAGCACGACGACGTCGAGCACGACCACGAGCACGACCGTGGCGAAGAAGGGCAAGGGCACGACGACCTCGAGCTCGACGACCACGACGACGGTGCTCACGAAGCCGGGGCCGCCGCGAAACTACAAGGACGGGGTCACGAAGTGCAGCTCGAAGCCGGGCGAGACCGTCGTCGAGACTTGGCCGTCGCCGACCTCGACGAAGGGCACGGTCGTGCCCGACACGGCCGCCGAGAGCATCCCGCTCAAGGACGGCGAGCTGATCACGATCGCCTTCGTGCCGAAGGGGACGACGATCCCGCAGCCGCCGGCGGCTGATCGAAACGCCATCAAGACGTTCCTCCTCGAGGACCCCGCGGGCGTCGCCACGACGACCCTGCCGGCGACCACTTCCACCTCGTCGACCTCGACGACGGTCGCCAAGAAGAAGAAGTCGACGTCCTCATCGACGACCTCGTCGACGTCGTAGCCTTGAACGGGCAGCTCGCCCTCGCCCGCCGGAGCGAACCCTGATGGACGTCATCGTGTTGGTGGGCGGCGAGGGGACGCGGCTTCGGCCGCTCACGTACGACATCCCGAAACAAATGCTGCCCGTGCTCGACCGGACCCTCGTCGAGCACGTCGTGGAATGGCTCGCCCGAGGCGGTATGCGCCGGGCCGTGCTGTCGCTCGGTTACCGCCCGGACGCATTCATCGAGGCGTTCCCGACCGACGCCATCGACGGGGTGGAGCTCGTGTACGCCGTCGAGTCGGAGCCGCTCGGCACCGCGGGGGCCGTTCGTTTCGCTGCCGAGAAGGCGGGAGTGGAGGGCCGCTTCCTCGTCCTCAACGGCGACGTCCTCACCGACCTGGACATCGCGTCACTCGTCGAGTTCCACGCAGCGCATGAAGCGGAGGCATCCATCCACCTGACTCCGGTCGTGGACCCGTCCGCCTTCGGCGTCGTGCCCACGGACGCCGAGGGCAGGGTGAGGGAGTTCGTCGAGAAACCCTCCGCCGGTACGGCCCCCACCAACCTCATCAACGCCGGCACGTACGTGCTGGAGCCATGCGTGCTCGACCTCATCGCCGCAGGGCGGCCGGTCTCGATCGAGCGGGAGACGTTCCCCTCCCTCGTCGCGGGCGGGAAGCTCTTCGCCATGGCCTCCGACGACTACTGGCTCGACACGGGCACACCGGAGAATTACCTGCAGGCGCAGCTCGACATCCTGCACGGTCTGCGTACGCCCGCTTCCCGCCCGAACGCCCCAGAGATGGCGACCGGCGCCTTCGTCGCTTCCGGTGCGGTCGTCGACGGCGTGCTGTCAGGCGTCGGGTACCTTGGGCCGGGCGCCCTCGTGGCCGCAGGAGCGGCGACGGCGGACTCTGTCGTAGGCGCCGGCGCCAAGGTGCTCGCCGGCGCGCAGGTGTCGCGCTCGGCTCTCTTGCCGGGCGCCGTGGTCGGGGAGGGCTGTGTGGTCACCGACAGCATCGTCGGAACGGGCACGATGCTCGGCTCCGGCTGCCGGCTCGAGGCGATGACGGTGCTCCGGGGCGGCCAGCAGGTGCCGGCGGGGACGATCCTGCGGGGGGCGAGGTATCCGCAATGAGCCGCATGCTGGTCACCGGGGGGGCTGGGTTCATCGGATCCGCCCTCGTCGATCGCCTCCTCGCAGAAGGTCACGAGGTCGACGTCGTCGACGACCTCTCGACCGGCTCGCTCGCCAACCTCGCCGAGGCGCGGGCCTCCGGCGGGGCGTTTCGTTTCCACCAGCTCGACATCCGGGACGAGTCGTTGACCGATGTCGTCCGCCATAGGCCGCCAGAGGTGATCTTCCACCTGGCGGCGCAGATCTCGGTGCCGGTGTCGGTGGCGCGGCCCATCTACGACGCCGAAGTGAACGTGATCGGCAGCCTGCGGCTGCTCGAAGCTGCCAGAGCTGCCAAGACCCGCAAGATCGTCTACGCCGCCAGCGGCGGCACCCTCTACGGCGACGTCGACCCGGCCGACCTGCCTGTCGCCGAGCACGCACCCCACGGTCCCCTGTCGCCGTACGGCGTGTCCAAGAAGGCGGCCATCGACTACCTCGTCGCCTATCGCTCGCTGCACGGGATGGAGTTCACCGCCCTCGCCCTCGCCAACGTCTACGGCCCGCGTCAGGATCCGCACGGGGAGGCCGGTGTGGTGGCCATCTTCGCCGGTCTTCTCGTGGCCGGCGAGCCCTGCGTCATCTTCGGCGACGGCAACGACACGCGGGACTACGTGTACGTGGACGATGTCGTCGACGCCTTTGCGCGCGCCGCCAAACGAGGTGGCGGACTCGTGCTCAACATCGGGACAGGCGTCGAGACCTCCACAGCAGAGCTCTACCGATTGATGGCCGCCGCCGCCGGCAGCAAGGCTCCTCCCCGTCACGGCCCCGAGCGCCCCGGCGACATCCGGCGGAGCGCCCTCGACCCCGACCGGGCCGGCATCCACCTCGGCTGGAAGCCGTGGACGCCGCTGAGCGAAGGCCTCTCGCGCGTCATCGAGGAGCACCGTGATCGGGCGCGCTGATCACCGGTTGCGGCCGGCATGATCGCCGTGCTGTGCGGCGGCGTCGGAGCCGCTCGCTTCCTTTCCGGACTGCTCGAGGTCGTCGAGCCGAGCGACGTCATCGCCATCGTCAACACCGGAGACGACACCGAGCTGCACGGCCTGTCCATCAGTCCGGATCTCGACACGATCACCTACACCCTGTCGGGCCGCGTCAACCCGCTCACCGGTTGGGGCCTCGCCGGCGACGACTTCACGACCATGCAGGCTCTCGAGGACTTGGGCGGCGACACCTGGTTCCGCCTCGGCAACCTCGACCTCGCCACCCACCTATACCGCACCGGCCGCTTGCGGGCTGGTTCGAGCCTGTCGGCGGTGACGGCGGATCTCGCCGGCGCCTTCGGGCTCCGGCTCACCCTCTTGCCGATGTCCGACGACCCCGTTCGAACCGTCCTTGAGCTGGCCGAAGGTGGCGAAATCGCCTTCCAGGACTACTTCGTCCGATTGCGGCATGCCGTGGCGGTGGGCGGCGTCCGCTTCGCCGGGGCAGAGCAGGCATCGCCCGCTCCCGGCGTGCTGGAGGCGCTCGGCTCGGCCAGCATCATCGTGATCGCTCCGTCGAACCCGGTCGTCTCCATCGATCCGATCTTGGCGGTCCCCGGGATCCGGGACGTGCTCCGGTCGCGTCGCGAGCGCGTCGTCGGCGTCTCCCCGATCATCGCCGGCACCGCCCTGAAGGGCCCGGCGGACCGGCTGCTCACCGAGCTCGGTGGTGAGGCGACGGCGGCCGGGGTCGCCCGCTGGCTGGCCGATGTCTGCGGGACGCTCGTCGTCGACGAGGTGGACGCCGACCAGGTGGGCGGCGTGGAGGCATGCGCGATGCGTTGCGTCGTCGCCGCAACGGTGATGAGCGATGCCGGCATCGCCGCCGAGCTCGCCCGCACGGTCCTCCGCTCCGCCAGCGGGCCAGACGCCGACCGGATGCCGGTCGCCGGCTAGCGCCGGCGCCGCGCTGCACGACTCTGCGGCAGAATCCCGACGTGCAAGCTCCGACCTCGCTCGCCATCTTCGCCGTCTCCGGCCTGCCGGAGATCGCCGCCGGAGACGACCTCGCCGAGATGATCGCCTCGGCGACGGCGCTCCTCGACGGGGACGTCGTCGTCGTCACCCAGAAGATCGTCTCGAAGGCCGAGGGTCGTGTCGTCGCCGTCGACCCCGACGACGCCGCGGCCCGGCGCGAGCTCGCCGAGCGCGAGGCGGTCCGGGTGCTTCGCCGCCGCGGCGACCTCGTCATCACCGAAACCCACCACGGCTTCGTCTGCGCCAACTCCGGCGTGGATCTCTCGAACATGGCCGACGGCTACGCCGCCCTCCTGCCGATCGACCCCGACCGCTCCGCCCGGCGCATCCGCGACGGCCTGCGCGCCCGGACCCGCTGTGAGTTGGGCGTCATCGTCTCGGACACGTTCGGCCGCGCCTGGCGGCGGGGCGTTACCGACGTCGCCATCGGCAGTGCCGGGCTGCGCGGGATCGTCGATCTGCGCGGTAGCACCGACGCCATGGGCCGCACGCTCGTCGCCACGGAGATCTGTGTGGTCGACGAGATCGCCGGCGCGGCGGAGCTCGTGATGGGCAAGGCGGCCGGCGTTCCTGTGGCCGTCGTGCGCGGGCTCGATCCGTCTGTCTTCGGTGCCGGCTCGGTGCGAGAGCAGGTCGTTCGGCCCCACGCCGAGGATCTGTTCCGGTGAGCGACCGACCGCCCTTGGCGGTGGCGCTGGACGTGCTGCCGCTGGCGGGCTCGCCAACGGGCGTGGGCGTCTGCTGTGAGCAGCTGCTACGGGCGCTCGTCGCCCGCTCGGACGTGGAGGTGCGGGCCTTCGCCGTCGCCAGGCGGGCGAAGGACGTTCGCGACCGCCTGCCGGCGGGCGTGGCCTTCCGCCCGCTGGCGATCCCGACGCGGGTGGCTCATGGCGCCTGGCGCCACGTCGGGTTTCCCTCCGCCGAGTTCGTGGCGGGCCGGGTCTCGGTCGTGCACGGGACGAACTTCGTCGTGCCGCCCCCTCGCCACATCGCCGCCGTCGTCACGATCAACGACGTGACTCCGTGGAAGTACCCCGAGCTGTGCGCCCCGGCCTCCCTCGCCTACCCAGCCCTGGCGCTGCAGGCCGTGCAGCGGGGGGCCTTCGTCCACACGGCATCGCGCCAGGTGGCCGGCGAGCTCTCCGAGCTCATCGGCGTCCGGCCGGAGAGCGTGCGCGTGATCCCCTACGGGCTCCCTCCGGGGGCGGGGCCGCGGGCAAACGGTCCCGCCCCCGTGGAAGGCCCCTACCTGCTCGCCATCTCCACCATCGAGCCTCGCAAGGACTACCCGACGCTCGTGAGGGCGTTCGCCCAGCTGACCGGGGCGCCTCGCCGTCTCCGACTCGTCATCGCCGGGGCCGAGGGGCGGGGGAGTCCAGCGCTCGACGCCGCCGTGGCGGCGAGCGGAGTGGCAGATCGCGTCGTCCGCCTCGGGTACGTCGAAGACCCGGTGCGGTCTTCGCTCCTAGCGGGCGCCCTGGCGCTCGCCTATCCGTCGATCTACGAAGGCTTCGGCTTCCCGCCGCTCGAGGCGATGGCCGCCGGCATCCCCGTCGTCGTCACGGCGGGCGGCGCCGTGCCCGAGGTCGTCGGCGACGGCGCCCTCGTCGTGCCCGTTGGAGACGTCGCCGCCCTCGCCGGGGCGCTCGAACGGCTCCTCGTGGACGAGGAGCTGCGCGCCGAGCTCGTCGCAAGGGGTCGCGCCCAGGCGGGGCGGTACTCATGGGCGGCCACCGCCGAGGCCATGGTCACCCTGTACGTCGAGGCGGCCGCGGCCGCAGGTCAGGTGGCGACCGCCCGTGGCTGAGCCGGCGCCGGGCGGCGACGCCACCCAACGGCTGAGCGTGGCCGTCGTCGCCGAGCAGCTCCGTCGCCGCGTGCCCGGCGGGATCGGCACCTACGCCTCCGGGCTGCTCGGAGGCTTGTCGTCCCTCACCCCGATGCCGGACGTGACGATTGTGGCCGGACCCGTCGGCCCGCAACGAGGTCCGGACCCACTGGCGCGTCTTCCCTTTCCCCTCGAGATCGTCGGGGGACCACTCCTCGCCGCCCTCGGGCGGGTACCGCGCCTCGGGGAGGCGCCCGATCGGATCATCTCGCGCATGTGGGACCGGGGTCGGCTCCCCCTCCACCGCAGCGCCCCCCTCCACCGCCGCGCCCTCGTCCACTCGGTCTCACTGGCGGCGCCGCCGACTGGGGCGACACCGCTCACGGTCATGGTCCACGACGTCGCATGGCGCCAAGTGCCAGAGACGTACCCGCCCCGCGGGCTGGCGTGGCACGAGGCCGCCCTTCGCCGGGTCGCCCGTAGCGCCCAGGGCGTCGTCGTGCCGTCCCACGCCGTTGCCGATCAGCTGCGAGGCGCCTCCGTCGAGCTGGATGCGTGCCGCATCGAGGTGATACCGGAGGGGTGCGACCACCTGGCGGCCCCGGACACCGAAGCGGCCCGCCTCCTGTTGCGCCGTCTCGGGGTGACCGGAGAGTACCTGCTCACCGTCAGCACCCTCGAGCCCCGCAAGAACCTCCGACGCCTGCTCGAGGCGTACCGGCAGGCTCGCAAGGGCCTCCCTGAGCCGTGGCCGCTGCTCGTTGTCGGTCCGACGGGATGGGGCCCCGAGCTCCTCCCGAGCCAGGGCGTCACCATGGTCGGACAGGTGGACGACCCGGTCTTGAGCGCTCTCTATGCGGGTGCCCGCCTCGTGGCCTACGTCCCGCTGGCGGAGGGGTTCGGCCTCCCGGCCGTCGAGGCCCTCGCCGCCGGGGCGCCCTTGCTCGTGAGCTCTGCCGTGCCGAGCATCGTCGAGCACGCAGGCCCGGCTGTGATCGTCGATGCCCGCGAGACGGCCGAGATCGCTCGCGCCCTCGGAGAGCTCGCCACCGACGACGCCCGCCGGCGAAAGCTGGCGCGGGACGGGCAGGCGAGCGTGCGCGGGCGGACGTGGGCGGCTGTGGCGCAGCGCCACCTGCAATGGTGGGCGGAGGTCGCCGGCTGATGTCGCCGGTCGCCACGAGCCTCGACGTGAGCGCCATCCCCGATCGACCCGCCGGAGCCGGCCGTTATGTCGTCGAGCTCGTCCGCGCCCTCGGGAAGTCCGACGGCGTCGCCCTCAGCCTCGTGTGCCGCAAGGGCGATGCCGCCCGCTGGGCGGCCCTGGCGCCGTCGAGCCGCCTCGTCGACGTCGTCTGGACCGCCCGGCCGCTTCGAGTGGCCTACGAACAGTGGCGGCTCGGGTCGGTCGTCCGCCACCTCGGGGATCCTCCCATCGCCGTTCACCACGGTCCCCACTACACCTTCCCGCACGGGCTCGGCTCCATCGGCTCCGTCGTCACCGTTCACGACCTCACGTTCTTCGACCACCCCGAGTGGCACGTGGCCGCCAAAGTGCCGTTCTTCCAACGTGCGATCCGCCGGGCCGCCAGTGAGGCCGACGTGATCGTCTGCGTGAGTGACACGACAGCAGCTCGCCTGCACGCCCTGCTGTCGCCGCGGGGAGCCGTCCTCGTCGCCCCGCACGGTGTCGACCACGCACGCTTCCGACCCGAAGCGCGCGAGGGCGGGTCGGACGCGGCCGCCCTGGAGCGCTGCGGATGCCCGCCGGATCTCGACTACGTCTTGCAACTCGGCACGATCGAGCCCCGCAAGGGTTTCGTGCCGCTCGTCGAAGCGTTCGACCGCCTCGCCGGCGGGCATGAGGGCCTCGAGCTCGTGCTCGCCGGCATCGACGGCTGGGGCAGTGCCGAGGTCACCGCCGCCATCGCCGCCTGCCGCCATCGTGGGCGGATTCGGCGTCTCGGTTACGTCGACGACGACGCCGTACCGGCCTTGTTGCGCCGTGCACGGGTGGTTGCCTACCCATCGTTCGAAGAGGGGTTCGGCCTCCCGGCCCTCGAGGCGCTCGCCTGCGGCGCTCCCCTCGTGACGACGACCGGCACCGCCATGGCAGAGGTTGCCGGTGCGGCTGCCTGGACGGTGCCTCCCGGCGATGCCATCGCCCTCGGCGCCGCCCTCGAGGCGGTCCTGGAAGCCGGCGAGCCCGAGCTGACGCGTCGCCGATCGGACGGTCTGGAGCGGGCGGCCGCCTTCACCTGGGAGCGCACGGCGGCTGTTCACCTCGAGGCGTACGAGGCGGCCGCGACATGAGGCGAAGAGCGCTCCCGAGCGTTCCGGCGAGTCGCCGGTAGGGTGGGGCGGTGCGGGCATACGTCACGGGGGGCTCGGGTTTCGTCGGGGGGTGGCTGAGCGCCCACCTCGAGGAGGCGGGCGACGAGGTCATCCTCACCGATTCCGAGGTGGATGTGACCGATGGCGAGGCGCTGGCCGCTGCCGTCGTCCCCGTGGCTCCCGACGTCATCTACCACCTGGCGGCGCTCGCCCACGTCGGGCAGTCGTGGGCCGACCCGGCGCGGACGTTCGAGGTGAACGCCCTCGGCACGCTGCAGGTGCTCGAGGCAGCCGCACGCTGCCCGGTGGCGCCTGTGGTCATCGTCGTGAGCTCGGCGGAGGTCTACGGCCAGGCGGTGGGGGACGGGCCCTTGACCGAGAAGGCCGAGCTGCGTCCCGTGACGCCTTACGCCGTGAGCAAGGTGGCGGCCGAGTACCTGGGGCTGCAGGCCTGGCTCGGGCGGGGAGTGCGTGCGGTCCGCGTACGGCCCTTCAACCACCTCGGACCCGGCCAGTCGCCCGAGTTCGTCGTATCGGCCCTGGCCGAGCGCATCGCCCGCGCCGAGGGGGAGGGCGGGGGCGAGGTGCGCGTCGGCAACCTCGTGGCCGCCCGGGATTTCACCGACGTGCGTGACGTCGTGCGTGCGTACCGGCTCCTCGCCGAGAGGGCGCTCGTCGACGCCGAGTTGGCCGGGGATGTCTTCAACGTGGCGACCGGGTCCGCGATCACGATTGCGGAGGTGGCTCGCCAGCTGTGCGCCCTCGCAACGGCGCCCATCGAGATCGTGCAGGACCCGGCGCTGTTCCGCCCGGTGGACGTCCCCGTATTCGTCGGGGACGCCGCTCGTCTTCGTTCCATCACGGGATGGACCCCGCAGGTCCCCTTCGAGGAGACGCTGGCGGACATGTTCGACCACTGGCGCACTCAGCTGGCGCGCCAGAGGTAGGCCGCCAGCGGGGTGCAGGCCGCCAGCGGGGTGCAGGCGCGGCGCGGCGAGGCCCGCCTCCTCCGAGGGGGGGTGGAGAAGGCGGGCCTCGTACGCGCCGGCGGTGCGGCGGTCCCGGCGAAGAGGGGGAGCCACCGGACCGCGCGTGCGAACCGCCGGGCGAAGGACCGCTCGGCCGGTCAACGCCGGCCGGCGGGTGTCAGGCTGCGAGCGAGGTCAGGTAACCGCGTAGCTGGTCGCGGGCTTCCCTGGCCTGCTGGAGGGCCGCTTGTGCACCTGCGGGCAGGCGCTCGGAGACGGGCTCGACGGTGGCGTCCCAGCGCTCGATCAGCTGGCCGACGGTCTTGTCGAACTCCTTCATCGCCTTGGCGATTTCCTTGCGGATGTCGCTCACGGGTGCCGGGCCCCGACGGTCCATGTGGCCGCGCCGGCCCTGCAGTCCCACGAGCTGGCTCCGCAGCTCCTGACGGCGTACCTGCGCCTTTTGGAAGCCGAGCACGCCGAGCCCGATCGCCACATAGGCGGCATCTTGGGCGACCTTGGTGAAGTCGGTGGCCGTCTTGCTCACATCGGCCCTGGTCTTGCGCAGATCGGTCTTGATACCGGGCATGGCATCTCTCTTTCTCTCTCGGCGCCGGCCTGAGCAAGCGCCTCCTTGGAGACTCGAGAGGTAGGTCCCCCCTGCTGGGGGAACCGCTCCTCTGTCTGCGTACTACTGTAACACTTTTCGCTAACTGTTGCAAGCACTTTTGGCCGAGTAGCCTGCAAAACTGATGCCGGAGGAGTACGTACCACCGGTCGTCGCCGTCGTGGTCACCGCTGAGGCCGACACCTGGCTGGAACCATGTCTCGAATCGCTCGAGCAGCAGGACTACCCCAGCCTGGATGTCCTCGTCATCGACGCCGGGACCTCCGATGGCGTGACCAATCGAGTCGCGGGTGTCATGCCGAGCGCCTTCGTGCGGCACCGCCCCGAAGCCGCATCGTTCGGCGCCGCCGCCAACGACGTGCTCGTCGGCATCGAGGGCGCCAGCTTCTTCCTCTTCTGCCACGACGACGTCGCCCTCGCCCCGGATGCGGTTCGCCTTATGGTCGCGGAGGCCTTCCGCTCGAACGCCGGCATCGTCGGCCCGAAACTCGTGGACTGGGATGCCTCCGACCGCCTCCTGCAGATCGGCCTCGGCGTCAGCCGCTTCGGCGCCTCCGTGCCCCGCATCCAGGAAGGCGAGCTCGACCAGTCCCAACACGACGAGGTGCGGGAAGTCTTCGCCGTGCCGAGCGCCTGCCTGCTCGCCAGGGTCGACCTCTTCGCGGCGGTGGGGGGTTTCGACCCGGAGATCAGCCGCTTCGGAGAAGATGTCGATCTCTGCTGGCGAGCACAGCTGGCCGGCGCTCGCGTCGTGACGGCCCCCCGAGCCATCGTGCGCCACCGCCAAGCGAGCGCCACGGCAGGCGGACCGACCAGCGACGAGCTCGTCATTCGCCGCCGCAACGAGGTGCGTGCCGTCCTCAAGAACTACGGGCTCGTGCGGCGGTGGCTGACGACGCTCCAGCTGCTCCTCCTGACGTTGCTCGACTCGGCGACGGCTCCCCTCACGGACCGGCGCGGTCGGGCGAGGGCGGCCCGGGCGGCGTGGAGATGGAACCTCGCCCACCGGCGTTCGCTGCCGGAGGCGCGCCGGCGGCTGCGCGAGGTGAGGCAGGTCAGCGACCGCGTCGTCGCCAGTCGGATGGCAGCTCGGGATCGCCTCCATCGGCTTCCCCTGCCGGCTCACGGCGAAGGGACAGGGCTGCGGCGTCCAGGCGGCGTCCGCCGCGGGGCGAGGGAGCCGGTGCTCAGCGCCGATGGGAGGGGTGGTCGCGGTGACCGTCGTTTGGAGGTCGACAAGCTGACGGAGTGGCTGGTGCGCGTCCAGCACGGCGAGGTGCAGGTCGGCCAAGTGGTCGCCGCCGTCGTGCTCGGGCTCCTCATGCTCCTCGGGACGCGTGACCTGCTCGTCGGCCCGCTCCCCGTCGTCGGTGACCTCGTGCCTGGGCCCAGCGCCATCCATCTCCTCGGCCAGTGGATCGCCGGCCGGAGCGATACCGGTTGGCGGGCGACTCAAGTGGGGCCGCCGGCGTACGGGCTCGTCGGCCTCGTGGGCACGATTCTCGGCAACAGCTCAGCGCTCGCACTCCGCATCGCCTTCCTGAGCGGGCTCGTGTTGGGGACGATCGGCACCTGGCGGCTCGTGCGCGACTTCGGCTCCTCGCGGGCCCGGATCGTCGCCGCCGTGGCCTTCGCCGGCTCGCCGCTTGTCTGGAACGGGCTCCGCGCGGAGACGTCGAGGTCTCCGTCGCCCTCGCCGGCCTTCCGTTCGTGCTCGGCCGCCTGGCGCGCGCCAGCGGGCTGCGACCGTTCGTGCCTGCGCACGGCGCCGCCATCCGCGGCTGGAGTTGCCGGGATCTCGTGGCCGATATCGCCCCGCTCGGCCTGCTGTTGGCGGCGATGAGCTCGTTGGCGCCCGCCGTCGTGCTCGACGTCGGCGTCGTCGTGGTGGCTAGCCTTCTGGCTTCGGTCGTGGTCGGCGGTGCCCGCGCCATGCTTCGCAGCGCTGCAGTCGGCGCCGGCGGCCTCGTCGCGGCGTTCCTGTGCTGCATGCCCTGGTCGCTCACCTGGCTCCAGAGCGGGGCGCGCTGGAGCTTGTTCGCCGGCAGCGTGCCGGCGGCGGGGGACGGATCCAGCCCGGCTGATCTGCTGCGAGGACACACCGGGCCTGTGGGTGGTTGGTGGGGGGCGGCCGGCCTCGTCGCCCTCGCCGCCTTCGCGTTCGTGTGGGCTCGCGGCCCGCGGCTCGCCTGGGCGGCGCGCTGGTGGGTCTGTGCCCTCGGGTCGGTCCTGCTCGCCTGGGTCGGCAGCCAGGGCTGGCTGGGCACCGGCGGCGGCATGACCGAGGAGCTCGTGGCGCCGGCGGCGGTCGCCTTCGCGGCTTGCTGCGGCATTGGCGCAGCGGCATTCGAGCTCGATCTCAAGCGTCACCGTTTCGGGTGGCGGCAGATCACGGGCGTGGTGGCGGTCGGCTGCTTCGCTGTCGGCGTCGCCCCGGCGCTCGGGGTGCTGCTCGGCGGTCGCGGCGACCTGCCCGGGGTCGGGTTCGAAGAAACCTCCAGCGAGTTCACGACCGCAACACCACCCGGCGCACGCGTGCTGTGGATCGGGGATCCGCGGGCGTTGCCGGGGACGGCGTTTCAAGCGGGCGCCGGCCTGGCCGCCTTCGTGACGACGAGCGGCCTTCCGTCGATGGCAACGCTCTGGCCGACGGCCGACCCGGGACCGGCGAGTGTCGTCACCGGAGACGTCGGCATGGCCATGACCGGAGGGACGCTCCGGCTCGGCACCCTGCTGGCACCCCAGGGCATCCGTTACGTCGTCGTGCCCACCGCCGCGGCGCCGACGCTCATCGGGGAGCAGACGCCGCCCTCGGCGCTGCCTCCAGCCGACCTGCTTCAGGCGCTCGAGGCACAGACGGACCTGCGCCAGCTGCCGAACGAGGACGGGGTGCTCGTGTGGGAGAACGCCGCCTGGACACCAGCAGATGGAGCAGGCACCGTGTCACGAGCTGGCAGCTCGTCCGGAGAAACGCTGCGGGCGCTGGGCGTCGCCGGCGCCTTGCTCGTGATCCTCGGGTGCGTCGCCGAGGGCGTCGTTCGCAGGCGGGGGCCACGGCAGCGGCTGGCGGAAGCAACCAGCGGAGCGGTGGTCGGTCCACCGGACTCGGGCCCCTCGGCCTCTGCGCAAGGACCCGGCCCTGACGGGCCGGTCGAGCCCACAGAGCCGCCCCTCGAGGCCGAGGGCGGTGCGGTCACGGATGCGGGCTCGGCGAACGAGGCGAGTCCCGCCTCCGAAGCTGACACTGCCAGGGAGGCTGACCGGGGGAGAGAGGCGGGCTCGACGGGCGAGGCGGACGGAGCGCCGACCGCGGGCTTGGCGGCCGAGGCGAACGGAGCGGCGCCCACGGCTTGGCGGCCGAGGCGGACGGAGCGGCGGCGCAGCCACCAATTGTCGAAGCGCCCGTCGGTGCCGCAGCCTCACTCCGGACCGCCGAGGACGGTCCTGAGCCATGACGGCCGCCAGCGGGCGCGCCCGCGCCAGCGAACGACTTCGTTCTCACAACCGTCGCCAATCGAACCGCGCCGAGACGAATCTGCGCCTGCGCGCCGTCGCCCTGGTCGCCTTGATGCTGGCGGGCATTCTCATCGCCGGGCGAGCAGTGCACGCTGACATCTCCCCGGCCGCCACCCTGCTCACCAGTGGCCAGTTGCCGGTCGTCAACTTGGCATCTTCGGCTTCGGTGGAGTGGGAGTGCCCGGGACCGCTCCCCGCGGGGACCTCCCCGTACCGCTCGTCCGTCATCATCGCAAACCCGGGACAACGGCCGGCAACCGTGGTCGTCGACGTGGCCGCCCGGAGGGTGGCGTCGAAGCATCTCGCCGGCCGACCACTTCCCTCATGGAGCACTCAGCTCACGGTGACGCCGCGCAGCCAGCAGGTCGTCGTGTTGCGGACGACTGGCCCGAAACAGAACGACGCCGTCAGCGTCCTGTCCACGTCCGGATCGGTGGGCGTCTTCGAGTCGGTTGCCACGGCGCCATCGGCGCGCGTTCGTCACAAAGGCCAGACGGCCGGGGAGACGTCCCTGGGGACACCGGAGCAGTCCCCGTGCGCAACGGGCGTGACGGGCAGCTCCTACCTGGCCTCGGGCTCCACGGCCGGTCGATCGGACGTGGTGGTGTCGCTCTTCAACCCGACGGCGACGCAGGCGGTGGCGGCGATTCGTGTCTCCACCGGATCGGCTGTGGTCGTACCTCCTGCACTCCAAGGGATCATCATCAAGCCCTATTCGCTTCAGGTCTTCCAACTCGCACGGTGGGTGGTTCAGCAGGCCACCGTTGCGGTCACCGAGACGACGTCGGTGGGACGCGTCGCGATGGGCGCTTCCGAGAGCATTGAATCGGACAGCACAGCTGCGACCGTCGTCAGCGGGCAGGCGTTGCTCATCGGTGTGGCCACCCCGAACGATGCCTGGGTGATGACATCAGGGCTCGGACAACCCCTCCGGACGGTGAGCGTGCGCGTCTACGACCCGGGCTCGCGGGCGGCAAGTGTCACGATCTTCTGTCCGGTTGTGGGAAAGCCCCTGACCGAGATCACGGCGGTCGTACCCGCAGGCGAGGTCCGGGCTGTCACGCTTCCGTTGCCCACCGCATCAAACACCTCGCGCGGCAAGGCGCCTCCTCCGCTCGTGGCAGGCCCCATCGTCGTGCGAACGGCCGAAGGGGTAGGCGTCGTCGTGGCACGAATCGTGGTCCGCCAGGACACCCCTCGATCACAGACGGTCTCGGTTGTCGCCGCCACGGCGAATCCTGCCGACGACTGGCTCGTGCCGGCCGGCTCGGGGACGAGCGTCGCCGTGGCGACGTCTGTCGCCGGCAGCCTCGTGGTTTCCAACGCAGTATCGGCGCCAGCCGACCTCGAAGTGGATCAGCTGGCGGCGGCTGGCCAATCCAACGCGGCCACGCTGACTACCCTGACCGTTGCCGCCGGCGGCACGGGGACGGTGAAGCTGCAGCTCGCAGGTACGTCCTTTGCTGTCCTCGAGGTGAGGGCCAGCTCGCCCGTCGTGATCGAACAGGACTACTCCCCTGCGAGCGCGAGCGACACGGCTCCGGTCGGCCCCACTCCGGTCGAGGGCATCCCCGTCATCGGCTGAGTCGCTCCTCCCGCCCGGCCGCCGGCGGCGCCGGCCCGCCGCACCCGCCGAGGGCCGAATCGTGTGCCGAGGGCGCCCCAACTGGCCCTGTTTGGTCCGTTTGAGCAAGAGGTTCGCCGACCCGGTCGGCGCCGCCCGGCCGTCGGCGGCGCCGGCCCGCCGCACCCGCCGAGGGCCGAATCGTGTGCCGAGGGCGCCCCAACTGGCCCTGTTTGGTCCGTTTGAGCAAGAGGTTCGCCGACAAGGTCGGCGCCGCCCGGCCGCCGGCGCCGGGCCGTCAGCCAGTCGGCCGCAGAGTCAGGCCGGTCAGTCGGCCCTCAGTCAGTCCCGTGGAGCGACACGGGGGCCATCGGCGGACAGCCCGCCTCCGCTCGAGGGTACGGAGGGCGCGCTGATGGCGAGCGGAGAGGCCTCGGAGCTGCCGCCCACGAGCGACGTGGCGAAGCGAGCCGAGTCGGGGACCTCCTCGCCGGCCGGGAGCTCGTGCACCGGACGACCGTAGGCTTCGTCGACCAAGCGGGCGATCTCTTGCCCGTCGATGGTCTCGTGCTCGAGCAACGCGCTGGCGACGGAGTCGAGCCCGCCACGGTGCTCACTCAGGACCTGCTCAGCTCGCAGTTCCTGTGCCCGCAGGATCCGTTCGATCTCCTCGTCGACGACGCGGCTCGTGTCCTCGGAGTAGTCCCGCGTGTGCATGAGAATCCTCCCCGAGAAACACGGTCCCTTGCGATCCCCACGCCATCGGGCCGATCCGGTCGGACATCCCCCACTCGCGCACCATCTTGCGGGCGAGCTCGGTGTTGCGCTGTAGGTCGTCGCTCGCACCCGTCGACAGGCCGTCGTACACCAGCTTCTCGGCCACGCGGCCGCCCATGCGGACGGCGAGCGAGTCCTCGATGTACTCACGCGGGTAGATGTGGCGCTCCTCCGCAGGCAGCTGCTGAGTGACACCGAGCGCCATGCCCGTCGGGATGATGCTCACCTTGAGGAGCGGATCGGCGTGCGGCAGCACGTAGGCGAGCACGGCATGCCCACCCTCGTGATAGGCCACACGCTCCTTCTCGTCGGGCGACAGAGCCATCGACTCGCGTGGCATGCCCATGAGGACCCGGTCGCGGGCGGCATCGAAGTCCCGCATCTGAATCCACTGGCTCCCGCGCCTCACGGCGTGCAACGCCGCCTCGTTCACAAGGTTGGCGAGCTCTGCACCGCTCATGCCAGGAGTGCCCCGAGCGACGATCGACAGGTCGACGTCGTCGCTGATGCGCTTGTCACGGCAGTGGACCTGCAGAATCGGGAGGCGCTCGTCGAGGTCCGGGAGAGGCACGACGATCTGGCGGTCGAAACGACCAGGGCGCAACAACGCCGGGTCGAGAATGTCCGGGCGGTTCGTGGCGGCCATGATGACGACGCCCTCGGTGGGGTCGAAGCCATCCATCTCGTTCAGCATCTGGTTGAGGGTCTGCTCACGCTCGTCGTGGCCGCCGCCGAGACCGGCGCCCCGCTTGCGCCCGATGGAGTCGATCTCGTCCACGAAGATGATGGCGGGTGCTTGCTTGCGAGCCGTCTGGAAGAGGTCGCGCACGCGGCTCGCGCCGACTCCGACGAACATCTCCATGAAGTCCGACCCGCTCACCGAGAGAAACGGAACTCCCGCCTCGCCGGCGACGGCGCGCGCCAACAGCGTCTTGCCGGTGCCGGGGGGCCCGACGAGCAGCACGCCCTTCGGCACCCGAGCCCCAATATCTCGAAACCGCGCCGACGACTTCAGGAAGTCGACAACCTCGCTGATCTCCTGCTTGACGCCCTGGTAGCCGGCCACGTCGTTGAAGGTCGTGCGCGGCCGCTCCGTCGTGTACACCTTCGCCCTCGAGCGGCCGATCGACATGATGCCGCTCATCTGACCCTGGGCGCGGCGGCTCATCCAGATGAAAAAGACCACCAGCAACCCGATCGGCAGCACCCAGACGAGCAACTCGTCGAGGATGCTGGTGGAGGGGCTCGAGTACGTCAGGTTCACGTTGTCTTTTTTGAGGGTGGCGATGACGTCTTGCGGCAAGCCCGTTCCGGGACCGGTGGTGGTGAAGTTGGTTTCCGTGCCGCCAGGGGCGGCCTTCAACACGCCGGTGATGCCGGCGTTTGTGTTGTTGTAGTTGGCGCTCACGACCTGGTTCGAGTTCACGTCGTTCACGAACGCCGAATATTGGATGGATTTGGCGCTGCTCCCGTGCATCACGGACGTGACGAGCAGAACGAGGACGACGACCGCTCCGAGGGCGATCAACCAGCGCCATGGCTGGTCCGGCCCGGAAGATCCCGAACCTGGGCGTCCCTGACCGCTGGGGCGCAGGTCTTGGGGTTGGCGACTCACCCCCACATCGTAGGCGTGCCATACCCGCAAGCGGGCATCGTGGCGCCGAGCTTGACCAGGGCGGTGGATCCGGGCGACGCTCACGCGGTGAGCGACCCCGGTCCTCGAGCGCTCGGCAACCCCTTCGGTGTCTGGGAGGCGGCCTTCGGCCTGGTAGTGGGGTTCTTGCTCTCGATCGTGGCCGTGTCTCTCTACAACGCCGCCGCTGGCGGGCACCCCACTCAGATCGGCACGGACATCGTCGATTTCGTCGGGTTGTGGATCGGTTTCGCCGGAGCGGCCATCGTGGCGAGCCGGACCGGCGGGCTCGGGCCCACCCGTGCCCGTGCGATCGGAGCCGGCGCCCCGGAAGCCCGCTCGCGCTCCCAGCAGGCACGCACGCCATCACAGCAAGGCCGCGAGCGCCCAGCGGAGGCCCGCCCGCAGGAAGCGCCGTCGCAGCCGACCTCTGCAACCCGCCGGATCAACCTTGCCGACGACTACGGCCTGCGGATCCGCCCATGGCCCGACATCCCCCTCGGGATCGTCATCGGCGTGGCCTCGCAGTACATTCTCGTTCCAGCTCTCGAGCTGCCCTTGCAGCCGTTCGTGCACAACCTCAACTCCAAGCTCGGCCATCCGGCTCAACAGCTGCTCTCGCCTGTGCAGTACAACACCGTCAGCCTTGTCATCCTCACGGTGCTCGTCTGCGTGGGTAGCCCGCTCGTCGAGGAGTTGTTCTTCCGAGGGCTGCTGCTGCGAGGGCTCCTCGGGCGTTTCCAGCACCTCGGTCGCCGAGCCGGCCCGGCCCTCTCGATCGTGATCACGGGCATCGTCTTCGGCTTGGTGCATTTCGAGGCGTTGCAGTTCCTCGGCCTTGCCGGCTTCGGGATGCTGCTCGCATACGTCGCCTACCGCACGGGCCGTCTCGGCCCGACGATCCTCGCCCACGTGGCGTTCAACACGACGACAATCATCGCCTTCGTGCTGCAGCATTGACCTATAGGCTCGCCTGGCCATGGCATCTACAGCCGCTCCCGCCCCGGAGGCCGCCTCGCCCTTCGCCGCCATCTTCAAGGCATACGACGTCCGCGGCATCGTGCCGGACCAGCTCAGTGGCCCGATCGCAGCCGCCATCGGGGCGGGATTTGCCCGGTTCGCCCGCACGGCCGAAGGCGCTTCCTCCATCGCCGTCGGCCGCGACATGCGCTTCTCCGGCGTAGAGCTGTCACGCGCCCTCGCTGCCGGCATCATCTCCGAAGGGCTCGGCGTCATCGACATCGGGCTCGTCTCGACTGACCTGCTGTACTTCGCCTCCGGCTATCTCGACATGCCGGGGGCGATGCTGACGGCTTCGCACAACCCCGCCAACTACAACGGGATCAAGTTCTGCCTCGCGGGCGCCAAGCCGGTCGGGCAGGACTCTGGGTTGGGGGACATCCGCGCCGGTGCCGAAGAGGTCCTCGCCGACGCCTCTGCGAGCGAGGCGGCGGATCCATCGGGCAACCCTCGCTACAGCACCATCGACCTGCTCGCCGAATTCGCCACCCATGTCCACTCGTTCATCGACGTCTCCGCACTGCGCCACATGAGGATCGTCGCCGACACGGCCAACGGGATGGGAGGGCTCGTGGCGCCCCGCGTCTTCGCCGGCTTGCCCGTCGATCTGGAGGTCCTCTTCGGCGAGCTCGACGGGACGTTTCCGAACCACCCAGCGGATCCGATCCAGCCGGAGAACCTCGTTCCCCTCCGAGCCCGCGTGCTCGAGGTCGGTGCCGATGTCGGCCTCGCCTTTGACGGAGACGCCGATCGTGTCTTCCTCGTCGATGACAAAGCTGAGCCGCTCTCGGGGTCGCTCACGACCTCGATCGTGGCGGCCGCCGTGCTCGACAAGCACCCGGGTGCGACGATCCTCTACAACCTCATCTGCTCGAAGGCGGTCCCGGAGATCGTCCTCGAGCGCGGAGGCACGCCGGTGCGCACCCGCGTCGGTCACTCCTTCGTCAAGGCGACGATGGCCGAGACGGGGGCGCTGTTCGGTGGCGAGCACTCTGGCCACTACTACTTCCGGGAGAACTACCGGGCCGATTCAGGCATCATCGCAGCGGTCACCGTGCTCGAGTTGATGTCGAAGTCGGCTCTGCCGCTCTCTGAGCTGCGCAAACCCTTTGAGCGATACACCGATTCTGGCGAGATCAACACGAAGGTGGACGACGTCCCCACGATCCTGTCCGGCGTCGAGGAGCGCTACCTGGCGGCAGGGGCTTCGCTCGATTATCTCGACGGTCTCACGGTCGACCTGGGTTCATGGTGGTTCAACTTGAGACCCTCGAACACTGAGCCGCTCCTGCGGTTGAATCTGGAAGCCAACTCCGCCGGGGAATGCGCCGCTCACGTCGCCGACGTGGTCCGGCTCATCCACAGCCTCGACGGCGCAACGACGACTGGGAGCTCGGAACATGGCGCTTGACCCGCTCTTGCTGGAGATCCTCGCCTGCCCGGAGGACAAGGGGCCGCTCTTGTACTTCGAGGACGAGGACACGCTCTACAACCCGCGGCTCCGGCGGCGGTACCGCATCCTCGATGGCATTCCCGTGATGCTGGTCGACGAGGCCGAAGCCGTGAGCGAGGAGGAGGATGCCCGCCTGCAGGCGAAGGCCGAGGCGGAGGGCATCGAGCCGAACTTCGGCCCCACAACCTCGACCCCGTGACGGCGGGGCCGCTGATGCCCTGGCTCCGTCCCGACAGTCAGAACCTCCTCTCAGCTGCGTCGGGATTGGGAGACCAAGTGACGGCGGCCATTTCTGGCTACGCCCCGCTGCCAGCCGGCGTGCCCGGCGCGGCGCGGCTCACATCGATCGTCGTCGCCGGGATGGGCGGAAGTGCCGTTGCCGGAGAGGTGCTGCAGGCCTACGCGGCGTCCCGGGCGGCCGTCCCGGTCGTGACCGTCAACTCCGCTTCGGCACCTCGCTTCCTCGGGCCGGCGTCGCTGGTGTTCGCCGTCTCGTTCTCCGGCCGCACCGAGGAAACCCTCGCCGTCGCCTCCGCAGCGCTCTCCTGCGGCGCTCCCGTCGTCGCCCTCACCTGCGGAGGCCCCCTCGCCCAGCTTGTCGCCGCGGGTGGTGGGACCGTGATGGACATGGCAGCGGCTCTGCCACCGGTCGCGTCGCAGCCGCGTCTCGCCGTCGGGGCGACTGTCTCGATTCTGCTGCTCGCCTGTGAGCAGCTTGGCTTGTTGACCGAGGCCACCGCCGAGCTCTCGCAGGCGTGCGATCAGCTGGAGGAGCGCAGCCGGTCGCTGTCGTCCGGCGGCGGGATCGCCGCCGAGGTCGCCCGCAGGATCGGTCGGACCATCCCGGTGTTCCACGGCGCCTGCGGGCTCGGTGCCGTGGCGGCTCGCCGGTGGAAGACGCAGGTGAACGAGAATTCCAAGGCACCCGCCTATTTCGGCGCGCAACCTGAGGTGTGCCACAACGAGGTGTGCGGCTTCGGCCAGCACGGAGACGTCACCCGCCAGATGCTGACGCTCGTCAACCTCCGCACCGGCCTGGAGGATGCCCGCCTGGCGGACGGCTTCGATCTGTTCGCCGAGCTGACCTCGGAGGCGCTTGCGGGCGTCGTCGACGTGGAGGCGGCGGGCGAGGGTGCCCTGGCGCGCTTCTTCGACCTCGTGATGATCGGCGACTTCGTGTCCCTCCATCTCGCCGCCCGAGAGGGGATTGATCCCGGGCCGGTGCCGGCCCTGGAGGAGCTGAAGTCGCGCCTGAGCTCGGCGAGACGAGCGTGAAGCCTTCAAGAGACCAGCGCCCTGCCGGCGGCTCCCGTGGCGCGGGCGGCTCCGGCGCGGGAGGCTCCGGTGCGAGCGGCTCCGGCGCGAGCGGCTCTCGTCATCTACGGGCGTCAAGGACCGAGGGAGGAACCAGCCACGACGTCGCCGACTTGGCGCTCGCCCCACTCGGACGCGAACGGGTCGAATGGGCGTCCCAGCGGATGCCGGTGCTCGGTACCGTGCGCGGACGCTTCGAGGCGGAGCGCCCCTTCGACGGCGTCGCCATCGGCGCCTGCCTGCACGTGACGGCAGAGACGGCCAACCTGCTGCGCGCCCTGCGAGCGGGCGGGGCGGAATTGAGCCTGTGCGCATCGAACCCTCTCTCGACAAAAGACGAGGTCGCCGCATCGCTCGTCGCCGACTTCTCGGTGGCGACCTTTGCCAGGCGGGGAGAGAGCACATCGGACTATGCCGATCACGTTGCTGCCGTCCTCGATCGTTCACCGGACCTGACGGTCGACGACGGCTGCGACCTCGTAGCCCGCCTACACGTCGAGCGCCCCGAGCAGGCGGCCGCCATGATCGGAGGAACGGAGGACACGACGACCGGGGCGGTGCGTCTCCGATCGCTGGCGGCCGCTGGGACGCTTGCATATCCGATCGTCGCCGTCAGCGGCGCAGCGGCTCGGACGCTCGCTGACAACCGCTACGGAACCGGCCAGTCGACCGTCGACGGGATCGTGCGGGCGACGGGCACGCTCATGGCGGGCGCCCGAGTCGTCGTTGCCGGCTACGGCAACTGCGGCCGGGGGATCGCCGAGCGCTCGAGGGGCATGGGATCCTCTGTCATCGTGACGGAGGTCGATCCGCTGCGGGCGCTCGAGGCTGCTCTCGACGGGTATCAGGTGATGCCGATGGAGTCGGCGGCGGAGATCGGCCAGATCTTCGTCACGGCCACCGGCAACCGCGACGTCATCGGTCACGAGCACTTCCTCCGCATGCCTGACGGGGCGATCCTCGCCAACGCCGGTCACTTCGACGTCGAGATCGACGTGCCGGCGCTCGCCGCCCTTTCCGCCGGCCGGCATCGCGTGCTCCGGCCGATGGTCGAGGAGTTCGTCATCGGCACGGGCAGGCGGCTCCTGCTGCTGGCGGAGGGGCGCCTCGTGAACCTCGGTGCCGCCGACGGCAACCCCGCCCAGGTGATGGACATCTCCTTCGCCGTGCAGGCGCTCGCGTGCGAGTGGCTCGTCCGCCATCGCGAAGAGCTCGCGCCCGACGTCTACGACGTCCCGGTCGAGATCGATCGCGAGGTGGCTCGGCTCAAGCTGAAGACGATGGGGCTGTCGATCGACGAGCTGAGCGAGAGCCAGCGCCGTTATCTGGCCTCTTGGGGGGTGTGACAGCGGCGGCGCGGCGGAGCCGGTAGTCCACCTAGACTCGGGGGTAGATGGACACGCACGGGTCTGTGGTTGCGAGTCGATGCCAGTCGCAGGCGAAACGACCCACGTAAGGCGACTCGTGGTCGCTGAGCATGGTGCGGCTTAGAGGTAAGCCCTGCCCGTCGAGGCACCGGCTCTCGGTGCCCGGGGGAGAAGGGGCGAAGCGCGTCACTGATGGCGTGGTAGGACCCGGGGCCGGCACCGTCAGCGGTGCCCCACTTGGTCGCCCACGCCCGGCGCGTGAACCCCTCAGCAGGCGAGTGTGGGGCCAAAGACCAGGTCAGCCGTGCGCGCCCATCGCATGCAATGTCACCGCCAACCGGTACGAGCAGTGAACGAGAGTGCTCTCGGCCTTCTCCGGGCAACGGTGCGATGGTGAAGGGAGCCGACGTGAACGAAGTGCCGATGGAGGTCGTCGTGCTCGGGAGACACCTCGAGGTGCCGGACGCCTTGAGGCAAGCAGCTGCCAGGAAGACCGATCGGCTCAGCCGGTACCTGGCGGGCATGGAGCGAGCCGAGGTGTGCTTCTCGAACACGCCCGTCGGGCGCCTCGGCGATCCGGTCACGTGCGAGATCAGGCTGGAGGGTCACGGTCACGTGGTGCGAGCGGTCGGTGCCGGCGGTCGGCCGGCGGCCGCCCTCGACGCCGCCCTCGACAAGGCTGAGCTGCAGCTGACGCGCCTGAAGCGCAAGCTCGTCGGGCGGTCCCGTCCCCGTCACGGGAACGGCAAGCGGCCTGTACTCGACACGGCCGGCGGCCTTGTCGGCGGGCCGGATCGGTCCGCCGGCGATCCCGAAGACCTCGGTGCCGAGGGGTCAGACAGCGGTGAGGACAACCTCGAAGGGATCACCGAGCTCTGACCACGGGCCTACCGCAAAGCGATCTCGCCCTTGTCGGGCCGACGGCGACGGGAAAGACGGCGCTCGCCCACCATCTCTGGCAGCGCCTCCCCCAGCTGGAGCTCGTGTCGGTCGACGCCATGGCGGTGTACCGCGGGTTCGACGTCGGCACGGAGACCCCGCGCCGATCGCCTGCGCCATGGCACCTGATCGATATCGCCGATCCTGCTGTTGACTTCTCCGTCGCCGAGTTCCAGTCGGCCGCCCGCCGTGCTCTGCGGGAGATCCGCCAGCGCGGCCACCTCCCCGTGCTCGTCGGCGGCACCGGCCTGTATCACCGCGCCGTCATCGATGACCTCGAGCTGCCCGGGCGGTTTCCCGCCGTCGCCGAGCAGCTCGATGCCGAGCTGGCGGCGGGCTCGGAGCCCTCGACGCTGACGACCCTCTACGACCGGTTGGGGGTGCTCGATCCGCTCGCCGCCTCCCGGATCGAACCCGGCAATGCCCGCCGCATCCTGCGAGCGCTCGAGGTCACCGTCGGGAGCGGGAGGCCATACTCCAGCTTCGGCCCGGGACTCGAGCACTACCCACCGGTGAGCGTGTGCATGGTCGGCTTGGCGCTCGAGCGCCGCGAGCTCGATCGGCGTCTCGAGGAGCGCCTGGAGCGGCAGCTGGCGGAGGGTTTCCTGGAGGAGGTGGCTACCCTGGCGGCGCGTGCCGGTGGGCTGTCGCGGACGGCCCGGCAGGCGATCGGCTATCGAGAGCTGCTGGCGGTCCTCGAGGGCGACATGTCCCTCGCCGACGCCAAGACGACGATCCTCCGTCGGCTGAAAGCCTTCGCCCGTCGCCAGGAGGCGTGGTTCCGCCGCGATCCGCGCGTCAAGTGGTTGCCCGCCGACGAGCCGAACCTGCCGCATCTCGTGCTCGACTGGTGGCGAAACGCTGCTGGTTCGGCCTCATGCGAGACTGGGTGACAGTGACGGCCGTCTCGCTCCTCAAGTACCAGGCATACGGCAACGATTTCCTCGTCGCAGTTGATCCGACCGGGCTCCCGGGCACAGACGAGCTCGATGGCGACTTCGTCGTGGCGGTCTGCGACCGTCATCGTGGCATCGGGGCTGACGGCGTCATGGTCGTGCGGCCGGCTCCTCCCTCCAGCGGCGGGCGCACGCCTGACGCCGCCATGGAGCTGCGAAACGCCGACGGCGGTCGGGCGGAGACGAGCGGCAACGGCTTGGCCTGCCTGGCACTCGCCCTCGTCGATGCCGGGCGCGTGCCCGGTCCCGAGGTGCTCGTCTCCACCGACGCCGGCCCGCGGCTCGTCACCGTGCTCGATCGCATCGACGGTGCAGCCGCGACGATGCGGACCGAAATGGGCGCCCTCAAAGTGGGCGAGGCACGGCAGGCCGCTGGGCTCGACGGAGACTTCGAGGCGCGCCGCGTCGACGCTGGCAACCCGCACCTCGTCATGATGGGCCCGTCGCTCGAGGGCGTCGACATCGCCAGTCTCGGCCGCTCGCTCGAGCAGGCGGAGCCCGGCGGCCAGAACGTCGAAGTCGTCGCACCCGACGGCAGAGGCGGCCTCGACCTCCTCGTGTGGGAACGTGGCGTGGGGCTGACAGAAGCCTGCGGTACGGGGAGCTGCGCGGCCGCAGCGGCGGCGCGGGCTGCCGGGTTCGTCTCCTCCCGGGTGGAGGTGCACAACCCAGGTGGCACGCTCCTGGTCGAGCTGCAGGGCGACGATACCTTGACCCCTTCGGTCTACCTGAGTGGGCGGGCCAGCAGAGTGTTCCGGGTCGAGCTGGCGCCGTCTGAGATCGACGCCCTCGGGTGACGAACCCCCCGGGGCGCTCATGAGCCTCATCGATCGGAGCTTCAGGGAGAAGATCATCCTCGTCGGCGTGGTGTCATGGCCGAGGACGACCGAGGAGGTCGAGGCGAGCCTCGACGAGCTCGCGCTGCTGGTCGATACCGCCGGGGCGGACGAAGTGGGCCGGGTGATCCAGCGGCGGGAGACGCCGGACCCTGCCACCTACATCGGTCACGGCAAGGCGCAGGAGCTCCGCCGCCTCTCCGAGGCGCTCGACGCCGACACGGTCGTGTTCGACGACGAGCTCACTCCGGCTCAGCAGCGCAACCTCGAGAAGGTGCTCGGGCGGACGGCCATCGACCGGACCGCCGTGATCCTCGACATCTTCGCCCAGAACGCCCGTACCGAGGAAGGCAAGGCCCAGGTCGAGCTGGCGCTTTCGCAGTACCGCCTGCCCCGCCTGCGCGGCCGGGGGATCACGCTCTCCCAGCAGGCGGGGCGCATCGGGACGAGAGGACCGGGCGAGACACAGCTCGAGGAGGACCGCCGCCGGATCACGCGGCGGATGCGCAAGCTCGAGGCGGAGCTGAAAGTGCTGGAGGCGACGCGGCGGACCCAGCGTCGCTCACGGGCGCGCAGCGCGTATCGGGAGGTCTCGCTCGTCGGATACACGAATGCCGGCAAGTCGACGCTCCTGAACCGCTTGACTGCGGCGGACGTCCTCGTCGAGAACCGCTTGTTCTCCACCCTCGACCCGAGGACGCGGCGCCTCGAGCTCCCGGGCGGGGAGTCCATGCTGTTCTCCGACACAGTGGGTTTCGTGCGGAAGCTGCCGCACTTGCTCGTGGACGCTTTTCACGCCACTCTCGAGGTCGTGAGCACGGCGGACCTGCTCGTGCACGTCGTCGACGGCTCGGCGACCGACCCGGTCGGACAGATCGAGGCGGTCCGGAGCGTGCTCACCGAGATCGAGGCGAACGACGTCCCCGAACTGCTGGCGATCAACAAGGCGGACCGTGCTCCGCGGGCGGCGGCTCGGCTTGCGGCCACCTACCCCGGGGCGGTGGCGTTCTCCGCCCTCACGGGCCGGGGCGTGCCCGAGCTGCTGCGCGCTGTCGGCGACCGGCTGCGCGCTTTCGACCGAACGGTCGAGCTGTCGGTGCCAGTTGCCCGCGGCGACGTCGTGGCCGCGCTGCATCGCCACGGCGAAGTGCTCGACGAGACGTACGAAGGCGAAGCCGTCCAGATCCGCGCGAGGCTGGACGACGAGGGGATCCGACGTTTTGAGGAGTTCGTGAAACGATGAGCGTGGCGAGCCGCCCCACGGGCAGAGCCGGGGGATTTGTGCCCCCCGTCTACCCGTTCGACAAGCTGACCGAGTTCTCCGAGCTCGCCTCGGCCCACGAGGGCGGCGCCGTGGATTTGTCGATCGGGACGCCGTGCGACCCGCCGCCCCCCGAAGTCGTGGAGGCCCTCGGCCACTCCAGCAGCGAGCGCGGCTATCCCACCTCGCTCGGATCTTCTCGAGATGCGGGAGGCGGCCGCCGGCTGGATGGAGCGCCGGCTCGGCGTGAGCGTGGCGGTGTCGGCCATCGCCGCCTGTGTCGGCACGAAGGAGCTCGTGGCCGGCGTGCCCCAATGGCTGCGGCTTCGCGACCCGTCCCGCGACACGGTGCTGTGCCCCTCTCTCGCATACCCGACTTACGAGATGGGGGCCATCCTTGCCGGTTGCCGGGCCGTCCCCGTCCCGACCGGCGGCGGCGGGGGCATGGATCTGGCAGCCGTCGCCGAGGAAGACGCCGCTCGCGCACTCTGCCTCTGGGTGAACAGCCCGGCCAACCCCGGCGGTCAGCTGGAGGATCTCGCTGCCGTGGCGGAGTGGGGGAGGGCGCGTGACATCCCCATTTTCTCGGACGAGTGTTATGTGGAGTTCACCTGGGCCGGCGCCCGCAGGACCATCCTGCAGCACGGCGATGGCGGCGTCGTGGCGGTGCACTCGCTTTCGAAGCGGTCGAACCTGGCCGGCCTGCGCGTCGGCGTTTACGCCGGGGACCCGGAGTTGGTGGCCTACCTCGCCGCCGTCCGCCGCCACGCCGGCTTCATGGTGCCGGGTCCCGTGCAACACGCTGCCGCCGTCGCCTTTTCAGACGACGCCCACGTCGAGCGGCAGTGGGTGGTCTACCTCGAGCGCCTGCAGCGTTTTGCCAGCCGTTTGGGTGAGGCTGGCATCCCCGTGGACCTGCCGGCTGGGTCGTTCTATCTCTGGGTTCCGGTACCGGAGCGCTTCCTCTCAGAGCTGGGCGCTGCCAGCCCGGCGTTCGCCCTCGGTCGGTACTTTGCCAGAGCGGGTGGCTTCATCGGAAGCCCCGGCGATGCCTACGGGCCAGCGGGCACCCGTCACATCCGCTTGGCGATGGTGCAGCCTCTCGATCGCCTCGAGTTGGCGGGCGAACGTCTCCTGCGCTCTACTGCGGCAGCAGCTTCGACCTGAACAGATCGAGCACCTGATCGAGGGCCGCCCTCGTGGCACTGCCGGGCTCGTCGCGCAGGTCCTCGGTCAACACCGAGTGAGCTGCGCTGCGGTAGCCCTCCGAATTGTTGCTGGACGAGTCGATCTCAACGGCGACGAAGTGGTCGCCGAGCTCGGTCCGCAAGCGCTGAAAGCGCTCGGCCGGCGAGACCCTGTCGCCCGAGAAACGAAGGCCGAGCACGCACAGGTCCTCGTCCTCACAGCGTTGCCGGGCGCGGGCAAGGTCGGAGTCGCTCACGCCCACGTCAGCTTTGCGCTCGGCGCCGAGCGGGAAGGGCAGCGACGGTTGTGACAGCACTGGCGCCAGGACGATCTCGTCAACCATCATCGCCAAAGCGAAACCCCCGGTCAGGCACATGCCGATGGCGCCGACTCCGGGCCCGCCGCACTCGGAGTGGGCCGAGCGCGCCAACGCCCGCAGCCAAGCGGTGATCGGGCTCGTGCGCCGGCGCGCCAGCGTCGCGAACTCACGGCTGATGCATGCCTGCGCCACGACCTTCATCGAATTCGCCGCCGTCGGCTCCGCTCCGGGCGTGCCGAACAGGTGCGGGAGCACGGCCGTACAGCCGATCGAGGCGACGCGACGCCCGAATTCGGCCGTTTTCGGCGTGATGCCGGGAATCTCACTGATGACGATGACGGCCGGGCCGCTTCCGGTCCGGTAGACGTCTCTTGTCTTGCCGAGGGCGGTGAAGGGCGAGCACAGGTAATCGTGCAGCGGCGAGGGAACGGCGCTGCCCGCGCCGGAAGCGGTCGGCGGGTTCCGGTCTGGCATGCGGGCGGAGCGTAGCCGACGGCCTTGCAGCCATTAGTTTCAGCGGCGTGGACAGACTTCGTTCCCGTATCGAAGAGCTCTGGGCCCGGCGTTCGGAGCTCTCGCCCGCCGACCGGGAGGCTCGCGCTCTCGTGGGGGAAGCGATCGGACTCCTCGACCGGGGCGAGTGCCGCGTCGCCGAGGTGCAGCCCGGCGGAATCCGGCCCCGGCGGCGGCACCGCCGTCGTCAACGAGTGGCTGAAACAGGCGATCCTGTTGTGGTTCCTCCTCGCTGAGGTGTCCACGATCGAGCTCGGGCCCTTCGAGTACGCCGACAAGGTGCCCCTGAAGCGCGATTTCGCCGCCGCCGGCGTCCGCGTAGTGCCAGGTGCCTGTGCGCGCTGGGGGTGCTTCCTCGATCGGGGCGTGATCCTGATGCCGAGCTTCGTCAACATCGGCGCACGGGTGGGGGCGGGCACGATGGTCGACACGTGGGCAACGGTCGGCTCGTGCGCCCAGATCGGCGAGCGCGTGCACCTCTCGGGAGGCGTCGGCATCGGCGGCGTGCTGGAGCCGCCGAACGCCCTGCCCGTCATCGTGGAAGACGACGTGCTGATCGGCAGCCGCTCGATGATCACGCAAGGAGCGCGTATCGGACGGGGCTCCGTGCTGGGCGAAGGCACGCTCCTCAACCCGTCGATTCCCGTCGTCGATGGCCAGACGGGCGAGGAGTTGAGCCGCGGCGTCGTGCCGCCGTGGTCCGTCGCCGTGGGCGCCATGCGGCGGAGGGAGCTTCCGGGCGGCGAGTTCTTCCTCCCGTGCGTGCTCGTGCTGCGGCGCCTGAGCGAGGGCGAGCGCCACGACAAGTCGCAGCTGAACGAGATCCTGCGAAGCCACGGGGTGTCGGCGTGACGGCGGCTGCGGCAGCTCCACCCGACCTGCTCGCCTTGACGGCAGAGCTCGTCAACATTCCGTCGCTCAGCCACGACGAGTCGGCGATCGCCGACCGGATCGAGGCGCTCTTGTCCGGGGGTGGTCACCTCGAGGTGAGGCGACTGGGGAACAACGTGCTCGCCCGGACCGCCCTCGGGCGCCCGCTGCGACTCATGCTGGCGGGACATCTCGACACCGTGCCCGCCAACGGGAACGAGCGCGCCGTCGTGGAGGGCGACATCTGCCATGGGCTCGGATCAGCGGACATGAAAGGCGGTCTCGCCGTCATGGCCGAGCTCGCCCGGCGGGTCGTGTCCCCGGCGGTCGACGTCACGTTCATCGCCTATGTGTGCGAGGAGGTCGACCAGGAGCACTCCGGCCTCGGCCAGATCGAGGCAGACGCCCCGGAATGGCTTAGAGCCGACGCCGCTGTTCTCGGCGAGCCGACAGCCTCCGTCGTGGAAGCCGGCTGCCAGGGCGTGCTCCGCGTCGAGATCGAGCTCGGCGGCGAGCGGGCACACACGGCCCGGCCGTGGATGGGCGTCAACGCGATACACCGATTGGGCGCCGTGCTGACGGCGGTGGCGTCCTACGAGGCGAGACGGCCGGTCATCGACGGCTGCGAGTACCGCGAGGCGCTGCAGGCCGTGGCGGTCGAGGGAGGGGTCGCCAACAACGTCGTGCCCGACGCCGCCCGCCTCGTGCTCAACCACCGGTTCGCACCCGACGTGAGCGTCGAGGAGGCGTTCGCCGCCGTTTCGGCCGTCGTCGAGCCGGCGCTCGATCCCACCCTGGGCGACCGCGTGACGCTGGCTGCCTCCGCCCGGGCGGCGCCTCCGGGTCTCGGTCACCCGCTCCTCGGCCGTCTCGTCACGTCCTCAGCCGCCGCGCCCCGCGCCAAGCTCGGCTGGACGGACGTGAGCTTCTTCGCCGCCCGAGGCATCCCCGCTGTCAACTTCGGGCCCGGGGAGCCCACGCTGGCTCACTCCGCCAGCGAGCGGGTCGTCCGCGCCGACCTCGAGCGTGCCTACGGGGCGTTGTACGACCTCTTAACAACCGGGGCTGCCTGACGCCCCGGAAGGCGCCTCCGTCCGGGCTGAGCAGGCGGATGGCCGGTGGACCATACTTCCTTCCTCATGTGGCCGCTGCTCGACGACGTGGCGCTCCGTCTCGCCGACGAGACGGTCACCTACGGCGAATTGCTGCTCATCGGCGCCGCCACCGGGTTGCTGGAGGATGCGAGGACTGAGACGGCTCGTGCGCTCGAAGCGCTGCAGGGCAGGCAGGTGGACCCCAGTCGAGCGGATGTGCGGACCGAGGCTGTCGCCTTTCGCCAAGCGAATCGGCTGCAGAGCGGTGAGGACTTCAGAGCTTGGCTGGCGAGCCGCCAGCTGACGACGGCGCAGTGGGAGAGCCATCTTCGCCGCTCGCTTGCGGGACGATCCCCGGTCGAGGCCGTGGCGGCGCCTCTCGCGCCAGACGAGCTGGAGGCGGCGCTCACGGTCGATCTCGCCTGTAATGGCTGGTGGCGCAAGGTGGCTGACGAGGCGGAGCGCTACTGGGCGGCTGGCTTGTTGGCTGGCGACGGCTTTGCGGAGCCAGACCCAGCCCCGTCAGGTGAGGTTGCCACCCTCCAGATGACCGCCGCCCAGCTGGCTGCCGCCCTGCCGTCGCTCGGGATCCTCGACACGAGATGGTGCGCCGATCGCCTGTGCGTGCTGCGGTCGAGGCAACAGGCGCTCTCGGAGGCAGAGCAGCGCTACAGCTCCGACGACGCCGTTGCCGCCCGAGTGGCCGATCACGTCGGCGACTGGGTGCGCTTTGTTTTCGACGAGATTCTGGTTGCCGACGCGTGCGGCCGCAAGCGAGGCCATGCTCTGCTCGCGCGAGGACGGCCTCGCCCCGGGGGAGATCGCCAGCCGCGCCAATCGGCGGTTGGAGCACCACGATCTCCGACGTGACCGGGTACCGGCAGCGGCGGCGGCGCTGCTCGCCGGAGCCATGCCGGGGGAGGCGCTCGGTCCGCTCGAGAGCGGGGATGCTGTTCAGGTGCTGTGGCTCTGCGAGCGCAGACTGCCCTCTCTCGACGACCCCGCCATCCGCCAGGACGCCGTGAATGAGCTGCTCGCGGAGGCCCTCGATCGCGTGGCGGCGGGGCGTGCCCACGTGGTGCCGCCGCTGTGAGCGAGCTGACAGAGGATGAGGAGGCGATCCGGCGCCTGCCCTTTCTCGCCAGCCTGCCGCCGGCATTGAGCGAGCTCGTGACACGGCTGTTCCAACCGCGGTCGTTCGAATTCGGCGAGACGATCTTCGCAGAGGGCGACCGCCCCGACGGGATGTACGTACTCGTCGCGGGGACCGTCCGCGTCCTTGTGGACCACGACGGCCAAGAGATCACGGTGGCGCGCCTCGGCCGCGGCGAGTGGTTCGGGGAGACGTCGCTGCTCGACGGGTCGGCCCGGACGGCGACGGTTCGGGCGTCCGAGGCGACCCGCCTTCTCTTCCTGGACCGGCTGGTGTTCGACTCGCTCCTCGAGATCCATCCAGAAGTCCGCGACGCCTTCGGTGACCAGGCTCGCATCGAAACTCTCCACCGGTTCCTTCGCACCCATGTCGCCTTCGAGGACCTGTCGCTGCAAGCAGCCACCGCGATGTTCCCCCGCCTCGAGGCGATCGGGGTGGCCGAGGGCGAGATCGTCGTACAGGAGGGCGACCCGGGCGGCGCCATGTACTTCGTCGAGGACGGTCGCCTGGAGGCGACGGTCGGGTCCGACTCCGATGTGCGCGTGGCGGGCTTCCTGCGAACCGGCGACATCTTCGGTGAGCGATCGCTCGTGACGGGAGAGCCGAGGGTGGCCACTGTGCGTGCGCTCACCGGCGCCCGGCTGCTCAAGCTGGACCAGGCCGGCTTTCACGAGCTGGCGGAGCAGTTCCCGGGCTTCGCCAAGCGGGTGGGCGAGATGGCCTCGGGTCGGGACTTCCGCGCCGAAGCCCGCATCCCGCTGGACTTCCGCCACGAGATTCTGCCAGCGGGCCTCGCCGAGACCCCGAGGGTCGATGCGCCGGTGGAGGCCGCCCCGCAGGCGAAGGCCCGGCCGGGTGGGCGGGCACGGCGGCGCAAGCGCTTCCCCTTCGTGCAGCAACTGGACGAGATGGACTGTGGCGTCGCGTGCCTCTCCATGATCGCCAAGTGGTACGGGATCGACGTCTCGACGTCCTGGCTGCGCGATGTCGCCGACACCGGTCCTGCCGGCACGACGCTGCGTGGGCTGGCGGCTGCCGGAGGGCGGATCGGGCTCGAGGTCGTGCCGATCAAAGCCTCACGGGACCGTCTGGACGAGCTCGGCCTGCCCGCCATCATCCATTGGGACGCCGAGCACTGGGTCGTGCTCGCTCGCCTCGACACGAACAGGGTCGAGATCGCCGACCCCGCTGTGGGGATCGTGGCGACGAGCCGCGACGAGCTCGTCAAGCACTGGGACGGCTACACGGCACAGGTCGCTCCCACCGGCGCAGCCCTCGACGTGCCGGGCGGCGCCCCGAACATGCGATGGCTGCGGCCCTTTCTCCTCGCCCACCGTCGCACTCTGCTGATCGCGGTGGCTCTCGCCTTGGTAGCTGCCGCCGGTGAGGTTGCCCTCCCACTCATCGTCCAGTACGTCGTGAATGACGTCGTGAACAAAAGCTCGGTTTCGGCGATCGACCTGCTCGGCCTTGGAATACTCGGCCTTGCCGTGGCGGGCACGGCGGCCTCGCTCTTCCAGGGGTTGGTCCTCGTCGACGCCACCACCCGCTTCGACAGTGACACGTTGGACTTCATCACCGAGCGCCTGCTCGGCCTGCCGATGTCCTACTTCGCAAGCCGCCGCATCGGCGACATCGAGCGTCGCCTGACCGGCGTGCGCGAGATTCGCCGCATCGTCGTACAGCAGGGGATCCAGGCGCTTTCGGCCGTAACCCAGGTCGTCGTCGGAGTCGGCATCATGTTTGCTCTCTCGCCGTTGCTGGCGCTCGCCTTCATCGTCGTCATGCCCGTCTACCTGCTTGTCATGCGCTACTCGACGCACCGACTTCGTCCTTTGTACGCCAGCCTCGAGGAGAGTTTCGGCCGTTACGCCTCGGACCAGATCGACCTCTTGAAGGGCATCGAGACCGTGAAGTCGACAGGTACCGAGGACGGCCTGCGGCGGCGGCTGCAGGGAGCCTTCGCGGATCTCATGAACCGCACCGCCTCCTCGTATCGAGTCATCGCCGGCTACGGCTCCCTCGTCCAGCTGGTCTCGGTTCTCACCTACGGCGTCTTCGTCTTCCTCGGGGCGCTCCTGGTGCATTCCGGCCACTTGCACGTGGGCGCATACGTGGCATTCACCGTTCTTGTCCTCATGATCACCGGACCGCTCGTCTTCCTGCTGGATGCCTGGGACGACGTGCAGGTCTCGACGGTGCTGCTCAATCGCATCGCCGACGTCCTCGAGCACGAGCCCGAGCAGGGTTACGACACGTCCCGCCTCGAGAGCGTTCCGACGCTGGAGGGCCGCGTGCAGCTCCGTCAGGTCTCCTATCGCCCGGCCGACGCCGAGGAGCCGATCCTGGCCGAGATCGATCTCGACGTCTCACCGGGCACCACCGTCGCCATCGTCGGCCGCTCCGGCTCGGGCAAGACGACGTTGCTTCGCCTCCTGGCGGGGCTCATCGAGCCGACTTCGGGGGCGATCCTCTACGACCGCGCCGACTCGAGGTCCCTCCGATACGGGGACCTCCGGAGGCAGGTCGGCTTCGTGCTGCAGCAGCCGTACGTCTTTGCCACCTCGATCGCCGAGAACATCGCCCTCGGCGCCCACCCGGTCGATATCGAGGCCGTGCGATCTGCTGCCGAGATCGCCGACCTCGCCGATCTCGTCGAGCGGCTACCGCTCGGCTACGAAACGCCCGTCGGTGATCGCGGTCTGCCCCTGTCGGGCGGTCAGGCACAACGTCTCGCCATCGCGCGGGCGCTCTACCGTCGGCCGCCGGTACTGCTGTTCGACGAGGCCACGAGCGCCCTCGACACCGAGTCGGAGGCCATCGTGAAGCGCAACATCGACCGCCTCCTCGAGGGCCGCACCGCCTTCGTCGTGGCGCACCGCCTCAGCACCATTCGCAATGCCGACGTCATCGTCGTGCTCGAGCGAGGTCGGCTGGCCGAGAAGGGCACCCACGACGAGCTGCTTGCCCGTCGCGGCATCTACTTCTACCTCTACAGCCAGCAGCTGTCTGCGTCCGAGGAGGCTTGAGCGATGGCTTCGGCGTTGTCACCGCGCTTCAGCGGAGGTGGTACGAGTACTCAGGGTTGGGGGCTTCGCAACGCATGGCGGTGCACGTACCATGACAAGCGTTCCGCAATGAGCGGACAATCGAGGAGGAAATGAGATGGACGACAAGCGGGACGAGACAGAGCTTGAGGACACAGAGCTCGACGGCGACCTTGCCATCGACGACGAGACGGCCGCAGAGGTGACCGGCGGAGCCAGGATGCACCCCGAGCTCAAAGCGCGCCACCAGAAGCCCGGGCTGAAGGACAGGTAGGAGTAGCAGCAAGGCACTGGGTGCCCGGTCCGGCGGCACTTGAAGACCGCAACTTCCTTCGCCGGCTCACCGACTCGGAGGCGCTGAGCCTCCAGAATCGGAGCCGGCGAAGGAGTTATCCGCGCGGGTCGGTGCTCTTCCGCCAGGGGGATGCGGGCGATGAGGTCTTCATCCTTCGCACGGGCCGGGTGAAGGTGTGTGCCCGACGGGCGAGGCGTGAGGTGATCCTCGCCGTCCTCGACGCCGGCGCCCTCCTCGGCGAGCTGAGCGCCGTTGACGGCAGCGCCCGATCAGCCACGGTGATCGCCCTCGAGGACGTCGAAGTTGACGTCACCCCACACGGCGAATTCAACGAGCTGCTCGAGGAGTATCCCCGTGTAGCGACAGAGCTGCTCCGGCTCGTCGCCGGACGGCTTCGCGACACCTCGCTGCGACAGCTCGAGTTCGGCACCATGGACACCTTGGGTCGCCTCTGCGCCAGCTTGACGGAGCTGGCGGTTCGCTACGGGCAAGCGGACGGCGACGAGACGTCCATCACCACGCCGTTCAACCAGGGTGAGCTGGCGTCCTGGTCGGGCATGTCCCGTGAGGCTGTCGTGAAGGGTTTCCGGCAGTTGCGGAGCCTCGGCTGGCTCTCGATCGACGGGCGCACGCTTGTCCTGCATGACCCCGAGGCCATTCGCCGCCGCGCCACCAGTCAGTAGCTCCCTGGCGAGCCTGAGCGTTCCACCCGATCCGGCGCTGTGGACACCCAGGTCCGGCCCGGCTCGCCCTGTCGTTGCATCTCAGACCAGGCGCCGCCGCTCTAGGTACTCTGAGCTGGGGTTCTGCCGTTGACACACCCCATCTTTAGGCTCTGAGCCATGGCCCGTTGCTGGTGCGGTGCAACGACTGGGAGCGGTTGCGGTGGCACGGCGCTTGCCGAGCGCGGTGCAGTCGGATCACAGGCGCCGCAGGACCGTGACGACCCTTCCGTAGATCTCGACCTCGTCCGGCCGGAATTCCATCTCGCTCAGATGAGGGTTGGCGGGGACGAGCACGATCTTGCCTCTCCGCCGCTTGAAGGTCTTCACGGTGGCTTCCTGGCCATTGATGCCGGCGACGACGATGTCGCCCGGCTCGGCATGCTGCTGCCGACGGACGACGACGTAGTCGCCGTCGAGGATGCCGGCGTCGATCATGGACTCGCCTCGGACCTGCAGCATGAAGAGATCGCCGGGGCCAGTGAAGTCTTCCGGCAACGGCAGCACGTCCTCTACCGACTCCTCGGCGAGGACGCCGGTGCCGGCGGCGACGCTGCCGACGAGGGGGACGTGGGCGGCCGGCCGGACCGCCAGGGCAGCGCCGGACTGGGGCTCGAAGCTCACGACGATCGTTCTCGGGCGTTCGGCGTCCTTGTGGAGGTAGCCGTCGCGCTGCAGGACCTTCAGGTGGGCGTGCACGGTCGAAGGAGACGTCAGACCGACGGCTTCGCCGATCTCGCGGACCGACGGCGGGTAGCCGCGCTCTCGGATCGAGTCGGCGATGAATTCGAGAATCTTTCGGCGCTTGCCGGTCAAGCTCGCCTCGGACATCCGGACCTCCTGGTGTCGGCCGTCGTTGCACCGAGGATAACGATGACGGATGTCAATTGCAAACATCCGTTCGTGGAACGTGCGTTCGAAATTGAGTTGACAACGAACAGTCGTTCGTGGTTCGATAGTTGTGGCGAACAAGCGTACGCCTGGTCGCCGCTACGGCCGTCGAGTCCCGCGCCGAGCAAAGGAGGGTTGCAATGAGTGCCGAAGCGCAAGCGTGGTCTGAGGCACCATGCGAGGTCGATCGCGGTCACGTGGGCGACGCCGCTTCGGGCGTGCCGAGGCGGGCGGTCCGCTCTGCGCCCCGCCGCCCGCAGGGCCCGCAGCCGGAGCGAGGCCAGTCGTGGAACGTTCTCACCGAGGAGCTCGTCTCCTTTCCCCGCCCGGGCCGTCACGCCACCCTCGAAGAGCTCACGGGCGTCCGCCCGCGAGGCGAGCGTGCTCTAGACCCCCGCCAGGATGCAGCTCGCGCCCGTCGCTACGGCGAGGCGTGGCTCGAGCGCGAGCTCGTGGCAGTGCGCTACATGGCGGATGCGGGTTACCCGGCCCTGAGGCGCCGTGCCGCCGCTGGTTCGCCCTCGGCTGGTGCGAGAGCCCTCCGGTCGGCGGCGGAGGCCGGCCGGTGCTTGACCGATGGCTCGACGGCGCTGGCCCTCCCGCTGCCGCTGCCGGTCGAGCTGCTGCCCGAGCCCGGACACGTCCTGCGTCCGCAGCGTCGGGTGCAGCACTCCCGTGCATTGAGTCCGGCGCGCCGGGAAGACGACGCCCGGGTGGCGGCAAGAGCCCGCGGGCGTGCTGTCGCCGTCAAACCGCGAGGGTTGCGACGCCTGCTCCCCGGCGTCGCTACCCTCGCCGCCCTGGCGGGGATCTGGGCGGGCGCGGGCATGCTCTCGTCCAGCCAAGCCCGCCCGCTGGCGGTGTTGCCGGGCTCGGTCAAGGTGCCGGGTGGCTACTCGTACGTCGTCCGGCCCGGTGACACGTTGTGGTCGATCGCTACCCGGCTCGACCCCGGAGGCGATCCACGGGCGCTCGTGACTGAGCTCAGCGCCCAGGTGCCCGGCGGGACGCTGCAGCCGGGATCTCGGCTCAGGTTGCCCTAGCGGCGCAGCCTCCTTCACCGACGCTACGGTCAAGGTGTGCGTTGCCCGTGGTGCGGCGCGGCCGACGATCGTGTCGTCGACTCGCGAGAAGTGGAGCAGGGGTCGGCGATCCGGCGCCGCCGAGAGTGCGTGTCGTGCTCCCGCCGGTTCACCACCTATGAGCGCGCCAGCGGGGCCGTCGTCGTCGTGCTCAAGCGCTCCGGACAGCGAGAGCCCTTCGAGCGGCGGAAAGTGGTCGCCGGTGTCCAGGCGGCCTGCAAGAACCGTCCTGTCGACATGGAGGCGATCGAGACGCTGGCGTCCGACGTCGAGGAGGTGGTGCGCTCGAGTGGTCCCGAGATCACGAGCGAGGGTGTCGGACTCGCCGTCTTGGAGCGCTTGCGGGCTCTGGATGACGTCGCCTCCGTCCGCTTCGCCAGCGTTTACAAAGGTTTCGAGGACGTGGGCGACTTCACCCGGGAGCTCGGTCTACTCCGTGAGGACCGCGGCGGCCGCCACGAGGCACCTCCCGCACATGGTTGACCTGTTCGAAGAAGTGCCCGCACGCGTGCTGGCGGTCTACGCCCACCCGGACGACCCCGACATCTCCTGCGGCGGTTCGTTGGCGAAGTGGGCCCGGGCCGGCAGCGAGATCCACGTCGTCATCTGCGCCACCGGCGACAAGGGCTCGAGTGATCCCGAAGCACTCGGCCAGGACGTCATCGAGCGGCGCGCCAGCGAGGTCCACCAAGCCGCCGCCATCCTGAGACTGACGGGACTCCACCTGCTCGGTCGCCCGGACGGCGAGTTCGAGAACGACCTCGAGCTGCGTTCCGAGCTCGTTCGGCTCATGCGAACGCACCGGCCGGAGGCCGTCGTGTGCCCCGACCCGACGGCGGTGTTCTTCGGCGCCCACCACTACAACCACCGTGACCACCGGACGGTGGGCTGGGCGGTCCTGGACGCGGCCGCGCCCGCCTCGGGCTCGGCGCGCTACTTCCCGGAGGCGGGTCCCGCCCATTCGATCCCGTTGGCGCTCCTGTCGGGCTCTCTCGAGGCCAACGTCTGGGTCGACATCTCCACCACCATCGACGACAAGCTCCGTGCCGTCGCCTGCCACGAGAGCCAGTTGCTGGATGCGAACGACTGGTACGCATCGGCGCTTCGCGACGGCGCCCAGCACGCCGGGCGCCAAGCCGGCGTGGACTACGCCGAGGCGTTCCGGAGGGTGCTGCTGACGTGAAGGGCACGCCGTATCCGGCGCCGGGCTCCTCGCAGACCGCTGCTGCGCTCGACGTGTTGCACGTCGACATGGACTGCTTCTACGCGGCCGTCGAGATGCTCGACGACGCCTCGCTCGCCGGCCGTCCCGTCATTGTCGGCGGCACCGGGCTCCGCGGGGTGGTGGCCGCCTGTTCCTACGAGGCACGGGCGACCGGTGTTCACTCCGCCATGCCCATGGCGGAGGCTCGCCGGCGGTGCCCGGAGGCGGTCGTGCTCGCCGGCCGCCATGACCGCTACGGCGAGGTGAGCGCCCAGCTCCACGGTATCTTCCACGAGTTCACCCCCGTCGTGGAACCCATCGCGTCCGACGAGGCGTTTCTCGACGTGTCCGGCAGCCATCGGCTCTTCGGGACAAGCTTCGAGATCGCTCACTCCATCCGCCGGCGCGTGCGGGATGAGCTGCACCTCGAGTGCTCAGTCGGGGTGGGCCGGTCGAAGCTGATCGCCAAGCTGGCCTCCCGAGCGGCCAAGCCCCGCGCTGCTCCCGGCGGCCCCCGGCCCGGAAGGGGCGTCGTGGTCGTCAGCGCCGACGAGGAGATCGGCTTCCTCCATCCGCGACCGGTCTCCGATCTGTGGGGCGTCGGCCCGCGTACGGCGGAGCGGTTGAGCCGCTACGGGATCCATACGATTGGCGACTTGTCGAGCCTGCAGGAAGAGGCGCTCTGTCGGCTGGTGGGTCAGGCCGCAGGCGTGCAACTGCATGCGCTGGCCTCCGGCCGCGACGAGCGCCCCGTTGTGGCAGACCGCGCCGTCAAGTCGATCGGCCACGAGGAGACCTTTGCCTTCGATCACCATGAACCGGCCGTGCTGCACCGCGAGCTCGTTCGCCTCTCGGACTCCGTCGGTTCCCGGTTGCGGGCTGCGGGCGTGGTGGGCAGGACGGTGACGCTGAAGGTTCGCTTTGGTGACTTCTCGACCATCACGCGGTCGCATTCGCTGCCCGGTCCGCTCCTGTCGGCATCGGAGATCGCCCAGGTGAGCGGCTCACTCCTCGACGGCGTGGACGTGTCGGCGGGAGTTCGTCTCATCGGTGTGAGCGTCTCCTCCCTCGAGCCCCGAGACTCGGCCGGCGGGCGGCAGCTCGAGCTGATGAGCCTTGGCGGAGGCGCCGGCCTCGAACGGGGACCGGTGGAGGCGCTCGCAGCCGGGGAGGCGACAGCGGCCGGAGAGGGCGGAGCGACCGGGTCTGAGTCGAGGGTGGCAGTTGGCGAGGCGACGGTTGCGGTGGCTGCGGCCTGCGCTAGCGCCGACGCCGCCCACGCCGTCGCCCGGGGCGAGGTCGACACGGCCGTCGGCGCCATCCGGCAACGGTATGGGGCCGATGCGGTCGGCCCTGCCGCCATTGCCGGACCGAAGGGGCTGCGTGTGAAGCGTCTCGGAGACGCTCAATGGGGTCCCTCCGGCCCCGATGGCGACAATGACGACAATTCGAGCTGAGGCGCCATTGTCTGCGTGCCATGGCTATGCGAAGATCCTCCCCGTGGTCGATATGGGTGGCGGCGGCGGGCTAATCTCGAGGTACCAGGCAATAGCCGTGAGTCGCAAAGTGAAAGGTTGTCCCGAGCGGTCGGGAAGGGGGTGAACGGTGCCACTTTCCGAAGATGAACAGCGGATTCTCCAGGAGATGGAGCAGACGCTGCGGGAGCACGACCGTGACTTCGTCGCGCGCGTCGACCACAGCTCGCATCGTCTCGATGCGGCCAAGAGCGCCCGGTGGAGCATTCTCGGCGCCGTCGCCGGGTTCGTCCTGCTCCTGACGACGTTCAGGTTCAGCGTCGAGCTCGGAACCCTGGGCTTTCTGTTGTTGCTCGCCTCAACGTTGCTGTTCGCCCAGCACCTGCGCCAGGCCGCCGCCGCGCCGCAGAGAGGGTCTCGTCGCGGCCGGACCCACGGGGTGGGCAACGACTGGTCCGAGATGCGTCGGCGCATGCGATCGCGCTTCGGTCACCACGACTGAGCCTGACGCTGGCTGATCAGGCCCGCGACGGCGAACTGTGCCTCGCCGTCGACATCGGCGGCACGAAGATGGCCGTCGGTCTTGTCGACCGGCAGGGCGTGATCGTCTGGGAGGACCGCGTCCGCACGCCGTTGGCGACCGATGGAGATGCGCTCTTTCGCGTGCTGGCCGACCTCGTGGAGATCGCTGTCGGCGCGGCCGCCGCCCGAGGCGAGGTCGTTGCCTGCGGGGTCGGATGCGGCGGGCCGATGACACTCGGCGGCGAGAGCGTGTCACCGCTCAACATCCCGGCGTGGCGTGGCTTTCCCTTGCGGGATCGGCTCGCCGACGTCCTGCAGGGGTATGCGGCCACACGAGGCGTCGGTCTGCAGGTCGACAACGACGCCAAAGCACTCGCCCTCGGCGAAGGTTGGCTCGGTGCCGCCAAAGGCGAGCGAAACTACCTGGCGATGGTCGTGTCCACCGGAGTCGGCGGCGGCATCGTCCTCGGCGGTCGCCTGCTCGGCGGTGCCACGGGCAACGCCGGCCACATCGGCCATGTCATCGTCGAGCCGGACGGGCGGGCTTGCGCCTGCGGCGCGAGAGGATGCCTCGAGGCCGAAGCCTCCGGTACGGCCATCGCCCGGGCGACCGGCGCCCCCGCCGAGGCGGCTTCAGCCGAGGTGATCGAACGCACCGGGCTGCTCGTCGGCCGAGCCGTCGGGTCGGTCGCCAACCTGCTCGACCTTCGCCTCGCCGTCGTGGCCGGGTCCGTCGCGCTCGGATTCGGCACGAGGTTCTTCCTCGCCGCCCAGCGCGAGGTCGACCGCGTCGCACGGTTGAGCTTCTCGAGCGGTTGCCGCCTCGAGCCGGCCGGGCTGGACGAAGGCGGCCCCATTGTCGGCGCCGCCGCCCTCGGCTGGGGCAGGCTCGTGGCAGGCGTTCCCGCCTCGTGAGCGCCAAAGGCCGGTCGCCTTCGTGGGTGCTGGCAACGGCGCTCGCGCTGGCCAAGCGGCCGGATCTCTGGTGGACGGCCCTCCTCCAAGCTCACTCTCTTTCCGTTCGTCGCTGGTGGCGTTCTTGGCCACCGGTGCCCCGGCCGGCGCGGGCGTGGTTGGAGTTCCGCATGGAGACCGCTTACGGCGACCGCCGAGCCCGTCCGACGGCCGAGGACGTCGTCACCTGGCTGAGCTGGTGTCGCCAATCGCACCGATCGGGCTTGCACGGTGGCGGGCGGTAGCGGGCGAGTTCACTGCCGCAGCCCGGGGCGAGTGCACGGGCCGACCACGACCGTGAGCTAACGTCGCCGGATGCGACGTGGGGGACGAAGTCTACGGTTAAAAGGACGCCCGGGGCTGAGATGAACGGCCGCGCGCTCGTCTTGAATGCGTCGTTCGAGCCGCTGTCAGTCGTTACCGCCCGCCGGGCGCTGGTCCTTGTGCTGTCCGAGAAAGCCGTCCTCCTCGAGGGCAGCGGAGCCGAGTTCCGTACCGTGCGACGATCGTTCGCCGAGCCGTCGGTCGTGAGGCTCGTCCACTACGTGCGCGTGCCGCACCAGACCCGCGTGGCCGTCACGCGCCGCTCCGTCTTCGTCCGTGACGGCCATCGTTGTCAGTACTGCGGTGCCCAGGCCGAGAACATCGACCACGTCGTCCCCCGCAGCCGTGGCGGGACCCACTCGTGGGAGAACGTCGTGGCCTGCTGCCGTCGGTGCAACACCCGGAAGGAGGACCGGCTTCTTGAGGAGGCAGGTTTCTCGCTATCGCGGCAGCCGAGGGCTCCCCGATCGCGGCTGTGGCTGCTAGCCGCCAGCGGCGAGGTCCACGACGCCTGGGCTCCGTACGTGGCGCCCGTACTCAATCAGGCTGTCGCTGTCTGAGACGACCGGGCCGCCCTTCGCCCTAGACGTGCGGAGGGGGCCGCCTCAGTTGCTCCTCGCCGGGTCCGGCGCTTCGCGCCCGATGGCCGTCGTGTGCGAACCGACCTCCGCCGCCGTGGTGCTCGGGAGCATGCAAGGCGAGTCGGACATCGATTCGGAGCGGTGCGCCGACGCCGGCCTTGAGGTCCTCCGGCGCCGTAGCGGGGGCGGAGCCGTCATCGTGCGACCGGGCGCGCAGGTGTGGATCGACGTGTTCGTCCCTCGCGGCGATCCCCGCTTCGTCGACGACGTCCTGGCGTCGTTCGGGTTCCTCGGCGAGGCCTGGAGGGCTGCGGTCGCCTCGGTGATGGACGGGGGACGGTCCACGCTGGCGGTGGTGGCGAGCGGCGCAGCCGTGGCCACGAGATGGTCGCCCACACTGTGCTTCGCCGGCCTCGGTGCCGGGGAAGTGACCGTGGACGGCCGCAAGGTCGTGGGCATCTCGCAGCGCCGCGACCGATCGGGCGCCTGGTTCCACTCCATGGCGATGCTCGAATTCGACCCGTCCGAGCTGCCCGGGCTGCTCCGACTGCGTGAGGCCGAGAAGCTGGAGGCAGCGAGGTCGCTGGCGGCGACGGCGACCGCGGTTCCGGGCGGCCGCAGCGCCGGGTGGCGGCTCCGTTCCGCTCTCCTGCGCCAACTCGGCTGAAGGCGGGCCACGCGCCCTGTTAGCGGCCGTTCCAGCGGCGAATGCGAGCCCTTTGCGAACCGCTGGGGACGCCTACAGGAGGGCGCCGGGTGGGAGGAAGTGGCACTCCGAGGGCTCGATCGGCATGTCAGTGGGTAAAAGTGGTTGTCGGTGGGGGAAAAGTACGGTACGGTGGGGTCAAGTGGGGGCTAGGGGAGCTGGCCCGGAACGCTGAGAGGTCGTTAGGGACACTTGGAGTCGCTCAAAGGTCGCGACGAGCGCTCGCTCGACCCCAAGTCGAGGGTCATCGTGCCGCCGCGCTTTCGTCCGCTGTTCGACCCCGAGGGCGTCCTCGCCCCGCACGAGGACGGTTGCATCGCGCTCTGGACGACGGTGGAGTTCGCCGAGGAGTCGCGCCGACAGCACGTGAGGGCGAAGGAGTCCGCTGACTTACGTCACGAGGTGCGGAGGTGGTTCTCCATGTGCAGCGACTTCTCCCTCGACCAGCAGGGCCGAATCATCGTGCCGCCCGGACTGCGTGAGTACGCCAAGATCGGGACCGAGGTCCTGTTCTTCGGGGTGTACGACCGCGTCGAGCTGTGGTCGAAGCAGGCATGGGACGCACGCGAAGTGTCCTTCGGGAGCAAGGGGTCGTGAGCCGTGCGCCCATGGACGAGATGGTCTCAATTGCATGTTCCCGGGTCATCCGCAGCCCCCTGGCCGCTGCGCAGGATGGTTCAACCCTCTCCGCCAACAATCGCCATCCCCGCTCAGAAGTGCGACCGTCGTACCTCGAGGCGGCTGGGGGGCTGCGGATGACCCGGGAACCGGTCGAGCGCGAGGACGGGGACTTCGCCCACTCGCCCGTGATGATGGAGGAAGTCGTCGAGCTCCTGACGGCGACACCCGGAGGCGTCTTCCTCGACGCCACCGTCGGCGGGGGCGGCCACGCCGCCGCCATCCTCGCCGCCTCCAGCACCCACCGACTCATCGGCCTCGACCGCGACCCTGAGGCGGTCGAGGCCGCCCGAGCCACTTTGCAGGCCTTCGGCGCCCGGGCCTTTGTCGTTCACGCCCGCTTCGACCGACTCGCCGGCGTGTTGGCCGAGACGGCCCCGGGCGAGCCAGTGTCAGGCGTCCTCTTCGACCTGGGCGTGAGTTCGCGGGCAATTCGACGAGGCGGCCAGGGGCTTCTCGTATCGCTACGACGCCCCCCTCGACATGCGGATGGACCCCGCCGAAGCCGTGACGGCCGCCGACATCGTCAACAACACCGCTGAAGCCGACCTCGCCCGGCTGTTCGCCGACAACGGCGAGTCCCGTTTCGCCCGCCGCATCGCCCGGGCGGTCGTCGCCGCACGGCCGGTGGCAACGACGGGCCAGCTGGCCGAGATCGTGCGCTACGCCATTCCGGCTGCTGCCCGCCAGCGTGGCGGTCATCCTGCAAAGCGCGTCTTCCAGGCGCTTCGCATCGCCGTCAACCAGGAGCTGGAACTGCTCGGCCCGGCACTTGACGATGCGATGGAGGCGCTCGCCCCGGGCGGTCGGTGCGTCGTCCTCTCGTATCACTCGGGGGAAGACCGGCTCGTGAAGTCCCGCTTTGCCGCCGCTGCCGCAGGGTGGTGCACATGCCCGCCCGAGATCGGATGCGTGTGCGGGGCGATTCCCGCCGTTCGGCTGCTCACGCGGGGGGCTCGCCTCCCGAGCGCCGCCGAGGTCAATGCCAACCCGCGGTCGTCGAGCGCGCGCCTACGAGCCGTCGAGCGCCTCGAAGCGCCCTTCGGTCCGCGCGCCCGGATCACGAGCCGTCTGTCGGCCGACGAGGAGGCGTGATGGCCACGAGGAGCGCTTCACTGGCGGAGAGCGCCAAGGCGGCCCGCACCCGTCCGGACGAGCGTCCCGACCGGCAGGCGAGCCCGGATCTCGGCGTTCTCGATCGCCGGCAGGTCATCGCTCGCTCCCACCGGCGGCAAGTCCGCGTGCTCACCACACTGGCAGCCGCTCTCGTCGCCGCTCCTCTCATGCTCGCCGCTCTCGGCCACGCCTTTGTGGCGTCCGACCAGGTGCGCTCGGATGGTCTGCAGGCCCAGATCACCCAGGCGCTGCAGGTCCAGCAGGACTACCAGCTGCAGAAGGCCGAGTTGGTGGCACCGTCGCGCATCCTCGCCATCGCAGAAACCCGCCTCCACATGATCACACCAAGCGCCGTCACCTACCTGCGCCCCGTGAACCCAGGCGAGACCGTCGCGCAGGCTCATGAGCCAAAGGCGGTGGCGCCCTCTCTAGGCCACGGTGGTCGTCGCGGCGCCGCACCGGATCGGAGCTCGAGCGGCTCGACGATCGCCTCGCACGCGGCACCGTGAACTCGCGCCGGCCCTCGGGCGCCTCGAGGAGGGACCGCCCCGAACGAGACCGCCCCGAACGAGCCCGCCCCGAACGGGCCCGGTCCGAACGAGCCCGCCCCGAACGAGCCCGGTCCGAACGGGCCCGGCCTCTTCCCGGAATCGTTGTCCGCCGCGACGGGGTTGGCCGTCCGGTCCGCTCAGTCTCGGCCGAGCCCGCCCTCGGCACGGCGGACGCTCGCTCGTCACGGTCGCCTGAGCGATCCCGCCCGGCGCCGCCATCTCGGCGGCGTCAAGTCGCCGCGACGGGCAGCGCGCCGGTCCGCCCGGCGTCGTCGGCGACACAGCCATCTCGGCGGCGGCAAGTCGCGTCGACGAGCCGCAACGCCGCGCCGCCAGGCCGGACGACCGGGGCGTCACACAAGCGTCGCATCCACGTGCTTGTGTTCGTGGCGGTCCTACTGGTGTCGTTCCTCGTCGCTCGCGTCGTAGACGTGCAGGGTCTCGGGGCCGCCAAGTACGCTGCCTACGGCAACTCCGAGCTGTACCAGAAGGTGACGCTCCCGGCGTTGCGCGGTTCGATCTACGACAGGAACGGAAACCTCATCGCCGTCTCGGTGCCCCGCGTCGACGTCGTGAGCGACGACTTTCTCGTGAGCGATCCGAACACCGATCTCGCTGCGCTCGCCCGCCTGCTCGGACTTTCCCCTTCTGTCCTCCACAACGACCTCACGCAAAAACGCGGCTACGTGACGCTCGCCCGCCAGGTTGCGACGGCCACCGAAGCTGCGGTAGGCGCCCTCGACCTGCCCAACGTGTCCTTCGTGCCCGACCCGACACGCGTCGATCCGGACGGCCTGTTGTTCTCGCCCCTGCTCGGGATCGTCGGCTTCTCCGGGACGGGGCTGTCGGGGCTCGAGTACCAGCGGCAGAACCTGCTGCAGGGGGTTCCGGGGAGCGAGGAGCTCGCCGTCGGCCCCGCAGGCGAGGCGCTTCCCAGCGGCGCCCGTGACATCGAGCCCGCCACTCAGGGCGAGGGCCTCGTTCTGTCGCTCGATCAACCCCTGCAGTTCGAGGTGACGCGGGTGCTCAGCGCCCAGCTGAAGGCGACCGACGCTCACAGCGGCACGGTCGTGGTGCTCGACACGCGAACCGGCGGCATTCTCTCCATGGTCAACCTCGTGAGGAACAGACGCGGCCAGGTGTCCCCGGCCACCCAGAACCTCGCCGTCACGTCGCAGTACCAGGCCGGATCGGTCATGAAGCTGGCGACGATCTCCGCCGCCCTGCAGGACGGCGTCATCTCGCCGAGCTCCAGGTTCACGGTGCCCTTTACGATCAACGTCGGCGGCTGGCAGTTCGAGGACGCCGACTACCACCCGACCGAGGTTCTTCCGGTCGCGCGAGATCCTCGCCCAGTCATCGAACGTCGGCACGATCGAGATCGCCGCCGACCTCGGTCCGCAACGGCTGTACGACCAGCTTCGCGACCTCGGCTTCGGGCAGCCGACGGCACTTGACTGGCCTGGCGAGACGGCCGGGGACGTACCGCCGCTGTCGACGTGGTGGGCCTCCTCCATGGGGACCATCCCGATCGGGACCGGCGAGGCCGTCACGGCCATGCAAGTGGCCGACGCCTACAACGCCGTCGCCAACGGTGGCGTATATGTTCCGCCACGACTCGTGCAGGCGACGGTGTCACCGGATGGTACGCAGAAGGTCGTGCCCTCGGGTCCGACTCACCGGGTGCTCGACGCCGCTACCGCCCGCGAGCTCTTGCCGATGCTCGAGTGCGTGACCTCCGCTGGAACCGCCACGGCCGCGCAGATCCCCGGCTACACGGTGGCGGGGAAGACCGGAACGGCTCAGATCCCGAACGGGCGGGGCGGGTACACGCCGGGTGCGTGGATGGCGACGTTCGTGGGCTTCGTGCCCGCGCAGTCGCCCCAGCTCACAGCAATCGTCGTGATCAACCACCCGAACGACTACTACGGAGGCGCCGCTTCAGCCCCGGTTTTCTCGACGATCATGCGCTATGCGCTGCGCCACTTCGACGTCTCGCCTCCGGCGTCCACGGCCGGCGGCAGGGCGTGCCAGCCGTGAGCGCGGCCGACAGCCGCGACGAAGCCGATCCCGTGCCGCTGAGCGCAGTGATCACACGCCTGCGCCCGCAGCTGGTCGTGGGAGACGCTGACGGCGTGCTCGTTCGCGACGTCCAGTTCGACCACCGCAAGGTGAGGCCGAGCAATGGGGCAGGCGACTTGTTTTGCTGCGTGCCGGGAGAGCTCCGGGACGGTCACGCCTTTGCCGACGAAGCGCTGCTGGCCGGGGCCGTCGCCTTCGTGTGCGAGCGGCCGCTCGAGGGTGTCGCCCGCCGGGCGCCGCAGCTCGTGGTGGGTGCCGGGCAGGCCAGGACCGCCATGGCCGAGGCCGCCTGCACGGTGCATCACGATCCGGCCGCCAAGCTGCACACGGTGGGCGTCACCGGCACGAACGGCAAGACCACGACGACGTTCCTCCTTCGCAGCGTCCTCGAGGCCGAGGGCTGGCCGACGATGGTCATCGGTACCCTCGGAGGCGTCCGCACGACGCCGGAGGCTCCCGATCTGCAGCGCCAATTCGCTTCGGCCGTGCGCGCCGGCAAGACAGCGGTGGCGCTCGAGGTGACCTCGCACGCCCTCGTGCAGCGCCGCGTCGACGGCTACCGCCACGAGGTCGCCGTCTTCACGAACCTCAGCCAGGACCACCTCGACTACCACCTGACGATGGAGAGGTACTTCGAGGCGAAGGCGTCGCTCTTTACGCCTGAGCACGCACGGGCGGGCGTGGTCAACTCCGACGATCCCTACGGCGAGCGGCTGCTGAAGGTCGCCGGCATCCCGCTTTCCGGCTTCGGTCTGGCCGACGCGACGGAGCTCGAGATGGATCTCGATGCCTCCCGCTTCGTCTTCGAGGGGCATCGTGTCCACCTCCACCTGACCGGCGAGCCGAACGTGCGAAACGCCCTCGCCGCCGCGGCGGCGGCACGCGCCCTCGGCGCCAGCGCTGCGAACGTGGCGGCGGGGCTGTCAGCGGCCACGGGTGTGCCCGGCCGCTTTGAGGGCGTCGACAACGCCCTCGGCGTCAACGTCGTCGTGGACTACGCCCACACGCCATCTGCTCTCGAGCAGACGCTCGCCGCCGTCCGGCGACTCGCCGGCAACGGGCGTCTCATCGTGGTCTTCGGGGCCGGCGGCGACCGCGACCGCGAGAAGCGCTCGCTCATGGGCCGAGCCGCCACGACCTCTGCCGATGTCGTCGTGCTCACCTCCGACAACCCGCGGCACGAGGATGCCCTCGCCATCATCGGCGACGTCGAGAGGGGTTGCAACGGCGGGGCGGAGCTGCTCATCGAGCCGGACCGCCGGACGGCGATCGCCTTCGCGCTCGCGTTGGCGCTCCCTGGCGACGTCGTCGTTGTGGCTGGCAAAGGTCACGAGACGACCCAACAGATCGGTGACGACCTGCACGAATTCGACGACCGGGACGTCGTGCGCGCGGAGGCTGCTCGACTGGCGGCCGACCGATGATCTCGCTGTTCACCGCCGGCGGTGTGGCGATTCTCGTCGCCGGGTTCGGCACGCCGTTGCTCCTCCGCTGGTTGATCCGTTGGCGGATCGGCCAGCACGTGCGCACCGACGGCCCAGCCCAGCACGCCGCCAAACAGGGGACGCCAACGATGGGCGGCATCGCCATGCTCATCGCCATTCTCGTCGGGTACGTCCTCGGCCACGTGGGCACGGGCGCCCCTTTCACGGCCTCCGGATGGCTCGTCATCCTCGCCGTCGTGGGTACGGGCCTTGTCGGAGCCGCTGACGACTGGCTGAAGGTCAGCCGTCAACGCAGCCTCGGGCTGAACAAGCGCGCCAAGGTCGCGCTCCAGGTGGCCATCGCCCTTGGCTACGCATTCGGTGCCCTCTACTGGGCGGGCATCAACACGCACCTCTCGTTCACCCGCTATGACCTGCCCGGCCTGGCTCTCGGCAAGGCCGTGTGGGTGATCTGGGCCGTGATCATCATCGTCGGGGCATCCAACGCCGTGAACCTCACCGACGGGCTCGATGGCCTGGCAGCCGGCTCGTCGACGTTCGCCTTCTCGTGCTTTGCCGTCATCGGCTACTGGCAGATCCGGCACGTGTCGATCTACCACCTGACGGTGCCCGTTGCCCGCGACCTCGCCATCGTGGCCATGGTCTGCGCCGGTGCCTGCGTCGGCTTTCTCTGGTGGAACGCCGCTCCGGCGCGCATCATCATGGGCGACACCGGAGCCCTCGCCCTCGGAACCGGGCTGGCGTGCCTTGCCCTCTCGATGAACCTGCAGCTGTTGCTTCCGATCATCGGAGGCTTGTTCGTGATCGAGACGTTGTCGGTCGTCGCCCAGGTGGTCAGCTTTCGCGTCTTCGGGAGGCGGGTGCTGCGAATGGCGCCCCTGCACCACCACTTCGAGCTCCTGGGGTGGCCGGAGACGACGGTGACGATCCGGTTCTGGATCTTTTCCGGGCTCTGCACGGGCGTCGCCCTCGGCTTGTTCTACGCCGACTTCATCTCGGTGAGCCGCTGAAATGGGCGTCGTGACGACCCGCCGTGGGCGCGCCGCCGAACGGCGCCGGGTGGCCCGAACGCCGGTGCCCACTAAGCGCCGCCCCACGGCCGAAACCGCTCTGCCGACGGGACGCCGCTTCGCGGCCGAAACCGCTCTACCGACGGGACGCCGCTTCGTGGCCGAAACCGGCCGCGCTTCAGCGCCCCGTCGGCGTGCCCCCAGCAACGGTGCCGCTCCTCGAGTGCAGCGCCGTGCCGCCGCGCGGGCGGCTGCAGTGGAGACGAGGCAGACGAATCAGGGTGAGAGGCTGGAGGCTGGCCGACGGCTTCGGGCGGTGCCGGAGACGGCTTCGCCGAAGAGGCGGAAGCGCCTGGGCCGGAGGGGGACAGACCTCGCCCCGGGCAAGACTTCAGGGCAGAAGACCCCGCGCAAGCCTGCCGCCCAGAAGAGCGGCGAGGTTGCCCGAAAGCGGACCACCGCCGCCTCGCATGCGCACACCTCGATCGAGTTTCGAGTGCTGTTCCTCTCGGTCGCCGGTCTCAGCTTGATCGGGCTCCCGATGGTGCTCTCGGCATCCTCAGTGGTCTCGGTGCTGTCGGGCTCGACACCGTATTCGATCTTCGAAAAGCAGTGCGCCTTCCTTGTCGTCGCCGTCGCTGTCGCGATGATCGCCTACTTCTGGGTGCCGACGTCACGGCTGCGCCGGCTCCGCTTCGTCATGCCATTCGGAGCGATGGCCTTGCTCGTGATCGTCTTCCTTCCCGGTATCGGCCACTACGCCGGCGGATCGAGCCGCTGGATCGGCTTCGGGTCGATTCAGGTCCAGCCGTCCGAGCTCATGAAACTCTCGATCGTCGTGTTCGCCGCCGACCTGTTGGCTCGGCGGGCGCACCGGAGTGATCACTGGGCGGCCGTCGTTCGGCCGCTGTTGATCGTCCTGGCTGCCGCCGCCGGCCTGATCCTGGCTCAGCCCGATCTCGGAACCACCATCGTCATCAGCTGCATCACGTTCCTGATGATGTTCTCTGCCGGCGTACCGGTGGGCGTCCTCGGCACGACGGCCGCGGTGCTCGCTCTGCCGGGTGGCTACTACGCGTTGCACGCCGCCTACCGGCGCGACCGCTTCCTCTCGTTCCTCAACCCGTTCGCTCACGCAAGTGGAACCGGTTACCAGGTTGTGCAGTCGCTCTCCACGCTCGGCATGGGCGGCCTCGTGGGAAACGGGGTGGGTGGGTCACCGGCGACGTGGGGTTTCTTGCCGAACGCCCATACCGACTTCGTGTTCGCCGTCATCGGGGGCAACCTCGGCCTCGTCGGGTCGATCGCCGTCATCGGGCTGTTCGGCCTCTTCGCGTGGGCGGGCTTCCGCATCGCCGCCCGGGAGCCGGACCCCTTCAGCCGCTACGTCGCCGTCGGGATCACGTGCTGGATCGTCTGCCAAGCTGTCATCAACGTCGGCGGGGTGATCGACGCCCTCCCGATCACGGGCATCCCGCTGCCGTTCATCTCCTACGGAGGTTCAGCCCTCGTGGCGGAGATGGTCGGCGCCGGGTTGCTGCTCGGGATCGCCCGGCGGCAGCGCCCCGTCGCCCGATGAGCTGTTTCGCCGTCCTGGCGGGAGGCGGGACCGGCGGCCACGTTCAGCCGGCGCTCGCCGTCGCCGAGGCGCTCGTGGCCCGCGGCCACGAGCGCTCCAGCCTCCTCTTCGTCGGGAGCGAGCGAGGCATGGAGGCGACATTGGTGCCCGAGGCGGGCTTCGAGGTGACCTTGCTGCCGGGGCGGGGCATTCAGCGACGCCTGACGGCAGCGAACTTCGGTGCCGTCAGTGGGATCGCCACGGCGTGCTGGCAGGCGATCGGAGTCCTGCGGGCCCGCCGTCCGGCCGTCGTCGTGACCGTGGGTGGGTACGCCGGCTTCCCGCCGGCCTTCGCCGCCGTCGTCGAGCGGGTCCCGGTCGTCGTGGTGAGTTACGACGCCGTCCCTGGCGCCGCCAACCGGATCATCGCCCGCTTCGCCGCCGCCAACGCCGTTGCCTTCCCGGGCAGCGGGCTGCCGAACGCACGGGTGACCGGGCCTCCGGTGCGAGCGGGCGTGATCGCCGTCGACCGCAGCCCCGAAGGGCGCAAGGCGGCCTGCGCCGAGCTCGGCCTCGATCCGGGGCGCCTCATCGTGCTTGCCACCGGCGGCTCGCTCGGCGCCCGCAGCGTCAACGAGGCGGTCGTCTCGTGGTGTCACGCCTGGCGGGACCGCTCGGACCTCGTCGTGTACCACGTCGCCGGTGACCGGAACCTCCATGACGTGAAGGTGGCAGCCGCCGCCGCCTCCCTCTTCGACGGCGAGGGTCGCCTCGACTACCGGCTTGTCGGCTTCGAGCGCCGGATGCCGCTGCTGCTGGCCGCCTGCGACCTCGTCGTGGCGCGTGCCGGTGCCTCCACCGTGGCCGAGCTGGCGGCGATCGGGATTGCGAGCGTGCTCGTGCCCCTCCCCGGGTCGCCATCCGACCACCAGACCAAGAACGCCCTCGCCCTCGCCGGGGTCGGCGCCGCCGTGATGCTGCCCGACTCCGAGTGCGACGGCGCCCGCCTCGCTGAGATCGTGGACCCGTTGCTGTCGGAGCCGTCACTGCGGGAATCGATGGCCAAGGCGGCTGCCCGCCTCGGGCACCGCGACGCCGCCGATCAGATCGCCCTGCTGGCAGAGTCGGTGGCACGGAGCGCAGCATGACGCCCTCAGACGCCCTGAGCCCGATCGACCTAACTCGACCTCAGCGTGTGCACGTCGTCGGAGTGGGCGGTGCCGGCATGAGCGCTGTTGCGGCCGTGCTGGCGGCCATGGGCCACGAAGTCACCGGGAGCGACCTCAAGGCCTCCTCGATGTTCCAGCGACTGCAGCGCCTTGGCCTCTCGCTCCACATCGGCCACGATCCGGCGAACGTCGTGGGCGCCGACGCCCTCACCGTCTCGAGTGCCATCGACCCGTCCAACATCGAGGTGGTCGAGGCGCGGCGGCTCGGCATCCCCGTCTTCTCGCGGGCCGACGTGCTCGCCAACGTCGCCTCCCTCCGCCGCACGATCGCCGTGGCGGGCACGCACGGCAAGACGACGACGGCGTCGATGCTGTCGCTCATCCTCGTGGAGGCCGGGATGAAGCCGAGCTTCATCATCGGCGGCGACTTGAACGACATCGGAACGAACGCCGTCTGGGACAGCGGCGAATGGCTCGTCGTGGAGGCGGACGAGAGCGACCGCACGTTCCTCCGGCTGGTGCCCGAGGTCGCCGTCGTCACGAGCGTCGAGCCGGACCACCTGGAGACCTACGGCTCCTTCGAGACCCTCCGGGAGGCCTTCAGGTCCTTCATGGCGGACGCTCCCACGACGGTCGTCTCGGCCGACGACGCCACCGCCCTCGAGCTGGCGCCTCCCCGCGCCGTCACCTTCGGAGGCAGCCACCTCGCCCGCTACCGCATCGGCGACGTGCACGGCGGCCGGAGCCACATCTCGTTCTCGCTCAGCGTGGGCGGGACCGCTGCCGCGGGCGGGGCGCTCGGCGACTTCGAGGTGGCGGTGCCCGGCGAGTACAACGCACGAAACGCCGCCGCCGCTATCGCCGTTGCCATCACGGTTGGAGCCGACGCCGAGGCGGCACGCCGGGCGCTCGGGCGTTTTGGAGGCGTGGCGAGGCGTTTCGAATTCCGCGGCGAGCGCAACGGCGTGGTGTTCGTCGACGACTACGCCCATCTGCCGTCGGAGGTGCGGGCGGGGCTCGGGGCGGCCCGCAGCGGCGGCTACGAGCGGGTGGTATGCGTGTTCCAGCCCCATCGTTACTCACGCATCGCTGCCCTCGCGCCGGACTTCGCCTCCGCCTTTGTCGACTGCGACGTGCTCTTCGTCACCGACGTCTACTCGGCGGGGGAGGAGGCCAGGCCCGGCGTCACCGGTGAACTCGTCACCGAGGCGGTGCTGGCGGCTCATCCCGACGCCGAGGTGACGTACGCGGCGACTCACGAGGAGCTGCTGGCGCTGCTGCGCCGGACGCTGCGAGCGGGCGACTGCTGCATCACCCTCGAAGCCGGTGATCTCACGGGCCTCCCGGACGAGCTGCTGGCGGACGACACGTGGTGAGCACAGAGCTTTCGACCGAGCTCGACCGGCTCGCCGGCGACCTCGGCGCCCTCGCCCGGCGTGAGGTGCCGATCGGGGCCCTCACGACCTACCGCGTCGGCGGCGCCGCCCGCCTGTTCTGCGAGCCTGCCTCCGAGGCCGACCTCGCGCGCCTGATGGCGGCGCTGGCGGGCTCGGCGGTCCCCCTGCTCGTGATCGGCAAGGGTTCCAACCTGCTCGTGGCAGACCGCGGTTGGGACGGCCTCTGCGTGCATCTCGGCGACGCCTTTGCCAACATCGAGATCGACGGCTCGAGCGTCGAGGCCGGTGGCGCCACCGCCTACCCGGTGCTGGCGAGGCGGACGGCTCTCGCCGGCCTCTCCGGCATGGAGTGGGCGGTCGGCATCCCGGGATCGGTCGGCGGCGCCGTCCGCATGAACGCCGGTGGCCACGGCGCCGAGACGCGTGACCGGCTGGTGAGCGCCAGGCTCGTGGATCTCCGGGCCGGCGTCGACCGTTGGTCCCCGGCGCCCGAGCTTCATCTCGCCTACCGACACTCGTCGATCACGCCGTCGGAGCTCGTGGTGGCTGCCCGTTTCGCCCTCGACGAAGGTGATGCCTCGCAGTCAGCCGTCCGCATCGCCGAGATCGTCCGCTGGCGGCGGGAGAATCAGCCCGGCGGCCAGAATGCAGGCTCGGTCTTCACGAACCCGCCCGGCGACAGCGCCGGGCGGCTCGTGGACGTCGCTGGCCTCAAGGGACTGCGGATGGGAAGCGCCTGCGTGTCGGAGAAGCACGCCAACTTCATCCAGGCCGATGTGTCCGGCTCCGCCGACGACGTCCGGCGTCTCGTGCAGGCGGTGCGGCGTGCCGTCAGCGATCGCCTCGGGGTGGACCTCGACGTCGAGCTACAGATGGTCGGCTGGGATCCCTCACCCGAGAGCGCTTCTGAGCCATGCTCGTAGACGTGTGCTGCGGGCTCGTAGACGTGGGTCGTGGGCGATGACGGACCCACGCATCCAGGCGCGTCGGGTTTCGGTCGCCCGCCAGGAAGGTCGCCGCCGCCGTCATCGCATCATCGGCGGTCTCGTCGTTGCAGCCGTCGCCGCCGGCGGCCTGGCGGTCGTGCACTCGTCGATCCTCGGCGCGCGCCACGTCCGCGTCGTCGGCGCCCCCAACATCTCCAGCTCGACGTTGATCTCCGCCGCCGGGCTGCGGGGCGATCCACCCCTCGTCGACCTGAGCCCCGGCTCGATCGCATCGAGGATCGAGCAGCTTCCCTGGGTCTTGACGGCGGCCGTGCACATCGCCTGGCCCTCGACCGTGGCCATCCAGGTGACCGAGCGCATTCCCGTCGCCGCCGTCGCCCTCCCGGGCGGCGGTGGCTCCTATGCGGTCTGCGACGTCACCGGGCGCGTGCTCGAGATCGCGCCATCGCGCCCGGCCTCCTTGCCGCTCGTGGTGCTGCGCGGTGCCGGTGCAGGTGAGCCGGGTGCTCCGGGGACCTCTCTGCCCCGGCGGGACCGTCTGGAGCTGGCGGTGGCTGGCGCCATGCCCGAGTCGATGGTGCCGACCACCACGGCCATCGCCGTCGGCGCCGATGGCGTTGTCCTGGGTCTCCGCGACAAGCTGGAGGCCATCTTCGGAAATGCGGCCTCTCTCGCCCAGAAATTCGTCTCCCTCGCGACCGTGCTGGCGCACGGCGATCTCGAGGGCGTCGGTGCCATCGACCTGCGGGTGCCGACGGCGCCCGTCTTGCTTCCGCAAAAATCGAGCCCTATCGTTCCTGGTATCGTCGGTGGCTGAGCCGTGGCTGTGTGGCCAAGCGCCGGAGGGGGGCCGGAGTTGCGTCGTGCACGTCGCAGCACCGCCGGAATATCCACACAGCAGGCCGCAGCGACTGTGCTGGGGATCAGCCAGGTGAGGCAACTCAGCTGGAACAGCCCAGGCAGGGTGCGTTGTCCCGCCGGAGAACAGGAAAGAACGGAGCGCTCATGAGCAGCCCCGGGCAGAGCTTCATCGCCGTCATCAAGGTTGTCGGGATCGGCGGTGGTGGCGTGAACGCTGTCAACAGGATGATCGACGCCGGGTTGCAAGGCGCCGAGTTCATAGCCGTGAACACCGATGCGCAGGCGCTGTTGATGAGCGAGGCCGACATCAAGCTCGACATCGGCCGGACGCTCACGCGCGGTCTCGGCGCCGGCAGCGACCCCGAGGTGGGCCAGCAGGCGGCCGAGGAGCACCTGGAGGAGATCGAGGAGGTCCTCAAGGGGGCCGACATGGTCTTCATCACGGCCGGGAAGGGTGGCGGCACCGGCACCGGAGCCGCCCCGATCATCGCCGAAGTCGCCAAGCGTGCCGGTGCCCTCACCATCGGTGTGGTCACGAGGCCGTTCGCCTTCGAGGGCCGCCGGCGTTCGAACCAGGCAGAGCAGGGTATCCAGCGCCTGAAGGAGAAGGTCGACACCCTCATCGTCATCCCCAACGAGCGCCTGCTCGCCATCTCCGACGAGCGCACGTCCATCGTGGACGCCTTCAAGATGGCCGACGAGGTGCTCTTGCAGGGCGTGCAGGGGATCACCGACCTGATCAACGTCCCCGGGCTCATCAACACCGACTTCGCCGACGTGAAGATGGTCATGTCCAACGCCGGGACCGCCATCATGGGCATCGGGACCGGGTCGGGCGAAGGTCGCGCCGTCAACGCCGCCCGCCACGCCATCACGAGCCCGTTGCTGGAGGCCTCTATCGAAGGGGCCCGCGGCATCCTGTTGAACATCGCCGGCGGCAGCGATCTCACACTGTTCGAGGTGAACGAAGCAGCCGCCATCATCCACGACGTCGCCCACCCTGACGCCAACATCATCTTCGGGAACGTCGTCGACGAGTCGCTCGGGGATCTCGTCCGCGTGACGGTCATCGCCGCCGGCTTTGATGCTTCCGAACCTTCGGAGGAGACGCGACGGGCCGGTCGGGGGCCGGTGCGCTCGACAGCCTCCGGCGGCGTCGCGACGGCGCGGCAGCCGGGACGGACGGGACAGGCCGGGCAGGGTTTCGCCCCGCCACTCACCTCCGAAGGCGGCGCCCACCGCGGCGAGGCCCGTGGGAACCTGCCTGAGGTGTTCCCGTCTCGTGACGACCTCTCCGACGAGCGAGACGTCTTCGCCGATGCCGACGACGACATGGACCTCGACGACGACTTCGACGTCCCGTCGTTCCTGAAGTAGCCGCGGGGGCGACCCTGCCATCGGGCGAAGGTCCAGGCGCTCTCGAGCTCGAGGCGGTTCAGCAGCGTCTCCAGGTGATCCGGGCACGGATCACCGCCGCAGGAGGCGACCCGGATCGGATCGACGTCGTCGCCGTCACCAAAGGTCACGGGCTCGACGCCGTGCGAGCGGCGCTCGCGGTCGGCTTGACCGACATCGGCGAGAACTACGCCCCCGAGCTAGTCGAGAAAGCTGCCGCCATCGAGCCGTTCCTCCACGGCGGGCCGGCTCCGCGCTCGGCATTTCCTCGGCACGGTGCAGCGGAACAAGGTGCCGCGCCTGGCACCGATCGTCTCGTGCTGGCAGGCTGTTGCGCGTGCGGTCGAGGCCACCGCCATCGGCCGCCACAGCGAGCGACCCCAAGTCTTCGTCGAGATCGATCTCTCCGGACAGCCCGGTCGCGGCGGCTGCCCGCCGGCCGAGGCCGAGCGGGTGGTGGAGGCGGCGAGACTGGCGGGCTGCACCGTTCGCGGGCTCATGACCGTCGCTCCGCTCGTCGCAGCTGCCGAGCAGCCGGCGGCGGCCGCCAGGGCCTTTGCTACAGTCGCCCAGCTTGCCGAAACCCTCGGGCTCGGCGAGCTCTCCATGGGGATGTCGCACGATCTCGAGCAGGCGGTCGTGGCCGGAACGACGATGGTACGGATCGGAACGGCGCTGTTCGGCGAGCGGTCCGCAGGGTCATCCCCGCAAGCTCCGCTGTGGGCTGCAACAATAGACAGCCCAGAGGAGGGCTCAGATGGCATCGTTCATGAATAAGGCGCTGCAGTACCTCGGGCTCAAGGACATCGACAACGATGGCTTCTACGAAGACGACGATTTCGGTGAGCCCGGGCCGGGCAACGCCCGCACCACGTACCCCGAGCAGAGCGCCGAACCGTTGGCGACGAGCACCGTCGCCAGCGTGCGGCCCCTCGTCCGCGAGGACTACCGCGATCCGGCTTCGTCCATCGGCCGTGGCGTCGTGCGACCGATCGTGACGCAGCGCCAGACCAAGCCGCAAGTCGTCGCACCGGCCCGATTTTCCGACGCCCAGGAGATCGGTGACCTTGTGAAGGCCAACCACCCCGTCATCGTCAACCTGCAGTCGAGCGAGCGCGACCTCGCCCGGCGCATGATCGATTTCTGCTCAGGTCTCACGTACGCCCTCTCGGGCTCGATGGAGAAGGTGGCCGATCAGGTGTTCCTGCTGACGCCGTCGAACGTCGAGATACCGCCCGAGGAGCGCCGCCGTCTGGCAGAGCCGGGAGTGTTCCGACCCTGAGCCCACGCGCCACGCCTGCTTCGCCGGGCTGCTAGGACAGGCACATGGACCTCGCGTTGACGGTGGTGAGATTCCTCCTCTCGGCTTTCTTGATCTGCCTTTTCGTCCGCGTGATCCTGTCGTACTTCCCCATCTCCTACGGCACCCCGATGGCGGGCGTGCAACGGGCGGTCGGCGCCGTCACCGATCCGATCCTTGCCCCAGTTCGAAAGGTCGTGCCTCCTGTGAGCCTCGGGGGCGGCGGCGTCCTTGACATGTCGCCTGTCATTGTCTTCGTCGTCGTGTTCATCCTCCTCAGCGTGTTGTGAGCTAGCTGGCGCTCGCGCGTGGGTTCGCCGGGCACCATCCACACTCCTAGCTGGTCGTACCCGATACGATCAGCTGCCATGGAGATTTCCGCCCGCGTCCTCAGGGAAGTCGAGTTCAACAGCAGCCTTCGCGGCTACAACACCGACGAGGTGGACGAATTCCTGGAGCAGGTAGCAGATGCTGTCGACCGCCTCCTCGAGGAGGCGAGAAGCGCAACCGAGCGGGCTGAAGCGGCCGAGCGGGGTGCTCGAGACCAGACCGGCCTCGACGACGGCGACAGCATCCGCCGGACGCTCGTGCTGGCACAGCGCACCGCCGATCTCGCCGTCCGTGAGGCTCAGGAGGAGGCGACCCAGATCCTCGACCGCGCTCGCAGCGAGGCGGAGTCCCTCGTGGGCGACGCCCGTGACTCCGCCGTGCGGATCACCTCCGAGGCCGAGCGGCGCCTGCGGGACGAGGTCACGCGCCTCGGTACCACCCGCGAGGATCTGCGAAAGGAAGTCGACACGCTCGTGAGCCTGCTCGGGGCCGAGCGTGAGCGTCTCGTCGAGACACTGGGCGCCGCCCTGCGTTACGTCGAGCGCAGCCTGGCGCCGTCCTCCGAACTGTTGTCGCTGTCGCCGGCCGGAGCCCGCCCCAGCACCGATGCCTCGACCGATGCCCCAAGCGATGCCGGCGCCGCCGACGGCAAGCCGGAAGCGGGGCCAAAGGACAAGCCGGCACCTGAGCCGAGCGGCAAGGCAGCACCCGAAGCCAAAGACAAGCCGGCCGCCGAGGCGACCGACAAGGCGGCAGCTGAGTCGACCGACAAGCCCGCGACGGCCAGCCCGCCCGCCGCGTCGCCTGAGCCGGCGACCGGCGAGACGCCTCCGGTGAACCCGGGCGCCAAGGCCACCGACGGGGCTGCCAAGCAACAGGTCGACGACGTCGAGGCGAACATCGCGGCGGACGCGGCTGCGGCGGCGCCTGCCAAGCCCCGTCCGCCCGAGTCGGACGACTACGACTGGGACTCGGTCATCCGCGGCGCCGCCGAGCCGATCTTCCCCGACCGGGGCCACATCGATCGGCCGACGCTGACCGCTCTACCCTCTATCAGCGATCCGACGAAGGATGCCGCCACGATGAAGAGCCGCGGCGGCCGCCCTTCCGACTGGCCGGCCTGAAGCTCGCCTCACGGCCGCCCGCAGCCGACGCTCAGGCCGGGGAGGCGCGCTCCAACGCGATCGTGACGGGAAGCTCGTCGCCATCACCGGCGTCCCCGCCGGCGGCCGCCTCGAGGTGGATGGCGTCTGCAAGCACCTGGTCGCTGACGTAGTCGAGCCAGCTGCCCACGGCCGACGCCACGGCTGGCGTGACCCCGAGCTGAAGCGTGATGCGGTCCGAGACGTTCAAGCCGGCGTCTCGGCGAGCTTGCTGGATGAGCCGCACGAGGTCGCGGGCGAGGCCCTCGGCTTCGAGCTCGGCGTCGGTCTCGAGATCCAGCACGACGACGCCGTTTCCCCCGGGCAGCACCCGTGACGCCTTCTCGTCGCGGGGACGCAGCCGCACGGCGTACTCGCCCGGCTGCAGCTGGACACCGGCAGCTTCGACGCCTCCCTCGGGCGTTCTCGCCCACTCACCCCGGCGTGCGGCCGCGATGACTGCTTGCGTAGCGGAGCCGAGCCGCGGGCCGAGGACCGCCGGCATGATGGCGAGGACCTCGTCGGCGAGATCGCTGATGCCGCTCGAGAAGCGGACGTCCTTCACGTTCAGCTCGCTGGCGATCAAGTCCGCCAGCGAAGGGAGTCTCTCGTTCGCCGGGCCCGCCAGGGTGAGCGACCGGAGGGGGAGGCGGGCGCGAAGACCTGCCGCCTTGCGGATCGAGTGCCCAGCCGAGGACACCTCCCGCACCAAATCCATGACGGAGACGAGCTCGTCGTCGGCCGGCAGCTCGACGGCGTCCGGCCACGACGCCAGGTGGACGCTGCGGGCGTCCGTGAGGCCCCGATAGACCTCCTCGGCGAGGAAGGGGAGGAACGGCGCCGCCACCCGACAGACGACCTGCAACACCGTGTGCAGCGTGTCGTAGGCGTCCTGCTTGTCGGCGACGGCGCTCTCGCCTGTGTCGGCGCCCGTGGCGGCCCTCCAGAAGCGCTCACGGCTCCGGCGCACGTACCAGTTCGTGAGGGCGTCGAGGAAGGAGGAGATGGAGGCCGTCGCCAAGGCGAGATCGTTGCCGTCCATGGCGGCGGTCACCTGCTCGACGAGCTGGCGCGTCTTCGCCAGTATGTAGCGGTCGAGCACGCCGCCCTGGTCGGTGCGGAACCGCCCACGCATACCGTCGGCGTTCGAGTACAGGCTGAGGAAATACCAGGTGTTCCAGACCGGGTTGAGCACGAGGCGCACGGCTTCGGAGAAGGCCTTACGTTCGATGATCCCGTCCTGTCCCCGCAGCACGGGCGAGGACAGCAGGTACCAGCGCATGGCGTCGGCGCCCTGGTCTGCGAAGACCTCTTCGGGGTCGGGGAAGTTGCGCAGGCGCTTGGAGAGCTTGCGCCCGTCATCGCCCAACAGCACGCCGTGGGCTATGCAGGCGCGAAAGGGAGGCTTGCCGAACAACGCCGTGGCCAGCACGTGCAGCGTGTAGAACCAGCCCCTCGTCTGGCCGACGTACTCGACGATGAAGTCAGCGGGGAAGTGGTCCTCGAACCGCTCGCGGTTCTCGAAGGGGTAGTGCAACTGGGCGAAGGGCATGGAGCCGGACTCGAACCAGCAGTCGAGCACGTCGGGGATTCGCCGCATCGTCGCACGGCCCGTCGGATCGTCCGGGTTCGGTCGCGTCAACTCGTCGATGGCGGGGCGGTGGAGGTCGGTTGGCCGGACGCCGAAGTCGCGCTCCAACTCGTCGAGGCTGCCGTAGACGTCGATGCGCGGATAGGACGGGTCGTCGCTCTTCCACACCGGGATCGGCGTACCCCAGAATCGGTTCCGGCTGATGCTCCAGTCCCGGGCGCCCTCGAGCCACTTGCCGAAGGCCCCCTCGCCGATGTGGGACGGTGTCCAGGCGATCTGGCGGTTGAGCGCCACCATCTCGTCCTTGATGGCCGTCACGCGTACGAACCAGGAGCTCACGGCTCGGTAGATGAGCGGCGTGTCGGTCCGCCAGCAGTGCGGGTAGCTGTGGGTGTAGTCCGCCCGGCTGAGCAGCACACCGTTCGCCGCCAGGCGTTCGATGATGGGGGTGTTGGCGTCGAATACCTGCTGGCCGGCGTAGTCCGCCACGTCGTCGGTGAACCGACCGTGCTCGTCGACGGGGCAGACGACGGCGATGCCGGCCTCCTCGCAGGCCCGCTGGTCGTCCTCGCCGAAGCCGGGGGCCATGTGCACGATGCCGGTTCCCTCGTCGGTCATGACGAAGTCGGCCCCGAGAACCCGGAAGGCGCCCGGTTCGGCAGCGAAGTAGCCGAAGAGGGGTCGGTAGCGGCGGCCCACGAGGTCGGATCCCTTCACGGTCGCCACGAGCCGCGCCCCGTCGAGCTGTTCGGCGTACCCGCCCAGGCACTCGGCGCCGATCACGAGCCGTTCGGGGCCGCTCGATGTCGTTCGCTCGAGGACGGCGTACTCGAGCTCGGGACCGACGGCCACGGCGAGGTTGGACGGCAGCGTCCAAGGCGTCGTCGTCCATACGAGCAGCCGGAGCGAACCCGAGAGCACGTTGCCGGCGGAGGCCGATGCCAACGCCGGCATGGGCTCGAGATCGAGGAGCACCGTCACCGCCGGGTCGGTGCGGTCGCGGTATGAGTCGTCCTGGCGCGTCTCGAAGTTGGAGAGGGGCGTCTCGCACTCCCAGCAGTACGGCAGCACTCGGTAGCCCTCGTAGGCCAGACCTCGCTCGTAGAGCTGCTGGAAGGCCCACAGGACGCTCTCCATGAAGGTGAGGTCCATAGTGCGGTAGTCGTTCTCGAAGTCGACCCAGCGAGCCTGGCGGGTGACGTAGCGCTCCCAGGCGTCCGTCGTTCGCTGCACGATGGCCCGGCAGGCGGCGTTGAACCGGTCGACGCCGAATTCGGTGACGGCCTTGTGTCCGGAGACGCCAAGCTCGCGCTCGGCCTCCATCTCGGCTGGGAGGCCATGGCAGTCCCAGCCGAAGCGCCGCTCGACCCGGTGCCCACGCATGGTTTGGTAGCGGGGCACGGCGTCCTTGACGAAACCCGTCAACAAGTGCCCGTAGTGCGGCAGCCCGTTGGCGAAGGGTGGTCCGTCGTAGAAGACGAACTCGGTCTCCGGCGGATGCAGCTCGACGGACGCCTCGAAAGTCTTGTCGCCCCGCCAGAACCCCAGCGTCTGCTCTTCGAGCGCCGCGTAGCGGGGTTGCGCAGGGACCTCCGGATATGGCTCCGCCCGGCTGCTCTCAGGTCGGCCTCCAGCCGGGTCGGGCATGTCTCCAGCGTATTCCGACCTCCTCCCGGGTCGGTCCTGGCGTGGCACCGGGCCCCGCCAGCGCCGTTGGGAAGCGCGCCTCCGCGGCGCGACGACCGGTTATCGGGACCCGACCTCCGCGGGCGGGGCGCAGCGGACCTGGCCTCTGGCGCCCGGCAGGGGGCGTCGGACATGGCTGGGAATGACGCAGGGCGGGTCTTGGTTATCCTCGCGAACCGCTCTGCGATAGCGATGGGGGTCCTGGCTCGCGCCGACCGCCGGCAGTATCGTCAGGCACCCTTCCTCGGGAGAGGAGATCCCCGAAACTCATGGCGACAACTTCGACCTCGACGACCCCGGCGAACCCGTCGGCCAAGAACACGTCTCCACCTGCCCGCAAGGTGGTGGCGAGGCAGCCAGGCCGGAACGGCCCGGCGGCCGCCGGATCCTCCAAGTCCGTGGCTGCCGCCGCCAAGGGCACGTCGAAAACGGCTTCCCCCGCCAAGAGCACCGTCGTGAGCGGCGCCTCGAAGGCCGCCGACGGCAGGCCTGCCCGGGCAGCGGCGGCAAAGCCGGCAACGGCCCCCGCCAAGGGGCCAACCACGTCGGCTCGGCACGCCGGCGCCGAGCCGACGACGAAGGCACCGCGGACGAAGACGGCGCCCACCTCGGCGGCGTCCGCCGCCAAGGCAAGCAAGACGGGCACCGTCAAGGCCACCGAGAGCAAGAAGGCCGTCTCAGCTGCCAAGGCGCCGGCGAGCCCGAAGGCCGCTCCGGCTGCGAAGGGCGCCAAGGCCCCGAAGCCCGCCCAGGCCGCCCCCGCCCCGAAGCCCGCTGCGGCCGCCCAGGCCGGCAAGCCCGCCACGGGCAAGCCCGCGGCCAGTCCTACGGCCAAGGCCGCCAAGGCGTCCCATGCAGGCGCCGCGACGGCGGTTCCCCCGGCCAAGGAGCGGGCGGCTAAGAAGGCGCCCGCCGTCAAGGGTCACACGGCCGCGAAGACACCCACCGTCAAGGAGCCTTCCGCAACGGGTGCCGCCGCCAAGGGTGCCACCGCGAAGCTGGTGACGGCGGCTGCTCAGGGCCACACGTCCAGCGCGCCGCGGACGGGCTCCGGCCTGCTCTCGTCGCGAAGGCGCGAGCTGCCCGCGAGGCGGACGGAGGGATACACCGAGGAGCGCTTCCTCAACCATCAACGTCATGCCCTCGAGGTCGAGCGGACGACGTACCTGGAGCAGGCCAAGAGCCTGCGGGCGGAGGCCGAGTCGCTCGTGGAGGAGATGGAGCCGGGCGACATCCAGTTCGACGACGAGTCGGGCGAAGGCGGCACCGTCACGGTCGATCGGGAGCGCGACCTGGCGCTGTCGGCGCAGGCGCTCATCGCCGTGGACGAGATCGACCACGCCCTCGCCAAGATGGCGACGAACACCTACGGCATCTGCGAGAACTGCGGTCGGTTGATCCCCAAGGCCCGCTTGGAGGCACTCCCGTACGCCCGTCTGTGCATCGACTGCAAGAGCGGGGGGCTGTCCCGCCGTTGACCGACGAGTCATCGGCTCCCGGCACGCGCCGACGCCGGATCGCGACCATGGCCGTGATCGCAGCACTCGTCGTCACAGCGGACCAGATCACGAAGTCGCTCGCTGTTGCTGACCTTGCCACCCACAGCGTCCATGTCCTCGGTCCGTTTTCCTTCCGACTCGCCTACAACACCGGCGTGGCGTTTTCGGTAGGGACGGGGCTGACCGGCCCGATCATCATCGTGGCGGTGGCCCTCGTCCTCGCCATCTCCTGGATGGCCCGGGGGGTGCCGACGATGACGGCCGCCACAGCGTTCGGGCTCGTCCTCGGAGGCGCCATCGGCAACCTGTGCGATCGGCTCTTCCGAGGCCACCACGGAGCGGTCATCGATTTCGTCTACACGCGCTTCTGGCCGACGTTCAACGTCGCCGACTCGTGCATCGTCGTCGGCTGCGTGCTCCTCGCCATCTCGTTCGCCCGTACCGGGCGCTTGACCCGTCACGCCACAGCCTCGCCAACGGCATCACCGCCGACGGCATCACCGCCGACGGCAGCGCCGGGGAGGGCGGCACCGCCTGAGCCCGGGTCGCCGACCGAATCGGATGGGCTGGCATGAGCACCGAGTCCTTCGTCGTGCCTGCAGCCCTCGCGGGCGAGCGTCTCGACCGAGCCTTGGCTCTCCTCACCGGGCGTCCGCGAGCCGACGTGGGGCGGGCGATCGCGGCCGGCGGTGTCAGTGTCGGGGGCGAGGTGACCCTGCAGCGGAGCCGGCACTTGAAGGAAGGCGAGCTCATCGCCGTCACGATCGAACAGCTCGCCGTTGCCGCCCCCAGGGCGGAGGCTGCCGCCCCGGGAGAGGTGTCCTTCGAGGTGGTGTACGCCGACGACGACGTCATCGTCGTCAACAAGCCGGCCGGGCTCGTCACCCACCCGGGCGCCGGCGTGCATGCCACCACCCTCGTCGGGGGGCTGCTCGAGCGGTACCCGGAGCTGGCCGGCCTGCCAGCCGAGGGCTGCGGCTCGCCGGAGCGCCCCGGAATCGTGCACCGCCTCGACAAGGAGACCTCCGGCTTGCTCGTCGTCGCCCGGTCTCCCCGTGCCTACCGCGCTCTCACCGAGCAGTTGGCGGCGCGGACGGCCAAGCGCACGTACCTCGCCCTGGCCCTCGGTTCGTTGCGGTCGGCGCGGGGAGTCGTCGATGCTCCCATCGGCCGATCCCCGCGGGATCCCACGAAGATGGCGGTCGCCAACGCCGGCCGGCAGGCGAGGACGTCCTACGCGGTGCTGAGGCGCTTCTCGCAGCCGTTGGAGGCGACGGAGCTGGAGTTGCAGCTCGAGACCGGCCGCACCCACCAGATCCGCGTGCACCTGTCGGCCATCGGTCATCCTGTGTTGGGCGATGTCCGATACGGAGGGGCGCGACGATCCTCAGGGGTAAAGCGGTTGATGCTCCACGCCGTCAGGCTGGCCTTTAGCGCACCGGGGAGCAGCGAGCTGCTCGAGTTCACGGCTCCGCCGCCTGAGGACTACCTCTCCTCGGTCAGCGGCTTCAGCTGAGCAGATGCTCAGGCGGCGTCGTTGACGCCTTCGACCTCGGGCTGTTCGGCGAGGAAGGCGAGAGCGGAGGCCTCGATACGCCGCACACGCCGCACGCCGATGCCAAGGGAGCGGGCGGTCGACTCGAGCGAGGCGGGAGGTGTCCCGTCGAGCCCGAAGCGCAGCCGGACCACCGACTGCTCCAGCTCCGGCAACCGGTCGATGGCAGCATCGAGGCGGCTCAAGCTGATCGAGTGCACGAGGTCTTCCTCGAAGGGCACCTCATCGGCGGCGACGACGTCGCCGAGCGTGGCGGTCGCCTCGCTCGTCAGCGGCTGGTCCAGGCTGGCGACGACACGTGGCAAGCGAGCCTGGTCGGGGTCGCCTTCCAGCTCGGCCGCGAGGGCGTCCTCGGGAAGGCGGATTGCCCGTCCCTTCGACTGCACGGCCCGCTGCAGCGCCTGGCGGATCCACCATGTGGCGTACGTGGAGAAACGGAACCCCTTCCGCCAATCGAACTTCTCCACCGCTCGCATAAGGCCGAACGTGCCTTCTTGCACGAGGTCGACCAAGTCGACGCCGCGGCCCTGGTAGCGGCGTGCCCAGTGCACGACGAGTCGAAGGTTCGAACCGATCATCTGCTGGCGCGCCTCTTCGTCGCCCTGCTCGATTCGCTTTGCGAGCTCAACCTGTGCATCCGCGCTCAGGAGCGGATACTTACCCAGGTCATCGAGGAAAAGGCGCATCAAATCAGGCGCGTTGGAACCACTCCCACCCACCCCTCTGTCAGGCGAAGTTGTCTCTCCTGCGGAGTACTCAGTGGTGGCATTCGCGGGAATTTTCGGCTCTCCTCTCATCGTTTCCACTCTTCCTCAGGTCTCAACAACCCGAGGCGGTCGCTCATTCCAAGCGTCCCAGCTGATCTGGCGTCCGCGCCGATAGGGTTGTCGCCCTGTGTGCGCCGAGCCGTCTCAGCTCCCTCCATTGTCGCAGACGGTTGTGTCAACGGTTTCGCGCTCGGTCGACGGGCCTGTGCCGGGTCGCATTATCGCCGTGCGTCACGCCGCCACGGAGTGGAGCAAGGTCGGACGGCACACCGGACGTACGGATCTGCCGCTCGAACCGGACGGCAGGGCAGACGCGGCCGATCTCGGCCGGCGCCTGGCCGGGCTACAGCCTGCGCTCGTCCTCTCCAGCCCCCTGCGGCGGGCGCTCGACACAAGCTCCCTGGCGGGTTTCGGTAGCGGTGTCGAGACGAGTGACCTCCTCCTCGAGATGGACTACGGAGACTACGAGGGGTTGACGACGCCACAGATCCGCGAGATCCGCCCTGGTTGGGACTTGTTCTCGGAAGGCTTCCCCGGAGGAGAGACGATCGCCCAGGTCGGGGCCAGAGCCGACCGGTTGCTCGAGCAACTCCGAGGCCAGTCGAGTCTGGCCGGCGCCGACGTGCTGGTCTTCGCCCACGGACACCTCTTGCGAGTGCTGGCGGCTCGGTGGCTCGGTCTCGAGGCGGCCGATGCCCGCCGGTTCGCCTTGCGGGCCGGCAAGTTCGCAGTGCTCGGCTGGGAGCACGAGTGGCGCGTGCTGACGGGCTGGAACCTGTGACCCGCCCGACAGCGCTCCCGTCGGCTCGGCGCCGTCGTGGACGCCGGGTGGCAGGTCGTCGTCAGTCGAGGGGGCCGACCGGGGCGAGCCCTCCCCGAGCCCTCGTCACCATGTCGGCGAGCGTGAACGAGTCCAGGTGGTGGCGCATGTGCTCACCGACCTCCGACCAGACTGTCAGCAGCACGCATTGGCCTTCGTGGTCGCACGCCCCGTTCTCGTGCGGCTGGCCGAAATCGCCCGCCATTATCGGCCCGTCCACGGCGCTCACGATCTGGCCGAGGGTGATCTGCTCGGGTGGGCGAGCAAGTACGTAACCGCCGCCGACACCGCGCTTTGAGCGCACGAGGCCGGCTCCCTTCAGGGCGAGGAGGATCTGCTCGAGATACGGTTGCGGAAGGCCCGTCCGCTCGGCGATGTCGCGAACCGACGTCGGGGGCGCTTCGTCGGCGCGCAGCGCCAGTGAGAGCAGCGCCCTGCTGGCGTAATCGCCTCTCGTCGAAACCTTCACGCCCCTATGGTACGGCGCGCCCCCGCCGTCGCCTCAGATGCTGACGCCGCAGTGGCGGATCGGCTGTGGCCGCCCATTGCGCCCCTCGCCCGATCGCGCGACTTCCGCCGAGGCGGAAGCTCCCGTCACCAGGGGTGATCGGCGGCGGGCACCACCGCCGCCAAGGCGGTCGGCGCCGCGGCCAGGGGGCCGGTCGCCCTGTCGGCAGTGGCCGCAGTCGTGGCGACGCCGGCTCCATTGGCGACCACCCCCAGGCCGGCCAGCGCCCGAGTGCCCCCTCCGCCTTCTTCGCCGGCAGCCAGCGCCACGGGCTCGGTGGCACCGCCGGTGATGAGGTTCGAGGACGACAGCGCCATGATGCCCGCGACGACGAGGACGAGCCCGCCGGCGGCTCCGGCGATGGGGAGAAGGCCCGAGCGTATGTGCTCGCCGAGCAGGGTCACTCCCAGCAGAACGCTGGCGATCGGGTTGGCGGCCGTCAGGGCAGGCAACGACCAGCGGATCGGTCCGGTCTGGAAGGCGCTCTGTATGAGGAGCACGCCGAGCAACAACGTGGCGCCGAAGGCATACAGCTCCCAGTTGCTCAGGGTGTGCGTGATGACGGCCACGAGGCCCCGGTGCCAGCTGGACTCCATCCCTCGCGCCACGCCCTTGGTGAAGGCGGCCGAGAGGCCGTTGAGGAGCCCGCCGGCAGCGGCGAGCAGCCCGGCGCGCCATGTCGCCGCACGCGAGACGAGCGAGCAACCCACGAGCACGGCGACGGCGACGGTCAGCGAGCCGAGTGCGACGGCCCAGCCCTCGGCCGAGCCGGTACCGGTTCCACGCGTGGGATCCGCCGCCAGGAGCAGGACCACGAGGCCGATGCAGACCGTGGCGGCGGCCAGCAGCTCTCGAGCACCGGGCCGGCGTCGATGCATCCAGATGGCGTTGATGGGGAGGGCGAACAACAAGCCGCAGACGAGGAGCGGTTGCACGGTGACGAGGGATCCGCGCCAGAGGGCGATGAGCTGCAGCACCGTCCCGACGAGGCTGGCGGCGAGCCCTGCCAACCACATCGGACGCCGCAGCAGGCGGAGCACCAGGGTCAGCCGCAGGTTGTGCTCGGCCGGCTGGGCGAACGCCGCGTGCTGCTGCAGGACCACGGCGACCGCAAATGCCAAGGCCGCGGCAAGGCTGACCAGGATCACCGGCACGCCGACAGGTTATGCGACTCGTCGGGCATGCGCCGCTTTGGGCGGCAAGGCCGCAAGAATGACTGCATGCGATCCCGCCTCGCCCTGCCGGCCGTCCTCGCGCTCGTCGTGTTAGCGGCCTGCGGCAACGCCAAGACGACGGTGGTCAAGGATGGCAACACGAACGGCGTCACCGCCCACTCGATCGTCGTGGGCGGGATCGCCTCCGTCACCGGGCCGCTGCCGCAGGCGTTCGCCCCGGTCTTCGATGGCGTGCAGGCCTACTTCGACATGGTCGACGCCGCCGGCGGGATCAACGGCCGCACGATCGACTTCGCCTACAAGCTCGACGACGAATCCGACCCGTCGATCGACGTGCTGCAGGCGCGCGCCCTCGTGGCCGACCATGTGTTCGCCGTCGTCGGGGTCGGCACGCCCAGCTTCAACGGCGCCTCCTACCTGGCATCCAACAACGTCCCGACGTTCGGGTACAACGTCAACCCGCAGTGGTCGGACGGGCCGAACCTGTTCGGCTACGACGGTTCGTTCATCGATTTCGAGCACCCCGGTCCCGAGCCCGCCTACCTCGCCGAGCAGCTGCACGCCAAGCGGGTCGGCATCATCGCCTACAACCTCTCCCAGTCGTCGGAGGGGTGCATCGGGATCGCCAACACCATGGCGAAGTTCCACATCGCTGTCGAGTTCGAGGACCTCTCGATCTCACCGCCGGCCATCGACTTGAGCGCCGACGTCAACCGCATGCATGCAGCCGGCGTCGACTTCGTCGCCAGCTGCCTCGACCTCAGCGGGAATCTCGTGCTCTCCCGTGCGCTGCAGGCGATCGGCATGGGATCGGTGACCCAGTACTGGCTCGACGGCTACGACGAAGGTGCCATCCGGACGAGCGCCGCCCTCATGGACGGCGTGTACATGCTCATCGGCCACGTGCCCTTCGAGTCGGGCCAGTCGCAGCCGAAGAAGTACCCGGAGATGGCGCTCTACCTGAAGGAGCTCCGCAGGTACTTCCCCGCCGACGAGCCGAGCGAGCCTTCGCTGGCGGGCTGGGTCAGCGCCGAGATGTTCTCCGACGGGCTCAAGGTGATCGGGAGCGACGTCACGAGGTCCCGTCTCGTGGCCGCTGTGAACTCCCTCCCCAACTACACGGGTGGCCTCATGGCTCCGATCGACTGGAAGGCGGAGCACAACGAAGTCGGCCCGGTCGACTGCAACGTCTTCGTACGGGCGCGGGGGACGTCGTTCGTTCCCGTGTTCGGCTCCAGCCGAACCGTCTTCACGTGCTTTCAGTACCCGCAGCCGGCTTCCAACAAGGTGATCGTCGTCCCGCCACCGGCCTCCATACCCGGGGGCTGACCCGACTCGGTGAGCCAATTCCTCTCGTACGCCATCCCGGGCCTGCCGTACGGGTGCGTCTTCGCCCTGCTCGGCATGGGCCTCGTGCTCACGTACCAGACCTCGGATGTCTTCAACCTGGCCTTCGGGGCGCAGGCCTACGCGTCGGCCGTCGTCTTCTTCGTCGCCGTCCAGAATGGCTGGCCGGTCTGGGCTGCCTTCCTGCTCTCGGTCGTGTTCGGGGCACCCGTGCTCGGAGCCTTGCTCCAATTCGGGCTCTACAGGCACGTGCGCACGAAACCCCCCCTCGTCAAGCTCGTCGCCGCCCTCGGCATGCTGATCGCCATCCCCGCCGTGTTGCAGGTGGCCTTCGGGGCCGATCAGCTCATCAACCCGCCGTCGCTGTGGCTCTCGCCCTCGGCCGTCTACTTCCACGTCGCCGGCGACGCCATCGACGGCACGGAGCTCTCGACCGTCATCGTCACGGCGGCGGTGGCCTTGCTGCTGTCGCTCATGTTCCATTTCACCCAGACGGGGCTGCGCATGCGGGCGATGGCCGAGAGCCCGAGGATGGTGTCGCTCACCGGGGTGAACGCCGAAGGCGTCGGCCTGGCGAGTTGGATGCTGTCGAGCTTCCTCGCCGGGCTTGCGGGCGTGCTCCTCGCTCCCGCCTTCGGAGGGCTCCAGTCCACGAACTTCACCGAGCTGCTCGTAGCGGCCGTGGCGGCAGCCGCCGCCGGCAGCCTGCGGAGCCTCCCCTGGACGTTCTTCGGGGGCATCCTCCTCGGCGTCGCCGAGGAGCTCCTGAGCGGCTACCTGCCGTCGGGCCAGATCCTCTCCTCGGGGCTGCGGCCGGCGTTCCCTTTCGTCGTTCTCCTCGGCCTGCTCGTGTTCCTCCCCGGGCTGCGACGGCGCTGGGCACGGACCGACGACCCGCTCGCCGCCTGCGACCCGCCGCCCGCCCCACTGGCGTCCAGCGTGGGCGGGCCTTTGTTCCGGCGGGCCTCGCGCACGACGATGGCGCTGCTTCTCGGCGGCTTCGTGGCGTCGGCTATGACGTGGATCTCCGGCAGCTGGGTGTTCACGATCACCGAGATCCTCGTGTTCGCCATCGTGTTTCTGTCCATCGTCCTGCTCACGGGCATGAGCGGACAGATCTCGCTCTGCCAGGCGACATTCGCCGGTGTCGGCGCCTTCACGGCCGGGCAGCTGGCCGACCACTTCGGCGTCTCCATCCTGCTCGGCATCCTCATCGCCGGGCTCGCCAGCGCGGCCGTCGGGGTGGTCGTGGCGCTGCCGGCGTTGCGCCTCGGTGGCCTGGCGCTGGCGCTCGCCACGCTGGCATTCGGTCTGCTCGCTGACAACATCGGCTTCCAGTACTCGTGGTCGGGCAACGGCCAGAGCGGCATCGTCGTTCCCCGCCCGCAGCTCGGCTCGATCAACTTCACGAGCAACCGGGCCTTCTTCCTCCTCGTGCTCGTCGTGCTCGCTCTCTGCATCGTCGTAGTGATGGCGATCGCCCGAGGCACGACGGGCCGGGAGCTGGCGGCCCTGCGGGGCAGCGAGCTGGCGGCGGCCTCGATCGGCGTCAACACGAGGCGCCTCAAGATCATCGTGTTCGCCCTTTCGGCCGGCATCGCCGGCGTCGGTGGCGCCCTGTACGCCTCGCTCGACCAGAGCGTGTCCTCGAGCGACTTCAACACCCTGATCTCGCTCGTGCTCGTCGTCGTCATCGCCACCGTCGGCGTCTCGAGCATCGAGGGGGCCGTCGAGGCCGGGATCGCCTATGTCGTCGTGAACACGGTGCTCACCAGTGACCTCCCCTCTCAGTACTCGAGCCTGCTCGAGTTGGTGTTCGGCGCCGGCGTGATCGTCTATGTCCTGCACCCCGAGGGCGTCGTCGAGGTGGCCAAGCGCTTCGTGCTCGACCACGTCCTCCGGCGGCCGGTCGAGCCGGAGGCGGTCGGATGACGGCGCTGCTGCAGGTGCTCGGTGTCGGCAAGCGCTACGGCGGCATCCATGCCCTCGACGGCGTCTCGCTCGAGGTGCTCGTAGGTGAAGCCGTCGGGCTGATCGGGCCGAACGGTGCCGGCAAGACGACCCTGTTCGACTGCATCACGGGCGTCCGGCACGCCGACAGCGGCCAGATCAGGCTGGCCGGCCGGCGGATCGACGACCTGCCCACGTATCGAAGGGCCCGCCTCGGGATCGGCCGCACGTTCCAGCGCATCGAGCTCTTCGCGGGCATGACGCCCCGTGAGCACCTGCTCGTGGCCGATCGAGAGCACGGTGGAGACGGCAGGCTCTGGAAAGACCTTCTCTGGCGCGGAGCCCCCCGCAGCGATGAAGTCGACCGGGTGGAGAAGATGATCGCTGAGCTCGGGCTCGAAGCGTTCGCCGACGCCGCCATCGAATCGCTCAGCCTCGGGCAGGGGCGGCTCGTGGAGCTCGGGCGGGCGCTCATGACCGAGCCGCGTCTCCTGCTGCTCGACGAGCCGTCCTCGGGGCTCGACTCACGCGAGAGCGCCGCCCTCGCCACCGTCCTCAACGACCTGCGCCAACGCAGCAAGGTCGCCCTGCTCCTCGTCGAGCACGATCTCGACCTCGTCCGCGCCGTGGCCGAGCGCGTGTATGTGTTCGACTTCGGTCGCGTGATCGCCTCCGGCAGCCTCACCGAGGTGCTGGCCGATGCCGGGGTGCGTACGGCCTATCTGGGGGAGGGAGCGTGAGCAGCGCTGAAGCCTTGCCCGAAGCGGCCCCGCCCATGCTCGAGCTGCGGCACGTCAGCGCCTCCTACGGGCGCTTCCGGGCGCTGTTCGACGTGTCCTTCTCCGTTGCGACGGGCTCGGTGGCGGCCATGCTCGGACCGAACGGCGCCGGCAAGTCGACCATCGCCCGTGTCGTCGCCGGCCTCGTGCCCACGACGGCGGGCACCGTCATGCTCGCCGGCCAGGACGTGACCGGGCTGTCCGTCGGCAAGATCGTCCACCACGGTCTCGCCTTCGCCCCCGAGGGCAGGCCGGTCTTCGCCACTCTCGACGTCGAGGACAACCTCCGTCTCACGTTCTGCCGTCAACTGCCGCGCCGGGAGGTGGCCGCAGCGCTGGCGCGCACCTACGGGCGGTTTCCCCATCTGAAGGACCGCCGTCGCCAGCTAGCGGGGACGCTCTCGGGCGGCGAGCAGAGGCTGCTTGCTCTCGCCCGCGTGCTCGCCGTCCCGCCCCTCCTCCTCGTCGTCGACGAGCTCTCGCTCGGCCTGGCGCCGAAAGCCGTCGACGACGTGTTCGCGGCCCTACGCGACATCAACCAGGCGGGCACGACGCTGCTCGTCGTCGAGCAGCAGGTTCCCCGGGCTCTCGAGCTCGCCGACCGCGTGATCGTACTGCGCAAGGGCCGTGTGACCCACGACGTCGCCGTGGCGGAGATGCCGGCTGATCTCACCGCCGAGCTGCTACCCGTGACTCCCTGACGCCCCCGTCATCGAAGGCGCCCATAACAGAGCCTTAACAATTCGATCATGGTGAGCTCACTCCCGAGACGTCAAATGGGAGATGACCTACCAACCACACCCGGATCAGCTCCGGGAGGAGGAGCCCATCATGAAGCTAAAGAACCTGCTGAAAACGAAGTTGCTGCCAGTGACAGCCGGAGCAGTCGTCGTTGCCCTCGCGGCTGGGGGCGTCGCCTACGCGTCGACCCCGTCGACGACGTCCTCGCCGGCGAGCGTGACGGGCGCGGCGGCCGCATCGGCCACGGTGAAAGCCGCCGGGCTGCGTGCTGACGTCCGTTGGCTCGCCCGCCACACGATCCACGCGCAGCTCATCGTCCGCACGAAGGCGGGCTTCGAGACCGTCACGATCGACAAAGGCAAGCTCGACACCGACTCGAGCACCACGATCACGATCACGCGGGCCGATCACGTCAACGTGAGCGCCACGATCAGGTCTTCGACCAAGTTCGTCGGCCTGAGCGAGTCTCAGCTCGGCAGCGGTGACGGCGTCGTCCTTGTGCAGCACGCCGGTTACGCCCTCTATGTGGCGGCCCGTGCGCCCACTTCGGCGTCCAACAGCAACGGCTGAGGACACCCCGTTGCGCGATCGGCTCTTCCCCGTGGCGGGAAACGCTGACAGCAAGCCTTGCCGGCAGAGGACGAGTTCCTCCACCGGCAAGGCTTCTGGCGCGAGGCTGAGGCGATGACACCGGATCTCGGCACGGTCGTCGTCATCGAGGACGACGCCAACATCGCCGAGTTGGTGGATTTGTACCTGAGGCGTGATGGGTTTCGAGTCCTCGTCGCCCGCGATGGCGAGGCCGGCCTCGAGCTCGTTCGGCGGGAGCGTCCCCGCATGGTGGTCCTCGACGTCGGCCTTCCGGGCGAGCGCGACGGTTTCGAGGTGTGCCGCCTGCTCCGGGCGGAGGGCAGCTGGCCGGTGCTCTTCCTGACGGCGCGCGACGACGAGATCGACCGGGTGCTCGGTCTCGAGCTCGGCGCCGATGACTACGTCACCAAGCCCTTCTCACCCCGCGAGCTCGTGGCCAGGGTCCGGGCGGTCCTTCGTCGCACCGAACGACCACCGTTGAGCGAGGCGGTCGTCTCCATCGGCAACATCGCCATCGACCCCTCCCGCCGAGAAGTCCATGTGAACGGCATCCTCGTTGCACTGACGACGCGGGAATTCGACCTCTTGCATTGGATGAGCGATCACAAGGGGTTCGTGCTCAGCCGCCAGCAGCTGCTCGACGGGGTGTGGGGCTCGGGCTGGTACGGCGATGCCCGCACGGTGGATGTCCATGTCGCCCAATTGCGGCGCAAGCTCGGTGATGACCTCCCCCTCCTGACCGTGCGAGGAGTCGGCTATCGCCTCGGGTGACGCCCGTGACCTCGGGGAGGCACGATGAGGCGACGGCTGACGGTGGTGCTCGTGCTGCTGATGGCGGGCACGCTCATCGCGTCCGGCTTCGGCTCGTTGCTCGTCGCCCGCCGGGCGGCCCGCAACGATGCGACGCGCCAGCTCCTCGCCGAGGCCACCGTCCTCGCCCAGGCGTCGTCGAACCTGCGGGCGCCTGCCACCCTCGCGGTGGTCGGCCGGATCCTCCGGCTCGAGAGTGGGCGCGTCATCATCATCACGCCCGCCGGGACGATCCGGAATGCCCTCCCTGCCGGCTTGCACGCGGCGGCTCTGGAGCCTGCGCAGCTGGCTGCAGGAAACGACGTCACCGGCGTGATCGGCGGAACCGTCTTCGCCGCCGTGCCGGCACCACTGAGCGCCCAGCTCGCCGCCCGTCTCCCGCCGGGGACGCACGCCGCTGTCCTGCTGACGCGTCCGGTGGGCACGCTCGGGCCCAGCTGGCTCTACTTCCTGCTCGTGTCGGGTGTCACCCTCGTTGTCGCCGGCGCCGTGGCCGCGTGGCTCTCCCGCCGGATCACCCGCCCCTTGGTGGAGGCGAGCGCCGTGACCGGGAGGATCGCCCGTGGCGAGCTCGGCGCCCGCGTGGCGGCGAGGCCGGGCGACTATCCCGAGCTCGTCTCGCTGGGGGAGTCGATCAACGCCATGGCCGCCCGTCTCGAGGGCGGCCGTGAACGGGAGCGCCAGCTGCTGCTGTCGGTCTCGCACGACCTTCGGACGCCCCTCACGTCGATCCGCGGCTACGCCGAAGCGATCGAGGAGGGCGTCGCCACCGACGTCGGGAGCGCCGCCGGCGTCATCGTCAACGAGTCGAAGCGGCTCGAGCGCCTCGTCGCCGACTTGCTCGATCTTGCTCGTCTCGGTGCCGACCGCCTCTCGCTCCACATCGGGCCGACCGACGTCGGCGAGGTCCTGGGCAAGGCGGTGGAGGCCTTCGGCCCGCGTGCCGAAAGCGCCGGCCTGGTCCTCAATGCGTCAGCGCCCGACGCCGGGCTGCTCGTGGCGGCGGACCCGGACCGGCTCTCCCAGGTGGTCGCCAACCTCATCGAGAACAGCCTGTCGTTCGCCAAGAAGACGGTGAACGTCCGGGTCTGGGTTGCGCCGGGCGCGGCGGCCGGCGCCGGCAACGTCCTTCTCCTCGTGGAGGACGACGGGCCTGGGATCACGCCCGAGGATCTGCAACGGGTGTTCGACCGGTTCTACCAGGCGGATCGGGGTGTGGCCGCTCGCCGTGGCCTCGGCCTCGGCCTCTCCATCGTCGCTGAGCTCGTGCGGGCGATGGGCGGGCAGGTCAGGGCGGAGTCACCGATCGCAGCAGGCGGCGGCACGCGTATGGTCGTGGAGCTGCGGCCGTGGGCGGCGGCGATGACGCACTCGGGATGACCGCCGTTAGCAGCCGGTCGGCGGTATACCGGCGTTGTCGAGGGTGAGCAGGGTGCAGATCGTCGATTTGGCGACGAGCCACTTGCTGCTGAGGAAGACGGCCCCACCGGCTGAGCCTGTCAGCACCGGCTTGCCGTTCGGCCCGAGGATGTCGTAGACGACGGCCGCACAGGGACTCGGCAGGAACTCCTTCGTGCAGTCCGCCCCTTGCTCGATCTTGATCGCTTCGACCTTGGCGCCCGCCGCCTCCTTGGCGAGAGCCGAGTGGATCGCCTTCGTGAAAGCGGCTCTCAGGGCGCTCCCGTCCTGCACGACGAGCAGCTTGGGGGCGATGGCCGGATTGGCGAGGTCGAACAGCGTCATATAAGCCGAGTCGATCTCGGTCTTCGAGACGCTGATGGGCGGCAGCGTCCCGGTGACGACGGTCGTCGTCGTCGTCGTGGTCGCCGGCGATGTCTTGGCACAGGCCGCCAAGGCGAGTGCGGCCATGAGGCCGACTGCAGCCGTGCGGAGGGCGGGCAGCAGCGCTGATCGTCTCCGCCCACCGCTTTGCTCTCGTCGGTTCGTGGCCATCGAGGGCCATCCTACGGACCCGACGCCCTGCGGGCACGTGGGCACTCGTCGGCGACACCCCCTAGATTGCGGCCCGATGAGCATTTCGACGAAACGCGGCGACACCGGCACGACAGGGCTCCTCTACGGCGGGAGGGTGCGGAAGGACTCGGCACGCATCGAGTGCAACGGTGCCGTCGACGAGGCACAGGCGGCCCTCGGTTACGCCAGAGCGGTTGTCCTCGCCACAGGGGCGAGCGGGCCGGGCAACTTGAGCGCCGATGCGCTCGACGGCATGCTCGTCTCGATCGAGCGGGATTCTGTGGGTTCTCATGGCGGAGGTGGCGACCTCCGACAATCACCGCTCGAAGCTCGTCGCCGGGACGTCGCTCGTCACCAAGGAAATGGTCGAGGTCCTCACCAGTCGCGTGACCGCCCTCGAAGCGCTCCAGCTCGTGCCGAAGGATTTCGTCGTGCCGGGGGAGAATCTCGCCGGGGCGTCCCTGGACGTGGCCCGCACGGTCGTGCGACGAGCCGAGCGCCTCGCCGTCGCCGCCGGGCTGCCGGCGATCTCCGCCGTCGTCCCCTACCTGAACCGCTTGTCCGACCTCTGCTGGCTGCTGGCACGCGCCGTCGAACGCGAGCACCCCATGGCCCGGATGGGGCCGCCCAAGCGAACACGCCACTCGCCCCGCCTCGCCGCGAACGACAGCACGCCGACGAGCGGGCAATGATGAACCCATGAACGTCCACGTCGCCGTAGCCTCGATGCCCCCTGACAGCGTCGCCGCGGTCGGGCATCTCGTCTTCGAGGGACTCATCCCAGCCGGAAGCGGTGTCGAGCTCGATCGGGCGATCTGCGAGCAGCGCTCGTTCGCCGGCAAAGCCGGCGAGTCGCTCGTCGAGCCGGAGGGTGATCACCTCCGCCTGCTGGTCGGAGTGGGCGCGGCGAGCGACCTCTCGACGGGCGCCGTGCGGCGGGCGGCCGCCACGTTCGCCCGCGCCGCCTCGAATTGTCAGTCGGCCTGTCTCGACCTCGCCCCCGTCGTCACGGGCGCCTCGCGGGCGGCCACCGTCACCCAAGCGGCCGTGGAGGGGATCGGCGGGGCGACGTACCGTTTCTCGAGGTACCGAAGCACCGAGCGGCCGGCGGCGTTGAGCTCGGTCGTGCTCACGGTGGCAGCGGCTGACGAGAGCGCCGCCGTCGACGGCCTCGCCCGCGGGGTCGCCCTCGCCGATGCCGTGGCGCTCGCCCGCGATCTCGTGAACACGCCGGCGGCCGACATGACACCGTCGCGCATGGCGGAGGTGGCTCGTGAGGTGGCCGACCGCGCCGGCCTCGGTCTGACCGTCCTCGACGAGGCCGCCATCCGGGCGGAGCGCCTCGGCGGTCTCTGGGGCGTCGCCCGCGGCTCTGCGGAGCCGCCCCGGCTCATCACGCTCTCCTACGAGCCGGAAGGGGCGGGCGGGGCGACAGCACCCACCGTCGCCATCGTCGGCAAGGGCATCACCTTCGACTCCGGCGGCCTCTCGCTGAAAAGCGGCGAGGGCATGATGGCGATGAAGGACGACATGAGCGGCGCCGCCGTCGTGATCGCCGCCCTCGGGGCGTGCCGGGCGACGGGCGTGCAAGTGCGAGTGATCGGAATAGCCCCCTGCACCGAGAACATGCCGAGCGGCACCGCAACAAAACCCGGCGACGTTCTCACCACTCGCAATGGCAAGACCATCGAGGTGCTCAACACCGACGCCGAGGGTCGGCTCGTGCTCGCCGACGGCTTGGCGTTGGCGGCCGAATCCGCCCCAGACGCCATCATCGACGTCGCTACTTTGACGGGCGCCTGCGTGGTGGCGCTCGGCTCGGAGGTGGCCGGCGTGATGGGCAACGACTCGCGCCTCGTTGCTGCGGTGCAGCGGGCGGCCGAACGGGCGGGCGAGCCCGTGTGGCACCTTCCTCTCCCGCAGTCCTACAAGAAGCTGTATGAGTCCAACATCGCCGACATGAAGAACATCGGCCGCCCCGGTGGTCCAGGCGCCCTGCTCGCCGGGCTGATCCTGGAGGAGTTCGTCGGGGACCGGCCCTGGGCGCACATCGACATCGCCGGTCCTGCGAACACCGATGAAGACGCCTTTGATCAGCGCAAGGGTGCGACCGGGTTCGGCGTGCGGACTGTGATCGAGTTGTTGTCGAGCTACGAGACGATCGGCGCTCCGGCCGATCACGCCGCAGACGGGAGCGTTCGATGACCGGTCCTACTCCGAATCGGCGCCCGGCCGCCTCATCGAAGGCGGCCGCCTCGAGGCGGGCTGCACCGGGTGCATCGCCCGCCGGCGCGGCGAGGAAGGCGCCGCCCGCCGGCACGTCCGCATCTGCCGGCCGCGTGCCTGTGAAGAGGACCGCTGCCCGCACTGGCAGCGCCGCCGGGGCTGCCGGCGCTGCCGGCGCCCGGGTGGTGAAGAAGGCCGCGTCCGCCCGCAGAAGCACCCCGCAGCGAACTGCCGCGACCACGTCGGCCCGCAAGGTGACCGCACGGGCGGCGGCTGTCGTCGGCACCACGGCCGCCGTGGTCCCGGCCCGTCCCGCCACTCTCGCGATCGACATCGGCGGGACAGGCTTAAAGGCATCCGTGCTGGACGCCGAAGGTCGATTGCTGGCCGATCGGGTGCGCGTGGCGACGACCTACCCGGTCACGCCCGAGGAGATGGTGGATCAGCTCGTCAAGCTCGTCCAGCCGCTGCCGGCGGCGGACCGGGTCTCAGTGGGTTTCCCGGGTGTCGTGCGGAGGGGACACGTCCTCACGGCGCCGCATTTCGTGACGAAGTCGGGTCCCGGCACGAAGGTCGTGAAGGAGCTCGTGGCGCGCTGGACGGGCTTTGACCTTGCAGAGGCGCTGGCGGCGAAGCTCGGCATCCCGGTGCGGGTGGCGAACGACGCCGACCTGCAGGGTTGGGCCGTCATCAGCGGCCGGGGCATCGAGATGGTCGTGACGCTCGGGACCGGTGTGGGCACGGCCCTGTTCGCCGAGGGGAAGCTCGCGCCCCACCTCGAGCTGGCTCATCACCCCTTCCGCAAAGGCGAGACGTACAACGAGCAGCTGGGTGACGCCGCCCTCAAGCGCATCGGCGTGCCGAAGTGGCGCAACCGGGTCCTCGAGGCGATCGGGAACTTCGATCGACTCGTCAACTACGACAGCCTCTATCTCGGCGGTGGCAACGCCCGCCACATGCAGGGGCATGTCGACCCGTCCATCACCATCGTCGACAACCTCGCCGGCATCGTCGGCGGCATCAAGCTCTGGGTGCACGGAGGGCATTGATTCGACGCCGGCGGGCCATGACACCTTGAGGCCGACGACGTGGCCGGGGGATGTGGGGGATGAAGTCAGGTCCCGAGCCAGCTCGGTGACGCATCGAGAAGAAACCGCGTGACCGCCAGTGCCCGGTCGAACGTGTCGCACAGGAGCTCCTCGCCGGCGAGCACCCGCGCGAGTGACACCTCCCGGCGGGCGACGATCGTGAGCCGCCGAACGGCGGCTTCGGTCACCGAGCCGAACGAGTCCGTCGCAGAGATCTCGAGGGGCAGCTCCAAGCCGCCTACTCCGGAGAGGTCGAGTGTGAGCCGGAGGAGGTCAGGGGCGTTCGGCAAGGGCGGGACGCCCCAGTTGAACGTGAGCGGGAAGAACCATTTGTCGGGCGGGTCGGCGTCCTCGGGCAGCGCCACGACGGCGTCCTCGAAGTCGAGGAGCACGCGAGGTTCCACCTCGAGGGCGAGATGGAGGTCGATGGGGCCACCGCAGCCTTCCTCCGGGTGAAGGTCGACCTCCCAGAACTGACGGAGCGAGTACGTCTCGACGAAGTGCCGCTCGTCGTGCACGTGGAATCCGTGATCGACAGCATGATCTTTGAGCTCGGCCACGTAGCCGGCCACGTCAATGACCGCCATGTCGTCGCGAGTGTATGCGCCCCCGGCGAGCTACCGTGCCCGCTCGTGGATGGAGCCTCGATGATCGCCCTGCTGAACGAAGCGGCTCGCCAGGTCGGCAGGGCTCTGAAAGACCTCTCCGACTGGGGTCTGGCAGGGACTCGCCCTGGTCAGTACCGGTCCGACCTGGCTGCCGATCGGGTGGCGGTCGAGGTCTTGACAGGGGCGGGTTTCTCGGTGATGAGCGAGGAGTCGGGATTGACCGAAGTCGCCTCCTCCCCCTACCTCGCCGTGCTCGACCCCGTCGACGGCTCGACGAACGCCTCGCGGGGCCTCGCCTGGTTCGCCACGAGCATCTGCGTTCTCGACGAGGAAGGCCCGCTTGCTGCCCTCGTCATGAATCAGGCCACCGGCCGGCGCTATGAGGCGACGCGTGGCGGGGGCGCACAGCGTGACGGCCTCGCCATCCACCCGTCGCAGTGCCGCGACCTCGGCAGGGCTGTCATCGGGCTGTCCGGCTATCCGAGCCGCTACCTCGGATGGAAGCAGTACCGCGCCCTCGGTGCGGTCGCCCTTGATCTGTGCGCCGTGGCCGACGGCACGCTCGACGGCTACCTCGACTGTGGCCGGAACGCCCACGGCGGGTGGGACTACCTCGGGGGTCTGCTCGTGTGCCAAGAGGTCGGTGCGGGCGTGGTCGATGGGCTTGGTCGCGAGCTCGTCGTCCGCGGTCATGGCGACCGACGCGCACCCGTCGCCGCCGGCACGCCCGAACTTCTCGAAGCGCTCGTGGCCGCTCGCCGCAGCCTCGAGCCTGGCTGAGACACGGGTCTCGAGCACTACCCTCGGGGACGAATGGAAGACGACGGCGTGACCCAGAGCGCGCACACCCCGGACGCCGCCCGCGCCCCGGACGGGCAGCGAAGCCCGGGACCGCTGCAGGCGCTCCTCGACCTGCAAGCCCACGATCTGGCTCTCGACCGGCTGGCCTATCGCTTGCGGGAGCTGCCGGAGCGGGCACGGCTCGACGAACTGGACCGGCAGCGTGCCCAGCTGAGCCGCCGGCTCGAGGTGGTGGAGGCGAACCGGGCGGAGCTCGCTCGCCAGCAGGACGAGCTCGACGGACACGTGCAGGCGCTCGTCTCTCGGATCGCGGTGATCGAAGCACGCTTGCGCTCGGGCACGGCCGGGTCGTATCGCGATCAGGAGGCGATGGCGAACGAGACCCGGTCGCTCGACCAACAGCGCCGCGACTACGAGGACCGGGAGCTCGACATCATGGAGCAGCTGGAGCCCGTCGAGACGGAACTGGCCTCGGTGGCTTCAGACCTCGCTCGCATCGACGCGGAGCGGGCTGACGCATCGTCGCAGCTGGCGGCGGGAGAAGCGACGATTGCAGTCGAGCGTTCCGAGGTCGTCGCCGAGAGGGAGCCGCTGGCGGCATTGCTGCCGCCGGAGCTGGCCATCTCCTATGAGCGATTGCGGGCCAAGTTGGGGGGGATCGGCGCTGCCAAGCTCGTAGACGGTGCCTGCAGCGGCTGCCACCTGCGGCTGCCGTCGCGCGAGCGCGACGAGGTCGTGCACGCTCCGCAGGGTACCGTCTTCTACTGCGATCAGTGCGGACGGATCCTTGTGCCGTGAGGGTCCCTCGGCCGTCGCTTGGCTCGACGTCAGCTCGGTCGATGCTGAGTCGTCCGTCCGTCCCACGGTGAGGGTCGTCCCGTGTTGATCCTCGTCCGTCACGGGCAGAGCGAGGCGAACGCCTCCGGGCTGCTCCTCGGCCGGACAGACTCGGAGTTGACGGATCTGGGACGACTGCAGGCCGAGCGCCTCGGCGCGGCGCTGGCGGCGACGTGGCTCGCAGGTTCGAGCTCGGACCTCGTGCCGTTGCGCATCCTCACGAGTCCGCTCGTGCGGGCGCAGGTGACGGCGCAGATCATCAGCGAGGCCCTCGGCCGGAACGCTCCCGCACCCGAGATCGAGGATCGCTTGATCGAGCTCGACTACGGGGATCTCGAAGGCAAGCGTCCATCGGAGCTCGCCGACGGCGTCTGGGCGAGCTGGCGGGCCGACGCCTCCTGGAGGCCGCCCGGCGGCGAGTCGTTTCCCGACCTCCACGAGCGGGTCGACCCGCTGTGGGCCTCGCTGGCGCCGGAGGCAGCCGCCGGCGACGTGATCGCCGTCAGCCATGTGTCACCCATCAAGGCGGCGGTGGCGTGGGCGCTCGGCGCCGGGCCCGAGCTCGCATGGAAGCTGTCGCTCGGTGTGGCTTCGATCACGCGCATCTCACTTCAGCGCTCTTCGCCGGCGCTCGTGAGCTTTGGTGAAACAGGGCACCTGCTTGGGCTGTGACATCCCTTGTTGCTTCGACCGGGCTCGGAGCGGCCGTCCGCGTGGGAGAATGAAGCGTGGCGAGTCGGCCGGGTGACCGCGGCCTGACGGCGGTGGGCTTGCTCACCGGCGTTCGGCTGAGGAAGGTCGGGGCTCCACAGGGCAGGGTGCTGGCTAACGGCCAGTCGGGGCGACCCGAAGGACAGTGCCACAGAGAGAAGACCGCCGATGGCACGGTTCGCCGTGTACAGGTAAGGGTGAAACGGTGCGGTAAGAGCGCACCAGCGCCCGGGGCGACCCGGGCGGCTCGGTAAACCCCACCCGGAGCAAGGCCAAACGTGGGACGGGCTGCCCGCCCTATGTCCCCAGGTGGGCCGCATAGATGGATGGTCACCCCGCCGGAACCGGGCAACCGGGGCCGGCGGACAGAACCCCGCCTATAGGCCGACTCGCCACAATCACCGGCTTGACCAGGAGTTTTAGGTTCCGACCACCACGGTGTGACACGCAGGTGACACACGAGGTCCGAGCACTTCGTCGACAGCGGCGCGCGTCCGGTCCTCGCTGTCGGGCCAAAGATGCGAGTACGTGTCGAGCGTCTCGGCTGCGCTGGCATGGCCAAGGCGGGCCTGCACGACCTTGACCGACTCCCCGTGTCGGATCAGCAGCGAGGCGTAGAAGTGCCTCAGGGAGTGAAATCCGGTGCCTGCGGGCGCTCCTGAAGCCTTCACTGCAGGACGCCACAGGTCCGAGAACCGAGTGCGGCGGATCGGGTCACCGGCGTGATTGGTAAACAGGAATCCATCGAGACCAACCGGGTAGCGGGCGAGGTGAGCGGCCAGAGTGTCGAGCACGACAGCGGGAAGCGGCACGATCCGATAGCTCGCCTGCGTCTTCGGAGCCCCGAAGACGGGCCCTGACCCGGGCAGGAGTACGAGTTGACGATCGACGGTGATCTGTCGGCGCAGGAAGTCGACCCGATCCAACGTGAGCCCGAAGCACTCGCCCTGGCGAAGCCCGGTGCCGGCGGCGAGGACTACGAGCGCCCGATAGCGGTCCGGGACAGTATCGATGATCGCTTGAACGACCTCGGCCTCCAGAGGCTCGACCCGTCGCGGTTCGGCCCTCGGTAGCCGGGTCCCGATCGCCGGGTTCTGCGAGATGACCCGGTCAGCGGCCGCGGCCCGGAAGATGGCGACCACGTACCGGTAGACGAGCTCGACTGTGCTCGGCTCGAGGACTTCGGCGAGGCTGCGTACCCAAGCTTGGACCTCGGACGGGCGGATGGCGCCGATCGGGCGATCACCGAGCGTCGGGTAGACATGACGACGCAAATTCGTCTCGAGCTGGACCGCCGTGGACGGGCGGTGCACCTGGACCGCCCGCCACTGCTCGCCATAGGTCCTGAACGTGATCCGGCCGGCGCCGGGGTCGACATAGGCTCCCGTCAGCTTCGCGTGGTCGGTGCCGGTCAGATGCTTCTCGGCGTCGATCTTCCGCACGAACGTCTTCGAGCGGGACTTGCCATCAGGGGTGCGCCAGCGGGCACGCCAGCCGTTGGAAACCTTCGTGACGGAGCTCATGAGTCCTCCTTGTCGGCAACCGTCAGCGATCACGGCGCGGTGCGCCAACGAGCGGCCTTGCGCGGTCATGTGAAAGAGGCGCCGACGCTCGCCGTCGGCGCGATCTGCCAAAGCAAGCAGCGGACCGACTCCTCGAATCGGTCGGTGGTCACCTGGCGATGTCTCTTCGTATCACAAGGACCTGTGCCGCCACTGTCTGTCAGATGGCGCGGTCCTCGCTTCTACCGGGTCGGCGAGCACCGTCCAGCGAGACGGCGATCTCGGCGGGGTCGAATCTGATGAACCAGCCGACCTTGAGATAAGGCACTCGCCGTTCGGCGATGAGCCTGCGAACGTGGCGGATGCTCACTCCGAGCCGTTCAGCGAGCTGGTCGATGGTCAGAAGCTGCGGCAGAATTTCGATGTTGGCCATTGGGCTCCTCGGTTCTCGTGTTTGTCAGCAGACGAGGCCGGCGCCAGCTGTCGTGACAGATGGCGACGAGCCTCCACTAAGGAGCCATCGGTGTGTCCACGCTAACTGCGCGCACCCAACCCAGCCCGTTGCTCACCATGCGAGCACAAGCCCGCTACGACAGCCATCAACTCAATGATCTTCACCGACCTTCACCCGTTACTTACCTCTATCTACCAAACGCAGGTGCACCCCTAATCCTGCCTATTCTCTCAACTCTGCCCATTCCATCTGCCCACTCCACCAAGCTCCACATTCGCCGTCTGTTACCTTTAATGGCCTTTATCTACCCAATACAAAGTCACCGCTTTACTTCGCCAACATACCTGCTATAACCATCGAAGAAGAGCGAACACGATTGCAACCCATGGGGTTGCCAGAGGCCGGGACGATGTACGGAAGCGGGTGACAGAGCAGTGGCGTGGATGCGGATGATGGGGGCCGAGTCGGTGGAGTATCACCGGGCCACGATGCTCGAGAGCGCCGACGACTATCCGAGCATGGCGCTCGAGTACTACGCCTCGCGAGGCGAGACCCCACTTCTGTGGGGCGGGTCGGGAGCGGTGTCGCTCGGTGTGTCCGGGGCGGTGTCGCCGGATGCCTACGAGGCGGTCTACGGCTCAGGCGGTGCTCGCCATCCCGCTACCGCGGAGCGACTGGTGACGACACGCCGTCCGGGCATGGAGCTCGTGATCTCCGCACACAAGAGCGTCGCAGAGCTGGGGGTGATCGGCCGGGCCGAGGACATGCACGCCATCATGGACGCCGAGCGCGACGCCACCCTTGCCTACCTCGATCAGATGACTCGGAAGATGGGCGGCCGGCGAGGAAGAGCCGCAGAAGCCAGCCCGACCGGCGGGCTCCTCTACGCCCACACCCGTCACGCCACCTCGCGGGCAGGCGATCCCTGCCCGCACGATCACGTCCTTTTGGCGAACGTCATCGAGATGAACGACGAACGGGGTGGGTGGAAGGCAGCCGACACGACGTTGTGGCGTGAGCACCTGCATGCCGCCACCATGATCGGACGGGTGGCATCGGCGCGAAGAGCCGTCGAGCTCGGCTACGGCATCGCAGCTGATCCCGGTCCCTCGGGTCGACTCGGGCACTGGCGGATCGCCGGCATCCCCGACGAGGTCCTCGCCGTTCACTCGAAGCGGGCAGCCGAGATCGAGGCCGAATGCCAGCGCCGGGGTGAGACGTCATACCGGGCGAGAGGTGTGGCCGCCCGCACGACCCGGTCGGCCAAAGAGCACGAGGCAGAGGGAGAGCTGGTGGGCCGGTGGCGAGCGGAGCTCGAAGCCGCCGGCTGGCCGGTCGAGCGGTTGGCCGAGTCGATCGAGGCCGCCAAAGGCAGCGCTCGGCCGATGACGTTGAAGGACGCCCGTAGGCTTCTCTCCGTCGTCCTGGGAGACGACAGTGACCTCGCACGGCGCAAGGTGTTCTCCCGCCGTCATGTGATCGTCGCCCTCGCCCCCCATCTGTACGGCCAGGACCCGGCGCTCCTCATCCCACTTGTAGAGCGTGCCCTCGCCGACCCTGAGACCATCCCCTTCGTCGGGGTCAAGGGCGCGAGGGAGAAGGTTCACTCCCTCGCCTCTGTGCTCGCCCGTGAGACAGCCATCGCCGAGAGCCTCGGACGCCAGCTGGTGCGCAGCGACGCCCCCGCCGTCACCCAACCGGCCGTGCAGGAGGCGATCGCCGCCACTGAGGCAGCCCTCAGCGCCCAGCTGTCGGGAGAGCAGCGGTCGGCCGCCGTCGGCATCTGCACTTCCGGGCGCGGTGCGGAGCTGATCGAGGGGGTCGCCGGCGCCGGCAAGACCACGATGCTCAAGGTCGTGGCCGAAGCTTTTGCCACGGCCGGCTATCAGGTGCTCGGAACGGCCACCTCCGGCCAGGCCGCCCGCACCCTCTCGAGCGAAGCCGAGATCGGCGAATCACGCACCTTGGCGAGCTTGATTTGGCGGCTCGACCACCGTCAGCTGAGCTTGAGCGAGCAGACGGCGGTGATCCTCGACGAGGTGGGGATGACTGACGATGTCGACCTCGTCTGCCTGAGCGCCCATGTCGAGGCGGCCGGGGCGAAGCTGATCCTTGTGGGCGATCATCACCAGATCGGCTCGGTCGGCCCCGGCGGCGCCCTCGGGGCTCTCGTTGCTCGGCACCCGAACGCGGTCCATCGCCTCAGGGAGAACCGCCGCCAACGCGACCCTGAGGAGCGCCAGGCCCTGGCGGCTCTTCGCGACGGCGACGTCGCCGAGGCGATCGCCTTCTACCGCGGACACGACCGCATCCACGCCAAGACTCACCGGGCGGACGCCCTGCAGGTAGCAGTGGACGCCTGGAGCGCCGATGTCGCTGCCGGACATGACGCCGGCCTGTACGCCTGGCGCCGGGCGAACGTGGCCGAGCTCAACGCCTTGGCGAGGACCTGGATGGAATCGACGGGCCGCCTGTCCGGGCCCGAACTTGTCTATCCCGGTGGCAACGCCTACCGGGCCGGCGACGAGGTCGTCACCCTCGCCCCCGGCTCGAGTGGCACCCTCGTCACCTCCGAGAGAGCCGTGGTGCAAGCGGTACATCCCGCCACAGGGACCCTCGATCTCCGCACGAGCGACGGCCGAGAGGTCCGGCTTACCGCGGAGCAGGCAAGCACCGATCGTCTCGGGCACGGGTACGCGACAACAGTCCATCGCTGCCAGGGGGCCACGGTGAGCCGAGCACACGTCTTTGCCGACGGCGAGGGGCGCGAGCTCGCCTATGTGGCCATGAGCCGCGCACGCGGCTCAACTCACGCGTGGACCGTTGCCGACGACCTCGACCAAGCCGCAGAGGACCTGAGGCGGGACTGGTCGACACAGCGAACCCCCACCTGGGCGATCGACACCGGCCTGCCCGATCATGAGGAGCTCAGCGCCGACGCCGTCGCCGGCCTGGCGGAAGAGGAGAAGCTCCACCTCGCCGCCATTGTCCACGCCCAGACCAAGGTCGCCGCAAAGGCCATCGCCAGAATCGAGCCGTCCGATCTCGCCCCGGCCGTCGCGGAGGCCCAGGCCGCCTTGCATAAGGCACATCAGGCCAGGGCCGAGCTCGACACCGGACGAGGCGTCTATGAGCACACTGAGGCCGGTCGAGCCGTCGGGGATCTCGTTCAGGCGCGAGCGGCTCGGTACTCCGCCGCCTGGCGAGCAGAGCACGGGACTCGTTGGCGGGACCGCCACGCCGCCAACAAAGAGGCCGTCAGCTGGGCCGAGCAGGAGGCCGATGCCCAACAACGCTGGACGACCCATGTCGCCCCCGAAGCGGCCCGCCTCGACACCGAGCTTGCCCGCCACCAGACGGTCGTCGAGCAGCTCGTTACCCGCCTGGAGCGCCACAGGGCCGCCTCCCGGTTGACCAGAGAGCGGGCCTTGGAGCTACATCGCACTGCCGGTCGACTCGCAGCCGGCCTCGACGCCCACCGAGACCAACTCGACGGAATCCCCCGCGCAACAGCTCGCCGCCCGGCGTCTGGCCAGACTCGTCAGCTACGGCACCCCGATCTGACACCTCATCACGAACCGCCGGAGTTGCAGCTCGGCCCACAGCTGTAGCCGTCCCTCCAGATCGGGCTGCCGAGTGTGAGGCGAACCTCTGGACATGCCGAGGGGACTCGAGGAGCATCGCTAGTGCTAGTGCCGCGACCGGCAACGTTTGCCCGGTCCGGACGGAGTCGGAACCGGTTACCGAGCCGTTCGGGGTCACGGTCGTGACCGGCTGCGCGCTGGAGCTGGTCCGACAGATCATCTGTTGCGTGCCTTCAGCGCCCGTTTGGTGACGACCCTCGTTGGCACACCATAGGGCCGCTTGACGCGCTGGGTTCATGGTGACATATTCATCTAGGTAAGTAGATGAATGGAGGCAGTGTGATCGAGTTCCACCTGGACTCCCGCTCGGGCGTGTCGCCATACCTGCAAGTGGTCCATCAGGTGCGTCATGCCCTCCGACTGGGCCTGCTTCGCGAGGGTGACCAGCTCCCGACGGTAAAGGAGGTGGTGGCGCGTCTCGCGATCAATCCGAACACCGTGCTCAAGGCCTACAAGGAGCTCGAGCACGCCGGTCTCGTCGCAGCTCGGCCCGGCATCGGCACCTTCGTGACGAGGACACTCAGCGATTCCACTCTCGCCGCGCACAGGCCGCTCCGCCAGCAGCTGCAGCGCTGGTTCGGCAACGCGCGCCGCGCCGGGCTCGACGACGAAAGCATCGAGGCGCTGTTTCGAGACTGCTTTCGGTCGACGCTCGACGAAGGCGTAGCGTGACCGCTGTCCTCGACGCGGAGGAGCTCAGCAAGCAATACGGACGGCGCCGAGCGCTGCAGGACTGCACGCTCTCGATCCCACCCGGGCACGTCGTCGGGCTGGTCGGGCCGAACGGTGCGGGCAAGACGACGCTCTTGCACCTCGCTGTCGGTCTCCTGCAACCGACCTCGGGCACGATCGAGGTTCTCGGTAGCCGGCCGGCTGAGACGCCCGCCCAGCTCGGGCGGGTCGGCTTCGTCGCCCAGGAGACGCCGACGTACGCGGCGCTGTCGGTGGCCGACCACCTCAACTTCGGCGCCTGGCTCAACCCCTCCTTCGACGCGACGATGGCCGAGCACCGGATCGACGAGCTCGGCCTCGACCCGCACCAGAAAGCCGGGCACCTCTCCGGTGGGCAGCGCGCCCAGCTGGCGCTCACGCTCGCAATCGCCAAACGGCCCGAGCTCCTCATCCTCGATGAGCCGGTCGCCGGTCTCGACCCACTTGCCCGACGCGAATTCCTGCAATACCTGATGGAGTCCGTGGCTGAGCATGAGCTCAGCGTCATCCTCTCCTCGCACCTAGTCGCCGACTTGGAGCGGGTCTGTGACTACCTTGTCGTGCTCGTCGCCTCACGCCTCCAGTTGGCAGGCGAGGTCGAAGGATTGCTCGCAAGCCACCACCGGCTCAGTGGTCCACGTCGGGACGCGGACTCGATGCCGAGCGATCAGGAGGTCATCGAGGCCAGCCACACCGAACGGCAGTCCACGATGTTCGTACGCAGCGAGAGCCCGATCCTCGATCCCGCCTGGACCGTCGAAGAGGTCAGCCTGGAGGACCTGGTTCTCGCCTATATGGGTCGGGCAACTGATGCAAGAGGCGCTCGCCGATCGTCCATGAGGCCCGTTCAGTGATCCGGTTTGCCTGGCGCCAGTTCCGGGTCCAAGCGGCAGTGGCCGCAGGTGCCTTGGTGGTCATCGCCGTCGTCCTGGCGATCACCGGTTCGCATCTCGTCCACGTCTACGACACGAGCGTCGCGACCTGCAAGGCCAACCGCGGGTCATCAGCAGTTTGCGTAAACGCCGTCACGAATACGTACCGATTCCTGCAGGACGCGCTGCCGGTGCTCGTGATCGTCGTGCCCGCCCTGATCGGGATCTTCTGGGGTGCGCCTCTTGTCGCGCGCGAGCTCGAGACCGGGAGCTGCCGCCTCGCGTGGACCCAGAGCGTCTCCCGCTCGCGCTGGCTCTTTGTGAAGCTCGGCGTCGTCGGCGTCTCGAGCATGGTCGCCGCGGGACTGCTTGCCTTGATGGTGACCGGGTGGTCGAGCCCGATCGAGAAGGTGAGCCCGAACCGGTTCTCGCCATCGCTGTTCAGCGTGCTCGGGATAGCGCCGATCGGCTATGCAGCCTTCGCCTTCGCGTTCGGGGTCACAGCCGGGCTGCTCATCCGTCGGACGCTGCCGGCAATGGCCGCGACGCTTCTCGCCTTCGTCGGTGCCCGGCTGGCCGTGACCTACTGGGTGCGGCCACATCTCATGTCACCAGTCAAGACCGTCATGGCGCTCAAGCAGAGCTACGGCACGGGTATCTCGCAGAGCTCGACCGGCACCGGCCTCACGTTTCTGCCTCCGTCCGTGAACATCCCGAACGCCTGGATCTACTCCAACGAGGTCGTTAACAGGTCTGGACACGCGCCGACAACCCAGTTCCTCCAAAGTGCCTGCCGCGCAGTTCTCTCCGGTTCCGCCGCACCGGTGAACCACCCAGTCCGAAACCCGAACTCGGGCTTTCCCGAGTGCTTCGGTAGGGTCGCCGCCAAGTTCCACGAGGTGTTGACCTACCAACCCGCGAGCCGTTATTGGGCTTTCCAATGGTACGAGACGACGATCTTCGTTGGCGCAGCGCTTGTCCTCGCCGGACTCTGCTTCTGGTGGCTGCGTCATCGGGTCACCTGAACAGTTCGTCGAGGAACGCATCGACGAGAGGAGCGAGTCCCGCGCCGATCGGGTCGTCGGTCTGCCCACGGGTCCGGCCACTGAGAGTGGCGGGCGCCGCGATCAGTTCGCGGCGTGGGCGAGCTCGGCATCGTGCCACCGATGGTGGCGATGGTGGCGATGGTCACGAAGAGTTGCCGATCCATGGCCACGGAACTCTGCCGCCAGATCCTCATATAGCTCCGCCGGTAACAAACGGCGCTGACCATAACTGTGACGAAGGGCAGCGCTCACTACGTCCGTGACACAAACGTGACACGCGAGGTCGGCCAAAGGATGTAAACCTCGGTCATTGGCGGTCACGTAAAAGACCAGCTCGGAAGTGGTTTCCGGCGATCTCTCCAGGTAGCGAGAATGGCCACGACAGAACCCCGCCTATAGGCCGACTCGCCACTTTCACCGTCTCTGAGCAGGGATCTGTGTTGGCTTCGGGGAGATGGGCCGCCTGGCTGAGATGTTGGGGCGCTTTTCGCTTTCAGGGCTCGTGAGGCGGGGGAGCGAGTCCTCGCTCAGCCTCTCCCCACCAGTGTTCGAACTGGCGGACTGGCAGCGGCGCCGCCCAGAAGAAGCCCTGGGCCACGTCACAGCCCAGCGTCGACACGAGCGCGTGCAGGTGGTCGTTGCTCACCCCTTCGGCTATCACGCGCAGGCCCATGGCATGGCCCAGGTCGACGATCGCCTTCACGATCTCGGCGGAGTCGACCGGTCCCTCGAGACGCTCGATGAAGGAGCGGTCGATCTTCAGGGTTGTGACCGGCAGCGTGTGGAGGTAGGCGAGGGAGGAGTACCCCGTGCCGAAGTCATCGATCGCCACTCCGAGGCCCATGTCCTTGAAGCACTGCAGCGACGTTCGGGTGGACGGGCTGTCCGCCATGAGGACCGACTCGGTCACCTCGAGGGCGAGACGGCTCGGAGCGATTCCGTAACGCTCGATGACTGCCCGGATCACCTCCGGGGTGTCGGGATCCTCGAGCTGATTGGAAGAGATGTTGATGGAGAGCACTCCGAGACGAGGCCCGTCCTCCTGCGCATCCCAGGACGACAGCTGCGCGACGGCGGCCTCGAAAACCCATGCGCCGATCGACTTGATGAGGCCCAGATCCTCTGCAAGGGGGATGAAGTCCAAGGGAAGGACCAGTCCCCGCGTCGGATGGTTCCAGCGGATGAGCGCTTCGGCGCCGACCGGCTGGCCGTCACGGGCTACCTCCGGCTGGTAGTGCACCTCGAATTCCCCGTGCGCCAGGGCCTGGCGGAGCTCTGTCTCCATTTCGAAGCGGGCGACCAGGCGACGGCGGATCTCCTCGTCGAAGAACTCCGAGCGGTTCCTCCCCGCCGATTTCGCCTTGTACATGGCGGCATCTGCGTCGCGCAGGACGGTCTCAGCGTTGGAGCGGGCGGCGGGGATGACGATACCGATGCTGCCCGTCACGACGAGCTCGTGGTCGTCGTATCGGATGGGCGTCTCGAGCACGGAGAGCACTCGATCCGCCACCGTGACGGCATTGTGGGAATCGCGCACGTGCCTGATGATGAAGGCGAACTCGTCGCCGCCGAAGCGAGCAACCGTCTCGCCGGCCCGGACCGCGCCGATGAACCTGACGCCGACCTCCTTGAGCACGGCGTCGCCCGCCTCGTGGCCCAGGTTGTCGTTCACGTCCTTGAACCTGTCGAGGTCCAGGAAGAACACGGCGATGCTGGAGCCGCTGCGCCGCCGGCGGGCGAGCTCCTGGTTCAGCCGGTCGAGGAAGAGCGCCCGGTTCGGGAGGCCTGTGAGAGTGTCGTAGAAGGCCTGGTGGACGAGCTCCTCATGTGCCTTCGCCTCCTCGGTGACGTCTTCGATCGTGATCACGTAGCCACTTTCGGGATCTTCGCCCTTCGGAGCGGCCTGCAGTCTCACGTGCCGGAGCTCACCGCTCGGATGCTGGATCCTGAGCGCAGTCGTCACCGCCGCCTCGGGGCGGACGTTTTCGAAAAGCGAGGTGAGAATCTCCCTGTCCTCGGGGTGGACAGCGTCGATCCACCCCCTGCCGCCGAGCGACCAGGCGTCCCTGCCCGTGATCTTCCCAATTTTCGGGTTGGCATAGGTGAGCGCGCCACCCGGCGAGACCTCGAAGATGCCAATGGGGGCCGTGTCCGCAAGCGCCCGGAAGCGTGCCTCGCTCGCCTCGAGTGAGGCGGCGAGTGCTTGCTGAGCCCGCTCCGCCTCCTTGCGCTCTGTTATGTCGACGAAGACCTCGCCGATCCCGATGATCTCCCCGGCCACGCGCACCGGGTAGTAGCTCTCGAGCCAGGTGTGCGCTTCTCCCGGGTCCTTGGCGCTCCCGCTCGTCACTTCGAGGTTGACGAGCGGATCGCCCTCGGACATGACCTTCCGGTAGGAAGGCTCGATCTGCGACCAGGCCTGCGGGTTGATGTCGGCCAACGTGCGCCCGATGTGGTCCTCTATGGAGAGACCGTTGATGGCGGCGGCCTTCTCATTGACGCGAGCGAAGCGAAAGTCGCGATCCAAGAAGGCAAAGCCGACTGGAGCGCTCGATTGCAGGGTGTCGAGCAGGCTCAATGTCTCGCTTATCTTCTGCTCCGCCTGTTTCCGTTCGGTTATCTCCTTGCCCACCACCGCGATGGCGAAGGGCTTGCCGTCACGTTCGAGGACGTTCATGGTGAGCTGGAGAACAGCTGCCCCCGCCTCGGTTTCGTACTCGGTCGAGAACGATCCAGTCTCTTTTGCTTGGCCGAAGTACTCGCCCCACTTCGTCAAACGGGATGGATCCCGCATGATGTCTTCCGGGCGCATGCCGAGCTCCAGCACGATGCCGCCGTGCTTGACGAAGTGCTCCCGCATGCTCCGGTTGTACGACACGAGCCCGTAAGTCTCGATATCGACAGACCAGATCCAGTCCTGTGTGCTCTCGACGATCGCATCGAGCAACGCGGCCGACTCCCGGCCGTGTCGTTCGGCCAGAACACGTTCGGTGACGTCACGGGCGTTGCAAACGATGCCGCCGACGGCCGGGTCGTCGAGGCAGTTGATCGCCCTGACTTCGAGGAAACGCCACTCCTCGGATGCCGTTCGGAACCTGGCAACGACAGTTGGATGAAGGGTTGGCTCTGAGACAAGCTGGAGGAAGGTCGCGGCTGTTTCTTCGCGGTCGTCCGGGTGCACGAACTCCAGCATGTCCAGCCCCACGTTCTCGTCCGGGAGAAACCCGAGGATGCTTCGTCCGGCGTCGTTGACGTAGACGAGTTCCGCCTTGTCGTTCACGATGACGACGAGGTCGCTCGAGCTGGCAACCAACATCCTGAAACGATCCTGTGGGTTCAGGTTCTCTACGAACGTCGCCGTCATGTCTTCACCCAAGGGCACGACGGTGACAGTTCTCAACGCCGGCGTCGGCGTCGGGATAAAGACGTCTGCTTGGATGCGCCGCCCGGTCCGCAGGGCGTCACAGTTGAGCTCTCTGAAACTCGATTCGGAGAGCGCTTGGTTGCGAGAGAGCCGTTGTCCCCGCAGGCCCGCAAGGGCCAGTTCCCCACCGTCGGCGAAGCCATTCGCATCGCGGAGCTCCCAGTCCACGATCTCGCCCTTCCGGCGGATGGCTCGCATCAGGACATAGCCACCGGGAAAGCCATCGAGAGCCGCGCGGGCGGCTGCGTCGCTCTCAGGTCGGGACACGAGATGCTCGGGGTCGACAGGGAAGGCGTGTCATAGGTTGTTGCTGGTCTTCGGGATGCATCATTATCTCCCGGATCACCAGCGCCTGTTCCCGACTGAGCCTGCTCGCCACCAGCTGGCGTGGTGTCATGACGGACGACTCACCGACCGCCAATCATCTCCTGAGTCACCTCTTGACCACGACGCGGCGCCATGTCGCACCCCCGTCGTTCGATTCGAAGAGCGTCGGGACTGAGGCGGTGACGACAAGGGCATAGGCGCGAACGGGGACGCTGAACCCCGCCCAGAGGACCCTCCCCGACCTGGACAGGACGGCCGAGTAGCTTCCGCCTCCGTTCGCCGCCGATTACCTGGCACTCCGTTGCTCCCTTGTATCCGGGGGGCAACAGTTGGGATGGCACGGTGGGCGGCACCCACGGCATCCTCTTCGCAGCGCCAGCCCCACTACCGTTGTCTCGTGCGTGGCTTCTCCTCAGTGACAGCGACTGTGCTCATTGCCATCGCCGTCGGCGAGGCGGTGGTTTCCGGGGTGAACGGAGGCGGTCTTGGCCCGGTGGGCACTGTCAGCGGAAGGCTCGTGGGCGAGGGCGGAGCGTTGTCCGCTGGTCGGTTTCCGTTGAGGGGCGAGGTGACCCTGAAGGACGCCCAGGGTGACACCTTCACGACCGTGGCCGACTCGAAGGGTCGTTGGCGACTCGAGGTCCCGCCTGGAACCTACGTCGCGACCAGCTCGGAGCCGTTGTGCGGGCCGGTTCAGGCGCGGGTACGTGCCGATGCCACCGTGGACGTCGTCATCGTCTGCTCGTTTCTGTGATCGCCAACGACAGCCACCTTGACTAAGACGGATCGAGTAGAAAGCTGCGGACTGTCCGACCGGGGGGTGCGGGAGGTAACGGCATGACGTACCAGTGGAGGCGCGCAGGCGGAGTCGCCGTCGCCATCGCCATCGCCGTGCTCTGCGTAGCGGCCGCCAGGCAGCTCATGGCCGCCTCGGGCCAGCCGCGGGCTGGTGCCGTGATCGCCACCCACCGCAAGCCGGCGATGCCGTACGTCGCCGTCAAGGGCAATCACCTTGTCAATGCCGCCGGACGCTCCATCCGGCTGTTGGGCGTGGATCGCTCAGGGGCCGAGTACATGTGCGTCGGAGGCTCCGCGGTCTTCGACGGACCCGTGAACGCCGCCGCCGTGAAGGCGATGGTCTCCTGGAAGATCGATGCAGTTCGGGTGCCCCTCAATGAGGACTGTTGGCTCGGGATCAATGGCATCAAGCCGTCGGTGAGCGGCGAGCGTTATCAGCTGGCCATCAAGCGGTACGTGAGCACGCTGCAGTCCTACGGTCTGATCGTCATCCTCGACCTGCACTGGGCGGCGCCCGGCAACCACGTGGCGAACAGCCAGTGGCCCATGGCAGATGCCGATCATGCGCCCGCATTCTGGAAGTCGGTCGCCGAGACGTTCAAGGCCAACCACGGCCTGATCTTCGACTTGTTCAACGAGCCGTACATCTCCTCGTGGCCCTGCTGGCGAAACGGCTGCTCGGTCACCTATTCAGCCAACGGACCGCCGGTCACCTACAAGACGGCCGGGATGCAGTCGCTCGTGGATGCCGTGCGCTCGACCGGCGCCACCCAACCCCTCATGCTGGGCGGGCTCGCCTGGTCGAGCGACGAGTCGCGCTGGCTCAAGTACGTCCCGACCGATCCCGACCACCAGCTCGTCGTCAGCTTCCACACCTACAACTTCTCCGGCTGCAACAACGCCGCCTGCTGGGCCTCGACGATCGCTCCGCTCGCCAAGAAGGTCCCCGTCGTGACGGGAGAGCTGGGCGAGAACGGCTGCACCGACAGCTACATCGATCGCTACATGCCCTGGGCCGACCGCCATGGCATCTCGTACTTCGGTTGGACGTGGGACTCCACCGGACCGCCGTCCAACTGGTCCTGCAGCAACGGCCCGGCCCTCATCACGAGCTACGCCGGGAGACCGACGTCCTACGGGATCGGCTTGAAGAATCACCTGGCGGCGCTCGCCAGGCACACCGGTTCGGCCTGAGAGGACCGAGCAAGCGCAAGGAGCTGTGTCTCCGGGGCGAACGACCAGGAAGCCGCACACGGCGCGGTCGAGGCGGAAACAAGAAGCAGGCGAGCTCACCCACCCTCGTGGTCGAGCGCCCGCGAACGCCGTGAACGTCTTCACCTGGGGCGGGAGCTACCGTGGCACCGCACGTCGCGGTCCATCCGCCGTGTCAAGGGGAAGTGATGACGAGAAGTTCCGCCGCCGTAGTCGCAGTGGTCGCGACGATCTGTTGCGCGCTGGCCGGTTGCGGAAAGACGGTGGCAACGAAGACATCGACGAGCTCGACGACCTCCACCCCCACCTCGACGACGTCCCCTGCGAAATCGGCTGCCGCCGTGTACGTGGCGGCCGCGACGAAGGTCGACGCTGCCCTCAATACCTTCGACTCGTCCGTGGACAACTGGCCCTCGAGCGAGACGGGGGCGAGGGCACAGCCGTCGGCGCAGCGGGCGATCGACGCACTCAAGGCCTTCATGGCGAGTCTCGAGAACTACGAGTGGCCGCTCGGCGCATCGAGCGACATCCTCACGCTGATCAGCGCCGCGGGCACGCTCGTCGGAGACTTGGAAGGCTTGGCATACGTGAAGCTGATCAGCTCCTCGTCCTGGGCATCGGAGTTCAGCAATGACGTGCAGAGTGTCTCCCTGGACTCGAACATCGTTCGTCACGACCTCGGTCTGAGGTCGGCGTCATCCGGCTGAGGGCTTTCGCTCGAGCTGCTAACTCCACTTCGAGCCGGTGTCCTGCCCGTCGTCTCGCCACTGGGACTGCGACAAGATGAGGGACTGGTCGTGGTACATGAACGTCCACGGTCCGGAGTAGGTGTTGTCGCTGAAGACGTTGTGGCTGGCTGGACTGATGATGAACGCCTCGTAATACGTGCCGTATGGCGTCCAGGTGGGCGATGTGGAGTCGTTCGAGAACAGACCTTGGGTGCCGCAAAAGTTCGTCTGCCCGTTGCAGTCCGGGATAGCGGTCGGGTCGATGGCAAAGGTGTTGTCAGTGACAGTGACATGTTGCGTTGTCCAGTGGCAGTTGTCGAAGTAGTCCGCCGGTGGCGTCCCGCTGTCAACGCCCGCCGAGGCTCCTTGCAGATCCGCCCGGCCACAACCACCCGGCGTGTCCCCGCCGTTGAAGTGGTAGAGGCTCGGGTCGTTCCCCGTAATGGCACACAGGCTCGCCGAGCTCGGGCTATTGACGTTGCCGCAGAACCGCCCGCCGTCGTTCCAGAGGACGACGCCCGACCAGTTGTTCGTGAAGGTGTTCCCTCGGATGAGGATCTCGCCCGAATAGGCGCCCGGGAGGGCGGCGTCACCGCCTGAGTCCGAGACGTAAACGGCTGGATCGGGGAAGCGGCCGAGCGTCGGGCCGCCGCCCCAGGCGTTGTCGGCGAAGGTGTTGTCCTCGATGAGGGCGTTGTAGCTGATCTCGTACTGGAGGCCCTCGCCCCAATTGCCGTCGATGACGTTCCCCTCGATCGAGCGAGCTCGTGCAGTTGCCGTCGTACCAGAGGCCCACGGAGTAGTTGTCGTGGACGAAGTTGTCCTCGAAGACCGATCCGTCGACCGTGTACATCTTGAAGCCGCCGGTGCAGCCGCAGCCGCCCGGCTCGATCTCCCCACAGCTGTGCGGCTGGTCGGCCGCGGGGACCGGGTCGGGCGAGTCGTCCTCCACGTTGCAGGTGTCGTTGAAGCTGATCTCGTTGCCCACGACGGTGTAGTTCGACCCGCCGCCCGTGACCCGGTTCGTGTCGATCGAGGTGAAAGTCCCGATCCCCTCCTGGCCGTTTTCGGTGATGCAATCGTGCTCGAGAACGTTGTTCGTGCCCATGTAGGCGCCCGTGCCGGGGACGTTGTCCTCGATCGTGTCGTGCTCGATCGTCCAGTCGGGTGCGACGGAGGCGTTGACGGCGCCTTCGTTGATCGGCGGGGTGAAGTCCTCGATCGTGAGGTACTCGATCGTGACGAGCGTCGCCGCCTGGTCGAAGGCGAATTCGTTGAGGTTCTGGCCGCTGAGGACCGCTCCGGGGGCACCGATGTAGGTGTCTTTGTCGCCAGGGATGATCTGGTCGTAGGCGCCTCGGCCGAGTGTATGGATGCCTGTGGCGAAGTAGTAGGTCGTGTCGGGCGTGGAGAGGGTGTCACCGCTGTCGTCGCCGGCGGCGACCGTCACCGCCCCGGAGGGTGGCCTTGCCGGTCCCCGCAAGCTCGATGAACCGCACACCTGCATCGAAGGCGCCACGCCCGTCGGCGTCGGGAGGGGGCCGCTGGCCCGGTTGGACGCAAAGGTGCCGTGCAGAACGACCACGATCGCGGCCACGGCGAGGAGAGCGGCGGCCGCGGCCCCGATGATCTTCGATCGCATCGGCTTCAGCATGTGAAGGGCACGATCCCCGGAACTGCGATGGACACGAGGTCGAGTCTGCCCCGAATCCGGGCTGGGCCGAACGCGCCCTGACGGAAGGTGGTGCGTGGCTGAGGGCTCGGCAGGCCGAGACGTCGAACCGCCATACCTACGCCTGGCCGAGCAGGGCGCCTCGGTTAGCGTCCCGTCTATGAACCCGAGACGGCTCATGTCGCCCATGGCGCTGGCGGCCATGTTCTTCACGAGCGGCCTCACCCACCTCGTGCGGCCACAGGTCTTCGCAACCATCATGCCGAGGGTGCTGCCGCCTCGCTCTCACCGGCCGCTCATCTACGCGACGGGCGCTGCGGAACTCGCCTGTGGCATCGGCCTGTGCGGCCGCCAGCCCTGGGCGGGCTCCGCGTCGGCGGTCCTGCTGGCGGGCGTCTTCCCGGCCAACGTCCAAATGGCACTCGACGCGGGCAGCGGCCGCAACCCCGGCCTCGCCGACAGCCGCATCGTGGCCTGGGGGCGCCTTCCCTTGCAGCTGCCGATGGTGCAGGCGGCCTTGGCGGCACGCGGCGCCACCCGCTCGGCCACGCCCTCGGCCCGTCCGCGGTAGCGTCCTCGGCCCCGCCCTCGCCTACGCCCTGAAAGACGCCTCCGGGCGAGCACTGCCGCGGCCGGTGATACACCCCCGGAGTACCCTCGCGGTCATGGCGTCGCGGGCCTCGGAGGCGTTGCAGTTCGACTTTTCAGTGACTGACGAGGTGGCGGACGAGGGAGCGCGCACCGAAGACGACGAGGAAGACGACGAGGACATAGCCTCGCCGACGATCTCCGCAGGCGCTGCCCGGGCGGCGGTGGCGTCGTGGGAGGGGGCACCCGAGCCAGCCGGCGCAGCCGTCGGTCGGGGAGCCCTTGAAGAGGCGCCCCCCTGGGACCCATACTGGGAGACCGACATCGACGGTTCCGCAGCCATGCCACCGGCGGGCGGATGGGGGAGCGAGGCGGAGCCCGCTGCTGAGCCCGGCGCCAGCGCCGATGCAGCTCTTAGCGTCGCCGAGTTCTACGAGCGGGTCCGCTTCGCGCTGCGGGCGGAGTTCCCGACCGAAGTGTGGGTGACCGGCGAGATCCGCAAAGTCACCGTCAACAAGGGCAACCGCTACCTCGAGCTGGCCGATCACGATGCCCCGCCGGGGCGGGGCAGTGCCGCCATGCTGGACGTCGCCTGCTGGTCGCGGGACTGGCCCCTCATCGGGGCCGAGCTGCAGTCCGCAGGGCTCGAGCTGACCGCAGGGCTCGTCGTCCGTATCCGGGGCAAGGTCGGTGTGTGGGACGGGGCGGCCAAGCTGCGGTTCTCCATGACGGATCTCGACGTGGCGGCGCTGCTCGGGGGTATCGCCGCCGCCCGGCGCAAGCTGCTGCTGGAGCTGGAGCGCGAGGGCCTTCTCGATGCCAACCGGCGTATGCCGGTCCCCCTCGTTCCCATGCGGATCGGACTCGTGACGAGCGCCGGCTCCGAGGCGTACCGGGATTTCACGGGACAGTTGGAGCGATCCTGCTACGCCTTCGCCGTCCGGCTCGAGGCGTGCCTCGTGCAGGGTGCCGAGGCGCCCCAACAGATCGCTATCGCCATCCGGCGACTGCAGGACTTCGAGCCTGACGTCATCGTGCTCGTGCGCGGCGGCGGCGGCCGCGGCGACCTCGCCGCCTTCGACAGCGAGTTCGTGGCCAGGGCCATCGCCACGTCGGGCCACCCTGTCTGGACGGGGATCGGGCACACCGGCGACCGATCGGTGGCTGACGAGGTCTGCCAGCGGGCGCTCATCACGCCGGCCAGCTGCGGCGAGGCCGTCGTGGCGGCTGTCACCTCCTACCTGGAGGGGATCGACAGCGCCGCCCAGGTGATCGCCGCTAGAGGCCGGGCTGCGCTCGATCGAGCCGGTGAGCGCGTCGACGACGGCAGAGGGCGTCTGGCGCGGGCCGCCCGCCATGAGCTCGACCAGGCCAGCTCCTCGCTCGTCCTCGCCCGGCGCCAGGTGGAGCACGGCGCCAAGGTGGGCCTCGAGCGCAGCCGCGGCGCCGTCGGTCGGCAGGCACAGGACCTCGCCCGCATCTCCCGCCACGCTCTTCAGAGCGAGGAGCAGCAGCTTGGCAATCTGCGCAGTGTCCTGGCGGCCTTCGATCCGAGGCGTCAGCTCGCACGTGGCTGGTCGCTCACGAGGACGGAAGACGGTCGCGTGCTGCGCTCCGTCACCCAGTTGCTTCCGGCTGACAAGATCGTCACGATGCTCGCCGACGGCAACGTGACCTCGAGTGTGGAGCAGCTGTCGAGAATCGAGGAGACGACGTGACAGCGACTGGCGGAGGGACGAACCCGGCGACGATGGCGACCGGTCCCCATGGATCGGCGGACGCGTCGGCCCTGCCGCCCGTGGAGGAGCTCGGCTACTCGGAAGCAGCCGCCGAGCTCGACCGCATCATCGCCGAGCTCGACCGCGGCGTCATCGATGTGGACGTGCTCGAGGTCCGCTTGTCCCGCGCCGTCGAGATCGTCGAGGAGCTCGACCGACGTATTCGCGGAGCGCGCGAGCGCGTGAGCGCCATCCTTCCCCGGCTGGAGTCGGCTGGCCGTGGCGAGGGCGAGGCACCCGGCGCCGCTACGGTGTGACGCCATGGCAGACGGGATCGAGCACATCGGCGTGGTTGGATCCGGCTTGATGGGCTCGGGTATCACCGAGGTGTGTGCCCGTGCCGGCATGGACGTGACCGTCGTGGAGGCGGACGCGACTGCCGCCGAGCGTGGGCAGGAGCGCCTGGAGAAGTCGCTCCTGACCGGCGCCCGCCGGGGCAAGCTGACCGACGAGGAGGCCGAGACCGCCCTCGCCAGGGTCCGCTACGCCACCGACCTCGGGGAACTAGCTGACCGCGAGCTCGTGATCGAGGCGATCACCGAGGATGCCGCCGCCAAGGTGGCCGTTTTCAAGACGCTCGACGAGGTGGTCCTTTCCGAGCACGCCATCTTGGCCTCCAACACCTCCTCGATCCCGATCATGAAACTGGCCACCGTCACGCGCCGGCCGGAGCAGGTCTTGGGACTCCACTTCTTCAACCCGGTCCCTGTGCTGAAGCTCGTGGAGCTCGTGACGTCCCTCATGACGAGCAACGTCGTAGTTGATCGCTCGACGGCACTCGTCACCGGCCCGCTCGGGAAACGGGTGATCCGTTCGCAGGATCGGGCGGGTTTCGTCGTGAATTCGCTGCTGATCCCGTACCTGTTGTCAGCTGTGCGGATGCTGGAGTCCGGCTTCGCCACGCGTGACGACATCGACGCCGGCATGGTCGAGGGCTGTGCCCACCCGATGGGCCCGCTGGCCCTCAGCGATCTCATCGGCCTCGACACGATGCAAGCGGTTGCCGAGTCGCTCTACGAGGAGTTCAAGGAGCCGCTGTATGCTCCTCCGCCGTTGCTGCTACGGATGGTGGAGGCTGGGCTGATGGGTCGCAAGAGCGGGCGGGGCTTCTACGAGTACGGGCGGCAGACGGAGCGGGCGACGGCTTGAGCGACGCCTCCGTATTCGAACGCGAGACGGACGAGCGTCCCTGGGGGAGCTACGTCGTTCTCGACGAGGCCGTCGATCACAAAGTGAAGCGGATCGTCGTGCTCCCGCACAAGCGGCTGAGCCTGCAAGTGCACCGCTTGCGCTCGGAGCACTGGTTCGTGGTGGAGGGCGCCGGTTTGGTCACCCTTGGTGATGCGACCGTGAGCGTGGGGGCGGGCGACTCCGTCGACATCCCCGTCGGCACGGCCCACCGCGTGGAGAACACCGGCGACGTCGACCTCGTTTTCATCGAGGTGCAGCACGGGGAGTCGTTCGGCGAAGACGACATCGTGCGCCTCGAGGACGACTTCGGGCGCGCCGAAGGCTGAGCGGATCGAGGCTCAGGCCGCGAACTCCACGGGCAGCTCGGCGAGACCTCGCAGCGTGATCCGGTTCCTGAAGGTGGGAGAGTCGGTCGCCAGCTCGATCGCCCCGAAGCGCGCGAGCAGCCGGTCGAAGACGACTTGACCCTCCGCTCGGGCGAGCGCCGCCCCGAGGCAGAAGTGGATGCCGCCGGCGAAGCTCATGGGCGGGCCCTCGTCCCGGCGGAGATCGAGTCGCTCGGGATCGGTGAACCGCGCCGGGTCGCGGTTGGCGGCGCCGAGGGCCGTGACGATCTGGCTGCCTGCGGGCACCGGCACGCCGCCGAGCTCGATTGCCTCGAAGACATAGCGGCCGTCGAACTGCACCGGGCTGTCGTAGCGGAGGAGCTCTTCCACAGCGGAGCGCATGGCAGCGCCTTCGGCGCCTGGGGTTTCGGCTCCGAGATCGGCTCGCAGCCGGGCGAGCTGCTCAGGGTTCCGCAGGAGGGCGAGCAGACCGTTACCGATCAGGTTGGTCGTCGTCTCGAAACCCGCACCGAACAACAGGATCGCCGTCGAGATCAGCTCCATCTCGCTCAGCTTGTCCGTGCCCTCCTCGACGGCGATGAGGCTGCTGAGAAGGTCGTCACCCGGATCCCTGCGGCGAAGTGCCACGAGATTGGCGAAGTACTCCTCCAGCTCCGCCTGCGCTTCGAAGGCCGGCCCGATCTCGTCGTCGGCGATCACCGGCTCGAGCAGCACGGTGACCCTCCCGACGACCTCCCGGAAACGGGGCCAATCACTCGAGGGCACGCCGAGCATGGCGCTGATGACGGCGACGGGCAGTCGGTAGGCGAGTGCCTCCATGACGTCGACGACCTCGCCCCTCGGGATCCGGTCGAGCAGATCGTCCACCAGTTCGACGATGTGCGGGCGCAGTCGCTCTACCGTTCGCGGCGTGAACGCCTTCGACACGAGCCCGCGCAGCCTCGTGTGATCCGGCGGGTTCAAGAACAGCAGGGACGGGGGCCGAGTCGTGAGGTGCTGGATTCTCGGGAAGATCTCGAGATGCCCGAACCGCTCGCGGGCGCGCTCCTCGCGGTCGATCTCGTCCTTGCCGAGGCGCGGGTCACGCAGAGCGAGCTGGCACTCCTCGTACCGAGTGCACACGACGAAACCCACCCCGGACCGGTACACAGGCGCCGTCTCCCGCAGCACGCGGTAGCGCTCATACGGGTTTTGCCGGCCCTCGGGTGTGCCGATGGTCTCGAGGAAGAGGGCGTCGAGTTCGGGTACCTCGGCCGGCCAGTCCGGGACCTCCGTCCGGGACTGCTCAGCGAGGCCGTCGCCCACGGCGGCGGGCGCCGAGGAGCCCGCTGGCACGGAGGTGCCGGCGGCGTCCGGGCCCGCCCTCCGGGAGTTCTCGATCGATGCCTCAGTCATCTGATCCCGCACTGTAGTTGCCGGTGACGACGGGACGGCCGGCCGGGCTACGCGAGTCGTTGAACTGCACCTCCCCTATCGAGAGATATCTCTTGACAAATATCTATCGAGAGGTATAATGCGAGAGATGACTCTCAAGAAGAAGACTGCGAAACTCCAGGAAGAGGACGAGGGCTGCCGCTCGACCCGCCGCCGCTGGTGGGTGCTCGACGGTAAGTGGCCCCGCCCGTGGCCGTCGGAGACTCGGTCCCCGATCATCTCGAACTCGCTGCCACGACGGTGACCGAGCGGACCGCCGAGCCGTCGATCGTTCCGCCCGCCGAGATGGCTGCTGGGATGCCCGAAGCGGTGAGCGCTCCAGCCAGGCCGCTCGGCGGGCCGCCGGCACACGCTGAGGCCGCCTCGGAGGTATCGCCCGCACCGGCGCTCGCGAACGAGACCCGTGAGCTGACGGACCCCCGTGAGCTCCGCGCCATGACGCACCCGGTCCGATTGGCTCTCCTCGAGGTGCTCAACCTCCACCAGGCGCTCACGGCGACGGAGGCGGGTGAGCTCATCGGCGAGTCGCCGACGACCTGCTCGTTCCACCTGCGCCAACTCGCCAAGTACGGCTTTGTCGAGGAGGCCGGCGACGCCCCCGGCCGCCGGCGCCCGTGGCGGCTGGCGACACGGAGTGTGCAATTTTCCTCCACGAGCGGCGACCCCGAAATGGGCGCTGCGTCGATCGCTCTCGAGGGGCTGCTCGTTCAGCGGTGGCTCGAACGTCTCTCGCAATGGCAGCGGGTCCGGAGTCATTACCCGGCCGAGTGGCAGCAAGCGGCTGCCGCCGGCGAGTTCCTCGTGCACGTCACGCCCGCCGAGCTGCACGAGATCGAGACCGAGATCGTCGCCATTGTCGACCGCTTTCGGGCTCGCAACGTCGACGCCTCCCTCCGGCCGCCCGACTCCCGTCCGGTCGAGCTCGTGGCCTTCGGCTACCCCTTCGTCGGCGGCGAGCGCGCCACCGGCGAGCGCGCAAGGAGCGACCAGGCGACCAGCGACCAGGCGACCGGCGACCCTGCGACCGGCGACCCTCGAAGGGGCGAGCGCTGAGCACTGAGGCTGACTGCTGAGCGGCTGAGCGAGTGAGGAGCGAGCGATGAAGAGACTTCTCAAGATCCCGAACGCCCGCTGGTACCTGGGGGGCCAGACGTTCTCGCTCTTCGGCGACGTGGCGCTCTGGCTCGCCATGGGCATCTGGGTGAAGGAGCTGACCGGCAGTGCAGGACAAGCCGGTCTCACGTTCTTCTTCTTCGGCCTGGCGACGCTCCTAGCGCCGCTCGCCGGGCTCGTCGTCGACCGCCTGCGGCGGCGTCCCGTTCTCATTTGGGCGAACCTCTGCGGCGCCCTCGTCGTTCTCGGCCTGCTGTTCGTCCACGGCCGCGGCCAGGTTTGGCTCATCTGGCTGATCGCCTTCCTCTACGGCACCGTGTATTCGTTCCTCAGTGCCGCACAGTCGGGCCTCCTCGTCTCGATGCTCGACGGTGACCCCCTCGTCGACGCCAACGGCTTCCTTCAGACGGTGCGCGAGGGCCTGCGGTTGTTCGGGCCGCTGACCGGAGCCGGACTGTTCGCCGCCTTCGGGGGTGGCACGGTCGCCATCATGGACTCGGCGACGTTCCTCATCGCCGCCGGCGCCCTCGGCTTCGTGCACGTCGAGGAGGAGCGACCCGTCCCCGTCGAGCAACACCGCTGGGCCGAGGTCACCGCAGGCGTCAGGCACCTGTGGCGACACCTGGTGCTCCGCCAGGCGGTCATCGCCGCGGCCGTGGCGTGCCTCGTGATCGGGTTTCTCGAGTCGATCGGCTTCGCCGTCGTCGGCCAGGGGCTCCATCGCCCTCCCACCTTCCTCGGCGTCGTGATCGCTACCCAGGGTGTCGGAGCGGTCGTAGGGGGAGTCATGTCGGCGCGATCGGTGCGGCGCCTGGGCGAAGGCCCGGTGGTCGGCATCGGCTTGCTCATGTTGGCCGTGGGCTCGGTCTTCTTCATGATGGCCGACCTCCCGGCCGTGTTCGCGGGCGCCATCGTCCTGGGTGCCAGCCTGCCGTTGATCATCGTCGGGCTCATGACGCTGCTGCAGCGCCGGACGCCCAACGAGCTGCAGGGGCGGGTGTCCTCGGCGGCGGACACCTTGATCACCGTGCCGCAGACGCTCTCGATCGCAGTCGGGGCGATCCTCATCAGCCAGGTGAACTACCGGTACCTGCTGGCCGCGATCGCAGCCGTCGTCTCGCTGGCGGGCGCCTACCTGCTGACGAGGCGCGAGCAGTGGCGGCACGACCGGGCGGGCGAGGGCGGTTCGGAGGCAACGACCGCCGAGCTGGAGCGAGGCCCCCTCGCACTGGCGGCCGAGGCGGAACACTTCCTGCCCGACGAAGGTGCGGCTACGTTCGAGACGCTGCGCGCCGCCACGGCGGCACAAAAAACGACCGAAACGAGGTGAGCACCCATGCCCGCAGGCTCCATCGCCGTCGTCGGGGCGGGCCTGGCGGGGTTGCGGGCGTGCGAAGGGTTGCGCCAGCGGGGCTTCGAAGGGCGCATCACGCTCGTTGGGGACGAGCCCCGTCTTCCCTACGACCGGCCGCCGCTCTCGAAGCAGTTCCTCGCAGGGCAGTGGGATCTCGACCGCGTCGTTCTCCGCTCGCCGGAGCAGATGGCGGCCCTCGGGCTCGACCTCCGCATCGGTCCGGCACACCGGGCGGTCGCCCTCGACCTCGCCGCCCGGCGCCTCCGGCTCCTTTCCGGCGACACTGTGGAATACGACGGCCTCGTGCTCGCCACGGGCTCAGCGGCGAGGCGGCTGCCGGCGATCAACGACCTGCCAGGCGCCTACGTCCTGCGGACGCTGGACGACGCCCTCGCCCTGCGGACGGTGCTGCAAATCCCTGGGGTGCGACTCGGGCTCGCCGGGGCGGGCTTTATCGGGCTCGAGGTGGCCGCCACAGCTCGCCGTCTCGGGGTGGACGTGACGGTGGTCGAGCCGCTCGACGTCCCCCTCGGACGCGTCCTCGGCCCGGTGTCGGGCGGAGCCTGCGAGGTGATGCACCGAGAAGAAGGCGTCCGCTTCCACCTGCGAACGGTGATCGAGTCGGTCGAGGTGGGCGATGCCGGCACCGGCATCGGCGCCGGCGCCGGCATCGATGCCACCGGTCCGCTCCGTTGCCGCCTCTCGAGCGGACAGGTCCTCGAATTCGACGCCCTCCTCGTGGGCATCGGCGCCGCCCCCTCCGTGTCGTGGTTGGCCGATTCGGGTCTGCGGGCAGGACCCGACGGCATCGTCTGCGACGGGTCGCTCATGGCGGCACCCGGCGTGGCCGTCGCCGGCGACGTCGCCCGCTGGCCGCTTCCGGTCGACCACGCTGACGGGTACGGCGGCGCCGAGGCGCCCGAGACGGTGCGTGTCGAGCACCGCACGAACGCCGCCGAGCAGGGCGACCATGCGGCCGCCAGCCTGCTCGCACACCTCGGGTTGCTCGCCAGGCAGGCGCAGGCGCTGGAAGTGCCGCCCTCCTACGTAGTGCCCTACGTGTGGTCTGACCAGTACAACGTGAAGATCCAGGTGCTGGGCCTGCCTCGCCCGGACGACGAGGTGATCGTCGTCGAAGGCGACCCTTCTGAGCGTCGGTTCGTCGCTCTCCACGGGAGAGGGGGTCGGCTGCAGGCGGTGGTGGGTTTCGCAAGGCCGAGGCATGTGATGACGCTCCGGCCCCTCCTCGAGCGCAAAGCCACGCTCGTCGAGGCGGCAGCGATGTTCAGCTGATCCGCACGACCGCTCGACCTCGGCGCCGCCACTTGCGCCCGAGCGCCGCCCGCATCGACTTCACCGTTTCCTCCGCGTGGAGCCGTTCCGCCTCGGACGGTTGGCGCCCGCCGTAAGCCGACAGCGACAGGAGCTCGACGACGTCGGGCAAGCCGGCGAGGCCGCGTGCGGGGGCAGCCGTTCGGAGGCGCTCGGCGTACTCGGCCAGTGTCTCGGCGGACCTACGCGGGATGCCGGCGCGAGCTCCTGCCCGCTCGAGGCGCAGCGCCAGGCGCCCGGCCCAGGTCTTCGGCCGAGCCAGCCGGCGCCGGATCTCGAAACGACGACCGAGCGCGGCGGCGACGGCGCCAGCAACGATCCCGATCGGGACCCATGGCAGGCCGGCGATGAGGTGCCAGAGGTCGGAGAGGAGCACCGTGCCGGGGTCAGCCGGCGCCAGCGGCACGTAGGTCGTCGGGTCGAAGCTCTGCCAGCCGTGACCGGGGAAGTACACCTGCACCCAGGCGTGGGCGTCCTTTGCCTGGATCTCGTAGAGGTCGCTGAGGGGGTCGAAGGGGCCCGGCACGTAGCCGGTCGCCTCCCTGGCGGGCACGCCGATCGAGCGCAGCATCACCGCCAGCGCCGTCGAGATCTGCTCGCAGTAGCCCGTGCGGTTCCCGAAGAGGAACTCGTTGACGGCGTCCTGGCCGGGCAGCAAGGGCGGGATGTTCGTCGAGTACTGGGTGTGGGCACCCATCCAGGTTTCGAGCGCCTGCACTTCGCCGATGAGCGTGCTGGCGTGTGCCTGGGCGATGACCGAGCGAGCGAGCGCCTCGACCCTGCGGTACGGGTTCGGCGCGGGCAGCTGCAGGTCGAGGTGGAATCTCCTTCGCAGGGCGGGCGTGATCGCCGAGACCGGCACGCCCCGCAGCTGGGCCGGCGTGGCCTCGTCGTCCTGCGAGATGACGGTATACACCGTCCCGGGCGTCATGGCGATGGCGGACCGGATGGAGTTGTCGCAGCCGAATATGAGCTTGTGATCCGGAAAGTAGATCTGCGCCGGCTCCGAGGTGGCGAAGAGGATGTTGGGGAGCGACTGCTCGACGTAGAACGTCTGGATGTTCGCCGAGCCGGTGGACTCACCGAGCGCAACCGGGACGGGCGACCCGCCCCAAGGTGGCTCGAACGGCATCGTGAACGGCGAACCGGTGTCCTGTATCTCCTCGACGCACCCTCCTGGGTTGGTCCAGCTCTGACCGTTCCACGACGTGTACGTCAACCCGAGGAAGTAGCCCGGGGTGTTGGCCCGCACGCGCATGACGATCTGGTTCCCGAGGGTTCCTCGCAGGGCGGTGTTGAGTGGCCCGGCCATCCCGACGTAGCCGCCGACACCGCCCGGCCGCCCCGCCTTGGCCGGCTCGGTGGGATCGGCGCCGCCCTCCGTCAGGCCCCCGTTGGCGGGAAGGGCGAGATAGGACGTCAACGAGTTGGGGAGGGTGATCTCCTGCGAGGCTCTTGGCGGTGGCAGCACGGCGTCGAGCAGGACGGCCATCACGAGGACGACGATGGTGGCGCCGAGGAGCCCGACAAGCGGGAGCGGGCCGCGCCCGCCCGCCATCGACCTCCACGAGCACGCCAGGGCGATGACGGTGGCGACGAGCCACAGGGCCACCCAGGCGAGAAACCCGGCCGATACCGCCTGCGCCGCCGCCACCGTGACGAGGGCGCCGGCTGCCGCCACGGAGAACAGCAAGTCGCGCCGCGCCGGCACGTCGAAGGCGTGCACGACTTGCACCCACGTGAACAGGCCCGCCAGGGGCACCTCGATCGAGCTCAGCTCCCCCGTGTGAGCGGCCCCGAAGACCTGCGCCACGAACTGCACGAAGACGGCGATGACGGCGCCCGCGAGCAGGATCTTCACCCACTGCCACGGCCGGTGCCGAGTTACGGCGGAGAACGTCATGCCGATGGCGATGGCGAACCCGGCCACAAGGGCGGAGGAGGACGACACCTCGCCGACGGACGAGCAGGCGAAGACGCCGACGAGGACGGCAACGAGGGTCGAGATGCGGAACAAGAAGGAGTTCTCCGGGGCGTGGGGGGCGTTCGCCCGCCGCACCATCTCGAAGAACCCCCCCGGCTCCTGCCCGCCCGCCTCGACCCGGCTCGCCGTCTGCGCGCTCGTCCTCGACGGCGCGGAGGCGCCGCTCGTGCGCGTGGTCGCCCCCGCCCCCGTCTGCGCCCTCGCCCCTGGCGGGACGCTCACGGCTCCACGCCGGTCGGGAGGTCCGCGTACGGGTTGCGTCCTGCTCGTGCGAGGCGCCTTCCAGCGTTGCGCCGGTCGGACACGAGGGCGGACACTCGTTGGCCGCTTTCTACGGTCTCGAGCATCACCCGCTTGCGGCAGGCGAGGAGATACTCAACGGCGCCCATGGCGTCGGCGGCTTGTTTCTCCGCTTGCTCGGGGTCCTCGGAGAGGTCGAGGACGATCTTGACGGGAGTATCCGGGATCTCCTCGGTCTCGCGCACCATGAGCGAACTCGTATGAGCAGTGGCGCGCCAGTGCACCCGCCGGCGACTGTCGCCGTGCCGGTAGGCGCGAACACCGCGGATCTCGCCGGTCTCGGAGAGAACCGGACGGCCCTGGCCCTCGTCGTCTCCGCCGGCATGCGATTCGGGGACGCTGTCGTGGCTGACCGCTGGAGCGACGGAGACGGTCACCGGCAGCATCACGACCCGGTCCAGCGACCACCAGAGCAGCCCCAAGGGAGCAGCCGTCGCCAGCTGGAGTCGAACCGACGAGAGCACGCCCCTGTGCGGCGGTGTGACCGTGACGGCGATGGGCTCACCCGCCGGGAGCACCTTGGCGCGGCCGCGTGGTCGGGCGGGCGTGCACCGGAGCGGATGATTGGCGACGAGCTCGATGACGAGCGGCTCGCCGCTCGTGGCATCGCGGGGAGCCGCCACGCACATCACCTTGAGGCGGGACACGAGCAGCGCCGGCCCGATCATGCCAACGCAGGCGAGGCCTGCCGTCACCGCACCGATTGCCTGCACCCAACCGGAACCGCTGGCGTGGGCGACGGCGCCGAACACCACGAGCAGCAAGAGCGCCGAGGCGACCGGCCCGAGGAACCGGTCCGGTCGAGGCACGTGGCGGAGGCGTTTTCGTCGTTGCGAGCTCGCCGCTCTCAGCGATCGTCGCTCCGATGGTGCCGCCGGCGCACGATGGCGATCGCTCTCGCTCATCACCGTTGCGAGGCTTGCGAGGCTCAGGGTCGGGGGCTCGGGACGGCGTCCAGCAGGTGTCGCACCGCGGCGGCACCGGATTCGAGGGCCCCGGCGCCGCTTGACTCGGTGACGAGGCGATGGGCGAGGACGGAGATGGCAACCGCCTTCACATCGTCGGGCAGCACGTAGGTACGTCCTCGGACTACTGCGTTCGCACGGGCGGCGGCCAGCAGGGCGATGGCCGCACGCGGGCTGCCGCCGAGCCGGACACCCGGCGCCTCCCGGCTCGCTCGCACGATCGACACGGCGTAGCGGGCGACGTCGTTCGTCAAGGTGAGATCGGACACCACTTCCTGGACGGCGGCGAGCAGCTCCGGCGAACAGACGGGGCGGAGATCGCTCAGCCGCGGCTGGGCACCGTGGCTGAGGGCGAGCGACGTCTCGGTGTCGGCGTCCGGGTAGCCCAGGCGTGTCGCCAGGAGGAAGCGGTCCATCTGGCTCTCGACCAACGGGTAGGTCCCCGCCTGGTCGATCGGGTTCTGTGTGGCGAGGACGAGGTGGGGGTGGGGGAGCGGCCACGACTCGCCGTCGACGCTCACCTGGCGCTCCTCCATCGCCTCGAGGAGGGCGGCCTGGCTCCGCGGTGGGGTGCGGTTCAGCTCGTCGAACAGCACGACGTGGGCGAACACGGGGCCCGGCCGGAACTCCCAAACGTCCGTCGCCTGGTTGTAGATGCTGATGCCCGTGATGTCGGACGGCAGGAGGTCGGGGTGTCCCTGGATGCGGGCGAGGCGGGCGCCGATCGATACGGCAACTGCCTTGGCGAGCATCGTCTTTCCGACCCCGGGGACGTCGTCGATGAGGAGGTGGCCGCCGGCGAGGACGGAGGTAGTGGCGATGGCGCACGCATAGGGCGTCCCTCGCACGACGCTGGAGATGTTGGCGAAGAGGTCGGCGGCGACGCGAACGGCGTCGTCGGCCGTGACGCCCGAGGCGCTCGCGATGGTGCCGGCGCCGATGGTGCCGGCATCGGTCGTGCCGGCGGTGTTCGGGGCTCGAGGTGGCGGCGCTTGCGTGACCGGACGTGAGGCGGCTTCCGATGCCGATCTGGCTGAAGTGACGGAGGCGGCCCCTCGGGCGGCACGGCCCGCGGTTCCCTCTGCGGTTCCTCCCGCGACTGAGGGCCGAGCAACTGACGAGCTGGCCATCGGCGATCCACCCACTGTCGACAGGGCGTCATCTGCCGTCACGGCGTCGTTTTCCTTTGGTCGCTCACCCGCCCACCTTCCCTACGAGGCGCCCAGCAAGCGTACTGGCCGAATCGGGGCACCGATGACCGCAGGTCTGCACCTTGCGACTCACGCTGCAGGGTGGCGGCTGCAGGGTCGCCTCTGACGCCTTGCTCACGGTGGTCCCGATGACGGCGCGGCGGCCCTCGCATACCTCGCTCGATAAGGCGTGGTGCATCCGGCAGGGCAGGGGCGGTGTCAACGGCCGAGGGGCAGACCTATCGTGACAAACGATGTCGAAACTGCCGGTCGACTACGACTCCGACCCGGAGCGGTGGGCGAATCGAGATCCGTCCACACAGGTCTTCGGCGATGTCCACGAAGGTGTCGCCAAGCGGATCAGCCTGGAGATGGCGACGCCGACCCTCGATATCGGCGGCGGTCAGGGACGTCTCGCAGCTGTCCTTCCGGAGGGCTGGCCGACGATCCTCGTTGACAGCTCACCGGCACAACTCGTGACGGCGTCCCCTCCCAAGCTCAGGGCCGACGCCACGAACCTGCCGTTTCGAGATGGCGTCGCCGGGTCGGTCGCCATGCTGTGGATGCTCTATCACCTGGACGACCCGGTCCACGCGATCGGGGAAGCCAAGCGGGTCCTGCGGCCGGGAGGACTGTTGTTCGCCAGTACCTCCAGTCGCAGGAACGATCCCGAGTTGACGGATGGCTATCCGGCGACGGGTTTCGATGCCGAGGAGGCGGAGTCGATCGTCTCGTCGGTGTTCGACCACGTCACGGTCGAGCGCTGGGACGCCCCCATGACCTATCTTCCGGACGCCCCAGCCGTCCTTCGCTATTGCCGCTCCCACTTCCTGCCGGCAAGGGCGGCCGACCGCGTCGTTCCTCCCGTCTGGCTGACGAAGCGAGGCTGCCTCGTCATCGCTCGCCGGTGAGGCCGGGTGCCACGCGACGCGGCGGGGGCGGCTGGAGGGGTCAAGGGGTGTCCGGCTGCGATCGGCCGCCGGCTCTGGTGCGGCGAGGCCGGTGCAGATGCACGGCCGAAACCCGCCAGACATCGGGAGCGCAAGGCCTCACGATGGAGACCATGACGTCGACATCACCTGTGACCCAGACCGCCTTCCGCCTGCGCCCGATGCCGGCGCCGCTTTGTCCGACGTCCGCCGGCGTTGCGCTCAGCGTCGAGGCGCCCAACTCCTACCCGTGCCGTAGCTGCCTGCGGGACGGCCTCGTGGGCGAGACGATGAGGTTGGTGTCGTATGACCCGTTTCTCGGGCAGAGCCCGTACACCGGCGCCGGCCCGATCTTCGTGCACGAGGGCGGTTGCGAAGACTTCGACGGCGACGCCATCCCGCCGCAACTCCTCCGCCGGCTCCTGGCCGTGCGTGCCTACGACGCCGCCCACTTCATGATCGAGTCCGAGATCGTCGAAGGCACCGACCTCGAGGAGGCGGCCGCCCGCATGCTCGCCGCCCCCGACGTCGCCTACCTGCACGCTCACTTCGCCCGGGCGGGCTGCTTCGCTGTACGTCTAGACAGGGCGAGCTGAGCTGCACGCCCTGAGCGCGGCGGCCCTGTGCCGGGCTTTCCCGAGCTGTCCCGAGCCGTGATGCCCTGGCGCGGCCTGGCGCCGCTCCCTTTGCGGTGTCGCCCGGGCCCTCAGAATTCCAGCGTCGACAGCTCCGGCACGGTGCGCTCGGCACGGCTGCGGGCTTCGAGCCAGCGGGCTCTGTCGAGGCGGCGCGCCGGATCGACGACGAGCCGCGGCCGCACGAGGGCGGCGGCTTCCGCGAGTGACGCCCACACGCCGGTTGCTGTCCCGGCCAAGAACGCCGCACCGAGCGTCGTCGCTTCCGTGACCGGCGCCACCTCGATTCGGTGCCCGCTGGCATCCGCCAACGCCTGCACGAACGTCGCATTGGCGCTCATGCCGCCGTCGACCTTGAGGACGTCGACGTCGAGCCCGGAGTCGGCGATGACGGCTTCGAGCAAATCGGCGCCGCGGTGGGCGACGCCTTCGAGCACGGCCCGGACGACCTCATGGCGGGTCGTGCCTCGCGTGATGCCGACGAGGGTGCCGCGGGCGCCGAAGTCCCACACGGGCGTCCCGAGACCGAGAAGCGCTGGCACGAAGAAGACACCGCCGGTGTCGGGGACCTGAGCGGCGATCGAATCTGTTTCGGCAGCAGTGCTGACGATTCCAAGATCGTCGCGGAGCCATTCGACGCACGAGCCCGCCGAGAGCATGACGGCTTCGAGCCCCCACGTGAGCTCGCCGGAGTGACTCCAAGCGACGATGGGGAACGTGCCGGCGGCGCCCCGCTGCGGAAACTCCGGCCGCTTCGGTCCGACGCAGCAGTCGAGCATGCCACCCGTGCCGAACGTCGCCTTGGCACTGCCCGGCCCGAGGCAGCCTTGACCGACAAGGGATGCCTGCTGGTCCCCGGCGATCCCGGCGATGAGCGGCGCCCCTTCGAGAGCGGACGCCTCACCGATCACGCCGGTCGAGGACACAAGGGTCGGCAAGACGCTCTCGGGGATCCGCAGCGCCTCGCACAGCTCCAGATCCCAGCCGGCACCATTGTTCGTTACGAGCCCCGTGACGCCGGCGTTGGTATGGTCGGTCACGTGCAGGTGCCCACCCGAAAGCACCCAGGCCACCCAGGAGTCGACGGTCCCGAAACAGAGCTGCCGTTCCCGGCCGGGATCGGCGAGATCGAGGAGCATGGCGAGTTTCGTTGCCGACTGGTTCGGGGCCAGGCGGATTCCCTGCTCCCTGAGCATCAGGCACATCCCGACCGTACGCAGATCCTGCCAGCCGATGCCGGGCGCCACGGGCTCGCCGGACTCCCGGTCCCACACGATGGTCGAGGCGCGCTGGTCGGCGATACCGACTGCTTGGACGGGGCCACCTGCGGCCAGTGCCGCACCGGCGACCTCGAGCACGGCGTCGGCCATCAAGGTGGCATCGAACTCGACGAAACCCTGTGCCGGTGACACCGGCAGCACCTCTCGGTGATGGACCTCTGTCACGCTTGCGTCGCTGCGGACGACCGCAGCGCGGACCCCTGAGGTGCCGACGTCGACGACGAGGACACTCATGACGTTGCTGAACCCGCTGAGTGCGCCGAATCGCCCGACCCGGCCGAAGCCACTGAGGGCGCCGAACTGGCCGACCCCGCTGTCCAGGGCGACGGGCCGAACGCCGACTCGAAACCCAGCTTGCCCGGGTTCAGCACACCCGCCGGGTCCAGCATCTTCTTGAGCGACTCGAGAACCCCATAGCCTCCGCCGAGCGCATCGGGCAGGTACGGGGCACGCACGAGCCCGATGCCGTGATGATGCGAGATCGAGCCACCGTGCGCTCGCGTTGCCGCCAGCACGGCCGCCCACGCCGCCCGATAGAAGGCTTCAGCCCATCTGTCGTCGAGGGCCGCTTCCGAGCCGATGAGATCGGACACCTTCTCGGGCGGCGGGCCAGCACGTGCGTCGCCGGCCTCACCCGATGGCTGACGACCGGCGAACGTGAAGTACAGGCACGCACCATCGAGGTAGGCGTGTGACTCGTGAGCGGTGGCGGCAAGGCAACCCTCGATCGCCACGAGAGCGCTGATCGCCTCTGAGTAGATGGCGTGTAAGGCCGCCCATGGCGCCGAGATCTCGATGGTGTCGACGACGATGCCGGCACGCGTCACAGAGGCGAGCGCCGACACGTCATTGCGGTGGTCGAGCCAACGTTCTACGAGCCCGTCGTCCAGCCGCTCGGCCCCGGCCGAGTCGCACTCGTCGCCGAGCACCGACATGGCGGCACCGATGATGGCGGGATCGCCCTCGTCGAGGGCGATGAGGACGTTGGTGTCCGTGTCGAAGCTGCGCCTCGACTCCGGCTCGTCGTAGAGGCGGACGACTGCAGGTGTGGCCCCTCGTCTCAGTGCGCGCCGGAGTGCGTCGATGCCGGCGGCGAAGCTCGGGAATCCGTACGCCACCCGCTCTTCGGCAGGCGGCACCGGATGAGCACGCAAGCGGGCCGCCGTGATGATCCCGAGGGTGCCCTCGCTGCCCACGAACAACTGCGTCAGGTCCGGGCCCATGGCCGAGCGAGGGCCGGCGCCCGCCATGGCCCCCGTCCGGATCGTCTCCCCGGTCGCCAGGACGACCTCGAGTCCGGCGACCATGTCCTCGATCTTCCCGTATCGGGTGGAGTACTGGCCAGCGCCCCGACAGGCGATCCAACCGCCGACGGTGGCAAGGTCGATCGACTGCGGCCAGTGCCCGACAGTGAGGCCGTGCTCGCTGCGAAGCTCCCGCTCGAGATCGGGACCGAAAGTGCCGGCGGCGACATCGACGAGAAGCGAGTCGCCGTCGACGCCGAGGATTCCGACGAGCCCGCAGGTGTCGAGGAGGACGCCTCCGAACACAGGTATGGAGGCACCACACACCCCGCTCCTGCCGCCCGCAGCCGTGACGGGAACGTCCGACTCGGTGCACAAGGCCACGATCGCAGCCACCTCGCTGGCGTTCACGGGGCGGGCGACGGCTGCCGGCCGCGCTGGGGTGGCTCCTTCGAGAGCCCAGCGCTGCGTGAGCGGCCACCAGTCCCGACCTGCCTCTGCGGTCGCAGCTGGAGACGTCTCGAGGCTGGCGCAAGCTCCACGCAGCCGCTCGAGCCATTCGGAGCTCACTTCGACCCGCCGACCCCCGAAGTGCTCGCCGGCAGCGGCCGCCCCGCCGGCGAACTCGATGGGCGGCGTCGGTTGGCCCGCCTTCACGCTCCGACCTCGATGGGTGGGTCGGAGCCGCCCGCGGGCGGGTCGGCGTTCGAAGAACGGGCCGCAGGTCCGCCCGCGGGTTCCCCTACGGGTTCGCCCACTGCTGCGAGCTCGCGATCGACGAGATCGAGCAACGACGCGACCTCCGCATCGGTTCGGGTTCTGTCCCAACCGAGCTCGCTTGCCATGATCTTGGCGACGCCGGCAGCGGCATGGCGGCTGGCGTTCGCGTCGAGCAAGAGCGCTCGAGTGCGCCGAGCGAGCACGTCCTCGAGGCGCTGGGCCATCTCGTAGCGGACGGCATAGACCGCTTCGCAGGCGAAGTACGGCAGACCCGGCACGAGCGGCTGAGCGAGCTCGCTGCGCTGCTCGATCAGGCTCGCGACCGCCGGCGCCTCGCCACCGTAACGCTCGGCGAGGGAAGCGAGCAGCCTGTCGCCCTCACGCCCCCCTCCCGCTGTGGGCCTGACCGAGCCGCGGGCATTCTCGGCACCGCGCAGTTTCAGTCGTTTCGTCGGGGACGATCCGAGCTTGCGTCCGAGCACCTTGCCGACTGCTGTGAGGGCGTCCTCGGCCATCTTCCGGTACGTCGTCAGCTTGCCGCCGGTGATGGTCACCAGCCCATCCTCGGACACAATGACTCGGTGGCGCCGCGACAGGTCGGCGGTGCGGGCGCTTGGCGCCTTGTGGTGGGGTCTTGCGGCCAGCAGCGGCCGCAGCCCGGCCCAGGTGGCCGTGATGTCTGCTCGGGTGAGCGGCTCCGTCACGACGGCGTTGACGGCCGCCAGCACGTAGTCGACGTCGTCGTTGGCCACCTCCGGGTCGTCCAACTCCCCTGTGTAGTCGGTGTCCGTTGTGCCGAGGTAGGTGTAATCGCCCCACGGGACGACGAAGATGGACCGCTTCTCGCCGGCAGGGATGATGGCAGCGACGTCGCACGGCAGCTTGGACCGGCTGACGGTCAAGTGGATGCCCTTGGCGGGCCGCAGGTCATGACGGAGGAGGCCGCCATCGAGCGAGCGCACCTCGTCGGCCCAGATCCCGGTGGCGTTCACGACGACCCGTGCCCTCACCTCGATAGCGGGCCTGTCGCCTCCGTGAGTGCGGGGTACGACGCGGGCGCCGCTGATCTGGCCGGAGGAGTCCTTCAGGAGGCTCGTGACCGGGGCGTAGTTGGCGGCCACGGCGCCGTGCTCGAGCACCGCCGTCCGCACCACGGTCAAGGTCAGGCGGGCATCGTCGGCGCGGGCATCGTAATAGAGAAACCCCGCCACCACCCGCCCTCGCCTCAGCGTCGGCAGATGGGCATAGATCTCCTCGGCGGTCACCTTGCCGTGCCGCTTCCCGATGCGCCAACCACCCCCGATGTCGTAGAGCCACAATGCCACCGAGTAGCCCTTGACGATGCTCTTGTCGACGACGCCGCCCTTGCCGAAGAGCGGGATGAGGAAGGTGAGCGGTTCGACCAGATGGGGAGCATTGCGCAGGAGGCGCTGCCGTTCGACGAGGTTCTCGCGGACGAGGCCGAACTCCTTCTGCTGGAGGTAGCGCAGTCCGCCATGGACGAGCTTGGAGGATTTGGACGACGTGCCAGAGGCGAAGTCAGCCCGCTCGACGAGAGCGGTGCGCAGGCCTCGGGCGGCGGCGTCGAGGGCGACGCCGGCGCCGGTGATGCCACCCCCGATCACGAGGACGTCGAAGTCCTCGTCCCTGAGGCGTTGCAGGGCCACCTCGCGGTCAAAGCTCGTGTGCGGTCGGTTCATGATCGATCGCAAGCCTGCCATACGGCGGTTTCGACCCGGCGCGGATGGGATGACGGGTCAGGCTTGCCCGAGATGGGTCCCTGACCACCGGCGACGAGATCACCGCTCGAGGCAGCCGCCAAGTTGACCCGGGAGGAGGTGACGGCATCGGTGCACGGTGAGCGCTTCGCCGTTGGCCAAGCCGAGCGTGAGGCGTTTCGCATCGGCCGGTGGCGATCGCCGTCGCGCACCCGGCGTACTCCTACCAGGCGGAATCTGTCCCCCGAGACGCGCTCCTCGGTCGTGGCCGACTGGGCAGGCCACTGACAAGACAGCAACGGAACGCCGCTCGCAGCACCCAGGCGACGATTTTCGCGGGGGCGAGAATGCTACAGGTTTTTGCCCCGGACCATTGACAGCTGTGTGACCATCGTGGATAATCGATCTTCCTGGCCGGCGGAGGCCCGTTCGTGTAGAAGCGCGCGGGGGAGTCAGGATCTCTATTCACGGTGTCGGGTTGTTCGCCGCGGCACGCACCCAAAGTGAAAGCGAAGCAGCAATGAACGCCACGTGGCGCCAGCGAGCGGCATGCCGGGGTCTCGACCCCGACATCTTCTACCCGGTGTCGGACGAAGACGCCTGGGAAGCAAAGGCCGTCTGCGACGCCTGTCCCGTGCGTCAGACCTGTTTGGAGCACACGTTGGCGGGACGCGAGCGCGAGGGTGTCTGGGGTGGCCTCACCGAGCGTGAGCGTCGCCGCGTCCTGCGCCAGCGTCGCAGAACCGCGTAACTCCAGGCTGCGTCGACGGCGCGATCGGCCCTGGCCGGGCCGCGCCGACGCGGCGGGAGGACCAGTGCCTGAGCAGGACCCGACGTGGGTATTCACTTATGCCGGTTGCCGTCCGGGTCACGGGTGACGACAAGGGTTCATCGCCCGATGCGGCAGCGGGCTGACAGGGGTCGGCGACTATCCTGCTCGCCGTGAACTTCGAGCTGTCCGATGAGCTGTTCGCGCTCCAGGAGACGGTGCGCCGGATCGCCAAAGACAAGGTGCAACCCCGCGCCCGCGAGATCGACGAGACGGGCGAGTACCCGGAGGATCTCTTCGCGGTGTTCCGAGACGCCGGGCTCCTCGGCCTATGCATCCCCGAGGAGTACGGCGGCTCGGGTGCCGGCATTCTCGGGTTGACGATCGCCATCGAGGAGGTCGCGAAGTACTCGAACACCGCTGCCCTCATGCTGCTACTCACGCGCTTGCCGACCGGGCCTTTGATGATCGCCGGCTCGGAGCAGCAGAAGGCCCGCTATTTGCCTGCGATCGCCGAGGGCGGAGCGAGGTCGGGTTTCGGTCTTTCGGAGGCAGGCGCCGGGAGTGACGTCGCCGGCATGCGCACGCGGGCAACGCCCGATCCGGGCAACAAAGGCGGATGGATCCTGAACGGCGTGAAGTGCTGGATGTCCGGGGTCGTGCAGGCCGACTGGTACACAGTGTTCGCCAAGACCGGGGATCCGGCCAGCCGGCGGCACGACTCGATCACCGCCTTCATCGTCGATCGATCGACGCCAGGCGTCTCGGTCGGCTCACTGGACCGCAAGATGGGCGTCCGTGGCGTCGACACTGGCGAGCTCGTCCTGTCCGACGTGCACGTGCCGGCGGAGAACGTCATCGGAGAGGTTGGTGGCTTCCGCCTGGCGATGCTCGGGCTGAACTCCATGCGGCCCATCGTGGCGGCGCGGGGGATCGGCCTCGCCGAGGGAGCCCTCATGTACGCCACCGAGTACGCCAAGGAGCGATCGGCTTTCGGGGGCAAGATCACCGACTTCCAGGGGATCCAGTGGGAGATCGCCAAGCTCGCCGTCGAGATCGAGGCTGCCCGCCTACTCACCTATCGAGCGGCCTGGCTCGCCGATCAGGGCAAGTTCACCCGCGAATGGGTGCCGTACCTCTCGATGGCCAAGTACCACGCGACCGAGGTTGCCGTCAGAGCCTCCGGGCTCGCCGTCCAGCTGCTGGGCGCAGCCGGTTACATGAAGGACCACCCGACGGAGCTGTGGTACCGCGACGCCCGGCAGCTGACGATCGTTGAGGGCACGTCACAGGTGCAACTCGGGCTCATCGCCCGCGGAGTTCTCGACCATCACCTCTGGTGGGACTGAGGTGGCCGGCAGCATGTCAGCAGAACCCGCGGCCGCAGCGGAGTCGGGGTCGGCCGCCACCATCGATGCCGTGGGCGGATGGGCGAGGGTGCTCGGGCGGCTGTTCCGACGCGAGGACTTGAGCGCCTCGGAGGCGTCGGCCGCACTCGATTCCGTGCTCGCCGGCGAGGCGAGCCCGGTGCTGGTGGCTGCACTCCTGGCTGGGCTGCGCACGAAAGGGGAGACCGTCGAAGAGATTTCGGGCCTTCTCCGCTCTATGCGCGCCAGGGCCGAGCCGTTGACGATCGAGGGGGAGCTGGTTGACACGTGCGGCACCGGGGGGGACCGGAGCGGGACGATCAACGTCTCGACGATCTCGGCGCTCGTCCTAGCCGCGGCTGGAGCCAAGGTCTGCAAGCACGGGAACCGTGCCATCTCGTCGGTCGCCGGTTCCGCCGACGTGCTCGAGGCACTCGGCGTCGTCGTCGACCTCGGCCCGCGCGGGGTGGAGCGTTGCGTGGCGAGCGCCGGCATCGGCTTCTGCTTAGCCCCCCGCTTCCACCCCGCCATGCGCCATGTGGCCCCTGTGCGGCGGGAGCTCGGGGTGGCGACGATATTCAACTTCCTCGGCCCGCTTGCAAACCCCGCTTCGGCGAAGCGGCAGGTGATCGGCGTCGGTGATCCGGCCATGGCCGAGCGCATGCTGGCGGTGCTGGAAGCGAGCGGCACGATCCACGCCATGGTCGTCTACGGTCACGATGGCCTCGACGAGCTGAGCACAGTCACGACCTCGACGGTGCTCGAGACCGTGCGCCGCCCGCTGGCCTCGTCGGGCTATGAGCGGCGCACGTACGAAGTCGACCCGGGCTCCTTCGGGCTGGCACGGGTTGAGCTCGCCGATCTGCAGGGAGGCCCGCCGGCGCTGAACGCAGAGCTCGCCGCTGCCGTGCTGGCCGGTGAGACCGGTCCGCGACGGGAGTTCGTCCTGCTGAACGCCGCCGCTGCGCTAGTCGTGGCGGGCCTCGTGGACGACATCGGGAGCGGGATCGAGCACGCCGCCTCCATGCTGGACTCGGGGAGGGCGGCGGCCACCCTGGAGCGGCTCGTCACCACCTCGCACGCGGCCGCCGCCGACACCGACGAACGGCACTAAGCGGCGGCAGCGACGCCTGCTTTCTCGTCAACCTCGTGCCCAAAGCGCGCGAGCAGCCCGGCTCAGGTCGTTCTGGCTACACAGTTCCACCGATCCTGCCGGTCGTGTCAGGGCGGACCGAGCGCCAGCCCCCACCCGAGCCAGAGCCCAGAGAAGCCCGCGGGCTCAGACGTCACCCAGCTACGGGTTGCACGGAACCGGGTCCCACGGCTCGGGATAGTTCTTGCTGTTGTCGACGATCGGCACGGTCGTCGTGCCCGTCACCGGGACGAGGGTCGTCGTCGTTGACGTCGAGGACGTGGACGACGTGGAGGACGTCGACGACGTCGAGGACGTCGAGGGGGATGACGACGTGGATTTCGTCGTCCCGAACTTGAGAAACTTGGCGATCATGGCGTTGTCGAGCTTCCACGCCGGCAGAAGGATGTCCTGATCGGCCGTCGTCACGGCACCCATGGTGGGTATCACCTCGGTGCTCAGCTCTGACGAAGAGACGTTGTGGAAGTCGAACGCCAGGTTGCGGAGCTCACCGGTCGAGAACGTCGAGTCGACCACGATGTCCTTCACGAGGTCCCCGATGAAGGCATTGAGCTGGAGGGGGTTGTAGTCGGATCGTGCTTTGTCGATGACGGCATGAAAGAAGGCCTGCTGCCGGCGGATGCGGCTCAGGTCACCGAGGCCGTCGTAGTTCCACTGCCCGTCGGCGTAGTAGTACGTGTCCCGAGCGCGGACGAGCGCGAGTGCCTTCGTGGGGTCGACGTACTGGCACCCGGTCTTCGAGATGTACAGCCCCGACACGACGTCCTTCAGCCGGTCGGGGAAGTCCATCCACACGCCGCCGAGCGCCTGCACAGCGTTGGTGAAGCCGGCGAAGTTGGCGTAGGCGTAGTGGTTGACGGGGATGTGGAAGTCCTGCTCGATCGTCTCCACGAGCTGGGTCGGGCCGTTGTTGAAGGCGGCGTTGATGCGGTTCCCCTCGCCACCCGAATTGGCGATGGTCACCCAGGTGTCCCGCGGGATCGAGAGCATCTCCATGGTGTGGTTGGCAGGCACGAGCCGGAGGATGATGATGACGTCGCTCCGCTGCCCGCCGGACGCGCCCTGGTTGCCAAGGTGCGCTTGACAGGCTGCCGTCACGCAGAACGAGCGGGTGTCGGAGCCGACGAGAAGGACGTTGAATGGCCCTCCGGGCTTCGGCTCTTTCTTGAGGCCGCCGACGTGGATGGTCTTGATCTGGCCGATGCGGTAGTTGAGGTAAAACCAGCCCCCGGCGCCGAGGAGCGCAACGATGAGCACGACGACGGAAGTGCCGATCAGGGTCCGCCTCAGCCAACGGCGGCGTTTGGGGGCGCCAGGCGACGGGGTCGAGGCCGCAGGACCCGATCTCCTCGCTTTTCGTCCGAATCGCCGGGAACCTCCGCCCGGAGCGTGGCCGCTCTGAGCGTGGATCGGCTCCGAACCGTGGTCGGAGTCCGCCGTCCAATCCTCCAGCGTCCCCGGCCCATCATTCGTCACGGCCCGTCACGATAGTGGCGCAACAGCCCGATCCAGCGTCAGCCCGCCTGCCGAGAACTTGGCCGGAACTCAGCACGGAATCGGGTTCCAGGGCTCCGGATCCGACTGTGGGGTGTCGGTGACCACGCCCGCCGGCGGCACCGTGGACCCTGTCGTGGTCGTGGTCTTGGGGGAGGAGCCGGCGCTCGCCTTCGAGCTCCCCGGAGCGACCGGGGTCGTGCCACGCGCCAAGAACGATCTGATGAGGTTGTTCGCATACGGCTGGGCGGTGATGAGGGCATCTTGGCCGTCGATGACCTGCGAGTACGTCGGCAGGACGCTCGTGATGAGGTTGGACTCGCTCAGCGAGTGGTACTTGAGCCCGAGTGAGATCAGTTCGCCGCCGCCAAAGGACGAGTCCACGGTGAGGTCCGACACGGTGGCGCCGAGAAACGAGTTCAACTCGAAGACGTTCGGAAAGACACCGTGGACCTTGTTGAGCAGCGCATGGAAGAACGCCTGTTGACGGCGGATGCGGCTCCAGTCGCTCAGACCGTCGTAGTTCCACGCGCCGTGCTTGAAATAGTAAAGATGGCGGCTGCGGACGAGGGCGAGTGCCTGCGTACCGTTGATCAGCTGGCAGCCAGTCGTGTTGATCCTGAGGCCGGAGTAGGCGTCCCTCACGGGGTAGCGGAAGTCGAGCGAGATGCCGCCGAGGGAGTTCACCATCCCTTCGAAGCCGCAGAAGTTGGCGATCATGACGTGGTTGATGGGGATGTGGAAGTTGTCCTGGATGGTCTGCACGAGCTGGTTCGGGCCGTTGTTGAAGGCGGCGTTGATCTTGTCGGAGCCGCCCGTGCCGGCGATGGGGACCCACGTGTCGCGCGGGATCGAGAGCATCTCCACCGTGTCGGTCGACGGGATCAGCCGCACGACGATGATGACGTCGCTGCGTTGGCCGGTCGTGGTCGAGCTGGAGCCGAACGCCTTGACCCCGGCGGCCGTCTTGGCACACGAGAGGTCTCTCGAGTCCGAGCCGACGAGCAGGATGTCGATCGGTTGCCCGGACTTCTCGGGCGTGAGTGCAGGGACCGGCAACTTCGGAATGCTGTCGAGGCGCACTTTGACGTCGACGTAGCCGGCGATGCCTGCTACGAGGACGAGCGGGATGAGCACGCTGAGGGCGATGAGAATGCGGCGGAGCCAGCGACGGCCCGCCGGCCGTCCACGAGCCTGGTAGGTCTTTCGGGACGAGCCGCTCGGCGAGTCGAATCGAGCTCGGCGGCGGCGGCCGAACCGCCTCGGCTCCTTGCCTCCGACCGTGTAGACGGCGCGGGAGCGCCCAGGAATCGGCGGCAGGTCAGCTGGCACGCTGGTCGAGATTACCTAGGGTTGTGGGCGTTTTGGGGTCACCACGGCGGCGCTCGGAGCCCAGCTGCGGCCTCAGCGTCCTTTCAGCCGTTCCCGCCACAGGAGCACACGTAGGCGCAGCAGCCCGGTCGCCGATTCGATGCTCCGCTGCCACACGGGCGTTCGCGGGGGCCGGATCTCGCTCACGTCGGCGGGCAGCTCGGCCACCCTCACGCCCGCCCGCGAGGCGCGCAGCACGAGCTCGACGTCGTAGAGCGCTCCCGTCATCGTGCAGGCGCTGGCGGCAATGGCCGTCTGAGCCCGCGAGAGCACTTTCATCCCGTGGGCGTCCGTGACGGGTACCTGCAGGAGCGCCCGCATGGCGAAGGTGAAGCCTGCGGTGAGGACTCGACGGGAGAGCGGCCGCCGGTCGGTGGCGCCGCGCAGGCGTTTGCTGGCGAGCACGATCCCGGCGACGCCTGCATCGATGATGGCGACGCCCTTGTCGAGAAACCCCAGGTCCACATAGTCCACATCGAAGTGCACGACGACGTCGCCGCCCGTCTCGGCGAAACCCCTGGCGACAGCGGCGCCGTAGTCAGCCAGCGGGAGGCTCACGACGCGCACTTCGGGGGTGTCCGCTGAGATGCGGTCGGCGATGCTCCGGGTCCCGTCGGTGGATCCGTTCTCGACGATGACGAGCTCGAAGCTCTCCCCCCGGTCGCGCAGGGCCTTCACGAGGTCACCGACCGCCCCCTCGAGCAGCTGCGCCTCGTTGTGGGCGGGCAGCACGACAGAGAGGCGGACGGCTTTGGCCGGCTGGTCGTCCAGCGTCAAGGTGAACCGCCGTTCGGGTCCCGAGCGTACGGATCGTCCTCGGAGTAGGGGTCCCAGTACGGGACCGGCGGCACATAGTTGGGGTCCTGTGCCGGAGAGGCCGGGGCTCGATACGGCAAGGGAGCCGGGTCGGCGGCAGCGGGGTCAGTACCGACCTCGGTAGGAGGCCGGACGATGAGGGCGACGAGACCGGCGAGGCCGACGAGGGAGGCTGCCTTTCCGATCCAGTCGACCGTTGTCGTGCCGTAGGCGAGAGTGACGTGATGCGATGTTGGGACGACGACCATCACATTCGGCATGGCCTCGTAGGGGCCGTTCGCTCCTGTCGCCTGCCAGTTGGGGAAATACGGGATCTTCACGACGACGGGTGTCCCGATCCGCGAGACGTCGAAGGAGATCGACGAGTCGGTCATCGTCACATGGCTCACCCTCGTCTTCTTCGAGGGCACGGTGTCGGCCGGCGGTACCAGCTTGCCTGGTGCGGCATGCGGCCAGGAGGCAGGGCCGGACTGAGTGAGCTCGACCGGCCAGTACTGCTCCTCCTCGTACCAGTTGAGGCCGGTCGAGAGCCAGGCGCTGGCGCTGGAAGACTCGACAACCGGCTCATACGACAGCGCGGAGACGATCGGCGCGTTCTTGATCAGGTAGAGCTGCCAGACGGGATGGGGGTCGGGAACACCGTTGATGCTTCCGGCGAAACCCGACGTCTGACCGACCTTCACGAGCGACGAGTCGGCGGCTGCAGCCGCCTCGACGGGCGGGGACATGGCAAAGAAGTACTTCACGCCCATGAACTGCAGGTGACGGATGCCGTCGGGAAGGTTGAAGCCCGGGTAGTTGAGCCCCGACACCGGGTCGGGCGATTCGCCGTTCTGGGAGACCTCGCTCACGTCGAGGAAGTGGAACGGCGTCGTCGTGGACGATTCGAAGTAGATGCCGTCGGTGGCCTCCATGCACCCGTTCGTGAACAAGGGGATTGCCATCATCGCCTCGGTCGATCCGAAGGGGTCAGTGGTCTCTGAGATGTACTCGTACTGCAGCCGTCCGCAGCCGTATTTGGCTCCGACCTTGTCCATGAGAGAGATCATTCCCTCCCACTGCGGCCAGCCTGTCTTGCCCTGGAAACCGGTGTAATTCCAATTGATCCAGCCCTGCACCTGGATCTGGTTGCCGACCGGTCCGATGTAGGGAAAGGCACCGATGAGCCCGCCGGCCTGGGCGGCCCCTGCGAGGCAGAAGATCGTGCCCACGACCGCGCCGACGGAGGTGACCCAGGGACTGGCGTAGACGAGGGCGAGGCCCCGGAAGATCTCGGCGATCGCGTAGGCAGCTATGAGCGCCGCGAAGAGGAACCAGAACGGCAGCCAACGGCCGTTGTAGACCGCCCCGGATGGCAAGAAGGCGAAGGCGAAGCCCGCTCCGGCAGTGGCGACCGCTATCACCGCGGCGAACCGGTCGCGGCGAGCGAGGGCGATGACCGCTCCGAGGATGACGAGGGCGATGAGCGAGTAGCGCATCCACGCCGGCGCACTCGGGATGAGGTTGGACCAGACCCCGAGGATCCGGTTGTAGCCCATCGAAGCGCTGTAATGGATGTCGGCGGCGAACGGCAGTAGCCACCAGGCGGCTAGGAGCCCGCCGACGATCCCGACAGGGATGAGCACCTTGAGGGACTTCAGTCGTCCCGTGGAGAGGGCGAACAGGACCGCCACGCCCGCAAAGGCGAAGCCCGGCACGATATGGCAGAGGACCGTGGCGGCAAACAGCATGGCGGCCAGCCAACGAAAGCGACCGGTCCGCAGCGCGTAGACGAACACGCCGAGGAAGAGCATCCCGAAGCTCATGGCAAGACTGAAGGAGAACTCGCCGGCCATCGTCGACGTGATGTTGCCGCCGTCGATCGTGTAGGAGGTGTTGAACAGGTAAGGCAGCATCGCGGCCGCCATCAGGACGGGCACCGGGCGCCGGAACCCGGCGAGGCAGCCGAAAGCCCACGCGCACACGGGCAGGGTGACCGTTCCGAGGACCGTGACGAGCTTGAAGGCGACGGCATAGGGGAAGACGAGGTTGAGCACCCCCACGAGCAATGCCGGAAGCGGGAAGTAGAAGACGTAGAGGGGGAAGCCATCGAACCACTGCGGGTCCCAACCGGTGAGCCGACCATGGTTGAGCAGGTCGTGGATCATGAAGTAGGGCGCCGCCACGTGCCCACCGTTGTCACCACCGACGTCCATCGCAGGGCTGAAGAGCAAGTCCGGCCGGAGCTGCCACACGACGAAGACGGTGATGCCGATGATAGCGATGGCGCTGATGACCTTGCTGGCGACCTCGACGCTGGACGATCCTGCTGTCACCTCGGCCAAGCGCTGCTTGCGGCGCTGCACCCAGGGCAGCGGAGGAGGCTCCGGGTCGATCGGCGGGGGAGCCCCTTTGAAGGCGATCCCGCTTCCCCAAGGCGTGGACGTGACGGCTTGGCCTGTGGCGAGGGAGTCCGGGTGGGTGGCCTGGGCTGAGTCGGCGTACAGGTCCGGCTCCGCGGCCGCCTCGACGCCCCCGTAGGGACGACGGAACGACGGGTCCTGGTAGCCCGAGACGCCAGCCGGGCGCGACGGCTGGAAGTCCTCGTCGCTCATCTCACGCCCCCGTGGCGCCGATTCGTCGAGCTCTCGATCGTCCTCGGCGGACCCGAAGGTCGGCTCCGACCACCGAATGCACGGGCAGCAATCTACCCTGACCCCGACGGCATTCGATTTCGCCCGCCGTCGGCCGCCGGTAGCAATGCGCCGCCAACGGCTGCAGGGGAGGGTGCTACTTTGGAGGCCGGACGGGCCGTTGGCGCAGTCTGGTAGCGCACCTGCATGACGCGCAGGTGGTCGGGGGTTCAAGTCCCTCACGGCCCACTCACCGCTCACCGGGAGGCCGTCGCGCGAGGTCGAGAGACCGCTTTGATGGTACGTGGCGGTCCTGGGGCATTCGCATCCGCCAGGGGAGGGGTCATCTCAGTGCGCCGTGTCCTGATCGGTCTCGTGGGAGCACTTATCGGGGCCCTGCTTGTCGTGGTCCCGGCGTCCGGCGCGTCGAGAGCGAGAGCTACCGCCGCCCCAACATTCGTCGTCTACGCCGGCTATGCGGATTGTCCGCTCGTGTCGAGGTGCCACGGGAACGTCATCACGAACCCAAGGTTCCCGGTCCCCTGGTACGGAGCCGCCCATCTGAATTACATCGGCGCCGCCAACGTCGGCGATGTGAGGAAGGATGACGACCCCGACAGCACGGCCATCCGTATCGATGACACCGGTAGCTCGACGCTGACCATCAGCAAGGTCTCGGTGCGCGGTTGCAACGACGGGACGCTCAATCTGTGGGGCACGAAGCCCTTCAACTACCCGTACCAGCTCGGCCCCGGCAGGATCGACGTTTTCGCGAGCACGAACAGCAACAACTTCGACGGTTCGGAGCAGTGCAACCCAGAATCCGACCGTGATCGTCACGATCGACGGCGTGACCGCCAAGTACGTCGACGACGTAGCCAACGGCGGGAACGGAGTGATTCCCGGTGGCGACTACCTCGGCGACTCCGGAGACGAGTCGACTCCATGGACAAAGCTCGAGGGCGCCAAACTGCGCGTCGTGGTCCTCCCGGCCTTCCTTCCGACTGCCAAAGTAGGGAAGGCCTACTCGGTGGCGCTCGCCGCCCAGGACACCAACGGTGCTCCCATCTGGTCGGTCAACCCCCCTCGCTTCCGCCGGGCCTCGAGCTGTCGGCAAACCAGGAGGACGCCGTGCTGAGCGGGCGGCCGACGAGAGCCGGGACGTTCAAATTCGCTCTCGAGGTGACGGACGCCGCTGCTCATCCCGATACGGGAAGTCGGACGTACACGCTCGTCGTGAGATGACACGACTGGGCGCAGGTTTCGGGGCGTGACGCCGACCGAGGAAGAGATTGCACACTGGTGAGTCGCCCGCGCGGCCCACTGTCCGGCGATCAGGTACGGGAGGGCGCAAAGCGACGGGCGAGCTCGGTCCGGGACCGGACGCCGAGCTTGCGGTAGACGCTTCCCAGATGAAACTCGATGGTCTTTGTGCTCAAGAACAACGACGTGGCAGCTTCACGATTCGAGGCGCCTTCCGCAACGGCGAGGGCGACGCGAAGCTCCTGCGGCGTGAGCTCCTCGGCGGCGGCAAAGTCGCCTCGGCGTCGAGCCGTCTCCCCGGTGGCGGCCAGCTCCCGCTCCGATCTCTCGACCCAGGGGCGGGCGCGGAGATCCTGGAACGTCGCGAGTGCCCGCCTCAGGTGCTCTCGTGCCTCGCTTCGTTGCTTGGCTCGGCGCAAGCACTCGCCGTAACACAGCTCGGTCCGGGCTCGCTCGAAGGGCCGTTGCACTCGGTCGTGCCATCGAAGCGACTCCTCGAAGTCGTCGGCGAACACCTCGGGTGATGCCAGCAGACCGCGGCAGCGGGCAGCTGCCGCCTGGCCCCAGCAGCTCTGGGTGGCGGCGGCGTGCTGATCGAAATCATCCAGAGCGACCCTCGCCTCCTCGGTCCTGCCCGACCTGGCGAGGGCCTCGATACGCTCGGGGGCGGCTCCCATGAGGCTCGGCTCGCCCACCTCTTCGCCGCGCAGCACGGCAGCCAGGCGGTCCAAGTGGACGAGCGCCTCCGGGAACCTCTGGTGGGCGAATTCCAGCAGCCCGAGGGCCTCGTCCGCATCGATCTCGGCCGCCCGGAGACCTCCGAGCGCTGCTCCCTTCTCCAGGCTTTCGGCGACGTGTGCCCGGCACTCCTCAGCCTGGCCCCGTTGAGCTTCGACCCGAGCCAGGCCCGCCAGCAGCCTCGGCATGTGGACGGACTGGCCCGTTTGCTGGGCGAGCTCCAGGGCCTCGTGGAAGCCGGAGTAGGCGGCGTCCCATGCGCCCGTGCGGAACTCGAGCTCGCCGAGGACCCAGAGCGGGAACGGCAGCAGGCCCGGAGCTCCGGCCTCCCGGGCCGCCGACACAATGCGATCGAGGAGCACCCGGGCGGTGTCGAACTGCTCGGTCCAGACGTAGGTGATGCAGACGCCCTGGTAGAAGGCCACATGCATCCCCCAGATGGGATCGACCTCCATCAGCAGCGGCAAGCATCGTTCGAGCAGCTCGCGACCGCGGGCGTAATCCCCCCTGATCAGGAGGGTTTGGGCGAGGACGCCTTCAGAGAAGACCTCGAGGGGGCCACCCACTCGCTGCCCGCAGGCGTTGGCCTGCTCGGCGGTTCGGTACGCCAGGCGGCCGTCGCCCACCAAGTAGCAGGGCGCGACGGCGGCCATCTGCAGGATGGCGGCGCGTCCCGGCTCGGTCTCCTCGAAGCGGGCAGCTTCGGCCATCAAGAGCCGGTGAGCTTCGTTCGGTTGGCCGACGAGCGTGAGGAAGGAGGAATGGACGAGCTCGATGTCGGCGTGCAGCTCATCGCTTCGTACGTGCGTGAGCGCTTCGGCGGCCAGTGAAGCCGCCTGCTCCGGCCGCCCGGCGAGGTTGAGGTCGATGGAGGCTTCAGCGAGGCGCCGGGCTCGCGTGTCGGCGTCGGGTGTCAGCTGGGCCGCCCGCAGCAGGGCGCGGGCGGCACCGGCGCGGGCACCACGCCGACGGGCGTCGACACCGACCTCTGCGAGGGCGTCAGCGATGACTGCGTCAGGGCCGAGGGCAGCGGCAGCCAGATGCCAGGGGCGCCGCCCATCGCCCTCGGCGAGGGCGCCCGCCAAGGCGGCATGAGCCCGGCGGCGGCTGGACGCGAGCGCGCCGTGGTAGGCGGCTGATCGCAGCAGCGGGTGCCGGAAATCCACGCGTGCCCGATCCATGCTGATGATGCCCGCCTCCTCAGCGGGCTCGAGCGCCGCCGGGGCGAGTCCAAGATCGGCCAGCGCGGCGATGATGACGTCGAGCTCGCCCGCCCCGCTGGCGGCGGCCAGGAGCAGGGCGCTGCGCGTGCCAGGGTCCAGCTCGGCGATGCGCCGGCGGAAGGCACGCTCGGTGGTCGGACCGGGCGGCAGCGGGTCCTCGAGAGGCTCCGATCCCTCCAGCTGACCCTTGCTCAACAGGAAAGGGAGCTCGACGAGAGCCAGCGGGTTGCCGCTTGTGGAGGCGTGCAACGACTGGGCCACTTCGGAATCCACGGGCGAGGCGGCGGCATCACGCAGCACTTCGGTGGCGGCGGCGGGTGACAATCCCGCCAACACGAGGGTTTCGAGCTCGAGGGTCGGAGTCTCCAGCTCGTCGTCCGGCCGCTTCGTGAAGACCATGGCGACGCCCTCGGCGTGCAGTCGTCGGGCCGCGAAGATCAGCGCTTGTGCCGAGGAGATGTCGATCCACTGCAGGTCATCCACCGTGCACAGCACCGGCGCCTTCTCCGCCACGGCCGCCAAGAGCCCCAGCGTGGCCACCCCGACCGCCAAGGGGTCGACGCTCTCGGCTGGGCCGAGAGCGAGTGCACCCTCCATGGCGGCGCGCTGGCGGGGTGGGAGAGCGGCCACGAGGTCGACGACGGGTGCGAAGAGCTCCGCCAGCCCTGCGAAGGGAAGCTGTGATTCCGAGGACACGCCGCGAGCGCTCAGGACCTCGAGCCCTGTCGCCATCTCGGCGGTCGCACGGCACAGTGCCGTCTTTCCGATTCCCGGTTCGCCGCTGAGCACGAGAGCGCCGCTGCGGCCGGCTCGGGCGGCGTCGAGCAGCTCCTCGAGTCGAGCCAACTCGGACTCCCGCCCCACGAGCACAGGGCATCGTACGCAGGTATCGGCTCCGTCGCCCGAGAACCTAGGGGTTCCCCTGATCCGAAGGAGCCACTCGCTCTTTAGCCTCGGTAGCACAGACGGCGTCATCGGTTCGGGCCGCGGCGGCGCCGATGCTGGGGGAAGGAGCCCTCATGTTCGACGTCACCCTCGATCCGGAGGTCCTCGAGCGTCTGGCGTCGCGGCTCGAGCTATGGGCGGGCGACCTCACCAACGAGGAGTGGGCGCACCTTGTCGGCCTGCTCGGGCTCGGCTCGGTTGCCCTTGCCGAGGCGGTGGGCGACGTTACCGTCGAACCGACCTGGACAGGGGGAGCCGAGATGGCGACGATGGGATCGCCGGGTTTTGCCGACGCCCTCAGCCCCGCCGCCGACGCCGTCTTGAAGCGAGCTGCCGCCGGGCGATCCGTGGTGATTGCCAGCGGCCCCGAGCCCAACCGATGGGCGGTCACCTCGGCGGCGTGCTCACCGAGGAGCCAAGCGGAGGGCTGAGCCGAATCGCACGATCGGCGGGAGCCCCAAGGTTCCGCTGGCCGCTGCTGGCGTTGTGCCGGCACCGTTGATCTGCCAATAGCCTGCCTCCTCGGCACCCCGCGTGGGTGCCGATCCGACGAGCCCGAGGAGCGGGAGCAAATGGCCTACGACGTCGCTGCGATCCGTTCGAGGTTCCCTGCGCTGGCCGACGGTTTCGCCTACCTCGATGGGGCGGCCGGGACGCAGACGCCCACCTCGGTCATCGAGGCGATTGCCGAGGCCTACCGCGAGGGCATCGGCAATCTCGGAGGGGCGTTTCCCGCGAGCGCCAGGTCCGAAGAGATCGTCAGCAGTTGCCGTCGTGCCATGGCGGATTCTCGTCGGTGGGCACCCTGACGGCGTGGTCCTCGGGCCGAACATGACGACGCTCACCTACCGGATGTCACAGGCCCTTGCCAAGCAGTGGGCCCCGGGAGACGAGGTCGTGGTCTCCCGTCTCGATCACGACGCCAACGTCCGACCGTGGATCCAGGCTGCAGAGCGGGCGGGTGTGGTCGTGAGATGGGCGGAGGTCGACCTCGCCACGGGTGAGCTGCCGGCCGAGCAGTACGATTCCCTGATCGGCCCGCGCACGAAGGTCGTGGCGGTGACAGCGGCCAGCAACGCCATCGGCACGAGGCCGGACGTGGCGTCGATCACGGCAAAGGCGCACGCCGCCGGCGCCCTCGCCTATGTCGACGGTGTGCACGCCACTCCGCACGGCCCGGTCGACGTTGCCACCCTCGGCGCCGACTTCTATGCCACGAGCGCCTACAAATGGGCAGGGCCACACGTCGGCGCCGTCGTCGCCGACCCGGCGCTGCTCGAGGTGATCCGCCCGGACAAGCTCGCTCCCTCGGGCGACGAGGTCCCCGGCAGATTCGAATGGGGGACGAGCGCCTTTGCCGATCTGGCCGGCGTGGCTGCGGCCGTCGACCATCTCGCCAGCCTCGACTCCGGCGACGCCGGCACGCGTCGCCAGCAGGTCCTTGCCTCCATGGCCTCCTCCGAGCGACACGAGCAGGAGCTGTTCAGCGTTCTGCTGGCCGGCCTCGCCGAGATGGCGAACGTGACGACGTACGGCAGGGCGAAAAACCGGGCGGCTACGGCTTACTTCAACGTGGCGGGCCACACGCCCCGCTACGTCGCCGAGCACCTCGCATCACGCGCCGTCAACGTGTGGAGCGGTGACAACTACGCCTACGAGCTCACGACGGCGATGGGCATCCGGTCTTCCGGCGGCGCCGTGCGGGCCGGCCTCGTCCACTACAACAACCGCTCCGACGTGGACCGCCTGCTCGAGGCTGTCAGCCAGCTGGCGTGAGCCCGCCTCACGGACCTCGGCAGTCTGCCGTGCACCGACGGCTCCCCTCACCAGCTCACGTCGCGACCCATGACGTCCCGACCTCTCGCTGATGAGCCGTCGAATGGAAGCGGGCGCAGGCGAAGCACGGTTCCCCAGTCGTCGGCCCAGACCATGCGGATCTCCCCGTCATCGAGTCGCACCCGCGGACGGGCGAGGTTGCCTGGCCCGCCGTTGAGGCTGCCCTCCCGGCTCGGCCACGGCCGCTGCCTGACCCTCATCGAGAACATCTGCGCCTCGTCCATCATCTTCAGGCAACCCCGCAATGCCCGCTCGCCGACCTCGAGCGGTGGCGGCTGGAAGATGGAGCGGAGGTTCACCTTCCGAACGGTCTCCCCGTACTGGAGGACGAAGGCGGCTCCGTCCCCGGAGGCGGAGTATCCCTCGCCGAGGGCGGTTTCGAGGCGGTCGGCGACAGCCTCGACGAAACCCTCCCAGTCGAAGCCGGACGCCATGCCGACGGCGAGGGGCCGCGAGATCGGGCCTTTCAGGGCTGAGAAGTCGGGGCCGATCTCGGGCTCGTTCGCTGGCGGATAGGTCGGGGGTGATACCTGCGGCGCCCAGGAGTCCGTGTCGTAGCCGCGATCGGGCGGGGAGAACGGCTTGTCACCCCCGTGCTGACCGAGCGAGTCGGCGATGTAGCTGGCGATGATCGGGACGACGATGAGCCCCGCGAAGACGATCGCCCAGATGGCGCCGATCGGGACGAGCACGAAGACGCTCCAGCGATCGACAAAGGCGAGGACGAGCAGCGCCGAGCACAGCGCCGCCAGCAGCAGCTTGGTGATAGCCGCCCCGGCACCGATCCCAAGGCGGAAGCCTGGTCGATTCGTCCGACGGTGTGCTCCACGGCGGCTTCCAGGCCGGCGAGCGTGCTCCACGTTGCTAAGGATCGCAGATAGCACCGGGCAACTCCATCCTCTCAAGCCGTTGCAACCAGCGCCTCAGGAACGCGCCCACGTCCAGGCGTAGGCAGGGTCTTCGATCTCGAGAGCGCCGGCGCTGAGCCGGAGCGGGCGGAACGTGTCGATCATGACGGCGAGCTCGTCGGTTCCCGGCCGCCCGAGCGCCCGCTCGACGCTTCCCGGCTGCGGACCGTGCACGAAACCCGACGGGTGCAGGGAGATCGATCCCTCCTCGATACCGGAACCCGCCCGGCTCATGAAGTCCCCGCCGACGTAGAAGAGCACTTCGTCGCTGTCGACGTTGGCATGGGCGTACGGGACCGGCACCGCCCCGGGACCGAAGTCGAACAACCGTGGCACGAAGGAGCACACGACGAAGCCCGCTCCGGCGAAGGTCTGGTGCACGGGCGGAGGCTGGTGGACGCTGCCCACGATCGGCTCGAAGTCGTGGATGGAGAAGACCCATGGATACAGGCAGCCGTCCCATCCGACGACGTCGAAGGGGTGATGGGCGTAGGTGTAGCGCGTCAGGCCGGCGCCCGTCCGCACGAGCACGGGCACGTCGGTACCGTCGACGAGCAGTGGGCCATCGGGCCCGCGGATGTCGCGTTCGCAATAAGGGGCGCCTTCGATCAGCTGACCCCGTGTCGACAGGTAGCGGGCCGGGATCCGCAGGTGGCTGCGGGCTTCCACCCACAGCATGCGCACGACGTCCTCCACGACCCACCGGTGCGTCGTGTGGGTGGGCACGATGACATAATCGCCTTCGCCCACTTCGAGGCGGCCGAAGACCGACTCGAGCGTGACGCGTCCCGACTCGACGTAAACGAGCTCATCGCCGACGGCGTCCCGATACAACGGGCTCGTCTCGGTGGCGACGGCGTAGCTGATGCGGACATCTTCGTTGGCGAGCAGCAGCCGGCGTCCGCTGACGGGGTCGCCACCCTCGGGACACCGGTGAAGTCTCAGATGGCGGGGGAGCACCGGAGCGTTGTCTCGCAGGGCGTCGGGTGTCGTGTTCATCAGCTCGGCGGCGGTGATGGCCATCGGAGAGTGACGGTGGTACAGCAGGGCGCTCTCTTCGGAGAAGCCGTCGCTGCTCATCAGCTCCTCGATGTAGAGCTGTCCCTTCTCATTGCGAAACTGCACATGGCGCTTTGGCGGCAGGCTCCCAACGCTGCGGTAATACGGCATCCTCAGAGGTTCCCGCGCCGGTCCTGCTCGTGCTCGAGCGCCACGAAGAGCGCCTTGAAATTACCGTTGCCGAAACCCGTTGATCCGTGCCGCTCGATCAGCTCGAAGAACACGGTCGGGCGGTCCTGGTTCATGTGGGAGAAGATCTGCAGCAGGTACCCCTCGTCGTCCCGGTCGGCAAGGATCCCGTAGTTCTGCAGCTTGTCGACGTCGAGATCGAGATCGGAGAATCGCTCGCTCAGCTCGGCGTAGTACGCGTCCGGCACACGCATGAACTCGATCCCGCGCGCTTGCAGGCACGCCACGGACGCCACGATGTCAGCTGTCTTGATGGCTATGTGCTGCACGCCGGGCCCGTTGAAGAAGTCGAGGTACTCCTCGACCTGGCTGCGCTTCTTCCCCGGAGCGGGTTCGTTGATCGGGAACTTGATCCTGCCCACGCCATCGGAGACGACCTTGCTCATGAGGGCTGAGTACTCCGTCGAGATGTCGTCGTCTGTGAAACCTTGGATCAACGAGAAGCCGAGAACCGTCTTGTAGAAGTCGACCCAGAAGTTCATGCGGTTGAGCTCGACGTTGGCAACGGAGTGGTCGAAGTCGAGCAAGCCGACGGGCGGGGAGGGGTCGTCGATAGCAGCTCGTGCTTCGAAGCCCGGTGCATAGATGCCGGAGTAAGCGGAGCGCTCCACGAAGCTGTGCACCGTCTCGCCGAAAGCGGCGATCGCGGCCCGGCGGAACGTGCCGTGCTCGTCCGTCTCCTCGCTCGGCGACGTGACGGGCACGGCGCCACGTCGTAGCGCTTCCGCAAAGGCCGCTTCCGCATCTGCCACCCGGAGGGAGATGTCGCGCACGCCATCGCCGTGGCGGGCGACGTGCCTGGAGATCTCGCTCCCCTCACGGAGCGAGGACGTGAGGACGAACCGCAGCTTGCCTTGCTCGAGCACGTAGGAGCACCGGTCCCGCAGCCCGGTCTCAGGACCGGCATAGGCGACGATCCCGAAACCCCACCCCGTCCGGTAGAAGTGGGCGGCTTGGCGGGCGTTGCCGACCCAGAGCTCGACGGCGTCGACGCCGTCGAGCTCGAGCGGATCCGTCCTCGGCTCCGGAGCGGCCCCGTCCGTCACTGTGCCAGGTTCGGTCCGGGACTCGGCGATGGTCATGGGGCGACTCCCGCGCTGGATCGACGTCGTTGTCTTGGCTGCGACGATATCCCCCTTCGCCAGCGATGCGGTGACGGCGGGCGCCGTTCGACCTGCCCAGATGCGTGTCCGATTTCCGCCAGACCGCTGACACAGCCGTCTGGGATACTGCTTGGGTGACACCTCGTCCCCCTTCTCTGGCGCTCGCCGCACGCACGGCGCCGGGCTCCCTCTCAGACCGCCGTGGGACGGCTGCCGGCGGGGACGATGACCTCCGCTACCGGGCGCTCGTCGCCCGCGATGTGCGTTTCGACGGCTGGTTCTTCGCCGGCGTGACTTCGACGGGCATCTACTGTCGCGCGAGCTGCCCATCGGTGAAGCCGAGGCGGGACCGGGTGCGCTTCTTCCCGACGTCGGCGGCAGCACAGCGGGCCGGCTTCCGGGCGTGCAAGCGCTGCCGTCCGGACGCGGCTCCCGGGTCGCCGGAGTGGAACCGCCGCGGCGACGTCGTCGGGCGGGCGATGCGGTCCATCCACGAGGGCGTCATCGATCGCGAGGGCGTCTCCGGCCTCGCCCGACGTCTCGGCTACAGCCCACGGCAGCTCCAGCGCCTGCTCGTTGCCGAAGTGGGCGCCGGACCGCTCGAGCTCGCCCGTGCGCAACGTGCGGAGACGGCCCGCGTCCTCCTCGAGACGACGGATCTGCGGATCGCAGAGGTCGTCTTCGCCGCTGGGTTTGGAAGCGTGCGCCAGTTCAACGACACGTTGCGGGAGATCTTCGGTGAACCGCCGCGAGCGATGCGTGAGCGGGCCGGCCGCCGAACGGGTCAAGCCGCCTGCGTCTCGAGCGAGGCCGGCGGGCCGCGCTCGGTGACGCTGCGCCTGGCCTACCGTCGGCCGTTCCCGATGGGGGTGCTGTTCGCCTTCCTGGCGGATCGGGCGGTGCCGGGCGTCGAGGAGGGCGACGGGCGGTACTACCGCAGGGCGCTCAGCCTTCCGCACGGCGCAGGCGTGGCGACGGTGCGCGACGGTGGCGACGGTGCGCTGCGGTGCTCTCTGCAGTTGGAGGACCTGCGAGATCTCACCCTCGCTGTGCAGCGGATCAAGCACGTCTTCGACCTCGACGCCGACCCGGCGGCGGTGCAGGAAGTCCTCGGGGGCGACCGAGTGCTCGGATCCGCCGTCACAGGTCTCCCGGGGCTGCGGATACCCGGGCACGTCGACGGCGGCGAGCTTGCCCTGCGGGCCGTGCTCGGCCAGCAGGTGAGCGTGACGGGCGCCCGGACGCTCGCCGGCCGGCTCGCTCTCGCCCACGGCCGCCTGCTGGCGTTCCCCGTCGGCACCGTGGAGCGGGAGTTCCCGAGCGTCGAGGTGATCGCCGGTCTGCCGGTCGGCAAGCTCCCCATGCCGGGGGCTCGAGGCCGAGCCCTCGTAGTGCTGGCGGAGGCCCTCGCGTCAGGAGAAGTGGTGCTGGACCGCACGACGGATCGTGATGCCGCCGCGGCTCAGCTGCTGTCCCTCCCGGGCATCGGTCCCTGGACGGTTGCCTACGTGCGGATGCGGGCACTCGGTGACCCCGACGCCTTCATGGCGAGCGACCTTGGCGTGCGCCGCGCGCTGGAGCGGTTGGGCCTTTCTGGCGGCGAACGGCAGGCGAGCGCCCTGGCGGAGGGCTGGCGGCCGTATCGGGCATATGCCTTGCAGTACCTGTGGTCATTGCTGGGCGACGGCGCTCCGCACGGCAACGGCGCAAGCAGCGGCCACGGACGGGCCCCTCGAAGACAGCTTCAACGAGAGAAGGAGACGGTGACGTGACATCGATGACGAACCCGACGCTGGGTGACAAGGACGAATGGTGGGTGACGCCGACACCTGTCGGCCACATGTTGGTCGTCGGTGACACCGAGTGGCTGCACTTCGTCGGACTGCCCGGTTCGTTCGACGAGACGACGATGGCGCCGGACCGGCGCGGGACACCGGACGCGGTCGACGAGACCGTCAACCAGATCGATGCGTATTTCGACCAGCGACTGCGGACGTTCTCGTTGCCCCTGCAGCCGTCGGGCACGGAGTTCCAGCGACGCGTCTGGTTCGCTCTCGCCGATATCGGGTACGGGGAGACCGAGAGCTACGGGCAGCTTGCCGCCCGCGTCGGCAACCCGAAGGCGTGCCGGGCGGTCGGGCTGGCGAACGGACGCAATCCCATCCCGCTCATCCTGCCCTGTCACCGGGTGATCGGGTCGAACGGCAGCCTCACCGGCTATGGGGGAGGTCTCGATCTGAAGAAGTGGCTGCTCGACTACGAGGCGGGCGCCGTCGCCTCCGGGGCGGGAGCCTGAGCGTGAGCACCCAACGGGACCTGGGCTACGACTCCCCGTCGAGCAGGCGGGTGGGCAGGCGGGTCTCGGTCATCCCGCCGGAATGCCCGGCCTCGATGCGCCATGCCGACTTGCCGGGCAGATCGGCGACCGCTTCGACGAGATCGGTCCCGACATAGTGCAGTCCGACGCCGTCGTCGGTGGCGAACGTGAGCGGCAAGGCGCCGTCCGCCACGAGCCGCTGCACGAGCGGGCGACGTTGCTCCTCCCCGTCGTAGTGCACGCCGTTGGCGTACGGGAGGAACCCGAGTCCGTTCGTCAGAGGGCGCAGCTCCAGGCCGAAGGAGTCGGTCGTGCCCCCGACGTGCCAGCAGATTGAGCCTGCGCTCGATCCCGCCAGGACGACGCCCGCCTCCCACGCAGCCTGCATGGCCTCGTCGACACCGTGCACCCGCCAGATCGCCAGCAGGTTGGCGACCGAGCCTCCCCCGACCCAGATGACGTCCATGGAGCAGAGGAACGAAGCGATGTCGTCGACGTTCGGCATCGGGAACAGCTGCAGGTGATACGGCTCGACGGGCTCCCCGGCGGCAGCTGCGTAGCAGCTGGCAACGGTGGCGTCGCTGTCTCCGCTGGCGGTGGCGACGAAGCAAAGACGGGGGCGTTCCTTGCCCGACAGCTCCAGGGCGTAGCGGAACAGGCCGCCGAAGCTCCACTGGTTCGCCCGCCCCGTCCACCGCTTACCGCCGCTCGTTGCAAGGATGTGTCGATCCGGCATCGGAGTGTGTCTAGCGCAGATGCCATCGAGGTGCGAAGGCGCTGGCGCCGCACCAGCACGAGATGGTCACCGGTACGGTGTCGCCATGGCACCGTCGCTGGCGCAGTCGGAACGACAAGCGCTCTGCAACCTCCTCGAGGAGCGGGGTCCGCTCGCCCCGACGCTGTGCGAAGGGTGGACGACCTCCGATCTCGCAGCCCATCTCTTCGTGCGCGAGAGCCGCCCGCTAGCCTCGCCGGGGATCCTCTTCCCGCCCTTTGCCGAGATCACCGAGCGTGCCATGGAGAGGGCCAAGCGAGACCTCGGTTACGGAGGCCTCATCCGGCGGGTTCGCAGCGGCCCGCCCTACCCGATGCGCCTCCTGGACGCCCAGGTGAACCTCATGGAGTATTTCGTGCATCACGAGGACGTCCGGCGAGCCGAGGACGGCTGGGAGCCGCGGGAGGACGCCGTGCTCGACGCGGCTTTGTGGCCGCTCGTGAAGCGTGGAGCTCGCTTCATGTCGCGTCACTTGCGGGGTGCCGGTCTCGAGCTCGTTGCACCCGGGTTCGGATCCCAGGTAGCCCGAAGCGGCGAAGTACGCGCCGAGGTGACGGGCGGACCGCAGGAGCTCATCTTGTTGCTGATGGGCCGGAAGAAGGCCGCCCGCTTGGAGCTCGAGGGGCCCGATGCGGCGCTCGAGGCTCTCGAGGACGCCCGCCTCGGCATCTGAACGCCGCCACACGACGGCCGCGGCCGGTCCGTGACGCGCCGCTGCGCTCGGCACGTGTCCGAGCGCAGCGAGCCCTGGGTGACCGGGGGCAGTTGGCCCTCCCAGGGCGCTTCGTGAGCCCCGAGGGCTCGATGGATCAGGGGATTCAGTGGAACAGCTGCAGGCTGTCCAGATCGTCGTCCACGAAGTACACGCCCTTGTTGCCGGGTTGGACGGCGAGGCCGAAGAGGGCCCCGGCGCCTTCGGGCGTCCCTGACATGTCGAGGAAGATCCACTCGATCTGCGCGCCACCCGGTCTGGTTTCGACGATGTACCCGTTGCCGCCGTTCACCGTGAGGATGTCGCCGTTCGGCGCCATCGTGAGCCCGAGCGGAGACGAGAGGTACCGGCCGGAGGACACCGTCACCCCCGTGTCCGCCGATGTCATGCCGAAGGCGGTGCGGCCATGGGACTTCATGGTGCGTGCGGGTTTCCTTTCGGTGAGGCGTCAGGGATCTGTGGAGGGGTGATCAATTGGCGAAGGTCGCCGTGGCAAGGACGGCGCCGCTCATGTCCCGGACCTCGGCAGAGGTCACCGACGCCCCAGAAGAAGGGAGGCGCAACGCCCAGGTTCCCGTCCCGTCATACAGGAAGAACGTCCCCACCTTCCTCGACTGGCCGTGCTGGGACACGACGCACTCGACCTGCCCCGACCAGCCCGGCTTCTGGAAGGTCATGAGGATCCACGAGGGGCTGCCGGCCGTGACCGCCACCTCGCCGACGGCGGTACCGGGGGCTCCGCCGTCGTCGGTCGAGATGGACCGCAACGACGCCAACCGGATCTGGCCAGTGGCCGCCTGCGTTCCATGTTGGGGGGCGACGGCCACGCCGACGCCGATGCCGGCGCCGGCGATGACGATGGCGGCGGCCGCCGCCGCGAACCACGCCTGCGCTCGTCGACGGAAAGCGATGACGGCACCGCCGCCAGCCTCAGCCGCGGCCGGGGAGGGAGCCGGAGCGGCTGCGGCGCTGTCCGGACGGATACGGCCGAGCCACCGCACTTCGAAGCCCGCCGGTGGATCCGCCTCCGGCGCCACCCACAGCAGGGCGTCGGCGGCGGCGGAGAGCTCGGTGATCAAGGCGCTGCACTCCTCGCAGCCGTCGAGGTGGGCGAGCGCAGCGGAGCGGTCGGCGCCCGTCAGCGACCCGAGAGCCAGCTCGGAGGCGACGGAGCCGAAGAACTCGCACCCGCTGAGCCGTCCGCTCTCGGCACTCTCGCCGGGCTGGGCGCCACCCTGGCCGGCGTCGTCGGCGAAGCGGTCGGGGGTTGGCGTCGTCATGAGAGGTGCTCCTGGTGCGATGGGTGTGCTGCACCGGGCGTGGGACCCGGCTCTGGGGGAACGTTCGGGCTGCTCGCCGGCCTCGGCGCCCGGGGCAGCTGGAGGGCACCCTCGTACTGCCCGTCGGCGGCGAGGAGCGAGCGGACCTTGCCGAGCCCGGCGCGGATCCGCGTCTTGGCCGTGCCGAGTGGGATCGCCTCCTGTCTCGAGATCTCCTCGGCCGTCAGGCCGTAGAAGGCCGAGAGCACGAGGGCGCGGCGCTGCTCGAGGGGCACGGAGGCCAATGCCAGGCGGACGCGGGCAGTGGCGTCGCCCCGCTGCGCCTGGTCGCTCGGATCGGGCTCGTTGCTGATCATGCCGAGGTTGATGATGTCGTCCGGGTCGATCGGCACGGCACGCCGCATGCGGAGGGCGTCGATAGCGAGGTTGCGCGTAATGGTGAGGACCCATGTCGTCACCGACGCCCGCCGGGAGTCGTAGACGGGCGCATGGCGCCAGGTGCGCACAAGCGCTTCTTGCGCGACGTCCTCGGAGAGATCGGGATCACCGAGGATCGAGAGGGCGAGCCCGAAGGCTCGGCGCTGGTACCGGCGTACGAAGGCAACCCCGGCTGCCTCGTCGCCGAGCGCCATCGCACCCAGCAACGCCTCGTCGGATCGCGTGTCACCGCTCGCCATGGCTGCTCCCACGCAAGGAGGTACGCCCGTAAGCCTCGATCGGATTGCCATGGCCGTACCATGCTGCCAATGCCTGCACGGGAGCGCTTCGATCGTCTCGAGCGGATGACGAACCTCGTGCTCGTCCTCCTCGAGACCACGCGCCCGCTCACCTTGCGCGAGATCTCCGGCACGATCGCCGGTTACCCGCAAGGGGCCGAGGCTGCTCGGCAGGCATTCGAGCGTGACAAGCGGGCGCTCCGGGAGCTCGGCATCCCGCTCACCATGGAGCCGGTCGACTCCGAGCAGCAGGTCGGCTATCGCATCCGGCCGGACGATTACTACCTGCCTGACCTCGGGCTGAACGCCGGCGAGGCGCAGGCACTCGGCTTTGCAATCGCCGCGGTGCAGCTCGGAGGAGCGGCCGGGGCAGACGCCATTGCCAAGCTGGGAAGCCCAGTGACCGAAGCCGCCCTCGGTCGCGCCGGTCTTGGCGCCGCCGGCGCCGGCGCCGGCCCCGGCTTGGCCCCGGTGGCGGTGCTGCCGTCGCTGCCAGCGCTCGGTCCCATCCACGAAGCATTGCGGCAGCGGGCGGTCGTGCGGTTCCGTTACCACGGGCGCGAGCGTGAAGTGGAGCCGTCCGGCCTGGCCTTTCGCGCCGGAGCGTGGTATCTCGTCGGGCGCGACCGGGCCGCCGAGGGCGGGCCCGCCCGCAGGACGTTTCGCGTTGACCGCTTGGAGAGCTTCCCGGCCGCGGGGGAGCCGGGCGCATTCGAGCCTCCGACCGGCGGGGATCTGCGGGACGAGATCCGCCTCCTGCCGTGGAGCGCGACGGAGGCTGCAGCCGAGGTGCCCGTCGCTCGGGTCCTCGTCGACGCCCGCCAGGCGCGCGTGGTCGCCACCCAGGTGCCCCGGGCAGCCATCGCCGGCTGGGAGGCCGACGGGAGCGTGCGGGTGCGTCTGCGCGCCAGCGACGTGGAGGCCTTCGTGTCCTGGATGGTCGGGCTCGGCGACACGGCCATCGTCGAGGGACCGCCCGAGCTGCGAAACGCAGTCGTGAAGAGGTTGCGCGAGCTCGCCGGTGAGCAGGGCGCCGGCCTGGGTGCCTCCAGAGCCGAGGCGGGCGCCGGGGGCAGGGACGCCCAGCCTCCGGAGCGGCCCGCAGTCGCCCCTGGGCGCCCCAAGGCACGCAAAGCCGCCTCCCGTGTGGTCGCCACCCCCCGCCGCTCGCACGCGCCCGGGCCGCCGGCACGCCTCGCGAATGCCGTCATGGCGGGGGAGCGGTTGCGCCGGCTGCTGGCCATCCTCGTGCACCTCGCTCGGGTCGGGGAAGCGGATCTGGCGGAGGTGGCGGAGCGTTTCTCGATCAGCGAGGATGAGCTCGTACACGAGCTCGAGCTCGCAGCCTGCTGCGGCGTGCCTCCTTACTCACCTGACGAGCTCATCGAGCTGTTCGTCGATGGGGATCGGGTGGTGGCCCAGCGCTTGCGGGAGTTCGAGCGACCACAGCGGCTCACGCCCGACGAGGGCTTCGTGCTGGCGGCGGCTGCGCGGGCGCTGCTCTCGGTCCCTGGTGCCGACGAGGAGGGGTTGCTGCGCTCCGCGCTCGGCAAGCTGGAAGAGGCACTTGGCTCGGCGCCGCTCGCCGTGGAACTCGACCAGCCCGAGCATCTGCAGGTGCTGCAGGACGCCGCCCGAGGGCGCGAGCGAGTCGAGATCGAGTACTTCTCGAGCTCGGCGACGGCCCCTGGCAGGCGGCAGGTCGACCCCTATCAGGTGGTGCTCCGGGAGGGGACCTGGTACCTCGACGGTTGGTGCCACTCGGCCGGCGGCCTGCGGCGCTTCCAGCTCGACAGGGTGCAGTCCGTGCGGCGCGTGGGTGAGCGCTTCGAGGAGCCGGTCGATCTCTTCGACGAGCTGCAGCGGCCCGGCGCCTTCCTCGGCGGCGCAGACGCCGTTGCCGCCATCGTGGCTTTCCCGGCCGCATCGGAGCTCGCCGTCGAACAGGTGGCGGCCGGGCCGATCGAGGCCATGGCCGACGGCAGTGGCCGGCTCATGGCCACGATCCTGGTCGGTGACGCCGACGGTTGGTTCGGGCGCCTGCTGCTTCGGCTCGGCCCCGGCACTGAGGTGCTCTCGCCGCCGGAGCTGGGGGAGGCGGGCGTGAACGTCGCCCGGAGGTCACTCAGCGCCTACGTGGAGGACGGCGGGCCGGGGCCCGTCCTCGCCACGGAGTCGGTGTTGTGACGACGTCCTCGGTCGTGCTTGCGTTGGCCGTGTTCGGCGCCAGCGCCGTCGAGATGGTCGAGGCGCTCACGATCGTGCTCGCCGCCGGCGTCTCGCGGGGCTGGCGCTCCGCCTTCGAAGGCGCCGCCGCCGCCATCGTCGTGCTCGCCGTGCTCGTCGGCGTCGTCGGCCTGCCCCTGGTGCGCCTCGTGCCGCTCAACACCCTGCGTGTCGTGATCGGCGGCCTGCTCCTCGTGCTCGGCCTCAATTGGCTCCGCAAGGCGATCCTGCGCGCGAGCGGGCACAAGGCGCTCCACGACGAGAACGCCATCTACGCCGAGACGGTGTCGTCCCTCTCCGGATCGCCGGCTGCCCGCCGCGACGCCGTCGGATTCACCGTCGCCTTCAAAGGGGTGTTCCTCGAGGGAGTGGAGGTCGTGCTCATCGTGCTGACGCTCGGCTCGAGCTCACGGCATCTCGCTCTGGCGGCCGTGTCGGCGGCGGCGGCGGTGGTGGTCGTGGGCACCGTCGGCGCCATTGTCGGCCGCCAGCTCTCCGAGGTGCCGGAGAACACCATGAAGATGGGTGTGGGCATCATGCTGACGAGCTTCGGGGTCTTCTGGGTCGGCGAAGGCGCCGGCCTGCGCTGGCCGGGGAGCGACCTGTTCCTCCTCGCCCTCGTCGGGCTGTTCGTCGTCACGACGGCGGGCGCCGTACAACTCATGAGAAGTGCACTGCCCTCGGCGGCCGAGCGTGCGGCGTGAGCGATGGCCTGGATGCCGCCAGGGGCGCCGGCATCGGTGGCGGCGAGGGCGATGCCCCTGACGCCGGCCAGGGCGGCCAGGGCGGCCAGCGGAGCAACATTGTCGTCCGCTCGGTGGCTGCGTTCGGACGGTTCTGGTGGGACTTCCTCATCGGCGATACGCCCGAGCTGTTTGTCGCAACGCTCGTGGTCATCGGCCTGGCGGAGGCGCTCCGCCACGAGCGTGTGCTCGGCATCGTCGTCGTGCTGGTAGCCGTGGTCGGGTGCCTCGGCCTGAGCACCTGGCGGGGGCGGAAAATGAAGGAAACAGAATGAAACGAGCTGAAAATGATCTATAGTCACTCAATGTGCTCAGCATCTGCAGGGTGGGCGCCGGCGGCGAGGACTACTACCTGGCGACGGCGGGGTCGGGGCGTGATCATGCCGAGGGGCTCGTCGAGGCGGCCGGCGTCTGGCTCGGAGAAGGTGCCGCACAGCTCGGTCTGAGCGGCGATGCCCACGCCGGCGCCGTCCGGCGGTTGCTGCGGGGCGGCGACCCGTCCAGCGGGGAGGCATTGCTGGACGATCCCGCCCGGCGCCGGATAGCGGCGTTCGATTGCACGTTCTCGGTGCCGAAGTCCGTGAGCCTCCTGCAGGCGTTCTCGCCGGACGAAGCGGTGTGCGAGCAGGTGCGCCTCGGTCACGAAGCCGCCGTCAGGGCGTCCCTCGGCTACCTGGAGCACGAGGCGGTCGCTGTACGGGTGCCGGGCGTGGACGGCCCCCGCCGGAGGAGGACTCCGGAGCTCATCGGGGTGGGCTTCCTGCATCGCTTGAGCCGAGCCGGCGATCCGCATCTGCATACGCACGTGCTCGTGGGCAACCTCGTGCTCGAACGCTCTGCAGGAACGTGTCGCCCGCTAGATGCGACGGGCCTGTTTCTCGAGTGTCGTACCGCGGGCGCCCTCTATGAGACGCACCTGCGCCACGAGCTCACGACCCGTCTCGGCGTCGAATGGCAGCCGCTCGAGGGGCGTTGCTGGTCCGACTTGAAGGGGCTCGACTCGGCGGTCATCCGCGCCTTCTCCCGGCGGAGCACCCAGATCGAGGAGGCCATGGCGGCCGAAGGATGGCAGGGCCCGGCGGCCAGGCGGGCGATGGCCGAGCTGACACGGCCTCGTAAGGACGTCGGTCGCAGCTACGAGGAGACGATCGAGGGGGCCCGCTTCCGCCTATGGCGAGCGGGGGTGAGCGAGGGGCGGCTTCGCGAGGTGTGCCATCGCATCGGGACCCCGCAGCAGCCCCGCCAGCCTGCGTCCACCGGTTCAGTACCCGACGAGGCGCTGCGGGGCGCCCGGGTGCGAGGCCCGGACGCCGCGTGGCAGGAGGACACCCTGCGATGGCTGCCGGCGCGGACAGTCGATGGCACCTTCACATTGCGGGACGTCATTCGGGCCCGCTGCGCGGCGGCGCCCAGTGGCCGGACGGTGGCGGGCGCGCAGGAGGATGCCCGCGCCCTCCTGACTGACGAGCGTGTGCTCGTGCGGGGAGCACACGCGATGAGGCTGCGCGGCGGCGCCACCGGCTCGATCCCGCTCGGTGGCACCGAGGCGGTCTACACGACCCGTGAGATCGTTGCGGCCGAGGACGGGCTCCTCCGCCTCGCCCGTGCGATGGAGGCTGCCAGGCCGTCCTCGCTGATGGTGATCGGCTACGGGCCGGGGAAGCGTTTCGAGGCGCTCGACGCTCTCTCGGCTGCGAATGCCGCCTGGCGCGAGCACGGTCACCGAGTGGTCGCCACCGCCCTGGGCCGTTGGGCGGCGGCCGGCATCGAGTCCTCCTGCGGCATCGACTCCATCGTCGTGCCCGCGCTCGCGCCCGACAGCCGTTGGCCCAGCCCGACGCTCGGCGCGCCGGGTCGCGCTCGCTCCGGCGTGACGATCGATCCCGATTCCGTTGTCGTGGTCGTGGACGCCCACTCGTACGGGCCGGAGAGCCTCGGGGCGATCCTGCGACGATGTTCGGAGGCAGCGGCCTCGGTCGTCCTCCTCGTCCCCGCCCGCGCCCTCGAGCAGCGACGGTTGCTGGGGGAGGTTGCCTCGATCGGCCGAGGCCAGCTGCCGCCGCAATCGCGGCGGCTCGGGCGCGACGGGCTCGAGCCGGCGACGGCAGAGCAACACTGTTTCGGCTTGGTCGAGGTCACGGTCGTGGGATCGCTTGGGGATGCCCGCGACGAGGCCGTGAAGTGCCTGCTCGCCGTCCGCGCCGGCCGGTCGCCGACCGGCCAGAGCCGCCAAGCGCTCCTCGTGGCGGGCGATGAGGCGATCGTGAGTGCCCTCAGAGCCATGCCCGGGGTTGAGCCGGCGGATGTCGCCCACACGCGTGAGCTGAAGTCCCTGCTGTCCAAGCGGGCTGAGCGCTCTGCGGCACCCACGCATCTCGTGATCCTTGGCGGTGCGTCGGTGTTGCGTCAGGGAGCCACAGCGGCGCCCGACCAGCGGCGCTCCCACATCGTGGTGGCTCCCGGCATGGCTGCCAGCTCGAGAGAAGCGCTCGGGCGGGCGGCCGAGGCCGCCAGGCCCCGCTACCTCACGAGTCATCTCGGGGCACCACCCGTCGCCCTCGACGAACGACGGGCGTGGAGGGCCACCGCCGCCGTCGTCGAGGAGTACCGCCACCGTTGGCAGATCATCGATGCAGCCAGCGCCTTCGGTCCCCGCTCACCCGCCTCTCTCAGGTCGCCGAGCAGGGCCGGCACCGACCGGGCGGCTGAGCTGGCGGCTGTCGAGCGGCAGGCGGCCGAGGTCCGCCGTCCCGGGCGGCAGCGGGGCGGCCGTGAGCGCCATCCCCCTGATGGCCTCGAGCGGGGACGCTGAGTGCGCCCGCCGAGCCCAACTGTGCGCCCAGAGTGGCTGCACGGTGCTCTCTGCGGCCACGTTGGGCACACGATTCGCTTGCGGCCGACGACAACAGGACGAGCGCGGGCCTCAGCGGAACCGGCCCCACGATCTGCGCGGGTCGGGCCCTTGCCGGTGCAGCGGCGGCAACGCCGGAGCCAGGGCCGCATCCCGAGCCTGCGGACCGACCATCGCCCGCAGCTCGGCGTTGGCGAACCACGGCGTGGCGCTCAGCCAGTGGGGGTGCACTCCGTCGAGGTGGAGCACGACCCCACTTCGCCCCTGGGCGATCACCTCGACAGGGAAGCGTCGCTCCTTCCTGGTCGAGTCGGTTCGCGAGGTGTGAGCGCGTTGACCGAGCAAACCCGCCCAGGGGGACGGCCGCGTCTCGGACGAGTGGCGCACGTCGATCTCGCCACCGAGCTTCGAGATCGTCTCGAGCGTGCGCAGGTCGCCGATGCCCGGGAAGACGACTTTTGCCTGGAACAGCGAGAGAAACCCGTCCGCCTCTCGCCCCCACCGTGCCCCCGCCTGCGAGAGATCCTGCAGGCAGGCGAGCGTCACGACCCCTTGGCTGCCGCCCTCGGAGACGACCCTCGGAAGGTCGTGCAGGGGAGCGATGTTGGCCACCTCGTCGAGAGCAAATAGCAGGGGAGGCCCCGGGTAGGGCGCTCCGGGGCTGAGGAGGGCGGCACGTCGGTAAGCCGCCGTCCTGACGTCGCGCAGCACGCCGGCCACGAGGGCGGCGGCGTGACGCTGTTCGTCGCTGCCGCAGCAGATGTACAACGTGGAGGGCTCGGCGGCGAAGCTCCCGGCGTCGAGCTGGGTGCCTTGCGTGCTTGCGACCGCTGCCTCCGTGCGGTAGCCGGCGAGAACGCCTGCGGCCGTCGACCAGATGCCGCTCTGTTCCCGTTGATCCGTCCCGGTGATCCCTGCCAGGAGGTTGAGGGCTCCGTTGGCGTCGTTACGGGCGAGCGGCATCCGGAAGTCGTCCGGCTGGCGGCGGTCGATCGATTCCATCACCCGGCCGAAGCCGTCGCTCCCGAGCGCCCCTGCGTGAAAGGCAACCGCCAGCAGCGCCGTTGCCCGCTCGCTCCAGTGCGCCGCCTCGCCACGGTCGCCACCGGGGCGAGCCGCCAGCACCATCGCCTCGGCGACCGAGAGGGCGCCTGACCAGGTGACGGCGGCATGCAGAGGCGACCAGGCGACGCGCTGCACGCCGGCCGGGGCCGAGACGGTTCCGCTCGGGTCGTAGAGCAGGCAATCGCCCACCATCGAGCGGGCGGCGGCGGTCAGGTGAAGGAGGTCAGGCTTTGTGGAAGCGGCGACGACGGGTCCGCAGCTCCCGAGGACGTTCGGGACCATGATCGACGCCGTCTTGCCACACCGGGGCGGTCCGAGCACGAGAGCCCCGTGCTGGGGCGGGGCGAAGGTGGCGCCGGAGGGACCGAGGCCGATGTAGATGCCGTGGCCGTGCGACTCCGACAACGCCAGCCAGCGAGCCAACGCCCTCGCATCGACCCTCCCATCGCCCGCTGGCATCTCGGACGAAGACGAAGGCGGCATGCTGCAAGCACACCGGGGCTGCTCCCCGGTGTAGCTACCGCCTGCGCTCCACAGCGCTCGGACCGGTGGCCTCGGTCGCCGAGGCTGCGGCGCCCTGCCCTCACACGGCATGCTGTAGACGCACGCCCCCGGCCAGAGGAGACAGGCATGTTCGTCCCGCTCACGATCTCGGACTTCCTCGATCGGGCCGCTCTCGTCCATCCCGATCGCACCGCCGTCGTGGACGAGCCCGGCGTCCCGGGCGCTTTCGGTGCCATGTCCTACGGGGACTTGGCGGAGCGAGCAGCCGGCATGGCAGCTGCCCTGGACGATCTCGATGTGCCCGAAGGCGGGCGCGTGGCGATCGTGAGCCCGAACGCCGCCAGGTTTCTCGTGGCGTACTTCGGCGTCAGCGCCTACGGCCGCGTGCTCGTGCCCATCAACTTCCGCCTGAACGCCACCGAAGTCGCCTACATCGTCGAGCATTCCGGCGCCGACGTGCTGCTCGTCGACCCGGAGTACGACGAGATGCTCGCCGACGTGTCGGCTCGCGTGCGCGTCGTGCTCGACGGGCACGCCGACGCCGGCCTGTTCGCCCCGATCGCCGGCCGAACGCCACAGGGGTGGGAGGCGGATGAGAACGCCACCTGCTCGATCAACTACACGAGCGGCACGACGGCGCGCCCGAAGGGAGTGGAGCTCACCCATCGCAACTGCACCCTGAACGCCATGTCCTTCGGCTGGCACACGGGTGTCACCGACAGAGATGTGCTCCTGCACACCCTGCCGATGTTCCACTGCAACGGATGGGGGATGCCGTACGCCGTCACGGGCATGGGCGCACGTCACGTCGTGCTGCGCAAGGTCGACGGCGAGGAGATCCTGCGACGCGTGGAGGTCGAGGGCATCACCCTCATGTGCGGCGCGCCCGCAGTCGTCGCCGCTGTCCTCACCGCCGCAGAGGCGCGGGCAAAAGACGGCCGCCCGGTCCCCGGGAAGGCGACGGGCGTCGAGGTGCGCATCGTCGTGGCGGGGGCACCACCGCCGAGCAGCGTCATCCAACGTGTCGAGACGGAGCTCGGTTGGGAGTTCATCCAGATCTACGGATTGACCGAGACGTCCCCGTTGCTGACGATCAACCGGGCGCCGCTCGAGTGGGACGGGCTGCCCCCGGCCGAGCGCGCCCGCCTCCTCTCGCGGGCGGGAGCACCGGCGATCGGCGTGCGCATGGCCGTCGACGAAGAGGGCGAGGTGCTCGCTCGCTCGAACCACGTCTTCAGGGGTTACTGGCACCAGCCGGACGAGTCAGCCCAGGTGCTCACTGACGGTTGGTTCCACACGGGTGACGGCGGACGTCTCGACGGGCCTTTTGTCGTCATCTCGGACCGCAAGAAAGATGTCATCATCTCCGGCGGTGAGAACGTCTCCTCCATCGAGGTCGAAGACGCCCTCTACGGCCACCCTGCCGTAGCCGAGGTCGCCGTCATCGGAGTGCCGCACGATCGCTGGGGCGAGACCGTCAAAGCACTCGTCGTGCTCCGTCCTGAGGCGGAAGCGAGCGAGGCCGACCTGATGGAGTTCTGCCGCTCGCGGCTGGCGCACTTCAAGTGCCCGACGTCGATCGAGTTCTACGACAACCTCCCGAGGACGGCGACGGGCAAGCTGCAGAAATTCAAGCTCCGGCAGCCGTACTGGGAGGGAAAAGAGCGTCAGGTCAACTGACACGAGCTTGATTTCTCCAGTCTTTTCAAGGAGAAACTCACCAACTCGTCGCTGCGGCCGGCAGCGTTCGGTCATGGTCCGAGCCGACGAAGCTGCTGTCGCAGAAGGCCTCTTCAAGCCCTCCTTGCGACAATGCTTGATTTCTCGGCGAAATTGCTCTTGGATTTCCTGGGAATTCTCCGCGATCACCAGGAGGTGACGGTGAACAAGACAGAGCTCATCGGCAAGATCAGCGAGGTATCGGAACTGTCGAGGCGAGAGGCCGAAAAGGCCTTGGACTCGACGCTCTACGCGATCTCCTCGGCTGTGAAGGGCGGTGACGCGGTCAGGATCACTGGGTTTGGCACGTTCAAGCTCCGGCCGCGCGCTGCCCGGACAGGCCGCAACCCGCAAACGGGCGCTGCGGTCCGGATCAAGGCCTCGAACGGGATTGCTTTTGCAGCGGGAGCCACGCTGAAGAGTCAGCTCAACTCTCGAAGCGCCATCCCGAAGCCGGCGGTCGTCGTGGCCGTGCCGGCCAAGGCTGCACCGGCGGCCAAGGCCCCCGCCAAGAAGGCGGCGGCTCGCAAGGCCCCCGCCAAGAGGGCGCCGGCTCGCAAGGCGCCCGCCAAGAAGGCCCCGGCCAAGAAGGCCCCTGCCAAGAGGGCTGCGGTCAAGGCGCCCGCCAAGAAGGCCCCGGCCAAGAAGGCCCCCGCCAAGAGGGCGCCGGCCAAGAAGGCCCCGGCTCGCAAGGCCGCGGCGAAGAGGGTCACGAAGCGCTGATCCCGGCCGTGCCTGGATAGTTCAGGCGCTGGTCCACGAATGCGGAAGCCCCGGTCCACCGGCGATTGTCGGGCCGACCGGGGCTGAGCCGCGTCGGCGCTCCTGTCGGCTCACCGATACGGTCGGCTCACGTACACGGTGGGCTCAGCAAGTTCCCGTCGGCTCAGAGGCGGTCGACACGGTGGAAGGCCTCGCCGGCGGCCATTCCGGCGAGCGCCCCGTGCTCGGCGAGCTTGTCGACAACCCGCCGGCGGAACTCGACGATCTCCGGGTGCTCGTCTGCCGCCGCGGCGTCCGCCGCCGCCGGCGAGATCCCCATGGTCGAACGGTGCTGGCTCCGGTGCTCTAGGAGGGCCGCCACCTTGGCGTCTCCGTAGCCGGCCACCTCCTCGACGTGGTTGCTTTCGTCCGCCTCGAAGAGCAGGAGGCAGGACGGTCGGTGAGGCGGTGAATCGAGCTCGGGGAAGAAGAGTGGATCGCGGGCGGCGACGATGCCATCGGTCACGAGCCAACCGGCGTTGCGATGGTCAGGGTGAAGCCGGTAGCGCTTCCACGGGTCGTGGCCGAAGATCACGTCAGGGCGGAGCCGGCGGATCCACGCCGCCACCTCCCAGCGTTGCCGCAGGCCCGATTCGAGCTCCCCGTCCGGCCAGCCGAGGAAGACGGTTTCCGCCGTCTCGTGCAGAACGGCGGCGGCCGCGCGCTGCTCGGCCCGCCTCGTCACGACGAGCTCGGCAGGGTCCGTCTTCGCGTCCCAGGTCCCCTTCGAGCCGTCGGTGCACACGAGAAGGGCGATCTGGCAGCCGGCTGCTGCCCATTTGGCCAGCGTCGCCCCGCACCCGAATTCGATGTCGTCCGGGTGAGCGCCGACGGCGAGCGCGCGCTCGGGCACGGGCAGGTTCGTCTCCATCGGCCGGACGATATCGGCGGTGATCAGGGCGCCGTGGCGGCGCGTATGAGGGCGAGTTGGGCGGAGGCGAGGTGGGCGAGGTCAGCCGGCAGGTCGACGTCGGCCGCCAGACGGACGTCGTGGACGACGTCGCACGGTAGGGCCAGTCGCGCCGCCTCGGCGCGGTGACGATCGAAGGACCCCGGGCCGTAGGAGAACCGAAACCCGGCCGAGGCCGGCACGACGGCCACGTTCGTGCCGTCGGCTCTGAGGTCCGGGACGAGGGTGACGCGCCCGGGCTCGCCGAGTGTGTCGAGGGCGCCGGCGTTGGGGAGGTCGGCGTGGGCGACGACGACAAGGGTGACGCCCTCGCCCGCGAGCGTCGTCACGCCCGCCTCGACGGCTCCGGAAAGACCGAGCCCGGGTGTCCAGATCACCCGGGCGCCGAGCGAGCGCGCCCACGCAGCCACTTCCTCGTCGTCGCATACGACGTGACGCTCGAGGCTGCCTGCAGCCGCCAGTACGCAGGCGGCAAGACTTCGGGCGAGCTCGGCGCGCTCGGTGGCGTTCAGCACCGGTGCCAGCCTGAGCTTGGCGGTGCGAAAGGACTTCACCGGGACGAGGAGCGCCCGCACGCCGGCGAGTCTAGGAAGGCCGCTTGACGTCACTTGCGGGCGCAGCCGTCGCGCCCGCCGATCAGGCAGCCAGGATCCTGCCGCAGGGCTCGGCGTCGTAGCCCTCGAGGGCGGCCAATTGCCTCGGCAGCTCACGGCCACCGAGGACGTCCAAGAGGGCTCGCACCTCCACCCCGCCCATGAGCGAGCGGGGAATGTGCAGCTCGGAGATCTCCTCCTGCCACGGGACGAACTCGAGACCGAACGCGAGAGCGGCCGGCTCGGTCGTGACGGCGGCGTCGGCCAGCCCGGAGCCGACGGCGGAGGCAACGAGCAGGTGAGCGGTGCACTCGGTCTCGTAGCCAGTGACCTCGGCGGGTTCGATGCCGAGCCGGACGAGCTGGTCGTCCAGCAGGCGTCGAGCCTCGGATCCCCGTTCCCGGTTGGCGATGCGCAAACCGCCGGAGACGACGTCGCGCAGATCCTTCACCGTCCCGCGAAGGCGTGGCGACATGGCAAGGCCCTCCCGCCACGAGGCGAAGCCGACCGCTTCGACACCGGGCCGGTGGCGTTCACGAGCCTCGACGCTGCGGTGGATGGCGGCCGCATGGACGGAGCCGCTCTCGAGCAGCTCCAGTGCCACCGCGTTGCCGCAAGGCCACCAGACAAGCCCTACGGGCGGGTTGTGGCGCTGAAGGGGGCCTTGCAGCAACGCCAGCGCCGGATCGCAACCGGCGACGGCCAGCGTCGGTTCGGAATCGGCGATGCGGAGCGCCTCGACATAGGCATGGCGGTTGCGACCGCGCTTTGGGGCGCTCGCCTCCCGCTCGCTTTCGACGCCCTCGGCAGCGCGGCCGTCCCGACCGCCGAAGCCGTTTGCGCTGGCAGCACCGGCGTCCTGCATCGTCTCGCGGGTGGTGTCGCGCATCACGGCGAGCGCAGGTACGAACCCGGGGACGAGGGAGACGTCCCGCGACAGCGGGAAGGCGATCGAGTCACCGGCAACCTCGCTCAACAGCAACCGCTTGGGTGCTGTGCCGACGGGCTGCCACCCTGGGCGGACTGCCAGCCGGCCGGTCACGGGCTGGGCTTCCGCCGCCTCGCCGAAGAGGTCCTCGACGGACGAGTCGAGCGCCCGCGCCAGCGAGAGGGCGACGTCGAGCGACGGCGACCAACGACCTGACTCGATGCCGGAGATGGCCTGGCGGGTGATGCCAGCTGCACGCGCGAGGTCACCTTGGGAGTGCCCGCGAGCGAGGCGCGTCAGTCGCAACCGGTCGTCTGGGTGGCGGCGGGTATCTGGCAATCCGATCATCCTTCCTCGTCCCCCGCACGCGACACCCTACTCATGACTGCGGTGCAGAGACGTGTCACTTGGCATTCGCCGGCGACGTCTGGCCTCGTCCCACAGGCCAGCGCACAACGACCTGACCAGGGTTTCTATCTCCGAGAAGGCACGCGAGGCACGCAGGGGGACGCCTGCTGCACAACGGCCGACCAGGTGGAGAAATGGCAGCATGTCGCAGGCAAACCGTGCGCCGTCGGGCTGAAGGGAGAGAATTCTTTCTGACCGCGCACCTCGGTCGCGCCGACGGCATCCCGCACGACGGCCGTGTCGTGAGGCAATGTGTAGCCGTGGTGAGCATTCCGACCCTTCGCGTCGAAGGTCGCTACTTCGCCGATGGCTGCCTGGCAGTAGGCGGAGTCGACGAGGTCGGGCGGGGCGCTTGGGCCGGACCGGTGAGCGTCGGCGTGGCCGTCGTCACGCCGGGATGCGGGCGCCGTATCCCGGCGGGTGTACGGGACTCGAAACAGCTCACCTGGGCGGAGCGAGAGTCGCTCTTCGGCCCGCTCTCCCGCGCAGTGGCCAGCTGGGCGGTCGGCCACGCCAGCAATGAGGAGTGCGATGCCCTCGGCATGACGGCGGCGCAGCGCCTGGCGGCGCGTCGCGCCCTCGCCGAGCTGGATGTCGTGCCTGACATGCTGCTGCTCGACGGGAAGTTCGACTTCCTGCGCGATGGCGAGGAGTGTCTTCCGGTCCGCATGATCGTGAGAGGTGACGCCAGCTCGAAGGCCATCGCGGCGGCGTCCGTGCTCGCCAAAGTGACCCGTGACCGCCTGATGGCGGTGGAGTCCGAGCACTACCCCTGGTACGGCTTCGAGTCGAACCGCGGCTATCCGGCCCCGTCGCACAAGATGGCGCTCGCCGCTTGGGGCTGCACGCCGATCCATCGCAGGAGCTGGGCCTTCGTTGACTCGATGTACTTCAAACCCGGCCATGGTTGAGGCTGGCGGAACCCCCTTCGAGGACGCCCCCTTCAAAAGACCGTCGCCGCCGTCCGAGCCCGCGCCGAGCTCCACCCCAGCTGGAGACCCTGCACCAGGTTCCCGTCCAGCTACCGGCCTCGCGTCAAGCTCACGGCCAGCTGCCGGCCCGGCGCCAGGCTCGCCCGAAGAGGCCGCCATCATCCTGCGCGCCCTCTCGGAGGGCAGCGTCTCGCGGGACACCTTGCCGCTGCGGACGGGCGCCATCGTCGCCTCCGTCGTCATCGTGATCGCCGCCATCGTCGGGCTGATCGTGGGCGCCGACTACCTTCGCCATGACGTCGCTTCGACGACCACGCAGGCGGGCAGTGGTGGCGGTGGCGGAGCCGCCCTGACGCCCGCTGACGTGAACCTGAAGTCGGCCCTGACAGCGGCAACGTCTTACGAGGCCGCCCACGGCCGGAGCCTGCAGGGCCTCACCGCCGCCCTCTCCCGCGCCGAGCCGTCACTCGTGTTCTCGAGCGTTTCGGGGACGGCGAGCAACGTCGCCGTCGGCACGTCCGTGCCTGGGTCGTTCGTCATGACGACCTTCCAGGCCAGCCCGGCGGCGTGCGTGGGGGTGCTGCAGGTCGTCTCCGACGAGCCGGCAGCGATCTTCAGCAGCTACCCAGCCACCTCGCGCCCTGGGACATACTTCTTCGAGGCGCCCGCCCCCGCCGGGCTCTGTGACGCACTCACTGTCACGCCGCCTCCCGGCTCCTATCTCTCGACGACGGGGTTCCCTACCGCAGCGCTTCCGTAGTGCTGAGTGCCACCTCGACGGCAGGTTCGCCTGCGTCCACCGCCGGCGGCGGAGTAGCCGATCGCCGCCACGGCTGTGCCAGCGCGAGCCAGATCACGGCCGCCGCCACTACGACGGCGGACAACGTCCAGGCGAGCGCCGTCGTGCTCATACCGACGTACTTGAGGCCGGACGCGAAGATGACGAACGTGATAGCCGGACGGATGAGCTTGTCGGGGGCGCGCGAGGACAGGAACGCCCCGACGAGGGCGGCCGGCACGCTTCCGATGACGATCGATGTCGTGAGAGCGAACTCCACGTGGCCGAAGGCGAGCGCACCGAGGGCGGCGGCGAGGGTCAGCGGGACGGCTTGGGTGAGGTCCGTGCCCACGAGACGCTTTGCACCGATCATGGGGTAGAGGAACAGCAGCAGCACGATCATCAACGATCCCGACCCGACCGACGTCATGCCGACGACGAGCCCGCCGACCATGCCGATGAGGACCGTCGGAACGGGCTTGACATGGAGGTCATGCACCTCGCTCTGGCGGTCTGCGCCCGAGCGGCGGTCGAGCACGTAGCGCAGCACCATGGCAGCGGCTCCGAGGAGGAGGGCCACCCCGAGGGCGATCTCGATGTTGGTCTGCTGAGGCTTGCCGAGGCCGAACAGGTGCAGCAGGTAGGCGCCGAGAAACGCCATCGGCACGGAGCCGACGACCATCCAACCGACGAGGCGGAAGTTGACGGTCTTCTTCGTGAGGTGCACCGCCGCAGCCACCGGGCGCATGGCGACCGCAGCCACGAGGTCGCTCGAGATCGCCGACGACGGCTTCACGTTGAACAGCAGGATCAGCATCGGGGTCATGAGGGCGCCGCCGCCGGCGCCCGTCAAGCCGACGAGAAACCCGACCACGGCACTGCCGAGGACGATGTAGCCGTTGATGTTCACTGTCCTCCCGCATCCACGAAATCACTGTCTACGAGCAATGCTACCAACTCAATGGCGTTTGGGGGGACGGGCCCGATCGGAGGCGTCGGCGCCTACGGCCGTCCTTCGGCTCCGACATGCCCGCCTAACGTGGCGATCGTGCCGACCGCCGCCGTCCGCAGGCCATCGCCGGCGTGAGGATCTTCCGGTTCGACGAGGAGGTGTCGATCCCGGTCTCCCGCTTCGGCTCGCGCATTCGCCTCGGGCCCCTCACCGGTGAGGACTCCCGCGTCCGGGCCGAGGTCATGTATCTCCCCGCAGGCGGTCTCGTCGGCCGCCACCCGGCAGCGGCACCGCAGCTGTTCGCCGTCGTTGCCGGCACGGGATGGGTGAGCGGCGCTGAGCAGATCCCGCGCCCGATCGGCGCCGGCTACGCCGCCTGGTGGGATACGGGCGAGGCGCACGAGGCGGGCAGCGAGGACGGCATGACGGCCATCTGCATCGAAGGTGAGTTCGAGATCACGGCGCTCGCCGTCACAAGGGACATCATCGTGAGCGACTACGACGAGGAGTGGCCGGGCTGGTTCGAACAGATTCGCCAGCGGGTCTGGCCCGCAGTGAGCGGCATCGCTCTGCGCGTCGAGCACGTCGGCTCGACGGCGGTTCCCGGGCTGGCGGCGAAACCCATCATCGACCTCGACGTCGTGGTGGCTCAGGAGAGTGACGTCGAGCAGGTGATCGACCGCCTGGCGTCCATCGGGTACCGGTGGCGCGGCGACCTCGGGGTGGTCGGGCGGCAGGCGTTCAAGGCGACCGGCGAGGACGTCCTGCCGCCACATCATCTCTACCTCGTGGTCGAGAACAACCGGGCGCATCTCGATCACGTCTTGTTGCGGGACCTGCTGCGCGCCGATCCGAAGGCGCGTGCCGGCTACGCCGCTTTGAAGCGAGCGAACCTCGAGCGGGCCGCTGGCGACATCGACGTCTACGTCGCCGCCAAGGCTGCCTTCGTCGCCGAGCTCCTGGCGCGAGCAAGGAGGGAGAGAGGCTTACCTGCAGAGACGTACTGGGAGCCCGATCTGCCTATCGGCTGACGGGAGGGTCCTTCGGGAGGCCGAGCACTCGCTCGCCGAGGATGTTGCGCATGACCTCGTCGGTGCCGCCGGCGACGCGCATCCCGGGTACGCCGAGGAGGAACTTCGACCAGGTGAAGGTGCCCCATTCGCCGGAGTCGGCCGTGATGCGAGGCCCGAGTATGCGAGCGGCGAGCTCGGCGGTGCGACGGAGGTTCTGGGTGAGCGACAGCTTGGCGATCGAGAGCTCCGGACCCGGCAGCTGGCCGGAGCGGATCTTGGCGAGCGCCCGGTCGTTGTTGTAGCGCGCGACCTGAAGGTTGATCCAGGTGTCGGCGATCTCCTGGCGGATGAGGGGATCACCCGCGACGCCGAGGTGGCGGGCCAGAGCGATCAGGCGGCGGAGCTCCGAACCGCCCGAGGTCGCCCCCCCGCCACCGCCGCCGATGGCCGCACGCTCGTTCATCAAGGTCGTGAGGGCGACGGTCCAGCCGTTGTTGACCTCGCCGAGGAGATGGTCGACGGGGATGCGTACGTCGGTGAAGAAGACCTCGTTGAATGACGCCCCACCGGTCATCTGGCGCAGCGGGCGCACCTCCACGCCGGGGGCGTGCATGTTGACGATGAAACCGCTGAGACCCTTGTGCTTGGGGGCGTCGGGATCGGTGCGGCAGAGGATCTCGCCGATCTCCGAGTAGTGAGCACCGGAGGTCCAGACCTTCTGGCCGTTCACGATCCACTCGTCACCGTCGCGCACGGCTCGTGTCTGCAGGGAGGCGAGGTCCGATCCGGCGCCCGGCTCGGAGAACAGCTGGCAGGCGATGATGTCACCGCGGTAGAGAGCTCGGAGGTACCGCTCCCTGGCCGTCTCCGTGCCGTGGGCGAGGATCGTCGGGGCGATCATGCCGAGGCCGATGCCGCGGGGCCCCTGGCTCGGCGTCACGTAGCGGGACTCGGCCGCGCCGTAAAGGGCCTGATAGGACTTCGGGAGCTCGCGGCCGCCGTAGCGCTTCGGGCCGGTGATCCAGCCGAAGCCGGCGTCGAACACCTTCTGCGCCCACGCCTTGGCGGCCGCCACTTCGAGGGCGTCCTGCTCCGGCGTCCGCTCCGGGAGCACGGAGACCTCATCGGAGCCCTCGCCGAAACCCGTGCGGGCGGGCGGCTTCAACTCGGCGTTGGCCGCCAAGAACGCCTCCGCATCCTCGACGAACTGCTCCTCGGTCACTTCCACGATCTCGTCAAGGGTCGCCTCAGCCACGCCCGAACTGTAGTGGTGAGTTACCGCCTCGGGAAGAACAACCCGGACTAGGTTGGCCTGATCGGGACACGGAGGTCGACGAGATGGCCGCAACGGACCCATGGCAAGCAGTTCTCGAGAGAATCGATGACGGCGCCAAGCTGATCGGCCTGGATGAAGACATCCACCGAATGCTTTCAGTCCCGACTCGCGTCCTCGAGGTCGCCGTGCCCATACGGATGGACAACGGCAGGGTGGAGGTCTTCCTCGGTTGGCGAGTCCATCATGACGTCAGCCGCGGCCCCGGCAAGGGGGGTATCCGGTTCCACCCCTCGGTGACGGTGTCGGAGGTGAAGGCCCTCGCAGCCGAGATGACGCTGAAATGCGCCGTCGTCGACATCCCCTTCGGCGGTGCGAAGGGCGGCGTGCAGGTGGACCCGCGCCTCCTCTCCGAGTCCGAGCTCGAGCGGTTGACGCGTCGCTACACGATCGACGTGGCCTTGATGCTGGGTCCCGACCGGGACGTGCCGGCGCCGGACGTGAACACCGAGGCGCGCGTGATGGCCTGGGTGATGGACACGATCTCGATGTTCCGCGGCGAGGCCGTGACGGGCACCGTGACCGGAAAGCCGGTCGCCGTCGGCGGGAGCCTCGGCCACGTGGGGGCCACATCACAGGGCGTCCTCATCTGCTCGCGGGCGATCTTCCACGAGCTCGGCATGCCGATGGCCGGTGCCCGCGCCGTTGTGCAAGGCCACGGCAAGGTCGGCGGGCCCTTGTGTTACCTGCTGTCGTCAGCGGGCATGCGCGTCGTGGCTGTGACCGACGCCGACGGCGGCGTGTACAACCCCGCTGGTCTCGACACGCTCGCCCTCGCCGACCACGTGGCGAGGCGGGGCTCGGTCAGCGGCTTCGAGATGGCTGACCCGCTCGACCCTGCCAAGCTCTGGGAGATCGAGTGCGAGCTGGCAGTGCCCGCCGCCCTCGAGAACACGATCACGGCCCAAGTAGCCGAGACGATGGGCGCCAAGGTCGTCGTCGAGGCGGCGAACGGCCCGACGGTACCGGAGGCGGATCCCATTTTCGAACGCCGCGGAATCATCCTTGTCCCCGACATCCTGGCGAATGCCGGGGGAGTGACGGCGTCCTACTTCGAGTGGGCGCAGAACCGCCAAGGCTTCGCCTGGGAGGAGCAAGTCGTGGCCGAACGTTTGCGGCGCATCATGGAGACGGCCTTCGACGCCTGCTGGCACCGCTCGAAGGATCTGAAAGTGACTTTGCGGCGGGCTGCGGTCGCCCTCGCCCTCGAGCGCGTGGGCGAAGCCATCCGCTTGCGGGGTCTCTTTCCTTAACGTCGGCGGCGAGGGCGGGCCGAGCCGGGCAGAGTTGCCAGACTGGCGAGGTGACGGGCGAGTCATCGGGCTTCTTCGAGCGACACGTGAAGCTGGATCTCTCGCCCCTTCGCGAATCCCGCGACCTCCGGCTGCTCTTCGCCGGAGGTGGCATCTCCTTCGCAGGCAGCATGCTCACCTTCGTCGCCCTGCCGTACCAGGCCTACGAGCTTTCGCACTCCTCGCTCATCGTCGGGCTGCTGAGCCTCGCCGAGCTCGTCCCCTTGCTGGCGACGGCGTTCATCGGCGGCGCTCTCGCCGACGCCGTCGACCGGCGTCGCATGGTCAGGCTGACCGAGGCCGGGCTGTGCATCGGCTCCGCTGCGCTCGTGGTGAACTCCCTTCTCGGTCGCCCCCAGCTGTGGGTGCTGTTCGCCATCTCGGTCGTCTTTGCGGCCGTCGATGGCTTGCAACGGCCATCGCTCGATGCGATGGTGCCGCTGCTCGTGAGGCCGGATCAGCTGCCGGCCACCTCGTCGATCATGGCGATCCGATCCCAGATCGGGATGATCGCCGCTCCTGCCCTGACAGGCGTGATCATCGCCGCCGGCGGGTTGACGCTGACGTACGGGCTCGACGTCTTCAGCTACCTCGTCTCGCTCGTCTTCCTCCTGCGGCTCGGCGCTATGCCGCCACCGCCAGGCGAGTCGGAGCTGTCTCTCGGCTCGATCCGTACCGGCCTTGACTACGCGTGGCTCCGCAAGGATCTTCTCGGGACTTACCTCGTCGACATGAGCGCCATGTTCTTCGGCATCCCGAACGCATTGTTCCCTCAGATCGCCACCCACCTCGGCGGGGCCTCCGCTCTGGGTGTGCTGTACGCCTCGCCGGCGCTGGGGTCGTTTCTCGTCACTGCCACGAGCGGCTGGGTCCGTCGTGTGCGACGTTACGGACGCATGATCGCCATCGCAGCCGCCATCTGGGGCGCCGGCATCGTGTTGCTCGGGTTCGCGGCGTCTCTCTGGGTCGCCGCCCTCGGGCTCGTGATCGCCGGGGCAGGCGACATGGTCAGCGGTCTCGGCCGAACAACGGTGTGGAACCAGTCCATACCCGACGCCCTGCGCGGACGCTTGGCCGGCATCGAGATGCTGAGCTACTCCTCGGGCCCGACGCTCGGGAACGTCGAAGCCGGGGTTCTGGAGCGCATCATTGGCCTGCGCCCTTCCATCGTGGCGGGCGGGGCCCTCTGTGTCGTCGGAACGGCATTGTTGTCCTTGGCGTTGCCGGCGTTCTGGCATTACGACGCTCGCCGGGGCGAGGAGCTGCGTCAGATGCCCGGGTGAGGCGCAGCGTCAGATGCCCGGGTGAGGCGCAGCGTGAAGATGCCGCCGTTTGTGGGCGGCCAAGGGCGATACTGAGTCGGGGCGGAGACGGTCTTCGCCGCTGCTGCAGGGAGGATCCGTCCGATGCGGGCACGTCGAAGTCTGACGGCGATGCTGTGTGTGGCCGTCGCGGTCGCTCTTTCCGGCTGCTCGCTGATCCAGACGGCTGCGACCAGCACCACAACGACGTCCGCGGTTGCGACCACGACCGCGACCACGACGACAACCACCTCGGCACCATCGACCACGTCGACGTCTACCTCGACGACGACCGTGGCGGTCCCGGTCTGCAGCATGTCGTCCGTCACGATCGAGCGTGGCCGAAGCTCGGGCGCAGCCGGGACGATCGCCCTCGGCTTCGTCATCACGAACACGACGTCGACCACGTGCAAGCTAGACGGCTATCCGAAGATCAAGCTCGTGCCCGTCTCCGGCACGGTGCACCCGGTGATCAGCCATATCGGGGCGCAATCGCGGGTGAGCCTGAGCGGCGGAAGCGGCGCCGGCTTCGTGCTCGAGTACAGCGATGTAGGGGTGAACGGCCAGACCACCTGCCCGATGATCTCCGCCACCGATGTGACGCTGCCGCACGCTGCCGGGTCGCCCATCGCCGTGTCAACGCATTTCTGTCCATACGGTCAGCCGGACGTGAGCATCTCGGCGGTGCTGTCGCCCATCGAGTATCACGCTCTCATCGGCTGACGGCTCGCTACCTAACCGAAGGGGCACGGCTCGACCCGAACGCGCGAGATTGAAGGAGCTGTCCTCTGATCGGCCGTTCTCTCATCGCAGGAGGAACCTGTGTCAACGCCAGCCGACACCGCGTTCGTCGGCGGATCCATCTGGACGCTCGACGCGGCACATCCGTCAGCCGAGGCGTGTGCCGTGCGGGGCGGCCGGATCATCGGCGTCGGCTCAACAGGCGACGTCCGCCAGCTGTGCGGCTCCTCCACTGATCTGATCGACCTGCACGGCGGGATGGTCGTCCCGGGATTCCAGGACTCGCACGTGCACCCGCCGATGGGCGGCGTGGAGATGCTTCGCTGCGATCTGACCGCAGGCACGTCCAGGGCGGACTATCTCGCCATCATCGCCGCCTATGCCGTCGCCCATCCCGAGGTCGAGTGGATACGGGGCGGTGGTTGGTCGATGCCTGCCTTCCCGAACGGCGTTCCAACGGCCGCCGATCTCGACCTTGTCGTGGGCGCGCGCCCAGTCTTTCTCCCCAACCGGGACCACCACAGCGCGTGGGTGAGCTCGCACGCCCTCGAGCTGGCCGGGATCACCGCCGACACACCCGATCCGATTGACGGCCGCATCGAGCGCGACGCCTCCGGCCGACCAACTGGTGCGCTCCACGAAGGGGCGATGGGGCTCGTCGAGCGTCTTCTCCCAGCGCTCTCGCCGAGCGACTACGAGGAGGGGATCCTGGCGGCGCAGGCGTACTTGCACTCCCTCGGGATCACTTCGTGGCAGGACGCCTGGGTCACGTCGAGCCCCGGGCAGAACACCTTCGAGGCGTACCTGTCCTTGGCGGGCGACGGCCGTCTGACGGCCCGGGTCGTCGCGGCTCACTGGTGGGAGCGCGGGCGCGGGGCGGAGCAGGTGGAGGGTTTCTTGGCGTTGCGGGCGGCTGCGGCCGAGGCGGACCGCTTTGCGGCCACTTCGGTGAAGATCATGCAGGACGGTGTGTGCGAGACGTTCACGGCCGCCATGCTCACGCCCTATTTGGACGTGCACGGGCACGCCACGGACAACTCTGGCTTGTCCTTTGTCGATCCGGAGTTGTTGAACGAGCACGTCCGGCTGCTCGACGCCGAGGGGTTCCAGGTGCACGTGCACGCCATCGGGGACCGCGCCGTGCGCGAGGCGCTCGACGCCATCGAGGCAGCCCGCGTCGCCAACGGCCCGAACGCCTTGCGCCACCACATCGCCCACTTGCAAGTCGTGCATCCCGAAGACGTCGACCGCTTCGCCCCCCTCGGCGTCGTGGCGAACTTCCAGCCGCTCTGGGCGTGCGCCGACGCCCAGATGGTGGAACTGACGATGCCGTTTCTCGGCCCGGACCGCTCGTCTTGTCAGTACCCGATTCGCTCGCTGATGTCTCGGGGTGTACCGGTGGCCTTCGGGAGCGACTGGCCGGTATCGAGTCCAGACCCTCTTGCTGAGATGCACGTGGCGGTGAAGCGCCAGTCGCCCCCCGGGGCCGGCTCCGGTGCGGCCGACGAGCCAGCTCCGCCGTTCCTTCCTGACGAGCGGATAACCCTCGGCGAGGCGCTGCGTGCCTTCACGCTCGGGAGCGCCTACGTCAACCATTTGGAGGGCGACACCGGGTCCGTTGAGGTCGGCAAGTACGCCGATCTCGCCGTCCTCGATCGCAACCTGTTCGAGGTGGACGACCTCGACGGCGGATTTGTGGACGCCCACGTCGTCATGACGATGGTGGACGGCAAGGTGGTCTACGAGCGGGCATCGTCCTAGCACCGTCCACTCGAAGCTCTTCCGGCGGCATCGCGCCGAGCGGCCCGCGGCGGGACGAGATGGTTTCGGCTCGTGGCAGACTGCCAGGGTGGATGCGCGCTTTGATGCGCAACTCGGGCGCTTAGCTCAGGAGGTTAGAGCAGCTCGCTTACAACGAGCAGGTCGGCGGTTCGAGTCCGTCAGCGCCCACTGATGTTGTTGATTTCACAGCATCACTAAACAATGCCCGGCGGGAAGAGCGGAGTGCGCGAGCGTTTTCTCGGCGCACGCACGAGGCACGCCGGTGTAGCGTCAGCGCGCCGGGCTCGGCACCCTCGTCGGGCTCACGTCACATGGGGGAACCATGCCTACTTTGATCGGTCACCACGATGTGAAGGACAAGGATCATTGGCTGGCCTCACCGAGGCGAGAAGAATTCTTTGGGCCGCTCGGTATCACCAACATCCGGACGTTCGTCGACCCACAGAACCCGACCCATGTTGCCGTGCTCATGGATGTTCCCGACATGGACACTTTCACGGCCGCCATGCAAGCTGAGGGGGCGGCCGAGGCGATGGAGCATGACGGCGTCTTGCCTGAAACTCTCGTGATCCTCGTGGAGGCTTAGCTCCTCAACGTCGGGTCGGCGCACAAAGAGCAGCGCCAAAGCCTTCTCGTCAGGGTCCGTAGGCCGTGATCCTCGGGGCGCCCTCGAGGCGGAACGGGCCGAGAACTTAGCTTAGTGCCATGAATATGACGAGGATGCGCTTGTCGCTCGATGACGAGCTGGAGTGGTACGGAGCCAAGATATGAGCGGATTTCACGACCGCCACCCTCGGCGAGGACGACCGATCGAGGCTCGTCAGGCCCTTCACCGAAGCGTGCACGAAGAAGGGCAAGATGGAGTCGCCGTGCAGGCGAACCGTTCGTCTGAGACGCCACTCTTCGAGGAAGACAACGCTCGTCAGTTCCTCTGCACTCGACCACGAAGCCGTACGACGAAAGCAGTGGAGGTAGACGGCGTCCGAGTGTCGCTCGAATAGATCGCCAAAGGCGGCCCCATCGTGTTCGGCGGCTCGCTGCCACAGTTCGCTGTCGGGTACGCCCCGATGGGCGCGGTCCACGAACTATCTATGTCCGGCACCGAGTGATTGGTTCCCTGAGCCGTCGAGCTTGACCCATAGGTTCAGGCGCGGACCGCGACTCGCAGCCACCGACGCGGCCCGAGATCGCCGGAAGCTGCGGGTCGTCCCACGCGCAGCCCGTCAGTCTCGCACCAAGGAATCCCTCACGGCGTCCGAGGGCGATGAAGGGAAGGGCAGACCCTCGACGAGAGGCGGAGGACTTCGATACGGTCGCCGACGCCGAGGCCGCCCAAATCGAGGCGCTGGCACGTTTCCGCGCTGAGAACACCGCGAACCTTGAGGCCGCCCTTGGCGCACCGGTGGCTCGCGCCTCCGCCTAGAGGCCTTTGCTCTCTCGGCGGTCGATCCGGGTCATCAAGCCTTTGCCCTACGGGCAGGTTCGATCTAGTCGACTCCAAGCCCTTCGATGATCAGCCGCCTCCCCTCGCTGGCGGCTTTCAGGACGATCGTCGCCCGCCGTAGCGAGAACGACGGCAGGATGATGACGACGCCGTACCTGGTCGTCGGGGCGTAGGTGCTTTTAGTAGTGAGAACTCGACCGTTCAGATACACCGTGACCTTGCCACAACTCGCGCACTCGGTCACGATGAGGGCTAATCCATTGGCTCCGGCCTGTGCCAGACGAAGCTCGGCGCCGTGCTTAATTGTCTCGACATACGACCCGAGGTAGTAACCGTCGGCGGTGTCCAGCTTCCATCCGGACGTGATCGGCTTGAGCGATCTGGACCCAAGCGGCAGGGTCGTGCAGTAGCGGGGAGACCAGGCCGAAACGACGCCCGACTCGCTTCGAAGCGGGCGTGATCGCCAGGGCGACGAGCGCCCCGCAGACTCGACATCGACCGCGAGCGCGGGGGACGATCAGCCGGCCGACGTGGGAAACTCTGGCGTGCGCAGGAGGGTGCTGCCGCTGTGTTTTGTGACGCTGGTCTCGTGCTCACTCGCCGGGTGCTCTAGTTCTGCTGGCCAAGGTTCGCACCCGACCACCTCCGCCGTCTCGCAGACGTCGACGACGCTACCTCTCGGGGTCCTCTCGGCAGTGGACGCGTGTCGTCTCGTGGTAGGCCCGAATCCTGCGCCATTCTTCGAGGGCATCGAGCAGGTCCATCTCGTACTCACTACTTACGCAAAAGGCGAACCAGTCGAGTCAGGAGGCGACATTTCAAGCGGCATGGCGCCCAAGACGCTTGTCTGGGTCGTCGAGGTCCACGCGAAGGCGGTCAACTGGAACCACAGCGTTCCGGCCGGTTACAAGCCGCCAAAGGAACCCGACACCGATTACTCAGTCGTCATGAACGCCCGGACAGGAGTGAGCACGGACATGGGCGAATGTCGGTGCTGGCCCTTGCCGCTCTCGACGGTCGGAAACCTCATTTCGCTCCCTCCGAACTGCTAGCCGCGAGGCCTCTAGGCGATGTCGGACCCGAGGACGTCGACGACCGCCCGCCGAGCCTCGATGCGGGCGGGGATCGCCGAGAGCACGCCGATCGCGGCCATGACCCCGAGGCAGGTGCCGGCGAGCCCGAGTGCCGAAGGAGTGGTGGCACGCGATCCGTGACTGGCGGCTGTCACGAACAAGAGCCCGAGCGGGATGCCTGCGATGGCGCCCGGAACCGCAGGGATGAGGAGGGCAGCCGACAGCCCTCCGCTCAGCTGCTCTGTCGTCGCACCGAGCGCACGAGCGACCCCGAGCGGCTTTCGGGAGTCCACCGACGTCGCCCAGGTGATGACGAGCGAGTTCACCACGGCCAAGAAAACGAGGACCACGGTGATGACCAGCAAGATCGCGTCGGTGTTCGCCGTGTTGGGGTTGTACGGAATCGAGAATTGCCCCGGGGAGACGCTCGGTGCCAGAGCCTCGTGGGCGCGGACCGACAGCACTGCCACGATCGTCGTCGTCGTGATGGCGACGCTCACGAGGGTCAACAGCATGCGACGTGGCCTGCGGGCGGCCAGCCGGAGCCCGAGCAGCAACGGCACCGGCAGGTGAGCGGCTGCGGCGACGAGGAGCGGCCGGCGCTTCGGGACCCGAGCGGAGTCGGCGAGCGCCGACGTGGTGCTCGTATGAGCCGCCCGAATGGACGGGATCCAGGCGGCCAACACGGCAAGGGCGACGGCCAATGCCACCACGAAGCCCACATCGGCCAAACTCACGGACGCTGCCCCCACACTGCCGACGAGCCCGGCCCCGGGGTTGGCGACAAGCGGTGCGGCGAGGTACCCCGCCGCGAGGCCGACAGCTGCGCCGACGAGTGCCAGGGTGAGGTACTCCAGCAACAGCACACCGGCGACGAGCCGTGGGGTGGCCCCAACCGCCTTCAACAGGCCGACACGCCGGGTGCGCTCCGCCAGCCGGCCACCGACGATCACGGCCAGGCTGGCAATGGCGAGCAGATCGAGAAGTGAGCTTGCGATCAACAGGCCGCGCTGGAACGGCTTGGACTGCTGCGCCTCGGTCTGGCTCACGTCCTGCCACGACCACACGGAGAGCATGTTGGAGTTGGAGTACGCACTCGCGAAGGCGGAGGCGCTGGCCGGGTTCGAGAGCTTCAGCTCGAGGATGTAGCTGAGCGGGGCACTCGGCGTCGCAAGGTTCCGGGCGGTGGCTTCCGTCGCCCAGACAAGCCCGGTGGCTTGGTTCCAGGCGCCGTTCCCGGTGTCGATGCTCATCTCGTCCACCGTGTTCGGATAAGCGGCGACGGCGGCGGTGACGGCGATCCCGTCCACCCTGAGCGAGTGCCCGCCGAGCGTCACGTGATCGCCCGGGGTGAGGCTGAGCTCCTGGGCGAAACTCCGCTCGATCACCACCCCCCCGGGTCGGACCCACGTGCCCTGGGTGACGTACGGCTGATCGATCAGTGAGCGCGACATGGCGCGGCCCTCCACGATCGCAAGGACTCTCGACCCTCTCGTCTCCATGGTCGGGTAGCTCACGGGGAACGGCCCGACGTGGCCGACCACACCGGAGCGGTGCTCCAGGGCATCGAGCTGTGCAACGCTCGATCGCGACGCGCCGTTGAACGGCATCGCCGAAACGTCCGGGCCCGAAGTGAGAGCCCGGGTCGTCTGATACGGGTGAGCCGTGACGTCATGGATGGCCAGACCCAACATGAGCGTGGTCGTGGCCGCCGCGATCGCCACGACGGTCAGCACGACCTCGGCCGGTCGCCGGCGAAGGCTGCTCGCGACCAGGCGAGCCATGAGCAAGGCGTGACCGCGCATCTCAGGCCTCCAGCTCGACGGCGAACAGCGCGCCCAGCCGTCCGGATGAGCCGCCCGACAGGCGGGTCTCGTCGACGAAAGCGCCGTCGCGCATCGATATCAGTCGATCTGCGGTGGCGGCGATCCGCTCGTCGTGCGTCACGACCACGATCGTGAGCTTCGAGGCGTGCAGATCCTCGAACAGCTTGAGCACCTCGAGAGTGGCGCTGCTGTCCAGGTTGCCCGTGGGCTCGTCGGCGAACACGAGGACAGGGTCGTTGGCGATCGCCCGGGCGATGGCCACGCGCTGGCGCTGCCCACCGGACAAGGCCGAGGGGAGGTGGCGCGCCCGGTCGGCGAGACCGACACGGTCGAGGAGCTCGGTCGCACGGCGACGAGCGAAATTCGGCGGGCGTCCCGCCAGCAACGCGGGGAGCTCGACGTTCTCTCGCGCCGTGAGCTCGTCGACGAGGTGGAACGCCTGGAAGACGATGCCCACCTTCTCCCTGCGCAACCGAGCAAGTTGCCGCTCGCCCATCTGGTCGATCCGACGTCCTTCCAGCCACACCTCGCCGTCGGTCGGACGGTCGAGGCCGCTCAGGAGATGGAGCACTGTCGACTTGCCACAGCCGCTCGGCCCCATGATCGCCACCGTCTCTCCTGACTCGATTTCGAGATCGACGCCATCGACGGCACGTACGAGGCCCGTGTCTTTTCCGTAGTACTTCCTGAGGCCTCGGGCACTCAAGGTTCTTGTCGCGACGGTCGTCATTGGTCACCTCTTTCGGTCCATTCCCGCTCGCAGGTCTCCAGCCAGCGCAGGTCGGCCTGCAAACGCAGCACGATCCCTTCGAGGAGCAAGCCGGCCACGGAGTGGGCCGGCTCCTCCAGTGCGGCACGCTGCGCCGCCCGCAGCCTGCGCAAGAGCTCCCGCCGTTGGGCCCCGACGATGGCGATGGGGTCCGCCAACCTTGCCGCCGCGGACGTGACGAGTTTCAGGTGGAACTCAGCCAGATCCGGCCGCGGCCAGTTGACCTCGTGCAGCCACTCTGCGATCCGTTCCTCACCGGCGGCCGTGAGGGCGTACACCTTGCGGTCGGAACGTTCCGAGGCCGACTCGCTCGTTTCGGTGGCGACGAGGCCCGCCTTCTCGAGGCGCCCCAAGGTGACGTAGATCTGTCCGGCGTTGATCTCGTCGCCGAGGGGACCGAGAGCGTCGTTGAGGCGCGCTCGCAACTGGTAACCGTGTGACGGCTCCTTCGCCAGCATCGCGAGCACGACTTCTTGCTGCATGAGACCCCCTGCCTCTGGCGGAGCTAACGGTTAGACTATAACGGTTAGCTCCATCGGTGTCAAGGCACTACGCAGAGGCGGGCGGACACGACGGCGGAGGGCGTCTCGGCCGTCCCGTATCGGCGGAGTGGGGAGTGGCGCGTCCCCAGCCCTGATCTCCGGGTCGGGAGCCACGGTCCCTATGTGAGTCCCCCGAGCAGCAGCAAACGCTTACGACGGAGTGTGTGCCGCACGCGGAGCGGGTATCGCGCGATCGTGTCGCTCTGATCGGCCGTCACAATTCGGCCCGCTGAGGGGTCGTAGTCGGTGCAAACCCCAAAGGAAGGAAGCCCATGCAACCCAGGATTCAGAACCCCGCCCAGAGCGCCCCCGGAGCTATGGACGCCCTGCTGTCTGTGGCCAAGGTCGCCAACGAAGCAGCCGCTAAGGCCGGCGTGCCTCAGTCGACCGTTGACCTGGTCGAAACCCGCGCCAGCCAGATCAACGGGTGCGCCGTCTGCCTCGACATGCACAGCCGCGCCGCCAAGAAGCACGGCATCACCGACCAGCAGCTTCACACGTTGGCCGCCTGGCGCGACTCGCCCTACTTCGACGAAGCGCAACGAGCAGCCCTGGCGCTCGGCGAGGCCGGCACCCGCCTGGCCGACCGACCGGACGCTGTCCCCGACGACGTGTGGGACATGGCCGCCAGGCACTTCGACGAACCGGCGCTCGTCGCCCTCGTTCTGAACATCGCGCTCATCAACACTTGGAACCGGCTCAACGTCATCACCGGTCAGGTCGCCGGAGAGTGGACGGCCCAGTACGCCGGCTAGGTCCTACGAGATTCATCTACAAGCATCCGGCACCGTCATTCGGCGATGACAGTTATAATCAGAGATGCTCGACCCGACTCGCTCGAGGAGCTCCTGGATGACGTCATCGCCGAGCCGGTAGCGGATCACCCTCCCGTCACGCTCGGTGAACACCGTCTGATTCGCTCGTAGGCAGCGGAGCGTCTGCGAGACCGTGTCCTCGTTCAGGTCGGCGGCGACGGCCAGGTCCGAGACGCTGATCAGTTCCGCCGCATGGATGCAGATCAGGAGGCGCAACCGCGTCGGGTCAGCGAGCACGCTGAATCGCCGTGCCCAAGCTTGGACCACCCCGGGGTCGCCGAGTCCTTCGATGGCTCGGCAGACCTTCTCTCCGTCGATGATCCGCCGATGCGCGCGCTCCGCAGGTACGAGCTGCACATCCACGGCGGTTTCTGGCACTTCGTGGCCGACTTCAACATCAACAAGGCCGGCGTCGCCATCGTGGGCTTGTTCGTGTTTGTTTGGTCGATCGCCCTCGTGTACTGGAGGATGGGTCGGGTCGAGACCCGGTGGTCAGGCCCTCGGGAGACTGGCACGGAGCCGGCTCTGGCGGCCACTGATTCTGATTAACTCACGAGGGACAATCCGGCGCCTGATTGCAACCCCCATGAAGCCAGACGACGGCGGAGTGACAACCGCTCGACTCAGCTCGTCACTCCGGCTTGCGCGCCCAGGCCGACACCATCGGGGAGGTCGCGAGATCGAGCTGGCCAGAGGCGACGTTGGCCAGGTGCTGCTCGATCTCATCCAATGTGGCCAGTCCCGCTGAGATCAGGCGGTCTCGGATTTGAAGGACCGTCGCCCTCTCGAGTTCGTTGCATGCCGGTCCTCCCATCGGGAAGTAGGCATCGGACTGCACGTCGATCAGACCGGAGGATCTCAACAGTCTCGGAAGCGTCCGTCCTAAGGAGAGGTCCACCCCCCGTTCGGACATCAGGGACCGAAACGCCAGTTTGAGCTTGTTGGCGAGATGCTGTTGGGGTCCGACTTCGTCCGGGCAGGCAAGCGGCTGCAGCCCTGGGTCGGCCTCTTCGAGGAACAGCCAGCCGCCTGGCCGGAGGGCACCGATCATGGTCGCAAGCGCCTCGCTTCGTTCGGGCACATGGACAAGCACCAGGCGTGCGTGGACCAGGTCGAAGCGGCCGGCGGGGGCTGGTTCCGTTCCGATGTCGTGACGCCGGATCTCATAGGCAGTGTTCTCTCCATTAAGCCACGAGGTGTCGATGTCCGTCGCCAATACGTAGTCGTTGGTTCGTGCCGCAATCCAGGAAGGCACGCTGGTGCCGCCGGCACCTACCTCCCAGACTCGCCAACCGCGAGAGAGTCCGAGCGCATCCATGCGGCCGAATGTCGAGGGGTTGAAGAGCTGGGACAGCGCATCGAACCGCTCACCTGCTTCGACCTGTTGGTTGTCAAGCAGGTAGCGCTTCCGAGCCATACTCAGATCCTACGTAGGCATCGGTTCGGGTATCCGAGTCGTGCCGGGCCACAACGCCGATCCCAATCAATCCTCGATCTCCGAGGGCGACGCCGCCACGGCTGCACGGGCCGCGTCAGCTGCTTCCGGCGCTGGGCGCCCCGTCCTTGGCGACGGACGGAAGGCCTCTCGTATGGCCGGTGAGGCCGTGCCGCGCCAGACGCCCGATGCCGGTCGCCACCGGATGTGGGTTCTCGCGGTGCATCCTCGTGAGGGCGTCTTGCATGAGGCCGGTGATCTCGTCGTAGCAGGCGTCCACGACGCCGTCGTCGGAGGCGGCGTGCGGCCCCAAGCGCGTCCAGTCGAGCGCCGGGAGGAACTCCACCGTGATGGCGGAGGGCAACGGCAGCGGTGGCGAGAGCATCGACGTCACGCCGAAGGGAGGCCCGAGGGCGAGGGGGAACACTTTGATCCGGAGGTGGTGCAGGCCCATTGCCCGGGCTAGGGCCTCGCCACGGCTGAGCACGACGACGGCGTCGTGGCTGCCGTGCGTGACGACCGGCACGACAGGAGCACCGGTCCTGAGCGCAAGCTTGACGAAGCCGCGGTGGGCGGCGAAGTCGATGCGGTTGCGGTCTTTCCACGGGCGGCACGCCTCCCAGTCGCCGCCGGGGTAGACGAGCAGTTGAGCGTCCTCCCGTAGGGCCGCTTCGGCCTCCTCGTACGCCGCCGGGATGGCGCCGACCTTGCGCAAGAAGCCGCTGACACCGGGAACGGCGAACAAGAGGTCGTAGCCCATCGCGTACGTTGGCCGCTCGTGCCCTCGTCGGGCGATGAGCGCCTGGCCGACCACCCACACGTCGGGCATGTAGAAGAGGCACGAGTGATTGCCGACGACGAGCACGGGACCGCTCAGCGGTATGCGCTCGAGTCCCCTCACCTCGGGCGAGAAGTAGCTGGTCAGCCACGCAATAGGAGGCGTCACGCGGCGGATGAACTCAGGGTCGCGGGTCGGCTGCGGGCCGGTGCGGAGCCCGGACATCCGATGCTCCAGCGGCGCCAGCAACCGCGGCGCGCCAGACGCCGTTCCCGTGACCTCTTCGTGTGACCCCTCGGATAGACGTGCCACCACATTCGTTGTCGCGCCGGAGCAGCTCCGGCGCCAGAGTCATTCGGCCCATGCACGCTCGGTCAGTCCGGCGGTGGTGAGCGACCGGTCGAGGAACCTCGCCACCGGCCGCGACCACAAATACCCGACGTGGCTGCCCGGATACCAGCAGATCGCCGGCCGGCTCCAGTGCTCCCAGAGGCTGACGGCCTGGCTCGGGAAGGCCATGCGATCGCCGTAGCCAGCGAAGATGAAACGCCGGTCGTGGGCGATCGTCGTGTTGAAGGCGAGCGGCGAGACGACGTGGTGAGCCACCTCCGGCCCGGTACCGAGTATCCCGTGCCGATCGGCCAGCCGGCGGATCGGCACCGGGCTGTGGGCGGCGAACAGCGTGGGTAGGTCGACGACCGGGATGCCGGCCACGACCGCCTCGAACCCGGGGTCGAGGCCGGCCAACAGGGCCACGACGTAGGCCCCGAGCGAGACGCCGTAGAGGCCGATGGACGTGGCGCCCTGTGACCTCAACCAACCGACGAGCCGGCGGACGTCCCAGACGCTCTGGGCGAGCCCGTGGACGGAGTTCATCATCTCGAAGGAGAGAAACGGCTCCCCGCTCAACGGCGTCACCTTGCGTGGACCATGGAGCGGCAGAACAGGCAGCGCCACGTTCAGGCCGTGCTCGCGGTGGAGCCGGGCGGTTTGCAGGCCGGCGAAGTCCATCACCGGATAGCCCATGGAGAAGCCGTGAACGCAGACGAGCCACGGCCGCTCGGCACCGCGGTGCCGCACGATGGTGGCTGCAGCCACGTGGTTGGCGGCGTACGACTCCCAGCGCCGCGCCCCCGGCTCGCCCGATCGCGGAGCGAACCGGCTTTCGAAACTCATCTGCTCGTAGGCGATCCCGAGCGCCCGGCCGCGGTGCCACGTCAGGTCGTCCTCCTCGAGCGCCGGCGGGGTCCGGTGATACGAGCCGGGGTCGTCGAGCCACCCCTCGGCGCCGAACAGGGTGCGTGCGGCATAGACCTCGTCCGCCACGCGGTCGAGGTCGGACGCTGCGGGGAACCGGCTCGGCGACATCGCCACGGCCATGAGGGCGTGCTCCATGGCGACCTGGGCGAGGAGCGAGAACGTCAGAGGCGGCGGCGGGAACGGCTGCAGCTCGGCGGCCCGCAGCTGCGGGACCCGGACGAATCGCCATGTCCTCGAGAGGGAGCGGGCCCCCCGTGCGAGGGCAGCGGGGACGGCCCCGAGCGCGAGCGAGACGACCGCCAGGAAACGGTCCACGGCGCGACGAGCCCGCTCGCGACGAGCCCGACCGCGCTCGCCGGACGGCTGTGTCACATCCACCGCATCGACCGCACCGGCCCCAAGACTAGGTACTGCTGCCGTTGCTCACTCGCTGGAGCTCAGGCGGGTGCGAGACGCCCAAACCGGCAGCACCGGCCGATCTGGCTGGCGGCGTCGAGGTCCTTGGCCGTGCGAATCGCTGTAGCCTGGGGCACGTGATGAGGGCGATCCGGTTCGGCTTCGCCGGTGTGATCGTGGTCGTGCTCGGACGCCTGGGGGCGGCGGGGCGGCTGCCAAGGAACCTCCTCGCCGGCATCCGCATCCCGTCGACGTTGCGCAGCGATGCGGCCTGGCTCGCCGGGCACCAAGCCGCCGCTTCGGCGTTGACGGCCGCCGGCCTCGGCCCGGTCACCGTCGCGATCGCCGTCGCAGCGACGAGGCCGGGTCGCGACGCCCAGACCGTCCTGTTCCGTATCGGCACCGGATGGCTCCTCGCCTTGCTCGGCCTCGCGACGGTGCAGGCGAGCCGGGCGGCGCGGGCGACGGACGCCAGCTGAGGCTTGAGCTGCCCGCCGCAACCGGCGGCCCGGGTGCGGGCTACTGGTGGAGCGGCGAGCTGCTCGCCTGCGATGCTGCCGGGCCCGGGGTGAGCTCTTCGCTCGCTGGCCTGAGGCTCAGCTGTCTCCGCATGAGATCGTGGTACCTGGGGTCGCTTCTGGCTTTTTCATAGAGCGGCGACCACCTCAGCTCGAGCAGAGGTAGCGAATGGAGCGCTAAGGCCCGCTCCAGGCACTCGAAGAACGCATCCATCTCGCCGAGCGCGAAATGCACGAACCCTGCGAAGAAGCAGGTGAGGACTCCGTGCCGTTCGAGCTCGTCGAGAGCCTCGATGCATCGTCCGGCGGTCTCCCTATCTCCTTGCCGTGCCGCAAGAAACCCACGGTACGTGAGCACCCACACGCTGTCGGGACGCAGGCGCTCCATTTCGTGAAAGCTCTCCTCCGCCTTGGTGTAGTCCTGATGGCTGAGGTAGTACTCGGTCCAGTAGGCGTGCGTTCGAAACGCCACCAGCGGGGCCGTCTTCTCCCAGTGCTCAAGAGCGTCCCCCTCGCGTCCGGCGTAGAAGTAGGCACGCCCGAGGAAAGCGATGACATTGACGTCGAGCGGGTCGAGCCCGTACGCGTCCTCGAGCAGCCGCACGGCCTCGTTGATGTTGCCGGCGCCCGCTTCGAGCTGCGCCAGCCAACGGTAGGGATCGGAGAAGCTGGGGTTGAGATCGAGGGCACGGCGGGCCTCCCGCTCCGCCGTCGCCAAGTCGTCCTCACCGAGCATCATGCCGGAGAGGGCCGAGTGAGCCTCTGCGAGAGCGTCGTTCTCGGCGAGGGCTGTCGCGAGCTCTTCCTTGGCCCGCCTCGTCGAGTCGGCGAGTGGCCAGGAGCCTTCGGCCCCGAGCCACAAGTAGCACTCCGCAGCACCCACTCGGGCGCGGGCGAAGTCGGGATCGCGGCCGACCGCTTTCTCGAAGAAGGTGAGCGCCTGGCGAATTGTGCCCTCCGAGACCTTGTCGCGAAGCAGCTTCCGTCCCTGCAGAAAGTCGGTGTAGGCCTCGAGGTCGGTTGTGTCCTGTTGGGCGGGAGCCGCCGAGAGGGAGACCGCTCCCCCGAGCCCCTCGACATGGGCGGATATCGCCTCCGCGATCTGGCCAGCGATGTCGTCTTGAATGGCGAAGACGTCATCGAGGTCACGGTCGTAGCGCGCCGCCCAGAGGTGTTCCTCCGAGCCCGTCTCGATCAGCTGGGCGGTGATGCGGACGCGCTTGTTGGCCTTTCGCACGCTGCATTCGAGCACCATGCCGACGCGAAGGGTGCGGCCGATCTCGAGGGCGGTCTCCTGACTGTTCTTGTAGTGCATGGCGGTCGTGCGGGCGATGACGCGAAGCCCCGAGACATGGGCGAGTTTTTCGATGAGCTCCTCCGTCATGCCGTCGGCGAAGTACTCGTCGGCGGAGTCTGAGCTGATGTTGGCAAATGGCAGGACGACGATGCGACGGAGGCTTTCGTCGAGTTGAGGTGGTGACGCTCGGGCGCCGGTAGGAGAGGGCGCGGAGGCCGGGGCGACCTTGTAGAGCTCGATAGCGGTTTCGATGTTCTTCAGCTTCGGGCTCCCGATGGAGCGAAACGATGCTTCCAGCTTGTTGTGGACTTGGTCGTAGACCTGCTGGGAGACGCAGACTCCGCCGTGGTCGGCGTGTGGCTCGATGCGGGCGACGATGTTGACGGCATCGCCGAAGACGTCCTCGTCCCTATGGACGACATCGCCGAGGTGGACACCGATCCGGAGCGCGACGTGCTCGCCTTCGGCAGCCGAATTGCGCTCGTCGATGGCGTTCTGTATCTCGAGGGCGCACTTCACGGCGTCGAGGGCGCTCGCGAACTCCACGAGGACACCGTCGCCGAGCGACTTCACGGTGCGCCCTCCGAAGGTTGCGGCGGTGGCCCGGACGATGTGGTCTTGCTCACGGGCGAGCTCGAGGGCGAGCTTCTCGTCCCGCTGGGTCAGCGAGGAGTAGCCGACCATGTCGGTGAGCATCATGGCGGCCAGCTGGCGATGATCTCCCGGCACGGCCCGAATCTACTCCGCGGCCATTTTGCAACGGCCCTGTCGCCGAGAGGCGCCCACACGGTTCACGACATCGTCCGCCTGGTGATCGACCTCCGGCGTCACCGTCGATGTGGCGAGGGGTCGCCGGCCAAGCTGCTCCAGTCGGGAATTGTGACGTTCGCCTCTTCCCCCGCCGCTGCGACAAGAGGAGGCTTTTCTCAGAGTTGCGGCTCACAGCTGCGGCAGTGACGCTGAGCTACCGGACAGGAGACCGAGATGGACGTCTTCATGCGAGACACTGACGCCTTCTCCTGGTACATGGAGAGGGACCCCGCCCTGCGGTCGACCGTCGTGGCCGTCGCCTGGCTGGAGCACAGCCCCGACTGGGAGGTGCTCACCGATCGGCTGGAGCACGCCACCCGTCAGATCCCGATGTTCCGCCAACGCGTGCTGGAGCCTCCCGGGCGTGTCGGTACGCCTCGTTGGACCTTCGACGACGGCTTCGACATGAGCTGGCACCTTCGCCGCATCGAGGCGCCCCCACCACACACGTCCGCCACCGTCGTGGAGTTCGCCCGCCGAGAGGCGATGACGGCGTTCGACCGCTCTCGTCCGCTCTGGCAGTTCACCCTGATCGAGCACATCGAGGGCGGCCGCGCCGCCCTTGTCATGAAGCTCCACCACTCATTGACCGACGGCATCGGAGGCATTCAGCTCGCCCTCCTGCTCTTCGACACCGAGCGGGATCTCGCTGCAGTCGCCGCCATGCCAGAGGCTCCGGCTGGAGAGCGCCTCGACAACCCTGCGCTCATCCGTGAGAGTCTCGCCTGGAGCCTGCTACGGATGTCCGAATTCGTCGCAGAGCGGGCGTGGTCAGCGCTGCCATCGGCCGTGCACGGTGCCTTCTGGCCGCTGCGAAGCTTCAATTCGGCCCTCGAAACGGCCCGCTCCATCGGCCGCACGGTGGCGCCGGTCCGCGAAACCCTCTCGCCGATCATGACGGCGCGAGGGCTCGGTCGTCATCTCGACATGGTCGAGGTGGAGACACGTGACCTGAAACGTGCGGCAGCTGCTGCCGGCGGCACGATCAACGACGGCTTCATGGCGGCGGTCACCGGCGGTTTGCGCCGGTACCACGAACGGCACGAGGCCGACGTCAAGACGCTGCGCGTCACCCTGCCCATCAGCATCAGGACGCCGAAGGACCCCCTCGGCGGCAACCGGATCACCCTCATACGTTTCGTCGTCCCGGTATCCAACCCGGACCCGTCCACCCGCATCGGCGAGATTCATCGGCTCTGCAGGACGGCGCGAGAGGAGCGCTCGCTCGGCTTCACGAACGCCATCGCCGCAGGGCTCAACCTGTTGCCTCCGGCGGTAGTCGGCAGCATGCTGAAGCACGTCGACTTCGTGGCGAGCGACGTCCCCGGCTTCGCCTTCCCCGTCTACCTAGGGGGTGCCCGCATGGAGCGCTACACCCCCTTTGGCCCCACCATCGGGGCGGCGGCGAATCTAACCCTGTTGTCGTACGACGGCACCTGCTGCGTCGGAGTCTCGGTGGACACCGCCGCCGTGCCCGACGACGCCGTGTTCATGGAGTGCCTGCGCGAGGGCTTCGAGGAGGTGCTCGCTCTCGGGGGCGACCACGAGGCGGTCCGGCTGCCACTGCACGAGCAGCTGCCGGCTGCCGCTTGAGGCGGGACGCCATGGAACGGCTCGGCCCGCTGGATGCCTCCTTCCTCTTCCTCGAGGACGGCATCACCCACATGCACATCGCATCCTGCGCCGTGTTCGCGGGCCCGCCGCCCGACTATGAGGAGGTCGTGGCGGCCATGTCGGCCAAGCTCGGCCAGGTGCCGCGGTACCGCCAGGTCGTGCGCTTCGTGCCCTTCGAGCTCGCCCGACCCGTCTGGGCGGACGATCCACACTTCAATCTGGAGTACCACGTGCGTCACACCGCTCTTCCTGCTCCGGGAGGGCCGGCGGAGCTTCGGCACTTGATGGGCCGCATCATGTCCCAGGAGCTCGACCGCCGCCGCCCCCTCTGGGAGGCCTGGATCATCGAGGGGCTCGAGGGCGACCGATGGGGCTTGATCAGCAAGATCCACCACTGCATGGCGGACGGCGTGTCGGGCACCGACCTGCTCGCCGTGATGCTCGATCGGGAGCCGGGCGCGCATCCCGCACCGGCCGATGCCTGGATCCCCCAGCCGGCGCCGTCGAACCTTCACCTGGCGGCCGATGCCCTCGTCGATCTCGCCGTCAGCCCGTACGAGCAGTTCCAGGCGGTGAGGCGGGTGCTGCAGGCGCCCGGCCGAGCGGTCACCCAGCTGCGGGAGCTCGCCGATGGCGTCGGCTCCTACGCCCGGCGGTTCGCTCCCACCGAGCCAAGCTCGATCGTCGGCAACATCGGCCCGAACCGTCGCTGGACCTGGGCGAGCGCCGAGCTCGATGATCTCAAGGCCATCCGCCGCAGCTTCGGCGGGACCGTCAACGACGCGATCCTCGCTGTCATCGCCGGAGGGTTTCGTGAGCTGCTCCTCGGCAGGGGCGAACCTGTCGACAAGATCGTCGTGCGCTCGCTCGTCCCCGTCTCTGTCCGGCGGGAGGAGGAGCATGGGACCTACAACAACCGGGTTTCGGCCCTCTTCGCGGATCTGCCGGTTGCCGTCGACGACCCGCTGGAGCGGTTGGCGAGCATCCGCAAGCAGATGGACGACCTCAAAGGCTCGCACCAGACCTTGGCGGGCGAAGGCCTGACGGCTCTCGGCGAGCTGACGCCCTTCGTGGGAGTGGCCCTCGGCGAACGGGCGGCCATGGCGCTCCTGCGGAGGGTGCCTCAGCACAGCATCAACACCGTCACGACGAACGTCCCCGGGCCGCAGTTCCCGCTCTATCTGGCCGGGCGGGAGATGCTCGAGTACCTGCCCTTCGTCCCCATCGCTCATGGCGTGCGGATCGGCGTGGCCATCACGTCCTACAACGGCAGGGTGGCTTTCGGCGTCACGGGCGACTTCGACACCACGGCCGATATCGATGTCCTCGCCATCGGCATCGAGGACGGGATCGCGGAGCTCCTCAAGCTGTCGAAGTAATCACGCCAGCGCCGGCCACCTACACGCTCGTGGGCATGCTCGGAGCTGGTGGTTGCCGGCGGCCGACGCGGCGCCTCATCCGCCAGCCCGCCAGCGCGAGAGCCGAGAGCACGATGAGGGGGAAGGCCCAGCCGAGTGCCACCACGACGGCCCGCACGGCCACGGTGGTGTTGTGAGCGGCGAGCTTTGCGGCTCGCACGAAGGCGTTCTCCGGCTTTGGCTTGGGCTTCGGTACGAGGTGCGGCGCCAGCGGCGAGAGCTGGACGGTGAGGGTGGCGAACGTGGCCCGGTCGATCAGAGAGCTCTCCTGCGCGTCCAGCTGCTCGATGTCGCCTTCCACCCCGAAGAGCTGATCCTGTACCTGGAGGATGGCTGGGATCGACCCGGCGCGGGAGAGAAGGGCCCGTAAGGCGTTCTCCTCGCTGTTCAGATTCGCCAGGCTCGCTTCGATATCGATGCTCTCGCCCGTCACGTCCTGGCCGTTCTCGGATTGTGCCTGCACCTTTCCGAACGAGTCGACGCGAGCGACGAGGGCGCCGAAGTCGCTGCCCGGAACTCTCACGACGAGCTCTGCACCGCTGGCATCTCCCACTTCGTTGCTGGACGACGAGGCCACGAAACCCCCCATCGATGTCGCCGCGTTCGACACGCGATTGAAGATCTCGACGATGTGAGGCTTCGGCACTCCGAGGGTCACGGTTCCGGTTCGGATGACGAGCGGGGCGGCCGGCGAGACAGATTGGCCGACCGCATTGGCCTTGACTGCTCCTCCGAGGGCGTGGCCGCTCGCCGAGCGGGTCGGCACTTGCCCGCCCACGCCGGCCTCAGGCGTAGCGACTTCGGTCGTCGACGGGCTGGAGCTCGAGGAGCTCGAGACGCCGGCGCAACCGGCGAGCACACCTCCTCCCGCGAAGACGAGCGAGATCACTGCGATGGCGGTGCGGTGAGGCGGTCTCATGGCTATGGCTCCTCCGACGGCGGGCATTCGCTCAGGCCCTTTTGGATCCTCTGACGAAGCCACGGGGTTGCGAGTTCCCGGAAACCCGGCTCGCCTACGCTGGGTCATCTGCGCTGACAGGCGTTCCGAGGATGCGGCCCTGTTGGCAGAAGCCTGCGGGGGGGACCGAGAGGCGCTCGGCCGGCTGCTGACGGCTCACTACGACCGCTGCTACGCCGTGTGCCGCCGCATCCTCTCGAACGACGAGGACGCCCGCGACGCCACCCAGGAGGCGATGATCGCCATCGCCCGAGGTCTGAAGGCCTTCGACGGTAGGAGCTCGTTCTCGACGTGGTGCTTTCGCGTGGCGACGAACGCCGCCCTCGACGAGCTTCGCCGGAGAAAACGCCGGCCGATCGTCCTGGGGGACCGCCTGCACGAGCGGGGCGAGGCTGCGTACGGCGAGGTCGCCTCCCGTGCTGACCACGTGGCAGGGCCGGTCACGGACCGAATCGTCATCACGGCGGCGCTCGAGCGACTACCGGAAGAGCAACGCCTCGCCGTCGTGTTGAGAGACATTGCCGAGCTCGACTACGCCGAGATCAGCGAGGTTCTCGGAGTCCCGATCGGCACCGTCCGCTCACGCATCTTCCGCGGCCGGGCCGCCCTGGCGGAGGTCCTGCGCGAGCGGCGGGGAGCGTCGCGGCCCGTAACGAGACCGCAACGCGATGCAATGACCTCGCCGCACGTCGAAGATGACGAGGCACAATCATGACCGACCACCCCAACCCTCCGATGACGCCACCCGCCGAGCACCCGTCGTCCGAGGAGCTCTCCGCCCTCATCGATGGCGAGCTCGACTCGGAACGTTCGCGTCAGGTGCTCGAGCACGCCGACTCGTGTGCGATCTGCCGCCACGAGCGTTCGAGCCTGGCCGAGGTCCGCGACCTCGTGCGGGGCCTGCAGGCGCCGGTATCTGCGGAGGCTCGTTCCGAGACGGTTGCCACTGCCCTCGCCGCCGTCGCCGGCGCCGAGGACGCCGAGGACGCCGGTGCGCCCAGCGTGGGCGACGTCGTCTCACCTCGGCGCCTCGTTCCTGCACGCCCTCGGCGACGGCTACGGGCCGTCGGGATCGCCGCCAGCATCGTCCTCGCCGCCGGCGTGATCGGTGGCCTCGGCCTGGAGCTCCTGGGAACCGGGGGGGCGAGCTCTTCGAGTTCGACGACCACCGCCGCCGGCGCGCCCGCCCAGTCGGTCCTTGCGCCCCAGGCGAGCTCGCCAAAGCACGGAATCGGGTTGAGAGTGCCGACGGGAGATGGCCGCCTCGGTCCGCTCGTGGCGGTGCTCGAACGCGACGAGGTCGCCCGAGTCCGATCCGTCGCATCCCAAGGCGGGACCTTCACCGTCACGATCACGCTGCGCTCTCCGCGTTCAGCCTTCAACCTGCTGCGCGGGCCTGCAGGCGTGGTCGCCGTGGCCGACGGCCGAGAGCTCGGCGTCGGGCGGGCGCTCTCGAGCAGCACCCTCGAGCTCACCGGCCTGACCAGGAGCGCCGCCAACGAGGTGGAGCATCTTCTCGGCTGAGCCCTCGCGGCCCCAGGGCCGCGTCGCCGTCGTCAGCCCTTACGGCTCTGCCCGAGCTTTTCTGAGGGCCGCCGGCACCTGGTAGCGCCACGCCTCGGTGACGCGCCGGACTTCGATCAGGAGCACTCGCTGCAGCGCCCGAGGACGGCAAAGTGGCGCGGGTCGATGTTGAACCCGAAGCGCGTCTGTGCGCCACGGGACAAGCCGCGGAAGAGCTCCTCGGGCGCCTCGAGCGTGGCACCGCAGCGCTCGCAGACGAGGTGGCCGTGAGCGGACGATGCCAAGTGGTAGGTGGCGGGGCCGTGCCCGAGGTGCGTGTGGACGATCACGCCGAGGCGCTCGAGTTCGTCGAGGTTTCGATAGATCGTGGACAGGTGGATGTCCGGCGCCCGTGACTGCACTTCGGCTGCCAGCTCCTCCGCCGTTCGATGATCCACTGAGGTGAACAACGCCTCGAGCAGCTGACGCCGAGCGGTTGTCACCCTTCCGCCCTGCGCTCGCAGGAGGGTGAGCACGGCATCGACCATCTCGGAGGGGGTCCGTGCCGGGGCGGTGGTCACTGATCAAGCCTACGACGACCAACGCCTGCTTCCTGTGGCAAGCCGCCTCGACCGCCAGAGCTGTCGTGCGCCAGCCCTGACACGCCCGCAGGCGTCGGGAGCCCCACCGGCTCGGCCGTCAGCGAGCGGCCGTCGCGGCATGCCGACAACGAGATGGCCTCGGACGGCGCCAGCTCGCTCGCCTTGAGGTGGGAGCTCCAGCGTTCCTCCACCCTCCCGAGCCGCCAGATGGCGACCGCACCTGCCCAGGTGACAACGAACATGCCGACAATCACAAAGCCTGCCTTGTTGATGTCGAAGCCAGCCATGTCGACCCAGAAGTGACCTCTCAGATGCAGCTCCATGGGCAGGAGGCCGAGCACTTCGACGGTGCCGATGAAGAAGCAGATCCCGACGGACAGCCCGGTGATCGCCAGGTTGTAGTACACCTTCCGCACGGGGTTGAAGAAGGCCCACCCGTAGGCGATGTTCATGAAGCAGCCGTCGAGCGTGTCCATCATCGTCATACCTGCCGTGAACAGGATTGGCAGGCACATGATCGAGTACCAAGGGAGAGCCTCTTTGGCGAGGATCGCCGTCGTGGCGAGCAGGGCGACCTCGGTCGCCGTGTCGAAACCGAGGCCGAAGACCACTCCGACCGGGTACATCTGCCATTCCTTTGTGATCGACCTCATCCACTTCCCGAAGAACCGGTACATGAGCCCGCGAGACTGCAGCTGCCGTTCGAGCTCTTCCTCGTCGTAGTCACCCCTCCGCATCGAGCGGAACACCCGGAGGATCCCGACGAGAATGACGATGTTCAGCAGAGCGATGAGGTAGAGGAACGAGGCCGAGACGATCGTGCCGAAGACGCCACCGAACTGCTCCAGCCCGGAACCGCGGTTCGAGACGGCTCCGTAGACGGCCTTTTCGGCGATGACGAGGCCGGCACCGATGGCGACGACGATCGTCGAATGGCCGAGCGAGAAGAAGTAGCCAACCGAGAGAGGGCGCTTCTCGCTCGTGCCATGCCGGTCCGCCATGAGCTTGCGGGTGGTGTTGTCGATGGCCGAGATGTGGTCGGCATCAAAGGCGTGGCGAAGCCCCAGGGTGTAGGCGAGGATGGTGATGCCGATGCCAAGACCCTTGTAGTGACTCGGCAGCACGAAGATGATGAGGATGCCGAATCCGAGCACGTGCAGCAGCAGGATCGAGGCGAACATCAGCCCCGTGCGATGCCATTCAGAGGGGGTGAGGGACTGCCGCATCTGGGTGATCCGGGTCCGTGCCGTCGATGTCGTGTCCATGGGTCAAGTCCTCGCTCGAGGTGCCTGATCGACGGCGCCGTTTCCGCCAGGCAGTTGCGGGAGCTTCGGCCGAGAGCCTGGCAGAAATGCGAGCTGGATGCAAGAGGGTGCTGAAGGCAGACCGGTCCTGCCTCCCGTGCCGGCGGGCGGACGGGCCGGCCGCACGCCGGCAGCCCGGTCAGCGTCGCTCAAAGCGAGGCGCAGGCAGGCGACGGGCAGGCGGTTGCGCCGCGGAAGCGAGGCGAAGGCGAATCAAGCAGGCGTCGGGCGGGCCGTTGCGCTGCTCACCACGACGGCGACCGGGCGATCGCCCGTCGCTGGTACCCCGAGCGAGACGACAAGGCCGCGAGCACCCCTCGAGGCGACGAGACGGGCGCCGCTGACGTCGCTCACGGTCGAGGCGGGACCGGCGTCGATCTCGGTGAGCGTGACCTGCGACACAGCCGGCACTCCTGGCGCTGGGCGCACGAAAGCGTAGACGTCGCGGTCCCGAGCGGTGTAGCGGATCTCCGCAAGGTGGGCCGACCCCTCAGCCTGCACCCAAGGTCGCGTCCCGTAGAGCGCCGCTCCGTTGGCCTCGGTGAACTCGCCCAGCCAGTCGAGCCGTTTGAGCTGCGCCGGCGCGATCGTGGCGTCCTCCCCCCTGGGACCCACGTTGAGGAGGAGGTTGCCTCCTTTGGAGGCGATGTCGACGAAGGACCACAGGAGTTCGTCGCGCCGCAGGAAGTCGTCCTCGCGGGAGGCCTCGTTGTGCCCGAAGCTCCGGTCGATGCCGCGGACACACTCCCAGGCGTGTCGCTGGGCGGTCGGGAAGACCGTGTACTCCGGCGTGCGCACGTCGAAGAAGGGGGGTTTCGGGGGGATGATGCCTGTGGCGGCCCGAGCGCCACGGGCAACGGCCCGGTCGATCAGCTCGCCACCCGAGCGCGTCTGGGCCAACCGCCAGAGCGGCGACCATGGCATGAAGCGATCGTTGACGACACCATCGGGCACGTCGCGGTAGTAGGACGAGAGGAGGGCGGCCAGCCGGCCCGATGCCGTCGGCCACGAGATGTCGTTCCAGAGCACGCTCGGCCGGTAGCGGGCGATCAGCTCGCGTACCTGCGCCTCGGCGTAGTCGATGTAGGCGCCGCGGGGTTGGGCACGCAACAGGTCGCTGAACGATCCGATCGGATGGTCGTTGAACGTCCAATCGAGCCCGCCCGAGTAGTAGACGCCGAAGCGCATCCCCTGGCCGCGAACCGCCTGCGCCAGCTCCCCGACGACGTCGCGGCGGCAGTGCCAGCCAGGCCGGCGCTCGTTGACGACCTCCGTCGGCCACAGGCAGTAGCCGTCGTGGTGCTTGGTCACGAGGACGACGTAACGAGCCCCGCAGGCGGCGAAGCGCGCCGCCCAGCCGTCCGGATCCCAGCCGGCGAGGGCCGCCTCCCACTCGCCGGCGAACTCGCTGTAGGGGCGGCTCCCATAGATCTCGGAATGATGAAGAGCCGCCGGGCTGCCGGGAAAGCGCAGGGAGTTTTCGTACCACTCGGCATACGGTGACCAGGCCATCGCCGCCGGGTGGCGGCGGGCCAGGAGCTCGCCCATGTCAGCGTCGACCGGCGCGAAGGCGGGCACGGAAGCCGGAGTCCAGTGCACGAAGATCCCGAGCTTGGCGTCGCGCCACCAGGCCGGCACCTCGTGGCGCTTGACGGCGCTCCGAGACCGGCGGTCGGGTGGCATCGGCGGAGACTAGTGCGGTGCCACCTGGACGATCAGCTCACGTCCTTCGGCCGATGACGGCGGCCACGGCGTCGACGGTGGCCCCGAGTGCTGCCGGGGAGGACCCGGGCGGGGCGAGGATGCCGTGGGCCTCGCTCAGACCGGCGCGATCGACGATGCCCTTCTCGTTGAGCGCCCACTCCCTCCGCTCGGCGAGCCGGGCGTTGGCCTCGGTGACGACGGCGATCCCAAGGTTGGAGACGGTGGCGACGACGTCGCCTCGAGAGGCGTGCGAACGAGCCGTGCGCACCGCCATCATCGAGAGCTGGCGCCACCTCGGCGGTGCGCTGACGGCGAGGGCGTGGGGGAACGACGGTCGTGGCAGCGTCCCGACGAGCTGTTTGCAGATCGCCAGCTCGCCGACGACCACGTACGAGGCGATTCCTCCGACATAGGTGGCGAGGGGGTGGATGCGAAACTCCCCTCTTTCTGCTTCGGCGACACAGGAGAGGACTTCGTCGAGCTCCCGGTAACACAGGTCGATGCGCTCGCCTTCGACGACGAGCCAGGCACCGCCGTTGACGACCGGGCCCCAGCCGCCCGGGCCCGAGATCTCACCCTGCCATCCGAGAGTTGCGATGTCGGCCGGGTCGATCGTGCCTCGGTAGTAGAGGCCGAAGTCCCAGTCGGAGTCGGGTCGTGCCGTTCCGCGGGCGCGGGAACCGCCAAGGGTGACCGCCAGCACGCCCGGGATCTCGGCGAGTCGCCGCGCCAGGTGCTCCACGAAGGCCAAGGTAGCCCGCCCCGGCAGGGGCGCTCCGGGTACCCCCGCGGGGGTGCTCCTGGTGCCCCGGGACCGCGCCTTAGCGCCCGGCGCGCGCCGGCGCGCGCCCGGGGGTGCGTGAGTGGGCTACTGCTGGTATCCCTCGACCGTCTCCGGGGGCCGGAGGTGCGCCTGATCGGGGTTCTCGCCCATCTCCCGGCGGGCGCGGCGCTGGCGCATCAGATCCCACAGCTGGTCGAGCTTGACCTCGAGCTCCTGCAGTCGCTCGCGATCGGCATTGGTCAGCGGGCGCCCGCCGCCGGCGTTGTTCCGGAGCGTGTGCTCCTCGGCGACGAGGTCGTCGATCCGTTTGACGATGTCGTGGTCGTCCAACTCATCACCTCCAGCTCGGAGAGCTCGTTCGCTCACGGCCACGTCAGGCAGCGTCGAGGCCCGGCGTGCTCACATCGTAGGCAGCCATCGAGGTTTTCGGGGTTGCCGGTGGTTCCGGGCCAATGGCGGCGGCGGTCGAAGGCAGTGCCGCCAGCTGAGCACAGGGCGCGCTTTTGGCACGCGACGCCTCCAGAGTTCGTAGGCTCAGGTGACGCCCGACAAGGAGCCGATCCACATGGCCGACAAGTCCCCCAAGAAATCCAGCACGAAGAAGGTTGGCAAGACCCTCAAGGAGAAGCGGGCCGCAAAGAAGCAGAAGCACGACCCCTCGCTCGGCGCCAGCCAGATGGACGCCCTGCGCGCCAACAAGAGCCGCTGAGGCTGCTCGCCGAAGCAGCGTCATCCGCGGACCCTGCTGAGTGAAGCTGACGCGCCGGCAGTTGTCGGATGCCGCCGATATCGCTGAGGCGTGGATCCGGAACCGTGCGTTCATGCTCGAGACCCCGGCTGTCTCCTACGCCATCTCACTCGACGGCAGCTCCGTCCTGCGCGGTGCCCGCGGTCTGAGCGACGTCTCCGCCGGCACGGCGGCCACGGCCGCCACGGGCTACCGCGTGGCGTCCATCACGAAGACGCTCACGGCCACCCTCATGATGCAGCTCGTGGAGCGAGGCAAGATCCGCCTCGACGAGCCCGTCACGACGTACCTGGGCTGGCTCGAGCCGGCCCTCGGCGGCTCCGGGCTCACCGTTCGCCACCTGCTCACCCACAGTGGGGGAGTCATCCGGGACGGATCCTGCGGGTGGCGTCCGGGTGAGTTCCCCTCTCGTGAGCAGGTTCGCCGCCAGCTCCTCGACCACGGGACGTTCGCGGAGCCGGCGGTGGGGTTCCGGTACTCCAACATGGCCTACTCGTTGCTCGGCGAGATCATCGAGACCGTCGGCGGCCGCCAGTTCGCCGCCGCCGTCGAGCGGGGAATCGTCAAACCGCTCGGGCTCGGGGCCTCGGGCACGAGGCTCTCGGGGCGCCTGCGGTCCACGCTGGCGACGGGATACTGGCGGCTGCTTCCCGGAGAGGGCTACCGGCCCATCGCGGACAGTGAGGCGGCTGCCTTCGAAGCGCCCGGCGGGCTCATCTCGAACGTCGACGACCTCCTGCGATACCAGGAGGCGCACTTCCCAGGCGACACGAGGCTGCTCAGCGACATGAGCAAGCGTGAGATGCAGCGGGTGCAATGGCAGCGGAGCCAGGAGCCGCACCATGGCCTCGGATGGATGATCTACACGGTCGACGGCATCACCATCCGCGGGCACAGCGGTGGCTATCCCGGCTTCACGACCCGGATCGGCTTCTCGCCCGAGCACGGTGTGGCCGCCGCCGTGCTCACGAACACGATCGGGCCACTCGCGGCGGCGGGCCTCGACGTCATCTTCCACACGATCGCCCGCGTGAACGCCCTCTGGGGCGAAGCGGCCGCCAGCGCGCACGGTCAGACGCGCCGATCGCTCGGGCGTTTCACCGGCCTCTACCGGAGCGATTGGGGAGACCGGTTCGTCGGTCGCGTGAACAATTCGCTCTATCTCGTCGAAACCGAGGTCGACCGCCCCATGAGCCTCCCGTCACGGCTGTCGCCCCTCGACGACGGCGGACGATTCCTCATCGTGGACAACTCCGACTACGGCAACCGCGGCGAGGAGATCGTGTTCGATGTCGAGCAGCCGGGACCGGCTCGCACCCTCCGCCTCGGCTGGCAGCTGATGAAGCGCGTACACATCTGATCGGAGGGAATGGTGCCGGCTTATGTCGCCCTGCTGCGCGGGATCAATCTCGCCGGCCACAACAAAGTGCCCATGACCGAGCTGCGTTCTGTGTGCGCACATCTCGGCCTCGCCGACGTAGCCACCTACATCCAGAGCGGCAACGTCGTGTTCTCGAGCACCGTCGTCGACACGGCCGCGCTGACGGGCGAGATCGAGCGCGCCATCGCTGCAGCCTTCGGTTTTGAAGTCCCGGTCGTGCTGCGCTCGAGCGAGCAGCTGAGCGACGTCCTGCAGGCCAACCCGTTCATCGCGGCTGGCAGGGAGGCTGCCGTGCTGTCGGTGGGGTTTCTTGCCGGCGTACCGGGGCCGGAGCGTGTGACCGTCCTCCTGGCTCATCCGCTCGCGAGCCCTCCGCCAGGTGGAGACGAGTTCGCCGTTCGAGGCCAGGAGGTGTTCCTGCACCACCCCAACGGATACGGGCGGTCGAAGCTGACCACTAGCTACTTCGACCGACAACTCGGAACATCCATGACCGTGCGCAACTGGAGGACCGTGACGACGCTTGCCGAGATGACCGCAGGTCTGGGCACGTGAGGCGGGACGAGCCGGTGCTGTCCCCGATACGGTGGCAGCCGGGGCGGAGGGCTCCGGCGGCGAGGTCGGCCGCGCAGGGAGGCAAGTCATGACGACTGCGGAGGTAACCGCCGACGTATACGGCGCCGACATCTACACCGAACCGCCCGGCGACCCCGACACCCTGGCAAACCTCGGCCCGCTGCGGCCGATGGCGGGAATCTGGGAGGGTACGAAAGGCATCGACGATCACCCGGTCGCCGAGGGCACGGAGATCGACGCCTTCGTCGAGCACTACGAGCTGCAGCCGATCGACCGGCAGACGAACGGGCCGCAGCTGTTCTTCGGGTTGCGCTATCACACCCACCTCGTCAAGCCTGGCGAGGTCGAGACGTTCCATGACCAGGTGGGCTACTGGCTCTGGGAGCCGGCAGCGCACGCCATCGTGTTCACCCTTGCCATCCCACGAGGTCAAGTGCTGCTGGCCGGGGGCACGACCGAGCCCGACGCCACCGAATTCGAGGTCACGGCTGCCCTTGGCACGGGGATCTATGGCATCGCCTCCAACCCGTTCCTCGATCGGGCGTTTCGCACCCTGAGTTTCCGCATGACCGTGACCGTCAACCCCGACGGCACGTGGTCCTACGACGAGGAGGCGATGCTCCAGATGCCCGATCGCGACGAGCCCTACCGCCACTCCGACCGCAATACCCTGAGGCGGCTCGCGTTGCCCTCACCCAACCCGCTAGCTGTTGGAACCGGCGCCGGGCAGTCCAGTCTCGGCATCGGGGACCTCCGAATGGAAAAGGGGAACCTGCAATGAACCACTTGATGCGAGAGCTCGCCCCGGTGACGGACGAGGCTTGGGAGCAGATCGACGCCGAGGCGGCCCGGTCGCTCAAGCACTTCCTTGCCGCCCGCCGCCTCGTGGATTTCGAAGGACCTCGTGGCTTCGAGCATTCCGCCGTCGATCTCGGCCGAACCGAAGAGGTCGCGAGCGGCTCGCTCGCCCAGGTCGAGGTTTCGCGCCGCAAGGTGCTGCCGCTGCTCGAGCTGCGGGCCCGCTTCTCCCTCGACCGCTCGGAGCTGGATGCAGCCGCTCGCGGCGCCTCGGATCTCAACCTCGAGGCCGTGATCGAAGCCAGCCGATCAGCCGCCCTGGCGGAAGACACTCTCATCTTCCACGGTTACTCGTTGGGCGGGATCGATGGCATCGCGCCATCGTCGCCCCACGATCCCGTCCCCATCAGCGACGACTACGCCAACTACCCGGAGCATGTCGCCAAAGCTGTGGCGACGCTCGGAGCGGCCGACGTCGCCGGGCCTTATGCAATCGCTCTCGGCGCCCGTTGCTACACCGGCGTCGCCGAAACCACCGAGCACGGTGGCTACCCCGTCTTGGAGCACCTGCGGCAGATCCTTGACGGCCCGGTTGTGCTGGCACGCGCCGTCGATGGTGCAGTCGTGCTCAGCCAGCGGGGTGGTGACTACGAGATGACCGTCGGTGAGGACTTCTCCGTCGGGTACGCCTCCAACGATGCGACCACAGTCGAGCTCTACATCGAGGAGAGCCTCGCCTTCAGGATCAATTCTCCAGAGGCGGCCGTGAGGCTGACCTATAGCTGAGAAGGCGCCTTGGGGCCCGGAGACACGGCCCGGTTCCCGCCCGCGAGCGGGCGTGCCGGCGCGCCGGCGGCGTCGTCAGGAGCCCCCGCTAGGGCGAGCTCGTGAGCGGGCCGACGCAGCTGGCGATGCTCGCCGTCCGTCGCCCCTGGCGGAGGATGTTGGCGTCGAGGCCGTTCGTGAGATAGCAGAAGGACACGTCGACGTCGGGATCCGCAAACGCGATCTGGCCCCCGGCCCCGGCGTGGCCGAAGGTTCGCGGCGACACGGTGCGACCGAAGCCCCGCATGGCGGCGCCCTGGCCCTCGCCGGCGATCACCGTCCCGAGCGCCCGGTTGGAAGACACGTGGTACCACGGGTCGGGCAGCACACCGTGGACCTCGCGAGTGCCCGCCGCCAAGACGGCCGGATCCCAGAGCCGACCGGGGTTGTGAAGGAGGGCTTGGTAGTAGAGGGCAAGATCGGCCGCCGTCGAGATGCCGCCACCGCCGGGCACCCCCATGGCCCGGAAAGCCGGCCGGTTGAAGGCGACGAGGGCGGCGTCGGTCACCTCTCCCTGCATAACCTCGAGCGTGATGCCCGGGATGCCGAGGACCGCCTCGAGCTCCTCGTTCGTCGCCGGCTCGCCCCGCACCTCGAGATCGTTGATGTCTCCCTGCTCCTGCACGGCAACGCCGAGCCGCAGACGCTTGAGACCGAGCGGTTCGAGGATGCGCTCTTGGACGAAGGCGCGGTACTCGACGCCGCTCAGTCGTTCGATCAGCTCGGCGATGACCCAGTGGGCAGACGTGGCGTGGTACTCGAATCGGGTCCCCGGCTCCCAATTCAGGCGCCACGACGCGAAACGCGCCAGGCGTTGCTGGCGGGTGACATCGGTCTCGAGGTTGAGTGGGGCGTTGGGGAAGCCCCCTTCGTGCAGCAGCAGCTGGCGGACCGTGATGACGTCCTTGCCGTTCGTGGCGAACTCGGGGATGACCTCGGCGACCCGCTGATCCAGCGCGATGGAGCCGTCGCCGAGCAGCAGCCAGAAAGCGGCAACTACGACCGCTTTCGTGCACGAGAAGATGACGTAGCGACTGTCGGGGGCGGCATCGCCGAAGGTTTCGTAGGCGACGAGCCGGTCTCCCGCCGCCACCGCCATCTGGCTAGATGGCAGCAGCCCGTTGTCGACCTCGCGCCGGCAGCGAGCGATCAGCGCCGCCAGCGCCTCAGCGTCGATCCCCACCTCGGCTGGGTCCTTGACCAATTCGTGCGTGGTGTTCGCTTCCGGCATGGCTTGCCCCTTGTCTGGCGATTCGATCCGATCGGGTCTCGAGCACCCACCTCTCTGCACCGTAGCGCCCGCGGCCGCCCGGTCCCGGGGCGTCCGGTGCCTGCGGGGCAGGTCCCGGCGGTCCCGGCCGCCGACCTGCTTGCGCAAAACGACCTACCTGGCGCTGTCCGGTCGTTCTAGCGACACAGTTCGTGAGGGAGCGACTGGCTCAGGAGGTGGAAGTCCCCCCGTTTCCGTGGCCGTGACCGAGATGAAGGTCCTTCTGGAGGCCGCTGAGCAGCCCGTGACCTGCGGCTGAATGGGCGACGTCGAGAAGCAGGTCGTGCTCCACGACGTGGCCGATGTGGCCGAGGAGATCGATCCCCTCCAGCTTCTCCTTGATCGACAGCGTCTTCACCGAGGCGTCCCCCTCTTTCGCATCCCGCCAAGGGAGGCTGTCGTAGCCGGCCTGCACCGCCTCGAGGACGCCTCCCGGGTTTGAAACGCGCCCCTCGAGCCACCAGCTGAGCCAGTACTGGGCGTTGCGGTAGCCGAGGGCAAAGTCGCTCTCCCGGTACTTCTGGTCGAAGAAGCCTCCGAAGTGGAAGAGGAACTCACCCGACAACTGCTCGTCCGCGCCGAGGTGCACTGACGGGTCGTTCTCGGGTGAGATCACCTCGACGATGACCTCCCGCTTGCCGTTCAGCCCGGCCGCCTCGAGGAGGAGGTCCTGCAGGCTTGCGGCAACCGCCGACGGTTGATCTGCTCCCGTCGCCGAGACATCGGCTCGGGGCGCGCCGGCCGCTCCCACCGTCAGCGGCGCCCTGGCACGGATCGCGCTGCGGATCTCGTCGTGCTCCCCGGCGACGTAGGCGGCCGCCTCTGCCACGGCGGCGGAGAACGAGTCACTGGCCGCGGGTTGCACCCGGCTCTGCAGAGTGGCGGCCACGTTCTTGACCCAGGCGATGTGGCGGTTCGTCTTCTCGAGGCGGCGCAGGTCGTCATACATGGTCTGCTGTGCCCGCAAGTGGTCCACGTGCAACAGGGTGCTCAGCCAGGACGGCACGTGACTCGGGTCCGGGTCGAACCACGTGCCTTCCCACGTCGGCTGTCCCGCAGGCTGGATGTCGAGCATCACGATCACGCGCTCGTCATCTCCGTCGTCGATCGGCCCGAGGAGATCGAGCAGCCGGCCGAACGGCTGGTTGTCGAGGTCCCCGCCATCTGAGTACCAGAAGATGAAGGGCTTGTCTTCGGGGTGGAGGATGCCGTTCGCCTCGTAGGTGGCGACCGCATCTTCACGGTTCAGCTGCCGGGGAGGAAACCCGACAGGAGTGGACCCTGACGCCATGGCACCGTCGAGGGCGGCGAGGAAATCGGGCGTCGTAGCCCCCGGCTGGAACTCGGTCGTGAAGAAGTCGACATGGGTGGTCGCCAGCAACGTATGTGCCGTCTGCGGATTGGCGTTCTGCGGATCCCTCGGATCGCGCAGGTGTGACATCGCATAGGTGAGGCCGCCGAGCATCGTCAGCGCCATGGAGAGGCGAACAGGCTCTGCCTGTCTCGCGGGTCCGTCGCGGACGAGGTCGGGACCGAGGAGAGCCTGCGCCGTGTCGAGCAGGTTCTGCATCGTCAGCGGCGCCGTCAGGTCGTCGGAGGCCAAACGGTCAAGTTGCGGCAGCACAACCCACGTCTGGGTCATCAGCTCGACGGGATCGGCCCCGCACAGCAGCGCCCGGGAGGCGATCAGGGCCGTCATCGAGCCGGCGGACGCCGAAGCCACGGCGTCGACCACGAGCTCGCCACCTGATGCCTGCACCGCCTTCAGCACGGCGGCGAGCGCGCCGCCTTCGTAGGCGCCGAGAGAGACAGCGCCTGGGAGCATCATGCCGATGCGGGTTGTCATGGGCCGACGGTACCGCGCAGAGCACTTGCGTAACAGGGTGGCCGGCAGGTCCGCCGGAGGCTCGGGCGCCGCGACCGCGCGGGTTGCAGGCCGGCAGCCAAGGCAACGGGCGGGGGGAGGGCGACTTAGATTCTTGCGGGGCCCTTTACATCGAGGAGGCGGTCCATGGGAGTCCGCACGACAATCCGGGGGCACGGCCGATGAGGGGGAGCGCGCGGTTCGGATCGCCAATTGCTCGGGTTTCTACGGGGATCGGCTGGCGGCCCTCGCTGAGATGGTCGACGGCGGTCCCGTCGACGTCGTCACGGGCGACTACCTCGCCGAGGTGACGATGCTCATCCTCGCCCGGGCACGCTTGCGGCAGCCCGGGGGCGGTTTCGCCACGACGTTCCTCCGCCAGCTGGAGCCTGTCGTCGACGCCATAGCCGAGAGGGCCATCAAGGTCGTGGTGAACGCCGGCGGGCTCGACCCGGCGGGGTTGGCGGCGGCGACCCGCCAGCTGCTGCAGCGGCTCGGGGTGCCTCTCGCCGTCGCACACGTCGAAGGTGACGATCTGCTCGACCGCGTGCCGGGACTGCTGGCCGAGGGCCATGAGCTTGCGAACCTCGATACGGGCGAACCGCTTCGCAGCTGGGGCCGCCAGCTGCTCACGGCCAACGGTTATCTCGGTGGCTTTGGCATCAAGACCGCCCTCGAGGCGGGGGCCGACATCGTCGTCACCGGTCGTGTCGCCGACGCCTCTCTCGTCACCGGAGCAGCCGCCTGGTGGTGGGGCTGGGATCGGTCCGATCTCGACGCCCTCGCCGGCGCGGTCGTCGCCGGTCATGTGATCGAATGCGGGGCACAGGCAACCGGCGGAAACTTCTCGGGCTTCCTCGCCGTCGCCGATCTGCGGCACCCGGGCTTTCCACTCGCCGAGATCGACAGGGACGGATCCGCCGTCGTGACCAAGCACCCAGGCAGTGGCGGCGGGGTCACCGTCGACACCGTCACTGCCCAGCTCCTGTACGAGATCGGTGAGCCGGGGTACCTCAACCCCGACGTGGTGGCCCGCATGGACTCGGTCGAACTATCGACGGAGGGTCACGACCGGGTGCGCATCGCCGGCGTTCGAGGCACACCGGCGCCTGTGACGACGAAAGTCGCCATCACGGCCCTCGGCGGTTGGCGCAACTCGTCGACGGTCGTGCTCACCGGCCTTGACGTCGAGGCCAAGGCGGCGTTGTTCGAGTCAGCCGTTCGAGCAGGGCTGGACGGTCGCGACGGCATCGAGGATCTCCGCTTCACTCGCATCGGCCAGGCGGCCGTCGATCCGACCGACCAGATGGCCGGCTCCTGCCTGCTCCAGGTGAGTGTCGACGGCGACGAGGCCGCCTGTGGCCGGCCGTTCTCGGCGCTGCTCGTCGAGCTCGCCCTCGCCAACTATCCGGGCATCTACTACACGGGCACGCCGTCGAACGGGTCGCCCTTCGGCGCTTACTGGCCCACTCTCGTGCAGCAGGACATCGTCGAGCACACCGTCGTCCACGCAGACGGCCGGCGAGAGATCGTGCAGCCGGGCCAACCGGCCGATGTGCCGCCGGCCCGGCCGGCCGATTTCGAGCCGCCGGCCCGGCCGGGCGATCTCGAGCCGCCAACGGGGGACGAGCCCACGATCGAGGGACCGCTCGGCCTGCTCGTGCAGGCGCGCTCGGGGGACAAGGGGGGCAACGCCAACGTCGGCGTGTGGGTGCCCGACCCTGCAGCATGGCCCTGGCTCACCTGCACGCTGACGACCGAGCGGCTGCGCTCCCTCCTCCCGGAGGTGGGGGAGCTCGACGTGGACCGCTACGAGCTGCCGAACCTGCGCGCCATCAATTTCGTCATCCACGGCCTCCTCGACGGCGGTGCCACCGAGGCGCGCCGATACGACAAGCAGGCGAAAGCGCTCGGGGAGTGGTTGCGTGCCCGCTACGTCGCCCTCCCCGTCCGCTTTCTACGGCCGGTGGTCGCGGAGGAGCGTCCCGGCGGCCCGGAAGGTTCGCTCTAGCTGCCCTGCAGGGCGAGGGCCGCCTTCAGCACCGGGAGAAGGACTGGACCGGCCACCGTGGCGCCGGTCGGGCTGTAACCGTAGACCGTGCATTCCGCCTGGCTGACCGGGACCATGGCCGCCACCGCCACGGTGGGCGTCTCACCTTGGGCGGCCGGACCGAGGGCGATGAGCCAGTTCTCGGTGCCGCACGTGTTCTCGCCCGGCTCGGCGGTGCCGGTCTTGGCAGCGATCGTGGGTCCGCCACCTGCGTACCAGCTTGCGAACAGACCCGCTGCGGTGGCTCCGGGCTTTAGGGTGACGCCCGTCATCAGCTGACGAACCGCCACAGCCGTGGCGGGGGACGTGGCCTTACGCCACACGTGCGGATGGTAGGTGAATTCCGTGTCGCCGTACGGATTAACGACCCGGTCCACGACGTGAGGGGCCATGATCGTGCCGTCGTCGGCGATGGCCGAGGCGACGAGCGCCATCTCGAGAACCGTAGCGCCGTCGTCGAACTGCCCGATGGCGGAGTAGCCGGTGTAGGGGTTCGAACCGTCGATCGTCGAGGACGGCGGCAGTAGCGACGGCACCGCGTACGGCAGATCGATTGGTGGGATGTCGCCAGGACCCTGGCAGTCGCTCGCTTCCGCCAGGCCGATGCAGAACCCGAAGGCGTGGGCTTCCTCCGAAAGGGCTGTATATCCGAGCTCATCTCCGACCTGGGCATAGGCGGTGTCGCACGAGTACGCCAGGATCTGGGCGAGGTAGCCGCCACCGACGGGGCAGGCCTCCCCGCCGTAGTTCTGCAGGGGCAGTGAGCCGGGGGAATCCGGGAAGGTGATCGACGATTCGGGCTTGAAGAACTGCTGCTCTATTTGCGGGTCGTGGTCGAAGACGGCCGACGTCGTGACCACCTTCATCGTCGAGCCGGGCGGTTCCCGTTCGGAGATGGCGTAGTTCACGCGGGGGTCGTAGTCGCGGCGGAGGTCCCGGTCGGCGAGCCGGTCCACCTCCGCCGGGCTGTGGACGGCAAAAGCGTTCGGGTCGTAGTTGGGGTACCCGTACATGGCGAGGACGGCGCCAGTCCTCGGGTCGAGGACGACGATGGCCCCGCCGTCCTTCGCCGTCGAGGCGTCGAGGGCGTTCATAGCCACTGCCTGCAGCTTCTCCGAGACCGTGAGATAGACGTTGTCGGTTTCGTCATGCTGGCCGAGCAAGGCCCCGAGCGACCCGCGAGGAGCCGGGTGCTCCTGCAGGTACTTGTTGTAGGAGGCCTCCACTCCGAACCCGAAGGCGGCCACGGCGTTGGCGTAGTAGCCCGTGATGTCCGAGAACATCCGGGCCGTGCGCTTCGGGTAGACGCGCAGGAACTTGTACTCGTCATGAGTCCGCCGCGAATAGGCGAGCTTGACACCGTCGGCGCTGATGATCTCGCCTCGAGCCTCGAAGAACGGGTTCGGCGCCGGCGTCGTGTGGAAGTTGAGCGGGTTGGCATTGAGGGTCTTGGCGTCGCGCACCTGCAGGTTGTTCATCTGCACGAAGAGGAGCACAAAGCACAGCAGCAGGACCGTGCCGACCCACGTGACCCTTCGATCCATCGATGACACTGGTCCACCTCAGCTGAGCCGACAGTCAGGCCTCGCCTGATGTTCTTCTCAAGTGTTCCACGCAGCGGGTTCGCCGCAGCGTCACCGATGAGGCCGCCAAGGTTGGCCGGTCCGGCCGGGCCGCTCAGCCCTACAAGGCCCGAGTGGTCTCGGACTCGGGACGGCTCCGTATATTGCCCCGTATGAACGTTGGCGATCTCGCACCCGACTTCCAGCTGACTGCCGACGATGGTCGCAGCGTCCGCCTGTCGGAGGAGCTGGCGAAAGGTAGGGTCGTGCTCTTCTTCTACCCGAAGGCGATGACACCCGGGTGCACGGCGGAAAGTTGCATGTTTCGAGACCGGGGCGAGGAGTTCGCCGCCCTTGGCGCTGGGCGGCTCGGGATCAGCCTCGACTCGGTCGACAAGCAGCACCAGTTCTCGGCAAAGCACCATTTCGACTTTCCGCTGCTGTCTGACAAGGGCGGCGAGGTGGCGCGTCAGTTCGGCGTGAAGCGGGCGCTGTTGCCGTTCACGAAGCGGGCGACCTTCGTGATCGAAACCGATCGCCGAGTCATGGCCGTCATCCGGAGCGAATTCGACACCGACCGACATGGCGAGGGGGCCCTCTCGGTCCTGCGGAGCGAGAGCGGCGGCGGGGCGGGCTGAGCCCGTCAGCCGGAACCGGTTACCGCCGTCCACTCGCCATAGGGCAGGCCCTCGGGTATCTGCCAGAAGCTCCGCACATGGGTCGACCCGTCCTCCGTGAACCGGTAGGTATCGACGCTCTCGATGACGAGGCGGCTCCCCTTCACGGTGCCTTCATTGCGGCAGACGGCGGCACCTTCGTTCCCGCAGACGATGATCCGCTCGACCGCGATGTGCAGACGCTCGCGTCCGGTGCGGTCCCACAGCTCGGCGAGGATGTCCCATCCGACCTTCGGCGGGGTACCGACCGGATCCTCCAGCGTGTGCAGCCCAGGCGTCACCGACTTCCAATGTGAGATCCAGGCGTCCTTGTCATCAGCGTTCCACAGCTCGTAGCTGCGCTTGATGATGCGCCTGATCTCGTCACCGGAGGGCCGGGCCATTGCTGTCTCCTTGTCGGTGTCACGACTCATCGTTCGCGGCGGCGCCGCTAACGGGAGTCACGGCGTCGCTCATAACCAAGTCACGGCGTCGCCCATAACCAAGTCACGGCGTCGCTCATAACCAGAGTCACGGCGCCGTCGGTAACCACAGTCACGGCGCCGCCGGCTCTTCTGCGAGAATTGAAGCGTGACGGTCAGCGCCGGCGGCTCGAGGCGAGCAAATGCGCCACCCTCGGAGCATGAACGCGCCCGTGCCGTGGCCACGATACGACGCTGCGGGAGCGAAGGCCTCCTGATCACGCGCGAAGTGGAGGAGCAGATCGAGCTGGCGTTTCGGGCCAAGTCGGTGGCAGCGCTCGACTCGGTGGTCTCCGGACTACCGTACAGCCCGCAGATCGCCGCCGACGTGGTGCTCACCCACGGCCTGCAAGCTGAGGCCTCCAAGGCGCAGGCACCGTGGTGGCGAGGGATCCTCGTGTGGTCGCTCTCGCTCGACGTCCTCTGGGTGATCATCTGGTTCATCACCGGGGGAGCGGTGGGATGGCTGGTTCTCGCCATCGCCGCCACCATGATCGCCTTCACGTTCCGGCTCTCCAGCCGGTACCGGCGCCGACTCACGGCCAAGCCTGCTCGGCGGAGACGGATCCTGTAAGGGCGCACGGCCGAGTGCGGCCTCCCGACCGCCCGAAGCAGGCGAGGACGGTCGATGGAGGTCTCAGGAAGCGCTCATGACGCGTCGGGAGCCGCTCAGTGCTCCTTGCGAACCACGAGCACCGGGCAGTGTGAGTGGTGCACGCACTGGCTCGAAACGGACCCCATCACGAGGCCCATGAACCCGCCGAGACCGCGAGACCCGACGACGAGCAGCGTCGCGTCCCGGCTCGCCTCTACGAGCACTTCAGAGGGGTTGCCCGGAACCGCTTTCCACTCGACCTCGAGGCCGTCGGTGGACGAGGCCGCCGCTGCGGCCCGCTCCAGCAAGGCCTTGGCGTCGGCCTCGAGATGCCCGTAGAACTGCTCGCTCGTGGAGCCCACGCCGGCCGCACCGACCGCATACGCGTAAGTGACGTGAAGCGGTGCCTTGCGAAGCCGAGCCTCCTCGATGGCGAACTCGAGGGCGGTGGCGGCCTCCGGTGAGCCGTCCACGCCGGCGATGATCGGCGGCGTTGTAGGAGCTTCGGTCATGGCAGCTCACTCCTGTGTCGGCCACCAGAGGTCGGCGGCGATGATCACTGACACCCCATTCCATCATGCGAGCCCGGTCCGGTGCTTGGACCGGAGACCGCAGGTGGCCTCGGGCAGCCGGCGCCGAGTCGCTCTCCGCTCGCCGGGGGCGGGCGTAGTGTCGAGGCGTGGCTACCCGTCTGAGGCCGATGAGTCGTCTGCTGCCTGCCTGTGTGCTCGAGGGTGCGCTCGAAGCGAAGGACGGGCAGGCGAGCTCGCCGGGCGGACCGACCCCATGAAAGCCCTCGTCTTCCACCACCAACTCTCTCGTGAGGCGGCCGCCACGATCGGTGGCAGGATCGACAAGAGGAGCTTCGTCTCACGCTTTGCGCCCGTGAGTCTCGACGAGATCGCCGAACCGACGATTCCTGGCCCCGGTTGGGTCACATGCGAAACCCTCGTGAGCGGTCTGTGCGGCTCCGATGCCAAGCAGATCCTGCTGAACGGGTCGCGGGACAACCCACTGACCGCCCTGTTGACATTCCCCCATGTGCTCGGCCACGAGGCGGTCGCCCGGAGGACGGACACGGGCGAGCGCGTGGTGCTCAACCCTTGGCTCTCGTGCGGCCCTCGCGGGATCGATCCACCGTGTCCGGCGTGCCGGGAAGGGCGCTACCCATGGTGCCGGAACTTCACCCACGGCATGATCCCGCCGGCCCTGCACATCGGCAACTGCGCCGGGGCTGCGGGGGCACACGCCGAGCGCTTTTCTGCCCACGAGGGACAGTTGTTTCCCGTCCCAGCTGACGTGCCCGACGAGGTTGCCGTCCTCGCCGACCCCGTCAGCGTCTCGCTGCGCACGGTCCTGCTCTGCCCACCGACCGAAGGGCTGCCGGTGCTCGTGTACGGCTCGGGCACGCTGGCGCTCGCAGCGATCGCCCTCCTGCGGCACCTCTACGCCGGCACGGAGGTGTGGGCGGTCACGCGCCCGGGACCGCGGGCGGCCATGGCCGTGCGCATGGGGGCTCATGCGGTGCTGCCGTCCGACCCCGACGCTCTCGTTGCCGCCGTCGCCGATCGCCTCGGAGTGCGGACGCTCGTGCCCTGGAGCGGTCGTGAGTGGCTGCAAGACGGGCCGGCTGTCGTGTACGACACCATCGGTTCCATCGAAACGGTCGAGACCTCGCTCCGGCTCCTCAACACCGGCGGGACGCTCGTGGTGAGCGGTGTCGAGCCGCCCGGACGCTTCGAATGGACGCCGCTCTACTTCAAGGAGCTCCGCGTGATCGGATCGAACGCCTTCGGCCTGGAGGACGTCGGCGGAGTCCGCAAGCACGCCTTCGAGCACTACTTCGACTGGGTGGCGGAGGGTCTCGACCTGAGCCCCCTCGTCACCCACCGCTTCCGGCTCTCGGAGTGGGACCGGGCAGTGCTGACGGCCGCTGAGGCTCGCAAGACGGGGGCGATCAAGGTCGTGCTGCGTCCCTGACGCCTATCACCCCATGGCACACGGGGCCGGGCGGCTCTGGCCGATCAGGGCCGTATCGGGGGCAGCCCGAGCTTGCGGTGGTCCCAGCTGACCGTCCGCTCGACGTGGAGCTTGGCCACGATCCGTTTCGCCAGCATCGTCTCGACGAACGGAAGCATCTCGTCGGTGTACGGCGTGTAGTAACGGCTGAAGATGCTCTTGCCGAGCGCCAGCAGCCGGTCGGGCTCCTCGACGATCTCCGCCCGGCCGACGAGCTCGACGCCGCGGAGCTCGTCGTAGTGCTCGCCATCCTCGAACAGGGCCGTCATCCGAGGGTCGCGACGCAGGTTCTGAGCCTTCTGGGACTTGGACTTCGTCTCGATGGCAATGCAGCCCTCGAGCCAGCCGTACCACATGGCCACGGCGTGGATGGTTCCGTCGTGGTTGAGCGTGCACATGGTCATCGGTCGCCGCTCGACGAGAAACCCCTGCACCTCCTCCGGAGTCATCTTGATCTGTGCGCGCTGGTTGACGCCCTGGCCCATCCCGAGCGGGTGCGCCCCGGGTGCTGCTGTGTCGTCGCTCACGTGGCTGCCCTCCTGTTGAAACGAAGCCCTGACCAGTCCGAGTCGATGGCACAGACCTTGAAGTCGACGAGCCCGTTGGCGATGGCGGCCCGGCGTACGACTTCGTCGGAGAGGTCCGATGCCAACGGGGATCTTCGTTTCGGCCAGGCGATCCACAGCCCGCTGTTGGCGGCCCGTGGCGCCATCGATGCGATCCGTCCTTCGAGGGCGGCGGCCGAGCGCACGAACCAGATCGTCAGATCCGCCCCGCCCCGGGCCGAGCGGCGGAGCGTCACCCCCTCGGGTAGCTCTCCAATGGCGAAGCCCTCCGGAGCCTCCACCACCGCCACTGTCCACCCCTCACGCAGGCCGAGCTTTCGCCACAGCGGGGTTCCCGAGTAGCCGACGGCGGCGGGGCCTGCGGCAGCGGCCGAGACATCGGGCATGGGTCGCATGATGGCATGCGAAAGTGGCTCGCGGCCGGTTGAGGGGCGTTTCAGCCTAAATTCGGCGGGCTCATGAGACTCGATCTGCCTCACCGTGGCGGCGCGCGGCCGCTCGCCCTCGTGCTGGCGGCCGTGTTGGTCGCCGGCTGCGCGGCCACGGCCGCCGTCGGCCGTCTCGCCTCGACGACAACGTCGTCATCGATCCGATCGACCGGGCCGTCGTCGCCGGCGCGGCCGATGCCTCACCGTCCGGGCCGCCTGCGCCTCGTCGCCCACCAAGCCACAACGACCACGGGCGCTCCGGGCGACTCGCAGCCGCGCGGGACCGCACCTTCGCCGGCGCCGTCGTGCTCCGTCCCGGCCCTGCAGCCTCCGGCCTCAGGCCTCGTGGTCGGAAGGGTCACGGCGGTGGGCGATTCGATCATGATCGACATCGAGCCGTACCTGCAGACCGACGTGGGCGGCGTCGTCTTCGATGCGTACGTCGGTCAGCAGTGGTCCTCCGGGATCAGCGATGTGCAGCAGCAGCGAGCGGACGGGCAACTGGGATCCGTCGTGGTGATCGAGCTCGGGACGAACGGTCCGATCTCGATGCAGCTGTTCGACCAGATGATGAGCGAGCTGCGGGGCGTCTCCCGCGTCGTCTTCGTGACGAATTACGTGCCGGACTCCTGGCAGAACCCGAACAACGCCATCATCGAGGCCGGCGCCGCCCAGTACAAGAACGTCGCCGTGGCGAACTGGTATGCGCTGGCCGCAGCCAACCCCGGCTGGCTCTGCTCGGACGGGACGCATCTGTCCTGCGGGGGGCCGGGCGCCAGTGAGATGGCGGCTCTCATCGCCAAATGCGTGTGACAAGCTGACGCCCCAGAAAGGGGACTGTGCCATGGAGCTTCACGAGGCGCTCTACACCACCCGCGCCATGCGGCGGGTACGACCGGATCCGATCCCGATCGACGTGCAGGCCCGCATCCTCGATGCCGCCATCCGGGCCCCTAGCGGTGGTAACTCGCAACCATGGCGCTTCGTGCTCGTCGACTCACCCGCCGTAAAGGCCGAGTTCGGGCCTCTGTATCGGGACAGCATCGCCACGCTGTGGGACTCGATCTACAAGGAGCGTCTCGATCGGGCGAGGCTCGATCCCGAGCGCCGCTCGAACCAGTCACTGCTGAAGGTGCAACGTTCGGCTCAGTGGCTCGCCGACCACTACGAGGAAGTGCCGCTCTATCTGTTCGCCTTCGTGCGCAGAGACGGTGGCGCCGGCTCGATCTTCCCGGCGGTCTGGAGCGCCCAACTGGCCGCCCGCGCCGAGGGGATCGGGAGCTCGCTCACGTCCGTCCTCGGCGGGTTCCACCCGGAGGAGGTTCGCCGCGTCCTCGGCGTGCCGGACGACTCGTGGACGAACGCCTGCATGATCTCGTTCGGCTACCCCACCGGCCGATGGGCGGTCGCCGAACGGCTTCCGGTGGACAAGGTGGCGGCGAGGAACTCCTGGGAGGGAGCGCTCGGGTTCTCCGTTCCCGACCCCCTCTGGCCGGGGTCGCTCGAAGAGCAGCCGAAGTTCTCGGCGTCGTGAGCGGCTTTCGGGCCGTGCTGGCGGCCGAGCCCGAAGGGCCGCCGGGTCGTCTCGCCACGGTCGACGAGACGGATCTCCCTGAGGGCGACGTCACGGTCCGCGTGAGCTGGTCGAGCCTCAACTACAAGGACGGGCTGGCGGTCACGGGCAAGGGGCGAGTCGTTCGTTCCTTCCCGATGGTGTGCGGCGTCGACCTGGCGGGCACCGTCGAGGCCTCCGACTCTCCCCGCTTCTCGCCAGGTGACGAGGTGATCGTCACCGGCTTCGGGCTGGGTGAGGAGCGATTCGGTGGCTTCGCGGAGCTCGCCCGCGTGCACTCGGAGTGGATCGTCGCCCTGCCGGAGGCGTTGGACGCCAGGCGGGCGATGATCGTCGGGACGGCCGGTCTCACGTCGATGCTCTGTGTCATGGCACTCGAGCACCACGGTCTTACTCCGGCCGGTACGGGCGAGCTACCAGTCGTCGTGACCGGTGCCGCCGGCGGCGTCGGCAGCGTGGCGGTCGCAATCCTGGCGGGTCTCGGTTACGACGTCGCCGCCGTGAGCGGCCGCAGCGAGCAGGAGGAGTATCTACGCCGGCTGGGCGCGAGCACCCTCGTGTCGCGGGCGGAGCTGGCGGACGCCCCGCCGCGGCCCCTCGACAAGGAGCGCTGGGCGGGCGGCATCGACCCCGTCGGCGGCACGACGCTTGCCGCGGTGCTTCGTCAAATCCGATACGGCGGCTGCGTCGCCGCCTGCGGCCTCGCTGGCGGCGCCGACCTTCCGACGACCGTCCACCCGTTCATCCTGCGGGGGGTCACCCTTGCCGGGGTCGAGTCAGTCCGTTGCCCGATCGACGTACGAGAAGTGGCGTGGGAACGCCTTTCGAGGGAGCTCTCGAGCGAGCTGCTCGAGGACATGGCCGAGGAGGCGACGCTCGACGACGTGCCCGCCCTGGCGGAGGAGATCCTCGCCGGGCGGACTCGCGGGCGAGTCGTCATCGCCGTAAGGCCGTAGCGGCCCGTCGACCGCCGCCATGCCTGTTTTCGGCATCGAGCCCGATTCGTACACCGGGGGAGGCGTCGTCACGACGAACCCGGCGTCCTCGACCGGGACGGCAGCCTCCGGACTGCCGAAGCTCAGGTGGCCGGGTCGCCGTGTCCGCACCGCCTTCGTCCTCGGCGGGGGCGCGAACCGAGGCGCCGTTCAAGTCGGGATGCTTCGGGCCTTGAGCGAGCGCGGGATCGCTCCCGATCTCCTCGTGGGCACGTCCATCGGGGCCGTCAACGCCGCCGCCTTCGCCGGGGAACCGACGATCGAGGGCATCTATCTCGCCGCCGACGTCTGGCGGAGGATCGTCGCCGAGGACGTGTTTCCGCGGGGACGGTTCGACGGGACGTGGCGTTTCTTGCAGCGCCGAGAGGCCGTCTACCCGATCGACGGTTTGCGGAAGGTGGTGCGGGGGTTTCTTCGCTTCGAGCGCGTGGAGGACTCGCCCGTGCCTCTCGTCCTTGTGTCCACGCGCCTCGAGGACGGCGCCGAGGAATGGATCACGGAGGGTCCCGCCGTGGAGGCCGTGCTCGCCTCAGCCGCCCTCCCCGGCCTGTATCCCCCGATGCAGGTGGGCGGGTTCCACTACTTCGATGGTGGCGTGCTCGACAACGTCGCTTTGGCGACGGCGCTCTCGGCCGGTGCCCGTCGGGTCTTCATCCTGCTGTGCGGCCCGGTGGACATCTCCGTTCCCGTCTTCACTCGCCCCTACGAGGCGATGTTCGCCGCCTTCGGCATCGCCCTCACGGGACGGTTGAAGCGCGATCTCGCCGGCGTCGGGCCCGAAGTCGACGTCGTCGTCTTCGAGGGGCTTACGGCGAGCGGGCGGGGCGAGCCTGTGGACTTCTCGAGGACCGAGGAATGGATCGAGCAGGGCTATCGGACGGCAAGGGACGTCCTCGATGGTTATGACGCCGTGGTTCGGGCGCGCCGGAGCAGCGCCGCCCGCGCGCGGGGCGGCCGCGATGGACAAGGCCCGCAAGAGGCTGCGTCCTTGAGCGGACCGTTCGGACAACGGCGCCGGACGCCGACCGATCGTCAGGCTGGAGGCGACACGGGTTCCGGCTCCACCCGGTAGGCAACCTGCCCACCGAGGTCGAGTCGCTCCGCCTCGCCGCGGACGCGGAGGTACTCGAGGTGGGCGTAAGTCTCGCTTTCGGCCATCATCCCCCAAACGGCCGGCCGGAACAGCTCCTTGCTCAAATCGACGACGGTGGCAGGCCCGAGGGCGGCGCTGATCCGCCGCAACTCCGTGAGGCGCCCGTCGTGGTGGGCGACGATCTCGTCGATGCGCTTCGGAAGATCCGTGAACGGGTGGCCATGAGCGGGCAGCACGACCGAGACGTCGCCGAGGCGGCGCAGGCCCTGCAGCGACTCGAGATAGGCACCGAGTGGATCCGCCAGCGGAGACAGGCCGGGCACGTGGGGCGTGATCGTCGGGAGGACGTGGTCTCCGGAGATGAGCAGCCGCTCCTCGGGGTCGAAGAGGCAGACATGGTCGCCCGTATGCCCGGGCGTGTGCAGCACCTCCCAGTCACGACCGGCGAGGCGGAGGCGGTCGCCGCCGCTGACGAGCCGGGTCGGCACGGGCGGGCGCACGAAGGGAAGGAGGTGCCAGCGGGCAAGGCGCATCATCCAGATGTTTCGCTGCAGATGGGGGATGGGGGAGCCACCCCAAGGTGTGCCTCGGCTGGCGATGGAGAAGAAACCCGTGTCGTCGTCGAGGCTCCCGCCCACCTCCTCCACCGGGCCTCCTTCGCCGAGGCCGTCGGGCGCGAGGAGCTCGGCGCAGGCGTCGGCGCCCCCGCTGTGAGCGTGGTGGGCGGGTGGGTGCCGATGGGAGGCGGCGCTCTTGTGCCGAGCAGTCCGAACCGCTTTCGGCTCGAGCCAGGTGTGGAAGCGGCGTTCGGTGATGAGCTCGGCACCAGCCTCATGGGCGAGCCGGCCGGCGCTTCCAAAGTGGTCAGGGTGCGAATGCGTCACGATGACGGTGTGAACGTCGCCCACCTTGAGCCCGGCGTCCTTCAGCCGCCCGGTGAGGGCCTGCCAGGTGGCGCGCCCCGGCATGCCGGCATCGACGATGGTGGCGCCGCCGTCGTCGAGGAGGGCGTAGCAGTTCACGTGCCCGAGCCCGGTGAAGAAGATGGGGACCTGGAGTCGGAGGACGCCGGGGCCGACGGTTGTGATCTCGCTCGATGCAGGCTGCTGCTCCTGCTTGCGCGGCCTTCCCGGCGGCTGCTCGGTGGCTTCGCTCACCCGCTCGGGCCGTCCGGGGTCGCCAGATCGGCGTCACCCGCCGCACCCGTCGACGCCGCACCCGCCGTGTCCGTCGACCGCGCGCCCGCCGCGTCCGCCGCGCCCGCCGACGGCGCCGCGTCCGCCGCGCCCTGCCCGCCCGAACCCTCGGCGGGGGCCTCGGCGAAGAAGCGGCTCTTGTAGTAGGCGAGCTCGGCCACGCTCTCGCGCACGTCGTCCATCGCCCGATGGGCCGTCTGCTTGTGGGGACGCCCGGCGTAGACGTCGGGCCGCCAACGCTTGCACAGCTCCTTCACCGTCGAGACGTCGATGGAGCGGTAGTGGAACCAGGCGTCGAGCTCGGGTGCGTGCTCCTGCAAGAAGCGCCGGTCCACCCCTATCGAGTTCCCGCACAACGGCACGGCGCCGGTGTTCGGGACGTGCGCCCGCAGGAAGTCCAGCGTCTCCGCAGCCGCCTCCTCGACCGTCCTCGTCGTGGTGGCGATCTGGACGAGCAAGCCGGACACGGTGTGCATATGGCGCACGACGTCCTCCATCTCGGCGAGCTGCTCGGGGGAAGCCCCGATGACGAGGTCCGGCCCTTCGGCCAGGATGTTCAAGTCGTCGTCGGTCACGAGAGTGGCCATCTCGACGATGACGTTCTTGAGCGGGTCGAGACCGGTCATTTCGAGATCCATCCAGACGAGCACGCCCCGGGATCGTAGTGGCGCTCCACTACCCTGCAGCCGTGACCGACATCCCCGTGCTGCAGCTCGACCCGGATCTCCCGATCCCGACGCGGGCAAGGACGAGCGACGCCGGCCTCGACCTGCTCGCACGCTGCGACGTGGTCCTGGCGGCGGGCGGCGGCCGGGCGCTCGTGCCGACCGGCCTCGCCCTCGAGATTCCGGACGGCTACGCCGGCCTTGTGTTGCCGCGGAGCGGCTTGGCCCTGCGACACGGTGTGACCTGCCTGAATGCCCCCGGCCTGATCGACCCTGGTTACCGGGGGGAGGTCGGAGTCATACTGGTGAACACCGACCCGACCGAGCGGTACGAGGTGCACCGTGGAGACCGCGTGGCGCAGCTTCTCGTCGTCAGTTTCGAGACGGCAACTCTCGTGAGTGCCGCCGCACTGGCGGACAGCGAGCGGGGCGACGGTGGTTTTGGGCACACGGGCAGGTGACGACGCCGTGGGGCCAGCAAGGTGGTTCGGCAGGGCCGAGCGGCCAGGCTGAGAAGGGGAGGACGAGATGCAGCGTTTGAGCGGACTCGACGCAATGTTCTTCTACCTCGAGACGCCGAGCTCTCATATGCACGTCACCGGCGTCTATGTGCTCGAGCCAGGCGAGAGCGGCCTCTCGTTCGAGACGGTACGCGAGCTCGTGGCCAGCCGCCTGCCGTTGGCGGCGCCCTTCCGACGCCGCCTCGTGGAGGTCCCGTTCAAGCTCCACCACCCCATGTGGGTGGAGGACCCCGACTTCGACCTCGACTACCACGTGAGACGGGCATGCCTGCCGACGCCTGGCGGGGCGGAGGAGCTGGCGGGTTTCGTCGCACAGGTGGGAGGGCTACCGCTCGACCGCGCCCGTCCGCTGTGGGAGATGTACGTCGTCGAGGGGCTGGAAGGCGGGCGTTTCGCCCTCGTCGGCAAGATGCACCATGCCGCCATCGACGGCGTGTCCGGCGCCGAGATCATGGCGACGCTCCTCGACCTCGAGGCGGATCCGCCTGAGCGCCTCATCGTCGACACATGGAGGCCGGAGCAGGCCCCGACGGACGCCGATTTGATCGCCCTCGCCTTGGCTTCGCTCGTCGGCCACCCCCTGCGGGCGGTCAAGACAACGCGCCGCGTCGTCGAAACCGCCCTCCACGTCTCCGAGCACAACCGCGAGTCGGGCATCGCCCCGCCGCCTGCTCCATTCAGCGCGCCGAAGACGGCGCTCAACGGCGCCATCACCCCGCACCGGCGCGTGGCCTTTGCCGCCCAGCCGCTCGATGACTTCAAGACGGTGAAGAACCATTTCGAGTGCACCGTGAACGACGTCGTGCTGGCGGTGTGCGGCGGGGCGCTCAGGCGCTACCTGCTCGACCATGGCGACCTGCCCGAGGATTCCCTGGTGGCCATGGTCCCGATGTCGGTGCGCACCGGCGAGGAGATGGGAGAGCACGGCAATCGCATCTCGGCCATGCTGACTTCGCTCGCCACGAACCTCGAAGACCCCGTCGAGCGGCTCGAAACGGTCGCCGAGGGCATGCGCGTCGCCAAGACGCAAGAGCGGTTGATCGGCGCGTCCACTCTGACGGACTGGACCGAGTTCACGTTCCCGGCTCTGATCGGCCGGGCGGCTCGCCTCACTGGCTCGATGCGGGTCTTCGACAGTCTCCGACCGATCTTCAACGTCACCGTCTCGAACGTACCGGGGCCGCCGTTCCCGCTCTTCCTCGCGGGGGCGCGCATGGTCGGCATGTACCCACTCGGTCCCGTCACCGAGGGCGTCGGCCTCAACATGACCGTGATGAGCTACTGCGGCATGGTGTACTTCGGCCTCAATGCCTGCCGGGAGACGGTGCCTGCGATCGCCGAGATGCCGAAGATGCTGCACGAGTCGCTCGACGAGTTGCTGCAGGCGGCCGGACGGGGCGCCCGTCGCAAGCCCCGGCGGGCACGGCGAAGGAAGAGCGACGGCAGCGGGGATATGACGCCGACGGTGACGGCGACGGCGACGGCGACACCGACGCCGACGCCGACGCCGGCGGCCGTGGCGGGCGTCCCGGCGGACGAGATGCGCCCCGCCGGCTAAGGCCCTGCCGCTGAGGCCGTGCCGCTAAGGCCTCGCCGCTGACGCCCCGCCGCTGACGCCCCGCCGGCTGAGGCCCCGCCGCTGAGAGCCGCTGACGCCCTGCCGGCCCGGGTCGGCTCCCCGCCGTCGCCGTTCAGACGGTACGATTGACTGTATGGTCAATCAAAGAGCCTCTGCGGCGCGGGCCAACGACCTGGCACCGCTCGACCCGCGTGAGCTCGAGCTGGTCTTGGGTCCGTTCGGCGAGAGCCGCATGCTCCCGCGGGACGCCTACGTGAGCCAGGCAGTCTTCGCCTGGGAGCAGCGAAACTTCTTCGGCGGCGGTTGGCTCTGCGTCGGCCGCAGCGACTCCGTCGCCAACCCGGGCGACCAGCGGGCGGAGTCTGTCGGCGAGGCCGGCGTCTTTCTCATGCGCGACGGCGACGGGGTGCTGCGGGCGTTCGCCAACGCCTGTCGCCACCGCAACCACGAGCTGCTCGCCTGCGGCGAACCGACGGTGAACCGGCCGCTCGTGCTGTGCCCCTATCACGGCTGGTCGTACCGGCTGGACGGCTCGTTGCGCAAGGCGCGGGATTTCGGCACGTCCGACAAATCGAGCTTCGACGCCGCCGACAACTCGCTCGTGCAGCTGCCTTCGAGGGAGTGGCATGGCTGGATCTTCGTCGATAGCTCCGGCGGGGCCGAACCGTTCGAGGCCCACGTCGCCGGGTTGGAGGCCATCATCGGGCCGTACGAACCGGAGCGGCTCCGCGTGGCTGGCAGTCACGACTACGTCGTCGGCGCCAACTGGAAGATCATCTCGGAGAACTACCACGAGTGCTACCACTGTCCCCTCATCCACCCGGAGCTGTGCGCCGCCAGCTCGCCATTGAGCGGGCAGAACTACGCACACTCGAACGACGCCGGCGCCTGGGGCGGTGGCTGGATGGAGCTGCGCCCCGACTACGAGACGATGTCGTTCGACGGCCGCTCGGGCGGTACGCCGCTTCGCGGGCTCGACGCCCACCGCCGCCGCATCGTCGACTACATCGGCCTGTTCCCGAACCTCCTCATCAGCCCGCACCCGGACTACGTGATGACCCACCTCCTCACGCCTCTCGGCCCTGACCGGACGCGCGTCCGCTGCGACTGGGCGTTCTCGCCCGAGGACGTCGAAGCCGACGGTTTCGACCCGTCGTACGCCATCGACTTCTGGGACGTCACCAACCATCAGGACTTTGCCGCTTGTGAGTCGGTGCAGCGTGGCCTTTCGAGCGAGCACGCCATACCCGGGATCCTCTCGGACGAGGAGGGGAGCGTCTACGAGTTTGTGACGCTCGTCGCCCGCGGCTATGCCGGACTCCCGCTCACGGCGGCGGCAGAGGCGGCGCTGGCGGGGGAGGCGGCGGAGGTACCGGACGCGGCGAAGGTACCGGACGCGGCGGAGGTACCGGACACGGCGGAGGTACCGGCACACTGAACCCCCGCGCGGGACACGAGCGCAGCTAGGCGAGCGCCCGCACGCCCCGCTTGGTCAGCTGCTGGGCGATGATCGCCCGTTGGATCTCGCTCGTGCCCTCCCAGATGCGCTCGACTCGCAGCTCCCGGAAGAAGCGCTCGGCCACGTTCTCGCGCATGTAGCCGCGCCCGCCGAAGATCTGCACGGCGCGATCGGCCACGCGGTTGGCCATCTCGGAGGCGTACAGCTTGACCATGGAGGCTTGGGCGTGCTGCACCTTGCGGTCGCGGCCCTCGTCGATGCCCCGGGCGGCCTCGTAGACGATGGCGCGGGCCGCGAAGAGCTCCGTCACACTGTCGGCGAGCATGGCCGCCACGAGCTGATAGTTGATGATGGGCTCGCCGTAGGCGACGCGCTCGTTGGCGAAGGCGGTCGCCTCCTCGATGAGGCGCTCGGCGGCGCCGAGGCAGCGGGCCGCCACCATGATCCGCTCGAAACGGAACCACTCGTAGGAGAACGCCATCCCGCCCCCCTCCTCGCCGACGCGGTGGGCCGCCGGCACGCGGACGCCCTCGAAGGCCACGATCGGGTGGTGGTGGGAGATGGTGTGCGAGTACGCCGGCGTGCGTACGACCCGGACGCCCGGCGAGGGCAGGTCGACGACGAACATGGCGTGCTCGCCGGCGTGGGGGCCTTCGGTCAGCTTCGCCTGGAAGAAGGCGTAGGCGGCATCGTTGTAAGAGGTGACGTGCCACTTGACGCCGTCGAGGACGTAGTCGTCGCCCTCCCGCCTGGCCGTCGAGGCGATGGCGTCGACGTCGGAGCCGGCGCCCTCCTCCGTGATGGCGTAGCACTCCGCCATCTCACCGCGGACCGTCGGCAGCAGCCACCGCTCGAGCTGATAGTCGGTGGCCACCTCGGGCCACCACTGCGGGGGCGTGGAGATCATCCACCCGAGGGCGTTCGTCGCCCTTCCGACCTGCTCCTGCACGAGCACCTGCTGAAGCGCCGTGCAGCCGCCGCCGCCCAAGGCTGCGGGCATGTTCGTGGCGAGGAGACCGAGCTCGCGAGCACGCGCTTCGTACTTGTCGCGCACGTCGGCGGGGAGCTCGCCGGCGTTCATCTCCGCTTCGACCTCGTAGGGAATGAGCTCGTCGATGAAACCCCGAACCCGCTCCTGTATGTCGCGATCCTCTGCTGACAGCCCGTGCATGCCGGCTCGTTTCTCTGTGTGGTGGCTCTTCGCTCCGAGGCTGGGGCCGCACCGGCAGCCAGGCGCGCCATGGTCTCGGACGCCCGGCCGGCAGCGGCCACCGGCCTTGACTGACCGTTCAGTTTATGCGAGCGTTCGGAGGTGCGCACGGGCGAATGGGCGTCGTCACACGATCGTGTCGCCGACGCCGTCGTGATCGGCGGTGGGACCGTCGGCGGGTGGTGCGCCTGGTGGCTCCGGCAGGCCGGCGTCGATCGGGTTGCCGTCATCGAGCGCTCGACGCTCGGCCGCGGCGCCTCCAGCCGGGCGGCCGGAATGGTCCGGAGTCAAGGGGGTACGCCCACGGCCGTCCGGCTCGGCATGTGGAGTCGCGACTTCTACCTGAGGCAGGCCGAGGAGCTCGGGATCGATTCCGGCTTCGTGCCGCAGGGGTACTTCATGCCGGCCTTCGACGCCGAGGCGGTCGAGGTCGGGCGGGCGCGCGTAGCCATGCAACAGCGCCTCGGCCTCGAGGTCGAATGGCTGACGGCCTCCCAAGCCGCCCAGCACAACCCGACGCTGGCGCCCGATTCGCATCTTGGCGGTTCCTACGCTGCCGGCGACGGCTACCTGGACCCGCCCCGCAATGTGCTCGCGTACTCCGTCGCCCTTGCTCGTGCCGGCGTCCGGCTGAGTGAGCGGACCTCCTTCCTGGGTCTGCAGACCTCCCACGGCAAGGTGGTCGGTGTCGAGACGAGTGCCGGCACCCTCGCGACCGAGCGCGTCGTCCTCACCGGCGGGCCCGACCTGGCGAGTGTCGGCCGGATCGCCGGCGTCACGGTGCACGCCGGTGGGACCCGCCACCAGGTCGCCGTCACCGAGCCGCACCCGGCTTTTGCCCCCGACGCCATGGGGGCCATGGTCTTTGACGTCGCCGGCGGGCTCTACTGGCGCCCCGAAGAGGGCGGCCTCCTCTTCGGGATGTCCAACCCGGACGAGCCGCCTGGAGAGGCGCGGGAGATCGACTGGCACTACCTCGAGACGATGCGGGCACGACTGGCGGCGCTCGTGCCCCTCAGCGCCGGGCTGGCGCTGAGGCGGGCGTGGGCGGCGACCATCGACTACACGCCGGACCACCTACCCATCCTCGGGCCTGCCATCGGGCCCGAGGGGCCCATGCCCGCTGTCACGGTCGCCTCCGCCGGCGGCCACGGGATGATGTGGGGCCCGGCGGTCGCCCGCGTCGCCGCCGATCTCTGCCTCTGCGGCCGCACGTCCGTGATCGACGACGTGTCGTCGCTCGGGCTTGACCGTTTCGATGCCGAGGGCCGCAGCCGGCTCGAGAGCGACCCGATCGCACTGCCGTTTCCAGAGAGGATTGCGCAGCAATGACCAAGACCGCGACAGCATGACCAACCCTGCGGCAGGGCCTGTGGGCACTCCTCGTCTTGGAAACCCCGTCAGCATCGTCCTCGAGGACTGGGGACCGCTGGCGGAGGCGACCGGACCGCAGATGTCGACGGCCGGGTTCACGTTGTGGAAGGACGAGGAGACCGAAGCCGAGTCCGGCATCTGGGAGTGCACCGCCGGACCGTCGCGCTGGCTGCTCGAGACGAACGAGTTCGTCCATATCGTCTCCGGCCACATGACCGTTACCGAGGACGGGGCCCCACCGATCGACATCGGCCCGGGCGACACGGCCGTCTTCCCGGTGGGCTGGTCAGGCACCTGGCACCTCCACGAAACGGTGCGCAAGCTGTACGTGATCTTCTAGGGCCGCCGCCGTCCGGCGCGGACGCCAGTCTCAGCGCGGCACGACGAGGGCGTCGAGGGCGAGGGCGCCGAACGGCCCGCAGCGCAAGGGGTTCACGTCGAGAGCCTCGATGACCTCGCCGAGCTCCACCGCCATGACCGAAAGGGCGATCACGGCCGCCGCGACCGCGTCGACGTCAGCCGGCGGCGCTCCCCGCACCCCCTCGAGCACCGCGCGGGCGGTGAGCCGATCGAGCAGACGATGCGCCCCGGCGGCATCGAGCGGCGGGATCCCGACGGCGCGGTCCGCCAGGATCTCGACGAGCACGCCGCCGGCGCCCACGACGACGACCGGACCGAGCAGCCGGTCGCGGACGATGCCGAGCGAGAGCTCGGTTCCCACCGGCGCCGTCGCCATCACGAGCGCTCGCGGCCCGAGGCGACTCGACACGTCCTCATACGCCCATGCGACGGCGTCGGCCGAGTCGAGGCCGAGCAGCACGCCGCCGACGTCGGACTTGTGGGCGATGCCGGGGTCGTCGGTCTTGAGCACGACCGGCCAGCCGATGTCCTCCGCCGCTGCCACGGCCTCGCGGGCGCTCGTGACGGTTGCGTGGGCAGGGACGGCGAGGCCGTAGTCGGCCAGCAAGGCCATGGACTCGCCCCCGGCCATCGGCCCCGCCGACAGCCGCTCCCGCCAGCGTGCCTGCCGAGCCGCATCGAGAGTAGGTGGGGTGCTCTCCGGCCGCTGTTCGTTCTCGGCCAGCGCGAGGAGGTGCCGCAATGCCAACAGCCCCGACCGGGTCCCTTCGAGCACAGGGATGCCGGCGTCGCGCAGCCGCCGGGCGGCCGGTCGGTCGAGTGCGCTCGCCAGGTTCGAGAGCAGGCACATCGGCTTGTTCGTCCCGATCCAGGCGTCGAGGAGCGCCTCGGAGTAGGCGGCGTCGCCGTCGAGCTCGTTCACGAGGTCGACGCAGAGCACGACGGCGTCGACGGCGTCGTCCTGCGACAGCGTGAGCAGGCAGTCCCCGAAGAGCTCCCGCGTGGCTGCCCCCGTCCCCCACACGTCGAGTGGGTTGCCCGGCTCGAGGCCTGGATCGAGCATGCCCGCCAGCCGATCGTTGGTGGCGCTCGAGATGGCCGCGAACGGGACACGGACGGTTTCGGCGACGTCGACGACGAGCGCACGCTCGGCGCCGGAGTCGTGCACGGCGCCGATGCCCCTGCCGGCTGGCGACCCTGCATCATGGTGTCGGGCAGCGATCCGGCGACCGGCAGCCAGCAGCTCCAAGGTGTTCGTCATCTCGTCGAGGTCGCGCACCCTCAGTACGCCGTGGGCGTCGCAGAGCGCCTCCCAGGTGGCGTCGTCCCCCGCGAGCGCACCCGAGTGAGCGGCCACCATCGCCCGCCCGCCTGGTGAGCCACCGACGGTGAGCGCCACGACGGGAATCCCGGCCGCCGCACAGCGTGAGAGGGAGGTTCGCAGGCTGGAGGGGGAGTGGAGGGTTTCGAGGAGGAGGGCGACGATCTCGGTCTCGGGGAGCGTGAGGGCGTAGTCGAGGTAGGAGGCGGTCGTCGTGACCAGCTCCTGACCGGACGACACGGCCAAGGTCCAGCCGAGGCGGCGGTCCGCCCGCAACAAGGCGGAAAAGGCGGAGCCCGAATGGGTCACGAGGGCGATCGGCCCTTCCGGCAGCGGATGCGGCTCGAGGAAGCCGATCGCTCGCATTCCGTGGACACGGTTGACGAAACCCATACACCCGGCTCCGCACACCTCCATGCCGGCGTCACGGGCGCTGGCAGCCAGGCGCCGGCGAAGGGAGCCGTCGGCGTCCACCGCACTGCCGAAGATGATCCCGCTGCGGTCCCCCCGATTGGCGGCGAGATGGAACTGCGCCTCGAGCGAGGCGTCCCCGACGCAGAAGAGCACGAGGTCGACGGGCTGCGAGATGTCCTCGAGTGACGGCAGGCACCTGAGCCCGGCGATCTCGGAGTACTTGGGGTTGACGAGGTGGATCTCGGGGTTGTTGCGGCTGCGGGAGAGCTCGGTCAGCACGCGGTCGCCGAAGCTGCCCGGTCGGGCGCTCGCTCCGACGACGGCCACGCTGCGGGCCTCGAGCATCGTCTGGATGGGAGTCCGCCCATCGCTGCCGGTCCGGCCGCCGATCCCGTCGGCCGGGCGGCTCACCCGCGTCGGAGGAGCTGTTTCGCCTTCGAGCGGCGCTCGGCGGCCTGGCGGTCACTGAGCGCCGCTCGGGCAGCCTGCCACCCGGGGATCCCGCAGACACCACCGCCGGCGTGCGTGGCGGAGCTGGCGTAATAGAGGCCGTCGATCGGTGTGCGGTAGTCGGCGAAGCCGGGCGCCGGGCGCATATGGAACAGCTGCTCGATGGAGAGCTCCCCGTGGAAGATGTTGCCTCCGACGAGCCCGTAGTCCTGCTCCATCTCGTAGGGACCGACGATGTCGCGGTGCAAGATCGAGCTCTTGAAGTTCGGTGCGAGCTCGTTGTAGAGCTCGATCAGCCTGTCGGCGTACGCCTCGAGCTCCTCGGTGTGCGGCTCGGTGCTCCAGTTCGCCGGCACCCATTGGGTGAACAGGGACATGATGTGGGTCCCTTCAGGGGCGAGGGTGTGGTCGAAGGTGGTCGGGATGACGCTGTCGCTGAAGGGGGCAAGGGCAGGCCGGCCCTCACGGGCGTCGATGAAGGCCTTCTCGATGAACTCCATCGATGGAGCCATCTCGACCGAGCCCGTGTGATGCTCCTGCTGGTGGGACCCGGGGTCGGCGGTGAAGTTCGGCAGCTCCGCCAAGGCAAGGTTGATCTTCACGACGCCGGAGCGGGTCTTCCAGTGCTCGATGTCCCGCACGAACTCATCGGGGAGCTCGCGATGGTCGATCTGCTCGAGGAAGGCCTTGCGCGGGTGCAGGCTCGTGACGACGATGGGGGCGAGTATCTCCTCGCCGTTGTCCAGCACGACGCCGGCCACCTTGCCGTTGCGCACGAGCACCTCGGCCACGCGGGCGTCGGTGCGGATCTCGGCCCCGAAACCCGTCGCCGCCCGCCCGATCGCATCCGAAACCGCTCCCATCCCGCCCTCCGGGAAGCCCCAGCTCCCCAAGTGACCGTCGCCGACGTCCCCGATGGAGTGGTGCGCCATGACGTAGGCGGTGCCCGGCTCGTACGGCCCGGCCCACGTGCCGATGACGCCGTTGACGGCCATGGCGGCCTTCACCTGAGGCGACTCGAACCAGTCGTCGAGCAGGTCGGCGATGCTCATCGTCATGAGCCGGGTGACGTCGCCGATCGTGCGTACGTTCATGCCTCGATGACGCCAAGCGAGCCGGAGCGTGGCTGCCAGATCGGCTGGCTTGCGGGAGCCGAGCTTCGGCGGCACCGTGAGCAGCAGCGGTCCGAGGACGTCAGCGAGCCCACCGAGCCAGGCATCCCACTCGGGCATGGCGTCGGCGTCGTGCTTGGACCACTTCAGGATCTCGTCGTGATTGCGGGCGGAGTCGTCGGCGAAGATCTTGATGGAACCACCCTCCGGGAACGCCTGGTAGTACGGGCCCATCGGGAAGACCTTGTAGCCGTTGCGTTCGAGGTCGAGATCCTTGATGATCGTGGGCGGCAGCAGGCTCATCACGTAGGAGAGTCTCGTGACACGCAGCTCCGGGGCGTCCGGCCACGGGCTCTCGGTCGTGGCGGCGCCGCCCGTCTTGTAGCGGGACTCGAGCACGACCGTGTTCAGCCCTGCCCACGCGAGGTACGCACCGGAGACGAGCCCGTTGTGCCCCCCGCCGACCACGACCGCATCGAAATTCGACGTCATCTGAAGCGTCCCTCCGTCCCCCTCACGGTCTTCGCCCGGGGTTTGACTGACCGTTCAGTCTAGGTGCCTGGTACGGTTGGGACAAGCGACTCGGTGAGGGCCAGGTCGGTGGTGTGAGGTGAAAGGGCGGTACCCGATGACGCCACAGGCCGAGGCGCCGGAGACCGGAGGCAGGGTTCGTGACGTGGGCGAAAACCCGGCTTCGCAAGATGCCAGGCGGACCCAGATGCTGCGGGCGGCTCTCGATGTCCTCGTGGAACGCGGCTTCCCGGACACCCGGATCGCCGACGTCGCCGAGAGGGCTGACGTCAGCCCCGCACTCGTGATCTACTACTTCAAGACGAAGGACCGTCTCCTCACCGAGGCGATGCGGTACGCCGAGGATCTCTGGTATGCCGACGGAGCCCGGCGCCTGGCCGACCTCCCGACGGCGGCCAAGCGCCTCGAGGAGATCGTGGCTATGACCTGTCTCACCCAAGAGCACGACGTGGACGAATCCTGGGCGATCTGGCTCGACCTGTGGGCCACCGCCGTCCGCCACCCCGAGGTCCGCAAGGTGCGGGAGGAGTTCGACGAGCACTGGCGCGAGACGATCCGCCGAATCGTGCGGGAGGGGCAAGCCACCGGGGAGTTCGCCGCCGTCGATGCCGAGGACTTCGCCGTGGCGTTCTCCGCCCTGCTGGATGGCTTCGCCATCCAGATCGCCCTCAACGACCCCGTTGTGGACGAGCGCCGAGCCTTCGAGTTGTCGATGGGGTTGGCCGCGGAGCAGCTGGGTTTCTCTTGGGACGGGGCGCCGCGAGCGCGGCGGCACCGGAACGGAGTCGGCTGACGCGAGCGGGCTCACTCGAATCGACCTCGTCGACCGAAGCGCGCGAACCCCATCTGCTCATATAGGGCGATGGCGCCGGTGTTGTCGGCCGCGACCCTCATCCCACGCCTTCTCTGCCCTGCCGAGGCAGATCGATTCGAGTGCCCACCCGACCACCTCGGTGGTCGATGGGAACAAGGCGCGCGTCCGACTGCATAGGCGCCACCGTAACGAGAGGCTTCGGGCGCACGATGCTGCCCGGGGGCAGCGGCTCGCTCGCCGCCTCAGGGGGTCGAGCTCGTGGCGGCGGCGAGGTCGGGCGGTTGATCGCCGAAGGTCTCTTCATGGATCTCGGCCACCGAGGCGCCTCCACCCGGTAGGACGCGAAGGGCGTCCGCCGGCAGGAGCACCCTGACCGCCGATCCCTGTTGGAAGGCGACGGGCTCGCCGTCGTTGTGCACGAGCGCCTGCAGCGTGTCCCCTGGGGCCAGTCGCACGAATACCTGCGAGGCGGACCCGAGGAAAACGACGCGCTCGACCATGCCGGGGACCCGGTTCGGACCGGTCTCCTCGTAGCCCTTGAGCTGTACACGCTCGGGGCGGATGGCGAGCTTGACGTCCCCTGTGGCATCGAGCCGGCCGCACTCAGCCGTGAGCGCGAACTCCCCGATCTTGAGCCGGCACGGAGCCCCGCCGGCGCCGGGTGTCACGACGGTCGCCTCCATCAGGTTGGAGACGCCGAGGAAGTCCGCCACGTAGGCGTCGGCCGGCTCCTCGTAGACCTGCCGCGGCGAGCCCAGCTGAGCGATGCGCCCGTTCGACATGACGGCGAGGCGGTCCGACATCGTGAGCGCCTCCTCCTGGTCGTGCGTGACGTACAGGAAGGTGATCCCCACCCGTTCCTGCAGAGCCTTCAGCTCGACCTGGAGCGCCCGGCGGAGCTTGGCGTCGAGAGCCCCGAGCGGCTCGTCGAGGAGGAGCACGGCGGGCTTGAGCACGAGGGCGCGGGCAAGGGCGACCCGCTGCTGCTGACCGCCGGACAGCTGACCGGGGCGGCGCCGCTCGTAACCGGACAGCTGCACGAGCTCGAGGGCCTCGCCCACCAGCTTGCCGACGTCCGCCTTCGGCAGCGACCGGTAGCGGAGGCCGAAGGCGACGTTGTCGGCGACGTTCAGGAACGGGAAGAGTGCGTAGCTCTGGAAGACCGTGTTGACGTTTCGCTTGTTCGGAGCGAGGCGGGCGACGTCCTTGCCGTCGAGGAGGATGGAGCCGCTCGTCGGCTCTTCGAAACCCGCCACCATCCGCAACGTCGTCGTCTTCCCGCACCCCGAAGGTCCGAGCAGCGAGAAGAACTCGCCCGCCTGGATGACGACGGAGATGTCGTCGACGGCGGTGGCGTCACCGAACTGCTTGGTCAGCTCGACGAGCTCGACGTGGCCACCGCCTGTGGACGCAGCGGCTGCTTGGCCGTTCGATCGTGGCACGACGGAGTCCTCCCTTACATCCCGGCGATGCTGGTGAGCGCTTCTGCAGTCGTATTGCCGCGCTCGCCCCGTGTCATAACGCGATACACCACGTAGCCCAGTCCTGCCACGACGAGGGAGAAGATGAGCATGAGGGTGGCGAGAGCGTTCAGGGCGGGCCCGTTGTTGCCGCCGTGCGCCTGCGAGTAGATGAGGACCGACATCGTCTGTCCGCCGACTCCGGAGAGCTGCTCGACGAGCACGAAGTCGTCCACGACGCTCGCGAAGGTGAGCACTGCGCTCGCGAAGATGGCCGGCATGAGGAGGGGGAACAGCACATGCCAGATGGCCGAGAACCGCGACGCCCCGAGATCGGCGGCTGCTTCCTCGTACACCTTGCCGATGGTGATGAGGCGGGCGCGCACGATGATGGCCGGCCAACTGATGTTCCAGACGACGAGGGCGGCGACTTCGGCGTCGGTGCCGAGGTGGATGGACTTCAGCAGCTGCAGGAACACGAACATCAGGGCGACGGCGAGCAGGAGCTCCGGCACGACGAAGCTGAAGATCATGATGAAGTTCATTCCGTTGGACGTCCGTCCCCGCCAGCGGTCGATCCCCATGGCGAAGCCGACCCCGAGCGGGATCGTGATGACCGTGACGAACAGCCCGAGCTTGAGCGTCTGCACGACAGCGGCGTGCAGGGTCGGATCGTGCAGCACGGAACCGAAGGCCTTTGACGTGCCCGTGTACCAGCGCATCGAGAGGCCTTGGAAGGAGCTCTGCGACTTGCCGTTGTTGAACGAGAACAGGATGGCGATGCAGATCGGGACGATGGACCAGACGAGGTAGACCCACGTGAAGGCCTGCAGGCCCCAGGGGTGGCGCCAGGGGCCGCGGCGACGCTTCGCCGCGCGGGAGGGGACGGCGGCCGTGGCCATCAGACGTTCTCCCTCGAGGCCCTCGCCGTGGACCGGACGTAGTAGATCATCGGGATCAAGAGGAGGGCGAGCAGCACCATCGAGGCGGCGGCGCCGTCACCCTGCAGGTTGGCGATGTCGAGCTGGCCCTCGATGACGTTGCCGATCATCGTCGTTCTAGGTGTGGCTGACAGCAGCTGGTTCGTGAAGTAGTCGCCCACCATCGGCAGAACGGTGATGAACATGCCCGCCAGGATCGTCTGGCGGCTGAGGGGGACGGTCACGCGCCAGAACGTCCGCCAGCGCCCGAGGCCGAGGTCCCGGGACGCTTCGAGGAGGCGGCCGTCGATGCGGTCGAGGCCGGCGTACAGCACGATGATGAGGTAGGGGATGTAGCCGTAGATGAGCCCTAAGACGACGGTGGAGGCATGGCCGCTCAGCCAGCCCTCCGGGTTCTTCGAATTCATGAGGTGCAGCCACTCGAGCACCTTGTTCACGTATCCGCCCACCTGCAACAAGTCGATCCAGGCGAGCATGCGCATCATGTAGCTCACCCAGAACGGCGAGATGAGGAGGAGGAGGTAGAGGGTCTTGCGCTTGCCGGCATATCGCGTGACGAAATAGGCGACGGGGTAGGCGATGGCGAGCGAAAGCGCCGAGGCGATGGCGGTGTAGACAATCGTGCGCTCGAACGGTGGCCAGAGGAAGGACGCCTCCCGGAAGAGGTTGGCGAAGCTCGCCCCGCTCCATTGGAAGGGGTTCCAAACCGGGATGGGGGTTTGGAAGATGGGGTCGAGGGCGCCAGCCGCCACGGATAGGACCACGTAGAAGGGGAGGACGAAGAAGACGAGGAGCCAGATCGCCCCCGGGACGGCGAGCGACGCCCAGAACCAGCGCGGGCGCCACGACTGGATCCGGTCCTCCGCCGATCTCGCCCGCATGCGGGCGCGGAACGCTGGCTTGCGCGACGGCTGCGGCGCCGCCGCCCCGGCCCCGGCCGAGCGTGAGGGCGGGGAAAGGGTTGGGGCGGGCGGTGCTACTGCCATCTAGAGCCCTCCCCCGAATTGCTGCCAGGCCAGTTCCCAGGCGTCGTTGGCGGCATTCGGCAGCTGCAGCTCCTCGACCCCTGTGCGGAAGTTCGACGGCAGCACCACCGTCGAGGTGAGCGACTTCGGGAGGTACTTGAGATCGATCAGCGTCTCGGCCGTAACGCCTTCGATGGGTTGCATGTACCCGTTGAACCCGATGTTCGTCAGGGCGTTCTGCAGATCGAGCATGTAGTCCAGGAACAGGTGCGCCAAGACGGGGTTGCTCCCCGACTTGAGGACCGAGATGGCGTCGTTGGCGACCGGGCCGCGACCGTCGACGGGGAACCAGTACCCGATCACGTCGACGGGGACCCCGCTCGGCATGTACTCCCACGCAGCCGCCATGTCCCCCGACCAGGCGTGGTGGATCCAGGTCTGGCCGGACGGGATCTCCGTGTAGTCGTTGTTGTCGATGAGCACGTCGACGAGATCCGTCAGCTCCAGCAGCTGGTTGTAGGAGGAGTTGATCTGGTGCACATCCGTGGTGTTCAGGTCGAAGATGCCCTGCTTCATGAGGCCGAGGCAGATGGCCTCGCGGTAGTCGTCGAGAATGGCGACCTTGCCGCGGTACTTGGCGTTCCACGGCATCGCCCACGGGTTCGCCATCGTGTAGGGGTCCTCGTCGACGAGGTCCTTCCGCCAGGAGATGCCGGTCGTGTAGATCGTGTAGGGAACCGTGTACTGCCAGCCCAGGTCGTAGAAGGGGTTGAGGAAGTCCGGCCAGGCTTGGTGGATGTTCGGGATGTAGGAGTGGTTGAGCGGCCGGAGGAGCTTGCCCTCCACGAGCGGCCCGAGCACGTCGATCGTCGGGAAGAAGACGTCGAAGGCGAGCTCGCCGGTCTGGATCTTGGCGATGGCCTCGCTCATCGTGTTGAACGTCGTGACCTGGGCCTTGCACTTGTACTTCTTGCAGAAGCCGTCGATGCAGGCCTGGTTGATGTAGGCGACCCAGTTGTAGATCTGGAGGGTGGCGCCTGTCTCCGGCGCCAGGCCGCTCTTGATGGGCTCGTTGTCGTCGAAGACCGGCCAGCGAACCGGGTTGTTCTTGCGCGGCAGCGGGATCGTGATGTCGGCGTCCCCCGGGCGCTGGCAGCCGCCGAGCAGACCGCCCACGCCGGCGAGGGCGGCACCGCCCGCAGCCATTCGCATGAAGTCGCGACGCGACATGCCGGATGATCGTGTGCCGAGAGCGGCGTTGCGAGAGCCGAAAGAGCCAGTGCCGGCGCCGGCTATACCGTCGACGTCCCCGGCCGAACGCAACGGGCGCCGACGAGCGCCACGTTGCGACCAACCCTCTCGTGGATGCGAAGTCATCCGAGCCACCTCCCCCGGGTGACGTGGGCCCTTCTCAGGCAGCTGAACGGCCGATCAATGCAGTCAACCACCTACGCCGACGGGCTGCAACAGGTGAGGCCGAGCGGCGCGGTCACCGGTCGGTGCACTGTCGGCCCGGCACCGCCCCCTTGACACTCGAGGTCCGGCCCTACATTGCCACTGCGCGGGCGAACCGCCAGAAGTTCTCGAGGAAGCGGTCGATGTCCGCGTCGTCGTGCTGGACCGAGATCAGCCACTGCTCCGTCTTGCCCCACGGCGGGAGGAACACGCCGCCGTTGTGCTGGAAGAGCCAGTGAGCGTGGTTGTAGCGGTCGTCCACCTCGAGGAACTCGCGGTAGTTGCGGACCGGCGTCGTCGAGAAGGTCACGCAGCCCTTGGCACCCACCGCCACGACGTGGGCCGGCAGGCCGGCCTCGACGATGGCGGCACCTATCTCCGTGCTGACACGCTGGCGCAGCTTGTCGATCCGCTCGTAGGCGTCGTCTGTTGCGACCTCCTCCAGCATGGCGCGCGCCGCCGCGAGCGAGAGCGGGTTGCCGTTGAACGTGCCGACCATCTCGTAGGTCCCGTCAGCCACACTGGCCATGACCTCGCTCGACCCGCCGACGGCACCGATCACCAAACCGCCGCCGATCGACTTCGCCAGGCAGACGATGTCCGGGGTGACGCCGTAGAGGCGCGTTGCCCCGCCGGGGCCGACAGTGAGACCTGTCTTCACTTCGTCGAACGTGAGGAGGGCCCCATGCTCGTGGAGGAGGTCCTTCAGCGCCGCCAGGTAGGAAGCCTCCGGCGGGATGATGCCGATGTTCATCATGATCGGCTCGAGGATCATGCCGGCAACCTGCCCGGCGTGAATCTCCAGCAGGCGACGGACACCCTCGATGTCATTGAAGGAGGTCACGAGCGTGAGATCGATCATGGCGGCGGGTATGCCGGTGCTGCTGGCGACTTGATTCGGCTGATCCGCCGGGCCGATCAGCTCCTCAGGAGGCGTGACGGATACCTGTACCGAATCGTGGTGACCGTGATATCCGCCCTCGAGCTTGATGATGAGGTCGCGGCCGGTGATCGCACGCATGAGATGGACGGCGTCCATGGTCGACTCAGTGCCGGTGTTCACAAAGCGCCAAACCGGCAAAGCGAAGCGACGAGCCAGCTCCTCCGCCACGATCACCGCGTCCTTGGTCGGCTGGGCGAAGTGGGTGCCCCGCCCGACCTGCCGGCGAACGGCCTCGACGATGGCGGGGTGGGCGTGACCGGCGAGCCCGGCGCCGTAGCCGCCGTGCAGATCCACGTACTCGGTGCCGTCGACGTCGAAAATCTTCGATCCGGTGCCGTGGCTGATCCAAACGGCTTGCGGGCGGGTGATCTGCCAGCTCGATGTCACCCCTCCGGCGAGCGAGCGGCCCGCCCGCTCCGAGAGCGCCCGCGAGTTGGGCTGGCGGGCGAGAAACACCTCCTCTTGCTCGGCGACGAGAGCGTCGAGGCGACGATCGATGTCGGATGGGAGGATGTGGGACGCCACGGTATCTCTCCGTTCGGGCGGCCGAGCCGCTGGCAGCGGGGCCGTTTGGGTATTTGACTGACCGTTCAGTCTATGGAACGGTGGTCGACTTGGCAAGGGTGTGACGTCTCTGGTAGGGACCCGGTGTCCGAAGTCCCGAGGAGGGGGTTGAAGTGGCACACGAGGTTCGAGGCGTTGTGGCGAGAGCAAAGGGCGAGCCTGTCACCGTCGAGCAGATCATCGTCCCGGATCCGGGCCCCGGCGAGGCGCTCGTGAAGGTGCAGGCGTGCGGAGTGTGCCACACCGACCTGCACTATCGGGAGGGCGGGATCAACGACGAGTTCCCGTTCTTGCTGGGCCACGAGGCCGCCGGCATCGTGGAGTTCGTGGGCCCTGATGTGAGCTCGGTGGCGGTGGGGGACTTCGTCATCTTGAACTGGCGCGCCGTCTGCGGCCAGTGTCGGTCGTGCCTGCGAGGGAGGCCGTGGTACTGCTTCGCTACTCACAACGCCTCCCAGAAGATGACGCTGGCCGACGGCACGCCGCTGTCGCCTGCTCTCGGCATCGGCGCGTTCGCCGCCAAGACGCTCGTGGCTGCCGGGCAGTGCACGAAGGTAGATGCCCGAGCGCGGCCGGAAGCGGCCGGCCTGCTCGGCTGCGGTGTCATGGCGGGGCTGGGCGCGGCGCTATTTACCGGGGACGTCGGCCGAGGCGACTCCGTCGCCGTATTCGGGTGCGGCGGTGTCGGGTGCGCCGCCATCGCCGGCGCCGCGCTGGCGGGCGCCACGACCGTGATCGGCGTAGACCTCGATCAGCGCAAGCTCGAGCTGGCGAGGTCGTTCGGGGCGACCGACGTAGTGAACGGTTCGACGGAAGATGCCGTCGAGCGAGTACGCCAGCTCACCGGTGGAAACGGCGCCGACGTCTGCATCGAGGCGGTCGGCAACCCGAAGGTGATGGAGCAGGCGTTCTACGCCCGGGATCTCGCCGGGACTCTCGTTCAGGTCGGTGTCCCAACGCCGGATATGCGCGTCGACCTGCCGATGATCGACTTCTTCGGGCGTGGCGGTCGCCTCAAGCCGAGCTGGTACGGCGACTGCCTGCCGTCGCGCGACTTTCCGACATTGATTTCGCTCTACCTGGCAGGCCGTCTCGATCTCGACCGTTTCGTGTCCGAGACGATCGGCCTTGAAGATGTCGAGGAGGCGTTCCACCGCATGGAACGGGGCGAAGTACTGCGCTCGGTCGTCGTGATCGGTTCGTGAGCGATCGTCCCGGCCGTCGCCCCTCCGGGGCGAAGTCGAAGCGGCCTCCGGATGAGGTCCTTGTTGGCTCGCTTCTCAACGTCGGACATCCCGCCGGCTGAACCAGCCGCGATAGGCGAGCCGACAATCGACCGTTACGGGTGAGCGACCACTGCGGAGCGCTGTTCGGGTGCGCGCTCTTCGCAGCCGCCGGAAGCGCCTCGGCGGCCGCGGGGGAGAGCACCGCCGACGACAGGCGCACCACAACGATTGGACCCATGGCGGAGCAGGCGAAGCTCTGCTGAACGACGTTCTGGCGGGTGGCCGGGCAGCTTTGGTCATCCCGCCAGGGCTGATCACTGAACACCGGCTCCCGCGGTCGGAGAACCGGACGGGCCAAGCCGGCGACGGGTTCCCCCGGCCGAGCTACATCGAAGAGGTCGCCGTCCGCAACAATCCCTTGTCGCGGGCGGACGTTGACCCAGTTCCACTTGCCTGGCTCGCCCGTGAGGCGCCAGAAGTGGTGAGTCTTCAAGTAATGATGGCGCTTGCAGAGCTTCACGAGGTTGGCGAGCTCCGTCTTACCCCCCTCGGCGACGGGGATGATGTGGTCGCGTTCCAACCCGTAGGAGATGCCACATCCCGGCACTGCACACACCCGGTCTCGCTTGCTGAGGGCGGTCTCGAGGTGAGCGGGAATCCAGCGGCCGAAATGCGCCACGGAGGCGATCTCGACGCCCTTCTCGATGATCAGCTTGGCCCACGCGTTGCCGAAGAGGTACTCGACCGTCGAGAGGGGGACGGGTCCCACGCCTTCGATCTCGCAGCACTCCCCAGCCTCCAGCTCCCCGCGGCGGAGCGCCTCGACGCTCACATGTAGCACGATCTCTGCCCGCGGGCCCCGAGGGCTGGAGGTCACGTGCTCCTCGTCGCGGCAAATGGCGACGAGAGCGTCGGCCATGTACGCCTCGTGCGACTCTCGTCGGCCGGCCTTGCGGGCCGCGTCGAAGATCGAGCGCTTCACAGCTTCGAGCGCGTTCTTCACGACGGCACCTTCGACCGGTGGGAGTTCGCCGTGGATCGAAACGGCCCCGTCCTCCGTCGTACCGATGTGGAGGTGGCGCCGCTCGCGAAGGCGCGCATCCCGAGCGGCAGCCTCCTCCTCCGAGCGCTTGGCGGCGACAACGCGCTGGCACTCCTGGCGCAGCTCATTGAGCGAATCTCCGTGAGCCGCGCCGATGAGCCTGCGAGACGCCTCAGGGTCGGCTTCGAGGGCAGGCAAGAGCACCGAGGCCTGCGTCGGTGAGATGGCACCGCTCCGGAGCGCTTCCTCCAGCTCGGGTTGTGAGGCCAGCCTGCCAGCGGTCTCGAGATCGCGTCTTGCCTTTCCCACTCCTTCCCCGCTCTGGTCGGCAAGCCATTTGGCCGTGGATGTCGTCCCCTCGTGGTCGCCGGCGAACAGCTCGGCTGCCCGCTGCGCCATCAGGAGCTTTGCCGCGGCGCACAGCTTCTCGGCAAGGGTGAGTCGCTTGAGAACGACAGGAACGTCGTCCGGCGAGTACTCGGCTGGTTCGAGTTGGGCCACGAAACGTTCGAGGGCCGAGAGGATTCCGGAGAAGCTCTGATCGGTCGTATCGAACATATGTTCGATTATAGCAGGTGGGTGTTCGCTGTCAAGCATGCAGCGGGATGCCGTGGTTTCTGAGGAGATCAGCCGACCTCATGGAGTTCGACGACGTTGCCCGAAGGGTCGCTGATGAAGGCTTGGCGACTGCTGCCCACCGGTGAAGGGTCGCTCGGTCTCAGGCCGCCTGCCCGCAGCTCGGCTATGACGGCGTCGAGGTCCTCGACGCGGACGGCGAAGTGCTGGCCGACGTTGGGGGGTGCCTCAGCTTCGATCAGGTGGAGCTGCTCGTTGCCGGCGTCGAGCCAAGCTCCGGGAAACCCGAACTCCGGTCGATCCGCTCGCGCCACGAAGCCGAGGACGCCCTCGTAGAATTCCAGGGCTTCGTCGAGGTTGGAGACGTTGATGGCGACGTGGTGAATGGCGAGAGGCTTCATGGAGGCATTGTCGCCGAGGAAAGCGACGTGCGTTTGGCAAAGGCCGATGGCGGTGGACGAGGCAAGGACAAGCAGGCGCGAGTGCGCGAGGGGTGGCCGATCGGTGTCGCTCGGGCAAACCTGCTTCGCGGCAGCCCCCCGGTGGACACCGATTGGTTTCGACTCAGATCGTCGGTCGCCACTCCTCGGCCGCTTGCTGATCACCGAAGAATTCCAGTTCGAGGCCGCGACCTGGTCCTTGTGTGTGGAGCGGGTCTCGTCGCCAGCACCAGCGGTCGAGCGCCCATGCCGGGCCCCGTAGGGCAACGTCTGCCTTGAGGTGTGACTCGGCGAAGGCGTCGTGCGCGGGATAGATGGTCCACTCCGCGTCAGGCCCGGCGTCGGTAGCGTGCAGGTGGATGCTCATCTCGTCTCCGGGCTGGATCTCGTCTCGCTCGACTCGGCGGAACCCAATGACAGCGAGAAAGTCGCCGATCCCGTCGGCTGCGATCTCGGGCTGTGTCGAAGTGATCGGCTGACTGACGGCCAGCTCAGCGTCAAGGCGATGGATCAGGGTCTCGTGCATCTGGCGCCGCCACCAGAAGGAGACCGGCGACGCCGGCCCCGTGGCGAAGTTCCAGCGCCTGCTGTCCTCAGGGATCTCGCGGAGAAGTGGCATCAGGATCTCGAAGCGTTCTCGCATCCACTCGGTCGGCGGCTGGCCGTCTGGTCGGCTCGGGATCCTGTCGCGATCCGGTGGCCGGTCTGGGTCGCCTTGCAACACCGTCGCGACCATGGCGTAGACGCGGCCCAGGTGGTTTGGAACTTGCTCGAGCGTCCAGCCAGGGCAACTCGGCACCGGGCGGAGTGCGTCTGCTCCAGCGGTCTCGACGAGCGAGAGGACCCGTTCAGCTTCGAGCTCAAGGACGGCGAGCGATTGGGATCGGTCCATGGCGCCAGTTTTGCCGCCCGGAGCCCGCCTCGATGTCACGCCGGGAACGGACCGTTGCTTCCGACGACGGCTGACGACGCGGTTGAGCAGCGCCAATCCGGCGCGCTCCCGGCTCGTCGAGGCTTGGTACTATCGGCGGGCACGCGGACGTGGCTCAGTTGGTAGAGCATCACCTTGCCAAGGTGAGGGTCGCGGGTTCGAGTCCCGTCGTCCGCTCCAGA
>CAVTJR010000001.1:0-1708902 GCA_963735115.1 uncultured Actinomycetota bacterium | reverse complement strand
TGAACTAGTCCAGTTCAGGTGGCATTTTCCGTGGGGCCGCGCATGGTGCCCGTGAGAACCTCGTGAGAACCAAACGGTTCTCAGCGGATGTTTGGCGATGCCTACGAGACCAGAAGGCGTCTACCCGGACGGCAAGGGCGGCTGGTACCTGAGGGTCACCCTCGGGCGTGATCCCTTGACGGGCCGGCGAGAGCAGATCACCAGGCGAGGCTTCCCGACCGCGGCGGCCGCCGGCAGGGCTCGGCGCGAGATCCTCGCCCGGGTGGATCGAGGTCAGCTCAAGCCGGTGCCCGGTGGGACGACAGTCAACGAGCTTCTCGACCTGTATCTCGACGGGATCGACGCTGACGGCCCGCTGTCGGCCAAGACTCGCTTCGACTACCGGCACTACGCCGACGATTACGTCCGTCCGCATCTTGGGACCAAACGGGTGCGTGACGTCACTCCTGACGTGGTGCTCGCGTGGCAGCGCAAGATGACCAAGGAGGGCGGCACCAAGGATGGGAAGCCGCTGGCGGCGAACACCGTCCGCTTAGCCCGGGCGCCGCTGGCGGGGGCGTTCAAGTTGGCCGTCGGCGCCGGCCTGATGTCGGTCACCCCGATGACCGGCGCCCCTCGTCCTCGCCCGAAGCGGTCGATCCCTCGGCACTGGAGTCCCGAACAGGCGCGGGAGTTCCTCGCTCTGATGGAAGGGGACCGAACCTGGCCGTTGTGGGCCTTCCTGCTCGGATCCGGCCTGCGGATCGGCGAGCTGGTGGCGCTACGCTGGCCCCGGGTCGACCTCGACGCCGGCGTGGTGCGAGTGGTCGAGTTCGTTTCCACCCTCGGGCATGAGACCGTCGCCTCGACCGGCAAGAGCCGCGACGCCGTGCGCACGATCGACCTCGATGACGGCCTTGTAGGTGTTCTACGTCGACAGCGGAAGCTGCAGGCTCAGGAGCAGCTCGCTGCTTCGGCTTGGCAGGACAGCGACTACGTGTTCACGAAGGCCGGCGGGGGACCCTACCACTCGCAATATCTGTCGCGGCTGCTGGGCACCTACACGGCCGAGCTTGGCTTACCCCGCCTGACTGCCCACGGCTTACGTCACACCAGTGCCACGCTGATGCTGGCGACTGGCGTCCCGCCGAAGGTGGCCGCCGAACGGCTGGGGCATGCCGACCCAACGCTGTTCGCCAACCTCTACAGCCATGTGACGCCGACTATGCAACGCGACGCTGCCGCCAAGATCGGCGGGGCCTTGTTTGGGGACGCCGGGATGGAGGATGAGAAGCACTCCTAACCGAACTGGACCCTCAACTCGGCGAGCGTGGCCACGAAGGCTGACGTTCCGGCACCCCCTGGTCCGAGGATCACCACGGGCCGCACGTCCCCGAGCTTGCCCCGGGCCGCCCTCCCAGCCCTTCGCACTCGGGCCTTGGCTGGTCGCAGGTTGCGCGAACCGTCGTTCGGCGCTCGGACTGGGTCGACGCGGATCGATGTTCGGGCCGTGCGTTCTGTTTCGCGACTGCCCTTCAACGTCACTTGGAGGACGCCTCGTCAAGTTGCGGACGACGCGTTATGGGACACCTGCCGAGAACGCTGACGATCGCCGCGGCCCCATCAAACTCATCGCACTCTGCCGAGCGCCAGCTCGAATCCCTCTTCAGCACTGAGCCTCATGCCCTCGGCATAGGCGCGTTCGAACTCCGCATCACCGAGGTGTGTGCGCACCGCGTTGATGCTGGCGGCCTCTCGATGGTTCGCCTCGGGCTCCCACACTTCGCCCGTCTGGTCCATGAATGCCTGCGCGACCCCGTGAAGCAGGCTGGCCCAATGCCAGTCGCCCGAGTCAACTGCGAGACAGGCGAGCCAAAGGTTCGAGGAGGCAATCCCGGAGCGATCTCCGGCTCGACGACTGATGCGCAACGCGTCCTGGAATCTGGAGCGAGCACCTTCGCAGTCGCCCTCCTCATACAGCACCTGGCCCAAGTTGACGATCGGCTGATAGTGGTTTACGTACCCGATCGCATCACTGACTCGAACCGCCTCTTCAAGGTGAGATCGCGCCGCAGGGATGTTTCCCTCCTCCAGCGCGTAGCTACCAGCATTGTTCTGAAGGTGGGCGATGCAGAACTGATCGCCGGACCGTTCGGCGCTCGCGATCGCTTCGGTGAACAACTCTTCAGTGCGGGCCGGGTCGATGGTGCTGCTGCAGAGGAGGTAGCGCAAAAGGCTGTTGGCCAACAAGACCTCGTCACCGAGCGCCCTGGCGCGTTCGACAGCCTCCTTGCCGAGTTGAAGCCCTCTCTGGGGGTCGCCGCCGAAGTAACACTTAGCGCAGAGATAACCAAGCGACCAGATGAGCAATCGGTCGTCATCGAGCCGGCGGGCGATCTCGACCGCCCGTTCACCGGCCAACAGTGCCGTTCTGGTGTCGCTGGAGAGATACGCGACAGTGCACATGGCGGCGGCGAACAGCTTCGGGTCCGCTTGGGCTTCCGGACGCTCGAGCACGGACGTGAGCAGGCTGACCGGTTCCTCGTCTCGCCCACGCACCCGCCAATAACGCTGGAGCGCCACGCCGAAGCGCAGCACCCGCTCGGTCCCGTCGCGTTCTGCCGTCGAGTGCTGCATCGCGCGTTGCAGGTTGGCCTGGTCGGCGTCGAGCCGTGCGAACCACCGGCCCTGTTCGGGTCCAAAGAAGTGCGGCGCGGCGAGTTCGGCGAGCGATAGGTAGTACGAGGCGTGTGCCACGCCGACGGCGGCAGCCGCGACCTCGTCCGATTCGACGAGGCGTTCGGCGGCGAACTGTCGGATCGTTTCGAGCAGCCGGTAGCGGGCCCTTCCTCTGCTCGGCTCTGCGACGACGAGGCTCTTGTCGACGAGCGACCCCAACAAGTCGTCGACGTCGAACTCCTCGATGTCGTGGAGGCAACAGACCTTCTCGGCCGCCTCCAAGCTAAAGCTCTCGGCAAACACAGAAAGGAGACGAAGCAGCGACTGCTCGGGGCTGTTGAGGAGCGAATAGGACCAGTCGACCGTTGCCCGCAGGGTCTGTTGGCGCGGCAATGCGCTCCGGCTCCCCCCGGTCAACAGGCGAAAGCGTTGGTCGAGTCGGTCGTGGAGGCTTTCGAGCGACATCGATCGCAACCGGGCGGAGGCAAGCTCGATGGCGAGCGGCATCCCGTCCAGTCGCCGACAGATCGACACGACGAGCGGGCCGGTCTCTTCGTCGAGGGTGCACTCGGCGCCTTGTGTCCTCGCCCGATCGACGAACAGCGCGACGGCGTCCGAATCCTCGGTCGCGAAGGTGTCGCCGTCGTCGGGATTGGGGAGCGACAGCGAAGGCACGCGGTAGATGGTCTCGCCGCCGATGCCGAGAGGTTCACGGCTCGTCGCCATCAGGTGGACCCTTGGGCACCGCAGCAAGATGGCGTTGGCGACTTCGGCGCACGCCTCGATCAGGTGCTCGCAGTTGTCGAGCACGATGAGCACGGATTGGAGCTCGAGGGCGTTGAGCAGAGTCTCGAGCACCGGCCGACCGGCTCGGCTCGTGATCCCGAGCACCTCGCTGATCGCCGCCGGGACGGCCCCTTGCTCTGAGACCGAGGCGAGCTCGACGAGCCAGACCCCGTCCCCGGACCCGTCGAGCAGTTCCGCCGCCACCTGCAGACCGAGCCGGGTCTTGCCGCATCCGCCGGCACCGGTGAGGGTGATGAGCCGAGCGGACCCGACGAGACGCCGAACCTCGGCCACTTCGACATCCCGCCCGACGAAGCTTGCCGGCTGTGCAGGCAGGTTGTTTGGAAGCGCCGGATTGTCGAGCGAGCGCAGCGGCGGGAAATCGACCTCGAGACCGTCCGCGTCGAGTTGGAAGAGCTGCTCCGGCTGTCCTAGGTCCTTCAGCCGGTGGGAACCGAGATCACGAAGGTGACAGTCCTCGGGAAGGGCGTCACGAACGATGGCCGCCGTCGCCGAGGAGACGAGTACCTGGCCGCCGTGGCCGACGGCGGCGATGCGGGCGGCCTTGTGGACATCGAGTCCGACAAGCCCGGTCGACTCCTCGGAGGCCTCGCCCGTATGGATGCCCATGCGCACCCGCACCACTTCCCCAGCTGGCCAGGGAGCCGCGGCGACGGCGCGCTGCATCTCGACGGCGGCCGCCACGCAGGCGCGCGGTGAAGCGAAGGTGGCAAAGAAGCCGTCGCCGGCCGTGACGACCTCGGTGCCGTTGTGGGCGGCGAGGCTGTTTCGGATGATCTCGTGGTGGGCCGTGAGCAGTTCGGCGTATCGATCCCCGAGCCGCCTCAGGATTGCTGTCGAGCCCTCGATGTCGGTGAAGAGGAACGTGAGCGTCCCCGGGCCACCGGCCGAAGCACTGAGGCGCGAGTCGATCGGAGCGCTTTCGGGCACACCGAGCGCGTGGTTCAAGATGGCGACCTCGAGTTCTTGCAGGGACACGCTCGGGTCGATACCGAGTTGCTCAGCGAGGGTGGTCCGCGTCCTGCGGTAAGCGGCAAGGGCATCGGCCTGTCGACCGCAGCGGTAGAGGGCGACCATGAGCTGGCCCTGGAGGCGCTCGCGGAGCGGGTGCGTGCTCGCGAGCAACTCGAGCTCAGCGACAAGTTCGTGGTGGCGTCCCAGCGTGAGCTCGGCCTCAATCTTGCGCTCAGTGGCGACGAGGCGAAGCTCTTCGAGGCGGGCGCTTTCGGCAAGGAAGACCTCGGGCGCCAGCCCTGAAAGCACCTCTCCCCGCCAGAGGGAGAGGGCCTCTTTCAACCTGGTGATCGCCTTATCAGACCCCATGTCGGCTGCCGAGCGGACGAGCTCGTCGAAGCGTTCGGCGTCAAGCTCACCGGGGAGGGTCCGCAGCACATAGCCCGGATGTTCGGTCCGGATCGGGCTGATGGCTGAGGCTGCTTCAAGCTTTCTCCGCAGCTTGGACACATGCACCTGCAGGCCGTTCGAGGCGCTTGGAGGGGGCTTCTCGCCCCACAGCACGTCGATGAGCCGATCGGTCGAGACGACGTGGTTCGTCTGGAGGAGGAGGCTGGCGAGCAGGGTCCGCTCACGGACGCCGGCCAGCGGCACCGGGGTGCCGTCATCTGCGATCACCTCGAGCGGGCCGAGAATCCGGTACTCCATCGCCCCTCCGGTACCGAACTGTGGGGAAGACCGCGCCCGAGGCTAGCAGGGTGAGCAGGCTCGAACTCTAGCCCACTGGCGACGAGGGCTCCCTTCATAGACCCGCTGTGAGCTGCTCCTTCAGCGACTCTTCAGCGCTTGGTCAGCGATCCGTCAGCGCCGAGGCGCAGTCTCAAGACACTCCACCACACAAGCTGGCCGAGAAGACGAAAAGGAGCATCTCGATGAGCAACTCAGCCAATAAGCAGAACGGTAGGACCGGACTTAGGTTCGAGAAGCGCGCCATGTTGACCGTCTCGACGGCGATGCTCGCGCTGGGAGCGACATTCGGGTTGGTGGCACAGGCTTCCTCGACGTCGGCCACCGTGAGGCACCAGACGATTCGGGTGAGCACGGTGCCGACGACGTGGGCGATGTCGATAACTGAGCGTCGGGGGCCGACGAAGGTCACGCCGTGGATCGCCCGTGAGGTGTCCTCGACGCCGCGGACAGCTTGGGCGATGTCGATAACTGAGCGTCGGGGGCCGACGAAGGTCACGCCGTGGATCGCCCGTGAGGTGTCCCCTAAGCGCTAATCGGGCCGCGCTGCCCGGGGCTTGTGCGTGGAGGCCCTCTTGCTGCTCTGCGGCTGTGTTCTCCGCCGCCCTCGTCCCCGCCGCCGGCCCCTCGTCCCCGCCCAGCGCCAAAGTGGCATGGTTCCCGCCAGACCGTGGGGTCGGCAAGGGGAGGCTCGAGGCAGTGGTGCGCCAACGCGCTGCGGGCGTCCGCATTCAGAATCTCCGGTCCGGCAGGCGGAGCCGACTGCGACGACCCGTAGACAGGGGCAGCGCTCCGCGGGTAGATGTGGCGTGCGGAGACGCCTCGGCCGGCCGGGTGGCTGGACGACGCCCGTCATTCCCAGAAGTCCGAGCGTGGCCGGCGAGGCTGAATCGCTGGGCCTGATTCAGCTGTCGGCGGCGTCGAGGCTTGCGCGCACATCCTTCATCCTGCGAAACAGTCGCAGCGGGTTGTCGAGCGGGGCAACGAACCCGTGTCGGCGATAGAAGCCGGCAGCCTGCTCGTCGAGCGCGTCGACGACGATGAGCCGGGCAGCGGCGGCCTCCCCCGCACTGACGGCCATGCGCAGAGCCTCGGCAAGGAGGCGGGTGCCCAACCCAGCTCTTTGGTCGACACGATCGACGGCGAGCCTGGCGACGAGCACCATGGGTACGGGGTACGCAGGTATTCCCCGTACCAGGGCCTTGGGGGCCTCTTCTCGAAGCACGGAGCCCATCGTCAAGCTGAAATAACCTACGACTCGGCTCGATCGGGCGGCGACGAACGTGCGGGCGGAATCCATCTTTTGGGCGGCGAGGGCATGGCGCTTCAACCAGTCATCGAGCTCTGGGCGGCCCGAGTCGAACGCCAAGACCTGGTGAGTGTCGTCCAGGCGAACGAGGCGAGGATCCGAGCCACTCACACCCGCAAGACGGGTTTGGAGCGAAACAGCTCGACCAGCTCAGGAATCTCCTTGGCGGGCTTGTCGAGCGCGGCGTAAAACCGGTCGAAGGCCTCGTTGGACAACGTGACGGTGCTGTGCGTCTTCAGCACCCGGCGGGCGCGCTCAGTGGCAGTCGCAAGGACGAACGAGGTCACCGTCTCGTGCTCGAGATCGGCCGCCTGGCGGATCAACGCCTCCTGTTCAGGAGTCACCCGGACTTCAAGCCGGTGACGCCGGTTTGGTTCCTGGGCTGTCTTGGTCATGGCTTCACGGTAGCACTGTCCGGACGATGTCCGGACAGCAAGCACCGCCGTGAGAACCGCCGTGAGAACCATAGCCCTGCGAAAGCTGGTCGCAGGCGGTAACGACCGGTTGTCAGCGGGCATATCAACTTCGCTGAAGCCCCTGGTCACAGGCACTATCGGCCGTGAACGGTCGCACTGAGTATCCACCGGTAAACGCCTCGGGCCGAACTACGGATCAGAAGGTTGGGGGTTCGAGTCCCTCCGAGCGCTCAGACACCTCCGAGCGCGCTGGGTACCCTCCTCCTCACCGAGGGAACGGCCATACCGCCTGCAGCGGCGGAGGCCTCCCGGCATAGGGACGCCAACTTCCGTCCAAACGGCAGTCCTGCAGCCGTCCATACAAACCGTCGTTTCTCGGGTGATTCAGCCCTTGACAGCGAAGAGCTTCCAGGATCCCGGCACACCCTTCAGCTCATGCTCGCCGTGCTCGATGAACTCGATGCCAGATCCCACGACGAGGTCTTTGAGCGTGCTCGACACCAGGATCTCTTGTGACCCCGCAAGCGCACAAACCCGCGCCGCGATGTGGACCGCCAACCCGCCGAGGTTTTCGCCCCGGACTTCGCATTCACCGGTGTGGAGCCCCATCCTGAGCTCAAGACCGTGCTGCACTATCGCCTGGTTGATTGCCTGGGCGCAACGAATCGCTCTCGCTGGACCGTCGAACGACAAGAGAAACCCGTCGCCTGTCGTCCCGACCTCGGCACCCTTGAACCGCCGAACCTGCTCTCGCACGAGGCGGTCGTGAGCATCGAGGAGCGTGCGCCAGCGGCGGTCGCCGATGGAAGCCGCTAGTGCGGTCGATCCGACGATGTCAGTGAACAAGACGGTGGCCAACACGCGATCGATCTCAATTGGGCGCTCGCCAGTCAAGAACTCGATGATGTCGGCCGCTGCTGTGGGTACCTCTGCTGTCGGCCCGAGATCCGCCCCCGGCCACTCGATGAGCGTGGCTCCCGGGATGTGCGCGGCCAAGTAGCGGGCATGGCTCACGGGAATGAGGGGCGTCTCTACGGCATGGAAGATGAGAGTGGGAACCTGGACCAGGCTGAGAAACGGGCGGATGTCCACATGACGCATGAAATATTCGTACTGAGCAGCAGCCGCGCGAGGTGTAGCAGAGGCGCGGAACATCCGACTCCAAAGTGCCACCGCCGCTGCATCGTCAGCGAGGGACGGAAGTGCCAGGCGGGTGAAGTCGTCGGTCCCCCAGCTGGCAGCCAACAACTCAGCCAGGGCATCGGCGGCGGCCGGCGATACGCCGATGTCGTAGTCGTCGGCTTCCAGATAGCGGGCCGTCGTGTTGATGATAATTAGGTGGCTTACTCGCTCAGGATGCATCGCCGCGAAGAGGGCGGCGATTGCGCCTGACTCGACCCAGGCCATCAACGCTGTACGTTTCGAGCCGGCGGCGTCGAGGACGGCGACGAGATCCTCGGCCAGCTCCTCCCACGTCGGGATGGCGGTGGCGGGTACCGCGTCGGAGGCACCCGAGCCGCGCCTGTCGAAGACGATTACTTTACAGTTGCCCAAGAGTCGGCGCAGGAGGTCTGCCCCGCTCGGCACCTCCCAGAAGAGGTCGACCTGCCCCCCCATGGCGTAGCACCATGCGAGATCCTGCGGCCCGTCTCCCACGACCTGGTAGGCCACCTGAGCGCCACCCACCGTGACGTACCTGGTCTCCGGAAGTTCCATGGTCTTCACAGTTTGGCCTCAACGACGCTGTCGTTGTGCGACCGAGCTTCCCCCGGTTTGGGCGATCACCTGGCCTGAGGTGAATCCCTACCTCGGAGCGCAGATGAACCGCCCGGGGTATCTTCTGACGCCCTTGGGCATCTGCTCGCCGTCACCTGAGGCAGGGTCAATAGGTGAGTTGATCCATCGGATTTATGTAGTACGGTCGTCCTGCACGAATCGTCCAGCCCCCGCGGCTGCATCTGGAGGTGACACCACAGTGACCAGCACCGCAACCCCCGTCGACAACGGAGTGAACGTCGAGTTCCTGACGGGCGCACGAGATGCCCTGGCTGAGCAGCCAGAGGGCGCTCAGTTCGCCTGGCGCGTGACGAACACCTGGGTCCGTGGCACGCACAGCCGCAGCAGCGTCCACGGGTACTTCGGCCTGGGACAGGAGCACACCCACCGAAGCGAGTTCATCTTCGAGGGTGATCACCCAGAGGTGTTCTCCGCAGAGGACAACGGGGCCACGCCGGTCGAGCTCCTACTCGTCAGCCTGGCCAGCTGCCTCACCGCCGGGGTGGCGGCGGTGGCCCAGAACCGGGGCATCCAGCTGCGTTCGGTCAACGCCACCCTCGAGGGCGACATGGACATCCGAGGCATCCTCGGGGCCGATCCCGACGTGCGCAACGGTTTCAGCGGGATCAAGGTGAGCTATTCGATCGACGCTGACGCCACCGAGGACGAGAAGAAGGCGCTCGTGGCGCAGTCACAGAAACGATCCGCCGTGTACGACATCGTGACCAACCCGACGAGCGTCACGGTCGAGGTGAATTGACCTTCCCTTCCTGACCGGAACTACGAGCCTCGTTGCGTAGCGTCACCACCGCCATCGTCGGAGCCGGCCAGTCGGCCCTGGCGATGAGCCGGTATCTGGCCGAAGCCTCGATCGACCACGTCCTGTTGGAGCGGGGCGAGGTCGCCGAGTCCTGGCGATCGGCTCGTTGGGACTCGCTGCGTCTTCTCACGCCCAACTGGCTGAACCGCCTGCCGGGATACCGCTACCAGGGGGACGAGCCCGACGGCTTCATGTCGATGCCGGAGGTGATCGACTACATCAGCACTTACGCCTCCACGATCTCGGCTCCGATCGAGACTCATACCGAGGTCACGGGTGTGCGGAGCGTCGAGGAGGGTTTCGAGGTCCTCACGACCGCGGGTGAGTGGAAAGCGCGCACCGTGGTGCTCGCCAGCGGGCCGTACAACCAACCGGATGTCCCCGGCATTGCCGGCGCCATCCCACCGGAGGTCACCGGCATCTCGCCGGCCGAGTACCGCAACGCCGAGCAGCTCGAGGACGGCGGCGTGCTCGTGGTGGGTGCGGCGGCGACCGGGGTCCAGCTGGCCGACGAGATTCACCGCTCCGGGCGACCCGTCACGCTGGCGGTCGGCAGTCACGTCCGCCTTCCGCGTGTGTACCGGGGCATGGACATCATGTGGTGGCTCGACGCCGCCGGCATCCTCGACGAGCGCTACGACGAGGTGGACGACGTCGTGCGCGCTCGCAACGTGGCCTCGTTCCAACTCGTCGGATCGCCAGCGCGCGCGACGGTGGATCTCAATGCCCTGCAGGAGGTCGGGGTCCGGCTCGTCGGCCGGCTCGCCGGGGTGACCGAGGACGGTACGGCACAGTTCTCCGGCTCCCTCTCCAATCAGTGCGCCTTGGCCGATCTCAAGCTCGGCCGGCTGCTCGACTCCGTCGATGACTGGGCGACCGCACACGGGCTCGACGGCGAGACCGAACCGGCCGAGCGCTTCGAGCCCACGCGGGTTCCGGAGAACCCGCCGTTGATGTGCTCGTTTCGCTCCCTCGGCATCAAGACGGTCGTCTGGGCGACGGGCTATCGGTCCGAGTACCCGTGGCTGCACATCCCCGTGCTCGATCCGAAGGGGCGGGTCCGCCACGACGGAGGTGTCACGCCCGTGCCGGGGCTCTACCTGATCGGCGCCCCGTTGCTACGTAGGCGGAAGTCAACCCTCATCGATGGAGCCGGCGAGGACGCCCGGGACCTGAGCACTCACCTGATCGGGCACCTCGACGAGGTGGCGCGAGCGTTCTGATCGCCGCCACAGTCAGCTAGCCGGGGCGCGGGCCCGGACGGAGCGGCCGTTTGGCGTTGATCACACCGGTGTCGAAACCCGCCAGATGCAGCCCGCCGGCGAATCGAGCGTGCTCGATCTTGAGGCAGCGGTTCATCACGACCTGAAGACCGGCGGCGTGGGCGAGTTGCGCGGCTTCGTCGCTCCAGAGCCCGAGCTGAGCCCAGAACGTCCGGGCCTTTGCGGCGATCGCTTCGGCAGCGACCTCGGGGAGATCCGAGGCCCGGCGAAAGACGTCGACGAGATCGGGGGGCTCGGGAAGATCGGCCAGGGTCGGGTAGACCGGGTGGCCGAGGATCGTCTGCTCTCGCGGGTTGACAAACCAGACGATGAAGTCGGTGCTCGAGCTGAGCAGGTAGGTGGCGACGAAATAGCTGGCCCGAGCCGGGTCCGAGGAGGCGCCGACGACAGCAACCGTCCGCGTCTCGTTGAGGATCTGCAGACGCTCCCGGGCCGAGGGCGGACGCCACGGGCCAGATGGCTCGGACTTGTGTTCGGCGGCGACGCCGACGGTCACCCGGCTACCTTCGTTGCGGCGGACAACGCCTGGTCGAAGTCCCAGATGATGTCGTCGAGGTCCTCGAGGCCCACCGATACCCGCACCAGGTCGGCGCTCACGCCAGCGGCCGCCTGCGCCTCCTTCGAGAGCCGACGGTGCGTCGTGGTGGCCGGGTGGATGACGAGGGTGCGGGTGTCGCCGATGTTGGCGAGGTGGCTGGCGAGCTCGACCGCTTCGATGAACGCCCGTCCGCCTTCGAGTCCACCCTTGAGGCCGAAGGAGAACACGGAGCTGGGTCCTCCGGGGAGGTACCGGCGAGCCAGGTCGTGGTAGGGCGAGCTGCTCAGCCCGGCGTAGTTCACCCAGCTGACTGCGGGGTGCTCGGCCAGGTACTCGGCCAACGCCTGGGCGTTGCGGACGTGGGCATCCATGCGGAGGGAGAGGGTCTCGAGGCCCTGTAGGAGGAGGAAGGCGTTCAATGGCGCCAGGCAGGTGCCGAAGTCCCGCAGCTGCTCGACGCGCAGCTGTGTGCAGAACCCGTACTCCCCGAAGTTGTCCCAGAAACGCAGCTCGCCGTAGCTCGGCACCGGTTCGGTCATGCGAGGGAAGCGGCCATTCGACCAGTCGAATCGGCCGCTCTCGACGATCACGCCACCCATGGAGGTCCCGTGGCCACCGATGAACTTCGTCGCCGAGTGCACGACGACGTCGGCGCCGTGTTCGAAGGGCCGGCACAGATGTGGCGTGGCCATCGTGGAGTCGACGAGCAAGGGGACGCCCGAGCTGTGGGCGGCGTCGGCCAGGGCGGCGAGATCGGCGACGACACCGGCGGGGTTGGCAACGATCTCGGTGTACACCGCCTTCGTTTCTGGGCGGATGGCGGCCGCGAAGGCCTCAGGTTGATCCGGAGGCACGAACGTCGTCTCGATGCCGAGGCGACGCAGCGACACGTCGAGGAGGGAATGGGTGCCTCCGTAGAGAGCGGCGCTCGCCACGATGTGATCGCCCGCACCCGCCAGCGCCGTGAAGAGAATCAGCTCGGCCGCCTGACCGCTCGACGTCGCCACCGCCCCGATCCCACCCTCCAGGCTGGCCATGCGCTCTTCGAAGGCGGCGACGGTGGGGTTGGCGATGCGGGTGTAGATGTTCCCGTACTTCTGGAGGGCGAAGAGGTCGGCGGCGTCGGCGGAGTCCTCGAAGACGAAGCTCGTCGTCTGGTAAATGGGGACGGCCCGGGCGCCAGTGGACGGATCGGGGCGATTGCCTGCGTGGATGGACCTGGTCCGGAAGCCCCACTCGTGATCGTCCATCAGCTGGATGCTAGCGAGAATTCCTGACTGTATACATCGACGTTATGGCTTAAGCCGGGTGACGACGGCCGATTCCAGCCCGGACGCTGAAACCACCCCGGCTGAGGGGGCAGGACTCGGTGGCGACCGGCGTTGCTAGCGTTTCGGGTCGTGAGTACGGCGCCAGAGGATCGTCCGGCCGCTCACGACGCTCGGTCTTGGAAGCTGTCGCTTCGTTTCCTCCTCGCTCTCGGATGGCTTCTCCTCGTCACGAGCATCTCGTTCGTGCGGGCAAGCCCGAAGCCGCGTCCGCCCGCCGGCGAGCCGGAGACGTGGAAGGTGTGCCTATTGGCGGCGATGACGATCGTCGTCTTCGGCGGCTTCGTCGCCCTTACGGCCTATGGGCATCCTCAGACGATGCCACCCGGCCTCGCTCACTGAGGTCGCCGGCGGAGATCACCGCTCGACGAAGCCGTACACCTGGTCGTTCGAGATGGCCAGCAGGTGACCGTCTCCAAACGACGGAGTCGGAAAGTCGGTGGCGGCGCCGTTGATCGAGAACCGCTCGACTGCCTTGCCGGTGCGCGGACTCAGGGCGAACAGGTTCCCGCTTGAGATGGTCCACACGAGCCCTCCAGCCAGGATCGGCGGCCCGCCGGCGCCTGTCGGGGTCTGCCAGAGCACCCTCAGCTTCAGCGTCTTCGCGTCCGTGGCGACTGCCATCACACCGTTCTCGCAGGGCAGGTACACGGTGCTGCCCGAGAAGGCGACGCCTCCGTCCACGTCGTTGCCGCAGATGTTGGTCTTCTCGTCAACCTGTCCGCCGATGCCGCCGAGCCGGGAGGCGCGCAAGAGGTACACAGTCTGCGACTTGCCCGCCTGCACGACGAGGCCGTTAGGGAGGACTGCCGGTACCGATGAGCCCAGATCGCGGTCGTTGGCGTTGTCGTCGTACCAATCCGATGGCGCGAAGACCTGCAGCAGCTTCAGCGAGGGCGACAGCTCGAGGACGGAGTCGCTGTCGTCGTAACGGCCGGGCGAGTGCACCGAGCCGTTGCCGGCCGCCACCCAGACGTCTCCCTTGGCGTTCAGCACGGGAGCCCCGCCTCCCATCCAAATGGCGCCCTGCGAGTCACCGGCGTGCGCGTCCACCTCGAAGAAGTGGGCTTTGCCCCCGCTCACCGGCACCGACTCGACCCACCCGTGGTAGCTGGAGCAGTCGCCGTAGTTGCCTCCGAACCCGAAGACGACCTCGCCGCCGTCCAGCGTCAGCGAGGCGCGCTGGAGGATGGCAGCGGTGTCGGCGCCCGGCGGGTCAACGTGCTGCTTAACGATGATGGCCCCGTCTGCAGTGCTGAGCCCGTAGAACTCGTGGCGGGGCCGGCCGCTCACGAGCTCGTCAGCCACGACGAAGATCTCGCCCCGGGCGGTGTCGATCACCGGTGTCGAGGTGATCCCGACCGTCGGCCCGATGTTGCCGCAGGGCAGGTCGCCGGAGGGGACGGGAGTGGCGAGATGCCGACTCCACACGACGTGCCCATTCGAGACCGAGAGGGCGTAGACGGTGTCGTTCTCGGTGGCCATGTACACCCTGTCGTCCCAAACGAGGGGCTCCCCGTACAGGTTCCCGTCGAGCGCGGGCGACGTCCAGGCGTGGCGGACCGAGAGGAGCTTGAGGCCCGCCGGTGCGGCGCCGGAGCCGCCGAGGTTGGCGTGATACACGGTCCAGTTGGAGTCGGCGCCGGTCACCGTCCTGGCGCCTTCGCTCTCGGCCAAGACGTGTTTCGCTGGCATCGCCCGCGGGCCGGCCGAGAGCGTCGTTGCTGCCGCGGCCCCGCCGCCGGACATCCCGGCGAGCAGGGCCAGGCTCGAGATGCCCGTGGCGAATCGTTTGCCTGACCGCATCGGACGCAGTCCGATCGATCGCTTCGACGTGTCGGAACCCATGCGCAAGTCTGCCCCGCGAGCGTCGCGTGGGCGTGGCACTCCCCGGCCACTGCGGAGGGGTGGTAGGCGCCCGCCGCTGGGACGCTCGTCAGTCTCGCCCGGCTGGAGGTTCTCGTGCAAGCCGGCAAGCCCTCACGCGGGCGCAGGCATCTCGCCCAGGTGACACCGGGCGCTCGTCCGAGCAGAATCGAGTCACTTCCAGGGAAAGGCGCAGGAATGTGGAACTCCTTTAGAACCGACGCAGACGTCTCGATCACCGCCTCGATCGAGTCCTACCCAGGCGGGGGAGGCGATCGGCTGCACGCCTATGTCGTGCGACCGGAAGCCAGTGCCCCCGTTCCCGGCGTCGCGCTCGTGCACCACATGCCGGGCTGGGACGAGTTCTCCCAAGAGTTCGCAGAACGACTTGGCCGTCACGGCTACATGGTGATCTGTCCCGACTTGTACTGCCGCTTCGGCCACGGCAGCCCCGACGATGTCGCAGCCACCGTCCGCGCCCAGGGGGGTGTTCACGACGCCAGCGTCGTGGCGGACTGCGAGGCGGCGCTCGGCTGGCTACAGGGTCAGCCTGGCTCCAACGGCAAGGTCGGCATCATCGGTTCGTGCTCCGGTGGACGTCACGCCCTGCTGGCGGCGTCCAAGGTCAGCGGCTTTGCTGCCGCGGTGGACCTGTGGGGAGGCGGGGTGGTCATGTCCGACGACCAGCTCAGCCCGGCCCGTCCCGTGGCACCGATCGAGCTCACGAAGGATCTCGGTGCCCCTTTGCTCGGGCTGTTCGGCAACGACGACCAGCACCCGACCCCTGAGCAGGTGAATCTGCACGAGGCGGAGCTGACAAAGCACGGCAAGGCTTACGAGTTCCACCGTTACGACGGCGCCGGGCACGGTTTCTTCTACTACCACACCCTCATGTACCGACCCGAGCAGGCGATGGACGGCTGGGGCAAGGTCTTCACCTTCTTCGAGAACCACCTGAGGAGCTGAGCGACCACGCGGACGGCGACCCTGGGACAGAAAGAGCGACCGAGTCGATCGTCCTCCGCCTCTCAAAGGTGTGTATACGATGCCCGCATGGCCGAAGGGCCGCCACTGTCAGCCGAGGTGTTTGACACCCTCTTCCGCGAGGCTGCCGCGAGCGAGTGGGTTCAGCGGGTTCTCGGCGGTGACCTCCCTCCAGGCGTTGATGCCTTTTCCTTCATCACCCTTGACGGTCTTCACGACATCGCCGTACTGCTGGCGGAATGCCGAGGCCGTACCCTGCTCGACCTCGCTTGTGGGCGCGGTGGCCCGGGTCTGTGGCTGGCCCGCCAGATCGGTGCTGACCTGGTTGGTGTCGACTTCTCCGCCGTCGGCATCGACCACGCCAGGTCGAGAGCCGCCGACATCGCCCCTGACGTTCAGGTCAACTACGTCGTGGCCGACGCCGCCAACACGACCCTGCCCGACGACTCAGTCGACGGAATCGTCTGCGTCGATGCCATCCAGCTCATGACTGACAAGATCGGGGTGCTGGCCGAGGTTCGTCGAGTGCTCAGGCCTGCTGGCCGCGCCGTGCTGACGACGTGGGAGGAGTCCGAGCGCCTGGCAGATCTCGCAGCTCTCTTCGAGGCGGCTGGGCTCCTGGTCGTCAGCGTCGAGGAGCGGCCGGATTGGCTAGCCCGCGAGCGCGCGATCTACGAGCGCGCTTTGACCGATGCGCCCCGCTACCCCCATGACGCTGGGTTGCAAAGCCTGGCTCAGGAGGCCGAGGTCGCCTTGCTCCTCTCCACAAGACGCGTATTGGGTGTTGCGAAGAAGCCGCGCTGATCAAGGGAGAGGAACGCTCTGCCCATCCTCGAGCGACCGGCAAGATCCGACTCCCTAACAGGAAGTCCACAGATCGCCTACACCGCCCACTGCCTGTCCACACCTTGTCCACCCGTCCACTTGCGTCGACGATGCGCGGCGGCTGTACTACAGACCGGCATGCGGCGCACACCCGCCGGACGCCGGAGCAGGCTGGCACATCCGACAGGTTCGCCGGGGGGCGAACCGACAGTAGGACGGAAAGGTAAAGGCACCTCAGCAACGCACTCTTGAACGAATACGCACCCGTTCCCGGGAAGTCGACGGACAAGAGGCAAGGTGAGGCTGGACAACTGAATCGATCATCGGGTGGTCGACTGGAGCCGACCGGGCACTTCCGAGCTCAACGGGAGGATGTGCCACCTCTCAACCATGGAGTCATCCGATGTTGCGACGACCGGCCGGGTGATCGTACCCGGCCGGTTTAGCGTCCGCGTGACCGACAGCATCTCGCAGGCAGTCTGGTAACGGTCAGCCTGCAGCCGCAGGCAGGATCCGGACAGCGGCGGGACGCCCGGCTGAGGGACTCGGTCTTCCTGGGGCGCTCCGAGCTCCCTTGCCCACTGGCAGAGGATCGCGATCGTCTCCGCCGAGCCGCCGTCCAGCCGTGAAGGATGCGCGTACCAGCGACGGAGATAGCAAGTAGGAGTTGCAGTAGAGACAGTGTGAATAGACACATACGATGCCCACTAAGAGCTCTTGCGGGTTCACCATCTCGAGACCGCTCGCGATCTGGAAGGACTCGCGGCGCGGACGACCAGTGGGCTACCGTTCCTCCATCGCGAGTCGCGATGAGTTTGGGAGGGTCGAGTCGTCTATGCCTGTAAACCGATGACGACAGCACTGTGCCACGACCGCCTGTCGGGCAAGAGCTGCGAGAGCCTGGGGAGGTACAGATGAGCGGCGTACGAGTGCTCGTTGGCACGCGGAAGGGCGCCTTCGTTCTGACGTCGGACGGCAAGCGGCAGAGCTGGGACATCAACGGTCCCCATTTCGGTGGCTGGGAGATTTACCACGTCAAGGGCTCTCCCGCTGACCCCGACCGACTGTATGCGTCGCAGTCCACCGGATGGTTCGGGCAGGTCATCCAACGCTCCGACGACGGCGGGTCGACTTGGGAGGCCGTGGGCAACCAGTTCCAGTACGACGGCGTGACCGGCACGCACCAGTGGTACGACGGAACGCCGCACCCTTGGGAGTTCGCCCGCGTCTGGCACCTCGAGCCATCGCTGACCGATCCCGACACCGTCCTCGCCGGCGTCGAGGACGCGGCGCTGTTCCGATCTACCGATGGCGGTCAGAACTGGCGCGAGCTCGCAGGACTCCGCGGCCATGGATCGGGGGCGTCCTGGCAGCCGGGGGCCGGTGGCATGTGCCTGCACACGATCCTCGTCGATCCAAGCGACGCCGACCGCGTGTTCGTGGCCATCTCGGCCGCTGGCGTCTTCCGCACCGACGACGGTGGGGAGAAGTGGCGTCCCGTGAACCACGGTCTCCGATCCGAGGGCATCCCGGACGCCGACGCCGAGGTCGGCCATTGCGTTCACCGCCTCGCCATGCACCCGTCGCGCCCCGAGGTCCTGTATATGCAGAAGCACTGGGACGTCATGCGCAGCAACGACGCCGGCGAGTCCTGGGATGAGATCAGCGGTGACCTACCCTCGGACTTCGGCTTCTGCATCGATGTTCACGCGCACGAGCCGGAGACCATCTACGTCGTCCCCATCAAGAGCGACTCGGAGCACTTTCCGCCAGACGGGAAATTGCGTGTGTATCGCAGCCGGACCGGCGGCAACGAGTGGGAGCCGCTCACGAAGGGGCTTCCGCAGAGCCACTGTTACGTCAACGTGCTCCGCGACGCAATGGCCGTGGACTCGCTCGACTCCTGCGGCGTGTACTTCGGCACGACAGGGGGCCAGGTCTATTCTTCAGCCGACGCCGGCAACAGCTGGGCGCCCATCGTGAGGGATTTGCCGGCCGTTCTGTCGGTCGAGGTCCAGACGTTGCCGTGATCCGCGTCCGGCTGCCGGCGCACCTGCGAAACCTCGCACACGTGGATCGGGAGGTAGAGCTCGAGGTCCCCGGTCAGCCGACTCAGCGAGCGTTGATCGACGCCCTCGAGGCCCGCTATCCGGTGCTGCAAGGGACTTTGCGCGACCCCGTTACCCAGCAGCGCCGGGCGTTCGTGCGCTTTTTCGCCTGCGAGGAGGACCTCTCCCATGAACCGCCGGACGCCCCGCTGCCCGACGCCGTGACGACGGGAGCCGAGCCATTCTTCGTGATCGGCGCGATGGCGGGCGGCTGATCACTTCTCGACTTTCCCGCCTCGCCGGCACAGCACGAGTGAGCCACCACGCCGACCGGCGCGGTGGCTCACTCATAGCGATTGCCCCTCTTGATGGTTATCGAGGATCGACTCCCGCTTGCTACAGCCCCGCTGTTACCTTGCCGGACTCGATTGCGGTGATATAGACGGAGGTGGCGTAGGTGTTCCCATCCTTCCCGGCGCCGACGCACTTCACCTCGGCAACGCCGGTGGCGGTGATCGTGCCGGCCACTGTCAATGACATCGCCCCGTAATTCAAAGGTGTGCTCGAGGGTCCGAGAAGGCCGACATCGACACTGTCGCTGGCCGTGCCGAGGGTGAGCGTGCACTCGGTCAAATCGGAGCTATTGCTTGCACTCTCGTCCTCGAGCGACAGAATCCGCATTCGCGACGTAGCTGCCCGCAGGAAGGATGAGGCCGAGAACACTGCCAAGAGTCGCAGGGACGTGGACGTTCGTGGCAGACACGAAGATGGTGTTGCTCGGTCCCGTGGCTCCCGTTGCTCCCGTTGCTCCCTTGGCTCCGGGCGCTCCAGGTGCTCCGGGCGATCCCTTGGCTCCCCGCGGGCCCTTCCTGTCCCAGGAGACGGCGAGGGAGCCGGAACCACAGGCTTTCGCACTCGTGCCCACCTTCGAGAGCGTCCCGTCCTTGAGGCAGGCGTGGAACACGGTGCTTGCCCGTGGGCTGGGGGCGGCAGCGATCGCCGTCGTCACGCCGACAGCCAGCACAGCGCACACGACGGCGACGGCGACTAGTGGGCGCCCCGCTCTTGCCTTCATGGCTTCCTCCTCCCTAGCGACCCCGCGCCGATCCGGTCGCACGGCAAACGACACCCGCAGGCGATGTCCATCTGTACCCCTTCCTCATATGTCCGAGAAGTGCCGGGTCACCCTCAGGCGACGTCACCGGCGGGACTGTGTCACTCACCGTAGGGACGGTGCCGCCGAATCGAATCGGGGATTTCCCTAGTCCTTGGCAGGCATCGGCGGGCGCCCACCGTGTGAGACGGTGCACGTGGCTGTATCGCCCATCCGCGGACCACGACCCGCTCAGGTGAGCGAGAAGCCGACCGTTCGATCGGACGAAATGCCGTGTTGGGCGAAGAAGCCCTCGACGGCGGACGCCTCGAGCGGGCGGGCGAACAGGTACCCCTGGCCGCAGGCGCAGCCCGCTTCCCGAAGGCGCCCGAGCTGATCTCGAGCCTCGATGCCCTCCGCAACGGTCTTCAATCCGAGCACTCCACCCAGCTGCACGAGTGCTCGGATCAACACACCTTGATCCGCCGATGCCGTCCCGCCCGAAACGAAGGAGCGGTCGATCTTCAACTCGTCCACGGGGAACCGTTGCAAGTACGCCAGCGATGAGTAGCCCGTCCCGAAGTCGTCAATCGACAGGGTGACCCCCAACTCCTTCAGCTGATCGAGCCTGCGGACCGTGACGTCGGTGTCGCGCATGATCGTGCTCTCGGTGATCTCGAGGGTGAGCAGGCCAGGCTCGAGCCTTGAACGCTCCAGGGTCTCTTGCACGCAGACGACGAGGGCGTCGGACTCCAGCTGGCGCGCCGACACGTTCACCGACACGCCGATGCCGCCGTAGCCTGCGTCGTGCCAAGCGCTCACTTGCCGGCAGCTCTCCTCGAGCACGATCCTTCCGACCGCTGCGATCAGCCCGGACTCCTCGAGGGCAGGCACGAAGGCCGCCGGCGAGATCACTCCGCGATCCGTCATCGAGGTTCAGGATCGGTTGGTAGAGCACCCGGAACTGTCCGAGGGTGAGCGCCGTCCGCAGCTCGGTCTCGAGTTCGATCCGATCCGACAGAGCCGTGTGCAAGTCCGGATCGAAGATCACGTACTGGTTCGGCCCGCGCGACTTGGCCTCGTAGAGCGCCACGTCGGCGTCCCGCATCAGCTGCTCGGCGCTCGGGCGCAACCCGGTGGCCACGCCGATACTGGCTCCCATCGAGATCCTGAGGCCGCCGGAAAGCTCGTACGGTTCGTTGAGGACGGCGAGCAGGCGTTCGGCGATGAGCTCCGCGCCTACCGCCACCGACGAGCCCTCGGCGAGGACGACGAACTCGTCACCGCCGAAGCGCCCGATGCTGTCCGATGCCCTCGTAGTGACCACGAAGCGTGCAGCCACGGCGCGAAGCAGCTCGTCGCCGGCGTCGTGGCCGTATGAGTCGTTGATGAGCTTGAAGCCGTCGAGGTCGATCACCAGCACGGCGACGGGCAGGTGGTCTCTCTCGGCGCGAGCCAGCATCTGTTTTGCGCGATCGAAGATGAGCGTCCGATTCGGCAGCCCCGTCAACCCGTCGTGGAACGCTTGATGCTCGAGCTCCCGCGTCCGCTCGTCGACAAGGTCGAGGGCGCGTGAGCGCGACCGGCTGAGCAGTTGGATCAGCAGGAACAAGAGCATGGAGACGAGTAGCCCGACGGCGAGGACGGCGAGACCCTGCTCCGAGGCGGGCACTCCGGCCGCCCCGACAGCAGACGGGGTGAAGGCGGCTTCCCACCCGTTGTCGCCGAGGCGGAGCGTGTCGGACACCGCCCCCGCCGGACGGGTGCCCAGCTGCTGGATGGGCACGATGGTCCCACCGGGGTTGCGGTACTCGAGCGCGAGGCCTGCGGCGTGCTCGCCTTGGAACACCGGGGCAAGGATCTGTGCTGCATCGAAGAGGGTGAGGACCCATCCCTGCAGGGCCTGTTGCCGTGCCGGGGCCGTCTTCGGGACGAGCCCGCCGGCATACACGGGTGAGAAGACCGCCATGAGCCCGCTTTGGGATAGGAAGGACGTCGGGGCCACCCGGGGTGCACCGACGATCGGTTCGCTGAACAGCGAAGCGATCGTGGACACGGTCGCCCTACCGGTCGAGGCGGCGGCGGTCAGCAACGACTTGACTTGTTGAGCGCAGTAGTCGAAGTCAGGGTTGACGTAGGAGGCGAAGCGAACCAGGAGCGAGGTTGAGAGCTTGGCGGGAAGGTTGCCGACTGCGACGACACCGAACCGGGTCAAGCAATACGGGCCCGGTGAGCCGGTGGGGGTGACCGAGAAGCGACCGTGGAGGGGGAGCCCGAAGGGAGGGTCCGACTCGGTAATGGCAGCAAAGTGATGCAGGCGAGTGGGTGGGACCACCTCGATGTAAGTGAGTCCGAGGGCCCCTGGATAGGGGACGCGTGCGTCGAGTATCGAGAACCATCGTGCGAGCTGTCGGTTCGTGAGCCCGGGTGTGGTGGCGAAGAGCGTCGAGGCCGTGCCGGTGAAGTCTCCGTCGCGCTGCAACGCGCTCGTCAGCGTCGCCGACGCCCCGGCAGCTGTCGTTCCGGACGCCTGAGCCTGCTGGGTGCGCACGTAGGACTGCCACGTCCGATCACCGAGGGCCGACGCCGAGGCGCCGACGAGGAGGGCACCGAGGGCGAGGAGCGCCCCACGGTGAAAGCGCCGTTGCTCGCGGTCGACCGACTGCTTGCCGCCGGAGGTGAGCGACCGACCCCTCGACCGATTACGCACCCGACGAGTATCGGCGTGTCAGTGGACTGCCTGTAGCGATGGCAGCGATGAGGTGGCAGGGACTGCTCGGTTCATCTCGGTGTCGGCGTCCCCCCGGCGAAGAGCGTCCCATCTCGGCGCCGAGCCGATGGTTGGCACATGCATGTCGCCTGCCCCGTCGTGATCATCAAGCAAGCCGGAGACAGCTAAAGCGAAGCGGACCCCCCCGCCGAGTGGCAGCATCGTCCCATGCGATTAGGCGGCGGGCACGCCACTCGAGAAGGGTCACGGCTATGAACAACGACGTCTACGGGCGCGAGTTGCTCCGCCTGCAGACCGAGCTCGTCAAGATGCAGGAATGGGTGCGGCAGGAGCGCCGCCGCCTCGTGGTGCTCTTCGAAGGCCGAGACGCCGCCGGCAAAGGCGGCATCATCAAACGCATCACCGAGTACCTGAACCCGCGGTGGTGCCGCGTGGCCGCCCTGCCCGCCCCGACCGAGCGCGAGCGCACGCAGTGGTACTTCCAGCGCTACGTCGAGCACCTCCCCGCCGGCGGCGAGATCGTGCTCTTCGATCGCAGTTGGTACAACCGGGCCGGTGTGGAGCGGGTGATGGGCTTCTGCACCGAAGAAGAGGTGGAGCGGTTCTTTCGCCAGTGCCCTGCCTTCGAACGGATGTTGCTCGACGACGGCGTCCTCCTCGTGAAGTACTGGTTCTCCGTCTCAGACGAAGAGCAGGACAAGCGGTTCAAGGGTCGCCTGAAGGATCCGCTCCGGCGCTGGAAGCTGAGCGACATGGATCTCGAGGGTCGCAACCGCTCGGTCGAGTACTCAAAGGCGAAGGACGAGATGTTCGCCTACTGCGACACACCCGACTCGCCGTGGTGGGACGTTGAGGCGGACGACAAGCAGCGGGCTCGTATCAACTGCATGGCCCACCTGCTCTCGGTGGTCCCCTATGAGCCGCGCAAGATCCCGAAGCCGAAGTGGAAGCCGCGGCCCAAGTCGGACGACTACCGGCGCCCGCCGCGAGACCGCTACCGCTACGTGCCGGACCACGCCGCCACCCTCGCTCCCACGGCTCGGCCGCGCCCGCACCGCCCGTAGGCTCTGCCGGGAGGGCGGTCAGCGGCAATGCGGGCGTGTTCGGGGTCGGCTGCTCCCGGTTTCGAGCGCGTGAACCCGCGACACCGGCGGGGCGGCCAAAGAGGTGTGAGAGAAGTGAGAAAGGAGTCGCATGCCCCTCAGCGGTGAGTACGAGCCGAGCCCGGCGGCATGGGTACGAGAGCAGGTGGAGGAGTACGAGCGCTCCGGCGGCGAGCGTGCCAACACGCTGCGCGACACCGGCCTTCCCGTCATCGTCGTGACGACCCGCGGCCGGCACAGCGGCAAGCTTCGCAAGTCACCGCTCATGCGGGTGGAGCACGGCGGCGAGTACGCCCTCGTGGCTTCGAAAGGCGGCGCCCCCTCCCACCCGGTCTGGTACCACAATCTCGTGGCGGATCCGCTCGCCGTCACGATTCAGGACGGCCCGGAGCCCTTCGACGCCCAGGTGCGCGAGCTGAGCGGAGCCGAGCGGGACCTCTGGTGGCAGAGGGCCGTGGCGGCCTATCCGCCCTATGCCGAGTACCAGCTCAACACCGATCGTCAGATCCCGGTGCTGCTCGCAAGCCCCCGCCGCTGAGCGAGCTCAGCCCGCTAGGTAGTAGCGGTAGACGTCGCCGTCGAGCACCCGGGCGATGCGCCGTTGGGCGATGAGCAGGGCCAGGTGAGCACCGGTCTCGGCGACGGCGAGCATCTGGTTGAAGAGATCGAGTTCGTCGACCCTACGCTCCCGTCGAGTCCACCGAAGGCGGCAGGCGACCTCGAAGGCGGTCTCGGCTCCGCCGGCGACGGCTGCCTCGATCTCTTCGAGCCGCCTGCCGTGGTGGTCGACGAGCTCGTCGATGCGGGCGTGCACGCTGGGGGCCACGGGGCCGTGCGCAGGCAGCAGGAGGGCATCCGGGCGCTCCCGCACGCGGGCAAGGGAGCCGAGGAATTCGCCGAGCGGGTCGGGAGACAGCAGCGGCTCGAAGCCGATCGAGGGAGTGATCGTCGGCAGCACGTGATCGCCGGCGAAGAGCAGCCGGCCGACGAGATCGTGAAAGACGACGTGACCTCTCGTGTGACCGGGGGTTTCGACGACGATGAGCTCTCGTCCGGAGGCGACGACGACCTCGCCGTCTTCCAGCCAGTCGTCGGGGGATTCCCATTCGGAGCGGTCGGGTGGCGCATGCCCGGCCATGCTGGCGACGATGCCCTCCACGAGGTGGGCTGCTCCGAAACGGCTCAGCTGGTGAAGCTGCGGCTCGAGGGGCAGTCGGTCCGGGTCCTGCAGGACTTCGAGCGACGCCCGCTCGCCGAGGCCGAGGCTCACGGGCGTGTGGAACTCCCGGCGCAGGGTGATCGCTTGGGTGAAATGGTCCCGATGGAGGTGGGTGATGAGAAAGCGGCGGATGTCGCCCACCGCGCAGTCGAGCGACTTGAGCGCCTCCTCGAGTCGCTCACGTGCGTCGGGGACCGCCCAACCGGAGTCGATGAGCAGCAGGCCATTGCCGTCCACGACGGCATACACGTTGACGGCACGGAGGTTGTCGTTCGGTAGCGGCAGGGGGATCCGGTAAATGCCGGGGGCAACCTCCTCGACGGCAGCAGCCGACCAGTCGTCCCGCCCTCCTGCGACCTCGCTCATAGTCGGCCTTCCTGTCACGCCCGCGTCCGGCAGAAACCGCATGCGGACTGGGCAAGGCACGGGTTTCGGGTCTTTCGACTCTTCACAGCCGCCCCTCGCCGGCCCAGTATGGCTCCGAAGAGGACGAAAGAAGACGCAAGGGGTCTGGCTTAGCCGAACCTTAGTCGTGGCTCGCTGGGCGGCCCCGGAGAGGGGTGCCCATGAGGCGCACCAGCATTGTCTTGATCATCTGCGGAGCCTTGTTCCTCGCGGGCGCCGGGGCGTGGAGCACGATGGCCGTGTCGAGGCTCGTGAAATTCCCGCTCAGCACGGACTCGACCCTGCAGTACACGGGCCACTTCGTCACCTACGTCAACGCCCACACCGGCGCCACGCTCGCTCAACCGACGTCGGCGGCGCTGACCGTCGACCGCACGATCAAGGCGGTCCCCTCGGAGAGCAGCTCGAGCACCGCCATCGTCACCGAGCAGATCGCCCTCCACTACGCCGGCACCACGGCGCACGAGACCAACGTCTATGCGATCGATCGCACGTCGATGTGCAACGTCGCCAACGCCCGCGCCTGCACGTTCGCCCCCGGCAACCCTTACCCGGCGGCCGGGAGCTACTACGTGACGCTGCCGATGAACATCAAACCGGGCGTCACACAGATGAACATCTGGAAGCCTGAGACGGGTACCACCTACCCGCTCGAGGCGCTCCCCTCCGGTGCACAGCCCTCCAGCCTCGACGGACTGAAGGTGGCCTGGTTCTCCGGCACGCTGCCGATGACCCCGGTGGCGCCCTACGAACGGACGGCCCTCGCCCAGCGGGGACTGCCGATGACGATCACCCCGGCAAGCGTCGAGGCCAAGCTGAGCGCTGCCGGCATCTCGGTGCCTGCGCTCACCGCCGCACTGACGCCGAAGCTCACGCCCACGCAGCTGCACGAGGTCGCGACCGTGTTGGCGACCCCGGTCGCCCTGCATTACTACGCCTTCGGGTCGGGGCTGGTGGCCGCCAACACGAGGACCGGCGCCATCATCGAGCTGAAGGGCGTCATCGACGGCATCGCCGTCGCCCCTGAGACGAGCGGGCTGCACACCCTCATCGCCGTCATGGCCGCTCACCCGACCGTCAAAGGCGTGCCCGCAGCCCTCGCCGCGCTGCGCAGCCTCGCAGCCGCCCCGCCCCAGAAGGTCTACGAGCTGCAGTACACCCAGACGCCGGCTTCGATCGCCGCCATGGTGAGCACCGCCAACTCGCAGCTGCGCCAGATATCGATCGTCACCTACTACGTGCCGATCGGCATGGCCGTCCTCGGCCTGCTGCTGCTGCTCGGCGGCATCGTCATCAGGCTCCGCCGCCGGCGGATGCTCACGGCGATGGCCCTGCCCACTCCCCGGCTCGTGACCCCCAGTTCGGAGGCACCGACCAGCGGACGGCGCGTGGCATGAAGGGCCCTCGGTTGCTGAGCGGGCAAGAGGAAGGAGTCTCGTCATGAAGGAGCTCGTCGGAGGACAGATTCTCCTGCCGGCCTGGGACCGCTGGGCATCGACGGTGGCGTTCCATGACGGCGACTATCACGCCGACTACGCCCAGCACGGCGACCGTGTGCTGCGCCTCGCCAACGCCATGCACGACGAGCTCGGGCTGTCGCGGGGCGACCCGTTCGCCGTCCTGTCGGCGAACAGCCACCAGTACCTCGAGCTCTACCACGCCGCCTTCCTCGGGGCGGGCATCATCAACCCGCTCAACCTCCGGCTCGCCGCCCGCGAGCTGCAGACCATCCTCGCCGACTGCGAGGCCGAGGTGATCTTCGTCGACGAGTTCTTCGCCGAGCATCTGCTGCGCGCCCTGGCGCCGGTCCGCAAGTCCCTGCCCTTGCGCAAGGTGGTGCTCATCGGCGACGGCGAGCACGAGTGCGACCTCCGCTACTCCGAGCTCCTCGAGCTCGGCCACCCGAGGGTCCCCGAGGAGCCCGACGAGACCGATCCCGTCGTGCTCATGTACACCGGGGGCACGACAGGGCTGCCGAAAGGGGCCTTGCTCGAGCAGCGAGCCGAGATGCTGAACCTCTACCACATCGGCCTGACCGTCGGCCTCGACCCCGGTCGCGTCTACCTCCACCAGATCCCGATGTTCCACGCCGCCTCCATGGGCGGCATCCTCGGGATTCCCGCCATCGGCGGCATCTCGGTCTTCCAACCGCTCTTCGAGCCGGAGGCCGTCATGAAGCTGACGGAGGAGTACCAGGTCGACTGGACGACGGTCGTCCCGACGATGCTCGCCATGATCCTCAACCACCCGCAGTTCCGCCCGGAGCGGTTCGCCTCCATGCGCGACCTCGTCTACGGCGCCTCCCCGATGCCCCCGGCGCTCCTCGACCGCGTCCGGGAGGTGCTTCCTCACGTCGCCCTCTGGCAGGGCTACGGCATGACGGAGTGCTCGTCCGTGCTGACCTTCCTCACCGACGTCGACCACGCAGCGGGCGGGGAGCGCCTGCATTCGGCCGGCCGGCCGGTCCTCGGCGTACAGCTGTCCATCCAGGACCGGGGCGGCAACGCCCTCAAGCCTCACGAGGAAGGCGAGGTCTGCGCCCGTGCCGGCAACTTCTTCCGGGAGTATTGGCACCGGCCGAAGGAGACCGAAGCCGCCGTGCACGACGGCTGGTACCACACCGGCGATATCGGGCACTTCGACGAGGAGGGTTTCCTGTACCTCGTCGACCGCTCGAACGACATGATCGTGAGCGGAGGCGAGAACGTCTACTCGATCGAGGTCGAGAACGCCCTCAGCACCCACGCCGCCGTGGCCGAGGTCGCCGTCATCGGTGTTCCCCACGACACCTGGGGCGAGCAGGTGCACGCTGTCGTCGTCCCGCACGCCGGCACGGAGGTGACCGTCGCGGAGCTGCAAGAGCACGCCCGCAAGACGATCGCCGGCTACAAGGTGCCGAAGACGATCGAGTTCCGCTCCGAGCCGCTGCCGCTGTCCGGCGCCCTGAAACCCCTCAAGCGGGAGTTGCGCCAGCAGTACCTCGACCGGCTCGAGCCGCCCGCCGCCGTCGGCTGAGGCGCCGCCCCGGATTCCGCCGAGCTCCCGGAAGCGGATCTCTCCTCGGGCCAGGGTGCCTCAGCGGGCGGCGGCGGAGGGGGCAGGCCGGGTGACGCTGCCGTTGACCGTCGCCAGCTGCCGAGCCGTGTGCTCTCGCAGCTCGGCCAGCTGAGAGTTCGTCAGCACGTCGCAGACCCAGTCCCAGTGCAGGGCGACCCACTCACGCGGCTGCGGAGGGGCGATGAACGCGCGGCCATCGTGCCGCCAGGCGACCGTCTCGTCTCGCAGCGTGCCGAGCTCGAGCGATGCGCCCGTCCAGTGGAGACCGCGACCGCGCACGGTCACCTCGTCGCCGAGCAGCTCCTGCACGCGTCCCCAGCGGACGCGACATTTCTCGAGGACGCGCAACGGCTCCGGCGACCGCCCGCCCTTGAGCAAGGCCACCCAGGGGTAGACGGAGAAGACGTGGAAGTTGTGGTGGGCGCACGCCGTGGCGGCGAGCGCCTCGGGGCTCGCCTGCCATCCGAGTGCCCCGCCGGTGCGGAACCGATGGTCGAGGAAGCCTGCCAACCTCGCCGGCGAGACGTTGTCCAGCAGGCCGTTGCCGATCCAGTAGGCCTCCACGACGCTGGCATCGAGCGGATCATCGATCTCGTTTGCGGCCGCGATCAGCTCGAGGTACGGCCAGGCACCTTCGAAACCCTCCGCAAGCGTCCGCAGATCGTCGCCACCGCCGCCGCCCGCTGCCTGCGCGAGGAGGGCACCCGAATCTGGTGGTCCACACAGCCCGAGGGAATTGGGCGGATAGGCAAAGCGGGCGAAGAGGGAGGCGCCCGTGGGTCGAGACGGTGTCGTGTCCATGCTCAGCAGCCCCTCGTGGCGGCGGAGCGCATCTCCTCGTGCACCTTGACGAGCTCGGCGGCCTCGTCTTCGGGCAGCACACGGACCGCCAGTCCGGTATGCGTCAGCAGCCAGTCCCCCGGCGCAACCTCGACGCCCTCGAACAGCAACAGCGCGATCGAGATTCGCCGATACGAGTCGCCGGCGGCGACGATGACGACGCCGTTGTCCGCGTCTGCAACCGCTACGACCTGCCCAACTTGCTCGACGCACATCAGCGGGCGCTCTCCCCGGCGGGCTGTGCCGGCGCCGGCGCCGTCAGCTCGCCGACGAGAGCCTCGACGGCGGCAGCGACCGGCGGGGAGAGGCCGACGCCGTCGCTCACGTCGGCCGCTTCGACGCCCAACAAGACGAGGCGATCCGGCAAGCGGTCGAGCACACGGCCGAGCTCGACCGCCTCGAGGACGCCGAGCCCGTGCGTGCTGACGGCTGCGGCCGGGGCGACGTCACCCCAGAGGCCTTTCGTGCACTCGAAGCGGTGAAGCGTGCCGGCCGGCCCGCCCGAGTCGACTGCGTCCACGAGCACGACGGTCTCCCGCCCGGTCCAGCGCTGCACGAGCGCCACCGGCTCGCCACTCTCCTCTACGAGATCCGTATCGTGCAGGCCGCACAGCCGAAGCCGCTCGATGGCGGCGATGCCGACGCCGTCGTCGTGTCGAAACGGGTTGCCGACGCCGATGATGAGCCTCCTGGTCACGTCGAGACCCGATCCACCCGCAGATCGAGGAAGTGAGTCGCGCAGGAGATGCAGGGGTCGTAGTTGCGGATCGTGTGCTCGCAGCGCGCCGTCAGAGCGAGGTCATCCAGCTGCAGGTTGGCCTCGACGACGTGCGCCAGGTCGTGCTCGATGGCTCGCTGGTTCTGCGAGGTCGGGGGAACGATGGTTGCCGCCGCGATCGTGCCGTCTCCGTCGATCTCGTAGCGGTGGTAGAGCAGCCCGCGGGGCGCCTCGCTGGCGCCGTGGCCGACACCGGCGCGGGGCACGACCTCGACCGCCGGCGCCGCAGGAGCCTCGTACTCACCGATGAGGCGGAGCGCCTCGTCGCAGGCGGCCACCACCTCGACGGCTCGCACGACGATGCTCTGGAAGGGGTTACGGCACTCGGGCCCGAGCCCGGCATCAGCTGCCGCTTGGCGGGCGACGGCCGGCAGGAGTCGGTGGTTCAAGCTGTAGCGAGCAAGTGGCCCCACGACGTACTCCCCGCCGTCCCAGCGCCCGTGGAGGGCGTTGCTGTGTTCGACGTGCTCCTCATGAATGTGCTCGGAGAACTCCGAGACGGGAATGTCCAGCCGCCCGCTCACCGAGCCGACGTTGCGTCCCATGATCGGGTACTCGCTGCCTCCGGCGAGCGCCACCAGCTCCCAGTCGCCTTCGTAGGCAGGGATGGGGAACCCGGCTACCCACTCCACGGTTTCGAGGGCGGCTCGGCGCGCCCACTCCAACTCCGGAACCAGCTCGGCCAGCTCGCCGTCCGACGGCAGGCGGTAGAAACCCCCAACCCGCACGTTGACCGGGTGGATCGCCCGGCCACCGATGACCTCGAGCAGGCGGTTGCCCACCTTCTTCAGGCGCAGCCCGCGCTCGACGACGGCTCGGTGGTCCCGCGCCATCGAGATGGCGCCGTCGTAACCGAGAAAGTCGGGCGCGTGCAGCATGTAGATGTGAAGGGCATGACTCTCGATCCACTCGCCGCAATACAGCAGCCGGCGCAAGGCGGCCAGCTGTCCGTCCACGACCGCTCCGCAGGCGTCTTCGATGGCGAGGCAGGCGCTCATCTGATAGGCGACCGGGCAAATCCCGCAGATGCGAGCCGTGATGTCCGGTGGCTCCTCGTAGCCCCTGCCCCGCAGGAAGGCCTCGAAGAACCGGGGCGGCTCGTAGATGTTCAACTGCACGGCGGTCAACTCGCCGTCTGTGATGGTCACGTGCAGCGCCCCTTCGCCCTCGACGCGAGCGAGGGCGTGCACGTCGAGCCGCCGGCTGCCGTTTCCGTGCGTCATCGTGGTGCCTCTTTCATGGGGAGCCGACCTCGCGAAAGCCCGGGGCGTCGGCGTTGAAGGTGTGGAAGACCCGGGTGATGGCGCCATCGGACATGGGAGCCGACCGCAGGAGCTGCACGAAGGCCGTGGCGTTGATCGTGTCGGCCGGCCCGTAGCAGCCGTAGCAGCCCCGGTCGAAGGCCGGGCAGATGGCGCCGCACCCGGCATGGGTGACCGGTCCGAGGCACGGGGTCCCATGTGCCACCGTCACACATGTCGTGCCTCGGCGCTTGCACTCGATGCAGACCGAGGACGACGGCAACCGAGGCGGCCGGCCGAGCAGGTACGACGAGACGACGTGCAGGAGCTGCGCCTTGTTGATGGGACAGCCGCGCAGCTCGAAGTCGACCTGGACGTGCTCGGACATCGGCGTCGAGGTGGCCAGCGTCTTGATGTACTCCGGCTCTGCGTAGACGACCGAGATGTACTCCTCCACGTCGGCAAAGTTGCGCAGTGCCTGCACTCCGCCTGCCGTGGCGCACGCCCCGATCGAGATGAGCACCTTCGACTGCGCGCGAATCTGGCGAATCCGTTCGGCATCGTCGGCCGTCGTCACAGAGCCTTCGACGATCGAAAGGTCGTAGGGACCGCCCACCGACGTGCTCGCGGCTTCGAGGAAGTGGGCGAAGTCAACGGCTCCCGCCACCGCCAGCAGCTCGTCCTCGCAGTCGAGGAGGGTGAGCTGGCAACCGTCGCACGAGGCGAACTTCCACACGGCGACTTTGGGAAGGGTTTGGCTCACAGCTCCCGAACCTCCAGCAGGGGTTCGGCAGCCTCCCACGTGACGACGGGGCCGTCGGCGCAGACGAACGAGCCCGCCAGCTGACAGTGGCCGCAGTGGGCGATAGCGCACTGCATGTTCCGCTCCAGCGACACCTGGATGCGGTCGGGCGCCACACCGCGATCGACGAGGTGCAGGGCCACGAAGCGCATCATCACTTCGGGGCCGCACACGAGCGCCACCGTGCGGCCTGGCTGGACGGCCACCCGCGGCAGCTCGTTCGTGACGATGCCGACATTCCCCTGCCAGTCGTCCGAGCCGCGGTCGACGATCGTGCGCACCGTGATGTTGCCGTCGTGCCACCAGCCGTCGAGCTCGGAGCGGAACAGCAGCTCTTCGGAGGTGCGGGCGCCCACCACGAGTGAGACGCTGCCAAAGGCGGACCGCTCTGCCAGTGTCGCATGCACCACGGGTCGCAGGGGAGCAAGGCCGATGCCGCCGGCGACGATGACGACGTCACAGCCGCGTGCGGATTCGACGTCCCAACCGCGGCCGAAGGGCCCGCGTACCCCCACGACCTCGCCGGCTTCCTTGGCGCAGAGCGCGCCCGTGACACCGCCGACGTCGCGGATCGTGTGGATGAGGGAACCGTCGGGCGTCGTCGCGCTCACGGAGATGGGCGCCTCACCCACCCCCCACGACCAGAGCATGTTGAACTGACCCGGTGCGATCGGAGGTACCGCCTCGCCCTCGGCCTCGAGCGTCATCGTCACCGTGGCCCCCGTCTCCTGCGTCGTGCTCGCCACGCGGTACAGCACCGGTCGCATGGGGCCGCCGGCAGGCGAAGCCGCCGCCTCGGCCAATTCAGTCACCGTCGTGGCCGAACAGGTCGAGCAGCCGCAGGCGGGCCGATTCGAGCCGCTCCTCCATGATCGTCGCCACCGCCGTCATGAGGCGGAACCCGGCAGCCGGCTCCTCCCCGAGGTACGGGAGGATGCAGTCGGCGTGCAGCTCGATGGCGCGCACGTGCTCCACCGCAACGGCGTCGAAGTGCCAGCGGTAGGGCGGAAGGACCCACGACCAGCCCATGATGTCCCCGGTCTGCAACGTCTCGAGCACGACGAGCCCTTTGCTGGGAACGTGGACGCCGACGTTGACGCGACCGGCTCGGAGGGCGAAGAAGCTCCTGGCGGGGGTTCCTTCGGTGCAAAGAGTTGCCCCGGCCTCGAAGACCACGTTGGTGGCGCACTCAGACAGTCGTCGCCGGAGCTCGTCGGGGAGCTCTTGAAAGAACCGATGGGCGGCAAGCTCCTCGGCCATCATCGTCGGTTTCATCTCAGGTGACCTCCTCTGGCTGGACGGTCTCGCTAGAACCGCGTATGGCGCGTACCTCTTCGGTGATGTCGATGCCGACCGGGCACCAGGCGATGCATCGCCCGCATCCCACACAGCCGGACACACCGAACTGGTCCCACCACGTCGACAGTTTGTGCGTCATCCACTGCCGGTAGCGGGCCTTCGTGGAGACCCTCAGCGAGCCGCCGTGGAGATATGAGTGGCTGAGCTGGAAGCAGGACGCCCATTCGCGCACCCGTTCGTCGACGCCGGTGGCGGCATTCGGTTGGTCACTAACGTCGGCGCAAAAACAGGTGGGACAGGCCATGGTGCAGTTGCCGCACGACAGGCAGCGACTCGCCACCTCGTCCCAGCGGGGGTGGTTCGGCGCCGCCTGCAGTATCTCGGGCAGCCGCTCGGTGTTCATGGACCGCTGCATCCGTGCGACCGCCAGCTGCGTGACGCCCGCCGCCGCCGTCAGGTCTGCCTCCGCCGCCTCCCTCGATGTCAGCCCGGCCGACACCTCATGGCCGCGATCGGTCAGCGCCTGGACCACGAAGCGGTGCCGGGCCGGGTCGGCGGGATCGAGCTCCGTCAAGACGAGATCGGCCCCCCCTGCTACGTCGGGGCCGGTGCCCATGGACGTGCAGAAGCACGTCGCTGCCGGATCGCCGCAGTTGACGCCGATGAGGAACAGCCCGTGGCGGCGCCCCCCGTAGACGGGATCGGCGTAGCGCCCGTCCACGAAGACGCGATCCTGCACGGCAATGGCAGCCAGATCGCAGGCTCGGATGCCGAGAAAGGCCCGTGGCGGCTGGGCCGGGTCGTCCTGCTCGAAGATCACGCGGTCGCCCTCGCGGCGGGATCGCCACAGGACCGAGCGGGGCGGAAACAGGTAGCGCTTCCAGGTGCCAGCGGGAGCGGCGAAGCCGAAGAAGGCGTCGTCGCCCCGTTCGGACAGGCGGTAGCTGCCAGGCTCCTGGGCGTCACCCCAACCACGCGGGAGTTGGCTGCTCGACGTGATGGGCTCTATGACGACCGCACCGTCGCGCACCGTCGGGCCGAGCACCTCGTATCCCGCCGCCGCCAGTGCGCCCAACAGCTCGTCGAGGCCTGACGGGGCGATCACGATCGGGGCGCGAGCCGACGACGTCTGGGGCACCTAAGCAGACTGCCCCAGACGGCGCGACTTCTCAAGGGCTGAAGGTCCTGATCTCATGGGACCAACCACCGTTGTGCTCTCGAGATCGCCGCCGGGCGCCACCACGGCGGGAGCCGGCTTGCGGCTGGCGGCCGGCGGGGCGTTGCGGGAGCCGCCACTACGGCGGCCCCTCTTCGATGATCGCCCGGACTTTGCCGACGCCGGCTCCCGGGGCGACCTGGAGGAGCCACCACGTCGCCCCTGCCGCCTGCCAGGGCGCCGGATCATCACCCGGCTCTCCGCGCACGACGACGTCGTAGCCGTCGAGACCGCCCCGCTCGGCGCCGATGAGCCGAAGCATCTCGCCCAGGCCCTCGATCGTCGTCTCGGGGCAGATGCCCTCGTAGCGCGCTGCCCGCGACATCAGCTTCGGCGCGGGTGAGCGGGCGGCTACCCAGATGGGAATCCGTCCACGTTGCGGCCGCGGGAGGAACCGGACCCCGTCGGCCCGAAAGTGCCGACCGAGGTGGGTGACCGTCTCGCCGCTCCACAGCTGGGTGATGAGCCCGAGTCCCTCGTCAAGGCGCTCGGCCCGTATGCGGTCGTCGTCCTCCTCACCGAAGCGCGTGAGCTCGCCGCCGGTGTTGACACCGAGCCCGACTCCGAGGACCAACCGACCCGAGCTCAGCCCGTCGAGGGTCACCGCCTCGCGAGCGAGCTTCTGCGGCCGTCGCCGAGACACCGGCGTGATGAGCGGCCCGATCGTGAGTCGCTCTGTGCGCACGGCCACCGCCGCGAGTGCCACCCACGGGTCGGCCACGGCGAGGTCCTCCAGGGGCCGGAGGATATGGTCCCAAAGGAAGAAGCCGTCGAAACCCCGCCCCTCCGCCAGCACCGCCAACTCTGCCAGGGCGCCCGCGTCGGCCAGCTCGCCGAAGGGTGCCAGGTAGATGCCTCGGCGAAGGGTCATCCGGTTGAGCCGGCGCCCGCCGGGCGGACCCGCAAGGGGGCGTCGCCGAAGCTGCCCTCGACCGACACGGCGGCTGCATAGGACGGTCCCACCTCGAGGTCACGCAGCGACCACGACTCGTCGCCCATCTCGATCCCGCCGACCTCGCGCTCGAGACGGACGACGTCGCCGGTCGTGTCGACGGCGGCCCACGGGACGGAGAGACCCACCCCGATCGCCTTCAGGAACGCCTCCTTCCTCGTCCAGGTGCGATAGAAGGCCTCTCGCCGCTCGGGGCCGACCATCCCGGAGAGCACGGCCTGCTCGGCGGGTGCAAGGAAGCGACGCTCCATCCCCGCCAGATCGCTACCGGCCCTGCACTCCTCCACGTCGATGCCGATCTCGCGCCCGAGAGCGAACGCGTAGAGGGCCAGCCCACCAGATCGCGACATGCTGAAGCACAGCCGCGGCAACGAAGGCGAGGCCAGCTCCGGCTTGCCGGTGCCGCTCGTCGCATACTCGATCCGAGCGGGCGCAACGCCGAGGCGATCGGCCAGGAGGCGCCGCAGCCAGAGGTGACTGGCGACAAAGCTCCGGCGATCGGCATCGAGGCGCATCCGCGCCGCCCGTGCCTGCTCCTGCTCCGACAGCTGCCAGACGCCTCCGCCCCTGCCGTCTTCGTCGGGACGATCAAGGTCGAGGTCCACGCTCCACAGCTCGACGTCGCCAGGGGCCAGCCGGCCCGGCGGTGCAGGCAACGGCGGCTTTGGCACCCTCGGTCGTCCGACTTCCATCGACCTGCTCACTCTCGCTCCACCGTACTGTCTCGAGGATGCAGAGCGCGGAGATTCCACTCAGCACGGGCCGGCGGCGGGTGACCGATGTGACGAGCGAGGTGCGGGGTTTCTGTGCGGGCAAAGGTGACGGGCTGTGTCACGTCTTTGCGCCGCACGCCACTGCCGGCCTCGCCCTCATGGAAACAGGATCGGGCTCCGAGCCGGATCTGGAAGAAGCCATCGATCGGCTGCTCCCCCGAGACGATCGCTACCGGCACCGTCATGGCTCGAGGGGCCACGGCGCCGACCACGTGTTGCCCGCCTTCATCTGCCCGTCGCTCGTGCTGGCCGTGCGCGCCGGGGTGCCGGTCCTCGGGACGTGGCAGTCGGTCGTCTTCGTCGACCCCAACACCGACAACCCTCGACGGCAGCTGCTGCTGCATTTCCTCGGCGAGGGCTCCTGAGCCGGCGGCAGGATGGTGCCGTGATCGGACGTCTCCACCACGTGATCCTCGACTGCCCGGACCCCCGGGCACTCGCCGCCTTCTATTCACGGCTTCTCGGTCTCCCCGTGACCTTCGAGGAGGAAGACTTCGTGGTGGTGGCGGAGAACAACACGTCGTCCGGAGTTGCGTTTCAGCTCGCACCCGACCACCAGGCGCCGCAATGGCCCGACCCGAACCACCCGCAGCAGATCCACTTCGACGTCATGGTGGACGACGTCGCAGCCGCCGGCGACGACGTGCTCGCTCTCGGGGCGCGTCGCCTGGCGGGCGGGGACAACGTCTACGCCGACCCGGCCGGCCACCCCTTCTGCTTGATCAAGCGGCCGTCGTGGGCGGCGCCCATCTCCGCCTCACCCGCGACGCCGTAGCCCTGGAACCCCGCGGGGGAGCCATGGCTGCGGACACCGGCGGCGGGTTTTATCAGCTCGCCATGCGGCCGAGCTCAGCTTGCACCTCGGCGAGCTCGGAGAAAGGTGAAAACGGCACGGCGTTCCGCTCGCACCACGTGGCGAGCTCGTCCTTGGCGAAGACGATGTCGGCCACACTCGCCCCTTTGACGTCACTGGCGCCGTCGCCGACGAGAACCGTGGTCCGACCTCTCGCCTTGGCCCGCCGGATCGGCGCCCGCTTGCACGCTCCGCACTGGGCACATTCGCAGCTCGGATCCTCGTTCGGGAACCTCACCGCCCACGCCTCCCAGTCGATGGCGTTCGTGACCACGGCGACGCCTGCTTCGGCGCCCACCTCGGCCGCCCGCCAGCCGAACCCGTCCGACAGAACGCAAACCTCTGTCCCGTTCGATCCCAGATACGCCAGGAGGTCGAGGAATCCGGCATCGATGGCGACCTGGCGGGCGGTTGCCTCGACGACGGCTCGGTCGCGCGGCAGCATCGCCCATTCGAGGGCCATGCACTCCCTGCTGCCGATTTCGCCGGCCACGTAGCGGTCCTCGATCTGGCGCCATCCCGCCGGCGCCAGGTGCTCGAGCAAGTAGACACCGGTGTCCTCGTGGGTGATGGTCCCGTCGAAGTCGAGGAACAACGAGACGGCCGAGAGATCCAACCGGTGCATCGCGAGAAGCTACCTGCGCCTGATATGGCGGCTTCCCACCGGCACCTTCCTCAGCCGCGAATTGCGCGGGCGCCTCTCTCGCTCTGGCGAGGAGAGACGATCACTCGAGGAGGTTCTGGCGGAGCGCCTCGAGCGTCGCCGAGGTCGTCGCCGCCCGTCCGCGAAGGTACGCCTCGACGCCGCCATACTCCTTGTCGAGCACGTCGAGGGCTGCTGCCATCACCCATCGGGGGGCCTCCAGGAAGGCGAGGGCGGCTTCGTTCGACATCCCCGTCGAGACGAACCGCTCCAGGATCTCCCGATGGCGCTCCCGGGTGAGGGCGCGACCGGTGAGCTCGTAGTCATCGAGCACGATCGGGCGGTCGACCCCCAGCCAGCTGAGCAGGAGCGCGGTCGCCAGCCCGGTCCGGTCCTTGCCGCCGGCACAGTGGATGACCGCCGGCAGGCTGGCGGGATCGGCGAGTGCGCAGAACAGCTCCCCGAACAGCGGCCCAGCCGTCTCGAGCACGGCGAGATAGACATCGAGGAGGCGGGTTTCGGCGTCGATCGCCGTCTTGAGGGCGCTGCCGTCAGTGAACTCTTCGCGAGGCACGCGGCTCTCTAGCGGTATCTGCCGCGAGGCCATCGGATCCGGGTGACGGGTCCGTTCGTCATCGCTGCGCAGGTCGAAGACAGTGCAGATGCCCAGCGCCTCGAATCTCACGAGGTCGTGGGCTGTCAGTCGGGAGAGGGCATCGGATCGGAACACCCTGCCCCAGCGTGTGCGGAGCCCCGAGGCCGTCGGGTAACCGCCGAGGTCGCGGAAGTTGACCACTCCCTCGAAACCGATCCGCCGCCTTTCGAAATCGTCGGGCATCCGGGCGTTGATCTCGCCGTCGCTCACGGCACCGACCGTACGGGGTTGCAGGTGACTCGCCGGCCGCTACCGCAGGACTCGGCCCAGGAATTCCACGGCTCTCGGATAGGCGTCCAGCTGGTTGGCGAGCTTCTGGAGGCCGTGTCCCTCGTCCTCGTAGACGAGGAGCTCGCAGGGCACGCCGCGGGCGCTCAGCGATGCCACGAGCTGCTCGGCCTCGGAGAGGGGCACCCGAGGGTCGTTCGCCCCATGGATCACGAACAACGGGGCGCGGATGTGATCGACGCTGCGCAGCGGCGAGGCACGTTCCAGGAACTCGCGATCGGTGCTGAGCGAGCCGTACTCACGCTCGCGATGCGAACGTCGATAGTCCGACGTGTTCTCGAGAAACGTCACGAGGTCCGAGATGCCCACGATGTCCACGCCCGCCGCCCAGAGCTCCGGTTGGAAGGCGCAGCCGGCGAGCACCATGTATCCGCCGTAGGAACCACCCATGAGGGCGGCACGGCCGGCATTCAGCCCTTGCGATGGTAGCCAGTCGTGGATGGCAGCGAGATCGGCCACCGACTCGAGTCTGCGGGTCGTGTCGTCGAGGCCGGCGTAGCGTTTGCCGTAACCCGTCGAGCCGCGCACATTCGGGACGACGACGGCGTAGCCCTCCTCGACAAGGCCCTGCACGACGGGGTTGAAGGAGAGCACCGACTGAGATTCCGGGCCGCCGTGAATGAACACCACGACGGGCGGCCTGGCCTGGCCGGCGGCCTCAACCCCCTCGGGAGCGGCCACGTCCCGCCGGGGCCGGTAGAGGAAGACAGGCACCCGCTCGCCGTCGAAGCTGCTCACGTCGTGGGTCGTCGGCTCGACGAGGCCGGCGAGGGCGCTTGACGGCTCCGGCGGGGAGCTCGTAGTCAACCGCTCGAGACGGCCGGCGGCCCGGTCGAAGCGCCAGACGTCTCCAGGCACCTTCGGCGAGCTGAAGGTGTAGGTGACGGTCCCGCCAGTGGGGGCCACGAGCGGCGGCGGGAGCAGGAAGCTGAAGGCGATGACGCCGCGACCTGGCATCGGCACCTCGACGGGGTCGGCGAGCTCTCCGCCGGCCAGCTCTCCGCCGGGTCCCACGGCGAAGAGCTCTGCCCGGCAGCCACCGCCGTCGTTGCCGACGACGAGCAGCGTCCGCCCGTCCGCACTCCCGAAGCAGCCGAGGTCATACGGCTTCTCGATCGCCAGTGTGCTCTCGCCGCTGGCGAGGTCGCAGTGGACGATGGCCGAAAGATCCCTCCCGACGCTCGAGCTGACGAAGAGCGAGTCGGCGCCCGCCCACGCAGGCGGCCCGACGATGGCGGCCGCCTCCGGGTGCTCGAGGACGATCCGCCACGCTCCACTCGAGACCTCGATGAGGAGCAAGTCGTCATCGAGCGGCCTCGACCCCGGCCGTATCACGGACAGCCATCGGCCATCCGGCGAGAAACCCGACCCCGCCCGGCACCATCCACCGCCGCCGTAGGCGCACCGCTCCTCGCGGGTCTCGAGATCAAGGATCCACACGTCGAAGTCGATGCCGTTTCTCCGGTTGGAGACGTAGGCGATCAAGTGCCCGTCGGGGCTCACGCCGATCAACTGGTGAACGAACTCCGGGGCGCCCGTGAGTGGTTCGAGAAGGCCGCGGTCGCCTCCCGGCGGGGCGTCGACGTCGAACAGGTACAGCTGGTGCCGCTCATTCCCGCCGGTGTCCATGCTGAGAACAGCTCGCCGGCTGCCCGGCAGGTAGCGGCCGCTCACCGGCTCCTCGAAGTCCGTGAGGCGCCGCAGGCCACGCGACTCGTACTCATAGAGCTGGTTCGTCCCGGTGAGATTGCACCCGATCAGCAGGCGCCCCTGGGCGTCCTCGTCGAGCGCCTCGGCGCGCCGGCGCTCGAGCAGCTCTTTCAGTGACATGAGAGCACCGCCTCCCCGTCCCTATCGAAGGGAGCGAGACGTAGGCGCGCTCCCCAACCCTCGTCGGCGACCATAACGGGCAAGGAGCCCTCTCAGGTAGGCGCCGCCTTCTCGGGTCGCCCCCGTCCGTCGGAGAGCCGCTCCGTCGCCTCGTCCAGCAGCCTCACTACCTCCTCGTCGGTCGTCGGCTCGAAATCGGCGTACCACTCGCCGACGGCATAGAAGTTTCGCGGGCTCATGGCACAGACGACCTCGTCTGCGCACGAGCGCAGCTCGGCGATCGAGCTCGGCGGCGCCACAGGGGTGGCGAGGACGACAACGGCGGCCGCGAGGGAACGTGCCACCTGGCAGGCCGCCTTGGCGGTCGATCCGGTGGCGATGCCGTCGTCGACCACGATCGCAGTCCGGCCCTCGAGCGGTAGACGTCCGCGGTCGCCACGGTAGCGCCGGCCGCGTCGCTCGAGCTCGACCCGCTCACGAGCCTCCACGGCGGCGACCTGCGCCTCGGTCAGGCGCGCCAGGCGGACGACGTCCTCGTTCAGGATGCGTGCGCCGCCCTCGCCGATGGCGCCCATCGCCATCTCGGTCTGGAACGGCAGGCCCAGCTTGCGGACGAGAACGACGTCGAGGGGCGCGTCCAGTGCGCGTGCGACCTCGGCCGCGACGGGAACGCCGCCCCGCGGTATGCCGAGGACGACGACGTCGTGGCCGCGCAGGCCCGTCAACAAGGTCGCGAGTCGCCGACCCGCCTCGGCGCGGTCGGCGAATCGGTTCATAGCGCACCTCCCCCGTTGATTCTCCCCTCTCCGGCACGAGGGCGCAGCGATTTCGGAACGCCCATGGCGAACTGGTTGCCTGCAGTGATCCGCCGGCGGCAGTTTGGTCGCCCTGCGCACTCAGTTCGGCCGGCGCCAGGGCGAGGTGGGCCGGCTGGCCCGCTGACGGTGAACTGGTTGCCTGCAGTGATCCGCCGGCGGCAGCTTGGTCGCCCTGCGCACTCAGTTCGGCCGGCGCCAGGGTGAGGTGGGCCGGCTGGCCCGCAGGCGGTGAACTGGTTGCCCGCAGTGATCCGCCGGGCTCGGGCGCCGGCGACGGGCTCCTTTGAGACTCAGGTCGGGTACGAGAAACCCACGTCCCGCCGGCCGAGCATCACCGCCACCGGAATGCCCTCCACTGGCTCTGACGCTCGACGAGGTCGGTGATGAGCTCGAGGAGACCGTAGACCGTCAGCCACCCAGCGATCGCCCTCGAGCCAAGGAGCTTGTCGGTGTTGCTCATGCGTGCTCCGATCCGGTCTGCGAGGCGGCCACCGGACGAGCCCCTCGGGCAGCCAAGCCGGACCGTTCGGCCACCGCAGTCACGCTGGCTCTTGTCTCCGTGTCGGTCCGGGTCCGGCTGCCTCGCCGGGGGAAGCGAGGTAGCCGGACTCCCGGCCGCGCGCCATTCCTGACTATTGCTATCTGGTTTATGGCTTTACTAGATTATAGGGAGGAGCCACGTACATTGCAAGGCCCCTGGGCTGAGGATCTCCCTGACGAGTTGCACCCGCGCCCCGTCGGCCCATAGGACAACTGCCATGGCAGCCACGGAGACCCTCTCGGTGCGGGACGCCCGCCGGATTGCTCTCGCCGCCCAAGGCCTCCTCGGGCGGCGTTGGACCGGCGGGGCGGCGGCGATGCTGCGACGCCTCCGGGCCGTGCAGATCGACACGATCTCGGTGCTCGCTCGTTCGCATGAGCTCGTGGCCTACGCCCGCCTCGGACCCGTGAAGCGGCAGGCGATCGAGAAGGCGTACTGGGCGGGTCCGCCGTTCGGCGCCTTCGAATACTGGGCGCACGCCGCTTGCGTCCTACCGATGGAGGACTGGCCCTTCTACGAAACCGAGCGCCGGGCACGCCGTCAACGCGGGCGCCGCTGGCACCACCTCGAGGACGCCGAGAAAGCCTGCGCGGTCGTCCTCGAGCGCCTGCGATCAGACGGGCCCCTGACGGCAAACGGCCTTGGCGGCGCCAAGCGCGGAGGACCCTGGTGGGACTGGTCCGAGACCAAGATCGCCGTCGAATGGCTGCTCGACGTCGGCGACGTCGTGTGCGCACAGCGACGGGGTTTCCAGCGGGTGTACGACCTGCCCGAGCGAGCCGTGCCTGCTGAGCTTCTCGCCGCCTCCGTCGAGCCGGACGAGCAGGCGCGCCATCTACTCGAGCGGGCGGCGAGGGCGCTCGGCGTCGCCACCGTGAGGGACTTCGCCGCCTACAGCGGGGTCAAGTCCCCTATCGTCACCCGACTCGTGGGCGATCTCGGTCTCGTACCCGTCACGGTCGAGGGCTGGAGCTCCCCCGCCTGGGCGGAACCGGCGCTGTTCGGGGCCGGCACGGCGGGCCTGCGCTCGCGGCCGACGCTGCTGTCCCCCTTCGACTCCCTCATCTGGGACAGAGACCGCGCCGAACGCCTCTTCGCGTTCCGCCATCGTCTCGAGGCCTACACACCCAAGCCAAAACGCGTGCACGGCTATTTCTCCATGCCGCTGCTCGTGGGCGACGCCCTCGTCGGTCGCGTGGACCCGGGCCGCGACGGCGCCACATTCGTGGCAAAGGGCGTTCACCTCGAGCCGCGGGCGAGCGCCGGCGCCGTGCGCGGCCTCGGCCTCGCTCTCCGGAGCGCCGCCTCCTGGGTGGGCTCTGAGGACATGCGGGTGGAGTGGGTGACGCCCGAGGACCGCCGGGACGAGGTGATCGAAGCCGTGCAGGCCGCCGGGCGCTGACCCCACCCCACCGCCGACGGTCCGCCGGGCGGTGATCCACCCACCGCCGACGGTCCGCCGGCCGCTGATCCACCTCACCGCCGACGTCCGCCGGCCGGCTAGCCGAGGAGCCGAGGGAGGACGTCGCTGATCGGGCCGCGCACGACGACATCGGCCAGATCGTCACATGCCGTCGGGCTGCCGTTCACAATGACGACCGCCTTGCTCAAGTGGCGAGCGAGCGGGACGATGCCGGCGATCGGCTGCACCTCGAGGGTGGTTCCGACGGCGAGCAGCAGCTGTGCGCTCGCCACGGCCATCTGGGCGCGCTCGATGTCGTCCGGGTCGAGCGACTGCCCGAAGCTCACCGTGGCCGTCTTCAAGATGCCGCCGCACAGCTCGGCATCGCCCCGCCGGCTCGCACCGTTGACGGAGGCGGTCGGTCGCCGGCAGCGAGGATCCTCCTCGCCTGCGCGAACGCGCTCGAGCACGCGCAGCGTCGGCTGGCGGTGACCGCACGTCCAGCACACGCAGACGTGCGCCGTGCCGTGAACCTCGACCACCCGTTCCGGTGAGCTGCCCGCCAGGCCATGGAGACCGTCGGTGTTCTGGGTCACGAGCGTGTGCAGGCGACCGCTCCGCTCCAGCTCGACAAGGGCGTAGTGGGCGGGAGTCGGCACGGCGCCCCATACGGGCGAGTCGAGCCGTGATCGCCAGGCGGCGCGGCGGACGTCGGCCTCCTCGAGGTAGTTGCGCAACGTCGCCATGCGCTCGGCACCTGGGTTGCGGGTCCACACCCCGTTCGGTCCACGGAAGTCGGGTATGCCGGCGTCGGTCGAGATGCCCGCGCCGGTGAGCACGACGACCGACGCAGCCGTCCCCACGAGGGCGGCGGCGCTGGCGACTACGTCCGGATCGGCAGCTTCGCTGGTCATCTCCCCCAGGTTCGCGCGCCGGAGCCGGTAGCGTCGCACGGCGTGGAGCGCAAAGTCACCGCCTACTCGGTCGACGACCGAGTCGCCACGATCACCCTCAGCCGCCCGGAGCGCCTCAACGCCTGGACCGGCCGGATGAGCCTCGAGTACCGCACGGCCCTCGCCGAGGCGTCCGCCGACGCAAGCGTGCGGGTGATCGTGGTGACGGGGGCGGGGAGGGGTTTCTGCGCGGGTGCCGACAGCGAGGCGCTGGCGGGCCACATCGACCGTGGCGGCTACTCGGACGGCCTGCCGGACGATCCCCCCACGCCCGGCTACGGCGTGCGTGCCGAGTTCGATGCCGACCTCGCCTATCACCTCGGCATCGAGAAACCCATCATCGCCTCCGTGAACGGCCCCGCCGCCGGTCTCGGTTTTGCGTTGATGTGCTACTGCGACATCCGGTTCGCCGCCGCCGGCGCCAAGCTCACGTCCGCCCACGGCCGCCTCGGCCTGCCTGCAGAGTTCGGGCTCTCGTGGCTGCTCCCGCGGCTCATCGGCCTCGGGCGGGCGACCGACGTCTTGTTGTCGAGCCGCATCTTCGTTGCCGAGGAGGCGCGGGAGATGGGGCTCGTGAGCGCCGTCGTGCCGGCCGCCGAGCTGGCTGAGCACGTGCGGAACTATGCCGCCAGCCTCGCCACGGGCGTGTCGCCCGCCTCCCTGGCCGTCACCAAGCGGCAGCTGTACGGCGACCTGTTGGCCGCCGGAGGGCCGGCCTCCTCCATCGCGCAGGCCGAGGCGACCATGACCGCCATGATGCGGGCGCCTGACTACCGAGAGGGCGTCGCGGCCTTGCGGGAGAAGCGAGCGCCTCGCTTCTAAGGGGTCGATCGCTTTCGCGTCGCCCGGTACCGCCCCATCTCCGAGAGCATCGTGAGGACGTCCATGCGCTCGTGCCCGGGTTCGGCCTCGGCGTAGACGGCATCGGTGTTCACGACGATGCGCTCTGTGTCCGACCAGGCGCCGTAGTCCCCCAGATCGATGTCGAAGGCGGCCTCCACCGACGCCATGCCGGCACGCGCCCGTTGCGTCGCTTCGGCTTGCACGAACCGCAGGTAGCTCTCGACCGGGGCGATCTCGTCCACGCTCACGACGGGGCCATGCCCGGGCACGACGACGCTCGGCTGCAGCTCGCGTAGGCGAGCACACGCTCGCAGCCAGTTCCCCACCGGCCCGCGCCAGATGATCGGAGTGGAGCCGATGAAACAGATGTCACCGGTGAACACAACGCCGGCATCGGGCAGGAACACGATGACGTCGCCGCTCGTGTGGGCGGGTCCGACCTCCTCAAGGCGGAAGGGCCGGCCGCCGACCTCGCCCTCGAGATGACCGGAGAAGGTCTCCGTCGGCGGGGCGAAGGCGATGTCGTCGAACCGGAAGGGCCCGAAGGCTTCCGAGACGAAGCGGTTGCCATCCTCACCGAGATCGAGCTGCTTCAAGGCGTGCAGCGCCGACGGCGGCAGCTCGGCCATCTCGGCCGCCGTCGCCGCCGAGGCGATCACGCGGGCACCCGGCACGAGCTGGTTGCCGTGGCAGTGATCTCCGTTGGCATGTGTGTTCACGATCGTCGTGATGGGGCAGGACGTCGTGTACGGCTCCATGGCGGTGAGCATCGCCCGGGTCAGGCTCAGGTCGAAGAGGGTGTCGACAAGGAGGGACTCGCCCTCGCCCGTGGCGAGGCCGGCGTTGCTGTAGCCCCATGATCCATCCGGTTGCAGATAGGCGAAGACGCCGTCGGCGACTTCGTGCAGACCGAGCTCATAGGCGACCATGGGAGAAACTCTCCCACGACCTGCCGCCGACGCCAAGGGAGAGGCCGGTCAGAGGAGGCCGGCGGCGAGCTCCTCGGCGGAGATGGAGCCCGGCGGCATCCCCTCGTGCGCCATGCGATTGGCGACCGCCTGCAGGCGCTCGTTCACGGGCGTGGGCACGCCATGCTGGCGGCCGAGGAGAACGATCTCGCCGTTCAACCAGTCGGCCTCGATGTTGCCCGTTCCCCGCCGAAGGCTCTGCCACGACGAGCCGCCCTCCCGGCTCGCCCCGCCGACCGCTTGGGTGAGACCCCGAGTTCGCCGGCGCTCTGCTTCGTCGGTCTCCTCGGCCACCTCGATGCCGGCGGCGGCAAAGCAGGCCCGCGCCTCGGCCCTGGCTGCTTTGGCAAGCTGGCGGGCGGTCGGATCCTCGCCCGTCCCGGAGGCGGCCTGGATGGCGTTTGCGAGGTTGCTCAACAGCTTCAGGTACTTGTGGCTCATCACTCGCGGCGTCGCCCGCGCGTCAAACCCGCTCACCCGCAGATCCTCGGCGATCTGCTCGGCGACGGCGTCGCTGCCTTCTGGGTAGCGGCCGATGTCGAGGATCCCCCACAAGGGCGACGTCGAGATCTCGACGACGCCAGGCTCGAGGTGGGTGCCGGCGAGGATGACCCGCATGCCGTAGGTGTTGGCGAAGCGTCGCAGCGCCACACGCTCGTTCTCAACGCCGTTCTGAGCACACACGACGGCGATCTCCGGAGGTGCCACGAGGGCGAGATCGGCAAGGAGTGGTTCGGAGTGCTGTGACTTCGTGGCCAAGATGACGACGTCGCCGCCTTGCGGCTGCGCCGCCTCGGCGCTCGGGGCGGTCTTTACGGCGAGGTGGACAGTCGTCTCCGGGTCCCGCAGCTCCAGGCCGGTGGTCCGGAGGGCTGCGAGATGCTCGCCGCGTGCGATGAGGACGACGTCGTGACCGTGCTGGAACAACCGCCCGCCGATGGCGCCACCGATGGCGCCGGCGCCGAGGATGAGGTAGCGCATGGCGCCAGTATGGTGCGAACCCGACAGCGGCCGGGTCAGTCGTCGACCTCGAGGAGAATCGTCACGGGCCCGTCGTTTGCGAGTTCGACGAGCATGTCGGCTCCGAAGCGCCCGGTGGCGACGGTGGCACCGAGCCGACGGAGCTCGGCAACGACGAGGTCGACGAGCGGCTCAGCGATCGCCCCGGGGGCGGCCGCCATGAAGGAGGGTCGCCGGCCCTTGGCGGTGTCGCCGTAGAGCGTGAACTGGCTGACGACGAGGATGCCGCCACCGAGCTCGGCCGCCGACCGGTTCATGCGGCCCTCCGAGTCGGCCAGCACGCGGAGGTTCCACAGCCGTGCGGCGAGCGCGCGGGCTGTGGCCTCGGTGTCGGTGTGGGTCGCTCCGACGAGCACGCACAGGCCGGGGCCCTCGATGGAGCCGACGACCTCGCCGGCGATGCTGACGCGCGCCCAGGCGACTCGCTGGACGACCGCCCTCATGCCGTCAGGCCACCCGAACCGGCAGACAGCAGCCCGCCTCCACAGGTGTCCTCCCGCAGGTAGCTCGGCACCGTCAGCTCAGGCGAGAGGCCGTCGGCGGCGATCGGGCTTCCCCAGTGCGCCACGATCGGCCGCAGGCCCGCCCACACCGGGAGGCCGAGATCCTCGTCGTGGTCGAGCGGGCCACCGGCGCGCACCTTGGCGGCGACATCGCTGAGCGGTAGCTCCAGCAGCGCCGTCTGGCGCAGCTCGTCCCGTCGCGGCGGGCGCGCCTCGGCGTTGCGGCCGGGGACGAGCTTGTCCATGAGGGCGGCGAGGACGGCTTCCTTCTGCTCGTCGTCTTGCACGAGCGTCGCCTCGCCATGAGCCACGACGGAGCGGTAATTGGCAGAGTGGCTGAAGGCCGAGCGCGCCAGCACGAGAGCATCCACGAGGGTGACCTCGAAGCTCACAGGCAAGCTGCGTCCGCGGGTGGCGAGGCGGGCGAAGTGGGCGCCGGTGGAGCCGTGCAGGAAGACCGACTCGCCCACGCGGACGAACAGGAGGGGGAGCACCTGCGGGCGCTCGTCGTAGATGAAGGCGAGATGGCCGAGGAGGGCTGCGTCGAGTGTCGAGTGCACGACGTCTTCATCCCAGCTCGCCCGTTCCTTGTGGCGAGATGGTGTCGTCGTGGCGGTGGCTTCGTACATCATCGTCCTCCGAGTGGGTGTCGTGTAGACCCTGACATCCGTTCTATGTACTGATACAATCACTCGTCTGTGGCGCTACAAGACTATCTCACGGGGCGTACGGCCGCCGAGCTCGCCGAGTCCATCGAGCGCTCGATCCGCGACAACACACTGGCGGCGGGCGACTCGCTGCCGCCGATCCGTCAGTTGGCGGGCGCCCTCGGGCTGAGCGCCGGCACGGTCGCCTCCGCCTACCGCGTTCTCAACGTCCGCGGCCTGACATCCTCCGACCGGCGGCGTGGGACCTGGATCCGTGAGCTCCGCAAAGAGGATCTGGCGCCCGTGCGACGGCCCATACCGCTGCCGGCCGGCGTGACCGACTGCTCGAGCGGTAACCCCGACCCGGCGCTGCTGCCCGACCCGCTCTCGGTGCTCCGCCACCTCACCTACGAACCTGCGCTCTACGGCTCTCCTGTCGCACACCCCGGCTTCATCGCCGAGGCGCGCCGGCGTCTCGAGGTCGATGGCGTCCCGGCCGAGCACGCCACCGTCACCTTCGGCGCCCTCGACGCCATCGCGAGGGTGCTCGCTTCCAACCTCGCCCGCGGAGATCGTGTCGCCCTCGAGGACCCGGGCTGGGCGGCACTCCTCGATGTCGTCGAGCGGCTCGGCTATCTCACCGTTCCGCTCCCGATGGACGCCGACGGCCCCACGCCGGAGGGTGTCTGGCAGGCATTGGCGGCGGGAGCGGACGCCGTCGTCGTGACGGCGCGGGCCCAGAACCCGACGGGGGCGGCCATCTCGGCACAGCGGGCGGCGGAGCTGCGGGAAGTGTTTGGGCGTTATCCCGGGCGGCTCGTGATCGAGGACGACCATGCCTGCGGTCTCGTCGAGGTGCCGCTGGCGACCGTCGTCGGTCCTACCGGCCGCTACGGCTTCATCCGGTCGATGGCGAAGGGCTACGGGGCGGATCTGCGCCTCGCCGTCGCCGCCGGGGACGCCGCCACCATCGGCCGGCTCGAAACCTCCATCGTTGCGGGCCCCGGCTGGGTGAGCCATCTCGTCCAGCAGATCGCTCTTGCCTTCTGGCAGGACCGGGCGGTCGCCCGCCAGCTCGAGCAGGCGTCCGCCCTCTACCGCCAGCGACGTTCGGCGCTGTGCGACGAGCTCGCCAGCCGCGGGATCGAGGTGTCCGCCCCGACCGGCCTCAACGTCTGGATCCCCGTCGACGACGAGGCCACGGCGGTGAGCGCCCTCCTGGCGAGGGGTTGGTTGGTGGCGCCGGGGGGGCGGTTTCGGATCGCTTCGCCGCCGGCGATCCGGGTCACGACGGCCAGGTTGCCCGTGGGGCGCACGCCGGAGTGCGCCGAGGCTGTCGCCGCCGCCTGTGCCGCTGCCGGCTCGAGGGGGCGGCGCTCGGGCTCGAGCGGTTAGCCATTAGGAAGCGGCTGTCAAACGAACTGTCGGACCCCCACGGGGAGGCGAAGTGTGGTGCTGGTACCAAGTCCGCGACCATGCTGACGCCCTTGTCCGTCGGCCCGTCTCCGGCAACGCTGTAGGAGCGCCGGAGTACAGCGACAGAGAGTTAGAGGCTGTCGAGAGTGAGGCCGAGTGTTCGTTGGTTCACTACCGTGATCAGAAGGGTTCTCCAGGTCGGCTGGTACCGCTTTCGGGCCACGTTCGGCAGGCGGTGGGGCGGCTACGTCTCGATCGTGCTCCTCGTCGGCTTGCTGGGAGGGCTCGCTATGGGCGCCATGGCGGCGGCGCGTCGTACGCAGTCCTCGTTCCCGGTATTCCTGAAGAGCACCAACCCTTCGGACATGGACATCGACGTCGGCCCCTACGACCCCAAGCTGATCAGCCAGATCGCGCACTTGCCCCAGGTGACGTCGCTCAAGACCTATCTCTCGCCCAACATTGTGCCCATCACAGCGGACGGCAAGCCGGCGCTGTCGAACCCCTTCTCGAATCTCGAGATGGTGGGCAGCCTCAACGGCCTCTACTTCGATCAGGATCGGGTCGCCATCGTCGACGGACGCCCAGCGAATCCGAAGCGGGCCGACGAGGTCGTGGTGAACAAATTCTCCGCCCAGCTCTTCGGTCTCCACGTCGGCCAGACCATCTTGCTGGGCGCCTACTCCAACGCGGAGCTGAACGCCTCTGGGTACCCGACCGGACCGCCAGTTCTGCGAATTGCGATCCACATTGTGGGCATCGGCCTGTTCAACGACGAGGTGATCCAGGACGAGGTCGATCGGATCCCCCGGGCCCTGTTGACCCCTGCACTTGCCGATCGGCTCGTGTCTTGCTGCGCCAGCTACGCGTGGAGCGGTCTCCAACTAAGAGGTGGAGCATCCGACGTCGCCGCCGTAGAGCGCGAGTACCTGCGCCTGCTGCCTCCGGCTGACCCCTACTACTTCCATGTGACATCGATCATCGAGGCGCAGGGCGAAGAGGCGGTGAAACCCGAGGCCATCGCGCTGGGCGTGTTCGGCGTGATCGCCGGACTCGCCGCCCTCTTCGTAGGCGGACAAGCCACCTCACGTCAGATCCGTCTCTCTTCGAATGACGGCGCCGTGCTGCGCTCCCTCGGTGCCGACCCCAGGACCACCGAGATCGACGCGGTCATGGGAGCTGTCATCGCCCTATTGCTCGCAACATTGCTGGCGGCAGGCGTGGCCATCCTCTTGTCGCCGTTCGGGCTCTTTGGACCTGTTCGCTCGGTCGCTGCTTCTCCGGGGTTCTCCTTCGACTGGACCGTGCTCGGGTTGGGCGTCCTTGCGCTATTCGCAACTCTGGCAGGCGTGGGCGTCGTCCTCGCCTTCCTCGACGCTCCCCACCGAGAAGCCCGGCGCACGCGAATCACAGTTCGGCGGGAATCGGCGATCGTGCAAGCCGCCACGTCCTCCGGCCTGCCCCTTTCTGCATCGACAGGCATGCGCTTTGCGCTCGACTCGGGCCGAGGACGAACCTCGATCCCGGTGCGTTCTGCCATCTTGGGCGCGCTCGTGGCGGTTGTGGTGACCGTGGCAGCTCTCGTCTTCGGCAGCAGCCTCACCACCCTCGTCAACAGCCCTCGCCTCTACGGCTGGAACTGGAGCTACGCCCTCGAAGCAAACGCCGGATACGGCGACATCCCGCAGGGCTCCGTCAACCAACTGCTCGGTCACGACCCCTCCGTTGCGGCGAGCTCCGGTGTCTATTTCGAGACCTTCGCCTTCGACGGTGAGGGGGTCCCCGTGATCGGCACGGATCCACGAGCAGCCGTGCAGCCGCCGCTTCTCTCCGGACACGGACTTGATGGGCCGAACCAGGTCGTCCTTGGACCTGCCACGATGGCGCAGCTGCACAAGCGGCTCGGTGACACAGTCGTGGCTCGCTACACAACCCACGTCACGACGTTGCACATCGTCGGAACCGCCACCATGCCGGCCATCGGTATCGGTCACGGACTGCACCTCTCGCTCGGCGTCGGCGCCGTGATCGACTACCAACAAATTCCGAGCGCAGCTCGCAACATCCAGGCTCTCGGTGCTCCGGGCCCGAACATGGTGCTCGTCCGATTCAGGAGCGGGGAGAGCCAAACTATGGCGATCCACTCGCTCGATCGCATCGCTTCCGAGCTTTCCGCGCACGCCGGTCAGCTCACGGTGTTGGTCGTACCGGTCCAGCGTCCGGCACAGATCGTGAACTATCGATCCATGGGTACCGTTCCGGCGGTGTTGGCAGCTGCATTGATGCTCGGCGCCTTCTGCGCTCTAGGTCTAGCCCTCCTCGCGTCGGTTCACCGCCGCCGCCGCGACCTCGCACTGTTCAAGACTCTCGGGTTCACACATCGGCAGCTGGCGGCTACCGTGGCTTGGCAGGCCTCCATCACGGTGGGTATCGGTGCGATCGTCGGCATCCCATTGGGGATTGTCGCGGGTAGAGACCTATGGGACCTGTTCGCGCACGAGCTCTACGCGATCGCCGAACCCACGGTGCCTGTGGTCGGCGTTGCGCTCGTCGGTGTGGGTGCTCTGGTGCTGGCGAATGTCGTGGCGGCCATCCCGGCGCACATCGCTGCTCGGACGCCGACGGCGGCCTTGCTGAGAGCCGAGCGAGAGTAGAGGCTCGCGATGACTCGGGCCACTAGGGAGCGTCGCCGAAAATGGCGAGGGTGGCTGGCGGCCCCCAGGCCATACCGAACAGGGCGCGCCTGGGAGAGTGTGCGGTCGCTGTCATTCTGTGCGCCGTCGAACCGGCACCAGCTGAGCACTCCGAATCGCGGCTCTGATCCTGTGGGCATGACTTCCACAGCAGACAACAACTCGATCAGAAACAGCCCCACTGCTCGATCTCGGCCGACAACCCGAGGTACGCGCTGACGGTGAGACGTCGTTGCAGCCCGCCCACGAAGATCGCGGTTAGGCGCGAGTGGCCTTCAAGCAAGACGAGCTCGCCGAGATCGGGAGTCGCCATGACGATGAGGTCGTCCACGACCTCGGCCGTGACGAGCTGAGCTGCAAACTCGAAGCACCAGCTCGTTCCGAGTTTGGTCAGCCACCTCGGCAGCCTCCCTGCCCGCAGGGTCGGCAGGACGTCGCTCGGTCGTCGAGAGCCGCCGGACAGCTCGACCCAGTAGGAGTAGTCGATGAAGCGCACCCGCTCGAGCTCGTCGGGTTGCAGCACGCCGTGGTACCACTCCACCTTCTCTGGAAAGCCTTCGAACAGTTCGGCATTTCGCCAACCCCTCGCCGCAGCGAGGGCGCTCTCTCGCGCTCGGTTCTCATCTTCGCAGTTGAGGTCTGGGCTTTGCACGAGCTCGAGTCCGCCAGCGTCGATAAGGGCGCGCCGCACGTCGTTCCCGAAGCGCTCTGAGTCGATCTCCCCACGCAAGAATGCGTGCACAACCTCAGGTTCGGCGGCGGGACGGAAACCGTGCACGGCGTCCATCCTGTCTTGCACGAGCCTGGGGGCGCGTTCGCAACCGGGATGTGGCACCGAACAAGGAGGTCCCCCTCCGGGGGAAGCTGAGCGAGGTTGTGCGTGCTGCCGTCACAGCGCCGAAGATCCGATCTGCGCTGGCGCCAAGGAAAGTGACGGCCGGTCGGAGGCGAACAGACGGATTCTGGTGCCCTTGGCGGGTGCCGTCGCAGCCTGAGCGCCTACCCCTGCTATTTCGGCGACGCCACTAGGGAGCCCTGCGCCACCTATTTAGCGGCCTCTCTGCAACCAGGCTCTCTCGTCGGATCCTCGATGATCTACTCGCGTGGGGCCTCCGGACGCTGCGCGTAGTCGGGGGCGTGGAACGGCCATTCGTCGATCAACCACTGGCGGACAAGATCGTGCAGGGGTTGGTCGAGGGCGGCGCTCTCGGCCCGCACCCACGAGCGGGCGTCAACGTCGAAACCCTGGCGGCGCGGTGGATAGAGATAGACGCAGCCGATCACGTCGCCAGTCGCCGCCTCGAGCACCGTGTAGGTGAACCCGCTGCGGGCGGCAAAGTCGGCCTCGTGCTCGGCGATGTCAACAGCGTTCTCCTCGACCGACAGCGGCACGTTCGGCCATGTACGTCCGGCGAACCCCGGAGTTGACCTGATGTGATCGATGCTCGACGTCCATGCCTTGTGGTCAGCGACGTTGTGCCGCTGCGCCAGCGGCTCGAGCCGGAACCGATCTGTGCTCACACCCTGCGGCACGGAGAAGTCATCGGGCACGAGCCTTGCGGCACTCATGAAGGGAGTATGCCCGTCCCGGCCCCATCCGAGTGCACGCTAGGACGAGACTGGCGACCTCCCTCGAGGCGGCCGCGCAGGGAGCCGCCTCCGACCACGCTGCTGTCAGCGGCCCAGCAACCGCCCGAGCGCCTCACGGGCCGAGGCGCTGTCGGAGGCCATGTCGGCCAGGTAGACCGCCAGTGCCTGCACCCATTCGGACACCGGCACCTCCTTGCGGCTGATCTGCACGCCCCGCACCTCCTGGGCGATCGTCGCCACGAGGCGCCCATGGCGGGCGACGAGCTCGAGGGTCTTGTCGCCGAGGTGGAGGCGGATGGCCGTGGCGGTGCCCGGCCGGCCCGCCACACGGTCGCCCATCGAGCGCTCGCGGTCTACCTCCACGAGACCCCCGGGGAGGAGGTCGCCGATGGAGGACGACAGCACCCGGTGGTACGAGTCGAGGTCGGAGGTGTCGGCCCGCAGGGCAGCAGCGAGCTGCTCGACGTCAGGCAGTTGGGGGTCGGGTGAATCGGTCATGGGCGCGTCTCACGCGGTTCAGTCGGTCAGCGGCAGCACGAGTTGAGGCTTGGCGATGATGTGGTCGGCCCGCAACGGGCGCACAGCGGTACCGACGGCGAAGAACTCCGTCGTGTGACCGCCCCACTTGTGCGCCAACGACAGCAGCTGCACACCGACGATGCCCTCGGCCTTCAGCGCCTCGCCCTCCGCCTGCATCCGGCTCATCGCCAGCTCGCGGGCGTCGTAGAGCGCCTCGGTGTAGGTCGGGATCTCGACGTTCTTGCCGACGTTCCCCATCGCTCGCAGCGTCCCCTGGTGGGCGATGTGGTACACGCAGCTCCCCATCACCATGCCAAGGGGTGCGTAGCCTGCCTGCACGAGCGTCCAGAAGTCCTGCCCGGACAAGTCGGACGTGAACGGTTGCCCCTGGTTGTTCTTCCAGTCACCTGGTTCGTCCGCTTTCACGGCTGTCCCGACGGCGATGAATTCGGCCAGGTCGTTGCCGAACTCCTTGAACTCGATGTCGAGCCGGACACCGACGATGCCGTCGGCCCCGAGGGCAGCTGCCTCGGCTTCCATCCGGGTCATGGCGAGCTCGCGGGCGTGATACATGGCCTGCGAGAGCGTGTCGAGCTCCATGTTCTTCGACCAACGGCCGATCTGGATACCGACGTGGTAGATGCTCGAGCCGAGCACGAGGCCCACCGGTCGGAAGCCCGCCTCCCTCACCAAGAGGAACTCGTTCACCGTCAAGTCGGAGGTGAACAACGCGCCCGGCTGGCCGGGCTTCATCTCCGCCAGGCGTTTCATGGCATCCTCGGGGATGCCGAGATCCGTCGCTTGGATTTCGGTCTCGCTCATGACTTCCTTCCGGGAACGATGTGTCGATCAGACAGGGACAGGATCTTGAGGCTCGAGGTCGGGGCGAGGGCGCCGCGGTGGAAGCGGGCGATGGCCGTCCCCTCGACGAACGAGAGAGCCACGTGGTCGCGGTGGCCCTCGCCGGGCTCGATCTCCCAGATGTCGAGCGTCATGCCCGACATGACGGCTCCGTCGGCTCCGTAGGCGGCCGTCCGGTGGGCGAATTGCTGGCGGGCGTCGTTGCGCACCTGGTTGACGAGATCGGTGTAGCCGGACACCTCCGTGTTGCCGCCCCAGGTGCGCGCCTGCTGCAGGGTCACCCAGTCGTCGTGTCGGACGGCGAGCGATATCCCGATGGCGATGGCGGCGGGCGCCCAGCCGCCATGGAGCAGCTTGGCGACGTCGTGTGCCGGCAGCAGGGTCGAGAAGAGGTTGGCAGGCCTGGTCTTGCCGTGCGAGCGCACGGCCGTGCCGTAGGCGATGAACTCCCGGTTGTCCTGCCCGAGGTGTCGCTGCTCGAGGCGCACGCCGACGACCCCGTCACCGTGCAGGTCGCGGCACTCGAGCAGCATGCGCAGGACGGCCGTGTCGTAGCCGTGGTAGAGGGCATCGACGTAGGGGGCGAAGCCGGCAAAACCCCCGCCCGAGCTCGTGCGCACGCCCGGCCGATAGCCCATGCCGCCACCACGATTGGCCCCGCCGGCCCAACCGCTGCCGGCGCCCCCGTAGCCCATGGGGCCGGCCGCGTAGTAGCCGCAGCCGCCGTATCCCGTGAAACCGATGTGCTGGACGATGCAGCCCATCACCTCACCGACGACCGAGAACCCACAGGCTTCCAGGGCGGCTTGGCCGGAGATGCCGAAGAGGCTCGCGGACGGTCCCCCGGCTCTCCCACGCTCCATTCTCGCCTGGGCGGCAGGGGGCAGGCCCTGCCCATCCCAGTCGGTGGTGTCAGTGGTCATGCTGCCTCCGGATGTGACCTGCTCGGGAACCTAGCACCGGGTTCCTCGGGACGGAGGCCGCCTCCTATGTGACAGCTGGTCGGCAACTGGCTGTCGAGCCCGCCAGGCACGAACCATGTGCCCGAATCGACCGCCGGCCGCCGCCCCCCTCGAACTGTGCGCCCGAATCGACCCCGCCCGCCGGCGCCGCCGGCGCCCTCCAACTGTGTGCCGAGGAAGACCCCACACGGTCTGGCGGGTCAGCCGGGGCACACAGATCGGCCGCCGCCCGAGGCCGCCCTCCAACTGTGTGCCGAGGAAGACCCCACACGGCCTGGCGGCTCAGCCGGGGCACACAGATCGCCGGGCGGGCTGCCCACCATCACCCGCCGGCTGCCCACCATCACCCGCCGGCTGCCCACCACCACCCGCGGGCTGCCCACCACCACCGACCGCCGGCCGCCCACCATCACCGACCGCCGGCCGCCCACCACCACCGGCCGCCCCACCACCGCAGGGCCGCAGGGGGCGCCACGACCGCACCGCCAGGGGGAGCGTTAGCGTGAGCTGAGTGAGCCTTGTCGAGACTCGGTCCGTCCTCCAGTCCGCCGCAACGTCGCTCCTCGTCGAGCGCCAGCGCCTGGATCCGGCAGAGCTGGCGATGCTCGCCTCCCTGCCCGACCAGGCCGTCCCGAGCCTGGCGGCGCTCGCCCACGAAGTACGGCTGGCGTGGTGCGGCGAGGAGGTGGAGGTCGAGGGCATCCTCTCGGCCAAGACGGGCGGGTGCCCGGAGGACTGCCACTTCTGCGCTCAGTCGTCGAGATTCGACACGCCCGTGAAGGCCACCCCGTTTCTCGACACCGACGAGGTGCTCGAAGCCGCCAGAGAAACCGCCCGCTTCGGTGCCACCGAGTTCTGCATCGTTCTCGCCATCCGTGGCCCGGACGAGCGCACGATGCGGCGGGTCCTCGAGCTCGTGCCCCTCGTCCGAGCCGAGACCGGCCTGCAGGTTGCCGTGTCGGCCGGCATCCTCGACGACTCCCAAGCCGAGCGCTTGGCCGCCGGCGGCGTGCACCGGTACAACCACAACCTCGAGACGGCGAGGAGCTTCTTCCCCTCCATCGTCACGACGCACACCTGGGACGAGCGATGGGAGACATGCCGGCGTGTCCAGCGGGCGGGCATGCAGCTGTGTTGCGGGGTGCTGCTCGGAATGGGCGAGAGCGCCGCACAACGCCTCGAGCTCCTCTCGGAGCTGGCGGAGCTCGGCCCCTGCGAGGTGCCCATGAACTTCCTCGACCCGAGGCCGGGCACCCCGTTGGCCATCCGAAAGCTGGTTGCGCCGCTCGAGGCGATCCGGTGGATCGCCCTATTTCGCCTGGCGTTGCCGGGCGTGATCCTGCGCTACGCCGGCGGCCGCGAGGTCACGCTGCGAGAGTTGCAGGCGATGGGCATGACCTCCGGCATCAACGCCCTGATCGTCGGGAACTATCTGACGACGCTCGGACGGACGCCGTCAGCCGACCTGGCCATGCTGGCTGACCTGAAGATGCCGATCTCGGCCCTCTCGGCCGCCGTGTGACAAGCGCCGGCGCCGTGACTCATTGCACCGGTTGCGGCCAGGTCTCGACCGAATGCCCGACCGGGGGCAGGTGCACGACGCCGTTCGAGCCACCTCGCCACTGCCCGTCGTGCGGTCGTCGCCTCGCCGTCCGCGTCGCACCGACATCCTGGGTGGCACGCTGCCGAGAACACGGCGAGCTGCCCGCCGGAACGACGGCGCCGAGCAGCGAGCCGGCGCCGCCGGCGCAAGACACCCCGAGCACGCCGGCGCCGCCGGCGCAAAGCACCCCGAGCACGCCGGCGCCGCCGGCGCAAGACACCCCGAGCACGCCGGCGGCGCCGGCGTAACCGGGAGGCGGCACGATAGGAGACCGAGACAGCGCACGGAAAGGGACTCACAATGGAGCTGACGGAGGTCATGCGCACGACGGCGGCGTGCCGCGAGTTCACGTCCGAGCCGGTCGAGGAGGAGGTGCTCGTCCGCATCCTCGACTCGGCGCGCTTTGCTCCCAGCGGCGGCAACCGCCAGCCCTGGCGGGTCGTGCGGATCGAGAGCCCCTCGTTACGGAAGGAGATCGCCCACCTGTACTCCCTCAGCTGGCGCGAGTACTGGGCGCACGTAGAGCGGGGCCTCGTGCCCTTTGCTCCCGGCGAGGACGGCCGCTGGCACGGCCCGGCGGTCGACCTCGACACCGCCCGCGACCGACCGGCACCTGACGCCTTCGGCGACGAGCTCGCCTCCGTGCCGGTCATGCTCGTCCTGCTTGCCCATCTCGGTTCCCTGGCGGTGACCGACAACGGCCTCGGCCGCCAGAGCATCGTCGGGGGCGCCTCCGTCTACCCCTTCGGCCACAACGTCCTCCTGGCGGCCCGAGACGAAGGGCTCGGCGGTGTCATGACGACCGTCCTGTGCCGGCAGGAGGACGCCGTGCGCGAGCTGCTCGGCGTGCCCGCCGCCTTCGCCGTCGCCGCCCTCGTCGTGCTCGGCCACCCCGTCCGTCAGATCAGCAAACTCCGTCGCAGACCGGTCGAGGAGTTCACCTTCATCGATCGCTTCGAGGGGGCGGAACACGGCGGCGAGTAGGCCCGTCGGGGCCTCGCTTGTGGACGAGGCTGGGGACGAAAGGGGGAAAGTCAGCTCTTCCTGTCGACAAGTAGGGGATTGCTGTCGATAACTTCCGAATTTGCTCAAGTCCGGTTGACGCAGGGCTGGTTCTGATGAAGAGTGTGCACCGCCAAGGACGGAAACGCCGAAGCACCGGAGGGAAGGCGAACCGCAAGGAACGTCGGAAGACCGGGGCTGGACCGGAAGGGAGAGCGTCCCGCAAGGGAAGCGCGAACGGAAGGGCCGCTCCGAAGGGAAGGTCGCCCGCAAGGGAGGCCGGAACGGAAGAGCACGGGCCGGAGGAGCTGTTCCCCGCAAGGGGGGTGGGTTCGTCGGAACGGGAACTGGAGGAAGCGCCACCCGCAAGGAGGGTGCGACCGAAGGAACCGGCTTCTGCTTGAAGGTCGCCCGCAAGGGAGGCCGGAGGGAGAGGCCACGGCTATCCGCCGAGGAATGATGACAAGGGCAACCCCACCGGGGAGCTGGCCTTTCGGGGTCGGAGCACCGGACGAGATGGCCGGGCAGCCGCAAGGCACCCGCTGGACCGAAGGAAGTCGGAGTCATCTGGAGCAGGCCCCGGGAAGTACGGAGGCGCAAGCCCACCGGCTACCCGGGGCCTTTCCGCGTCCGGGTTGTGGGCTCGCCTCGCCCCGGAAGCCCCCGAGGAGGCCCGCGGCGGACCGGGATCGGCAGCCGGCCATCTCGGCCGCCCGCGGATCTGACCACCACCCTGCATCGGCACCCCGGCCTGTCCTACACTCCAAACTGGAACGTGTTCTAATCTGATCCCAGGACGCAGCAGCCCACCTCACCGACGCGAGGTGGGCTGCACGGAGGCAACACCCATGGATCTCGCCCAAATCGACCTGTGCGACCCGCAGCTCTTCGTGCCGTCGGTTCCCCACGAGCTCTTCGCCGAGCTTCGCAGGACGAGCCCCGTCTTCTGGCACGAGGAGGAGGCGGGGGCGGGTTTCTGGTCGGTCATGCGCTACCACGACCTCGTGACCGTCAACCGCGACTCCCACATGTTCTCCTCCTACCGGGGCGGGGCGCTCATGATGGACTGGGACGAAGAGGTGCTCGGCCAGCAGCGGATGATGATGCTCAACATGGACCCGCCGATGCACACCCGCTACCGCCGGCTCGTCAACAAGGGCTTCACACCGCGCATGGTGCACGAGCTCCAGGACCGCGTCGTCGAGCGCACCCGCCACCTCGTCAGCGAGGCGCGGGACAAGGGCGAGTTCGACTTCGTCACCGACATCGCCGCCGAGCTGCCCCTGCAGGTCATCGCCGAGCTGATGGGCGTGCCGCAGGACGACCGCCACAAGGTCTTCGACTGGAGCAACCGCATGGTCGGCTCCAACGACCCCGAGTTCCTCGAGGCACCCGAGCTCGCCCAGGCGGCCGCCATCGAGCTGTTCATGTACGCCGACGCCTTGACGCTCGAGCGCAAGGCGAACCCGCATGAGGATCTCGTGAGCATCCTGGCGCACGCCGAGATCGACGGTGACCAGCTCTCGCAGCTCGAGATCGACATGTTCTTCATGCTGCTCGCCGTGGCCGGCAACGAGACGACCCGCAACCTCCTCTCACATGGGATGCTCGCCCTCATGGAGAACCCGGGCGAGCGGCGCAAGCTGATCGAGCGGCCGGAGCTCCTCGACTCGGCCATCGAGGAGATGCTGCGGTACGCCTCGCCGGTCATGCACTTTCGGCGGACGGCCACGAAGGACACCAAGATCGGCGGACAGCAGATCCATGAGGGCGACAAGGTCGTGTTCTGGCACATCTCGGCCAACCGGGACGAGGACGTCTTCGAGGACCCGGACCGTTTCGACGTCGCCCGCAGCCCGAACGAGCACGTCGCCTTCGGCGGCGGCGGCTCCCACTTCTGCCTCGGCGCCAACCTCGCTCGCCTCGAGATCCGCGTCATGTTCACCGAGATCCTCAGCACCCTGCCCGACCTGGCGCTCGCCGGCGACGTCCAGCGCCTCTGCTCGAACTTCATCAACGGGATCAAGCACCTGCCGGTGGCGGTGGCGTGAAGCTCGGGCTACAGCTCGGGTACTGGGGCTCCGGCCCCCCGACGGACGTGGCCGCCAAGGTGGACGAGGCGGAACGGTTGGGTTTCGACTCGGTCTGGACGGCGGAGGCCTACGGATCGGACGCCCTCACCCCGCTGGCCTGGCTCGGGCCACGCACGCACCGCCTCCGGCTCGGCACGGCCCTCTGCCAGCTCTCGGCCCGCACGCCGACGGCCATGGCGATGGCGGCGATGACGATGGACCACCTGAGCGGTGGGCGTTTCGTCCTCGGGCTAGGCGTCTCGGGGCCGCAGGTGGTCGAGGGCTGGTACGGCCAGCCCTTCCCCCGCCCACTCGCCCGCACGCGTGAGTACGTCTCGGTCGTGCGCAAGGTCCTGCAGCGGGAGGCTCCCGTCAGGAACGACGGCCCTCACTACCCCCTGCCGCTCGTCGGGCCGGAGAGCACCGGGCTGGGCAAGCCGCTCAAGCCGATCGTCCACCCGCTCCGCTCGGACCTGCCGATCATCCTCGGCGCCGAGGGCTCGAAGAACGTCGCCCTCGCGGCCGAGATCGCCGATGGCTGGCTGCCGATCTTCTACGCCCCCGCCCACGACGAGGCGTACCGCAAGGCGCTCGCCGAGGGCTTCTCCCGGCCCGAAGCCCGCCGCAGGCCGGACGACTTCGAAGTCATCGCCACGGCGACGGTCATGGTCTCCGACGACATCGAGGAGGCCGCCGATGCCATCCGGCCCTTCCTCGCCCTCTACATCGGAGGAATGGGTGCCCGTGAGGTGAACTTCCACTTCCAGGTGTTCGCCCGCATGGGTTTCGAGGACGCCGCCCGGCGCATCCAAGACCTCTACCTCGACGGCCACAAGGGCGAGGCGGCGGCCGCCGTGCCCACGGCGCTCGTGGAGGCCACGTCGCTGATCGGCCCGCGGGAGAAGATCCGTGACGACCTCGAGGCCTGGAAGGAGTCGCTCGTGACGACGCTCCTCGTCGGCGGCGGGATCGAGCAGATGAGGTTGATGGCCGAGCTCCTCGGCTGACACGGCCGCCCGCCCCGGCGGGGCGAGCCCTCAGGCCGAGGCGGGGGCGAGCCCTCAGGCAGAGGCGGCGATTCGCTGCCCGAGGTCGGCGAGCTGCGGGGCAGCACCGCCGAGGGCGAGGTCGATCTGCTTGGCGACGAGGAAGTAGCGGTGCACCGGATAGTCACGATCCATGCCGACGCCGCCGTGGAGGTGCTGGCAGGTGTGCACGACCCGCTGACCGGCCTCGCTCGCCCAGTACTTGGCGATGGTGACCTCGTCAGAGGCCGGCAAGCCAGCCGAGAGCCGCCACACCGCCTGCCAGGCCGTCAACCGGACGGCGAGGGTGTCGATGAAGGCGTCCGCCGCCCGCTGGCCCACTGCCTGGAAGGTGGCGAGCACGCGGTCGAACTGCTTGCGCTCTTTGACATAGGACGCCGTGATGCGAAGCGCCTCGTGCAGGCAGCCGGCCGCCGTCACGCACAAGGCGGCCGTGACACGGTCGACGAGCCAATCGAGCACCTCCGCCTGCTCGGACGCCTCCGACCCGAGCAGAGCGCTCGCCGGCGCGGCCACTGAGGAGAGCCGCAGCTGGGCCTCCGGCCGGCCGGATGTCGTGTCCTGGCGCTCGCGCTCGAGGCCGGCGGCATCGGCCCGCACGAGCACGACGCCCGAGGAGCCGTCGGGCAAGGACACCGGCACGAGGAACGCCTCGGCGGCGAGGCCGGCGGGCACGCAGATCTTCTCGCCGTCGAGCCGCCACCCGTCGGCATCCGGCCGCGCCGTCGTCGCCGGATGGCGAGGAGACGTCTGTGCCTCGAGCAGGGCCGGGGCGATCAGGAGCGAGCCCGCCGCCACCTCTCCGAGGGTCGTCCGCAGCGCCACCGGGCCGAAGCGCTCCATCGCCAGGGCGCTGAGCACACACTCGAGGTAGGGCACGGGCGCCACCCGGCGACCGACCTCCTCCAGCACGGCGGCGGCGCCGATGAGACCCATGCCGGCGCCACCGTGCTCCTCGGCGAGCGGAGCCGCCACGAGGCCGGCGGCGGCCAGCTGTGCCCAGAGCAGGCGGTCGACGCCATCGCCGCCGGCGGCGGCGTCGTTCTCGACGGCCCGCACCCGTTCGGGCGATGACTGCTCCGTCAGGATGCGTGCGGCCAGCTCGGAGAGGGCCTGCTGGTCGTCGTCGAGTTCGAAATCCATCGTTGGGCTCCTGGAGGCGCGAAGGACGAACGGATCAGCGGCCGGAGTGGGGCAGTCCGAGGCCGAACATGGCGATCAGCTCACGCTGGATCTCGTTCGCCCCGCCCCCGAAGGTCAGGATCAAGAAACCCCTCGTCAGCTTCTCCAACCGCCCGTGCAGCACCGAGGACGGGGTGTCGCCCGACAGGTAGGCCTGCGGGCCGACGATCTCCATGAGCCGCCGGAGGGCATCGAGGTAGAACTCGGTCCCGAAGACCTTCACCGTCGAGGCGTCCGCCACGTCGAGGGCCGGCGAGCTCGCCACCTTCCAGTTGGCGAGCCGCAGGAACTCGAGCCTCGCCCGCACGACGGCGAGCTCGTGCTGCACCCAGGCGTCGTCGAGCAGGCGCCCGCCGTCGGGGTGGCGAGCGCCGGCCGCCCAGGTGACGACGTCCTCGAACGCCTTCTCGATCGGGCCCACCGAGCACAGCGTGACCCGCTCGTGGTTCAGCTGGTTCGTGATGAGCGTCCAACCCTCGTTCTCGCCGCCGACGAGGTTCTCGGCCGGCACCCGCACGTTCTCGTAGAACGTCTGGTTGATGTCGTGGCCGTGCAGGAGCCGCATCGGCGTGTAGGAGAAACCCTCCGCCGTCGTGGGCACGATGAAGATCGAGATGCCACGGTGCTTGCCTGCGTCGGGGTTGGTGCGAGCAGCCAGCCAGACATAGTCGGCGTCGGAGGAGAGGCTCGTGAAGATCTTGGCGCCGTTGATGACGTACTCGTCCCCGTCGCGCTCCGCCCGCGTCGTGAGCGATGCCAGGTCGGTGCCCGAGCCCGGCTCGGTGTAGCCGATGCAGAAATGGATCTCTCCCCGCAGGATGGGTGGCAGGAAGCGCTGGCGCTGCGCCTCGCTCCCGAAGCGCATGATCGTCGGCCCCACCGTGTTGATCGTCAGCATCGGCACGGGTGCGCCGGCCCGCATCGACTCGTCGAAGAAGATGAACTGCTCCATGGGGGAACGGCCCTGCCCGCCGTACTCCTTCGGCCAGCCGATCCCGAGCCAGCCGTCGGAGCCCATCTGGCGGGCGATCCGCTTGTGGGCGGCCGTGATGCCGGGAACCTCCAGCTCCCGCACGACCTCGGGTGTGAGGATGCGGGCGTAGTACTCGCGCAGCTGCTTGCGGAGCGACTGCTGGTCCTCGTCCAAGCCGATCTGCATGAAGCCCTCCCTCGGCGGCGCAGCCCCGTCGGTGGCCAGCGCCGCGAAAGTGTAACGCGTTCTAGTTTTGCTGGGCGGGACAGTTTGCCTATGCTCGCCGGCATGCCTGATGCCGTCATCGTCGCCACCGCCCGCAGCCCGATCGGGCGCGCCTTCAAAGGGTCCCTCAAGGATGTCCGCCCGGACGACCTCGCCGCCTTCATCGTGAGGACGCTGGTCGAGAAAGTTCCCGAGCTGCCGACGAGCGAGATCGAGGACCTCATGCTGGGCTGCGCCCAGCCGGCCGGCGAGGCGGGGTTCAACATGGCCCGCGTCGTGGCCATCCTCGCCGGGCTCGACGACGTGCCGGGCGTCACCGTCAACCGCTACTGCTCGTCGTCGCTCCAGACGATTCGCATGGCCGCCCACGCCGTGCGCGCCGGCGAGGGCGACTGCTTCATCGCCGCAGGGGTGGAGACGACGAGCCGGTTCTTCACCGGGAGCTCCGACGGCGTCGCCGGCACGCACAACGCCGTGTTCGCAGACGCCGAAGCCCGCAACGCCAAGCGAGCCGAGGGAGGCGCCCCGCCCTGGGAGCCGGGTCCGGGCCTGCCCGACATCTACATCACCATGGGCGAGACGGCGGAGAACGTCGCCGAGTACGAGAACGTGAGCCGTCAGGAGATGGACGCCTTTGCCGCCCTCTCGCAGAACCGGGCGGTGGAGAACCAGGCGAACGGCTTCTTCGAGCGTGAGATCACGCCCTACCCCCTCGCCGACGGTACGGTCGTCTCGACCGACGACGGCCCCCGCGCCGGCACGACGGTGGAGGGTCTCGCCAATCTGAAGCCGGTCTTTCGTCCGGACGGGCGTGTGACGGCCGGCAACGCCTGCCCCCTCAACGACGGCGCCGCCGCCGTCGTCGTCATGAGCGACACGCGGGCGGCCGAGCTCGGGATCCGCCCGCTCGCCCGCGTCGTCTCGAGCGGCGTCAGCGCCCTCAACCCGGAGATCATGGGCCTCGGGCCGATCGAGGCGAGCCGCCAGGCCCTGAAGCGGGCGGGCATGACGATCGACGACGTCGACCTTGTGGAGATCAACGAGGCCTTCGCCGCTCAGGTCATACCGTCGGCCAAACACCTCGGGATCGCCTGGGACAAGCTCAACGTCCACGGCGGGGCCATCGCCCTCGGACACCCGTTCGGCATGACGGGCGCACGCATCATGACGACGCTCCTCAACGGCCTCGAGAACCAGGACAAGTCGATCGGCCTCGAGACGATGTGCGTCGGCGGTGGTCAGGGCATGGCGATGATCGTCGAGCGCCTCGGCTGAGTGTCGTCAGGCGGTCAGACCGCCGTCCACCGGCACGATCGAACCGGTCATCGGCCCGGCCTCTTCGGAAGCGATGAAGGCGATGACGGCGGCGATGTCGCTTGGCGGGCAGAAGCCGAACGGCGAGATGAGCCGCCCCAGGAGCGAGCCGGAGGCACCCTCCGGAAGGGCGAAGCTCGCAAGCAGCGGCGTGTCCACGCCCCCCGGGGCGACGGCGTTCACGCGAAAGCCCACCTCGAGGTACTCCACCGCGAGCGCTTTCGTCAGTTGCACCACACCGCCCTTGGAGGCGCAGTACGCCGCGCTGTACGGCTGACCCATGAGACCGGCCGAGGAGGCGACGTTCACGATCACCGGCCTTGGAATCGCCTCCGACGCCGGCCTCCCTCGCCGTCGCCGATAGCGCTTCGGCTCCTCGGCCACGAGGGCGCTCCACCGCTTGAGTGCCGCCCGCGAGACAACAAACGTCCCCGTCAGGTTCACCGCGATCATCCGTTCCCACTCGTCGTCCGTGGTCTCGTGCGTGTGGGAGAAGCCCCCAACACCCGCCACGTTGCACACGACGTCGGGTACGCCGGCGGCCGACTCGATGCAGGCGAACGCATGCTCGACCGCGAGAGGATCGGAGACGTCGCACTCGATTGCGATCACGGGGGCGCTCGACACGGCCGTGACGGCCTCGACAGCATCAGCGAGCGCCTCGCTGTCGCGGTCCACGCAGCCGACGGCAGCCCCCTCGGCTGCGAGGCGCTCCGCTGTCGCCCGACCGATACCCGATCCCGCGCCCGTCACGAAAGCGACCCGACCCGAGAACCTCGTGGTAGCTGGCACGGCCCGCCACCGTACCCCCGACCCAGCGAAGGCGCCGCCGACCCGAGATGGGGGATAATCGGAAGGTGATCACGTCGTGAAGCCGATACCGGTCGTCTTCCACATCGGCGCCCTCCAGATCCACACCTACGGCATCGGCTTGGCGATCACCTTCTGGGTGGCGTATCGGTACTTCGCCCGGCGCCTGCGAGCTCACGGGTACGACGACGCCTGGCTCGGACGGGCCTTTGTGTGGATCATCGCCGCCTCCATCGTGGGGGCGAGGGCGGTCACTGTCGTCGCCAACTGGGGTTACTACTCGAGAAACCCCGGCGATATCGTGGCGGTCTGGCATGGCGGGCTGTCGAGCTGGGGGGGTCTCCTCGGGGGGGTGCCGACCGGGCTCTACCTCGCCCACCGCTGGTGCAAGTCGCTCCGGCTCGTCGTGGCGGCCGACCTCGTCGCCCCGGTGCTGGCGCTCGCCTGGGCGATCGGGCGGCTCCTCGGGCCCCAGCTCATGGTCGGAGGGGGCGGGTATCCGACAAAGGCCTGGTACGGCATGGAGTACGCAGGCGAGGTAGGCAAGCGCTTGCCTGTGCCGATCTTCCAGGCGATCGAGTGCTTCGTCGTCTTCCTGCTTGCCTTGCAGGTGGAGAAATACGTCGCTCGCCGCGGCGGGCCCTTCGGGGTCGTCGTGACGGCGACCATGACGATGTACGGGATGACTCGCCTCTCCGACGAGTCGTTCCTGTTGCCGCACGGCCCTGCGGGCACGGCCGTCGAGGTCGTCTCGGGTGCCTTCATCGTGGTCGGCGTGGGCTTCACCGGCTGGCTGGTCTGGCGGGACCGCCATCGGGTGAGGGAGCCCGTCGGCGAGGACGGCACGCCGCAGGACCCGTGGGCGAACCCGGAACCGCTCAAGGTCGAAGTCGCCGACGCCGATACAGAATCTGCCGGCGAAGCCGATGGTGCCGTCGTCGTCGCGGACGAGCCGCAGGTCAGAGGCGATGAGGGCGCCCCAACGGCCGATACCGGCAACCGCGACCCGGATGGCGTCCGCGCAGGTCGAGACGACCTGGCGTAAAGCGCCCCGAGGGCCGTGGCGTCCGTGCACACGTTTCGGCGTAGTGCCTGAGCAGGCCCTTCGGGGCGGACCGGGGAGGAGGACTGGTGTCGGACGAGGCTTCACAGGAGCCGACGACGCCCGGAAACGGCCCCGTTCCGGTCCCGACCGACGCGCCGGAGGACGCCGGCTCGGCCGTGCCGGAGACGATCTCGCCACAGCCGGCAGCCTTTGCCGCGCCGTCGGACACCCCGCCCAAGCGCCCCAGCTCGGCGAGACCCGCCGCCACTCCGCGAAAGCGCCCCAGCTCGACGACGTCCGCCGCCACTCCGCGAAAGCGCACAAGCACAACCGCCGTCGGCGCGGTAACTCCGCGAAAGCGCACCACCACAGCCGCCGCCGCCACGCCGCCAAAGCGCCCCAGCTCGACGACGTCCGCTGCCACTCCGCGAAAGCGCCCCAGCGCGGCATCCTCGTCGGAAACCCCGCGAAAGCGCCCCAGCTCGACGGCGTCCACCGCCACTCCACGAAAGCGCACCAGCTCGGCCGTATCCAAGAAGAAGGCGGCCGCGCCCGACAAGGCCGAGTCCTTTGACAACCTCGACACGAGCGAGAGCACCTTCACCTTCGACGACATCCAGCAGCTGATCGACAGCGTGGCCGCCTCCGAGGAGACGACCACCGCGGCAGTGAGCGCCGGCGATACGAGCCTCGACATCCAAGAGGCCATCGACAGCGTCGCCCTCTTCGAGGACACCGCGGCGGGCGTGAGCCTTGCCGCTTCGACCACGGTGGCTCAGCGGACAATTGACAGCGTCGCCGCCTCCGACCAGCACATGCCATGGCGCGGCAACGCTCCCGTTCCCCTCGAGGCGGAGCTGGCGGCTCTCGCCGCCGGCAGAGCGCCGAAGAAGCGGCTGCAGCTGTTCCAGATCCGCGTGGGCCTGCCCATCCTCGCTGTGTGCATCGGTGTGCTGCTCTTCTTGATCGCCTCCTCCGGGGGTGGTGCCGGCAGCGCCGCCACCACCACGACACTCCATGGGGTGACGACCTCGGGCAGCGGAGTCACGACGACGCCTGCCGTCACGACCACGACGACGCGAGCGAGCACCACGACAACGACCCGCCGGGCGCCGCCGAAGAAACGCCACACGGTGAGTCACCCGACGACCACGACCCGGCCTGTGACAACGACGACGCGGCCCCCGACGACGACGACAACCCTTCCGGTGACGACGACGACTCGGCCCGTCACGACGACGACGCGGCCCGTCACGACGACGACGCGGCCCGTCACGACGACGACGCGGCCTGTGACAACGACGACGGGACCTCCGCACCATTGATGTCTCTGACCGCCCGCCGCACAGATGCCAGACGACGAAATCGGAGATGATCGCATGCACGCTCGACACCTGCGACCGGTGGCCAGTGGCCGCTTCGCGGCCGTGGCGGCAGCGTCCCTCGCACTTGTTGGCTTCGCGTCGGTGGCGGCTTCGCCCGATGCGGGAGCGGCCCCCCACGTTGCGCTCGCGGCCCCCCACCTAGTCGGCGGCCGCGCCCAGCTGCCGGCGGCATTCCCAACCCAGACCCTTGGCGTGGGCGGCTTCGCCTGGGCGATCAACGAGTCCGCCTCGAGCGTGACTCCGATCGATCTCGATGGCGACGCCCTCGCTGCCGCCGTCCGGACGCACAGTCCAGACGCCGTCGCCGTCGACTCGGCCACGAACACCGCCTACGTCGCCAACTATCTCGCCGACACCGTGACACCCATCCATCTCGCCACGATGAAAGCCGGCAAGGCCATCCACGTCGGGAGGAGCCCGGACGCCATCGTCATCTCGCCGAACGACTCCACGGCCTATGTGGCCTGCTTCGGCTCGAACTCGGTGTTGCCGATCAATCTCACCACCGGCCGCGTCGGCAAGGCGCTCCGGGGTGGCAAGGGCCCCGCGGCCATCGCGCTTTCGCCGAGCGGGACCGTCGCTTATGTGGCGGAGTTTCTCGGCAGGAGGCTCATGGCGATCAGCCTCCCCAAAGGTCGCGTCCTGCGCCAGGTGGTCGTCGGCTCGAGGCCTGACGGCGTCGCCGTCACTCCGGACGGGGACTTCGCCTACGTCACGAACTACGCCTCCGCAACGGTCACTCCAGTCAACCTCGTCTCCTACGCGGCCTCTGCCCCGCTCCACGTCGGCAGTGACCCCGACGGCGTGGCCATCACGCCGGACGGCGCCACCGCCCTCGTTGTCGACTACGGCTCCGGGCAGCTGACTCCGATCTCGCTCCCAGGCGGGCAGGTCGGCCCCAGCATCCCTGTCGGCAAGGATCCGACCAGCATCCTCATGGCGTCCAACGGTCAGACGGCCTACGTGACGGACTTCCACACGAGCTCGGTGGTTCCCGTCGCCGTGTCATCGCTCCAGCCGGCACCGGCCATAGACGTCGGTGCGGGTGCTGTCGCTGCAGCCTTCACAGGCGGCGACGCTGACATCGTCGTGGCCGACTACTCCGCCAACGAGCTCTCCTGGGTCCAGCTCGGGGTGGCCGTGGCCGGGCGTGCCATTCACCTCGCGGGTGACCCGAGCGCCGTTGCCGTCAGCCCGGACGGCGAAACCCTCTGGGTGACCATCGGCACGAAGAACGAGATCGTCCCGATCACCACCGCCACCGGAGCCATCGGGAAGCCGATCCCTGTGGGCGCCGACCCCGACGCCATCGCAATCGACAGCGCCGGCACGGAGGCGGTCGTTGCCAACGCCAAAGGCGACAGCGTGAGCCTCGTCGACCTTGCCACCGACCTGGTCACGAACACGCTCGCCGTCGGCTCGGAGCCGGACGCCGTCGCCATCACGCCGGGCAACGTCGCCTTCGTCGCCAATTACGCCTCCAACAACGTCACGCCCGTCAACCTCAACTCGGCCACGGCTGGGTCGCCCGTCACGGTGGCGGACGGCCCCGATGGCCTCAGCGTGTCGCCGACAGGCTCGTCCGTGCTCGTGGCCAGCCGGGTCGGCAATATCGTGACCAAGATGAGGGTCTCGAACGACGAAGTCAACGGCACGACGCCCGTGAGCTCGCCAACGGGCGTCGCGTACTCGTCGAACAACAACATCGCCTACGTCGTGACGTACTCGGGCCTGCTCGAGCGGCTGCAGATGCGCCCGCTCAGCGTCACCGCCACGAGCCCGGCCGGTAGCTCCCCCCTCAGCCTCACCCTCAGCTCCACGGGCGAGGCCGCCTTCGTCGCCAACTCGGGGAGCGGGCGCGTCACCGAGATCGATCTCTCCACCGGCGACACCGTCCTGAGCGTCCGTGCCGGCGCCGGCGCCGGCGCCGTCGTCCTGACGGCCGCCGGCCCTGGCTGAGCGTCCTGAGCAAACCCGCCGGACCCATCGACGACTCCTCTGAGGACGGACGGCCGCAGCCGTCCTCCGACGTCGCGCCGCCGGTGGTCGAGGCCGACCGGGTGACGTTCCGATTCCTGCAAGGCCATGCCGGGACCGAAAGCGTCTCCCTCGTGCAGGAGGTGGCCGACCCTCGCACCGGGCCGGCCCTCTCGCCGGTCGGCGGCGGCAGCTGGGAAGGGGTCTTCCTACGGCCCGACGTCGACCGTTTCGAGTACCGCTTCGAACTCGGCTACAGCGGTGGCGGGCACGAGATGGTCCTCGACCCCGCCAACCCGTTGCGGGCACCGGGCGCCTTCGGCGAGCGTTCCGTCATCGAGTTCCCCGACTACGAGCCGCCGGCGTGGCTCACGGCCGAGCCCAGGCCGGGGGACGTCCGCGAGCTCGATGTGCCCTCCCGATTCCTCGGCGAGGTCCAGCCCTCCATCGTCTGGTCTGCGGCCGGGACGGCTCCGCAGTCCCCCCTCCCCCTCCTCGTCGCCCTCGACGGGCCGGAGTTCGCCCGCTTCTCCGGGCTGCTGCAGATGCTCGAGGCCGAGGTCGCCCGTGGCGCCCTTCCCCCCATGCGTGCCGTCCTCTGCCAGCCCACGCGGCGAGACGAGCACTACACGGCCAGCCCGGAGTTCGCCCAGTACCTCGCTCACGAGCTCATCCCGGCCGTCGAACGCCTCGGGGCCATCGCCCCGCAGGGGCGGTTCCGGGCCGGTCTCGGCGCCAGCCTCGGCGGCCTGGCGCTCCTGCACGCCCACCGCAGCTCGCCAGAGCTGTTCGGGGCGCTCTTCTTACAGTCGAGCAGCTTCTTTCAGCGGGGGAGCCAGCCGGGGTCGGGCCATGTCGAACGCATCGAGAGCTTCGTCACCGAGGTGCTCGGGGAACCGTCTTGGCACGACCCCATCCCCATCGCCATGACGTGCGGAACGGTCGAGCGCAACCTCGAGAACAACCGCCAGGCCGCCGCCGCCCTCGTGAGACAGGGCTACCCTGCTGCCTTGCACGTCGTCCGGGACGCCCACAATTGGATCGCCTGGCGCGACGCCTGGACGCCCCACCTCGTCGATCTCCTCGCGAAGGCGTGGTCATGAGGCGTGACACGGTCGTCCTTGCGTCCATCCCCATCGGCGACGCCAAGGTCATCGCCTACGGCGAGTGGGGACGCCCCGTGCTCGTGTTCGCCTCCGACAGCGGCCGGGCGGAGGACTTCGAGAACAACGGCCTCCTCGGCGCCGTCGCACCGCTTCTCGAGGAGGGGCGGGTGAAGATCTACTGCATCGACAGCTTCGAGTCCGCCAGCTGGCGACGGGAAGATCTCCCGCTCGAGCTGAGGGCGAGGGAGCACCAGCGCTTCGAGGACTTCGTCGTGAACGACGTCGTGCCCTTCATCTTCTCGGACTGCGGAGGGCCGCAGGAGATCCTCGCCACCGGTTGCAGCTTCGGGGCCTTCCATGCCGCCAACTTCACCTTGCGCCGCGCCGACCTGTTCACGCGGGCGATCTGCCTCTCGGGCGCCTACGACATGTCGCGCATGGGCTGGGGGGAGCGGGGGGACGCCTTCTACTTCAACAACCCCGTCGACTACGTCGCCAATCTCAACGGCGACCACCTCGACTGGCTGCGGAGCCGGGTCCATCTCACCCTCGTTGCCGGCCAGGGCCCCTGGGAGGACGAGAGCGCCAGCGGAGCGCTCCCGAGCACCTTGAAGCTGGCCTCCCTCCTCGGTGGCAAGCAGATCCCCTACGAGCTCGACATCTGGGGCTACGACGCCGCCCACGACTGGCCATGGTGGCAGCGCCAGCTGGCCGTGCACCTGCCGCGGCACTGCTGAGCGGGCGCCGAAGCGCCCGACGGGGTCAGGAGAACCCGAGGCCCTCGACGGTCTCGGCGGCGATCGAATCGACGACGGCGTGGTACGAGCTGGTCGCCTCGAAGACGGCCAGCTGCCGGTCGGCGCTCGTGCCCTCCCGGGCGATCGTCTGGGCGTAGCCCACCTCGGCACGGCAGCCGAGCTCGTCCACGACGTCGTCGAGGAACTCGACGAGCTCGTCGACGAGGTTCACCATCGGCACCTCCGCCTGCCGGCCGAAGTCGATGAGCTGCCCGCCGACGCCGTGGCGCATGGCCCGCCACTTGTTCTCGGCGACGAGGTGGGGTGAGTAGCGCCGGAAACCCAAGTTGTTCCGCCGCAGCTTCAGCAACTTCGCACAGATCGCCTGCGAGAGGGCGGCCAGGCAGAGTGCCTCCTCCACCTTCGTGACGGCGTCGCAGACGCGGAACTCGAGCGTCGGGTAGAGATGGTGCGGTCGCAGGTCCCACCAGATCTTCTTGCCGTCGTCGATGCAATTCGTTTTCACGAGCAGCTTGATGAGGTCTTCGAGCTCGCCATAGGAGCTGAGCGCCGGCGGGATACCGCTGCGGGGGAACCTGGACCAGACGACGCTGCGGTAGGACTTGAGGCCCGTCTTCCGGCCGAGCCAGAACGGGGAGGACGTCGAGAGGGCCAGCAGGTGGGGCAGGAAGTAGCGAGCCTCGTTCATGATGTCGATCCGGAGCTCCGGGTCGGGGATGCCGACGTGCACGTGGGTACCGAAGATGAGCAGCTCGCGTACGAGATCCTGCATCTCGTCCTCGAGCATCTTGTAGCGGTCCGCCTCGGTGACACGCTGGTCTGCCCAGTGCGAGAACGGGTGGGTCCCCGCCGAGGCGAGGCGGAGACCGTCTCTGGCCAGGATCTCCACGAGGCCTCCGCGCAGCCGCAGCAGCTCGGACCGGGCCTCGCCGATGTCCGAGCAAATCCTCGTGCCGATCTCGACGACCGACTGCAGCATCTCCGCCTTGACGTCTTCGCCGAACTGGTCCTTCGTCGAGGCCAGCAGCGTGTCGATGTGATGGGTGAGCTCGCCGCCCCCGTCGATGATCTGGAACTCCTGCTCGATGCCGATCGTGAAATCCCGACCCAGGTCGAGCGTCATGAGGCTGCCTCCCCCATCTCTCCTTCGACGATGAACGTGGGAACGACGCTCCCCGTGCCCGCCGTGACGTTGAGCAGCGCCGAGGACGCCAGCCGGATGAGGACGCCCCCCACCCGGCCTCCGAAGAGGTACGGGTCCATGTCGACGGCCATGTCCACCATCTCGACCGAACCACCGAGCGCCAACGGCCACACCTCCCTCGGAACGGGCACCGCTTCTTGGACAACGTAGGTCTCGTGCAGGGCCATCCGCACCACCTGCTCCCACTCGTGGTCGTCGACCGTCCAGCCGAGCACGACGCCCTTGCCCCCGTACTCGTCGTTCGGCTTCAGCACGAGCGACTCCCGGTGCTCGAGCACGTAGGCCGACAGGTCGGCGATATCGGCCCCCAGCCTGCTCGAGCGGCCGTCCCGCAGTCGCCGCGTCCAGGGGATGTGCCGGTCGATGGCCTTGCGCTGAGCCGGGCTGAACAACGAGGCGTAGCGGTCGTCGGACAAGAGGGCGAGGCTCATCTTCTTGTGCAGGAGCTTGGCGCGAAAGGTGTTGACGACGACGACATTGCCGTCGAGGTAGGCCTCGCAGATGGGGTCCGAGCCGCCGCCGTGAGCGAGCAGCTCGCTCGTGAGCACCCGGCGGTAGACGATCGTGATCTCGCTCCCGTCCTCGGCCCGCAGCCGCTTGCCGTCGTAGGAGAGCGAGTCCGGATCGGCGATGACGCACGGGACGTCGTTTGCGAGGAAGTAGTCACGGAACATGTCGAACTCCGCCACCGTCGGCACACCCTTCCAGTCCACGATGGCGACAGAGGGCAAATCCCCGCCGCCCCACTCCCGGAATGCCGACAGCATGCACTCGAGCTGCGAGTGCCGCGTCGGGAGCGATCGCAGCTTCCAGCGGCGGCGGAAGCGCTGCATGACCGGCAGTGCCTCCATCACCTCGGCGAGGACGTCTCCGTAGGCCATACCGGCGGGAGACTCGGCGTTGTACTCCACGTAGCGCACCTCGTCGGCAAAGAAGCTGTCGAGGCGGGCCGAGGGCGACGACAGGCGGCAGCCCGGATGGGCGAGAGCCAGGCGCTCCTCGAGAGGATCGAGGCGCAACTCGCTGCGCAGGTCGGCATCGGCCAAGAGGGCCGACTCGAGGACGCCGAGTGCTCCGCCGATGGCTTCGGCCGCTGTGACGGCGCGTTCCCATTCGGCCGTGGCGATGAGACGAGGGCGCAGCGAGATCGAGAGCGGGTGCTCGCCGAAGTAGAGGTTTGCGGCGTGCTGAGCGCTCTGAAGGTGGTCGCTGCTGGCGGCGGCCAGCTCGTCGTCCAAGAGGAGGTCGTGATAGGCGTCGACGGCCCGTTGCACCGGAGGCGTCCCTTCAGCCCTCGTTATCGACGAAACGCCACCAGCGATGCTCATCTCGCCACGGCGGCGTCCGCTCGCCGCGGGCGTAGGCGAGGACGAGGTCGCTCATCTTGTCGATCACCCAGGCGAAACCTTCCTCCTTGATCGAGAAGTTGTCGAAGTCCGGTGCCGGGTTGAGCCAATCAATCGCATGCAGGACGCCGTCGCGGACGGCGAATTCGACGGTGTCCATGTCGTAGCCGAGGGCGTCGGTGAGCGTACGGGCATCCGCCGTCGCCCGCTCCACGAGCCACGCGGGTGGCGGCTCGTGCGTGACGTATCGCTCGAAGAAGCTTCGGCGGGGGTCGTAGCGAAAAACGAGCACCTCGCCGCCGATGACGACACAGCGGACATAGTCCTCCCAGTCGATGAACTCCTGCAGGATCATGGTCTTTGTGCCCGTCTGGTCGTAGTCGCGTAGCAGCTCCTCGAGCGTGTGCACGATGTAGACATCCCGCCAGCCCCCGCCGGTGTTCGGCTTCAGCACGGCGGGCAGACCTGTGTAGGCGAGGATCTCCTCCCAGTCGAGCGGGTACTGCAGGTTGCGCAGGGACTTCTCCGGGACGATGCCCGCCTCGTAGTCCTTGTTCGGCAACACGACCGTTTTCGGCACGGCGACGCCGAGGTGGCGTGCGAGGGTGCACTCGAAGAACTTCTCGTCCGCCTCCCACCAGAACGGGTCGTTGATGACGACGGTGCCGCAGGCGACCGCGCTCTTGAGGAAGGCCCGATAGAAACCCACCTCGTGTGAGATGCGGTCGACGATGACCGAGTAGCGCGGGGGCATGTCGAGCTCCGTCACCTTGCCGAGGACCGCCAGCTCCGCCTCGATGCCATCGGCGGCGCCTTTGGCGTTCACCGCCTCGAGAAACGGCAGGGGGAAGGTGTTCTCCATCCCGACGAGAAGTCCGATCCTCTTCTCCAACGCCTCGACTCCTTCGTCGTACGCCGTCGTCGGGCCGCGCCCCTTCTGCTCCGGCACGCTGCATCGTCCTACGCTTCGTGGTTTCGTGCAAGGGAGGATCCTCCCGTGACAAGTCGGCATCGGGCTGTCGATAGGCTGGGACGGACCCGACGACTGCAGGACGAGGAGCCAAGTGACCGAGTCAAGCCACGGCGCCAGCCATGAGTCAGGCGGCGCCCAACACGAGCACAGCCACCAGGGGGATCATGGTCACGAGCATCAGCACGAGGCCGTGGTTCACGCCCACGGGCACTATCACGTCACCCACAATTTCCACGAGCACACGGGTGCCTTCGAGCACCTCGGCTTCCACCATCACCACGAGCACGGGCACGCCGCGGAGCGTCACGCTCACTTCCCTCACGTGAACTTCCCGGCCGAGCACGAGAGCGAGGCGCACGACCACGAGCACCCGATCGCTGCAGCTGCCAAGGCGGCCGCCAAAGCCGTGAAAGCCGCCGGCTCGAAGCGGCCGGCAGCGACCAAGAAAGCGGCCCCCTCCCCCCGCACGACCGCCCGGAAGCCGAACGGTGGTGATCGGTGAGCAGGGTCGTCATTGCCAGCGTCGCCTACGAGCTGCCGCAGACGGCCACTCCGGATCGCCCTGCTGGCCACGTCGCCCTCTCGGAGCGCTACGTGCAGAGCCTTCACCGCGCCGGCGCCCGCGTCATCTTGCTGCCGGCCATCACGGGTGCTCCCGCCTGCCCGCCCGAGGAGCTGCTGGCGCCGGCGGACGGTCTCTTGCTCATCGGCGGAGGCGATCTCGACCCCTCCAGGTACGGGCAGGACGCCCATCCGAGGAGCTACGGGTTCAATGCCTTTCGTGACGAGATGGAGCTCGAGCTCGCCCGCTACGCCGTCACGCAGGACATCCCCGTACTCGCCATCTGCCGGGGCTGCCAGGTCGTGAACGTGGCCCTCGGGGGGACGCTTCACCAGCACGTCTCGGACCACCCCGGCTACGACGACGAGCTGCACGGCCGGCCTCACAGCCTCTTCCTCGCAGAGCACTCGGTCGAGTTCGAAGCGGACAGCCACCTCGCCGAGGCGATCGGCCGCCTACGGACGGAACGGTGCATTTCGGCCCACCACCAGTCGGTGGACCGGCTCGGCGAAGGGCTGCGGGTCACCGGGCGCTCGCCCGACGGCTGCGTCGAGGCGATCGAGCCGATTGCACCTCATCCCTTTGCCGTCGCCGTTCAGTGGCATCCTGAGGTGACCGCCGAGCACGACCCCGACCAGCAGGCCCTCTTCGACGCCCTCGTGGGGGCGGCACGGGCCCGCCGGGACGGAGCCTCGCTCGGCCTCGTGCGGGCGGCCGCCGGCTCGCGATAGGCGAAATCGCTCTCGGACGCCCATCGGCCCCTGTGGGACCGGTCTCAGCCTGGCGCCAGGCGCCGCCGGATCGGGGTGACGGTCTTGGCGTCGCTGTTCTCGTCGGTCGGCGGGGCCGCCGCCCGAACCCGACGTGGTCGGCTCTGTGCGGCCGCGCCTGACCTTTTGCCTGTCGCCACTGTCCGGCTCGCCCTCGGCGTCCTGCCTGTCGTCGCCGTCCCGCCTGCCGCCCTGCCTGTCGTCGCCGCCCCGCCTGCCGCCCTGCCTGTCGTCGACGTCGCTCGTCGCACGGCCGCCCGGGCGGCCGGGGCCGCCGCGACGGAGGGGACACCGAGAGTTGGGAGGGCCGGCCGGGCACGCCCGGGTGCGATCAGAGGCTCGGACGCCTGCGCAGCTGCCGCTCGCTTGGCATGCTCGGCCTCCTCAGCGGCGCGGGCAGCCTCCTCGCGGCGGCGCTCCATCGTCTCTCTGGCCTTTTCCCAGAGCTTTCCGTTCACGAGCTGCTTTGCCGCCGGCAGCTTTGCGAGGCGGGTGAGCGCTTCGGCGGTGCAACGCTGCGAGACCATCCCCATCGCAAAGACGGTGGCTCGAGGCAGCAAGGCACCTTCCTCACCAAGGGCGATGACTTGCAGACGGTTGGCCGCCGTCTCCGCATCCTGGATGAGGCCGAGCTCGTCTTGCAGGGAGGCGACCTGACGGGCGTAACGCTTGACGTCGGCCCCGTAGAGGTCGCCCGTGAACTCGATGGCGTAGCGCAACCGCTTGCAGCGGATGCGCAGGCGGTGGAAGTCCTCGACGACACCGGTGCGATGCGCCCGTCGAACCGCCTTCTCGGCCTCACGGTGGCGACCGCCGATCAGCTCGGGAAGCGCCTCGAGAGCGCCGACTCGCACGACGGACGCCCGCCGAATGGGCCCTTGGTCGAGCATCGAGGTGAGGGCGGCCACCAGTCGCTCGTAGCGACGCGAATCGAGCGCCTCCAGCAGGGCGGCGCGGGCGCTCTCGCGATGGCCCAGCAGCAGATCGCCGAGCTCGTCGAGAGCTTGGCGGTGCACACCGGGTAGCTCCTCGGTCCAGGCATCCAGGTTCCCGAGTTGGATGTCCAAGTCGCGGACGGCGCCGAGCACGCCCGCCAGCCAACCCAGCTCATCGTGCACGCGGCCTGCCCGCGCCGGAAGCACCGTCTCGAAGAGGGAGAGGGCAGCTCGCATGCGTCGGGTGGCCACCCGCATCTGGTGAAGCGACTCGATGTCCTCACCGAGGCGCGTGCCGGCCTCGTGGGCGAGCATCGAGGCGGCATCCCTGCGCAGGACGGCGTAGGCCACCTCGGCCACTGTCGAGGTGGCCGAGGTGCTAGTCGGACCGAGATCCGACGGTTGGGGGATGACGAAACCGGCCCCGAGCAGGCCGGCCTCGAACTTGGAGAGCGTCGCCGGTTGTAGGCCGCAGTCGTGTCTCAGGCGTTCCACGAGCGGTGACAACGACTCCACCCAGGCTGGCAGGACCTCGACCTCGACGCGCTGCAGCCGGATGCGATGATGCTCCTCGCCGGCGACGATGACCGTGTCGTCGAGCGCCACCTCCCCGACGGCCGTACCGCGCACCTCGAGGGTGTACGGCCGCCGCCGCGTGCGGACCTCCAGCACCTGGCCAAGTGCTCTTCCGCCGGCCAACGCCTGCACGCGGCGCCCGACGGGGCCGGCGGGATCGAGGCCGGCGAGGTCGGGCGAAGCGAGCGGCTCGGTCGCCTCGAGACGTCTGCGGAGACCCTCGGTCGAGGGCGCGAGATCCTTCAACGTCGCTTCGTGACGCCCGGCCCGCAGACGGGTGCGAAGCACGTAGCCCGATCGCCCGAGGCGCCAGTCGGTCGTGTCGAAGTACAGGTCGACGAGGCGCTTGACCGGCTGGGCGACGGCCCCCAGTCCCGGGACGGAAGAAAGCAGAGGCAACGGACCCGACTCCTGCACCGGGAGCCCGACCGGAGCGCCGGCGCTCGGAGACGAGGCAGCGGTTCCTGCGCCGCTAGCCGAACCCGCCCGGCCGCGAGCGCGTCGGCTCGTCCCGGCACCTCGAGCTGCCAGCCAGCGCTCCACAGGTCGCAGGTCGATGGCGTCCAGCTGCCACTCGACCTCGACGCCGCTGCGTTGCTGATCAGGGCCTGCCACTTGGCCAACGCTACTCGTCCCACGCGTAACTCTCCCCGCCCGGATATCGTCAGCGCCAATGAGCACGGACGCTCCGCCGCCTCGAGGAGACATCCCTCCTGCGAGCGGCGACGGTGCCGACCTGGTCACCGAGCCCACGGGGAGGGGTCCGGCGGTGGCAGGGGTCGTGCGCGCCGCTGGCGGCATCGTCATCCGAGCTTCGAGCGCCGGCGGCTGGGAGGTCGCACTCATCCACCGCCCCCTTCAGCAGGACTGGTCGCTCCCGAAAGGCAAGCTGGATGCGGGAGAGAGCGCCGAGGAATGCGCCCTCAGAGAGGTGCTCGAGGAGACCGGCTGGAAGTGCGCCCTCGGTCGCTTCGCCGGTGAAGTGGAGTATGTCGATCGTCGGGGTCGGCCGAAGGTGGTCGAGTACTGGCTGATGCAGCCGATCGAGGGGGGCTACGACCGCTACGAGGAGGTCGATGAGCTTGCCTGGGTGCCAATCGCCGAGGCGCCGGGGCGGCTGACCTACGAACACGACGGAGCTTTGGTGGCATCGGTCGCGAGCGCCATGACGGTGCCGGGCTTCCACTTCGACGGCTGAGCCAGGCAGCAGTCCATGCCGGAGGTAGCGGGCGGTCTCCGGTACCGCTCCTCGACGGGCCGCTGGGTCATCGCCGCTGCCGTCATGGGGTCGAGCATCGCCGCCATCGACGCCACCGTGGTCGGAATCGCCCTGCCGACGATCGGTCGGGATTTCGGTGTCGGCCTGCCGGCCCTGCAATGGGTGGTGACCGGCTATTACCTCACCCTGGCGGCGTTCCTGTTGCTGGGCGGCTCGCTCAGCGACAGGTTCGGCCGCCGGCGGGTCTTCTCCATCGGTGTCATCTGGTTTGCCGTCGCCTCCGCCGTCTGTGGCTTCGCGCCCAACGTCGGGGTGCTCGTCGCCATGCGGTTGTTGCAGGGCATCGGTGGCGCTCTCCTCGTACCCGGCAGCCTGGCCATCCTGCAGGCGTCCTTCGCCCCCGATGATCAGGGTCAGGCCATCGGTGCCTGGTCGGGCCTCGGTGGCGTTGCCACGGCTGCCGGGCCGCTGCTGGGCGGATACCTCATCTCGGCCGCTTCCTGGCGTTGGATCTTCTTCATCAACATCCCCGTGGCGGCGGCTGCCCTCGCCGTCACGGCTCGCCACGTGCCCGAATCGAAGGACCCGGCCGCCACGGGCCACCTCGACCTCGAGGGCGCCACCGCAGCCGTGCTCGGGCTCGGTGGCCTGGCGTACGCCTTGATCGAAGGGCCGAGCCTCGGCTGGTCATCCGGCACCGTCGCCGGCAGCCTCGTGGTGGCGGTGCTCTCGCTCGGCGGCTTCGTACTGATCGAACGTCGAGCTCCCGAGCCCCTGATGCCGCTCGGGATGTTCCGCCGAAGGCAATTCAGTGCCACCAACGGCGTCACCTTCGTCGTCTATGCCGCCCTCGGGGGCGCCCTCTTTCTGCTTCCCGTCGAGCTGCAGATCAGCTCGGGCTACTCACCCCTCGAGTCCGGTCTTGCGCTCATGCCCGTCACCGCCATCATGCTGGCGTTGTCCGCCCGCTCCGGCCGGTTGGCGTCCCGCATCGGACCACGGCTGCAGATGAGCGTCGGGCCGCTCGTCCTCGCCATCAGCCTGCTGTCGCTCACGCGGGCGACCGACGGACGCAACTATTTCGTCTTCGTGCTGCCGGAAGTGGTCGTGTTCGCCCTCGGGCTGGCGATCATGGTCGCCCCCCTCACGGCGACGGCAATGGCGTCGGCGGGCGCCGAGCACGCCGGAGTTGCCTCGGCCGTCAACAACGACGTCGCTCGCATCGGCGGTCTCATCGCCGTGGCCGTTCTCCCTGCGGTCGCCGGCATCACAGGGCGCAGCTATCTGCACGCCGCCCAGCTGTCGGACGCCTTTCGGACGGCGATGTTCGTCTCGGCGGCTGCCTGCGCCCTTGGTGCGGCCGTTGCTGCCTTCACAGTGACGAACCCGCCCCATGAGCAGGCTCCCGGCACCGAATGTCACCACTGCGGCCTCGACGGACCGCCGCTTCGCGTTCGCACCGGAGCTGCGACGCCCTGATCACTATCGTGCAGCCATGAGCCGATCCTCCATCGATCGAGACCTCATCGACGCCTTCGCCCGCGACGGTGTCGTCTGCGTTCGGAAAGCCTTCGACAGCGACGAGGTCGAGACCGCAGCCGTGGCGATCGACCGCGTGCTCGCCAACCCGAGCCCGCGCGCCAAGGTCGCCAGCAGCCCGGAAGACCCCGGGGCCTTCACCGAGGACTTCTGCCGGTGGATCGAGATCGCCGAGATCGAGCAGTTGGCCCGGCACTCGCGCCTGCCCGAGATCGCTGCCACCCTCATGGAGTCGCCCGAAGTCCGCTTCTACCACGATCACGTGCTCGTGAAGGAAGGCGGCACGAGGCAGCGGACGCCCTGGCACCAGGACCAGCCGTACTACAACGTCGACGGCAGCGGCATCAGCGCCTGGGTCCCGGTGGATCCGGTGCCGGCCGCCGGTGGTCTCGAGCTGGTCGCCGGCACCCATCGCGGGCCGTGGCTCATGCCGCGCACCTTCCTCGACGGAGTGGCGAAGTGGTTCCCCGAAGGAAGCTTGGCGGAGCTGCCGGACATCGAGGCCGATCGGGACGCCTTCGATGTCCGCAGCTTCGAGCTTCAGCCGGGCGACGCTATCTTCTTCGACTTCCTCACGGTGCACGGAGCGCCGGGGTGGCCCTACGCGGGGCGCCGCAGGGTCCTCTCGCTGCGCTATCTGTCCGCCAGCGCTCGCCACGCGCCTCGCGAGTGGCGCACATCGCCACCCTTCGAGGGGCTGGACGGCGAGCTGGCGCCGGGTGCGGTCATGGACCACCCGCTTTTTCCCCTGGTGTGGCCCCCGCCGGCCCCGTGTTGATGGCAGCTGACCAGGGCAGACCGCGACCGATCGAGGTCAGTGCCCCTCGCAATCGCCGAGATCGGCAATGAGCCCGTCTTCAGCTGTCCCCGCCCGCGTCACCGCCGTGGTGGTCGAGTACCACTCGGGCGAGGCTCTCACGAGGTGCCTGCGCAGCCTTCGTGAGAGCCAAGTCGACGACATCATCGTGGTCGACAACGGCGCTCGGGATCCGGCGGCGGGACCGCCCGCTACAGCCTGCGACGGAGTGACGTTGATCGCCCCTGCCGGCAACCTCGGCTTTGGAGGCGGTGTCAACCTCGGGGCAGCTCGGGCGGGCACCGAGCTGCTGTTGGTCTGCAATCCCGACGTCGAACTCGAGCCAGGCGCCCTCGATGCGCTGCGGGCGCGACTGGATTCGAGCAACCGGGCAGCAGCCGTAGGCCCGGCGTTGATCGACGAAGCCGGGCGAATCGTACAGTCGGCGCGCTCCTTCCCGTCAGTGCGATCGTCCTGGCAGCAGGCATTTCTCGGGCTGCTGCGCCCCTCCGGGCGCCGCAGCCGCGAGTACCGCACTGCCAACTGGTCTCGTGCCGACGACGGGAACGTGGACTGGGTCACGGGAGCCTGCGTTCTCGTCAGGACCGACGCCTTCCGCCAGATCGGCGGGTTCGACGATCGTTACTTCCTGTATGTGGAGGAAGTGGACTTCTGCTGGAGGCTTCACGCTGCCGGCTGGGAGGTTCTCTACGAGCCTCGAGCCAGGGTCGCCCACTCGGGTGCCGTCTCGACGTCGGCGCATCCCTATCGTGCCATCGTTACTCACCACCGCTCCCTGTGGCTCTTCATCCGTCGCACCACTTCAGGCATCGACCGAGCCGCCCTGCCACTCGTCGCCGCCGGGCTGTTCGTCCGCTGCGGGCTTGCGTGCGGCGTGCGAGCGCTCCGAGAGCTGCGCGGACGCCAGGCGCCATCTGGCACGCGCGTGAGGCCGGACGGATCCTGAAGGGCCCATCGACGATGTTGTCGACCGAGTGGAAGCCGACGATGTCGCCTTGTCTCGCACCGAGAGATGACGGAGGCGAGTGGTACAGACAGGAGCGAACGGGGACACGACCTCGTGCCCGGCACGTCCCCGCGGGCTCAGCTCGACGATTCGCCCCACCTCGTCGGGGTTCAATGATTCACCCCTGCGCGAGCGGATCGCTACCCTGCCCTTCGTGAGGCGATCGAAGGGCGCTCTGGCGCTGAGGGCGGCGTAGAGGTGGCGCGCCGTGCGGCCTTCCCATTCATCGTCGGTTGTGGGCGATCGGGTACGACGCTTCTCGTGTCGATGTTGGACTCGCACCCGGATCTCGCAATACCGGGTGAGAGTGGGTTCCTGCTCGACGTCTGCAAACGGACACCTGGGGGCGCCTCAGCCGCCGAGCTGGCTCAATCCTTCTGCGCACAGCTCGAGAGTTTCGATCGCTTCCGCAGGTGGAACCTCGACCTAGACGAGCTGCGCCGCTTTTTGGAGGCCCGACATCCGGAGGATGGCGCCGAAGCGATGCGGTTGACCTACACCTACTACGCCGCGCGAGAAGGGAAGAATCGATACGGCGACAAGACGCCCGATCACGTCCTTCAGATTCGGGAACTCGCCGCCCTTTTCGCGGAGTCGCAGTTCATCCACCTCATTCGGGACGGCCGCGACGTTGCCCTCACCACTCTGGCAGCGGACTGGGGCCCTGATTCGATCCTGGCAGCCGCCCGTTACTGGCGGCATCGCGTGACCAAAGGGCGACGCGCCGGTGCCGCCCTCGGCCCCGGGAGATACCTGGAAGTCCGCTATGAGGAGCTCGTGTCCGACCCCGCGCCGGTCCTGCGCCGGGTGACGGACTTCATCGGCTTGCCCTTCGACTCGTCGATGATGCGATATGACGAGGCAGCTCAGCGCCAGTTGAAGATGAGCCCCGATCCCTCGGCCGATCGCAGCCTTCTGCTGCCGCCGACAAAAGGGCTGCGGGACTGGCGCCGCGACATGGCAGCCGACGACCTCGCCGCCTTCGAGGTGGTCGCCGGCCGACTGCTCCAGGAGCTCGGGTACGGGCGGGCGGCCTCGGTGTCACTTCCCGCGCGAGTGCGCATTGAGTTGGAGCGCGGGAAAGACGCTGTGGGCACTCTGCGGTCCCGGCTGCGCCGAGCGCCCGTCGTGCCATAACCGGTGACGAGCCGAACGCCCGCAGCAGCTTCATGAGCAACGGCTCGTCTACTGTGTGGGAACCAATGGCACCGGGCTCTTCAGAAAGTACGGGCGGAGGCCGTCGGGACGGCTCTGGTCAATCGTTCCCGAACCCCCAGCAATCACTGGGGATCCGACCCTACGATACGGCCGACGCCGCAGTATGGGACGACCTCGTCGCTCGATCCTGCAATGGGACACTGCTGCACACCCGCCGATATCTCGACTACCACGGTTCACGGTTTAGGGATCGTTCCCTCGTCATCGAAGACGGGCGGGGCAAAATCGTTGGTGTCTTCCCAGCGGCAGAATCCTCCCCTAGCGTCGTCGCCAGTCACCCCGGGCTGACCTATGGCGGGGTTGTGCACGACGGCTCCGTCCGCGGTGACCGGATGCTCGACGTCCTGCGCCTTGTTGCTTCTCGTATGGAGGCGCAGGGGTACCGAGACTTGTTGTACAAAGTCGTCCCCTTCATCTATCACGGCTGGCCAGCGGACGATGATCGGTATTCACTCTCCAGAATGGGCGGCAGTTCTGAGTGCGATCTGTCCGCTGCCATCTGCATTGATCACAGGGGCGGCGTGAGCCACGGAAGGAAGTCCGGACGCAAGCTTGCCGCTCGAGCCGGTGTGAAAGCACAGATTGGCTGGGAGCGGATCGATGAATTCTGGGCTCTCTTGGCGCAGGCTCTCAGCGAGCGTCATCAGGCTGCACCGGTCCACTCGCTCGAGGAGATCAATCGTCTCCACGACTCCTTTCCGAAGGAGATCCTGCTCTGCACGGCATTGGTTGACGGGTCAATAGCCGCCGGCACAGTCTTGTACTGCGCAGGACCCGTGGTGCACACCCAGTACATTGCCTCGTCGAGCGCCGGGCGGGCAGTGTCGGCCTTGGATCCGGTGATCGAGCAAAGTATCGAGTTCGCTGAGACGCACGGCTATCGGTATCTGGACTTCGGTATCAGCAATGAAGGGCACGGTGGTGCGCTCAACACCTCGCTGCACGACTTCAAGATCTCCTTTGGCGCCGGCGCCGTGATATATGAGCAGATCCGGCTTCGTCTGCGACAACAGGAGACCACATGAGCGTTGCCGAATGTCACATAGTTTCCCTCCCCAAGGTTGCAGACGTGCGCGGAAACCTGACGTTCATCGAGGGTGGCAACCACATCCCGTTCGAGATCAAGCGCGTCTACTACCTCTACGACGTACCAGGAGGCGAGACCCGCGGAGGTCACGCCCACAAGGAGCTACAGCAGCTTGTGATCGCGGCGGCAGGCAGCTTCGAGGTCGTCGTCCGCGACGGGCAGACCGAAGCCAGCTTTTATCTCAACCGCTCGTACTTCGGCCTCTATATCCCGCAGATGACATGGCGGGAGATCGTCAACTTCTCCTCTGCGTCGGTCTGCCTCGTGCTCGCCTCGACCCACTTCAGCGAGGATGACTACTACCGCGAGTGGGACGAGTACGTGGCTGCCATCGCGTCATCAGACGATCCGAGCTAGCAAGCGTTGGCGAAGCGGGCGCCGCTTCCGGGCTTGCCCTTCGCCGAGTCGACCGAGAGGTTCAGAGCTATTTGGAGCGCTGAAGGACGTCGATCTGTCTGCTATTTGCACCGGCACGCGAGGAGTGGCAGGCGGCGTTCCATCGAGCGGCGGTGAAGAGCCGCTACCGTGATTATGTGGCGAAGCTCGACGACGCCTGCGCGGCCGACCGGATGCTCAGACTCACGGCCGAGCAGCTACCCGACCACCTCGAGGCGAAGGACGTTCCCGTCCGCATCCCTCCGCCGGGAGCACAGTGATGCCGGAGGTCGTTCCGTTTCTTGACCTGAAGGCGGCGACAGAGGAGCTGCGGGAGGAGCTTCTGACTGCGGCCAACCGCGTGATTCGCAGCGGCTGGTACGTGCTCGGAGCCGAGGTCGAGCGCTTCGAGGCCGAGTTCGCCGCTTACGTGGGCGCTCGCCACTGCATCGGTGTCGGCAACGGGTTGGATGCCCTTCACCTGTCGCTTCGCGCCGCAGGCATCCGAGCCGGCGACGAGGTGATCGTGCCCGCCAACACCTATATCGCCACCTGGTTGGCCGTCACGTACGCGGGAGCGATTCCGGTCGCTGTGGAGCCCGACGCAGCCACCTGGAACCTCGACGCCGGCCTCATCGAGGAGGCACTCACCCCGCGGACGAAGGCGATCATCCCGGTGCACCTGTACGGACAGCCGGCGGACATGTCTCGCATCGGGCTGATCGCTCGGGAGCACGGGCTCTTCCTCCTCGACGATGCTGCCCAGGCACACGGGAGCCGCTGGCGGGGACAGCGTGTCGGCGGGGTAGCAGACGCCACGGCGTGGAGCTTCTACCCCAGCAAAAATCTCGGAGCTTTGGGGGACGCCGGGGCAGTGACCACCAACGACGACGAGATCGCCCAGACCCTCCGAATGCTGCGCAATTACGGCACGAGGACGAAATATGAGAACGAGCTCATGGGCTACAACTCGCGCCTCGACGAACTGCAGGCGGCGCTGCTCACTGCCAAGCTCCCGATGCTCGACGAGTGGAACGACCGACGCCGCGCCATCGCTGAGAGCTACCGGACGGGTTTCGAGGCTGCCGGAGCTCCCCTCATCCTGCCAGCGGTAGCGCACGACGCCGAACCCGTCTGGCATGTGTACGTGGTTCGCACCCGCGAGCGAGATCGTTTTCGCGCCCACCTCGCCGGTCGCCGGGTGGCCACCAGCGTCCACTACCCGATCCCCCCCTACCGTCAGCAGGCCTACGTCGCTGGGGGCTTCATCGGCGGCAAATTCGAGATCTCCGACGCCATCCACCGCGAGGCGGTGAGCTTGCCCATGGGACCTCACCTCTCGCCCGGACAGATAGAGGCGGTGCTCGAGGCCGTCGCCTCGTTCCAGCCAGTCACGGCACCGACTGGATGAATCGCGTGATCGACAGCCACTGGACCTACAAGGCGATCCGGGACCCCGCCAAGGCCCTTCCTGCAAGCCTGCATCCGTCTGGCGAAGAGCCGTGAGCGAGATCGCCGACGGCGGCGCCGGCGCGGTCGGCCGCCGGCCCAGTGAGGGCGGTGGGGTCTCAGCGAGCGCCACCGAGACAAAGCTGGCGCGTATCGCCCGATATGAGGCGACCTACGGGTCCGAGTACGGCTTCGAAGCCGTGATGGTGGCTGCTCGCCGCCGGATCATCCTCGAAATGCTTCGTTCGTCCGCCCATGAGGTCATCGTCGAGGTGGGGTGTGGAGCCGACCTCCTCGTGGACAGGGCGGCCGCGGAGGGACTCATCTGGAGTCGCTGGGTGATCGTCGAGCCGGGGGAGGGGTTCGCGGCGCTCGGCCAGGAAGCCGCCCGACGCCACGCGGGCGTCACGGTGGTCAAGGCGTTCATCGAGGACGCCGTCGCACAGGTAGCCTCTGCCACTGAAGGCGGTGCCGACGTCGTCCTCTGCTCGTCGGTGCTGCACGAGGTGGACGACGAGCGGGCAGTCCTGACCGCCATGGGGCGGGTGCTCTCGGGCGGCGGTCGCCTGCACGTCAATGTGCCGAACGCCACCTCGCTCCATCGTCGTCTGGCGCGGGCGATGAAGCTCATCGCCGACGAACACGAGCTGACAGCCCGCAATCGGGCCCTGGAGCAGCGCCGCCTTTACGACCTCGGGTCCCTCGTCGACCTACTGCAGTCCGCCGGCTTCACCGTCGATGAGACGGGCGGATACTTCCTCAAGCCGTTCACGCACGATCAGATGGACACCCTCGAGTTCGTGTCCGACGAGATGCTCACGGGCCTGGACGAGCTCGGACGCGAGTTGCCGGACCTCGCTGCTGAGATTTACGTGAACGCCCGCTTTGGCCTATGAGCTGGGGGGAACGCCGCCACGACGCCGTGCGGATGCCGCTCGGGCGAGCATCGGCTTCATGACCTCGTCGCAGTGGCGCCTGCGGGCAAACGCCGCATTCTTCGGGCTCCTCGAGCGGCGGGCCCTCCGGGCACTTGATCGGCAGCAATGGCGCAAGGCGGTCGCCGGCACGCAGGCGGCCTCGGAGTTCGCCTCGAAATGTCATCCCGGCCGATTCGCCAGCCTCCCTCTGGAACGCGCCCTCGACTCGGCTGCCCAGGCCCTGCTACCTGCAGAGACCCGCTTCCCCACCGGCACCTCGATCGAAAGTGTCCTCCACGTGATGACGAAAACGCCGTTTCCCGGCGGCCATACGACCTGGGTTCGGCGGTGGGTCGAGAGGGACACGGCTCGCACGCACTCGCTTGTCGTCACAGAGGAGTCGGCGGAGGTCGTGGCAGGCGATCTCCGGGCGGCCATCGAGCACTCCGGCGGCGAGGTGCTCGGTCTTGACGGAGCAGCCGATCCGCTAGCGGCAGCCGCCATCGTGCGCCAGCTGTCCGGTGAGCACGACGCGGTGATCGTCAGCACCCATCCGTGGGACGTCGTTCCCTCGCTGGCGTTCTCGTTCGCGGGCCGCCGGCCGGTCATCCGACTGGACCACGCCGATCACCGGTTCTGGATCGGCTGCGGCGTCAGCGACGTGATCGTGGAGTACCGGCTGGCCGGCGAGCGCTGCTGCCGCATCCGGCGAGGGATTCTCGTCCAAGCGACTGGTGCTCTCTCCGCTGCCCATCGATGACGATTCCGAAGCAGCTTCCTCGCTCACCGAGATCTCACCCGCCGTCGGCGAGGCCCGACGTGCGGAGGCTCGACGCCGACTTGGCATCGAACCGAGCACCTTCGTGCTCCTCAGCGTCGGAGCAGCCTACAAATTCAAGCCCATGCACGGCGTCGGCTACCTCGAGTACGTCCTGCCGGCGCTTCGAGATCTTCCGCAGCTGCTCGTCATCGCCGTGGGTCCCGCCTCTTGCCGTGCCTGGGATGCCGCCGGCGCATCCACCGACCCTCCCCGGCGCTTGTGGGCAGTCGGACCGCAGCGCGTGCTGAAGCCATACCTCGCTGCAGCCGACGCCTTTCTCAACCCCATCCCGATCGGTTCAGAGACGGCGACGTGGGAGGCCGCCATGGCCGGCCTGCCGATCATCTGCCGGCGGCCTGCAAGCGAAGACCTGGCCCTCGTCACGAGTGATCCGGAGGACTTCGGCGGCGCCGCCCTCGCTCCTGACTCTCCGCAGGCGCTACTTTCGGTGATCTCGCGGCTGAGCAGCGATCCGGATGAATGCCGCAGGCTCGGAGCGACCGCCCGCCAGGTGGTCCTGACCCGATCCGGCGTCGGATGGCGATCCTCGGCCGAGCAGGCCTACGAGATGGCCCTGGCGCTCGGTCCGGCATCAGTAGACGAGCTCTCCTCCGAGGCTGACGGGTCAGCTGTCGACGAGGTGCTGTCCAGCATGCGCAGCTCGAACCCGCTTCGCACGGTGGCGGCCTCTGAGATACGGGCCCGGCCCGTCCTGTCCCGGGCGGCACGATCCGTCCTCGTCCCAACCTCGCGGCGGCGCGGCAACAAGTGAGTCAGGACGAAGGCGGCTCGGCCGAGACGGTGCCGTCGGCGGTTGGGCACACACGACCGGTCGGCGACGCGGCCGGCCGGAGCGAGCGGGGACGCATTGCCGTCGGAGGCCTCTGGAATGCGAGCGCCTGGTTCGTCAGCACGGGGATCGGCGCTGCCCTCACGATCGTGCTGGTCCGGGTCATGGCGCCCGCGCAGTACGGCGACTTCGCCATCGCCCTCGCTGGCACCAGCCTGCTCAGTGCCGTCGCCGGCCTCGGCCTGAACCTGGCTGTCGCCCAGGTCGCCTCCGCCGAACGGGTCGAGAAAGGAGACACGGGTTTGAGGGCCACCCTCGACGTCTCCTTCCGTATCGCCCTCATCTCGGCCGGGGCGACCACGCTCGTGGCGGTGGTGCTCGCGCTCGTCGCCTCCGACCTGGTGCCGAGCGTCCGGCCCGAGCGGGCCGCCTTCCTCGCCATGGTCCCGATCATCACGGTCACCCCGCTGGCAGCCGTCTACAGCGGGTTCCTCCGGGTCACCTTCAAACCGCGAGTGATCGTGGCCTCGGCCGTCGGGTCATCGGTACTGCAGGCTGCCCTCGTGGCCGGGGCCATCCTCGCAGGCCTCAAGTCGGCGGCGGAGATCGCCGGGACGCGGACCGTGGCAAGCCTGGCGGCCACGGCGGTCCTCGCTGTGGCGGTCCACCGGTGGCGGGTAGGTGCGCCCGCAGCCGCCGCAACGAGGACCCTGTGGCGTCGCGTCCTCGGGTTCTCCGGCGCCATGCTGCTGACGGGCGTGTTCACCACGATGGTCTCGCAGCTGGACGTGTTCATTCTCGGCGTGGATCGAGGCAACCGGCCGACAGCCCTTTATCAGCCACTCTCCCGCCTAACCGACCTTCTCCTCGGACTGCCCGTACTGCTTGGCAACTACTTCCTGCCCGCCGTATCGGCGGCCGCAGCGCGCTCAGACGACGCAGAGGTGCGGCGGCTCTACCATTGGGCTTCCCGCTGGAACCTCGTCGTGTGCGCCCCTGCCCTCGGCGTCGTGCTCGTGTGCGCAGCGCCCGTGCTGAGGATCCTGTTCGGCCGTAGCTATGGGACGGTGGCCGGGTCCTTGCAAGTGCTCGCCCTCGGAGCCATCGTGCAGGTGGTCTTCGGGTTCAACGGGCTGGCCCTCGATGGTTACGGCTTGGCACGCCTCGTCGCCATCCGCCAGACGATCGCCCTCGTTGTGAGCGCCGTCGCTTGCGTCACACTGATCCCAGTCCTCGGAATACTGGGAGCGGCGGCGGCCACGTCGGTGGCGATGGCGGTATCCAACCTGATGTGTTCGGGCGTGCTGTTGGTCCGGTTCCGCGTGAGACCGTGGGATCGTGCTCTCGCCATCACCGCCGCCGGTTTCGCCCTCGCCATCGGTGCCTCCTTCGCCCTCGAGGACGCCTTGCGATCCGACTGGTGGCGCTCGGTTGTCACGGTGGTTGTCGTAGGGACAGTGACGCTTGCGTCCTCGCTTGCAGCCGGAGGCAAGCGGGAGCGCCGGGCGATCCTGCGACAGTATTCGAAGCTCGCCGGCCGCGGGCTGCAGAGTTGAGGCGGAGCATCCGATGCCTCGAGCACAGCCCCGCCTCTAGCTACGAACCGGCATCGTCTTCGCGAGCCGAGAATCGACGGCAGCTCACCTGCCGTCATTCTTGGCGTCGCTACCGGATGGCGACGAACAAGCTCCGGTTGCGCTTTTCGATGAAGTCGTCAGTCACGTTGTTCTCGAGAAAGTCATACTGCTCGTAGACGATCGAGAACCCGACGTCCCGGAGCGTCTGGATGAGATAGCGCTTCTCGAGCCAGAACGACCGGGAGTTTCCGTAGGAGGACCACAGCAGCTTCTCGACTCTCTCGGCGGAGTCATTGTCACCGTACTCGCGGAACCAGCGCCCTTTGTTGCCTTCATGGGAGACCAGGCGCGAGAACTTCCATGGTTTGTAGAGCGACCAGCTCGGGGAACGTCGCCTCGTCGAGTAGTGGGTCTCGAGCAGCAGGGCGCGCCTTGTCGTCTCGGCCACCTCGCCTAGGAAGGCCGCCGGGTCGTCCAGGTGGTAGAGCAACCCGGAGCAGAACACGGCGTCAAAGGGACCGTGCGCCTTCAGATTATGGGCGTCGTCTTGAACGAAACGGAGGTTAGGGAGGGCCAGTGCGTTCGCCACATATTCGCATTTCGCCACGTTCTCGGCTCGGATCTCGACTCCCGTCACCTCGTAGCCGGCTCGAGCGAACTCCACGGCCATGGCGCCCTCGAGGCAGCCGACATCGGCGACAGACGTGCGCGAACGTTCCTTTGGGTCGAAGAGCAGGGCGAGAGTCCGCAAGTACGCCGCCATCCACGGCTCGTCGGCGGACAGCGGCCGCCCGGGAAGCGTCTGTGTCCCGTCGGGCAGGGCGATGTTCTGCTGACTGAACGGTGGGACGAGGCCCATCCTGTCTCCCGTCGACACGCCGGACCTCGGCGGCCGGCAAGAAGGCAAGGCTACTGCGATAACGGAATCCAAGCCGAGTGTGCGGGGCTGGTCAGGGTCTCGATTGAACGCCACGAGGAGGCTGACGAACGGGCTGCTCGCTACCACGACGCCGCCAGCTGCGACCCGGGATCGCCTTGATTGATCCATTGCCCGTCGCCCGCTGTTGCAGGAAGATGGTCGTACCGACGAGCCGCCGGATCGAAGCCGGAGGTTTCCTGATCGAGGGCGCGCCAAACCCCCGAGCGGGAGGACCCGGGTCGGGGGGTTTGTGGATCACCATTCGGGTTTAGCCCGGAACGGCGAGGAAGCCGTCGACGATGCTGCCCACCGAGTAGAAGCCGACGATGTCGCCGTTGTCGTTGAGGCCGTTGATCGTCGTCGTGCCGATGCCATGCGGGTCGTCAACGGTCCGGAGGGTGCGGTCGGACCAGATGAAGCCGTGCGTCGAGGCCTGGCTTGATCGCTGTGACGCTGGCCGGGAGCCGCTTCGTCAGCTCACCTCAATCGATCCATTGCCCCGTCGTGAGATGCTGCACGAAGACGGCAGTGCCGACAAGCAAGACAATGATGGTGACTGCAAACACGCCAGGTCGCGTGAGCAGGCGGCGCACCGGCGCAACAGCGCCGGCGCCAAACCCCAACGGAAGCAGATAGCGGGTCGCGCCGATCTCGCTTCCCCATCGAGCTGACTGCACCTGCACAACCAGGAACCCGAAAACGACGAGCCAGAAGCCGAAGGTCTCGAATACCGCCACTCGGCGGCGGCCAGGGCGACAAGGAGTGCGACGATGGCGAGGGCGGCAAAGGCGTCGATCAGGAAGCTCGTGTTCCAGCCATACGGCATGGCCGCCCACTGCGTGAAGGACGTCCGCACGGGCTCGAAGGTGACGATGCGTGCGAGCACCGTGGAAACAGGAAGCGGCAGTGACCACGCTTTGGCCGCCTGGTAGAAGATCAGCGGGTTGCCGAAGCGAACGAACAGGTAGAGAGCGTACCCGAGGAGCCCGGCGAGGCTGACCAGCGCCTGTCCACTCAGCGTCGCGACAGAGCGCCAGCTGACTGGCCTCGCCGCCACGAGCTCGACCACCGACCACACGACAAAGCCGACGGCACATGCGATGCCCAGCGGGTTCATCCCGCTGGCAAATCCGAGGGCAAGCGCCGCCAGCCAGAGATGTCTGCGCTGTGCAGCGAGGAGGGCGACGAAGCACAGTGCGTAGAACGAGCGCGCTGTAGTACCCCATGATGTCGAAGACCGCCGGCGGGCTCACGAGGTACAGCGTCACCCACAACATGGCCTGCCGGTCCGTTGCGCCCCTGCCCTCGAGCTACCAACGCGAGCAGGGCGGCCGCACCCGCCTGGAACACGACGCTCGTGCCGATGGCGATGCCGTCGATTGACAGGCCGGTGAGGGCGTGCCCGGCACGCTCGAAAAGCGGGTACAGGGGGAAGAAGTTCGGGTTCTGCTGGGCGGTGCTGTGCGGGTTCCACGAGTAGCCGTGGAGGGCGATGTCTCGGTACCAGGCAGCGTCCCACGTCATGAGAACGTGCCAGAGACTCTCGTATGGAGGAAGGAGTATCCGGGCGATGACGAGGAGGACCACGCTGGACAGGAGGCTCAGCACGGCAGCAGCAAGCGGAAGCCAGCGGGACTGCAAGCGAGCGAGGGCCCTTGACTGCGTGCCCCTCGTAGCGGGAGCTTCCAGCACCGCCGTGGCTGGGGATGACGGCTCCGCCACGGCTGGTGGGGTCGTCGTCACGCTCCTGACGGCGCGGACACCGCCAAGACAGCTCCCACGAAGCGCTCCGCTGATGGCGGTACGTCGATCAAGGCTCGACCGTCGCTACCCTGCTACCAGAGCCGCACGCGCCTGTGCCATTGCCGCGGATCCTAGCGACGAGCCGCGAGATCATCCCGCCAGCCATACAATCTCGACCCGGCGCCGCCCTCCCAGTAGAGACCCCTCACGGACCCCGTGGCGAGAACGGGCTTTGGGCAACGCGGCCACGGGGGCGGTTGGGGCGACGTTTCCGAGGGGTAGCCCCCAAGGTCGGACCGCTCTCGTAGGATCGCCCACCTAGGTTCGTTCTACTCCCTCAGCAGATGGAAAGGCTCCATGAACAGTCCCTCCTCCGACGGACCTCCAAACGGCGAGCGTGTGGTGGCAGCCCTCTACGTCCCAGAGCCCCTAGACGAATGGTGGACCGTAACCGCGAGACTCCTCGCCGGGATGGGAGACGTCGGCGTGGTCGTCGGAGGATCCTGGACACAGTCTGCTCAGGCACTGGAGGACTTAGGAGTTGACTTCGTTAACGCACACTCAGGTGCCAGCTTTATGAACACAGTATGGGCTCGCCACAACACGCATCTGTTGGCCGTGTCTGGGGGTGTTGTCCCGATGCCTGGCTTCCTCGATCTCGCCCTCTGCGCGATCAGCGGGGATCCTCGCATCGGGACTGTGTCTTTTCTGAGCAATGACGCCGGCTTCTTGAGCTTCCCGCATCGTAATCGCAGCCAGCTGGCGACGATGGAGGGCTACGACGAAACCTCACTCACGAGGCGGCTACGGTCGCTCGCTCCTCCACCCGCCCTTGCCAACGTACCATTTGCGGTAGGTGCCATGGTGCTGGTGTCGCGGACAGCACTCGGCACGGTAGGTGCTTTGGAGGACGCTCCATCCAGAGACCTTTCCCCCGCGATTGCCGATCTATCCCTGAAGGCGCGACTTAAGGGGTTCTCAGCTCTCGTCGATTGCGGAACCTACATGCTTCGGCCTTCCGATCTCAACACCCGCAGGTGGGATATCGAGCCTTGGGTTGAGCGACCTCTTTCAGACCTCAGTCAGAATGATGAGCACTGGCTCTATCACCGCCACCCGCTCGCCAGGCCATTCTTGGCACTTGAAAGTACCGCTACCGACTCGAGCTTCGCCCTCGGACACAATACCGCTCGAGTGAAGATCCAAGGGCTTCGCATTCTGATCGACGGTAGTTGCCTGAGCTCAAGTGAGCAAGGCAGCCAAGTGGCCGCTCTTTCTATGATCGAGTCGCTCGCCAGACATGACGCTGTCAGAGAAGTCTGCGTTGCGCTACAAGGAGAAATCGCCCTATACGCGCGACCTCCCCTCTCGGGACCAAAAATACGAGCAGAGATTGTGGCGCCTGGTGACTGGTCTGTCTTCGGGAGGGTTGACATTGGCCATACGCCTGTTCTCCCTAACGCTGACTACTCGGTCGATCAATGGCGAACTGTCGCTGATCGCGTCGTCCTCACAATCCAAGATCTCATTGCCTATGAAGTCGGAGACTATTTCCGCACATCAGAGGGGTGGCTCGCATACCGGGAGTCTATACGTAGGTCAGCACGAATGGTGGATGGAATCGTTGTCATCTCGAAAGATGTCGCCCAAATGGTGGCCCGAGAACAGCTGCCGATCGAGCCGTCGCGACTTTTCGCGGTTCCGTTGGGTACCGATCACCTTACAGGTGCCGAAGATGAGGTTCTGCCAAGCGAACTAGTTCAACGAGGACTGGACTCATCGGACTTCCTGCTGTGCATCGGGACCAACTACGCCTGCCGGAACCGTGACGTTGCGTTGGCAACGTGGCAGGAACTACGAGACGCGGATTGACGCACGCACTCGTAATGGTCGGAGGAGCTGTTCCATTTGGTTCCTCACGGGCACGCGAGGCCGACTGGATGCGGGCTGAGGGACTCTTCACATTGCCCGACGTCACTTCGCCCGAGAGAAACTGGCTACTCCGCCATTCGGCCCTAGTGTTGTGCCCGAGCTCTGCCGAAGGATTTGGTTTTGTTCCCTTTGAGGCTGCACGATTTGGTACGCCGACATTGACCGTGAACTACGGGCCCTTCCGGGAGCTATCAGGCGAGGTTCCCGTTTCTTCGGCCGACTGGACCGCGCAATCACTTGCGACCGCAGCGGAGGAGCTCTTGACTGACAACAAGCTCGCCATGCGACAGACGAGCGAGCGTCTTCGTGCCGGTTCTGCGTACACCTGGGACTTAACTGCCGAGCAGCTAGTCACGGCATACCGAGGACTCCTCGCAAGCCCACCTCGTCAGATCGACGATGTCGGACGACTCAGACTTGAAATGGAGGCGCTGAGAGAACAGTACGAACAGCTCCAATTGTCAAGATCCTTCCGTGCTGCCCAAGCCATCTCGAACGCCTACCGCGTGACAACTCAGCGGATATCGCGATCCTAAGGCGAGACACTGCATTGTTTTCCAACGTGTAACAGACTGCCTAGGTCGAGGCGGCGGCGCGAGCTAGCCCAACTCAAGGCAAACCAGTGGCGACTCAGCCGCGACGCTGAATGACAAAGCCCACGATTCCCACAGCGACAGGTTGTCGATTCCGGAGGCCACCGTCTATAGCCACTGGCGCCTGCACGCACCGGTACAAGAACGTGAGTTCATCGCCGCCGTGGACCCACCCGAGGCGAATCCTCTACCAGTGGAATCCTCTCTCGAGGACGAGGATCTGGACCGCTGTAGCGCCGGGGCTCGAGACGACGATACGTTGCCGCTTGCGATCCGCACAGGCGATCGGCTTCAGCTCGAGCGAGATTGCGCTCCACTCGGCTGATCGTGATGGTGGAGGTCGGACCGTATGACCACTCCCAGGCCGCAGGACCGTTCTCGTCGTGCCTTCGGAGGTATTAATCGCGCCAAACCATCCCGATCCGAGCGCACCGATCTGACTGTGTAAACGCCGGACGTCACTTCCGGCCCTGAGGGCCGGCGGAAGGGCCCAAGCCAGCGACCAGGCTGGCAACGACCCACACTCCGAGTCCGGCGGCGACTCGGTAGCGAGAACGAAACCCCCTCCGTGCCACGACACCCTCGCTCGCGATCCGAGCCCGGCTCAATCGATCCATTGCCCGGACGCGAGGTGCTGCAGGAAGAGGGCCGTGCCAGCCAGCAGGACAAGGACGGTGACGGCATAGACGCTCGGTTGCGTCAGTGTGCGACACACGGGGGCGATCGCGCCGACGCCGAACCCGATCGGGAGGAGAAAGCGGGTCGTGCTTTCTCGCTCCCCCATCGAGCCGACTGCACCTGCACGACCAAGAAGGCGAAGACGACGATCCAAAAGCCGAAGGTTCGGACACCGCCACCGGTGACGGCAACGGCGACAATGAGAGCGACGACGGCGAGGGCGGCTACGGCATCGATCAGGAAGCTCGTATTCCTGCCATACGGCACGGCCGCCCACTGCGTGAAGGACGACCGCACGGGCTCGAGTGTGACAATACGCAGAACCACCGTGGAGGCAGGGCGAGGCAGTGTCCACGCTTTGAGCGCCTGGTAGAAGATCAACGGGTTGCCAAACCGCAAGAGGAGATCGAGCGCGTACCCGAGAACCCGAGAGGCTGACAATCACCCGTCCGCCCAGCGTCACAGTAGAGCGCCAGTTCACTGACCTCGTCGACAGGAGCTCGATCAGCGACCGCACCACGAAGCCGCCGGCAAACGCAGCACCTAGCGCATTCATCCCGCTGGCCAGCCCGAGGGCGAGCGCCGCGATCCATGGTCTGCCGCGCTGCGCAAACAGTAGGGCAAGGAAGCACAGTGCATAGAACAACGCTGTCGTCCCCCATGATGTCGAAGACGGCCGGTGGGCTCACGAGGTACAGCGTCACCCACAGCAATGCCTGTCGCTCCGTTGCCCCCTGCCCTCGGGCGATCAACACGAGGACGGCGGCCGCACCCGCCTGGAACAGTACGCTCGAGCCGGTACGCGATGCTGTCGATTGACAGGCCGGTGAGGGCGTGTCCGGCACGCTCGAAGAGCAGGGGCAGCGGGAAGAACGCCGGGTTTTGTGCGGCAGCGCTGTGCGGGTTCCACGAGTAGCCGTGGAGAGCGATGTCTCGGTACCACGAAGCGTCCCAACCCATGAGGACACCCCAGAGGCTCTCGCTCGGAGACAGAAGCGTCCGTACGATGACGAGGAGGATGACGCTCGTAATGAGGCTCAGCGAAGCAGCAGCGAGGGGGAGCCTGCGGGCCTGAGAGCGACGAAGGAGTGTTGGCTGCGTATCGCTCGCACGAGATGCCTCTAATGCCGGTGCCGAGGCAGGCGGGCGCGGTCCCGTCGGCGGTGTTGTCGTCGTTGCCACGTTGCCGCGCATCATAGTGGTGGCCCTATTCATCTTCCAATTCGTCAAATTCCAGAAGAAGTCTTGGTGACCTGGCTTCAAGGAAACCGCACGGCAGCCGGGCAGGTCTCGTGTTCTTGCCCGGCGTCGCAGCGCGAGACGCACGGATCAACGACCGCCCGTCAAGCGGCCACTGATCAACCAGTGATGCGGCCGATAGGCACGCACCGCGGCGGGGCAAGGTTCGTCAGGTGAATCACGCCGCCCCCGTGCGTCGATCCAAGATTCAGAGGCACACTGGTCGGAGACCGGAGGCAAAAGGAGATGCAATGGGGGTGCAGAGCGACACCCGATCGAGCTCGCCACAGGCACTGAATCCGTCTGGGGTCGTCCTGAACAGCCCCATCGTCGGGATGGCGGCCACGGCCGACGGCAGAGGGTACTGGCTCGTCGCCTCCGACGGGGGGGTCTTCACCTTCGGTGACGCTCGGCTTTCACGGCTGCCTGGCCGCCGATCCCCTGAACAACCCCATCGTCGGGATGGCGGCCACGGCCGACGGCAGAGGGTACTGGCTCGTCGCCTCCGACGGGGGGGTCTTCACCTTCGGTGACGCTCGGCTTTCACGGCTGCCTGGCCGCCGATCCCCTGAACAACCCCATCGTCGGGATGGCGGCGACGGCCGACGGCAGAGGGCTACTGGCTCGTCGCCTCCGACGGGGGGGTCTTCACCTTCGGTGACGCTCGGCTTTCACGGCTGCCTGGCCGCCGATCCCCTGAACAACCCCATCGTCGGGATGGCGGCGACGGCCGACGGCAGAGGGTACTGGCTCGTCGCCTCCGACGGGGGGGTCTTCACCTTCGGTGACCTCGGCTTTCACGGCTGCCTGGCCGCCGATCCCCTGAACAGCCCCATCGTCGGGATGGCGGCGACTCCCGAGGGGAAGGGCTACTGGCTCGTCACCTCCGACGGCACGATCCGCTCCTTCGGCGATGCGCAATACCACGGGTCCATGAGCTCCTGGGAGGTCCAGCACCCGGTCGTCGGCATCGTGGCGGACATGGCCAGAGCTGGCTACTGGCTCGTGACCTCCGACGGCAGCGTCTTCGGTTTCGGCGCCCCGTTCCGCGGCTCCGCAGCGACCATCAAGCTGCCCTGACGACGGTCGCCTCCGATCCGAACGGGATCGACCGACCCGCCACCGCGTCGTTACCTCGGCTGGCGCGGTGCTTTCCCTCAGTCCCAGCACCGAAGCCCGAGGTAAGACTCGCCTTATCAACGACGCCGGTACAGCACAAGACCGTCTGGCTGGAATCGCCACACGACGCGATAACTGGAAGGCACGACCGGGTCCGCGATCTGCGGGTCACCGATATGAAGAATATATGCATACTTAAGTCGTATCAGCGCCTCGATTGCCGTCCCCTCACTAGCCACGTATGGTCCCCCGAAATAGAAGCCTTCGATCGTCACGTCGCGACCCGGCAAGAAATACGTCGCCGCTGAAAGCTCAGCGGATTTCCTCACGGTCACCGCACCATTGACGCCGTTAGCGGAGTACATCAAGACCGATGCGCCCGTCGGGACAATCGCGGCGAGCGCACTCAGCTTCAGACTCATCGCCGGCATCATCCCGGGCTGTTCGACAAAGAAAGACTCCATCTCCACCGTCGCCGCCACCTGAAATGACAATACAGCCAACACTAGACCACGGAGAGCGAAGACACGCAGCGAGCGGAGTCGGCCACGCCTCCGCGCCGAGCTTGCGTGAGCCGGAGAGTCCCGATGACGCCACATTGTCAGGCTGTAAACACCATAGGCGGCCAGCACACACCCTATCGGTGTCACATACAACACGCTCTGGAACCCACCGAACCCGCCATGATTTACGACGAATACACCCAATCCGTACAGTATCGGCGTTACCAGGCTGGCCAACTCGAAGCCGCGTTTCAGCCACGCCATGCCTACAACTCCGACGCATACCAATCCGAGCGCGAGTACCGCGACCCACTCCGAAACCGCTGACCATATGGAATTCCAAAAGAGAGGTTTGTATAGAGAGAGAGGGAGGTCGCCTGCAGCGCGATACAAAGTCTCAAAGGGTGCGGAGCCGACCAAGTATTTGAAGGGGTAGTGCACGAAGAACACCGCCGTGCCATAACTCCTCTGGAGTGACCAGGCGTGTAGTCCCCCGTCGAACAATAACCACCTAACATTGGAAGCGCCGATAACGAGGCCGCCGACTATGAGGCCACCAAGGCCTTCCACGGCCTCTGTGACTCCCTCCGGCTTACTGATCAGCACCGCGCCACCACCTCCGATCATCGAAGCGGCCAGCACAAGAAACAACGGCATGTAAACGGCGGTTAGCACGGCAGCTATCGCCCCAGACAACACAGCCGCACGGACGCTTGCCTCGCGGATCGCAATAACAAAGAGGACAAGGGAGCCGATCATCAATACTGCTCCACGCGACGATTGCGCAAAGCCGAAGCCCACGATGACAAAGCGGTTTTGACTGGTGGCGGCCAAGGTCATTGCGAGTAACGCTGTCCATCGGGGAAGCTTCAGGGCGACCCGAACCAACAGGTATACACCGGCAGCGGCTAAGCCGAGACAGATGGCCGTAAATGGTTCAACGAATTGATAGGGCTGCAGGTGAAGGAGGGTGGCGAGTCCACCGTCGACTGTGCCGGCGCTTCCGGGATAGATGTTCGTAGGCAGAACCCAAAGAAGGGGCGAGACGTAGGCGAGCGGTCGGCCTGCTGCATACGCGTGATGCGCCATATAGTATGCGGAAGGTGCCCAGGTGAAAACATCGTCACCGCTGAAATCGGCTAGCGTGAAGATTCCCCTATGAATCATAGGTAACTGGAGGAGAATTGTAATCAGAAGCCCACCGATCAGGATGACAGAAAGATCAGCTCGCACGACCGATAAGCGAGTTTTCAACTTCCCCCGTTGGCGCCATACCACGAGACCAGCAAGTGGCACGCTTATTACGCATGTTCCGAACACGATCCAAGAACTGTCGGCAAACGGAGATAGCCATTGACAAACCCAGTATAGAAGCGCAAGGCCCACGAATGGAGTGAGCAGGAGTTCGGTTCCGCCGAGGTCCGGCACCAAGAGCGCAACGGGGGCTGCCCCACGATAGAGGTTAGGCCAACCACGGCTACCGAGAGCAGGATGATTTCTACCAGCATTATCGTGCTATGCAAGAGGACCCCTTCCTGCCTTTGCTACATCCGTTGTTCATCTACGAGGTCCCATACGGCAGAACACAGTGTTCCCTCTGGTACGAGCGTACTTGGGAGCTGGACCAGTTTGCAGGTGGGTAACAGGTTCTTGCCCGCGGAGACCGGGACTGCGGACTGGGGAGCACGCCGGCCGCGACCCATTACCGAAGGTACGCCGGCGCGTGTTCAAAAGGCGTCCGTTGGGCGCCAAAAGCCGATCGGCTAGCCAAAAAGCGCGGCTTGTGAGCTCGGCATCAGGCAGCATCGAAAGAGGAGGCCTCCGGATCGAGAAGCCGCCACCTCGGCTTCGCGGAGCCGACCCGACGCCACATGTGCTGTGCTCAACTCGTCTCCGGAACAAGAACGCAGCCTCGACCCGCCTCGGTCTCCGACCAGTACGCCGCGGGCCGGGATGTGAGCGTGCAGGCCGGGTCGTTGAGAAGCGTCGTCGTTGGACCCACAGCTATACTCCGACGAACGAAGTTCTGGCAGCGCAGGGAGATTCCACTTGGCGTTTGTGTACCACACGACGGTCGATCCGAACGCTGAGAACAACAGTCACGCCTACACGCTGGACATGGTCGGGTTCAATAAGCGCGTGCTCGAAGTCGGTTGCGCGACGGGGTACTTCACGAAGGCGCTGCACGATCGCGGCTGCCGTGTCGTCGGCATCGAGTTTGACGCTGACGCGGCCAGTGTCGCCGAGAAGTGGGCGGAACGCGTTGTTGTGGGGGACCTTGACGCTGGGACATTGTGGTGGGAGCTCGGAGGTGATCAGTTCGACGTCGTCACTTTCGGGGACGTGCTGGAGCACCTGCGTGACCCTCTCGCCACCCTCCGTGCGGCGGCACGCACCCTCAAACCGTCGGGCTTCGTGGCGATCTCCGTCCCGAACATCGCTCATGGAGATGTCAGGATTGCACTGCTGGCGGGTGATTTCCCCTATCACGAGACCGGGCTCCTCGATCGCACTCATATTCGCTTCTTCACCAGGAGCGGGATCAGAACCCTGATCAGAGAAGCCGGTCTTGTCCCGGTGGAGACGCGCCGGGTGATCATGCCTCTGTTTCAAAGCGAGCTCGGGGTCACGCGAGAGGGTGTGCCTCAAGCGACAATCAGCCAGATCCTCGAAGACCCAGAGGCGGAGACCTATCAGTTCGTGGTGAAGGCGGTGTTGGACAACGGCACGAGGACCCTTGCCACGCTTGCCGATCGCGTCAACGAGCTCGCCGATCGAGCGAACGACGAGGTCGTGAGGACAGCGCTGCTCCGCCGGGAGATGCGCGAGCACGAAACACGCACGGAAGATTACGAACGACTGCAAAAAGAGCGCGAGGTGCTCCAGGAGGAGCTGCGAATACTGCGGCGCGAGTTGAAGCAGAGCGACGGCATGCTGAAGGAGGCCCGCCGTGAAGCCGCCGAGCGGCAGCAAGAACTGGAGGGACTCCTGAACACGAAGACGCTCCGCCTCCTGGCGCCGGCGCGTCGACTCTACGGTCGCCTCCGTGGGGTCGGATCACCACGGCCGGTGTCGCCGGAGCCGACGTGAGCGAAAGTGGCGGCGACGAGTCCCGTCAGTCAGACGGCCTGCCCCTGCGATTGGCCTTCTATCTGCCGCAATTCCACCAGACGCCTGAGAACGATGCGTGGCATGGCGTCGGATTCACGGAGTGGACCCTCGTGGCACGAAGCCGTCCCCTGTTCGCGGGCCACTATCAGCCACATCTACCCGGCGAGTTGGGGTTCTACGATCTCCGGCTCCCCGAGACCCGGGAGTTGCAGGCTCGATTGGCCCGTTCTTATGGGATCTCGGGGTTCTGCTACTACCATTACTGGTTCCGCGGGCGTCGCATGTTGGAGCGGCCATTCCACGAGGTGCTGCGATCGGGCAAGCCTGACTTCCCCTTCTGCCTGTGCTGGGCGAACGAGAGCTGGTTCCGCAAATGGCAGGGGTCGGTCGACGAGGTCGTCGTCGAGCAGGCCTTTGACGAAGAAGACGACCTAGAACACATTCGCTGGGCGATCGAGGCGTTCAAGGATCCCCGATATATCCGGGTCAAGGGGCGTCCACTTCTCACGGTGTACCGACCGCATAGCCTTCCGAACCCGAAACGGACTGTCGAGATCTGGCGCACCGAGTGTCCACGCGCGGGAGTTCCCGAGCCGTGGATCGTGGGGTTCGAAACGAGTGGAAAGGTCACGGATCCAGCTGAGATAGGTTTCAACGCGTCCGCAGAATTCGTGCCGCACGGTGTCACGGATCTTCGTGACACCGATGGAGCCTCCTCCTGCGTGCAAGCCTGGCAACACGCTGTTCGACTACGCGAAGGTCGCGTCCGCATACTCGGGTCGGCCCGATCCACCCTGGATCCGCTATCCCTGCGTCTCTCCTGGTTGGGACAACGCTCCTCGCCGTCAGAACGGGGAAGCGTGGGTCTTGGTGGATTCGACACCAGAGCGGTACCGCGAGTGGTTGGAGTCCGCCATACGAAGCCAGATTCGCAGCAACGGAAGCGACGGCGTGGTGTTTGTCAACGCTTGGAACGAGTGGTCGGAAGGCGCGCACCTTGAGCCGGATGCACTGCACGGCCGGGCGTATCTCGACGCCACGAGAGCGGTCGTGGAGGGCCTCGGGGGCGCGTGCCCCCCGTTCTCGTGCGAATTCGACGCCGAATCATCCCCGCCAGCCCCCGCAACCATCGAGGACCTCTACGCCGACTTGTATGAGCGCTTTGTCCAGCTCCAGACCAAGTCGAGCGGGTTTCTCGCTTTTGCCGAACGGCGATTGCAGGCGAAGCGGGAGGTCTACCAGGAGGAACTGAAGACACTGCGCGAAGACAACAGGCGACTTGCCCAATGGGCACTCTCGCTGGAGCGCGCCGTCGAGTTCCGAACCCGCCAGCTCAACGAGTTGGAGCATCCCCTGACCCAAGCAACCGGTGTTGCATCGCCTTTGGCTCCGGGAGGCGGATAGTGAGAGACACAGCCGTCGCCGGCGAACTCGAAGAGACGCTGCGGGCGAGCTACCTAGACCTCCTCAAGGGGTGCCTCACCCGCCTCCTCTTCATGAATGACGCGCCAGGCCGCGACAACGAGGCATTGGCCGAACAACGACGAATTCGCGAATCCGGATTGGATTGGCCCGGACAGGCTGAAACCATGATCGGCCTGGTCCGGTTGGATTGCATCCAGGCGTGTGTGGAGAAAGCCATCCGTGAAGGCGTCCCGGGTGATCTTCTCGAGGCCGGGGTGTGGCGAGGAGGAGCGGCCATCTTCATGCGCGCCCTGCTTCTCGCCTTCGGTGACCCCACTCGCGCCGTGTGGGTCGCCGACTCGTTCGAAGGCCTTCCGCCACCCGACATCGACCACTTCACACAAGACTCGATCGACCTGTCGGGATACAAGGACCTCGCTGTCGGCCTTGACGAGGTCAAGGCGAACTTTGCCCGTTACGGAATGCTCGACGACCGAGTCCATTTCCTCAAAGGACTGTTCAAGGACACGTTAAGCGTCGCGCCTATCGAGCGCCTCGCGGTGCTGCGTCTCGACGGTGACTACTACGAGTCGACCATCCAGGGCCTTGAGGCTTTGTACGAGAAGGTCTCCCCGGGTGGGTTCGTGATCGTCGATGACTTTTTCGTCCTGGAACCTTGCCGTCGAGCCGTCGAGGATTTCCGGGTCGCCAACTCGATCGACGATGAGATCATCACGGTCGAGGCCCGCGCGGGAACGGAGGATCCCCGTGGCGTCGGAGCCTCGGTCTACTGGAGAAAGTCCGGCTCGTGACCCGGAGCTCCCGAGCGACCGCCGCCGCTGCTGCGCCAACACTGTGAAGCCGGCTACTTTCCTAATCTCCGCACTCTTCTCACTTGCTTTGGCAGTCCGAGCCTTCTTGCTGTTGGCTTTGAGTCCACCGGTGCGGGTAGCGCCCCCGGTACTGACGATTACCGACTTGCGAATGAAACCCATCACACGACCGTCTTTCGTAGTAACGATCGACGGGCGTATTTAGTTTTCGTCGGATGGCCGCTGGCGCAGGGCATGCTCGTCCCGGGCAGTCCACTCTTGGGGCACCGGCGTGGTCCATTGAAGCCTCGAACGAAGGATTGGCGTGACGAGTACCAGAGGTGACAAGTCGAGTACGTTCCATCGGGGCCGACATGCAGACGCAAGGTGTGTCAAGAGACCTGCGGTTACATGGACTACGCGGCGAGAACGGTGGATCCGGTTCGCGTCATCCGTCCTAGCGCAGCCCCGCAAGGTCTTCTCGGTAGCCTTTGTGCTTATTTTTCTTAACATGTCGGCATGGAGTCTGGCGACACCATTGTTTGCGTCTCCAGACGAACCTACTCAAATAGTTCGCGCAGTGGCATTGGTTCGAGGACAGATAATCGGCACTCCCAGCCCAGGCTCTCTCGGTGCATACACCCTCGTCACCGTCCCAGCGTTTTACGCGGAAGGGAATCACGTTCCCTGTTTTGCATTCAAAATCAGGGTTCCGGCGTCTTGTGCGCGCCCACTTGCCGTCAACACGAGGTCGGTGGTCACGACCACCTACGTTGGTCACTACCCCCCGCTCTACTACGCGATGGTCGGGATTCCCTCGTTACTGATGGTTTCCACAACCAGCATCTATCTGATGCGGCTCGTCAGCGCGGCACTTTCCGCACTCTTGGTTGCACTAGCTCTCATGTCCGTCATCGCATGGTCGAGACGTCCATTGCTTTTGCTTGGATTGCTGCTAGCCGTGACGCCCATGACGCTTTTTCTTGCCGGAGTTGTAAATCCGAACGGACTGGAGATTTGCGCAGCGATCTGTTTGTGGACCTCTGGCTTCATACTTCTCGTGGAGCGAGCAGATACTCCGCCTCGGGGACTTCTCGTGGTTGTCACGGCGTCAACCGTCGTCCTCGTGTTATCTCGCGGCCTTTCTCCGGCGTGGGCAATTCTGATCTTCCTTTTTCTGTACTTACTGCTCGGGTGGCAGAGGTGGGTCGAGCTACTGCGCAAGCAATCGTTGAGGATGCCTACTGCCATTATTGCGGTGGCTTTTATCGCAGCGGTGTCATGGATCGTTGCGGCTCATGGGCTTGTGGAGTTACCAGTGATCAGACTTCCAGCCAATGAGGGCTCGGGAACGGTATTGCTCGGTATCCTCGGAAACACTGGCGCGTGGATTCAACAAATGATCGGCGTGTTCGGATGGCTCGACACCCCAGCGCCGCTGGCCACATACCTGGTCTGGATCGCAGCAACCGGATTCGTGCTTCTATGCGCGCTGGGTACCTCGACGCGGCGAGGGGTCATCGCCCTTCTTGGTTTGACAACCGTCGTGCTGCTGGTCCCTGTGGTCATCGCCTATCGGGAGGCACACAGTCTGGGAATTGACTGGCAGGGTCGATACATACTGCCCATGGCGGTTGGGATGCCGATCCTCGCGACGGCCCTCATCGTCGGCATGGATTCTCTCAATCGTTTCCGGTCTCGGATTGCCGTGATCCTCTGCATTGCAATCGGGATCGGTGACTTCGCAGCCTTCTTCACGTCAGAGCGTCGCTACGCAAGTGGCCTGCCTGGTCCGCTGCTTCCTCCGAGCGGAAGCTGGAGGTCGCCACTCGGCAACGGTGTTATGACGCTGTGGTCGCTGGTTGCTACGGCACTTCTCGTCGGAACGATCGCATTTGTTGTTTCTCGTCCCTTGACGAATGATGAGGCAGCTTCTCCATCGGCGAACAACGAGCGCGGGAACCACTGAGCTCCAGCTTGGAACCGCCCCAGACCCCGTTTTCTTCCCCGGCACCGACGCTGTGGCCGCGGTCCAAGATTCTGAGGGTTCGTCTGTCCCAGAAATCCCGAGACAGATCAGAGTGGGGACGGAGGGACTCGAACCCTCACTGGAGGCGTTTTAAGCGCCCTGCCTCTGCCGTTGGGCTACGTCCCCTTCGCCGGTGCCCGGACATGATCGAGACTTCGCGTCTCCAGCTCGCCGTAAGGCCCGAGCCGCCCGTCCAACCATGCCCGCTCCGCCTCCATCGGCGCCGACAACGGCTCGATGACGCGTCCCAGGCGCATCGTCTCCCGTTTTGTGACGGTGTAGGTAGGCCAATCCTGCACCGCGGTTGCGCCCACAGCCGGGTCACCCGTGCGGGCGAAGGCGACCCAGGCGGCGCGCATCGACTCGGAGAGCGCCTCCACTTCCGGCCCGCTGCCGGTGAAGAGCGCTACGAAGGGGTTGTCGGCCGTGCCGAACACGAAGGGAAGCTCGAGAGCATGGCAGGAGCCGAGTCCGCCTCCCCCAAACGGTGTCTCCCAATCGAACAGGTAGGCGTAACCCCTACCTCGGTGAAGGGTCTGTGCCGTCAAGAGACGCATCGCCGGGATGCGGAACACCCAGTCGGTCCCGAGCGCGGTGTAGAGAGAGGGCGGATCGACCGCTTCGCCGCGGGCGGCGCGAGCCTTCCGATGCACGTCGATGAACTCCTCGGCGGCGATCGACTCGGCAAGGCCCGCCGCTCGAATCGTCGACCGGACAAGCCTGAGAAGCCGCACCTCGTCGATCTCGTGAACGGAGCTGGCGCTGAAGGTGAACAAGGCCCACTCGTCCCGGTTCGTGCCGACGAGGAGGTCGGCGCCGTCGGCCGAGCCGTCAGCAATCGCGGCGGCCGGGTGCCGCAGCAAGACGCCCCCGTCCACGACGGGCTGGAAGGGCATTCCGCCTGCCTGCTGGGCGGCCCCTACCGCCTGCTGGGCGGCGACGAGTTCCTCAACCGGCCGGGCCAACAGGGCCTCGCGGCTGAGCTCGTCGGTCCCGAGCTCAGCCGCAAGCGCCTCGGCCACCCGTATCGCCTCGGGCGCTCCGAGGGCGGCGGCGGCACCGCTTTGCAGGATCGCCCGCCGGAACAACGACCGCGCCTCCGGAGCTGCCAGCAAGGCGGCCACGCACATGGCCCCGGCCGACTCCCCAAAGATCGTGACATTCGCTGGGTCCCCGCCGAACCGAGCAGCGTGTTCCCGTACGAAGCCGAGAGCGGCGATCTGGTCACGCAGGCCCCAGTTGCCGAAGCCGGCACCGTAGTCGGGTGCAGTCAAGACAGGATGCGCCAGCCATCCGAGCACCCCGAGGCGGTAGTTCAGCGTGACGACGACGACCCCGAGACGGGCGAGGGCGGCCCCGTGGTACACCGCCACCGAGGATGACCCGGAGACGAAGCCACCGCCGTGCAGAAAGACCATGACGGGGCGTTTGGCGCCGTCAAGTCCGGGCGTCCAGATGTTGAGCGTGAGACAGTCCTCGGACTGCTCGGTCGGGTCCCCCGGAATCGATTCGAGACCGGCTGCCGGAGGCTGCGGGCACATCGGGCCGAATGAATTCGCCTGGCGGACGTCGCTCCAGTCCTCGGGCGGCTGCGGCGGCCGGAAGCGGCGGTGCCCCACTGGCGCGGCCGCGTACGGAACGCCACGGAAGACGACGAGCCCATCCTCGTCCGTGCCACGGATTCGTCCGTAACGGGTCTCAACGACCAGTCCTGGCATCTCACCTCGCCGTCGGTCACATCGCAACTCGCCCCGGAACCGTAGTCCGCTGCCCTGTCGATGCTGTTATAGGGGTGGAGGAAGTTGACATTTGTTGCTTATGTGGCCAAAGTTGACTATCTATGAGGAGGGTGCGCCACTCGGCTGGGCGGTTCGCGGCCATCGCGATGGCGGCGACCATGGCCGCGAGCGCTTTTGCCGTGGTCGGGACACCTGGCGCCGCCTCGGCGTCCGGGCCGACTCCCGGGCAGATCGACCGCCTGCAGCAGCAAGCAAACGCCCTCGCTGCTCAATTGACCACCGACCAGAACAAGATCCAGGCGGCAGCGGAGGCCTACGACGAGGCCCTCATCACCCTCGGGCAGGATCGGGCGAGGCTTCGGCGTACGAGAGCCGCACTGGCGGTGCTGCGGCGAAACCTCGCTCACGCCATGACAAACCTCCGCAACGCCGCCATCGACGCCTACGTCTCCGACAACGGAGCTGACGCTGCCCTCGCCGTCATCGACGGCAGCGTCTCCGATGCAGGCAGCATCGCGGCCTACGCCGGCAGTGTGACTGATCAGCTACACAACGCCGAGCACGCCATCGCCGTGGCCAAGGACCGCGTGGCAAACGAGGTGACCCTGCAGACGGCGCAGGAGCGGGCAGCGGCGTCCACGGTCGCAACCGAGGCAAAGGCCCGCGACACCGCCGAGACCGAGACGGCGCAGGTGACGGCGATCCTGAAGCAAGTCAAGGGCCGCCTCGGCACGCTGATCCTCGAGCGCCAACGTGCCCTCGCCGCTGCCGCCGCCGCCAGGGCCCGCAAGCTGGCGGAAGAAGAAGCAGCCGCCGCCGCGGCGGCCGCCAGGAGAAACGGCGGTGGCGGGAGCTCCGGCCCGGGCGGAGACACGGGGGCCTACGGGCCTCTTGTGCCTGCGGGCTCGAACTCCGCCGGCAACGCCGCCGTGCAGGCCGCCGAGACCTACCTCGGAGTCCCTTACGTTTGGGGTGGAGCCAGCCGAAAGGGTGTCGACTGCTCCGGCTTGACGATGCTCGCCTGGGAGGCCGCCGGCGTGTACCTCGAGCACGGGGCGACGGCGCAGTACGCCGAGTCCACCCACATCGCGCCATCGCAGATCGAACCGGGCGATCTGATCTTCTACCACTTCGCCGACGACGGGCCCTGGCCGATCACCCACGTCGCCATGTACGTCGGATCGGGCCCCTACGGGACGCAGACGATCATCCAGGCCGCCGAGACGGGGACGAACGTGGCGTACTACCGGATGTACTGGGCAGGCTTCGTGGGCATGGGCCGCCCGTAGCCTCCAGCTGTGCTCGGACGGCGACCGGGCGATGTCGTTGTACGATCCAACCTCGATGGCGCGAGAACCCGCAAAGATCCCCCGCGAGCCCGATTCGGGGGGAGCGGTGGCGCGCATGCTGCACTTTCCCGGGCTCGAGCCTCAGCCCGACGACCCGCTGGCCGACCCGGCGCGCCGCACCGACGTCGACGAGTGGGGACGGTCCGAGCGCTGGCGGCAGGCAGCCCGCAGGCTCGGGAGCTTCTACTACCGGACGTGGTTCCGGGTGGAGTGGGAAGGCCTCGCCAACATCCCGACGACCGGGGGTGCCTTGCTGGTCGCCAATCACGCCGGTGCGCTGCCCTCCGACGCGCCGATGATCATGCAAGGGATCGAGGAGGAGCTCGGGCGGCCGGTGTACGGCCTCGCCGACAACTTCTTCCGCACGATCCCCGCCATCGGCACGGGGTGGAGCCGCACCGGGGGCGTGCCGGCGCTTCCCGACAACGCTCATCGCATCCTGCACGACCACCAGCAGCTGGCGCTGGTCTTCCCGGAGGGGACGAAAGGCCCGAGCAAGCTCGTGTCCGAGCGGTACCAGTTGCGGCGGTTCGGGCGGGGGGGCTTCGTGGAGACGGCCATGCGTGCCGGCGTTCCTGTCGTGCCCATTGCCGTCGTCGGGGCGGAGGAATCGATGCCCATCCTCTTCCGCCTCCCTGCCGTCGCCAAGCTGCTGAAACTGCCCTACCTGCCGGTGACCGCCAACCACCTCCTCCTCGGCCCGCTCCTCGGATCGGTCGTCTACCTGCCGGCGAAGTTCCGCTTCCGTGTCCTCGAGCCGATCCTCTTCGGCGTGACACCGGGGCTGAGCAAATACCCCCGCGGCCGGATCCTGGACGAGTCCGAAGCCATCCGCCTGCAGCTGCAGGAGGCGCTCTACGACATGCTCTCCCAACGCCGCAGCGTCTGGTTCGGCTGATGGGCCGGCGCATACTCCTCACGGGCCTCGACACGTTCTGGGGGGGCCGGGTGGCGGCCGCTCTCGAGCGCGAGCCCGAGGTCGAGATGCTCCTCGGCATGGGCACCGGCACTCCGTCGGTCCCGCTCGAGCGGACGGAGTACGTCCGCGCCGACAGCAGCTACTCCCTCCTGGCCCGTATCGTGCAGGCCACGCAGGTGGACACTGTCGTCCACACCTTCCTCGTCGTGGACTCGTCGTCGATGTCGGGCAGGGCGCTGCACGAGATCAACGTCATCGGCACGATGAACCTGCTGGCAGCGGCGGGTGCGGCCGACTCGTCGGTGCGTCAAGTGGTCGTGAAGTCCTCGTCGCTCGTCTACGGCGCCCACCCGTCCGATCCCGCCTGGTTCACCGAGGACACGCCCCGCTCCACGACCCCCCCGCTCACGCCTCGAGCGCTCTCTCACCGAGGTCGAGAGCTACGTGCGGGATTTCGCCGACGAGAACCCCGACGTGACCGTGACCCTCCTCCGGTTCGCCAACGTGCTCGGCAAACAGATCAACACGCCGATCAGCCGGAATCTCGCCCGGGGCGTGATGCCGTGCATCGCCGGCTTCGATCCCTTGATCCAGTTCGTTGCCGAGGAGGACGTCGTCCGTTGCGTGCAGACCGTCGTCCTCGACCGCATCGCCGGCACCTACAACGTCTCCGGCGACGGAAAGATCCCGGTGAGCGAGGTGGCCAAGATCGCTGGGGTCTGGCGGTTGCCGATCTCGCCCTTCCTCACTCGCCCGGCGGCCGCTCCGTTGATCCGGCTCGGCTTGCTCGACCTGCCGGGCGAGCTCGAGAACCTGCTCCGATACGGCAGGGGCATCGACACGACGAGGCTGAAGGCGGCGGGTTTCGAGTTCTCCACCAGCTCTGCTGGCGCCGTCGAGCGGTACGCCGAAGGCTTGCGGTTGGGGAGGGCCATCGGCAACAAGATCCCGGCGTATCAGTACGACCCCGCCGTCGAAGCGTTCTTCAAGCATTCGCCTGCTGTCGTACGCCAGTCCGACGTCTGAAGGGCCGGAATGACGCAAGCGGGCCGACGGCGTCCACGCCGCCGAGAGGGATCAGAACGTCATCGGCTCGCTCAGCCACTGCCGCAGGTAGCGGTCCCGGCGCTCGTTCCACTCCTCGGTCGTGATGGCATAGCGAACGTGGTCCTCCCACTTGCCGTCGATCTCGAGGTAGCGCAGAGCGATCCCCTCGCCACGCAGCCACAGCTTCTGGGCGACGCGCCGGCTCGGGCGGTTCCGCGGAATGATCGAGATCTGCAGGCGGTGCAAGCCGAGATCCTCGAAGGCGAAACGGAACAGCAGGACGCACGCCTCCGGCGTGTAGCTGCGGCCGGCGTGCAGCTGGTCCATCCAATAGCCGACGTAGGCGTTCTGAAACGGCCCTCGCTGCACGGAGGAGAGGTTGACCTCGCCGACGAAGCGAGCGCCCGTCGGGCCCGCACCGACCCGAGCGCCCGTCGAGGCGAAGATGCCGAAGGCGAAACCGACACCCAGCTGACGCTCTCGCTCGCGCATCGAGCAGCGGGCGACGAAGCTCGCGCGATCCTCCGGTGGGTACGGAGCGCTCGCCGGCCGCGGCTCCCAGGGCAGCAGCCAATCACGACACCTCGTCCTCACCTCGTGCCACGCTTCGAAATCCTCCTCGCGCAGCGGCCGCAACTTGACTCTGCGGCCGACGAGCTCGGTGGAGACGCCCGGGGCGGTCAACTCGGTCATGCCACCCCGTGCGACGGGTCAGGACTCGTCACGCCCCTATCGTGGCAGATCCAGACCCCCACCGCGTACGATGGCCTGGTGATAACCGCGTCACTGGGCACACACGGCCTCCGTTGAGCTTGTCGCGCCTCGGCGGATCGTCGTGACTCGCCGCCCCCCCACCGACGGGCACGAGCCCGCCGCCGCGCCCGTCATCCTTGTCGTCGGGATGGGCCGAAGCGGCACATCGGCCACCGCATCAGTGCTCGCTTCTCTCGGACTCGCCCTTCCGAAAGAGGACGATCTGCTCGGTCGACACCCGAGCAATCAGGCCGGGCACTTCGAGAGCATCTCGCTGCTGGCGGAGAACGACGGCCTCCTCCGCCGCCTTGGGGGCAGCTGGGACGATCCCCCGCCGCTGCCGACCGATCCCGTCTCCTCGGAGGAGCTGGCGCCGGTGGCGACGCGAGCAGCCGCCACCTTCCGGCAGGCATTTGGCGATCCCAACGTCGCCGTTTGCTGGAAGGATCCGCGCACCACCCTCCTGCTGCCGTTCTGGCGTCAGGTCATCGGTCGGCCGATCGCCTGCGTCTTCTGCGTGCGTCACCCTCTCGAGGTGGCCCGCTCCCTCGAGCGCCGAGACGGTCTCGAGCTGCCGGTCGGCCTTGCCCTCTGGGAGCGTTACCAACACCGGGCCGTCGCCGGCCTGACAGGCCTTCCGGTGTTTGTCACCTCCTACGCCGACGCATGTCGCCGGCCGGAAGCTTGGCGAGAAGAGCTCCGCTGCTGGCTCGAATCGTTGCAGGTCAGCGATCTCGCGGAGAGGGCGGAGCTCGCCCGCCGACGACGATCTGGGCTTCTATCCCGGATCTGCGCCATGAGCGAGTCGAGGGCGAGCAGGCGCCGATCGGAGCAGGGGCCCCCGACCGTACCGACGCTGCGGCTGTCGTGCTTGGATCACAACAGTCGCTCTATGAGGAGCTCCTTGAGCTGCGTGGGTCTCACGAGTCGTTCGAGCACGAGCTGCACACGCCAGAGTCACCCTGGACCGCTTATCTGCTCGAGCAGCGGCGAGATTCCCGCCGCGTGTGGCAGTCCGTCGACTGGCTCACGGAGGCGTTGGCAAACGGACTCCGGTTACCCGCGGAAGGCATCACCGTCAGCACGCCGGAAACGCCGAGCCGGTCACCCTATCCACCCAACGCGACTGACGACCACGAGCGCTACGCCGACTGGTTGCGGAAGCGAGGCGAGCCCACCCGAGCCTCGAGCGACACGGCCGCCTCGGTGGCGGCCGCCCGGGCAAGGCCAACCGTGAGGCGGAACCGCCGGAGCAGGCGCGGCGAGGCGGTCACAACACCGGCAGACGAAACAGCTCTCCACCTAAGAGCCGGGCGCGGCGTCGCAAAGCCGGCGCATCCTCTCTTCAGCGTCATCGTCGCCTGCCATCGCACGCCGCTCGATCTGCTCGACCGCTGCGTCGCCTCGGTGCTCGCACAGGACTACTCCGATTGGGAGCTGTGCTTGTGCGACGACGCCTCTGGCGATTCGCAGCTCACGTCGCGCATCGCCGCCCTCGCTGCCCTCGATCGGCGCATCCACACGGTGGCTCGCGCCACCAACGGCGGCGTCTCGGCCGCAACCAACGATGCCCTCGCCCTTGCTGGCGGAGGTACGCCGTCTTCCTCGACCACGACGACGAGCTCCACCCGTCAGCCCTCGATCGGATCGCCGGTGCCATCGCCGATCAGCCGGGAGCCGACCTCATCTACTCCGATGAGGACAAGATCGACGAGACGGGGCTCAGGCACACACCCAGCTTCAAGCCGGCCTGGTCCCCGGACCTCCTGTTGTCGAACGCCTACATGGGCCATGTCCTCGTCGTCCGGCGCGATCTGCTCACCGACTGTGGGCGGGCTCCACTCGACCTTCGACGGCGCTCAGGACTACGACTTGATGCTGCGGGTCAGCGAGATCACGAGCGCCATCATCCATGTCCCGGAGATCCTCTATCACCGCAGGTCGGCTGCTGACTCCACCCAGTCCGAGGCCCGCGCCAGGCGCCGGGAGATACGAGGCCGGCCGCCGCGCCCTGGAGGACGCCGCCGCACGCCGGGCCATCGACGCCACCGTCGTGCACCACCCGGTCGTGCCTGGCAGCTATCACTTCATCCGCACGCCTTCGTCAGGGCACCTCGTGAGTGCCATCATCCCGTTCCGGGACGAACCGGCCCTGACGGCGGCCTGCTACCGATCGTTCATCGAGCAGCCTGGCTACGACAACTTCGAGCTGTTGCTCGTTGACAACGACAGTGCCCTGCCGGAGACACGAGCCCTCCTCGAGGATCTCGCCCGCGACCACCGGGTGCGCCTCGTCGCCGCACCCGGTCCCTTCGATTGGGCGGCCATCAACCAGGAGGCCGCCCGTAAAGCTCGGGGCGAGCTCCTGCTCTTCCTCAACAACGACATCGAGGCGCGGTCGAGAGGTTGGCTGGCAGCTCTCGTCGCCCAGGCGGAGCGACCCGAGGTAGGCGCCGTGGGTGCGCGGCTGCTCTATCCGGACGGAACGATCCAGCACGCAGGCGTCATCGTGGGAGCCGGACGCGGTGTATCGCACGTTCAACAAGGTCTCAGCGCCGACCAGCCCGGGTATCTGTCCCTCACGACCGTGACGCGCAACACCTCGGCCGTCACGGGCGCTTGCTTGATGACACGGAGATCGGTGTTCGAGGAGCTGGGCGGCTTCGACGCGAACCTCCCCATCGCCTTCAGCGACATCGACTACTGCCTGCGGCTTCGCCAAAAGGGGCTCTTCGTCGTGTACACGCCGCTTGCCGAGCTGATTCACTATGAGTCCAAGAGCCGGGGCCATACCGGTGACACAGGAGAGATACCCTTCTTCCGAAACCGATGGCGGTCACTGCTGCTCTCCGGAGATCCCTACTACAACCCCAATTTGGGCCGGTTCGACAACAACTGCCGCCTACCGACCGAGGGAGATGAGGCGAAGTGGGAGACATTCCTGTCGACGCTCAGCGAGTCGTCGACAAGCTGAGGGCTACGCGGCGCGAGGCCGCCGCGGCAGCACCGAAGCATTGGGTGCCGCCGGACTCCTTCGGCCAGGCGATGATGAACGTGCAACGCACTCCCGTGCACGTCAACTCAGACCTGAACTGGATGCACCACAACTGGGAGCTCCGGGAGCTGCTGGCACCGCAGCGCCGGCGTGGCGTCCGGGGCGCCGCCTACTGGGTGGCCTACCGGATGGTGATGGCGGTGCTCGGTCCCTACCTCGACAAGCTGCAGGAATACCTCGGCGTCAACGTCCGAGCAGTCGACGCCGTGTCGAGGCGAGTCGACGAGGATCGGGCTGCGGAGCTGAGCGTTATCGAGGCCGTGCGCTCGGATGTGATCGACTTCGCCTTCCACGTCGATGAACGGGCGAATGGCTGACGACGGCGATGCCGGCCGGCGGGGCGACGACCTTGTCGACATCGCCGGTGTCGCCGTGTCTGCCGGCATCGCCGAGCCGACGGCACCGCGCCCGCGAGTCGTCATCGTGGCCGATTCCTGGGGCTCGGATTGGGGCGAGCGGGCGGCGGCCACGCGCCTAGTCGCCGGAGCACTGGCGCTGCGCGCAAGCGTCTCGGTCGTCAGTATCGAGGACTGCTCGGACCCGCGCGCTCATCAGCCGCCACTGCGCTATGACGGCGTGTTCCCCGTCTACTCGATTTCTGCCCCCTCCGACCGTGGGGACAGCGTGGGAGCTCATGGCAGGCGAGACGACCTCCTGCGATCCGACCTGCTGCGGGCGTCCTTCACGCGCCAACCCGGCAGGATCCTGCCTGAACTGGCAGCCCAGAGCCTCCTCGAGCAGGCGTCGCTGCCCTCGACGGATGCGATTTCGAAGATAGAGAGCCTCGAACCGGATGTGGTCGTCCTCGCCGGCCCGGCGACCTTCTGGATGGGCGGCGCTCTCACCACTGGGGCGAATCGACCGCGGGTCGTGCTGCTCCCGTTGTGCGGCGACGACGCCGTCCTCTCCTCGTCTGCATTCCGTGCAGCGCTGACTCCCGTCGACGCAGTCGGGGCGTTCTCCGGCTCTGAATTCGATCGCATCGCCCGGCTCCTCGACGGCGAAGCCATCTCGCACCTGCACCGCCTCGAGATCGCGCTCCCCGTAAACCGTCTCGCGGCCGGGGCCGGCATGGCTGGACTCAGGCCGTTCGGGCGCTATGTGCTCGTCATCTCCGGTTTCGACGACGACTGGTCGAGCGGTCGATGTCCGCCGCACGAATATCTGCGCCATGTCCTCGGCCATGTCTCCATCGCCGAAGTGCGGCGCCCCGGATGGGTCGTGACGGCAGTGGAAGGAGCGCGTTTCGACATACCCTGGGCGGCCACGCGGATGAACCTCTGGCGACTCATGGCCGGAGCTGCCGTGACCGTTGACGTGCGCTCCCCCGGTCCGATCGGGCGGGAAACGATCGAGTCACTGTGCTTCGGGACTCCGGTCGTCGTGCCCGACGACTCTGTGTCCGCCGAGCATGCGAGGCAGTCGAACGGCGGGCTTTGGTACCGCAACGCCGGGGAGATGGTCGACTGTGTGCGAGCGATCCTTGAAGACGAATCATTGAGGGCAGGCCTCGGAGCCAACGGTGCGCAGTGGGCCGAACAACGTCACGGCGACACCGAGAGCTTTGTCGAGGCCGCCATCTGCCTTGCACTCGGAACGCCGGCGGAGCTCTCGACGTCTCGGCTGCAGTCCGCATAGCTCGCCTGACTGGCCAGCATGCGAAGGGAAGGCAAGCGACGGCCCCGGCCCGGTGGCCCGAGGCGAATCGTTCAGGTTGTTAGGCGTCGCGCACCGCTTCAATGCCCAGCAAGACGACCCCAAGCTCGCGGTCATCCCCCGGGTCCTTATATGCCGACGAGACCTGCAACGTGAGGCTGAGTTCCTGGTCGGACTCGCGCACAACAGGGACGAGCATCTCGGTCGGCCCGTTGGCGACGATGCCTATCGAGGCCGCAAGCACGCCATCAACCGACAGGAGGAGCTGGCGATCTGGGCCGGCCGGAGAGTAAATCTTAACGCTGAGGCCACGCAGGGGTCGCCTGGTGCGTAGGCGAACGGTCATTGTCACAGCCGTCCAGCCCTCCGGGTAGAACCCCTCCGCCTGGCCGAGCTGCTCGAGATAGCCCAGGAGGGGTAGCCGCTCCGCCGAGCGGGCGACGTCAAGCTGACGTTGCAACTGCTCCACGAGGCGAGCCAGCTTTCTCTGCTCCAGCTGCTCGTTGCGCAGCAGCGCCTCCCACTCCTCCGCGAGCGCTGACCGCTCGAACTCGTCCCTGCCCGAGAGGACGGGCGGCGGAATGTATACCGTCGAATGGTCAGCATCGATCTCAGGCGGAGGCTCTTCGGAGTAGTAGTACGCCGAGATCGACCGGCGACTCGTCCCGGGAGGCGCGCCGTCTAGGCGCAATCTGTCGAATCCATGCCACGACCGCTCGCTCGTCCCGAAAAGGACACCAAAGTTCCACTCCGGCGCATAGGTTGCCACCTCGCCGACCCCGGCCAGCCTCGGATCCTCGAACAGGGTGATGTTCCCTCCCCACTCGGGCTTCCAATCTCGATTGAGGTAAACGAGCAAGTTGAGCCGGCGGTACCAACCGGTCACCGGGTGCCTGTTGAAATCGATATGCGGGTGAAGAACCTGGCCGTCGAGGTTCTCATGAGTGCCACCACCGAGATATCCGGGGTCGGGAAGAAGGTGCTCAATCCGGGTGATGTCGCCAAGCCAGCGCAGGAAGATCTCGGCCCGGAGCAGGCAATCGAGCTCGCTGTAGGCCGGGCTGATAGAGCAGATGTCTTCGACCGTCGCCTTGCCGATCGTTCGGCCGTACTCGACGAACAGGCTCGATCGTTCGGTCCGCGGGAACTCTTCCGTTAATCGACGGCAGAAGTCCGGCGCGAAAAAGCCGGGAATCGGTACGTGCCTGTAAGGCCTCGCACGGTCGTAGTCCTCGTTGAGCCGTGCGGTGTCTGAGACCGTCGTGGGCGACAACAAGGCTTCAAGGAGGGCTCCCGTCATCGGCGACATGATCGCATCCCGGATGAGGAGGATCCAGGCCGGCTGCAGGACGTTCGTAGCATCAACTCGCCCACCGTCCTGGCCACACGCAACTCGCTGCCGAGGGTCCGGCTCGTGCCGTACTGGTCAGCCCAAGCAGCTCGCCCACGATCCCGTCGAGGATGTCCGACTCCGAGACGATGAGCTCGTCGAAGCCGAAGACGTCCAGCACGCTGAGCAGGACGATGGCGCCGCCGACGATCACGTCGGCACGGTCGTGCTCCATGCCGACGCGGGCTCGTCGCCGCTCGACGGTCTCGATTCCCAGCTCCTCCAGCAGGCGCTCTACCTCCGTGCGGCGCAGCCGTGCATGATGCACGGCGGCGCGGTCGTAGGTCTCGAGGCCGAGGAACAGCATGGTGAGCGCGGACACTGTGCCGGCCAACCCGACGAGCGTCTTCGCATCAACAAAGGCTGGGTGGTTGTCACGGGCGCCTTCCATCAGTCCGCTCACGAGCGCTCGTGCGTCCGCCAACTGGCCCGGCGTAGGTGGGTCGGAGACGAGGAAACGCTCCGTCACTCGAACACATCCGACGTCGAGCGACAACACCTCGATCGAGCCGTCCCGGAGCCCTGTCACGAGTTCGGTCGAGCCACCGCCGACGTCTACGACGAGATATGGCCCGTTGCCTGGCGACAGCTCTGAGGTCGCCCCCCGATAGGAGAGCCGCCCCTCCTCCGGGCCGGTCAACACCGTCAGCTCGGCACCCATCGCCAGAGCTGCCGGATCGAGGAACGACCGGGCGTTGGCGGCGTCCCGAATGGCGGACGTAGCAACCGCTCGGGTCCGCCGCACGCCGCTGGCGGAGATCGCTCGCTGGTACTCCTCGAGGACCTCGAGTGTCCGGCGGATCGCTGCCGGCTGGAGCTCGCCGGAGAGGTCGACCCCTTCGCCGAGCCGGGTGATCCGCATCCGGCGGTCCATCGCCGCCCCATCTCCCCGGGCGATGAGGAGTCGGGTGGAGTTTGTCCCGCAATCGACCGCCGCCACGACGGCGTCCGCCGGCAGGCGAGTCTGCTCCACGTCCTCAGCGTGCGACCACGAGGAAGTCGCTCCGGTCGAGGGCGAGCTCGTCGGCCACCCAGCGACCGACGGGGTCGTCGCCGCCGGCCAGGTACCAGGCGAGATGGGCGTGCAAGCACTTCACACCCTGTCGCGTGCCCCCGACCCCGCCCGACGGCAGCGGGCCGCTGTAGTCCTCCGGCACCTCGCTGTCCCGCTCGGCCGCGTAGCGGGCGTGCGCTGCCGCCAGGGCGGCGGCGTCGACAGCCGACTCCGCTGCTTTCACCCCGCCGCCCGCCTCGAGGCGGCTCACGGCCCTGGAGACGTCGCGGCCCACGAGCCAGAAGCGCGTGGGCATGGGCGTCGAGTCGTCGAGGATTGGCGCGTTACTGATGACGATGGGCTCACCCTCCCGATCCCGAACCACCACCTCGAAGCCTCTCGGCTCCCTCCCCAAGAGCGCCGCCACGGCGTCCCGGTCGCCGCTCGTCACGACCTTCGACGGCGGAGGGCATACACGATGATGCGCACGAGGAAGAACGCACCGGCGATGCTGGCAAAGGGCAGCACACGCCGGGCCAGCGACGGCCCGGCAATCCCGACCAGGTCAACGGGCTCGGCAGGGGCAGACTGAATCTGGCGGACAGTCGGTGGCGCGGCCTCCGGCTCAACGGCAACCTCGTCCTCGCGCCCGGCTCCATCCGAGGCGACCGCCGACTCGCTCTTAGGCTTGGGCCGGGGCTTGGGCTCCGCTTTGGGCTTGGGCTCCGCTTTGGCCTTGGCCGCCGAGGCCTTCGCCTCAGGCTCGGCGGAGCCGTTGGTCGCTGCACCCGTGGTCGCTGCACCCCCCGCGGGCGAGAGCACCATCGTCTCGAGGTTGTGCACGAACTGGTCGAGCAACTTTCCGGACACGTCCGCAAGGACGCCCCGCCCGAACTGGGCGACTTTCCCGGTGATGGAGAGCTCCGTGTTGACCTGGACTTTCGTGCCGACGTCGGAAGCAGAGAGCGTCGCCGTGATGAGGGCGGAGGCGTTGCCCTGGCCGCGTGTCTCCCGGCCCTCGGCCTCGAGGACCGCACGGTGTGCGACCTCGTCCATCTCCTTGAAGTGCGCCGCCCCCCGATACGACGCCGTGATCGGTCCGACCTTCACCTTCACGATGCCCCGATACTCGTCACCCTCGATCTCCTTCAGCTCCGCTCCGGGAAGGCACGGGGCGATCCGCTCGACGTCGGTGAGCACGGCCCAGGCCTCCGCGACGGGGACCGCAACCTCGAATTCGTTCGTCAGCTCCATCGGCGCAGGTCCTCCCGAGTGTCGATATCGATCGATGTGCCTTCGCAGGTTACTTCCACGACGAGTTCGGGCCGCCTCGACATAAGGCTGCGCGCCCCTTCGTCGCCACTCGTCGGCAGAAGCGTCCAGACGGCTGCGTCGAGCCGGACCGGATGACCTCGCCGACCTCCGTAGGTAGCGACGACGATCGGACCCCCGGCGGCCTCCGCCACGCTCCGCCAGGCCGACGCCGTCAAGCCGGGGGTATCGCCGAGCCCGACGACTGCGGCCGAGTGCCCCCGGCGCTGACACCAGTCGAGCGCCACGCCGAGAGAGGTGGCTTGACCCTGCTGCCACTCGTCGTTGCGCAGCAACGTGACGTCGTCCGGCACAACGCCCCCCAGGTCGGCAGCACCACTCACGACGATGAGCTCATCGAGCCCGGCCTCGCGGGCCGGGTCGATCGCCCAGGCGAGAAGTGGCCGCCCTCGGACGGTGACGAGCAGCTTCTCGCCAGTCTCGCCGAACCGCGACCCCTGTCCTGCGGCGAGGATGACGCCTGCGATCGACATGTGAGGAGCGTACCTAGCGGCTTCGAGAGAAACTCGTGGGGGCCGCCCTGCCCGGGGTATCGTGATCAAGCGGAGCGAGCGGAGGGCCCACGTCACCCTCTCGACGAGCAAGTGGTGCTGCCGGGATACCTGGCAGCTCAAGATACGAGTGGGCGGGCGGAACGGAGTGGTCACGAGCGCGAGCAGCGAGGAGAAGCAGCCGAACAGACCACCTCGCGCCAAGCGCACGCGTTCTGCGAAGAGCCCTGGCGCGCCGCCACCGCGCCTGATCGACTGGACCGGCGAGCGCTGCGTCCCATGGGCGAGCGACCTGCAGGTCGTGTACGAGCACTATCACCGCTATCTGTTCGCCGCCGCCCTCGCACCCGGTCGACGAGTCCTCGATCTTGCTACCGGTGAGGGGTATGGGGCGGCCCTGCTCGCTACACAGGCGAGCGAGGTCGTGGCGGTGGAACTTGACGACACCACCGTCCAACACGCTCGGGCCAACTACCGGCTCGCCAACCTCACGTTCGAGCGCGCCGACATTCTCGACCTCGCAAATCTTCCTGACGGCTCTTTCGATCTCGTGACCTGCTTCGAAGCTCTGGAGCACGTCAACGACCATGACCGGCTCCTGGCCGAGGTACTGCGGGTCCTCACGCCCGAGGGCACCTTTGTGGTCTCCACGCCCGACCGCCTCGTGTACTCGGGCGCGGAGGGACAGGACAACCCGTTTCACGTACACGAGCTCTCCGCCGACGAGTTCGCCGCACTGCTCTCGGCCAGCTTCCGGCATGTCCGCCTCTGGGGCCACAACGTCGCCGTGGGGTCCCTCATGCTCCCGCTCGACCCGGAAAGCGGTTCGGGAGAGGTGCTGACACTGACAGGCGAGAAGGCTGGATGGACCCCGGGGGTGAAGTTGAGCCCCACCTATCTCCTGGCCGTGGCGTCCGATGCCCCATTACCGGAGTTGCCGGGCTACTCGACGCTGGTGGACACCGGTCTCGAGCTGATTCGCCGGCCTCAGCGCGAACGCGACGACAGCCGGGCTGAAGTCGCCCGACTGCTCGCCGACAGAGCGAAACTGGTCGAGCTGATCAGCCAGACCGAGCAGCAACGCGATGAAGCCCAGGAGCAGGTCGCTCAACTGCTCCAGGACCAGGTGGACCTTACTCATCGTCTCCTCGCCGACCACGACGCGACACTGCTCTCGTTGCGGCAGGCGAGCCGCCGGGCCGATCACCTCGAGCGGCGCCAAGAGAACGTTCTCGCCGACCTGCGGGCAACACGGATCCAATTGGAGTCGTCGTTGGGAGAGCTCAACACCCTCCGGAGCTCGGCCGCCTTCCCTGTTCTCGAACGAGGCCGACGTGCACTTGACCGGCTCGCCCCGGAACGGACATTGCGCCGTAGGGCGTACCGACGGCTGCTCGCACGTGCCGCTGGGCCGACGTCGTCAGGTGAAGGGCTCCAGCTTCCGATTCCGGCTATCCCACCATTTCCCACCGTGCCGGAGCCTGAGGTCAGCATCATCCTGCCCGTGCACAACAACTGGGTTCTCACAGCGGCATGTTTGCGGTCGCTCACCGACGACGTCTCGGCGGTGCCGTACGAGCTCATTGTCGTCGACGATGCCTCGACTGACGCGACCCGCCAGCTCCTGTCGGGCGTCGCCGGCATCACCGTCGTGCATCTCACGAAGAACGTCGGCTTCATCGGTGCCGTGAACGCCGGCCTCAGCGTCGCCAACGGCTCACTCATCGTTCTGTTGAACAATGACACCGAGGTGCGGCCGGGCTGGCTCGAGGCCCTCGAGAGGACGGTGGAACTGGAGGACAACGTCGGGGTCGTAGGAGCCAAGCTGGTCTATCCCGATGGACGCCTGCAGGAGGCGGGGGGGATCATCTGGAGTGACGGCTCGGGTTGGAATTATGGGAGGGGTGCTGACCCGGGTGATCCGGCTTTCAATTTCCTTCGCGACGTCGACTACTGCTCCGGTGCTTGCCTCCTCGTACGCAAAGAGATTCTGGATGCCGTCGGCGGACTGGATCGTCGGTTCGCACCTGCCTACTACGAGGACGGCGACTTGGCGTTCGCCGCTCGAAAGCTTGGTTACCGCGTCGTTTACCAGCCCGAAGCCGTCGTTTGCCATATCGAGGGGGCAAGCAACGGAACCGAGGAAGGATCCGGCATCAAGCGATACCAGCAGGTCAATCGCGCCGCATTCCGTCTCAAATGGCAGGCGGAACTGGCAGCCCACTGGGACAGCGAGCAATGCCTAGCCCGGCTCGCGAGCCGGCACGCGCCGGCCGGCAGGGTACTCGTCGTCGACGACCACGTGCCGACGCCCAACCGAGACTCCGGCTCTACTCGAATGTGCGAACTGCTCCTACTGCTGTGTGATCTCGGCTTCGCCGTGACGTTCGTCCCGCACGATGGTGTCGGCCGCGAGCCGTATACAACGACCCTGCAGCAAGCCGGTATCGAGGTCCTCCATGGTCAACTAGACGGCCGGAAGCTAATTCGTGAATTGGCTCCCGGCCTTGATGTTGCCATCCTCTCTCGGCCAGATCCCGCTTGGCGATGGCGACCGCTGCTTCAGGAGCTGGCGCCTGCGACGAAGATCATCTACGACACGGTCGACCTCCACTTCCTGCGGGAGGGACGAAGAGCCGAGAGCGACAACGACCCTTCAGCTCTCGTGGCTGCCGCTCAGTATTACGACAAGGAGCTGTCTCTTCGCGCGGATGGCGGACGCCACGCTCGTCGTGTCCGAAGAGGAGCGCCAAGTCCTGTTGCACGAGCTGCCAGGACTCCAGGTTCACGTCCTTGGGAACATCCACCGTCCGGAGCACTTGGGTCGCCCGTTCGAAGCGCGCGAAGGCGTCCTCTTCGTCGGAAGCTTCCCGCACCCTCCGAACCGTGATGCCGCCCACTGGCTGGTCGAGGACATCCTGCCGCTGGTACACCTCCAGCACCCTCGCATCCCTACCTACATCGTGGGGAGTTATCCGACTGACGACATCCGCGCGTTAGCGAGCGACACCGTGCAGGTACTCGGATGGGTCCCCGATCTGCGAGACCTCTATGAGCGCGCCCGGCTCTCAGTCGCGCCCCTCAGGTACGGAGCTGGCGTGAAGGGAAAGGTAGGTCAGAGCCTGGCGTTTGGCCTACCAGTTGTGACCACCCGATTGGGAGCCGAGGGCATGGGTCTCGAGCACGGGCGTGACGTGCTCGTGGCCGATGGCAAGGAGGCCTTCGCGGCCGAGATCCTGCGCGCCTACCAGGACGCCGCGCTGTGGACGCGACTCGCAACGAACGGCAGGCAAACGATCGCCCAACGGAGCTCCCCCTCGGTCATCCGCTCCTTGCTGGCGACGATCCTCGTGGACATCGGAGTCAAGCTGCAGCCGCCCGATGCGAGTCGCCGCGCACCCAAGTGACGTCACCGCGCCTTCTCGCCGAGCAAATACACTGAGGTGATAAAGACGAAGAATCGCAAAATCGTCGATGAGAGTCTGGTCGCTATCTGGTCCGCCCGAATACTCGAGCAAGCCTAACTGCGCGGCCGATCCGCGGCCCGCCATGACGACAGCGGCCGCAGACTCGAAGTAGTTCTTGCGTGCGCCCACGAGCGTCAGCTGACCACCATCACCGATCACCCCAACACCGACGATGAAGCAGGTGGCCAGCGCCAACAGGGCGCACAATTCCAGGCGCACTCTCCACCTCAGCGCGGGCTTGGCTGTCCCTTTCGCCCGTCTGTTCTCGGTCCATCGCTGCGTCACCACGTAAGAAACAACCAGATAGGTTCCGAGCGGTACGAGGAGGGCGCTCGTCACATACCGCGACGACGCCGCCGATCCCAGTCCAAAACTGAGACGCGCCACCGATGGGCCGCCGCACTCGAAAAGCCCGAGAACCATGAGGGTGAGGTACGGAGAACACTCTCGTCTTCCTCCTGGGTCAAGACACGTGTATCCGATGGCGGCCACGACGGCACCCACGAGCAGGAAGCCGCCGACGGCCTCGTCAAGCACCAATATCACCGCGTTGTGGAACGTGCCCATCGCGGAGCTTCCGAGACAGATGAGGAAGAACTCTGCCACCTCCGCCGGATGCGAGCCGAGAGCCGTGGTCACCGAAGCGCCACCGGGCACTCCTGAGAGATAGCCGACTAGGAAGCCTGCGGCAGCGGCGACGACGACGGCCTGTTCCAGTCGAGAGAACTCCCGACGCCGCAGGATCAGAAGGAATACGAAGGCGGGCCACACGAGGATGCCCGGCTCGCCGAGAAGCGGCCCAACAACGCCCAAGACAATGGCCGCTGCGGCAGTCGTGCGACGATAACGCCACGAGCGGCTTCGGTCGAGGAGAACAATCGCGATGACGGCGCAGGCCACCGCACAAGCGTTTGCGGTATTCCACTCCTCGGTAAAGGTTTCCCACTGGGTCAACGAAAAGAGCAGAATGGCGGGCGGAAGCAGCAGCAGAGTCACCGCCCTCAAACTCAGCGCCGAGAGTCTGCCCTGCAGATCGCGGTAGAGGACCACGTATTCAACGGCAACCGCAACGGGAGCAAGGAGTTTCAATTCCTGCAGGTTGAAGCTGTCGTAGCGTGCCGATGCAAGAAGGGCCAGGCGCCACAACACAGGGCGGTCCTGCCCATCGGGCGTCCATAGCGACCGCCAGGAGACATCTCCGCGGCCCAAATAATGCCCGATCACCGGTACAAAAGCCCAAGTGTCGGAGAGCGGTACATTGGCGGAGGCCGCGTAGATGTTCCAGCATAGGAATAAGCAACCAGCGAGCGCGATCACGCACGGTATGATCCAACCGAAAGCGCGCCGCGTTGCGCTCATGAACGTGGCGGGCCTGTCGGTGTCAGTTCGTCCCTCATGCGCGGAGAAGCGGGCATGCATGCACGCGTTTTCTACCGTGCCAATCTTGACCGGTATGGTCACGCATTTGCTTTCCACCACCACAAACCCGTAGCGCTGCCAGGGCGGGTTCGCCTGGGCGAAGAAGGCCTCGTAGCTCGCGGAATGGGGCGGGCGGAGATGACCACAAGAGATAGACGTGGCTGTACCCGCGCAGGTCACTGTTCGATGACGTGCCGCCACCCTTGGCGTGGGCGGGATGTTGCCGGAGATCCCGGCGAAGAAGTCGCTCGTCGGAAAGTACGGGATGATGTAGCCGTTGGGGTTCTTGCCGGCCATCAAGAACGCCGCCGGGGATGCAAGCGCCGGCGGCACCGTGACCGCTGAAGTAACGGCTCGCCCATGCCGTGCGCCCGCGCGGAGCGCTCCACTCGGTGACGAGCGACAGTGCCACGATCGCCGATAAGACTACGGCCACGGCCGGCCACGCCTGCGCTGGCACCAGCAGGCGCCGGACGCACACGCCGATCAGAACGAAGGAGAGCATCTCGAGGGGAATCAGATACCGGTAAACGCCGAAGGCGAACACCCAGATCACATAGGCGACAATGGCGAAGAGGACGAGGTAACGCTCGGCGTCCGAGCCGAAGAATCGGGCGCCAGGCGCGCCGCCGCAGACATACCGCGACACCCTTGGCCAACAGCAGAAAGAGGACGGCCTCCAAGATGGGAAGGGCAAGCTCGCGAAAGGGGAAGGGCCCGACCCTCTCCCAATGCAACGTCCAGATGAAGGGGTACAGGAGCGCCTCCAAGGGTCCGTGGGGTAGCCGCTGCTGGTCAAGGTTCTGGCTGAGGGGTGCGTACGGTGAGGCAAAAAACCCGTTCAAGTAGGGAAGCAGAGGGCTTCCCCAGCGGTACCGCCAGCTCATAGCCCCACCAACCGTAGGAGACGAAGAGGCCGGCTACGACGCCGCAAGCGGACGCCCCCGCCAGCAGCCAGTCGGCGTGCGAACGGCAGGCCGACGACGAGGAAGGCAGCCACCGTGGCGACGCTGAAGGGAAGCGCCGAGAGCTTGAGACCGGCGCCTAGGCCGGACAACCCGCCGGCCCCTGCGGCCAACGCCACGACCCGCCGGCTGGCAGCCTCACCGGATCGCACGCAGACGCGAAGACCGAGGAGGAGACCACCGAGCATGAGGGGCGCCGTGAGCGTGTCACCCATGACCGTGCCGATCTCGAGCAAGGCGCCGGCCCCGAACATCCCCAACCCGGCAGCCGCCAGTGCCAGCACTCGACGGCGCGTGAACTCCCGGGCGATCAGGTAGAGGATCGGAAACGACAGGCCCTGCACCACGGCGACGCCGTACGAGACCACGCGCGGCGACAGGTGCCGCGCCGCGTAGTAGAAGGGGATGTCGAGGGTGGGGTTGTAGTAGGTCTGCAGCTGAGCCGGCATGATGTCGCGCTGGTGGTCCACCAGGACCCAGAATGGGTCGAAGAAGTGATAGTTCAGCAGGTCGAAGTCCGCCTCCTCGCCGCGGTGAAGCGCCACGAGGCCGTACACAAAAGGAAAGAGGACCAGTGCGGCAAGCGTCAGCGCCAGGGGCCACCGGCTCGTGGCCAGCTGCCACCTCGGCCGATCTGGATCGAGCACATCGTGTCGGCGCCAAGTCCGCCTAGGCCCGGTTGTGTCGGTCGCGACATCGTCTGAGGGCACCCGGGCCTGGTCGACGGTGTCGGGACCGGTGTCCATAAGCAGTGGCTAGCTTGGCACAGCGTCAGATCGGCCAGGCGGTGGACTCATCTGGCCGAGGGCCTGTGGCCATGGAGGGCGGATGCTTCAGCGTGGGTGGATAGGGCCCTCGCCGCGACGGAGGGAGGGGACCGTGATGCCGGTGCGCGAGGCGATGATCTCGGCGCAGATGGCGATGGCGGTCTCTTCGGGCGTCCTCGCACCGATGTCGAGCCCGATCGGGCTCATGAGACGAGCCGCCAGCTCGGCCGGGTCGGCACCGGCGTCCACGAGACGCTTCCATCGCGCGTTGTGGGTGCGGCGTGACCCCATCGCCCCGAGGTAGCCGACATCGGTTCGCAAGGCCGCCAGGACGGCGGGCACATCGAACTTCGTGTCGTGCGTGAGCACGCAGACGGCATCGCGAGGCCCCAGATCCGACCCGACGCGCTCTAGGTAGCGGTCAGGCCACTCCACCACGACTTCGTCGGCCATGGGAAAACGCTCCGGCGTGGCGAAGACGGCGCGAGCGTCACAGACGACGACGTGGTAGCCGAGGAGCCGTCCGGCCGTAGCGAGTGCAGCCGTGAAGTCAACGGCTCCGAAGATGATCATGCGAGGCGGTGGAGCGAACACCTCGATGAAGACCTCCACCTCCATCTGCCGAGCCTCGCCATGGGGGCCGTAGTGCCGGGTGACGGTGAGCCCGCCGGCGATCGCCGCCAGCACGTCGCGGGTCACCACTCGGTTGAGGTCCGGGTCGCCCAGGCTCCCGATCACGGTCTCAGAGCCGGCACCGCCGCCCGCGAGGGTTCCGCCGGACGCTTCCTCCTCGCTCCCAGCCGAGCTGGCCGGGAGCACGAGCACTTTGGTGCCGACGGCGGTGGCGAGCACGCCCTCGTCGACAGAGGTCACCGTCGCCAAGGCGACAGGGCGGGACTCGCGAAGGGCCGTGCGGAGCGCTTCGAATATCCCGGCAGGCTCCGGAGCCTCTGGGCTCACCAGTCGAGCGGCTCCACGAGCACGCGGACCGTCCCCCCGCAGGTGAGACCGACGGCGAAGGCCTCGTCGTCGGAGTAGCCGAACGTGCACACGCGGGCGGTGCCGGACTCGAGCACCGAGAGCGCCTCCGTCACGACGGCCCCCTCGACGCAGCCGCCGGAGACCGAACCGGCCACCTCGCCGGCGTCACTGACGACCATCGTCGCCCCTGGGTCGCGAGGGCTCGATCCGTCGACGCCGACGACGCGGGCGATGGCCACGCGCTTGCCCTCCGCCATCCACTTGTCGATCTGCGGCAGCAGTTCCTTCATTGACGTTCCCTCATTTACAGCTCCTTCACGCCAGCGCCTTCGCCAGCGCCCTTTCCACGAGCACGCGGGTCAGGTGACGCCGGAACGCCGCGGAGGCGTTCAGGTCTCCGGTCACCTCAATGCCCGTGTCGGCCTGAGCGGCCGCTTCGGCCGCACCCGCGCCGGATGCGACCGCCGCCTCCACCGACAAGGCTCTCGCCGGCACCGAGCCCACATTGATCAACCCCACCCCGACGGAGCCATTCCCGTCGAGGCGAACGGCGACGGCTCCGACGATCGCCCAGTCCTGCGCGCGCTTGGTGAGCTTCTCGAAGCCCCAGCCGCCACCGGCCATCTTCGGAAGCCGTATCTCGGTCAGGATCTCGTCCGGAGCAACGGCGGTCTCGAGGAAACCGAGATGGAAATCCGCCGCCCGCACCTCACGAGTCTCCGAAGGGCCGGTCAGCACGTACGTCCCCCCGAGCGCCAGCGCCACAGCCGGCAGGTCGGAGGCGGGATCGCCGTGGGCGATAGAGCCCCCGATCGTGCCGCGGTGACGCACCTGCGGGTCGCCGATCTGCCCGGCGACATGGGCGAGCACCGGAAGCTCGGCCGCGATGAGGGGCGAGCGGGAGACTTCGTCATGTGTCGTGAGCGCCCCGATGGCGACATAGTCGCCGCCGTCGCCCACGTAGGCGAGCTCGGCGAGGCGACCGATGTCGACGAGCACGTCGGGGGAGGCGAGCCGCAGCTTCATCAACGGCAGGAGCGAGTGCCCGCCCGCCAACAGCTTGGCGGCATCGCCGTGTTCGTTCAGCAGGTCGAGAGTCTGCTCGATGGAGCCGGCACGGACGTACTCGAACGAGGACGGGATCACGACCGCAGCTCCGGCGCACGGGCGGCCGCCATGGCCGCCTCCACGATGTTGTGATAGCCGGTGCACCGGCAGAGGTTGCCCTCGAGCCCCTGGCGGATGTCGGTCTCGGTGAGCTCGTGGTCGCCCCGCTCGGCGATGAGCGAAACGATCGCCATCACCATGCCGGGAGTGCAGTAACCGCACTGCAGTCCGTGGTGCTCGTGGAAGGCCTTCTGCACGGGGTGCATCGTGCCGTCGGCTTCGGCCAGCCCCTCGATCGTCGTCACGCTCGAGCTGTCCGCCTGGGCGGCGAGAACCGTGCACGACTTCACGGAGCGGCCGTCGAGCAGCACGGTGCAGGCTCCGCACGAGGTCGTGTCACAGCCGACGTTCGTCCCCTTCAGGCCGGCGGCATCGCGGATGTAGTGCACGAGGAGCGTACGAGGCTCGACGTCGTAGGTGACGTCGGCGCCGTTCAGCGTGACCGTGACGTGCATGCTCAGGCTGCTCCTTCTGTCGAGGTGGCGCTCCCGCCCTCGGAGGCGGAGCGGGCTGCTTGGATCGCTTGCCAGACGCGCTCGGGCGTGGTCGCCATGTCGATGTGGCGCACGCCGAGGTGGGCGACGGCATCGACGACGGCGTTGTGCACCGCCGGCGTGGATCCGATGGTGCCGGATTCGCCGATGCCTTTGGCGCCGAGGGGGTTCCTCGGTGTCGGGGTCTCGGTGAACGCTGTCTCGAAGCTCGGCAGCTCAGCCGCTGAGATGATCGAGTAGTCGGCGAAATTGGCCGTCAGCGGGTTGCCGGCGGCGTCGTAGCTGAACTCCTCCAGCATCGCCTGCGCCGCCCCCTGGGCGATGCCCCCGTGTACCTGACCTTCGGCCAGCAGGGGGTTGAGGATTCGCCCGGCGTCGTCGACGGCGACATGGCGCACGAGCTCGACGTTTCCCGTCTCGGTGTCCACCTCGACAACGGCCACGTGCGTCCCGAAGGGAAACGACGCTCCCGGCGAGCTCGAGATCCACCTCCGCCATGAGGGGTGCGCCGCCTTGATCGAGCGAGGCCTGCGCCAGCTCGCCCCAGCCGCGCGAGATGGCGGGCGTGCCGGCGACGTGGAAGGCGGCAGCGGGCTTGTCGAGCACGATGTCGGCCACGTCCGCCTCGAGCAGGTCAGCCGCCAGCGTCCTGGCCTTGTCGATGACCTCGATCGCCGCCTGGTTGACGGCGGCCCCGCCCACCTGGAGAGAGCGGGAGCCGAAGGTCCCGACACCGCGGGGAACGAGGTCGGTGTCGCCGTGGATCACCTCGATGTCGTCGATGGCGATGCCGAGCTGGTCGGACACGAGCATCGACCAGGCGGTGTGGTGCCCCTGGCCGTGGGGAGACGTCCCGGTTCGCACGATGGCCTTGCCGTTGGGCCGGATCTCGACGGCGCCGTACTCGCCCTCCGGGATTCCGTTCGTGATCTCGACGTAGGAGGAGAGCCCGATGCCGAGCTGGCGGCTGCCGCCGGCGGCGCGCCGGGCCTGCTGCTCCGAGCGCAGCTGCTCGTAGCCCGCCATCTCGAGGGCGAGATCGAAGGCACCCACGTAGTTGCCGGAGTCGTAGTCGGTGCCTGTCGGCGTCGTGTAGGGAAAGGCGTCGGCGGCGATGAGGTTCTTGCGGCGCAGCTCGGCCGGATCCATGCCGATCTCGGATGCGTAGCAGTCCATCGCCCGCTCGAGGGCCGAGGTCGCCTCCGGCCGGCCAGCGCCGCGGTAGGCCACCGTCGGGACGGTGTTCGTCACGACGGAGTTGCTGTTGCACTCGGCGCGGGCGATGTCGTAGACGCCCGTCGCCATCGTCCGCGTCATGAAGGGCAGGACGGCGCCGATGGCCGGGTAGGCGCCGGAGTCCTGCAGGACATCGATCCGATAGGCGAGGATGCGCCCGTCCCGTAGGCCGCCGATCTCGATGTCCTGCACCTGCCCGCGGCCGTGGCCGAGCCCGAGCATGGACTCCGAGCGGGTCTCGCTCCAGCGAACCGGTTGGCCGACCTTGCGGGCGCACCAGGCGGTGACGATGTCCTCGGCATACACGCTCGCCTTGGCGCCGAAGCCGCCGCCGACGTCGGGCGTGATGACGTGGATCAGCACCGGCTCGAGCCCGAGCGAGGTCGCCAGGGTGTCCCGCACGCCATGGGCCGTCTGGGTGGAGGAGTAGAACATGAGCCGCCCGTCCGGCTCCACGAGGGCGGCGGCCGCCCGCGTCTCGAGTGGGCAGGGGGCGACCCGCTGGTTGAGGATCCGTTGCCTCACGACGACCTCGCAGCCCTCGAAAAGGGTGTCGTCGTGCCCGAATTGGAGAGCGAAGCAGTTGTTCGTGCCTACCTGTGGGTAGAGGAGGACCTCGTCCTTGAGGGCATCCAGCGGATCGACGACGACAGGCAGCGGGTCGTAGTCGATCACGACCAGCTCGGCCGCATCGGCCCCGGCGCCAGGCGTCTCCGCCACGATCGCCACGATCGCCTCGCCCACGTAGCGGACGACGCCGTCGGCGAGCAGCGGCCGCGTCATCTCCTGGTTGAGGAACGGCATGCCCGGCGGCATGGGCGCGAGGCCGAGATCGTCATGCGAGAAGACGCCGACGACTCCCGGCGCTGCCTTTGCCTCCTCGAGATCGATCCGCTCGATCCGCCCGTGCGCGATGGTGGCGCGCACGAAGGTCAACGACAAGACGCCGGGAAGGTCGAGGTCGCCCACATAGGTGCCGCCCGAGGTGAGGAGCTTCGGATCCTCCCGCCGCAGCACTCTGTTGCCCAGGATGCTCATAGAGGGCGACCCTACCCGCCGTGACCCGCCCCCCGCCGTCTCGACCGGCGGGGGGCGACGTCAGGGAACGGCTTTCCAGAACTCCAGTCGCTGCAGCAACCTCGCCCAGTAACCCGCCTGCTTCACCGGCTTGCTGCCTCCGGCCCCTGTCGGGCTGACGATGGCATCGGTCGGGACGAGATCGGATTCTCGGGACGGTCGTGGAGTTGAGGGGGCCTGTGCCCGTGCCCGCTCTCCTGCTCGGCGCCGGCAGCACGACGATGGAACGCTCGCCCTTGGAGATGAGCCCGTACTCCTCATGGGCGATGCGGGCGATGGTGGCGTCCTCGTGCAGCGAGGCCACCTGGGCGGCGAGCGCCCGGTTCTGCGCCTGCAGGCGCGTCAGCTGCGCGCTCGCCTGCGCCATGGCGGCACGGCCGCGTATCAGTTGCCCAAGGGGGAATTCGGTGGCGACGATGACGATGCCGGCGACGAACGCCACGACCAGCAGGAGGCGAGCGCGGGCGATCACGGCGACGCTTCCTCCGGTGGCTGCCGGCTGGCCGCGAAGGCGGACAGGCCCGGGTACGAGGCCGACGAGCCGAGGCTCTCCTCGATGCGCAGCAGCTGGTTGTACTTGGCGACGCGGTCGGATCGAGCGGGTGCGCCCGTTTTGATCTGCCCGCAGCCGGTGGCGACGACGAGGTCGGCGATGGTCGTGTCCTCCGTCTCGCCAGAGCGGTGCGAGATGACCGAGGCGTAGCCGGCGCGCGATGCCGTGTCGAGGGCGAGGAGGGTTTCGGTGAGGGTGCCGATCTGGTTGACCTTCACGAGGAGGGCGTTCGCCACGCCGGCGGCGATCCCCCGCTCGAACCGGTCGACGTTGGTGACGAAGATGTCGTCGCCGACGATCTGGGTCTTTCCGCCGAGGGCCTTCGTGATCGAAGCCCAGCCCTCCCAGTCCTCCTCCGCCATGGGGTCCTCGAGGGAGACGACGGGATACCGGTCGACGATGTCGATCCAGTAGGCGACGAGCTCGTCGGCCGAGAGCGTGCGGCCCTCGCCGGCCAGCACGTAGCTGCCGTCCCGCCAGAGCTCGGTCGTGGCCGGGTCGATGGCGATGGCGATCTCGTCCCCCGGCGACCGGCCGGCGCGCTCGATCGCCTCGAGGAGCATGCGCAGGGCGTCCTCGTTGTGGGCGAGATCCGGGGCGAAGCCGCCCTCGTCGCCGACGGCCGTGGCGAGCCCGCGCTCGTGCAGGACCTTCTTCAGGGCGTGGTAGGTCTCCGCCCCCCAGCGGAGAGCCTCCGAGAAGGAGGCGGCCCCGACCGGGGCGATCATGAACTCCTGGAAGTCGACGTTGTTGTCCGCGTGGACGCCGCCGTTGAGGACGTTCATCTGCGGCACGGGCAGGACGTGGGCGTCGACACCGCCGATGTAGCGGAAGAGGGGAAGGCCGTAGTCGGCCGCCGCCGCCTTGGCCGTTGCGAGCGAAACGGCAAGGATGGCGTTGGCGCCGAGGCGAGCCTTGTCGGGTGTGCCGTCGAGGTCGACGAGTCGGTAGTCGAGGGCGCGCTGATCGGAAGCGTCCGTCCCGACGACGGCGGCGGCGATCTCCCCGCGGACGTTGGCGACGGCGTTGAGCACGCCTTTTCCGCCGTAGCGCTCGCCCCCGTCTCGGAGCTCCTTGGCCTCGAAGGTTCCCGTGGAGGCGCCCGAGGGCACCATGGCGCTGCCGCGGGCCCCCGACTCGAGGACGCAGGCGACCTCGATGGTGGGGTTGCCCCGCGAGTCGAGGACTTCCCGTGCGATGAGCGCGCTGATGGAGGTCACGCCTAAGTCACTCCTGTTGAAAGTGTGAATGAAGTTATCAAAGTGAACGATGTGATACGTGACAGCAGCGGTTTTCGGGGCCGGCCGGTCGAAGGCGCAGCCGCCCGCAGCTGCTGCTTAGGGTGCCGGCGGCGGGACCGCCGGAGGCTGCGGGCGATCGCCCAACCACCCCGGCAGCCCGGCTGCCGGTAGCTCGCTCACTTCGACTCCCCGCTCGGCCGCGGAGGCCTCGAGGGCGACCACGGCTGCGACGAGGCGATCAAGGGCGCGACGGACGGCGCCTTCGGGGTCGTGACCACTGGCGGCGATCGCAAGGGCGAGGGCGAGGATGAGGTCCGCCGGGTCGGGGTCGGCTCCGTCGGCGGAGTCGGCCGCCGCCCTGGGCGGCGCCGCAGGGTCGCCCGCATTCTGGTAGTCGGTTTCTGACACATATGACCGAAACCCACTACCAAGTTGCGAAACGGCCTCGCCCACACCTCGAGCCGGCGCCCAACCGAGACCGACGCTCGCCAGCTTGCGCTCGATGGCGGCGGCGCGGGCGAGCGACGGCAGCGAGGCCGGGATGCCGTCGAGGAGGCCGCGGCGGCCCTTCTCGTCGCGCTTGATGCGCTCCCAGTTGGTGACGACGTCCGCGGCGGTGGCCGCCACGACGTCCCCGAAGACGTGCGGATGCCGCCGTACCAGCTTCTCCGAGATCGTCCGAGCGACGTCGGCGAGCTCGAAGAGGCCCTCCTCGCGGGCAAGCGTGGCGTGGAAGACAACCTGGCAGAGGACGTCCCCGAGCTCCTCTTCGGCGTGGGCGACACGCTCCGGGGGCGCCTGCGACGGTTCGCTGCCGAGCCCTTCGAGAGCTTCGATCGCCTCGTAGGTCTCCTCGAGGAGGTGGCGCACGAGCGACTCGTGGGTCTGCTCGCGGTCCCAGGGGCACTGCAGGCGCAACGTGGCAACCGTCTCGACGAGGCGGAGGAGCTCGGCGCCGACCGGTGCCGCCAGGTGCTCGACGAAGACGCTCGTGAGATGATCCGCCTCGACGACGCGGTCGAGGTCCTCCCAGGCGACGTCGACGATCTGCTCGTCGCTGAGGCCGAGGTGGTGCAGGACGACCGCCCGCTGCTCGGGCGGCGGCTCCTCGAGGGCGAGCTTGACGTCGGAGAGGACAGCGTTCGACCAGCACTGGGCGACGAGAAGCGGGCCGTGGTCAAAGGCGGCGGAGCGGCCAAAGGTCGTGCCGTCGACGAGGCGGACGCCGGCGGAGAGGGGGTCGACGCCCAGCCGTGCCCAGGCCAGGTCACAGAAGGACAACCCCGGCACGAGCTCGAGCACCACCCCGGCAGCCTCGCTCCTGACCCGCAGCAGCTCGACGGTCCGCTCGGCCACGAGGGGGGAGCCGGGCACGGCGTACACGAGGCGGGGCTCGCTGGCGGCGGCCGCCAAGAGCGAGGAGGCGATGGAGTCGTAGACCGCCTCGAAGGTCGTTTCGCTGCTGTAGCGGTCATCGAAGGTCTGCGGCGGCGGCGCCCCGGTGGCAGCGGCCAGCAGCTGGGCAGCGCTCGGGTGCCGGCCCGTGCGGAAGAACACCGGCACCCCCGAAGACGACGCCTCCGCCACGACCTCGAGGGCGCCCGCCGTCATCATGTCGGTGCCGGCCGGACCGAGGCCCACGACGACGATGACGGGAGGCGCGCTCGCCTGCGAGCGTGCCATCACCGCCTCGCAGCCCTCGGCGCTAACCGGAGGAGCCGGCGGCGGCCGTCGTCGTCGTCGGACAGCCGGCCGCCCCCGCCGAAAGGGCGTAGGCGCACGCCTTCGTCGACGGCGGCACGACCGCCAGCGAGTAGCCACCCGACACGGCCTTGCGCTGCACGGAGCCGTAGACGGGCGACACGGTGACGTGGGCGGCGACGAGCGCCTTCGAGTACTGGGCGTCGAAGGCGGACAGCTCCAGCTGGTCGATCTCGGGAACGATGTCCCCCGTCGGCTCGAGCTGACGCTTGGTCACCTCGAAGAGCAGCCAACCGCTCTGGTACCTCACCGGGTGGCTCACGACGCCGACCTTGAGGGCGGCCACCACCGGGCCGAGGTTGGCTGTCCACTGGCTCTCGAGCACGCAGCCGACGGCACCGCCCTTGCCGGCGCCGGTGTTCTGCGAGTAGCGGTTGGCCTCGCTGGCAAAGCTCGAGCCGCTCAACACGGCCTTTTGGATCTGGCGGGCGAGCTTCTCGGTCGCCACGCCGATGACAGAGGTGCACGACTGCGTCGTCACCGCCGGGTGGGAGTGCTCCCAGCTCGCGAGGGCGGCCGGCTGCAAGGAGGTGCCGGCGAGGTAGGCGGAGTAGACGTCTACGTTCACCTGGTTGCCGATGAGGGCGGTGCTGAGCGGCGTCGCCAGCCCTTCGATGATGGACGTGGGTGTCCCCGGGCAGGTGACCGACTCCTGCTCGAGGAGAGAGAGGTTCTCGGCGATGGCGTCCTCGGCCTCGCTCGTCGCCAGGCCGAGCTCGGCGGCGCGGTCGGCCGGCGGGACGGCGAGATGGCGGGCGGCGACCATCTCGTCGAGGATGCGGAACTTGATCAGCTGGGTGAGGACGAAATCGGCGAACGTGGCGTTCCAGGTGTCGCTGCCCACGCCCGCCGTGACCGTCTTCGTCCCGCCACCCCCCTGGCAGAGGTAACCGCTGTCGCCCTGCAGGTCCTTCATGGAGGCATCCAGCAGCGTGGTCGGGATGCTGGCGTTGCCGACGTGGGCGGCGCTCGGTGGGATGGAAGAGGCGTTGCAGCCCGCCGAGGCGAGCGCCACGAGGCCGAGTGCGCAGAAGGCTGCAAGGAACCGCTTCACGATCGGCAGATCGTAGGGGCCTCCCCGGGCCGCCGGCCAGTCACCACCCTCACGGCGATGCGCCCCGATCGGGCTCCTGCGGCGCCCCCACCGCAGGGGCGGGCGGCGCCACGGCGGCAGGTAAGAGGTCGCCCAGCAGGGCGACGATCCGGTCGGCGAGATCCTCACCGCTTGCGAGCGGCACGATCAGCTGAGCCGCCTCCTCCTTCAGGATCGCCCGCGGGTGCAGCCGCCGCAGGCGCACCTGGGAGGACACCGCCAGCTTGACGGGCGCCATCCGCACGACGACCTCGCCTGGGCGTCCCGGTCCGGCCCCACCCGGCTTGGTGGCCGCCGCCGTGACTTCGCTGACGCCGGTGCGGGCGCATTCGGCCCGCAGACGACCGACGGCGAGGAGCGCCTGTGCTTGCAGGGGCGGTGGCCCGTAGCGGTCGGCCCACTCGGCGGCGATGTCCTTGACGGCGGCCGGGTCGAGCACGTCGACGAGGCGCCGGTAGGCCTCGAGGCGAAGATCCTCCCGCCCGATGTAGGACTCGGGGATGGACGCCTTCACGGGCAGGTCGACCGTGATCTCGACGGGTAGCCGGATCGGCTCGCCCTTCAGCTCGGCGACGGCCTCCGAGACCATGCGAACGTAGAGGTCGTAGCCGACGGCGCTGATGTGGCCGGACTGGTCGCGCCCGAGCAGGTTGCCGGCTCCTCGGATCTCGAGGTCTCGCATGGCGATCTTGAAACCGGATCCGAGCTCGGTGTGCTCGCCGATCGTGCGCAGGCGCTCGTAGGCCTGCTCGCTCAGGACCCGGTCGGGAGGGAAGAGCAGGTAGGCGTAGGCGCGGCGGCCGCTGCGGCCGACGCGGCCGCGCAGCTGGTGGAGCTGGCCGAGGCCGAGCATGTCCGAGCGGTCGACGACGAGGGTGTTGACGGTCGGCATGTCGATGCCGGACTCGATGATGGTCGTGCAGACCAGGACGTCGCTGCGACCCTCGGAGAAGTCGAGCACGACCTGTTCGAGGCTGCCCTCGTCCATCTGGCCGTGGGCGACGGCCACGCGCGGCATCGGGCACGAGGTTGCCCACGTCGCGGGCGATCTTTTCGATGTCCTGCACGCGGTTGTGGACGTAGAAGACCTGCCCCTCCCGCAACAGCTCGCGCCGGATCGCCTCGGCGACGGCCCTGTCGTCGTGCTCGCCCACGTAGGTGAGGATCGGCTGGCGCTCGACCGGGGGCGTGTTGATGAGGGAGAGATCCCGGATGCCCGTGAGGCTCAGTTCGAGCGTGCGCGGGATGGGGCTGGCCGTCAGCGTGAGGACGTCGACGCCGGCGGTGATCTGTTTGATCGCCTCCTTGTGGCTGACGCCGAAACGCTGCTCCTCGTCGATGACGAGCAACCCCAGCTTCTTGAACGAGACGTCGGCGGCGAGCACGCGATGCGTCCCGATCACGAGATCCACGGAACCGTCCGCCAGGCCGTCTACGACCGTGCGAGCTTCCGCCGCTGTGAGGAAGCGCGAGAGCATCTCGACGCGCACCGGGTAGGGGGCGTACCGCTCGGCGAAGGTCTGGAAGTGCTGCTGGGCGAGCAGCGTCGTCGGCACGATCACCGCCGCCTGGTAGCCGTCCTGGATCGCCTTGAAGGCCGCCCGCACAGCCACCTCCGTCTTGCCGAAACCCACGTCCCCGCACACCAACCGGTCCATCGGAACGGGCCGCTCCATGTCGAGCTTCACGTCGGCGATGGCGGTCAGCTGGTCCGGCGTCTCCGGGTAGGGAAACGCCTGCTCGAGCTCCGCCTGCCAGGGCGTGTCGGGGGCGAAGGCATGCCCGGGCTCGGTCGCCCGCCGGCGGTAGAGGAGCACGAGCTCTTTCGCCACCTCCCGCACGGCGGCACGCACGCGGGCTTTCTGCTTCTGCCACTCGTTGCCGCCGAGGCGGTTGAGGCTCGGGTGGTCGCCGCCGGCATACGGCGTGATCGTGTCGATCTGGTCGGAGGGGACATAGAGCTTGTCGCCGCCGCGGTATTCCAGCAGGAGATAGTCGCGCTCGGAGCCGCCGATGGCGCGGCGTACGAGGCCGCCGTAGCGGGCGACCCCGTGCACGTGGTGGACGACGTAGGCCCCCGGGGCGAGATCGTCGAAGAAACCCTCCACCGGCCGCGCCCTCGGCCTTGCGACCCTGTGCGGGCGGCGCCGCCCCGTGATGTCGGGCTCCGAGACGATGGCGAGCTTCGAGTCCGGCAGGAGGGCGCCTCGGTCGAGCGAGACGACGACGATGTTGACGCCGGGGCGCCGGAGTATCTCGTCGGCCGACTCGGGCGGCTCGTCGAGGAGGAGGCGGGTGTCGAGGCCCTGGGTGGCGAGCACCGTGGCCATGCGATCGGCGCTGCCGCGGCCGTCGGCACAGATGACGACACGGTGGCCGGAGCGGGCGAGCTCGCCGAGGCGGCGGGCGAGGCCGGCGTCGTCGCCGAGCACGGGCGGCCACCCTCTGGCCACGAGGGCCGTCGTCTCGGCGCGGTCAGCCGTCGGCAGCAGGGTGGCGAGGCGGGCGCTCGTGCGGGCGAGCAGCCGGTCAAAGGGGAGGTGGAGGCGGGCGACGGTCTCCGGCGCGACCGGCCCGGCTGCAGCCTTCGTCCCTTGACCGGGCGTCACCCAGGTGGAGGCGAGCGATTCCGTCAGCGCCGTCTCCTCCTCGATCAGCTCGGTCGCCCGGTCGCGCATCCGGCGGGGCTCGATGAGCACGACGCGGGCGTCCGGGTGGAGGAGGTCGGTGAAGAGGCGCTCTTCGTCGGTGAGCCACGGGAGCCAGGACTCCATGCCGTCGAAGAGGGCGCCTTCGGCGATCCGCTCGAAGACGTCACGGGCGACTGGTGCATCCTTGGCGAGTCGGGCGGCGCGCTCGCGGACTTCGGCGCTGAGCACGAGCTCACGGCAGCCGAAGATCTCGGCGCTCTCGATCTCGGCCACGGAGCGCTGGTCGCCGACGTCGAAGATGCTGAGGCGCTCGACCTCGTCGCCCCAGAGGTCGATCCGTACGCCGTAGTCGTCGGTGGAGGGGAAGACGTCGATGATGCCGCCTCGCACCGCCAGCTCGCCCCGGTGCTCCACTTGGTACTCGCGGCGGTAGCCGGCGTGCACGAGGCGGGCGACGAGCTGCTCCGGGTTGATCTCCTGGCGGCGGTGCACGACGACCGGCTCGGCATCTTCCACCTTCGGCCCGAGCTGCTGCAGCAGGGCGCGGATCGGAGCCACGACCAATCGGGGGCCGGTCGGCGCCGCCCGGCCGGTGGCGGGGAGGGCGGCGTCTGACGGTGTGACGGCATGGCGCAGCCGCCACATCGCCCGCAGGCGGCGCCCCATCGTCTCGGAGGCGGGCGACACGCGCTCGTAGGGCAGGGTCTCCCAGGCTGGCAGGACGTCCACCCGCTCGCGGCCGACGAAGGCGACGAGGTCGTGCTCGAGCTGCTCCGCCTCCCGCAGCGTCGGCGTCGCCACGAGGATGACTGGAGCGCTGCTGAGCTCTGCGAGGGAGGCGAGCGCGAGGGCGCGCGCCCCCTCCGGGACCACGACGGAGGCGTCGGCGGCGGAGAGCAGCTCGGCGATGGCCGCCTCGCCTGCGAGCAGGCGGGGGAGACCGGAGAGCACCGGGGGCGTCATGACTTGGTGTTGAACCGGTTCATGGCAACCGCCACACCCTCGATGCAGATGGCCTCGACGGCGTCCGCCGCCACCTCGACGGAGACGGCGAGCAGATCCTTCTCCGCCTTCGAGGGGCGCTTGAGCACGTGGTCGACTCCGCGAGCACGCGAGGGCGGCTTGCCGATGCCGATGCGCACGCGCACGAAGTCGCGCCGGTGGAGGTGGGCCTCGATCGAGCGCAGGCCGTTGTGCCCGGCCGTGCCCCCGCCGGCCTTGACGCGCACCGTCCCGGGCGGGAGGTCCAGCTCGTCGTGGACGATCACGAGGCCCTCGCCGGGCTCAGGCCCGAGGTAGCGCTTCACGAGCGGGCGCACGGCCATGCCGGAGTCGTTCATGTAGGTCTGCGGGATCGCCAGGATCATGAGCTTGCCGCCCGTACGGACCGATGCGGTCGTGCACGAGGTGCCCCGTTCCGCCCGCAACCGCGCCCCGTGGCGAGCCGCCAGGCAGGTGATGGCGAGAGCGCCGAGATTGTGGCGCGAGCCGTCGTAGTCGGGCCCTGGATTGCCGAGGCCGACGGCGACGAGGTCCGCCGTCGCCACGGTTCGGCCCGCGCCGAGCGTCCTTGGGAGCTTCAGCTCGCGTCCGACGGCTCGGCGTCGGGAGCAGGCGCCTCGGTGATCTCCTCTTCGACCGCAGGAGGCGCTTCCTCGATGACGGCGCGGGGAGCGTGTGCCACGACGACGGGGCTGTCCCCGTCCTCGTCCAGCTCGACGCCGTCAGGCAGGATGATGTCGGAGATGCGGATGGAATCCCCGATCTCGAGGCCGGAGACGTCCACCTCGAGGTTGGGCGGGAGGTCGGCTGGCTTGGCCTTGACGGCCACGACGGTGCGCTCCTGGTCGACGGTGCCGTCCTCCCGGTGGACGGCGACGGCGTCGCCCACGAGGACGATCGGGACCTCGGCGCTGATGACCTCGTCGCGGCCGACGACCTGGAAGTCGACATGGATGACGGTGTGGCGCACGGGATGGCGCTGCAGCTGGCGGGCCATGGCAAGGTGCTCGCCGTCGCCGATCACGAGGCGGAGCAGCGCACGCGAGCCCGCTTCCCCCCGAGGGCCTGACGGAGGTCCCTGGCGTCGACCGATACCGGGATGGGCTCGATGCCGTGGCCGTAGACGACGGCCGGGATACGCCCGGCGGCGCGCAAGCGTCCGCTCGGCCGGCTGCCGCTCTCGCGAGCGGGATCGACGACGAGTGTGATGTCAGCCATCAGCGGAAGCTCCTACGAGAGAGACGTGCGATCGATCGATCGACTTGACCTGCGGCCCAGCAGTTTACGGGATCCTCGCGAGCCGGCGGTCACCCGTACCGGCGGGCTCGTCGGTCGCGGGGAGGACCTGCAGCTCAGGGCGGGCTGTTATGTCGCCATCCCGACTCGACTGACGCTCACAGCCCGCACAAAGGCGCGCTCATCCCGATCCGCCCTCACTGGGTCGGAGTCGCCCTCCGTGCGGCCGACCGTCATCTCGTCGACGACGCGCCATCCCGTGCGCTCCAGTAGCCGCAACAGAGCCGCCCGGGAGAACACCCAGTAGTTAGTCGGGTCGTTGTTCATCTCGTGTGGGTCAACGAGGTAGGCAAGCGGATAGTCGGTCAGCGCGAGGTGTCCATCGGGTGTCGTGGCCGCAATCCTCGTAGAAAAGATGATGTTGTCGGCGACCATAGCCAGGTGTTTGAAAACGTAGAACGGGTTCTGCAGATGGTAGAGCAAACCGAGTACTAACGCGAGCCCGTAATGTGGTCGAGGCAGAGAGAACTGCGAATCGAGATCTACCTCATGGATCGAAACGGCATCACCGAAGTGCTGCTGAAGCAATCGAGCACCTCGTAGACCGTTCCAGTTCGTAGGTCCGTAGTCAACGATGTCGACCTGAAGACCTCGAGATGCCAGATAGAAAGCCATGTCACCGTCGGCGGCGCCGATGTCGGCGATAGGGAGCCCTCTCGCAAGGGTGGCCAGACTTCGACTGTCGCCGGTCAACAGACGATCCAGATGAAGAGCATTGCTCAGCGATTCATATGGGTACCATTCTTCGCTGGGCGCCAGCCCGGATTTGACCATCGTCAGCTGCTGTTGGAAGTCCCCAACGTCTCGCGCCAATTGCGCAATGTCCAGCAGCTGGTCTTCGGTGGTCATGTGCCTCAGCAAAGCGGGGTTGAGGGGCATCTGTCAAACCGCCCAAACGAGGAACTCCACCGCCTCCCCGGGGACAGGCGACTCAGAGCAGGTTCTGACCGCCGAAGATCTCGGAGACGGAGGTGTCCTCGAAGACGGCGTCGATGGCGTCGGCGATGATCTTCGCCACAGAGAGCACCTCGATCTTGTCGATGCGCCGCTCAGGGGGAAGTGGGAGGGTGTTCGTCACGATCACCCTCGAGATCGGAGCAGCCTTCAGGCGGTCGAGCGCCGGGCCGGAGAGGACGGCATGGGTGGCCATCGCCCAGACCTCGGTGGCACCCTCCTCCGTCAGCCGCTCAGCGGCCGCACAGACGGTTCCGGCCGTGCCGATGATGTCGTCGATGATGACGCAGCAGCGGTCCTTGACGTCGCCGACGATGTCGCGGGCCTCGACCTGGTCCGAGCGCGGGCCTTGGCGCCGCTTGTGCACGAGAGCGAGGTCAGCCCCGAGCTTTTGGGCAAAGCTCTCGGCCACCTTCACGCGGCCGGCGTCGGGGGCGACGACGACGGCGCCGCTCGACTGCTCGCGGCGCAAGTAGTCGAGCAGCACGGGCGCGGCCGTCAGATGGTCGACCGGCCCATCGAAGAAGCCCTGAATCTGCCCCGAGTGCAGATCCACGCTCACTACCCGGTCGGCGCCGGCGGCCGAGAAGAGGTCGGCCACGAGCTTGGCGGTGATCGGCTCACGCCCGGTCGACTTGCGGTCCTGGCGCGAGTAGCCGTAGTAGGGGCAGACAGCGGTGATCCGCTTGGCGGAGGCACGCTTGGCGGCGTCGATCATGATGAGCTGCTCCATGATCGAGTCGTTCACCGGGGCGGCATGGGTCTGCACGATGAAGAGGTCGACTCCCCGAATGGAGCTCCCGTAACGGCAATGGATCTCGCTGTCGGCGAACTCTCGCAGGTTCGTCTCGCCGAGCGAGATGCCGAGGCACTGGGCGATCTCGACGGCCAGATCCGGGTGCGAGCGCCCCGTGACCATCTCCAAGCGGCGGGTCGGCACCAGCTCCATCTACGGGTCCTCTCGTCGAAGCGTCGGTCTATCCCCCTGCCGGCGGGCTTGCCCCGAAGAATGCCCCGAGGCGCTCGCCTCGCGCCAGCCGGGTCCCGGGCTCGAGCACGGAGAAGGCGCCGACGACGACGTGGTCCTCGATGACGGCTCGCTCACCGACGCTGTGGGTGATGCGCACGCCCTCGCCGACGTCGCAGTCGGTGAGATGACAGTTGGGCCCGATGACGGATCCCTCGCCAATGCGGGTGCTCCCCTCCAGCACCACACCCGGCAGCAGCGTCACGTCAGGGTCGAGCAGCACCGTGACGTCGATGTAGGTCGCCTCCGGGTCCCACATGGTGACGCCCCGCCGCATCCAGCGGTCGTTGACGCGCGAGCGCAACTCCGCTTCGGCGGCGGCGAGCTGCGAGCGGTCGTTGACGCCGGCCGCTTCCATCGGATCGCCCGACACGACCGTCGTCACCGTGTAGCCGGCGCCGTGCAGCACCTCGATCGTGTCGGTGAGGAAGTACTCGCCGAGGGGGTTGTCGGGCGAGAGTCGGCGCAGCGCCGGCGCCAGCACGCTGTGGCGGAAGCAGTAGATCTGCGAGGCCACCTCGTCGACGTCGAGCTCCTCCGGCGAGCAGTCGGCGTCGTCGAGGATGCGCGACACCCGGCCGTCCTTGGAGCGGAGCACCCGCGAGTACCCGAACGGGTCCTCCAGCTTGGCCGTCAGCACGGTGGCGGCGGCGTCGAGGAGGCGGTGCTCCCGGACGAGATGGGCGAGCGTGGCCGGCCGCACGAGCGGGGTGTCGCCCGGCAGGACGACGAGATCGCCCTCGTCGAGGTCGCTGCCGAACGAATCGGGGAAGCCCGTCAGCCCGACCGCGACGGCGTCGCCCGTGCCCCGCGGCTCGAGCTGCTCGACGAACTCGATCGTCAGGTCGCCGGGTGCCTCCGCCTGGATCGTTTTCACGACCTCGTTGGCGTTGTGGCCGACGACGATCACGACGCGGTCGACAGGGAGCTCCGCCAGGGCATCGAGAACGTGCAGGATCATCGGCCGCCCGCAGAGGCGATGGAGCGGCTTCGGGGTACTCGATCTCATCCGTGTGCCCTCGCCAGCCGCCAGCACAATGGCGGACAACGGGCGCGGGTTGGGCCTCACCCTGACGGTCATTCCTGGCACCACCTCCGACTGTCCGACGGATCCGACCATAGCTGTGCGTCGGCGTCTGCGCTCGGCATTGCCTGGGGGGCCTACGGCACCGAGCGGGGGCCTCCCGTTAGTGTGCCGAGCGATGGATTTCCGCCTCACCCCCGAGCAGGAGCTGCTCAAGGCGGCCGTCGCCGGCATCGCCGGCGGCTACGGCCACGAGTACTTCCAGGCCAAGACCCGCGAGGGGGCCAAGCCTGATGAGCTGTGGGCGGAGCTGGGCCGCGGCGGGTTTCTCGGGGTGCATCTGCCGGAGGCCTACGGGGGCGGCGGCATGGGCATCTCCGAGCTGACGATCGTCTGCGAGGAGGTGGCAGCCGCCGGCTGCCCCTTGTTGCTCATCCTCGTGTCGCCCGCCATCTGCGCCACCCTCCTCGCGACGCACGGCTCCGAGGCCCAGAAGCAGCGCTGGCTCCCCACCCTGGCCACCGGCGAGTCCAAGATGGCCTTTGCCATCACCGAGCCGGATGCCGGCTCCAACTCGCACCGCATCTCCACGACGGCACACAAGGACGGCGACGTCTGGCGACTCAACGGCACGAAGTACTACATCTCCGGCGTCGACGAAGCCGAGGCGGTCATCGTCGTCGCCCGTACGGGCACCGACGAGGCGACGGGCAGGGCCCGGCTCTCGCTCTTCGTGGCGGACATTGACGTGAAGGGTTTCGAGGCCCGCCTCATCCCCGTCGAGATCGCCGCCCCCGAGAAACAGTTCACGATCTACTTCGACGACTGCGTCCTCGGGGAGGACCGCCTCCTCGGGAGGGAGGGCGACGGGCTCCACCAGGTGTTCGCCGGCCTGAACCCGGAGCGGTTGATGGCAGCGGCCGTCTCGTGCGGCATCGGCCGCTACGCCCTCGACCGGGCGGCCGCCTACGCGAGGGAACGCAGGGTCTGGGACCGTCCCATCGGCGCCCACCAGGGGGTCGCTCACCCCCTCGCCAAGGCGAAGATCGAGCTCGAGCTCGCACGTCTGATGCTCACAAAGGCTGCCTGGTGCTACGACGCAGGCCTCGAGGCGGGTGAAGCCGCCAACATGGCCAAGTACGCCGCTGCCGAAGCCTCCCTCGGCGCCCTCGACCAGGCGATCCAGACCTACGGCGGCAACGGGCTGGCGTCCGCGTTCGGCCTCGCCGACCTCTGGGGCACCGCGCGCCTCCTGCGAACGGCGCCCGTCAGCCGGGAGATGATCCTCAACTTCGTCGCCCAGCACTCGCTCGGGCTCCCGAAGTCGTACTGATCGTCGATCGCCCATGCCCGGCGTGCCCTTGCGCGAGCTACCGACCGACGCGTCGAAGCCGACGACCGATCAGGGTCCGGGCAACTACGAAGCGATGCAGGCGCTCACACGCGAGCTGGCCTTCAACCCGGCCGGTTGGACGCCGGAGCTGCTCACACGTGTCACCGAGCTGTTCGACGCCCTCGCCCCCGAGTGGCACACGCGTGCGGGCGAGGAGCGCCTTCGTCCGCTGCGCGACGTCCTGCGGCGCGGTGGGGTGCCGAAGGGAGGCGTGTGCGCCGAGATCGGAAGCGGAATCGGGTTGCAGACAGCACTCCTGCTCGAGCACTTCGACTTCGTCGTCTCGACGGACCTGTCGGCAGAGATGCTCGCCCGCACGCCTCGGTCGGGCTCGGTCGCACTCGTGCGAGCCGACGCCTGCAGGCTGCCGTTTCCCACCGGCACGCTGGACGCCCTCGTGGCGGTGAACATGTACCTGTTTCCGGCTGAGTACGCACGCGTGCTGCGCCCGGGCGGTCGAGTCGTCTTCGTGTCGGTCTACGGCGAGCGGACTCCCATCTACTTGCCGGCCGCTGACGTCGTCCGGGCGCTCGAGCCGGCCCTGCGGCCTTCGGACGCCGTTACGTCCGGCTACGGCATCAGCACCTGGACGGTGCTCACCAAGGGAGGTTCGTGATGACGGAGGCCGCAGGTCCCGAGCTGCTGGAGGCGGCGGATCGCCTCTTCGAGCACGACGCGTTGGCGGCGCTGGAGGGTTACGTCAGGATCCCGTGCCTGTCGCCCGCCTTCGACCCCGAGTGGGCGAGCCACGGCCACCTGCAGGCGGCTGCCGAGCTGCTGCTCGACTGGGTGCGGGCACGGCCGATGGCCGGCCTCGAGGCCGAGCTCGTGCAGCTGCCCGGCCTCACACCCGTCATCGTGGCCGAGTTGCCCCCGACGGCGGGTCACGGGAGCTCGGGGGAGGCTCCCACTCTCCTCTACGGGCACCTCGACAAGCAGCCGCCCCTCGGCGCCTGGCGCAAAGGGCTCGACCCCTTCGTGCCCGTACGCGAGGGCGACCGCCTCTACGGTCGCGGCAGCGCTGACGACGGCTACTCGGTCTTTGCCGCCGTCGGGGCCTTGCAGGCGCTGCACGAGTGCGGACTCGAGCACGGCCGCTGCATCGTGCTCATCGAGGCGAGCGAGGAGAGCGGCAGCCCGCACCTGGCCGCCTATCTCGAGCTGCTGGCTGCCCGTTTCGGATCCGGTGGTCCGTGCCTCGTCGTGTGCCTCGACTCCGGCTGCCCCACCTACGACCGGCTCTGGACGACCACGTCGCTGCGCGGGCTGCTGTCCGCCGAGATCCGCGTCGACGTGCTCACCGAAGGCGTCCACAGCGGATCGGCCGGCGGCGTCGTGCCCTCGTCGTTCCGCATCCTTCGCCGGCTCCTCTCCCGCATCGAGGACGAGGAGACGGGCGCCATCCTCCTCGAGGAGTGCAACGCCCCCATCCCCGAGATACGCCGGAGTGAGGCGGAAGCCCTCGTCGCCACCCTCGGTGAGGGCGCCGTCGACGGGTTCCCGACCGTTCCCGGTCTTCGGCTCGGCGGTGCCGACGCCCTCGAGCGGGTGCTCGCCCGCACCTGGGCGCCCTCGCTCGCTCTCGTGGGGATGGACGGCGTGCCTTCTGTGGGCGACGGAGGCAACGTGCTGCGGCCCTTCACGACCGGGCGGATCGCCATGCGACTCCCCCCGAGCGCCGACGCGCCGGCGGCCGCCGCCCGCCTCGCTCAGGTGCTGTGCGACGACCCGCCCGACGGTGCCAGGGTGGCGGTGACGGCGGAGGGGGCAAAGGGCTTCGATGCGCCTCCGACGGCGCCGTGGCTGGCGGAAGCCGTCGAGCAGGCGTCCGTGAGCTACTTCGGCCAGCCGTCCGGAGCGGCAGGCGAAGGAGGGACGATCCCCTTCCTCAGCGCCCTGCGCGAGCAGTACCCCGGCGCCCAGTTCCTCGTGACCGGCGTTCTCGGCCCGGAGTCGAACGCCCACGGCCCCAACGAGATGCTGCACCTGCCGACGGCCAAGGCGGTGACGGCTTCCGTCGCCCACGTGCTCTCCTCGGCGCCCTGAGGCCCGGCAGCGCCGGCAGGCCGGCGCCGGCCTCCGTGTCGGCACGGCCGGCCTCCGTGTCGGCACCGCCGGGCCTCAGTCGAAGATGGGCTCGCGAGTCCTCGTCCGCTTCAGCTCGTAGAACCCGTCGGTGCCGGCCACGAGCAGCACTCCGTCCCACAGCCTGCCGGCGGCGTCGCCGCGGGGGATGGGCGTGACGACCGGACCGAAGAAGGCGACGCCCTCGACGTGGATCACGGGAGTGCCGACCTCGTAACCGACCGGGTCCATCCCCTCGTGGTGGGACTTCTTGATGGCCTCGTCGTACTCGGTGCTCGTGGCTGCATCGATCAGCTCGGCCGGCAGGCCAACCTCGGCGATGGCCTCGGCGACGGAGGACTCCTCACGGCGGTGCTCGTTGTGAAAGCGGGTGCCGAGCGCCGTGTAGAGGGGCAGGACGACGTCGTCACCGAAGCGCTCCTGCGCCGCCGTGATGACGCGTACGGGGCCCCAGGCGGCCTCGAGCCGCGTGCGATAGTCCTCCGGGATGTCCTTCTCGGAGTTCAGGTAGGCGAGCGACATGATGTGCCAGCGGGCGGCGATCGGCCGCACCTTCTCCACCTCGAGGACCCAGCGCGAGGTGATCCACGCCCAGGGGCAGATCGGGTCGAACCAGAAGTCGATCGGGGTCGGATCCGTCGTTGTGGGGGACGTCACGGCTTGGCTCCTCTCCGTCGCCCGGGCCGGCGAGCCCGGATGGAACGTCTCTCTGTCTTAGCGGCAGTTTCCGTTTCGGCCGGTCGAGGAGGAGGCGTCGGCGCTCGCCGCCCTAGAGGGCGAGGAGGCGAACCGGGTGCTCCACACAGTCGGCCACAAACCTCAAGAAACCCCCCGCCACCGCCCCGTCACACACCCGGTGGTCGAAGGCGAGCGTGAGCTCGGTGACGGGCCGTGCCCGCACTTCGCCCTCGACGACCCAGGGTCGATCGACGACGCGGCCGACGCCCACGATGGCCACCTCCGGGAAGTTGATGATGGCGGCTGAGCCGTCGACGCCGAAGACGCCGTAGTTGTTGAGGGTGAAGGTGCCTCCGGTGAGCTCGCCCCGCGTGAGCCCGCCGTAGCGGGCGGCGCTCGCCAGGCGGCGGATCTCGTCGTCGAGCTCGAGGAGGGCTAGCTGCTCGGCGTGATGCACCACGGGCACGACGAGGCCGCCGTCGGTCTGGACGGCGATCCCGAGGTTCACCCGCCGGCTCACGACGATCTCGTCCCCCTCGATCCTCGAGTTGAGCAGCGGCCAGGTCTTGAGGCCGAGGACACAGAAACGGGCGAGCCAGCTCGTGAGGCCGACCCCGGTGGCGCGCTCCGAGTTGGCCAGGTCGATGGCGCCTTTCGCCTCGAGGAGGCCGGAGGCGTCGGCGTCCACCCAGACGGTCGCTTCGGGGATCTCGCGGCGGGAACGTGCCAGGCGCTCGGCCATCTGGCGGTGGGCTCCCCGCATCACGATGCGCTCGGGTTCGTCGCTGGCCGCCCCCGGGGCGGCTCGGGTGTCGACGGCTATCTCGGGGAGGTCCCCCGCCCGCTCCACATCGCTCCGGGTGATGACACCGTCAGGACCGGATCCGGCGAGCTCCGAGAGATCCACGCCGAGATCCCGGGCGAGACGGCGCACGACGGGCGAGAGGACGGCTGGCCTGCATGCGCCCGCCGTGGACGTTCCCCCGGCAGAGGGCACGAGGGGACTGGAGGCGACGGCACTGGGAACGGCGGCAGGCGGCATGACGGTAGCGCCGCCGGCGCCCTCGGCGGCGGCCCTGCGCCGGCGGCGGCGCCCTGGCCGGGTCCCGTAGCCGACGAGCACGCTGCCCGAAGCGGCCTCGGCGGCAAGCTCGGCGACGGCGGCCGACCCGGCCCCCGTGCCGCCGTCGACGACGGCGTCGGCGCCGGCGTCAGCCGACTCGGCGACGGATACGAGGGGCGCCCCGACGGGGACGACGTCGCCGACGGCATGGTGCAGCCTCGCGATGACGCCGCCGAAGGGCGAGGGCAGCTCGACGTTCGCCTTGGCCGTCACCACTTCGACGACCGGCTGGTCGACGGCGACGACGTCGCCTTCGGCCACGAGCCAGCGGACGATCTCGGCATCTTCGAGACCCTCGCCGAGATCCGGCAGGCAAAACTCCCGTCCCGTCACCGACGGGCTCCCCCGCCGGCCGGGCCGTCGTCCCACTGCAAGGAGTCGACGGCGTCGAGGATGCGGTCGACGTTCGGCAGGTGGTGCTCCTCGAGCTTGGGCGGCGGGTAGGGGATGTCGAGCCCGCCCACCCGAGCGATGGGAGCTTCCAGATGATGGAAGCACATCTCGGTCAGCCGGGCCACGACCTCTGCGCCGAAGCCGCCGAAGGTGCTCGCCTCGTGCACGACGACCGCCCGGCCCGTCCGGCGCACCGACTCCGCCACGGTGTCGGCGTCGAAGGGCGAGAGGCTGCGAAGATCCACGACTTCGAGATCGAGACCCTCCTCTGCCCCGGCGCTCGCCGCCTCCAGCGCCGTCTCCACCATGGCCCCGTAGGCGATCACGGTGGCGTCCCTGCCGGCGCGCCGCACGACGGCGCGGTGGGCGGGCTCGGTGGTGACGGGCAGCTCGACGTCGGCTTTGGCCCAGTAGCGGCGCTTCGGCTCGAGGAAGATGACGGGATCGGGCATCTCGATCGCCTCTCGCAGCATCGAGTAGGCGTCCGCCGCCCCAGCTGGGGTGAGCACGGTGAGTCCGGGCGTGTGGGTGTAGTACGCCTCGGAGGAGTCCGAGTGGTGCTCGACCCCGCCGATGCCGCCGCCATAGGGGATGCGAATCACGAGAGGCAGGCTGAGGCGGGAGCGCGTGCGGTTTCGCAGCTTGGCGACATGGCTCGTGATCTGTTCGAAGGCCGGGTACGCGAAGGCGTCGAACTGCATCTCCACCACCGGCCGGAAGCCGTACATCGCCATGCCCACGGCCGTGCCCACGATGCCGCTCTCGGCGAGCGGCGTGTCGAAGCAGCGCTTCTCCCCGAACTCCGCCGTCAACCCGTCGGTCACGCGAAAGACGCCCCCGAGACGGCCGACGTCCTCCCCGAAGACGAGGACGGACTCGTCCGCCGCCATGGCGTCGTTGAGCGCCCGGTTGAGCGCCTCCGCCATCGAGACGGTCACGGGGCTTCTTGCCTTGCGAAGCGCATCTGCTCGGCGAGCCAGGCCGATTCCGCCTCGAGCAGGGCCGTCGGGCGGCTGTAGACGTGGGCGAACAAGGAGGCGGCATCCGGCTCGACGTCGGTGGCGAGGGCGGTGCGCACACTGGAGGCGAAACGCTCTGCCGCCGCCGCGATGTCGTCATGGCGCGCCTGGTCGAGCACGCCCCGGTTCAGCAGGTAGGCCTCGAGGCGGGCGAGCGGGTCGCGCTCCACCCAGGGCTGCGCCTCCTCGGCGGAGCGGTAGCGGGCAGCGTCATCAGCGTTCGTGTGGGCCTCCATCCGGTAGGTGATGGCCTCGACGACGGCCGGGCCGGCACCGCTACGCCCTTCATCGAGCAGCTGGGACACCATCGCCTGCACGGCCACGACGTCGTTGCCGTCCACGCGGTAGCCGCCGATGCCGTAGCCGAGGGCACGGTGGGCGAGGGTCGGAGACCTCGTCTGCTTGGAGAGCGGCACGCTGATGGCGTACTGGTTGTTCTGGATGAAGAAGACGACAGGCACTTCGTAGACGGCGGCGAAGTTCAAGGCGACGTTGGCGTCCCCCTCGCTCGTGGCGCCGTCGCCCAGGAAGACGAGCACGGCCGTGTCCTCGCCCTTGAGCCGGGCAGCGAAGCCCAGTCCGACGGCGTGCAGCGCCTGCGTCGCCAGCGGCGTGCACTGCGGCGCCGTCCGCCACTGTTGCGGGTCGTAGCCGCAGTGCCACTCGCCTCGCAGCAACGAGAGCGCCTCCACGGCCGGGATGCCGCGGGTGATGAGCGCCACCGTCTCCCGGTAGGTGGGGAACATCCAGTCCTGCGGACGCAACGCCAGCACGGCGCCCACCTGGCAGGCCTCCTGCCCTCCGGCGGAGGGGTAGACGGCGAGGCGGCCCTGGCGGGTGAGCGTCGTCGCCAGCCGGTCGAACCGCCGCGCCGTGACGAGCCGCCGGTAGAGCTCGAGCAGCCGCCCGTCGCTCGGCATCTCCAGTCCGGGAGCCCCCGCGGGCGAGCCGTCGGGGGCGATCAAGCAGACGGGCTCCCCGAAGGGGACGACTTCGAGCAGGCCGGCGAGGTGGGGGGCGAGGGCGGTCACCGGGGGGTTGGCCTTTCAGGGGCGTCATCGGGCATGGGCGATACCATCTGCCTTGAGATGATGGCGATGGAAGGCCGATTCGTCCACTATGTCCACAAAGTCGAGATGATTGGCAGATAGACTGCCCGGTCGATGGCCAAAATGTCGCCAGTGGCGTCGCCGCCGGGCACGCTGTCCAGGACGCCCGCAGGGGCGCTCGACGCCATCGACCTGCGCATCCTCGACCTGCTCTCGGCCGACGGGCGGGCGTCGGTCCGCGAGATCGCCGAGCGTGCCCGCATCGGCCGGGCGACCGCTTACAACCGCATCCAGCGGCTGCAGGACGCCGGTGTGATCCGGGGCTTCACGGTCGTGCTCGACCCCCGGCGGGCGGGCGCCGGCCTGGCTGCCTATGTGTACGTCAAGATCGACCAGCACGCCTGGCGCACCCTCGGCCACGTCATCGCCCGCCTGCCGGGCGTCGAGCACGTCGCCCTCGTGAGCGGCGAATTCGACCTCCTCGTCCTCGTCCGGGTGCACGACCCGAGCGACCTGCGCGACGTCGTCCTCGAGCAGTTGCACGCCATCGACGGCGTCACGGCGACGCAGACGACGTTCGTGCTCGACGAGATGGACGGCGTCGGCTACCTCTTCTCCGAGCGGGCGCTCCCGCCCGCCGCTGGCAGCTGAGGCAGAATGAGCCCATGTCAACCCAGACCGAGACCTCGGCCCCGATGCCTTCCGAGCTCGCCAAGTTCCACGCAATGGTCGACGGCACGGCGGAGGACTGGAGCCTCATCGCCGCCAGCGACGCCGAGTTCTTCAAAGGCCTGCCCGATCGGCTGCTGAGCCACTTGAAGCTGCTCGGCGGCGACTACGGCGGTTTCGCCGTCGACCGGCTGACGCACTCGCTGCAGACGGCCACGCGCGCCTACCGGGCCGGTCGCGACGACGAGTACGTCTTCTGCGCCCTCGTGCACGACATCGGTGACACCCTCGGGCCGGCAAACCACGCCGAAGTGGCTGCCGCAATCGTGGCGCCGTTCGTCTCCGAGCAGAACCGTTGGATGGTCGAGAAGCACGGCGTCTTCCAGGGCTACTACTTCTTCCACTTCATCGGCCTCGACCGCGAGCTCCGCGAGCGGTACCGCGGCCACGAGTGGTTCGACTACACGGCCGAGTTCTGCTCCGAGTACGACCAGGTGTCGTTCGACCCGACCTATGACACGCTGCCCCTCGAGCACTTCGAGCCGCTCGTGCGGGCGCAGCTCAGAAGACCAAAGCGGAGCATCTACTCCAAGTCGTCCGCCTCCTAGGCAGCCGCCAACCGCCGCCGGCTCGTGGGATCACTCGATCTCGAGGCGGAGGACGTCGCTCGTCGGGTGTGACTGGCACATGAGGACATAGCCGCGGGCGGTTTCGTCCGGCTCGAGGGCGTAGACGACGTCCATCTCGACCGACCCCTCCACGACGCGGGCGCGGCAGGTGCCGCAGACCCCGCTCGTGCAGGAGAAAGGGGCGTCGCTGCGAACCGCCACGAGGGAGTCCAGCACCGGGTCCCCGTCAAAGGGCACGGTCACCGTCGTGGCTCGGCCGTTGAGGACGATGGTCACTTCGCTCGTGCACCCATCCCACTCCTGGTGCAGGGCCGAGCGGGCCGCCCGGGCGGCCCGGGGCAGCTCGCCGTCGACGTGGAACAGCTCGGCGTGCACGCGGGCCGGGTCGACACCGGCTTCCCCGAGGGCAGCCCGCACCTCGCCCACCATCGTGAACGGCCCGCAGAGGAACCACTCGTCCACCTCGGCAGCCGGCTGCAGCTCGGCCGTGAGCCGCCTGACGCGCTCGCCGTCGATGCGGCCGCTCACGAGCTCGACCTCCTGCTCCTCCCGCGAGAGGAAGAACAGCACCTCGAAACGATCGGCGTAGCGGTCCTTCAAGTCGCACAGCTCCTCGAGGAACATGATGTCGCGCGTCGTCTTGTTGCCGTACCAGAGCGCAACGGTGCTCTCCGGTTCGACCTCGAGGGTGGTGGCCACGATCGAGAGGATCGGCGTGATGCCGCTGCCCGCCGCCACGGCGACGTATCGGCGGCGGGCGGCCGGGTCGAGCCGGGGTGTGAACCGCCCGGCCGGCGCCATCACCTCGACGACGTCGCCGGGCGACAGCTCGTCGTTGACCCAGGTGGAGAAGGCGCCGCCCTCCAAGCGCTTCACCCCGATGCGCAGGTTGCGGCTTCCCGCGCTTGCGCAGATCGAGTACGTCCGCCGCAGCTCCTTCCCCTCGACGACACGGCGGAGCGTCAGGTGCTGTCCGGCCGAGTACGCCATCTCACCATCGAAGGCCACCACGACGGAGTCGTGCGTCAACGGCTCGACGGCTTTCACCTTGAGCGGGACCCAGCGGCTCGTCACCCCGGCGGATCCGGCGTCGGCGACCGCCTGCTGGCTGCCCGTCTGCTGGCTCAAAAGGGCTTGAAGTGATCGAAGGGCTCAGCGCAGCTGCGGCAGCGCCGGAGCGCCTTGCAGGCGGTCGAGCCGAAGGGGGAGACGAGCTCGGTGTCGGGCGAGCCGCAGTGAGGGCAGCGGACGACGAAGGCGACCGGCTGGCTGGGGGCGTCGCCGACCGGTGCGCAGACCGATGCCGGCGGGGCGATGCCGCCGGCTGCGAGCTTGCGCCTACCTTCGGGGGTGATCCAATCGGTCGTCCACGGCGGCGACAGCACCCTCCGCACGCTGACGTCCGCGTAGCCGGCGTCCGCCAGCGCCGCCCGCACGTCGCCCTCGATGACCTCGACGGCCGGGCAGCCGGAGTACGTCGGCGTGAGCTCCACCTCGGCGTGGCCGTGCTCGTCGACCACCACCGCCCGCAAGATGCCGAGCTCGCCGATGGTGACGTGCGGCAGCTCCGGGTCCTCGACCGAGCCGGCGATGCGGGCGATCTCCTCGGTAGCGGTCAGCCCGTTGGCGGACACCGTCATCGCACCCACCCCCTCCGGCGCCGCCGGCGGGCGGTGGGAACAACCTCGGTGGGGGGTTTGAGACGAGCGGCTCCAAACGGTCGGGCCGACCTTGAGGGGCTGGCGGCGGCCCACGTGGTAGTCGTCTTCACGCATATATGACCGAAACTCACTACCACGTCCTCGCCCGGACGATGATCGCCCGAGGTGGTAGTCGGCTGCACACACATCTGACCGAAACCCACCACCACGTCGCCGCCGGCCCGGGCGGAGCCGCCCCCCTCACCAGGTGGCTCCGGGGTGGGCGCGGTGCAGGTGCTGCATCTCGGCGAGCAGGTACCCGAAGGCCTCGGTGTGCAGCCCATGGCGGCCACCTGTCGGCGCCCAGGTGGTGGTGGGGATCTCGAGGGTCGCCTCCGCTAGCACCGAGGTGACGTAGGAGATCCACGGCGGGCGCAACGCCGCCGGGTCACAGGCGATGCCCTTCTGCACGAGGTCGGCATCCGCTGCCGGCTCGAACAGCTCGCCGGCGAAGGGCCAGACCGCCTCCAGCGCCGCCTGCGCGCGAGCGTGGCTCTCGTCTGTGCCGTCGCCCAGGCGGACGACCCAGCCGGCGGCGTGCTGGCGGTGATAGGTGACTTCCTTCACGGCCTTTGCCGCCACAGCGGAGATGCGCTCGTCCCTCGAGGCGGACAAGGCCGTGTAGAGCTCGTACTGGTAGGCCGAGAAGAGGAGCTGGCGGGCCATCGTCGTGGCGAAGTCGCCGTTCGGGAGCTCCACGAGCTGGCAGTTGCGGAAGTCGCCCTCGTCGCGCAGGAAGGCGAGATCGTCCTCCGTCCGCCCGGCACCCTCCAGCTCGCCCGCGTAGCTGAGCAGCGCCCGCGCCTGTCCCAACAGGTCGAGGGCGACGTTCATCAAGGCGACGTCCTCCTCGATGGCCGGAGCGCGTGTCGCCCACTCGCAGAGCCGCTGCGCGAGCACGAGGGCGTCGTCGCCGAGGGCGGCGGCGTACCGTGCCGACGAAGGCGCGAGCACCGTGACGCTGCTCACAGGTGGCCGGCTTCCGGCGGGATGTCATAGAACGTCGGGTGGCGGTACACCTTGTCGCCGGCCGGGTCGAAGAACGGCTCCTTCTCGTCCGGGCTGGAGGCGGTGATGTCGGACGAGCGGACCACCCAGATGCTGACGCCCTCCTGGCGGCGGGTGAAGAGGTCGCGGGCGTTCTGGAGGGCGAGGGCGGCGTCGGGCGCGTGCAGGCTGCCGGCGTGGGTGTGCGACAGCCCGCGTTTCGGGCGGACGAAGACCTCCCACAGCGGCCAGGGCGCCGCCGAGGAGCCGTCAGGCGACAGCGCCATGGCCTGCGCTCTCCGGCGCCGCCGTCCCGTCGGAGGCGGCACGCTTGGCGGCATGCGCCATGGCGGCTTCGCGCACCCAGGCACCCTCCTCGTGCGCCTGCCGGCGGCGGGCGAGACGCTGACGGTTGCAGGGACCGTCTCCGGACAGCACCCGTTTGAATTCGGACCAGTCGATCTCACCGAAGTCGTAGTGGCCGCGCTCCTCGTTCCAGGCGAGGGCGCCGTCCGGCAGCCGCAGGCCGAGGACGGCCGCCTGCGGCACGGAGACGTCGATGAAGCGCTGACGCAGCTCGTCGTTCGAGAAACGCTTGATCCCCCAGGCCATCGACTGCGACGAGTGGGGCGAGTCCGAGTCCGGCGGCCCGAACATCATCACAGCCGGCCACCACCAGCGGTTGACGGCGTCCTGCGCCATGGCGTGCTGCTCAGCGGTTCCCCGCGAGAGCGTCAACAGCAGCTCGAATCCCTGCCGCTGGTGGAAGCTCTCCTCCTTGCAGATGCGGACCATGGCGCGCCCGTAAGGCCCGTAGGAGCAGCGGGTGAGCGGGATCTGGTTCATGATGGCGGCGCCGTCGACGAGCCAGCCGATGGCCCCCACGTCCGCCCAGGTGAGCGTCGGGTAGTTGAAGATGGAGGAGTACCGCTGCCGGCCGGCGTGCAGGAGGTCGAGGAGGTCGTCGCGGGAGACGCCGAGGGTCTCGGCGGCCCCGTAGAGGTAGAGCCCATGCCCGGCTTCGTCCTGCACTTTGGCGACGAGAATGGCCTTGCGTTTGAGGGAGGGCGCTCGCGTGAGCCAGTTCCCCTCCGGCTGCATCCCGATGATCTCGGAGTGGGCGTGCTGGGCGATCTGGCGGACGAGGGTGGACCGGTAGGCGTCCGGCATCCAGTCCCGCGGCTCTATCCGCAGATCCGCCTCGATGATGGCGTCGAATTCCGCCTGGGTGCTCTCGGGGATGCATTCGGCGGTCACGGGTCCTCCTGCGAGCACGCAAAATCCGGCCGGCATCGCCCGACCGACCATTCGGTTGGCAGTGTATCCGCAGGCCCGGGCGGCTCGCAACGGCCTCGGCCCCGCCGGCCCTGCAGCCGCCCCACGCGAGCAGCAGACTGGCGGCGTGGATCCGAAGCAGCTTGTGGCCGACGGCTACGACCGCCTCTTTCAGGCCTATGAGGACTGGCCCTCAGCCGGCCACGACGGCCTGCGGCGCCGCTACGTCGATACCGTCTTCGACCTCGGCCTGGCGCTGCCTGCCGCCGCCCTCGACCTCGGCTGCGGAACGGGCCGCCACGGCACCTCGTACCTGTTGGAGAAAGGCCTTGACGTCACCGGCATCGACATCTCCCCGCGAAGCGTCGCGGCGGCTGCCGAATCGTTGCCCGCCGGGCGCTTCCTCGTCGGCGACATGGCGACGGTGGAGCTGCCCGCCGCCTCGTTCGACTTGGTGACGGCCTTCTACTCGATCATCCACCTGCCGAGAGAGGAGCATGCCGCCGTGTTCGCGCGGGTGGCGAAGTGGTTGCGACCGGGCGGCTACCTCATCTGCAGCCTCGGAGGGGGCGAGCGGGCCGGGTCGGGGATCGACGAGGCGTGGTTGGGTCAGGCGCCCATGTACTGGAGCAATTGGAGCGCCACCACCAACCGCCAATTGCTGGCGGGCTGCGGCCTCGCCATCGTCGCGGCCGATCTCGAGGCGGTCGAGGAGGACGGCCAGGAGGTCACCTTCCTCTGGGTGATCGGACGGAAAACGACCACCGGCTGAGCGGGAGTCCCGCCTACCACTCGTAGAAACCCTTCCCCGACTTGCGCCCCAGCTCCCCCCGCCCCACCATCTCGCGCAGCAGGGCCGGCGGCTCGAAGCGCTCACCTAGCTTGGAGGCGAGGTACTCGGCGATGCCGAGGCGGACGTCGAGCCCGACGAAATCCGTCAGTCGCAGCGGGCCGACCGGGTGCTTGTAGCCGAGCGTCATGGCGGCATCGATGTCCTCGGGCGATCCCACGCCCTCCTCCACCATGCGGATGGCCTCGAGGCCGAGGGCGACCCCGAGGCGGCTGCTGGCAAAGCCCGGCGAGTCCCGCACGACGACAGGCGTCTTGCCGAGGGCGGTCACCCAGTCGCGCGCCTCTTCGACGAGGCGGACGCCCGTGCGCGACCCGACGACGATCTCGACGAGCTGGCTCGCCGGCACGGGGTTGAAGAAGTGCATGCCGCAGAAGCGCTCGGGGTGCTCGAGCACCACGGCCAGCTCGTCGATGGAGAGCGAGCTCGTATTCGTGACGATGGCGGTCGGGTCGACGGTGCGCTCGATCTCGCCGAGCACGCTCGCCTTGAGCAAGGCGTCCTCGGGCACGGCTTCGACCACGAGCTCGCTGCCGACGAGGTGGCCGATGCCGACCCCGACCGACAGCCGTTCGAGAACGCTCTCGAGCGGCTCGCTGAGCGTGCCCCGCTGGGCGCTCGCCCTCAGGGCCTCCTCGACTCGGCTGCGGGCCGCCCCCGCGGCCGCCTCGTCCGCCTCTGCGAGCAGGACCGTCCTGCCGGCGCAGACGAAGGCGTGGGCGATGCCCGCCCCCATGCGCCCACCGCCGAGCACGCCGACGACGACGGGCAGCCGGTGCGTCGCCCCCATCACTGCGGCGCCTCCGGCGCCGGCGGTCGTCCTGAGGCCGGCCGCTCGAGGAAGGCGGTGATGCGCTCGCGCTTGTCGGCCGTCTCGAAGAGAACTGCCTGCGCGACGTTGTCGAAGGCCGGGTGGGCGGACTCGGGCGTGCGCAGCGCCAGCTTCGTGAGCCGCAACGCCAGCGGGGCGCCTCGCAGGATGTCGTCGATGAGAGCCTCGACTCGCCCGGTGAGCGCCTCAGGCTCCACGAGCTCGTTCACGAGCCCGGCTGCGAAGGCTTCGGCCGCATCGAGCTGCCGGCCGGCGAGCAGCATCTCGTTCGCCAGCGGCTCCCCGACCAGCTCTCGCAGTCGCCAGCAGGCGCCTGCGGCCGCCAGGATGCCGAGGGAGACCTCCGGGTTGGCAAAGCGCGCCACGGGCGTGGCGAGGCGGAAGTCGCACGCATAGGCGAGCTCGGCGCCGCCACCGAGCGCTGGGCCGTTGACGGCGGCGATCGTCGGCATCGGCAGGCGTCGGAGGCGGTCGAACAACGAGCTGTTGATGCCCTCGAGGGCGTCCTCCCGGGTGCGCTCGCGCAGCTCGCGCAAATCCGCTCCGGCCGCGAACATGTCACCCGAGCCCGTGATCACGAGGATCTTCGGCCGGCGCTCGAGCGCCTCGCAGACCGAGTGCAGCCGGGCGACGGTGGCGAGGTCGATGGCGTTTCGCGCCTGCGGTCGCTGAAGGGTGACGACCACCCTGCGCTCGTCCTCCTCCACCCGCACCGGCTCGTCGGGGGCCCCGGTGGGGGTCGTTTCGGGCTCGCTCATCGCTCGAGGAGGAGGGCAGCGCCCTGTCCGACGCCGACGCACATGGTGGCGAGCCCACGGCGCCCGCCCTCGCGCTCGAGCCGCCCGAGGAGCGTCACGACGAGGCGAGCACCGCTGCACCCGAGCGGGTGGCCGAGGGCGATGGCCCCGCCGGCGGCGTTCACGCGGGAGTGGTCGAGACCGAGCCGCCGCTCGCAGGCGATGGCTTGGGCTGCAAAGGCCTCGTTCAGCTCCACCACGTCGAGATCGCCAACGCTCCAGCCGGCCCGGGCGAGGACCTTCTCCGTCGCTGGCACCGGGCCGAGGCCCATGAGGTGCGGGGGCACGCCGGCGGCGGCGCTGCCGACGATCCGACCCCTCGGCTCGATCGACCAGCGCTCGGCGGCGGCCGGGCTCACGACGACGACAGCGGCTGCACCGTCGTTGAGGGAGCTCGAGTTGCCCGCTGTGACGATGCCGCCGGCACGAAACGCCGGCTGCAGGCGGGCGAGGCGGGCGAGGCTCGTGTCGGGGCGGGGCCCCTCGTCCGCCTCGACGAGGCCGGACGGGGTGGCGACGGCGAGCAGCTCCGCCTCGAAGACGCCGTCCTTCGTGGCGGCAACGGCGCGTTGGTGGGACTCGAGGGCGAACTCGTCGCACTCCTGCCTCGTGATGCCGTCGAGACGGGCGACTTCCTCGGCCGTCTCGCCCATCGACAGCGTCGCCAGGCCGCCGTCCAGCTCCCGCATGCGCTCGTTGACGAAACGCCAGCCGAGGGACGAGTCGGCGATCTCCCCCGGCTTGGCAAAGGGGGTCGCCGGCTTGGCGAGCACCCAGGGAGCCCGCGTCATCGACTCGACGCCGCCGGCCACGACGACGTCGGCGGCGCCGCAGGCGACCATCTGGGAGGCGACCGCCACCGAGGTCAGGCCGCTCGCGCAGAGGCGGTTCACGGTGAAGCCGGGGACGGAGTCGGGAAAGCCCGCCAGTAGGGCGGCCATGCGGGCGACGTTGCGGTTGTCCTCTCCCGCCTGGTTGGCGCACCCGAGAACGACCTCGTCGACCGCCTCGACCGGGAGGCCGCGAGCGCGCCACCGCCTCCCGCACCACGAGCGCAGCCAGGTCGTCCGGCCGCACCGTGGCGAGCGAGCCGCCGTAGCGGCCGATCGGCGTACGGACGGCGGCGGCGAGCAGTGCCTCGGTCATGAGTCCTCCATCAATCGTGCGAGTCCATGAGCAGTGCCAGCTCCGGTGAGCGCCCGTCGGCCTCGAGCGTGCGGTGGACGAGGCGCACGGCTTTGCCGACTTCGGTGCGGGGCACCGTCCCGGGCGGCCCCACGATGACGCGTCCCGAGACGCCGAGGCGCCCCGACAAGCGGGCGGAGAGCTCGCGGGCGAGCTCGGCTCCGTCGGCGTCGGCTCCGTCGGCGTCGGCTCCGTCGGCATCGCCACCGCCACCGGCACCGGCAGCGCTACCGGCGAGCTCGCAGACGACGACCAGCTCGGGCATGGGTCCGCTCGAGTCGAGCACGATCGTGTAGTGCGGAGCGAGCCGGGGCGAGGCGAGCAAGACGGCTTCGATCTCGGAGGGGAAGACGTTGACGCCTCGGATCACGAGCATGTCGTCGCTCCTGCCGACGAGCCTCGACATGCGCACGGTCGTCCGGCCGCAGGCGCACGGTTCCCGGTTGAGGCTCGAGAGATCCCCCGTCCGGTAGCGCACGAGCGGCAACGCCTCCTTCGTGAGCGTCGTGAAGACGAGCTCACCTACTTCGCCCTCGTCGACCGGTTCCCCACTTGTGGGATCGACGACCTCCACGAAGAAGTGGTCTTCGTTCACGTGCAGGCCGCCCATGCCGCCGGCGAGCAGCTCGGAGCGCGATTCGAGGCACTCGAAGGCGACGCCGGGCCCGATCACCTCGCAGAGGCCGTAGATGTCGACGGCGTCGATGCCATGGAGGGCCTCGATGCGCGCGCGGAGCTGCTCGGTCCACGGCTCGGCCCCGAAGATCCCCGCCCGGAGGGGGTTCGCCTCCGGGCTGACGCCGGCCGCCTGCATCGCTTCACCGAGGAGGGCGGCGTAGCTCGGGGTGCAGCAGAGCACCTCGGCCTCTAAGTCGCGGACGAGCACCACCTGGCGGGCGGTCTGGCCCCCGGAGATCGGCACGACGGCGCACCCGAGGAGCTCGGCGCCCCCGTGCAGCCCGAGCCCGCCGGTGAACAAGCCGTAGCCGTAGGCGTTGTGGACCACGGTGCCGGCCTTCGCACCGGCCGCCGCCAGGGCGCGTGCGTTCACGTGGCGGAAAATCTCGAGATCTCCGGCTGTGTAGGCGGCCACGGTGGGCCGGCCCCGTGTGCCCGAGGTGGCGTGCACCCGGCGGAGCTCGGAGCGGTCGACAGCGAGGAGGCCGAAGGGGTAGCTCTCCCACAAGTCCTGCTTGGTCGTAAGCGGCAGCGACGCCAGCTCCTCGAGGGGCGTGGCGGTGCCGAGGCGGCCCTGGTGGAACGGGTGGGACTCGAGCCGCTCGGTCAGGCGGCGCCAGCGCTGCTCCTGCAGGACCGACCGATCGGCCGCCGACATCTGCTCGAAGACCGCGTCGAAGATCATGGCGTCCCTCCCAGCCCCCCCATCACCATCGCCACGACCGTCTCCTTGAGCTCGCCCACTTCGACCCGGCCCGGCCGGTACCACTCGGTGATCGAGTTGATCATCCCGAGGACGAGCCGCTCGACGAGAGCGGGGCGCAGATCCTCCCGCACCCCACCGTCAGCGGCCGCCTCGATCACGATGGCGCGCACGAAACGGTCGAACTGGCGTCGCCGCTCGAGCGCCCACCGCTCCGTCTCGGTGTTGCCCCGCACCCGCAGCAGCACGGTGACGTACGGCAATTCGGCACCGAGCACCTCGACGACCCGCCCGATGACGTACTGCAGGCGATCGATCGCCCTCGCCGTCTTGGCCCCTTCCTCTGAGGTGATGGCGAAGAGGGCGTCGAGGGCGCGCTCGAGGGCGAGGCGGAGCAGCTGCTCCTTCGACTCGACGTGGTGGTAGATGGAGGACTTCGAGATGCCGGTGGCGCGGGCGAGGTCCTCCATGCTCGTGCCGTCGTAGCCGCGCTCGATGAACACCTCGACGGCGACGGCGAGCAGGCGGGCGACGTCGTACTGGGCGCGGCGAGCTCGTACGGTCCCGGCCGCGGAAGCGGCCGCCGCCTCTGGCATCAGGTTCCCGTGAAGTCGGGGCGGCGTTTCTCGAGGAACGCCTGCACGGCACCTTGGTGGTCTGCTGTCGAGGCGAGACGCGCTTGCAGCTCACCCTCGAGCCGGAGCACCTGCTCGAGCTGGGCGGAGGCGCTGTACCAGAGGGCCTCCTTGAGGGCGACGTAGGCTTGTGTGGGCCCGGCCGCCAGGCGCCTCGCCAGTGCGGCGACGTGGTCGGAGAGCTCCTCGGCGGGCACGACCTGGTGGACGAGGCCGATGCGCTCCGCCTCGTCGGCCTCGATGACGGTGCCCAGCAACAGCAGCCCCATCGCCCGCGACCAGCCGACGGCGCGGGGAAGCGTCGCCGACAGCCCTGAATCGGCCGTGAGACCGATGCCGGTGAAGGCGGGGGCGAACTTGACGCCGGCGGCGGCGATGCGCAGGTCGCAGGCGAGGGCGAACCCGATGCCGGCGCCGGCACAGGTGCCGTTGATGGCGGCGATGACGGGTTTCGGCATGGTGGTGAGGCTCTGGACGATGGGACCGTAGTGCCGGCCGACCGTGTCGAAAGCGTGGCCCGGGTCGGAGGCGAGCGACTCGGCGTGCTCGGCCAGATCCTGCCCGGCGCAAAAGGCCCGTCCGGTGCCGGTCAGCACGACGGCGCGGATGGAGCGGTCGTTGGCGACCGCCTCGAGCGCCGCCAGGAGGGCGTCCTTGGCGGCCGTCGTGAGCGAGTTGGCCTGCTCGGCGCGGGCGATGGTCACCGTGGCAACGGCACCCTCGAGCGCCACCTGCACCGGCTCGGGCGACGCAGGCACAGCGGGCTCCTCAGCCTGCCCGGGATGGGAGACAGATGGCATGAGCGAAGTCTTGCAGACCGAACGGACGGTCGGTTCGCCCCGTTGCCTTGACCGATCCGACACCCAGGGCGAAGATGGCATCGGCCGACCGAACGGACGGTCGGTGCCGTCCGCCCACGCTGACCGCTCCCGGAAGGAAACCCGCGCATGGTCGACGCACTCGAGAGTTACGCCCTCGGTCGCTGGACGCGTCCGAGCGACGACGGCGTCGTCGTGGCGGACGCCAACACCGGAGAGCCGGTCGCCAGGGTGTCGTCGAGCGGCCTCGACGTCGACCGCATGGCCGCCTACGGCCGCCGCGTCGGCGGGCCGGCGCTGGCCGCTCTCAGCTTCCACGAGCGCGCCGGCGCCCTCAAAGCCCTGGCGCAGTACCTGAACGAGCGCCGCCAGGCGTACTACGAGCTCTCCCAGCGAACGGGTGCCACCTTGGCCGACTCGAAGTTCGACATCGACGGCGGCATCGGGGTCCTTCTCGCCTACGCCAGCCGGGCGAAGCGCGAGCTGCCGAACGACGTCGTCGTCATCGACGGCGCCGTCGAGCAACTCGGGCGGGGCGGGCGTTTCGTCGCTCAGCATCTCTGGGTCGCTCGCCCGGGTGTCGCCGTCCAGATCAACGCGTTCAACTTCCCCGTCTGGGGCATGCTCGAGAAGCTGGCGCCCGCCTTCATCGCCGGCGTGGCCTCCATCGTGAAGCCGGCGACGCAGACCGCCTACCTCGCCGAGCTCGTCGTGCGGGACGTCATCTCCTCGGGCACCCTGCCGGAGGGCACCCTCCAGCTCGTGTGCGGCAACGCCGCCGGCGTGCTCGACAGCCTCGAGGAGAGCGACCTCGTCGCCTTCACCGGCTCGGCGACGACGGCCGAAGCGGTCCGCACCCACCCGGTGATCGTCCGGCGGTCCGTTCGCTTCACGGCCGAAGCCGACTCGCTCAACTGCTCCATTCTCGGTCCCGACGCCACGCCCGCCGAGCCCGAGTTCGCCCTCTACGTCGATCAGCTCGCACGGGAGATGACCGTGAAGGCCGGGCAGAAGTGCACGGCGATCCGCCGGGCCTTCGTGCCGGCAGGGCTCGTCGACGCTGTCGTGGAAGCGACCTCTGCGAGGCTGGCGGAGGTGCGGGTCGGCCTCGCCTCCGACCCGGACGTCACGATGGGCCCGCTCGTCAGCCTGGCGCAGCGTGACGAGGTGCTGCGGTCGCTGCACGCCCTCGCCGGCGCCACCGCCGTCGCCTTCGGCAACCCGGCACACCCCGAGCTGGCGAGCGGCGACCCGGAGACGGGCGCCTTTTTCCCTCCCGTGTTGCTCCGATGCGCCGATCCGACGCAGGCGGCCCCGCACGACGTCGAGGCGTTCGGCCCTGTCGCGACGGTGATGGGCTACGACGCACTGGAGGACGTCGTAGCCCTGGCCGCCCGCGGGCGGGGCAGCCTCGTCGGATCCATCGTCACGAACGACCGAGGCGTCGCCCGCCGGCTCGTCCTCGGACTGGCGCCCTTCCACGGTCGCATCCTCGTGCTCGACCGCGACGACGCCGGCGAGTCGACCGGCCACGGCTCGCCCCTCCCGAGCCTCGTGCACGGCGGACCGGGCAGGGCGGGCGGGGGTGAGGAGCTCGGAGGCATCCGCGGCGTCCTCCACCACATGGAGCGCGTCGCCGTGCAGGCCTCGCCGGACGTGCTCACGGCCGTGACCGGGCGGTTCGTCGCCGGGGCGGCACAGACGCCGTCCGAGGTGCACCCCTTCCGGAAGTTCCTGGAGGACCTGTCGATCGGCGAGACGATCACGGCCGGGCCGCGCCAGGTGACGCTCGGGGACATCGAGCGCTTCGCCGAGCTGACGGGCGACACCTTCTACGCCCACACCGACGAGGCGGCGGCCAAGGAGAACCCGTTCTTCGGCGGGCTCGTAGCCCACGGCTACCTCGTGCTCTCGTACGCCGCCGGTCTCTTCGTGGATCCGGCGCCCGGGCCTGTGCTGGCGAATTACGGCTTGGAGGGGCTTCGCTTCGTTACGCCGACCTTCCCGGGGGACGAGATCACCGTCACGCTGACGGTGAAGCAGATCTCCCCGCGGGACGCAGCCGCCTACGGCGAGGTCTGCTGGGACGCCGTCGTCTCCAACCAGGACGGCAAACCCGTGGCCACCTACGACATCCTCACCCTCGTTGCAAAACGACCGACCGACTGAGCCGGCGGCGGCGCCCTGCGGGCGGACGCCTCAGGTGCTCAGGGCGTCTCGCTGACGGTGAGCGGAAGCTCAACGGTGGTCGAGCCGGCGCCGTTGTAGTTACCCGACACCGTGCAGGTGGCGATGTAGCGGCAGGAGACGAAGCCGAGATCCTCCGCCGGGCTGCTGCTGGCGTTCGCCGGCAGGGACGACGTGCTGGCAGACAGCGTCGAGCCGCTCAGTGTCATGAGGTAACCGACCTGCTCGCCATCGAGGACGTAGTGGCCGGCAGCGGCGCAGCTCGTGACGCTCGCGCAGGCGACCGCCCGCACCACGACGTGGCGGTTGTCCGTGGCGGGCATGATGGAGGCGGACCAGGCGCCGGACTGGTCGATGAGCACCAGACCCTGGGTCCTCCCGGTGGAGTCGGTGTACTGGCCGACTCCCAGGCAGAACGTGGCGCCCTTGCAGGTGACGGCGAAGACCGCCGGCGAGGGGTCGGAGGAAGCGCCCGTCGGCGTCGGCGTCGTGCCGGCGGACCACGTTCCGCTCGAGCTCGTGTCGATGACACCGAGACTGTCGCCGTTGGCGCCCAGATAGGTGCCGAGGGCGACACAGCCGGTGGCGCTTCCGCAGGCAACCGTCTGCAGCTCCGCGTGCGGGTTGGGGGCGGCCCCGGGGGGAAGCGGTGGCCGTACGGCGGTCAGGGCGCCGGCAACGTCGTTCACGATGAGGGCCTGCCGCCTGCCCGACGGAGCCACGTAGTCGCCGACGGCGGCGCAGGCGGCCGCCGCTGTGCAGGCGACGCCGAAGAGGGCCGAGCCCTCGTTCGAGGCGGAAGGAGTCGGCGCCTCCGCCGCCACGAAGACTTTGCCCTCCTCGGTCACGACCAGTCCCTCGCTGAGGCCGCTCGTCGTGGTGTAGGTCCCCGCGATCACGCAGTCCCCGAGCCGCGGGCACGTCATGGCAGCGACGGTCGGAAAGCGCGAGGGGCTGGCGTTCGCGGGGAGCGGCATGGCCACGGCCGACCAGACGCCGCCACGCTCCTCGAGAACGTCCGCCGCCACCGAGGTGGTGGACTGGTACAGGCTCGCGCCCACGCAGTCGCCGACGCCCGTGCAGGCCAACGTGTACGGCCCGAGGTTGGCGGCCTGCGTTCCGCCCGTCGGCAGGGGTGCCCTCACCGCCGACCAGACGCCGGCTTTCTGGGTGGCGATGAAGTCCTCCTCGAGCCCGGAGGCCGACGAGTACTCCCCGAGCACGACACATCCGCCGACAGCGGGACAGGAGATCGGCCCGGCGTAGCCGGCACCGTCCGTGAACGCGTCGGCCGGAACGCCCAGCTGGGCTGCGGTCCAGCTGACGGCGGCAGCAGTCCGGCCGCCTGCTGAGGGGGCAACCGACGGGACGAGGAGCGCGACGGCGACGGCGGCCGTCATGAGAAGAGGCACGGCAACGGAGAGACCCACCGCCAGGCCGTGTCTCGTACTGCGCCGCGCCATTGCCAGACGATAGGCGCTGGCGCCTAGGCTTCAGCGCACATCTCGGCGGCGCCTCCGCAGAGCCGCCTGAGTACGATCGGCCCCCTGTGTCCGGCTTGCGCATCGGCATACTCGGGGCAGCCCGCATCGCCCCGGCCGCCCTCATCAGACCGTCGCACGGCGTGGCCGAAGCCACGGTGGCAAGTGTCGCCGCCCGCGACCCCGCGAGAGCGCGTGCCTTCGCCGCCAAGCACGGGATCGAGCGGATCCACGACACCTACGACGCCCTCATCGAGGACGGCGAGATCGAGGCGATTTACAACCCCCTCCCGAACGGCCTGCACGCCGAGTGGAGCAAGCGGGCGCTCGAGGCCGGCAAGGCGGTCCTGTGCGAGAAGCCCTTCACGAGCAACGCCGCCGAAGCCCGCGAGGTCGCCGCCGTCGCGGGGCGCACGGGCGGGGTCGTCGTCGAGGCATTCCACTACCGCTACCACCCGCTGGCCGCCCGCATGCTCGAGATCGTCGAGAGCGGGGAGCTCGGCACGATCGAGCGGGTGGAGACCTGGGAGTGCTTCCCGTTGCCGCGCTTTCAGGACATCCGCTACCAGTACGAGCTCGCCGGGGGCGCCCTCATGGATGCCGGCTGCTACGCCGTCCACATGGCCCGGCTCCTCGGCGGAATCCGAGCCGGAGGTGGTGGAGGCGCGGGCGAAGCTGCACTCGGACGAGGTGGACCGGGCGATGAAGGCCGACGTCCGCTTTCCCGCCGGTCACAGCGGCACCATCACGTGCTCGATGTGGTCGTCGGCCGTGCTGCGAATGGGCGTCCGAGTGACCGGCTCGGAGAAGGTCCTGCGGGTGCTGAACCCGACGGTCCCACAGCTCTACCACCGGCTCTCGGTCAAGGGCGGCGGCGGCTCCCGTGTGGAGCACCTCTCGCGACGACCGACCTATCAGTACCAGCTGGAGGCGTTCTGCTCCACGGTGCTGCGAGGCGAGCCCTCGCTCACGCCACCGGCCGACTCGATCGCCAACATGACGGTCATCGACGCCATCTACCAGGCGGCCGGCATGCGCCCTCGGGGCACCTGAGCGAGCGCCCTTTCGCGGACCGGGGCCGAGCGAGCGTTAGTCCGCCCGGTCGAAACGGACCAGCATCCTTCGCAAGAGATCCGCCAGCAGCTCCTCGTCGGCGGCGCCTAGGGGCGAGAGCAGCTGCCGCTCGCGGCCGACGAGATCGGAGAGGCAGGCGTCGACTCGCCGCTTGCCGGCCGGAGTCAGCCGGACGAGCACGCCGCGACGATCCTCCGGATCAGGGCCCCGCTGCACGAGCCCGGCATCCTCGAGGCGGTCGAGGCGGTTCGTCATGGCGCCTGAGCTCACGAGCGTCCGGCGCAGGAGGCTGCCGGGTGTGAGCTCATAGGGTGTCCCGGCCCGGCGCAGCGTCGCCAGCACGTCAAAGGACCACTGTTCGAGCTCATGGGCTGCAAAGGCGCCCCGGCGCTCACGGTCGAGGTGCCGAGCGAGCCGTGAGACTCGGCTCAGCACCTGCAACGGCGACGTGTCCACGTCGGGGCGCTCGCGCTTCCACTCGGCCACGAGCCGGTCGACCTCGTCGGAGTCCGAAGGTTTCTTCATACCGTGAATCTTGACAGGAAGAGACCGCGCCGTCACACTTATCTCGACATCAAGATAACTTGGGAGGGACGATGGCATCGGGATCGGTCGCCGAGCAGAGCGGGCCACAGGCTGCGGTGTGGGATCCGCACCAGTACGAGCAGTTCGCGGCTGAGCGGTCCCGGCCCTTCAAGGATCTGCTGGAGCGGGTGGACGTGCCCGGGGCCCGCCGCGTGGCCGACCTCGGCTGCGGCACCGGCTCGCTCACCGCCGAGCTCCTCGCCACCTGGCCGGCTGCTCTCGTCCTCGGGGTCGACAGCTCGCCGGAGATGCTGCGGGAGGCACAGGGGCGTCAGATCCCGGGGCGCTTGGAGTTCGTCCTCGGAGACCTGCGCGACTTCGCGCCGACCGAACCGCTCGACGTTCTCGTCTCGAACGCCACCTTGCAGTGGGTCCCGGACCACCTCTCCGTCCTTGCCCGCCTGGCCCGCCTCCTCGCCCCGGGGGGCGTGTTGGCGATCCAAGTGCCGGGTAACTTCGCCGAGCCGACGCACGCTCTTCTCGGCACCCTCGTGGGCTCGCCCCGCTGGAGCCGGCTGTTCTCGGGCGACCTCGCCTCACCGGCGTCACACGACCCGGCCGACTACCTCTCCGTGCTGCTCGGCGCCGGCCTGCAGGCGAGCGCCTGGGAGACGACCTACTGCCAGCTGCTGCAAGGTGGCGACGCCGTACTCGAGTGGATGAAGGGCACGGCGCTGCGCCCCGTGCTGACGGCGCTGGCGTGCGAGCACCACGAGGAGTTCCTCGGCGAGTACGCCGCCCTCCTGCGCAAGGCCTACCCGAGCTCGGCCTTCGGGACGGTGCTGCCCTTCCGACGGGTCTTCGCCGTCGGCCGTCGACCGGGCGGGGCGCCGTCGGCGGTGGCCGGCCTCGACCACGCCCAGCTGGCCATGCCGGCGGGAGGCGAGGAGGCGGGGCGGGCTTTCTATGCAGGCGTGCTCGGCATGGTGGAAGTCGCCAAGCCGCCCGTCCTGGCCGCCCGAGGCGGCTGCTGGTTCAAGGCGCACGGTGCCGAGGTGCATCTCGGCGTGGAAGGGAACTTTCGCCCGGCGAAGAAGGCGCACGTCGGGCTCGCCGTCAGCGACGTCGACGACATGGCTGCCCGCCTGGCAGGCGCCGGCCACCGGGTGAGCTGGGACGAGGAGCTGGCACCGAGGCGGCGGTTCTTCACCGACGACCCCTTCGGGAACCGCATCGAGATCCTGGCCCGCTCGTAGGGGGTGCGCCAATCGGATCTCGCGAAGACGCGAGACTGTGGGCAACGGAGGAGATCCCATGCCCGAGGAGGATCCGGTCGCTTCACCGGTGACCGAGCTGCTGCAGTCGTTCCAGCGCATCGTGGCGCTGATCTCAGAGGCGGCGGCCGACGAAGCCCAAGCTGCCGCCGCGGCCGGGGCGCAGGTGACGCCCGACTTCCTCGCCGCCCCGCTCGCCGATCTGGCCGAACGGGCGGCCGGCATGACCGAAACGCTCACGGGGCCGCTCCACAAGCTGCTCGAGGAGCAGCAGCGCCTGGCCGACCTGATGGCGGACTGGTCCGAACAGCACCGGCGGATGTCCGAGCAGATCGCCTCCTGGGCGGAGGAGCACCGGCGGATGACCGAGCACATGCAGCGTCTCGTCAAGCCGCTGCTCGAGCAGACCGAGACGGTGGCCAAGACGAGCCGCGTCTTCGTCGAGCAGCTCCGCCACTAGGCGGCACTACTCCGACTGCGAGCGAAGGTCGCGCAGGGCGTCGCCGATCGCCCGGTGGAACGTCGGGTAGGCGAGGATCATCGATGCCAGCTCGTCGGTCGGGACCTTGGCGTGCACGGCGAGAGCGAGCACGCTCAGGACCTCGCCTCCGCTCGGGCCGGCAGAGGTGGCGCCGACGAGCACGCCCTCATCGGCATCCTCGACGAGCTTGATGAAGCCCTCGTTGCCCGCCTTGTGTATCCAACCCCGCGCCGAGCTGGACAGCACCGTGAAGCCCGTGCGGACGCGGAGGCCCTGCCGTCGGGCGGCGTCGGCACTGAGGCCGACGGACCCGATCTCCGGGTCGGTGAAGGTGACGCGGGGCACGGCGCGATAGTCGGCGACGTGTCCCTTCCGGCCGAGGATGTCGTTGACGGCAACGTCAGCCTGGTACATGGCCATGTGGGTGAACAGCCCTTTGCCGGTGACATCGCCGATGGCCCACACCCCGGGCGCCGCCCGCATGTGCTCGTCGACCTCGAGGAAGCGGGCGCTCGGATTGAGCCCGAGGACGTCCAGCCCGAGGGCGGAGAAGGCGGTCCGCCGACCCGTGGCCACGAGGAGGCGCTGACCGGTGATCTCGCTGCCGTCGGCCACCTGCAAGGCCAGCGACGGGCCGTCCTGGCGGGCACCGGTGACGGCGTAGCCGGTGCGCACCTCGATCCCCTCTGCGGTCAACACGCCGGCGATCATCTCGGAGGCCTCCGGCTCCTCCATCGGCACGAGGCGCGGCGTGCCCTCCACCACCGTCACGCGGGAGCCGAAGCGGGCGAACACCTGGGCGAGCTCGAGGCCGATGGCTCCTCCGCCGAGGACGAGGAGCGAGTCCGGCACCTCCTCGGTCTTGATGGCATCCCGGTTCGTCCAGTACGGCAGCTCCTTCAGCCCGGGGATCGGCGGGATGACGGGCACCGTGCCGGTGGCGATGACGATCCCCTGGCTTGCCTCGATCTCGTCCTCGCCCACGCGCACGCGCCCCAGCCCGGAGACAACGCCCTCGCCGCGCACGAACCGTCCCCCCTTGGAGACCAAACGCTCGACGGCGGCCCTGTCGTCCCAGCTGTCCGTCGCCTGGCGGACACGCCCGGCCACCGGAGCCCAGTCAGGTCGCACGGAGGCCGTTCCCGCCATCTGGTCCACCCGGCGCCCTTCGGCCAACAGGTTGCCGGCGCGGATCATCATCTTCGACGGGATGCAGCCCCAGTAGGGACACTCACCACCGACGAGCTCCTTCTCGATCCCGACGACGGCGAGACCCGCCTCTGCGAGACGGCCGGCGACCTCCTCACCACCGGGACCGAGTCCGAGCACCACGACGTCGACTCGCTGGCGACTGACCACGTCACTCCTTTCTGAGCCCGGCAAGGAGACCACCCTAAGTCCGCCGCACCCCGCACGCGCTGGAACGAGGGGTCCGCCCTCGCGGGTCGGACCGGGAGCCAGGCGCGGAGGCGTACCGTTTTGCTGTGGACGATTTCACCGACTCCATGGCTCTTGTCGGGGATGCCGGCGCGCTCGCCAGTCGCCTCGGAGCGGACGGATACCTGTTCTTTCGGGCACTGCTGCCGACCGGTCCTGTCAATGCTGCCGGCAGGGCGGTCTTCAACGCCCTTTGCGCCGGCGGCTGGATCGACGATCGCGGCGTGCCTGCTCCGGTGCGGCGGGCGCTCAACTCACGAGACGCCGCCGACGACCCCGCCTTCCGGGCAGCCCGCTCGAGCCCGCCCCTCCACCGCATCGCCTATCTCCCCGAGCTCTCGACGGTCGTCCGCCGGCTCCTCGGACCCGAGGCCTTCCCCTACCCGGTCAAGGTGCTGCGCGCCGTCTACCCCGAGGCGCCCCCGGGCATTGCCCGTGGGCGCTGCGTGCACCAGGACTACGGCGTCACTTGTGTGCAGGACATGCTGACGGCGTGGGTGCCGCTCATGGAGATCCCGGTGGAGCTCGGCGGCCTCGCCATCCACGTCGGCAGCCACCTCGGCCCGCCTGAGCCGCCGCGCCCCCTCGGACTGAACGAGGGCGGCTGGGCGACGACGCACTACGGCGTCGGCGACGTCCTGCTGTTCCACTGCCTCACCTCGCACGCAGCCCTGCCGAATCGAATCAACTGGCTGCGCGTCTCGACCGACTTCCGCTGGCAGGCGATCGAGCAGGTCGCACCCTCGGAGGTCATCTATGGCCCCGTGCCCCGCCGCTTCGAGGCCTACTCGCGGCTGCTGCGAAGCGAGCCGTGGTGGGTGCCCGTTCCACCGACGGCGAGGATCGCCCCTCCCGGCCAGCGGGTCGTGCGGCCACCGGAGCGGTCACGTTTCTTCCCCGTCGATCCGGGCTGGTCCACCTGGCGTCCCCGGCAGGACCGCCGGCAGCGGCAGCAACCCGTCCACTGACCGGCCGCCGCTGTCGCCGGCGGCCACCCGCCGGCCGAAGCCCTGCCTCAGCTCCAGATCGTCACGTAGACGGGGGGCCGGAAGCGGCTCGGCGGCACCCCGGAGAGCGGCGTGTGCATGGCGTGAGTGGCGTCGGGCGAGGTGATGAACCGCCGCAAGGCGGACTTGGCGGGGCTGCCTCGGTCGGCAGTGAGCATGCTGGCGTGCCACATGAGCTCGAGGGGCATCTGCTCGACGGCCAGGGACACGAGCGAGCCGTGACGGAGCTCGGCGGCGACGAGGTGGCTGATGGCCGGCGCGATCCCCTCGCCCTTCTCGGCCGCGGCCCAGGCAGCCGCTTGGCTCGGAAAGACACGGATGCGCTCCTCCGGCACGCGGAGCCGCTGGAGGATCTGATGGACGGGCAGGGCGGCATCGGTGGCGTCAGGGTCTACGAGCCAGGTCTCCTCGGCGAAACGGTTGAGGGGCATGGCGGCGAGCGCCGTTGCCGGCGAGCCGGCCCGCAACGGATCCAGCGCCATGCGATGCCGCGGTGACGCCACCACGATGAGGTGGTAGCGGAAGAGCGGGTGGGACTCGAGCCCGGCAGCGGCCGGACCGGAGATCCTCGGCCCGAGGGCGACGTCGGCCAGGCGCTCCTGCAGGATGGCCGACATCTCCTCGCTCGTCGCCAGTCCGAGGCTGACCTCGATCGGCCCGCTGCGAGCGGTGAAGGCCGCCAGCAGAGCGGGCGCCACCGACTCGGCGATGGCGCTCGTGGCGACCACCCGCAGCCGCTCGGGGGCCCCGTTGGCCCGCCGGATCTCCTCCTCGGCCTCGGCGCCGAGCGCCACCATCTGGGAGGCGATCCCGACAAGACGCCTCCCGCCGGGCGTCAGTGTCATGCCGCTCGGCGTGCGCTCGACGAGATTGTCGTCGAATTGCCGGCGGAGAGCGGCGAGGGCGCCCGAGATGGCCGGCTCGCTCACCCCGAGCGTTCTGGCGGCTGCCGTGACAGAGCCGAGGCGGGCAACGAGGACAAACGCCTCCAGCTGCGTCAGTGTCACAAGGCGAAGGGATACCACACCCGACGCGCCAGACGCGCCCGCCGGGCCGAAGAGATAAGCGTTCGCTTATGGAGCCGTTGACCTCGCCCAGCAACGGCGCGACGGTTATGCGGGCAACGGCTCGCGTCCGCGATGAAGCCCGAGCGCCAGAGTGCCGACGGCGTCGCAGGCGGGCGGGGGACCGTCTCCTGCGAGGAAGACCGAGCAGCAAGAAGAAACGGGGGATGAGCACATGCAGGTACCGGCTCCAGTCGAATACGAACGGGCGTCGTCGGTGGAGGATGCCCTCGGGTTGCTCGAACGCCACGGCTCGGAGAGCCGCCTCGTGGCCGGGGGGCACAGCCTCCTGCCGATGATGAAGCTGCGCCTCGCCCAACCGGAGGTGCTCATCGACATCAACGACCTCCGCGAGCTCTCCTACCTGCGGCGCGAGGGGGACGAGTACTGCATCGGAGCGATGGCGCGGCACCGTGATCTGCTCGATTCGGCCGAGGCGGGATCGCTCTTCGCCATCCTGCACGACGCCGAGCGGGTGATCGCCGACCCCATCGTCCGCAATCGGGGAACCGTCGGCGGATCGATCTGCCAAGCCGACCCGTCCGAGGATCTCTCCGCCGTGTTCGCATCCCTCAGGGCGACGGCCGTCATCGCCTCCTCTTCCGGCAGACGGACGGTGGCCATGGACGACTTCCATGTCGGTCCGTATTCCACCGTTGTCGGCCCGGCCGAGATGCTCGTCGAGGTGCGGATACCCATCCGCCCCGGTTTCGGCAGCGCCTACGAGAAGATCGAGCGGCGGGCGGGCGACTGGGCGATCGCCGCCGCCGGGGCCGCCTTGGCGATCGAGGGCGGCGTCGTGACATACGCCGGCATCGGGCTGGCGGCTGTCGGCGCCCACCACTTCCGTTCGGCGGCGGCGGAGGAGTCGCTAAGCGGCGCCCAGGCGAGCGAGGAGTCCTTCAGGAACGCCGCCCGCCTGACGTCGGAGAGCGTCAACCCGGTGTCCGACCAGCGGGGCCCGGAGGACTACAAGCGGCATCTCGCCGGTGAGCTCACGTTGAGGGCGTTGCGGCGTGCGGCCGCTCGCGCCGAGGGACAGGAGGGTTGAGGCCATGCAGGTGACGATGACCGTGAACGGCGACGAGGTCACCGCGACCATCGAGCCGCGGCTCCTCCTTGTGCACTTCATCCGGGATCAGCTCGGCCTGACCGGAACGCACTGGGGCTGTGACACCTCCAACTGCGGCACGTGCGTGCTCTGGATGGACGGCGAGCCGGTGAAGAGCTGCACGGTGCTGGCGGCCATGGCGAACGGCCGCGAGATCCGCACCGTGGAGGGGCTCGAGCAGGGCGGCGTGCTCGACCCGGTGCAGCAGGGTTTCGTGGAGGAGCACGGGTTGCAGTGCGGCTTCTGCACGCCCGGGATGATGATGACGGCCCGCTGGCTGCTCGACCACAACCCGGATCCGTCCGAAGGCGAGATCCGCCAGGCGATCTCCGGTCAGATCTGCCGCTGCACCGGTTACGAGAACATCGTGAAGGCCATCCGCTGGGCTGCTGAGCACCCCGCTACGACAGAGGTGAACGCATAATGACGACGACCACCGACGCCCCCGAAGCCAACCCGATCGGGTTCGGCCGCATGAAGCGCAAGGAGGACCCCCGCTTCGTCCGGGGTCAGGGCAACTACGTCGACGACCTGCAGCTCCCCGGGATGCTGCATGGAGCGGTGCTGCGCAGCACGCTGCCGCATGCTCGCATCGTCTCGATCGACACCTCCGCCGCCGAAGCTCACCCGAAGGTGAAGGCGGTCATCACCGGCAAAGTCCTCGAAACCCTCGGCCTTGCCTGGATCCCGTCCCTCTCGCACGACGTCCTGGCGGTGCTCGCCACCGACAAAGTGCGCTACCAGGGCCAAGAGGTGGCCTTCGTCGTGGCGGAGGACCGCTATTCGGCCCGTGACGCCCTCGAGCTGATCGACGTCGAGTACGAGCCGCTCGACCCGGTCATCGACGCACGCGAAGCCATCAAGCCCGGTGCCACGGTCATCCGGGACGACATCGAGGGCAAGACGGACAACCACATCTTCGACTGGGAGTCCGGGGACAAAGAGGCGACCGACGCCGTCTTCGCAGCCGCCGACGTCGTCGTCGCTCAGGACATCCTCTACCCTCGCGTCCACCCCGCCCCGATGGAGACCTGTGGCGCCGTGGCGGACATGAACAAGGTGACCGGGAAGCTCACCATCTGGTGCACGACGCAAGCGCCGCACGCCCACCGGACGCTGTACGCCCTCGTCGCCGGCCTGCCAGAACACCAGATCCGTGTCGTCAGCCCCGACATCGGCGGTGGCTTCGGCAACAAGGTGGGCATCTACCCCGGCTACGTCTGCTCGGTCGTCGGGTCCATCGTGACCGGCAAGCCGGTGAAGTGGATGGAGGACCGCTCGGAGAACCTCATGTCGACGAGCTTCGCCCGCGACTACCACATGCACGGCGAGATCGCCTCCACGAAGGACGGCAAGATCACCGGGCTCCGCGTCAAGGTGCTGGCCGACCACGGCGCCTTCAACAACACGGCCCAGCCGACGAAGTTCCCGGCGGGCTTCTTCCATATCTTCACCGGGTCCTACGACCTCGAGGCTGCTCACTGCGACGTAACGGGGGTGTACACGAACAAGGCGCCCGGAGGCGTCGCCTACGCATGCTCGTTCCGCGTGACTGAGGCCGCCTACCTCGTCGAGCGGATGGTCGACTGCCTCGCCGACGAGCTGAAGATGGACCCGGCCGAGCTACGGCTGAAGAACCTGCTGCGGCCCGAGCAATTCCCCTACACCTGCAAGACGGGATGGGTCTACGACTCGGGCGACTACCCGCGGGCGCTCAAGCTCGCCATGGAGATCGCCGGGTACGACGAGCTGCGCCGGGAGCAGAAGGCCAAGCGGGAGCGGGGCGAGCTCATGGGCATCGGCCTCTCGTTCTTCACCGAGACGGTGGGTGCCGGCCCCAAGAAGCACATGGACATCCTCGGCCTCGGCATGGCCGACGGTGCCGAGGTACGCGTCCACCCGACGGGCAAGGCCGTCGTCCGCCTCTCGGTGCAGACGCAGGGCCAGGGTCACGAGACGACGTTCGCCCAGATCGTCGCCGAGCAGCTCGGCATCCCGCCGCTCGACATCGACGTCGTGCACGGCGACACCGACAACACGCCGTTCGGGCTCGGCACCTACGGTTCGCGCTCGACACCCGTCTCCGGTGCCGCCGTGGCGGTTGCCGCCCAGCGGGTGCGCGACAAAGCCCGCATCGTCGCCGCCGCCATGCTCGAAGTGTCGGCGGACGACCTCGAGTGGGAGAAGGGGCGTTTCTTCGTCAAGGGTGACCCGAGTGCTTCGAAGACGATCCAGGAGATCGCCCTCGGGGCTCACGGCACCGTGGAACTGCCCGAGGGCGTGGAGGGACATCTCGATGCCGAGTGCGTCTACGACCCGCCGAACCTGACGTTCCCCTTCGGTGCCTACATTGCTGTCGTGGACGTGGACGCGGGGACGGGAGCGGTCAAGGTGCGGCGTTTCATCGCCGTGGACGACTGCGGACCACGTATCAATCCGATGATCGTCGATGGCCAGATCCATGGCGGCCTCGCCGACGGCGTCGGGATGGCGCTCATGGAGGTGATCGCCTTCGACAAGGAGGGCAACTGCCTAGGCGGCTCCTTCATGGACTACCTCCTGCCGACCTCGCTCGAGTGCCCCAACTGGGAGCTCGGAATGACAGTGACGCCATCGCCCCACCACCCCATCGGCGTCAAGGGGATCGGCGAATCGGCCACGGTCGGCTCGCCGGCGGCCATCGTGAACGCCGTGCTCGACGCCATCGGCGTGCGCAACGCCGACATGCCGCTCACGCCCGCGCAGGTCTGGCGGGCGATGCAAGGGAGTCCGTTCAGGACGGACCTCGCCATCGAATGAGCGATCTCGTGGGCGACTACCGGGGGGACCCCGCCGAACCTGCAGCGGTCGTGGGGTTCCCGCCGGCCTCCAACGCCGGCGTGCGCGCCCGGGCGACGGAGTTGCGCGCCCGGCGCATCCCCTTCGTCATGGCCACCGTCGTGCGGGCAGAGCGCCCCACATCGGCCAAGGCGGGCGATGTCGCCATCGTCTACGGGGACGGGCGGATCGAAGGTTTCGTCGGGGGCGAGTGCGCCGAGGCGAGCGTGCGGCTGCAGGCGCTTCGCGCCCTCGACGCAGCTCAGCCCGTCCTGCTGCGCATCGCGCCGGAGGCGGCTCCCGCCGAGGGCCCCGGCGGCGCCGAGCAGGGCACCGTCATCGTGCACAACCCGTGCTTGTCCGGCGGTTCGCTCGAGATCTTCCTCGAGCCGGAGATCCCCCCGCCCGTCATGGTCGTGCACGGCGAGTCCCCCATCGCCCGCGCCTTGGCGGCGCTCGCCGCCCAGGCGGGCTACGTGCTCGACACGGCAACGACCGGCGGCGCCACGACCGACGACCTCGTGACGGGTGCGGCCGCCGTCGTCGTCGCCTCCCACGGACGCGAGGAGGAGGCCGTCCTCACGAGCGCCGTGCGGGCGGGTGTTCCCTATGTCGGACTCGTCGCTTCCCGCAAGCGAGGCGCCGCCGTGCTGGAGCGGCTCGATCTGCCGGCCGCGGCGGCCGCCCGCATCCACACGCCGGCGGGGCTCGACCTCGGCGCCCGCGGACCGCAGGAGATCGCCGTGTCAATCCTCGCCGAGATCATCGCCTCCCGCCGCCAGGCAGGCGGCGGGGCGGCGCGCGACGATGCCCCCACCGCGGAGGCGGCCGCCCCGAGCGCCATGGCGCCGACAGCGGTCGACCCCGTCTGCGGCATGGCTGTCGCCGACGTCGCCGGCTCGCTGTTCGCCGACCACGACGCCAAGCGGTACCTCTTCTGCGGCAGCGGCTGCAGGGACGCCTTCCTCGCCGACCCCGAAGGGTTCCTCGCCCGCTCGTGACCGGGCTCATCGCAGACGTCGACTCGCTCATCGAGCGGCTCGACGGAGTCGATTACCTCGCCGACCGTGGGCTGGCGACGGCGCTCTTCCTCGCCGTCGAGTTGCCGCAACCCATCGTGCTCGAGGGCGAGGCGGGCGTCGGCAAGACGGAGGCCGCCAAGAGCCTCGCCCGCATCCTCGACACGCCGCTGCTGCGGCTGCAGTGCTACGAGGGCATCGATTCCGCCGAAGCGCTCTACGAGTGGAACTATGCCCGCCAGCTCCTCGCCATCCGGGTGGCGGAAGCCCGTGGCGAGGCCGTGAACGAGCGGGGCCTCTTCACGCCCGATTTCCTCGTCGCCCGGCCGCTCCTGCAGGCGATCGAGCATGCCGGCCCGCGACCTGCCGTCTTGCTCGTCGACGAGATCGACCGCGCCGATGACGAGTTCGAGGCCTTCCTCCTGGAGCTCCTCGCCGAGGACTCGGTGACCATCCCCGAGCTCGGGACGATCCGGGCGGCGCATCCCCCCATCGTCGTGCTCACCTCCAATCGCACCCGTGACCTCCACGACGCCCTCAAACGCCGCTGCCTCTACCACTGGATCGACTACCCGGACATCACCCACGCCGTGCGGATCGTCCGCCGACGCGTGCCCTCAGCGGCCGCACCCGTCGCCGATCAGGCGGCCGCTGCCGTCGCCCGGCTCCGCCTGCTCGACGTCCAGAAACCCCCCGGCATCGCCGAGGTCATCGACTGGGTGGCCGCTCTCACGCTGCTCGGCGTGAAGGAGCTGGATGCCGAGTCGGTCGCGACGACGCTCGGATCGGTGCTCAAGTACAGCGAGGACCTCGAGCTGGCGCGTTCGCGCGGGCTCGAGTGGGTGGCCGTCGGCGACTGACGGCCGGAGGCGGCCTCAGCGGCTGGCAGCGACAGCGGTCGCCAGGTGCTCGAGAGCAGCCACGCTGTGCCCGCTCACGAGTACGTCGCAATGCGGCAGCGCCGCAGCCATGCCGCCGGTGAGCGGCTCATAGCGAGGGTCGGCGCTGCGAGGGTTCACCCAGACGATGCGGTAGGCGAGGCGCCGCAGGCGGGCCATCTGCTCTCCGAGCATGCCGGGGTCGTCCCGTTCCCAACCGTCGGACATCACGACGACGACAGCGCCCCGCGCCATGCCTCGACGGCCGTAGGAATCGAGGAACGTCTTCACCGCCTCGCCGATTCGGGTGCCGCCCTGCCAGTCGGGCGCCGCCGCCGCCGCCCGCCGCAACGCCGTCTGGATGTCGCGATCGGAGAGCGCCCTCGTGAGGCGCGAGAGCCGCGTCGCAAAGGTGAAGACCTCCGCCCGGGCGGACCCCGAGATGGAGGCAGCGGCGTGCAGGAAGTGAACGTAGGCGAGGGCGTAGGGCTCCATCGAGCCGGAGATGTCGCAGATCACCACGAGGCGGCGAGGGATGCGCCGCGGGCTGCGCCGGACGAGCCGCACGGCGTCGCCGGCGCTTCGGTGACTCCGCCGCAGCGTCGCTCGCAGGTCGACGACGTCACCACGGTGGTGGCGACGGGCACGCCGGCCCGGGCGGAGCGGCAGGGCGAGGTGGATGCTGTGGAGCAGGCGGCGCAGCTCGGCGAGGTCGTCAGCTTCGAGCTCGGCGAAATTCCGCTGCGCCAGGCGCTCCTCGCGGCTGGCCGTGCTGATCGTGACCTCGCGGCCGTCGTTGTCCACGCCCTCAGAGTCCGAGGCGGAGGGTGAAGAGGCGACTGCCCGTTTCGACTCCGATGGCGCCCGTGGCGACCTCGGGCGCCCGGTGGGATCCGGGGGACGGGGCGGCGGCAGGGGTGAAGTACCCTGCTCCCCGCGGAACTCGGCGTGGTCGGCGACGCCCCCGAAGACGTGCCGGAAGACAGCGTCGAAGGTGGGGATCTGATCGTGACTCGTCACAAGAGTGGCCCGCGCCACCCAGTAGAGATCGGTCAGCTCTGACGGGCTCGTGACGACAACGGCATGCGCAAAGCGCCCCGCCTGCTCCGTCGTCGCCGCAACGCCGGCCCGCCGCAACGCCTCCGAGAAGCCGCCGGCGAGCGCCGCCAGGTCACTCACGGTCGTCACTGCCGGCGGCGGGCGCCGCATCGTAGAAGGTCGATGGGGCCATCCGGCTGCAGCGTAACGGGCGAAGGACGTCGTCCATCGAAGGTTGGCCGGTTCCGAGCCTGGAAGCCGCGCTGGCCGGCGAGCCTGGCTCGTAGATTGCAGACGAGCGAGGTCACCACGAAACGGGGAGGTTCTGCGATGAACTACGTGAACCTTGGAGCGACCGGTCTGCGGGTCTCCCGCCTCTGCATGGGCATGATGGGCTTCGGCGGGCACCCCGACCGGCCCTGGGCGATCGACGAGGAGGCGGCCGAACCGATCGTGAAGGCAGCCGTCGAGGGCGGGGTGACGTTCTTCGACACCGCTGATGTCTATTCGGCGGGTGCGAGCGAGATCGTCACGGGCAGGCTCCTGCGCAAGTTCCTCAGCCGCGACGAGGTCGTCGTCGCCACGAAGGTGTTCATGCCGGTGACGCCGGGCGAGAACGGAGGCGGGCTCTCCCGCAAGCACGTGCTCTCGGGCATCGACGCTTCGCTTCGGCGACTCGAGATGGACTACGTCGATCTCTACCAGATCCATCGCTGGGATCACCGCACGCCCATCGCCGAGACGATGGAAGCCCTGCACGACGTCGTGCGGGCCGGCAAGGCGCGCTACATCGGCGCCAGCAGCATGTTCGCCTGGCAGTTCGCCAAGGCGCAGTACACCGCCGATGCGCACCGATGGACGCGTTTCGTCTCGATGCAGAACCATTACAACCTCGTCTACCGAGAAGAGGAACGCGAGATGATCCCGCAGTGCATCGACCAGAGAGTCGGCGTCATCCCGTGGAGCCCGCTGGCACGCGGGCTGCTGGCCGGCAACCGCTCACGCAGCGGCGAGCGGCGCACGAGGCGGGCGGAGACGGACCAGTTCGCCGACTTCCTCTACGACCAGCCGACGGACTTCGACGTCGTGGAGGCGGCGGAGGCTGTTGCAGCCGAGCGCGGTGTGCCGACCGCCCAGGTCGCCCTCGCGTGGCTCCTGCAGCGTCCGGGGGTGACGGCGCCGATCGTCGGCTCCACGAAGCTCGCTCATTTCGAGGACGCCCTTGCCGGCGAGCAGCTCGTGCTCAGCGACGAGGAGATCAAGCAGCTCGAGGCTCCCTACGTCCCTCATCCGGTCGCCGGCCACATCTGAGCCGGACGGGACCTCGGCGGGCACGGCATCGTCCGAGGCGGGACATGACCTGTCGCCTGCGAGTTGACCCGGGACCCCGCCCGCTCGACGGTGAGCCAAACCGCCCGGAGGGCGAAGCCGTACGCGAGGTCGTGAAGGCACTGCGTCAGGCGGGGCACGACGTCGACGTCGTGAGCCCGCTCCTCGCTGCGCGTTCGGCGCCCGTCGACGAGGTCTTCGCTCGCGCAGGCCTCGACGACCGTGTGTTCGTGACCGCCGACGCCAACTTCGCCGACGCCGGCCGGTTCAAGGTTGCCTCGAGCCCTGGGCTCGTCCTCTTGTGCCTGCGTGCCTCGACGATGAGCGATGCCCTCGATGCACTCCTCGGCGTGCACGCCGAGGGGCTTCAGTCGCTGCGCCGAGCCCTCGCCGACGTGGCGACATCCGCCAAACGGCTCGAGCTCCAGGCAGAGCAGCTCGGAAGCGGGCCTCGAGGAGCTCACCCGGCGCCTCGTCGAGGCTCTCGCCCAGGGCGTGCCGAAGGGCGCCCTGTGGCTCGTGGCCCCGATGGCAACCTACGAGATACCCGCCCCGTACTTGAAAGGTCCCGCCGAGGCGAGCCCACGCCCCCGCCGCCTCGACGCCTGAGTCCGCCGGATGCGTTGACAGTCCGAGAGCCCCGTGCGAGTGTGGCGAGCGCAGATCGGTCGGACGGTCGGGCACCAGGGGCAGAGGGGACAGCTATGGCTGAGGTGGTGCGAGCAGGCTTGGTGCAGGCCAGCTGGGCTGGCGACAAGGAGACGATGACGAAAAAGGCCATCGCCGCCGTGCAGCAGGCGGCGGCCGAGGGTGCCAAGGTCGTCTGCCTGCAGGAGCTGTTCAACGGACCGTACTTCTGCCAGGTGCAGGAGTCCGAGTGGTACGACTGGGCCGAGCCGGTGCCGGACGGTCCCACGGTCCGCCAGATGCGCGACGTCGCCCGCGAGGCCAGCACGGTCCTCATCGTGCCCGTCTACGAAGTCGAGCACCCCGGCGTCTTCTACAACACGGCGGCCGTGATCGACGCCGACGGCACGTATCTCGGCAAGCACCGGAAGAACCACATCCCGCAGGTGTCGGGTTTCTTGGAGAAGTTCTACTTCCGGCCCGGCAATCTCGGTTACCCCGTGTTCGACACGGCCGTCGGCCGCATCGGCGTCTACATCTGTTATGAGCGGCACTTCCCCGAGGGGTGGCGCGCACTCGGCCTCGCCGGGGCGAAGATCGTCTTCAACCCGTCGGCCACGAGCCGCGGTCTCTCCGAGTACCTCTGGCGGCTCGAGCAGCCGGCGGCCGCCGTCGCCAACGAGTACTTCGTCGGGACGATCAACCGAGTCGGGGTCGAACCGCTCGGCACGAACGAGTTCTACGGCCAGTCGTACTTCGTCGATCCGAGGGGCCAGCTCGTGGGCGAGGCCGCTTCGGACACCGAGGACGCCGTCGTCGTGCGCGACCTCGACCTCAGCATGATCGACGACGTTCGCCGCCTCTGGGCCTTCTACCGGGACCGCCGGCCGGAGACCTACGGCCCGCTTTGCGAGGCCTGAGCGGTGCGGAGCCTCATCCGCGGCGGCACGGTCGTGAGCGCCGAGGGCGCCTCCGCCCTGGATGTGCTCGTCGAGGACGAGCACGTCGTCGCCCTCGCCGTCGGCGGTTCCGAGCTGGCCGGCAGCTTCCAGGAAGGTGCCGACCGCGTGCTCGATGCCGCCGGCAAGTACGTCATCCCCGGGGGCATCGACGCCCACACCCACATGGAGATGCCGTTCGGGGGGACGATGTCCGCCGACACCTTCGAGACCGGGACACGGGCGGCCGCCTGGGGCGGCACGACGATGATCATCGACTTCGCCATCCAGTCGAAGGGCCAGTCCCTCATCGCCGGCATGGATGCCTGGCAGGCAAAGGCGGACGGTGTCTGCGCCGTCGACTACTCCTTCCACGCCATCATCTCCGACGTCAACGAATCGTCCCTGAAGGAGATGGACGTACTTGTCGAGCAGGGAGTCACGAGCTTCAAGCTCTTCATGGCGTATCCAGGCGTCTTCTACGCCACCGACCGCGAAATCTTCCAGGCCATGGACCGCGCCGCCGGCAACGGCGCCCTCGTCATGATGCACGCCGAGAACGGCATCGCCATCGACGCCATCGTCGCCTCCGCCCTCGCCAAGGGTCAGACCGACCCGATCTTCCACGGGCTCACGCGACCGGCCGAGATGGAGGGCGAGGCCGCCCACCGCGCCATCACCTTGGCGCAGGTGGCAAAAGCCCCTCTCTACATCGTTCACCTCTCCTCCGAGCCGGCCCTCGCCGCCGTCGTGGCGGCACGCGACCGCGGCCAGAACACCTTCGCCGAGACCTGCCCGCAGTACCTGTTCCTGTCGGAGGACGACATGGCACGGCCGGGCTTCGAAGGTGCCAAGTTCGTGTGCACGCCGCCGCTTCGCCCTCGACACCATCAGGCGGCCCTCTGGCGGGGGTTGCGCACCGACGACCTCTCCGTGGTGGCGACGGACCACTGCCCGTTCTGCTTTGCCGAGCAGAAGGAGCTCGGCGTCGGTGACTTCACGAAGATCCCGAACGGCCTACCGGGTGTGGAGAACCGCATGGATCTCATCTTCCAAGGTGTCGTGGCCGGAGAGATCTCCCTGCCGCGATGGGTCGAGGTGACGTCGACGAACCCCGCCAAGATGTTCGGCCTCTACCCCAAGAAGGGCGCCATCGCCCCCGGGTCCGATGCCGACATCGTCATCTACGACCCGCTCGCCACACAGACGATCTCGGCGGCCACGCACCACATGGCCGTGGACTACTCGTGCTACGAGGGCATGACGATCACCGGGCACGTGGACACGGTTTTGTCGCGAGGTCGACAGATCATTGGAGGCGGCGCTTACAACGGTGAGGCCGGCCATGGCCGCTTCGTCACCCGCCAACTGTGCCAGCGCCTCGGCTGAGCTGAACGGAGACGAGCGCGTGGACATCGGGCTCGTGCTGCAGACCGACCCGCCGGCAAGCCTGGTCGTGGAGCGTGCGGTCAAGGCGGAGGGCGCCGGCTTCAGCCATGTGTGGACCTTCGACTCCTGTGTGCTGTGGCAGGAGCCGTTCGTCATCTACCCGCGCATCCTCGCCGCCACCTCGCGGCTGCACATCGGACCGATGGTGACGAACCCGGCGACCCGGGACTGGTCGGTCACCGCCTCCCTGTTCGCGACGTTGAACGACATGTTCGGCAACCGCACCGTGTGCGGCATCGGACGCGGTGACTCGGCGCTGCGGGTGATCGGGCGGCAACCGAGCACCATGCAGGCCTTCGCCGAAGCCATCACCGTCATCAAGGAGCTCGCCGAGGGTCGTGAAAGCCTCCATCACGGCACGGCCGTGCGCATCCCGTGGGCCGGGGAGAGCCGCCTGCCCGTCTGGGGCGCCGGTTACGGACCGCGAGCGCTCGAGGTCATCGGTCAGCGAGCGGACGGTTTCATCTTGCAGGCGGCCGACCCGGACATCGTCCACTGGACGATCGAGTCCGTGCGAGCGGCGGCGACGGCCGCCGGCCGGGACCCGGCCGACCTCACGATGTGTGTAGCCGCCCCCGCCTACGTGGGCGACGACCTCGCCCACCAACGCGACCAGCTGCGCTGGTTCGGCGGCATGGTGGGCAACCACGTGGCCGACCTCGTGGCCCGCTACGGCGAATCGTCGGTCGTGCCGCGCGCCCTCACCGAGTACGTGAAGGGTCGCGAGGGGTACGACTACGCCCATCACGGCCGCGCCGGCCACCCCTCGGCCGAGTTCGTGCCCGACGACATCATCGACCGCTTCTGCCTGCTCGGGCCAGCGGAGAACCACATCTCCCGCCTGGCCGAGCTGCGGGCCCTCGGCGTCGACCAGTTCGCCCTCTACCTGATGCACGACTCGGCTGCCGACACCTTCGAGGCCTATCGCACCACTGTGATCCCTGCCGCAAGGAAGCTCTGAGGGCTCCTCGTCGGGCGGCGAGGGCAGCTCGGCAGGCATCGATGACGGTAGCGGGCCGCGATGGCGCGAGAATCCTCCCATGACCGGTTCTGCCCCCGCCTCAGTCCCACTCGTGCGGCATTGGATCGACGGGAAACCCTTCGACGGCAGCACCGATCGCATGGGCGACGTCTACAACCCGGCCACGGGCGAGCTCACCAAGCATGTCGCCTTCGCATCGGCCGCCGACGTCGACCAGGCGGTGGACTCGGCCACGAGGGCCTTTCAGAGCTGGCGACACTCCTCTCTCTCCAAACGCTCCAAGGTGCTCTTCGCCTTCCGGGAGATCGTCGTGGAGCGGGCGGCCGAGCTGGCGGCCATCGTGACGAGCGAGCACGGAAAGGTCCTCTCCGACGCCCTCGGCGAGGTCAACCGGGCGATCGAGGTGATCGAGTTCGCCTGCGGCATCCCGCACCTGCTGAAGGGCGGCTACTCCGAGGAGGTGTCCACGCAAGTGGACGTGTACTCGATCCGCCAGCCGCTCGGTGTCGTGGGCATCATCAGCCCGTTCAATTTTCCCGCCATGGTGCCGTGCTGGTTCTTCCCCATCGCCATCGCCTGTGGCAACACCGTCGTCGTGAAGCCGAGCGAGAAGGACCCGACGGCCTCGACATGGTTCGCCGAGCGATGGGCCGAGGCCGGGCTGCCCGAGGGCGTCTTCAACGTCGTGCACGGCGACAAGGTGGCCGTCGACAGCCTGCTCGAGCACCGGGGTGTCAAGGCCGTCTCCTTCGTCGGCTCGACGCCGATCGCCCGCTACGTCTACGAGACCGGAACGAGGGCGGGCAAGCGCGTGCAGGCGCTCGGTGGTGCGAAGAACCACATGGTCGTGCTGCCGGACGCCGATCTCGAGCTGGCGGCCGACGCCGCCGTGAACGCCGGCTTCGGCTCGGCCGGAGAGCGCTGCATGGCCATCTCCGCCCTCGTGGCCGTCGAGCCCGTGGCAGACGAGCTCATCTCGAAGATCGGCCAACGCATGGCCACGCTCAAGACCGGCGACGGCCGGCGAGAGGTGGACATGGGGCCGCTCGTCACCAAGGCGCACCGTGACAAGGTCGCGAGCTACCTGGACGCCGGCGTCGCCTCCGGCGCCGAGCTCGTCGTCGACGGCCGCGCGGGCGACATCGACGGGGAGGCGGGGGGCTACTGGCTCGGGCCGACCCTCTTCGACAAGGTGACGCCCGAGATGTCCATCTACACCGACGAGATCTTCGGTCCCGTCCTCTCGGTCGTGCGCGTGCCGAGCTACGAGGCCGCTCTGAAGCTCGTCAACGACAACCCCTACGGCAACGGGACCGCCATCTTCACCAACGACGGCGGAGCGGCCCGCCGCTTCCAGTACGACGTCGAGGTCGGCATGGTCGGCGTCAACGTGCCCATCCCGGTCCCCATGGCCTACTACTCATTCGGTGGCTGGAAGGCGTCGCTCTTCGGGGACAGCCACGCCCACGGCACCGAGGGGGTGCACTTCTACACCCGCGGCAAGGTCGTCACGAGCCGCTGGCTCGACCCGAGCCATGGCGGCATCAACCTCGGCTTCCCCCAGACCTCGTGACACCGCCGGCCGCGCCCGGGCTCCTCCCAGCCAACACGACATCGACGAGACAAGGACATCTATGACCGCGACCATCGGGATCGCCGAAGAAGGCGCCCGCGTCTACGCCGCCGACCGCGCCCACGTGTTTCATTCCTGGTCGGCCCAGGAGCTCGTCAAGCCGATGGTCATCGCCGGGGCAGAAGGCTGCTACGTCTGGGACTACGACGGCAACCGTTACCTCGACTTCTCCTGCCAGCTCGTCAACACCAACATCGGCCACCAGCATCCCAAGGTCGTGGCCGCCATCAAGGTGCAGGCCGACCGCCTCTGCACGGTGGCGCCTCAGCACGCCAACGACGTGCGCAGCGAAGCCGCTCGTCTCATCTGTGAGCGTGCCCCGGAGGGGATGAACAAGGTCTTCTTCACGAACGCCGGAGCAGAAGCCATCGAGCACGCCACCCGCATGGCGAGACTGCACACCGGCCGAATCAAGCTGTTGTCCGCCTACCGCTCCTACCACGGCGCCACCACGACGGCCATCAACCTCACCGGCGACCCGCGGCGCTTTGCCAACGACTACGGCAGCGCCGGCGTGGTGCACTTCTTCGGGCCGTTCCTCTACCGGTCGCCCTTCCACTCGAGCGACGAGCAGGAAGAGACAGAGCGGGCGCTCGAGCACCTGCGGCACGTCGTCGAGTTCGAGGGTCCCGCCACCATCGCTGCAATCGTCCTCGAGACCATCCCGGGAACGGCCGGCATCATGCCTCCGCCTCCCGGCTATCTCGCCGGCGTGCGCCAGATCTGCGACGAGCACGGCATCGTCTACATCGCCGACGAAGTCATGGCCGGCTTCGGCCGCACCGGCAAGTGGTTCGCCTTCGAGCACTACGACGTCGCCCCCGACCTCATCGCCTTCGCCAAAGGCGTGAACTCCGGCTATGTGCCGCTCGGGGGGGTCGTCATCTCCGACGCGATCGCGGCGACGTTCGCGAGGCGCGTCTACCCGGGCGGGCTTACGTACTCGGGACACCCGCTGGCGTGCGCGGCGGCGGTCGCCACAATCAACGCCATGGCGGAAGAGGGCATCATCGAGAACGCCGCCCGTATCGGCGAGCAGATCCTCCGGCCGGGACTGACCGAGCTGGCTGCTCGCCACCCGTCGATCGGAGAGGTCCGCGGCCTCGGAGTGTTCTTCGCCCTCGACCTCGTGAAAGACCGGGCGACGAGGGAGCCGATCGCCCCCTACGGAGGGTCAAGCCCTGCAATGGACGAGCTGGTGGTCGCTTGCAAACAGCGGGGCCTGCTCCCCTTCACCAACTACAACCGCCTGCACGTCGTCCCCCCCTGCACGGTCAACGACGAGGAGGCCCGATCGGGACTGGCGATTCTCGACGAGGCGCTGGCGGTCGCCGACGCCCACACGGTGAGCGGCTGAGCGCACCGCCGTCGGCTCAGGACAGGCCCGGGCTGAAGTACCGCCGCGGGTTGTCGACCATCATCTGGTCGATCTGAGAATCGGAGACACCGGCGGCCCGCAGAGCAGGCAGCACGTCGTCAGAGATGTGCTCGTAGTGCCAGTTCGGCGTGAGGGCGGTCCGCATGGCGAGCACCCCGGGCCCGAACCAGTCGATCCAGCAGGATGCGTCGTGTGCCAGCACCATGCGATCGGCGTACCCTCGGGCGGCGAGCGCCGCAATCGTGCGGACACGGTCTGGCGTCGTGTTGAACAAGTCGATCCCGAAGCGGTCCATTCCGAGCAGCGCTCCGGTGTCTGCCAGCTCCATGAGATATGCGAGGTCGTTCGAATCGCCCGCGTGCCCGATGACGACCTTCGTCAAGTCGGCGCCCTCTTCGGTGAGGACCCGGATGACGTAGCGTCCGGTCTCCTCAGCCGACGACGTGTGAACCGTGATGGGCGCCCCCGTCTCGAGGTGTGCCTTGGCAACGGCGCGGAGCACCCGCTCGACCCCAGGCGACACCTCGGCGTGCTCGACGGCGCACTTGAGAAACCCAGCCTTCACCCCGGTATCGGCGATGCCCTCCCGTAGGTCACGTACGAAGTCGTCGATCATGGGCTCGGCGCCGCCGAACATCGAACCCGGTCCGCGGTTGGCATATGGGAAGGGAAGGTCCCCGTAGGTGTAGACGCCGGTGGCGGCGATGATGCGCACCGGCACTTCCGCCGCCACCCGCTGGATCCGCGGGATGTAGCGACCGAGGCCGACGACCGTCGGATCGGCGATGGCCGTCACGCCCTTGGCGTAGAGGGAGCGCAGCTTGTCGATCGCATGCTCGACCCGCTCGTCCTCGTCCCACCACGCTCCGGGGCCGTAGTTCTGGGCGTAGTCGGTGCTGAGGACGAACACGTGCTCGTGCATGAGGGTGGGGCCGAGCGTGGCGACCTCGACCGGCCCGGTGACGGTCTCGATCTCAGCCATGGCCGCAGTGGTGCCATCGACGGTGCGAAGCTCGGGACATGGCGGCAGGCTACCGCTGCTGTGGCGCACGAGCAGGAGCGAGCGCAGGGAACTGCGGGCAGAGGCCTTCGCGGATAGAGTCGCCCGCCAGAACCCCCTGCATCGGAGGAACAGCCGTGTATTCGACTATCGTCGTGGGAACGGACGGTTCGGAGACAGCCGCCGAAGCCGTCGCGGTTGCGGCCGACCTCGCCCGTCGCACCGGAGCCACCCTTCATCTCGTGAAGGCCTACCAGCAAAGCGCCGGAGCCATGGCTGTGCCGGTCGCCGGCGTGGCCGCGAGCGACTCGGGCATGGGCAACGCTCTCCTCGCTCAAGACGCAGAGGACGTCCTGGCGGATACCGCCAAAACCCTCGACGGCATCTCGGTCGAGCGACATGCCGGCAGCGGTGCGGCTGCCGACGTACTCGTCTCGCTCGCTGAGCAGCTGCACGCCGACCTCATCGTCGTCGGCAGCAAGGGTATGAACCGGCGCATCCTCGGGTCCGTGCCGAACAGCGTCGCCCACAGCGCGCCGTGCGCCGTGCTGATCGTCAAGACGACCTGATCAGCCGCAGGACCGCTCCTCAGGGCCGGGGACCGTCGTCGACCGTCAGCACGACCGGCCCCGAGTCGGTGATGGCGACGCTGTGCTCGACGTGAGCCGCCAGGCTGCCGTCGCTCGTCCGGAGCGCCCAGCCGTTCCCGTCGACGACGTAGCGGTCCTCGCCGCCGGCCATGAACATCGGCTCGAGGGCGAGGACGAGCCCGGGTCGAAGGCGCATGCCGGTGCCGGGCAAGCCGGTGTTGGACACGCTCGGTGGCTCGTGCATCGCCCGGCCGATCCCGTGCCCTCCGAAGTCGGGCGGGATGCCGTAGCCGAACCTGCGACCGACGCGCCCGATCGCCGCCGAGACATCCCCGAGGCGGCCACCGGGCTGGGCGGCGGCGATGCCCGCCTGCAGGGCGGCCGTGGCGCCCTCGATGAGCTTCTGGGCGGCCGGGTTGGCAAATCCGACGACGTAGCTGATGGCTGCGTCGGCACAATAGCCGTCGAGGTGGGCGGCGCAGTCGATGCTCACGAGGTCTCCGTCGCGCAGCCGGTAGCCATCGGGGATGCCGTGCACGACGACGTCGTTGACCGACGTGCAGATCGTCGCCGGGTACGGAGTGGGGGCAAAGCCGGGGTGGTAGTGGAGGAACGTCGGGCGAGCACCGGAGCGCGTGATCTCGAGGTGGGCGATGCCGTCCAGCTCCAGCAGTGAGACGCCGACCTGAGAGGCCCGGCGAACCTCAGACAGCGTGCGGGCGACGAGCCTGCCGGCTTGTGCCATCAGGCGGATCTCTGCCGGGGTCTTCAGCTCGGGTTCGTGGTGGATCCTCACGCTCCAATAATAATACCGGTATACTTATCCGATGGTCCGTGCTCGGCTGACAGGCGACGAGATCGAGCGGGGGGTGGCGCTCGGCAGGGCGCTCCGGACTGCCCGCGGGTCGCAGAGCGCCGTCGGGGTGGCGGCTCGCGCCGGCCTGTCGATCGAGACGATCCGCAAGATCGAACATGGCCTCGTGCCGACGCCGACGTTCTTCACGGTGGCGGCCATGGCAAGGGCGTGCGATCTCAGCCTCGACGAGCTCCTCGCCCTCATCACGGCTGGCCGCGCCGACCTCGCCCGCCTCTCTGCGTAGTTGTACTTCCATCGCCGGCGGGCTCACCCCGGCCCGGCGGGAAATCTCGGCGCGCCCATCGCCTACCTGGGCTGACGGCGCCGGCACTTCCTCACTCGCGTAAGGTGCGGGCAGTCCATCCTCAGGGGGTAAGTCCATGGAGCGGTTCGAGGGGCGCATCGCCGTTGTCACCGGCGGGGGCACGGGCATGGGCAGGGAGCTGGTACGCCAGCTTGCCGCCGCAGGGTGCCACGTGGCCACATGCGACGTGTCGGCCGAGGCGATGAGCGAGACCGAGCGGCTCGCCTTCGAGGGAGCGCCGGCGGGCACCCGGGTGACGACGTTCGTGGCCGACGTCTCGTCCGAGCCGCAGATCGTGGCGTTTCGGGACGCCGTGGCGAGCCGGTTCGAGACGGACCACATCAACCTGTTGTTCAACAATGCCGGCATCGGCGGCGGCGGCAGTTTCGTCGCCGACGAGCGTGCCGAGTGGGAGCGGACCTTCGGGGTCGATTGGGGTGGCGTCTACCTAGGCACCCGCGTCTTCCTGCCCCTGCTGGTGGCGGCCGATGAAGGGCACGTCGTCAACACGAGCAGCGTCAACGGGCTCTGGGCGTCGATCGGGCCTGGCATTCCACACACCGCTTACTCCACCGCCAAGTTCGCCGTGCGCGGGTTCACCGAGGCGCTCATCACGGATTTCCGTGTGAACGCACCCCACCTGCGGGCGTCCGTCGTGATGCCCGGTCACATCGGCACCTCGATCGTCATCAACTCGGGCAAGGCTCACGGCCAGGAGCCGGAGTCGATGGATGCCGAGCATCTCGGGCGGTTGCGCAACCAGCTCATCGCCCGCGGCCTCCCCTTCGCGGAAGTGTCCGACGAGGATCTGCGAAAAGGCATCCAGATGATGGGTGAGATGTTCCGAGACGCTGCCCCGACGACCGCCGCCGCCGCCGCCACGATCATCCTCGAAGGAGTCCGCCAGAACCGTTGGCGGATTCTCGTGGGAGAGGACGCCGAGTTCCTCGACGCCGAGGTACGCGCTGATCCTGAGGGCGCCTACGACCCCGAGTTCTGGGAGGGGTTGCGCACGAAGGGGGTCTTCGGAGTCTTCGGGTGAGCTTGCCCTCGATGAGCGAACTTCACGACTTGAGCGCACTCGAGCAGGCAGCGGCGATCCGTCGTCGGGAGGTGAGCCCGCGCGAGCTCGTCGAGCACTACCTCGAGCGCATCGATGCCCACGGCCCGGACGTCGGAGCCTTCGTGACGGTCACCGAGGACCGGGCGCGAGAGAGCGCCGATGAGGCGGGAGCCCGCCTGCTCGAGGGCGGCCCGCTCCCGCCCTTGTTCGGCGTGCCGACGGCGATCAAGGACCTGAACCTCACCAAGGGAGTGCCGACGAAGTTCGGGAGCGCTCTCATGCACGAGTTCGTGGCGCCCGTCGACGACCACGTCGTCACCCTGCTGGCCGCCGCCGGGCTGATCAGCCTGGGAAAGACGAACACTCCGGAGTTCGGGCTCCCCTGCTACACCGAGCCTGATGTCGCCCCACCCGCTCGCAGCCCCTTCGCTCTGGCGCGTTCCGCCGGTGGCTCGAGCGGCGGAGCCGGTGCCGCAGTCTCTGCCGGCCTCGTCCCCTTCGCCCAAGGAAGCGACGGCGCCGGCTCCATCCGCATACCTGCGAGCGTCTGCGGCGTTGTCGGCCTGAAGACGTCGCGCGGCCGGGTGAGCGGCGGGCCGGTGATGGCGGACGTGGCCGGACTTGCCGTGAACGGCCCGCTGGCGAGAACCGTCAGCGACGCCGCCGCCTTGCTCGACGCGATGGCCGTCGCAATGCCTGGCGATCCCCACTGGGCGCCGCCGCTGCTGCCGGGCGAGACGTTCCTCGCCGCCGCTCAGGCACCGGTCGGGCGACTCCGCATCGGTCGGTACATCGAACCGGTGATCTCCGATGCCGACGTCGACGAAGCGTGCGCCGCCGCCTTCGAGGAGACGTCAGCTTTGCTCGAAGAGCTGGGCCACGAGGTCGAGGATTGCCCGCGCCCGTTCAGCCCGGAGCTCGTGGCGACGTTCGAGACGATCTGGACCGTCGGCGCCGCCACGATCCCCGTCGCTGACGGACGAGAGTCCGAACTGCGCCCGCTCACGCAGTGGCTCCGGGAGCGGGGGCGCGCCGTCAGCGGGAAACAAGCGGTCGAGGCCCTGGCAACTGCACAGCTGGCGGCGAGGCGAGCCATCGTGGCGACCACGGTCTACGACGCCGTGCTCACTCCCACGCTGGCGCAGCCACCGGCTCAGGTGGGGGGACTGCGGGACGACGCCCACCCCGACTTGGACTTCGACGCCCAGAAGCGCTTCACGCCATTCACCGCTCCCGCCAATATCACCGGCCAGCCCGCCATCTCGCTCCCGTTGCACTGGACGTCGGACGGCTTGCCGATCGGTGTCCAGCTCATCGGTCGCCCGGCGGGCGAGGCGAGCCTGCTGGCTCTGGCGGCTCAGCTCGAAGCGGCCCGTCCGTGGCGCAACCGCCTGCCGAGCTGCTGGTGAGCGGACCGCTTCGGTGCGGGTAGAGCGCCGGCGGTCTCGGCGGGCGCGGCGGTACGTCCGCCGACTGCTCGTCGTCATCGTGCTGCTCGCCGCCGCCTATGTCGCACTCGACCTGACGGCGCGTTCGATCGCCGACAACCAGCTCGCGCACGCCATCCGGGCGAGGACCGCCGCCCAGGGAGCCGCCGTCCAAGTCGGCTCAGTGGGGTTTCTCTTCGACCTCGTCGCCAAAGGCAGCGTCGAGGCGATCGACGTCCAGCTCGTCGACGTGCCCGTGGGAAAGCTCCATCTCGCCCGAGTCGACGTCTCCGCACAGAGCGTGCAGATCGACCGACACCTTCTCCTCGCCGACCGCCGGGTTCGCGTCACCGCCATCTCGAGCGCCGAGGTACAGGTGACGGTGACGGCAGCCGAGCTCTCCCACGCCGTCGGTCGCGAGGTCGTCCTCTCCGGACCGGACACTGTGAAGGTGCGCATCGGGCCGGTGCTGGTGCCGGCGACGATCGGCATCGCCGCCGGTCATGTGCTCACCCTCGGCGAGGGCGGGTTCCAACTGCTCGACATCGACCTCGCCGAAAGCTCCGTCGTCCCGCGATGCGGCATGCAGCTCACCGTCAACCACGGCTCCGCCACCTTGGCATGCAAGGTGGCGCCGGTGCCCGCCTCCCTCGTGGCCGGGCTATCCGGCACCTGACTGTCGGGCTTCCGGGGCACGCCGGCGGTGGCGGCTGCTCATTACCCTCACGTTTCGCTCATCGGTGAGACGAATGCGGCGGTCGGCGACCGGAGTGGTGAAGTGGTTCGCGCGTACGGAGGCGTCGCGACGTCTAGATGACCTTCAGGAGCAGGAGGATCACGATGACGACCAGACAGAGCACTGCCAGTTCGGTCAATCTGCGAATCACTGGGAACCTCCCTCGGGGGTCAAAGGGTCATCCGGCCTTGGGCTCGGTCGGCAAGATCCGGCCCCCTTCGCACCGTGGGCCGCCGCGCCCACGGGGGGGTGGCGAGGTGGCAACGCTGGCCGGTGCGAAGAGGAACCGGAGAGGCACCGACCACATGTTGGTTCTCTCGGGTGTGGCCGGACGGACTGACGGGTGGGACCGACTCGAGAACGCACTCGACCTCTGGCCGGGTGCAGGGACGTCATGGCGGAACGTGCGCGCCTGGGACATCTTCGCCGCTCCTCTCCTCCTGGCCGGTTTCCGAGCACCTCACTCGGTGCTTCGTCGCCAGGGTCCAGAGCAACGATGCTGCGGCTCAAACCCTCCGGGTCGTCGCCGCAAGCGTTGTCATAGGCTTACCATCTGCGCACTCTGACCGCAAGGGCGGCCGTGTAGGCAAAGGGTGTACCGTCGTGGCAGCACGACAAGAGCCCTGACGTGTTGGGCCGGCCACCGGCTGGCCCGGGAGCGATGCTCCGGACCCTGGTAACGCCACAGTCACCGTGCCGATTCCAGGAGAGAGCCATGACCCCTACGGGATCGTCGTACCTCACCCTCTGTCGTAGCCCGGTGGGGGATGCCACCTCCGACGCCGAGCCGACGAGGGGCGTCGTCGGTGCGAGGGACGATGCGTGGTGAGCGGTCAAGGGCGCCAAGGGATTCTCAGGCAGCTCGTGGGCGCCGGCGCCCCCGAGCTGACGACGAAGCGGCTCGGCGAGGTCTGCGCTGAGGTCACCGGCATGAGCGGCGCTGGGATCATGCTGATGTCCGGTGACGTGCCGCAGGGCTCGATATGCACCACCGACAACGTGAGCGCCCTGATCGAGCAGCTGCAGTACAGCCTCTGTGAAGGGCCGTGCGTGGACGCCTACTTGCACGATCGGCCGGTGCTCGAACCTGATCTCGCCCATCCGAGGGTGCCGCGGTGGCTCGCCTTCGCCGGGCCGGCGTTGGCAGCCGGCGTGCGGGCCGTCTTCGGCTTCCCCCTCCAGATCGGAGCGATTCGCCTCGGGGCGCTCAACCTCTACAACGACCGGCCGGGATCGCTCAGCGACGATCAGCATGCGGACGCGCTCGTGATGGCCAACCTCGCCGCCCAGGCGGTGCTCCTGCTACAGGTCAACGCCCCGCCTGGCACGCTCGGCACCGAGCTGCAGGCCGGTGGCAACTTTCAGTACGTCGTTCACCAGGCCTCCGGCATGGTGGCCGCCCAGCTCGGGGTCAGCGTCGGCCAGGCGCTCATCCGGTTGAAGGCCTACGCCTTCGGCAACGACCGTGGCCTGACGCAGGTGGCAGAGGACGTTGTGGCGAGGAAGTTGCGCTTCGACGCCGAGAGCGGGGAGAAGGATCCGTGCCCGTGAGGTCTTGTCCCAGGGGCAAGTTTCGTCAACATCGGGGCTCCATCGGTCGTACCATGGTGCTCAGGCAACCCCCTCGGCCGAGGACGTAAAGTCGGTCGAACCGATGTCATCGAAGATATACATGCCCAGAGAAGCCATCCTCGCCAGGACGCTCGTCGAGCTGGCTGACACGCTCGTAGACGACTTCGACGTGGTCGAGCTGCTGACGTTGCTTGCTGACCGTTGCGTCGACGTCCTCGACGTCGGAGCTGCTGGACTCATGTTGGTGGCGCCCGATGGCGACCTTCGCGTGATGGCCTCCTCGTCCGAGGCCATGCGCGTCCTGGAGCTGTTCGAGCTGCAGACCCGGGAGGGGCCCTGCCTGGATTGCTACCGCACAGGCAAGCCGGTCGTGAACCAGGATCTCGCCGTCGCCGACGGCCGCTGGCCCCGTTTCGCCGCCGAGGCGCTCGCCGCCGGCTTTCACTCGGTGCACGCCCTGCCGATGCGGCTCCGCGGCACCGTGATCGGCGCCCTCAATCTGTTCCACATCGAGGCTGGCGAGATCCGCCAAGTCGATATCGAGGCCGCCCAGGCGCTGGCCGATGTCGCCACCATCGCCGTCCTGCAGCACCGCGCTTCGCTCGAGGCACAGATCCTCAACGAACAGCTCCATCGCGCCCTCAATAGCCGCATCGTCATCGAGCAGGCCAAAGGCATCGTGGCCGAGCACGAAGGTCTCGACATGGAAGAGGCGTTCTCCGCATTGCGTAACCACGCCCGTCGCAACAACCTTCGACTCGCCGACGTGGCGGATGGCGTGATCAACGGGTCGCTGCCCGCCTCAGCGTTGCGCAGCCACTCTGCGACCGAGCCTTCCTGAACCGGCGCCACGGCCGTAAGGCCGCGGTGGCCGCAGGCGAGCAAGCAGCGTATAGTTCCCACTGCCGCCGCAATGAACTTCATTGCACCTTCGCCCCAGACCCCGGTGATGGTCTCTCCATCGGGACGGAACTGGAGCGTGCAGCATGGGAGCACTGTTGGTGACCCTCGGTACCGTGGCGGGCGGCCCGTCGCACTCCGCTGAGTCGCCGGTCAGCACGCTCAAGGGTTCCATCGCCCTGCGCGACTACGTCGATGTCGCCGAATTGCGGATCCGGGCAACCAGATTGGCGAGTGCCTGCGGGCTTTGCCCGTCGGATCAAGGCCTCGTCGCACTGGCGGTCACCGATGCGGGCGTCTTCGCCCTCCAGCACGCTCACAGCCCGGAGGCGGCGCTCAGCGTCGAGGACGATGAAACGGCTCCGCACCTCACTGTGGTGGTTCGTGGCACCGGCGCCGTCGCCGCTGAAGCCGAGACGGTGTTCCGCCCGACCGGTCAGGATCATCTCGGTCTCATGCTCGCCGCGCGAGCGGCCGAGCGGTTCTCCGTCAGCACACAGTCATCCTCCGGGACGATTGTCACCATGGGCTGGGCGCTCGCTCCGGGCACGCGCTGGGCCGAGAACGTCAACCTCGTTCGTTACGACGACTCCGAAGACGCCGGCTCGAGCACGATCGACGTCCTGCGTGAGATCGGGGAGGTCGTCGTCCTGCTCGAGGTGCTCCGCAGAGCTGACGCGGCCATCGAAGACAAGGCGGTGGTCTTCGCTCAACTCACGGAGAAACTCGAAGCCACCAACCGGCTCGTCGGTGGCGACCCAGATGCTGACGACACCAGTGAGGCTGGGGCGCTCCTTACCGCCATCGTTCGCTCTTCTACCGATGGCATCTTCTCGATGACTCCCGACCTCGCCGTCACGAGCTGGAACCCCGGCGCCGAGATCCTCCTCGGGTACTCGGCTCGATCGATGATCGGGCGACGCGTCCACGACATCGTCCCTGAAGAGGAAAGCGAGGAGTTCGCCGAGAGCATGCGACGTCTCGAGACCGGCGATCAAGTCACGATCTACAACACGGTTCGGCGCCACAGCGACGGCACGTTCGTGGAGGTGACCTCCACGATGTCCGCCGTGCGAGACGGCCGTGGCCGGTTGATCGGCTATGCGACATCACTGCGTGACCTGACGGACCGCAACCGCTTGCGGGAGCACCTCTTCGCCGCTCTCGCCGACAGGGAGAGACTGCTCGAGGAGGATCGCGTCGCCCGGAACCTCCATGACATCGTCGCCGGGCGCCTCTTCGCCTGCGCGATCGCCCTGCAAAGCGTTCGGCAGCTCGACCCCCGCCCAGAGGTCGTCAGCCGGATCGACGACGTCATCGACGAGCTCGACTCGGCCATCGACGAGGTGCGCCCGACGCCGTTCGAATCACACCACGGCCACTCTCAGGCCATCGGAGTGCGCCCTCAGCTCCTCGAGCTGGGAGCCGAGACGGCCGCTGCCCTCGGCTCGGAGCCCTGCATCCGCTTCGTCGAGCGGCGCGCCCCCTGTCCGCGAAGGCCGAACCTTCCGCTGAAGGACGGATGCGGGGCCGTCGTGAGCACCTCTGACCGTGCCAAGGATCGTGCGCCTGCCTGATCCGATGAGAGGGCTCTCTCGTTGTTGATACGAGTTTGCCTTCCGTTCTCGGCAGCCGGCGGGCGCCCGTGAAGCTGGCCCTGCCACCGACGGCGGTGGCGCCGGCGAGCCGGCGGGCTCACCGCGGGGTGGTACTGGCGGTGCTGTGCGCCTCCGCCCTCATCATCAACGTCGACAACACCATTCTCAACGTGGCCTTGCCAACGCTCGTCCGGAGGCTGCACGCCACCTCCAGCCAGCTGCAGTGGATCGTCGACTCCTATGCGATGGTGTTCGCCGGGCTCTTGCTCGTCGGCGGGAGCCTGGCCGATCGCTTCGGGCGTAAACGGTTCTTCCTCATCGGCCTCAGCGTCTTCGCGGCAGGATCCATCGGCGCCGCACTTTCTGGTTCGGTGCACCTGTTGATCGCCTGGCGCGCCGTCATGGGGGCCGGCGCGGCCCTCGCAATCCCTGCATCGCTCTCGATCGTCAATGACGTCTTCCGGGACCCGGCAGAGCGGGCCCGCGCGATCGGTATCTGGGCCGGGACGATCGGACTCGGCATCGCGATCGGTCCAATCGCTGGCGGGTTGCTGCTCGCCAAGTTCTGGTGGGGCTCGGTGTTTCTCGTCAACGTGCCCGTCGTCGTGGTGGCCCTCATTGGAACCCTCGTGTTCGTGCCCGACTCGAAGAACCCGATGGCCGACAAGCCGGACCCCGCTGGGGCGGTGCTGTCAATCGGCGGGCTGGGTCTGCTGCTCTGGGCGATCATCGAGGCTCCGACGCAGGGATGGACGTCATGGGAGGTGATCGGAGTCGGGCTCGGCGGTCTCGCGGTTCTCGGCGCCTTCGTCTCCTGGGAGGCCCACAGTCTTCACCCGATGCTGAAGCTGAGCTTCTTTCGTGATCGGCGATTCTCCGTAGCTGCGGCAGCCGAGTGCCTCGGGGTCTTCGGCTTGCTGGGGGCGCTCTTCGTGCAGACCCAGTTCCTGCAGTTCGACCTCGGATTCTCACCCCTGCAAGCGGGGCTGCGCATCCTCCCGATGGCTTCCATGCTCGTGGTGAGTGCCGCTCTGTCCCCGATCATCGGTCGGCTCATCGGGCTCAAGCTCACGGTTGCTGTCGGCCTGGCGGCAGTCGCCGGCGGCCTGGGGCAGATCTCAGCGGCATCAACGATCGCCACGACCTACGCCGGAGTCGTGCCCGGCCTGCTGCTGATCGGCTTGGGGGCCGGCCTCCTCCTGCCGACGGCGACGAACTCTGTGGTGGGATCGGTCCCCCAAGGCGACTCAGGGGTCGGATCGGCCTCCAATGCGGTCGCACTGCAGGTCGGTGGAGCGCTCGGCGTCGCCGTCGTCGGCAGCGTGCTCTCCACTCGCTACCAAAGTCGCATGACCGCGGCGCTCGCCGGCCGGCACGTGCCGGCGGCTGCCGTGCATAGCATTCTCGGCTCGTTCGGCGGCGCCCTCGCCGTGGCGGCCCATGCTGGCGGCGGCGCCGGCGCCCTCTTGGCGCGAGCTGCCCGCGTGGCGTTCACGAGTGGCCTGGAGGTATCGATGGTCGTGGGCGCCCTCGTGGCCGTCTGTGGTGTCGTCCTCGTGCTCGCCCGACTTCCGTCGCGGACCTCGCGGGACTCGCCAGATGTCACGGTGACAGCGAGCGCGGCGGCTGAGCGGTGACGCAGGCATCGATCAGCCAGCTCGCAGGCTTCGAGACGTGGCTCCGTACAGCCGACGGGGCGCCTCAGCCGGCGGTCGATCAGTCGGCCACGATGAAGATGCACTCCCCCGGGCACTCCTCTGCCGCCTCGGTGACGCCCTCTTCGAGGTCGGAGGCGACGGTGGCCATCTGCGCTTTCCCACCGGGGCCGTTCAGCACCCGGTCACCTTGCTTCACGTAGGACAATCCGTCCTCGAAGAGGACGAACACGGGCGGGCAGATCTCCTCGCAAAGGCCGTCTCCCGTGCAGAGCTCTTGGTCTATCCACACCTGCATCACCCGTGCATCTCCTCCGTGGTCGGAGCGCGTGTCTCGTGAGCCAGGATGCCGCACTCAGCTCGGTGCCCCCAGGGTCGGAAGTCACGATTCTGTGGCCCCGAAGTCCCAGAGAGAAGCGCCTCTCTCCCTCCGGCTGTGCGACACCTTGTTAACGTCTCGGGCCAATCCCGCAGGTGCCGCCCTCGTTCTCAGAGCCGGATGGCGGCCCTATGGCAACGTGACCGTCGGCGCAGGCGGCGCCACCCACATCCGAGGACGAGAACGATCATGGCTGACGACTATCCGGCTGGCGGCGTGGCCCGCCTCGCCGACGAGATGCGCCGGATCATCGAGCGGCTCGCGGTCGTGCGACCTTCCGCTGCGGAGCTGCAGCAGGCAGCTGAGGCCGCCGCCGCCTTTGCCGACCGCCTCGGGCAGCTGCCGGAGCGCAAGCGGTCATGGGAGGTGAGCGAGGCCGGTCTCCTGCCTCGTGACTTCGTCGCCTTCAGCCCTGTGAGCGGTCGCAGCAACGCCATCGCCCCCCCGGTGGTGCTGACCGTCGTCCAGGATCCGGCTGGCACCCACATCGAGGGCGAGGTCTCCTTCGGCCCCGCCTACGAAGGCCCGCCCGGCCACGTTCACGGCGGGTTGATCGCCGCCATGTTCGACGAGCTGTTGGGTTTCGCCCAGCAGGGCCCGGGGTTCACCGCCACCTTGACGATCCGCTATCTGCGGCCCACGCCGCTCAACCGTCTCCTGAAGCTACGAGCCTCCGTGGAACGCATCGACGGCCGGAAACGCACGATCCGGGGAAGCTGCGAGCTGGACGGCACGGTGCTGGCGGAGGCAGAAGGGCTCTTCATCGCGCCGCGGAGCGGCGACGACTTCCTCGCCCGCCTCGGGCAAGGTGGTTGAGTCAGCTCGAGCGTGGTGAGCTCGAAGGGCCCGGGACGGAGACGTCGTCGAGGTTGACGACGATCGCCTCCTGCGTCGTGCGGGCGATCACGACGATGGCCTCCTCGTCGGCAGACGGGTTCTCCTCGCGGTGTGGCACGTAGGGAGGTACGAAGACGTAGTCGCCTGGGGAGGTTTCCAGTCTGCGCTCGCCCCCGGAACCATCACTCGTCACGAAGACCGGACGTCCGGACGTGACGTAGATGCCGGTCTCCGAGTGCCCGTGATGGTGGTTGGCCGACACGGCCCCCGGCGCCATGCGGGTTTCGCCCATCCAGAGAACTTGCGAACCGCAGGCGCTCCCGGAGATGGCTTCGGAACGTCTCATGCCCGCAGTTTGCGCCGTGCCTAGGCTCAGCTCGCCCGCCCGGACGAGACGCAGCCTCGCCGGTTCCACGTCGTCATGCTCTGCCACGAAACCTCCTTCGATCAAGTCGCCAGCAACCCGCCGAGCAGCGTCGGCGGAGGAGACCCATGGGCCAGAATCTCGTCGTAGTCCACTCGCTCGCCGAGCCCGGCGAACAGCTCCGCCAGCTCGATATAACCCACGAAGTAAGTGGACAGCTGCGCCGAGGTGAGACACGCTCGCCGCCACTTGCCGAGCGCCTCGCCCTCCTCCTGGTAGCCACGGGTCATCATGAGCTCTCTGGCTGCCTGTTCGCCGAGCTCACCGGCGTGGACGGAAACATCAAGGATGGCGTTGATCGTCATGCGCAACTGCATCTTCAGTTGCTGCAGCCGAACCCCGAGCCCGCCGAAGCCCGCCTCGGCCATCAGGCGCTCGGCGTGCACCGCCCAGCCCTCGACGAAGGTGCCGCTCGACAGAACCTGCCGGACGAGGGTCGAGCCTCGGAACCTCCTCGCGTGCGCCAGCTGCAGCATGTGCCCCGGCATCGCCTCGTGCACGGCCAGGTTGGTGACCATGGCGCTGTTGTACTCACGGTAGAACGAGGCTTTCCGCTCCGGCGGCCAGTCGTCCGGCGTCGGCGCGATGGCGAACGAAGTCTCGCCGCCTTCCTCGAGCGGCCCTTCGGGGTCGCAGTAGGCGACTGCGATGCCCCGGCGGAACACGGGCATGACCTCGATGCGTACCGGGTCGTCAGGGATGGACACGAGGCCGAGGGCGCGCACGGCTTCGGTGCAGCGCTGCAGCGCCGCCGCGGCGCACGCCACGATCGTGCTGTCGTCGGGCACGTCCGTGGCGACGCGGTCGAGGGCGGCTCGGGTCGCCTCCGCTCCACCGCTGCCGTCGGCGCCGAGGTACGCCCGAGCGGTCGCCTCGAGCTCTTCGTCGACTTGCACGAGTCGGCGCTGTGCCCGTGCGAGCAGTTCCTCGGGCGACAACGGCGAGTGCAGCCTGAGCTGGAGCTTGCGCGCAAGGAGCTCCGGGCCGATCCTCGGGTCGCGATGAGGGCCGTCGAGCAGCTCACGCAGCAGACTTGCGTAGCCTTCGAGGGCGTCGAGCGCCCGCCTCTGGGCCGGTTCGACCACCGAGCGCAGTCCGGGCTCGATGACGAGAAGGCGTTCCACCTCCTCTCCGACCATCGCCACCGTGCCGGGGTGTTGGGTAAGGGCGGTCTCGACGTGGATACGTGGTGGAGCCTCGAGCTGGCGGCGCGCCAGGTCCAAGCGATCGGGCACGAGGGCGAGACGCGCTGCGATGGCTCGCAGGCGGTCCGGCACGGGCAGCACGTGGCGGGTGAGCAGCGGATAGAAGGCCTCCCCGACGTTGTAGACCAAGGGATCCCACGTAATGGCGGCGAGCTCATCGATCTCGAAGAGCAGCCGCTCGATCTCGCCGACGAGCATGCTGTGGTCGACACGGTCCTCTGAATCGAGGCGCTGCGGGTCCAGCGAGCCGAGCTGGCGGTGGCGGCGGCGCAGCAAACCGGCCGTCGCAGCCAGGCCGGCAGCTGACAGGTCCTCGAGGTGCTCGTCGAAGCGGTGGTCTCCGAGCGTCGTAGCCGATTCCGGTCGGACGCGCAGGAGGTCGTCGACCGCCGCTGCTGCGCAGGCACGGAACGTGAGCCCCAGCTCCGGCTCACTCATGGAAGATCCCCCGCCCCGTCGGCCTGCCTGACCTCGGGGCGGCTTAGTGATAGCGCCACCTCAAGCCGGCGGGATCGCCCATCGTGCCAAGGTCGAGTAGGCGACCGAGGTGGGCGCACACCCTTCGGGACGTCGAAGGTGACGGAGCCTTCGGCGCACGTGTTGGCGCCCAAGGAGCTGACGTTGTCGAGAGCAGGCGACGTCGCATCATTGGTCAAGTCGACGAGGACCGAGGCTCCCTTGGCCGTGTAGGCGGTGAAGTCCGTCGTGTCCGGTCCCTTCGCTGAGCCTCCGGGGCCGGCGCACATCTGGGCGTCGATCACCCCGAAGACGTCACCAGCCGGTGGCGTGGTGAACGAGGCGGCGTCCCCGGGCTCGGGCTGGGTGTAGCTCGTCACCGTGACGCTGACGATACCGAACTTGTCGGCTGGGAAGGAGATTTTCGTTCCCAACTGCTTCGCCGTCGTCGTCAGCACCGTCGAGCCGGGGACCGCGTTCAACGAAGAGCCGCATGCTGCCAGCACCAGCAGGAGCGCCGTGCCGGCAACGATTTGAAGTCCCATGGGACGGCGTATCGTGCGTGAGCCGAGCGCCTTCCCGATGGACGAGCGAAGCTCGACGCCAAGATCCGCGTGCAGATGCGCGCCGAGGTGGCGCGCATCCAAGCATCGCCTCGGCCTGGAAACCCCGTAGGTCATCCACGACCAGACAGAGGCGATCACGATGGGTGATCGGTCGCCGTCATGCGCGCCGGCGCCCTGCAGGCCTGCGAGGAGCCCCAGGTTCGTCGAGACCGACCGTCTCCAGTTCTTCGACCTCGACACCGGCCTGGCCATCTGGGGTTGAGACGACTCGGTCCGGAGGCGCTGCCGGGCGACGGCTAGCGGGTGTTTGACCGCAGGTGCGCCAGCTCGGCTCGCACCTGACTGATCTGCCCGAACTTCCCCATTACACGGGCGCTGACGGCGTGGGCGGTCGCGGGCGTGGTGGCGGTCGCCAGCAAGGTGGCCGCGTCGATGAGGAAGTTGCAGGCCGCCGTCTCGAGGTGCGCCTGCCGGCGCGGGATAGGTATCCCAACAAAGGCTGCCGCCGTCAACTGCTGTTGGACGGCGTTGGCGACGTAGTCGCGGGCAGCCTCGAGCAGTTGGAGCGCCGCCACGATGTGACCGTAGGTCGCGTCGCCTGAGCTCGCGCTCTCGACGGCGTTCGTGTCGGCGATGAGCGTGGCCGCACCGAACTCTCCCACGCTTGAATTCAGCTGCTTGTAGCAGGTAGCCAGCCGGACGGTGGAACGCCGGTCGAGGGCGAAGTTCGGGGTGGCCAGGATCTGGCTGATGACCCGTCCATCCGGCACGTAGACGTCCCGCAGGCCCGTCAGGTACATCATCGTCGGCTGGATGTCCGTCTCGTCGATCCAGGTTCCCGGGTTGTTGTTCTCCACCGAGGTCTCCTGGCCGCTGTTGGAACCGGCCGAGTTCGGGCCTTGCTCGGGCGTCGAGCCGTCGAGTCCGAGATCGGCGACGCCTGGGCCGACGAAACCGGCCCAGTTGTTGTTGATCTCGGCTGCGTAGTCTCCGTGGTCCCACGCGTAGCCGGTGTCCTGCACAACGCACGCACCCGAGCAGCTGGTGCCGCCGTCGTAGAGGTAGTAGTCCGGCTTGGCGAAGAGGGCAAACGTAGGCGTCCGGGCCGGATCGGCGTTCACCATGTGGAGGATGGCCTCCTCGGTCGGGTCGGCGATGTAGTTGGTGATCGGCTGCACGCCGCCCGCATAGGGGTTCGCCGCCGTCAGCCCGGCGACGTCGTGCTCGAGGTGTCGCACCGTCGGCGTGTCGGCCGAGGGGTCTCCGGTGACATAGATCTCGGGAGCCGTGTCGTCCTCCATCGACAGCGGTGTCTTGTCCGACTTCTCGGTCGCCAACAGGCCGGTGAGGTTGCCGTCGAGCTCGCCGAACGAGCCCGCCGGGTAGGTGCAGGAGACGTCGGACGTGACGACGAGCCCGCTGATCGTGGCGCCGTCGCAGTTGGCTGGTGTCGGCTGGATCGCCCGACCCACGTTGGCGCCCGCCTCGTGATCACCCTCGTCCGAGCTGAACACGAACAGGGTGTTCTTCGGCGTGATGTCGTCAGCCGCCAGCCGCTGGAAGAACGTCTCGAAGGCCTGGTTGTAGTACTGCGCCTGCGCCACGTAGCAGGCACTGCCGCTCCCGAGGGCGGCGGGGGCGTCGTAACAGGGCTGCCCCTTGGCTGAGAGGGAGGGGATGTAGTCGTTGCCGTGGATGTCGGAGATGTACCCGTAGGTGACGGGCACGCCCGCCTCCTGCATGTCGGCCATGTAGGCGAGCGTCTGGGAGGCGTTGATGCTCGAGAAGCCTGGGAAGCCGGGGTAGTCGGTCAGGTAGGCACCGTCGATCTCGTTGCCGTTCTCGTCGACAAGGTTGCCGGCGGCGTTCGTCACCTCGTACCCGTGATGGGTTACGCCCGCCACGCCGGCGCCGAGAACGGGAGCGATGTACTTGTGCCCGAAGAGAACCTGGTAACCGTTGTAGCCGCCCGGCTCGTCGGGGAGCAGGTCCGCCACCGCCGTCGGCGACGGCGTTGTCTGCCCGTACTTGAGCGCCTCGGCGGATGCGCAGAGCGGAGCCCCCTTCGCGCAGTGGATGGCAAGGCCGATGTAGTCGGCCGTCTCCGGGTCCTTGTAGGGATCGGGGTCGGCGGCCAGCTGTTGTGCCTCTGGGCTGTCGGCGCCGAAGACCTCCGGAATGTCGACGGCCGGGTTCTCCAGCTCCATGTTGGCCGAGGCGACGTCGCCGACGTTGCAGCCGTCGCGGGTGAAGGGCACCCAAGGCGCCGGGGTTTCTTCGGTCGGGGAGATCGGATGCGGGGAGGTCGCGGGCGGCACGGGAGAGTAGACCAGCGACGGGTTGGTGTCGTGCCCGGCATTCGGGCTGCTGGCGGTGTCGAAGATCGGGTCTGTCCAGTAGGCGAAAGACTCGGCAGGATCCGTCGTGCCGTCGGTGTTGTAGGTCTGATAGCTGTTGGAGATCGGCATCCCGGCCCTATCGCCATAGAGGCCGGTGTAGGTGGTGATGCTGTCGTCTGCGGTGTGGGCGATGAGGGGCGTGTGGTTGTTCGAGAGCAGCGTGCCGTTGTCCTCGATGAAGCGCTCGAGCGAAGGGATCATCTCGACGTCCGAGGGGACGTTCGGGTTGTCGCGGTTGAAGTGCACGTTGTCGAAGAAGATCTCGACGACGTGGCGGATCCCACCCCTGAGCTCGCAACTTCCCCCGAAGCTTGTGGTGACACCGGCTCGAACGGCCGCGCCCTGCGAGGCTCCGGAGGCGCCGGCTTGCCCGCCAACAGCTGCGGCCGCCACTGTCGTCAAGACTGCCGCTGAAACCACTACTCGTACGATTCCTCGGTTGAGCTGCACGGCGACTCCTCCCGTTTCGGCTGTTCGTCGACGACGGCGGCACCGTGGTGCCCCGACGTGGTTATGCCCTGGTTCGCCAGCTGACTACTTACCCTGCCAGGTGACTATTTACGCCTCCCGGATGACGCACGGCTGAACCGCACGAAAACTTCGCGAGAACAATGGCCAAATTGCTCTGCGCGTATATCCCTTGACAGACATATAACTGATGCGGCATACTCGGTTCGTGACGTTTACCGTGCTGGCCGAGCCGTCCCGGCGACGCATCCTCGACCTGCTGAGGGAGCGAGAGCGGTCCGTCGGCGAGCTCGTGGCGGATCTGCCGTTGAGCCAGCCGGGCGTCTCCAAGCATCTCCGTGTGTTGCGCGACGCCGGCTTGGTCGCCGTACGTGTCGACGCGCAACGACGCCTCTACCAGCTGCGAGCAGAGCCGCTCGCCGAGGTGGACGCCTGGCTCGAGCCGTATCGGCGCTTCTGGTCAGGTCGACTCGACGCCCTCGAAGCCCATCTCGACAGAAAGGACTGAGCCGTGACCGGGTCGTTGCTGAGCGAGGGGGGCCGCTACGTGCTGCGCTTCGAGCGCCACCTCGGCCACTCCGTGGAGCGTGTCTGGCGGGCGCTCACCGAACCGTCGGAGCTCGCCCATTGGTTCCCCCGGTGAGACCGAGATGGACTTGCAGCTCGGTGGCAAGGTCACCTTTAGACATCCCGGATTCGAGGTCGACTCCGAGCTGTTGCCGACCGATGGCACCATCACCGAGCTGGACCCGCCCCGGTTGTTCGCCTTCACGTGGGGTGAGGATCTGCTGCGCTTCGAGCTGACTCCGTACGCGGGTGGCTGCGTCCTCGTCTTCACCCACAGCTTCGAGAGCCGGGCGAGCGCGCCGCGCTCGGCCGCCGGTTGGAACGTATGCATCGACTCGCTCGAGGTGGCGCTCGACGGTTCGACGAGAATCCGGCGAGAGCTGGTATGAGTACCTCGACCGCTACCGCGACGAGCTCGGCTCAGACGGAACGCTCACCCGTGACGGCGACACCGCCCAGCTCCGGTTCGAACGGGTGCTCGACCGGCCCGTGGAGGAGGTCTGGGACGCCCTCACCAGACCCGAGCGGCTGGGTGATTGGCTGGCCGACGTGACGATTGATGCCATCGAGGGCGGGCGCGTCGAGCTGCGCCTCGGCAACCCGGCGGGCTACGTGGTGACGGGCACCATCACGCGTCTTGATGCTCCCAAGGTGCTCGAGTACACCTGGACGAGCCCGGGAGAGCCCGACGGTGTCGTCAAGTGGCAGTTGATCCCGGCCGCCGAACGCTGCATCCTGCTGTTCACCCACACCCTGCACGGGCATTGGGACGAGGCCGGCACCCTGGCTGCGTGGCACCTACACCTTGGGTTGTTGGCCACCGCGCTCGCCGGCTTTCCGACGTGGCCGTTTCCCGACACGCGCTGGCACGAGCTGCACGTGAGGTACAGCCGGGCTCACGAAGTTGGGTGAGCCCGCCCGGCATGGAGGGCGAATCGCAGGCTCAGCCGTACACGAAGTAGAGGGCGTTCGAGGTACCCGATTCCGTCGTGATCGTCACTCGCACACTCGAAGGTGAGCCTGGCAAGGGCGGCACCGTCACCCTGCAGGAGGTCTGGGTCAGGCAAATGGTGTGCGTCGGCTGTCCGTCGAAACGAGCCAGGACCACGCCGTTCGGGCTGAACAGGTCGGTGCCGTGAACTACGACGACCGTGCCGGGGCGGCTCTGTGACGGCGTGATCGACGAGAGCTGGGGGGCGGGGCTCCTGCTGGCCCCGCTGGGCACGCTAGTCGTGGTGGTTGTCGTCGCGGGCGCCACGGTCGTGGTGGTCTGCGTCGGGGCGGGCCTGGGACTGGTGGCTGGCGGCACCGTCACCGGTGTCGTGGTGGCGGAGGCCCGAGGGGTGCTCGCCCGAGCTTGCGTGCCCGGTCGGGACCCGGCCGCCGCTGGCGGCCGTGGCGACCGCGTGCCCCCACCCAGGCTCAAGGTGAGGATGACGGCGAGGAGAACGACCCCGAGTGTGCCGAGGGCGGCCGCCCGCCGAAGCCCTCGCCGCCGAGTCCTCAGCGGGTCGACCCGCCAGAAGGCGCGGGCCGCTCCAGCAGACGGCGCCGGCCTCCTCGCATACGGTGGTACCGCACGAACCCGATCCCCCGCTGCTGCGACGTCGGTGGCCTCTCGAGCTCGTCGGACGGCGTCCGCCAAAGCATCCAGCGTTCGTTGGCTGGGTGCCGTTTGGCCGGTGTCCGCCTCGGATTCCCGGCTGACCCGTATATGCCGAAGACCCTTCCTGATCGTGTGGCTCATTCCATCGTCCTTATTAGCGCAACCGCAGCCGCAAGGCGATGGCGGGAGGGCCTTTCGGTCCTGCGCTAGCGGCAACCGAGAGGGCGTACGGTGTCCATGCCCGGTTTGATCGGGCCACACGAGGAGAAACGGCAGCCATGAGCACAATTCCTCGGTCCGCGGTCGACGACTACACCGACGAGCAGGCGGCCAGCCGCCGGGACTTCGTGCGCCAGCACACCGGAGTGGAGCTCCGCCACGTGAGCGCGTTCTCATTCGACGCGTCGCTCTTGCCGGGCAACATCGAGAACTTCGTCGGCGTGGCCCAGGTGCCGATCGGGATCGCCGGCCCGTTGCGCGTGCGGGGCGAGCACGCTCAAGGTGAGTTCCTGGTCCCACTCGCTACGACGGAGGGAACGCTCGTTGCCAGCTACAACCGAGGAATGAAGCTCGCCCGTCAGGTAGGGGGCGTGCAGACCACGATCAGTGACGACGCCATGCAGCGTGCCCCCGTCTTCGGCTTTGACGATGCTCGAGCCGCCCGCAGTTTCGGCGAATGGGTCGTGGGGAACTTCGCTGCCATCAAGCAGGTGGCTGACTCCTCGAGCCGTTCGGGAAGGCTGCGCCACATCGAGCAGTACTCCCTCGGTCGCTTCCTCCACCTGCGGTTCAACTTCACCACCGGCGACGCCGCCGGCCAGAACATGGTCGGCAAGGCCACCTCGATCGCCTGCGAATGGATTCGCCAGCAGCATGCAGACATCCGCTACTTTCAGCTCGAAGGTGGCATGGCCACGGACAAGAAGGCTTCTGCTCTGAACTCGTTGACGGTCCGCGGCAAGCGGGTCATTGCTGAGGCGACCGTCCCGGGTGACCTTCTCGCGCGGGTGCTCGGCGTGACTGCCAGCCAGCTCGTGCAGGGCCGAACGGCAGCCAATGCCGCCAGCTTCCTCGCCGGGTCCAACAGCAACGCCAACCACTCCGCCAATGGCATCGCCGCCATGTTCATCGCGACCGGACAGGACGCCGCCAACGTTGCGGAGTCCTCCACCGCCATCGTGCACGCCGAGAGGACCGACGATGGCGACTACTACTTCTCGATCACGATCCCCTCGTTGATCGTCGCCAGCTATGGCGGCGGAACGGGTCTCCCTACGCAGCGGGAGTGCCTCGAGATGATGGGCTGCTACGGCGACGGAAAGGTGCGCAAGCTTGCCGAGATCGTCGCCGCGACGGTGTGGTGCGGCGAGCTCTCACTCGGGGCTGCCGTGCTCGGCGGACAGTGGGTCGAGAGCCACGAGCGCTACGGCCGGAATCGCCCCTAAGCACGACAAGCTGGGTGCGTCGCCTGTGGCTAGTAGGCCTTGCGCTTAGACAGAATCACTTTCACACCGCTATTGTCCGCTCATGACGCGTCTTCGAACTTCAAGAGCATCGTTGGTGAAATGGACCGCCCTGATCTCCGTGGCCGCCTTCGTCGCCGTCGCATCGTCGAGCTCGGCGAGCTTGGCGGCGACAAGCGCGAGGTCGACGAGCCCACGCACGACGCACGGCACCGCCTCGGTCGCCTGTGCCGGGTCGCTTGTCAAGCTCTACCACGACAAACTCGGTCCGGCATTCGAGAAGGCGACGGGCGACGCCTTCGGCGGACCTCCGTGCGCTGGATCGCTCGCGCTCGCTCAGGAGATCATCTCGAAGGAGATCAACCCGGGTGCGTTCCTCGCCATAGGGGCACACGCCATCAAAGAGCTCTTCCCGTATGACCGGTCGAAGTTCGCACTGGCGGTCGCCTCCGACCCGCTCGTCATCGGGTTCTCCAAGAAGAGCCGCTACTACTCGCAGCTCAATGCCATCAGAACGGGGGCGGAACCCCTCTCCGACCTGTGGACGCTCTTCACGACGCACGGCTTCAAGCTCGGCAGGACCGATCCGACCCAGGACCCGCAGGGCATCTTCTTCATCCTCATGAACAAGCTCGCCCAGAAGGTGTTGCACCTGCCGAGCGGAATCACCGATCGTGCACTCGGAATCACGAAGGCGAAGCCGTTTGGGGCCAACTCGCAACAGCTGGACGAAGACGCCTTGCCCGTCGACATACAGGAGGGCGTCGTGGACGCCGGCAGCGAGTACCTGCCGGAGGCAGTGCAGTACGGCTTGGACTACATCTCCCTTCCACCGACGATCGATTTCGGTTCCCCGTCAGAGGTAGGCCTCTACTCGACCGTGAGCCTGGAGGTGAGCGGGAGCCTCAACACGGGCGAGGTGATCCACCTCAACGAGACCCTTGTGGAACCGCAGACGGGTACGACCTTCACACCGGCGAACGAAGCCGCGGACCAGGCCTTTGTCGCCTTCCTGATGCAACCGAAGGGCCGGGCGGTACTTACGGGCGTGAAGTACAGGCTGATCAAGCCGGTCGTGGTCCTCGCTCCAGGCGTGACGCTCGCCGAAGCTCTCCCGCCGGCGATCCTTAAACTGTTCAAATCCTTGGGCGGTCAGATCGGCTCGTAACACCGGTGGCGCACCTGAGCCGCCGTGTCGTGGGACGCCTCCCCGGCACGGCGGCGGTCCTGACCTCCGCGATCGTATGGGTGGCCCTGCTGGGACCGCTCGTCGTGCTCTTGTTTCAGGTGTCCCCCCATACGATCCGCGTCAACCTCGACCAGCCGGGTGCGCTCGATCCGCTCTGGACCTCTCTCGAAGCAAGTGCCATGGCGCTCGGCTTCATGGTGGTGCTGGGCACGCCCCTTGCCTACCTCCTCGCCCGCGGCCGCGTGAAGCTGGCACGGGTCGTCGAGGCAGGAATCGTCTTGCCCCTGCTCATGCCGCCCCTCGTCATTGGGCTGCTGCTGATCTTCCTCATCGGTCAAGCTGGACCGGTCGGTCGCTTCGTCTCGAGCATCAACCCGAACGTCTTCGGGGTGAACACGATGTTCGCCCTCGTCGTGGCCGAGTTCTACGAAGCCGCCCCGTACTACATCATCTCGGCGGCGGCCGCTCTCACGACGGTCGACCAGCGGCTCGAGCAAGATGCTCTCCTCCTCGGGGACCGGCCGCTCAGTGCCTTCCGCCGAATCACCCTGCCGCTCGCCGCCCCCGGCCTCGCCACGGGGATCGCCATCTCCTGGGCGCGGGCCATGGGTGCCTTCGGGGCCGTCCTGATCATCGCCTACAACCCTGCTGGCCTGCCCATCGATATCGATCAGAGTTTCATCGCCAACGGCCTCACCCCGGCCCTCGTCGTGGCCCTCCTGCTCATCGTGGCCGCCCTGCCCCTCCCGCTGCTGGCTTTTCTCTGGAGCGCCCGTGCCCGCGGGCGAAGGAGCGCGGCGGTGCCGGTTACCGTCAGCCTGTGACGCCACCTCCCATGCTCGACGCCGACTTCGTGGTGTCGCGCCGGAGCTTCGACGTAATGGCTCAGCTCGACCTCGACCGGGGGGAACGCCTCTCTCTCTTCGGCCCCTCCGGGGCGGGCAAGACGACCTGCCTCGAGGCGATCGCCGGCACGGTCATGCTGAAGAAGGGGCGCATCCATCTCGACGGACGGCTCGTCAACGCTGCACGGGAGCGACGGACGTGGGCCCTCGCCGAGCAACCCCTCGAGCCGCGTGAGCGCGGCGTGGCCCTCGTGCGCCAGCCGACCACGCTCTTTCCCCACCTGAGCGTGCGAGCGAACGTCACCTATGGCATTCGCGGGCGAGCGCTCTTCGGGGATCGCTCCCTCGAGGAACTCCTCGACGAGGTGGGCCTTGGGGGTCTCGCCGACGCCGCCCCTGATTCCCTCTCCGGTGGGCAGCGCCAGCGCGCCTGCCTTGCCCGCGCAATCGCCCGGCCCTTTCGCGCCCTCCTGCTCGACGAGCCCTTCTCGGCAGTGGACGCGGCATCTCGAGCCCTGCTTCGGAACGTTGCAATCGATGCCTCGGCCCGGTCTGAAGCCATCGCCCTGCTCGTGACCCACGACCTCGCCGAAGCTCAAGCCTTTGGGCATTTGCTTGGCATCATGGATGAGGGTCGCATCGTTCAACTCGGGAGCACCGTCGACCTCGTGCGACAACCTGCCACGGTGCAGGTAGCCCGGCTGCTCGGCTACAGCAGCTTCGTGCCTCATGACTCGGGCAAGCTGTGGGCGCTCCATCCCGACCGCTTCGTCGAGGGAGCTTGGCCGGAGCGGGGTGTCGCCCTCTCGGGAAGGGTCCGATCCGTGCAAACGTTCGGCCCACGTTTTGCCTGCGAGCTCGTCCCCGACGTCGGCGCTCTGCATACGGGCGAAGCTGCATCTGGCGCGAGCCGCCTGCCCAGAGCAGCCGCGTGCTCTGGCCAGGCGGTCGTGCGCGTGCACGTAGACACGCCGCCACGGGTGGGTGACAACTGGGAGGTGACTGCCCTCGGCCCACCACTCGTGGAAAGCCGGTCCTCCGGATCCCTCCCATGACCCCAGCGCCGCTGCGATCGAATCCTTCAGCCTGCAGGCGGTGCCACGCCGCCCCTGCAGGAAGGGTCAGGATGAGGAGACGACTCAGCGTCTTGCTGGGTGCTTGCGTTATGGCGGTTGCTGTTGCGGGCTGTTCGTCGACCACTCGTGCACGAGTGGCAAGGGTTGGCTCCACGTTGACCCTCAACGATGGCATCGGCGACACCATCCGGGTGACGCTGCTCAAATTCCAAGACCCGGCCACACCAGCCAGTCGCCGGAACGCCCCGCCTGCCGGTGAGTATCTTGCCGAGGTGCTCATCAAGGTGACGGGAGTCTCGGGCACCTACCAGTTCGTCGCCAACACCGCCGTGGCGGTGGTCGGTTCCGACAAGCAGGCGTACGCGGCCGGCTCGGAGCGCCTGCTCGGATGTACGGATTTCGATTCCGGTGAGCTCACGGTCACGCCGGGTCACTCGGTCACCGGTTGCGTGGCTGTCGAAATCAAGAAAGGGGTCGCAGCCGCCAAGATCGAGTACGACTCCGGTTACATCGGTTCCACCGGGGTTTGGATCCCGTGACGGAACCCCGCCAGCCGTAGCGAAGGCCCCGGGCGGCGTTCGTCGGGGGATCCGGATGTACCGTGACCCGTGCGTGCCAACCTTGGCAATCCCCACAGTGTCGGAGGGAGTCTCGTGTCGGGCGCACGCCACCTTGACCTGCACGAATGTGGACAGTCGCTTCGACGAAGGTGCACGTAGCCCGTGTGGGCGTGGGGCGACAACAGCCTCGGCGAACTCGGCAGCGGTACGCACCACGCCTTCAGCGACAGGCCGGTACGCGTAAAGGGGCTCGACCAAATTGTCGCTATCGCCGCCGGCTCGGAGACCGGCTACGCCCTTGACCGGGGGGCAACCTCTGGGCCTGGGGTGACGGTGGCTGCGGCCAGCTCGGCAACGGATACCTCGTGAGCTTCGACGTGCCAACCCAGGTGGTCGGCCTTCCGAAGCGCTGACGGAGGGCGACTACGTGGCTTCGGATCTACGAACTCCGCTCGGTCGGCCAGGCTGGCCGCGTGGAAGATGCCCGAATGGCCCGGGCCTGCTCAGGCGGGCGACACCCCTTCGAGAACGAAACGCTCCACGGCATTGGCGAAACCCTCCTCGTCGTTCGAGGTCGTGACCCGGCGGGCGGCTCGTTGCACCTCTGGCCCGGCATTGCCCATGGCAATGCTCAGCCCGGAATGAGCGAACATGAGGACATCGTTTGGCATGTCGCCGATCGTGGCGATCTGCCGGGCCGGTATCGCGTACTTGGCGGAGAGGTACTTGGCCACCGCTCCCTTGTTGGCATCGGGATTCGTGACGTCCACGTAATAGGGCTGCGACAGCGCTGCCGAGACGTGGTCGCCGAACCCATCTCTCGCTGCCACCGCAGCATGCTCTACGGCGTCATGATCGTCGCTCACGCCCACGATCTTGGCGACGTCGTCGGTGATCGAGCGGAGATCCGCGGTCACCGTGGGTTCGAACTGGACCGTCCAGGCCTCGCGGTCGACGTGCGGTCCGTTGCGATCCGGGACGAACCAGTCGGCCCCCCGGTAGATCCAGACGCTGAGGGAAAAGGACGTCAGCAGGTCGATGATCGGCCTCACGAGGTCGCTCGCCACCTCGCGCTGTTCGATCACCGACATGTCGCTGTTCACGAGGACACCTCCGTTGAACGCTGCAATCGGAGTCGTCAAGCCGAGGGGTTCGACCAGCATGGACATGCCTCGCGGCGGGCGCCCGCTGGTTACGGCGAAGAGCACGTCAGCGTCTCGGAGCCGACGGGCGGCGGCCACCGCCCGGTCCGTCAAGACTTTGTCCGGAGTCAAGAGTGTGCCGTCGACATCGGCCAGCAGGAGTCGAACGTCGGAGGCGCTCACGGCCCGTCCGCTGACTCGAAGGGTGGGCTGATCACCTGATCAACCGAACCGCGACCATGATGGCACCTTACAGAGAGGCGTCCCGGCGGTGCTGCCACAGACGCCGCCACCTCTCGAAGTCCTCAGCCGCCTCAGCCCGGGTCGATCTGGTTCCCTCGCCTGAGCAGCGCTTCCATTTCCATTGCCGGCAGCGGGGGACACCAGTAGTAACCCTGCCCGAGATCACATCCAAGGTCTCGCAGCGCCCGAAGGTGCTGCTCGGTTTCGACCCCTTCAGCGATGACAGTCAGCCCCAGGGAGTGAGCCAGCTGAATGACGGCACCAATGATGGCGGCAGCAGTTCGATCGCTGCCGAGGCCGGCAACGAAGGATCGGTCGATCTTGAGAGCCTGAACCGGGAATCGGTGCACATACAGCAGAGAGGAGTATGCCGTCCCGAAGTCGTCCACGGCGATCTCCATCCCCTCTGCACGCAACTCTGCCAGGGCAGCCGCCGCGTGTTCGTGGTCCTCGAGAAAGGCCGTCTCCGTCAGCTCCAAGCAAACGGCCGATGGCATGAGCCCGGTGCTTGAGAGTGCGTCGCGTATGGCGCCTGCTGCTCCCTCCTCAGCCAGTTGCCGGGCGGACACGTTGACCGAGAGCTGAAGCCAGGGCGTGAGCGAGCGACGCCATCGGGCAACCTGTTCTGCCGCCATTTCGATCATCTGCGCGCCCAAGAGCGAGATGAGTCCCGCCTCCTCCGCCAGCGGGATGAAGTCACAGGGTGAGACCGACCCGCGCCTCGGGTGTGACCAGCGGGCCAGCGCTTCGACGGAAACGATGGTGCCGTCGAAGCGCACAACCGGCTGAAAATGTACCCCCAGCTGGCGGTCGTCGACGGCATTCCGCAGATCGGCCTCCAGCTGCGCCCAAGAGACCGCTGACCGGCGTGCCGTTTCGTCGAGGAGCTCAAAGCGGTTGCCACCCAGGTGCTTTGCTCGAGTGAGGGCCAGATCGGCGTCGAGAAGGAGGTAGTCGGTCGCGCTCGCCCCGCTGTCCGACAGGGCGATGCCCACGCTCACAGTGATCCGGAGCCGTTCTCCCCTGAAAACCATCGGCTGACCAAGGAGAGCTACCAGATGTGTTCCGTAGGCGATGGCGACCCGGGCGTCGAAGCCGGACCTGATGATGAGAGCGAACTCGTCATCCCCGACCCGACCTACCGTCACGTTCGGGCTCGCCCATGCGAGCAACCGCTCAGCGACGACGGCCAGCACCTCGTCGCCAACCTGATGCCCGAGCGCCCTGTTGACGATCCTGAACCGATCGATATCCAGCAGGACGAGCGCGACTCCTGGCTCACGTCGCATTGACGTGAGCGCTTTCAGTGCCGCCCGGTCACCTCGGCCGGTCAACTGGTCATCAAGGTCGCGAGGTAAGACTGCATGCGCTGCTCGCTTCGCTCTTGCGGGCTCTGCGGACGCGAGTCATCGCGGAGTCACCTACCGACATGTCCGGACCAGTCTCTTGGACCGCACAGGCGTTGGCTATAGGCGAGGTGTCACTCGTTAGGCGGCGGATCGCTCATTTCTCTCAGCAAGTCAATTAGCTCCTGCTGGGAATGGACGCCGAGCTTGCGGAAGACCTTGGACAGGTGGTTGCGAACGGTGCTCTGGCTGATGTAAAGCGACGCCGCGATCGCCGGAACACGATCGCCTGCTGCCAGCCGCCGCACGATGTCCAGTTCGCGACACGACAGTCGGGTCAGTCGGGACGAGGCCCACGGAACCCTCGCGAGTTGGCGCGAGATAGTGGCACCGTCGATCGTGCTTCCGAGGCGCTCGATGATCTGCAGCATCGCCCTCTCCGATGTGACGGCGTCGTCGATGCGCTCGTCCCCTGGCAAGAGAGCAAAGGCCGCACTCGGCACGGGCGCGAGGGGCAGCAGGAGTACCCAACACAGCACGAGTGCCCCCGCTGCGTTCTGAAGTCGCGCTCGCTGAGTCACACCCCGACCCGTCGTAGCCGACTGGGCCAGTGCCAGCAGGACGCCGGCTATGTCGGGTTCTGTCACAAGACGCAGGAGCGATTGCCCGATCAAGGCCTCTGGGGCGAAGCCGAGAAGTCCTTGCGCGTCAAAGCTGACCCGGTCGATGACGAGGTCGCGATCGACGGTGCCAACGACCGGTCGCTCGGCGCCTGCGGTGGGGGGTACCGGCGGCATCCCTGTCTCGGTCCCCTCCCATGCCACGATCAGGACATATCGAGTTGGGGCAACGTCTCGGAGTGTTTGCACCCAGATGTGAAAGGGGATCTCGTCGCCGTTTCGCCGGAAGGTACGCACGGCCTCGTAGCCCTGAAGTCGGCCGGAGAGCAGTAGCTGGAGGGCTCCGGTGGGCTCGTCGGCGAGAAAATCTTCGAGGTGTTTCTGGACCACGCTTCCGCCTGCAGGCTCGAGGAGCTGAGCCGCCGCCGGACTCGCTACGACGATCAATTCAGAAGGCACCTCGATGACGAGGCACGGCAGCGGACTCCTGGTCACCACGTTGACAACGGAGGGATCAAGGTCGGCTTGCGGATGCTCTTCGCCTTTGGACCAACTGCTCGGAGACGTCATCACCACCCCCCGGCCGCTGGAGCGCACTATAGGCAGGGAGGTGACGCCGTGCAGTCGCCGCCCGCGTCGATGGTCAGCGCGCCGTGCCGAACCGGGCTTGACTCACTCTCGGCCCCATCGACACTCACGGCGGCTCGAGCGCGGTTGGTGGTCTTCAGAATTCTCCGGAGGCGCCGAGGCCGGGACGCCCGTCGCAGGGTCAGAACCGGCCGCAAGGTGTCCCGAAGCTGGGCTCTGCGACGGGCGGGATGGGCGGGCGGGACCCTAACTTGGCAGAGATGGACGAGAGCTCTCGTATCGCGTCTCGAATGCAGGGCGAGAGCAGGCGGTGATCGTCCTGCGGGGTCACCTCCTCGAAGGACGCCTGCGGCGCTTGCGGGCTGGCAGACCCGAGCAGCACCCGAACCGATCAGCGAGTTGGCCCAAACTCAGCCGACACTTGACCCACATTTCAGCTCGAGCACTAATCTCCTACACGTAAGGTGCCGCCACCTTGTGAGCGAAGGTTCTCGACCCGCTCGCGTGGCTGATAACGATCAGGGTCATGTGCGACGGCTAGCTCTTAGTACGTTGCGGAATATCTGCATACTCGGAGTACTCAGCGATCAGGCCTCACACATATAAAACGGCATGGCTTCGAGACCGGCTCCTAGCTCAGACGCACGCTGGCCCAGGGCACGATTGCCTCTTCCCTCGCCAGGCCCGGCCGACGGCCTTCGGAGAACGGGCGCGGCTTCAGTACCCGCCCGGGTCCTCTGATCTGTTTCGCCACATCAAGTGTGTGCTCCAACTTCGCTGCCGGATGGGTAACTTAGCGTCGCCGAGCATCTTCGGCAACTGACAAAAGTAAGCAGTACACTTCGCCGAGGTGCGAGAACGAATCCCGAGAGGGTGCTCGATGAAGGGCAGAAGGCCCGACAGCCACAACGACATTTGGAGAACCTTCATGAAACGTTTCGTTAGCTTCGCGGTAGCGCTCGCGGCCCTCGGACTTACGGTGTCAGCGTGCGGAGGCGGTGGCAACGCGACAGCAACGACCGTCGGCCGGCTCACCGGGGCGGCCCGGGTGCGGGAGTCGGCGACGTTTCTCAAGCTCGAGGCGCCTTACAATGCCGCGGTAAAGAAGTTTGATGCCAGGAAAGCAGCACCCAAGACGACTGCCAGGCTGCAAGCCTTCCTAGGCCCGCTTGTCGCAGCTAGCGACACCTTCGCGACCGGAATTCAGGGTGCGGATTTTACGGGGCCGGCGTCGACTCCCGCCCAGGCGGTGGCCATCGCTGTCGAATCCCTGGTCGCCGATAGCGAGTCAGCCACGGTATCGAACTGGACATCGGAAAAGGCCATGCTCGCGCAGGACGAAGCAACCGTAAACAGGGAGAGCAACATCCTGCGGGCCACCCTTGGCCTCCCCGCCCTGACGTCCTAGATACCCTGGCGCCTCAAATGCCAAGTCGTCAGGCTGCCGCCAACGGCCGATCTTGAGCTAGCTGGCGAAGGGCCGAGCTGCACAAAGAGCACGGTCGTCAACCCCGACGGACGTCGCTGTCGCAAGCGACACCAACCGCACGGCGACGTCTCTACCGTCGACGGCTCAAGGCCATTTAGGTCCAGATCGCGCGACCCGTGGTGAGGTCAAAGAACTCAAGGCGCTCGGGGGAGATGGAGAATCTGATGCGGTCCCCCGCACGAACTACGGAGCGTGGTCCGACTCGCGCAATGCAATCGACTGGTGTGGTGGGATCAGCGGATTGCGCAGTGTCCCCATTGTCGATCGCCCCAGGACCCTCTGCACGGATAACACGAGCATCCGTTCGAAAGTGAATGAGGAGTTCGGAGCCAAGAGCTTCCACGATCTCGACGTCACCGGCGAGGTTGGGCCCAGCCTGCTCACCGCTCGCCGCTGGCAGATCCTCGGGTCGGATGCCGACGACGACGGAGCGCCCTCCGTAGCGTTTCAGGCCGGGATGCAGGCCGAGCGTCTCACTTGACAAAGCGATGTGCTGCGAGCCGAGAGCAATCGAGGCGAGGTTGGCCGAAAGTCCGCCTTCGAAGAGGTTCATCGCGGGTGAGCCAATAAAGCCCGCGACGAAGACGCTGGCCGGGCGGTCGTAAAGCACCTGGGGAGCGTCGCACTGTTGGAGCACTCCTGAGCGCAGAACGGCGACTCGGTGGCCAAGGGTCATTGCTTCGGTCTGGTCGTGCGTGACGTAGACGGTCGCCACGCCGATGCGCTTCTGAACCCGCGCGACTTCCGCACGCATCTGCACACGGAGCTTGGCGTCAAGGTTGGAGAGCGGCTCGTCCATCAAAAACGCGCTCGGTTCGCGAACAATCGCGCGACCCATGGCTACTCGCTGTCGCTGGCCACCGGAGAGTTGACTGGGTTTTCGGCCGAGCCACTCGGTGATTCCCAGAACGCCTGCCGCTTCCTTTACTCGCCTGTCAATTTCGCGCTTGGGGATCCTCTTCATGCGTAACGGGAAGCCGATGTTCTGAGCGACGTTCATCTGAGGGTAAAGCGCGTAGTTCTGGAAAACCATGGCGATGTCACGATCTCTCGGTGAGACGTCGTTCACGATGGTCTCGCCGATACGAACAGTCCCCGAGGTCACGAATTCATGACCCGCGATCATTCGAAGTACTGTCGTCTTTCCGCATCCTGATGGACCGACAATGACCAGAAGCTCGCCGTCTGGGATGTCCAGGTCGAGTTGGTGAACGGCCTCGAATCCGTTCGGGTAGATCTTGGTAAGCTGCTCGAGGCTGATCGACGCCATCTTTCCTCCTCAGCCCTCTCCTACTGGGCCGTCATCGAAGGTTCCGCGCGATGAGGTCAGCACCAGTGCCTTTGTCAAAAGACGCGAAGAGCCTTCGTTCAACACGATCACACGCGTCTCAGCAATCCGCATCCCCAGAACTGACACGATCACTCCGACCGCTCGACACGGACTACCGACCATCCGCTGACGATGGGGACCTCCAGCTCGAGCGCGCGACCCTGGCGGTGCGGTACCTCCCGGGCGACGAGGGGCGCGAAGCGGTCGCCGCCGGCACCGAGCACGGCGGCATCGGCCCGCCAGTGCTCTGGGTGGTCCAACAGCACCTTGAGGGTCACCGAGGAGACATCTCCTTTTGGCGTCGGCTCCGACCACCGCCCGTTCTGGCTCCCGGTTAAGTCGAGCACGCTGATCGTCACTCGCCCATCGGCCTGGACCACCCGCGCGAAAAGTGCGCTGCCGACGGGCTCCGGCCGCACCGGAGCGGTCGCTATCGCAGAAACCGCACCGTTCTCGTCGTCGATCTCATACCAGCTCGTGTCCTCCCCCTCGAGGAATAGGTCTCGGCACCGCAGGGCGAAGTGACGCCACGCGACCACCGTGGCCGCCTCGTCCGCCGTCAGGCGGGCGTGCTTGGGGTAGTAGGGGTCGCAGAGGGCCGCGGTCTGATCCCCGTATATGAGGGCGCTCGCGCCGAGGCAGGTGGCGACCGCTTCGGTGCAGAGAACTGTTCGCAGCGACGCCTCGCGCCCTGCGCCTTCTACGGGGCCGCTCGCGCTGTCAATCCCCCACACGGGCGGGTAGCAGGCGATGGAGCCACGCATCAGGGGGTCGCGCGCTGGCGACCGCGCAAGGAGGCCAGCGTTGCCGGAGCTGCGGTCCAAGAGTGCCTCGAGGTGGCGCCAGCAGTCATTCGGGGGCCATACCTCGCAGTAGCGAAAGCCCGGCCCGGCGGGCAGGCTTGTCGCCGAGGGCGCACCGTTCACCTGGTTGAAGCTCACCAGGTCGAGGGGCCGAGCGGCCCGCACGAACCCCAGGAACGACTCGTAGGCAACGCGCAGGTCGATGGTGTTGCCATCCACGTCCTGTGCGACGCGAGGGTAGCCGTAGGTGTCGATGTGGAAGCCGTCGAAGCCGATCGCGTCGGCGGCCGATCCGTAGGCAGTCATGAAGTGGCGCTGCCACTCCACGTTGGCGGGATTGGCGAGCACGATCTGATCGAGGAATCGAATGGGGTGTCCATCACCCTGGTACATGAGCATTTCGGGGTGCTCAAGGGCGAATGCGTTGCCGACGGCGTACACAGGCGCGTAGGCGTGGGCGACGGCACCGAGTGCGTGCAGTCCGACCGCCAGGGCGCGCAGCGCCTCGAGCGAAACCGGACGGTTCGAGGGATCCTTCCAGCCGCTTTCGGGGCCGAGCGGCTCGGTGTAGCTCGCCATCCAGTCGTAGACCTGGACGACAGTGGAACGTAGCGCCCGGTGCCACTCGAGCACGGCCGGCACGTCCCCGTCTTGGAACGAGGTGGCGAAACCGTGCACGGGGCGCTCGCCAGGATGGGCGGCTACCGTTGTCAGCTCCTCCGCCAGGACCTGGCCGTCGGCGTCGAGGGCCTCGATGACGTATGTCCCGGAAGGTAGGTCAGTGAATCGGGCACCACCGCCCAGCTCGGCCTCGACCGCGCCTGCAGTCGCCCGGCAGGCGACGACGCGGGAGGTGCCGAGCGGCAAGGTCGCTATAGCAATCTCGTCACCTGTTCGGTAGAAGGCGCGCACGTCATCGAGGAGGCGCAGCCCACCACCCCATCCCTCCTCGCTGAGGGCGTCCCCCTTGTCCATCTTCGGATTCCTCTCCTCTGCCTAGGCGCCGCTGGCAGCCTTGGTCGGTCGGGTCATGCTTGTGATCGCCCGATCTCTTGGTGCGTCGCGGCGTACTTGCTTCAGCTCAGCGGATGGCACCGAGAGACACCCCGCTCCGGAACCAGCGCAGAGAGATGAGGAAGACGACGACGACCGGTACGGTGGCGATGACCGATGCCGCGAAGAACGGACCCCACGCAGTTGTGTGCACACCGATGAAATCCGCCAGGCCGACGGGGAGCGTGTAGTTGTTCGCCGAATTGATCATGGTCAGTGCGACCGGGAACTCGTCCCAGGAAGCGCTGAAAATGAACATCGAGACGACAGCGACTGCTGGCAACGACAGCGGCACTATCAGACTAACGAGCACGCGCAGCGTCCCCGCTCCGTCCAAGCGGAATGACTCCTCGTACTCTCGAGGTATGGCCTCGAAAAAGCCACGCAGCAAGAAGATGGTGAACGGCAGGTTGGAAGCCACATACAGAAGAATGAGTCCCTCGAGAGAGTTCAGGAGGTGCAGACGGTCCATCAAGAGAAACTGAGGGATGAGGAGCAGCAGGTTCGGCACGGCGAGGCTGGCAAGGAAGACGTAGAAGATCAGCTGCTTCAACGGGAACTTGTAGCGCGCGAAGGCGAAGGCGGCGAGCGAAGCGAAGATCACCGTGATGGCGACCGTTGCGATGGCGACGACGAGGCTGTTCAAAAAGTAGTGGCTGAAGCTGTTCTCCGTCCACGCCTGCACGTAGTTCTGCACAGTGGGATGGGTGGGGAGGAGGACCGTCGTCCCAAGGAGGCCGCCGTTTGGTTGGAAAGACAACGACACCATGTACAGGAGAGGGCCGACGGAGAGCAGTGCGAGAATCACCGCGATAACGAGACGCAATCCATTCCGCCTGTGGAAGCCGAAGAGCCCGGGCCCGCTTCCTGCGAGGGGCGCCGCCGCCTTGGTTTGGTCTGACTCGATTGCGAGTGCCACGATTCCCTCCCCTCAGATGTCTTGACGTCGGAGAATACGGATCTCAGCGGCGCTGAAGCCGAAGAGCACCACGGCGAGCAGTGATGCGAGTGCGGCGGCGTAGCCGAAAGCGAAGTTGGAGAAGGCCTGCTGGTACATGTAGGTCATGAGCGTCTGCGTCGAGTTGTAGGGACCGCCCTTGGTGATCTCGTAGACCTGTGTGAACACCTGCGCGGCGCCGATGACGAGAAGGACGACGACAAAGGTGAGTGCGCCCCGGATCGACGGAAGGACGACATGCTTCCAGACCCGGGTGCCCGAGGCTCCGTCGGTCCGCGCTGACTCCAGTAGCTCCCGGGGGATCCCGTCCAGCGCCGCAAGGAAGATGATGAAGGACCAGCCGACGCCTTTCCAGATGCTCAAGAGCCAGATGACCCCGTCTGCCGTCCAGGGCTGGGCGGTCCAGTTGATGCTCTCGGTGTGGCCGGCGAAGAAGCCGGCAATGGCATTCATGATGCCGCCTTCGGAGGCGAAGATGTAGGAGAATACCCAGCTCACGACGACCCACGAGGTGACGACCGGGATGTACACGGCCGCTCGCCAGAACATCGAACCGGGCAGGCGGTCGGTGAGGATCGCCGCAGCGAAAAGCCCGATGGCCATCTGGATCGGGACTGTGATGACGATGAAGAGGAACGAGTTCCACGAAGCGGTGCGCACGACGGGGTCGCTGAAGATCGCCGTGTAGTTCGACCAACCGACAGAGGGACTCGACATTCCGGGAAAGATGTGCCAGTTGAAGAAGCTGATGTCGAATTGGCGGAAGATCGGGTACACGGTGAACACCGCGTACATGACGAGCGCCGGCACGAGTAACAGGTAGGGCGTCGCGAACCGACGGACGCGGTGGGATCGGGCGGAGCGCCGCGAGACGGCACCCGGCGGGGCGGACGCCGGGTGCCGCTCGAGGCTATTTGCTGTGCTCAACTTTTGAACGTTCTATTTGAACGTTTTGTTTGCTTCCCGGGTTGCGATCTGCAGCCCTGCGGAGACACCGATCTTTCCGGCAAGCATGAGAGCCAGCTCGTTGGAGAAGTCGGTGTCAAGCTCGCCGTAGTTCTGGAATACCGGCCGAGCCCTTGCCGTCAGAAGCTGCTTGGCAAAGATCCTGAGGGCCGGGTTCAACACTCCCTCGGGACCATTGTCGGTCTTGTAGGCCGCCATGTCGCCAGCGTCGGCCATTGAGAGCTGCGCAAACGGTGACTGGAGGAACTGGACGAACTTGATCGTGTCGGCGAGGTGCTTGCCCCCCTTGGCGATGACGAGGTCCTCGCCACCAACGACCGAGATCGAGCCTCCCGGGCCCTTCGGGAGCAGCGCCGTGCTATAGCCCTTGAACCCATCCGCCTTGTAGGTGGTTGGAGCCCATGGGCCATCGAAGTACATAGCATACTCACCCAAGGGGAAGCCCGTTTCGCCGCTAATCGACCCAGAACCTCCGACAAAGTCACTCCCGATATCCCCTGCCTTGTACAGGTTCACGAGCGTCGTGACCGCACGTGTGGTGGCGGCGCCGTCCATGTAACCAGTCGACGTCGTCAGCGCCTTGTTCGTGAAGTTGCCGCCGTCGGTCCAGACGTACGGACCGACGTTCCAAATGTCGGTGCTGTCGACGCCGAGGCCGTGCTGGCCCTTGTTGGGGATCGTCAGAATTTTCGCGTCAGCGATCATCTGGTTCCACGTCGTCGGGGGGCTCAAGTGGGCCGCGGCGAAGTCCTTGTGGTTCCAGAAGAAGACCTGAGTATTCGTGTCGTCGGGGAGCCCGTAGTAGCCGCCCTTGTAAAGGTTCGTGGAGAGCGGACCGGGATCAGCTTCTTTGGCGACTTTCGCGAACCACGGTTGCTTTGAGGTTTCCAGCAGCGTGCCCTCGGACGCGAGCTGAGGCACCCAGGCGATGTCGGAACGCATCAGGTCGGGCGGGTCCCCCGCCGCGGAAGACGCGATGAACTTGTCCAGAAGGCCGGCGTACGGGAGGGTGTCGTCAACAACCCTGATCCCCGGGTTCGCAGCCTCGAAGGCAGGAATGACGATGCCGTTCATCACAGGTGTCTCTGTGACATCGTTGTAGGCGTTCCAGAAGTGGAGCGTCACCACTTTGGATGCTTTGTGCGGGACGGTCGACGCCGAGCTGACTCCCCCGGTGACGGCGATTAGCGTGCCACCACCTGCGATCGTGGCTGCGGCGAGGAGCAGGCGGATAGATGACTTACCCCCCCACCTTGATTGCTTTATTACTTTCATGATCCCTCTCCCCTTATGAACTGATCTCTAATGGTCCCGCCCGTCTTGATCCGGCGGCTTCCTAACAGCATGTGCATCCTTTCGTTGCTCTTTAAGCTGGCGGCCCCCTCGGTTCGCCAAGGTCACTCATGTGCTCCTTTCGTAAGTACCTAGTTGGAGGTCGTTGGGTTCCTCGTCCCCACCGATTCCGCCGGCGGCGCGTGCGACGGTGTCGGCTAGGACGACGAACATGGCGTGTGACCAGAGGAGCTCTCGTGCCGGAGGTCCCCACCTCGCCTCCCACTCGCGGTACATCACCGGGTCGCGACGCTCCCCGCCGAATTGCTCGGCGAGGTGGCCCTCTTCGTCGAAGTGCTCCGCGATCCACTCGAGGTGGTAGCGAGCGGTGGTGAGGTCACCCACCGACGCGTAGTGCCAGCCGAGGGAGGCGTTCAACAGCGGCCACACCCCACCTCCGTAGTACGTGTCGCTCGGATAGCGCCGCAGGCCGCCCTCGAACTCGAGCTTTTCTGCGACCTCGGACACCGTCTGGACGAAGGCGGGATCGGAGGGACCGACGAGGCCGAACGGTTGAGAAAGCCAGAGGAGCGAGGCGTCGACCTGTCGGCTGGCGCTCGACTTCTCGAAACGCCCCTGGCGGCGCCCGAGCGTGTGCACGAAACCCTGGACCTCTTCGGCACGGGCGGCGATCTCTGCGTCATCGAGCATGCTGGCGGCGGCGATGAGACCCCCATAGACGCAGGCCAGGGTCGAGGTATGCACGGAGAGGCCGTCTTCCTCCCAGACGTCGAAGCAGGGCGAGAGCGCGAAGGAGGCAACGTAGCGGGCCATGCGCTCGACGGTCGGAGCCAGCCGGTCCGAAAGGCGCTCCGAGCCAGCCGCTGCCAGGTGCTCGTGGAGCGACCACAGCCAGATCCCGTAGCCGTCCATCTGAAAGTTGGGCCAGTCGTCCGGGACGGCGAGGCCGCCGAGGCTGAATCGGGCCGGTGACATCTCGGCCCTGTCGAGCGGAAGGCCTGCCCGCTGGCGACGCACGGCCGCATCCATGACCGGAGCCATTCCCTCGATCGCCATGACGACCCAGTCGTGGTAGCGGGCGGATGCCTCCACCTCGCCGACGCGGTCGAGGGCATAAGCGACAAACGAGGCGTCCCGCAGCCAGCAGTAGTGGTACTGGTGGAAGTCGGGAGAGGCGATGAAGGCGCCATTCGCTTGCTGATTCGCCAGCATCGCCTGCACGCTCGTGGCGATGAGGTCGGCGCTCTCGCGGCGCAGGGCGCTCCCCCGGTCGAGGGTGTGACCCTGGCGGTGCGTCTGGAGGCGTTCGTGGGCGCTCATGCTTCCAACCAGTTCCAGATGGCACGACGTTGTTCGTCCTCGCCGGGAAGGTTGAACAGCTCGCGGAGGGCGAGCGTCGCCGCCCCAGCCGCCCAGGCGTCGTCACCCCAATGCTGGGTCTTGACCTCGAGACGCTGACCGAGATCGGCAAAGGCGTAGCTGCGAGCGGCGGCGATAGCAGGGCCGAGGAAGGGTTCTCCAAGCTCGGTGCCTTCCCCGCAGATGATCAGCAGCTCGGGGGCGAGCAGCGAGATGACGTTGGCGATCGCCAGCCCGAGTTCGCGCCCGGCGAGCGCGAGAACCTCAGTGGCAACAGGGTCCTGTGACGCAGCCCGGTCGATCAGCTCCTCGCGGGAAACGTCGTGGCCGAGACGCTCACCGAGGCGCCGCCTAAGCGCCCGCTCACCCACGAGTGCCTCGAGGCAGCCAGACCTTCCACACTCACACTCGGGCCCGTCCGGGTCAACGACGGTATGGCCGAACTCGCCGGCACCGCCTGCCGTACCACGGTAGATCGCACGGTCGATGACGATGCCGATGCCGACGCCGCGACCGATGCTCACGGTGACGAAGTTGCGGGCCTGTATTCCTCCACCCGCCCACTTCTCCGCCACGGCCAGGGTGTTCACGTCATTGTCTACCCATATCGGAAGTCGCATCTTCTGTTGCAGTGGCCGCGCAAGCTCGACGTCCTCCCACTTGAGCAAGTGCGAGAACGTGCACACTCCGAGGCTCGAGTCAATGACACCCGGGAGGCCGACGCCGACGCCGAGCACCTTCGAGCGGGCGATGCCCGCCTCGCCCAGCGCTTCGCGGGTTGCCTGCGCAACGGCCGCGATCGCCACCGTCGGTTGTCCGACCAGCGCCACGGTCGTCTCGGTGGTCACGACAACCCGGCCGTCGAGGTCGCACACGACCGTCGTCAGACCGTCGCCGCGCAGCTTGATGCCGACGACGTAACCCGCCTTCGGCTCGAGCTCAAGCAAGATCGGAGGGCGTCCGCCGCTCGACGGCGCCAGCGCCACCTCGGAGAAGATGCCCCGGTTCAGCAGATCACGGACGATGCCCGAGACCGTTGGGGCGCTGATCTGACTCTGCCGAGCCAGATCGGCGCGAGACACTGGTCCGGAGCGCCTGACGAGTTCGATCAGCAGGCTGACGTTGAGGACCCGAATGAGCGACCGTGAGTCAGGACGGGCAGGTAGTTCTTTTACGCGGTGGTGGCCCTCGAGCACGTCCGGTGAGCTCGACCGCCCTCCCTTAGCCTGCTTTGCACCATAAAACGTGCGCTCCAACTTCGCCCCCAACTGAACCCTAGTTTTCGAGAGCATCTTTGGCTACTGACAAAAGTAAGCTCTGGAGGGCACGGTGTCAACAACCTTCGGGAGGCCGGCTGCGAAGAGCCTTCAGATAGTGGCCCGGCAGCGTGCCCGCGTGTCGACGGCCGATCACGGCCGGCGAGGTGGATGATCTTTTAGCGACTTCGCAGCTGGCTTGCGCGGCGCCCGCCCGCGACCTAACTGTTGGGACGCGGGTGGCCACCCGGTTTGCCGATGAGACTGAGCCGCCGTGCATGGGTGGATAGGGACCAGCACCCTCGACGGTACGGCTCGTCGAGACGGAGATGCGTGGGTTGGGCCTGAAGGTGGGTCAGGCGCTTGACGACGGCTTCGTCATACCCGTCGGCGCCGCGGCCTCGACGCTGGCGAGAGCATTCAGAACGCGACTGCTAGAGGTACGCCTTCCCGACCACACGATCGGGCAGTTCGCCACTTCGGCGCCGGCGGTGCCGGCAGCGATCGCGTCGTCAGTGGCGACGATCGTCGGTCTCGACGATCTCGTTCGCCCGCAGCCGCTGGGTTTGCAAGCCCCAGCCGCGGAATCGCCGTCGAGACATGGTGCAAGCGTACTGACGGTCTCGCGACGGCGGGAGCACGAGAACCTCCTCGCTCGATCCGCACCATCTGTGCCCTCCCCCGCCGGTCCGGCACCGTGTGCGGCCGCGACGGCGATCGCGAACCAGGACTCGGCGTACACGCCCGACCAGATCGCGGATGCCTACGGGTTGAACGGCCTGTACCGGTCGGGCGCCCTGGGAGCGGGCCAGACGATTGACCTCTTCGAGTCGGATTCCTTCGACATGTCCGACATCGCGACGTTTGACAGGTGCTTCTTCGGTAGGAGCCACACCTCCCAGATCAGCGTCATCCCAATCGACGGCGGGGAAGCACCCGGGCCGGGCGGGGGCGAGGCGGCGCTCGACATCGAGGAGATCTCCGCGCTCGCGCCAGCAGCTCACATCGACGTGTACGAGGCGCCTGTCCCAGCGGTTGGGCTCGCCCCCTGGCTGGACGAGATCGCGGCGATCGTGGCTAAGGACCGAGCGTCGGTCGTCAGCATGAGCTACGGATTCTGCGAGGCATTTGGTGCGGCGTACGCGCCGGGGTTGGAGCAGGCCGAGAACGTCCTGTTCCAGCAGGCTGCCCTCGAGGGGCAGAGCTGGTTCGTCGCTTCGGGCGACACGGGCTCGGAGGCCTGCTCCCAAGACGACGAGGGGAGCGAACTCAGCGTCTCCGACCCGGCGAGTCAGCCCTACGTCACCGCCGTCGGCGGCACGAGCATGCTGTCTCCCACCGATCCACCCACCGAGGTCACCTGGAACGACGAGGGAGCATCGGGCTTCTTTGCCGCCAGTGGAGGCGGCATCTCCAGCCTTTGGCAGATGCCCGAGTGGCAGTCTGGGCTGCCGGTCCCAGGGGTGGCGAACAGCTATTCGTCCGGCGCTCCCTGTGGGGCACCGCCCGGTGTGGCGTGCCGCGAGGTTCCGGACGTGTCTGCGAGCGCCGACCCGCTGCACGGAGACACCGTTTACGTTGCAGGGCAGTGGTCCGTCTTCGGCGGGACATCGGCGTCCGCGCCGAAGTGGGCAGCCGTCGCCGCCCTGACCGACGAGGTGTGCGCATCCGAGCACAAGGCGCCGGTTGGCTTCGTGGACCCGGCGCTCTACCAGATCGCCTCCAACCCGCTCACCTACGCGGAGGCCTTCAACGACATCACCGCCGGCAACAACGACGCCCTCGGCGTCAACGGCGGCGCTTACCCGGCGACCGGCGGCTACGACATGGCGACTGGGCTCGGCACGCCGCGGGTGACGAGCCCAACCGGTGGCAGGGGACTGGCGGACCTGTTGTGCGCGGACGGCGAATCCCTCTCCCCCCGCCCGGTGCTCACGGACGTCAGCCCCGACTACGGCCCATACCAGGGTGGGACGCCGGTGACGATCACGGGCACCGACCTGAGCGGCGTGAGCGCGGTCAACTTCGGCTCCTCGGTCGTACCGGTGGCGGCCGCGGACGTGAATGCCGCCGGCACGGAGATAAAGGTCACCACGCCCCCGTCGCCGGTCAACCCGAATGTCCCCGGGGCGCCGATCGGTGGGGTCATCGTGGCCGTGGGTGGGCCAAGCGGCTCGAGCGAGCCGTCGCCGCTCGCCGAGTTCCACTTCGTCGACGAGAGCCCCTCATCGACACCCTTGCCGTCGGTCAGCTTCGTCAGCCCGAGCAGTGGGAGGGCCACTGGCGGGGAGCCCGTCACGCTGATCGGAAGCGGCTTCGACGAGGGACTGCCCGCGGGGACCAAGCCGACGGTGGAGTTCGGAGGGGTAGAGGTTCGGGCGGCAATGGTGACCGTCGTGTCCGATTCCGAGGTCGTGATCGTCGTGCCACCCGAGACTCGATCTACCGAATGCGCCACGGCACCAGCTGTCCCCATCGACAACATCTGCCAGGTCGAAGTGACGGTCTCCAACGCCAATGGCAAGAGTGCGACGACGCCCATCCTGCCGGCTCCGACGGGCAGCACGCAGGTCGCACAGCCGCCCGGCACGGAGATCGTGGCCGCTCCTACCGAGTTCGATTACGCCCCAGAGCCTTCCACGACCAGCATCAGCCCTGACGTCCTCCCCGAGGAGGTCAACCCCTCCGATCCTCCGATCGTGACCATAGATGGCAGCGGATTCAACTTCTTGACCTTCCGGTGGATAACCTTCGGCCCTATTGAGTCCTCGTATTCGGCGCGGGACACCGTCCTCTACTTCATCGAGCCGGATGAGGTGCAGGTTGCCTACTACGGTCTCAGCGCCCTCGCGCCTATCACGAGCATGCCGGTCACCGTGCAGACCTCGGGCGGTTCCAGCAACGCGCAGGTTGTCACCATCTCCTCGGCTTAGCCCGGATCGAACGCCTCGGCCTGTCGCCCTCTCTTGAGGCCGCGGTTCGACTCAAATCGGACCGGGTGTGGAGTCGCTGACGTGACCCCCGTGCTTCGCCAGGGTCTCGTGGATGTCGCCTCGTTGTCAGCGCAGAGGGACGCGTCTCGGCTGCATCCGACCGCGAGGACAAGGTCACTCGGTGCGAAGTCGACGAGGCGACCGCCGAGATCGCGGGTTCGAATCTCGCCCTCCCGACATCACCCTCCCGACTCCCATTGCTCACCACTTCGTCCCGCTGGCATGGGCACAGCGCTCCACGCTGCTGTGGATGAGGGCAGCGGGTTCTTCTGCGTCGGAGAGCGGATCACTCATTGCGATCAAGCACGGTGCGTACGTTCTCCAGCAGTATCGCCTGGTCGAAAGGCTTCTCCACCAACAGGAACTCTGTTCCGAGAACAGCTTCCGCTTCGAGGACGGGTTGGGCGTGCCCGGACATGAACAGCACTCGGATGCCGGGTCGGAGCTTTCTTACCTCGTTAGCGACGGTTGGTCCCTGCATCGTCGGCATGATCACGTCGGTGAGGAGAAGGTCGATGGGTCCGACGTGCGACGCCGCAATCTCCATCGCCTGAGCTCCGCTCGATGCAGTGACAACGGTGTAGCCGTTGCGGGTCAATATCCGTCGCGTCACCTCGCGTAACGCTTCTTCGTCATCGACTACGAGGATCGTCTCTGTTCCCACCAGTGGCTTTAGGCGATCTGCGTGTCCGTCGAACTCGTCCCGCGTGGTGTCTTGCTTGGCAGCGGGGAGAAGGATGGTGATTGACGTCCCGACACCTTCATCGGAGTAGATCCGTGTATAACCACCAGACTGCGAGACGATTCCGTACACGGTCGCCAACCCGAGGCCCGAGCCCTCGCCCCTGGGCTTGGTCGTGAAGAAAGGCTCGAATGCGCGATCGCGGACCTCCGGAGACATGCCCACGCCGGTGTCGCCAACGCGTAAACAGACGTAGAACCCCGGCGGAACGCTCGTGACGGAGCTTTCGTTCCCAGTGATCTCCCTCGCCACCGTGTCGATCGATAGCGTGCCCCCTGCCGGCATGGCGTCACGAGCATTGATGGCCAAGTTGAGAACGATCTGCTCGATTTGTCCTGGGTCAGCCATGACCATCGGCAAGTTAGCTGCGAGGTTGATGACGAGTTCGATCTGCTCGCCGATTGTGCGCCGCAGAATCTGTTCCATCCGGGTGATTGCGCTGTTGAGACTCAGTGCACGGGCCTGGACCACTTCTCGGTGGGCGAAGGAGAGAAGTTGGTGAGTTAGAAGACTGGCGCGCTCAGCTGCCAATTGGATCTGCTCGACATCCTTAAGCGGTCCCTCCCATCGCGCGCCCGTCGGCGTCGCGACGGCACTGGACAACTCCTCGGCAACGAACGACGCGTAGTTCAGAATAACGGCTACAAGATTGTTGAAGTCGTGCGCAACGCCTCCGGCGAGTTGTCCAAGACTTTCCATGCGTTGCGATTGATGAAGCTGTCCCTCGAGCCGCTCGCGTTCGGCTTCGGCCTCGAGACGCACCCGTTCGGCTTCGATCTTCTCGCCCTCGGCCTTGACACGTTCGGCTTCGGCTTCGGTCTTGAGGCGAACACGTTCTGCCTCAACCTCAATCCGCTCGCTGGCGTCTCGAATCGTCGCAGAGATCAGTAGTCCGGTCTCGGTTGCCATCGTTGACACCGAGATCGACGCCGCGAACTCGCTACCGTTCTGCCGTCGACCCGGCATCTCCAACCCGATGGCAGAAGGTCGGAATTTCGGATCCGCGATGGGGACGAGCGGTTCGACGGGCCTTCCGATGAGTTCTTCACGGCGATAGCCGAAGAGTCGCTCGGCTTGAGCGTTCACCAGGACGATCAGGCCAGCCTCATCGATGGCGATGATCGCGTCCGGTGCCGCGTCAAGAAGACCGATCAGCGTGCTGTCGGCGAGTTGAGTCACACCACCTCCTCTAGAGGTTGAGGACCACTCGAGAAAGTCAGGTGTTGGTCAGGCAGCTGTTGGTCAGGCAGGTGTTGGTCAGGATAGTGGGACGAGCTGTCAATGATGTCAAGCAAGCAGCTGACCGCCTGACGGGCCGGAGTATTTTCGGCCGCGAGGGTGCTGTACATGTCCGGATGTGCCGGGGACGTCCTCGGCCAGAGAGGACGATTGGAAGCCAGCGTTACCTTCCTCACCAAGCCGTCCCCTCAGGTGGTTCTCTTCGACAAACTTGCCGAAGTCCGGGGCAGCCCGACACCCCCAGAAGGAGACGGAACTGACGGTACTCGGTGCCGAACCGGAGCGGCTCCCGCGACGGACAGCTTCTCTCGTCGATTCGGAACGCGGGCAACATGCACGTCGTCTCACCTGGCGAGGATGCTGTCACGCTCGAGATCACCAGCGCCCATTACCAGGAGCAGCTCCTCGACGAGCTCGGAAGGGTTGAGCGTCTTTCGCAGGAAGGCTGAGGCACCACTAGGGAGCGCCGCGTTCCGAACACGTCCTTCTGAGCCTGAATACAGCACGACCTTGGTGCTCGGCGACGAGCCGAGGATTTGAGGTAACGCCTCTAGCCCGCCCATTCTCGGCATTGAGAGATCGAGGACAACCAGATCAGGATGATCGCGTCCGGCGACCTCGACGGCGTCTCGTCCGTCTGCTGCCTGTCCGACCACCGTGAAGTGCCCACTTCTCTCAAGTATCCGGGCCACCATGGCGCGATGAACTGGTTCATCGTCAGCGATGAGCACGCGGAAACGTCCCCCCGGCGTTTTCGTTGGCAGCTGTTGATCTTGGGGAGTCCACGCTCCGACCAGAGCAGGGTCAATCCACGTTCCCAGCTCAGACGGCGGCAGAGGACGGCTCCAGTAGTACCCCTGCCCGAGAGCACACTGAAGTAGCTGCAGCTGAAAGAGCTGCTCGGCGGTCTCCACTCCCTCGGCCACGGTCGTCAGTCCGAGACTGCGAGACAAGTGCACTACTGCTGTCACGATGGCGGTTGCTTCCGATTCCTCACCAAGGTGAGCGACAAAGCTGCGATCGATTTTGACGAGATCGACCGGGAGGCGGCGCAGGTAGCTCAACGACGAGTATCCGGTTCCGAAGTCATCGATCGCCACGCGGACGCCCAGCTGTTTCAGGCTGTCAAGGCACGCTGCCGAGGCATCAGGATCTTCCATCAACATGCTCTCGGTCACCTCGAGACAGACATCGGCGGCATCTACGCCCGTACGCTCGAGAACGTCGGACATCGTGGCGACGAATTCCGGTACTTGGAGCTGGCGCGCCGAGAGGTTCACCGCCATCGTGACATTTCGCATCCCGGCGAGCTTCCAGGAAGTCAGTTGACGACATGATTCTTCCATCACCCAGGCCCCCAGAGGGACGATCAATCCGGTCTCCTCGGCCACTGCGATGAAGTCAACGGGCATCACGAGACCCCGCGCGGGATGGTGCCAGCGCACCAGAGCCTCGAATCCCGAGAGCTTGCCGCTGTCGATGCGCACGATCGGCTGGTAATACATACGAAGCTCGTCCCGTTCAAGTGCTCGGCGAAGGTCCGATTCTGTTTGCAGACGATGCTGGTTCTTTTCGCGGGTTACTTGGTTGAACTCGGCAAAACGATCGCGTCCGAGGCTCTTGGCCTGATACATAGCCATATCGGCGTCCCGAATGAGGTCCTCGGCGGTGTCAGCGGTTGTGCGTGCTATGCGAATGCCAATGCTCACCTTGACGAAGATCTCGTTGCCCGCCACCACTATCGGTGCCTTGAGGGCGGCAGCGATGCGGCTCGCCACCTCACGGGCATCTCCAGAATCCGCGAGATGCTCACAGCACACGAGAAACTCGTCTCCGCCGAAGCGAGCAAGCGTGTCCTCGGACCGGACCGCTCGTCTCAGTCTCTCGGCAACCTCGATTAAGACCGCGTCACCGGCGAGGTGACCAAGTGAGTCGTTCACTGCATTGAAGTGATCCAGGTCGCAGAAGAGCACCCCCACTGTCGAGGGAATTCGTGCCCTCCTAACCAGGGCATGCTCGAGACGGTCGCGAAACAGCAGGCGATTCGGTAAGCCCGTGAGCTCGTCGTGGAGAGTCTGATGCCGGAGCCTCTCCTCAGCTTCGTCGCGAGTCCTCTCAGCGAGCTTCTGCGCCGTAACGTCCCGAACGAGCATGCAAATCCTCTCCGTCGGGCTGTCCGAGCGGGTAATCGGAGCGAGCCGGGACTGGAACCAGCGGGTGCCTGCCGGAACGTCCAGGCAGAACTCCCAGATCTCCGGAGTCCCGGAGTCGATGACCTGGCCGATGATTTGGATCAACTGGAGACCGAGCTCCTCGCCTAGCGCCTCACGAACTGTTTGGCCGAGAAGTTCGCTTCGCGGCGCCGCAAGCAGTGCGTCATTTGTCGTCCAGACCCCGAGGTACGCGCCGTCCCTGTCGAGCTCGAAGACAAGATCGTCTAGCGAGCAAAGGAGCGCTTGCAGGCGGGATTCGCTTTCCCGCAGAGCTTCGATGGCCGGCCCCGGTTCGCCGATCTCGGTCAAGACGTCCTTCCAGGACAGAAGGGGGCCATCGCGCCCACGCACCGGAACGATCTGGCCTCCTGTGTGGCGCTCCCATTGTGCTGGGTCACGATTCGCGCCATCGTCCTCATTATCGGCAATCTTGGCGCCGAGCTTGACTTCGGAGCGACCACGACTGTGCCTGCGTAAACGGGAACCTCTGTTCTCCAAGGTCGAGCAAGCCGTGACTCGCTCATGGCGAGGTTGCCGGAGGCGGACCAGTCGCTCTTCGAAGGGCCGAGCTGAAGCTCACTTCGAGATGGTTGCTGCCCATTCGGCGGCAGTCGAAATCGTCGCGTGTCTAGGAAGGACGTTTTCCATCAGGAACCGGTGAACGTTCTCTTCGCTGTCGGCGCAAGCGTCGGCAAGTGAACAAGTCGCCAGCATGGCGATCGTCGCCGCGTTGATCGACGGCAGCGGCACGCTGCCGGGGCAGTGTCAGCTGGTGAAGGCGACGGCCAAATAGGCGACGTTGATGGCCAGCGCGAGCAGCGCTGGCATCATCTCCGTCACTCCATCGCTCGCCCGCCGGTGCGTGATGAGGGCACCTAAGAGCAGTAGGGCCATGCCGATTGCGGCGACGAGCCCGATGGGGTGCCACCACAGCCCGCCGAGGACCCCCGCGGCGGCAGCCAGTTCGGCAACTCCGATAAATCGATATCTGGACCACGGGATCCGGAAGTGGTCGGCGGCCTGCCGCATCATCGGGTGGCCGAGCAGCTTGCCCGTAGCCGGGAGCAGGCAGGCGGCGGTGAGGAGGAGAGAGAGGGTGAGAAACATGGAGCCTCCTAAATCGCAGAATGAGTCACTCGGACGTGGTTCGGGATGGGGATCTGGCCCGGGACCCGCGTGACCGGTAGCCGTCGGATGCGGCGAGCGCAGGCGCGGCGAGCCACATGGGTCGCCGCGTGCACTCGCCGAGTCTCGAAGATCACCCTTGCAAAGGTCATCGGGCAACGCCGGTGGTGTTGTGGGAAATGCCGGCGGCTGCATAGGCCTCGTCCTGGTCGAGCGTCTCTCGGTCGAGGAGCGTGCGGGCCAACCGCTCCAGGTGATCCCGGCTGTCCCGCAGGACTTCGAGAGCTTGCTGGTAGCACTCTTCGATGATTCGGCGGGCTTCGGTGTCGACCAGCTCTTTGGTGGCCGGGGCGACGCCGTCCAGGCCCAAGGGCGATTCCTGGTCCGGTGGCGGAAGCACCGAAACGGGCCCGATGGCGGGCGACATTCCCCAGCGGCCCGCCATCTGCCGGGCGATGCTGGTGGCGTGCTCCAAGTCGTTCTCGGCGCCGGTGGTCACGTCGCCGTACACGATCTCCTCGGCAGCGCGCCCTCCGAGCGCGCCGGTGATCCGACCACGCAGGTACTGAGCGGAATAACCATAACGGTCGGTCTCAGGCGCCTGGAAGGTGACACCGAGGGCCTGTCCCCTTGGGATGATCGAGATTTTGCGGACGGGGTCCGCCCCAGGCGTCAGCATGCCGAGGAGCGCGTGGCCGGATTCGTGGAAGGCGGTTCGCTCCCGCTCTTCCGGAGAGAGCACGATCCCCCTCCGGGTGCCGAGGATGATCTTCTCGAGAGAGTCGGTGATATCAGCCATGGTCACCCGATCGTGATCGCGACGGACTGCTAGCAGGGCAGCCTCGTTGACGAGGTTCTTCAGGTCAGCTCCGACCATGCCCGGGGTGGAGGCGGCCACAGCGTTGAGGTCCACGTCGGGAGCGAGTGGGACACTTCTCGTGTGGACCTTGAGGATCTGTGCACGCCCCTGCTGATCCGGTGGGGAGACCGTGACTCTGCGGTCGAAGCGGCCCGGGCGCAGCAGCGCTGGGTCAAGGATCTCGGGGCGGTTGGTGGCCGCCATTACGACCACCCCCTCGCTACCGCTGAAGCCGTCCATCTCAGTCAGGATCTGGTTGAGGGTCTGCTCCTGCTCGTCATGACCACCGACGGACGCGGAGTTACTGCGGCTGCGGCCGATGGCGTCGAGCTCGTCGATGAAGATGATGGACGGGGCGACCTGCTTGGCTTGCGCGAAGAGGTCACGCACCCGACTGGCACCAACGCCGACGATCATCTCGACGAACTCTGAAGCCGAGATGGAGAAGAACGGGACGTCCGCCTCGCCTGCGACGGCTCGTGCCAGGAGCGTCTTGCCGGTGCCCGGCGCACCTGAAAGGAGCACGCCATGGGGGATCTGGGCGCCCATCCTGCGGTACCGGCTGGGGTCCCGCAGGAAGCCCACGATCTCTGTCACCTCGTTCTGCACTTCCTCGATGCCGGCGACGTCGGCGAATGTGGTTCGCCGCTCCGAACTTGGGTCGTACTTGTGGGCCCGAGACTGCCCGATGCCGGTCAAGCGGCTCACTCCGCTCGTTCCACCGCTACGTGACAAGCCGGCGAGCAGCCCGCCGAACAGCAGAGCGGGGCCAAACCAGAGCAGCAGCTCCTCCCAGAGCGGGGTGCCCTGAGACGGCGCGTTGGCATTCACGGTGACGCCGGTGGCCTCCAGTCGCAACAAGAGGTTGTCATCGGCAAAGGCGGGCCGCTGAGTAGAGAACTGCCGCACCGCCTGGGCGCCATCGGTCCCTGGTGGGTAGACGATGGCGTGCCTGAAGACACCCTGGATGGTGTCGCCGGTCGAGGTGATGGACTGTACGTTCCGCGAGTTCACCTGGGTCAGGAAGTAGGTGTACGAGACTTGAGTGACGGCTGCAGGCCCGACCAGCAACGCCGACAGGATCCAGTTGACGGCTAGCAGTGCCAGCAGGATCCACAGGAACCGCCACCAGCTCTGACTGCCGTGGCCGTCCTTGTCCTTGACCTGCATTCCTTCCACCCGCCAGGGTGGGGGCACTGGCGCCTTGCGTTCACGCCAGCGTTGGCGGCCCTCGCCGGGAGAGGTGCCAACCGAACGTTCTGCTGCGGGCGGGTCGGTGGGAGTGGCGCCTTGCCCCAGCGTCTGGCCCGATTCCTCGACCGCAGAGGGCTCGGCATCAGTTTTGGGACTTATCATCATCAACTCCTTGTCAGTCGTCGTTGTTGACAGTATAATCAGTTCTGTGATGTACTATCAAGTAGTTAGCAACTGAAATCCACAACACGAAAGGAGTCGTCATGTTCAAGTCCCTCAGCACCTCCCTCATCCTCCGCGGCCTGCTCGCGGTGATCGTTGGGGTCCTCGCCCTCGCCTGGCCCGGGGTCACAGTGTTTGCGCTGGTCGTCTTGTTCGCCGTCTACGCCTTCGTCGCCGGCGTCCTGGAGGCGACTCGGGCCTTCAGTAGCCGAACCGCCGGACCGGTCGTCGGGCATCTCCTGCTCGGGCTCGTCGACCTGGCCGCCGGGCTGGTCGCACTGGTCTGGCCGCTGCCGACGGCGCTGGCGCTCGTGCTCATCGTCGGGCTCTGGGCCATCATCGGTGGCTCGGTAGAGTTCTTCTTTGCGTTCCGCGCAGGCGAGACCGCCGGTACGCGGGCCTTGTCCGTCCTTGGCGGCCTAGTGGCGATCGCCTTCGGCGTCGTGTTACTGGCCCGCCCCGACATGGGCGCGGTCACCCTGGCGGTGCTCTTCGGCCTGTTCAACCTGATCTACGGACTCTGGATACTCGTGCTGGGCACGGAGCTGCGTCACACTGGCAAGACCCTGCACTCCATCTTCAGACACCCGAAGGAGGCGTGAGCAGACGAGTGCCATGACGGTCTCTCCCGAGTCACGAGCTCGCCGGCCGGTGTTGTTCGTCAACCCGAAGTCGGGTGGTGGCAAGGCGGAACGCGTCCGGCTGGCCGAGCGAGCACGTGAACGGGGGATCGATCCCGTTGTCCTGGAAGGCCAGGACCTCCCAGCGGCCGCCCGTGAGGCGGCCGCCGCTGGGGCGGACGCGCTCGGCGCAGCCGGCGGCGACGGGACTCTTGCACCGGTCGCCGAAGCAGCGGCCTTGTACGGGATCCCGTTCGTGTGTGTACCGGCGGGGACCCGTAACCACTTCGCGCTCGCCCTGGGCGTGGACCGCCACGATGTCATCGGGGCGCTCGACGCGTTCAGTGATGGGGTCGAGCGCCGGGTCGACATCGCTGAGGTGAACGGGCGCGCGTTCCTCAACAACGTCTCGCTCGGTCTCTACGGTGACGCCGTCAGGAAAGCGGACTATCGCGATACGAAGGTACGCGTGCTGCTCAAGACAGCGGCGGAGGTACGGGGTCCCGGTGAGCATGCGTCTTCGCTGCGCGTCATCGACGACCTCGGGCGGCTACACGATCATGTCGCCATGGTTGTCGTGTCCAACAACCCGTACGTGCTCGTCGGCACCCTCGTCGCCGGGAGCCGCCCGGCGCTCGACACCGGACAGTTGGGGATCATCCTGCTGGATGCACCGCTCGACGGCCGTCGACCGTCGGGGAGGGCATGGAGCGAGCCGCGACTCGAGCTGAGTGCCACCGGGACCATTCACGCTGGCGTGGATGGCGAGGCGGCGGATTTCAGCCCGCCTCTGCGCTTCGCCATCCGGCCTCAGGCGCTACGCGTGTGGATCTCCTCGCGGCGCCGGGGTCCCATTGGCGCGGCGCCACCTCCCGCCGGGCTTGCCGAACTGCTGCATCCCGTGAAGCCAACCGGATCCGTACACGATCCGCCTCGGCCAGCGTAAGTAGACGTCATCACTTCTGAAGGAGCCATCAATCATGACAAACCAAAGAGAACACCCGGTCCACAGTGGAGGGTGGCCGCCCACCACGAGGAGCAGGCGACGCCAGGAGGAAGGGCCGGGACAATGAGCGTAGGCGTGGTACCGGCAAGCGGCGCAGAGGGATCCAACAGGCTGGACCGGCGTAAGGCCCGGACGAGACAGGCTCTACTCGATGCTGCAGTCCAGCTGATCGCCGAGGGCCGCGGGGACCGGGCGAGCATCCAGGAGATCACCGAGACCGCCGACATCGGCTTCGGCTCCTTCTACAACCACTTCGACAGTAAGGAGCAGTTGTTCCAGATCGCGTCCGAGGAGGTGCTCGAACGCTGGGGGCAGATGATCGACCAGGCTTGCGCCGGAATCACCGACCCTGCCCAGGTATCCGCCGTCTCTCTAAGGATGTCCGGGCGGCTGGGCTGGACGCACCCCGAGATTGCCCGGTTCCTTACGGGCGCCGGCCTCGACATGTTGTACTCGCCTGTCGGCCTGGCCCCGCGGGCCTTGCGTGACATCCGGGCTGGCCAGGCCTCTGGCCGATTCACCGTCCCGGACGCGGATATCGCCCTCAGCGCTGTGGCAGGCGGGTTGCTCGGCTTGCTACGCAAGAGCGAACGCCAGCCCGATGGACTCGACGAGACATCCGTGGATCAACTCGCAGAAGCGACCTTGCGTCTGCTCGGTGTCCGCCCAAACGAAGCCAAACGCCTCTCCAGGCTTCGCCTCCCTCGCGCTGAGGCCTGGTAGCAGAAGGCGTCTGGGAGCAGGAGGGGAGACCGCGGTCCCCCTGCCCCGGCTGCGGTGACGACACTCCGTGGCGACGTGGAGGTCGTCGCCACCGGTCCCGACATCGTTGCTGCCGTTCACGACAGCCACGACGAAGGGGACCCCTGACATTACGAATCACGTTTCCAGGTCCCCTGGGCCGGCAGGCCCTACGAGGCATATGCGACGCCGTGGAGATGGCTGCCATGGTAAGGTCAGTTATGTAGTTGTTCATCAGTACTGATCGGCAGTCCCGCCCCAGGCAGTTCCGCTCCGGCTCGGACGAGCGGCAACCGCCAGGGTGAAACCTGGATACGACAGCTGGAAAGGAGGCTGGTGTGAGTTCGGCATCAGCGGCTACGAGGTCGGGCTCGACCCGGCTGGATCGGCGCAAGGCCCGGACCCGGCAGGCACTGATCGACGCGGCCGTCCGGTTGATCGCCGAGGGACGCGGGGACCGAGCCAGCATCCAGGAGATCACCGACGCCGCCGACATCGGCTTCGGGTCCTTCTACAACCACTTCGAGAGCAAGGAGCAGTTGTTCGAGACCGCGTCGACCGAGGTCCTCGAGCGCTGGGGCCGGATGATCGACCGGGCGACCGCCGGCATCACCGACCCGGCGGAGGTGTTCTCGATATCGCTGCGGCTGTCCGGCCGCCTCAGCTGGACCCATCCCGAAGTGGCCCGGTTCATCACCGGTGCCGGCCTCGATCTCCTCGACATGCCGGGCGGCTTGGCCCCGCGCGCCCTGCGGGACATCCAGGCCGGGCAAGCCGCGGGTCAGTTCAGCGCGGCTAAAGCGGAGGTCGCCCTCAGCGCCGTAGCGGGCGGCCTGATCGGGCTGTTGCGGCTGCATCAGCGATATCCCGAACGGGTCGAGGAGGGCTCGGTCGACGAGCTGGCCGAAGCATGCCTCCGCCTGCTCGGCCTCCCCGCCACCAAAGCCAGACGCCTGGCCGGACTGCCGCTGCCCGCCACTGAGCCTTGGTGATGCAGCCCCTGTGAGTCCTGCCAACGGCGCGGCGAGGACGCGAGCGGAGATGTTCGAAGCCGGACGGACGTTGCGCGCTCGGGTTCCCCGCCGCAGTCACGGCCAATGGACCGCGCCCTCCGGCCGTCCCGATCCGCTCGAGATCCTGGCCCGCTCCAACGCCAACCGGCTGCCCGAACTGGTTCCCGTCCGGAACGGCCGGATGATGGCGTCGCCGTTCGCCTTCTACCGCGGCTCCCCAGCGGTCATGGCGGCCGATCTGAGCCGGGCACCGTCCACCGGTATCCAGTTGCAGATCTGCGGCGACGCTCATCTTCACAACTTCGGCACCTTCGCCACGCCCGAACGCAACCAGGTCTTCGATCTGAACGACTTCGACGAAACCCAGCCCGGACCATGGGAATGGGACATGAAGCGGCTGGCGGCGAGCCTGGTGGTGGCGGCCAGAACGGCCGGGCTCTCCGATGGCCCCGGCAGGGCGGCGGTGCAGGGTTGTTCGGCGCAGTACCGCAACGAGATGGTGAAGATGGCACAGCTCTCGGCGTTCGAGGTGTGGCACGCCAGGCTGGACGTCGAGTCGATAATTGCCGCCGCACCCTACGAGCCGGCCCGTTCCCGTGCCGTACATACCGTGGCCAAGGCCCGCCAACGCACCAGCCTGCAGGCCTTGTCGAAGCTCACAACCGTGCGCGACAGCCGCCGCGTGATCATGGAGGATCCCCCTGTGGTGGTTCGCCTCACCGACGCCCAACTCGAGCAGGCCCGAGGATTCGTGAAGGCCTATCTGGCCACGCTCGACCCCGACCGAAATCTCCTGCTCGATCGCTACGAGTTCGTCGATGCCGCCCTGAAGGTGGTCGGAGTGGGAAGTGTCGGCACTCGCTGTTTCGTCGTACTGTTGGCCGGCAAGGCGGACCTCGATCCCCTGTTCCTGCAGGTCAAAGAAGCCCAGCCGTCAGTTCTCGCTCCCTACGTCGGCCGCTCGCGATACGGCAACCAGGGCAAGCGGGTCGTGGTCGGCCAGCGCATCATGCAGGCGGCGAGCGATGCCTTCCTGGGCTGGGCCCGCGCCGACGGATTCGACACCTACGTCCGCCAGCTGCGCGACATGAAAGGCTCGGTACCGCTCGACGACGCCCGCCCTGACGGCCTGACGCTGTATGGGCGTCTGTGCGGCGCCGCGCTGGCGCGCGCTCATGCCCGAGCGGGTCAGCCCGCCCTCCTCGCCGGATACCTCGGATCGAGCACCGCCTTTGACGACAGCCTGGCCGCGTTCGCCGTGTCATACGCCGACCAGAACGACCGGGACTACGAGTCGTTCCTGGCCGCTGTCCGCTCCGGCCGGGTCCCAGCTGAGCCGGGACGTTGACGGCAACCACCCATTCGCCAGGTGCGATGGCCTCGCCTCGAAGGAGATCGGCGATGAGGTCGGCGCAAAGAGCGGCGCGGTCCATGAGAAGCAGGTGCCCGGTGCCGGGCTCGATGTGGAACGTCGCGCCAGGTATCCGGGCACCGGGGATCGGGTCCTTGCCCCCGGCCAGCACCAGGGTCGGCGCGGTGATCCGGCGCAGCCAAGACAGGCGATCCAGGCCGCGGCGGCGTGGAGCAGTCCTTCGCCGGACACGAGCCCGCGTTCCCATCTGCTGCCCCCAGCCGCCATGACCCTCAGTGTCCCCGAATCGATGGTCGCCATCGATAGGCGGAGCATCATTCGTCAGGTGACGGAACACTCATTTCTCTCAGCAGATTGATGAGCTCCTGCTGGGAGTGAACTCCGAGCTTTCGGAACACTGCGGAGAGCTGGTTGCGGATCGTGCTTTGGGCGACGTAGAGAGACTCGGCGATCGTCGGCACTCGGTCGCCAGCTGCCAGCCGTCGGACGATCTCGAGCTCGCGAGTCGAGAGTCGGTTCAGCCGGGACGATGTGCCCCATGGCGCGTCGGCCAGCTGCCGGGAGAGTGTGGCGGCGTCGATCGTGCGGCCGAGTCGTTCGATGATCATTTGCACCGCCTGTCCCGAGAACAAGGCGTCCCCGCCTTGCTCGACGTGGTCACCTGGCAAGAGAGCGAACGCCGCGCTTGGTAAGGGGACGAGTGGGAGCACGAGCACGGAGCACAGTTCGAGACTCCCGTCCACCGCCCGAATGCGCGCCCGATGAAGGGCCCCGTTGCCGCTGGCCGCCGCGTGACCGAGAGCCAGGAGGATGTTGGCGACGTCACGTTGCTCCACAAGACGCAGTAGCGGCTGGCCGATCAGCACGTCGGGGTCGTATCCGAGGACCCTCTCGACATCGGCGCTGATCCGCTCGATATGGAGGTCGCCATCGATCGTCCCGACGACGGGCGGGAGCTGCGTGCTCACTCCAGGCAGGCCGGTAGCGTTACCGGACTCTTCTTTTTGCCAAGCCACGGCCAGGGCGTATCGGGGAGGAACGCTATCCCGGAGCGCCTGAACCCATCCGTGGAACTCCACGTGATCGTCGCCCCGCCTCACGGCTCGTACCGTCTCGTAGCCCATGAGCTTGCCCGCCACCAAGAGCTCGTTGGCTCCCTGGACCGGTTCGCCGGCGAGGAAGTCTTCGATGCTCCGCCCGATCACCTCTCCGTCCCCGTCCGCCAGCAGGCTCTCGGCCCGCGGACTGGCGGCGATAATGACGCCCGAAGTTATCTCGAGGACGAAGCACACGAGCGGGCTCCGGGCGACCATGTCGCGCACGGAGGGGTCGAGCTGGGACGGCTCCAGCACGTCTCGCTCCGACTCACCGCTCGGAGACACCATCGCTAACCCCCTTGCTGACGGCAATGTAGCCCTCAAGATGGCCACCGCCGCCCCTACGGTCCAAAGCACCGACCAAGGCCCACGGCGCTCTCTTGCGGGCCTGCGCTTCGACGTCATAGTGCTCGGCTAGCGTGAGTGCCCGCTGTTCGATGGCATGTCCGCGCTCGGTAAGGACCCGTTGCCGAGGGCACGTCAGCCGCTGAGCCTTCGACAAGCCGTTGACCTGACTGATGGTGGGCCGCCAGGGTCTCGAACCCTGCACCTTGGGATTAAAAGTCCAGGTCAGAGCGTTGCCGGGGTCTGATTGAATATTTCTGGGCAGGTCGAGTTGGGCGGTGCGTCGGTCGTGTGGCTGGCGCCGGCGCCGGTCGGCGGGTGTTGAGTAGCAAAAGGAGTAGCGGCGAATCTCCTGGGGACGCTTGATTCCCAAGGTCGTAAGCCAGCTCCGGCGTAGCCAAGTTGGCCACGTTCAAGGCCCCAGGGAACGCGTAGTGGCTTAGCGCGGTTGGCGACCCTCGATGACCCCGAGAGCTTCGCGATAGATGAAATGTACGCAGGCATCGACCTGGTCGCCGAACATGTCCACGTCTTGCCGCTGCCCGTCGAAGAACCCGACCGTCAGTCCGTCCATATAGGGGCGCGATGAAACACGCTTGTCCCACGAGTAGTTCTGCCAGGCCTGCACGAGTTCCGGATTACGTAACAACTGATCCCGCAGCACTTCACAGAAGGCGACCTCATCTGACGAGTCCGGAGCAAGTTCGTCAAACAGCTGGCGACGGATCGGATGCCCTCCTTGAACGTCAACGGAAGGCGAGCGATGGGCGCCGGCCAACCGGGCGCCGATGACGACGTCACGCATCCAGACTAAGTGCGTGCACGGGACAGGCAGCACCGAACGCCGAATACTTGCAGGTCCGTCCAATGCCGTGATGGACGAGTTCAGCATCGATTATGGCGCGCCCCGAACCGGCGTTTCCGGATAGGTCAGTCCTTGCGAGGACCGGATGTTCGGGGACACATCGGGGGCCCAACTAGTCCGGTCACTTGGGCCTCCCATTCATGATCCGGACCGGTCGACAAAACCACACTCGTAGGCAAATACGACGGCTTGCACGCGATCACGCAGGTGGAGTTTCATGAGGATCCGACCCACATGTGTCTTGACCGTGTTTTCCTCGACGAAGAGGCGTGCGGCGATCTCGGCGTTGGAAAGTCCCTGGGCTACCTGACGTAGAACGTCTCGCTCGCGCGGCGTCAGGTCTTCTACCTGTGGGGGGTCGATGGAGCCCGGGCGGCTCGCCTGGACGAACCTCTCGATCAGACGTCGGGTGATCGAAGGATCGATGAGGGCGTCACCGGCTGCCACGCTGCGGACCGCCGCGACCAGCTGCTCGCTAGGCGCGTCCTTCAGCAAGAACCCGCTGGCCCCCGCCCGCAGAGCCGCGTACACGTACTCGTCGGAGTCGAACGTGGTGAGCATGAGGACTCGACTCACCGTCTCAGCCAGGATCACCCGTGCGGCCGCCAGTCCGTCCATCACAGGCATGCGGATATCCATGAGCACCACGGATGGAGACAGTCGACGAGTTAGCTCTATCGCCTCTTCCCCGTCGCCGGCCTCCCCCACGACGGTGATGCCCGGTTCGGTTCGCAAGATGACACCGAACCCGGCTCGCACCAGCCGTTGGTCATCGACGATCAGGACAGAGATCTCCTGTCGTGTCCTGGGCGCCGGCGACCCCACTGGGGTCAGCTCGAAGACGTGCTCGTCGCGGCCCAAGCCTCGCAGCTCGTGGTGCCCCGCGTCCGCCAGAACGGTGTCATTGGGCAATCCATCTCTCAACAGCTCGGCCGTGGCGGCCGAGGCCAGGACTTGCCCGCCGGTGGCCAGCGCCCGCACCCGAGCAGCCCGATTGAGGGTCGGGCCGTAGTAATCGCCTTCACGCTCATGGGCCTCGCCGGTGTGCAACGCCATACGCACCGACAGGTTCATCTTCGCCGGCCAGCGCTCTTCAGCCAACCGGCGTCGCAATTCGAGCGCGGCCGTAGCCGCACCCGACGCCCGATGGAACACCGACAGGGTCGAGTCGCCTTCACCTTTGGACTTGATAAACACCCCGCCGGAGGCTGCAACCGTCTCGGCGATCAACTCGTCGTGGCGCACGAGGGCGTCGGCCATCGCCGGTCCGTAGGTCTCCCACAGCTGGCTCGACCCTTCGATATCGGTCAGCAGGAAAGTGACGACGCCTGACGGCAAGGCCGGCGTTCGTTGGTCCTCGCTCACCGAACGCGGGGCGCAGTCGGTGCTGCTTCGCCCTGGACGCCCGGTTGGAAGCCTCGGATTCGTCCGGGTCTCCGATGGCGAGGTATAAGACCCGTCACCTGCCATCCGCCAACTGCCGTGACGCCGGCATTAAACGTTCCGCCGCACTGCACGATGCGCTCACGCATGCCGGACAAACCGTTGTGGCCGCCCGCCCTCTCCAGCCCTGAAGACGCGTGTCGCGCCGGTCCATTCACCACACGGACCTCGAGTTCATTCTTGTGGCCTTGCACGGTGATCTCCAGGGGTGCACCGGGAGCATGCTTCATGGCGTTGGTGATCCCCTCTTGCACCAACCGGTAGGCCCCGTCGGCACCCTCCGCCGTTAGGTCGTCGATGTCGCCGCTCATATGGCAGGAGACATCCAGGCCGGATGCCTGGGCTCGACCGACGAGCTCCTCGACGATGCGAAGCCCAGCCGACGGTGAGGCCGGTGAGGAGTCTCCGAGCATCTCGACCAGACGGCCGATCTCGTCCTCGGCCTGACGGGCGGCCTCGCCGATGGAGGCGAAGGCCTCGGCGGCGCCCTCCCGATCAACTGATGCCAGTCGCTCACCAGCGTTGGCCTGCACGACCATGAGGCTCACACAGTGGGCCACGATGTCGTGCAGTTCGCGGGCTATGCGGGCGCGTTCGTAGCGCACCGATTCTCGGGCGAATACCTCCCGTTCCTCTTCCAGCTCCTTCGCCCGCTGTTCCAACTCGGTGGCGGCACGGCGTCGCGAGGCGACCATGAGACCGCCCAACCAGGGCCCCAGCGTCAGCATCTCGGGCACCGGACTGAACGGTCCAGCGCTCAGGTTTATACCTGCTATCAGCCCGGCCAGCCCGACGATCGAGGGGACGAGCGAGCTGCGCGAACCGAGGGTATAGGAGTACAGGAAGACCGACGCCCATATGGGGATGAAGGCACCGTTGTCGTCAACGGCCGCCAGGTTGTGTGTGAACGCGGGCAGCGCGATCAGAGCACCAGCCAATAGGACGAGGGGCACGGGCCTCCATTGGCGGATGGCGACCAGCCCACAGAAGGCGATGACACACAGCGATCCGGGCAACTCACCAAGTTGTCGCGGAAACGCCAGGAAACTGGTCGCCGCCAGCGCCAGCCCGGCCCCCACCAGCGGGTCCGGGGGAACGACGCCGAACAGCCACCATCGCTTCACGGAGTTAAAGCTGTCCGGCAGCCAGTGGCAGGAGCACGATCGTCTCGCGACGACCGGCGCTGCTAATGGAACGCAACGTTCCGCCGTGGAGCTCGGCTCGCTCGGTGGCCGCCGCCAGCGCCGTCCGGGCGTCGCCCTGGCGCGCTCGCGGACCGACAACCTTGAGCTCCAGAGAGTCCGGGCCAAACGCCACCTCGACTGTGATCCGCGCCGTGGGTTCGCGCTCCAGGGTCAGGAGAAGGTGCTCGACAATCCGGTAACTCGAAAGAATCCAGACCGGGCGGGAGCATACGACGGTCACCCCTAACCTCCAGGCGGGCGTCCGACAGGTTGGCCTGGCTGAGCAGACGGTCGAGTTGCGCCAGAACAGGTTGAGGTTCGGTGGGCGCCTGGTCTCGCAAGGTGGCCACGACCTCCCGCATGTGGGTCAACGTCTCGCGACCGGTCATCTGTATTGACGCGAAGGCCTCCTGAGCCTGATCCGGGTCGGATTCCAACGTGGCCCGTCCGGCGGCCGCGGTGGTCGCGATCTCGCCCACCTGATCATGCAGGAATGTATCGAGGTCGCCACCGATGCGAGCCCGATCGGCCTCCACCGCCAACTTGGCGTTCTGCTCCCGCTGGACGCGCAGCTCGGCCGTGCGCACCTGCAACGCATCGACGGTCGCATTGCGCGCCCGCAGCAGCCGGCCGGCCCCCATGAAGACAAGGGCGAGCGGGACCATGAACACGGCGACCGATGGGCCGCCGAGCTGGGGATCCGACGCACCCTGGCACAGGATGGCGACGGCCAGGAGGGCCTCACCGAACACTACCTGGCGCCGCTCGCACCGGCTGCCAATCGTAAAGGACACGAAGAACACCGCCGGCAGAGTGGCGCCGCAGCGGATCAGGTGCCCGATGACCAACCAGTTGAGCCCGGCACCGGCCGCGAGCGTGCCTGCCGCCAGTAGCGGTTCCCGGCGGGCGAACACCACCGGAACCGTCATGACCAGCACCGCCAACGCCGCCGTCCACCCACCGTCGAGATGTCTGGAGTTGTTGCCGGTGACCAGCCAGATGCCGAAGAAACTCAGCAGACCGGCCAGAGCGATATCTCCCAGGCCCAGATCCCGCACACCGAACAGCGGACCATTGAGCCATCTGACGGGCAACGGTCGATTCATGATTCATCCCCTTCTGGATGTCTTGGAAAGTTTGTCGGAGTTTGGAAGTCGCTGCAATGCCTGCTAGCGGCTGTTCGAGTTCTCGATTTCCGCATGCCTAGTGGCGGGCGGCGACCGTTGCCGGCGCACGGACCGGAGTCACCGACTCGGCGTGCTTGGAGGTGCGCCTCCGCACGAGCGTGCTGACGCCGAGGGCCGCGCAACCGATGTACGACCCGAGGATCCCCACCATCCCGATCAGGGGTGGGCTCCCATTGGCGTTGTGATGGCCGGCGGCGACAGTTCCACCCTGATGAGGGAACAACACGAACCCGAACACGATGACAACGACCGCAGCAGCGACGCACAGGGCGGAGGCCACCCACGCCCGCCGGGCGAGGACGCTGGCGCTGACCGCACGGCGGCGCGATGCGGACGCACCGAGTTGGGCGGCGATGCCGAGGGCGGGCGCCAATATGATCACCTGGACGAACCAGTATCCGATTGTGGAAGGAAACTGCGTCACCGTGCTGGGCGGGCTTATCGCTCGCCCCGACGCGATGTACCAAGACTGGTAGGCCAGCACGACCAGCCATGGAACGAGGACGACAGACGCCGCCCGGCGTCCATTTGCCACCATGAAACCAGCAATCATGGCAATGATGAGCCCAGCGATGGGGGTCATGGCTATCTCCCTGTTTCTCTGATCGCCTGCGCTCGATGCGCACGCTGTTCGACCTGATGAACGGTAAAAGTCAGGCGGGCCGATGTCGTCCCTCCCAGGAGTGGTCTTCTCCGCCCTCCGTCACTCCGCAGGACTACGTTCACCCCGGCCAGTGATGGGCGGCAGTCGTCCCGGCATACGAAACTCGGACCGTCAGCCCAGGCGAGAAAACCCCAGACAGCCCGACACAACCCGTCTGAATCACTCGGACCTGTGGACCGCGCCCTACCGCGCTGTCATATCCAGGTGGGACATGCCCGTAATGTGCCGCAGCGCGGCAGTCGCGAAAACAGATTACGCGGACCGAACGACGACGTCGGGCGCACGAGCAACAACGCAGACGGATCGGTCGCCGGTACGCGCTCGCCTATCGGCGAAGCCTGCAAGCCGCCGGTGCTGGCGTCCGAGTACGGAAGTGGTCCACCACATGGGCCGTGTTCATTGGTCGGCTGGAATCTCAGGACGCGCCGGCAGCACCGATCAACACCGGCCGGAGCGCTGACTTCCGTCGGCGGAAGACGGGGTCCAAAATCGGGCACACAGGTGCACAAGGTGACACGGGCTCTTCGAGCCGCCCCCCACTAGCGCCGCCCCCCAGGGGGCGTTGCTCACTCAGTCGGCAGTGTCGGGCGTCGGCTCGAAGCCGGGCTCTCCGTCGCGTAACACATACGTTACGGCTAGTCTTGAGCCCATGAGCAAGTCACCCACGGGAGCCGAGCGTTACCTAGCCCAGCGGCTGGAGGATGCCGACTACCGGCGGGAGTACGAGCAAGCACGGGAGCGGATCGCACAGATCGACGCCGTCATCCGCGTTCTGGACGAACGCCGAAGCGAGCTCGAGCTCTCCAAAGCCGAGCTCGCCCGTCGAGCGGGTGTCAAACCCGAAGCCATCCGTCGGCTGTTCTCAGCCGAGCGTCCCAATCCAACCCTCAGCACGCTCGTCGCTCTCGCCGGCGCGCTCGACCTGGAGTTGCGACCAGAGCCACGCTCACCCGCACCAACCACTACGACAGAACAGTCCTCCGGCGGCGGAACTCGGCGGCGTACCGCTTGATCAGTTTGTACTCACGGGGGTCCGCTGCTGATCGAGGAGCCTTCGACAGGCCTCCGAGACATACGATGCTCGAGCCACCCAGATCGTCGGCATCACGTTCCAGCAGACAGAAGAGACGATGATTCTTGCCACCGCCCTGGACGCGCACCTCGTAGTGGCCCGCCATGTCGCCGTGCATTGCCTCCCACTTGCCGCCGCCCGAGAAAGAGGGCGGCGGGGCCTCGGCCACCGCATTGAGCACCGCGTGAATCTCGGCCGCCACCTTGCTGGGTAGCTGCTCGAAGAAGTCGAGGGCCGGGACGGTTTCTCGTGGGTCATCATCAGGGTGACGGCGAAAGAAATGGATCCGCCACGGTTCGGCTGGACGAGAGGCCATCCTGCTACGACTGCGGTGCGGCGGCGTCGAGCAGGCTCCCTAGGGTCGCGGCAGCGTCCCGGTCCGACGCCTCCAGGAAATGGCCGTACACACCCAACGTCGTCGCGGCGTTCGAGTGACCGAGCCGGCCGCTCACCGTGCGAACGGGAACGCCCGCCCCAAGCATCCGAGTGGCTGCGAAATGACGGAGGTCGTGCAGCCTCACTCCATCCAGCCCGAGCCGGTCCCGAACCGCAGCGAAAGCCTTGGTGACGTCGTTCGGTACCCAAGGACGCTCACCGATCGGCGACTGAGAAAATACGAAGCCGGTCTCGCCGAGCTGCTCCGAGCATGCGAGCGCTCGACTCTCGGCACGCCGGCGATGTGCTGCCAACGCCTCGAGGCTCACGGGATCGAGAGCAATACGCCGAGCGGCGTGCGTCTTCGTGTCCTTCACGATGGCGATACCCCGGGAATCCTCGACGATGGAGGTCGAGATCGTGAGCGAACCGGCCGAGAAGTCGACGTCACGCCAACGAAGGCCGCACAGTTCTCCACGCCGGGCCCCAGTGGTCGCCGACAACCGGAGAAAGCAGCCCAGGTCGGGATTCACCTCCTCGGCGCCCGAGACGAGCCTCACTACGTCCGCTGGCTCCGGGGGCCGAATCTCCGTCCGCCGAATCCGGGGAGGCGAGGCGTTCGCCGCCGGATTCGTGGTGATCCAACCCCATCGGACTCCCTGGGACAGTGCCCGCCGCACGATGGCATGCACTTGCCTGACGCTCGCGGGCGACAGCGGTCGCCCATTCGCTCCACCGTTTTCCCGCAACTTGCCGTAGAACGAGTCGAGCTGAGGCGTCCGAAGGCGAGAAAGGGGAACCGCACCGAGCGCCGGGACGATGTGGGTGCGGATCAGCCGCTCGTAACCGCGAGCGGTCGACGGTGAGAGATCACGCTCCGCCGCTGCGAACCAGCGCTCCACCAGATCGCCGACTGTCGTGTCCTGTGCAGCCAAACCACCGCTCAACACTTCGGCCACGAGCTTGCTCAGCTCCGACTCGGCGGCGCGCTTCGTGCCGTGGAACGTTCGCGTCAGATATTTCTTCCGGCCGGAGACGGGGTCACGACCGACGAACGCCCGCAGCTCCCACGCCTCACCACGTTGCCGGAGGTGCCCCCGCATCGACTTCCTCCCGATCGCAGCCCAACGAGTGTCGTCGCTCGGGAGAGTAGCATGCGAATCGCTTGGGCAGATGGCCTAGACCCACGCGCCACACTTTATGGCCTTTGAGCTGGACTTATTCGGTGGGCCGCCAGGGTCTCGAACCCTGCACCTTGGGATTAAAAGTCCCCTGCTCTACCCGATGAGCTAGCGGCCCCTGCCTCGGTCAGTGGATCCTCGCCGACCGTTCCGTGGCCACGAGCGTAGAGCACGGGCTCGGAGGCGCCAGGCGTCCGAGCGCTTCCGAGCCGAACACGCGGCCGCTCACTCCGGTGCGCGCCGCGCCATCGTCAGCGCGATGGCCAACGGACGTACCACCCGACCTCCGAACTCCGTCTCGAGCAATTCACAGAGCTCGGCGATCAATGCCTCGCGATCAGCCGCCGCCATTATCTGCATGTTGGAGTACGACCGCAGCAAGTCGGCGTATTCCGCCGAGGAGTACGTCTGGTCCCAGCGGTAACGGTGGAGAACGACCTCGCGGAGACGAGGGTGGGCGCGGAATTCCTCGAACTCGGGAGGCGTGGCCTCGTCGAACGACGGAGCGACATAGCCGCCGCCCTTGTCGTCCTGATACTTGGCGTAGATCGGATCGCTCTTCTCGAAGAAACCGTTCGCCTGCTGCGAGTCGACCTGCACCGTCGCCAACGACGCCAGCACGCCGCATGGCTCGAGCAGCTCGATCGACTTGTCAATCCTCACGGCAGGATCGATCCAGTGGAATGCCGTCGCCGCCGTGACGACATCGAAGCTTGCGGGCGCCAGCTCCACGTCCTCGAACGACCCCTCGACGACCCGAAGCGCCGGCTCATCGGCAAAGGCACTCCGGAGAAACTCGACCATCCGCGTACCGAGCTCCACCGCCGTCACGCGCCCTCCCGCATCGAGCAAACCCCTGGTCGCCTTGCCCGTGCCCGGCCCGATCTCGAGGATCTCGGGTGCGGCGACGTTGCGCTGCTCGCGCAAGTAGGCGAACAGATCGGCAAAGGCCTCCGGGGGGTACGAGTGGCGGATTCGGTCGTAGATCTCCGTGACGCTGTCGAAGCTGACCCGGCGCTCGACGACGGGGACTCCGCCGCAGGCATCGAGATCACCCCGATGAGAGCGAGCCGGCTCCATGGCAGCCATCATTGCCGACCTGGCGCGGCCATCCGGTCGGGGGTCCTCGATCACGGCGCTAAGACAACAGCCACGACGACCCGAGCGCACGGAGGAAAGCCACGATGTCTGATTACGGCGACTGGAACCGCAAGATCATCGAGGAGTTCCGCGCCCACGAGGGCAAGGTCGGCGGCCAGTTCGAGGGAGCGCCCGTCCTTCTGCTCACGACGACAGGCGCAAAGTCCGGCAAATCGCACACGGCACCGATGATGTATCTGACCGACGACGACCGCCTGTTCGTGTTTGCCTCCAAGGCCGGCGCCCCGACCAACCCCGACTGGTACCACAACCTCGTGGCCAACCCGACGGTCACCGTCGAAATCGGGACCGACCAGTACACGGCCACGGCCACGCCAGTCCAGCGGGAAGAGCGTGATCGCATCTTCGCCGAGCAGGCCAGGCGCTACCCAGGGTTTGCCGAGTACGAGGACAAGACGACCCGGGTCATCCCCGTCGTCGAGCTGGTTCGCGCGGACGCCTAGGAGGCTCCCCCCTGTACACGCACGGGCATCACGACAGCGTCCTGCGGTCGCATCGGTCGCGGACGGCTGCGAACTCCGCCGCCTACCTCCTGCCCCGCCTTCGACCTGGCCTCGAACTGCTCGATGTCGGTTGCGGTCCTGGCACCATCACTCGCGATCTCGCCCGCCTCGTGGCACCCGGCGCTGTCGTCGCCATCGACGCCGCCACCGACATCCTCGACGAAGCCAGGGCGACGTGCGCCGAAGGCGGCGTCGACAACGTCGAATTCCACCAGGCCGACGCCGAGGCGCTGCCGTTCGCTGACGCCTCGTTCGACGTCGTCCATGCCCACCAGGTCTTGCAGCACGTCCAGCATCCGGTCCGGGTGCTCGAGGAGATGCGCCGCGTCTGCCGCCAAGGCGGGACCGTGGCGGCACGCGACGGCGACTACCACGGCCAGATTCTGGTGGCCGGAGGAGCCGATGATCGATCGCTGGCTCGAGCTCTACAGCGACGTGGCTCGCAACAACGGCGGCGAGCCCGACGCCGGAAGGCGGCTGGTGTCATGGGCCAAGCAGGCGGGCTTCTCATCGATCGTGTCCTCCGCGAGCGCTTGGTGCGCCGACTCGTCGGAGCTGTGCATCTGGTGGGCGGATCTCTGGGCCGAGCGGACGACGTCGTCGACACTCGGAGCCCGGGCGGTCGAGCTCGGCCTTGCCGACACCGCGGAGCTCGGACGCATCGCCGACGGCTGGCGGCGATGGGCGACCTCGCCCGATGCCTGGCTGGCGTTCCTTCACGGGGAGATCCTCGCCCAGCCCTGAGATCCTCGCCCATCGCTGAGCTCGTCTCCGTGCCGCCTCAGCCGCTTTCGGCGCCACGCCCGGTCAGGCCCACACCTCGCCGTCGTCCTCAGCGATCTGTTGGCAGGTTGGGCAGAAGTAGCGCACCTCGAGGGGCGTGCCGCAGGCGGCATGAGCTGGATGACCGCCGACGCCCGTCTGATCCACCGAGGCGTCCGCCGGCGCGGCCGAGCCGGCACCCCAGGCGGCGAGCAGCCGCATCACGCCCGCCAGCTCGGATCCGACCGAAGTGAGCTGGTACTCGAGGCGCAGCGGGCGGTCCAAGTAGGGGTTGGACACGACGAGTCCTTGACGTTCGAGGTCCTTCAGGCGGCTCGAAAGGACGTTCGTGGCAATCCCGGGCACTGCCTCCTGCAGCTCGCCATAACGCATCGGGCCGTCGAGCAAGGCTGCTACGACGAGGAGTGTCCAGCGGTCTCCGACGCGCTCGAGGGCCGAGGACAGGGCTGCGGTCGTGTTAGGCACGGGAAGATCTCTACACCTCTCTCTCTTCATCGCGAGGGATCAACTTGCGATCGTAGCCACTAACTTGTACTCTGCAAGTTACAAGCTACTGCGAAGGAGCACCCAACCACCCATGAGCGCACTTGACGAGGTCACCTCAACAATCTCTTCCGTCGCCGAGAAGATCGGTCCCGCTGTCGTCGGCGTCAACCGTCACGGAACGGGCGTGGTCGTCGCCGACGGCTTCATCGTGACGAACGCCCACAACCTGCGGGGGGACGCCACCTACGTCACCTTCGCCGACGGCCGCGCTCTCACGGGCACCCAGGCGGGCGTCGACCTCGACGGAGACCTTGCCGTTGTCGCCGTCGACACCACCGGCATCGCCCCAGTCGAATTCTCCACCACCCCCGTCGCCGTCGGTCAGGTCGTCGTGGCCCTGTCCAACCCACGCGGCCGTGGTCTGCGAGCGACGATCGGCACCGTCTCCTCCACCGGACGCGGCTTTCGCGGGCCGCGTGGGCGGCGCATCCCCGGCAGCATCGAGCACACCGCTCCGCTCGCCCGCGGGTCCTCCGGCGGACCAGTCCTTGACCGCGAAGGCCGCGTCGTGGGCGTGAACACGAATCGCGTGCAGGAGGGCTTCTACCAGGCGATCACGGCGAATGCGGAGCTGAAGCGCAGGATCGACGCCCTCTCGAAGGGAGAGGCGCCGGTAAGGCGCCGGCTCGGGACCGCCATCGCCCCACCCCACATCACGAACCGCCTGCGGGCGGCGGCCGGTCTGCCGGAGGTCGAAGGACTGCTCGTGCGCGGCGTCGAGGAGGCAAGCCCGGCCGATCGTGCAGGCTTGCTCCGCGGTGACGTCCTCGTACGCGCCGGCGACATCGCCCTCACGTCGGTCGACGCACTCTACGAAGCGCTCGATCTCGAGGGCGACTCTCTCGAGCTCTCGATCGTGCGGGCGACGGACGAATTGACCGTCACGGTGAGCTTCGCCGCCTGAGCACCGGCGTGGTTGAGGTTGGAATGCCGGGCAGCGGCGGATCGTTGACGACGGCATGCCCATCACTCGCCTCAACCACGCCGTTCTCTACGTGCGTGACGCCGAGCGCAGCGCCGAGTTCTACACCACAGTCTTGGGTTTCCGACCCGTCCATATCGGGCCGGAGGGGTTCAAAGGCGCCGCCTTCCTGCAAGCGCCCGGGTCGACCAACGACCACGACATCGGTCTGTTCACCATCGGTTCGGAGGCGGCTGCATCCAGCGCCGGCCGCTCTGAGGTCGGCTTGTACCACCTCGCTTGGGAGGTCGACACCCTGGCGGAGTTGGAGCGGCTCTCGCAGGTGCTGACCGAGGTGGGGTCGCTCGTTGGGGCGTCTGATCACGGCACCACGAAGTCGCTGTACGCCAAGGATCCCGACGGTCTCGAGTTCGAGATCGCCTGGGTCGTGCCCGCCGCCCTGCTCGACGCCGAGACGTTGCAAGCCCGCACGGGCATCGGACCACTCGACATCGCCGCCGAGCAACGCCGCTACGGGGCGGCCACGCAGGGTGGCATCGGGATCTCGACTCCCCAGCACGCCTAAGGAAGAGGAGTACTCGACAGCCCCTTGCGAAGGCAACCTCCAGCCGTGAAACTCACTAAACGGGCAACGGCACCAGGAGGCTGCAATGACGGAGCGCCCCGCAGTCCCCGCCGGCTATCGCTGGCACGACCTCGAGACCCGCTCGGGACATCTCGAGGTACTGATTGCCGGGTCTGAGGACGGCTTTCCCCTCGTCTTCCATTCCGGCACGCCGAGTGGGGCGGCACCGTTCCCCCTTCTCGTGGAGGCAGCAGCCGACCGCGACTTCCGGACGATCACGTACTCGAGGCCAGGTTACGGAAGCTCAAGCCCTCTCAAAGGACGGGCAGTTGCCGGTGCCGCCAGCGACACCGTGGACGTGCTCGCATCACTCGGCTACGACGACTATGCCACTTTCGTGACGGCGGGCTGGTCTGGCGGAGGCCCGCATGCCCTTGCCTGCACCGCACTGCAGGGTGATCGATGCCTTGGCGCCGCCATCATCGCCGGCGTGGCACCCTTTGACGGCGACGGGCTCGAGTGGACCGCTGGCATGGCCGAAGAGAACCTCGTGGAGTTTGGGGCTGCCCTCAAGGGCACGGAGGATCTGGAGGAGTTTCTTCGTGCCGTCGGCGATCTGCTCGCCACGGTCGATCAGCCCGCCGCCCTAGCGGAGGCCCTGGGCGGTCTCGTGACCGAACGCGACAAGGAAGTAGCCCTCAACAGCGGAGTCGGGCGGTACCTCATCGGCGCGCTGCAAGCGGCGGTTCGCGAAGGTACCGCCGGCTGGCGAGACGACGACATCGCCTTGGTGAGCCCGTGGGGGTTCGACCCCGCCACCATCGAGCGACCTGTCGGCATCTGGCAGGGGACGGAGGACCACATGGTTCCGGTCTCGCACGGCCGCTGGCTGGCGAAGCATCTCAGCGCTGCCCACCTGGCGCTGAACGACGGCGAGGGCCATCTCTCCATCGTGCCGATCGCCATCCCCCAGCTCCTCGACGACCTCGCCGGCCTGGCGCGTCTCGGCAGCTGACTCAAGCGGCCTGCGAAACCGCTTCGTCGTCAGTCGCCGCGGCGGCAGCGGGTACCCGGTCGGCGGTGACCTTCTCGACGAGGTGCAGACCGGACAGCCCGGGCAGGCGGTCGATCTGGCGGTCGATGCGGCGGGCAGCTGCCCGACCGCTCTCGTCGCCGAGGAGGTACTCCGCCAGGAAGTCCACCTCCTCTGCAGGCATCACCCCCGACCCGACGGGGGCCCAGAAGTGTCGCAGGGCCATGCGGGTGAGGCGTTGTGCCCGTCGGCTGGCGGAGAGGCGGTCGGCGGCCTCGCCGGCATAGAAGTCGATATGGCGACCTTCCTGACGCATGATCCGCTTGAGAAGGGCCGAAAGGACCGGGTGTCCGGCTCGTTGGCTCAGCTGTGAGTAACCCGTCTGCGTCGTCCACTCGTTCACGGCACCCCAGGTCATGTGAACGGCGGTGAAATCGCTGCCCCCGATCCAACCGCCGAGCGCCATGAACAGGGGGCGTGCCTTGTCGCGGGCGCCCAGCTTGCGGCGGACGGCGCCCACGCGCTCCTCGCCGTGCTCCTCGCCGTGGGCGGCCAGCACCGCCGCCAGCGCCTCGCCGTGCCAATACTCCTGGAATGTCCACATCGTGAGGAAGGCCGTCACCCTGGCGTCCGAGTGTGCAGGGGTCAGCAGCAGCTCACGCAGGTAACAGACGGTGTGGAACTCGACGTCGTGCATGTACTTGATGCACCGCAGGGCCGAAGGGTCGAGCGGTCGGGACCTGAACGACTCGAGATCGAGGTCATCCCACCGAAGGCGGTCAGACGAACGCTCGACGAGGGTGGCCGTATCGACTCGCATGACTCACATTCGTTGCCGCAGACCCCGCCGGATGACCTCGCCGTCTGTCACCCCTAGTCGTCGAGCTCCGCGTCGTAGACACCGTGCTGCGGTGGTTGCCGGCGGGGCCGCATGAGTCCGCTGAACATGGCACCTGCCTTGGCGGCGCTCGAGCGGCCTTCGGCCGGAGGCGCAACCTCGTCCGACGGCTGCAGCCCGCGGCCTGCGGGGTGAGCCTCCGGACCGACGCCACTCGGGTCAGCCATGGTGGGAGGAGGGAGTGGACCTTCCCGCATCACCCGCTCCATGGCGTTGGCCTCGGCGTCGGCCCGCGGGGTGGCGGTGCGGGCAGCGTCGCGGTCGCTCGGGCGGACGAAACGCTCCATCGGGCCAGTGGGCACGTCCGCGCCGGCCGGCAAGATGACCTCGTCTGCTGAGCCAAGGATGCCGGGGAGGTGGGGCGACTCGATGCCCGCCCTGACCGGCTCGGCTGGCGTGCCCCGATCGCCGGTGGGCGTGTCGGACCCGCCCGCTCCGCCGGGCCCGACGCCCGGCATGGCGTCACTCGGAGGAACCGCCGAGTGCGCTCGCCTCGCCGCCGCCCGAACGGCTCTGGCCCCATCGGCAGCCGCGTCGGCGACCCCAGGAGCGGGCCGTCCGAGCGGGCTGCGCACCATCTCCTCGATGGTCGCCTGCACGGTTGCCTGCAACCTCGCCAGCTCGGCGATGGCGCCCTGCCTCTGGTCGTAGAGGTAGGTGATCTGGGCGATCGCCTGCTCCCGGTCCCGCTCGACTCGTTCGAGGTACGCCTGTCGACGGCGCTCGGTCTCGTCGCGAATGTGGAGTGCCCGGCGGGTGGCCTCGTCGACCACTTCGGCCGCCTCCCGGCTCGCCACCTGGCGGAGCTCCTCGACCTCCGTACGCACCTGCGCCCGCATCGCCTCGGCATCCTGCTGGGTCTGCTCGCGCAGCTCGTTGACCTCGCGCTCGGCCTCCTGCCGGAGGTTGTAGGCACCCTCCCAGGCCTCTTGCAGGATCCTCTGGACGCGCTCTCCCAGCGTGTCCAGTTGCGGGGGTTGGGCGTTGCGAGCCTCACTCTCGTAGACGGCGACGCGGCGGTGGAGCTCCCGCAGCTGCCCGACGGCCGCGGCCAGCTTTCGCTCCGACTCGGAGGCTCGGTGAATCGCCTCGTCCAGTCGGCGTTGCTGGTCGCCGACATACCGGTCGACCTGCTCAGGGTCATACCCGCGCCGGTAGACGCCGAAGATCGGGGTGGCGGCAGCCGCCTCTTCGTCGACTGCTTCGCTCTCGTCCATGCTCGCCTGCCCTTGTGGGGTGCACTGCGCACCTGGGTGGGTGTCGTACGCACCTGTTCGTGTCGACCCATGTCGGGCCGACGCTCCGACTTTCGGCTCGTTTCTCACGTGATGTGGCTCACGCGAACTGCTTCTCGGATGCTACGCGCGGGGGCATCGAGAAGGGTGGATGCTCACGCGTCTCGACGGTTCGATCTCGGCAGGGCAAACTGGCGGGACCACCGTCCGACAATCGCCGGCGAACGACATCACAAAGGGGCTGTGACGATGCAGGCAGAAGTGAAGGGCACGACATTGCCGGTTCTCGAGATGATCCTCGACCCGGGTGAATCGCTCATCTCCGACCACGGCGAGCTCTCCTGGATGACGGCGAACATGCAGATGACCCAGACGACCGCCATGGGCGGCCAGCAGGGTGGTGGAGGGGGGCTGCTGGGCGGACTCAAGCGAGTGATGTCCGGCACGAGCATCTTCCTCACGAAGTACGAGGCCGTAGGCAGCCAGGGCATGATCGCCTTTGCCGCCAAGATGCCCGGCCGCATCTTCCCGCTCGAGGTGACGCCGGCTGGCGGCTACCTGGTGCACCGCCACGGCTGGGTGTGCGGCACGCCGGAGATCAACTGCACCGTCGGATTCAACCAGGGCCTCGGCGGGATGTTGTTCGGGGGTGAGGGGTTCATCCTGCAGAAGCTGGAAGGAACCGGCACCGCTTGGGTGGAGCTCTCCGGCGAGATCACGACCTATGACCTCGCCGCCGGCCAGACGCTGCTCGTCCACCCGGGTCACGTCGGCGTCTTCCAGGACACGGTCAACTTCTCGATGACCCGCATCCAGGGCATCGTCAACCGCTACTTCGGCGCCGACGGTCACTGGCTCGTCGTCCTCACCGGCCCAGGCAAGATCTGGCTGCAGTCGATGCCGCTCGTGATCCTCGCCCACAGCCTCAAGCCGTACATCGGCGAGGACAAGAAGGACGCCGTCGGAGCCGGCGCCGTCGGGGGCATGCTCGGGAACATCCTCCGCTGACCGCGGTCGTCGCCTCAGACGGGGCCGGCACCGACAGCCGGACCGCCGTGCCGCGCCTCGTCGAGCGCGACGTCCTCGAAGGCGTTCTCGCGACCGCCCTTCGCAGAGGCGGTGATTTCGCAGAGGTCTTCGTCGAGGACCGCATCGCCTCGGGGATCTCGCTCGACGACCGCAGGGTCGAGGAGCTTTCCTCCGGCCACGATCGCGGGGCGGGCATCCGGGTTGTCGTGGGAGAGACGACGGGCTTTGCCCATACGGCGGACCTCTCCGAACGAGGGCTGACCGATGCGGCCGAGGCGGCGGCCGCCGTCGCCCGTGAGGGTGGCGGCGGCACGCGGACCGTGGCCCTCTCCGAGCGTCGCTTCCCGCCGCCAGGGGGCGAGAGGGCCACAGCCACCGACGTCTCGAAGGCCGTCAAGGTCGAGCTGTTGTTCCGCGCCGACGACGTCGCCCGATCCAACAGTTCTTCGGTCGTGCAGGTGAGCGCCGGCTACGGCGACTCGCGGCGGCGGACGCAGATCGCCAACTCGGACGGCCTCCTCACCGGTGACGAGCGCGTGCGCACGCGCTTCAGCGTCGTGTGCGTCGCATCGGGCGATGCCGGCATGCAAACGGGCCACGAGACGCTGGCCCTGACACTCGGCTTCGATCTGTTCGAGCGTCGCAGCGTGGAGGAGGTCGCCGAGGCGGCCGCCCGCCGCGCCGTCGCGAAGCTCCAAGCCCGCCCTGCCCCTTCCGGAGTCGTCCCAGTCGTCCTGCAGCGGGGCAGCGGTGGTGTCCTGTTCCACGAGGCCTGCGGTCACGGGCTCGAGGCCGACCACATCGTGAAGAAGACGTCCGTCTACGCGGGACGGGTCGGCGACCTCGTCGCCAGCCCGCTCGTCACGCTCGTCGACGACGGGACGGTCGGGCCCGAGTGGGGGTGCATGACCGTCGACGACGAAGGCCGCCCGGCGCAACGCAACGTCCTCATCCGCGACGGAGTCCTCACCGACTACATGTGGGACTACCTGCGTGGGCGGAAACAGGGACGGGAGTCGTCCGGCAACGGGCGCCGGGAGAGCTTCCGCCACCTGCCCATGGTCCGGATGACGAACACGTTCCTGCTGCCGGGCGAGGAGGACCCCGACGAGATCGTCGCCCAGACGCCCCACGGCATCTACGTCGCCCACCTCGGAGGCGGCCAGGTCAACACGGCCACAGGCGACTTCACCTTCGGCATGACCGAGGCCTACCTCATCGAAGACGGTCACATCACCGAGCCGATCCGGGACGCCAACCTCATCGGCAACGGTCCGGAAGTGCTCTCCAAGGTCGACGCCGTCGGCAGCGACTTCGACATGTCGCCCGGGACCTGTGGCAAGGACGGCCAGTCGGTCCCGGTCGGCTGTGGCCAACCGACGCTGCGCATTACGGGCGTGACGATCGGGGGGACCGCGGGTGACTGACCTTCTCGACCTCTCTCGCTCCGTCGCCCAGCGAGCTGAGGGAGACGAGCAGATCGAGGCGTACGTGGCCCGCGGACGGGAGACTTCCGTACGCATCTTCGAGCAGGCGATCGAGTCCCTCTCCTCGGCGGAGTCGGCCGGCCTGGGTGTGAGGGTCGTGTCGGAAGGACGGGTGGGTTTTGCCTGGGTGGCGGCGATCGACGAAGCCTCTGCGTCCGAGGCCCTGACCGAGGCGCGGGACAACGCTCGCTTCGCCACGCCCGACGAGCATGCTGGCCTCGCCCTTCCCGACGGCGTCGAGCCCGCCGAGCTCGACCTGTGGCACGAGGAGCTCTGCGGCGTCACGACGGTGGCAAAGATCGATCTAGCTCTCGAGCTCGATCGGCTCACGCGCGCAGGCGACGTCCGCATCCGCCAGGTCGCCCACTCCGATTACGCCGACGCCATGACGGAGGCCGCCATCGCCACCTCGACGGGCATCGAGGCAACGAGCAGGCGAACGTCGTGCTTCGTCTCGGTCTACGCCATCGCAGGCGACGACGACGACAGCCAGACGGGCTACGGCTACACGGCTGGGCGCGAGGTCGACGACCTCGATGTCGGCGAAGCCGCCACCGACGCCGTCACTCGGGCGACGCGGCTCCTCGGCGCCAAGAAACCCTCGTCCGCCCGACTCACCGTCGTCCTCGACCGGAGAATCGCCGCCGTGCTGCTCGGAATCCTGGCCGCGACACTCTCGGGCGAGGAGGTGGCAAAAGGCCGGAGCTTGTTCGCTCACCGCCTCGGCGAGGAGGTGGCGGTCCCGGGCCTCGCCCTCGTCGACGATCCCACCAACCCGCTCGCCTGGGGAGCCTCTCGGGTCGACGCCGAAGGGCTGGCGTGCCGGCGAAACTCCCTCATCGAGGGAGGCAAGCTCCTCGGCTACCTCCACGACACCCATTCCGCCCGGGCCGCCGGCACGGCTTCGACGGGCTCGGCGGTCCGAGGCGGCTACCGGACGACGCCGGGCGTCGGCGCCCGCGCTGTCTCCCTCGAGCCGGGTGAGCTCGGCCAGGACGAGATCGTCGGCCGCATCGATCACGGGCTGCTCGTGCAAGCGGTGAGCGGTGTCCATTCGGGCGTCAACCGGATCAGCGGCGACTTCTCGGTGGGGGCGGAGGGCCTGATGATCCGCGACGGCTCACTGGCCGAACCGGTGCGAGAGATCACCGTCGCCTCGACCATCCAGCGGATGCTGCAACATGTCGCCTTCATCGGCGGCGACCTCGAATGGCTGCCTGGCGGCGCGGCCGGAGTGACCCTCGCCATCGACGACATGTCCATGAGCGGGGCATAGGGGACCGCCCTGACCGAGGAGAACAGGCCTCGCCCGAGCGCGGCGGCGATCGCCCGTCACCCTCATCTCGCCGAGCCGCTGGCACCCGGGCATGTGCGCGTCGACTGCCACCTCCACACGATGTGGTCGGGTGACTCCTCGACCACGCCCGACGAGCTCGCCGCCGCCGTTGCAGAGTCGGCGATCGACGTGATCTGCATCACCGACCACAGCACCATCACCGGCGCCGCCCGGCTCGCCGGAGAGCTCGACTGCCGTGTCGTGATCGGCCAGGAACAGCGCACGCCTGAGGGCGAGTTGATCGGCCTGTTCCTCTCCGAGCGGATCCCGCCCGGCTGCCGCTCGGCCCGCGAGGCGGCACTCCACATCCGGTTGCAGGGCGGCCTCGTCTACGTGCCGCACCCCTACGACCCCCTGCGGCATCGGATCGACGCCAAGGCCCTCGAACGCCTCGCCGGCGAGGGTCTCGTCGACCTGATTGAGGCCCGCAACGCCAAGACCTCGCTCGAGCATCTCAATGAGGAGGCGGCGGCGACCGCCCGCAGGTTCGAGCTGGCGGTCGGTGCCGGCTCGGACGCCCACGTGCCCGAAGCCGTAGGAGCTGCCTATGTGGAGGTAGCGGACTTCGAGGACGTGGCGGGTTTCATGCGGGTGCTCGCTACGGGACGCGTCGTCGGGCATCACTTCGACAGCGCCAGGCCGTGGCGGCAACGGATCGTGCCGTCCACGCACCCATAACTCAGGAGGCGGCGGCCTTCGGCGTGCTGCTCGCCGGCGCGGGAGCACTCGAGGCGGGGGCGGGCGAGGAATCCGATTTCGAGGAATCCGATTTCTTCGTCTCTTTGGAGGTCTCCGTCTTGGGCTCCGGACTCGCGCTGGCGCTTGTGTCGCTCGAAGACGTCTTCGCGGCCGACGAGGTCGAACGGCTGTCGGTCTTGTAGAAGCCGCTCCCCTTGAAGACGATCCCGATGTTGCCGAACACCTTCCTCAGCTCGCCTCCGCAGTTGGAGCACACCGTGAAGGGACCGTCGTGAAACGACTGCACGACCTCCAGGTGCTCCCCACACCCCTTGCATGCGTACTCGTAGGTCGGCATCTACCCTTGGCTCCTCCACCAGCGCTAGCACTCTCACCGCTTGAGTGCTAAGTGTATACCTGGGAGGCCTCCGGGCAGGCGTGTTCGCCCTGTGTGATGCCCACTGGGCGCCCCATCGGAGGAGACGCATGCCGGGTCACGACGAGGAGTCCCTTGTCCCGCTGAGCGAGGTGCAACGCCTGGCTCTCTCCGGCACACGCCCGCTGCCCGCCGTCCAGATTCCCCTCGACGACGCCCTCGGCCACGTGCTCGCCGCCGACGTCGTCGCCTCCGAGGACGTCCCTCCGTTCGCCAACACGGCAATGGACGGCTACGCCGTTCGAGCTGGCGACACTGAGGGCGCCCCCGTCGAGCTGGAGGTCGTAGGTGTGCTCGGCGCCGGCACGGCGCCGAGCGTCGCCGTCGGGCCGGGCGAGGCGGTCCGGATCATGACCGGCGCTCCCATCCCTGCGGGCGCCGACGGCATCGCCATCGTCGAGCGGACCGAAGCCGTCGGCAGTGATGAGGGGAGGGACCTCGGCCGGGTTCGCATCCTCGAGGCGGTGGTAGCCGGGGCGCACCTGCGGGCTGCCGGAAGCGATCTGGCGGCAGGCTCCGTCGCCGTCCCAGCAGGCACCGTGCTCTCCCCTGCCCACATCGGAGTGCTGGCGAGCGTCGGCGCCGGCATCGTCACGGTCCACCCTCGTCCGCGGGTCGGTGTCATGATCACGGGGGACGAGCTTGTCGAGTTGGCCGGCGACGGCTCCGCCCCGACGCTCGCACCCGGGCAGATCCGGGACTCCAACCGGCACGCCATGCTCGCCACGCTCAGGCGGGATGGCTTTGTGGCCGTGGATCTCGGCTTGGCCTGCGATACCGAAGCTGCCGTCACCGCCGGCCTCGAGCGGGCGCTCGGCACCTGCGACGCCGTTCTCACGACCGGAGGTGTCAGCAAGGGCGAATTCGACTACGTCAAGATCGTGCTCGGGAAGCTGGGCGCCTCGGCCGAGGGCGGCGGCGTGCTCGAGCTGGGCGTGGCCATCCGGCCGGCGAAGCCCCTCGTGATCAGCTGGCTCCGGAGCGCTGGCGAAGGGGAACGTTCTCGTCTCTTGCCGGTGTTCGGTCTGCCTGGGAACCCGGTTTCGTCGCTCGTGAGCTACCAGGCGATCGCCTTGCCGGTGCTGCGCGTGCTCGCCGGCCATGCGCCCGCCCCGCCACCGACCGTTCCCGCCGTCGCCGTCGAGGGGTTACGTCGCCCACGGGACGGTAAGACTCACCTCGTCCGGGTCGAAGTTCGCTGGCTGGCTGATGGACGCCTCGGCGCCCGCGCCGCCGGCGGTCAGATGTCTCACCAGCTCGCCGGCATGGCGGCGGCGAACGGCCTGGCGATCGTTCCAGATGGCGATGGCCTTTCGGAGGGGGAGATGCTCGAAGTGATCGTGTTCGGGACGATCGAGCGCTTCGAGACAGCAGGGCTGGAACGTGCGGGCTTGTAAAGCTCCGCATGCACTTGACAAGTATCACTGTCAACGCAGAAGTTCCCAGCTCAGCCCCCTAAGCTGACAGCGATGACCGCCACCGAGTCCTCGGGAGGAACGCGCCTGCTGACGGACTCCTACGGCCGGGTCGCCCGAGATCTCCGCATCTCGGTCACCGACCGCTGCAACTTCCGGTGTGCGTACTGTATGCCCGCAGAGGGGTTGAAGTGGCTGCCGCGTGCTGAGATCCTCACCTTCGAGGAGATCGAGCGGATCGCTCGCCTGTTCGTCGAGCGCCTCGGCGTCGGGTCCATCCGTCTCACCGGCGGCGAGCCCACCGTCCGCGCCGAGCTCACGACTCTCGTGCGACTTCTGGCTGCGATCCGTCGTCCGGACGGTCACCCTGTCGAGGTGGCCATGACCACGAACGGCGCCAAGCTCGCCCGCATGGCTCAACCGCTCCGGGACGCCGGCCTGCAGCGGATCAACATCTCCCTCGACTCGTTGAGGCGGGAGCGGTTCGCCGAGATCACGAGGCGCGACGCCCTCAGCGAGGTGCTCACCGGCATCACGGCAGCCGTCGAGGCCGGCCTGGACCCCGTCAAGGTGAACGTCGTCGTGGTAAGAGGGTGGAACCAGGACGAGATCGTCGATTTCGCCGAGTTCGGCCGGCAGACGGGCGTGCAGCCGCGCTTCATCGAGTTCATGCCGCTCGACGCCGATGGAACCTGGTCGATGGACAAGGTCGTCGGCGCCGACGAGATCGTCGCCGCCATCCACGCTGTGCACCCGCTCGAAGAGGTGGAGCACGGCCCGGAGCCAGCTTCTCGCTGGCGTTACGAGGACGGCGCCGGCCAGATCGGTGTCATCCCTTCGGTGACGAAACCGTTCTGCGGCGACTGCGACCGCGTGCGCCTGACGGCCGACGGGTCGTTCATGACGTGCCTGTTCGCCCGGGACGACTACGACTTCCGCACGCCCCTTCGGGGCGGTGCCAGCGACGACGAGTTGGCCGATCTGGCGGCGATGGCGGTGGGGCTCAAGTGGGCCGGTCACCGCATCGGAAAGGTCGATTTCGTCCGCCCCCGGCGCTCGATGAGCCAGATCGGCGGGTGAGCCGCAGCCCATCTGCCCTGCGACCGGGCTTGACATACGAACTTCGAGCCGTTCCGTGTGACCGAATTCCGCCGTCAGCACGTCCTCGCAGGTCGCAGCCCTGGAAAGGACAAAACGGAGGCTGCCCGCCTACACTCGGCCCAATGCCCGAGCGTGGCCTCACCCATCTCGACCCGTTGGGTCGGGCTCGGATGGTGGATGTCACCCCCAAGGAGACGACCCACCGGCGAGCCCTTGCCCGTTGCAGGGTGCAGATGATGCCGGAGACAACAGTTGCCATCGCCTCCAACGCCATCAACAAGGGGGACGTTCTCGGAGCGGCGCGAATCGCGGGCATTCAAGCGGCGAAACGAACCGCCGAACTCATCCCTCTCTGCCACCCGCTGCTTGTCGGTGGGGTGGTCATCAACTTCACCATCGGCGACGACTGCGTCGAGGTGGAGACCGAGGTAGAAGCAGTCGATCGCACGGGTGTCGAGATGGAGGCGTTGACGGCTTGCGCCATCGCCGCTCTTACCATCTACGACATGTGCAAGTCGGCAGACCGGTCGATGGTGATCGGTGACCTCTGCCTCTGGGAGAAAACGGGAGGACGCTCCGGCACCTGGCGCCGCACGGAAATCCACTAATCACAAGAGGCCTGCTTGTAGGGTCTCACGAAGGGCAGGGGATGGTACGAGGACGGTGAACATCATGATCGTGGTCGTCCTAGCGGTCGTGTGGGTCGTAGCTCTCACGCCGATGGTGTTGCGAAAGATATCGGAGCGCCAGTTCACGGCTGGCGTCCGCTCTTACCACCGCAGACTGGTGCGGTTGGGCTCCGCCGGCCGGTCCGTCGTGGCAGCCGAGCGCGCCAGGGGATCGGTGCCGGGAGCCATGATCGGTTACTCCGCCGCTACCCAACACCTTCACATGGAGCGCCGCGGCGAGGTGATACCGCCGCCGGCCGAGGAGCCTGCCCAGGCGCAAGCAATGCCGATAGCCGCTATGTCTGCCTCACCCGCCACGGCCGCCCGTCGGCGCCGCGTCATGTCCGTCCTCGTGGGAGCAACGCTCCTGTTCTTCCTCGTCGGCATCGTCCCAGCGGCGCGCGTCATATGGGACGCGGCGTACCTCGGCCTCGGTTGCACGGCTGCCTACATCGCCTTGTTGATCCACTTCCACCGCGCCGCGGTCGAGCGAGCCCAGAAGGTGATCGCGCTCGAGACCCGCCGTCACGCCACCGAGGTGCTGGAGAGCCGGCGCCAGGTGGTCGCCGTCGGCACCCGGCACACCTTTGCGGGCTATACGCCCTCGGGTTACACCGGCTCGCGCTACGGTCGGCGGGCTGCACCGCTCATGTCAGGGTCGGGATGGTCCGTGCCGGCCGTCGGCTCGTATCGGCCTGCCGGCCGCTGAGGCGATCCCTGCCCGCTGCGCCCCACCATCGCCGAAAGGCATCGCGAGGCCTCCGCTATCGTGGGGACCCCAGGCGACAGATGCCGTCGGGACGCCCAGCCGGGCACCGAAGGCATTCACTTGGGGGTGTAGCTCAGCTGGTAGAGCGCCACGTTCGCAACGTGGAAGTCGGCGGTTCGAGTCCGCTCACCTCCACATTTCTTGACCCGATACTAAAAAGTGTCCCTTTGCAGGCCTCGGCCACGATCGGCCCGGGCTTGTTCATGTCGAGCAAGCAGAAGGACGCCTTCGCGTGACGATTCGGCATGATGTCGACGACCTGCACGAGTTCCGCGACGAGTTGTTTCTTCTGATCGGGTGTGCCGGAGTCGATGATGACTTCGGCCACGGCACGAATGGCGGCTAGTTCCTTTTCCGTCGGCAGCCGTGGCGTGGCGGTGTTGAGCGCGGTTTCGAGTTGGTCGCGTTTGGCTATCAGCTCGTCGCGTCGCGGCACAAGCTCCCTGAGTCGCGGCGCGCACTCTTCGGCGGGCATTGCATCCGTCTCGAAGGCACGAACCCATTTGTCGACCGCCGCGTTTGCTTCGCGAAGCTCCGACTCGACGCTTGCCAGTTCGGCAACGAGCCGCGGCCGTTCGTCGATGACTTCCTTGATCGCTTCGAGGGCAGCCTTTGTATACATGCGGTGGTCGCGCAGGTGCTCCAGCAGATGCGCGAAAACCTCGCGCTCCAAGTCGTCCGCCGAGACGCGCATCGCCGAACAGGCGAGAGTGCCGGAGATGTGGCGGTGGCGACAGATGTAATAGCGATAGAAGCGGCCGTTTCCCATGCCGCCGACCCCGACATACGAACCGTCACACTCGGTGCAGTGCGTCGCGCTGGTCATCGTGTACTCCGACAGTGACGGCGCAACGATTGGCGCGGTCGCGGAGCGCTTCTTCAAGAGCGCCTGTGCGCGCTCAAAGACCGCGGCATCGACGATCGGTTCGTGCTTGCCGTCATGGACCTCGCCGCCGTGACCGATCTTGCCGACGTAGGTGGGATTGCGGAGCAAGTGCAAGAGCGCCTGGTTCGACCAGAACCGATGATTCCGACTGCGTCGTCCCTCTTCGTTCAAGCGGACGGCAATCGCTTTCGCGCCGAGGTGTCCGTTCGCGTAGAGGTCGAAGATCATCCTCACGACTTCAGCCTCTTTCGGTTCGGGCACGAGACTCTTCGTTGCCGATTCGAGCGAGTAACCGAATGGTGCGCGACCGGATAGCCATTCGCCGCGCGCGGCTTTGCGCTCGAATCCTTTGGTGATGCGGTCGATGAGTACGCCGCGCTCGAACTCGGCGAAGATGCCGAGCAACTGGAGGAGCATTCGACCGACCGGACCTTGGGTGTCGATCGGCTCGGTTGCCGAGCGCAAGGCGACGCCGACGCGATCGAGTTCCGCGACGATTTCCATGAGGCCGGTGATCGAACGCGCGAGCCGGTCGATGCGGTAGACGAGGAGCACGTCGAACTCACCGGCACGCGCCGCGGAGAGCGCGGCCTGAAGTCCCGGGCGTTCCAACGTCGCGCCGGAGGCTTGATCGACGAAACGGTGCGTGATCGCGTAGCCGGGCTGTGAGGTGACGAACGCGTCGAGCCCGACCGCTTGGGCTTCGAGCGAGTAGGGCTGGTTCGCCTCGTCGGTTGAGATACGGGTCAAGCACGCGACGCGGATGGTCCCGCTGCCAAGACCGGTCGGTCCCGGCAGCGGGGGTACTCGTTTCTTCGTGGCGGTCGTCATGGCCCGTCCTCCTCGGTCTCGTCAGGAGAGGAGGCCACAGTCCCGCCGTCGCTGTCAAGCCACCTTCCTTGTGCCCTCAAGCTGCGGAGATACCCCACCATCAGGGCTTTTAGGACCTCGGTGGCGCGCTCTTCTTGCTCGGGCGTGATCGGGACGAGGACGGGTTCTTCGACGACGAGCTTCGAGAACTTGCGGGGCGGGTGGCTCACGGAGCCCGCCACACGAGCACGTCGTCATGGGCACGGCGAAGACGCGGGATGCCCGCGGCGCGCGCCCCACGTACCTCGCCATCTTCCGCTGGTGACGACCACGCGACGACGGAGTCGTCACGAAGCGCCGCGCCGAGCGCGACGTTGCGTTCGTAGAGGACGAGCCCGACCTCCTCGCCGATGCGGCCGAGCGCGCCGGGAAGGTCGATCAACCGTCCCTCATGCCAGTAAGGGTGCGCGGTCATGACGACGAAGCCGCGCGGAGCGAGCAACGCCGCGCACTCGCGCAGCACGGCACGCATCGCGTCGAGCAACGCGGCGGCATTGCTCGCGTTCACATCGGCTGTTCGTCCCGGCGTCATCGTCTCGGGTGACGGCAGCGCGCAGAGCACGAGTGCGACGAGCCCGCGCACCGCGGGATCGACGATGCTCGCCGCGTAGCGCGCGTCGCCTTGGACGACCTCGCCATGTCCGGTCGCACCGTCCGCTCGTGCGTGTTCGAGGTTGGCTCCGGCGAGCGCGACGAGTGGCGGCGGATACTCGATTCCGATCGCGTCACGACCGAGATGGACCGCCTCGACGAGCGTGGCTCCGGCACCGGCACACGGGTCGAGGACGAGCGCGCCCGGGAGCGAGTAGGTCGCGATCGCGTAGCGCGCGATCTCCGGCAGCATCCCCGGATCGGCGCGACCGAGCGTGATCGTGCGATCGGCGCGCTGGTAACGCGGCGAGACTTGCGCGGTTGCCCACACCGAGAGCGGAAGGTCATTCGCCATCGCGCACCTCGCCTTCCGACGCGAAACGCGTCCCGTCTCGGCGCAGCACGCACACGTCCTCGTGACTGACGAGATGGACGGGCTCGCCTTGGGCGAGGAGCTTTTTGAGTTGGAGGGTCTGCCAGATCGACGGGCGACTCGCGAGCGCTGAGTCGCGTACCGCCGCGTGGAGCGCGACGACATGACCGACGTAGGTGAACCCGACGCGCTCACAGATCGCGACCGTCGCCGCGGCGAGGTCGAGGACGCGACCTTGGCGACGCGTGTTCTTCGTCACTGTGACGAGGAGCCCGCCCGGTCGCAGCGCCGCGAAGCACGCCGCGTAGACGACGCCCATCGCGTCCTCGTAGGCCGAGCCACGTGCGTAACCGAGGTTCGCCTTGTCGGTCGAGTAGTTGCGTTCGGAGGCTGCGCCGAGCATTCGCTTTCCGGTGTCGTCGAGGCTGACGACGACACCGCCGACCTCGCACGCGTACGGCGGCGAAGTGCAGATGAGATCGACCGAGCCGCACGCGTCGCCGAGCAATCGATCCAGATGGCGCGCGTCGCCGACGATCACCTTGGCGAAGTCGCGGCGCTCCGGTGTGAGCAAGCGGTCGCAATTGGACTCCGCGACCTTGGCCCAACGCTCTTCGAGTTCGATGCCGACGCCGCGCCGACCGGCCTTCGCCGCTTCGACGAGTGTCGTGCCGATTCCGGCCATCGGATCAAACACGGTGTCGCCGGGCGCGGAGAACTCGGCGACGATCCGCTCGGCGAGCGCGGGAATCATCTTGCCGGGATGCGCAGCAGACGCCGGGTCGTAGCGACCGGCGCGCTGGTACTGGGTGCTCACTTGGGCGACCGGCCAACAGGCGAGCGGAACCTCGACGGCGCGCCGTCGGTGTTCGTACGTCCGCGTCCGGTGCGGCCGATGGGCTGCTCCCTCGATCGGCTCGGGAGCGATGGGGTGCTTCGTTTGGGTGGTCATGGGTCGTGCCCGTGACCCGGGTTCGTGCCGTTAGGGAACTGGCGCGAAGCCCCCCGTTTGTGTCGCCCGAAGGTGTGTCAGATCGCGCCGAAGCCGTCCCACGAGCGCCCGCCTTGAGAGTGCCGCCCGAACGGGGTAAGACCGTGGAGGAGAAGCGGCAGAAGGGAGCCGATCGTGGAGCAGCGGACTGCGACCTACACCCGAGTCCCGTTCCGACGTGACCGCGCCGAAGTTGCTCGTCGTCAGCGCCGCCTTGCTGAGACGGTGTCGCGTTGGACGGGAGCGGTACTTGTCGCGCAAGAAGCCGACGCGGGACCGACCTCGTCGCTCGGTCGTCCTGGCCTTACCCGCCTCCTCGAAGCGGCCCGCGCCGGAGCGTTGGACTCACTCGTCGTCGAGCACCTTGGTCGTCTTGGTCCCACACCGGAAGAGTCGCGGCGCGTCGTCGAGGCGTTCGCGGCGAGCGGGGTACGGGTCGTCGCGCTCGGCAAAGACCACCGCAAGCTCATCTCAGCGGGCACCGCGGCGGCGATCGTGAAGCTGATCGGCGGCTGATCGAGCGCATTGGCGGGGTACTCGCTTCACCCCGTTGGCGCGACACTTAGTTCAGTGTTTGAGCGATTTACCGACCGCGCCCGAGGCGTCCTTGCGTATGCGCAGGAAGAGGCGCGACTTCTCAACCACGACTTCATCGGCACGGAGCACATCCTGCTTGGCTTGATCCACGACGGCGAAGGGCTCGCCGCTCGCGCCCTCGAATCGCTTGGCATCTCCCTCGAAGCTGCGCGCGAAAAGGTCGAAGAGGTCAAGGAACGGCCCAGTTCGTCAAAGACCGGGAAACGGCCGTTCACCCCCCGGGCGAAAAAGGTGCTCGAAGGGGCGCTGCGCGAAGCACTCCAGCTCGGTCATAACTACATCGGTACCGAGCATCTTCTCCTCGGCATCACCCGTCAGGGCGAGGGTGCCGCCGTCGATGTGCTGCAGAGCCTCGGTGCTGATCTCGCTCACGTGCGCGCCGAGATCATCACGCTTATCTCGAACCACCAGGCAAGCGCTACCGATGGCTCCGGCGCTCCGTACTGTCCGCGCTGTGGCGATCCGCTCGACAAGATGCTGCGCTTTCGCAAGACGGAAGCCATCGGCGAGACGCCAGCCGAGCGGTTATCGGTGACGGTGGTCTACTGCGGGACCTGCGGCACCGCGCTTCGACAGCGCGAATAAGGCGCGTCAATAAGCGCACGCAGGCTTCATCAGGGCTGCGACCGCAGAGTCATGCGGCTTTCAGGTTGCCCGCCGACGCACGAGATCACCGCTCCGCAAGGGGCGTGCAGGACGGCAGCTTTATGCTCGGAGTCGTGGGCTCGTTTTACTCGCTAACAACCAACCGCCTCGACCTTCGGAGCCCAGATTCCGAGCGAGACCTCGACGATCTCTTCATGATTTTCAGCGATCCGGACGGCTGGTGGTATGACCCCGGTGCTCGGCACAGCGAACCGGCGCAGACCAAGGACTGGCTTATCCGCGCGGCGTCACGTTTCGACACCGACCTGCTCAGCTACTGGACGGTACGGCGGTGCGATAACGGCGCTGTCATCGGGGTCGGCGGCGCTCAGCGCCAGCGAACCCGCGCATGGAACCTCAACTATCGAATCGCGACCGCGCACCAAGGCCACGGCTACGCGACGGAGCTTGGCCGCGCGGCGATAGCGGCAGCGACGGCGATCGACTCCGACGTTCCGATCATCGCCTGGATCGCCGAGCACAACACACCGTCACGCAAAGTTGCCGAGCGGCTCGGTCTCAACAACTACGGATCGGCGATCGACCCCTCCGATGACCAAGTTCGGCTCGCTTATTCGGACCGTCGCATCGGGACGTTTCACGGCTGACTCGCTGCGTCGGTGACGCTCCATCAGGCTTTCGCCATTTCTCCATCAGGTTTCCATCAGGCGGCTCCATCAACTCCCTGATGGAGCCCCGCAATGGGCATTTTGAGATTTTCTGAAAAAAATCTGCCGCGCTGCTTCATCAGGGAGCTGACCTGCGGCTTCCCTCTTTCAATCAGGGTTCCATCAGGCCGATAACGCCCTCCATCACCCCCTGATGGAGGGCATTTCTGATGGAAACCTGATGGAGCACCTGTGGCGCGATGACGGCCCCTTCACCGAAAGGAGCCGTTCATGTCTGCTCTCTCACCCTCGCCGTTCACCGCTCTCGACGACGCGTTCGCCGCGCTGTCAAGCGACCCCCGTCCGCTCAGTTTCGACGGGGCCACCGTTCCCGGTCTTCCCGACCGAGCGATTCCGCTCGTCGAACTTCGCCAGTTTCTCCTCCGGCCCTCGACCCCCTACGCAGTGCGCGACGCAGTCATTCGTTCCCTCGTTACCCGAGCCAAGTCCGACGGCGGTGCGGCGACGATTGCGCTCGCGGGGATGGTGCTGCCGGGCCTTCGCCGCGCCGCGTACTCGCTGGTGCGCGCTTGCCCCGATCGTGCTGCCGATGTCGAGGCGGACATGCTCGCCGGACTGCTCTCGGCGTTGGCGCGCATCACACCGTCACGCCGTCGGCCCGCGGGCTACCTCGTCGGGATGGCGTTCACCGCGGCGAAGAAGACCGTGCGCGAGGAGTTGGCCGAGCGCGGACGCGTCACGCACGCGCCGCACGGCGCACCACCGCAACCGCCCTTCGGGCATCCCGACTTCATCTTGGGCGAAGCGGTCCTCGACGGCGTCCTCTCGCCTGACGACGCCGAGCTGATCGGCTCGACCCGTCTCGGGCACACGAACCTGAAGCAAGCCGCCCGGGCGCGAGGCATCACACACAACGCGGTGCGCTTGCGCCGAAGCCGCGCCGAGCAGCGTCTCAAGGCCTACCTCGCCGGCGTCCCGATCGAAGAGACGCGTCATTGCGCGACAGACCCATCGCGATCTGACACACCTTCGCCTGACACAAACGGCCCCTCATCCGCCAGTTCTGAGGGTGTGAAAAGCCCGCAGCGAGAAGGCGGCTCGACCGGCGACCCGGGTCTCGTGCCGATGCCCAGTGGACCACGCGAACCGAGGAGGTGAGCGATGCCCCGCACGGTCGAACCGACCTTCTCGCTCGGGCGAATCGCATCTCGCGAAAGGAGACCTCCACTGACACCCCATCCGACCCCTGAACCGGCTCGGCCCGGACACGACGAGCGAGCACTTCGCCGTATCGACCGCGTCGCGCCCTACCTGTTCGCGATCGTGCTCGGCGCGTTCGTCGGCCTCGTCGTTGCGTCACCCGCCGACGCCGCGACGACGGCAGCGACAAGCTTGTCGTCGGTCATCGGCTCGCTCACCGACTGGCTCGTCGGCATCCTTGCGGGCCTCGCGACGCTGTTCCTCACCCTCGCTGGCATTCGCTATCTGACCGCAGGCGGCGACCCCGTCCAGGTCGAGCGGGCGAAGGTGGCCCTGCGCTCCGCGATGATCGGTTACGCCTTGGCGGCGCTTGCGCCGTTGCTCGTCACGATCCTTCAATCGGTCGTTGGCGGATGACCCCGCTCAGCACAGACCGCCACAACACTGGCCGCGACAACGCCGTGCGAGCGCGTCGAGTCGCGCGCTGGCTGCGGTTACTCGTCGTCGCGCTCGGCCTCGGCTTCGGCGTGTCATTGCTCTTGGGCGGGAGCGCGAGCGCGGCGAACGGATCGACAGCGAACAGCGCGGCCACGACATCGACGACGCTTCCCGTGCCAAGCTCCGCGATTCCGACGACCATCCCGCCCATCGGTGTCGGCGTGACACTGCCGGGCTCGACCGGAACCTCCTCGGGCACCTCGACCACGACGACCCAAAGCTCGGGCGGTTGCGGACTGCTCGACGTGTCATGTCACGTCTCGTCCGCGATCGACGACTGGTTCAAGAGCCTCGTCACCTCCGCGCTCGATCCCGTGCTCGCGCTGATGGGTCGCACCGTGCTCGCCACACCGAACGTCACCACCGGCGAGGCCGGTTCGCTCTGGGCGATCACCGCCGCAATCGCGAACAGCCTCGTCGTCCTCCTCGTGCTCATCGGCGGGGCGATCGTCATGAGCCACGAGACGCTGCAGACGCGCACCGCCGCAAAGGACCTCTTGCCGCGCATCGTCGTCGGGGTCATCGCCGCGAACGTGAGCCTGTCGCTCGTCGGCGTTGCAATCGGCGCGGCGAACGCGCTCTCTGGCGCGCTGCTCGGTGGCGGTGTGGATGCGCAGAACGCGACGACCGCGTTGCAAGGACTCGTCAACTCCTCACTCGCGACCGGCGGCATCTTCCTCGTTCTTATGGGCCTTGTCGCCGCCGTGCTCGCGGTGGTGCTCGTCGCGACCTACGTGATCCGCGTCGCGCTGTTGACGTTGCTTGTCATTGCCGCACCACTCGCGCTCATCTGCCACGTGCTCCCCGAGACCGACGGCATGGCGCGCCTGTGGTGGCGCGGGATCGGCGGACTGTTCGCGATCCAACTCGCGCAGTCGCTCGTCCTCATCTGCTCGCTCCGCATCTTCTTCGCCAACACCGGGCCGACGACACTCGGACTCGCTTCGTCGGGCGGCCTCGTCGACGTGCTCGTCGCGTGCTGCCTGTTGTGGGTGCTCGTACGCATCCCCTCGTGGGTGTCGCGCAAGGTCTTCGCCGGATCAGGGCACTCGGGAGCGATCGGCAAGGGCGTGAAGACGCTCCTCGTCTACCGCGTCGTGCGCGCCGGGATCGGAGCGCTCGGATGAGCCGCCGACTCGACCACGATCAAGACGCGGACGTGCGCGTCCGTATCCCCGCCGACATCGACCGACCCGACCGCCTCCTCGCCGGGCTCACCGCCCGCCAGCTCGCACTGTTGGCGCTCCCCGCGGTCGTGCTCTGGGTGGCGTGGGCGGCGCTGCACCGACATATTCCATTGCCGGCTTTCTGCGCCCTCGGCGCACCGGTCGCCGTTGTCGCGATGACCCTCGCGCTCGGCAGACGCGACGGGCTCGGCGCGGACCGTCTCGTCGGGCTCGCACTGCGGCACGTGGTTGGCCCGCGTCGATTCGTCCCCGCGCCGGACGGCATCGCTCCGGCACCGGTCGCACTCGGACCGAGCGCCGGGACACTTCCCGCGCCGCTTCACCTCGCCGTCGAACGGGTCCGTCAAGACGGCACGCTCGACCTCGGCCCAGACGGCAGCGCGCTGATCTGTCGAGCGGTCGGCGTGAGCTTCGCGCTCCGCACCGCGACCGAACGCGCCGCGATGGTCGCCGCGTTTGCCCGCTACTTGAACGGCACCGGCGGTCTCTTGCAGGTCGTCGTGCGCGCCGAACCGGTTGATCTCCGACCGGCGATCGTGCGTCTGCGCGAGGCGGCAGGAGGGCTCCCGCATCCCGCGCTCGAAGCCGCCGCCCTCGACCACGCGGCCTTTCTCGACGAGCTGGCCGCGTCGCGCGATCTCTTGTCGCGAGAGGTGTTAGTCGTCTTCCGTGAACCGCTGTCGCTGACGCCGCGGGCCGCGCTCGTCGCACAATCCGCCAAGCTCACGCCGGACGAGCGGGCCGCGGGCGCGGCTGACCGGCTTCGTCGGCGTGCCGCTGACGCGACGGGCGCGCTGCAAGCTGCGGGCGTCGCCCTCCATGTCCTCGACGCGTCGGCAGTTGCCGACGTGCTCGCCGCCGCGCTCGATCCGCTCGCGCCGCGGCGGGCCAATCCGACGAACCCCGACGAGCCGGTGCGCGGCCCATCGCTGCGCGCGGCGTTGTCGTCGCTCGAAGGCGAAGGAGGCACCGAATGACGCGCCTGTCCTTGTATCGCGTCGACGCTCGGACGACCAACCATGCGAGCCGAGCGGCGCGCCGTACGCCGAGCCCACTGCTCCGACCCTCTTCGGTCGAAGTGCGCCCGCGCGACCTCGCGCTCGGCGAGGGCTACTGCCGCACGCTTGCGGTGACGGGCTATCCCGCCGAGGTCGGCCTCGGCTGGCTTGCGCCGTTGCTCGCCGATCCTGGTCGCCTCGACGTGGCGCTCCATGTCGAGCCCATCGCGGCGGATCACGCGGCGGCGAACCTCCGTCGTCAGCTCGCCCGGCTCGAATCGGATCGGCGCATCGACGCCGCGAAGGGACGCCTGCCCGATCCCGCAGTTGACGCCGCGGCGGAGGATGCCCGCGACCTCGCCAGTCGCCTCGCGCGCGGACAGGGGAAGCTCTTTCGCTCCGGTTGCTACGTGACCGTGCACGCGAAGACCGCCGCCGCCCTCGACGCCGAGTGCCAGCGCGTCCGCGCGCTCTGCTCCTCGATGCTGCTCGATGTCGTCCCGGCCACCTATCGCGCCCTGCAAGGCTTCTCCACGACGCTCCCGCTCGGGATCGACGCGCTCCGGCTCCATCGCACGATGGACACCGACGCGCTCGCCGCCGCCTTTCCCTTCTCCGGCGTGGACTGCGCATCGCCTGACGGCGTGCTCGTCGGCCTCGACATGGCGGCGAGTGGCGCGGCATCGGGCGGTGCGGGCATCGTCACGTGGGACCGCTTCGCGCAGGCCAATCACAACGCGGTCATCCTTGCCCGCTCGGGCTCGGGCAAGTCCTACCTCGCGAAGCTCGAAGCGCTCCGCTCGCTTTATCGCGGCATCGACGTACTCGTCATCGACCCCGAGGACGAGTACCGCCGCCTCGCCGAGGCCGTCGGCGGTGCCTACCTCCACCTCGGCGCGCCGGGCGTGCGCATCAACCCGTTCGATCTCGCACCTGGACCGGACGCATTGACGCGCCGCGCGCTGTTCATCCACACGCTCTGCGCGGTGCTCCTCGGAAAGCTCGACCCGCCCGAGACCGCCGCGCTCGACCAAGCGGTGCTCGCCACGTACGCGGCGGCGGGGATCACGCCCGACCCGCGCACCCATGCCCGACCCGCACCCATCCTCGACGACCTCGCTCGGATGCTCGGCGCATCGGCGGACCCGGTTGCGACAGCGCTCGGTGCTCGGCTCTCGCCGTTCACCACCGGCAGCTACCGCGGCCTGTTCGACGGCGCGACGACGACACGACCGGACGGCCATCTCGTCGTCTTTTCGCTCCGCGATCTGCCCGACGAGCTAAAGGCCGTCGGCACGCTCCTCACCCTGGACGCGATCTGGCGGCGCGTCGCCGATCCCACCAACCGACGACGGCGCATCGTCGTCGTCGACGAGGCATGGCTCCTCATCCGCGAGGGCGAGGGCGCGTCGTTCCTCTTCCGTATGGCGAAGTCGGCCCGCAAGCACTGGTGCGGGTTGACCGTCGTCACCCAGGACGCGGCAGACCTGCTCTCCTCACCGCTCGGCCAGGCCGTCGTCGCCAACGCCGCGACCCAGGTGCTCTTGCGCCAAGCGCCACAAGCCATCGACGCGCTCGCCGAGAGCTTCGGACTCTCCGCTGGCGAGCAGCGCTTCTTGTTGTCCGCCGGTCGTGGCGAAGGACTCCTTCTCGGCGGCGGTGATGTGCGCGTCGCGTTTCGCACCGTTGCCAGCACCACCGAGGACGCACTCGTCACGACCGACCCCGCCGTCCTCGCCGCGCTCGAGGACGACGAGCCGGACCTGTTGTGAACGCGCCCGAGGTGCAACCGGCCACTCGCTCGAAAGGAACCCAGCACGGATGACCGCCTCCTCACCCCCGACGCCGCCGATCGACAAGCCGAACGGCCTCCTCGTCCGCTTCGCGACGAACCCCCGCGAGATTCTGCACGCCGTCCTCCATCACCTCGCGCGGATCGGCCCGGCGCTCCGCCACGAGCTCGTTCCGCTCGTCGGCCTCTCCGCCCTGGTCATCGCGCTTGGCGTCTCGTTGCTCGTCGTCCAACGCCACGCGTGGCGTCGCGGCGGGCACTTCGTCACCATCGCACCACCGGCGCTGCCGAACGCGCGCGGTGGGCTCGCCCTCTGGCAGATGCTCGCTCCACTGCTCACTTCGGCGCACGCCTTCGGGCTGCGTCGCCCACCTGTTGCCTTCGAGTGCCGTGGCGACGACGGCGGGCTCACGATCGGGGTGTGGGTGGCGCGCACGCTCTCGCCGACTTCGATCGCCGCGGCCATCGAGACAGCGTGGCCCGGCGCGCGCACGACGATCACCGACGCGCCGCCACCACTCACCGGGACGCTCGGGGTAGGACGTGCCTTGCTCGGCGCGCCGGAGTGGTTCGCGCTCGGCGGCACCGATGCCCTCGACGGTGATCCGTTGCGTGCGGTGTTCGGCGCGCTCGTCGATGCCGCCGGAACCTCTGCGCTCTTCCAAGTGCTCGCCCGGCCCGCGGCCACGCGACGCATCATGCACGCTCGCCATGCCGCGCTGTCGATCCGGCGCGGGGAGGTGGCCGGGTCACGAAGCGCCATCGGCGCGCTGCGGAACTTCACCGCCACACCGAGCGGACGGACGGCGGGCCGCACGACGACGAATGACCCGCTTGCGCTCGCCGACGTGCGCGTTGTCACGGCGAAGGTGAACGACGGCCCGCACTTCGAGGTCGCGGTGCGCTACGCGGTCGCGGGCGGCGACGGTCGTGGTGGAGCGCGGCTGCGCCGACGGCGGCTCCGCCAGCTCGGCGCAGCGCTCGGGCTCTTCACTGGTCGCAACCGCCTCGTCGGCCGTTATGTCCTGTTGCGCCGTCGTGCCTTCGTCGGCGGGCGTCGGCTCGGGAGGGGATTCCTCTGCTCGACCGCCGAGATGGGAGCGCTCGCCCATCTGCCCGCGGAGCCGTCGAACTTCGGCATGGCCGCGGCACCGGCGCGCACGGTCGCCCCGCCGCGGGACGTGAGCGCCAATGCGTGAGCGTGCGCGCCGCTGGCGCGTCGTTCGTCGCGCAGGCGTGCCGGAGGCCGAACTGCAGCCGCCGACGCCCGCGGAGGCTGGCGTGCCTGAAGTTCACCCGCAAGAGGATTCGAGCGTCAGCGCATCCGCGAAAGAAGGTGCGTGGCTCCGCCTCGTGCCGCCGGACTCACCGCGGCGTTTGACCCCGAAGCTGCTCGGTCACGGCGAGCGCCCACCGCATCCGCGCGTCCGGCTCCTCGTCCCCGACGCTCGCCACCACACCCACGTCCTCGGTTCGACCGGCTCGGGGAAGTCGACGCTGCTCGTCAACTTGATCCTCGCCGACGCGAAGGCCGGGCGCGGCGTCGTCGTGCTGGACCCGAAGGGTGACCTCGTGACCGACGTGCTCGCCCGTTTGCCGGAGGGAGCGGGGGGTCGTCTCGTCCTCGTCGATCCCGCCGAGACAGAACGACCGGCGTCGCTCAACGTCCTCGACGCGCACGGACGCGAACCGGAACTCGTCGCCGATCAGGTGACCGAGGTCTTCCATCGCCTCTATGCCGCGTTCTGGGGACCGCGCACCGAGGACGTGCTGCGCTCGGCGTGCCTCACGCTCGCACGGCGACGCGGCTCGACCCTCGCGCACGTCCCGCTTCTCCTCCAAGACGCCGACTACCGCAAGAGCCTCACCGCCTCGATCGACGACACCGAAGGGCTCGGCGGCTTCTGGCGTTGGTATGAGCAACTGTCGGACGGCGCGCAGGCGAACGTCATCGGCCCGGTGATGAACAAGCTCCGCGCCGTTCTGACGCGGCGCTTCGTCGCCGACCTCTTCGGCTCGACGACTTCGACCTTCCGCCTCGCCGACGTGCTCGACGGTGGCATTTTGTTGTGCCGCTTGCCGAAGGGTGTGATCGGCGAGGACTCGACGCGCCTCGTCGGTTCGATGCTCCTCGCCGCGCTGTGGCAGACGGCGACGGCACGCGCCGACGTGGCCGAGGATCGTCGTCTCGACGCGGCGATCTACGTCGACGAGTGCCACAACTTCTTGCACCTGCCGGGCTCGCTCGATGACGTGCTCGCCGAGGCTCGCGGCTACCACCTTGCGCTCACGCTTGCGCACCAGCACCTCGGACAGCTCCCGCGTGAGGTCGCCGACGCCGTCGCCGCCAATGCGCGGAACAAGGTCTTCTTCACCGCGAGCCCCGACGACGCTCGATCGTTGGCGCGTCACGTCGGTCCCTACTTGACTCCTGAAGACCTCGCCCATCTCGACCGCTATCAGGTGGCGTGCCGCCTCGTCGCGAACGGCCGCGACACGACCGGCTTCACCTTTGCCACCGAGCCGTCGCCAGCGATCATCGACGACCACACCGCGGCGCTTCGTGCCGCGGCGCGCCGTCGTGGCCGGAGCCGCGCCGAACGCGAACGTGAGCGCCTCGGTCGTCGCTACGGCAGCGATGCGCACGAAACCAAGAGCTTCGGCAGCACGAGCGATGACGTTGGACGCGCCTGATGGAACGAAACAGCCGTCGCGGTCTGCTCTCGGTCTCCTTGCGGTCTCCACGCGGTTCGCTCTCGGCCTTTGAGACCGCTTGGAGACCGCAGGCCGTCACCGCCATCGCCGCAGCATGGGCGCGCTGTGGCCGCGGCGCACGAAATCACGACAAGAGAGGGGTACATGATTCCTTTTTCTGATTCGTCCGACGATGCCGTCGGCTTGGCACAGCGTTCGCCGACGCCAAGCCGCCTCGTCACGTCGCCCGACCTGTTGCCCACTCCTGCCGCTCCTCGTGACTCATCGCGGACGCGTCTCGATCCCCTCGTCGTCATGAGCCTCCTCACGACTCGGGACCGCACGCTCATGGACCTCCTCGATGAGCACGAGGTCTTCACGACCGCGCAGCTCGCAAAGCTCTGCTTTTCGAGTCTCGACGCCGCGCAGCGGCGCTTGCTCCGCCTCACGGAACTGAAGGTGCTCGCGCGCTTTCGTTGGCGACTGCTGCACGGCTCGGAGTCGTACAACTACGTTCTCGGGCCGATCGGCGCGGCGTTCGCCGCGGCACTGCGCGACGTTGACCCGCCGAGTCCCGCTGCGGTGCGCAAGCGTGCGCTCCGCCTCGCGCGCCGTCCGCAGCTCGGTCATCTCCTCGGTCTGAACGGCTGGTTCTGCGACCTCGCAAGCGAGGCGCGTTTCGCGCGACGGTCGGCTCGCGCAGTGGTGGGGTGAGCGGCGGTGCGCGGAGCGCTTCGGCACGATCGTTCACCCCGACGCGGCGGCTACGTACGTCGAGGGCGAACGGCGCTGTGACTTCTACTTCGAGTACGACAACGGCACCGAGCCGATCGGGCGGGTCACCGCCAAGCTCACCCGCTACGGCCAACTCTTCGAGGCCGGTGCGCCCCGAGCGCCCGTCCTCATCTGGTGCGCCTCGGCGGTGCGTGAGCGCCACCTTTCGAGCGCCATCGCACGCGAGCGCGGCGCGGGCTTCCCGATCGAGGTCGTCGTCGCGACGGCGAGCGCGGAGATCGAAGCTGCGCTTCGCGTCGGGCTCACCGGTGCGCTTTGGGCGATCGGTGGCGCGGTGGAACGACAACGCCTCGTTGACCTTTCCGCGCACAACGCGTCGCTCGGCACGTGGGAGGAGTGACGGACCATCTCGGGCGGAATGTCGCCGCGGGCGTCGCTCTCCTTGTTGTCACGGTGATGCTTCTCGCGAGCGCGGCGCTTGGCGGGCTTGGGGCCGCCGAAGGGAGCACGACAACCGAAGGTGCAACAGGAAGCACGGGAGTGAGCGGTGCGTCGTCGGTGGCGTCGATCCCGCCCGCGGTGCTCACTGTTTATATACAAGCCTCCGCCTCATGCCCCGACCTTTCGTGGTCGTTGCTCGCCGCGATCGGCACCGTCGAGTCCGACAACGGCACCTCGACCGCGCCCGGCGTCCAGTCGGGAACGAACGCGGCGGGTGCGGCTGGGCCGATGCAGTTCGAGGCCGCGACGTTCGCCGAGTACGCGCTGCCGGTCCCGCCCGATGGCGCGGACCCGCCGAGCCCGTATGACGAGGTGGATGCGGTCTACGCGGCGGCACGCCTTCTGTGCGCGAACGGCGCTGCCAATGGTGTCGATGTTCCCGATGCCGTCTATGCCTACAACCACTCGGCGCTCTACGTCGCCGACGTGCTCGACCTTGCCGCGGCCTATGCGAGCGAGGGGACTGCTTAGGGGCAAGTGGATCGCCGAACCGTCTGGCGCATCACCAGGTTGGCTACGAGTATGAGTCTGGCTATTCGGTTCTCCTACCAAGACGCCATGTGGCAGTCGAGGTGAAGAGGACTGTCACGATGGCAGCCACTAGGAACGCTCTCCAGGGCAATCCCGGCTGAGGGCCGACGAACGCCGCTGCACCCGACGCGATGCCGGTCGGCAGCCACGGAGACAAATCGTGGATGCCGCTTAGGAACACGAGTGCCAAGAAGCTCGCGAGAGTCGCGCCGACGATCGGCATCACGCCTCGCGTGATGCTCGCCCAAAGTGCGACGACGCTGACACAGAAGCAGACCCACAACGTCTCAACCCCGAACCCGGCCGCGAGTGCTCCGAGACGAAGGGGTCCGATGAGGACACCCGTCTCGTACCAGACGCAGACGAGACCGAGGAAGAGCGAGAGTGTGGCGGCGACGGCAACCCCGAGGCAACGCGGGAGCACGAGGACCCACGATCGCCGGATGCGGCTGCGGTAGAAGGCCGCGAGTGGAGGGTGGGCGTCGATGGCGAGGGTTGCGGCGGCGACGATGACGAGGACGAGCGTCCCGAGTTCTCCCGCGTTCGACGCAAAGCCCGTGAGCGCATCCGCGGGCTTCGGCGGTGGAGCGATCACCCTGATACCACCAGAGCTGTGTTTCAGAAGCGAGGGGAGGTCGTGGGTCAGGATCGGGATGCCGAGTCCAAGGAGCAGATAAGGAGCGAGGAGTGCGATCGATCGCTTCGTGCGCCAGAGGCGGAGCAACTCAAGACGCCACGGTGTCATCGCTCGTCACCCATTTGTTCGCCCCGATCGGTGGTGAGCGACAGAAACACCTCTTCGAGGGTGGGTCTCGCGGGAGCGACGGAGACGACGCGAGCATCACAGGCGCTCAGCAGGCCAGCGATGCGTGCCTCAACTTCACCCGGATCGACTGCCGTGAACTCAATCTCACCGGGAGCAACTTCTGAGACAGACGAGGCCCACCGAACCGCCCCGAGCGCGGAGACGGTTCTGTCTGCCGGTGGGCGCACGACGATGTGCCAGCGTGATCGCGCGGCTCCTGCGAGCAGCTCGGCGAGACGACCCTGATAACGAAGCTGTCCGGCTTCGAGAATGCCGACGTAATCACAGATCGCCTCGACCTCGTCAAGATCGTGACTCGACATCACCACCGTCGTCGTTGGCGCAAGCGACGCGACCAAGCGGAGTGCTTCCGAACGTCCCGCAGGATCGAGCGCGGAGGCTGGCTCGTCAATCAAGAGCACGTCGGGATCGCCGACAAGGGCCGCGGCGATGTTGAGCCGGGTGGTCATCCCTCGCGAGAAGCCACCGACGTGCCGATTGGCGACTTCGGCAAGTCCGACCTGGTCGAGCACCTGCTCGACTTCCTCGCGAGACCGCTTGCGTCCGATAAGGCCGAGCGCGCAATCGAGAACCTCCGTAGCGCTGAGCCACGGCTCCAGCTCGGCCACATCAGGGCAATAGGCGATCGACTCCCGTGCGACGGCGAGACGCAACTCGCCTCCCGATGGGCGACGAAGCCCGGCGAGGATTTCGAGCAGCGTTGTCTTGCCCGAGCCGTTCGGCCCGATCAAGCCGTAGAGAGAACCGGTCGGCACGTCGAGGTCGACGCCACGCAGCGCCGTGACCGACCCGTAGGTCTTCGTGAGGCCGGTGGAGGAGAGCGCGCTCAGCTTTGCCTGCCGAACACCAGATAAACGATGCCGCCGAGCGGGATCGAGATCACGCAGATGATCGCCCAGACCCACTTCGGAAGGTAGCGAACCGAACGCACGCGGGCCAAGTCGTAGAGACAGTAAATCTCGAACAGCACCGCCACGACAATGAGGGGGATCGCCGCTGCCATCACCGGACCTCGACGCTGATTTCGCACGATGTTGCGACCATCTCGGACCTCCTGGGCCATTGTTCCATAATTGTGAACAATAACAAGATCGTGAACGGTTGGTAGAATCCTTCGTCATGGCGAGTGCCGACCTGCTGCTACACCCAGTCCGTCTCCGCATCGTGAAGGCGTTTCTCGGGGACCGAGCGTTGACGACGACCCAGCTCGCGGCCGAGCTCGATGACGTTCCAGCCGGAAGCCTCTATCGCCATGTCGCTTTGCTCACCGACGCCGGAGTCCTCCAAGTGGTCGCTGAGCGGCGCATCCGCGGCGCGGTGGAGCGCACTTACACGCTGCGACTTCTGGCAGCACAGATCGACCCCAGTGAAGCGGCGGCAATGACGCTCGACGATCATGCCCAGGCGTTTATGGCGTACATCGCCGGTCTGCTCGGAGACTTCGATCGCTACATCGCGTCCAACCCATCGGACCCCAAACGTGACGGAGCGGACTACCGCGTCGCGGGAATGTGGCTCACCGACGCGGAGTTCATGGACTTTCTTCGCGACTTCGCCGCGATCGCTCAGCCGCGTCTCGCCAACGCTCCAGGAAAGGGACGGCGTCGGCGGATGCTCTACAGCGTCATGCTGCCCGCGCCGGAGGAATCCTCAAGTAAGGGTCGCGGCAAGTGAGAGCGCCTCCGGTCATCGTCTTGGAGCCCATCGTTTGCAGCTCTAACGAATCCCTAACACGCGACCGCGCGGAGTGATAGTTCGCTCTCGATAAGTTCACTGGGAGTGGCCGGGAGGCCGTGACCTACTTCGGCCGCGATTCCGGTCGGGAGGTTCCTGCGCCCATGGCCGTTTATCGGTCTCGGCGAACGGCGGCAACCACCACTCGCCGGGGCCTTCAGGAAATTGCCGTACGCACGTCTGCGTACGAGAGTCGAGCGAAGAGCGGCTGGTTCGCGCTATCTCTCGCTCTGATTGCGCTTGCCGCCGCCGGATGCACGAGCACCGCGAGCGGGCCAACGACCACCTCCTCGCTGCCCGCCGCATCGTCTTCGACCACCACATCTCTTCCGAACGGCAGCTCCGGTACGACCGCGGCCGATGCCGCTGTCCTCACCGCCTATCGCGCCGCATGGGCGGCATATGACCAAGCGTCGAAGACCGCCAATCCGTTCGACCCGGCGCTCCCAGCGACGATGGTCAACCCGATCCTCGAACAGGTGAAGAAGAACCTCGTCTCGGATGAGGTCGGTGGCATCGTCGCGGTGGGTAGCTCGACGCACGATCCGCTCGTCGCATCGCTTGGCGCGACGAAAAGCGTGGTGCTCGATTGCGCCTTCTCCCGCAGCTTCTTGGTTTACAAGAAGTCCGGCAAACAGGTGCCGCCGGTGACGAAACCGGAGCACGACGGTATTCGAGCGGTGCTCTTGCTCGACGGCTCGACATGGAAAGTGTCGCAACAGACGGTCACGGAGGGGAAATGTCCCGCCGGGTACTGATCGTTCTCGTCGTGACGTTCGCGTTCCTCGTTCGCGCGCGACAAGCGCGGCCGCGAGCGACAATCTCCCTGGCTTTGGTGGTGGTTCGACGCACGCGAGCGCGTCCGCTGGCCGACACCGCGTGACCGTGACTGCAGGGGTCACGCATCGTCGCGACCCGAGCACGCCGACGACGACGCAGCCGACAACGCCGACGACCGACCCTCCAACTGGTAGCACCGCACCGACCTATAGCTGCACGTCCGGCCCCATCAACCTCGTCGGCATCCAAGAGCTGCTCGGTGTCGGCGGACCCGAGCCCGGTTACTGGGCGATCACCGAATGCACCGGTCCCGGTGCGCCACCACCATCGCAGCCGTTCTGGGTCACAACCGAGCCCGAACCGGCACCGCCCGCTGCGGCACCAACGACCCCGCCCGCCCCGGCAACCGTCGCGCAACAGGCGGCGAAGACGTTGCATCTCGCCTCACCGGTGATCGAGATGGCACCGCCGGAGAACGCCGAACAACTGACGGGCGTTGCGGTCTGGCTCTGGGTGAGTCCCGCGGCATGGCAGCCCGAGCAGGTGAGCGCGACGGTCGACGGCGTCACCGCGTCGGCGACGGCCACGCCGGAAGAGGTCGTCTGGAACATGGGCGATGGGCACACCGTCACCTGCCAAGGACCCGGCACGCCGTATGACGCGAGCGACCCGAACGCGACGACGGACTGTTCTTACACGTGGGAGTCGCCCTCTGCCACGCAACCCTCGGGCACCTATCAGGTGACCGCGACCATCGAGTTCGCCGTCTCGTGGACCGCGGCCGGTGCGGCAGGCGGCGGGAACCTCGGTGTCGTGCCGGGCGCGGCGGCAACCGCGCAGATCACTGTCGGCGAAGCCGAGGCACTGAACACAGGCGGAAACGCCTAACGAGCAAACCAAAAGAGAGGAGCCGCGGTGGGTATCGCGACGCACGGCCCGACTTCGTCCCGGCCATCACACAACGGCAGCGCGGGCGGAGCGCGCGCACTGCGACGCGCTGGCGACCGCACCCGCCGAACCTGCGCACAAACGGCACGCGTGGAGCCGCGTCGAGGGCCGCGGTACATCGCAGCCCGAAGCTCCCGCTTGCAATCTTGGGCGCGGTCCTCATCGTCGGCGGCGCGGTTGTCTTCGCGCTCATCACCTTGCACACCGGGGCGGGCGAAGAGGTGCTGACCGTAACCCGCCCACTTCCCGCGGGGAGCGTGCTCACGACCGCCGACCTCGGCACCGTGCGCCTCTCCGGCGCATCGCCGCTCGCTCCGATCCCTGTCGGTGATGCCTCGATCGTCGTCGGGCGCGCGGTGAGCGTGCCGGTCGTGGCGAACAGCTTGCTCTCGACCGCCGACCTCGGCACCTCTTCGTCACTCACCGCCGGTTCGGAGGAGGTGGCGCTCGCGCTTCGCTCGGGGCAGTATCCGCCGGACCTAGCGCCGGGCGCGACTGTCGATGTGGTTCCCGTACCGTCGTCAAGCGGCTTGTCGTCCACGTCGGGGATCGCGCTCCCGACGAGCCCGGTGAAAGCGACTGTCACTGCCGTCTCGGCTACGCCATCGGGCTCATCCGCGAATGCGATCGTCTCGCTCGTCGTCCCCTCCACGAGCGCCAACGGCGTCGTTGCGCTGAGCGCGATCGGCGGCGCGAGCCTTGCCGAGCTGCCGAACCGGTCGGGGAGCTGAAACATGGCGTTCGTCGCACTCGGTTCGCTGCGCTCCGCGGGCGTGACCACGACTGCGCTCGCATTGGCGCGCACGTGGCCCGAGGAGCGTTCGGTGCTGCTCGCCGAGGTCGATCCGGCGGGAGGGACGCTCGCCGGGACGCTCGGGCTTCGTCCCGAACCGGGCCTGCAGAGTTTCGCCGCCGAGGCGCGCCACGGCATCGAATACAGGTTGACGACGCGTTCCGGCTTTGGTGAGCACGCGCAGAGTCTCGGTGACCAGGCCGCGATACTTCTCGCCCCGCCGACGAGCGAGCAAACACGAGCGGCGCTCGCGATGCTCGGCGACCTCCCGGCGCTGTTCCGCTCGGAGTACTCCTCGCCTGATGTTCTCGCGACCGACCTGTTGTGCGACTGCGGACGCCTCGATGTTGCCTCGCCGGTGCTGGCGCTCTTTTCGTCCGCCGACCTCGCGCTGCTCGTCGTGCGCCGCGAGCTGTCCGATCTCCATGTGCTGTGGGCGTCGCTCGGTGGCCGCGGGCTTGCGCCGGAGCGCTTCGGCGGACGGCTCGGCGTGCTCCTCGTCGGCGACGGACCCTATGGCGCGGCTGAGGTCGAAGAGGCGATCGGCGCGCCGGTCCTTGGCGTCGTGCCGCACGACCCGTCCGGTGTCCGCGCACTGACTGCCGAGTCACCCCGTCCGCTCGCGCTCCGCAGCGCGCTCCCGCGCGCAACGCGCACGCTCGCCGCGTCGCTCGTCGAACAACTGACAGCCGAACGGGAGGATGCCGCGAGCGACGAGGTACTTGTCCCTCAGGAAGCGAACGACCTCAACGTGGAGGTGCTGCGATGACCTTTGACGGGGCGCGGTTCCAGCCAGAGACGAACGGACGCGGGAATGAATCGAATGGCTGGCACGGGACACGTACGAGCGCACCGACACCACCCGGCGCGGCACCGCCGACGCTCGTCGCTCGCATCCGACGGGAAGTGCTCGACCGGCTCACCGAGGAGAACCGCCGCAACGAGCGCGAGCACCGCCCGCCGATGACCGAAGCCGAGCAACAGGCACGCGGTCGCGAGCTGATCGCCGAACTGCTCGGTGAGCACGCCCGCGCCGCGTTGCGCAACGGCGCATCGGTGCTCACTGCCGAAGAAGAGGACGATCTCGCGCGTCGCTGTTTCGACGTGCTCTTCGGGCTTGGTCGCCTGCAACCGCTCCTCGACGATCCCTCGATCGAGAACATCAACGCCAACGGTTATGACCACGTCTTCGTCCGCTACGCGGATGGCACGCGCGAGCGCGTCGCGCCGATAGCGGACTCGAACGAAGAGCTGATGGAGATGTTGCGCCGCGTCGCCGCGACGGGAGGGCCGAACGAGCACCGGCTCGATCGCGCTGCGCCCTTCAACTCGACGCAACTGGCCGACGGCGCACGGGCGAGCATGATCGCCTTCGTCGCCGGGGTGCCGTGCCTCGCCATCCGCCGTCACCGCTACCCGCTCGTCACCCTCGACGACCTCGTGGAGTTGGGCTCCATCGACCGCATCTTGCAAAGTCTGTTCGCCGCGACGATGGGTGGAAGAAAGTCCTTGATCATCTCCGGCGGCACCGGCGTCGGGAAGACGACGACGCTGCGCGCCATTGGGGCGGAGATTCCGCGCCACGAGCGGATCATCACCATCGAGGACACTCTCGAACTCGGCCTCGATCGCTACGAGGATTTGCACCCCGACGTGGTAGCGCTCGAAGCGCGCGCAGCGAACATCGAAGGCGAGGGCGAGATCACCCTTGCCGACCTCGTCCGCTACGCGCTGCGACTCGACCCTGACCGCGTCATCGTCGGCGAGGCGCGCGGTGCGGAAGTGCTTGCGCTCTTGAACGCGATGAGCCAGGGCAACGACGGCTCAATGGCGACGATCCACGCCTCGTCCTCGAAGGGCGCGTTCGGCAAGATTGCCACCTACGCCGTGCAGGCACCCGAGCGCCTGGCGCTCGAGGCGACGAACCTGTTGATCGCGAACGCGGTGCATTTCGTCATCCACCTCGAACAGGACCGCCGCGGTCGGCGCTTCGTCTCCTCGGTCCGCGAGGTTGTCGACGCCGAAGGCCCGCTCGTCGTCTCGAACGAGGTCTTCCGGCCAGGACCGGACCGGCGCGCGATTCCCGGCGCACCCTTCCGCCACGACACGCTCGACGACCTCGTCGCGGCGGGCTTCGATGCCGACCTGCTGCAGGCACGCGACGGCCTCTGGCACGAGTCGGGGACGAGAACACGATGACTGCGCTCGCCGCCGTCTGCGGAGCGATTGTCGGCCTCGGGATCACGCTCGTCGTCGTCTCCTTCGTCGCTCGCAATGAGCCGGTCGATGCACGTCCCGCCGGGCGCTTCTCGATGCGGCAGTGGTCGATGAATGTCGAGCACGCGACGACGCGGCTCGTCCTCGGACTGGTGGTGGGCGTCATTCTCGGCGCGGTGACCGGCTGGCCGGTGCTGGCGCTCATCGGTGCCGCGGCAGGGCTCGGGCTCCCGAGCCTCTTCGGTGCGAAGGGAAAGAGCGCCGAGGCGATCGCGCGCGTCGAAGCGATCGCCGCATGGACCGAGATGCTGCACGACACGCTCGCCGGTGCGGCCGGATTGGAACAGTCGATCCTCGCCTCGGCTCCGGTCGCGCCCGAGCCGATCCGCACCGAGATCGTGACGCTCGCGGCGCGCATCGAACGCGAACGGCCGGGACCGGCGCTGCGCGCACTCGCAGAGGAGATGGCCGACCCGACGATGGACCTCGTCGTCGCGGCCTTGCTCCTTGCCGCCGAGCACCAGGCGGCCCATCTCGGGGAACTGCTCGGACGGCTTGCCGAGTCGGCACGCGCCCAGGCGACGATGCGGCTTCGTGTCGAGACGGGCCGGGCGCGCCAGCGGACTTCGGTAAAGGTGGCGGTCGGCATGACGGTCGGGCTCGGCGCGTTCATGACGCTCCTCGATCGCTCCTACCTCGCGCCCTTCGGCTCTGCTGCCGGGCAGTTCTGCATGGCGCTGATCGGTGTGCTCTTCGCGCTGGCCTTCGTCTGGCTCGGGCGGATCACCCGCCCGCAGGAGACCGTGCGCCTGTTGCGTAGCGACTCCCGCCTTGGACAGGCCGCAGTCGAACCGGCTCCGTTCGGATCGGGGGCGTCGTCGTGATCGCCGCGCTCATCTGTGGCGGCGTCGTCGGCCTCGGCGTGCTGTTGTTCGCGCGCGGCTACTTCCCGCCGCGACCCTCACTTGCCGACGCGCTCGCCGAGCTTTCGAGCCTGCCGCAGACGATGCCCGAGCCCGTCGTCACAGACGGCGATGAGGTTGGCTTCGCGGCGCGCGCCGGGGCGCCGATCGCGCGACTGCTCCGCCGCGTGACCCGTGGCGACCTTCTCCTCCCCTCGGTGCGCCGCGACCTCGCGGTCTTGGAACGCAGTCCCGAGCGCCAGCTCGCCGAGAAGGTGGCGCTTGCGATCTTCGGGCTCTTGGTCGTTCCGGTGCTTGCGTTCGTGTTCACCCTTGAGGGAGCGCACCTCCCGATCGTGCTGCCGGTGTGGGGCGCGGTGGTGCTCGCCGCGCTCGGTTTCTTCCTGCCGGACCTGTCGGTGCGCGGCGACGCCAACGGGCGGCGCGCCGAGTTCCGCCACGGCCTCTCCGCCTATCTCGACCTCGTCGTCATCGCGCTCGCCGCGGGCGGCGGGATCGAGACGGCGTTGTCGGACGCGGCGGAGGTCGGTAACGGGCTCGCCTTCGTGCGGCTCCGGCGCTGTCTCGACGAGGCGCGCCTCTCGCGCATCGCACCGGCGACGGCATTGCGTGCGCTCGGCGAGGAGCTGCGCGTCGCCGAGCTGGTCGAGCTGTCGTCCAGCCTCGCTCTCGCCGGATCAGAGGGCGCGCGGGTGCGCTCGTCGATCCAGGCAAAGGCGGCGTCGATGCGCGTCCATGAGCTCGCTGCCACCGAGACCGAGGCGCAAGCCGCGACCGAGCGGATGACGTTGCCGATGGCGCTGTTGTTGGTCGGCTTTTTCTTACTGATCGGGTTCCCCGCATTCGTCAGGGTGGCCCACGGCTTGTAACGAGCAACACAACGAAAGGAGGTGGACAGATGTCGAACCTTGTGGTGCTGACAGTGGTCCGTTTCACGAATGCGCTGCGCGAGCGGTATGCGGTGCTGCGCACAGAGCCGGAGGCCGGATACTCGACGGAGTTCTGGGTCGTGACCGGGACGGTCGTCGCGATAGCGCTCGCCGCGCTCGGCTACTGGGCGACAGACGTGCTGACGGCCGTACACAACATCCAACTGACGACGAACACGCCCGGGAGCTGATCGCACATGGCAGGAGCTGATCGCATGGCGCGTTGGTATCGGTGGTGTCACGCCCGCCTCGGTGACTCCGAGCGCGGCTCGGTCACCGTGGAACTGCTCATCGCGACGCCGCTCTTGTTCCTGCTCGTCCTCGGCGTCGTGCAGTTCGCGCTCTTCGAGCACGCGACGCATATCGCCGAAGCCGCAGCCGAACAGAGCCTCACCGTGAGCCGCGTCGAGGGCGGCAGCGCCGCGGACGGGAATGCCGCGGCGCAGAACCTGCTCGTCCAGGTCGGGAACGCTGTGCTCTCCGGTGTGGCTGTCAACACGACCCGCGGCGACGCGACGACGAGCGTCACGGTGACCGGTCACGCCGAGGCAGTTCTTCCGTGGCTCACGCTCCCGGTCCGGTCGAGATGAACGGCCCGACCGAACGGTTCGTCGCGGCGGCAGCGAACGGCGATGGCGGGGGTGCGACGTGACCGCGGCGTGCTCGCTGTTTCGGTGCGTGCGCGGGCGTTGGCGAGCGGTGCGGGGCACAACGGGTGACGAAGGCGCAGTGACGGTCGAGATGATCCTCGCCACGCCGCTTCTGATCCTGTTCCTCTTGCTCGTCGTCGGGCTCGGCTCGGTTGTCTCGAACGACATCGCGCTCGACGGCGTGGCCGCTGCCGCAGCGCGAGCGGCGTCGATCGCGACAACTCCCGCCGCGGCGACCGCCGCGGCGCAAGCAAGCGTGTCAGCGAACGGGCTTTCCTGCGTGACGCTGCACGTTGCGACCGACACCGCCGACTTCACCGCCGGTGGCACCGTCGATGTCACGCTCACCTGCACGGTCGATCTCTCCGCGTTCGCCGGTCTGCATCTTCCGGCGACGACCACCCTCACGTCGAGCGCGAGCCAAGTCCTCGACGACTACCGCAGCTACGGCCAATGACGAAGCGTTGGCTCGCGCGCTGCGGTGACGACGAGGCGGGCGTCATCACTGCGTTCGTCGTCGTGATCGGGCTCGCACTCTTCTTGTTCGCCGGTCTCGTCTACGACGGCGGAATGGCGCTTCGCGCCAAGGTCGACGCGGTCAACGACGCCAGCGCCGCGGCACGCGCCGGTGCCCAGCAGATCGACCTTGGAACGCTGCGCGGATCGGGCACGCTCACGCTCGACCCCGCGGCGGCGACCTCTGCTGCCGACACCTACCTCGCGAGCATCGGTCGGAGCGGCACGGTCGCGGTGACCGGCGACGAGGTGCGTGTCACCGTCTCGTTCCGCCAGCCGACCGCCCTGCTTGGCGTCGCGGACGTTGGCTCGTTTGCCATCTCCGGCTCGGCTTCTGCGACCGCCACGGAGGGGCCATGACTTCCGTGTCCGCCACGACAGGGATGCGCCAATGGATCGTGCGCCGGTGATCCGCGTCCGGCTCGGTCCGCTCTGTCGCGGCCTTCTCGGCCTCGTCGCTATCGGCGTGCTCGTCGGTGGCGTGCCGTATGTGCTCGTCCGCTTCATCGGCTGGCCGTTGCCGCGTCACGTGCCTACGTGGCATGAGGTCGGCAACGCGTCAGTCAGCACGGCCTTTCGGACACGGCGATCCTCGATGTCCTGTCGTGTGCGCTGTGGCTCTGTTGGGCCGTGCTCATGCTCGCGTTCTTGACCGAATCCATCGCGTCATGCGTTCGCGTGCGGTCGGTCGTTTTCCGGTTGCCGGGCGCTTCCAAGGCCTCGCCGCGTTCTTGCTCGGGACCATCGTGCTGACGCTCGCCGCTTCCTTCGCCCGCGGGGGCGGCAGCGGGGTGAGCCTGCCGCGGTGGCGATCACGACACCGGTTCGACCCCCAGTGCTGATCCGTTCACCCTTTGGCGACGGTACGAGCGAGCACGACGGGCGGATCGACGCGGAGCTGACCGCCGTGATCACCGACGACCCGACGCGGAGCGAGGTGCCCATGTCGACGAGTACGTCTGACCGAGCGAGCGGACCTACGTCGTGCGCGGCGAGGACACGCTCTGGGGGATCGTGGAGCGCGAGCTTGGCGATCCGCTCTCGTGGCGGGCGATCTTCGAGCTGAACAAGGGGGTGCCCCAACCGGGTGGCGGGGCGCTTCAGAGCCCGCACTGGATTTATCCCGGTTGGGTGCTCCGACTGCCGTCATCCGCGGCCGCATCCTCCTCGCCGGACACGCACCCGACGCCTGCTCCCGCGGCAACGACAACGACAGAGCCGCCAACCACGACGCCGACCGAACCGACAACGACCACGGCACCGAACCCGACTTCCGTGGAAGCGCGTGGCCCCATCGCCGCTCCGTCGTCGACGATGCCTGCCGGGCCATCGACCACACCGGCCCGCAGCGAACCTCCGACCAGGGCAAATAGACGCACTGGGGCAATCTGGGGCATGTCCCAGGGCACCCGGGCGCGAACCGCGGTGAGGGTAGGCGTGGTCCTGAGCCCGCTGCCATGCTGTCGGCGACGGATCGTGTCGGTGGGTCGCTTGTCGTCGCGATCCTCGGCGCGCTCGTTGCTCTCCGGCTCAGGCGACGCCAGCGCTACCGGCCACGCGCCCCGTGGGCCGGTCGCCACCTTGGGGCACCCGCGCTCACCCGACACTTCGCGACCTGCTCGTCGTGCGCGGCGCCGAAGTGGACGACGACGCCGACTTCCCGAAGCGCTCGGTGCCCGAGGTCGCGCCGCTGTCAGGTGTGGTGAGCGATGAGGCTTTCGCTGCGCCGGATCGCATCGAGGCCGGGACGGTGGAAGAGGGGTGGGCCGCCGTCCCTGTCGAACTGTCGCTCGGGCGTTGGTCGGGCCTCGTGCTCTCCGGTGCCGGAGGCGAAGCGACATTGCGCGCATGGTTGGCGGCGCTCCTCGCACGGAGCGGCCCTTTCAACGTCCAGATCGTGACGACCCCGTCATGCGCGCGTCGCCTCCTGTCGGGCCTCGACCTTGCCCGCACCGTGCAGCTCCGCGACGATCTCGCCGCGCTCTTCGCGTCGGTCGAAGCCGAGTCCGTTGATCGCACGCGTCGCATCGAGCGCGACGGCCTCGCCGATGCCACCGACTACCGAGGTGGCGACGACCCGTATCCGTTCCTCGTCGCGCTCGTCGATGCGGTTCCCGCCGAGGAGCGCGGCAGATGGCGCGTATTGGCGGAATCGGCAGGGCACCTCGCGGCGTGCGCGCTCGCGCTCGACATTGACGCGACCGAGGAGGAGGAGGGTCCACGGCTCGTCGTCGACGTGGACGGATGGGTCGAGCACGCGGCTCCTCAGGCCCTCGCCGATCTCCTCGGCTCGGCGCGGTGCTTCGGCTTGGATCAGATGAAGCGGCGGACCTTCTCGCACCGATCGCGGCCGTCCACAACTACAGCGGTCCCGAGGACGAACCGGACGCCGCCGACCGCGCTCCCCGAGGAGACGAACGGCGACGGTCGAAGCGAGTGGCCGATGCCACAACTCGTCGCTTCGACGGTGACGGATGCGATCGAACAAGAGCCCGTGACTGATCAGCGCCGCGACGGGGAGGTCTTGCCGGAGCCCGGGCCGTGCCCATCCGGTGCAGCTCCTCGGCGTGATGCGCGTTGTGTCCTTCGGCGTGCTCGTTGAGCACGACTTCCGCGCCTCGGGCTTCGAGCTGCTTGCCTGGTATGCGCTACGACCCGAAGGCGCGGACGCGAGGTGGCGACCGAAGCGCTCTGGCGGGATCGCTCGCCGCGGCGCGGGCACGACGCGTTCTGGACGCGGTCGGTAGCATCCGCAGTCGTCTCGGTCGCCCCGAGGGGAGCGATGAAAAGCCGCTCGACGTGATCGCCAAGGTCGGTGACCTCTACGTGCCCGACGCGGCAGTTCTCGACATGACCTCTGGCAGTTCGAGGCTGGTCTTGCTGCCGCCGCAGGCGCGACGAACGACGACGACCGCATCATCGCCCTCACCGTTGCCCTCGACTCCTACGGCGGCACCTTCTGCCCTGGCACCGACTACCTCTGGTCCGAACGGCGCGCGAAGACCTCCATCGCCGCGCCCTCGACGCGGCGTGCCGCCTTGCCGAACTGCACGAGCAGGCCGGGCGTAACGAGGAAGCGGTCGTGGCGCTTCGCCGCGCGCTCACGACTACCGAATCTGCGAAGAGGTAGTCCGCCGGATCGGGCGCTCCTAAGACCTCGGGCGCGTCGACGAAGCGTTGGCGGTGCGCGACGAGCTGCACGCTCACCTCGACGAAGCCGACCTCGACTCCCGCGAGCGACCGACGGGCTCTTCGGCGAGATGCGCCGCCGCCGCGAACGGATCGCCGAGGTGCGTCGCCGCCGCGAGACAGGCCCGAACCGATGACGACGCGCGCCGAGACGATCGCCGTTGCGTTGCCGCGTACGCGATTCGGACGCGGCACCCTTGCCGGGTCGCTCCTCGTGCTCGGCGCGATCGAGGCGGCGCCGTGTGTTCGGTACTGGGGTTCGCCGTTCCTCCCCGCGGACTGTTTCCTCGGCGTCCTCGCGCTCGCCTGCTCGGTGACTGACCTTCGCGAGCATCGGATGCCGAAGCGGCTTGTCTGGCCGAGCTATCCGGTCCTGCTCGGCCTCGTCGCGCTCGGCGCGGGGAGTGGTGCCGGATGGGGAGCGCTCACCCGCGCCGCCGTCGCGATGGCGATCTGTGCCGCGGCGGCGTTCGTCTATGCACTGGCGCTCGCGGGACGCTTCGGCCTCGGCGATGTCCGGCTTCTCGGCCTCATCGGGGCGGTATGCGGCGCGGACCCCTACGCGACCGTCCTCGCCGCAGTCTTCCTTGCCTATCTGCTCGCGTCGGTCGTGACCGTGCCACTGCTCGTTACGCGTCGCCTCACCTGGAAAAGCCGCGTGCCGCTCGGGGTGTTTCTCCTCGCGGGGGCAGTCGCCGCACTACTTGTCGTTAGGTAGCGGGCGACTCAAGCGCCTCGCAGGCTTCACAACGACCGATCACCGCGAAGTGATGCGGGTCGATCGTCAATCCGGCTCTCTTTCGCGTTCCGCCTGAGCGACCGGAAGAGATCGTCAGGAACTTCGATCGTGGTGCCGCATTCGCGACAAACGAGATGACCGTGACTCGTCGCCGCGAGGTGGTAGGTCGCGGCGCCGTGGCCGAGGTGGACGTGCTCGATGGCTCGAAGGTGCTCCAGCTCGTCGAGATTGCGGTAGATGGTCGAGAGGTGCACGTCCGGGGCGCGGCTGTGGACCTCGGCTGCCAGCTCCTCTGCCGTGCGGTGCCCGTCCGCTTCGACGAGTGACTGGACGAGAAGGCGGCGGGAGGTGGTCACCCGATGACCCCGCTCTCGAAGCAGGTCGAGGACAACCTCGACCCGGTGGGAGAGATCAGGGAGGGTCGGCGCGAGCACAGTCATCAAGACCAGCTTAGCGAGGACCCTGCAACCACAAGTAGTTCCTTCTTGCGACATTGTCGCATTTAGCGTAAATTGCCTAGCGGACCGGAGAGGGAGGGAAAGCCATGTCGACCGAAGCACCACCACTCGTACCGAAGCCGAGCTTCATCCGCTACATCCGGGTCTCGTTCGTCGCGCTGTCGCCGCGAGAGAAGGTCCGCGTCCTCGCGATGTATGGCTCGATCCTTGCGCTGCACACGATCGCATTCCTCGTCTTCATCGCCTTCGTCGTCCCGCAGCACTTCAAGGGTCTCGGTATCGGCGTCGCCGGACTCGCTTACACGCTTGGTCTACGCCACGCCTTCGACGCCGATCACATCTCGGCGATCGACAACACCACCCGAAAGGTGATGAACGAACGCCAGGGCACCGACAAGCCGCGACCGTTCGCTTTCGGGTACTTCTTCTCGCTCGGACACTCGACGATCGTCGTCGCAATCGGTATCGGCATCATCATCGCCGAGAAGACGGTCTTCAACGCCGTGTCGCACAACAACTCGGGACTCGAAAACTTTGGTGGTCTCTTCGGGACGATCGTCTCCGCAGCGTTCCTGTTCCTCATCGGCACACTAAACCTCGTCATCCTGGCGGGAATCGTGAAGGTCTGGCGTTCTATGCGACGCGGCGTCTACAACGAAGAGGAGCTGGAAACACAGCTCAACAACCGCGGTTTTTTCTTCCGCTTCTTCGGTAAGTGGATGAAGAGCATCACGAAGGAATGGCAGATGTATCCCGTCGGGGTGGTGTTCGGAATGGGCTTCGACACCGCGACCGAGGTTGCACTGTTGGCAACCGTCGCGCTCGAAGCATCACAGCACGTCCCCTGGTACGCGATCCTCTGCTTGCCACTCCTGTTCACCGCTGGCATGAGCCTCATGGACACGAGCGACGGGATGTTCATGAACCTCGCCTACGGCTGGGCCTTCTTCAATCCGGTTCGCAAGGTCTATTACAACCTCGCCATTACTGGGCTCTCCGTTGCAATCTGTTTTTTCATCGGTGGCATCGAAACGCTTGGCCTCATGCCACTTGAAATCCACTCGCTCCCGCAGAACGGTGGCTTTTGGGGCTTCATGTTCAACTTCAACATCAACACGGCGGGCTTTGTGATCGTCGGCATGTTCGTCGTTACGTGGGGCCTTGCGCTCGCGGTCTGGCGCTTTGGTCACATCGAGGAGAAGTGGACCTCAAGACTTCGGCTCGGCGGTGTACCGGAGGCAGTGCTTGAGCAGGAAATCCTCGGAATTGAAGGCGTCGGGGACGGAGCGCCCTAGTTGATGACGATGATTGCAAACCGAGCAAGAAGGAGACCTGATGGCTGATTACACGCTTCCCGACCTTCCCTATGACTTTGTCGCATTGGAGCCGCACTACTCGGGCGAAATCCTTGAGCTGCACCACGACAAACATCACGCCGCCTACGTCGCCGGGGCGAATACGACGCTCGAAAAGCTCGCAGAGGCTCGCGACAAAGAAGACTTCTCCTCGATTGTCGGTCTCGAAAAGACTCTGGCCTTCAATGTTTCTGGTCACGTGCTGCACTCGATCTTCTGGAAGAACCTCTCGCCGGACGGTGGCGACAAGCCGATCGGTGATCTCGCTGCGGCTATCGACGAGCACTTCGGATCATTCGATGGTTTCAAGGCACAGCTCACCCAGTCAACGACCACCATCCAAGGATCGGGTTGGGGCGTGCTTGCTTTCGAGCCCCTTGCCGGTCGCCTTCTCGTGGAACAGGTCTACGACCATCAGGGAAACGTCGGGAACGGCTCGGTGCCGCTACTTGTCTTCGACGCCTGGGAACACGCCTTCTACTTGCAGTACAAGAACGTGAAAGCGGACTTCGTCTCTGCTTTGTGGAACCTCGTGAACTGGACGGACGTGGCGGATCGCCTAACTCAGGCGAAGCGCCTGTCGATCGCGTAACGGTCGACTGAGACGATGGCTCGCGACGGGACGTTCGATCTCGATCGAATGATCGCCGAGCACCTGGACTCAGGTGACGGTACCGATGCTGTCGATCAGGCTGTCGCGGTGCTCGTCGATGCTGACATTCCACCCAATCAGCGCGCCACGGCGTTTGTCGGGGTCATGTCCGAACTCCTAAGCCGTCTCAGTGCGGACGAGTTCGCTCGCTTTCATGACCTGGCGAAAGAGCAGGGCAATTTGCTGCCATGTCGTACCTCGGCACGGTGACACGCCCGCAACGACTCATCGACCGAGCGTGATCCGGTGGCGACGGTCCAGCCATACGCGAACGGCAGATGCCAGAACACCAGGGAGGCGCGGGTCCAGTTGCTTCATTCGTTGCATCGCCTGTAGACGGTCGGCTCGGCGTAGGACGTTTCCAAGAGTCACCATCTGCTCGTAGACCTCGCGCACGAGGAACGAACGGTGACAGTGCTCCACGATCAGTGACTCAAGCGCGGTGACTATCTCGTTAGCGGGCAGGACGGTCTACTGGGGTCGCTGATTTGAGCGCCGCTTGCGGCGGTCCCTGATGACATAAATGGGTGTGCCGACAATGGCGATGACGATGAGGATCGGCACGATGATCCACGGTCCGAGATGAAAATGTTTGCTGTTGTTAGCGGCGGAGGCGGCGATGGCGGCGGCCATAAGCATTTGGTGGTGCATGGGGTTTTCTCCTTGCGGTCGGTGCGACTCGGCTCTTATGGTGACGACCTTGGCCGTGGTCGATCGTCTTGTCAGGTGATGTCCCGTCGGAGCGTGGTGCGGGAGGCAACCAGTGCCGTGGCTACGGCGATGGCGGCGATGAGGGCTGCGGCGGCGGCGAACGGTAGGGGGGCACCGCCGTTGAGCCCGTGGGCGGGACCGAACGCGGCCCCGCCGAGTTTCGCCCCGGCGAGAATGGTGGCTGCGGTGTACGGCAGGTAGGGACGAATGGAGGTGTAAAGGCCGCCGATGACCGACTCGATGATGACCGCCCACACGAAGATCCCGATCACGGTGGCGAGCTGCGAACGGACCAGCGACCCGACGGCGACCCCGAGCGCGGCGAGCAGTGCAGCACCCATGACTGCGCCGGCGAGGTGTGCGACGAGTGTGCCGGTGGATAGGGCGACGTGGTCGCCGTGGGCGAGGACGAAGACGAGCCCGATACCGCTGGAGATGATGCCGGCGACAAGCCCGAATACCGATCCGATACTGACGGCGACGACCGTTTTGGCGGCCAGTACCCGTGCTCGTCTCGGGGTGGCCAGATAGGTCTGGGTGGCGGTGAAGTGGCGGAACTCGCCGTTGGCCATGATGGAGCCGAGCACCGCTGCGAGGAGCATGGCGAAACCGGTAACGGTGGTCACGGTGCGCAGCCCGTCGGCGGTGGAGATGGGAGGTACGCCGGTGCCGCTGGCTCCGGCTCGGTTGTTCTCAAGAAGGGAGAACAGGGCGGTGAGGGCGGCAGCGATGCCGAGCAGGCCGTAGGTGAGTCGCATGGTGGTGAGCTTGAGCAACTCGGTGCGGATGAGCCGGGTCATGGGGTCACCTCGGCTCGCTCGTCGCCTGCGGTGAGGCGGAGGAAGATGTCCTCGAGGTCGGCGGTCTCGGTGCTGGTCTCGAAGATCGGTATGGCGTGCTCGGCGGCCACAGTGCCGATCTGTTCGCTGGTCGCGCCGGTGATCTCCACTCGATCGGTCGCGACCACGGTCACGTTGGCGCCCCGGCCGGTGAGCAGCTGGGCCAGGTCGGTGGCTCTGGGGTGCGGACCCGCACGATGTGGCCGCCTTCGGCGGTGAGATCGGCGAGGGTGGACTCGGTTACGAGTCGGCCCCGGTCCAAGATGACGACGCTGTCGACGGTTTGGGCGACTTCGGCCAGGATGTGACTGGAGACGAGGACGGTCCGTCCCTCATTCGCCAAGCGGCGCAGCAGGATGCGGAGCCAATGGACGCCTTCGGGGTCGAGGCCGTTAGCGGGCTCGTCAAGGATGAGGATTTCCGGCTCGCACACGAGCGCGGTGGCAAGAGCAAGCCGTTGGCGCATCCCGAGGGAGAACTGCCCGACTCGTCGATCGGCTGCCCCGGTCAGGTCGACGACATCGAGCACCTCGTCTACCCTTTTGGCCGCCGCGCCGCCGACGAGGGCGGCGATGCGGAGGTGGTTGCGGGCACTGCGACCGGGATAGGCGAATGACGACTCCAGAGCCGCACCCACGACATGGAGTGGATCAGTCAGCTCGTCGTAGCGGCGTCCGTTGATCGTTGCTGTCCCAGAGGTCGGGGTCACAAGGCCGAGGAGCATGCGAAGCGTGGTTGTTTTTCCGGCGCCGTTGGGGCCGAGGAACCCGACGACGCGGCCCTGCTCGACCGTGAAGTTGACATGGTCGACCGCGGTCAGACCGGCGAATCGCTTGGTCAGCCCGTCGACTTCTATCATCGCCATGGCAACCGCCTCGTGGCGTCAACGGGATGGGTGTGGTGTTCCATGACGACGATGTTGGCGGCTCAGACCCGTTATGTCGTCGGGCGGAGAGCGGTTTGTCGGCTACGTCCATGGGCGTAGTTGGCGGCTGTGGGCTACGCCGCTAAGCGCAGTTGAGGAGCCGCTTGTGGGCCGATGCGGCGATGCGACCAGCTCGATACGTTGAGGGAAAATGGACCACGTGGACCACCCAGCCCCCCGCACCGGCCGGCCCTCAGGCTGGCTTGACGGGCTTATTTGGCGCCGTGACTTGGCCCTCCCGGCAGTGCTGCTGGTGGTGCAGTTAGTCGGCGCGGCGGCGACAGTGGCTGGCCATCACAGCCCGACCACGCACCTCGGCCCTGTCGATTGGGTCCTCTTGATCGTCGGCCCGCTGGCGCTGGTGTTCAGGCGCCGCTGGCCCGTCGTCGTCCTGTGGGTGGCATTCGCGGCGACCCTTACCCCCTCGGGGGCGTGGTCGGTCAACCTCAGCCTCATCGTTGCATTCTTCCTCGCCGCCACCTCCGGCCACCGCCGCGCCGCCTGGGTAGTGATCGTTGTCGGCTACCTCTGCTCGGTGTGGCTCGCCCCCCTCGCCTACGGCAACCGCATAGGTTCGCTCACCTTCGCCCTGGCCTTAGCCGGATGGCTGGCCGTGCTGGTGATCGCCGCGGAGGTCGTCCGCCTGCGCCGGGAGCGAACCGTCGAAACCCGGGCCACCCGAGCGCTCGACGCTCGACGCCAGACGAGTGAGGAGCGGCTGCAGATGGCACGCGACCTCCACGACGTGATCGGCCACAACATCTCGCTCATCAACGTCCAGGCCGGTGTCGGACTTGATCTTATGGACGCCCATCCCGAGCAGGCCCGCGCCGCGCTCGCCGCCATCAAGCGGGTCTCCAAGGACGCCCTTGACGAGTTGCGCACCATGCTCGTCGCGATCCGCCAAGACGACGAAGACGCTCCACGCCCCCGGCGCCTGGCCTCGACCGGCTCGACGAGCTGGTGGAGGCGAGCCGCGCCGCGGGCATCCCGGTCACGGTGCAGACCGTCGGCGAGGCCCGGCCGTTGCCCACCGCGGTTGACCTCGCCGCGTACCGAATCGTCCAGGAGTCCCTGACCAACGTGGCCCGCCACGCTGGTCGAGCCACGGCCACGGTGTGCCTCACCCACGGCCCCGGCGGACTCGACATCGAGGTGTGCGACGACGGAGACGCCCCAGCCACCAGCGCTGCCTCCCCGGGGATCGGTAGCGGGATCGCCGGGATGCGCGAGCGCGCCTTCGCTCTCGACGGACGGCTGCAGGCCGGTCCGCGCCCAGGGGGAGGGTTCGCCGTGACCGCGCACCTCCCGTTTGGAACCGCATCGTGATCCGGGTCCTGCTCGCCGACGACCAGGCCCTCGTTCGCGGCGGGTTCAGGTCTCTCCTCGATGCCCGAGACGACATCGATGTCGTCGGCGAGGCGGCCAATGGCCATGAGGCCGTGTCCCTCGCCAAGACGCTCGTGCCCGACGTCGTGCTCATGGACATCCGCATGCCCGAACTCGACGGCCTGGAAGCCACCCGCCAGATCGTCGCCGACCCTCGCCTCGCCGCAGTGCGCATCGTCATCCTCACTACGTTCGGTCTCGACGAGTACCTCTTCGATGCGCTGCGCTACGGGGCAAGCGGCTTCCTCGTCAAAGACACCGAGCCCGCCGACCTCGTTACCGCAGTGCGCGTGGTGGCGGCGGGCGAATCGCTCATCTCGCCGAATATGACCCGTCGGCTCATCGAGGAGTTCGCCACCCGAGCCAAGCCCTCTCGGCCAACCAACGAACTCGCCGTGCTCACCGAGCGCGAGCGGGAGGTCCTTCGCCTCTTGGCTGGCGGGCTTACCAACGACGAGATCGCTGAGCGGCTCTACATGAGTCCGGCAACCGCACGCACCCACGTCAGTCGAACTATGACCAAACTCGGCGCTCGCGACAGAACACAACTCGTGGTGCTCGCTTACGAGACTGGTCTCGTGCGCCCCGGATGGCTTACTTGATCGGGCCATCGGGTCACACACACCAATGAGCCGCACATGCCGTCTTCACCGGGAGCGCGGGCTTTGGTCATCCGATAAGAGGTCAGACCTTCGCTGCTGTAGCTACGCAAATTAGAGCGACCTCGGTTTGACCTAAGCGTGGTATCGGCCCCCGCCACCATTGATCGCCGATGTTGGCGGCCTGTTGAAAGTGCGTGTTGGCATCAGGGAGGTGATGGTTGTGCAGGTGTTCGTGGCAGGCGGGACCGGGGTCGTAGGGCGACGGCTGGTTTCGCAGCTCGTGGCTCGGGGCCACCAGGTGACGGCTACGACGACGAGAGCCGCCAAGTTGGGCTTACTGGAGCGGCTCGGCGCGAAGGCGGTCGTGATGGACGGCTTGGATGGGGTATCGGTCGGTGAGGTGGTGGCGGAGGCCCAGCCGGATGCGATCGTGCACCAGATGACCGCGATCGCCCACGAGCCCGATATGAAGCACATGGATCGGTGGTTCGCCACCACCAATCGGCTGCGCACCGAGGGGACCGATCACCTGCTGGCTGCCGCCGAGGCGACTGGCGTGTCCCATTTCGTCGCGCAGAGCTACGCCAGCTGGAACGGCATCCGCGAGGGCGGAAGGGTGAAGACCGAGAAGGACCCGCTGGACATGATGATGGGAACGGCGGCGCAGCCGGTGATGGAGGCAGTCCGTCACCTCGAAGATGTAGTCATCAACGCTGGTGGCGCGATCCTGCGCTACGGGGGGCTCTACGGGCCAGGCGCCACCGACGATCAAGTCGAGCTCGTACGCAAGCGGAAGTTTCCTCTTGTCGGCGGGGGCACCGGGTACTGCTCTTGGGTGCATCTCGACGACGCGGCCAGCGCCACCGTCCTGGCTGTGGAGCAAACGGCAACGGGCGTATTCAACATCGTCGACGACGAACCGGCGCCGGCCAGTGAGTGGCTGCCCTACCTGGCCGCGTGCGCGGGCGCGAAGCCACCGATGCGGGTCCCGGGGTGGCTGGCTCGTCTGCTGGCGGGGGAAGTGGCAGTGGCGATGATGACCGAGGGGCGCGGCTTTTCCAACGCCAGGGCCAAGGCCGAGCTTGGCTGGGAGCTGCTCTATCCGTCGTGGCGCCAGGGCTTCACCCAAGGGCTGACGTGACCCGGGCCGAGGAGTTGCGACCCCTGCTGTTCGCTATTGCCTACCGCATCGCGGTCAGTGTGCGCGACGCCGAGGAAGCGGTCCAGACACAGACACAATGTTCCGTTTGGACTCTCGTGGGTGGCGGCCTGGCCTTGTTTCTTGCGTAGCGTGAGACACGAACCGCGAGGATCGCGACAGCGTTAGCTCGCGATGGTCTTGATGAGTCGAAAGCCCGCCGTGTCTACGCGTTCGAGTCGGAGGCCAGGGAGTCGCGGGTCCGGCAGCTTCATCCGCTGCATCGCCTTGTAGACGGTCAGCTCGGCGTAGGAAGTGCCAAGAGCCGCCATCCGCTCATAGACCTCGCGTACAAGAAATGGGCGATAACCGTGCTCGGCGATCAGTGATTCAAGCGCCGTGACTATCTCGTCTCGGCAGTTCGGCAGCGTACGCCTGCGAGTGGAGAGTGAGAAATCGCTGGTAGCCACTGCAGGACCATTTTTAGGATTTGTGAGGATCACCTCCACTCAGACACCTCCGTCCCCACTCAGTTGTCGTTATCACAACGTTCTGGCTGTTCAACGGACATTTCTCGTGTCCGATCGCTTGACCGGTCGCTTGCAGCTTCCTACGGTCTGCCAATCAGGCACGCTCGGCGTCGCCCTCCTCGGCGAGCACAACGAGCGCTCAGGCGAAGCCCGTCGATCCGCGCTGCCGTCCCATGCGAGCTGACCGATCCGGCCGCCGCCGGAGAGGCCGATCGTAGAGGAGCCACTGAGCCCACCCCGAGTAGCGGAGCTGGCCGACTCCGGGTGGATGAGCGAGAGCCGATCGTCGGCTGCCTGGGCAAGCTGCGGCTAGCCCGGAAGTGTCACCCACCGCCGGATCGGTGGGGAAGGTCGGGCATTCAATTAGCCATTGATGTCCGCCAGGGACGGCTACCGAATGCCTCCTCCGGCACGCAGGTTCTGGCCGGTCATCCAGGCCCCGTCCGGGCCGGCGAGGAAGGCGACAACGTCAGCCACCTCTTCAGGTTGGCCAATCCGACCCAATGGAGTCATCTGAGCCATCGCATCGAGTTCCTCGGTCGAATTGAGCGATCGGAGCATGTCCGTGTCGGTGGCGCCGGGAGAAACGGTGTTCACCGTTGATTCCCCTGGCTCCCAACTCATGAGCAGCGACAACGGTGAGCTGCTCGATCGCTCCCTTGCTCGCCGCGTACAGGCCGATACCCGGTTCATGGAGCACGGTATTGACCGTGGAGATGTTGATGATGCGACCGTGATCCCGGATCCGTCGAGCAGCCTCGCGCAACGAGATGAACGTACCCTCAGGTTCGTCGCCATCACGCGGTCAAAGTCCTCGTCACTTGTATCGGCCAGGAGCCCGACTCCGATCGCCGCGTTGTTGACAAACAATGTCCAATCCACCGCCATGCGCCCGTGCGGCATCGAAGTGTTCCCTGATGTCGCGGCTCTTGGCCTGGTCGGCCTTCAGCGACCAGGCTTCGCCGCCGGCTGCCCTGACGGACTGGACTACCTCAGCGGCGGCCTCATCGTCTCGGAGATAGCTGAACGTGACCGTCGCTCCGTCTCGGGCGAGCCGCTCGACGATGGCTCGACCGATACCGCGTGACCCTCCCGTCACGAGTGCCGACTTGTTCGACAACGGCTTCACGGACACGTCGAGAACCTCGTCCCTCTGATCGCCTGGGGCTGTCGGTGGGTGGTTGCAGATTGCGCAACAATCGGAACCCGCACCTTCCGATGCCTGATCGTACAAGAGCATCCACGAAGGCTTGCCGACTGCCCCCTACCGCCGGGAGCGGGTCGTTATCTGTGCAATCCGAACCTGGGCCGAGGGTGCGGCGAGGCGAGCGGAGTTGTGACCCGAGGAACTCGCCGATGGGCGAGACCGGGCAGGCCCCTCGCTGGGCTGAGGTTAGAAGTTGAAGCGGGTCAGTCCGCCCGGCTCAGTAGCCAATGTCACGGTCACCGAACGTGTCTTGATGCGATAGACGTTCCACGGCGGAGGACCCTGCGACGGCGCGTTGAACGGGGCAGTGATTCCGGCGCCGGACTCATCCAGTTCGGCGGGCCATCCCTGATCCGCCCAGGCCTTGGCAAGGCGTGTCAGTGTGACCGGGTCGGTTTCGCGTCCTGCCTCACCCTCGGCGACAACATCCGCATCGCGGATCGACACAGCGATGGAGCAGCGCGAATCGCGGGCGACGTTGAGGCTTTTCCGGGTACCCGATCCGGTCTGGAACCAGAAGCTTCCGTCCAGCCAGAGTGCACCGACAGCCGTCACGTGCGGGCTTCCATCCTCGTTGACGGTCGAGAGCCACGTCGTGCGAGCGTTGTGGGCGCCTGGATCTGGCGGCGATCCGGCGTCGAGTTCCTTGACGATATTTGCCCAGTTCACTGGAGGCAGCCCGTCCGTCGCACCCAAGTTGATGATGTCCATTGCGTCTCCCTTCTGGTCGTCCGGCGAAACGGCTCAGAGCTGTGTCGTCCGTCAAACGCCCACCGATCGGCGGAGTCATCGTGCATGGCAGTGTTGGAAGACTTCCCGGCCTCGCCAGTCTGTCAGGTGCATCCCTGAACGCCGGGTCGTGGGCAAGCACAGAACGACGCTCGACCAGGAGGGCGGAGAGCGCCGAGTCGGCGTTTGGTTGTGTTGACCCGCTCGCTCGACTAGCGCAACAGACAAACGTTTGCCGGTCGAGTCACCGGTCGCGCGGCCAACCAGGTCGCGGGCGGATCTGGACGCCGTTCGCCGTCAGAGTCCGGGCCGCCGTTGTCGGATGAACCGACAGCTCAGCACCGATCGTGGCGAGCGAGGCCCCGCCAACGTAGGCATCGACCGCGTCCTGGACACGGTTGGCAGGCACACCCCTCTGGCGACGCGGTGCACCGGCTCGGTGGAGCACCTTGCTGACGGTGTCTCAATGACAGCCGTAGCGCTCGGCGAGTTCGCCGACCTCGGTGCCCGATAGGTAGCCGGCCACCAGCTTGCCGGCCTCCTCTTCGCGAAGTCGGCGATGGAGCTGTATTGGTACCGCGATCTCGTTATCTGGAGGCATCGTTGCGACCATATCGAGGAGCCGCCTCAGCCGTTCTACCTGGTCACGGGCCTGGTCAGGGGGGTTGGAATAGCGTCTCCTTACCTCCACTTCGTTGTAGGAATCACAACGAACGTCCTACTAGATGGGGGTTTCTCGCGACCGTTTGCCAACCGAGGCAAATGATGATGTTCGAACCCCCGAGATCGGCGGAATCAGCCACAGCGACTGCGACCCGGCCGAGGAGGACTGGGGGCGAGGGCACCCGTTGGGTGCCCTGACCGGCGCATCTGGTTCTGACGACTGATGGCCCGCCACGGCCAAATCCGGGTCGACCTAGTGTCGTTCACATCCTCGACAAGGACGGTTATGGATCTTCTTCTCACCTCCGCTGGCATCAGCAACCCGAGCATCAGCGACGCGCTGGTCGATCTGCTCGGCAAGCCGATTGCCGAGTCCAGCGCACTCTTCATTCCCACCGCGATCTACCCCTTTCCAGGTGGCGGCAAGGGGGCGGCGGAGGCACTTAGCGGAGCGGCGAGCAGCCCGCTGTGCGATCTGGGCTGGAAGTCGCTGGGCTTGTTGGAACTCACGGCGCTGCCCAGCATCCGGCGAGAGAGTTGGGTCCCCACGCTCCAGGAGACCGACGCGCTTCTCGTTTGGGGCGGCAACGTTCTGTACCTGTGCCATTGGATGCGCCAGTCCGGCCTCGCAGAGCTGCTGCCGTCGCTGGAGCACTTGGTCTACGTGGGAGTCAGCGCCGGGAGCATCGCCATGACGCCCTACAACTGCGATGCCGAGTCGAACCGGCGGTTCGTCCCTCCGGGCAGCGACATGGCACTGGAGGCCGGCGGGGCGTTGGGACTGGTCGACTTCACGATGTGGGTGCACATCGACAACCCAGACCCGATCTTTGAGGAGCACTCAATGGCGAACGTCGAGAAGTGGGCAGATGGTGTGCCCGTCCCGACGTACGCCATCGACGACGCGACCGCGATCAAGGTGTCCGGCGACACCGTCGAAGTGGTCTCGGAGGGGCATTGGAGAGTCTTCGACCCAACAACCGCAAGCACCTGAGCGTCTTGCCTTACCCCCTACCGCCGGGAGCGGGGCGGTGGCCGACGGGGTTCGAACATGGTCTCATCACTTCCGGCGCCGACCTTGCTGGCGAGCCCTGCGGCATCCGAAATTTGCCCAAGCTTAGGCTTTCGCGCTGCATAACCCCAGGTCAGCTCGCCAGGAGGGGTTCGAACCTAGTCTCATCACCTCCACGGTGTTGTCGGAATGACGACGTCTTCTCTGATCAGAGGGGGTGTATTTCGTTGGCATTTCCCAACCGAGGAAACTGCCGATGTTCGAAACCCGGACAGTCACTCTGCGCGCGAGGTGGGGTCAACGGCATTGCCATCATGGTGTCCCGCCAGGAGCGCCGACTGCAGGGCGATCCGGATCATTCGTTTGTACTCGCCCAGACTGCGGCCGCGGTCTCGACGCAGCATCTGGTGGACCTGGGGGGAAGCCAAGGCGAGCAGGATGTCGGTTGCCTCGTCAACGGTCAGCCCCGGGCGAAGTGCGCCATGGGTTGCCAGGGCCTCAGTCACCAATCGAAGGTCCTGGGCTCGTGCAGCCTCTCCCCCTCTTGCGGCCGCGCGGAGACCTTCGTCCGCACCCGCAGATTCGTACCCGGCCATGATCAGCGATCCTGCCCGCTCGAGAAGTGCCGCCGCACCTTCAACGCTGAGGGCAATCGCCCTGGCACCGTCCTTTTCGCCCAGGGCCTCCAGGAACTCCGGGCGTTGGGCGATGGGAATCGGTTGGTCGTCCCCGGCCATCGCTATGCCGATGACCTCGCCGAACAGATCCAGTTTGGTGGGAAACACCAAGTAGACGGTGCGTTCTGAGACCTCGGCCTCATCGGCCACGTGGCGCATGGTGGTCAGTGCGTAGCCCTGCTCGACGAACAGACGCGCTGCGGCTTCGCGGATCGTGGCCCGAGTCTGCGCCGCCGCACGCTCTCGAGCCGGCGATCGGTACTGCCTCTTGACAGGAGGGGCCATGTCACTACAGTATGGCAGTAATGACTACATATTCACTGTATCCATATCAGATCGTGGTGGACCCTCCCGCTGCCCTCCCTCGGCCTGAGGACGATCGGGAGGTCCTCCCTGGACGACGAAGCAGCGCGGAAGCACCTGCGGCCGGATGGGGCTGGAGGGTGCTGACCGTTCTGGGGCGAGCAATGGTCGAGCCGACCTCCCCGCTGTGCCTACTCGTCAACCCGTTGGGTACACGCTCCCAACCGAATGCAGGAGCAATCACCGAGCAAGCCAAACAAGCAGGGAGCTGCAAATGACGACCGTGCACGTCACTGGCATCAACCACGTCGCCACCCTGACCGCGGATCTCGACCGCTACGTCGAGTTCTATGTGGGAGTCCTCGGTGCCGGAGTCAAATCGACGGATGACGCCGACGGGGAACACCCCCGCAACGCCGTGCTCGACATCGGCGGATCCGCGGTGCTCCACGCCTTCGAGGTCCCCGAAGACGCCATTGTCGGCAACCGGGGACAGATCGGCGGGCGGGGTCCGATCGATCACTTCGGCGTTGGGGCAGCCTGCCTGGAGGACTTCGAACAGCTGCGCCAGAAGTTGATCGCTGCGGGGGCGTCGTCGGGCGAGGTACGAGCCTACGGACCGGCGCTCTCGGTATTCTTTCGCGACCCCGACGGCGCTGAGCTGGAACTCTGCTGCAACAAGGCCGATGCAGGGCGTTCAGGCGGCCGGGTTGCGTAATGGAGACCCCTTCCGTCCGCTATACCCGGGTCGGCAAGGCTTCTGTGGCCTTCCAGACTCTGGGAGAGGGACCTGACCTCATCTTCCACCTCGGTTGGCCCAGTCACCTCGATTTGCTCTGGGAACATCCCGCTGTGAGCCGCTTCTTTCACTCCCTGTCCTCGTTCTGCCGACTGATCCTGTTCGACCATCGAGGCACCGGATTGTCGGACCGCGGACCCATGCGCCGCACGACGGACGACTGGTTGGATGACATCGGCGGCGTCCTGGACGCGGTTGGTTCCCGGCGAGCCGCCTTGTTCGCCGGGCACCTGAGCGGGCGGGTGGCGCTGCTTTTCGCCGCCACGCGCCCGGATCGCATCTCCGCCATCGCCACCTTCGGCTCCCACCCGACGACGTTCAAGGACGAACCCGACTACCCCTGGGGGACTACAAGAGATGTCTATTCTCAATTGCTCAGCCAGCTTCGTTCGCCTTATGAAAGTGACGGGCCGATGGCCCATCTGTTTGGACACATAGCACCAAGTGTCGGCAAGGATCCGGATGGGGTTCGGTGGTGGACACGGTTGAGCCGCGCCGCCAATAGCCCAGCCGAGCTGGTCTGCAGCCTGAAGTCGATCCCCGATCTGGATATCCGCTCTCTTCTCCCTACGGTTCGAGTGCCGGTTCTTCTTCTGCACAGCAAAGGTGATCGGATGAGCGACGTGAACGCCAGCCGGTACATGGCAGAGCGGCTGCCCAACGGTCGACTACTGGAGTTGCCCGGTGCCGATCACCTACCCTTCTTCGAGGCCCAGGACACCGTGTTGGCTGAGCTTCGGGGTTTTCTCGGGGTCGACCTACCAGTGCCAGATGCCACACGTCAGCTGGCAACAGTCATGTTCACCGACATTGTCGATTCCACGGATCGCGCCCAACGCCTGGGCGACCGCGGCTGGCAGGACGTGCTTGAGTCGCACAACGAAATCGTCGCTCGTCAGGTGCGACGCTTCGCTGCGCGATTCGTGAAGAGCACAGGGGACGGTGTCCTCGCGACCTTCGACAGTCCAATCCGTGCACTTCGCTGCAGCGGTGCGATCCAGCACGAACTGAGACCGCTCGACATCGATATCCGGACTGGCATCCACGCCGGTGAGATCGAAATCATTGGCGACGACATCATGGGCATCGCCGTTCACATCGCCCAGCGGGTGCAGTCAACGGCTGAGCCGGGTGAGGTCCTGGTGTCGTCAACCGTCAAGGACCTTTCAACCGGGTCACCGGTCCGATTCACCGATCGAGGGGTCCGCCGGCTGAAGGGCATTCCTGAGCCCTGGCGGCTGTTTATGGCTGCGGTGTGACACCTACCGCACAGAAGTCGGGCCCGACCCGCTTCGCAGTGATTCGGACGGGGTTCGAACATAGTCTCATCACCTCCACTCCGTTGTAGGAATCACAACGAATGCCCTGGTAGTAGGTGGGGTTTCTCGCGACCGTTCGCCGACCGAGGCAAATGACGATGTTCGAACCCCCGAGATCGGCGGAATCAGCCGAAGCGACTGGACCCGGCCGAGGAGGACTGGGGGCGAGGACGCCTGATCCGCGCCCCTGACCGGCACCTTGTGGATAAGCGGACGGGAGGCCGGGTGGCAACGCTGCTGCTGGAGCGTGTCCTACTCAGCGAGGGCGGAAGCGAGCCCACGTCGCCGTCATGGATGCCCTCAACCTGTCGTCGACGATTACCTCGGATCTGACGATAATCCGCGACGGGTCGACATCTTGGGGCCATGCGGTGAGCCGGACGGTGGGACCGAGCGGGGTGGGGCGGTGGAACTTCACGTCGAATGACGCAGTGACAAACGGCACGGGCGTGCGCCCCGGGTCGATCCAGCCCCGTCTCGCCGTTCGGGGGTAGGGGCATGTCCGACTCCGGTGACGCCCAGTCAGGGGTTCGAACGTAGTCTCATCACTTCCGGCGCCGACCTTGCGGCGAGCCATGTGGCACCCGAAATTTGCCCAAGCTCAGGCTCTCGCGCTGCATAACCCCAGTTCAGCGGGCCAGGAGGGGTTCGAACATAGTCTCACCACCGCCACTCACGTTGTCGGATTCTACAACGTCGTCGCCGTTCAACAGCACTTTCGTGCCCCAACCGCCGGACCCTCGGGCGTGGGATCACGCTCGGGGCACGCGGCCTGAGCCGAAGTGGGTTTGTTCGGGAGGGAGCTTCTGGGCGGTGGCGGCGGCGAGGTCCTGGCTGGTGGGTGCGTTGTCAGCGTCGATGAACGTCTGGATGAGCAGCCCGTCGACGGTGGCGATCATCAGCGACGCGAGGTGGCGGGCGTCGTTGGGATCGATCGTGTCGGGGAGCGAGTCGGTGAGCCAGCCCGCGATACGGTCGCGTTGGCGGTTGTAGTGGGCGGCGAGTTGTGCGCGGAGTTCCGGCGAGCGGGCGCTTCGTGCGAGCGCTTCGATGTAGGCGTGGTAGTAGGGGCGGATCGAGTCGTACTCGTCGAGGACGGTCCGTAGCGACTTCGTCAGCGTCAGTGGACCGGGGCCTGAGTCGGGGCGGGTCGCGTGGATGATCGCGTCGGCCCACTCCTCGAGCGCGAGTCCGATCGCTTCGTTGAGGAGCGCCTCTTTCGAGCCGAAGTGGTAGCCGATGGATCCGAGGTTCGTGTCCGATGCGGCGACCAGATCGCGGGCGGTGATGTTCCCGTAGGTGCGCTCACGCAGCAGCGCCCGTGCCGCCTCGAGAAGTTTGGTGCGATGAGTAGATCGATTCGAGGTTGACATCCGGATTAGGACACAGTATAAGACGGTGTCTTACACATTGGTCAAATGGGAGGGGTAGCAGATGGCCGTACCGCCGCCAGCCGCCGGATCAGAGCCAGTGAGACCCAGGGTCGAGCAACTGGCCCTGCAGCCCGCGACAGCCGACGACGTCCCGCGGCTGGCGGGCGTGCTGGCCGAGGCGTTCCTCAACGACCCCGTGTATACCTGGTTGCTTCCGGGCAGTCTGCGACTGAAGTCACGGCTACGGACAGTGTTTGCGGCTGAGATGGAGCAGTACGTTCTGCGAAACGGGGGGACCGTGTGGACGACTCCTGCGTATGACGGCGCGGTGGCCGCGCTGCCTCCCGGCGCGTGGGAGTTTCCGAAGTCCTTGACGGGGAAGGAGACGCTGAAGTGGGTGCGGGCGTTCGGGACGCGATCGCTGCTCGCGACAAGAGTGGCGCGCCTGATGGAGGAGCGACACCTCCGTGAGCCGCACTACTACGTCCGATTCGTCGGAGTGCGCAGTGCGTTGCAGGGACGGGGCTTGGGAACTGCGCTCATGCAGCCGACTCTTGAGAAAGCCGACTCGGCCGGACTGCCGACGTACCTTGAGGCCAGCAGTGAACGCAGCGCGGCACTGTACGAGCGGCTCGGCTTCGTCCACGTGGGTGTGCTTGAGCTGCCAGGGGGACCGCCGGTGTGGCCGATGCGCAGGTCCTCAGGGTCCACTCACCAAGCTCCGGACGGAAAGGCGAATTTCATCCTCTGAGTGCCGACTAAGGCGGCGACCCCAGGCTGGGCGCCGGTGGCTGATCTTTGGGCGAGAGTGGGGTCGTCACCGCGACCTACTTGTGACGATCACGGGAGGGCTTCTCCGACGGAGGCAGATGTTCATCGAGGAGGACCCGACGTAAGCACGAAGTTCCGAATTAGCCGTTGATCAGGAAAAAGAGTCTGAGCGGCGTGGTACTAGGGGGTAAACAGCCTCCAGTGCCCCTCGGAGACGGCTTCGACGTTGTCGTCGGTCACCTTGATGGCGGTCTGGTCGTCGATCGCGTACGTCGGCGCCTGCATCCTCGCGGCCCATTGTTCTGCGATGGCCATGTCTTGGTGATCGGCGTTGTCTACGTGCGGAATGATCGCAAAATCAACCAGTCCGACTCCCTGAGCCTTGACCAGGATCATGCGAAGTTCGCCATTGGGTGTATCGAACACGATGTCTTCCGTCGAGAGCGCTTCACCGCTGCCGCGACGCGGTTCACGGTAAGTCTCGGCAAAGGTGGAGGTTGCTGCGATGCTCCCGGCGCTCACCCCCAGGTAAACCGTGTCGCTAGGCAGCGACGGCAAGACGTCTGCGAGCCCGGACCGCCGCATCCAGTACGACAAGAACACTGGATCGCCTCCCCAAACCAGCAGGGCGTCGGTCTCCTGGACCGCCGGGACCCAACACTCTTCGTCGATGCTGGGCAGCACGGAGAGCTCCAGCACTCCCAAAGACTTCCAACCCAATCCGGCGAAGGGACTCTTGCTCCTTCCACAGATCGCCTCCCATGCGTGGCCAGCACCGCCGGGGAAGGGGTATATCGCGGTCGGAATGATGAGGGCGCTGGACTCCTCAATCGGCTTGCCCAGTAGCCCGAGAAGCGCGTCGTGGATGCTCGTGTTCGTGATGCCAGACGAAGTGAGGAGAAGTTTCATAGTCCCTTTTCTTGGTTCGATTGCCGCCCTGCCCGATGAGCCTATTTCTCAACGTGACACTGACCCGCTGCCGACTCCTCGACGTTGAGTAGCTCGTCTCGTGACCGGCCGTTGAACGACTCGACGAAGGGTTTCAAGGAGGGTCCGGCTCGTTGTGGACCGTCCCGGTGCTTCTGAGCCGCGACCGTTCCCGAAGCGCCCCCGGGCGATGAGCTCCGGGCCGCTCTCGCCTGCAGCAGCGGGAGCGGTCTGACCGAAGCTCGCCGGCAATCGGAAGCGCGGCGGGCACGCTCGCGAACCACGCACTGAGTTCTTGGCCCGAACCTCACTACTCAGAGGCGGATCACTTTGGTTCGAGCAGCGACCTCAAGTAATCCTCCATCTTGTCCCAGCTGTCTTCCTGGCCGTCGGTCGTGGTCATGTGGTCACGGCCAGCTTGGTCACGGAACGCGAGGTTCATCTTCACCTTCGTCACTCCGTCAGTCTCGTGCAGGTCTACCGTCTCGACCGCCTTCGCATCCGGCCAACCTTCGAACAGCCACGTGTCGACGATCCGGGTCGGCCGCTCGATCTCTAGGTAAGTCCCACGAAACGAGCACTCGGTTCCCTCTGGCGTCACGAACACAATGTGGTAGTTCCCCCCGACCCGCAGGTCGATCGAGCACACCGTCACCTTGTCTTCGAATGGAGCGAACCATTGGCGCACATGCTCCGGTTGCGTCAACACGTCGAAGACGAGCTCGATCGGAGCGTCGAACTCTCGAGTGGTGACGATCTCGAGCTCGTTCGGGAATTCGACGACTGCGGACCCATGCCGATGAGGTGTCACTGCGGCTCTCCTTGTTGTAGCTCTTGTAGGTAGTCATCCAACCGGTCCATCCGGTCGTTCCACGCCTGCTCGTACTTGGCCACCCACTCGCGCAACGGCCGAAGGTGCGCGGGTTCCAGGCGGTACAACCGGCGACGCCCCTCCGCCCGGCACCTGACGAGTCCCACCTCGCTGAGCACCCGCAGGTGTTTTGAAACCTGAGGCTGGGACATCGAGAGGTCGTTCACGATCGCCCCGACTGCCTTCTCGCCTGCCATCAGCGTGTCCAGAATCTCGCGACGGTGTGCCTCGGCAATTGCGTTGAAGACATCCGACGTCGTAGAGGCGCGGGCCACTTGTCTAATATATTCCGCTATCGGCATGTGTCAACCTTCGGGATGACAGCAGCCCTACTGGCTGTGACGGTGAGTCGGCGCGCTGGCGAGCGAGAGTTTGCGGAGCTCGATTTCGGGCAGCGGGTAAGTGGTTTCGGGTCGCCCCTTCCCAGGCGCCGGCGAGCGCCGCGTCCGGGTCTTTGAGGAAGCGCCGGCCGTGTCGGCACCGTCTAACAGACAACGACGTGCGGCGCGAACAAGCTGAGGCGGAGAGCACCTTCTCGTGCCTGACCTCACCCAAGCGACAAGCGCCAACAGCGCGAGATCATCACCGGCCTCTGGTTGGTGTCGACGCGCCGGACGGGATGCCTCGATACGGCGGAACCGACATAGATTTCGGCGTCACCCTGTCGATTTCGGGGCTCGCCGTTCGTCTCAAGGAACCAGTACCGAGGAGGAAGCGAATGAAGTACGTCATGCTGATCTACCAGGGCACAGCGCCGCTCCCGGGCTCCGAGCAGTGGGAAGCACTCTCCGAGGAGGAGCAGAAGCAGATCCGCGCCGACTACGGAACCCTCCTCCAGACGCCAGGCGTGACCGCCGGTCTGCCCCTGGGGCTCCCCGAGAACGCCACGGCGGTCCGGGTCGAGGGCGGCAAGACGCTGACCACCGACGGCCCCTTCGTCGGGATGAAGGAGGCCATCGGCGGCTGGTTCGTCCTCGAGGCGGACGACCTCGACGCAGCCATCGAGGTGGCCGCCCGCGTCCCGCAAGCACGGTTCGGGGGTGCCGTCGAGATCCGACCCTCGGAGGCATTTTGGAGGTGACGCTCGAACAAGTCTTCCGCGAGGAGTGGGGCAGGGTCCTGGCCAGCTTGATCGGCTACCTGGGCAACTTTGACCTCGCCGAGGAGGCCGCCCAGGAGGCCTTCGCCATCGCTGCCGAAAGATGGCCTCGCGACGGGATGCCCGCCAACCCGCGAGCCTGGCTGATGACAACGGCGCGGAACCGGGCGACTGACCGCATCCGCCGAAATCGGGTGCTCGCCGCCAAGTCCGGCCTCTTGGCCGAAGACAACCCAACTGTGGTGGCAGTCGGTGCCTCGTCGTTCCCCGACGAGCGGCTCGAGCTCATCTTCACCTGCTGCCACCCGGCGCTCGCTGTCGAGGCACAAGTGGCGTTGACGCTGCGCACCCTGGGCGGGCTCACCACGGACGAGATCGCCCGCGCCTTTCTCGTGCCGGAACGGACCATGGCGCAGCGGTTGGTCCGCGCCAAGCGCAAGATCAAAGCGGCACGGATCCCGTTCCGGGTGCCGCCGAGCCACCTGCTCCGGGAACGACTCGAGGCCGTCCTCGCCGTCGTCTACCTCATCTTCAACGAGGGCTATGGCGGCCGGGAAGAGCTGGCAGCCGAAGCCCTGTGGCTAGGACGCGCCCTCGCGGAACTGCTGGCAGACGACCCCGAGGTCCACGGGCTGCTTGCGATGATGCTCCTCCACGACTCTCGTCGTGAGGCCCGTTTCGACGACGGGGAGCTCGTCCTACTCGACGATCAGGACCGCTCCCGGTGGAGCCCCGAGCAGATCGCCGCCGGCCGTGCCGAGCTCGATCGTGCCCTCTCCCTAGGGGGCCGGGGACCCTACGTCCTGCAGGCCGCCATCGCCTCACTGCATGCCGAGACACCCTGTGACTGGGAGCGGATCGCCTCTCTGTACCAGGAGCTCTCGGTCCTGACCGGTTCGCCCGTAGTCGAGCTGAACCGTGCCATCGCCGTCGCCGAGACCGAGGGTCCTGAGGCTGCCCTTCGCATCGTCGACCAACTCGGTCTGGAGGACTTCCGCTACCTCCACTCGACAAGGGCCGAGCTCCTGCGCCGCCTCGGGCGGACCGAGGAGGCACGGGACGCATATCGTCGGGCGCGGTCACTCACCGATGACGGCGCCGAACGACGCTTTCTCGAACGCCGGCTGACGGAGCTGGCTGCCAACGCCTCGGGCTAACCGACGTGCCATCCTGCCCGGAGCGAGCCGCCTGGTCAGCACAGCTCGTCCGAGGCACACGCACATCGCCGGAAGCGGCTCCCAGTCGATGTCCTCGGGCAGAACCGACCTGAAACCCGTCCTGACCTGTTTGGTGGATCCCCATCAGTGGTGGACCTCCCGACTTCTGGCGGGGAGGTGACACCACGTCGGGACATCTCTCGTCACGGTGATGCCGACGGAAGGGGGACTGATTCGCCAACTGATCTGGCCTTGTAACCAACACCAACAGGGACATCCCGAGGCCGCGCGACCCATCTCTCGGCATGCCTGACCGCCCGCGGTCGACGGCGTCCGAGTGCTCTCCGCAAGGCATAGCCGAGAGGACGCTGCCCTCCGGGTCAGGCGCGACGGCGTTCTTCGTGACCTCGAGGAGACGGGGTTCAGTCGGATTGCCCGCCTGGGTTGATCGATAACCAGTCGGCGGGCCACCAGTCACCGTGTGGGTCGGTGGTTTGCCCGACCTCGATGATGTAACCATCGGGGTCTCGGATGTAGCAACGGATCTCGTACTGGTGCTGTTTCGGCGGCGTCAGGAACTGCGCGCCCCGGGCGCTCCATTCGGCGTACGCGGCGTGGATGTCTCCGACCCGAATATTGAGGAAGCTGCTGACCCGGTCGGGGTCGCTTGGCGTCGCAAGGGTGACCGTGGGCTTGTCGTCGGTGGGGCCTCCGCCGCTGTTGATGACGATGAAGCTGTTGGCAAGTGCAATGTTGGTCGGCTCTGGGCCGAAGACCACCCTGCCACCGAGTACCTCGGTATAGAAGCGCCGAGAGCGCTCGACCTCATCAGAAACGATGAAATAGCACACCACCATTTGCTCTACGGGCTGTGTGGGTTCGGCCACAGGCACCTCCACTCGGTGGGACTCATCCACCGCTTACGACAGGGTCCGAAGCCCTCAGTCAACCACGTCGGTTCGTCGAGGGGGTCGGGCGAGTCGGGGCCGGCCAACTCCGGCAGCCGGCAGGGGCTTCAGAACCCCCTTCGGGGGCGATGCCCCAACCCGATATGCCCGCGGGTTGTTCGGCCACCAGCTGATGTTCACGAGGACCATGACCTCGTCGGTCCGGAAGACGACGGGTTTTCGGGAGATGCCAGGCGATCGCGGCAGAACGGGCACTCGTACCTATCGGGCTCGTGCAGCCTCACGGCCGGGATCGCAGCACGGCGACCTCGGGCATCTCCTCGGGCGGGCCGAAGCCGTGCTCGACCAGCCAGCGTACGTTCAGCAGGCACCGCAGCGACCACCACGCGCAGATGAGGTCGCGGTCGACGTCGGTGCCATAGCCGGCGACGACGTCGCCAAGGTGCTCCTCGTGTCCGAGCGTGAGGGTGGCGAGGTCGAAGAGCGCGTCGCCCTGGGACGCCTCAGACCAGTCGATGACGCCAGTGACCTCGTCACCGGCGACGAAGACGTGGTCGACCTGCAGGTCACCGTGGATGAACACCGGTGCCCACGGCCGGAGTGCACTCTCGGCGAGCCGGCGGCTGCGTGTAACCACGTCGGCGGGAAGGACGTCGTTGGCGGCGAGCCACTCGCATTCGGCGGCGAGGTGCGATGCGAGCTCGTCGACGCTCCGACCGGGCCATGGCGGCAGCGGCGCGTCGTGCAGCGCCCGGGCGGCGGCACCCGCCGCGGCCCACGCCGGCGACGACGCGGTAGACGGCTCGCCGAGGTGGCCGAGTGACGTCCCAGGGAGAGCGGCGAGCGCGAGCACGGGCGGCTTCCGCCAGAGGATCTCCGGGGTCGGGACCGGCGCCATCGCCATCGCTTCGACCTCGACGTCGGTGCGGGTCTGATCGGCGTCGATCTTCAGGAACACGTCGCCGACGCGCAGGGTGGCGCGCTCGTTATGGGCGACGACAACCTCGACCTCCTCCACGTCGGCCCTCATCGCGGATGACCACCGACGTCGCCGGGTTTGTAGGCCACAGTCCGCAGTTGTCCCGACCCGGCCAGCGCGGAGAGGGCGTCCGCTTCCGCGCTGGTGAACGGGCGCAACGACAGGCGAGCGGTCCGAAGTGTCGGGGTGGGCAAGGACATTCGTGCCATCTTGCCTTTCCTGATCGACGGCCGGGCAAGCTGATCAGGGTGCCCGGACCGCGGGGAGCGGGGCGGTGCTTGACGGGGTTCGAACCTAGTCCGATCACTTTCCGCGAGAGGCGAGCCGCAGCTCATTGGCGCTGTCGATGCGTTCAAGCTCATCGTTGGTCCAAGAAGTCATCAGATCGACCCCACGCGCACGAGCGACTTGATCGCACGACGTTCATCCATGGCGGCGTAGGCGTCGGCGATACCGTCGAGGCTGGTTTCGTAGTCGAAGACGCGGCCGGGGTTGATAATGCCGTTGAGCACGTCATCGAGCAGCTCGGGGATGTACGCACGTGCCGGCGCGACACCGCCTTGCCATCCGACGCCGCGCCAGAAGTTCGCTTCGAACGGTACCTCAGCGCCGTGAGGGGCACCGACAACACCAACGGTCGAGCCGGGTCGGGCGATAGCCAGCGCGGTGGTCATCGATTGGCCGGTGCCGACGCATTCGAGGGCGGCGTCGACACCGACGCCGTTGGTCAGCTCCAAGACTGCAGCGATAGCGTCGTCGCCCCGCCCGGCCAGGATGTCGGTGGCACCGAACTCGCGGGCGACTTGTTGGCGAACGGGGTTGCGGCTCAGGGCGATGATGCGCTCAGCACCGAGCCGCTTGGATGCGACAACGGCGGAGAGACCGACGGCGCCGTCGCCCACCACGGCGACCGTATTCCCTTTGGTCACACGCCCGCACACCGCGGCGTGGTGGCCGGTGCACATCACATCCGACAGCGCGAGCAGCGAGCGCAACGTCTCCGTCGGTATGGTCCGAGGGAGACCCGGGGACCGGGACGAGGCTGCTGCCAGCGAGCGGGACGCGCACCGCCTCGCCTTGACCACCGTCGATTTCGCCGTTGCCGAACGATCCGCCAGCGACGCAATGGGACGTCATCCCCGCCCGGCAGTGCGGACACGACATGTCGCAGTACACGAACGGGGCGACAACGAGGTCGCCCTTAGCGATGCCGTCGACCTCGGAGCCGACGTCCTCGACGACGCCGATGAACTCGTGGCCGATCGACCCGACTGCATGCGGCGACTCACCCCGGTAGTACCAAAGGTCCGAACCGCACACGCAACCGAGCACGACGCGCACGATCGCGTCGCTCGGCTCCTGGATGGACGGGTCGGGCCGCTCGCCGACCGTTATGGAGTGAGGGCCATTGAAGATCGCTGCACGCATGAGAGCACTACAGCACGGAGTTGGACCGGGAGGGAGTCCCGGTCGAGAGGGGTACTGACAGGGACTCCCACTCCCTCAAGGTGCGCTGGTTACGAGTCAGCCGACGTGACCGGTTCACCGGACCGCGAGTTCGCCGTAGAAGTAAGACGCCGTAACTCCGCCGTCCATGAGGAAGTCGCTGCCGGTGATGAACGCGCCGTCAGGACCCATGAGAAGCGCGCCCGACGGTTCCGACTTCGTCTGGGGTGCCGCCGCGCCCAGCGGGGCTGAGGTCGATCATGCGGCGGTATCCCTCACCGCGAGGGCCGGTCAGCTCGTCCCTGGCCAGCGGAGTGAAGATGATGCCGGGACTGATCGTGTTGATCCTGGCGCCCCGCTTGCCCCACCGAACGGCCTCGGCCATCACCCGCAGCGAGTTTCCGCGCTTGGCCAGTTGGTAGGCGTTGAGAGGGTCTGTCACCAGGTCGGGCTGGAGCATGGGGAGCTTCAGCAATTCGTCGGCCGGGGTGGTCGCCAGGGCGGCGTTCTGGTCTTCGGTGAGGGCGCCGAGGCGGTGCCCGGACTGCGACGCGATGACCACCCCGGCACCGCCGCGTGCGATGACGTTTCCGACCTCCTCGAGCACGAGCGCAGTGCCGTACAAGTCGACTGCGAGGATGGTCGCCGGGGAGGCCTGGCTTGGTGAGACTCCGGCGGCATGGATGAGGCCGGTGACATCGCCGAATCCCGTGGCTGTCTCGACGAGTGCGTGAACCGATTCGCGCGACGAAACATCGACGGTTGCGGTGCTCACGTCGAACCCGGCGTCGCGCATCACCTCGGCCGCTGCGTCGGCGTTCTCGTCGCGCAGATCGGCCAAGACGACGTGTTTCCCGGCGCTCACGCGTCGGGCGATCGCCTGCCCGATCGATCCCGCGCCGATGACGACAATGACTTCACTCATGGCGAACTCCTCACTTGAAGGGTGCAGCGGGAGGACTGTGCGGTATCCGCCGTAATGCTCCAGGAGGATCGAACCACGAGACGGCCCGGCGTGGGAGACCGTGTTGAGAGGGGCACTGCCAGGGGCTCCCACGTCGCACCAACGATCCGTACTGTTGAGGCGTGGCTGCCACCAACGACATCCAGGAGTTCTTGACCTCGCGGCGAGCCAAGATCACCCCGGAGCAGGCTGGCCTCCCAGCGTATGGAAGCAATCGTCGGGTGAACGGGTTGCGACGTGAAGAGGTCGCCATGCTCGCCGGCATCAGCGTCGAGTACTACACGCGCTTCGAACGCGGGAACGCCGTCGGCGCATCCGAGGACGTGCTGGAGGGTGTCGTGCGAGCGTTGCAGCTCGATGAAGCCGAACGAGCCCATCTGTTCGACCTGGTGCGCGCCGCCAACGCGACGTGGCGTCCGACGCGCCGGCGTCCGACCCAGGAGCGGGTCCGTCCGACGGTGCAGCGGATCCTCGACTCGATAACCGCGCCCGCGTACGTCCGCAACGGCCGCCTCGATCTGATCGCCGGCAACACGCTCGGCCACGCCCTCTACGCGCCCGTGTTCGAGGATTCGAGCGGAACACCGAACGTGGCCAGGTTCATTTTCCTGAACTCACGCGCCAGCGACTTCTTCCCGGAGTGGGAGAAGATCGCCAACGATGCCGTCGCCATCCTGCGGGCCGAAGCCGGCCGCGATCCCTTCGACAAGAAGCTGTCCGATCTCATCGGGGAACTCTCCACTCGCAGCGACGAGTTCCGCGTCCGCTGGGCCGCCCACAACGTGAAGTTCCATCGCACAGGCGCAAAGTCTCTGCACCACCCCGTTGTGGGTGACCTCACCCTCGACTACGAAGCCCTGGAGCTCCCCGGCGACACCGGACAGCGCATCCTCGTCTACAGCGCCGAACCGGGAAGCCCCTCACAGCAGGCACTTGACCTGCTCGCGAGCTGGGCGACGCCGGCAAGACCCCGCGCGGACGAGAGCGTAGGTGAGCGCTGAGACGCGAAGGAGAACTGATGGGACTTCAGCCAAAGAAGCCAACCAGGAAGGGTCCGGCCGAGTGGTTCACCGGCGACGTCTGGATCGACCGCATCGTCGAGCCCGACGACCACTCGCAGATCAACGTCGGCGCCGTCCACTTCACCCCGGGTGCCCGCACCGCCTGGCACGCCCATGAAGGTGGCCAAACCCTCTACGTCACCGAGGGCAACGGCCTCGTGCAGTCACGGGGCGAGGAAATCGTCAAGATCCGCCCCGGGGACATCCACGTCACTCCGGACGGCCAGGATCACTGGCACGGTGCCGCCCTCGACCCCTTCATGACGCACATCTCCGTTACCCAGGGAGCGGCCACGTGGGGCGACCACGTCACCGACGAGGAGTACGGTCGAGGGGCGTAGCGCGCCGACGCGCCATTCCGAGTTGGTTGCCGCCCAACCATCCGCGCCGAAGCCCCAGCAAGGGCGGTCAACGTCGATCGCGCTTCGGCCAGGGGGTCCGAACTTGGTCCCATCACATCTGCTGCCAGCCTTGCGGCGAGCCGCTCGGCGCCGAAATTCGCCCAAGCTCAGGCTTTCGTGCTGCATAACCCCAGGTCAACGAGCCAGGAGCGGTTCGAACATCGTCTCATCACCGCCACTCGTTGTCGGATTCACAACGTTCTCGCTGTTCAGCAGCCTGATTCCGTGTCCGGTCGCTCGACGACCTTGAGGGCTCTATTCCAACCCCCTGGCGAACAGCGGCGCAGGCCGTGGGCGGTGTCCAGGTCCCGGCATTATGGGGCAGCCGGGACTGTCCCGGTGCGAGGTCCGGTGGATAGGGTGACCACTGACGTCACGCGGGATCAGGTTGGCCGAGCAGTCTGCCGTGAACTCGCCCGTTGGCCAGGAGAGTGGGTGTGGTTGGAGACCAAGAACGCGAAGCCGACGACGAGATGCTGCGGGACCTCCTGCGCGGTCAGCGGGAAGCGGTTTTGGCGATCGTCGCGGGACTGGACGAGGCGGACTGGCATCGGTCAATCGTGCCCACAGGCTGGACGCCGGCGGGGCTGCTCGAGCACCTGGGCGGCGCCGAGTGGCATTGGTTCCAAGGTGTCGTGGCGGGCAAACAGCCTGAGTTGCCAGGCGACCTCGCCGAAGATCAGCCACCGTACGACCCCCTTACGGTGGTGTTCACAACCGACGAGCCTTCGACGGAGGTCATCGCCTTCTACCGCGCCCAGTGCGCGCAGTCCGAGGCAGTGCTGGCGACAACCCCCCTCTCGGCTCCACCGCTGGGCAAGCACGGGCCTGGTGGATTCGAGCCACCGAATGTTCGTTGGGTCGTTTTGCACATGATCGAGGAGACAGCGCGGCATGCCGGGCATTTGGACATAGCGAGGGAGCTGCTCGATGGCACGACGCGGCTGGGCGGCCGCTGACGCTCGCATACCCGCCTGTCTCGGGAGTCCGGTCGTAGCTCGAGGACTGCCCCGCGGTCGGCGACACTTCTAAAGGGCGGGGACCCGCAGAGGGTGTGAGCTGCAGTCACCATTGAGCTGGGTGGATGAACGCAGCCGCCGGCTGACCGAGCCATTGTGTGACGCGCATCGCGAGGTCCATGTCCGCGAAGCGAGCGGTTCGCAAATTGGTCAATCTGCTTGGCGTGCAGTTGAGCTCTTGCGCCAGATCCGCCCATGTAAGGTCGCACTCTCGGCGTCGATCGTTGAGCGCTGCGTGTAGCTGGTTCAAGTCCCAACGAAGTCGGCTGTCGCTTCCCGCTCTCGGCAACCGGACATTGCCCACGTCGACAACCGGACCGGACAAGAAGTCCTCCGGCGCTCGGCGAAGCCAGCGCAACATGAAAAGCGCATATTGGCAGGAGGTTGCCCCGCGCGTTTGCAGCCTCTGGACCGCCCCTCCGCAGAGCGGATGATCTGATCGCTGTGCGTTGAGATCCGACGACTGCTGCCAGAGCTCGTCGGCGAGTTCGTACCAGCCCAACCCACGGTCACGACGTTGGGTGTCGAGCGCAGTGAACAGCGCGCCGCAGTCGAAAACCGACAGAGATCGCCTCGCTTGCGGTGCCTCCATGACTTGGACGAATTTACTGGGCACGGCCGAGCCTTGCCCACGCCCGGATGCTCCGGTCGGGGACATGCACTCAACAGGTGCGGTCGGGGTCTCTCCGACTCCTGTGACCTCGGCTATCAAAGTGCCTAGTTGGTTCGAGCAGGCACGGGCCACCCGGCAAGTCCAGGCCGCCGAGGCGTGACGTTGCCATGCCTATGGCGGCTCTCGCTCACTGCCTGCTCGTGTGCCCAACGCAGCATCTCGCGGCGCGGGTCCTTCGCCACGGGGGTGTCGTCGACCCAAAGGCCGGCGTCGATCGCCGCGAGCCGCACTTCGTCGCCGACTTCGCCGAGGAGCCTGACTTTGACAAACTGCTGCCCGTCGGCTGCACGGGCAGCGAGTTCGGCTGGCTGCACAACGACCACCTCCGAACCGGCGACTGCCGCGGCATCAAGCGCGAGGTCTACCGTGGACTTTGGCACACCATCGCCGACACAGATGGCTACCGTGCGAAGGGGTCGGTAGCGAAACACATTGGATTCGGCGACAAGGGCGCTCGAGTCGACGGTCTCGGCCATCGCCGCCCAAGCCTTTCGGCAGCCAGCCACAAAGGCGGGCCGGTCGTCGTCCTCTGCAGGCTCCCACTGCCCAAGGCTCGCCACGTAATTCGGACCGCCTGCCTTCGCACCCAGCCCCACGACCGATCGCTTCCAGCCGCCGAAAGCCTGCCGGCGGATGATGGCCCCCGTGATCCCTCTGTTCACGTACAGGTTCCCGGCTTCGACGTTCTCGCGCCAGTGCTCGATCTCGGCGGGATCGAGCGCTTGGATCCCTGCCGTCAGCCCAAAGCCTGTCGAGTTCTGCCAGGCGATCGCCTCGTCGAGGTCTCTCGTTCGCATGAGCCCGAGCACCGGGCCGAAACACTCGGTCTGGTGGTACCACGACCCTGGGCGCACGCCGAGACGGACTCCCGGCCGCCACAGGTAACGCTTCTCGTCGAGCGGGAGTGGTTCGACGAGCCATTCCTCTCCGGGAGCAAGCTCGACGAAACCCCTCTCCAAGACGGCATCAGGCGGCCGGATCAGCGGGCCTATCGAGGTCGAGAGGTCCCAGCCTGGTCCGGGCCTGAGCGTCCGCACGGCGTCGGCCAAGCGGCGACGGAACCTCTCGTCGTCGTAGACAGACGCCTCGATGATGCCCAAGCTGGCTGCCGAACACTTCTGCCCGGCATGACCGAAGGCGGACTTCACCAGGTCGGCGATCGCCTCGTCGATGTCGGCGGTAGCCGTGATAACGATGGCGTTCTTGCCACTCGTCTCGGCATGCAGCCGCAGAGTTGGCCGCCACCCGAGGAACATCCGGGCTGTCTCGAATGATCCTGTGAGCACAACGGCGTCGACGTCGGGGTGTGTGATGAGCCGCCGGCCCGCCGCGCGGTCCCTGCTGGGCACGAAGTGAAGCGCCGAGCGCGGGATGCCGCCTTCCCACAGAGCCCGCGCAAGCTCGGCTGCGACGGCAACCGTGTCAGAGGACGGCTTCAGGATGACCGTGTTTCCCGCCGCGAGGGCAGCGAGCACTCCGCCCGCAGGAATGGACAGCGGGAAGTTCCACGGCGAAGCCACGACGACCGTGCCGAGGGGTCGGTACCCCGGATCGGTCGGCACCATCTCGGCGTAGTAGCGGGCGAAGTCGATTGCCTCCGACACTTCTGGATCGCCCTCTCGTAGGGTCTTGCCCGCGTCGTACGCCATCACAGCGAGGAGGCGGCCGCGCATGCGGACGAGCGAGTCCGCCGCGCCCAAAAGGGCGTGGCGGCGCTCGTCCGGAGTAGTCGCCGCCCAGGCTTCGCGGCCGGCTTTTGCGGCCGCTAACGCCGCTTCGACCGCGGACGTGTCAGCGGAAAGCCAGTGGTAGAGGGGGGTTTGTGGACGACCGGGATCGATACCCAGGTCCACCGGTGTCCCTTCCAGCTCTCGCCCGTCGATGACGGGCCGGTAGTCGGGAAGGCCTTCCTTGGCAACCACGGCGAGGTGCTCTTCGGCCCAGCGGCGGTTCGCGGCAATGACGAAGTCGGTGTCTGGCTCGTTCTCGAAACCCTTACCAACCCCAACCGGCGCCTCTCCTTCTCTGCACTGCGTACGCCTCGTGCTGACGGGGTGTTGCCGGCGATCGCCCACCGAGCGGCGGAACCTCGCGGCCTCTTCTTCCCACACAGTCGAGCCGGCAGTCATTGCGAACTGGTGGGCGAGGAAGTTCTCAGGCGAACTGTTCTCGTCAAGACGGCGAACGAGGTATGCGATCGCCGACTCGAGCTCCGCCGGCTCCACGATCGGCGCGTAGAGCCGCAGCCCTCCGAGACGCGCCGCGACGGCTTCCGCGGTTGCGGGTGTCATGCCCTCCAACATCTCGAACTCCACCCGTTCGGCCTGGCCCCGCGCTTCGGCGACGGTGGCCGCCCACGCGAGCTCGAAGAGGTTGTGACTCGCGACACCGACCCTCACTGCGCCCGAGTTCGCTGGGTCGAGGGCAATGTCGAGCAGCCGCTTGTACTGAGCGTCGGCCTCTTCCTTCGATGCGAAGGGCGCAGACGGCCAACCGCGGATCTCCGCCTCCACGTGCTCCATCGCTAGGTTGGCACCCTTGACCAGCCGGACCTTGATCCAGCCGGCGGTCCTCTCGTAGCGAAGCCTGGCAAACCGGCAGAGTTCTTCGAGCGCCGCGAGCGAGTCGGGCAGGTAGGCCTGCAGCACGATACCGGCGGGCAGCCGCTCGTACGGCTCTTCGTCGAGCAACTTCTTGAACACTGCCAGCGTCAACTCGAGATCGCGGAACTCCTCCATGTCGAGGTTGACGAACTTCGGGGGGTCGAAGCTGAGGGCCTTGTCGAACAGTTTGCGCAGGCGAGCAGCGATGCGCTCGACCTCGTAATCAAAACGCACCACGTCGATCTGCGCAGAGATCGACGACACTTTGACCGAGACGTAGTCGACGGCAGGATGGTCGAGCGTCGTCATGATGCGGCCAAGCCGTCGCTCGGCCTCATCGTCGCCAAGGATCGCCTCGCCGAGCACGTTCACGTTCAGGCGAATGCCCTGCGCGGCACGTTTCGCCGCGTGTCTGCCGAGTTCGTCGGCGCCGGCGGGCAGGATCACCCCGCCCATCTCGGCTCGCACGCGGTCCCTCGCGAGGGGGACGACGACGCCTGGCAGGAACCGTGCCAGCGCACCACCGATCCGGAGTGACAGCTGGTCGAGGAGGCCGAGCACCGAAACGCCACTGCCCTCGCGCACAAGGTCCGCGAGCAGTCTTGCGGCGCGGCGCGGATCGTGGATGCGAAGGACCTCGTCGGTTAACGCCAAGATCAGCGTTCGCCCCTCGGGCTCGGCCAGGATCCGTGTCAGGCGGGCGGACTGCCGGCGCTCGTGGCCGGTGCGCCGCCGCCCCGCGTCTTCGAGCAGCCAAGCGGCAAGTGTCTCCGCACGAGCGACCAGCAACTCCTCATCAGACACGGGTATCTTCTCGGTCATGAAGTCATTCTCCGCCTGAGCGAAACGGCCTCCTAGGGGCGAATGTAACCCACTTGCCTGGAAGCTCCCACGCTCGGGGCGGGCACCGGCCTCCGGCGCCCGGACCCGACTTGCGGCTCGGCGCCTGTGACCGTCTCGCCGGGAATAGAGTGCCGTCGTCCGGGTGGTTCGAGAGCGGCGGGATACGAGCAGGCACGATCGGTGAGACGGCGTCGGTGGGGCCTATGCAGCGGGTGGCACGGCAGGGTCGCCGTGGCGCTCTTCACCGCCGTTGCCTGTTCGTTCGTGGGCAGGATCCCAGTAGACGCGGCGTCGCGATCCGGGACACCCACGAGCGCCGCGAGCATGCCGGCGACAGATTGGCCGGCCTACCTGGACGGCCCGCCGCACGCCTCCTACAACCCCGCCGAGGAGGCGATCACGCCCGCGACCGCGGCGGATGTCAAGAAGAAATGGGAGTTCACCACCGGCAACGGCTACTTGTCCAGCCCGACCGTGGCCGAGGGCGCCGTCTACATCGGCGCCAACAATGGCTGGCTCTACAAGCTCAGCACGACCACCGGCAAGGTCCTCAGCAAGATCTTCCTCGGCGCAGTGAACGTCACCAGCTGCCCCCCGCCGCCCACGGGCATGGTGAGCACCGCCACCGTGGCGATCGACCCGCGCACCCATCAGCCCACGGTGTACACGTCCGGCGCCGACGGCTACCTGTACGCCCTCAGCGCCTCGAACCTGAAGGTCGAATGGAAATCCGTCGTCGCGACCCCGTCGAGAACGGTGAACAACTACTTCGACTGGTCCTCGCCGACGGTGGCGAACGGACAGATCTACGTCGGGGTGTCGTCGAACTGCGATTCGCCGCTCGTGCGCGGCGGGCTCATCAGGTACAACCAGGAGACGGGCACGAAGATCGGCGAGTTCTACACGGTGCCGAAAGGCCGGGTCGGTGGGTCGATCTGGTCCAGCGTGGCGGTCGCACCCAGCGGCGACGTTTACGCTTCCACGGGGAACGGGCCGCTCGGGTCGGCCGGGGCGCAATTGCTGGGCGACTCCGAGTCGATCATGAAGCTGTCGCCGACGCTGAAGTTCTTGGGTCGCTTCCAGGTGCCCTCCTCGGAGGAGGGATTCGACACCGACTTTGGCGCCTCGCCGGTGTTCTTCAACCAGTACGTCGGCGCCTGCAACAAGAACGGGGTCTTCTACGCGCTGTACCAGTCGACCATGAAACTCGCATGGCAGCGCCAGATCAGCGGCCCGGCCGGTGACATGGCGGAGTGCATCGCCGCGCCGGTCTGGAACGGCAAGCATTTGTTCTTCGGGACACCGGCGGCCACGATCGGGAACGTCAGCTACGTCGGCTCGGTCCAGGAGCGCGACCCCAACGGTCACCTGGTCTGGATCACCGGACTGCCCAACGGCATCAACGGCAGCCCCACCATGGACGGCGGCGGCGTGCTCGCCGTCGGCACCTACGACTACAACCCGACCCCGAACGCCACCTACCTGATCGACGCGGCGAACGGGAGGATCCTGCGCGACCTGGTGACCGGCGAGGACTTCGCGCAGAGCGTTTTCGCGGACGACTGGCTGTTCTCGGCGAACCAGTACGGCGTCTATGCCTGGGGCATCGACAAGGCCGGTCAGGGCTAAGCGGTCTCTTCGGCGTCGATCCCGGCCTCGAGATCATCCATCGACGGAGACACCCGAAGGATCGGTCCCCGCCAAGTCGTCGTTTCGTCTTCATGCATCAGGCAGCACCGGTCATTCCAGGCCCGAGTTCAATACCGACCTGGTCCTGCTCGATGAGTAAGCGGCATCCGCTACAAACGAGATGCTGTTCGATTTCGCCGCCGCAGCCGACGTGGCGATAGATGATCGGGCGTCCACTGGGCGCCGCCCAGCGATCCCCCCAATCGGTCAGGGCAATGATCACGCGGGCGAGATCTCGCCCTTTCTCCGTCAATCGGTACTCCTGGTAGGCCGAGCCTTCGGAGGAGAACCGCTCCATGATCCCCGCTTCGACGAAGCCGTCGAGCCGCGCCGCAAGGACGTTCCTGGCTAGGCCGAGCCGCCGGAGGAAGTCGCTGAAGCGGGTCACACCGCCAAAGAGCGCGTCTCTGATGATCAGCAGGCTCCAGCGCTCACCCACCACCTCGAGCGAGCGGGCGGCCGAACAGACCTGGCCCTCGTAGCTATTACCGAGCATGCAACGATCCTACCATTTCTGGTTGCATCATGCGACCACTTATGTTACTGTGCATCTGGTTGTGTGACGCAACCAGATGAGAGGACGGGGCATGACTGGAGGCAGGCAATGACCGGGGGCATCGACCAGATGACGGGATTCAGCTACACGACCTACATCCAGGCGACGCCCGAGGAGGTCTGGCGGGCCCTCACCGCTCCCGCCATCACCAAGCGCTACTGGCGGCACCAGAGGGCCGGTGCGAAGACCTTCCGTTCAGACTGGAAGAAGGGCTCAACCTGGGACTTGGTGCACGAGGAGGTCGGGCTCGTCGTGAGCGACCCCGAACAGGTGATCCTCGAGTCCGACCCTCCCCGCCGGCTGGCCTTCACCTGGCACACATTCACTCCGGAGTGGACGGCCAAAGTCGGCATGGACGACGCCACCGCCGAGGCGTGGCGGGCTGAGCCCCGCTCCAAGGTCGCCGTCGACATCGAGCAAGCCGCGCGGGGCGTGGTCAAGCTCACGGTCGTCCATGACGGCTTCGAGCCTGGAAGCGACGTCCTCGAGGGCATCTCTAACGGCTGGCCCGCTGTCCTTTCCAGCCTGAAGACCCTGCTCGAGACGGGGGCAGCGTTGCCCTAGACGTACAGGGTGGCCCAGGCTAGGAGCCTTCAACCCCTCCCCTCAGGCGACCTGAGCGACGACGGCCGGAGCTCCGCCGACGAATTCGACCCGCCACTGCCCATGCGGCTCGCTTACACGATGACCAGAGCACGATTCAGGAAGGAGAAAAAGACCATGACCAGCACTGACTTCACCGCCAGCTTCACCGTCGACCGAACCCCAGAGGAGGTCTTCGCGAAGATCAACGACGTCCGAGGATGGTGGTCCGGCAACATCGAGGGGGACACCGACGCGCTCGGTGCCGAGTTCACCTACCGCTACCAGGACGTCCACTACACGAAACAGAAGATCACCGAATTCGTCCCGAACGAGCGAGTCGTGTGGCATATCGAGGACGCGTTCCTCAACTTCACCGAAGAGCCGGACGAGTGGGTAGGTACCGACGTCACCTTCGAGATCACGCCCACGTGTGACGAGACCGAGGTGCGATTCACACACCGCGGTCTCGTGCCGGAATTCGAGTGCTTCGAGGCGTGCTCGAGCGCTTGGGGCTTCTATGTCAACGGGAGTCTGAAGCGTCTGATCGCGACCGGCTACGGCGAACCGAACCCCGAAGAGGACGCGGGCGAGTGAACGTCGGCCATTTCGATGCGGGGTTGTCAGTAACGGGTCAACGCTGACCCCCTATGGCCGGGTGGCATCGAGGGCGGCAAGGGGTGGGCAGACCGACGCCTATCCCGTACTACGAACGAATGCGAGGACAGCAGTGGGAAAGATCATCATCAGCGAGAACGTTTCGCTCGACGGGGTCATTCAGGATCCCGTCGGCGACGAGGGTTTCAGCCGGGGCGGCTGGGTCGGTCGTGTCGGCGACCGAGGCCGTGAAGGGGCGGCCAAGGTCCTGCTCGACGAAGCGTTTAGTGCCGAGGCCCAGCTGCTGGGCAGACGGAGCTACGAGTTCCTTGCCGCGCGGTGGCCATTCCGGAGTGGTGAGTTGGCAGACAGGCTCAACAGCATGCCCAAGTACGTGGTGTCCTCCACGCTCGAAGAGCCGAAATGGCACAACACCACGGTCCTCAAGGGCGACGTGGTGACCGAGGTCTCGAAGCTGAAGCAGGAGCTCAGCGGTGAGATCGTCATCGCCGCCAGCTTCCAGCTCGTGCGCACCCTGATCGAGCATGATCTCGTCGACGAGCTGCGGCTGATGGTCTATCCAGTCGTACTTGGTGCCGGCGAGCAGCTCTTCGGCGAGACCAGCGACAAAAAGCCCATGCGTCTCGTCAAGGTCGATACTGTCGGCGACCTCGCCCACCTCATCTACGAGGCCGAGCGCGGCGCATGATCCCATATTTCGAGCAGCTCCAGACACGCTCAGCTGTCTAACTTGCAGCCCATTCGCCGCGAGGAGTTGGTTGCCTTCTTTGCCTCGATGGGCTGGATCGCAGACATGTCTGACGGGGAGAGAGTGCCGACGTAAGCCGCGAGGTGCTCGCCGGTGAGGGTGGAGCGTGCGGCGACGAGGTCGGCGGGTGTGCCCTCGAAGACGATCCGACCGCCTTCGTGGCCGGCGCCGGGGCCGAGGTCGATGATCCAGTCGGCGTGCGCCATGACCGCCTGGTGATGCGCGATGACGATGACGGACTTGCCGGAGTCGACGAGCCGGTCGAGCAGGCCGAGCAGCTGCTCGACGTCGGCGAGATGCAGGCCGGTGGTCACCTCGTCGAGGACGTAGACGTCCCCCTTCTCGGCCATGTGGGAAGCCAGCTTGAGCCGCTGCCGCTCGCCGCCGGACAGCGTAGTGAGCGGCTGGCCGAGGCTGAGGTAGCCGAGGCCGACGTCGGCGAGCCGGTGGAGAATGGCCTGCGCGGCCGGCGTGCGCGCCTCGCCGGCGCCGAAGAAGTCCTCGGCCTCGATCACCGACATGGCGAGCACCTCGCTGATGTCGCGACCGCCGAGGTGGTGGTCCAGCACCGACGCCTGAAACCGCTTCCCCTCGCACTCCTCGCAGGTGGTGGCGACGCCGGCCATCATCGCCAGGTCGATGTAGATGACTCCGGCGCCGTTGCAGCTGGGGCAGGCGCCCTCGGAGTTGGCGCTGAACAGCGCCGGTTTCACGCCGTTGACCTTTGCGAACGCCTTGCGGATCGGGTCGAGCAGTCCGGTGTACGTTGCCGGGTTGCTCCGTCGCGAGCCGCGGATCGCGCCCTGGTCGACCGACACCACGCCCGCGCCGGCGGGGATCGACCCATAAACGAGCGAGCTCTTGCCGGAGCCGGCGACGCCGGTGACGACGACAAGCACGCCAAGCGGAATGTCGACGTCGACGTCGCACAGGTTGTGCACCGTCGCGCCGCGGATCTGCAGTGCGCCGGTGCGCATCCGCACCGTTTCCTTGAGGGCGGCCCGATCGCCGAGATGGTGGCCGGTGAGGGTGTCGCTGGCCCGCAGCCCCTCGACGGTGCCCTCGAAGCAGACGCTGCCGCCCGCCGCACCGGCGCCGGGGCCGAGGTCGACGACGTGGTCGGCGATCGCGATCGTCTCCGGCTTGTGCTCCACGACGAGCACCGTGTTGCCCTTGTCCCGCAGCCGCAGTAGCAGGTCGTTCATCCGCTGGATGTCATGGGGATGTAGGCCGGCAGTGGGCTCGTCAAAGACGTAGGTGACGTCGGTGAGCGAGGAGCCGAGGTGGCGGATCATCTTGACGCGCTGCGCTTCGCCGCCCGACAGGGTGCCCGACGGCCGGTCGAGCGAGAGGTAACCCAGCCCGATCTCCGCGAACGAGTCGAGAGTCTGTTGCAGTGTCGCGAGCAGCGGCCCCACAGACGGCTCGTCGACGCCCTGGACCCATTCAGCCAGGTCGCTGATCTGCATCGCGCACGCATCAGCGATGCTGACGCCGCTGATCTTCGACGATCGAGCCGCCTCGCTGAGTCGGGTGCCGCCGCAGTCGGGGCAGGCGCTGAACGTCACCGCCCGCTCCACGAAGGCGCGGATGTGCGGCTGCAGCGCATCGACGTCCTTGGACAGGAACGACCTCTGGATGCTCGGGATCAGACCTTCGAACGTCAGGTTGATGTTGTCGACCTTGATCTTGGTCGGCTCCTTGTGGAGCAAGTCGTCGAGTTCGGTCTTGGTGTACTTACGGATCGGCTTGTCCGGGTCGAGAAAGCCGGAGCCGGTGTAGATGCGGCCGTACCAGCCGTCGACGCTGTAGCCGGGGATCGTGAGCGCACCCTCGGCGAGCGACTTACTGTCGTCGTACAGCTGAGACAGGTCGAAGTCGGTGACCGAGCCCCGGCCCTCGCAGCGCGGACACATGCCGCCGGTGCGGGAGAAGGTCCGTCTGATGGTCTTGCGGGCACCGCGTTCGATCGTGATCGCACCGCTCGCTCGGACCGAGGGGACGTTGAAGGAGAAGGCGTTGGGCGAGCCGATGTGCGGCTGCCCGAGCCGGCTGAAGAGGATGCGCAGCATCGCGTTGGCGTCGGTGGCGGTGCCAACGGTGGAGCGGGCGTCGGCGCCCATCCGCTGCTGGTCGACGATGATCGCGGTCGTTAGCCCTTCGAGTACGTCGACCTCGGGCCGCGCCATCGTCGGCATGAAGCCCTGCACGAAGGCGCTGTAAGTTTCGTTGATCAGCCGCTGCGACTCCGCCGCGATCGTGCCGAACACCAGCGAGCTCTTGCCCGCACCGGAGACACCGGTGAACACCGTCAGTCGGCGCTTCGGGATCTCGACACTGACGTCCTTGAGGTTGTTCTCACGGGCACCGTGCACGCGGATCAACTCGCCGCTGGCGGCAACGTGCAGAGCGGGCGACTGCGTGTCCGTCCTGGTGGCCTTGCTCATCGTGTCTCCATCCGTTACGCGGGGCCGCTTTGGCGGTCTCCGTCGGCGTCGCCCTGACTGGATCTGAGCAGCCGCGCTGAGCGCGGGCGCGGGCTCGGTGCTCATGGGTCCTGGAGCAGCCCGAGGACGTTGCCATCGGGGTCGGTGACGGTGGCCACCAGGCGGCCGCCACCGACATCGCGCACGGGCTCCTTCGCGGTGGCACCGGCAGCGGTCACCTCGGCCAGCTTCGCCTCGATATCCGGCACGTGCCAGTAGGCCACCGGCGAGGTCATGCCCTGCGGTCCACCGCCCGGCACCAGCCCGATGTGCTGGCCCCCGGCCTCGAAGCCAACGTAGTAGGACGCGTCGTTCTGCGGCTGGACGCCGAGCAGGGCGGCGTACACAGCCTTGGCCGTCGCCAGGTCGGATACGGGAACGAGCACGGTCTTGATTCCCTCGGTGGAAGAGCCAGTCATGGTCACTCCTCAAGTCATGGGTCGCATCGACCCGGTGTGTTCGGTCGTGTTAAGACGAACGGCGAGGCGCGAGATCGACAGTCGGCACGAGAAGTCTGCACCCGCGGGCCTAGCGGCCGGCGGCTCCCGGACGGTCGACCTGCGGGGTGGTCGGCGGGCCGACCGTGATCCAGCGCAGCCCACGGTATCCGACGTCGTTGCGGACCTGAAGCCGAGGGTGCTGCTTTGCCTTTTGTCCTTGTCTCAGAGCTTGAGCGGCGCGAAGCTCGACCCCGGAGAGCTGGGCGGTTCGCGGTCGGCGGCGGGACGCAGCCCCACGACTTGGAGGAGCTGAGATCGAACAGGTCGAAGTGATGGCGTCGGGACATCTCCGCCGGGCCTGCGTTTTCCGCGCTCCTGCACGCTCCGTTATCGTCATTGCCGCCCGATGCGCTCCTCGTGTCGCGGTCATTGGGTAGCACGGAGGCGGCAAGCGCGATGGGTGTTGACGCCGAACCGCTCGGGCGGAGAGAGCCCGGCGAAACCTCAGATGATGACGCAACAGCGAGCCGCGAGGGCCAGTTCGCTCTGGCGCCCGACCAGGTGTCGGGCCAGGATCGCCTCCGCACGCTCGCACCCATCATCTTCTTCGACGTGGCCGGACCCTTGGCGGTCTACTACGGAGCTCGTGCCGCGAATGTCTCGACGGTGGTTGCCCTTGTCCTGAGCGGAGTCTTGCCGGCCGTCCGCGTGGTCGGCACGGTCCTTCGACACCGTCGCCTCGACGCCATCGGCGCCCTGATCCTCCTTGGGATCGCACTTGGCACCGTGACGGGATTGGCCAGCGGCAGCGCCCGCCTGTACCTGCTCGACGGGATTGTGCCCACCGTTGTGCTGGGTGGGGTGTGCCTGATCTCGCTCTTGTCGGACCGGCCGATGATGTTTCGCGTTGCTCTCGAGACAATGGGAGGCGACTCACCAAAGGGCCGTGCATTCGCCGGACTGTGGAGCTACCCCAACTTCCGTCGAACCTTCCAGACAATTACCTTGGTGTGGGGCTTGGTCTTTCTGGCCGAATCGGCGCTACAGGCAATCATCGTTGAGACGAGCTCGATCAATACTGCCAAGCAGACTTCTAACCTTCTGCCGGTGGTCATCTTGGTCCTGACGTTTGCCTGGACGCGCCTGTATGGCAAGCGAGCCCAACAGCGAGGTCGACGCCTGTCGGCCACAAGCGGAAGTGTCGCCGACAAAAGCTGAGGCAGGAACGATCCTCCTGCGTTGCCGGGGCCGAAGCGGCAGAGCTGTCAGGGTTGGTCGGCCACAGCGGCTGCGAAACGCTCAGCGAGCGTCGCCACGGCGGCACGGAGTTCTTGCCCGCCATCAACGCGGAAGGCGAACGGCACGCTCGCCAACCACTCCTGGGCATACATCGCCGGATTGCTCGTGCTGCCGACGAGCACGCAGCCGTCTCCCGACGGTTCGATCCGTCCCATGGGAGGTCGGATCCACGGCGCAACCGCAGCCAGTGGAGCGTCGAACACAACGCGGGTGGGCAACTCCCACCCAGTGCCCAAGTTCTCCTCCAGTGCGGTTACCGGCTCCAGGCCGGCGGGCGGCTCGAACTCGTGCGCTGTCTGCTGGACGGCTCGGATCCGGTCGACCCGGTAAGTGCGGATCGCGTCCGCGCGTTGGGAGTGACACAGGAGGTACCAGCGCCCGTAGCGGACGACGACCGCCCAGGGGGCCACCTCGGCATCCCACTCGTTGCCGGACTCGCTCCGATACGTGACCAGCACTCGACGTCGGGACGCGACGGCAGCGACGAGTGCGCTGGTGATAGCGGGATCTGGACGGGCCGAGTGCCTGTCGGGCGCAGCTGAGGCGTGCTCTCGCAGCGCCGCCGCTTGCCGCCCGACGCTCTCGGGCAATGCCCGGATGACCTTGCCGAGGGCAGAACCGACGAGGTCGTCGTCGTCGGTGGCTGCAGGCTGGCCGTCGAGCACCGCCATGACCAGACCAAGTGCTTCGGTCTCCGTGAAGACGACCGGAGGCAGCCGTGCCCCGCGCCCAAGCCGGTACCCGCCGTAGGGGCCCCGGGCTGACTCGACGGGGATGCCCGCCTCCCGGAGGATCCCGACATACCGACGCGCCGCCCGCTCCGTTACGCCCAACCTCTCGCCGAGTTCGTCGGCCGTCGTTCCGGGGCGGGTCTGGAGGATCTCGAGGGCACGCAGAGCTCGTGCGGTGGGGCTGAGATCGGTCGCCACACGAACAGACTAGATGGTCACGAGATGAACCGGAAGTAGATCGTCCGGAACTGGTCCTAGGGTGATATCCATGACCGAGTTCAGCGAGCAGGACCTCACCGGAGCACGCTTCGATCGCGTGAGCCTGCGGGGCGCCACTTTCACCGAAGTGCTCCTCAATGGCGCCAGCATGCACGCGGTCGACCTCTCCGGGGCGCAGGTCCGCGGCGCCCTGTTCAACCAGAGCCGCATGCGCGGTGTCGAGCTGGTCGATGTCGACATCAGCGGCGAGCTGCAGAACGTCGTCGTGAACGGCGTCGACATCGCCCCGCTCGTCGACGCCGAGCTGAACCGCCGCATGCCCGAGCGGGCGAGGATGCGCCCCGACGACAGCGACGGGTTCCGGGAGGCTTGGGCAACCCTGGAGCGGCTGTGGGAGGGAACCGTCGCGCGTGCGAGGACGTTCCCTGAAGCGGCGCTCCACCTCAGCGTCGGCGACGAGTGGTCTTTCATTCAGACCCTGCGTCACCTCAACTTCGCCAGCGCGGCCTGGGTGGGCCGGATGATCCTCGGCAACGTCTCGCCTTGGCACGAGTTGGACCTGCCGTGGGACGAGGCGCCCGGGTGGGACGGTGTCCCGTGGGACGGCGAGGCTCGACCCTCCCTCGACGAGGTGCTCACGGTCCGCCGTGAACGCCAGGCGATGGTCCACCACGTCATGGAATCACTCACCGACGACCGACTCGCCTCCGAGGTGACTCGTACCGAGCCCGGCTGGCCCCGGGTGGAGAACTTCTCGTTCAAAGAGTGCCTCCGCATCGTGCTCAACGAGGAATGGGAGCACCGGCTCTACGCCGAGCGTGATCTGACCTCACTGGAGAGAGAGGACTGATCTTGGACATCCTTCTGATTGCCGGCCTGTGGCTCGACGGATCCGCATGGGACGATGTCGTGCCCGCCCTCGAGGCACTCGGCCACCGCCCCGTGCCGCTCACCCTCCCGGGTCAGGGCGACGGATCTGCGGCCGCCACGCTCGACGACCAGGTGGCAGCTGTGCTCGCCGCCGTGGACTCAGCGTCCGAAAAGCCCATGGTGGTGGGGCATTCCGCCGCCTGCACCCTGGCTTGGCTGGCCGCCGACGCGCGACCTGAGAAGGTGGCCAAGGTCGTACTCATCGGCGGCTTCCCGGCGGCCGGCGGGGAGTCCTACGCCGCCTTCTTCGAGCCGAAGGACGGCGTCATGCCCTTCCCCGGCTGGGGCGCCTTCGAGGGACCAGACTCCGCTGACCTCGACGAGGAGGCGAGGGCCAGCATCGCGTCTGCTGCGATCCCCGTTCCCGAAGGGGTAACCAAGGGCGCGGTGCGTCTGACGGACGAGCGACGGTTCGACGTCCCGGTCGTTCTCGTGTGCCCCGAATTCACCCCCGCTCAGGCTCACGAGTGGATCGACGGCGGTGACGTGCCGGAGCTCGCCAAGGCCAAGCACCTTGCCTTCGTCGACATCGACTCGGGCCACTGGCCCATGATCAGCAAGCCGATCGAGCTCGCCTCGCTCCTTGCTGCAGCGGCTGCCGAGGGCTGACATGGCGCCGCAGTCAGGGCCCGCCTGCTGGCCGAGCGGCGAGCAAGCGTGGGCTTCGTGGCTCACGAGTCGGGAAGATGGGAGCATTTTCGCGCTCGAAAGGACTCGAGGATGACCTACACGATCCGACCCCTCGACGCCTCCACGTGGGACGTGTTCGCGGAGCTCGTCGAGCGCAACAACGGGATCTTCGGCGGCTGCTGGTGCATCGGTTACCACCCGGAGTGCGGCCAGAAGGGGATCAGCTATCGCGCGGTTAAAGAGGACCGGGTCCGGACAGGTCGCGCTCACGCCGCGCTCGTCCTCGACGAGGACGGTGCCGCACAGGGCTGGTGCCAGTACGGCAGCCCCGAGGAGCTCCCGGGCATCAAGCACAAGCGCGAGTACGAGAAGGAGGCGCAGTCGCCTCCGGATTGGCGGATCACCTGCTTTTACGTCGACAAGAAACACCGCGGTCTGGGCATCGCACGGGCGGCGCTGGAAGGCGCCCTCGACCAGATCGCCCATGCCGGCGGCGGCCTCGTCGAGGCCATCCCCGAGGTGACCACCGGCCGCGAGGCGCCCGGCCGTTTCCTGTTCAGCGCGACCGTCGAACTCTTCGAGCAGTACGGATTCACCCGCGGCCGGCAGGTTGGGAAGCACGCATGGATCGTGACGAGGGTGGTCGATCCGGTCTGAGCGTTCGCTGCGAGGCCTCTACCAAGCGCGTCTTCGGCCAGCCCGACGTGCCTTTCTTGTAGATGTAGGCGGCACCGGAATCCGTGTTGAGGGCAAACCCACCAATGAGCAGTGGTCCCCGACAGAGCCGCCGAGGCGCCGTCGCTGTCCTTCTTGTCCGCCCTGCTCGCAGACGGCGGAGCCGAGGTTGGATACCCTACGGCGATGACCGGCGTCGGCTTTCGCGCGCTGTACCCGCCGCCGGCGTCGGCCGGCCAGGCATGGTGATCGCTACACATCTGATCGGCACGCCGTCAAGGCGCGTGATCACGGGGTTCGTGCTCCTCGTCGTCGCCGCCATCGGCTGCCTGTATTTCGCGCTCTTCCCAGGTTCGACACCGCTTGACCGTCTGGTTGAGTGGGTGCTGCCGAACGAGTCGAACAGCCGTCTACTTCATTGGATTGTGGCGCGCGGGATTCCGGGCGCACTCGTGCTCGGAGCCGCCTTCTCCTGCGTCCTGGCCCTGTTCTGGGACCGCAGAAGAGCAGCGGTGTGCCTCGTGGCGCCGGCGGTTGCGCTCGCCATCACGGAGTACGTCATGAAGCCGCTCGTCGGCCGGCCCGTCCCTACCGGCGACGTGCACGGGCTCGCCTACCCCTCAGGCCACATGGCCGCCACCGCTGCTGTTGTGGCTGCAGCCGCACTCGCCGTGCCACCGTGCTGGCGGAAGCTCGCCTTCGTCATCGGCACCGGCGTCGACGTCTCAGTCGCAATCTGCCTCATCCTGCTTCGCTACCACTACGCGACCGACGTTCTCGGGGGCGCCGCGGTCGCCATCGGCGCGACACTCCTCATCGACGCAGCTCTGCATCTGCTGCCCGAGTCGTCGCTGGTACGAACTCGAGCGGCGTCGGACAGGTGAGGTCGGATTGCCACGAAAGAAGTGGAGATAATTGACACCGCGCCTCAGGCGTCAGTCTCGTGCCGATCGTAAACCCAGCACTGCTCGGGTGAATCGCACAGCTGGAGCGCGTCGCGCTCTGGGATCTGACAGTATTTGTTGAGTTACGAGGTGTCCCGCCTCTTCTTTGCCACGCCCTTGAAGAACGTGTAGCAGAACACGCCGTCCGCCTCGGTCGTCCGCCGCAGACCTTGCACCCCGGCGTCAAAGCGCTCCGGCTCGATCAGACCCGCTGAAATCGCCTGCTCACGAACGCCTTCGATCATCGCGGTGAACGTTCTCCTCGTGAATGCCTCGACGAGGTCAGGGTGGCTCGAGTCCACGTACACCGTCCGAGGCGAGACACGGACCGCATCGAAGCCCACCTCGACCATGAGCGGGTAGAGCTGTCGGCCGATGAGCGCATTGCCGCCGGCCCTGCGCTGAAGCTCGACTTGACACCGGATCGCCGCCTGGGCGGCGGGGTTGTCGGGATAGAAATAGGTCGATCCATGATCCCCTTCGATCACGGTGATCGTGCCGCCGGGCTTGAGCAGGCCGCCAAGTAGCGCCAAGGCATCGATGGGCCGGGCGATGTGCTCCAACACGAAACAGACGAAAACATGGTCGAAGGACTCGGGGTCGAAGGGCAGGGCGAAGATGTCGGCTCGTCGAAACTCCACGTTGGTGATGCCCGCATGATCGATCCTTCGCTCGGCCTCGGCGATCGAGTCGGCGGACACATCAACCGACGTGAACCGAGCACCCGCGCTCCGTTGCGCCAACGGGCTGGTCTGGGCGCCGACGCCGCACCCAACCTCGAGCACCGTGCTTCCCTCAGGGTAGGCGGTGTCGGCGTGCAGGAGGCCGATGAGCGTTCCGGCCTGATCCTGCAAGCGCTCGTTCTCCCTCGGGTGATAGCCGTGCACGTATTTCTCGCTCATGACGGCATCTTCGTCAAACTCCGCGGCGCTCGCTCGACGCCTTGAACTGCTTCGCGGGCAGCGCAGTCCACTCCTGGCTGCGGCCGATGTCGGCACCGCGTCGGGTCACGGTGTCTGCTCCTCAGTCGGCGCTCGACGCTGCCCAGATGTTGACTCCGCTCTCAGTCGCGTAGAGGTCGATCTCCTTCAGCTCCTCTGGAGAAAAGCCACGCACGTCCACCGCCGCCACGTTCTGCTCGAGCTGTCCCAAGCTGCTCGCTCCGATCAAGGTCGACGTCACCCGCGGGTCCCGCAGCGACCAGGCCAAGGCCATTTGCGCAAGTGTCTGGCCCCGATTCTGGGCGATCTCGTTGAGAGCGCGTACCTTCGCGAGGGTCGCCTCGTTGAGCCAAGCGCGGTCCAGCGAGCCCGCCTGGCTAGCTCGGGAGCCGGAAGGGACTCCCCCCAGGTAGCGGTCGGTGAGCAGCCCTTGCGCCAGGGGAGAAAAGGCGATGCAACCGACGCCCAGCTCACCGAGGGTATCGAGGAGTCCCGATTCGATCCAGCGATTGAACATTGAATACGACGGCTGATGGATCAGGAGTGGAGTGCCAAGGTCCGAGAGGATGCCGGCGGCTTCCACTGTCCGCTCAGCGGAATAGGACGAGATCCCGACGTATCGTGCCTTGCCCTGGCGCACTGCAGCATCCAGTGCCCCCATCGTCTCCTCGAGCGGGGTCTCCGGGTCAAAACGATGGGAGTAGAAGATGTCCACATACTCGAGCCGCATCCGCCGCAAGCTGGCCTCGAGGCTCGCGAGAAGGTACTTGCGCGAGCCCCAGTCCCCGTAGGGGCCGGGCCACATGTCATAGCCCGCCTTGCTCGAGATGACGAGCTCGTCGCGGTACGCAGCGAGGTCCTTGCTCAAGACCTTGCCGACGTTGGATTCCGCCGCCCCGTAGGGCGGGCCGTAGTTGTTGGCCAGGTCGAAATGGGTGATTCCGAGGTCGAAAGCCCTCGTCAGCATCTCGTTGATCTCGTCGAGCGGCCGAGCGTCACCGAAGTTCTGCCACAACCCGAGCGAGATCAGGGGAAGCTTCAGGCCACTGCGACCGCAGCGGCGGTACTCGATTCGCTCATAACGGTTCTCGGCGGCGACGTAGGACACCGCGGAAACCTAGCAACTGCGATACTCCTCGCGTGGCTCGCAAGCTACGACAGATCGAGCGAGTGGTGTTCAACGCCAACGACCTCACGCGAATAGTCACGGGCATGGCGCGGCTCTCCGGCGCCGGAGATGGATGGATCAACCTGATACCTAGCATCGCGGAGAATGACGAGAGGCCGACCTCGCTCGGGTTCTTCACGTTGCTCGGTGGCGGGAGTATCGGTGTCACGATGTGCACCTGGATCCCCGGGGGCCACGATCGCCGTGGGCCCACCCGCCCGAGCCTCGGAATCACCCACGTCACCGCCCGTCGCGCCGTCGCTCAGCTGCAGTCGCTTGCCGTCCCAGTTCCGGAGACCTGGGTGGTCGAACAGGATCACCCGCGTCGCGGGCTCGTCCTTCGCCTTCCTTCGGACGAACCCTATGAGCAGGTGCTCGTTTGGGCACTGCGGGCCGTCGGTGCGCTGAGCGCTCCTCGGCCCATCAGAGGATGGCAGGCCGACATCTACCTCCCCGCTGCGTCGTGAGGCGGAGCTACCGGGGACCGGTTCGCTCCCCGAGCGGGAAGGCGATGTCGCAGATCCGTTCGTCGTCCCCGATGGCGTCTGGTTCGGCGAGGTACACCTCTCGACAAGACAATCGACTTCCGGGACGGGCCATCGCCTCGGGCGAGCAGGCAACGGCGTCGTAGGCTGCGAGGATCGCCGGATACTCCCACTGAGCCTTCGTGATCGTGGTGAAGGCTTCGTCGTGGGCTGCCTCGGTGCGGATCCCGATGAGCTCCGTGGGCTCCACATCGTCTGGGCAGACGAGCGTCGCCTCCAGGGGTCCATCACTGTCCTGGTCGACAACGCCGTGAAAGATCAGGCTGAATGGCCCGGTCGCGGCGGCACCGCCCAAATGTTCAGCGAAGGCGTTCTTCGCCTCGCGAACAAAAGCGTCGGTCTCCGAGGCGTGCAGTCGGCGTTGAATCGACATCAGTCGCCTGGCAGGCACGTGGCGGGTCTGAACGGGAAACATCGCGTGTTCTTCCTCTCTCAAAATCGCCTGGACATGACGGACCAGGGACCTGCGGCCCGTGTGACGAGCCTCCAACTCGACCAAATGCCGGTTGAGCCGATCGGCAGCGCAATCGGGGGCCGTGCGAAGATCGGTCAGCAACGATCCGATCTCGGACAGGCTCATGTCGATGCCGCGCAACATGGCGATGAGCCGAGCCGTTCGGAGCTGATCGACTCCGTAGCGGCGATACCCGTTGTTCGGTCCCACATCGAGCGGCCGGAGCAGACCGATCTTGTCGTAGATCCGGAGCGCCTTGACACTCAGCCGTGAACGTCGAGCGAACTCGCCGCTGCTCATCAGTTCGTTGGTCGGCTCCGGTGGCACCTCTCGATCTTGCTCCCTGCCCCAAGGGCATGGTCAAGCGCGAGCGGCGATCAGCGGATGACGAGGCGAGCAGCGATGGCGAAGGGCACGGCTGCGACGGCGAGCATCACCAGCTCAAGCCAGATAGGCGATCCAGCGGTCATGAACAGCGCCCGGTGAAGCGTGACGATGGACGAGTGCGAAACCGAGGTGCGTCCACTGACCAGCCGGGGAAGAAACTCCGTCCCGATCAACGCAGCAAGCGCGGCCAGGGGCGCAGCCACGAGCGGTCCGGTCGCCATCACAACGATGGCGGCGGCACCCAGGGCGAGCAGGACGGTGCCGATGGCCAAACCGTGGGCGAGGTAGCCAAAGCTGGCGATGCCGATGACGAGCACGACCAACCCCACGATGAGCCGGAGGTGCAGCGTCAAACGGGCTGCAGCCACGAGGAGAAGGGCCGTCACGCCCGGGACGAGGAGACCGAGGACGGCGGAGAGACCCTCGATGAGGCGGCGGAGCCAGCCCCGCTTCGCGACCGAGTGGAGCAGTGACGAGCCTGCCGAACCGACGATGCGCTGAGAGGTGTCCGAAAGCGACCTGGCGGCGCCCGCAAAGTACGGCAAATGCCCGACGCCAATTGCGATGCCGACCGCGACGCCGAGCAGCAGCCAGAATCCTTCCCTTCACGAGATGCTCCTCAACGGTCTTGACGGTTCATCGAAACCCCATGGACGGTACTGCTCCGGTCCGCCCGTGCGGCGTCGGCTTGCGACGTGATCTGATAGGCGCCCGGGCGCGCGCGCAACCCGGAATGAGCGTCTTATCCTTCCAACACCAGAGCTTGCTTGATCGAGGCAACGCATGCGTCGTGATGCGCTAAGCGAATTCGTGAAGGCCGCCAGAATTCGATGCCACGCGGCCGCGCTCGCGCCTCTGAGGCGCGGCCGGCCGGCTCACCTTCGCCCCGAGACGAGCCGCCCCTGGCGACGCTTGCTGGCGGGCGTCGCTGTCCTGCTCGTCGTCAGCGGAGGAGCCATAACCACCCTCGACGCTCGTGGGGCGTTCAACGTGGGCGCCCTGGCGGCAGCCAGTTCAGGCACCACGTCCACGACCTTGCCGACGACAGTGCCCAGCACCACCCTGCCACCGGCACGGCTGAAGGTATTGGCCGTGCGGCCGAAGCCGGGCGCCATGGCTGTTGGGTTTTCGAGCGATATCAGCGTCCAGTTCTCGGTTCCGCTTGCGGCCGACACAGCCGATCCCAGACTGTCCCCGAACGTTCCTGGTAAATGGACGTTGGAAGGGTCGAGGACGCTCGTATTCCGTCCGAGCGGATTCTTCATTCCGCTCTCGAAGCTCGTTCTCACCGTCCCGGCGGGACGGTTGGGACCGAAAGGCATCCTCGGTCAGTCGTTGGCGAGCCGATATTCGGAGTCATTCACGGTTGCCGGCGTGTCCGTCCTGCGGCTCCAACAGCTCCTGGCTGAGCTCAACTACCTGCCCGTCCGGTTCGATCTCCCCCCCGTTGCCTCCGATCACCCGTCGGACTCTCTTGTGGGCACCGACCTCCCGGGTGTTCCCCGGTCGCTTGGATCGTCGACGGTGGCCCGCAGGCGACGGAGGCCTAGGTCCGCAATCGACGGCGAGGCGACGTATCCCGCCGACGTCGCACGCGTTCCGCAGCCGGGCAGCTGGTTGTGGCGCTACCGACACACGCCCGCCGCCCTGGCGTCGCTCTGGCGGCCCGGAGTAGACACCGTGCTCGTGCAGGGGGCCGTCATGGCCTTCGAGTCCGATCATGGACTCGCCGACAACGCCGTTCTCACCGCCGCCTTCTGGGCGGACATGTTCAGGGCGGTCGCCCACCGGCGCCTCACCAAGGGTCCGTATGACTACCTCGAGGTCTCGATGGCTCTTCCCGAGACCCTGAGTGTCTGGCGAAACGGCCGCGTCATCTTCCGGACGCCGGTGAACACCGGCATTCCCGAGGCCCCGACGCAGCCTGGCACCTTTCCTGTATACGCCCGCTACCTCTCGACCACGATGAGCGGCTACAACCCGGACGGCAGCTACTACAGCGACCCCGGGATCCCCGACGTCGCCTATTTCAACGGGGGCGACGCCGTGCACGGTTTCCTGCGAGCGTCATATGGCTTTCCTCAGAGCCTCGGCTGTGTGGAGTTGCCGTTCGCGGCAGCAGCCGTCGTGTTTACGGAGGACCCGATCGGCACTCTCGTCAACATCGAATAAGGAGACAGACGTCCTCTGGGTCCGTCGACGCTCTCCCTTGCCCCGTCGGAAAGAACGAGTAGAGCTACGTTCAGCAACCCCGCGAGCCTCAAGTGTGGACCTTCGGCTCTGGTAGCTGCGTCGTTGCTGTCATACCGTGACTTTGGGCAGTCGGGGGTTGGCTATGAGACAGGGCCTGGATGATCGGTCGCAGGACGGACCAGTCGAAAATGGCCACGTTGGACCGCCTGCGCCAGCAGAGCCGGAGGTGGCCTGGATGGCACGCCCGCCCGTGCGGCCGACGCCCCGACACCTCCTCACAGCCGTACTCACCGGCGTCGTCGTGTTGGCCCTCGTTGTCGGTATCGGTGTCGGCTACGCATTGCGATCCGGGAGTCCGAGCCCGTCCGTCAAACCCCCATTGAGCGGCGCGCTGAACGCTTCCGCCATCGCCTCCCGAGTCGATCGCGCTTTGGTCGACCTGAACATCACCGACGGCGATGAAGGCATTCTGGCCGCCGCGACGGGCATGGTGCTCAGCTCGTCGGGTGTCGTTCTCACGAACAACCACGTCATCGACGGTGCCACCTCCATTCGGGCGACCGACATCGGCAACCACAAGACGTATTCAGTCAGGGTCGTGGGCTACGACTACACGAGTGACACGGCCGTGCTGCAGCTAGAGGGAGCGCGCGGCTTGGCCGCTGTATCGATTGGCAACTCGTCGGTTGTGCGGGACGGTGACCAGGTCGTGGCCATCGGCAACGCCGGCGGCAGCGGAGGCACACCGAGCTTCGCGAGCGGGCGCGTGACCGCGCTTCGGCAGTCGATCACTGCTGTGAATGACGCCACCCGTACGTACGAGCAACTGACCGGGCTCATCGAGACCGACAGTCCCATCCAAGCCGGTGACTCAGGCGGACCGCTCGTGAACGCTGCTGGCAAAGTCATCGGGATGGATACGGCAGCATCGAATTCCTACTCCTTCAGCGAAGGAACCACTCAGGGCTACGCGATTCCCATCAATGCGGCTGTACTGGTTGCTCAGCAGATCCGTGACGGTGACGCTTCGGCAACCGTGCACATCGGGCGCACCGCCTTCCTCGGCGTGGCGGTGGCTACCTACTTCGAAGGTTCCAGGCCCGGCGGGAAGGTCGTAACGGCGGTGGTCGTTGTTGGAGTGATGATGGGCACGGTTGCCCAGCGTGTGGGACTGGCGGCAGGTGATGTGATCGTGTCGTTGAACGGCGAGGGCGTCAGCACCGTCTCACAACTCACGACCATGTTGCAGACGCACCAGCCTGGCGACACGGTTCGCCTCGAATGGACGGACGTGTCGGGCGGTTCCCGCACCGCATCGGCGGTACTCGGTACGGGACCCGCCGGCTGAGGGGCAGGACTGATGTCAGCTGGTCCTCGACATCGGGCTCGAGCCGTTGATGGCGGCGGCGTTCCCATGGCCGGACAGGGCGACTTGCCAAGCTCGACCGTCGCCGCGGCCCAACCAGCGCACCAGAACCTCGCCCTGCTTGTCGTGGTGATTGGTGTCCTTATCACTGCCATCGACACCACGATCGTCGTCCTGGCACTGCCAGAGATTCAGCGCTCGCTTCACATTGGCTTGGCTTCGGTCATCTGGGTCGTCGTTGGCTATCTCCTCGTCATCACCCTCTTGTCGACGCAGGTTGGGCGCCTCGGAGACATGTTCGGCCGGGTGCGGATGTACGAGGCAGGTTTCCTCATCTTCATCATCGGCTCACTCGCGTGCGCGCTGTCGTGGAACGAGCTCTCGCTCATCGTCTTCCGGCTCGCCCAAGGCGTTGGCGGCGCCCTCATCAGTGCCAATTCCGGCGCAGTGATCGCCGACACGTTCCCGAAGGAGCAGCGCGGCCGCGCCTATGGGTTCAACGCCATCGGATTCAACACCGGGGCCGTGCTCGGAGTCGTTCTGGGCGGCGTCATCGTTACCTACGTCTCGTGGCGGTGGATCTTTTGGATCAACCTGCCCATTGGGATCGCCGCGGTGCTGCTCGCCAACCGGGTCCTCCACGATTCGGGACGGCGCCAGCGGCGGCAGCTGGACTGGTGGGGCATGGTCACCCTCGGACTCGGGCTCTTCGGGCTTCTGTGGGCCATGATCAAGCTCACCTCCGAGGCATTGGACCCGATGATCATCGGACTACTCGCGGGTGGCCTGCTCACACTGTGCGTGTTCTGGCTGATCGAACGTTCCACGCCCGAGCCGATGCTCGACCTCCAGCTGTTCCGGGTGCCCACCATGACACCGTCCCTGCTCGCGGCGATGTTCCAGAGCCTTGCGAACTTCGCCGTACTGTTCCTGCTCCTCATGTACCTGCAGGGCGCTCGCGATCTCAGCCCGATCCACGCTTCGTTGCTTCTTGTCCCGGGTTATGTTCTCGGCGGGTTCGTCGGGCCGTTCGCCGGCCGGTTCGCCGACAGGCGAGGAGCCGTGGCGCCTGCCACGGTCGGTCTCGGGATCCAGGTTCTCGCGCTCCTCGCCTACGCCCAGCTCGGGCTCAGCACGCCGCTCTGGGTCGTGGTCGTCGCGTACATGGTCGGGGCACTGGGAGGCGGTTGCTTCTTTCCGTCGAACAACTCCGCCGTCATGAAAGCGGCGCCCGGCGATGAGTTCGGAATCGCCTCAGGACTGTTGCGGACGTTTGCCAACGTGGGAATGGTTTTCTCGTTCGCCCTCGCCATCCTCGTCGCATCTGCCACAATCACCAAACGCGAAGCCTTCGCCATCTTCGTGGGCACGAGCAACCTTTCACACTCCACCGCGTCGGCGTTTACCTACGGCATCCACGCAGCCTTCTACTCGTCGACGTCGCTCATGGTGGTCGCCGCCATTCTCTCTGCGATGCGCGCCCGCTCGGGACCGGTGACCGGACCGAGTGGAGAGGGATCCAGACTCGTGTCGACGGCGGTTGTCGCCCCCTGAGTCTATGAGCGGGACGATGCGGCATCGCCTGTGGGTCTGCACCGAGGCTCAACTCGCCGGCGTTGACACGTCGTCGAGGGCGGCGCGGATCTCCTCCGGCAAGGTCAGCCGCTCGGATTCGAGCGAGCCGGTGAGCTGGGCAAGCGTCCGGGCACCGATGATCGGCGCCACCACACCCGGCCGGTCCCGCACCCACGCCAGCGCCACCGCCGCCGGCGGCACCCCGAGCTCGTCGGCGGCGGCGGCGACGGCGCCGGTGATGCGGGCGCAGCGCTCGTCGAGATACGGCTGCACGAACGACGCCCGATTCGGAGAGGCCGCCCGCGAGTCCGCCGGCGTGCCGGCGCGGTATTTGCCGGTGAGCACTCCCCGCCCGAGCGGCGACCAGGCGAGCACGCCCAGCCCGGCGTTGGCGGCCGCCGGAAGCACCTCGCTCTCGACCGTGCGGGCGAGCAGCGAATACTCGATCTGGGTGGAGGCAAGCGGCGTGCGAGAGGGCCAGGCACGCTGCCAGGTGGCCGCGGTTGCAGTTTGCCAGCCGGCATAGTTGGAGATGCCGACGTAGCGGCTTCGCCCACTCGCCACGGCAGTGTCCAGCACGGCCAGGCTCTCCTCGAGCGGGGTGTCGCTGTCCCACGCGTGCAGCTGCCACAAGTCGACGTGATCGAGGCCGAGCCGACGCAGCGACTCGTCCAGCGCGATCAGCAGGTGTCGTCGGGAGGCGTCCAGCTCGCGGGCGGACGGCTCCGGCCGGCCGGCCGCCTTCGTCGCCACGACGACGTCGTCGCGGGGGAGGCCGCGTAGCAACCGGCCGAGCATCCGCTCGCTCCCCCCGCCTGCATAGACATCGGCCGTGTCGACAAGGGTGCCGCCGGCGTCGAGGAACGTCTTCAGCTGTCCGGCTGCGTCCTCGTCGTCGGTTTCCTGGCCCCACGTCCAGGTGCCCAGAGCCAGCCGCGATACGAACAGCCCGGTGCGGCCAAGCCGGCGCTGCTCCATGACCGACACGGTATCCCAGGTCAGGAGCTTGTCCTGCCCTCGACGGCGCCGATTGGCGTGTCAGCCCACGAGGGTGGCGATCATGGCCGCTTTGATCGTGTGGAGTCGGTTCTCGGCCTGATCGAACACGATCGACGCATCCGACTCGAAGACCTCGTCGGTGACCTCCAGGGCGTCGAGTCCCCATTTCTCGAAGATCGTTTCGCCGACCTCGGTCTCTCGGTTGTGCAGGGCGGGAAGGCAATGGAGGAATTTGACGGCGGGATTGCCGGTGGCCCTCAAGAGGGCGGCGTTCACCTGGTAGGGGAGCAGCTGATCGATGCGCTCGCCCCACCGCTCCTCCGGTTCGCCCATCGAGAGCCAGACGTCGGTGTAGAGGAAGTCGACCCCCGCCACCGCCTCGGCGCGGTCGGCCGTGACCATCACTCGCGCGCCCGAGGTCGACGCCACCCGCTGGGCGATCTCACGGACCTCCGCCGATGGCAACAGCTCCTCGGGAGCCGCCAGGCGGACGTCAGCTCCGAGGAGGGCGCCGGTGACGAGCAACGAGTTCGCCGTGTTGTTGCGGGCGTCGCCGAGATAGCAGTAGGCGATCTCTTCGAACGGTCGCGTGGAGTGATCGCGCATCGTCAGCACGTCGGCGAGCATCTGGGTCGGGTGCCACTCGTCGGTGAGTCCGTTCCAGACCGGCACGCCGGCGTAGCGGGCGAGGATCTCGACGTTCTCATGGGCAGCTCCTCGGTATTCGATGCCGTCGAACATGCGCCCGAGGACGCGAGCCGTGTCTTTGATCGTCTCCTTGTGGCCCAATTGCGACTCGCCAGGCCCGAGGTAGGTGACGTGGGCTCCTTGATCGTGGGCGCCCACCTCGAAAGCCGAGCGTGTGCGCGTCGATGACTTCTCGAAGATGAGGGCGATGTTGCGACCTACGAGCTTTTGCACCTCGGTCCCGGTGCGCTTGTCGTGGCGGAGCTGGGCCGCAAGGTCGATCAGGTAGGTGAACTCCTCCTTGCTGAAGTCGACCTCCTTCAAGAAGCTGCGACCACGAAGGTCGATTGTCATGTTTCGTCCTTCCTCTAGGCGGAGTCGCGCTCGATCGGGCAGGCCATGCACCGCGGGCCCCCGCGCCCGCGCCCGAGCTCGCCGCCCTCGACGCTCACGACCTCGATGCCGCGCTTTCTCAGCATCGTGTTCGTGGTGACGTTGCGGTCGTAGCCGAACACGACCCCAGGGGCAACCGCGAGGTAGTTCGTCCCGTCGTCCCATTGCTCGCGCTCCGCCGCCCGGATGTCCTCGTCCGTGATCAGCACCGTCACTTGTTCGACGCCGAAGACTTCCGCCAAGGTCTCCCAAAGGTTGTGGTTCTGTTTGACGCCGAAGCCGCCCTCCTCCGCCGGAGTGATCGTCCAGGAACGGAGGTGGCGGTCGAAGTACGGGTACAAGACGAACGTTGCGCGGTCGATCATCGTCATGGCCGTGTCGAGGTGCATCATCGAGTGCGACTTCGGCAGTTCGACGGCAATGACCGTCTGGGCCTGGCCGGAGGCGAACAGTTGCTGCGTGAGGATCTCCGCCCCCATCGGGGAGGTGCGCTCGCCCATGCCGATCATCACCGTGCCGTTGCCGATCACATGCACGTCACCACCTTCGACCGATGCCGGAAGGTGGTTCAGGTCGTCGTCTCCGTAGTAGGTGATGAAGTCGGCGTTGGCGAAGAGCGGATGGAAGCGATAGATCGCCCGACTGTGGAGCGTCTCGCGCTGACGGGCCGGCTTTGCCATCGGATTGATGGACACTCCGCCATATATCCAACAGGAGTTGTCTCGCTGGAAGAGGTGGTTCGGCAGCGGCGCCAGGAGAAAGTCGTCAGCGCGCAGCGTCTCCCATTTGAGGCTGCTCCGGCCGCCCGTCGGGTGCATGTCGCCTTTCAGAACTCCCCCGACGAGATAGGTGGCCAGCGTCTCGCCATCGAGGTCCTCGAAAAGGAGGCGAAGCGGGGCAACAAGCGTCGGCCCGAGGAACTCCGGCGTGCAGAGGCGGTCGAGCACGAAGGCGCGGCCCGCGCTGATCTCCAGAACCTCTGCCAGCAGCTGCGCGAAGTAGTGCACCCGCACGCCCTTCTCCCGGAGCGACTCGGCGAACCCGTCGTGCTCTTCCTTGGCTTTTTTCGCCCAGAGGACGTCATCGAACAGCAGCTCGCCGATGTTCTCCGGCGTGAGGCGGGACAACTCCAGGCCCGGGCGATGGAGGATGACCTGGCGGAGCTGGCCCACCTCGGAGTCGACATGAAACGTCACGCTGCTTCCTCCTGTCGTGTCTCTCTTGTCGTTCCTTGCTGCCGGTTCAAGCCTGTTGGGAGAGCTCGACCGCGGGTGCGGGCTCCTGCGGGGGAAGGTCCACCGGCTCCGCGGTCTCACCCATACGCTGCCGGCGGGCGTTCAAGAAGGCGTACAGGACGAGCCCGACCAGAATCACGACGAGGGCCTGGTAGACGACCTGGTACCCGGAGGCGAAGGTCACCCACAGGGAGAACAGCACGCTCGTACCGGCGACGGCGAGGTCGCGGGCCAAGAGCCATCCCTGCACGCGCCGACGGCGCGAGACGAGGAAGGTGAGTTGGGCGAGGGCGGACATGAAGTAGGGGATCGCCACGGTGACGACGGTGAGGTCGACCAGGTAGGTGAATACCGTCAGCCCTGCCTTGGTGGTGTAGCTCCACAGCATGAGGAGCGACGGCAGCGCCGTGCCGACCAGGATGCCGAACCAAGCTGTCCCGTTGCGGTTGGCCCAGGTGAAGGGCCGGGGAAAGAGGTCGTCCTGGGCGACGGCGCGCGACGTCTCGGTCACGATGAGGGTCCAGCCGTTGAGGGCCCCGATGCCCGAGATGACCGCGATTGCCGCAATGAACCTCCCCGCCCAGGCGCTGTGAGGGAAGATCGACTGGAAGGCGTTGACGAAGGGCGATCCGGTGCCCACGAGCGTGTGATGGGCCACGAGCCCCATCACGGCGGCGGTCACCAGCACGTACAGAAGGGCGCTGGCGGCGGTGCCGATGACTGAGGCGCGACCGACGTTGCGGCGGGGGTTCTTGACGCGCTTGGCCGTGACGGCGGCTGCCTCCACCCCGATGAAGGAGAAGAGGGCCACACCCGCCGCGATGCCGATACCGCTGTAGAGGGAGCCGCCCGAGGCGTTGAACGACCCGAAGTGTGCGCTTTGGACGAAGAACCATCCGACGACGCCGACGAAGAGCAGGGGCAGGAACTTCAACACGACGGTGATGTTCTGGAACCAGGCCATCTGGCGGACCCCGACCAGGTTCACGACCGCAGGCACCCACAAGCCCACAAGGGCGATGCCCCAGTTCTCCATGCCGCTCGGATTGTGGAGGTTGAAGAGGGCGTCGACATAGAACACCCAGGAGGAGACGATGGCGGCGTTGCCGGCCCAGGCTTGGATCCAGTAGCACCAGCCGACCAGATAGCCGGCGAAGTCGCCGAACTCGTGGCGGGAGTAGGCATACAGGCCGCCGTCGCTATTGGGCACGCGTTTGGTGAGCTGGCCGAACAGCACGCCGAGGAGCAGGGCGCCCACGGCGATGACGCCGAGGACGGCGATCCCCATGGTGCCGGCACCGGCCAGCACGGCGGGCATCGTGAACACGCCGGTCCCCACGATGCTCCCGATTACAAGCCCGGTCGCCGAGGTCAACCCCAAGGCATGGGCTTTCTCCTTGTTCCGCGGCGACAACGGTTGATCGGGAGGAGGTGCTTGGCGGACGGGGGGCTCCGCCATGACGGTGGACATCGGAACTCCTTTCAAAGAAGTCTCCGTTGGAGCTGGGCGGAAACCTCCGAAACCCAAAGTAATGAACGAGCCGAGCGCTGAGTAGGGTCCAACGTCATGAAGTACCGGCGCCCGGAAATGTACTTGAAATTCTGAGCCTTTAGGCTAAGTATTAGCGACATGGCTAATGAAATTGTGTTCTGCACCTACCGGGTCCGTCCCGATGCCGAGGAGGGTTTCGTTGCCCTCCTCCGTCGTCACTGGCAGACCCTGCACGAGCTCGGCTTCGTCACCGACCAACCCCCCATGGTCTTTCGTCAACTCGATGAGCCGACCTACGTCGAGATCTTCACCTGGGTGGAAGGGGGGTTCGCCAGGGCACACGAGCACCCGGACGTCCTCGCGCTGTGGGAGCCGATGGACCCTCTGCTGGAGTCTCGCGGCGGACGGCCCAAGTGGGAGTTTCCCCACTACTCGTCGCTCACGCTCGACCCGTGAGCTCTGGGCCTCGCGGACTCACGGATCTCGACGACCTCGAATCGGTCTTCGGCGCGCTCTCCCACCAGACCAGAAGAACCATCTTGTCAGTACTCCACGCTCGCGGGGGCCAGATGTCATCGGGCGCCATCGCAGCGCGATTCGATTGCTCGTGGCCCACCACGACGCGCCATCTCCGGGTCCTGGAACTGGCCGGGCTGGTTCATGTGGAGTTGCACGGCCGCGAGCACGTATACCGTCTTGACCCTGTGCGACTTCGGGCGGTGGCCGGCGGCTGGATCGATCGATTCGCCGCCAAGGCCGCGACCTAACCTCACCCGGTGGACTTCAGCCGGGAGCTGCGCAGCGACGTGATCTCGGGTGCCATCACTGTCTCCTTCCGGCTGTGGCGCCGGCCCAAGGTGAAAGTTGGAGGCCGTTACCCCGTAGGCCCGCTCTACATCGAGGTCGACTCCCTGGAGCTCATGCCGTTCGCCGCCATCACTCCGGCCGACATTTGCCGTGCCGGCGAGCACGACCGGGAAGCGCTGCGCGAGCGCGCTGGCCATGCGGGCCCGATCTCCGACGACACACTGCTTTACCGGGTGGAGTTCCACCTCGTAGAGGAATCCGTGCACTGAGCGGCTCGCCGACGAGCCGACATCAGCGATCACGTCGTCGAGTGGCCGCGGCCTCGTCGAGTGTCTGCAGGCGTGCAAGGTGGCCGAGCGGCAGTATGTCCAGGTGACCCAGAGCCAAGAGCTACCCGAGATCGTGCTGGCGGCGCATGAACGAGCCGAGAGGACGGGCTTTCGCCTCGCCTGCGAGCTCGAGGTGGGGAGATTGTTGGCAGTGCTCGCGGCGGCCGTGCCCGACAACGGCCGGATTCTCGAGATCGGCACGGGCGTCGGTGTCGGGCTGGCGTGGTTGGTGCATGGACTCGGAGGGCGCCAAGACGTCGAGATCGTGACCGTCGAGCTCGACGATGAGGTGAGGCGGACGGCGCTTTCCGCCCCGTGGCCGTCATGGGTGCGCTTCGAGTCGGGTGACGGCAGCGACGTCGTCGGCCGTCTCGGTCAGTTCGACCTGATTTTCCCGGACGCTCCCGGCGGCAAGATCTTCAAGCTGGGTAGGACGGTGGCCGCACTTCGCGGCGGCGGCACCCTCGTCGTTGACGACATGGATCTCGGGCGCCACGACGACGAGCAACTTCGCTCTGCTTTAGCCGTCGTGCGGCTGCGGTTGCTCGAGAATGCCGAGCTGGTGTGCGCGGAGCTGAGCTTCAGTAGCGGCGTCATCGTGGCCGTCAAACGCCGGGCGTGACCTTCGACGGCAAGTCCCGGCCGTTCAGTGACAGCGTCATGAAGGCGCTGTTCCGACTCGGGCTGTAATCGCCGAACGGTCCGCACGGCTGGAAGCCTGCGCTCGCGTACAGGGACCGCGCCGGTGCAAAGGCTCGCATGGACCCGGTCTCGAGACTCACCCGGCCGCACCCACGACCGCTTGCGACGGCGATCAGGTGATCGAGCATCGCCCGGCCAATCCCTCGGCCCCGGGCCGCTTCGGATGTGTGCATGGACTTGAGCTCTGCGTGGTCGGCGTCCAGCTGCTTCAACGCCCCGACTCCCAGGAGCTCACCGTTGAGGCGGAAGCTGAAGAACGTGACGGCAGGGTCGAGGAGACCTTCGACGTCAAGTGCATGAACGTCCTCGGGCGGGCTGTGCGCGTTGGCGAAGGCGAGATGGCGCTCCAGCAGGGCGCGGACATCGTCGGCCCGCGGGTCGTCATGTGAGATTGCCCCTTCAGGCACTGGGGAAGCCGGAAGGCGCCCGCGCGCTCGGGCGAGGGGAGAGCCTGCGATCGACGGCGTTCGCCGCGCCTGCGAGGGCGAGCAGCAGCAGTGACACCCAGAGGCAGTTGAGAAGCGTCCCGCCGTACCCCAGTCTGGTGACATCGATGAACGGATACGGGTACCAGTGCACGAACGCGCCACGAATCAACGTGAACGCCAGCCAGCACACAGGGAAGGCCAAGGACCAGCACACGACGCGCGCCGAGGTGAGGCCCCGGGGGCCGAACATGAGCCATCCAACCACCGCCAGGATCGGGACCGCCGTGTGCACGAGTTGGTTTCCCAGCTGGTCCCAACCCTGCAAGTCGAACAAGCCAGCCAGTGCCACGTGGTAGACGATCCCGGTCACTGTGATCGCAACGATCCCGATCAACCGAAACGTCGCGAACACCGGCGACGAGCGGCGCGGGTTCTGCGCCAACAGCAGCGTTGTCACACCGACGATCAGGTTCGACTGCACCGTGAAGAAGACGAAGGTGTTGAAGGCGCGTTCGACAGGCGTGCGGAAGTGGCCGCCGCTGTTGTGGGCGGCGGTAAACACGCTGATGAGCACGCCTGCGGCCACACACGCGGCCGTCGCCCCGAACCATAGGCGGGCCCACCGGTCGCCTGTGACGAAGGCAGGAGGGTCATTCAGATCGGAGGTTGACGGCACCGCAGCGCTCCTGGGTTCATCGGGCGCCGAGCCGGGCCGTCACTCGGCCGCCCGCGATTGCCTCGATCATCGTGACGCCGTCCCTCCCGTTCTGCTCAGCGTATCGACGCCGGAGCTCGCCGATGGCGACCAAAATCGATGTGGTCGAGATGGATCGGTGCGGGCACTCGGTCGCATGCGAGGATGCTGCGGTGATCGATCACGTGGCCATCCAGTGTGCAGACGTCCCCGCAAGCGCAGCCTTCTACGACGCCGTGCTTGCCCCGCTCGGTGGGGGGCGGGTGATGGAGTACGGAGGAGTCGTCGGCTTCGGCGCCGGCGGAAAGCCCGAATTCTGGATCGGGCCCCGCGCTACCGGGGAGGGGTTTCGTGAATGCCACTTCGCCTTCACCTCACCCGACCGGGCAGCTGTCGTAGCGTTCTTTGACGCCGCCGTGGGCGCCGGGGCCGAGGTGTTACATGCTCCGAGGTTATGGACGGAATACCACCCCAACTATTTCGGGGCTTTCGTTCGCGACCCCGGTGGAAACAACGTCGAGGCCGTCTGTCATTCACCCGAGTAGGCCACGCCCTCTCACCCCTGAGCTGTGGCGAGGAGGGAGAGGGCGCCGGAGGCGGCCATCTTGTGGTCCTTCTGCCAAGGCGGGCCGAGGGAACGACCGAGGGTGTTCACGTTCGAGGGGATGGATAACGAAGCGGCGAGGCGCTGCGGGTGGAGGCCGGCCCGCACCGCTCCTTCGACGAGGGCGTCCTCGTACAGGTCGCCCTCGGCCGCATGCAGGAGCGGGTGCGACCGGAGAATCTGGTCGAGATCGTGGGGTAGCCGGCGATCATTGACCACGATGGCGACACCGGCCACGGTGGAGCCATTCACGCGGACCTCGGCCGCCATCTCGCCGAATGCCTCCGCCGCCGCGGTGGCAGCGAGATCTTCCACCCGGGTGATCAGTCCTGTGGTCTCGGCGCGGCTGAGACCCGACTCGGCCGCGGCATGGTATGGCTGGACGGGGAGCGATCCGTCCAGCAGCTCGATCCGTTTGCGCTCGAGGACGACAGGAGCCGCCAAGGTGCCGGCGACCGCGACGATCACCGCCCAACCGGAGTGGGCCCGGCACCCGATGGCAGTCGTCCTGGCCATAGGTCCGGCTTTGCTAGGAGGGGTCGGGCGCCCAGTTGCCGTGGAAGCCGTACGGCACGCGCACCGGCAGGTGAACGACGGCCACGGGATCGCCTGTGAAGTCCTCCGCGTCCAGGACGACGAGGTCGCTGGCCTCTCGCTCAGCGTCGTACACCAGGCTGAGGACATAACCCTCGTCCTCGCCTGACGTAGCGCTCTCCGGGACGAAGACCGCCTCCCCGGCGCCGCCTCTCAACTGCCTCGTCTCGCACGCTCCGGTCGAAAAGTCGTGCTTCAGCAGCGCTGAGCCCATGTCGAAGCCTGCCTCGTCCTCCTCGTCGGCATCGAGGGCGGCGCTGTAGCCGTAACGATGCGGACGTCCCACGACACGTTCGTCCACGCGCGGGAACTCCTGGGCTCGGTCGTCGAGCAGTTCGGTGGCCACCTTGCGGGCGGCCGGATCGATTCGCCAGCGCTCCAGGACAGGGGCTCCTTCGTCGGGACCGTTCAAGTGCGTGGCGAACATCTTCGGGTGGCGCACGAGGTCGACGACGACGGCACCGTCCTCGTCGTAAGCGTTCATCGGGTGGAAGACGTAACACGGCTCGACATCGCACCAGACGACATCGTCCGCTCCGCCGTCGAGCGGAAGAAGCCCGACCCTGCTCTGGTAGTCGTCCGACCATCGGTAGGGGAACGAGAACCCCTCCATGAGCGCCTCCGTGCTGAACACAACCGGCAGGTCATAGATGATGGCGTAGCTGGTCGTGAGCGACATGTCGTGGATCGAGACCGGCCCGCCGACGGCGATGTCGACGATTCGTCTGACCCGCCCGTCAACGCCGACGACGGTGTACTGCACCTGGTTGCCCCAGGCCCAGTAGTACGAGACGGCGTGCAGCTCACCGGTTTGTGGATCGCGTTTGGGATGTGCCGTATAGCCTCCCGGCAGCGTCCCGAAGAAGTCGGAGGCCCCGACGGTTTCCAGCTCGGCGGTCAGCTCGTAGGGCCGCGCACCCGCCTCCACGATTGCGTAGGTTCGGCCCGCATGGGCGATGACGTTGGTGTTCGAAGCGAAGTCCATGCCGTCGACGACCGGGCCGGGCCGCGGCTCCTCGCCGAGGGCGGCGGCCACATCTGCCGAGCGGACCCAGCGGTTCCGGTACCAGCGGGCCTTTCCCTCCTCGAGGCGGATCCCGTGGACCATCCCTTCGCCTGTGAACCAGTGGTAGGTGGCAGGCTCCGGTGCGGCGATCGGGTTCGGCCCATTGCGGAGGTAGCGGCCGTTCAGGCTCTCGGGAAGGCTGCCTGTCACCGCGAGGTCGGTCAGCGTCTCCTCGACGGCCACGGGAGCGTAGTTGCCGACCAGGTACGGGTTGGCGACTGGCATGGCTGCCTCCTTGGATCGTGGGACACCAGTGATACCGGATTGATGCCTTCCTCGCCAGCGCTTGCCTGGCAGCATGCCGTCCGGGACAGACCCCCTACTGACGCTGGATGCTCTGGAACTCGAAGGTGCTCTGGCCGATCACGAGACGGCCCCTCGGTTGGAGAACGACGGATTCGTCCGCCCGAAGCGTTCGCCAGCTGGTCTCTCCGGGGTTGAACACCCTCGTGCCGTTGTGGGAGCCAAGATCGGTGATCACGACGTCCCATTCCTGCAGGGTGACGCGTGCGTGCACCCGAGAGATCTTGCCGGTGCCGTCATCGACCTTGAGGGGGCGCGCCAGCCCAGCAGCCACATCCTGCGCCTGCTCCGGCTCCCGGCCGAGGACGTAGTCACCGTCCAGGCTGTAGGCCGTCCCGTCGTCCAACAACAGCACACCGAGCGGAGGCCGCACGCCATCGACGACGACTACGGAGTTCTGCACCATCGCCAGCCCGCAGATCCCGCAGTAGAGGGCGCGCGGGTTGTTGAAATGGCCACGGGCGCAGTTGACCCCCCGCACGAGGTGTTGGTGGGCCGAAGCCGGCGGTGTCGGCGGGGCCGGCGGAGCCAACTCCGTCGCCTCCACGGCGAGCACCGCCTCGGCAGCCTCGACAGGCGCTTCCGGTGGCGCCGTCGGCTCGGGCGGAGTCGCCTCTGTGGGCTCCTCCACGTCGGAGATGACCGACGCCGGTATCGAAGCGAGCGGGAGGGGAGCGCGAGGCGGTGCCTGGGGCATGGAGAGGTCGAAGAGCACGACATTCTCGTCGAGCTCCGGCGGTGCAGACGCTGGTAGTGGTTCGGCCGCCCAGAACGTGACCCCGCCACCGGGCACGACCCCGTCGCGGAGGTCGAAGGGCACCGACCCCGGTCGGTTCAGCTGGTCGAGGTCGTTCTCGCCGCGGACCGTGAGCGACGCTGCCGTGGCGACGTCTGCCGAAACGAGACCCTTCCCGGCCGTTCCCCGCAGCCGCTCGAGGCCGTCCTCGCTCACGACGACATGGCCTTTGACCACAATGGCGAAGGTCCCGTCGGTCTCGACGAGAACGCAGAAGGCGGACGAGTCGGACGAGTCGGACGTCTCGAGGGCTCCCGCCAGCCCGGCGGCGCCGTTGGCCGTCGAGGACCGGGCCAGCTCGAGCAGTTCGTGGGCGCGCGTCGGGGGGAACCCCGGAGCAAACCAGGCCACAAGGGTGCCGTCACGGCAGACGGTGCCGGCACCTCCGAGTACCTCGACGCGAGGCGACGGAGTCATGGCGCCTCGATCAGGGCGGCGACCTCGACGGCGAGCTCCTCTGCCGTCGCCGGCCGGTCTGCCGGGTCCCGCTCGAGGGCGCGGGCTACCACGGCGGCGACGTCGTCAGGGAGATCCGGCGAGATGAGCGGCGGTTCGGTCAGGACGCGGCGCATGGCGGCGAAGGGATCGAGGTCGGCGCGCCCGGGGTGGAGCAACTGACCGCCGCTCATCGCCCAGTGCAGCGTCGCCCCGAGGGACCACACGTCGGATGCCCGCGACGGGACCTCTCCGGTGATGATGGCGGGGTCGATGAACTCGATGTCGGTCACATCCGGCATCATGGAGACGGAATTCCCGGCGTCGAAGTGCTTGGCCATGCCGAGGTCGGCCAACTTGGCCCCCGAGGCGTACAGCAGGATGCAGGACGGGCGGATGTTGCGATGGGCGATGCCCGCCTCGTGCAAGGCGTGCGCTCCCCGGGCGGCGTCGGCGACGGCGGCGAGCTTCTCGTCGCTCGCGAGGGGCTGCCTGGGCGACTCGAGGGTGCCGAGGGTCGGGTGCTCCATCGAGTAGAAGAGCTTGTCGCCGTCCTGTCCGGCGTCGTACAGCTCGACGAGGTAGGGCGACTTCACGGCCGCGAGGATGCGCATCTCTTCGGCGGCTCTATGGAGTTGTCGCGCCCCCAGCTCGATCTGCGCCACCTTGAGCAGGACACGGTCGGCGCTGAGCCCGAGACGGCGGGGCGGAACAGCCGTGAAGAGTGGGTCGCGCTCTTCGCGGGACACGCTGTCGAGGATCTCGTAGTCGGCCACACGGTTCATGTCTCGGCTCCAGCCGGTATGCCTGAGCCGGCCTCGGCACGGGTGGCCGGCGACCGCAGGCGGCGCGCCTGGTCCAATCTTACGAGGCGCTGGTCGATACCCACACGCTGCGGATCCTCGCTCGAGTAGACAAGGGCGAGGGCGCCCGCCGCCGTACCGACCGGCGAACGTCCGTCCGGGGGCCAACCGCGGACGACGAGCGACGTCCCCTCCCCAGCAGTTTCCGCGACCACCGCTTCGGCGACGCCGAGTGACTGCAGGCGCTCCGCCAGCCGACGCACGCGGCCGCGCTCCGAAGCATTCTCGGGTACGAGGGCGAGGCGGGCGGCTGACACCTCGCCCCTCTCGACCCTGGAGATCCAGAATCCGCGTCGCCACCTCGAGGGCGGCATTGTCGCTCGGATCCGCCCCGACGACTGCGAGCACTCCGGTGTCGCGCCGCCAGGGGCCCGGCTCGAGGGTCACGAGGTCACAGGCGGCCTCAGCGCACAACCGGCGGGCGGTTTCGGTGTCTCCCACCATGGCGGCACCCGTGACAGCGGCCTTCACCTGCGTGCGGGCGATCAGAGCCGACACGTCGGACTCGATTGAGGCGCTCAGCTGGGCGATCGGTTTCACGGAGACACCGGGGCAGTCTGCTGCGAGCGCATTGAGGCCTTCGACGGCGGCGGCCATGCGCATGAGGGCGCCGGAGAGATCGGCGTGGTGCTCGGGGTGCTCGGCAGCTCGCAGGAGGCGAGCGAGCAGGACCTCTCCACCCGGCCCGGCGAGGTCCGCCCCGAGGGACGTGAGCGCCACGGGGTCGTCCGAGTCGTTGAGGACGACGAGGACGCTGTAACGCCCGGCCGTGGCGAGCCGCTGCTGCGCCTCGGCGATGTCCGCCTCGAGGAGCCGATCGGGGTAGACGCGCCGCAGCGTCGGGGAGGTCATGAGAGTCGTGGTGATCGCCATGATCACCATGAGCGTGTAGAGGCGGGTGTTGAGCGCGCCGATAGACAACCCGATTGTGAGCACGACAAGCTCGGTGAGTCCCCTCGTGTTCATGAGGGTGCCGAGGGCCATGGCGCGTCGCCTCGTGACCCCTTGCACGCGGGCGGCGATCGCCGCTCCGAAGAACTTCCCGCCGATGGCGACGACGAGGATGAGGGCGAGGTAGGGAAGGTCGCCCAACCCGAGCGTACGGACATTCACCGATAGGCCGGCGACGACGAAGAAGATCGGGAGGAGGAGGAGAAGGATGGCGCTCTCGAGGCGCTCGACGACGTCGGCCACGAGGGCCTCCGCCCCCCGCTTCGGCACAGAGGCCCCGAACAGGAAGGCGCCGAAGATGAGGTTGATGCCGATCTTGTCGGTGATCCAGGCGGAGGCGAGTGTGCCCACGAGGGTGACGGCGAGGGTGTTGAGCGAGAGGGAGCCCCGCTTGCGGTCGCGCTCGAAGAGCCACCGCAGGGCCGGGCGAGCGCCGAAGAGCACGACGACGACGAAGGCGATGAGCTCGGCCAGCATGCGGGGGAGGCTGAGCGCACCGGAGGAGCGGATCACGCCGATCACGACGGCAAGCGTCGTCCAGGCCAGTACGTCGTCGGCGGCGGCACAGGCGAGGGCGAAGGACCCGAGCTCCGTGCCGAGCATTCCTCGTTCGCTCAGGACGCGTGCCAGCACCGGGAAGGCCGTGACCGACATCGTGGCGCCGACGAAGAGGGCGAAGGGCAAGAGCTTGACCTCGTGCGTGCCGACCAAACCGAAGTGCTTGTGCAGAAGCAGCGCTAAGAGGACGCCGAGCCCGAAGGGGAGGGCGACCGACGAGATCGACACTGTGGCCGCTACCCGGCGACGCCCCCGCAGGAGACCGAGGTCGACCTCGAGCCCGACGATGAAGACGAACACGACGACGCCGAGCTGAGCGAGGACGTTGAGCGTTGGCAGGGCGGCCGTCGGGAAGAGGTGGGAGGTGAGGTGACCCGGGAAGAGGCCGAGGAGGCTCGGTCCGAGGAGGATGCCACCGAGGATCTCGCCGATCACCGCCGGCTGGCGCAGCCGCTTGAAGAGCGACCCCATCAGGCGCGCCACCACGATGATCACAGCGACGTCGATGCAGACGAGGCCGGGGAGGTCGATCTTCGTGGCGGCGGCGAGGACGGCGAGGCTCACGCGATGCGGCCGCCTCGATAGCGCCATCTGGGCACGATGACCCTCATAGGCCCGATCGCCACGAGCCAGACCATGAACCAGAGCGGGATGAACTGGGCGAGAAACGTCGCCGTCGTGACGGCGGCGGGGTGCGGCGATGGTCCGATGGCGTGCAGCAGCACGTAGGCGAGGATGCCTTCGGGCACGCCCTGCAGCAGGCTGAACATGATCGGCCAGTCCTTCTCCCACCTGAACTGCATCAGGGCGTGGTAGAGGGGCTCCCAGAGCACCGAGCCGACGATGGCCACCTCGGCCAACACCCAGTACGTCGTCTCGAACACCAAATGGAGCGGCGCCCCGCTCACGTGCGGGCCGATCACCGAGATGAGTGCGGTCCAGGGTATGCCGATGACGGCAAGGAGAAAGAGCCGCGTCTGAATCCTGCCCGAGAGGGTCGGTACCACCTCAGCCCCCCGTCACCGCGGGCGGCACTCCCCGCGCCCACCGCCACCACTCCCGAAACGAGCGGGCTGACCCGAACGTCGGCACCATCCCCATGCCGGCAAGGTCGTCGGTGATCTCCCGGGCCGCCAGCTGCAGCCCGAGGAAGGTGTCGACCCCCGGGAAGTACCCTCCGAGGGTGGCCGCCCCCGAGGCGTACATCCGCCCCGCCCCGGACCGGGTGCCTCGCACTTCGAAGGTCCTCTCCACGTCGAGCCGCCCAAGGACGTTCCTGCCCGCTCCGGAGTGCTGCAGCAGGTCGGCAAGGACGCGATGCTCGCCGATGTCGGCCTCGAGCCCGGTGCAGTCGATGATGAAGTCAGCGGCCACCTGCAGGTTGGCCGCGTCCCCTTGCTGAGAAGCCAGGTGGATGGCCGTGACGACCTTGTCGTCCGCTCCGGGCATGACCTCGAGGACCTCGCCGGTGAGCGTGCGATACCAGCCCTCCCGGCGTCCACGCTCCTGCTGGTGCATCCAATTCCTCCGGCGGGGGGTGTTCGTGCCGCCGATGACCTTGTAGAGCTGCAGCCGGTCGTCCCCCTCCAGCTTGCGGAACCGCGCCCACAGCTCGCCTCCCCAGACGCTCTTCGGGTAGTTGAAGCCCTGGTACGCCCAGCCGTTCCCGCCCCGGCGCCGGTTGAACCAGTTGGGGCCGTGGGCGCCGGAGACGTAGGTGCGAAACAGGTGGATGATCGTCGTCTTGGCCCCGTGGTGATCTCGATCGTCGATGAGGCGCTGAAGCACGCGCGACGCCACGATGCCGCCGCCGCGCACGACCACGACGCCGCTGCGCCGTTGCAGCTCGGCATAGACGTGTTCGTGAGGCTCGTAGGCGTTCACGACGCGCTCGTGGTCCTTGTACTTCTCCCGATATTCCTGCAGGTCGGGCAGAAACTTGAGGCCCGGGTATCCGAAGGCGACGTGCACGACCCGGCTGCGGAAAGCCACCCGGTGAGTGGGCGCCGTACCGGCCGGAGGGGTCAGGATCGTGAAATAACCGCCATCGTGGCGGCGTCGGATCATCCGCACCTGGCCCTTCACAACGGTGTCCCAATACCCGATCCTGTCCGCCTCCTTCCGCAGGCCGCGGAAGACCATGCCGGCTCGCGGCGTCCAGTAGTCACAGAAGATCGGCTCGCTGAACACGTTCCAGAGCGACGCGAGCGACTTGTCCTCCCACGTCTCCTGCAGGGCATAACTCGGAAAGCCCCAGAGGTTGTTCGGCATCGACGAGGAGTCGGACCGGAGGCGCTCTCCCTCGGGGATCTGCGAGCAGCGCGTGAGGTACTCGTAGGTCTGCCACGGGTACTCGAGCACAGTGAGCACCCTGACGGAGGCCGGCGACAGGCCCCAGACGCGGAGGAAGTCGACGAGGACGAACGAGCCAATTCCTCCCCCGCAGGTCACGATCGGAACGTCCACGACCGGGATGCCTGCCGCGGCCACGAGCTCGTCGCTCCAGACGTCCGTGCCGATCAGCTCGGGCGTCAGCTCACCCGGCATAGCGCCGTGGCGCGGTGGCGTTTCAACCCCTTCGACCATGCCGATCCCCGCTCGCCAGCTCCCGGTAGCACGTCACTGTAGCGTCCGCACCTGCGCGGCTGCCGGGCCGAAAGGGCCGAGCGACCGAACCTGCTCGCTCAGGCCGACAGTCGGTCGATCAGGTTGCGGGTGATGCGCTCAATGGTCGGGTCGCGATGGGCAAGGCCCCAAGCCCACTCCGTCGTGCCGGCGGTGAAGACCGTTCCCCCCGGTTGATGGACCCCCATGAGGGCGTGGCCGTGCTCGAAACGAGCGACGTCTTCAGCCGTCTCGCTACCGAGCACCCGCCAGGCGATGAACTCGCATTCGGAGCGGGCGCGCTCAGGCACGCCTTGTGGGTCGTTGTCCCGCCCGAAGGGACGCGCCGGCACCATCCCCAGGATTTCGAAGTCCGCCGGCGTGCCGTCGCTCCCGGTCGGGTACGGCAGGCCATCTCGCATGGTGAGGTCGCACCCGTCGCACTCGTAGCCGACCGTGACGGCGGCCGCTCCGATGACGTCGCCGTAGACCGTGTCGGTGCCCTCGAAGATCCAGTGCTCCGGCCGGTACACCGTGTATCCGCCCGCCCCGGCGCCGACGGCCTTGCCGATGCGGTGGTAGCCGCCGCGCGAGAAACTCACGCCGGTCATGTGGTTCTCCGGGCGCTCGATGAGGTGATCGGACCACATCGAAGTCAGCAGGTGCTGCTGGTCGGTGCCGTACACGGGGTCCTTCTTGAACTGGTCCTTGTACCCGATCATCGTCGCCCCCTCGTCCTCGAGGCGCACCTGCCAGAAGCTCGTGTTGCCCGAGAGGAACACGGCGTTGCCGCCTGCGCGCACGAAGGACTCGACGGCGTCACGCATCGCCCAGGACCAGTACTCGTCGTGGCCGACCGAGAGATAGAGCCGCCGCCCCTCGAGAAGGCCGGGGACCATCTCGAGATCGGCGTTGACGGCGTAGTCGATCTCGTAGCCGGACTCCTCGGCCCACCGCACGAAGTGCAGCTCGGCGTTCGGCCAGCCGGCAGACCCTGCCCAGCGGGAGAACTGGTGGTCCCGCAGGTAGGTGCGGTACGCCCGCATGGCGTGATCGGGGGCGTCCACCACGGCCACGCGGCTGCCGGGACCGTCCGGCTTTCGGAGGTAGCCGGGCGCCATAGGTCGCGCAAAGGAGACCCGTGTGCCCCGCGAGTAGAGGTTGCGGCCCCCGAAGTCGTTGTAGGCGTTCCAGGTATTGGTCGTGAGCACCATGAGGGGACGGGCGGAGTCGGCCACTGGCGCTCGCACCACGAAGTAGCCGACCGTCTCATGACCGAAACCCGCACGCGTGCTGAGACCGACCTCGTAGTAGCCGCTGCGCCACGAGGTGGGCACCTCGATCGTGGCGCTGTCAGGCCAGGGGCAACCAGACGACGACGCCTCCTCGGGCAGATCGTGCGGCTCGACGGTGATGTCGCCGGACCAGACGAGCTCACGGTGCAGGCCGACGCGGTGAATGCGAACCTCAGCCTCGGCTGGAGGCCCGGCGGCGCGCACGGCCACGGTGTCGCCGGCGACGACCGACTGGGGCCAGGCGTAGACCCAGGGCTGAGTGAGCGTCGTCACGAGCGGAGCGTAGCTGCGGACCAGGCCGCGGGCCTCGACCGAGGCGATTTGGTCGGGCGCTCCCAGAGGGCAGGATTGATGGCGTGACCGAGCAGAAGTTTCTTCTCGTCGCCGACGTCAGCTCGGACAACCCCGAAGCCGTCGACGCCATCTTGCACCAGCTCATCGACGGCGAGATCACCCTCACGACCGATGGCTTCCACGTGGAAGCGACGATGACCGGAGGCAGCGCCCGCGAGCTCAACCGGTCGCTGCTGTCCAGCCTCCGGCGGGTTGAGCGACGAACCCGACTCCGTTCAGAGTGGACCGCCGGTGGCGTGACCTATCGCTTCTTCGACTACGTGCCGAAGGGCACCCGGCCTGCGGCACCGCCTCGGAAACCCTGAGCTCGGCCGCTGGATGTGGCGGCCACGCCAGCGCTGCGCTAGACCCCGCAGAAGCGGAAGGAGCGCCCGATGGCGATGAACGTGCAGCCGATCCCGACGATGTCCGAGCGGATCAACGAGAATCCGAGGCCTCACCGCCGAGATCGTGAACAAGGAAATCCTCCCTCACGAGAACCTTCTCTGGGCCACGCGCACGAACCCGAGCATCACCGAGAGCGATCTCGCCACCGCCAAGGAGCTGCGTAACGGCATCAAGACCAAGGTTCGGCAGGCGGGCCTGTGGGCACCGCACCTCCCGAGCGAATACGGGGGGGCGGGCCTCGACTTCCTCGAGCTCGCATACATGAATGAGGTCCTCGCCTATGCCGTGGGCGCCGCAGCCCTCTTCGGCGTGGTCGCACCCAATTCCGGCAACCAGACGCTGCTCGTGAAGTACGGGACGGAAGAGCAGAAGCGCCGGTGGCTGATCCCTCTGATCGAGGGCAGGTTCGAGTCGGGTTTCTCGATGACGGAACCCGACGCCGCCGGATCCGACCCGCGCTCGTTGCGTACGACGGCACGCCGCGACGGCGACGAGTGGGTCATCAACGGTCACAAGTGGTTCACCTCGAACGGCAAGCGAGCCGACTTCTTCATCGTCATGTGCCGCACGGAGGACCCTGACGGCCCGGCTGACAGCAACGGGCGAATGACGCAGATCATCGTCCCACGGACCACCCCGGGCGTGAACATCCTGCGCAACATCAACGTCTGGGGGGTCGAGAGCGACCACTGCGAGATCGCCTACGAGGACGTGCGCGTCCCCGTCGAGAACCAGCTCGGCAGCCGGGGGAGCGGCCACCAGGCAGCACAGGACCGTCTCGGGGCGGGCCGCGTGTACCACTGCATGAACTCGATCGGGTCCATGTGGCGCGCCTTCGACCTCATGGTCGAACGAACCCGGGTCCGCGAGGTCCACGGCGGACTCCTGCAGACGAAGCAGTTCATCCAGGGTTTCATCGCCGACTCGTACATGGACATCCAGGCGGCGCGGCTGATGACGATTCACTGTGCCGAGAAGATGGCGAATGACACGGATGCCCGAACGGACATCTCCGCCATCAAGGTGTTCGTGCCCGCCGCCTATGAGCGAGTGGTCGACCGGGCGATCCAGGTCTGGGGCGCCGCAGGGGTCTCGGGCGATCTCCCGCTCTATGCGATGTTCCAAGGGGCGCGCACGCTCCGACTGGCGGACGGTCCCGATGAGGTCCACCGCATCCTCATCGCCAAGAACGTTCTCGCCCAGTTCAGCCACGGCATCGGTTGGGACTTCGGCAACTGAGCGGTCCTCCGGCGGAGCGACCGCTCACCGCCGGGAAGTGGCCAGCAGGTCGGCTCGTCCCTGCGGGCGGTCGATCGGGACGACGCTGACATCGACAAAGCCCGCCCCGGCCAGGGTCGCTGTCAGTTCGGCCGCTGTCCAGCAAGCGAAGTAGCGCCCCGGGAAATCATCGCCCGGCAGCTCGTAGCCTTCGTAGTTCCCCGCAATCAGGGTTGCCAAGAACAAGCCGCCGGGGCGGAGGACTCTACCCGCCTCGGCGAGGGCATGGCCGAGGCGTGCTTTGGGGAGATGCAGGTAGGAGTGCCGGGCAAAGATGCCGGCGAGCACACCATCGGCAAAGGGGAGCGACTCGAGATCACCTTGCGCGAGCGGATGTACTCGACTTCGTGCAAGTGACAGCATCGCGAAGGTGGCGTCGACGCCGACGACCGGTCGTCCGATCTCGGCCAGGTACCGGCCTGCCCCACAGCCGAGGTCGGCGACCGGGCCGTTCCCGACCCGCTCGCGAAACTCTCGGCCCAGACCGTCGGTGGCCTCCCCCCGTCGGCGTCTCCATTCGGATGCGCTGCGTTCGTACACAGCCACGGTGGCGACGTCCATGGGTGGAAGTCTCTACCATGCCAGGCTCAGCGGCCTGGAAAGCAGCACGGGGGATGTCATAACCTTGGCTGTGCGAGCACCCCGCCCACCTCACCTAAGCTGAGCCATTCAGGACGATCTGACGGATCAGGTGGTCGGTCTGCATTTGGGCGCGTCACTCAGATCGGGTCTGCAGGCCGATACGTCGATCAACGGTGGTTTCCTTAACCGAAGCGGTCAGATACGACCAACAGGAGCCTTCATGCGGCAGCCCGGAATCTGAGGATGACGATCAGCGTGCAGGCCGAGTCGGAGCGGACCCTCATGCCGGCGGCGTTTCTCGGCCATGGCAGCCCGATGAACGCCCTCGAGCACAACCGTTACACAGAGGCGTGGCGCTCGTTCGGCGCATCCGTGCCGCCACCTCGGGCAATCCTCGTCATCTCGGCGCACTGGTTCATCAATGCCACCGCAGTGACAGCAATGGCGAGACCCCGGGTCATCCACGATTTCTACGGGTTCCCAGACGAGCTGTTCGCTTTCGACTACCCCGCCCCGGGCGCCCCGGATGTGGCCGCCGAGATCGTCGAGGTCGTGAAACCCCACTGGATCGGTCTCGACCACGACAGTTGGGGCCTTGACCACGGCACGTGGTCCGTGCTCGCGCACGCCTTCCCCGATGCCGAAATACCAGTGGTGCAACTCTCGATCAATGCCGTAGAGCCGATCGAGTACCACCTCGAGCTCGGCGAGCGCCTCGCGCCGCTCCGACGGCAGGGCATCCTCGTCATCGGCAGCGGCAACATCGTTCACAACCTCCGACTCATGAACTGGAGCCGAGCCGAGGAGGGCTTCGACTGGGCACAGCGCTTCAACGAGGATGCCTGCTTGGTCGTTCATGACACTCCAGGTGACGTAGCCCGTCTCGCCAAACATCCCGACGCCAGCCTCGCCGTCCCCACGCCCGACCACTTCCTTCCGCTCGCCTACATGGCCGGCCTAGCGGCGGCCGCAGGCACTGCACCTGAGGTGCTAGTCGACGGATACGCCTTCGGATCTTCTCTCGATGACCTCCTACACTGTCGGTGCCTCCCGGCACGCGAGCACCCAGACAGTGGCCCCCGCCGGCGACAATGTTTCTCCCGTTGCGACCGAGCTCCCCCCGCCCGACGAGACGAACCTCTAGGCCACCGGTAGGACGGGGACAGCAGACAAATGTCCGTGGATCGGCAATTGGATGACCACTCGTGGCGGAAAGCCGTCCGGCGCGCTCTTGGTCGAGCCCGCGCGTCCTGGGCGGCGAGGGAAAGAAATCTCTCAAGTTTCCCCGATTCGGTGCCGATAAGAGGGTCGGTGTCATCGCAAGACCGCGCGGTAGACCGCGCCCGAACGGGCATGGCGGACGAGGGACGCCGCGGCGCGAAGACACCGGCTCATGCACGCCGCGGAGAGGCCACGTGGGACAGCCCGCCGCCGTTAGTGCACGTTCCGGCTGCGCCTGCGCCGCCCCAAACGGCACCGCCCTCAGGCGAATCTTCCGACTCCGAACTTTCCGCCGGAGCTCGCGTCGCCATCCTCTCCGGCGTGCTCGCGCTCATATCGCTGGCGCTGCTGCTTTGGGGTCCCATTACTCCACCCCGCGCGGGCACGTCCCGGCTTCATGCCCTCCTGCCCCATCCTTGGATCGTCGCCGCCCTACTGGTCGTGCTTTCGGCAGCTGCGGTGTCGGCACCGGTGTCCTTCCACCACCGCGGTCACACGTACCTGTTCAGCCTCAGCTGAAGTCCCGCTGCTCCTTGGACTCGTCTTCGCCGTGCCATCTTGGTCCTTGTGGTGGCTCGCGTCCTGGGTGGGGCGATCGGACTTTGGCGTCGTGCGCCGTCAGTCCCCGCTGAAGCTCGCGTTCAATCTCGCCAACGGTGCATTTACCGCCGTGATCGCCGACTTTGTGTATCGGGGAATACTCAGTCTGGCCACCACCGGCGTACACACCAGCCTTGGCAGCAAGGTTGTCGTCGGACCGCTCGGGTGGGCGGCCGGCGCCATCGCCCTCACGGTTGGCTGCCCTCGCCTCGCAGACCGCCGTCGCTTTGGTCGTTCGCATGCATGGGCAGCGTCGCCAGCGAGCAGCTCGGTTCGAGTTCTTGACGTGGGGCCTTCTACTTCTCGCGAGTATCGGACTGGCCTTCGTCGTTCTCGACGCCGCCTGGGGAGTTCGCCCGAGCGCTAAAACGGGTTCCTGGGCTGTCTTGCCTCTCTTCGTCGCCGCTCCTCATCGTCGGTGGCTTGATCGTTTCCGCCTACCGGGGATACCTGCGACTTACCAACCGCTTTGGGGCGCTTCAGCAGCTCTACGACTTCGGTCGGTCGCTTGGCGGCCCACAACTTGAGCCGGCACAGACGGTGTGGGCAATCCTCGAACGAGTGCAGTCCGTCATGCGCGCCAGCCGGGCCGAAGTGATACTCACCGATGAATGGCCATGTGGCCGCCGGGCGGCGCTGCGTGACGATCGAGCGTTCGTTCGAGAACGGCATCCCCCTCGACGGGTCGTCGGCGATTGCCCGCGTCATCTCCGAAGGTCGGGTCAGCATGCACATGCGACCCTTCGACCCCACGGCGCCAGCGCGGGCAGCCGACCCAGTGATCGGGCATTTCGTGATGCCCTCGTGGCGCCCCTAACGAGCGGTGACCGTGTCTTCGGCGCCCTCCTGGCGCTCGATCGTGAGGAGCAGCTCGACCCGTTCGACGACGACGATCTTCGGCTCTTCGAGGCGCTTGCCGCCCACGCCAGCACGACCCTCGAACGGGCACGCCTCGTGGAGGAGCTCCGCTTGGAGGCGGAGAGCAAATCCCACCAGGCGATGCACGACACGCTCACGGGCCTTCCAAATCGCACGCTCTTCCTCGAGCGGGCATCAGCCGCCCTCGCCGAGACGGGTCGGGCAGCGGTCGCCCTGCTCGACCTCGATCGCTTCAAAGAGGTGAACGACACGCTCGGCCACGGAACGGGCGACCGGCTCTTGTGCAAGGTGGCGGAATGCCTCGTCAAGGCGGCTCATGGGCGCGCCACCGTCGCCCGCCTCGGCGGCGATGAGTTCGCCGTCATCGTCACTGACATCATCGGCCCGGAGGAGGCCATCGGCATCGTTCGGGACCTGGAAACGGCCGTGAGCCAACCCATGAACGTCGACGGAATCATGCTCGCCGTGCGCGCCAGCGCAGGTGTCGCGCTCGCTCCCGGAGCACGGCGACAACGTCTCGACGCTGCTGCAGCGTGCCGACATCGCCATGTACCTCGCCAAGGAGAAGCGATCAGGCATTGAGCTCTTCTCCCCCTCGCAGGACCAGAACATGCAGCGCAAGCTCGTGCTCGGTGGACAGCTGGCACAGGCTCTGGCGCAGCGTGGACTGCACGTCGTCTACCAGCCGATCGCAACGCTTGCTACCGGTGATCTCGTGCGTGTCGAGGCGCTCTGCCGCTGGAACCACCCGGAGTTCGGACACGTGCCCGCCGACGAGTTCATCGCTATCGCTGCCCAGATGGGCCTGATCGGCGAGATCACCGACTTCGTGCTGTCAGAAGCGTGCGCAGAAGCAGCCAAGTGGCGCGATTCCGGCGTGCCGCTCGGCGTATCGGTCAACCTCTCCGGACGTGACCTCTCTCGCCCCTCGCTCGTCGACGAGGTCGCCGCTCGGCTCGCCGCCAACGGGCTGTCACCGAAGTCACTCACGCTGGAAGTGACAGAGACTGAGGTGATGGCTGACCTCGGCGAGGCGAGCCGCGTCCTCGGCAAGCTTCGGGGACCTCGGTGTGCGAGTGGCGGTGGACGACTACGGCACCGGTTACTCCTCGCTCGCCTACCTCCACCGGCTGCCCCTCAAGGAGCTCAAGATCGACCGCTCCTTCATCACGAACATGGCGACGGACACGAGCAACGCCATCATCGTTCGCTCGTCCATCGCGATGGCACACTCCCTCCAGCTGGAGGTCGTGGCAGAAGGGGCGGAGGACGAGCTCACGTGCGCGGTGCTGGCCGACGCCGAGTGTGACTCGCGTCCAGGGCTACTACCTCGCCCGGCCTCTGAGTGCCTCGACGTTGAGAGACTGGCTAATCAGCCGCCCGCGCCTCAACTTCTCTCGTGAGTTGCCGCCGCCGTTGCGGATCGTTCGGGAAAGCGAGCACTCCGCCGGAGTCGGATCGCGAAGGCCTCGGCCAGATTGGCAGTTAAACACCGCTGAACGAGCGGTCAAAGTGGGTTCGGGTGCGGTCGCTCAATCGGGCGCGACACCGTTGCGCACACGGTCCTGCGCTCGTTCTTCGCGCCTGAATTACCGCTCAAACCAGAATGAGGATTGCGTTCAGCGCTCCGACCTGGAAAGATGAACGCGGGAAAGGAGGGGGGCCGCTGACACGACCTCCCCTCGACTTCCCGAACCGAGCCCCCCTCGTCTGCCTGAAGGGAGGTGGTCGTGTTGACCTGCCGTGACGTTTCGTGGGGTTGATGGGATTCGACCACTAAAAGATCACTGGATGGCAGGGGACTCCGTGCCGGACTGGCCGGCACGGAGTTTCCGCCTTCTCTATCGGATCGCCGAAGCGAGGACTTGAGGAATTCTTTCTCGTCGGCGCAAGAATTTCTTGTTCAGGTGCCTTAGGCCTTTTGTCGTGTGCCTGCCATGAGGCAAGATGGGCACATGTCGGCTGGGGCGCCCTGTTGAGTACCTCCGGTAGGCCGCGTCGTGGCCCATAGACCCACTGACAGTCGCCTCGGCCGCAAGTACTGGTACCTCTGGGGTACTTTCGCCGCCGCCAGCTCGGGCGACGGGTTCGCCTACGGCGCTGTTCCCCTCTTGGCCGTCGTCGTGGCGGAGCAGGCCCATCTTTCGCTCCGGCTAGCGGGTCTGGTTGTCTCGAGCGTGGTGGCGGCCGACAAGCTGCCCTGGTTGCTGGCAGCATTGCCGGCAGGTGTGCTGTCCGATCGCTTCGAGCGAGGGCGTCTCATGGCCATCGTCAACATCGCCCGCGGGGTCCTGCTCGCATCGATGGCGCTCCTCGTCGGGCTGGGGAAGATGGACCTCGCCCTGCTGGTGTTGTTCGTGCTCGCCAATGGAACGGCCCGCACCCTGTACTACTCAGCTTCCCAGGCCGCCATACCCGAGCTTGTTCCTCCCGGCACGCTGGCCACGGCCAACGGAGTCCTCAACGGCACGGAAGCCGCCGCCGAGCATTTGGCCGGCCCGATCATCGGCGCATTTGCTTTTGCGGCCAAACAGGCGCTTCCCTTCATCGCGGACGCCTCCGCCATCGGTGCCTCCGGTCTGGCACTGCTCGGCCTGCGGACGCCGCGGCCGGATCCTGCGGTAGCGAGAGGCTCTACGTGGGACGGCGTCCGGCTGTTGTTCGGCGATCGCCGGCAACGGGTGCTCCTCACGCTCATCGCCGCTCTGTCCGGCTTGCAGGGCCTTGTCGCCGGGGTCCTCGTGCTCTTGGCGAGGCACCTCTGGGGTGTGGAGCCCCGCTTCTATGGAGTGTTCCTGGCGGCTGGAGCCGTTGGGAATGTTCCAGGAGCATTGCTGGCGGACCGCATCGTGACGAGGATCGGCAGCGCCGCCACGCTCCTGTCGGCGGCGCTCGTGTCCGGCCTCAGCTACCTCGTGATGGCGATGACCCACTCCCCGATCCTCGCAGGCTCCGCCTTCGCCCTCGTGGGCTTCGCGGTCGCCGCCGGCAGCGTCGTCGCCATCTCGCTGCGACAACGGCTGACGCCGAACGAGGTGATGGGTCGGGTCGGATCCGCCTGGCGAGGAATCGTCTGGGGAGCGGCACCGGTGGGGGCTCTCTGCGCGGGAGGGCTGGCCGTGCTCGGCGGCCTGCGCCTCCCCCTTGTCCTCGCCGGCGCGGCGCAATGCGTCGTCGCCCTCGTGCTTGCACGACCGTTGTTCAAGCGCCTCGGACGTTCCGCAATGCCCGTCCCCTTCAGCACCTTCACGACGAAGACCGCTCACAGCACCGCGGAGACCGCTGCTCGCTACCGCCGGCCCGATCTCCCCCCTCCCGCTGCAGCCCCTCCGGCACCCGCTGGTTAGCTGCCGGCCGTTTGCCCGAAGGCGGTCCCTGCCTCCCCGACCGCTGCGGTCGCCAAGATGGCCTCGGAGAATTGCGGCCAGAGCGCCCGAGGCAGATCGTGCCCCATCCCGGGGAAGCCCATGAAGCTGGCGCCCGGTACCGCCCGGGCGATCGACCGTCCACCGCTCACGCCGACGAGCGGGTCGTCCATTCCGTGCAGGACGAGCGTCGGCATCTCGAGGTGGTGCAGCTGGCGGGTACGGTCGCTTTGAGCGGTCACCGCCGCCAGTTGCCGGAGGACGCCGGCGGGATCGTACGCGCGGTCATAGGAGCGGCCTGCCAGCTCGCGGATGCGCCCCTCGTCGAAGGGGTAGCCCGGAGAGCCGATGATCCGGAAGGTCTCGACCGCCGTCTCGATCGCAGCCGGGCGGTCCAGCACCGGTCGACGGCGCGCCAGGCGGGCGGCCACTCGTGGCTGTGGATGGCCGACAAGGCGGGATCCGGTGGACGTCATGATGAGGCTGAGGCTGCGCACCCGTTTCCTGTGCCTGAGCGCCACCGCCTGAGCGATGAACCCCCCCATGGACGCACCGACGACGTGGGCGGAGTCGATCCTCAGGGCCTGCAGCAGGCCGGCAGCGTCATCAGCCATGTCGTCAACCGTGTACGGGGGGCGTGAACGGCGCGCCAGTACGGCCACGGGAGATGGCGCATCGAGCTCCGCCAGGTGAGTGGACAAACCGGCGTCGCGGTTGTCGAATCGCACGACGAAGTAGCCGCCACCCACCAGCAAGTCGCAGAGCTCATCAGGCCAGGCGATCATCTGGGCGCCGAGCCCCATGATGAGAAGCAGGGGTGGATCGGTCAGCTCGCCAAAGGTCTCGTACGAGATCGTGATCCCATTTGCCTGCGTGGTTCCCACGTCGCCGGGCATGCGGCCAGCCTACGAGAAGCGCGCCGTCGTGTTCGCACAGGTCGCCCTAAGTTAAGGCCCCCGTGCGGACATCCCGACACCTGCCCTCGGCGACTGAGCAACCGACGTGACCGGTCGGTCGGTGAGTCTCGTCGTGTGCGATGGGGCCGGCGACGTCCTCGGACAGATTGAACCATTCGAGGTTGAGACGCCCTGGTGGCAGGACACAGAGCCCATCGGAGAGCGCTTCGGTTCCCTCCACGTCCTCCGGCTCTTGCAGGTCTTGAAGCCGGGGGCGGGCTGCGGCGGCCAGGCGCGCTACCTGGCCGAAGCCCGCGAGGGAACGCGTCGGCTCCCCTTGGCACCGTGTGCCGAGGTACTCGGCGAGCACCCGCTGCGCATGCCCTGGGCGCGCCCGGGTGGCCCGGCCGCCGACCTCGAGTGGGCGGCCGGCATCGTCCAGCCGTCGGGGCCGCCCACCCAGCATCGCACGTGGAACCTCTCGTCCATCTGGTCGTTTCCGGCGGGCGGGGCGACGGCCTGGTTGAAATGCGTCCCGGGCTTCTTTCGCCATGAGGCGGCTGTCCTGCGACTGCTGGCCGGCGGCGGCGCACCGGAGCTGCTCGCCGCAGACGGTCATCGCATCCTGATGGCCGAGTTCCCCGGGAGCGACGGCTTCCACGCCACCCTCGAGGACAAGCGGCGCTTGATCGACCATCTCGTGGAGTTGCAGCTTCGCACCGCGCCGCTCACCAGCGACCTCCTCGGTGCCGGCGTGCCCGACGCACGGTGGCCGTGCCTCGTCGACGAGCTCGCCGCCCTCGTCCGGCGGCGAGCGCCACAGGATCCACACCTCCAGCGCTTGTTGGACGACGCCGTGCGGCTCGGTGATGAAATCGGAGAATGCGGACTGCGCGACGTCCTCGTCCACGGGGACGCTCACGCCGGCAACGCCCGCATCGGCATCGACCCCCCTATCTGGTTCGACTGGGGTGATTCCCGTGTCGGCCATCCCCTCCTCGATCTCGCCGTCCTCTCACGCCTGCCAGGAGAGGAGGCGGAGGCTCTGGAGCGCTACTGGCTGCAAGCCTGGGCACGGGCGGAGGTCGGCACGGATCCGGCCACGGCCTGGCGGCTCCTGCAGCCACTCGCCGTGTTGCGGCAGGCAGCTGTCTACCAGGGCTTCCTCGACAACATCGAGCCGTCGGAGCGCATCTATCACGAGGGTGACGTGATGCCTGCCCTGCTAGCAACCTCACAGCTGGCTGCCAAACGGCCTGCCCAGCGGTAGCCGGGCGGGTTCTCAGCCGGAGACGAGAAGTGCGGCGGGTCCGGTCACGGCGTGAGCAACGACGAAGGTCTCCTCCGCCGGCTTCGGCCGGCTGATGCAATAGCCCTGTGCGAGGTCACACCCGAGATCGGACAACAAATCGAGGGTGGCCTCGTCCTCGACCCCCTCGGCGACGACGCGCAAGCCGAGCGCGTGGCCGAGATCGATGGTCGCCCGCACCAGCTCCGGGTCGCGTGTGCGCTCTCCGCTCGCGAGGCCCGTAATGAAGGTGCGGTCGAGCTTGAGCTCCCCGACGGCCAGGCTGCTCAAGTAGGCGAGCGACGTGAAGCCGGCTCCGAAGTCGTCGATCGAGACGACGAGGCCTATGTCCCGCAGCTCCTCGATGACGCTCTTCGATCGATCGAAGTCCGAGATGATGCTCGTCTCGGTCATCTCGAGGACAAGTGCCTCCGGGGGCAGGCGGTACTGCCCGAGCAGGGAGCGCACGAGGTCGGTGAAGCCGGCGTCGAGCAGGTTCGACGTCGAGATGTTGACGGCGATGGCTACGTCGTGGCCGATGTCTCTCCAGGCGGCGCACTGCGCCAGGGCCTCGCCCAGAACCCACCCCGTCAGCGCCTGCATCAGGCCGGCTTCCTCCGCCAGTGGGATGAACTTGAGAGGCGGGACGATGCCGAGACGCGGATGCGGCCAACGGATGAGCGCCTCGAAAGCGACGATCTCACCCGAGCGCAAGTCGAGCTGAGGCTGGTAGTGAAGCAGCAGCCCCCCTGTCTCGACGGCCTCCCGCAATTCCTCCACCAACAGCAAGGGGCTCGTGCCCGTGTCGAGCTCCCGCTCGTACAGGGCGACGGGCACCTCGGCCAGCTTGGCTCGGTACATGGCGACGTCCGAGCAACGCAGGAGGCCGGCGCTGTCCTCGGCGTCAGTCGGCCCCATGGCGATGCCGATGCTGGCGGAGATGGAGGCGCTGACGACGTCGAGAGCGAACGGCTCGTGGAGGCTGGCGACGAGGCGCTCGGCAACGACGGTGGCGTACTCGGCGTCGACATCGACGAGGACGACGGCGAACTCGTCGCCGCCGAATCGCACGAGGACGTCGGAGGAACGAAGGCAGGACCTCAGTCTCGGACCGAGTTGCCGCAGCAGCTCGTCGCCGGCCGGGTGACCGAAGGAGTCGTTGATCTCCTTGAAGTGGTCGAGGTCGATGAACAGGAACGCCAGAAACCGCTCTGGAACCTGCGCGCAGGCCAGATCCGCGAAGAACGTGTCGAGAACGTTGAAGAGGTGCCGCCGGTTGCCGAGACCCGTCAGGTGGTCGGTCACCGATTGGCGGTGGCGGTCCTCGGTCAGGAGCCGCAACGTGCGCACGGACAGGATCGTGCGAAGGCCGGCTGCCGTCAACGTCGCCATGGCGAGGATGAGGGCAACCCGGCCGACGTGATGCACGCTGCCGACGAAGAGCACCGCCAGCCCGCACATGGCGCCGAGGCCGGGAAGGACAAAGCCGGACGGTTTCTCGGCGGCCGCCAGATCGGAGGGATGCGGCCGGAGCCAGACGGCCATGGACATCAAGAGGATGGCCGTCGGCCAGGCGATGGAGTTGAAGATCACCCCGACATCGGTGGCCCCCGCCGTCGACTGGAAGAGGTTGAACGTGTCCCCGGCGACGTTGAGGGCGATCCCGCTGGCGAGGAGCAGCCAGGGAGCCCTCCTGCCGCCGGCGAGGACTGCCGTACCCCCCACCACGAGGGCGAGAAGGAGGAGATCGCCGATGGGGTAGGCGAGGTCCGTCACGGTGCCGGCGATGCTCCCGTGGGTCGATCGCAGGATGCTGTGAAACGCGAAGGCGGCGCAGACCGCCGCGGCACCGACTCCCGCCACGGCGCCGTCCAGCCAGTTGGGCGCAGTGAGCCGGCGGACCTGTCCCCGCATGAAGAGCACGACGGCGACATAGGCAAGGGGGTAGAAGCTCAAGTAGAGGACGTCCGCCGGCGATGGCGTCGGGGGAGTGGCGCCGCCGAGCGACTCGATCGTGAGGAGGATGTCGCCGACCGCCCAGGCGAGAAGGCCGAATCCGAGGAAGAGGGCGGCGGCCCTCCCCCGCCTCGCTATCAGGCCTCTTGCGATGCACAACAAACTGGCCGTCACTTCGAAGGCGTCGATTCCCCAACCGTCGACGGCCGTGGAGCTCGGCCCGAGGCCGCGCTGGATGAGGAAGACGAGATAGGCGACGAGCAAGACCCCGAGCACGGCGTACGTCGACCAGAGCGCCGTCCGGGCCCGGCTCGATTCGAACGGTGTGCCGCCCCGCCCGGATGTCTTCGCCGACAGCACCACTGACGGTATCGGCACCCTGGTCAAGCAACTTGAGGGAAGCAGCTGCCGGCCGACGGCAGGCGTAAGGCGGCTGGCCCGGGCGGATGATCTCTACGAGCCGGAGGAGCCTCCCGGATCCGCCACCGTGGCGGCCCCAGCCAGAGCACAGCCTCGATCTCACTGACGATGCCCTCTATGAAACCTTAGGGCTGCACGCTCTCCGAGATGCGCCCGAGGGAGAGCACGAACCGCCGGACCAACCAGTCGGCCGCCGGCCAGGGAAACTCCAGCAGGGACGTACGCAAGCTGACGGTGCCGTGCAGGCCCACCCAAATGGCCGTGGCGTCCGCCACGACATCGCTGCTGGCCGACACGCCGGCTTCGATGCAGGCCTCGAGGGCGCCTACGAGGAGGGCGAAGGACTCCGCACCGAACTCCAACAGCGGTCGGCCGTCCGGGCCGATGGACACCGGTCTGCACTGGGCCGAATCGGCGATGCGCTCCTCGGAGAACAGCACCCGGTAGCGGGGGCCGTGCTCGAGCCCGTAGGCGACGTACGCCTCGCACCCGGCCACGAGGCGCTCGACGGGATCCTCGTGCCGGGAGACGCCCTCCTCGATGGCCTCGCGTAGTTCGTCGAAGATCCGAACGACCGCAGCCATCACGATGGCCTGACGGTCGGGGAAGTGGGCATAGATCGACGGCGCCGCGATCCCGATCTCGCGCGCCACCGCACGCAAGGTGACCGCCTCCGACGAGCCCGTCCGGTCGATGATCGCCAGGGCGCCCGAGACGATCTCATCTGCCAGCTCGGCGCCGTGTCCCCTGGCGTTGCGGCGTCGGGCGCCAGCCAGTTGGGCGCTCCTGCTCGACGAGGAGGTGAGCGTGGCGGCCGTCTCTGACACGGGGATCATGATTCTTACTTTACATCTGTTAGCTCTTCTGCATATACTTACGATCGTAAGTACACGACCGTTAGGCCCGAAGCACTGAGGAGACCGCCGTGAGCACGCAAACGACAAGCCCGAATCGACTTCCTACAGCAATGGGCGGAGGCGCCGTGAGCGCCCAGTGGCCTGACGGCCACCCGCGGCGCAAGCAGATCCTGCTCGTGCTCTGCCTCAGCCTGCTCGTCGTCGTCATCGACAACACCGTGCTGAACACGGCGCTGCCGACACTCGCCCGGGTGCTGCACGCGGGCACCTCGTCGCTGCAGTGGATCATGGATGCCTACACCCTGTGCTTCGCCGCGCTCCTCATCCCGGCCGGCGCCCTCGGCGACCACTACGGCCGCCGGCGCTCGCTCCTCGCCGGTCTGGCGGTCTTCGCCCTCGGCAGCCTGGCGGCGTCGATGACCTCGAGCGCGGGGGTGCTCATCGTCACACGGGTCGTCATGGGACTCGGCGCCGCCTTCGTGATGCCGGCGACGCTGTCGATCCTGAACGCCGTCTTCCCCCCACAAGAGCGCCCGCAGGCGATCGCCGCCTGGTCAGCGGTCGCCGGCGTGGGCATCGTCGTCGGGCCTACGCTCGGCGGGCTGCTGCTGTCGCATTTCTGGTGGGGCAGCGTCTTCCTCGTCAACCTGCCGCTCGTGGCCGTCGCCGTCCTCGGCGTGCTCCGCACGGTGCCCGAGACGGCAGAGCCGGCAGGACGCCGGCTCGACCTCGTCGGGACGGGCCTCATCGGTGGCGCTCTGTTCGCCCTCGTCGACGCCATCATCGAGGCGCCCGTGCGAGGCTGGCTCGCCCCCGCCACCGGCCTGGAAGCAGCCGCCGCCCTGGGCGCCCTTGCCGTCTTCATCTGGTGGGAGCTGCGAGTGGACAACCCGCTCGTCGACCTCCGCGTCTTCCGGTCGCGGGCCTTCTCGGCCGCCGCCGGCTCCGTCACCGTCGTCTTCTTCGCCCTCTTCGGCAGCCTCTTCGTCCTCACCCAGTACCTCCAGCTGGTGCACGGCTACAGCCCGCTCTCAGCGGGAGTGCGGGCCTTGCCCTTCGCCCTTGCCATGGGTGCGGTCTCCCCGATCTCGACGATCCTGGCCAAGCGCGTCGGCATCCGCGTGGTGCTGCCCGCCGGCATGGCGCTCATGGGCCTCGGCCTCCTCGACCTCTCGACAGCGGGCGTCCACACGACGTACCCGCCGCTGGCGCTGGCCGTGGCGATCATGGGAGCAGGCATGGGCCTGCTGATGGCGCCGGCGAGCACGACGATCATGACGGCCGTCCCCGCCCACCAAGCCGGGGCGGGCAGCGCCGTCAACGACACGATCCGTGAGGTCGGAGGTGCCCTCGGCGTCGCCGTCGTCGGCAGCCTGACCGCTGATGTCTACCGAAACCACCTCGCCACCACCCTGACCGCACACCACGCCCCCGCCGTCGTCGTGAAGGTCGCCACGGGATCGATCGCCGCCGCCGATGCCGTCGGTGCCCACGTCGGTGGCGTGGCCGGCAGCGAGCTCGTGAGCACGGCGCATCAGGCCTTCACGACGGCCATGAGCACCGGCATGCGCGTCGCGGCGGCTGTCGCCCTGGCCGGGACGGCGGCAAGTGTCCTCCTGCTGCGCCGCCACGGCGCCCCGGCCATGGCCACGGACGGGTATCTCGCCGAGAGTGGGGTCCTGGCCGAGGCCGAGGCCGTCCTCGCCGTGCCCGTGGCCTGAGCGCCGCCGGCGGGCGGCGTTGGCGGCGCCTCTGTCTCAGGCGGCTCTGGCCGGCGTCGGCGTGAAGCGCACGGGGAGCGACACCGGCCCCCAGATCCCGAAGGTCGCCGGCTTCCACTCGATGACGCCGTCCACCACGAGGTCGGGCAGGCGCCGTGCGAGCACCGCCAGGGCCTCCTGCAGCTCGACGCGTGCAAGCCCGGCACCGAGACAGTGGTGGATCCCCCAACCGAAGGTGAGGTGGGGGGCATCGCGCTCGGCGGTGATGTCGAAGGTGTCCGGCTCCAAGAAGGCGGCGTCGTCCCGGTTCGAGCCGGAGAGGGAGAACGAGACGAAGGTCCCTTTCGGAAACACGACCCCGCGGTACTCCACGTCCTCCGCCGCCACCCGGGCGGTGCCGCGAACGGCGCCGAGGAAGCGCATCGACTCCTCCACGGCTCGCCGAGCCAGCTCGGGCTGGTCACCCAGCAGCCGCCACTGCTCCGGGTGCTCGGCGAAGAGGGCGACGCTGCAGCCGAGCTGGTTCCGCGTCGTGTCCGTGCCCGCCATCAAGACGGCTTCGGCGAGCATTACGAGCTCGTCGGTGGAGAGGCGGTCGCCAGCCTCCTCGAGGGCGATCAATTCGCTCAGCAGGTCAGGTCGCGAATCCTTTCGACGCTCGTCCACCATGGCGCGCACGTAGGCGTCGAGCTCGGTCGAGGCCGTCTCGATGGCGGGCAGATCGGTCTCCAGGTCCTGGTTGAAGATCCGGAAGATGTCGGTCGCCCAGTGGGAGAAGAGCCGCCAGTCCTCCTTCGGCGCGCCGAGCAGCTCGCAGATGACGGGGATGGGGTACGGCTCGCACACCTCCGACACGAGCTCGCACGACCCCCGCGCGGCCACCGGTTCGACGAGACCAGAGATCGTCGCCCGGATGAAGGGCCGGTGACGCTCGGCCGCAGCCGGCGTGAACGCCGGTGAGACGAGGCGCCGCAGCCGCGTGTGCTCGATGCCGTCCATCGACAGGATCGAGCGGCGGCGGCGCGAGAGATAGCCGCCCGGCTGCAATCCGGCTCGCGAGGGGAGCATCGAGAGGGCGGAGTGGAAGCGGCGATCGCGCAGCATCGCCCGAGCGTCCTCGTGGGTCGTGACCGAGAAACCCATCTCGGTTCGCGCCAGCCAGCTCTGGCGACGAGCGTCGGCCGTCAGCTCGAGAGCCTTCTCGCGCTCGAGCCCGACGGTCTCGAGCAACGGCAAATCCAGTTCACGCACCGAGACGGTCATCGTCCCCTCCGCCAACCGGCCTCAGGCGCCGGCTTCCTCCAAGGCCCGTTGCACGAGCACCGAGGCGAGATGGCGCCGGTACTCCCGCGACGAGCGCACGTCGCTCGGCGGCTCGAGACCGTCAGAGGCATGGGCCGCCGCCTCGCTCGGCGTAGCCCCGGCTGCGACGGCGGCCTCCACGCCGGCCGCCAGCACCGGCGTGTCGGACATGTTGACGAGAGCGACGCCCGTCGATCCGTTTCGGACGGCGGCGACTCCGACGATGGCCCAGTCCTGGGCGCGCAGCCCGAACTTCTGAAAGGACCATCCGGTGGCGGAGTGCTTGGGCAGCCGGATCTCGGTGAGGACCTCATCGCGGGCGATGGCGGTTTCCAGGAAACCGGTGAAGAAGTCCGTCGCCGGCACAAGACGCTGCCCCGACGGTCCCGCCAGCACGAAGGTAGCCCGCAGGGCTAGGCAGACCGCCGGCAGGTCCGAAGCTGGATCGCCGTGGGCGATCGATCCTCCGATCGTGCCCCGGTGCCGTACTTGCGGGTCACCGATCTGCCCGGCCACATGAGCGAGGATGGGCACCTCCGTGCGGGCGACGTTGCTCCCGTGCACGTCGGTGTGTCTCGTGAGAGCGCCGACGGCGACGTGATCGCCGGCGTCGCGGACGTAGGAGAGCTCGCGCAACGGGCCGAGGTCCACGAGCACCGACGGCGAGGCCAGGCGCAGCTTCATGAGCGGCAGCAGCGAGTGACCCCCCGCCATGAGCTTGGCGTCCTCGCCACCCTCGACGAGCATCGTGATCGCCTCGTCGAGCGACGAGGCCCGGCGGTAGTCGAACGATGACGGGATCATCGGTCCTCCCCCTTTGCTTGCGCGATCGCCCGCCAGACGCGTTCCGGCGTGGCGGGCATCTCGAGGTCGGTGACGCCGAGAGGCGCCAGGGCGTCCACGATGGCGTTCATCACGGCCGGCGCCGAGCCGATCGTGCCCGCCTCGCCGACGCCTTTCACCCCGAGGACGTTCGTCGGGCTGGGCGTGACGGTGGACGCCGTCTCGATGCTCGGCAGCTCCGAGGCCGCCGGCACGAGGTAGTCGATGAGCGTGCTCGTGAGCAGGTTGCCTTCCTCGTCGTAGACGGCCTCCTCCCACAAGGCCTGCGCCACCCCCTGGACGATGCCGCCGTGGACTTGGCCCTCGACGATGAGCGGGTTCACCTGGTTGCCGCAGTCGTCGACGGCGATGTAACGGTCGAGGTGGACGTGCCCCGTTTCGGTGTCGATCTCGACGACGGCGATGTGGGTGCCGAAGGGAAAGGAGAAGTTCGGCGGGTCGTAGTGGACCGACGCCTGCAAGTTGGGCTCCATCCCATCAGGCAGGTTGTGGGCCGTGAAGGCGGCAAAGGCGATGGCACCGAGCGCCACCTCCATGGTGGGTGAGCCCTTCACCCGGAACGAGCCGCCGGACAGCTCGAGGTCCTCCGCCGCCGCCTCCAGCAGGTGGGCGGCGATCTCGCGGGCCTTGTCAATGACCTTGTCCGTCGCGAGGGCGACGGCCACGCCACCGACCGGGAGCGAACGCGAGCCATAGGTGTCCATGCCGTACGGGGCGATCGCCGTATCGGAGTGCAGGACATCGACGTCGTCCGGGCTGACGCCGAGGCGATCGGCGACGATCATCGACCAGGAGGTCTCGTGCCCCTGTCCGTGGGGCGAGGACCCCGTGACGACCTGCACCTTGCCTGTCGGCAGCAGCCGGACCGTGGCGGCTTCCCAGCCGCCGGCCGAGTAGTTGAGCGAGGCGAGCACGCGGGACGGAGCGAGCCCGCACATCTCCATGTAGGACGACAGCCCGATACCGAGCTGCTTGACGTCCCCGGCCGCCCGTCGCCGTGCCTGCTCGTCGCGCAGCGCCTGGTAGCCAGCCACTTCGAGCGCCTTGTCGAGAGCCAGCTCGTACTGGCCGCTGTCGTAGACGAGCCCGGCGACGGAGGTGTAGGGGAACTGCTCGGCCTTCACGTAGTTGCGCCGCCGGATCTCCACGGCGTCCACGCCGACCTCGGCAGCCAAGGCGTCGATGGCTCGCTCGATGGCGTAGGTGGCCTCCGGGCGACCGGCCCCGCGGTAGGCGTCGGTCGGCGTCATAGTCGTGAACACCGACGTGCAGGAGAACGAGTAAGCCGGGACGTCGTAGACGCCTGCGTAGAGGAAGGCGCCCAGGAGCGGGATGCCGGGCGTGACGAGCTGGAGGTAGGCACCCATGTCGGCGAGCAGCTTCACCCGGATGGCGGTGATCCGCCCGTCGGCATCGGCGGCGAGCTCGATGTGCTGGATCTGGCCACGACCTTGAATGGTGGCGACGCTGTTCTCCGAGCGATCCTCTATCCACCGCACCGGGCGGCCGAGCCGCTTGGCGAGCACGACGGCGAGAATCTCCTCGGCGTAGACGTTCAGCTTGGAGCCGAAGCCGCCGCCGACCGATGGGGCGATGACCCGCAGGCTCGTCTCGGAGATCCCCGTCGTGATCGCCAGCATGATCTTCAAGATGTGGGGGATCTGGGTGGCGGAGTACACGGTGTACTCACCCCCGAAAGGCTGCGGCACCACGAGCACGCCCCGTGGCTCCATCGCCGAGGGGATGAGCCGCTGTTGGACATAGCGTTTCGAGACGGTGTGAGCGGCCTTGGCGAAGGCCGCCTCCACCGCGGCCGCATCCGGTGTCAGCTCCCACGTGTAGCTCGAGTTCGTGCCCAGCTCCTCGTGCACGAGGACGCGGTCGGACAAGGCGTCCTCCAGGCCGATGACAGCCGGTAGCGGGTCGTACTCCACCACGACGGCATCGGCGGCGTCGCGAGCGGCGTACTCGCTCTCGGCCACGACGACGGCGACGGCGTCACCGAGGTAGGCGACGGTCTCGACAGCGAGCGGAAGGTGGGTGGGGCTCTTCATGTCGGCCGTGACCGGCCAGGCGCAGGGCATCGGAGCCGCCCAGGAGTCGCGCAGGTCGGCCCCGGAGAAAGCCGCCACGACGCCGGGCATCGCCTTCGCCGGCGCCAGATCGACCGAGACGATGCGGGCGTGGGCCAGCGGGCTGCGCACGAGGGCGAAGTGCAGGCTGCCGGGCACCTGGATGTCTGCCACGAAGCGGGCCTCACCTGTCAGGAGGGGCGGATCCTCCTTCCGCAGCAGGCGTGTGCCGAGCACGGGCGTGGCCGAGGCCGCAACGGACTCGGTCGTCGTCATGACGTCACCGCCGAGGAAGCCGACCCGCTCAGCTCCGCAGCCGCCAGCACGCTGCGCACGATGTTGTGGTACCCGGTGCAGCGGCAGAGGTTGCCCTCGAGACCGACGCGGACGTCATCCTCTGTCGGGTTGGGCTGCTCGGCCAGCAAGGACACGGCCGCCATCACCATCCCCGGTGTGCAGAACCCGCACTGCAGGCCGTGGTTCTGGCGGAAGGCCTCCTGCATCGGGTGGAGCTGGTCGCCGGCGAGGCCTTCTATCGTGGTGATGTCGGTTCCCTGCGCCTGCACGGCCAGCATCGTGCATGACTTGACGGACTCGCCACCCACGAGCACGGTGCAGGCGCCGCAGGATGACGTGTCGCAGCCGATGTTCGTCCCGGTGAGCCCGAGCACGTCGCGCAGGTAGTGGACGAGCAACAGGCGGGGTTCCACGTCGCTTTGCCTCGCCTGGCCGTTCACGGTCAGGGACACTCTCATTCCGCTCCCCCTTCGTCTGATGGCGCTGCCGTCTTATCACCGCCCACCCGGAGAGACAAGCGCCCCTTTCGCAGGTGGCGCAGTCGTCGCCGGCAGACCCGCTACCGTCTGAGAGATGCGAGAGGAGGGCCTCTCCGCCCCGGAGGTTCTCGGGCGCCTAGAGCGACGGCAAGCCTCCGAGCCCGACGTGCACTCCGGTCGCCTGTTCGGTCTCGTCTACCCCTCGGGACGAAGCGACGTCGAGGAGCTCATCGCCGAGGTGAACGGCCGCTACCTGTTCGGCAACGCCCTCAACCCCTTCCGATTCCCAGAGCTCGCCGCCCTCGAAACCGAAGTCGTCGCCGCCACCGCCTCCCTCCTCCACCGGCCCGAGAGCGGCCAGAAGGCGGGCACGATGACCTCGGGAGGCACCGAGTCGATCCTCCTCTCCATGCTCACGCACCGTCAGCGGGCACGCGCCGCAGGCATCGAGAGCCCGCAGATCCTGGCGCCGGAGTCCGCTCATCCGGCCTATGCGAAGGCGGCGCACTACCTTGACCTCGAGCTCGTGCAGATCCCGCTCGACGGCAGCTGGCGCGCCGACGTGGAGGCGGCTCGCTCGCTGCTGACGACGCGCACGGCCGTGATCGTGGCGTCGGCCTTCTCCTACCCCTACGGGATCATGGATCCCGTTGAGGATCTCGCCTCCCTCGCTGCCGAGGCGGGCGTCGGGTGCCATGTGGACGCTTGCATCGGGGCCTTCGTGCTGCCGTTTCTCGAGCGCCTCGGCCACGGCGTCCCGCCCTTCGACTTCCGCCTGCCCGGCGTGACGACGATGTCGGCCGACATCCACAAGTACGGGTACGTCCCGAAGGGCGCCTCCGTCGTGCTCCACCGGGAGGATGACTGGTTCGAGCTGCAGGGCTTTCTCTATGGCAAGTGGGGGGCGGGCCTCTACGGCTCCGCCGCCATGGCCGGCGCTCGGCCCGCCTCCCCCATCGCCTGCTCGTGGGCGGTTCTCAATTACCTCGGCGTGCAGGGGTACACCGAGATCGTCCGTGGGCTGGCTGAGCTCACCGCCCGGTTCCGCGCCGTCGTGGAGGGTTTCGCCGACGTCGAGCTCGTCGGCGACCCGGTCGGTCCGGTGCTGGCGATGCGTCCGACGCGAGACGGTTTCGACCTGCACGCCGTCGCCGACGCCATGGCTGATCGAGGCTGGTACCTCAACCGCAACCTCGAGCCCCGCGGGCTCCAGCTCATGCTCTCGCCCGGGCATGCAGCCGTCCTGGACGAGCTCGTCGCCGACCTGACGGCGTCCATGGCCGCCGTCCGGGACGGTTTCACAGCAGCCAGGCGGGGCGACGCCGCCACCCGCTACTCCTGACCCGGCCGTCGGCGCGGCCGGTACCGTGAGGCCATGCGCATCCTCGTCATCGGCGGGTCGTCCTTCGTGGGCCGCCACATCACGGAGCGGGCTCTCAACGAGGGTCACACGGTAACGCTCTTCAATCGGGGAGAGACGAACCCGGGAGCGTTCCCGGGCGCCGAGCAGATCCACGGTGACCGCAACGCCGACCTGTCCGGCCTCAGCGGGCGCCAGTGGGACGCCACCGTGGACGTCTGTGCCTACGTGCCCCGCCAGGTCCGCGGCGTGCTGGCGGCGCTCGGTTCGGGCGCCGGCCTGTACACGCTCATCTCTACGATCAGCGTCTACCCCGAGGACGTCTCGGGAGGCTTCGACGAGGGGGCACCGCTCGTCGAGCCGTCTTATGAGACCGAGGTGTCCATGGAGCTGTACGGGGCGCTCAAGGTCGGGTGCGAGCTGATCGCCAGGGAGCTCGCCGGCGACAACCGGCTCTGCATCGTGCGCCCCGGTTATGTCGTCGGGCCGTACGACCCCACGCACCGCTTCGTCTACTGGGTCGAGCGCGTGGCCGCCGGCGGACCCATCCTCGGCCCGTCGGCGGAGCAGCCTTTGCAGGTGATCGACGGCCGCGATCTCGCCGCCTTCGTGGTCGGCTTGGTGGAGAACGACACGGCTGACGTCTTCCAGGCCACGGCACCCGACCCGCCCTTCAGCTTTGCCGAGGTCCTCGCCCAGATCGCCGCCGGCATCGGCCTGCCCGCGCCCGAGGTGCACTGGGGTGAGGCGCGCGACGTGCTCCCCTTGTCCGACCCGGGCGAGGCTTGGGGGATGCTGTCGGCCGACGTGGGCAAGGCGGTCTCGCACGGGCTCGCCTGGCGGCCGTTGCCCGAAACGGCTCGCGACACTCTCGCCTGGGTGACCGAGGCACGGGCGGCGGGCACCTACCGCGAGCGGCCGGGTGTCCTCACGCCGGAGCAGGAGCGTCAGATCCTCTCCGGCAGCCTCTAGCGCCGGCGCCGCCCTACTGCGTCGCCAGCCCCAAGCGGTCCTCCGAGGCGGTAGGCACGCCTGCACGTAGGCGCTCGTCTGTCTCGATGATCACCTTCACGAGGGCCCCCTCGGTGAAGACGCTCGGCCCCACGCATCGGGGGCTCACGGCTGTCCCGCGCTGGTACCCGACGGAGAACCCGTGCACCCCGAAGGTCACGAGGGTGGTCCTCGGTACGTGCCCGTGCCCGACCGGGACGTCGCCGTAGTAGAGGTCGACGTCGCCGGCGAACGCGCCCGTGGGCGTGAACTCGATGCGAGCCACGACGGGTCCGGCCGGGAGCTGCACCTCCGCCGAAACGGTCGACAAAGCCGAACCGAGGTGGTTGTAACCGAAGTGGAGGCGGCCGTCGCTCACATAGGCGACGTAGCCGCCGGCATGGCTCCCATGACAGACGAGGACACCGCCGGCGCCGGACTCCGGCACGAGCAGCTCCGCCTGCATCCGCCACGCCCGGTTGCTGAGGTTGGGGGCGATGATCTGTGGGAGCGTCCCGATGCCCGGGTAGAACGAGAAAGCCTCCCGCCGGTACCTCGGATCCGCCCCGCGCACCACCTGGTTCGTCACGGGCAGGGCGTTGTAACGCTCCGCCTCGGCCCACCACAGGTCGACGAGCTCCTTCAGTTTGTCCGCCTGCCCCACCGACAGGTCGAGGGTCTCCGAGAAGTCCTCGGCGACGTGGTACAGCTCCCAGTCGTCGTCCTCGAACGACCGGTTGGGGTCATCGTCCTCGGTGTAGGTGATGGCCGGGAGCGGATGGAAGACGACGGCCTTCCAGCCGTCGTGGTACATCGCCCGCGAGCCCAGCATCTCGTAGTACTGGGTGAGGTGGCGGCTGGGGGCGGAGACGTCCGAGAACGTGTGGGCGAAGCTCACGCCTTCGACCGGTCGCTGCGCTACGCCGTGGAGGATGTCGGGCACCTGCAGCCCGATGACCTCGAGCAGCGTCGGCGTGACGTCGACGGCGTGCACGTACTGGTGGCGGGTGCCGCCGGGCCGACCCCAGCGGCTCGGATAGCAGGCGATGAGCGGATCGCAGACTCCCCCTTCGTGCGTCTCCCGTTTCCAGCGCTTGAGGGGCGTGTTGCCCGCCCAGGCCCAGCCCCAGGGGTAGTGGTTGTAGACCTCGGGGCCGCCGAGCTGGTCGATGCGGGCGAGGTTCTCCTCGAGGCTCTCCGGCTCGAAGTTGAAGAAGTACATCTCGTTGAACGAGCCGCCGGGGCCGCCTTCGGCGCTGGCACCGTTGTCGCTCATCACGAGCACGAGCGTGTCGTCCAGCTCGCCGATCGACTCGATGAACTCGAGGAGGCGCCCGACCTGAGCGTCCGTGTGCGTCAGGAATCCCGCGTACACCTCCATCATTCGGGCGTAGAGGCGCCGCTGCTCCGTGCTGAGCGAGTCCCAAGCCGGCACCCATCGCGGACGCTCGCTCAACCGGGTGCCGGGCGGCAGCAGGCCGGAGGCGACTTGCCGGTCGAACACCTCCTCCCGCCATCGGTCCCAGCCCTGGTCGAAGTGACCGCGGTAGCGCTCGATGTAGTCCCTCGGAGCCTGGTGGGGGGCGTGGCAGGCGCCCGGGGCGAACCAGAGGAGAAAGGGCCGCTCGGGGGAGACGGCACGCAGATCCTTGATGAACAAGGTGGCGTGATCGACGAGGTCCTCGGTCAGGTGGTACCCCTCTGCGGGCGTCCGAGGCGGGGGGACCTGGTGGTTGTCGTAGACGAGATCCGGGTGGAACTGGTCGGTCTCCCCGCCGAGGAAGCCGTAGAAGCGCTCGAAGCCCCGCCCGAGCGGCCACCGCTCCTTCGACCCGCCCATGGCCATGTCGGGCGCGGGTGCGAGGTGCCACTTGCCGACAGCGAAGGTGGAGTAGCCCGCTTGCAGGAGGATTTCGGACAGGAAGCCGCTGCTCTTCGGCACGACGGCGTCATAGCCCGGGAAGCCGGTCGCCATCTCGACGATCCGGCCCATGCCGTTGGTGTGATGGTTGCGGCCCGTGATGAGCGCCGCTCTCGTGGGCGAGCAGAGGGCCGTCGTGTGGAAGTTCGAGTAGCGCAAGCCGTCGGCCGCCAGGCCGTCGAAGGCCGGTGTGGCGATGTCCGACCCGTAACAGCCGAACTGGGCGTACCCGACGTCATCGAGCAGCACGAGCACGACGTTCGGCGCACCGGCGGGAGCGCTTGGCAAGGGTGGCCACCATGGCGTCGAGTCCTCCAGGGTGCGCCCGACGACGCCCTCGAACTCCTCTTCCGTCGGCAACCGGCACCTCCCCAGAGTTATTACAGCATCCCTGCCACTTTTACCTTAGAAGATCGCCGGCGGGAAGAGGGCGCGCCGCCTCACGGGCTGGGCTAGCGGGCTCCGGGCGAGCCGGCAGCGGTGCGTTTCGGGAGCAGCCCACGAACGTACGGCAGCAGCGCCGACTGCAGCCTGGCACCGCAGTACGTCTGACGCACGTCAAAGACGTTCGTGCCCCAGTAGAAGTGGATGCCGTCCGAAGTACGGCAGATGCTGCCGCCGACGTCGGACTGGAAGCGGTTCGCCGGCGTCACCTCTGGCGCAATGTCGAAGTAGTACGCCTTGCCGGCTCGGGCGGTCGAGGCCGCCTTCAGAAGCTCGTTGATGAGGTTGTGGCGGAACGAGAGGGCCGCCGGCATCTCCTCGCCGTTCGGCCACGGTGGCGGCAGCATCCACGGGACGGAGAGGAACACCACCTTGGCACCGCCCTTGTCCACCAAGTCGACGAGCGCGTCCATCTGGGCAACGAGGTAGGAGTCGTACGACGGCTCGCCGAGGTAGACGTCCTGCCCGTTGATCAGGTGGTCCATCGAGTCCCACCAGCCCATCTCGACGATCACCACCTGCGGGTGAAAGCTGGCGGCCGCGCGCGCCCAGGTCTCATCGGCGGTGTAACAGGGCGGGTCCATGTCCGACCATGATCCGGCCGTGCCGACCTCTCCGGTCTCGATGAAGCCGCAGCCGAGCATGGCTTGGTTGTCGATCACCACGCCGTAGCTCTCGTCGTTCAAGGACAGCTCGAAACCGAGCGACTGCCCGACCGAATCGCCGACGAGCATGACGCGCACCGGGGGGCACGTGTGGTAGGTCAGGTATTCCGCCGTGTGGAACGGGATGGAGAGGCGCACGCGGCAGTGAACTTGGGGTTTCCCGGTCAATCTCACCGGGACCGTCGTTGTCGTCTGGTTGAACTGCGCCGGCGGCAAGGGCACGGCAGCGGCCACGCCGCCTGCCACGAGCACGACCGCAAGCGCACCCGACAGCCCGAGCACACCGAGTACGCGCGTCACGACCGCCGGCACCCGCCGCTGGCGGATGGGCTGCTCGATGACGAAATAGGAGACGGTGGCCGCTGCGAAGCTGGCGCCCACGCGAAGGCCGAAGAGAGACCACCCGGAAAGCCCGGTGTTGGCCACGTCGAGGTACAAGAAGATCGGGTAGTGCCAGAGGTAGAGGCCATAGGAGATGACGCCTGTCGCCCGCAAGGGGAGGAACGAGAAGACACTCCTCGTGACCGACCAGGGGCCGCTCGCCACGAAGGAGGCGATCAGCAGGACGACGGAGGCGTCGACGGCGAGAAACCCCCCCTCGTACCACCAATTGGCGCCGTTGGCGCCGTAGTTGATGGCAGCCAGCAGCCCGGCGAGCCCGACGAGCCCGCCCAGCTGCAGGGCCGTCCAACGAGCCCGCGACCTGCCCGGCGGGGTCGCAGAGGGCTGGCGCCTTCTCAGCATTGTCACCCCGACGGCGAGTGCCGCCCCGGAGAGCAGACCCTGCGCCCGCGTGTCCGTCCCGTAGTACACCCAGATGCGCTCGAGGGGGGTACCGAGGTGATAGAGGACGCCCATCTCGACGGCGGAGACGACCGCTCCGACGACGGCGAAGACGAGCAGCGGCTGTAGCCGGACGGGAGCCTCAGACGACCCCGCCCGCCCGTGCAGGCGCGTGCCGCCCTGGCGGTTCGAAAGCTTGAGGATCCCGAGCAGCAGCAGCGGCCAGACGAGATAGAACTGCTCCTCGATCGCGAGTGACCAGGTGTGCAGGAGGGGAGACGGTACGGCGGTCTGGGCGAAGTAACCCGTCCCGGTGGCGATCTCGTGCCAGTTGGCGAAGTAGAAGATCGTCGAGATGCCGTCCATGCGGAAGTCGGGCACGGCCCCGTTCGGCCCGACGATGATCTGCTGGATGGCGACGGCCGCCACGACGCAGAAGAGCGCCGGCAACAGCCGGCGGGCTCGCCGGGCCCAGAAGCGGCCGAGCCGGATCGCCTTCGACCCGGTCCACTCCGCCAGCAGGAGCGACGTGATCAGGTAGCCGGAGAGGACGAAGAAGGCCTCCACGCCGAAGTACCCGCCGTCGGCGAAGGAGAGGTCGCCGTGATAGAGCAGCACGGCGATGATGGCAAGGCCGCGGAGACCGTCGAGGGCCGGCTCGTGGCGGAGCGCCGGTTGGCCGCCTCGGCCGATCGCGGCGGGTGGCTGGTTGTCCTCGGGCACCCCAGCTCGCCGTCTCTTCACCAGTTCCGGACGGTAATCGACCCGGAGACAGCCGCGGCGCCAGGGCCGCCGTGGGCGGCGATTCGTCCTCGTAGGCTTGACGTCACCGAAAGGGGAGACCGCCATGAGCACACCGTCAGACGAGGAAGAGCCATCGTGGGAGGTTCAGTGCGTGGAGCGTGTGACCCTTGCCGATGGCCATCGCCACATCAGCGAGGTGGGCCTCAAGCACTTCGGGGGCGGGGTCACGATGTTCACGGTTGATGCGGTGCTCGAGAACATGGCGGACGGCACAGAGTTCTTCGTGCTGGGGAGTCACTCCGGCAAGGCGGTCCAAGTGCGGCCGTACAAGTGCTCGTGCGGCATCGAGCAGATCAAGATCGAGCCGGACGACGAGGAAGACGGCGATCTCGCCGACCTGCCGTCCTGCCCCGAGCAGGCGGGCGCCTGAGCGCCTAGGGGTCGGGAGGGATCACTCCACCGTGGCGAAGGTCCACTGCCCTCTTCCCTTGCCCTTCGCCTCGAACAGGGCGTGATCGGCCCGACCGAGAATCGTGTCGACGGGCGTGCCCACGGGCAGCTCGTGGGCGATGCCGATGCTGGCGCCGACGTCGACCGTCTCGCCGTCGCCGACCGAGAGCGGCCGAGAGAGCTGCTCGACCACCCGTTCGGCGATCATCACCATCTGCTCGCGGGAGGGGGACCCGTTGCACAGGACGGCGAACTCGTCGCCACCGAGGCGAGCGAGGTCGTCGGTCGGCCGCATGACCGACGCCAGCCTGCGAGCGGCGACGCGAAGCACGGCGTCGCCGGCAAGGTGACCGAGCTTGTCGTTGACGGCCTTGAAGCCGTCGAGGTCGATGTAGAGGATGGCCGGCTGCTCGCCGAGGGCCACCACGGCTTCGAGCGCCTGGAAGAAGCTCCTTCGGTTGCCCAGTCCCGTCAGGGCATCCCGTAGGGCGGCATCTTTCAGCTCGTCGTCCTCCGAGCGGTGCGACATGGCGAGCGAGGCGATCAAGACGGCCCGCTCGAGCGCCAGGCGGGCGAACGGTGTCATCCTCCCCTCCTCGCGGGACCACGCCACAAGGCAGGCGTCGGCCCGGCCCTCGAGGCCGCGGTGAACGGCGAAGCAGGCAACGGAGGCAAAACCGGTCTCTCGTGCCTGCTCCCGCAGAGCCGAGGAGAGCTGACTCAGGCTTTCGCACTCGACCGATGCCGCACCTGCCCAGATCTCGTCCCAGGGGCCCGGCGTCGGCGGCCCCGGCATGTCGCTCCGATCAGGCGAACGTACGAGACCGCGGTCGTCCTGGCCGGGTCGCAGGAAGTAACACTCCCTCGTCACCGGCACCTGGCGGAGGGCGCCGCCGAGCGTTTCGAACGTCTCGTCGAGCGAGACGTCCTTCACGATGGCCGTCAGCGCCTGGTCGAAGAGGTCGTAGGCGCTCTCGGGCAACAAGATGACGACGATGCCGCTCATGCCGGGGTCCTTCGAGCGGTTGACGGCCCACGCCTCGGTCAGGCGGACCGTTCCGTCGACATCGAGGTACGGCAGACGCACCGGGCCGACCATCTCGCCCTGGGCTCGACGGCCCGTGATCGTGACGAGCTCCTCCACGAGCACCCGCTCCTCGGGCGTCGCCACGAAGTCGGCCACCGGCGAGCCCACGAGGTCGGCATAGCTCCGCTGCCCGAGGCGGTCGAGCTGCCCGGCGGCGTAGCGGACCGTCCCGCCGGCATCGAGCACCATGAGGAGGGCGGGAAGCGAGTCGAGCAGACCCTGGAAGAAACCCGACGGCGGTGGTGGTGGCACCACTCCATCCGCGCTGGCCTCCCTGCGTAGCATCGAGAAAAGCGTAATGGCTGGTCGAGGTGCCGGCGTAAAACCCGAGTTGCTTTCCTGCGCAAGTACTTGGCGGCTACAGTTTGGCCCGATGGCGACGCCCCCACCCGCCCGGTCGAGCAGGTCGCGTGCAGCGGCCTCCGAGGGCGACCCCGTCGTGCTCTCCCGCCTCATCTTCGAGACAGCCGCCCTGATGCGGCGAGCTGTCGTTCCGTGTATCGAGCGCGATCACGGCCTGCCTCCGCAGAGCCTCGACGTGCTCCTGCAGCTGTCGCAGGCTGACGGCTACCGGCTCCGCATGAGTGATCTGGCCGCGCGGACCCTGCTCACGCCGAGCGGGATGACGCGAGCGGTCGACCGGCTCTGCGAGGCAGGTCTCGTCGACCGGCAGGTCTGCCCCCATGACCGCCGAGGTTCGTTCGCATCGCTCACCGCCGATGGGTCCGCCCGCGTGGCAGACGCCATGTCATGTCACCGGGCGGCCCTTCGCCAATTGCTCGGCGAGGCGCTCGACCCGTCCGAGCAGACGCGCCTGGCGATCATCCTTCTGCGGTTGCAGGACCGTCTCGCCGCCACGGGCGCCACCGCCGCCGAGGGCTGACGGCGTGCCGGCGCCGATCCTCTTGCGCCCGCGATCGGCCTAACGCCGGGCCGCCTGGGAGCCGATAACGTCGCAGGCGATGACCGAGACAGCTCCGAGCTTCAACAGCTTCTCGTCGAAGGCGACCCTCGAGGTGGGCGACGACACCTATGAGATTCATCGGCTCGACGCCCTCTCGGGCCTGTGCGACCTCACGAAGGTGCCTTACTCGGTCAAGCTCCTCCTCGAGAACCTCCTGCGCAACGAGAACGGGGTTCACGTCACGGCGGCTGACATCGAGTCGCTGGCGGTCAATGCCGCCGCCGGAATCGCCGCCCAGCGCGAGATCGCCTTCTCGCCCGCCCGCATACTCCTGCAGGACTTCACCGGGGTGCCCTGCGTCGTCGACCTGGCCGCCATGCGCGACGGGATCGAGGACCTCGGCGGCAAGCCCGACCGGGTGAACCCCCTCGTGCCCGTCGACCTCGTCATCGATCACTCCGTCGTGGCCGACGTCTACGCACGGCCGGACGCCCTTCAGGTGAACACCCGCATCGAGTACGAGCGCAACGCCGAGCGCTACCGCTTCCTGCGCTGGGGCCAGCACGCCTTCTCGAACTTCCGCGTCGTCCCACCGGGCACGGGCATCTGCCATCAGGTCAACCTCGAGTACCTGAGCCGCGTCGTGTTCACCGACGCCAACGGGGCCGCCTATCCCGACAGCGTCGTCGGCACGGATTCGCACACTCCCATGGTCAACGGTCTCGGCATCCTCGCCTGGGGAGCCGGCGGTATCGAGGCGGAGGCGGCCATGCTCGGCCAGCCCATCTCGATGCTCGTACCACCAGTCGTCGGCCTGCACCTGTTCGGCCAGCTGCCGGAGGGCACGACGGCGACCGATCTCGTGCTGCGGATCGCCGAGATCCTGCGCCGGCACGGGGTAGTCGGGAAGTTCGTCGAGTGCTTCGGCCCTGGCGTCGCCAGCGTCCCGCTCGAAAACCGGGCGACGATCGGCAACATGTCACCTGAGTACGGCTCGACCGTGACGATCTTCCCCATCGACGGCGAGACCCTCCGTTACCTCGAGCTGACGGGCCGTCCGCCCGAGCTGCTCTCGCTCGTCGAGAGCTACGCCAAGACCCAGGGGCTGTGGCACGATCCGGCGGCCCGCCCTGCCTACGCCGAGCACGCCGAGCTCGACCTCTCGACCGTCGAGCCGAGCATCGCCGGCCCGTCCCGCCCACAGGACCGCGTGAGGCTGTCGGAGGCGAAGTCCCGTTTCGCCGCCGCACTGCCGAAGTCGTTGCCCGAAGGCGATGCGACAACCGGCGAGACAGCCGGCGGATCGGGCGGCGGGCGCATCGCCCGCCGCGTGGCTGTGCGCTTGGCCGACGGCACTCAATTCGAGCTCGACCACGGCCACGTCGTCATCGCCGCCATCACCTCGTGCACGAACACCTCGAACCCGCAGGTGATGATCGCCGCCGGACTGCTGGCGAAGAACGCTGTGGCGCACGGCCTCAGCACCAAGCCCTGGGTGAAGACGTCGCTCGCCCCGGGCTCACGCGTGGCCATGGACTATTTCGATCGGGCCGGGTTGACCGATCCGCTCGAGCGCTTGGGCTTCTCCCTCGTGGGCTTCGGCTGCACGACGTGCATCGGCAACTCCGGTCCGCTCCTGCCGGAGATCTCCGAGGCGATCAACGCCAACACCCTCGCCTGCGTGGCCGTGCTGTCCGGCAACCGCAACTTCGAGGGCCGCATCCATCCGGACGTCCGCATGAACTATCTGGCGTCGCCGCCCCTCGTCGTCGCCTACGCCCTGGCGGGAACGATGGACATCGACCTCGCTACCGAGCCGCTCGGGACGGGCCGAGACGGCGAGCCGGTCTTCTTACGGGACGTCTGGCCGAGCATGAAGGACATCACGGAGGTGGCGAGGGTGGCCGTGGGAGCGGACCTCTTCCGCCGTGACTACGCCGAGGTCTTCCACGGCGACGAGACGTGGCAGCAGATGGTCGTACCGCCCGGGCACCGTTACGAATGGGGCGAGACGTCGACGTACATCGCCAAGCCTCCCTACTTCGACGGGATGAGGGCGGAGCCAGAGCCGACGACCGATGTGCTCGGCGCCCGCGTGCTGGCGATCCTCGGCGACAGCGTCACCACGGACCACATCTCGCCGGCGGGTTCGATCAAGGTGAACAGCCCGGCCGGCCAGTGGCTCATCGAGCACGGCGTGCAGCCGGAGGACTTCAACTCCTACGGCGCCCGACGCGGCAACCACGAGATCATGATTCGCGGGACGTTCGCCAACGCCCGCATCCGCAACCGTCTCGCTCCGGGCACTGAAGGGGGCGTCACCATCCACCTGCCCGAGGGCGAAGAGCTGCCCATCTACGAGGCAGCCGCCCGCTATGGCGCCGAGGGCGTCCCCCTCGTCGTGCTCGCCGGCAAGGAGTACGGATCTGGCTCGTCTCGCGACTGGGCGGGCAAGGGACCGAAGCTGCTCGGGGTGCGAGCCGTCATCGCCGAGAGCTTCGAGCGCATCCACCGGTCCAACCTCATCGGCATGGGCGTCCTCCCGCTGCAGTTCCGTGACGGTGAGAACGTCGACTCGCTCGGCCTCACCGGCCGGGAGCTCTTCGACGTCGAAGGCGTCGCCGGCCTCGATGCGGCTGCCCTCGTCGGTCGCCAGTTGGACGTGACGGCTCGTGACGGCGACAGTGGGGTCCTGCGCCGCTTCACGGCACAGCTGCGGATCGACACGCCGACGGAGGCGGACTACTTCGCTGCCGGCGGCATCCTCCTCTACGTCGCCAGGCAGCTCGCCCGCGCCTGACCGTCGCCGGATCAGGCGAAGATGCCCACCGTCGCCCGGTATGTAGGCACAGGTCGGTAGGAGATCTGGGCCTCGGCGGCAGCGGCGATACGGATCAACGTCGCCTCGGACCACGCCCGCCCCCAGATCGCCAGACCGACCGGAAGGCCCTGGATCTCGCCGACGGGGAGGTTGATCGAGGGATAGCCGGCGACGGCCGCTTGGCTCCAGGAGGCGCCTGCATGGCTGTCGCCGTTCAGGTGGTCGATGACCCAGGCGGGCGCCATCGTGGGAGCGACGAGGGCATCGAGGCGCAGCCGTTCGCAGACTCCGTCGATCCCCTCCGATCGCGTGCGCTGGTGGTTGGCCGCCTGCGCCTCGCGGTACACAGGGTCATCGAGGCCGCAGCTGGTGGCAGCGCGGACGAGAACGTCCTGTGGGAACAGGTCGAGGCGTTCCTCCGGGTTCGCCTCGTTGAAGGCGACGACGTCCTCGAGCGTGCGCGGCAACCAGGTGGAGACCCCGCCGCCGCTCTGAGCCAGTCGCCCGGCGAGATAGCCGTTCAGACCCGCCTTGAACTCGGCGCACAGCACGATGAGCTCGTCGGCATGGAGCATCGCGCCCATGCCCGTCACCGGGTCCACCAGCTCGGCGCCCGCCTCGGCGAGAGCCCTGAGGGCGGCTTCGATGACGGCGTCGGTGCCCGGGTGGTAACCGAAATAGCCGTCATCTCGGGCCACGCCGATGCGCACCCCCCGCAGACCGTCCCCTCGGGCGGCCAGATCGTGTCCGACCCGGTCGGCGAGCACCTCGAGCAACAGGACGGCGTCCTCCACCGATCGGGCCATGGGACCGGCGGTGTCCTGGCTCGAGGAGATCGGGATGATGCCTTCCCGGCTGACGAGGCCGACGGTCGGCTTGATGCCGACGACTCCGCAGGCGGCCGACGGGCAGAGGATCGAGCCGTCCGTCTCCGTCCCGACGGCGAGCGGAACGAGACCGGAGGCAACGCCCGCAGCAGAACCGGAGCTGGAGCCGCCGGGTGAGCGGTTGAGGGCGAAGGGGTTTCGTGTCTGATGGCCGACGGCGCTCCAGCCGCTCGAGGACGGCCGCCCCCGGAAATTCGCCCACTCGGACAAGTTCGCCTTGCCGAGGACGACCGCTCCGGCCTGGCGCAGCCGTGTGACCAAGCGGGCATCGCGAGCCGGCGGGACACCGTCGAGGGATAAGGAGCCGGCCGTGGCGCCGAGGCCGACCGTGTCGATGTTGTCCTTCACGAGCATGGGCACCCCGTGCAACGGCCCGCGGACGTGGCCGGCGCGGCGCTCGGCGTCGAGAGCGGCCGCCTCGTCGAGGGCGCCGTCGTTCACGCGGAGGACGCAGCGCAGGCGTGGCCCGGAGCGGTCGATCGCCTCCAACCGCTCGAGCAGTGCAGCCGTCACCTCCGCCGACGTCGTCGTGCTGGCCTCGAAGAGTCGTCCGAGGGCGGCGGCGCCGAGACGAGCGACCTCGGCGCTCCGCCCGTGCGGGTCCTTCTCGTTGTCGGCCATGGCATTTCTAGCGTCCCACAGTCCAGAACGGACGAGGATGCTTGCTTTTCAGCACCAACCTTGGCATTGTCGGCCGGGATGACACTCAGTACACGAGAGCGTGAGGTCCTCGATCTCGAACGTGAGTGGTGGCGGTCGGGCTCGACGAAACAGGTGGCGATCCGCGACCGTCTCGGCTGTTCTCCCGGCGCCTACTACGCCGCCTTGCGACGTCTGGTCGCCTCCGAGGAGGCGTTTCGCTACGACCCACTCGTCGTACAGCGGGTGCGGCGGCGCCAGGAGCGGGAGCGGCGGGCGCGCGTTGCGGGCGTGACAGGACCGGTCCGGCACCACCGCAGGTGACACCGGCGGAGCTGGCGCCCGATGGGCGGGCGGCCCGGCCGAGGTGACGGCTGCCGCTGAAGCAGTCGACTGGCTGGCGGTCTCCCCCACGCGCACCGCGCTGTTCACGGACTTCGACGGCACGCTCTCGCGCATCGTGCTCCGCCCCGAGCTCGCCCGGCCGCTGCCGGCCGTTCCCGCCTTGCTGAAACGTCTGGCCGGGCGGCTGCAGGTCGTCGCCGTCGTGTCAGGACGGCCAGCTGCCTGGCTCGTGCAACAGCTGGGACTCGCCCCCGGGGAGGGCGGCTCCGAGGGGCTCGTGGAGGCGTACGGGCTTCACGGCCTCGAACACGCCGCCGGCGGTGCCATCGAGCTGGCGCCGGCGGCGGCCGCCTGGGAAGACGTCGTCTCGCAGGCACGGGACGAGGCCGTGGCGGCTGAGATCGCTGGGCTGGAAGTGGAGGACAAGCGCTACGGCGTGACCTTGCACTGGCGCAACGCCGCCGAGCCGGCGGCTGCCGGCGAGCAGGCGAGGCGTCTTGCTGGCCGCCTCTCCGCAAGCACCGGACTGCTCACGCGGCCGGGCAAGGCGAGCGTCGAGCTCGTGGCACCGACCGGCATCGACAAGGGCACGGTCGTGCGTACCCGCGTGCGCGCCTCCGATCTCGAGCGGGTGGCCTTCTTCGGCGACGACGTGAGCGACCTGCCCGCCTTCGCGGCCGTGGACGAGCTCGTCCGCGCGGGAGGGGTCGCCGGGCTGAAGGTGGCTGTGACGGGGTCCGAGGCACCGAGCGAGCTCATCGAGCGGGCAGACCTCGTGCTGGCTTCGCCGGAGGAGGCGGTCGGGCTCCTCACGAGCCTCGCCGGCCGGCTGGGGGCGGCGCCATAGCGGGCCTGCGTGCGTGCGAGAGCAGGCGATCGAGCCACTCTGCCGGCGGGTGAGCCACAGCGAGCGCCCGCAGACGGCTGGCACGCTCGGAGCGGGCGGTACCATCGAGCGAGAGGGCCTCGTGGATCGCCTGCGATGTCTGCGAGACATCGAAGGCGTGGACGCCGAAGGCCTCCGACGCCAGCTCGTCGTAGGCGCCCGCCTGCTCCGACAGCACGAGCATGCCGTCGCGCTCGTTCAGCGCCGGGCCTTCCTTCGCAACGAGGTTCATGCCATCTCGCACCGGGTTCACGAGCAGGACGTCGTAGGAGCCGAGGGCGGCGACCGTGCTCGGGAAGTCGTCGTCGACGTCCACCACGACCGGCTCGTAACCGCCTTTCGACCAGCGCTCGTTGACGACGGCGGCGAGGTGCTCGACCTCCGAGCGGTACGCCAGGTACTCGGGTAAGGCCTCCCGGCTGGCATACGCCCGGACGAGGTGCACGACCGCGCCGCGCCACTGCGGGCGCTCGGCCAGCAGCAGGTCGAAGGCACGCAGGCCACGCAACAGGTTCTTCGACAGCTCGATGCGGTCGTTGCGCAGCAAGAGCTGCCGGCCGCCCAGCCGCTCCTGTAGCGATGAGCGCCGGGCGGAGCACTCCGGCGAGGCCGCCACCTCCTGCAGGCGGGCGAGATCCGGCCCGAGCGGCGCCACGAAGGTCTCCGGCTGCGGACTTCCCGCCTCTGCGGCGCAGCGCCGGAACGCCCTCTCCCAACGCGCCGAGTGGAACCCGCAAGCTCCGAAACCGGCCATCCCCTCCAGTAGCTCCCGGGCGGCCGCATGCGGCAGCATCGCCAGCTCCTCGACGCTGGCGAAGGGGGTGTGGCTGAAGTGCACCGTGCGCAGATCGGGTCGGTCGGCAGCGAGCATCGCTCCGACGAGCGGGAGGTGGTAGTCGTTCACGAGAGCGACGCCGCCGTCGGCCGCCACGGTCGCCACGACATCGGCAAAGGCGCGGTTGTAGAGCCGGAAGCCCTCCCAGGCCCGCAGCCACTCGTCGTCGAACACCGGCCGGCGAGGGGCGTCGAAGAGGCCGTGGTACACGAACCAGAGGACAGCGTTCGCCACGACGTCGTAGGCGGCCGCCAGGACCTCGGGCTCGAGCGCCACGAGCCGCAACGACAAGCCGGCCTGACCCGATGCGATCGAACCGGCAGCGGCGCCTCGACGATCGGCCTCGCTGAGGGCGGCTGTGACCCAGGTGGCGCCGGGCGTGTTGGAGAGGGCGGCGGCGAGGCTGGGGGCGAGGCCCCCGCCGGCCGGGCGGGGTCGCAGGGATCCGTCCGGCTCGGCGACGAGCGAGAACGGGCCCCGGTTGGAGGCGACGACGAGGTCGGCCGTGCCTGCCGGGCCGCTCACCGGGCACCGCCGGCGGTGGAGGGGGTGCCGCTCAACCCAGGGCCGCCCGGGCGAGGGCGGCGCCGATGACTTCGCGCGCCTGCGGCCCGAGCTCGGAGAGGGGCCGGTTGCGATGCCGGCGCTCGCCCAGCTCGACCTGGGCGATGGCCTCGGTGCCCCAACGCTGCCAGACATCGATCAGCAGCCCCATCTCGACTCCGTAACCGCCCGCGAGCTCGATCTGGTCGAGCGTGTCCGCCCGCAACGCCGTCTCGCCCGCCAGCGGCTGGTCGACGCCGCCCAGCTCCGGGAACAGCAGGGAGATGAGGGGCTTGGCGACGAGCTCGGTGACTCGCCCGCCTCCCGTCGGATGCTCCCCCAAGGGGCGGGTGTAGGAGCCCTTCACCATTACGTGGCCGGAGCCGCACAACAGCGGGCCGAGGAGCCCGCTCACGTAGTGGGCGGCGAAGTTCTCCACATCGCCGTCCAGGTAGACGATGTAGTCGCCCCGACCTTTGGCGGCCAGCATGGCCTCCCCCTTGCCGAGCCCGGGCCCTTGGACAACGGCCGCGCCCTGGCGAAGGGCTTCGGGGCCGGTGCCGTCGCAGGAGCCGTCGTCGACGACGACGATCTCGTCCACGAGGCCGGCGCCCTCGAGGAGGCGGGCGCGGATGCACGCCACGATGGCACCGATCGTGCGCACCTCGTCCCGGGCGGGGATGCACACCACAACGCGCCCGCCCGCCTTGGCGGCGACGAGCTCGCCGAGGTCCCACTCGGCATGGTGGTAGGTCGCGATCGACGGGGCCACCGGCAAGGCGGCGTCGAGGACAGCCATGGCGCCCGCCACGTTAGGCCCCGCGCACCCGCCCGCATCCGCCGCGAGCCCGGGTGGCAGGCGATGCCGCATCCACCTACACTGTCACCCATCATCCAGAGCGGCTGAGGGACGGGCCCGTTGACGCCGCGGCAACCAGTTTTCGATCCGGACGACGGTGTCCGCGAATCGGCCAGGTGCCAATGCCCGACCGATGAGGAGGCAGTCGTGAGTTTCGTCCGTGGTCTCGTGTGTCGTGAGTGCGCGCGCTCCTACCCGGCAGAGGCGTTGCACGCCTGCGAGTGGTGTTTCGGCCCGCTCGAGGTGACCTACGACCTGGAAGCCGTTCGCGCCGCCACCAGCCGCCTGAAGATCGCCAACGGCCCACGCAGCCTCTGGCGCTACGCCGACTTCCTACCGGTGGAGACGCAGTCGCCCCCCGGCCTCGATGCCGGCTTCACGCCACTCGTGAAAGCCGATCGTCTCGCCGCCGAGCTGGGACTCGGGGAGCTCTACCTGAAGGACGACACGAGAAACCCCACCGGCTCCTTCAAAGACCGCGTCGTCGCCGTCGCCCTCACCAAGGCGCGGGAGCTGGGTTTCCGGGTAGCCGCCTGCGCCTCCACCGGCAACCTGGCGAACTCGGTTGCCGCCCATGCCGCCCGTCTCGGGATGGAGTCCGTCGTCCTCATCCCTCACGATCTCGAGGCCGTCAAGGTGCTCACGACGGCGGTCTTCGGCGGCCGTCTCCTGCGGATCGACGGCAACTACGACGACGTCAACCGGTTGTGCGCCGAGTTGGCGGGGGAGTACCCGGACTGGGCCTTTGTGAACGTCAACCTGCGCCCCTACTACGCCGAAGGCTCCAAAACACTCGCCTTCGAGGTCGCCGAGCAGCTCGACTGGCAGCTCCCGGATCACGTCGTCGTGCCGATCGCCTCCGGGGCGCAGCTGGTGAAGATCGCCAAGGGTTTCGCACAGTTCGTCGAGACGGGCCTCGTGGAGCCGCACAACGTCCGCGTCTCGGGCGCCCAGGCGGAGGGCTGCTCGCCCGTTGCCACGGCCTTTGCGGATGGGTCCGATCAGAATCCGTCCGGTGAGGCCGTCCACGATTGCCAAGTCGCTCGCCATCGGGAACCCGGCCGACGGCTGGTACGCCCTCGACACTGTGCGCCGGTCGGGCGGGGCGGTCGCCTCCGTGTCGGACGACGAGATCGTCGAAGGCATCTGCCTGCTCGCCCGTACGGAGGGCATCTTCGCAGAGACCGCCGGCGGCGTCACGATCGCCACCCTCGCCAAGCTCGTCCGCGAGGGTGTCGTGCGGCCCGACGAGCGCGTGGTCGCCTACGTGACGGGCAGCGGCTTGAAGACGGTCGAGGCCCTCGTGGATCGGGTGGTCGTCGATGAGCCGATCGCCGCCAACCTGGACGACGTCGCCCGCTCGTTGCACGAGAGCATCCGGACCGAGGTGCTCGTGTGAGCGCCGCAGGCGTCATCGTCCGCGTGCCGGCCCAGTTGCGCACACTCACCGGCGGCGAGCGCGAGGTCGCCGTTCCCGCCGGTTCGGTTCGCGACGTCATCGGCTCTCTCGAGACGGCTCACCCCGGTCTGCAGGAGCGCCTGTTGAACGAGGACGGGTCGCTGCGGCGCTTCGTCAACGTCTTCGTCGCCGACGAGGACGTGCGCTTTCTCGACGGCCTTCGCACGCCCGTGGCGGAGGGCCAGACCGTCTCGATCGTGCCGGCGGTCGCCGGCGGCTGACGAGGCCCGGCATCTCGGCCCTAGCGCGCCGCTGCCGCCGCCAGTGAGGCTTGGTGCCGGCGGAAGCGTCCGTCCGTGACCGACACCAGCAGGGCCAAAGCAGCCACGGCCGTGCCGAGGGCCGCCACACCTGTCCAGCCAAAGCTCCCATAGCACTCCGCCGAGCCGACCGATCCGAGCACCCCGCCGGTGAAGTAGCACGTCATGTATGCCGAGTTGACCCGGCTGCGCGCCTCGCCCGCAAGGGCGTAGATCTCGCTCTGGTTCGTGATGTGCATCCCCTGGCAACCCATGTCGAGCAGCGCCACGGCGGCGATGAGGACGCCGAGCTCATGGGGCTCGACGAGCATGGCGAGGAAGGCCCCGCTCATGGCGAGGGCGGTCGCCACCGTCATCGCCTGCTGCTTGCCGGCATCGGCGAACCGGCCGGCGACCGATGCCATGACCGCCCCGCCGGCGCCGGCGAGGCCGAAGAGCCCGATCGTGCCGGCGCCGTAGCGGTAGGGCGGACCGGAGAGGAGGAACGAGAGGCTCGTCCAGAGAATCGAGAACACCGCGAACGAGAGGCCTCCGTAGAGCGATCGACGGCGCAGCATCGGTTCGTGCCGGAAGAGGTAGACAACCGAGGCCAGCACCTTCGGGTAGCTGAGGTCGAGCCTGGCCCGGTAGCGGGGCAGGCTGCGCCAGAGCACGGCCGCCAGCACGGCCATCATGCCGGCGGCGCAGACGTAGACGACCCGCCAGGAGGAGGCGGCGGCGATGTAACCGGCGGCGGTGCGGGCAAGCAGGATGCCGAGGAGCAGCCCGCTCATGACCGAGCCGACCACCTTTCCCCGCTCGTCCTCGGGGGCCAGGGTGGCGGCGAAGGCCACGAGGATCTGCGCCACGACCGAGCTCGCCCCGACGAGGGCGGCAAAGAGGAACAGGACGGCGAGGTCGGGGGCGAGCGCCGCCCCCACGAGGCCGCCGGCGGCCACGAGCGACATGATGACGACGAGGGTGCGCCGCTCGAGGAGGTCGCCGAGGGGTACGAGAAACACCAGCCCCGTCACATACCCGACCTGCGACGCCGTCACGATGAGCCCCGCCGCGCCACCTGCGAGGTGGAGCGTGTGCCCGATGGCGGCCAGCAAGGGCTGGGCGTAGTAGTTCGTCGCCACGGATACGCCGGTCGACACCGCCAGCAAGATCACGAGGCGCCGCGACATCGCAGCGCCCGAGACGGAGGGCGAGACCACGAGGTAAGCAACGTCGAGTGCCAGGCAACCCTTCCCCTCAGCGTGCCGGCGGCGCGGTAGCACTCGCCTGTCGAGAGTGCTAATCTGGCACTCGGTCGATGAGAGTGCCAACGCTCGGGAGATAGCCGGGCACAAAGGGAGGAAGTAGCAACGATGCCGAAGCTGATCGCTTTCGACGAGCAGGCCCGCCGGGCGCTCGAGAAGGGCATGAACCAGCTGGTCGACGCCGTAAAGGTGACGCTCGGCCCGAAGGGCCGCAACGTCGTGCTCGAGAAGAAGTGGGGCGCGCCGACGATCACCAATGACGGAGTGTCGATCGCCAAGGAGATCGATCTCGAGGACCCCTGGGAGAAGGTCGGGGCCGAGCTCGTCAAGGAAGTCGCTAAGAAGACCGATGACGTGGCCGGTGACGGCACCACGACAGCGACGGTGCTCGCCGGTGCCATGGTGCACGAGGGGCTGCGCAACGTAGCGGCCGGGGCCAACCCGATGTCGCTCAAGAAGGGCATCGAGGCTGCCGTCGAGACGGCTGTTGCCTCCATCCGCGAGATCGCCAAGGACACCGACTCGAAGGACCAGATCGCCCAGGTGGCCGGCATCTCCGCCGCCGACACCGAGATCGGCGCCATGATCGCCGAGGCGATCGACAAGGTCGGCAAGGATGGCGTCATCACCGTCGAGGAGAGCCAGACCTTCGGGATGGAGATGGAGCTCGTCGAGGGCATGCGTTTCGACAAGGGCTACATCTCGCCCTACTTCGTCACCGACCCCGAGCGCATGGAGTCCTCCGTCGAGGACCCCTACCTCCTCATCGTCGGCTCGAAGATCTCCGCCGTACGCGACCTGCTGCCCGTCCTCGAGAAGGTCATGCAGACCGGGAAGCCGCTCGTCATCCTCGCGGAGGACGTCGAGGGCGAGGCGCTCGCCACGCTCGTCGTCAACAAGATCCGTGGCACGTTCAAGAGCGTGGCGGTGAAGGCTCCCGGCTTCGGTGAGCGCCGCAAGGCCATGCTGCAGGACATCGCCATCTTGACCGGTGGCCAGGTCGTGACCGAGGAGGTCGGCCTCAAGCTGGAGAACGTCACGCTCGACCTGCTCGGCCGTGCCCGCAAGATCGTCGTCACGAAGGACGAGACGACGATCGTCGAGGGCGCCGGCGAGGAGTCGGACATCAAGGGCCGCATCAACCAGATCAAGACCGAGATCGAGAACACCGACTCGGACTACGACCGGGAGAAGCTGCAGGAGCGCCTCGCCAAGCTGTCCGGTGGCGTCGCCGTCATCAAGGTCGGCGCCGCAACCGAGGTCGAGCTGAAGGAGAAGAAGCACCGCATCGAGGACGCCGTCTCCACGACGAAGGCGGCCATCGAGGAGGGCGTCGTGCCCGGTGGTGGCGTGGCCTTGCTGCGCTCGCAGCAGGCGATCCTCGACCGTGCAGAGAAGCTCGACGGCGACGAGGCAACAGGTGCACGCATCGTCGCCCGTGCTGTCGAAGAGCCGCTGAAGCAGATCGCCGTCAATGCCGGCCTCGAGGGTGGGGTCGTCGTCGACAAGGTGAAGGGCCTGAAGCTGGCCCACGGCCTCAACGCGGCCACGGGCGACTACGAGGACCTCTTCAAGGCCGGCGTCATCGATGCCGCTAAGGTCACGCGTTCTGCCCTGCAGAACGCTGCCTCGATCGCGGCACTGTTCCTCACGACCGAGGTGGTCATCGTGGACAAGCCCGAGGACGCTGCCCCGGCGATGCCGGGCGGCGGCGGGATGGAAGACTTCTAGTCCGTCAACTGCCGACAGACGGCACGTGCGAGAGGGGCGCTGCGGCGCCCCTCTCGTCGCGTCCGTGACCCGCTCAGTAGCGGCGTATCTTCGCGTCCGTCCCGATGACCACGAGAGGGTGGTCGCTCGGCCGCATCCAGTCGAGGACATCGTCCAGCTTGGAGGGGGCCAGGCTCACACAGCCCTGGGTGGCTTCGCCGATGTTGTCGTGCAGGAAGACCGCCGAGCCGGCACCGGGGTGGACGGGGTCGGTGTTGTACTCGATCCAGGCAAAGCTCTGGTAGGCGGTCGTCTCCGCCCAGAGCGGCTCTGAGTCCCCAGCTGTCCAGGCCGGGTAAGACCCGCAAGCGATGTGCTTGAAGGTGTTGTACCAGCGGGAGGACGGGTCTTCGTCCCACCAATCGCCGCACACGAGGTGGTGGTAGGGGTAGTGAACGCCGGGGTTCGGGGCGATTCCGTACATGACAGGACCGATGGCGAAGGCGCCGGCGGGCGTCGTGCCGTCACCTTCCACCTTGTGGGTGGAGAGCCCGTTGACCCCGATGCGGGCGGTCCAGGGGCCAGCCGTCTTCATCCAGCACGCGCCCTGTCGCCTCCAGGTCGTCAAGAGTGCGAAGGTGCTGGCGGCGTCTGTGGCGTTCAGCGTCACGAGCTGACGTGCGGATCCGGTCGACCTCAGCTCGTCGGCAAGGTTGGGGGCGCAGTGGCCGGAGGCGGCCCTCTGCAGCCTGGTGGCCATGGAGGTCGGGGCGGCGGAGGCACTGGCAGTGGCCAGGCGGGCCCCAACTGCCGTCGTGCTGCCCAGGATGGCAACGACAACCCCGATGGATCGGCCCATTCGCCGGCTCGGCCGGCCCCGAGCTCTCCAGCGCATCGAATCGACGATATCCGCCGCGCCACCGGCGTCGGAGACGGCCCCGCCGGGCTTCCCTACACTGGTCGGCGTGAACTCGGAACCCGGCCTCCTGCCGGTAGGACCATCGGTCGGTTGGAACGTCGTCCACCTGTTCTGCCGCCTCCGAGCCAGCAACGACGAGCGAGCGGGCTCGCCAGACGGAACGCAGTGGCGGGCGGGCGAGGTGCTCGAAGCCATCGAGCGGGCGAGGAAGAGCGACCATCAGATCGTCACGGCGGCCATGATCGGCCACAAAGCCGACTTGTGCGTGCTCGGGCTGGGTCCGGACCTGAGCGTGCTGCGTAGCCTCCAGACCGACCTTCGACAGGCCGGACTGGAAGTCGTCGACTCCTACGTGTCGCTCACGGAGATCTCCGAGTACGCCAGCGGTGTGCCGGAGGAGATGAAGCAGGCGAGGCTCTATCCGGTGCTGCCGCCCGACGGCATGCCGGCGTTCTGCTTCTATCCGATGTCGAAGCGCCGTTCTCCCGGGGCGGAGAACTGGTACCGCCTCCCCTACGACGATCGTCTCAAGCTGATGCATGCCCACGGAGCGGTCGGCCGCGAGTTCCGAGGCCGCGTGCTCCAGCTCGTCACCGGCTCGACCGGGCTCGACGACTACGAGTGGGGGGTCACGCTCTTCGGCGTTCACCCGGACGACCTGAAGGACTGCGTGTACCGCATGCGCTTCGACGAGGGCTCAGCGGTCTACGCCGAGTTCGGCCCGTTCTACACCGGCATCGTCGGCGACGCCGAGGACGTGCTCCACCGCCTCGGGGTCGCCTGAGCCCGTGCAGGTCACTTCCGAGCTTGCTCCGACGGCCGCCCGCCTCGAGGCAGGGTTGGGCGAGTTGGGAAGGGTCGTGGTGGGTTTCTCCGGGGGAGCCGACTCGGCGTTGCTCGCCTACGTGGCCCGTCAGGTGCTCGGCCGCGAAGGCGCCGTCGCCGTCACCGCTGTCTCCGCCTCGCTCGCCCCCGAAGAGCTGGCCGACTGCGAGGCGCTCGCCGGAGAGTGGGATCTCGACTGGCGGCCGGTCCCGACGAACGAGCTGGCCGTCGAGGCGTACGCTCGCAACGCCACGGACCGGTGCTACTACTGCAAGACGGAGCTGATGAGCGCCCTCGATCCGATCGTGTCGTCGACGGGAGCCGTCGCCATCCTCGGGGTCAACGTCGACGACCTCTCGGACCATCGGCCCGGCCAGCGGGCGGCCAAGGAGCGGGGCGCTCGCTTTCCCTTGCTGGAGGCTGGGCTGACGAAGGCGGACGTGCGCGCCTTGTCGCGTGATCTCGGTCTGCGCACGGCGGACAAGCCAGCAGCTGCTTGCCTCGCCTCGCGGGTGCCCTACGGCACGAGGGTGACCGTCGGCGTGCTCAGTCAGGTGGCCCTGGCCGAGAGTGGGTTGCGGGCACTGGGTTTTTCCGCCGTGAGGGTACGGCACTACGGCGAGCTCGCCCGCGTGGAGCTGCCCCTCGGGGACCTTCGCCGGGCGCTGCAGGAACGCGAGGCCGTCGTGGCCGCTGTGCGAGCCGGCGGCTACCGCTACGTCACCATCGACCTCGAGGGCCTGCGCTCCGGCAACCTGAACGAGACCGCCCCGCAAGGGACCGACACGAACTAGGGAGATCCCGGGTTCGAATCAGCGGTAGCCGTCCCTACCGTGAAGCTGTCGGTAACGAGCTGAAGGGGGTGAGGGGCGGGCGCCGTTGCCCGTCCTCGTCATGAGAGCTGCGTCCTTGAGTAGCGCCAGATCGAGCCGGCGGGCGGTGTCGTCCATCTGCGCCGCACGCTGGCTGTGCATGTCGTTGGCGTTCGCGATCGTCGCCCCCTTCGCCAACGCCGTGATGCAGGCTGGGGCATCAGCCGCGGCGAAGGCTGCGGTAGCAAAGGTCTCGATCACCGAGCAGGGCTTTTCGCCCGCCGTGGCGGTTGTCGTGATTGGCACGAGCGTCGTGTGGACGAACAAGGGGACGGAACCTCACAGCCTCACCGGGCAGATCCACTCACCCGGGGTCCTGCAGCCGGGCGGGAGCTATGAACGCGAGTTCACTACGACGGGCGAGTACCACTACCTCGACGGGCTCCACAACGACAGCACGGGCACCGTCGTGGTCATCGCCGCTGGCTCCGGTGATTTGCCGCCGGCGCACGGGAACGCCACCTACCACTACGGCGCCACACTGACGCTCGCCGTCCACGACGCATGGACCTACTACGACTCCGAGTGGGATTCGACGACGGGCACGTGCGACGCCCAGGTCGGTTCGGGCGACCGCGTCGTCAACCTGGTTGTCCGCTTCCCGAACGTGACCTACTTCCGCGATGCGAGCGCCCACATCGAGGCCTTGTACGCCGACAACGTTCGGGGTCGTTTCGGCAAGACCACCGAGTCGATCGAGTCGCTCATCAGCGGCCCGGACTCGCCGTTGGTCGTATGCCCCGGCGGGGGTACCTTTCCCGAGGCCACCCAGCCTGCCGACTGCCGCCGAAACTTCACCGGCAAGCCGGTCGTGCTCAGCCTCGCCTGGAACCCGAAGGTGACCTCGGACACGTTCCTGATTACGAACTCCGGCCCCGAGATCACGCCAGGCAGCTGCGGGAGCCAGATCGTGGGCGCTCTCGTTCTCGTCGGCGTGAAAAAGCCCGTGCTCCCACTCAACCTCGTCGGTGCCCGCATCAACTACGACGAAGCGCAGACGAACGCCGCCACGAAGTCGGAGGTGACTGCGATGCGCGCCGGACGCCCCTTTACGGTCAGCCGCAGCGTGCAACTCGACTTCACGACCGACTGCTGTGAGGGGTTCAACCCGGGCGCCGGCGGCATCTGGGCGCGGACCGGGAACATCCACAGCTACAGCGCTTCGCTGACGATCCGCTTCACGCCACTGGCCAGCACCTAGAGAACCCACCTAGAGAACTGCGAACTGCCAGGCGCTGGGCGGCAGGCCAACTTCTACGGGTAGTGGTACATGGTCGTGCTCGTGGTCGTGGTGGTACCACCACCGCCACCGCCGCCACCGCCGCTGGGAACGGTCTTGATGGGAGTCCCGGAGTGGGTTGCTGCCGCCGCGTGCACGAGGTACCACGTGCCTCCAAAGGCGACGATCTTCTCGCCGTTCGACTGCCCCGGACCCGAGTCGCCCGCGAAGGTGTAGACGCGCCATCCGTTGTAGGTGACCTGCCACTTGGACCCTCTCGTGATGTGGGAGATATGGCCCTGCACGCCGGATCCACCAGTGATCTTGGCGTGCTTGGCGACGAGCAGCGGCGGCCAGTTCGTGAGACACGCCTTGCTCGTGCAGTGCAGCTTTCCCTTTGACTCGGCGCTGAGGACGTAGAGCGAGAAGCCGGCCGAGTCCGTCAGCACGTCGCCGAACTTGCCGACCTTGCGCTCACGGAGCGTCGACTTGGAGTTGCTGTGCTGGGGGTGCTGCGCTCCGGCCTGCAAGGGCAGGGCGACAACCCCGCCTATGGCGGCCGCCGCCATCACGCCGGCGATCGCCATGCGGCGGCGCGGCCTGCTTGCCGGCCTCGAATTCGTGTCCATGCAAAGTCCTCCTGATCTCGTCTCGCTCAGTGGTACGAGGGCAGCATGGAGATGGATTGCACCGGCCGTTCCCAAGCGGTCGAGGGCGGTTCGGGGCGTTTCCGCGCAAACGTATCCGCCGTCTGCGGGTACAGACTGGTGGAGATGACTCTTCCGACGGGCGACGACGTGCTCGATGAGGCCTACCAGCGGTTGTTCGCCTATGGGCCGGAGTTCGAGGGCTACCTCTCCAACCATGGGCCGATGGTGGTCGAGGTGTTGGAGCGGCGCGGTCGTCCTGAAGCGACCCACGGTTGGCTCGATGGTTACACCGCACGTCTGGAGCCGGCTCCGTCGCCGCGCTGGGCGATCGCCCGAGACGAGTGGCGCGAGCCGTTGGGTGACCCGATGCGAGTTGGTGACTGGCTGGACTTCTTCGAGGCGGAGGTACGCGATCGTCCGTGGCGGGAGGTTCTCCTCGAATGGTGGCCGCGCCTCATGCCTGGTGCCGTCGGGTGTGCCACTCATGGGCTCATTCGGACCGGACATGCCCTCCGCTCCCTCGAAGCCAAGGAGACCGAGTGGCGTGTTCGCGAGCTCGGTGCGGCTCTCGGGTACTGGGCAGCCCGCTTTCACTCGTTGCCTGCCACTCGCGAGCCGGAGGGCGAGCTCGATCCCGCCGACACCCTCGCACAGGTCCCTCGCATCGAAGACCCCCAGGGTGACGCCGCGACTCGAGTGTCGCAGCTCACGACCGCCCCCTCTTGGCATGACGCACTGGCCGGGTTGCGTCCACCCGCCGACCGTCAGCAGGTGCCTGCGGAGCTGGACGCATTAGCGGCGGCGGCCGTCAGTCAGTACCTCGACCACGGGCGCGAGGAGCCGGTCATGCTCGTGCATGCGGCCACGGCCCCGGCGGCGGCGGCGGCCGCCCTGCCGTCGCTGCCGGTCGACTTGTGGGGGCTCACGTGGCAGGAAGCCTGGCGTGCCAGCGCGGCGATCACCGCCTGCTACGCAGGCGCGACGCCGGGTGAGAGGACATTTCTCCCTCCGCTGGCGGCCGAGGAAATCTTGAGCCGTGCCATCGAGAACGGCGACGAGCATCTGATCAAATTCACTGACGTCGCTCTCCTCGCGCACCAGCAAGGCTGTGTCGAGGCTCTCCCGGCCGCGAGCCACGCTATCTCGTTCTTCGAGTGAGCCGGCACGGTCCTCCGTACTGCCGAGGGACTAGGCCGGCGCTCGACACCTCGGACGCGAGGGCCGTACGTGCAAGATGGTCGTGTCCCAGATCGCCATGGTTCAGCTCACGCTCGACAGCGTTTAGTCGAACTGCCGACTCCGCCCGGAGTTCGTCGCCGGGGTCACGACCCTCTGTGCCAAGCTCGATGGCGTTCACACCATCACCCTCGGGAGGCCCCGACCATGAGCGACACGCCGCTTGACCGCAAGCTGTCCCTGTTCGATCGGATCGCCGACAAGGTGTCCTTCGCCATGGGGCGACCGAAGAACATCGTCGTGTGGGCCATCCTCGTGCTCGGCTGGACCTTCCTGTTCGCCTTCGGCGGGCATCGCCTGGCAACGGGATCCTTCCTGCCGGCGTGGTTCACCAGCCAGGGCTACAACTTCCCGCTCAACCTCGTCACGACGGTCGCCGAGCTGTTCATCGGCTTTCTCATCGGCGCTGCCTCCAACCGCTCCGAGCGCAACCTCGAGGACACGCTTGCTCGCATGTCTGCTCAGTCCAAGCAGATCGAGGAAGTCGAGACCGGGCTCGTATCGCTGATGAAGGACAACACGACTCTCACCGAGAAGGTCAAACAGGACACCGCCCTGCTCGAGGAGATCCACCTCCACGTGAGCAACATCGGCAGGAAGATCGGAGCCGAGATGGGCAACTTCCCACCGACCGTGACCCCGCCGACGTGACCGGAGATGCCCCATGAGGGCCGTCGTCGACCACTGGAAGCTCGAGTTGGCCCTCGTCGTCGTCGTCACTTCCAGAGGAAGTGGCGTCGGACAGAGAAAAGAGAGCTGACCGGGACGTAAGCATCTAACGACCTTGAGATGTCCGCAGGCATCCATCGACGGGAGCCTGCGAGACTAGAGGACCGGCCCCGTTAGGAAAGGGCAGTCGCAGTCAGGCAAAGCGTGCTGCCACGAAGCGCACGCCCCCGCGGACCGCACCGAGGGCGGCTGCCAGCAAGGGCACGGTCAGCAGGATGGTGCCGCGTGAGAAGGGGTGGCCCAAGCTGTTCGGGTGCCAGAAGTACACGACGAGGGCGAGACCGACGCCGACGATGACCGCTTCGCGACCAGCCTCGACCCACTCCTGCAGGTAGCCGTTGGCGCTCCTCGCCAGATCCGGACGGCTCCGCCATGTCAACAAGGCGGTCAAACCGGCAGCAATGCCACCGACGATCAGGTACGTGGAGAGGAAGGGGTGGGGACCAAGTGCCTGACCAAGAACTTGCTGTGGCTTGCTGTCCGCGAGGAGGTGGGCGACACCGACGACGACGAACGCCGCCGTCGCGCAGAGGAAGCTGGCGGCTGCAAGAAAAGTGACTCGCGCAGCGGTTGTCATGGCGATGGCGCTGGCGGGGTTCATCATCGGAACGGCGTCTCTCCCGCCGCGATCCTCGGGTCGCAAGAATTGAGCGTTAGGGAGGGCGTCGTCGTGGCTTCGTACGATGTCCGGATCCGGCACCCTGAGTGGCTTCGCATCACGGTCATTGTTGCGGGGTGGGAGATGGCGGCGAGCCTACCGAAACCCTTCGTGCAGGAGGGAGCCGAGGCTACGACTCGGCTGACGTGGCCGAACGCACGAAACTCGGTGTACGCGAAGACGCCTGGACCCGGCTTCTTGACAGCATGAGGACCGTGCGGTCCCGTTGGGTGGTCTGCCTCATCGCGGTGGCGGTGCTCGGTGCCGCCTGCACGAGCGGAGCAGCTGTCTCGACCACGACATCGAGTCCAGTGACGAGCACGACGACCCCAACGCACCCGACCCCGACCACTGCAGTGGACTTGGCCGCGACACCGACCGGATGGGTGTCGGTTGCCTACCGGGACGCACAGTTGTCCGTGCCATCGGACTGGGTCGCCCTCTACCACGAGCCTCCATGCGTAATTGGCCATCCGCCGGGGGAGGTCTTCGACAACCCGCTCTCGGGGACGTTCTCCTGCCCAGCAGAGACTGCCCCCGAACCGTCCACCTTTGTAGAACTGGACGCGCTCTCTCGGACGGCAAGGCGGGGCAGCGTGATGACCATCAATGGCATCGTCGTGCGACGCGCTGTTCGGCCTCCTCACACGTATCTCGTGCCGTCGCTTGGGGTCCAGATAACGGTCAGCGGCAGGCTCGCCTCGCGGGTCCTACGCACCCTGACGCGCTCGCCTCGCGCCGTCGCTCTGGGTTCAGGTACCCCCCCTTCGGTTCCGCCCGGCTGGCACAACGTGACCTTTCGAGGCGTGAGCTTCGAGGTTCCCCGGTCGTGGCCAGTTGGGCGCACAGCAGTGGCCGGGAGGGACGTCGCGCAACCCTGCTCGGCCTCTGGGGTCGCCTTCGCCGAGCCAGAAGTTGCTCTGAGCACGGATCGCCAAAGGTTCCCAGTTGCGTACTGTCCCGTCCTCCCTCCCCCGAGACCACTACCGCCGACGGACGGCGTCGAAGTTGATGCTGGCAGCATCACCCAGTTCCCGGTCGCGCTCTCGTTCTCCAGGCACTGCCTCCATTTCGACGGTCTCTCCGCGTGCCCAGCGTCGACTCCCGCCTACTCGATACTCATCCTGAGGGTGGCCCTGCAAGGGCGCAGGACACCGCTACTGGTGTCCATCGGTCTGGCCGGAAGCGGGATCGTGGCGCGGACGATCCTGTACTCGCTTCGAGCAGCGTGAAGGCGTCCATGACGACAGCGCGGGTCGCGGGGGTCGTCGGCGTGATGGCGTCGCCTTCGTGCTCGCCAGATCCGCCAATGCGGGAGCTGTGGCATGCCGGCGTACTTCATCCATGAGGTAAGACCTACACCGGCAAGATCACTTCCAGCGGAAGTGAACGAAACTGGTAGCCGAGCGAAGAAATACCAGGTCAGCGGCCTGAGCTTGGCTCCGTCATCGCCATTAGTCCTCAGTTAGTCCTCAGCAGCTGGAGCCGTAGCGTCGTCGGTAGCCCTCGCGAAGGCTGCTTGCACGACCGAACGTGCCCGCTCGTGGTCCGCCGGCACGAGGTGCGCGTACGTCTTGAGAAGCTCGGCTGGGCTGTGGCCGAGATAGTCCGCCGCAGCGGCCACGGACACCCCACCAGACAGCAGGACCGAGGCGAACGTGTGGCGCGTGTCGTGAAACCTCGCCGTCGGCATCGCAGCCTTCGTCCGCACGGACCGCCACACCTCGCCGAACCTCGGTCGGGCCAGCGGGCGCCCGTCCCTGTGCAACAGGAGTCCGTCCTGGCCTGTCCCGTACTCCTCGATGTGGGCCGACAGCGCGCCAAGCGCGACATCTGCGAGGGGCACCGAACGGTACGAACGCGAGGTCTTCGGCGGAGCGAAGACGGGCGGCCCGGATGCGGGAGTGACGAGCTGGCGGTCGATCGTCAGCTGCCGGCGCAAGAAGTCGATGCGGTCCACGGTCAATCCGGTCGCCTCGGCTTGGCGCAGCCCACACGCAGCACCGAGCGTCAACGCCACCCGGAACCATCCTGGGGCGGCCTCGCGAAGGGCAGCGAGCTGCTCGGCTCTGAACGGAACTACCGGCTCGACATCGACCCGCGGGCGCTTGGCCCGCCGGACGGGATTCGTCGCGATGAGCCCGTCAGCAACCGCCGACTCGAACATCGTGCCCAGATGTTGCACCGCCAGCCCCGAACTGCTCGCCGAGAGGCTGAGTCCAGCAGCCCAGGACTCGATGTCCCCGCGCCGGACCGACCCGAGTGGCCGCTTCCCGATGGCGGGAAGGACATGACCGCTGAAGCTCGTCCGTACCGCTGTCCTGGTCGCTGGCCGCCAGGGCTGCCGAGCCTCCCAGACGGCGTAGTAGTCCTCCACCGTCGTTCGACTCTTCGCGGGGTCGACATAAGCGCCGGTCATCAGGTCGTGTTGGACCCATACCAAGTGCCGCTCAGCGTCCAGCTTCCTCGAGAAGTGCTTGGTGTGTTGCGGGCCGCCGGGATACTCACGCCACCTGGCGTGCCACCGGCCATCCGAGCGCCGATCGATGCTGGCCATGTCTCAAGTCCTCCGCAGTCGAAGTTGGGGCGCGGGAAACTTGCCGTGCCGAGAGCGGCTCTCGCCGGGTCCAACGTTACCGGTGTCCCCGTGGCGACACCTCGTGGACATCAAGCCGTCGGACTTCGAAGGGCCCACCGCGCGGGCGGACGGTGACGTCAGCCGCAACCGATGCCGACTTCTGTATCGCGTCCCAATACCGTCCACCGACGCCAGCCGTGCGGTGCAGACGGCCGTCGCCGGCAAGCACGTCCGCGGCGCGGAGCCGTCAGTGAGTACCCGCGAGGTGAGCGGCGAACCTGCCGCCATATCCGGGCCCCTGCCTTCAGGCTGACCTGCCGTCGCCACCGTTATCGGGGTGGCGTGCCCTGTCGAGCCAGCAGGCAATTTCGGTGGGGTCGAAACGCACGAAGTGTCCGACTTTGAGGTATGGCACGCGCTTCTCGGCAACGAGCCTGCGGATGTGGCGGATGCTGACGCCGAGCCGGTCGGCGAGCTGATCGATAGTGAGCAACTGGGGCAGCGTGTTGGTGTTTGCCATTGTCGTCTCCGTTCAGCGGGCTCTACGTACCAACGAAGCCAGCGCCAGCAGCCATGGGCAGCAGGTGCACGAGCCTGCACTCCTTAGCCATTGCGAGGTCCTCGCTATATAGGCCGTGTGCCCCTCCACATTTTGCAAACCATCACGGATGCCCAGCTCAGCGACCCTCCCCCCCGATTGGTGAACGATGCGGCGGCTCGGAAAGGGCGAGCGCACGGGCGGCGGGGAGAAAAGGGCCGACGAGCGGCGGAGGGAGTTGGGCGTTGATGCAAGAAGCGACGGCCGCCCGGCGTCATCATGAGGTGATGGCACGGCCAGCTTCGTCTCGCTCGAACTGGGCTCGCCCGACCATGTGGGTCACTGGGCTGATCCTGGCGGTTGTGACGACGGGCTGCTCGACAAGCGGAGCGGTCTCGACGACGTTGCCCGGTACGAGCACCACCACGACGACGACATCGACACCTCAGAGCATCCCGACAACGACGAGTCCCGCCGGGCTCCGCGGGCCGGTCTGGCAGTCCACCTTTCTCGAAGCGGCTGCCTGCCACGGAGCGACTTGCGTCGCCCTCGGTAACTCGAGCGTGGGAAAGGCTCCGATCGCTCACGGCCTCTACAGCGACGACTCCGGAAAGAGCTGGCACATCGCCCTCCTGCCACCCCGGGTGACTGCCATGTCTGGTGCCTTCTGCACCTCGACCTCGCACTGTGTCGCCGTCGGTACATGGGGCTCTTCTCGTCCTTCGGTCATCGTGAGCAGCAACGGTGGAAGAAGCTGGCGTCACGTGGCGCTTCCGAAGCTGGCTATGCAGAGGGCCGGAAGCCTTGAGATGGTGTCGTGCGGGACCACGACCTGGTGTGTGGCCTTCTCTCGCACCTACCTGCTGGTGAGCTTCGACGGGGAGTCGTCCTGGTCAGCCTTTCCCCTACCGAGACCGGTATTCAGTCTCTCGTGCCTTCCCTCCGGAACTTGCCTCGGGGTCTCTCGACGAGGGCAGGTGCTGCTCGGCTCGGACTTCGGGGAGAGCTGGCGGACGATCTGGATCGAGACCTCGATACCCGCCTTCGCCTATCTCGATGCGATCGACTGCAGTTCTTCCGAGGACTGCGTCATGTCCGACAGCCTGGATGAGGTCGCCGGGGACCACAGCTGCTCGCCTTACTGCCGGGCCGGGATGCTCTTGACGAAGAACGGCGGCAGGACGTGGTCCACCGCCTCCATGTTCGGCCGAGGGGGGCCCGGCACGGGTGCGACCTCGATCGCCTGTCCGTCTGAGAGCTTCTGCGTTGCAGCGAGCGGGCTCGTCCCAAACCTGGTGGGGACGCAGTTCGAGATCACCGCCGACGGTGGTCGTGAGTGGCGGCAGCTGAGGACGGCCTCGGTTCGCCCGCCTGTGTATCCCGGCGCCGTCGCCTGCAGCTCGGCCGAAAGCTGCATCTTCGTCGCCGGTAACGACGGCCTGCCGCCGAGCATGCTCATCGCCCGGACGGTCGATCAGGGCCGCGCATGGCAGCTCGCCAGTCTCCCGGCCGTTCGGTGATCCACTTAGCGAGGCGGGGCGCAACAAGGCGGGCCGCTGAACGTCATGGCCGGTGATGGCAAGTCGCTCACATCGAAGCAGGGCTGGGATGAGCGTCTGTCTGGCAGGACGAATGATGACGGCGTTGCTGGCGAGTTGCGGCACGGGCGAGACGGTCTCGACGACGGACACAATCGCTGCGGCAGTCAGCCAGGCCTGAATCGAGTACCAAATGCGGTCCATGGTCTCAGCAACTGAGCCTGGTAGTCCGGGCCTTTCTCATGGACGGGCGTGGTTCGCTGAGATCGTCGCCTCGCGATGGGGACATCGATATCTGCTCGGACCTGGGCCGTCCGCCTGCCGATGCGAGCCCGACCCCAGCGATTGACGCCGCCCGTAGCGACGAGCACCAAGCGACCTGCAGGTAGCATCTGTACGTGACTGAGCTCCGTGTGGTCATCTCCGATGACATCGCCAAACGACTTGAATCTGAAGCGGCCGGGCGGGGCACGTCGCCCGAGGACGTGGCGGCCGAAATTCTGCGCCTACACGCCCCAACCGAGTCGACTGCGAAACTCGGATTTATCGCGATCGGACGGGCCAAGCCAGGCTTTTCGGCAAGGGAGGCTGAGGAGCGGCTGGAGGCGGAGGGCTTCGCCTGAACATCATCATTGTCGACACTGGCCCGCTCGTAGCGGCAGCGCTCGCTGACGATCCCGATCACGAACTCTGCGTCCAATGGTTCGAGGCTGCGACGGGCATGCTCCTGATTCCCGATCTTGTGATTCCCGAGGTGACTTATCTGCTGGCCGCAGGTGCTCGAACCCGCGTCGAGCGAGACTTCCTTCTGAGTCTCGTCGATAGCCGCGTCACCGTGGAGCACGTGAATGACACCGATCTGGCTCGCATGGCTGATCTGGTCGACGCGTACGCGAGCCTTGGCCTCGGTACTGTCGACGCGAGTGTCATCGCCATCGCCGAGAGGCTACGCGCGACCACAGTTGCAACGCTGGATCGGCGGCACTTTACAGTCGTGCGCCCAGCTCACGCGGCTAGCTTCGAGCTGGTGCCGTGAGTGGGCCATCGATTTACCGTGCGGAGGGTCGAATCTGATGAAGCGCCACGACCAGCTCTTCCGGAGATGACCGACGAGCCGTTCGCCAACTCAGCCAACTGCTCTTCTGCAACCACAAATGAGACGTCGACTAAAACACTGGGTCTGTCTCCACACCCAGATCACTTCCGAAACACCAACAATCACACCACATCCTCCTCACCATCATTTACCATTACTCACCACTACTTACCTCTCCCCAAATACCCCCCTTTACTTCCATCGCCAACTCCTATATACACAATCAAAGCTGAACACGATTGCAACCCATTGGGTTGCCGGAGGCCGGGCCGCCGTACGGAAGTGGTGACAGAGCTGTGGCGTGGATGCGGATGATGGGGGCTGAGTCGGTGGAGTATCACCGGCGAACCGTGCTCGAGCGCGCCGATGACCATCCCGGTATGGCGCTCGAGTACTACGCCTCTCGGGGCGAGACCCCACTTCTGTGGGGTGGGTCGGGTGCGGTGTCCCTCGGTGTGTCCGGAGCGGTGTCGCCGGAAACGTATGAGGCCGTCTTCGGGGCGGGCGGGGCCCGCCATCCCGGCACCTTCGAGCGCCTGGTGGCAACGCGCCGTCCGGGGATGGAACTCGTGATCTCGGCGCACAAGAGTGTGGCGGAGCTTGGGGTGATCGGCCAGGCCGAGGACATGCACGCCATCATGGACGCCGAGCGCGACGCCACCTTGGCCTACCTCGATCGAGTCACCCGCCAGATGGGCGGCCGGCGAGGCAGAGCCGCAGAGGCGACATCGACCGGCGGGCTCATCTACGCCCACACCCGCCATGCCACCTCACGGGCGGGCGATCCCTGCCCGCACGATCACGTCCTTCTGGCGAACCTGGTCGAGATGGGAGACGACCGAGGCGGGTGGAAGGCGCCTGACACGACGTTGTGGCGAGAGCACCTGCATGCGGCCACCATGGTCGGGCGCGTGGCCTCGGCCCGAGCAGCCGTTGAGCTCGGCTACGGGATCGAGCCAGACCCCGGTCCGTCGGGGAGACTCGGACATTGGCGGATCGCCGGCATCCCCGGCGAGGTCCTCGCGCTGCACTCCAAGCGAGCGGCAGAGATCGAGGCCGAATGTCAGCGCCGGGGCGAGACCTCCTACCGCTCAAGAGGTGTGGCCGCCCGCACCACCCGTTCCGCCAAGGAGCACGAGGGAGCAGGAGAGCTCGTGGCGCGCTGGAGGGCCGAGCTTGCAACCGCCGGCTGGCCGGTCGAGCGGCTGACCGCCTCGGTCGAGGCCGCCACAGGCAACGCTCGGCCGATGACACTCAGGGACGCCCGCCGGATCTTGTCCGATGTCCTCGGAGCCGACAGCGACCTTGCCCGGCGCAAGGTGTTTTCCCGCCGTCATGTCGTCGTCGCCATCGCTCCCCACCTCTATGGTCAGGACCCGGCGCTCCTCGACCCACTCGTCGCCCGCGCCCTCGCCGACCCCGAGGTTGTCCCCCTCGTCAGGGTGAAGGGAGCGAGGGAGACGGTCCACTCACTAGCCTCGGTGCTCGCCCGGGAGACTGCCATCGCCGAGAGCCTCCGGCGTCAGCTCGCCCGCAATGACGCCCCCGCCGTCGGCCGAGCCGAGGTGGAGACGGCGATCACCGCCTGCGAGGCGAGCCTGGGCACCCAGCTGTCGGGGGAGCAACGGTCCGCCGTTATCGGCATCTGCACCTCCGGGCGAGGGGCCGAGCTGATCGAGGGAGTCGCCGGAGCCGGCAAGACCACGATGCTGGCCGTGGTGGCCGCCGCCTTTTCCGATGCTGGATGCCAGGTGCTCGGCACCGCCACCTCCGGCCAGGCAGCCCGCAACCTCTCGGGCGCAGCAGAGATCGGTGAGTCGCGGACCCTGGCCAGCTTGCTCTGGCGACTCGATCACCATCAGCTGACCCTCACCGAACAGACGGCCGTGATCCTCGACGAGGTCGGGATGACCGACGACGTCGACCTCGTCCGCCTCGCCGCCCATGTCGAGGCGGCCGGGGCCAAGCTGATCCTTCTCGGCGACCACCGCCAGATCGGCCCGGTCGGCCCAGGAGGCGCCCTCGGTGCTCTCGTCTCCCGACACCCGGGCGCCGTCCATCACCTCGTGGAGAACCGCCGCCAACACGACCCCGAGGAGCAGAAGGCCCTGGCGGCCCTTCGCGACGGCGAGGTTGCCGAAGCGATCTCGTTCTATCTCGACCACGACCGCATCCACGCCAAGACCGACAGAGGGGACACCTTGCAGGCCGCAGTGGAGGCCTGGAGCGCCGATGTAGCAGCTGGGCATGACACCGGCCTGTACGCCTGGCGACGGGCGAACGTGGCCGAGCTCAACGCACTGGCGAGGAGCTGGATGGAGTCGACAGGCCGCCTGTCGGGCCCCGAGCTCGTCTGTCCCGGCGGCAACATCTACCGGGCCGGCGACAAAGTCGTCACACTCGCCCCCGGCCCGGGCGGCACCCTCGTCACCTCCGAGAGGGCCGTCGTGCAAGCCGTTCAGCCCGTCACCGGGTCAATCGATCTCCGCACGAGCGACGGCCGAGATGTCCGGCTCACTAGGGAGCAGGCAAGCAGCGAGCGTCTCGGATACGGGTATGCGATAACAGTCCATCGATCCCAGGGCTCCACCGTGACCCGAGGCCACGTCTTCGCCGACGGGGAGGGACGCGAGCTCGCCTATGTGGCCATGAGCCGTGCTCGCGAGTCAAGCCACGCCTGGGTGGTCGCCGACAACCTCGGCCAAGCCGCCGAGGACCTGAGGCGGGACTGGTCGACTCACCGGGCTCCGACCTGGGCCATCGACACCGGACTGCCCGACCACGACAAGCCCACTCGCGAGAACGTCGCCGGCCTGGCCGAACAGCAGAGGGTAAACCTCGCCGCCATGGCGCATGCCCAAATCGACATCACCGCAACGGCCATCGCCAGGATCGAGCCGGCCGACCTCGCTCCGGCCCTGGCGGAGGCGCGGGCAGCCCTGGGCCAGGCCCAGCAGGCGAGGGCCGACCTTGACACCGGACGGGGTGCCTACCAACACACCCACGTTGGCCGCGCCGTCACAGACCTCGCCGAGGCCCAGGCCGCCCTGTCGGCCGCCCGGTGGCGAGCAGAGCACGGCACTTCTTGGCGCGACCGTCACGGCGCCGCCAAAGAGGTCGGCAGCTGCGCCGAGCGGGAGAAAGACGCCCAACTGCGCTGGAAGATCCACGTCGCTCCTGAAGCCGCCCGCCTCGACACCGAGGTGGCCAGCCACCAGACCACCGTCGAGCAGCTGAGTTCTGGTCTCGAGCGTCAGACGGCAGCATCCCGCCTGACGAGCGAGCGGGCCTGGAACCTACAACGCACAGCCAGTCGACTCGCGGCCGGCCTCGACGCCCACCGGGACCAACTGGACGGCATCTCCGCATCCCGGTCCCTCCAGCCAGCGCCTAGCCGGTCCCGCGGGCTGCAGGTCCCCGCTCCGACGCCCCAACACGAACCGCCACACAGACCACATCACGGTTCACAGCTGGAGCTCTGAGGTCAGGACAAACAGAGGCGGAGATGCTCAGCTTGGCCCTCGGGGCTTTCCAGCGATAGGGCCATGCTTCGAAAGAGGGATCCTTTTCTTCTACGGTCGTCCACTCCTGCCTGTGAGCTCGCCACGGTGATGCTCTCCGAAATCGTCGAGGCGACGGGGATGAGCAAGGCATTCGCTCAGTCGCACCGGCCGGCGAGAAATCTTCGAAGTTCTCGGCACCCATCGGCCAACTAGCAACATCATGGGACGCGACTGCTCACGAGAGGGGCGGCCCTGGCCGAGAACCCGAACGTCTACGACCCGCTTGCAGCGGCTTTCGAGAGCCACTACGAGTCGCTGCGACGATTCGCATACGCGCGCTCGGGCCCGGACCTGGCTGACGACGTCGCGTCCGAGGTCTTTGCCCGCGCCGTCGCCCTATGGCCGCGCTTCGATCCTGATCGTGGCTCCTTGCGCGCGTGGCTTTTTGGCATCGCCGCCAACATCTGCCGTGAGCACGACCGGGCTCGGCGGCGGCGCACCGCCGCCATCGCCCGCGTCGGAGCGACCGCATCGACGGCATCGCCGGACTCGCACCGTATCGACGACGTCGACTTGGTCATGAGCGCGCTGTCGAAGCTGCGGGCGCCCATTCGCGAGGCGCTCCTCCTCGTGGCGGGCTTCGAGCTGTCGTACGAGGAGGCCGCCCGCGCCCTTGGCATACCCGTCGGCACGGTGGCGTCGCGGGTCGCCTACGGCAGGCGGCGGCTCGCCACCTTGCGTGAAGGGGATCCCTTGCCGATTGCGAAGCGGCGGTTGCGGCCATGAGCACCGACGGCGACGCTCGGCTTCGTGCCGCCCTTGCGAGCATCAGGGATGCAGACCCGCCCGCCCGCAATGCCGCCCGAGACCGCCTCGCTGCCGCCATGACATCGCCCGGCGACCTCAACTCACGCGCTACGAAGCAGCACCCCGCAGGATGGCCACGGCGTGTCGCAATCCTTGCCGCCGTCGCAGCCTCGGTCGTGGCAGTCGTGGTCGCCGTCTCCGTACACGGGACTACGTCGCCGCGCCCGACCGGCAGTTACCAGGTCCTCGACATCATGAGTCGGCAGGAACCCTCGCCACGAAACGCCCCCCAAATGGCCTACTTCCCGCCCGGCCGGGAGATCGTCCTCTTCGGCGGGCAGGCGCACTCCGGCAAGAGCCTCGGCGACACGTGGGTCTTTACTCGAAACGGCTGGCGACGACTCCATCCCGCCTCGTCGCCGCCGGCCAGAGCCGAGGGCGCCATGGCCTACGACCCAGCCCTTCGCGAGTTGATCCTCTACGGCGGCTGCGCGAGCTGCGGCGGCCCCGTTTACCGTTTCCTGCAAGACACGTGGGCCTTCAACGGGACAGGCTGGACCGAGCTTCACTCGAATCGGATGCCGGACTACGAGCCGAGCCCGACCATGAGCTGGGATAACCTCACGGGCGAGCTTGAGCTGCTCGCCCCCCCGCCCGGCTACGGCGCTACGCCACCGGACGGAAACTTCAACGCCGACACGTCTGTGCGGCTCGGTCTCTGGGCTTGGACCAACACCGGTTGGGTGTGGAAGGGAAACGTGACAGGCCCTCCGCTCACTATCCAGGCCCCGGCGTTTGTCGCCGAGCCCGGCACGGCCCAAATGCTCTACTACGTCTACAACCCATACTCGGGCAGCTGTCCGTCTCCCATACGGCACTGCGGCGCCGATCCCCACGGTCTGCTCTTCTCGCAGACCTGGACGTGGAACGGCCGTTCGTTCACGAAGGATCACCCCGAGAACGCCCCGACGTCCTCCATCGTCGTCGTCTCGGATGCTCGCATCGGCCGCGTCGTCGCTGTGGTCGGGCTTCGAGCTTGGCTCTGGGACGGAGCGACTTGGGCCGCACAGGCAGGACTGAGCACGGACTTCGGAGATGACTCGGGCAGCTATGACCCAGCTCTAGGTGACGTCGTCGTGCTCGGTACTCCTATTCGCGGTCCGCTACGGAGCGTCACCTGGGTCTGGGACGGCTCGTCCTGGCAGGAGGCTGTGTCCTAACACAGGGGCCATCGCTCAACCCTGAATCACGATGGTCACCGCTGTCCCCAACGCCACCACAGAACCGGCAGCGGGTTGCTCAGCGATGACGGAGCCGGCCGGTGGAGGAATCGCAGGTGCATGGTGCTGGACGACAATGTGGCATCTCAATCCCAACTCACTGAGAACCCTCTCGGCTGCCGCCTTCGTCATGCGGAGAAGGCTGGGCAGGCGAACTCTTGCGGACTTTGCTGGGGTGTAAACGAGACCGGCTGGTGAGGTCCCCTTACTTCCAAACTGCGGGCAGTAAATGAGGATTCTGACGACCCGTCCATTCGAGCGGCCAGCCGGCGTTGCAGCCAAGGGGAGCTGTCGGAAGCAAGCTCCACCGTCCCGTCGACGGGTCGTACAGGCTCGCCGCGCCGGGCCGGGTGGTACCGACCTCGGTCTCTGGGTTGAACGAGAACAGGGCTTCACCTGTCCAAGCCGAACTGAGGTCGCCGCTACTGGCCAGTGGATCTGGAGAGATGGGGGTCCAGGAGTTAAGCGAGGGGTCGTACAGATCGGTGACTTCTGGCTCGATGGCTCCAAGGCAGCCGGGGCAGACGTATCCGCCTCGTACGAAGAGTACGTGACCAGTCCACAGGGCTTCCTCCGGGGCGGGCACCGCGTTGGACCGAGGCGGTATGAGCTGCCAGCTGTTGGTTGTCGGGTCGAACGCGAACAGATCGACACCACCTGACTCGGAGAAACGGCCACTGCCGAGCGAGCGAGTCTTCGACCATACCGAGAAAGCGAGCACTTGATCTCCCGCTTCCGCCGCCGTCTGCCAGGCGAGGGGATGGCCGTGAGGCGGGATGGGCGCTGCGATGTGCTGCCACATCTCAGTCGATGGGTCGAATGCGGCCCCGTCGCCGTAGCTCTGAAGCGCCGAAGTTGTGACCGCAGGTCGACCACCGAGCACCATAACGCTCGTCCCGGTCCAAAAAGCGATGGCGTCGGCTCGCGGAGATAAAGGTGCCGCCGGCAGCATGCGCCAGGTGTTCGTCGAGGGGTCGTAAGCGGCCGCGTCATTGGTGACGCGAAAGGCGCCGAGCGACTCATCGTCGTAGCCCCCGAAGACCACCATCTCCTTTCCGGTCCAGACTCCGCTCGCATCAGACAGCGCGCCGAGCGGGGATGGCGGCAGCTTCCGCCAGGTGTTCGTCGAGGGGTCGTAGGCCGCCCCATCGGCGTGGAGCTGCGATCCGTGCGCGCCTGACGAGCCGCCCCAGATGATCAGCTCTCGACCGGTCCAGACGACCACGGCGCCACCTCGCGGTGCGATCGGGGCCGCCGGCATCGTGGACCAGCGGCCAGAGATCAGCTGGGCCACAGAAACACCGCCGGTGTGCTTCGTGGGATGGTGAGTTGCAGAAGTTGTTGGGGTTGGTTGAGCCTGGTGGCCCAGCCACACGTGCGGGATCGTGACCACGAGGGCAACCGATGCGACGATGGCAAGCGTCACGGCGATCTGGCGCCGTTTCCTCCGATTCCGAGTGCGTCTCGACCCTTCGGCGACCACCGCCGCCAGATCGACCTGTCGCACCGAGATGTCCGCCTTGTTGGCGACCTCGCTCAGCTGGGACGCCACCGGCTCGTCAAGCTCGGTCATGATTTGCCTCCCTCAGCCGTCTCAGGCAGACGATCAGCGAGCTCGCGGGAAAGTTCGTGGCGCGCCCTGCTGAGCCATGACCGCACCGTTCCGCTCGGTGTCCTGAGCTCCTCGGCGATCTCGTCGACGGCGTAACCCACGACGTCGTGGAGAATGAGCGCCTGCTGCTGTTTGACAGGCAGCCGATGAAGGGCTGCGAGGAGGTCGAGATGTTCGGCGCTCGGGCCGGCTTCCGAGCGAGTTCGGTCCGTCGTATGCGTCCGCTCGAGCTTTGCTCGGCGCCAGCGACTGGTCGCAAGGTTGCGCAGGACTGTTCGGCACCATGCGTCGGGGTGTGGGTGGGACGACAGCTTCGACCAGTTCTGCCAGGCCCGTACCAGGGTCTCTTGGGCCAGGTCGTGCGCCTGCTCAGAGTCACCCGTGTAGAGCAAGGCGACGCGACGGAGCATGGGCTCGACCGCGCGGAAGAACTGCTCGTAGCCCTCGACGCCCTCATCCGACCCCACAGGCTCTCCTCGCCGCGCGATCCCATCCACGGTAAAACGCACAGCGAGCACAAACCGCTGCGACAAGGCGGCGAGCCGTGAGTGACCCGTCACTGGATACTTTGACGACGTGGGTGACAAGGCCTCTGCTGCTCGAGACGACCGTCTCGAAGCGCAGCGACAGGAGTTCGATGACGCCTTCGCTTCGCCCACCACTGCGAGGTGCCGGGCGAGGACCGATACGAGCTGGTATGGCTCGAAGAGGAGATCGCCTCGGCGAGCGCCGCCTCCATTGCCGCGCCCTACTGAACCGTTCAGTCCTCAGTTAGTCCTCAATCAGTCCTCAGCGCAACGGTAAACGGCAGTCAAGGGCGGCTAGCAACGGACAGTGAAAGTGCAGGTCAACGCTCCTTTTCGAGAGATCGGCGCTGACAGGAAAACCCCAGGATCACTTCCAGCGGAAGTGAACGAAGATCCTTCCGAAGTTCTTGGAGTCCTTCTCGACCCGGTGGTACAGCGGCTTGATGTCGTCCTGGTCGAGGAAGCGCAGGACGCGTTTCTTCAGCTGCCCGCTCCCCTTGCCCGGGATGATCTCTACCTCACTCGCCTTGATCCGGACGGCCTCGTCGATGACCCCGCGGAGAGCGGCGTCGATATCGCTGCCGCGGTTGTAGATGTCGTGGAGGTCGAGCTTGAGCTTCCTCACTCAAGCGGACCCGCGCCGGAGCCCACGATGGCCTCCGCTTCGATCTCCACGCGCCAGCGAGCGTCGAGGAGTCCCCCGATCACCACCATGGTCGCTGCCGGCCGGGCCTTGCCGAAGGCGGCGGCGTGGGCCCTGCCGACGAGCTCCGCATCGGCTGCATCGACGAGAAACATCCGCGTGCGGACGACGTCGTCGAGCGTGCTGCCGAGCTGTTGCAGGCTGGCGCCGATGATCTCGATGCACCTGGATGCCTGCACGCCCGCGTCCGGGTCGCAGGAACCGTCCGGCCAGATCGGAGCGGTACCCGAAACGACCACCCGGTCGTCTACTCGCACCGCTCTCGAGAAGCCGATGCTCGCCTCGAAGGGCGAACCGGATGTGGCGGTCATCCGTGCCATGGGCTCCATCAGAGTCGGCCGACCGCGCCGGCACAAGCGCGACACCCGCCCGCCGATGGAGATCGCAGTGTTGCGGTCAGAGGGCTCGACGTCCCGGGCCACGGCACGCTCGGGTTAGCGTCAGGTGCCGTGGCGGACGACGCGGCCTCGACCCGGGATCTCGTGCGTTGGGGCGAGGCATTGGCGGCGATCGCCCGCACCGGCCTCGGCTTCACACAGAGCCTGTACGAGCGGGAGCGCTTCGAGGAGATCCTCCACGTCGCCGGCGAGATACGGGCGGTGGCGGCGGCTTCGCTCATCCGCGACGGGCAACCGGCGTCCTCCGACGATGCCGACGGATACGTGCAGGAATGGCTGAGCTCCGTCGGCTCGGGCGTGCCGGGATACGTCACGCCCAAGGTCGCCGTCGGGGCTGTCGTCGGTAACGACAAGGGTGAGATCCTCCTCGTCCAGCGGGGTGACTCCGGCGTCTGGCTCTACCCGACCGGCTGGGCTGACGTGGGGTACTCGGCCGCCGAGGTGGCCGTCAAGGAGGTGCGTGAGGAGACGGGCATCGACGTCGAAGTCGTCCGGCTGATCATGGTGCTCGACGGCCTCCGCATCGGCATCACACAAATCCCCCTCTACTCACTCGTGTTCCAGCTGCGGCCGATCGGCGGCGAGCTGCGGCCCCACCCGCTCGAATGCCAGCAGGTGGGGTGGTTTGCCGAGAGCAAGCTCCCGAGCCCGTTGGCGGGTGCGGGACTGTGGAAGGAGCAGGCCTTCAAGGCGATCCGGGACGAGCCGGTCGAGGTGCTCTTCGACCGGCCGCGAGACCCTGTCTGGAAGCGGCCGGATCCCGATCATGACTGACGAACCCAAGGCATCTTCCTCCACGCACCGTCCCTCGGTCACCATCGAGATCGTGACGGAGGTAACCGAGGAGCTCACCGAGGCGATCGCCCAGCTGATCCCCCAGCTGTCCTCGAGCGCGTCCCCCCGAATGCCGACGAGCTCGCCGCCATCGCCAACTCGGCGGGCGCGACTCTGTTCGTGAGCCGGCTGGACACCGACGACCGGCGGGTTGTCGGCACGCTCACGCTCGTGATCTACCGCATACCGACTGGCCTTCACGCCGTCATCGAGGACGTCGTGGTCGACGAATCCGCCCGCGGCGCCGGTGCCGGGTCCGCCCTCGTCTCCGCCGCCCTCGAGGTAGCCAGGCAAGCCGGGGTGCGCAACGTCGACCTGACCTCGCGGCCCTCGCGGGAGGCGGCCAACCGCTTGTACGCCAGCATGGGTTTCGAGGCGAGGGAGACGAACGTCTACCGATACCGCCAGACATGACCGATCGGCACCAGCTGCGCGTCCTCTCCGACAGCGAAACCCACGGCGTGCGCGAGCAGCGCTTCGATCTCGACCGGAACGGCCGCCGGGTTCCGGGCTTGCTGTGGACGCCGAGCGGGGAAGCCGGCCCACGCCCGCTCGTCCTCCTCGGCCACGGTGCCTCCGGCCACAAGCGGCAGGACTACGTCGTCTCTATGGCGCGGCGCCTCGTGCGGCACCGGGGCGTGGCGGCCGCCGCCATCGATGGACCCGTGCACGGGGATCGGCGCCCGGAGGTCGGGGAACCCGGTTCCGGGGCGGTGTTCCTGCACTTCGCGCAGGCATGGTCGAGCGACGACCGCATGACCGACGAGATGGTGGCCGATCTCATGGGAACGCTCGACGCCTTGCAGAGACTCGAGGAGGTCGGCACCGGGCCAGTCGGTTGGTGGGGCCTCTCCATGGGCACCATCCTCGGGTTGCCCTTTGTGGCGGCCGAGCCGAGGATGGCAGTGGCCGTCCTCGGGTGCATGGGCATGACGGGCCCGACACGGGCACGCATCGAGGCCGATGCCCCGAAGGTCACCTGCCCGGTGCTCTTCCTCCTGCAATGGGACGACGAGCTGTTCGCCCGCGAGACGGCCTTTGCTCTATTCGATGCCCTCGGGTCGACGGACAAGCGGCTGCACGCCTCCGCCGGCACCCACGGGGAGGTGCCTGACGAGGAGTTCTTGGCGAGCGAGGAGTTCCTGGCGAGATACCTGGGCGCCCGGTCGCAGTGACACCGCCGTGACGAGGCGACTCCCGATGTTCCCCCTCGAGAGCGTGCTCCTGCCTGGGTCGCTGCTGCCTCTCCACGTCTTCGAAGAGCGGTACCGCGTGATGACCCAAGAGTGCCTGGCGGGCGATCGCACCTTCGGCGTCGTGCTGATCGAGCGGGGCCGCGAGGTCGGTGGCGGCGACGAGCGCGTCGACGTGGGAACGGCGGCGATCATCGAGGAGGTGGCCGAGCTTGTGGACGGCCGCTTCGCCCTCATCTGCAGAGGGACGGCTCGTCTGCATGTGGTCGCCTGGCTGCCCGATGACCCCTACCCCGTCGCCGAGGTGGAGATCGCCGGCGACGAGGGACCAGTCGATCCCAGCGAGCTTGCCCGCGCCGAGGCGTCGGTCAGGCGGGCCTGGGCGCTGTTGTCCGAGCTCGGAGTGGATTCGCCGCTCGACCCGGGGCTGGCGGTGGGCGCCCTCACCGCTGAGCTGTCGGATTCGGCGACGGAGGCTTGGGCATGGTGTGCCCTCGCCCCCTTGACGGCACTCGACCGCTGCCGCCTCCTTGAGGCAGCGGGTCACGCAGAGCGTCTCGAGCTGCTCTGCGATCTCACCGACGGTGTCGCAGCCGACGCCCGCGGACTCCTCTCCGGTGGCCAAACCGGCGACTGAGTGCACCCCTGCCGGCTGAGGCCGGGGCTCTGGCGACGGCGCCTGTCGGCGTCGCCGCACCTGGTCGTAGGATGGCAACCCGAGGCGCATCCCCAACGGGGACGCAGCCAACCGACGGGAGGTCGGAAGTCGTGGCAGAGAGCATCACGATCACAGACAACCGGAACGGTGAGACCATCGAGATCCCCATCGTTGACGGAGGCATCGCCGCAGAGGAATGGGCCAAGCTGCTGCCAGGCGTGTGGTTCTACGACCCGGCCTTCATGACGACGGCGGCTGCCGAGAGCTCGATCACCTTCATCGACGGCGACGAGGGCAAGCTCGAGTATCGCGGGTACCCGATCGAGCAGCTCGCCGAGAGCTCGACCTACCTCGAGGTGGCCTACCTCCTCCTGCACGGAGAGCTGCCGTCGGCATCCGAGCTGGAGGAATGGGTCCACGAGATCACCTATCACACCTTCATCCACGAGAACGTCCGCAAGCGGTTTCTCGAGGGCTTCCACTACGACGCCCACCCCATGGGGATCCTCGTGTCGGCGGTGGCGGCGTTGTCGACCTTCTACCCGGAAGCAACCGACATCTTCGACCCGGCCACCCGCTACAAGCAGGTCATCCGCCTCATCGCAAAGATGCCCACGCTCGCAGCCGCCGCCCACCGCTTCAGCGTCGGCATGCCCTTCGTCTACCCGGACAATTCGCTCGGTTTCCCTGCGAACTTTCTGTCGATGATGTGGAAGACGGCGGAACCGCGCTTTGACGCAAACCCGGCTCTCGCCCACGCCGTCGACGTCTTGTTCATGTTGCACGCCGATCACGAGCAGAACTGCTCGACGACGGCCATGCGGGTCGTCGGGTCGTCGCACGTCGACCCGTACTCGGCGTGTGCCGCCGCCTGCGCGGCGCTCTACGGGCCACGTCACGGCGGGGCCAATGAACAGGTCATCCGGATGCTGTCCTCCATCGGCTCGCTCGAGAACGTGCCCGAGTTCATCCGTTCGGTGAAGGAGGGGCACGGCCGCCTGCAGGGCTTCGGGCACCGCGTCTACAAGAACTACGACCCCCGGGCGAAGATCATCCGCAAGGTCGCCTATGACGTCTTCGAAGTGACCGGCAAGAACCCGCTGCTCGACATCGCTCTCAAGCTCGAGGAGGCGGCCCTCGGTGACGAGTACTTCACGAGCCGGAAGCTCTACCCGAACGTCGACTTCTACTCCGGCCTGATCTACCAGGCGATGGGTTTCCCGATGGAGATGTTCCCTGTGCTCTTCGCCATCCCGCGTACGGCAGGTTGGCTTGCTCACTGGATAGAGATGCTGGACCACGACACGAAGATCGCCCGTCCTCGCCAGCTGTACATCGGTCACGACCGCCGCGACTACGTGGCGCTGGCGGATCGCTGACCCAACGGGGACGGAGAACGCCTCAGAGACCCGGACGCCAGAACTCCGGCAGCTGTGCCGGGGGTGATCCGGGGTTCGCGAGGGCGGGATACTCGGGAATGGACGTGCTCTCCCACCGGGCGCGCAGCCGATCGTGGAGGGCCTCGACGAGCCCGCACAGCTGCGGGAAGGCCCCGACCTCGGAGGCGACGGTGACGAAACTGGCGGCCCACGCCAGCAGGCGAGGCCGCATGGTGGCCGTCCCCCAGTCGGAGTCCTCCTGCAGGGCGCCTTCGATCACGCTTCCCCGAGCAACGATGTAACCGGCCAAGGCGGCGGCCATGGCGACATCCCAGTCGCCCGCCAGCGTCGTGCCGCCGCCGGCGAGCGTCTTCCGGTAGGACTGCAGCGCTCGAGCGGCCGCCTCCTCCGGCAGGCGCCCAAAACACCAGCAACTGGGGAAGGGGGCCGCCAAGAAGGCGGCGTCGAGGGCGACCGATCCCCGGCCCGAAAGCTCGAAATCGAACAGGCGGCAGTCACCGTCGACGATGCGAACGTTGTCGGGGCAGGGGTCGCCGTGCACGAAGCCGCAGTGGAGTCCGCCCGCGAGCGTGGTGATCAACTCGTCGATCTCCGGGCCGACTCGAACCGTCGGGACACCGAGATCGGCCGCGACTTGCAGGAACCGGGCCTGACCGCCCTCGATCATCTGAAGCCACCATGAGCGGGGATCCGCCGTCGGGCAATAGCGAGCTCGCACACCCTCGAAGGCGTCGAGGCGGTCGAAGCTCCAGCTGTGCAGCCTCGCAAGAGCCTCCGCGTAGGCGAGGAGGTCGCTCTCGGCCGCGGCCCGGTCCCCCGAGAGGAGCGAGTCGGCCAGGGATCGCCCGCCAGGGAGCTCCTCCATGACGAGAAGACCGGCTGCCACGTCGGCTCCGAGGAGACGGGGAACGATCGGGGCCGCCATCTCGTTGAGGAACTCCAGGGCCGCCAGCTCGGCGCCAAAAGCCTGCCGTTCTGTGCCTCCCTCGCCCTCCGCCGGCGGGCGCCGAGGGCGCTTCAGGATCGCTGAGCGGCCATCGGCGGCCCGTAGGCAGAAGACATGGTCGCGCCCCCACACCGGGTCTGCGCTCGTGAGGTGCACGGCCTCCTCCCAGGCGACGGCAAGGAGACCTTCTGCTAGGTCGAGCTCAGCTCTCGAAAGCGCCGGCGGTTTCGCCTCGCAGGCGCTCCAGTTCGGAGTCAGCGGCGCTTGCGGGCTGCCCGTTGCCTCGCCACCTCGAAGCACGCCACCGCTGCCGCAGCCGACACGTTCAGCGAGGGAATCTCACCGTCGACCGGGATCCGGCAGAGCACTTCGCAGCGGCGACGCGACAACGGCGAGAGGCCGGCGCCCTCCGAGCCGAGCACGAGCGCAACCGGCCGGTCGCCAAGATCGAGGTCATACAGCGACGTCGTGCCCCGCTCGTCGAGCCCTACCGTCATGACGCCCAGATGCTCGAGATCCTGCAGGGCACTCGGCATGCCAGGGACGAGGGCCATCTGCAGATACTCGATGGCGCCTGCGGCCGCCTTTGTGACGGCGGGCGTCACGTGCACCGACCGGTGCCGTGGCACGGCCACACCGGTCACGCCGGCGCACTCGGCGCTCCGGAGGATCGCGCCAAGGTTCTGAGGATCCGTCACGCCTTCGAGCAGCACGAGAAAGGCGCTGTCCGGTTGACCACTCGGGGCGGCCGTCGAAGCCTTCAGCGCCTTCTTGACTGCTGAGACAACGTCGGAACCATCGGGTGCCATGGCCGCCGACCGGTCGGGCTCAGGCCCGGTCGTCGAATCGCCATCGCCTCCCTCGACTAAGGCGTCGGCGATCGATTCGTCGAGCGCAAGGCTCGTTTCGATCGCCTCTGAATCAGCCTCGCCGGTGTCGCCCGTTGCCTCTGTCCCACTCAGAATAACGGGCTCGATCTCGGAGTCCTCGTCCTCGCTCTCCGGTTCGTCCGTCTCGTCCACGAACTCGATCAGGACGGGAAACCCGTCGTCGTCTGAGTCGTCGATCTCGTCGTCGCCCAGGTCGATGAAGAAACCCTCGTCGTCGGTGTCGTCATCCTCGTCGTCATCGATCTCCAGATCGGGCCCGCCGACGAGGCTCGACCTCGCCGATGCGTTCTCCTCGTTCCAACCGAGGACGAGCTCATCAAGGCTTGCAGCCGTCAACGGCTCCGCGAAGGCGACCACGCCCTGCGGAGCATCGGTGCCCTGCACTGACTCAAGACGGCGCTGAGACACGAGGCGCACCGGCACATGCGCCTCGCGTGCGAGCCGGTCGATCTCGCCGAGGATGGGCGACGGGTCGCTGCCCTCGGTCATCCAGACCTCTGTCACCTGTCGACGGCGAGCAGCCAGCAGCTCACGGACAGCCTGGCGGCCTTCGACCTGTTCGCCGCCGAGAGAGTGCGGCGACCGCTTGATGATCGGACCCCGAGTGCCGGCCGACCCACCTCGCGGTGACGGGTTCCAAAGGTTTCGACCAGCAGTGGCAGCCCGGCTGACCGACCGACCCCCGCTCAGGTCGCCGCCACCGCCTGCCACCACAGGGGGGCGACCCGCCCTCCGCGTGCCGCCCTCTGGATCATCGTTGCGCCACGAGCGGCCACCGGAGGAACGACCGCGATCGCCAACACCCGACCTGCTCCGGTCCGGGCCGCTGCGAGTGTTGGCGTCACGACCGCGATACCCACCGCCTCCTCTGGCGACACCACCCCAAACCGAGCCATCAGGGCCGGGGGGAGGCCCGGAACGGGTGCGGTCCGAACGCGGAGGGCGGCTGCCGCCTGTGCGGTCGTCGCCACCGGAGTACCCGCGGTCCGGACGAGAGGGGTAGCGCCCGGCGTTGTTGTCGCGGTCCTGGCTGAAGCCTTCGTCTCGCCGGGATGAACCGGAATCGGGCCTCCCGGCCCCGTATCGGGTGCTCGGGCGGCTCCCTTGGTAGCCGCCGCCGCTCGGTCGTGAGCCCCGATAACCGCCACTGCCGGCGCGGCCTCCCTGGTAGCCACCGCCGGTGCTCGGGCGTGAGCCTTGGTACCCACCGCCGCTCGGGCGGGAGCCTTGGTAGCCGCTGCTGGGGCGGGAGCCTTGGTAGCCGGCGCCGCTCGGGCGGGAGCCTTGGTAGCCGGCGCCGCTCGGGCGGGAGCCTTGGTAGCCGCTGCCGCTCGGGCGTGCGCCCTGGTACCCGCCGCCGCTCGGGCGGGCGCCCTGGTACCCGCCGCCGCTCGGACGTGAGCCCTGGTAACCGCCGCTCGGGCGGGAGCCCTGGTAGCCGCTGCTCGGACGTGAGCCTTGATACCCACCGCCGCTCGGGCGGGAGCCTTGGTAACCGGCGCCAGGTCGTCGACCGCCCGGCCCGCCGCGATATCCGCTCGGACGCCCCTCGCCGTCACCCGGACGACCGGCGCCGCTGCGGCGAGGACCCGAAGGGAAACTGCGACCGGCGCCTCCGTAGCCGCTCCGACCTGAGCCGGCTGCACCCCCGTCACGACGCCCGCGACCGCCCCCGCCGCGCTTGTCGGATCCGGAGCCTCCTGGCACGTCGTTCTCGTCACCGGATCGCGAATACGGGCTCACGCCGAGACCTCCTCGAGCAGTGCGACCGCCATGCAGGCGATACCTTCCTGCCGTCCCAGCGCGCCCAGGCGCTCCGGCCGAGTGGCTTTCACGTGAACAGGGCCACCTGCGGCGACGCTGAGATTCTCCATCATTTCCTTTCGAGACCCGACTAGGCGGGGGCGCTCGCAAACCACCGTGCAATCGGCGTTCACGAGCTTGAGTCCAACTTCGCGCACCAACTCCGCTACGCGAGCCAACAGCTCGATGCTATTGGCGTCCTTCCAGCGTTCGTCCTGGTCGGAGAAGTGCATTCCGATGTCTCCGAGGCCGGCCGCCCCGAGTATGGCGTCTGCGACCGCGTGAGCGGCCACGTCGGCGTCGCTGTGACCGGACAGCCCGGGCTCTCCGGGAAACACCACCCCGCCGAGGACGAGCACTGTTGATCCATCAGCGGAGAACGGATGCACATCGTACCCGACCCCCACGCGCGCCCTCACGGCGCCTGCTGTGCGAGGGACCCGACGGCCAGGCGCCATTCGAGCAGGGCGAGGTCGGCGGGAGACGTGATCTTCAGGTTGCCTTCCTCGCCAGGCACCACCACGACCCGCGCGCCGAGCGCCTCGACGACGGCGGCATCGTCGGTGGCGTCCGTCTCGCTCGCATGCGCTCGTCGCAGCGTCGCGGCCCGGAAGGCCTGCGGGGTCTGCACCCGCACGAGGTTGGCACGCTCGATCGTGGAGCGGACGACGCCGGCCTCGACGAATTTGACGGTGTCCGGCACGTCCAGACCTGGAATGGCGCCCTCGGCGCCGGCGACGACGGCGCTCACCACCGCCCGGAACAACGCCTCGGACGCAAGCGGCCTCACAGCGTCGTGGACGACGATGATGGCGGCATCTTCCGGCACGGCGCCCAACCCGGCTCGCACCGATGCAGACCTCGTCTTGCCGCCGGCAACGACCCGATCGGCCGCAAGGGCGAGGTGTGGGTCGTGCTCACGACCTGGGGGCACGACGAGCACGACGCCGGCGGCAACGGTTCGCGTCGCCTCCACAGCCCAGAGGTGCACGGGTTTGCCGGTCAGGGAGAGGAACTGCTTCTCGGCGCCAAAGCGACGGCCGAGCCCGGCCGCCACGACAACGCCCCACACCAGGCCAGGGGCGGATGCGCCGTCACCGGCGGCGGGAGACGGCGAGGAAGCACCCGGCACGAGAGTGCCCGATCGCAACGCCCTGCTTAGGGCAGGGCTGCGTTGAGGCGCTCCTCGGCCTCGTTCTCGCTCACGCCGATCGCGAACGTCAGCTCGGACACGAGGATCTGCCGTGCCTTGGTCAGCATCCGCTTCTCACCAGCGGACAGGCCCTTGTCCTTGTCGCGGATCGAGAGGTTCCGCACGACCTCCGCAACCTGATAGATGTCGCCCGACTTCAGCTTCTCGACGTGGTTCTTGTAGCGGCGCGACCAATTGGTCGGCATGCGGGCCTCTTTCTTGCGAAGCACGGCGAAGACTTCCTCGACCTCCTCGTCGTTGATGACTTCGCGCAGCCCGACCTCGGCCGTGTTGTCAGCCGGCACCATCAAGGTGAGATCCCCGTAGGCCAGCTTGAGCACGAGATACTCCTTCTTCTCGCCGAAGAACTCGCGCTCCTCGCGGCACTCCACCACGGCTGCGCCGTGGTGCGGATAGACGACTTTGTCTCCGACGTCGAACAACAGAGCACTCCTCACAAGACGTTGCGATCACTTACCAGGGTACGGATGTATCCGAATTCCCTCAACTTGGGTTCCTGACCCGCTCTGGCGGACTCAGTCCCGGACGACGCTGAGTCCGATTCTGGGCTTTGTCAGCGGTTGGGAAGGGCGTCCCTCAGTCGGTCGACGGCGGAGACTTTCCGCCTGGTCTGCTCCTCCACCTCGCGTGGTGGAGTTCCCCAACATGAGGGCTCGATCCCGTCGCTTGACCACACGCCGAGCGTCCGCCAAGCCCAAAGCGCCGACAGCCTCTGCAATCGTGGCCACTTGAACTAGCTCCATTGTACCGCCTGGTGGGGGCGTCGGGATCGGGCAAAGCGCCCGATCGAAACCATGCCGCGCCGCCTCCGAAAGTCGCCGGCCGGCGGCCGCCGCCTGCCGGATCTCGCCACCGAGCCCGATCTCGCCGAACGCCACGACCTTCTCAGGGACCGGCACGCCCACCAGCGCGGACGCCAAGGCGAGGGCGACAGCGAGATCCGACGCCGGCTCGGCCACCTTGATGCCTCCCACCGTCGACACGAACACGTCGTAGGCGCTCACGCCCAGGCCGGCGGAACGCTCCAGCACCGCCAACAACAAGCTCACCCGGGCTGCGGGGATGCCCTGCACGACGCGTCTCGGGGAGGACGATCGGGTCTCACCCAGGAGAGCCTGCACCTCGACAAGCAGTGGACGGCGACCCTCGATGACGGGGGCGATGACGGAGCCGGCGACTCCGCGACGCCGATCTGCCAGCAGGACGGCGCTCGGGTCGACGAGGGCGACGAGACCGGACTCCGCCATCTCGAACAAGCCGATCTCGCCGGTCGTCCCATAGCGGTGTTTGGTGGCGCTCAGGTGACGCAGCGAGTGGTGGCGGTCTCCGTCGAAGGACAGGACCGTGTCCACGAGGTGCTCGAGCGCACGCGGGCCGGCGAGGACGCCGTCTTTCGTGACGTGACCCACGAGCACGGTGGCTGTCCCGGTGACCTTGGCGTAGTGGGCGAGGGCCTGGGCGCACTCTCGCACCTGTGTCGTCGAGCCCGCCTGCGCCGAGAGGCTCGGGTCGGCGATGGTTTGGATGGAGTCGACGACGAGCAGATCGGGCTGGATCATGCCCAGCGACTCGAGCGCCGTCTGCAGGTCCCCCGTCGCCACGATGTAGCAGCCGTCGACGAGCGCACCGAGCCGCTCCGCCCGCCGCCGGACCTGTTCGGCAGACTCCTCGGCAGCCACGAGCAAGGTCCGCCAGCCCCGCCTTGCAGCGCTGGCCGCAGCCTGCAGCAGCAACGTCGACTTGCCGATGCCGGGCTCGCCGCCGATCAGGGTGACGGAGCCGGGCACGAGTCCGCCCGACAGCACTCGGTCGAACTCCTCGAGGCCGGTGGCAACCGGCTCGCAAGCGTCCGGGTCGACCGCCGACAGCAGGACGGGCTGCTCGGGCGACAGGCCCGTCCTTGCCGGCGGGCGCGATCCGCCCAACCTCGCCCTCTGTCCGGTGACGGCACCGTCACGCGCCTGCTTGAGACCGCTCCGGCGAAGGCCGGGCGGTGGCGCGGAAGCGGGACGGTCCTCCTCCGCCAAGGTGTTCCACTCGCCACAACCGGCACATCGCCCCGCCCAGCGAGCTTGGGAAGCTCGACAGGCGCCGCACACGTACAGGGTCCGCGATCGAGTCACGAGCTCACCCTACGGAGAGGGTGTGTCAACAACCTGGCGAAGAACCCGCCAGGGACCGCCTTATGAGTCGGCGCCGGCCCCGGCAAGCTCGACCGTGGGCGGCTCGAAGCCCTCGATCGCCCGGAAGGAGAGCTCCTCGCCTTCGAGGTCGACGATGACCGTCTCGCCCACCCGGAACTCTTTCCAGAGGAGCTTCTCGGACAACGGGTCCTCGATGTAGGACTGGATCGCCCTTCGCAGCGGTCGGGCTCCGAGGGTCGGCTCGTAGCCCTTGTTCGCCACGAACTCCTTCGCTTCCCGAGTCAGCTCGAGGCCGATTCCCTGGTTCTCCAGCTGCTCGCGCACTCGGCGAATGAGCAGATCGACGATCTCGATGACCTCGTTGAGCGAAAGCTCGTGGAAGACGATGACCTCGTCGATGCGGTTCAGGAACTCCGGGCGGAAGTGAGCCTTCAAGGCTTCGTTCACCCGGCTCTTCATGTGCTCGTACGTCACGGCCTCGGAGGACTTCGAGAAACCCACCCTCGCCTTGCGCAGATCGGCCGTCCCGAGGTTCGACGTCATGATGAGGACGGTGTTCTTGAAGTCGACGCTGCGACCCTGCGCGTCGGTCAACCGACCGTCCTCGAGGATCTGCAGCAACGTGTTGAAGACATCGGGGTGAGCCTTTTCGACCTCGTCGAACAGGACGACGGCGAACGGCTTGCGACGGACGGCCTCTGTGAGCTGACCGCCCTCCTCGTAGCCGACGTAGCCCGGGGGCGAGCCGACGAGACGGCTGACCGTGTGCTTCTCCATGTACTCGCTCATGTCGAGCTGGATGAGCGACGACTCGTCACCGAAGAGCAGCTCGGCGAGCGCTTTGGCGAGCTCGGTCTTTCCGACCCCCGTCGGGCCGAGGAAGATGAACGAGCCTGACGGCCGCTTCGGATCCTTCAGGCCGGCCCGTGTGCGCCGGATCGCCCGGGAGAGGGCCTTCATGGCGTCGTCCTGGCCGACGACCCGCTTGTGGAGCTCGTCCTCCATACGGAGGAGGCGGGCGGTCTCCTCCTCGGTCAGCTTGTAGACCGGGATACCGGTCCAGTTCGCCAGGACCTCGGCGACGACGTCCTCATCGACGATGTCGAAGAGGTCGACGCCCTCGGCGCGCCACTGCTTCTCGAGGCCGGACTTCGTCTCGAGCTTCTCCTTCTCCTGGTCGTCAAGGCGCTTGGCCTCTTCGAAGTTCTGCTTCTCGATGGCGGCTTCCTTGCGCAGCCGCAGAGCCGACAGCTCCTCTTCGAGCTTGCGGTGCTCGGGGGGCGAGGACATGCGCCGGATCCGCAGCCGGCTGCCCGCCTCGTCGATCAGGTCGATCGCCTTGTCTGGCAGGAAGCGGTCCGAGATGTAACGGTCCGCCAGGTTGGCGGCGGCAACGAGCGCCTGGTCCGTGATCGTCACCTGGTGGTGCTGCTCGTAACGGTCCCGCAGTCCTTGCAGGATCTCGATCGTGTGCGGCAGCGACGGCTCCTCGACCTTGATCGGCTGGAAACGCCGCTCGAGTGCGGCGTCCTTCTCGAGGTGCTTGCGGTACTCGTCGAGCGTCGTGGCGCCGATCGTCTGCAACTCGCCGCGGGCAAGCATCGGCTTCAGGATCGAGGCGGCATCGATGGCCCCCTCGGCGGCTCCCGCTCCGACGAGAGTGTGCAGCTCGTCGATGAACAAGATGATGTCGCCGCGGGTGCGGATCTCCTTCAGCACCTTCTTGAGGCGCTCCTCGAAGTCGCCGCGATAGCGGCTGCCGGCCACGAGGGCACCGAGGTCGAGGGTGTAGAGCTGCTTGCCCTTCAACGTCTCGGGGACGTCGTTCGAGACGATCTGCTGAGAGAGCCCCTCCACGATGGCCGTCTTGCCGACGCCGGGCTCGCCGATGAGCACGGGGTTGTTCTTCGTGCGGCGCGACAGGACCTGCATGACCCGCTCGATCTCACGGTCCCGCCCGATGACCGGGTCGAGCTTGTGATCGCGGGCAAGCTGGGTGAGGTTCCGGCCGAACTGGTCGAGCACCGGCGAACCGCCCGGGCTCTCCTGGCTCGGGCTGCCACCTGGCGGAGTCGACTGGGGGTCACGCCCCTGATAGCCGGAGAGCTGCTGGATGACCTGCTGGCGGACCTTCGCGAGGTCGGCGCCGAGGCTGATGAGGACCTGCGCGGCGACGCCCTCGCCCTCGCGCACGAGCCCGAGCAGCATGTGCTCGGTCCCGATGTAGTTATGGCCGAGCTGCAGCGCCTCTCGCAGCGACAGCTCGAGCACCTTCTTCGCCCGCGGTGTGAAGGGCGGAGAGCCGGTAGGGGCGCTGCCGGCCTGACCGATCGTCTTCTCGACTTCCTCGCGCACGGCTTCGAGGGAGATGTTGAGCGACTCGAGCGCCTTGGCTGCGAGTCCTTCCCCCTCGTGAATCAGCCCGAGCAGGATGTGCTCAGTGCCGATGAAGCTGTGGTTGAGGAGGCGCGCCTCCTCTTGAGCGAGGACCAGAACTCGTCTTGCCCGGTCTGTAAAGCGCTCGAACAACTGCCGCTCCTCAATGGACGGTTACTTCGACCAGTGTATAGGGAGGGTGCGCTCTGACTGCTGGCACCTCTTTCGGCGCCCGTCGCCGGACTTGCCCGCGTCCTCCTGTGTTCAGTTCAACAACGTTCGATCTTCCCACCTTCCCATTCGGCACGGAACCGTCGCTGAGATGAGAATCGGCAGCTCGGAAGCCGACCTTGAGCGGTCCGCACGAGGACGCTGTGGTCCCCGGCGTGCCCGCAGGGGTCTTTCGAGTGTCGGGACGGCCGCGCTGTCGCCTAACCTGCCACTCTGGTGACTGCGCCCGATCTCTTCGCCCTCCCGGTGGACGAGGCCGACATCGCGCGCCTCGAAGCCTGCCTGCGAGAGTCGGTGCTCGGCGAGGATCCCTTCCTCAACGAGGTCGCGAGCCATCTCATCGAGGCTGGCGGCAAGAGGTTGCGCCCGGCCTTGACCCTGACGGCTGCCGCCCTCTCCGCCACCGCCGTGAGCCGAGAGACGCTCCTCGGCGGCGTCTCGGTCGAGCTCGTCCACCTGGCCTCGCTCTACCACGACGACGTCATGGACGAAGCGACACGGCGCCGGAGCGTCGAGAGCGTGAACGCGCGCTGGGGCAACCTCGTCGCCATCGTCGCCGGTGACTTTCTCCTCGCCCGTTCCGCCGAGATCGCCGCCAGCCTCGGCCCCGAGGTGGCGGGGCTGCTCGCCGCCACCCTCGCCCGCCTCTGCCAGGGCCAGGTGGCCGAAGTCCGCTCCGCCTTCCAGATCGGGCGCGACGAGAAGGACTATCTCGGAGCCATCGCCAACAAAACGGCCGCCCTCATGTCCACCGCCTGCCGCGTGGGTGCCATCACGGCCGGGCTGGACCGCACCCAGATCGACGACGTGACCGCCTTCGGGGAGTCCTTCGGAATGGTGTTTCAGATCCGCGACGACGTGCTCGATGTCATCGCCACCGAGGAGGAGCTGGGCAAGACGCCCGGCCAGGACTTGTCGGAGGGCATCTACACGCTGCCTGTTCAGCGTGCCCTGGAGGACCGTCTCCACGGTCCGCGGCTGCGGGACCTGCTCGGCAAACCGCTCACCGAGCACGAACGGGACACCGCCCGGGCGCTCATCGCCGCCTCCCCCGGGATCACCGCCGCCAGCGACATGGCGAGGGAGTTCGCCGAGCATGCCGCCGAGTCCGCCCGCCGCCTCGGGGACAACCCGGTCGTGATGGCGCTCTCGAGCTTGAGCATCCGTGTGGCCCGCGACTTGGAGCGGACCGCAGGGCAGGCGCGGGAGCGCTTCGAGGCGCTCGCCGGCTGAGCATCGCCTCAGGCTTCGTCGCTCACCTCGCGCCCCGCCTCGGGGCGCAGGGCCGGGAAGAGCAGGACCTCGCGTATATGGCTGGCGTCCGCGAGCACCATGACGAGTCGGTCTATCCCGAGACCGATGCCCCCGAGCGGCGGCATGCCCCGCTCGAGCGCTCGGATGAAGTCCTCGTCCATCGCCATGGCCTCGTCGTAGCCACGGGCGCGATCGGCTACCTGGGCGGCGAACCGCGCCCGCTGATCGTCCGGGTCGAGCAGCTCGCTGTAGCACTCGCCCAGCTCGCGGCCCGCCGCGATGGGAGTGATCCGTTCCACGTAGCCCGGCTTCGACCGATGCTTTCGGGTGAGGGGGGACACCGACTGCGGGTAGTCCATGACGTGCACGGGGCCCCACAGGTTCGGCTCGGTCGTCTTGTCGTAGATCTCGGCGAGCACCTGACCGGCGTCGTCGCCGGGGCGGATCTCCACCCCCAACTCCGAGGCGGCTGACCGCAAACCCTCCATCGAGGTCTCGAGGCTGAGCTCGTACCCGGTGACCTCGTGCACGACCTCCGAGAGGGTGGCCTTGCGCCAGGGCGGTGTCAGATCCAGCTGGCGCCCCTGGAACTCGATGACGGTGCCACCGGTCGCCACGCGGGCGGCGCCGCTCACGATGTACTCGACGAGCTCGGCCATGTCGCGGTAATCGGCGTAGGCCTGGTAGGCCTCCAGCATCGTGAACTCGGGGTTGTACTTCGGACCGGTGCCCTCGTTGCGGAAGATGCGGCCGACTTCGTAGACACGCTCGAGACCTCCGATCACGCACCGCTTCAGGTAGAGCTCGGTGGCGATGCGGAGGTAGAAGTCGGCGTGCATGGCGTTGAAGTGGGTGACGAAGGGCTTGGCGTTGGCCCCGCCTGCTTGCGGGAGCAGCACAGGCGTCTCCACCTCCACGAAACCCCTCGCCGTCAACAGCTCGCGCACCGCCGCCACGACCGCCGAGCGCATGAGGAAACGCTCCCGCACGCCCTCGTTCGCCCACATGTCGACTTCCCGTTGGCGAAAGCGGACGTCGGGATCGTTGACGCCCCGCCACTTGTCGCCGAAGCCGTGACGGGCATGGGCGAGCAGCACCCAAGATCGGACTTTGACCGACAGCTCGCCGCGGCGCGTCTTCACTACCTCGCCCGTGGCCCCGATCCAGTCGCCGAGGCTCAGGCGCTTGAAGTCGCTGAAGTCCTCCGTGAGAGACTCGAGGGCGAAGAGCTGGATCGACCCTGTCCACTCGCGCAACGTGGCGAATGCCAGCTTGCCCTGCACCCGCATGAGCATGAGGCGACCGGCAACGGTGACAACATCGCCGGACTCCTCCCCTTCGCCGAGGCGCTCGGCGTAGGCCGCCACGACGTCGCCGACCGGCGTGTGCCCGTCGAAGCGATAGGGAACCTCCGCTGTCACTGCCGGGCCCCGGAGCGTTCGACGTTGCGCTCGAACACGAGGCGGAGGCCGTGCAGCGTCAGCCAGGGCTCGTGATGGTCGATCTCCCTCGAGAGCGGCCGAATCACCGTCGCCAACCCCCCCGTGGCGATCACCGTGGCTTCGCCGAGCTCGTCCTTGATGCGCCGGCAGAGGCCGTCCACGAGCGCGGCGTAGCCATAGATGACGCCTGATTGGATCGACTCGACCGTCGACTTGCCGATGACGTGGCGGGGCTCGACGAGCTCGACCCGTCGAAGGGCGGCCGCCGCCCCGAAGAGGGCGTCCGTCGAGATCTCGATCCCGGGTGTGATGGCGCCGCCGAGATACTCGCCGGCGGCGGAGATGACGTCGAAGGTCGTGGCCGTTCCGAGATCGACGACGATGAGCGGCGTCTCGAAGAGGTCGATGGCTCCGACGGCGTTGGCGATGCGGTCGGCGCCGACCTCCTTCGGGTTGTCGTAGAGGATCGGCATTCCCGTGCGGATGCCGGGCTCGATGATGACGGTCGGGATCGGGAACCACCGCTGTGCCATCTCCCGCAGGGCCGAGGTAGCCGACGGCACCGAGGACGAGATGGCTATGCCGGAGAGGCGCTTCGGCAGCTCGTCGGCACGGATGTCGACCCCGACGAGTCGCAGGTAGTCGACGAGGAGGAGGGCGTGCTCGTCGGCCGTCCGGTCGGCCACGGTGGCGATTCGCCAGTGGTAGCGAAGGTCGGGCAGCTCGCCCGGCAGCCGGCGCACCGGCGTCTCCGACGGCTCGGCCTTCTCCGAGGCGTCAGCGAAGACACCGATGACCGTGTGGGTGTTGCCGACGTCGAGAGCGAGCAGCACGGCAGAGTGTCTAGCCGAGGGCGCTCGACGGCCCGGCGGCCAAGTCGAGACCGATGTCGAGGATGGGGGCCGAGTGGGTGAGCGCCCCGACGGAGATGAGGTCGGCGCCCGCGGCGGCGAAGTCACCGACCGTCTCGAGCGAGACGCCGCCGGACGCCTCGAAGAGGGCGGCGGCGGCCGAGTCTGCCCGGGCTCGCCCGAGGGCGACGCAGCGCCCGACCTCCTGCGGGCTCATGTTGTCGCACAGCACGATCGTGGCGCCGGCTTCGAGCGCCTCGGCAACTTGCTCGATGCGGTCGCACTCGACTTCCACCATTCGCCCTGGCCAGAGCTCACGCGCCCGGCGCACAGCATCGCCGATGGATGCATAGCCGAGATGGTTGTCCTTCACGAGGACTCCCTCCGACAGGCTGCCGCGGTGATTGACGCCGCCGCCGGCGCGCACGGCGGCCTTCTCGAGCGCCCGCAGACACGGCGTCGTCTTGCGCGTGTCGAGGATTCGGGTGGCCGGGTTGCGCCGCTTGGCCGCCTCGACGTAGCGCGCCGTGAGAGAGGCGATGCCCGAGAGGTGGCAGAGGAAGTTGAGGGCGGTTCGCTCGGCCGTGACGATCGAAGCCATGGCGCCCTCGAGCGATGCGATCTCCTGCCCAGGGGCGACGGCGCCGCCGTCGTCGAGCAGGACGGTGACGACGAGCGCAGCATCGACCTGCCGGCAGACCTCGACCACGCACGCCGTGCCGGCGATGACGCCGCCGGCCCGGCTCACGAAGGCTGCCCGCCCACGGGCGCCCGCAGGTAGGAGCGCAGCCGTGAGGTCACCGAGGGGCAGAAGGTCCTCCTCCAGGGCCGCCGCCACCGCACGGCGAACGGCCGCCGGGGGAGGCTGCACGGGGGTGCTCACGCCGGCCGCCGGTTGTTTGATCGGTCCCGAGGGCCGCCGTGGACGAAGCGGACGAGGAAGTCCGCCGACGTCTCGGCGTAGTCGGCGCGCGTGTGGGCACCGCGGCTCTCCTGGCGGCATGTGGCCGCCTCCACGAGAGCCCTCGCCAGCGCCAGCAGGTTGGCCAGCTCGGCATCGGCGACCGTGCCGGTGGAAGGGGCCGCAGCTGCCACCTCGGCGATCGCCTGCTCGGCCGCCTTGAGCGAGATGGCGTCGCGCATGACGCCCGCATTGGCGGTGAGCGCCGCCTGCAGGTCCGCACGCAGGGCCGCCGTGGAGCTCCTGTCAGCGGTCGTCGCCCCGCTCCGCTCCGCAAAGGCCGGGATGCCGCCGCACCGGCAGTCCGGGAGCGGCCGCAGGGGGATCGTCGGGTGATCGGCTAGCACGCCCGTTCGAGCCGTTCGGTCGACCATGGCGGGCCCGGCGGCGATGGCGTCCACCACGCGCGCCCCGAAGACCATGCCCTCGAGGAGCGAGTTCGAAGCCAGGCGGTTCGCCCCGTGCACGCCGGAGCAAGCCGCCTCCCCCGCTGCCCACAAGCCCGGCATCGCCGTGGCGCCGTCGAGATCGGTGAGGACGCCGCCGCTCAGGTGGTGAGCCGCCGGCGCCACCGGTAGCCAGTCACGGGCGGGATCGAGACCGACGCTGGCGAGCGAGGCGTGAATCGTCGGGAAGCGACGGGAGAAGTCCTCGAGGCCGGTGCAGTCGAGCCAGACGTTCTCCATGCCGCTTTCTGCCATCTCCCGGGCGATCGCCCGGCTGACGACGTCACGCGGCGCCAGCTCCTCGACGAAACGCCGCCCGCCCTGACCGCGAAGGACCGCCCCGTGACCGCGCAGCGCCTCCGACACGAGCGGCCGCGGCATCGCCGGGTGGTGCAGGGCCGTCGGATGAAACTGCACGAACTCGCAGTCGGCCACCGGGACGCCTGCCCGCATGGCCATGGCGATGCCGTCGCCCGTCGCCTCCGCCGGGTTCGTCGTGACAGCGAACAGCTGACCGGCACCGCCGGCCGCCAGCACGACCTCGGCCGCCTCCACCCGCTGCAGCCCGCCGTCGGGGTCCAAAGCCACCACGCCGCTGCAACGGCCGCGCTCGACGAGGAGGTCGAGGGCGAAGAAGTGCTCGAGCACGGCGGCGGCGCTCGTCTCCACCGCTGCTACGAGGGCGCGCTCCACCTCAGCCCCGGTGGCGGCCCCGCCGGCGTGCAGGACCCTTGCCATCGAGTGACCGCCCTCGCGGGCACGGGAGAGATCACCCGTCGGCCCCCGGTCGAAAACCGCCCCGAGGGCGATGAGCTCGTTCACGCGGGCCGGTCCCTCGTCGACGAGCACCCGCACGGCGGCTTCGTCGCACAGGCCGGCGCCCGCCCGCAACGTGTCGGCAAGGTGGAGATCCGTCGAGTCCTCGTCGCCGGGCAGCACGGCGGCGACGCCCCCCTGCGCCCAGCGGGTCGTCGCCTGCTCGAGCTCACCTTTCGTGAGGACACCCACGCGGGCGCCGGCCACCTGGGCGAGGCCGACGGCGGCCGAGAGCCCGGCGACGCCGCTGCCGACCACGAGCACGTCGAGTCGTTCGCTCACCGGTCGGCCTCCGCCGCAGGGAAGAGACCGCCCGGGGACCCCGGGGCGGCGGCGACATTGTCGATGAGCCGAACGGGCCCGACGCCGGCAGCCACGAGCAGGCGCACCTCGGAGGCGATTTCGGTCACCGTCTGCAGCGTCACGGGATCGGCGACGGCCGTGTAGTCCGCCGCCACGAGCGGCTCGGCGCCGAGGACCCCGCCCATGAGGGACGCAACGGCGGCGCCCGAGCACTCCCCTTCGGCGACGGCCTGCGCACCCGCCGAGAGCGCCTGGAACAGCGCCCTGGCCGCGGCGCGCTCGTCCGGCGCCAGCCGGCCGTTGCGGCTCGACATCGCCAGCCCGTCCGGCTCACGCACTGTCGGGCAGCCTACGACTTCGACAGGAAGGTCGAGGTCGGCTACCAGGCGCCGCACGATGACGAGCTGCTGGAAGTCCTTCTCGCCGAAGTAGGCCCGGCAGCTGCCGGCGATCGAGAGCAGCTTGGTCACGATGGTGGCGACGCCGGTGAAGTGACCCGGCCGGGAGGGACCTTCGAGGACGTCGGCGAGCACGCCGGGCACGACGGCGGTGTCCAGCGAGCCCTCCGGGTACATCTCGGCGAGCGACGGGGCGAAGACGACGTCGACGCCGGCGGCGGCGCACAGTTCCAGATCCGTGTCGAGGTTCCGCGGGTAGGAAGCGAGGTCGGCGGCGTCGCCGAATTGCGTCGGGTTCACGAAGATGCTGACGGCGACGACGTCGCAGTCGCCGCGAGCTGCGGTCATGAGCGAGACGTGCCCCCCATGGAGCGCTCCCATCGTCGGCACGAAGGCGACGGAGGCTCCCCTCGCCCTCGCCGACTGCAGCGCTTTTCCTACGACGTCGCGTGAGCCGATCAGGTCCACGCCACGCGCGCCGGCGGCTCGCTCACCGACCCGAGCCGCTCGTAGGCCAGGCGCTCGGCCAAGGCGACGCCGGCGTCGTAGCCCGGTAGCTCCGTCTGCTCGAGGACTGCCCGGTGGCGCTCGATCGTGACAAGGTCGCCGCGTGAGGCCGGCCCGGTGAGGGCATCCGCCGGTCCGAGGAGGGCGACGTCATCGAGGGCGCCGCGGGCGAGGGGGAGGAAGGCTTCCAGCGGGAGGCCGGCGGAGCGAGCCACCCGTTGCACCTGACCGAGCAGACCCACGAGGTGATTGGCTGCCACGCAGGCAGCTGCGTGATAGGCAGCCCGTTCCTCGTCGGCAACGACGATCGGCTGACCGCCCAGACCGAGGACGAGGTCAGTGGCGAGCTGGTCACCGGCGACTGCGAAGAACGGCCGCCCCCGCAGGCGCAGCGACCCGATGACCGGATCTGGCAAGGTGACAAGAGGATGGAGTGAGCCGCGGCGCGAGTGCGGCGCCAGGACGTCGAGACCGAGGGAACCGGAGCAGTGCAGCATGACGGTCGACGCCACCGGCTCGATGGCCGCCGCCACGTCGGCGACTGCTCGGTCGGGGACCGCCAAAAGGACGGCGTCGACACCACGGGCTGCGCCGGTGAACTCGTCGAAACGATGCAGGACGTCGAGCACCTCGACGCCCGTCCCGCTGAGGGCGCCCTCAAAGGACCTGCCGGCGCGTCCGCCACCGACGATACGCATCGACGTCATGTTGTGAGCCTCGCTCTCGTTCCAGCCCGCTCAAGGGTGCCGGTCGTGTCTCAGCCTGAGTTCTCCTCGATGGTACCAACCCGACGGATGTCGCCCGCCACCGTGGACGCCCCGCCGAGGTGCTGTCGCCAGCCGGCGGGCACGAGCGCCCCGTCGAGATCCTCCAACGGTGCGAGCACGAAGGCACGCTCGCGCATCCGCGGGTGCGGCACCGTCAGCTCGGCTGTCTGCAGCTGGACGCCTTCAATGAGCAGGACGTCGACATCGAGCGTCCTCGGCCCGTTCCTGACGGTCCGGACGCGGCCTGCCTCGCTCTCCAGCCGCTGGGCGAGGTCGAGGAGCTCGAGCGGGCTGAGCTCGGTGTCGAGGCGCACGACGCAGTTCAGGTACGGCCCCTGCTCGGGTCCCCCCACGGGCGCCGTCTCGTACACCGGCGAGACAGCGAGGGAGGCGTCGATGGCGCCGAGCGACTCCACCGCCTGGCGGAGGTGACCGAGGCGGTCGCCCAGGTTGGAACCGAGACCGAGGTACGCCCTCACGCCAAGGTGCGTCGGAGGCGGACGCCGACCGAGGCGACGTCGGCCGCAACGGGCGGGCGGAGCTTGCGGACCTCGACGGTCACGCCCTCGACGCCATTTCGCCCGAGCACGTCGTCGGCGATGGCGCTGGCGAGGGTTTCGAGGAGGGCATAGCTCCTCGTCTCGATGATCTCGACGGCAGCGGCGATCACGACGCCGTAGTCCACCGTCGCCCCGAGGTCGTCGGTGCGGGCGGCGGGGGCGATGTGGGTTTCGATCGTGATGTCCACCTCGAAGGGCTGCGCCCGCTCCTGCTCCTCGGGCAGGACGCCGTGGCGCCCGAGGGCGCGCAGCCCGCAGATGCAGATCTGGGACGTGCTCACGACCCCGCCGGCCCTTGCACCGCAGGGAGGCTGTCCACCATGGCGACCAGCCGGCGCCCGGCCGACCCCATCTGGCGGGAGAGGATCTGCTCGACGACGGCGATGGCACGCGGGCCGTCGGGGAGGATGCCGCTCCATCGGATGTAGCCGGCCATGACGCCCATGATCCGGTCGCCGAGCTCGTCCTGGTGCACGAGGAGGCGCTCGCCGGCTCGAAGCCATTCGTGCATGGCGGGGTACAGCTCGCCGAGGGTCGCCTCGGCCTCTGCGTCGGCCGTGAGCGAGATCGGGAAGTGCGACCAGGCGAGGTTGAACTCGCCGTAGGCATGCAGGTTGTGGGACGAGGAAAGGAGCGAGACAACCCGGTCAAAACCCTGTGCCCGCAGCCACAGGAGCTCCTCCTGGCGCCGCACCTTCCGGTGGTTGGGGGCGTAGCCGCCCGGCCGCTCGCTGACGGCGAGACGGTCCTTGATGATCCAGGCGAAGTTGCGGGGCACGATGCCCGCGGCCCAGCGCCCCCTCACGACGTCGCCAGACCGACGAGGCGGGCCGCCTGCACCGTGGCAGCGACGTCGTGAACCCGCACGGCGGCTGCACCCGTCGCCATGGCGAAGGTGGCGGAGGCGAGCGACCCTTCGAAGCGATCCTCCGCCGGCGCCGGCTGCGCCCCCGCTGTCATGACACCACCAGCCCCAAGAGTGCCGGCGGCGATGTGGCCGAGGAACGTCTTGCGGCTCGTCCCGACGAGAACCGGGTAGCCGAGGGCTACGAGCTCGGGCAGTCCGGCCAACAGCTGAAGGTTGTGCCACGCCGTCTTCCCGAAACCGATCCCCGGGTCGACCCACACCTCGGCGACGCCCGCTTCGGTGGCACGGGCAGCCCGGACCGCCAAAAAGTCCCTCACCTCTTTGACGACATCGTCGTAGCGGGGGTCGTTCTGCATGCCGGCCGGCGTCCCCTGCCGGTGCATGGCGACGAAGGCGACCCCCGTTTCGGCGGCGACGCGCTCGAGGGAGGCGGACACGTCGTTCACGAGGACGGCGCCCGCTTCGACGGCTTTCCGGACGACGGACGCCTTCGTCGTGTCGATCGACACCGGGATCTCCTCCGCCAGGGCCTCGATCACCGGCAGGACGCGGCGCAGCTCTTCCTCATCGGTCACGGCGACCGCTCCCGGGCGGGTCGACTCGCCCCCGACGTCGACGATGTCGACGCCCTGCTGGATCATCTCCCGCCCGCGGGCGATGGCGGCCTCGTGGTCGACGTAACGCCCGCCGTCGAAGAACGAGTCGGGCGTCACATTCAAGATGCCCATCACGAGAGGGTGGCCCACGGACCGAGAGTAGAGCGTCAACCTGCCCGCCCCCGTGCTCCGTGGATGAACGCCATCGCCTCGGCTCGCGTGGCCGGGTCGGTTCTGAACAGGCCCCGGACGGCCGAGGTGACCGTCGTCGTTCCGGGTTTGCGGACGCCTCGCATGGACATGCAGAGGTGCTCGGCCTCGATCACTACGAGGACACCGCGTGGGCCAAGCGTGTGCTCGATCGCGTCGGCGACCTGGCTCGTCATGCGCTCTTGCACCTGGAGGCGACGGGCGTAGCCGTCCACCACGCGGGCCAGCTTGGACAGCCCGGTGATCCGACCGTCCTCGGAGGGGATATAGGCGACGTGCGCCCGCCCCAGGAAGGGCACGAGATGGTGCTCGCACAACGAGGCGAAGGGTATGTCGCGCACCATGACCATCTCGTCGTGCTCGGCGGCGAACGTCGCCGTCAGGTAGTCGGTGGGATCCGGCCTGACCTGGTCGAAGATCTCCGCGTACATGGCAGCCACACGTGCCGGCGTGCGAACAAGGCCCTCGCGCCCGGGGTCCTCGCCGATGGCCGCCAGTAATTCGGAGACGGCACGTTCGGCGCGCTCGAGGTCGACGCTCACTCCGGCTCGCCGCCGACGTAGACCCGGAGATCGACGAGGTTGCGGTAGCGCTCCGCCACGTCGAGGCCGTAGCCGACGACGAAGTAGGGCTCGATCTCGAAGCCGACGTACTCGACGTCGAAGCTCGCCCGCTGCTGGCCGGTCTTGAGCAGCAGCGTGCAGATCGCCAGCGAGGCGGGGCCGCGGGCGAGCAGGCTCTTGCGCAGGTAGGACAACGTCAGACCGCTGTCGACGATGTCCTCCACGACGATGACGTGCCGACCCGTGAGGTCGAGGTCGAGGTCCTTCACGATGCGGACGACGCCGCTGGTCTTCGTGGCCGCCCCGTAGGAACCGACGGCCATGAAGTCCATCTCGGCGGGCAGCGTGATGACCCGAGACAGGTCGGCGAGGAAGACGAAGGCGCCTTTCAGGACGCCGACGAGCAGCGGCGGGCGCTCCGCGTAGTCCTGCGTGATCTCCTTGCCGAGCTCCTCGACCCGTCGTGCGATCTCGTCGGCGGACACGACCACCTCGCCGAGCATCGGGTCGAGCTCCACCCAGTCCTGTGACCGGCGCTCGAGCGTGCTTGTGGCCTCGCCGGCGTCGGCCGACGTCTCGATGTCGGCGCGCCCGTCGGCACTGTCTGTCACGGCCGCCGAGGTTATCGTCCCTGCGGATTGTCGCCGCGGGTGAATCACCCGGAATTTCGCCAACTGGTTGCCGACAATGACCGAATGGCGCCTGGTTTGATCACCTTCGGCAACGGGTTCGGCTCAAATCGTCTCGGCGTACAGTCGGCCGGCCGAGCGGCGGACACGCCGGCCGCCCCCGACCTCACAGGCGAGGCAACGGAGCGAGGCGACGTCGAGCACGCGCTCCACGGTGGCGCTGTCAGGCGGGTGTCCCTCTGCATCCAAGCTCCGCAGCCACCTGCGGACCGCCCGGCGGGCGAGCACGACCGGGGCGGCCGCCAGCCCTTTGGCGTCGGTCGGGTCGATGACGCCTGCCAGTTCGTCGAGCAGGTCACTTTCGTCGGCGAAGTGCTCCGCCTGGCGGGTGAGCACGGGCACGAGATCCCGTTTCGCCAGGGCGCAGAGCGACGGCAGCACCTCATGGCGCACCCGGTTCCGCAAGAAACCCAGCTCGTCGTTCGACGGATCCTCCACGACTGCAAGCGAGAGGGAAGCGCAGAGACGACGCGTCTCGGAGCGGCGGAGAGCGAGGATCGGGTGGGCGATCCCGCCGCGCATCCCTGCGAGGCCGTCTGGGCCGGCGCCCCGTAGGAGGTTGAGGAGGACCGTTTCGGCCTGGTCGTCTGCCGTGTGGCCGGTGGCGACGCCCGCCGGCAGGACGGCGTAACGGGCGCTGCGGGCACGCGCCTCCAGGTTCGGCCCTGGCTGCACCCTGACTTGCAACGCCGCGAAACCGACCCCGAAGCGAGCAGCGGCCTCCCGCACGACATCGGCCTCCGCCTCCGAGCCAGGCCGAAGGCCGTGGTCGACGTGGTAGGCAACGGCGCGGCACCCGCTGGCGGCGGCGAGGACGAGCAGCGCCAGCGAGTCGGCGCCACCGGAGACGGCGAGGGCAAGCTCGGTCCCTGGCGGCGGGAAGCTGCAGCGTTGCAGGAGCTCCGCGGCAGCGGCCGTCTCCGGCAACGCCTCAGGCGAGCTCGAGCCTCCGACCTCCGAGCCGGCTGACCCATCGGGCCGGGTCACGCACCTCCTCGAGGGTCGGCAGGTGATCGGGCTCCTCCCACACGCGGGCGAACAGCTCCGAGCCGCCGGCACGCTCGATCGCCTCCACGAACTCCTCGCCTTCCTTGTACTGCTTCATCTTGGCGTCGATGCCGAGGAGCTGCTGAATGAGCTTGGCGAGACCACCGACCGACTCACGGCGCGCCTGCAAGGTCCTGGCGAACCGTTGGGCGCCGGGGATGCGATCGGCTGCAGCCCGGTTCATCGTGATGTCGCCATGGCCCTCGAGCAAGCTCATGAGCGCCTGGATGCGCCGGATCGTGGCCAGCTGCTCCGGCGGGGCGAGCGCACCGAGGAGCCCGGCGTCGCCGAGGGGGTTGCGTCGCGCCCGCACGTCGTTCGCCATGCGGCTGATGGCGGCCATCACCTGCTTGGAATCTGGAGCGGCCAGGGTGACTCCCTCGTCGACCAGTCCGAGGAAATACCCTCGCATCCACGGTACGCCGGTGAATTGCGCCCGGTGGGTGAGCTCATGGACGGCGATCCAGAGCCGGAACTCGCGCGAGGGGAAGCCGTGGCGACGCTCGAGAGCGATGACATTCGGGCCGACGTAGTACACCGCATCGCTCGGCGCCTCGCCCTCCTCCGCCCGGAAGAGGTCGTACTGGCCGAGCACCCGGGTCGACATCCACCCGAGGACGACGCCCAGCTCCGTGCCCGCTGCCAGGCGGGCGGCCGATGCCATCGGCGCAGGCAGGTTCCTGCCGAGGCCGCCCTCCGAGAGCGCCCGCTCAAGGATCGGACGCAGCAGGCGGCGAAACGAGCCGATGTTCGCCGCCGCCCAACCGCCGCGATCGGTCACCTCGGCACGAGCCGGGCCGGCGAGGGATCGAAGCCCTGTCGAGGTTTCCACCAGCTCCTCGGCGACCGGGGTCAGCTCGGCGAAGTCGTCAACGAGACGCTGGCGTGCCCGAGGGTCGATCTGCGGCATGTGCCGCCTGGCAACACCACGAGCGACACGCTCCGCCAGCGCCCAGTCGACGAGGTCAGGGCCGCCACTCACGCAAGCATCGTAGGCGTGCTCTCGTGCGCTACGGGCACCGGGCCAGGCGGCGGGCCGAGACCGGTCCCGCCAGGGGCACCTCAGACGCCTTCTCGCTCCTCGATCATCTCCGCAGCCGGCTGTGAACCCGCTCCCTCGTCGCCCGCCGCCGCCGAGGCGTGCTCATGGTCGATCGACTCGGCGATCCGACGTCGCAGGCTGTCGGGCACGGCGTCGCGACACTTGTCATGCACGACGCGGCGCAGCTCCGCCTCGAAGCCGAACATCTTCAGGCACGGCGAGCAACCGTCGAGGTGCGACTCGATCTCGTGCCGACGCACCGGCGTCAGCTCACCGTCGAGAAAGTGGTAGATGCGGTGCAGCGCCTCCCGGCAGTCGAACTCTGCCTGCCCGTGATCACCCATCGGCCTTGCCTCTCGACGCCACTACTGTCTGGCTCGCTGTCACGATCCTACTGTGTCCTTACGACTCAGCGGCCACGAGTCCTCGGGCCATCCCGTAGTCGTGCAACGCCTTCTGGAGCGCTCTTCTTCCCCGGTGCAACCGGCTCATGACGGTCCCGATAGGAACGTCCATGATCTCGGCGATCTCCTTGTAGGAAAATCCCTCCACGTCTGCGAGCAGGACGGCCATCCGAAACGCCTCCGGAAGCGACTCGATCGCCCGCTTGACCTCCTCGTCGGTCATGCTCTCGAGCACCTCGTCCTCGGCGCTCCGACCGGCAGCGGCGGCTTCGAGGCCGCCGAGACGGTGAAACAGGTAGAAGTCCTCGACGTCCTCGAGCTCGGTCTCCTCCGGGTGGCGCCGGCGAGCCCGGTAGGCGTTGATGAAGGTGTTCGTGAGGATGCGGTAGAGCCAGGCCTTCAGGTTCGTGCCGGCCTTGAACGAGTCGTAGCCCCGATAGGCCTTCAGGTAGGTCTCCTGCACGAGGTCCTCCGCCTCGGAAGGGTTCCTCGTCATACGGAGCGCGGCGGAGTACAACGAGCCCATGAACTGCTCGGTATCCTCGGCGAAGTGCGCCTGATCGGCCACGCTGGAACCCTAGTTGGTCGCCTGCGCCCTGTCGGCCGCGCCCGCCTCAGGGGCTGACGAGCAGGTCGCGAGGGTCGAGCTGCAGCAGCAGCTTCACCCACCAGGCCATCGACCGGCGGGCAGAGCGCCGGATGGCGACCGAATCGGTCACCGCCAGGCGTGATTCCTCCTCCGTCGGCGGCAGGCGGGCGAAGAGGGCGCGGTTGGTGGTGTCCGCCAGCCGAGCGAAGGCGTCGTCGGCATCGCTCGTGAGCGCCCCGGCAAGACGGACTCTCCGGACGAACTCATGGAACGTCTCGGCCCGCCGGCGATGGAAGCCGGCGGCCGCCAGCACGCTGATGGCCTCCCGCCAGGCGAGCAGTACCCGGCGCACGGGGTCACGGTTGCGACGGTCGCGAATCACCCGCCAAGACGGGATGACGAGGGTCCAGAGGAGGGCGCCGGCGAGGAGGGCGAGGAGCACGGAACCGACGTCACCGGAGCCGCCTCCCTGGCTCGCCCCGCCGCTCTGCGGGGATCTCGGAATCGTCGGGAAGGCGAAGGTGTTCCCTACGACGTCCCCGTGGGCGTGCTGGAAGTTGTGAGCCGGCAAGGACGAGCCCGTCTTGGCCCGTAGCGTCGTCGTCGTCACGGAGACGCGCGTCGTCGTGGTGATGTCCGGGTAGGTCGGGCTGCCGGATTCAGGTGTCGGCTCGAAGTCCACCCATCCGGTACCCGGGAAGTACACCTGCGGCCAGGCGTGTGTCTGAGCGCCCGTCACTACCCAGCTGTCGTGGCTCTCCTCGGTGGGCAGGAAGCCCACCACCACCCGCGTCGGCAGGCCGTCGATGCGGGCGAGAACGGCGAAGGCGCTGGCGAATTGCTGGCAGTAGCCCGTGCGCGTCGTGAACAGGAAGTTCTCCAGCGCCGCAAAGCCGCTCGGCTGTGTCGTCGGGACGGACTTCGGAAGGTAGTAGCGGAATTTGCCGTCGAGGAAGGAATTCTGGATGGCCGTGGCCTTCTCCTCCTCGTTCATGCTGCCCGTCACGAGACTGTGCGCTTTGTTTTGGATGCTCGCGGGCACGCCACGTGGCAGCAGGAGGTCAGCCGGCGCCGGCGGGGCTTTGCTGTTGTAGTTCTGCTGGGCGACGTCTGGAGGCGGCGAGAGCTCCGCTTGCACGCCGTAGCAGTAGTTGTTGCCGAACGCCTCCGGCGCCACCGTGACCGGCCCATCGGTACCGTTGAAGGTGGCCGAGGCATCTCCGTCGATGGCGAGGTCCGTGAGCCCAGGGACCGGAATGGCCGGCCCGTTCAGGTCCGTGTTGCAGATGACCTGTTTGTAGAGCGCTTGATCCTTGCCCAGCACCGGCTTGGGCGGGAATGCCTTCCAGGCCTCGAGCGAGCCGTAGAGCGGGGGGACCGGTGTCCGTAAGTCACTCGGCTGCTCGAGCCATTGCGAACCGGTGAAGACATCGTCCACGAAGAGGATCTCCCTCGTCGGCGTGGAGCCGTAGACGCGGAAGAGGGGGATGTTTGCGTTGTCGATCTCCTCCTCGCCGACGTTGACGAGGTTGCTGATGGTGATCGGCCCCACGTCGCCGCCGTGAGAACCGCCCCTGTTGAGACCCGAGGGCGCACCGCCGTGGTGCCACGCCAGCAGGGCCGAGCTCGTCGCTCCGGGCACGAGCGGGCCTATCACCCCGGCCGAGACGCCAGCGACGAGGGCCAACCCGGCGACCGCAGAGGGTGCGCGGCGGGCCGACCAACGGCCCGCGGCTCCGCGGGCGTCGGGCGCCGGCTGCGTTGCCGAGCCTTCGACGCGGGCGGTCACGACCTGCTCGCCCGCCTGCTGACGGCTCGTGCCGGACAGGTACCAGACGGCGAGGGCGGCCAGGGCGGCCAGCTCTGGTGCGCGTCCCGTCGAGGTCCCGAGGGTGCCCGTGAACACGACGATGTCGAAAGCCGGCACGAGCGCCACGACCGCAGGGAGGGTCGTGTCGGCGTCCAGCGCCTCTGCCGCCAGAGCGAGCACGCCGGCGGCCCAGGCTGCTGCCAGCACGAGCCCGCGAGCTTGCGCCACTGGCGCCACACGGTTGGAGAAGATGAGCCAACCCGCATTCAGCTGGTGGCCGAGCAGGTGCTGCGTCGCCGTCAAGGGCAGGAGCCCGAGGCGGAAGCTCCCCCCATCGACGAGGGCGACCGGGACATAGGCGACCAGCAGGAGGGTGAGAGCCCAAAGGGCGACGCCGCCGAGCGCGTTGCCGTCCCGGCGGATACGACGTCCGAGGTGGGCGAGCAGGTGCGCGCCGATGCAGACGGGCACGATGATGGCGAGCTCGCCCGGGCCCGAGAAGCAGCGGGCGAAGCTGGCGACCGCGACGGCGTCCAACAGCACGAGCCCCATCCATGGAGTGATCACGTCGCCGCCAGTCGGGCGGGATGGGGATGCTCGAGCTCCTGCTCGGCTGCATCGACGGCGCGCTCCTCGCCGATCGGCAGATCGAGGGCCGTGTTCCAGATGTCGTGCATGGCGCGCCCGATCGGGAGGAAGACAGCGATCTCGTTTCGCGCCAGCCGCTCGAAACGAGGGACCTCTCCACCCACGAGTACGAGGACGACCGTACCCACCTGGGCGGACACCCGTGCGAGTACGTTCGGGTTCAGCTCGGCGTCTTCCAGCCTGGAGACGGCTTCGACGGTGACGAAGACGTTCCAGTCGTCGCGACCCGACCGGCCCGCGAAGATGCGGCCGACGAGGGCTGCGGCGCCTGTCGGCTCGCCCTGGTCGGTCGCCGTCACCGGCGCGTCGGCGGATCCGTTGGCTCCGGTCCTTCCGGCACCCGCCGAGCTCTGGCGGCGGTGCCGGCTCGGCAACGGGACCTCTTGCGGCTGTACGGTTGCCAGCTGCAGGCCGATGCCGTCCAGGTGGGCCGGGCCGTAGTTGAGACCACTGTCATAGCCTCCCGTGGTCACGACGCGGAGCATGCCTTCGCGCAGGGCGACAGCGGCGAGGCTGGCGGCGATCTCGACGGCACGTTCGAATCCATCACCCGGCCCCCGATTCGTTCCCAGCACGATCGTGGTACCCGAACGGTTGGCGGAGTCGGGGTCACCGCCCTCGCGCACCATGAGCTCGCCCACGCGGGCAGTCGTCGGCCAGTGGATTCGGCGGAGGTCGTCGCCCGGAACGTAACCGCGCAGCATCGAGGCGCCCGTGAGGATGCGCTCAGCCGCTGAGTGCGTGCTCTCCCGTCCACCGATGCCGGCGCTGAGCGGCAGGGTGTGGGGCAGCTCCTCGGTGCGCGGGCGAACGAGGTAGCTGATGCTCCCCGTGGAGACGAGGCGCTGGCTGGCAAGGCCGAGGCCGTCGGTGAGCACGACATCGTATCCGCTGATCCCGTGCCGGCCCCGCCGGGAGCTGTCGAGTCCGATCGTGACGGTGGCTCGCTCGCCCGGCGCCAGTCGGGGGATGAGGATTCGGTGCCGCCCACCGCCCGTCGGAACGAGCTGCAACCGGCCGGACGGTGTCGGCACGACAGCGGTGTTCTCGACGAAGAGCTCGAGGACCGTCGGCTGTGTCGCCTCGATGACCTCGGGGGACACACGAGCCGAAACTGCCGCTCGCACGTGCGAGGCGCGTAGTCGCACAACGCTCACGAGGACGAGCGCCAGCACGGCCACCGAGATGCCGAAGAGCTCTGTAACGCCGAGGACCCGCCCGGCCACGAGGAGGACGAAGAAGCCGATCAGTGCGGCCTTGCCACGTCGTGTGAGCACGGAGAACGCCCCCTCGGCTCGACCGTCAGCGCGCCGCGCGCTCGCCCTCGAGCACCGGCACCTTCGAGAGGAGCTCGTTCACGACCGAGATGACGTGATCGCCGCCGGCTGTCCGCGCGGTCCTCAGCTCGAGGCGGTGCCCGATCACGGGGAGGGCGAGCACCTTGACATCGTCCGGGATGACGTAGTCGCGGCCGTGCAGCACCGCCCAGGCGCGAGCGGCCCGCTGCAGAGCCAGCGCCGCCCGCGGCGACATCCCGAGCAGGACGGCGGGGTGCGTGCGAGTGGCGTTGGCGAGGTCGACGATGTAGCGCTGGATGGCTTCGGAGCAGTGCACCTCGCGCACACGTTGCGCCAGCTCGAGGACCTGCTCCGGGCTGGCGACGGACTCGAGGTCGTCGAGCGGTTCGTCGACGCCGTGGCGCACGAGGAGATCGACTTCGGCGGTCGGATCGGGATAGCCGAGGTGAATCCGCATGAGGAAGCGGTCCAGCTGGCTGACGGGCAGCGGGTAGGTGCCTTCGTGCTCGATCGGGTTCTGGGTTGCGATCACCATGAATGGCTCAGGAAGCTCGTAGGTCGTGCCCTCGACGGTGACCTGACGCTCCTCCATCGCTTCCAGCAGGGCTGACTGCGTCTTCGGCGGCGTCCGGTTGATCTCGTCGGCGAGCACGATGTTGGCGAAGATGGGCCCCGGCCGGAACTCGAAGGCAGAGGCGTTGCGGTCGTAGACGCTCACGCCGGTCACGTCCGACGGCAGCAGGTCGGAGGTGAACTGAATCCGCCGGTGACGGCAGTCCACCGAGGCTGCAACCGCTTTGCCGAGGCTCGTCTTGCCGACGCCGGGGACGTCCTCGATCAGGAGGTGCCCGCCAGCGATCAAGCACGTCACGGCGTGCCGGATAGCCGACTCGTTCCCCTGAATGACCTTTCGGACGTTGCGGACGATCGCAGTGAAGGTGCCCTCCGGTGTTCCGCCGTCTGCAGTCACTTTGTCATCTTCGCAGCTGCCCGGTGCCCGCGCATACGCGCCCCGTTTGGATCCTCCGTCGGCCGACGAGGCGCCCGTGGGGACTGCCCGCCGGCGCCCAGGCAGACGAAACCGGCTGCTGCCAGTGCCCGCTGCACCTGAACCGACCGGTCGGCGAGATCCCCGGGCGTGAACGCCCCGATGTGGTGGTCAGCCTGCGCCCGCGAAAGAGCCGTCGACGGTGCGTGACCTGCAAGGAGATGCTGGTGGAAGCATGTCATGACCGCTGGCGACCCCGCGTCCGGCACGGGCACGAGGCTGGCGACGATGGCGCGTGACCCGAGCGACAGCATCGTGGCGGCCGCGCCCATGAGCTCGTCGCCCGGCTGAACGTCGGAGCGGCCGGAGTCGCACGAGGACAGCACGAGCAGCTCCGGCGGCTGGCCGATCTCCTCCAGCTCGTAGACGGTGAGCGGGCCGTCGGCAAGCTCGAGGGCCGAGAAGAGGGCGTTGTCGGTCCGGAACCTCCCGTGGGCGACCACGTGCGCCGTGCCGGCTCCCCTCATGGCGCCGGCGACGGCCCGGGCCGTGGCGGCCGGCCCGGTCAGCGCGAGGGCGTCCGGATAGAGGCGACCGATGGCCCCGACCTCTGCGAGAGCAGACGGCACGCTGGGGGCGGCCACGAGCACAGTAGGCCCGGCCTGCCGAGCGGCCGCCGAGCGGCTCAGGTACAGGGCGATCGACGGAGCGACGGAGACGGGCCGTCCGCGCAAGCTCGGCAGCAACGCCCACGGCAGGGAGTGGAGCGCTCCTGTCGGCACGAGCACGAGCTCGGCGCCGTCCACCGCTAGGGCGACCTCGAGGTCGCCTGCGATCGGCCCGAAGAGGAGCTGATCGGCGGCCGCAGCCGCCCGCCCGAGCAACTCGGCGACAGCCACGAGGCTCCCCCGCGAGCCCCGCCCGACGACCAGTCGCCCGAGGGCGAAGCGAAGCGCCGCCCGCCACCGCGCCAGCTCGGCCTGCGGAGCCAGCTCGCGGACCACGCAGGACGCGGCCGTGCAGACGACGGCATGAAGGCTCCCCCGCACGGAGACGAGCTCGACGATGGCGGCGGATCCGCCGGCGGCGAGACCCGCCTGCACGTCCGCCACCGTCGGCACCCGGGGGGACGATCGACGTGGGCGGCCGGTTTCGATCGAGCGACGGCGGATGGCGGCTTCGAGCTGCCGGCGTCGCTCGGAGAGGTGCTCGGCTTCGCCCGCGGCGCCATCGCCGGCTTCCACCGCCAGCTCGAGGGCGGCCACTGTGTGTCGAAGTTGTGTGAGGCCATCCGCGAGGACGAGGTCGCGAGGAGGCAGAGCGTCTGGAGGCCAGAGGGAACGTGCCCGCCATCGCTCCGACCACTCGAGCACGGCGGCAGCCGCCCCCGCCTCCATGACGATCTCGAGGCCGAGCTCGGCGAGATCGGCCGACCGCAGGGTCGCCCGTGCCCGCAGCTCGGTAGCGCCGAAGGCCGCCCGATGCTCCTCGGCGATCTGCAGGCCCGCCTTGAGCGCCTGCAGAGCCGCCGGCCGGTCGCCCTGGCCGAGACGGCGCAGGGCGACGGCGTAACACATGCGTACCCGCTCGTCGGAGGACGCTCCCGCGGGAGCCGCCATGGCCTCGTCGACCTCACTCAGCACCGACACAGCCCGGGCGACGTCGCCACCCGCCATGGCTGCCCTCGCGGCGATGATGCTGGCTTCGAGGGCATGGACTCGCCAACCGGCGGCGCCGAGTTGGCCGGCGAGCACGCTGGCCTCCGTCACGATGCCTGCCAACACTCCGGCCTCGCCGGCCGGCGGTCCGTCCGCGTTGCGGCCGCCGCGGGTCACACCGGCGGCCGGCCCGGCGTCCACGGCGCTCTCGGGCACGTGCGCCGCCCATCTTGCTCGGGCCGCCACGAAGCTCGCCAAGGCAGCCCAGCCGGCGCGGCCCTGACGCCCGAGAGCCTCCGCCGCCTCCGCTGCCTGGCGGCCGGCTGTCCCGAGATCTCCGGCCGCCAGGGCGACCTCGGCCAGCATGAGCTTCGCCTCGGCAAGGTCGGCGGCCTGGCCGGCCCCCGCCAGGCCGGCGACAGCTTGGCTGGCCGCCGCCCGCGCCTCCGGCAGGAGCCGCACCGCCAGGAGCACCTCGCAACGGTCGGTGAAGGCGGCATGCGCGGGGATGTCCAGGCGCACGTACTCGTTGAAGGCCTCGTCGAAGTGGGCGAGAGCGGCCGGGACGTCCCCCCTCCGGGCGGCCACAAAGCCGAGGTTGTGCACGACGTTGGCGGTCCCGAGGCCGGAGCCCTCCTGGCGGAGGAGCCCGAGGGCCTCCTGCAGCTCGGTCTCGGCTTTGGCGTAGTCCCCAAGGTAGGCGTGCACGATCCCCTGGTTGGAGAGCAGGCGCGCCACCGGCGCCGACAGACCGGCCGATCGGCAGGTGACGAGAGCCATCGTCGCCTGCTCGAGTGCCTCGGGGTAGCGCCCGAGGCGCATCAGGATCGTCGCCCGCTGGGACTGCGCCCGACCGAGGGTGGCCTCGTCGGTCGCCAGCTCGATGGCTGCATCGATCTCGGCCATGGCGGCATCCGGCTCCTCGCACTGCAGGAGCACGATGGCGAGACCGATCTGAATCTCCGCCAGGCGGCCGACGACGCCGTCGGCGAGGGCGCGGTCTCGGGCACGCTCGAACCGCGCCCGTGATTCGGCCACTCGCCCGAGCCCGAGCTCGGCGAGGGCCGCCGCCCGCTCGGAGACGGCGCGCCCGTCGGCGGAGAGGTCGGTCCGCTCGAGGAGGCTGTCGGCGAGCGCCAGCGCTCGACGCGGATCCGCCGCCGCCAGCTCGAGCGCACGGTTCGCCTCCGCCAGGACGACATCGTCTTCCGGCGGCGGCACGGTCGCCCGCACCGCCGCCGTCACGAAGTCGGAGGTCGATAACGCCATGAGGTCCGCAGGCGTCAGCCGGATTGACGGTCAGAGACGGTGATCCAGCTGGTGGCGGTCGGCCCGGCGTCGCCGGTCAGCGGCACACAACGGAGGCTGACGGCACCCTCGGGCAGCCGCGAAGCATGGAACGTCCCGAAGTCATCCACTCCGAGCTGGAGGGTTCCCGCGGCGTGGCGCACCTCGAGCGCGACCGGCTGCGGCGGCACCACCTGGCACGTCAGCTCCCGGGTGGCGCCCTCCAACTGCACCTCGAGGGCGAGGCGAGGGCCTCGGAAGGTGAGCTGGCGGGTAGTCCCGGTGGCGTCACCCCGGATGCCGGCCACCGGCTCGGGATCGGTCGCCGAGTCATAGACGAGCACCGCCAGCTCGTCGTCGACCGAGCGGATAGCCGCTTCGGGCCCACCGTCTACGAGCTGGCCGAACCGCCGGAAGATCGCCTCCCGAGCGAGATCGGCCGGTTCAGCTGCCGTCGATCTTCCGCCGTCGTCCGACGTGGCCGCACCACCAGCTCCCTCCGCGGCGGTCTCCCCCCGCAGCGCCCGGGCCCGCTCGGAGAACGACACCACGTCGGCCAACGGCGGATCCACGGGGCGAAGTGTAGCGACGTGCCCGATCGGTTCACAGGCGACCGGCATCGATGATGCGACGCAAGAAGCGCTGTGTCCGCTCGTCCCTCGGCTCGCTGAACAGCTGCGCAGGTGGGGCCTCCTCGACGATGAGACCGTCCTCGAGGAAGCAGACGCGGTTGGCGATATCCCGGGCGAAACCCATCTCGTGCGTGGCGATCACCATCGTCATCCCGGATGCCGCCAGCTCGCGGATGACGTCGAGGACCTCGGCGACGAGCTCTGGGTCGAGTGCGCTCGTGACTTCGTCGAGCAGCATGATGCGCGGGCGCATCGCCAGTGCCCGCACGATCGCCACGCGTTGCTGCTGGCCGCCCGAGAGCCGGTCGGGGTAGTCGCCCTCCTTCTCCGAGAGCCCGAAACGGCTGAGCAAGGCCTTCGCCTCCGCCTCGGCATCGTGTTTCGGCACGCCGAGGGCCTTCATGGGGGCGAGCGTCACGTTGGAGAGAACGTCCATGTGCGGAAAGAGGTTGAACGACTGGAAGACGATGCCGATCTGCCGGCGAACGAGGTTCTGGTCGAGAGCCGGATCGGAGGAGATGTCCTGGCCGAAGAGCACGACGCGGCCGGAGTCGATCGGCTCGAGCAGGTTCATGCAGCGGAGGAGCGTTGACTTGCCCGACCCGGAGGCGCCGATGAGACAGACGACCTCGTTGCTGTCGACAGCCACGTCGATCCCCTTCAGCACCTCGAAGGCACCGAATGACTTGTGGAGCGCCTCGACGCGCAGGGCTTCCGAGGAGAGCAGCGCGTCAGCGCTGGAATTGCTCACACGAGCGCTCCTGCCAAGCGACGACTCCGGTCCCGGGCGATCAGGTGGTCGGTGAACCGTGCGAGCGGGATCGTCAGGATGAGGAACAAGATGGCGGCAACCATGAAGCTCGAGTAGTTGAAGACGGTGCTGGCGTAGATCGATGCCGCCTGATTCGCTTCGATGGCGCCGATGACGCCGACGAGGGCCGTGTCCTTCTGCAGGCTGATGAAGTCGTTCAGCAAGGCCGGGAGGATGTTGCGCACCGCCTGGGGGAGGATCACGTAGCGCATCGCCGTCCAACGAGAGAGACCGAGCGAGCGGGCAGCCATCGTCTGGCTCCGGTGGACCGAATTGAGGCCTGCTCGGTAGACCTCGGAGACGTAGGCGGAATAGGACAGCACGAGGGCGGCCGTGCCGTAGACGGCTGGCGACTGCGTGGAGACGAAGTGGAGCGAGAGCGCCGGCACCCCGAATCCGATCATGTAGATGACGAGCAGCAGGGGCACACCCCGGAAGATGTCCACGTAGATGGTGGCGACGATGCGGAGGGGGAACATCACCGGTCCGGAGGACTGCCGCACCAGCGCGATCACGAGCGCCAGGATGAGAATGAGCACCTCGGCAACGAGGAACATCTTGATGTTGAGCACGATCGCGGCGCCGACGCCGGGAAGGCCCTTGCTGGGGTTGCCGACGAAGCTGCGCCACATGTTCGTGCCGCTGAAGAAGGCGTGACGGACCGTCCCGCTGCCGGGAGCCAAGAAGAAGATCGCCCCCAGCACGGCGATGAAGACGACGGTGCTGAGCGTCGAGATGACAGTCGAGCGCCGGTCCCCGGCGCGAAGCAGTCGGGGACCCCGGTCCCCCGTCGCCCCCCCGAGGGGCTGCACTCCCACAACGGGATCCCAGGCGGAATCCCTCCTGTCCCGGTTCAACGCAGGACCGACCCGCTCAGGGCTCGATCGTCGGAATCGTGTTGTAGACCTGCAAGTACTTCTTCGAGTAGCTGGCGAGCGTTCCTTTGCTCGTGAGGTACTGCAACGCCTTGTTGACGCAACTCACAAGCGGGTCGCCTTTGTGGAACAGCAGCCCGAAGTGCTCCCCGGTGCTCGGGAACTGACCGACGACCTCGGAGCCGGGAATCTCGTCTGCGGCGATGTACTGCGCCGTCGGGGTGTCGGTGACGAATGCCTCGATCTGGTGGGTGTCTAGGGCACTCTTGACGTCGTTCAAGGAGCCGTACACCCTCGTCTGCTTGCTCGGCTGGATGTACTGCGAGATGTAGGCGAGGCTCGTCGACCCGATCGAGTCCCCGTACTCGTAGGTCTTCAAGGCCGCCGGCGAGTGGTCCTTCGCCAGCGGGCCGTTCTTCAGCACGACAAGGGCCTGCCGGTCGGCGTAGTAGCTGATGCTGAAGGTGACTTCCTGCGCGCGGGCCGCCGTCACCGAGATCTCGTTGATGTCGAAGTCGAATTTCTTCGGCCCGGGGGCGTAGGAGTCGTTGAACGGCTCATATGCCCATTTGACTTGCGACGTGGTGAACCCCAGCGCCCTGGCGACGGCGTAGGCGACGGCTGCTTCGTAGCCCTTGCCGTTTTCGGGGTGGTTGTTGACGAACCAGGGCGTGTAGACGGGGTCGTCCGTGGCGACCGTGAGCTGTCCCTTTTGGTAGAGGTCGCCCTGGATGGCGGTGTTGCTGCAGGCCGCCCCGAGCGGACCCGTGGCGCTCGACGTGGCCGTCGAGGAGGCGGTCGTCGTGGTGGAGGTCGAGCTCGTGCTGCCGCAGGCGCTCAGGCCTGCGGCGAAGACCACCACCGTCGCTACGAGGAAGAGCCTTCGCATGTCGTTCACGCGCCTTACCGGGGATCACCCCACTGAGGGACCGGGCCGTCCCGATGCCCGGTCGAGGGCTTCCGAGCCTACTGTCCGGCCGGGCATCTGCCCCGGGGACAGCGCGCCAGACGGCATGAGGGGACGTCCGGCCGGCGTTTTCGATCCTCGGCGGGGAGCGCCCTAACATCGTCGCTGTGAAGGACCTCACTGTCGTCGCCATCCCGCTGTATTTCGGCAGCATGGGCGCCGAGTACCTCTGGTTGCGTGACCGGCGCGAGGAACTGGAGGGCTCCCCGGGCATCTACGAGCGCAAGGACACGATCGCCAGCCTCTCGATGGGCGTGGGAAGCCTCATCGCCCCTCTCGTCATGCCGAAGCTCCTCAAGAACCTCGTGCCCGGCAAGGGCAGGTACGGCAAGCAGCTCATGGGGGTGGCGGTCGGCGCGGCCGCCGTCACGACCTTGGCCGATGTCCTCGTTCGGCTGGACGACCGCGCCCGCCAGCGCCATAACGGCGACACACCCCTGCTGGATCCGGGCGCACGCGGCGCCGAGGCGCTGCTGACCGGCCGGCCGAGCGTGCGCAGCCGTGTCGCCCGGGTAGCCCGACCCGTGGCCGCCGCCGGCGGGATCGCCGCCATCGTCGCCGGCGGCCTCGCCGTCACGACGTCCTGGGCCTCCCGCACCAGCATGGACCGCCTAGCCCGCCGGCGCCTCGTGCGCTCGCTCGGGACCGGACCGGCGGCCGTCGCTGGCGCCGTTCTCGCCTGGGACTTCATGTACTACTGGAACCATCGGGCGATGCACGAGAGCCGGTTCATGTGGGCCATCCACGTCGTCCACCACTCGAGCGAGCGCTACAACCTCTCGACGGCGCTCCGCCAACCCGTGGCCGAGGCCTTCGGGACGTTCCTGCCCTACTCGGCCCTGACCCTGCTCGGCTTCGAGCCGGCCCTCGTCAACACCGCCCGCGGCGTCAACCTGCTCTACCAGTTCTGGATCCACACCGTGACGATTGGCCGGATCGGCCCCTTCGAAAAGGTGCTGAACTCACCGTCGCACCACCGCGTCCACCATGGCAGCAACGGCCCATACCTCGACCGCAACCACGGCAGCATCCTCATCATCTGGGACAAGCTGTTCGGCACGTTCGAGCCGGAGGACGAACGCGTCATCTACGGTCTCACGAAGAACATCAACACCTTCAACCCGATCCGGATCGCCGGCCACGAGTACGGCGAGATGTTCCGCGACGTCGCTCGCTCGCGGACCTGGCGCGACCGATTGGGTTTCGTGCTGCGAGGTCCCGGATGGGCAGGTCGCCGTCGGGCCGAGCAACTCGGACAAGTCGGCCGGCAACTCGAGATGCCCGCTCAGGCGCCCCCAGGACGAGTGGGCGATCAGCCGGCAGCATGACGTCAGGGCGCTCACCCGAAGGGCGGTGTCGGGTGTGAGTGGTGGTGGTGGTGGTGGTGAAGGAGCGCCAGGCGAGGCGGCGCCACAGGATCAGGCCGACGATTGCGATCAGCAGCCAGGGCAGGTGCGGGCCGGTCAACAGCGACGAGGCGGCAGAAACCACGAGGGCGGCAACGAGGATGACGCCGACGAGGCGCCAGTGACGCCGGCGAGGTGCGGGCGGCGGGTTCGGGGCTGCGAAGCCCGGCAGATCGGTCGTGAGACCAGTCAGGTCGGAGCGCGTCTTGGCCGACATCGCCCGATCGAGCCGCTCCTTGAATTCCGTGTCGTCCAGCCGCCCATCGGCGTAGTGCCTCGAGAGGACGTCGCCGACGGCGGCGCGTTCCGCGTCGGACACCCTCAGGTCAGCGGTGCCGGTGCGGCGGGGGGTGTCGTACCACCACGCCCGGGGGGGAGGGGTGGGAGGAGGTGTGGTCATGTCGTGGAGTTCCCTTCTTGTTGCGAGCTAGACCCTCGGCGAGCGCCACCGGCGCTCGCCTTGGTGCAGGAGTCTCAGTAGCTTCGGTGCGAGTGCAGCAACTCTGCTGCGATGGACGTCTCGGAGCCTTCCTCCGGGATCAGCAGCCAGCCCGCCAGGTAGAGCGGCAGACCTGCCCCGCCGACGAGACAGAGGACGGCGATGACGATGCGGACGATGGCGATGTCAACGGCGAGGTAGTCGGCGATGGCGGCTGCTACACCGGCCACCAAGCGGCCCTCACGGGGCCGGACGAGCGGTCGGAGCGTTGCCCACTCCGGGGCGTTGGGGTTGTCGGTGGCACCGGTCCCATCTGTGGTGTTCTTCGTGTCTGTTTCCATGATCCGATCATGCGCCCAGCGAGCCGCTGTGATAATCGGGGATGACCCTGAGGCGCCCCCGAGGAGGTTGGCATTGACTCCGGGACGCTCCCGATGGTCTTCGGCGGCGTCCGGGCGCGATCATCGAGTCATCGAGGAACCCACCGACACCGGAGCGGCACGACCGCCGGCACCCGATGGTGCGGGCTGGCCCAGCTACCCAGGCAGGCCGAGCGAGCCGCGCGGCGCGGGCGTGCAACGGGGCGGCCGGAGGGGGCGGGGCGGGGCGGGTCCGCCCTGGATGAGGCACCACCACGACCGCGAACTCTGGGAGCTCGACCCCAACGGAGGCTGGCCGCGAGGACGCCATCACGGCGCAAAGCCGTGGCACCGACCCCGCGACCGCGGACCGATCCGCCGCAGCCGAGACGAGCGCCTCGTCGCCGGCGTCGCCGGCGGTCTGGCGCGGCGTCTCGGCTGGGACCCCACCATCGTTCGTGTCGTGCTCCTGATGGTGTCTCTGAGCGGCTTCGGGGTCGGCGCCTACGTGCTCGCCTGGCTGCTCATCCCTGCCGACGGCGAGACCGAGCCGATCGCCGCCCGGTCCCTCGCCGACCGCCGTGGCCTCGCCCTCGTGCTGGCCTTTCTGCCACTTCTCGTGATCGTGCTCCTCATCGGATCCGCCCTCGAAGCCAGCTGGGTGAGCACGCTCGCCGTGCCGGCGATCGTGAGCGCCGCCGGATTCGTCCTCATCTGGCGCAACGCCGACCCCGTGGAGCAGGCCTTCCTCCACCGGGCGGCCGCTCCGGTACTCCAGCTCACGCAAGCGCCGGACGGTTCGGGTCGCTCCCGGCGGCTCCTCTTGCGGCTCCTCGTGGCGCTGGCCCTCCTCACCGGAGGCCTCGTAGCCCTCGTGGAGACGCGCACCGCTCGAGCGGCCTTCCGCCCACTCCTCGGCCTCCTGCTCATCATCGCCGCCATCGTGACGGTTGTGGGACCGTGGTGGTTGCGCGTCGCCCGCGACCTTGTCGTGGAACGGCAAGCCCGCGCCCGGGCCGAAGAGCGAGCGGAGCTCGCCGCCCGCGTGCACGACTCGGTCCTGCAGACCCTCGCCCTCATCCAGCGACGGGCCGACCAGCCGCAGGAGGTCGTCCAGCTGGCGCGGGCGCAGGAACGCGAGCTGCGCTCGTGGCTGTTCGATGGGAACCGGCCGGCCTCGGCCGGCGACCAGGACACCACCTTCTCGAGCGGCGTACACCGGATCCAGGACGACATCGAGGTGCTGCACGGCATCGCCGTCGAAGTCGTCGTCGTAGGCGACTGTGAGCTCGACGACGGTCTCCGCTCCCTCCTTGCTGCCGGTCGTGAGGCTGCCGTCAATGCCGCCAAGTGGTCAGGGGGATCCACCCTCTCGCTCTTCGGCGAGGTGGAGGAGGACACCGTGTCGCTCTTCGTGAGGGACCGAGGCGTCGGCTTCGATCCGGAGGCCGTGGCGGAGGACCGGAAAGGTATCGCCGAGTCGATCCGAGGCCGCATGACCCGCAGCGGCGGCAACGTTGCCATCCGAAGCAGTCCCGGCGCCGGCACGGAGGTGGCCTTGAGCATGTCGCGCGAGCCGGGCCGGCGAGCTCGAAGTGCACGAGCAACATGAGTGCGCAAGCGCTCCGGCCGCGGGTGTTCCTCGTCGACGACCATGAGCTCTTCCGCAAAGGCGTCCGAGCCGAGCTGGGTGAGGAAGTCGAGGTGGTGGGCGAGGCTGATGACGTCGAGCCGGCCATCGAGCTGATCAGAGAACGGCTGCCTGACGTCGTCCTGCTCGACTTGCACCTGCCTGGCGGGGGCGGCCAGCTCGTCATCGCCGCTGTCAGATCGGCCGGGGAGGCGACCGCAGGCGTGAAGTTCCTCGCCCTGTCGGTCTCGGACGCCCCCGAGGACGTCATCGCCGTCATCCGGGCCGGCGCTCGAGGCTACGTGACGAAGACGATCTCCGGGCCTGAGCTCATCGCCGCCGTCCGCCGCGTGGCCGGCGGCGATGCCGTCTTCTCGCCGAGGCTGGCGGGGTTCGTACTCGATGCGTTTGCCGCTACGCCTGCGGAACTGCCGGCCTTCGATCCTGAGCTCGATCAACTGACCCCCCGCGAGCGGGAGGTCCTGCGCCTGATCGCTCGGGGATACACCTATAAGGAGCTCGCCCGCGAGCTCTCCATCTCCCCGAAGACGGTCGAGACACACGTGTCGGCCGTGCTGCGCAAGTTGCAGCTGTCGAGTCGCTACCAGCTCACGAGATGGGCGACCGAGCGCAGGCTCGTCTGAGTTTCCCGACGTCCGCCAGACCGTTGGCGAGGGCGCCCTACAGGCCTGACAGCGGTGCCGGCAAGTTGCTGGCGGCACGGCTGACGCCACCGACCGAGCCGGGCGGAAGCTCGGCCGATGGCGTCGTCCGGATCGCTGGCTGCCGAGCCCTCAGATCCGTGCCGATGCGGACGAAGGGGTTGTCGACGGGAACCGGCACCTGCCAGACGAAGTTCATCTGAGTGGCAGGATCCTCCCCGAAGGCGATGTGCCGCCCGAACGGCTGCACGACCGAGCCGGGCAACCGGTCGGACCGACGAAGGACCGTCGGCGCCCGCTTCGAGCGAACATGAGGCTTGGTCTGAGCGGAGGCAACGCCCGTGCCGATGACCGGGCCGGCCAGGCGGAGGTCTTTGGAGGTGGGGTGTCGGGTCACGCTGCGCACCGTAAACAGCCCAGGTGTCAACGAGGTGAACTGACAGCGACGAGCCAGCGACGTGTACCTGAACACTTTCCGCCCGGCCACAGGGGGGCCGCCGCCGGGCACCGATAGGCTCCGTGGGTCATGAGGGAGGAAGCAGCCGTGGCGCAGCAGATAGCCCATGTCGACTACCTGGCACTCGGCGACGAGCCGCACCTCGTCGCCCACGAGTGCACGGGATGCGGCGCCCGCTACTTCGACCGGCGCAACGCCTGTGCCGGCTGCTTCGCGACCGAGTTCAGGTCCGTCGAAATCCCCACGAGCGGTGAAGTTCGCGCCTTCACGATCGTGTCGCTGGCCGCCCCCGGGATTCCCGTCCCCTTCGTGGCGGCCGTGGTCGACTGCGGAGGCACGAGCGTGCGAGGCAACCTCATCAATGTCGAGCCGGATGCTGATCACGTGACGACAGGTATGAAGGTCCGTCTCGCCACGTACTCCCTGGGTGTGGACGAGGCCGGGACAGAAGCGATCGCCTTCGGCTTCGAGCCGCTGAGCTGAGAGAGCGAGGACACATGGCAAGCGACGACATCTGGATTCTCGGCATCACGATGACGAAGTTCGGCAAACACCCGGACAAGGACACCATCGACCTGGCTTGCGAGGCGGTCATGGGTGCACTCGCCGACGGTGACGTCAGCATGCGAGACATGGGTGTCCTGGCCGCAGGCAGCCTGATGGGTGGCCTCGGCATCGGTCAGGCTCTCCAGAAGCAGGTCGGCCAGACCGGCATCCCCGTCTACAACGTCACGAACGCTTGCGCCACGGGGGCGACGGCGTTGCGGACGGTTGTCATGTCGATCAAGGCAGGCGAGGCGGACATGGGTCTCGCCGTCGGGGTGGAGAAGCTCGCCGGTGCCGGTCTGCTCTCCGGCGGCTCCCGGAAAGCCGACGGCGGGACGTGGCAACCGAGCGGGCGGTTCGGTGCCGTCGCCCCCGTCGACGGGCGCATCGGCACCGAGACGATGCCGGGTGTCTTTGCTCAGATCGGAATGGAGTACGGACACCGCTACGGGGGCACGAGTTTCGAGCTGTTCGCGCGCATCTCGGAGAAGAATCACGCCCACTCGACCCTCAACCCCTTCGCCGCTTATCAGAAGCGCATGTCCCTCGAGCAGATCATGGGCGATGTCATGATCGCCTATCCGAACACCCGGCCGATGTGCTCCGCCAACTGCGACGGTGCCGCCGCCGCCGTGCTCGTGAGCGGTGCCAAGCTGAAGACACTCTCACCCACCCAGCAGCGCAGGGCCGTGAAGGTGGCCGCCTCCGTGCTCACGACGGACCCGTACGAAGAGGCGTGCCAGATCCTGCCGAATGTCAACACCCTCACGCGCAACGCCGCCCGCAAGGCCTACGAGCAGGCCGGCGTCGGACCGGAGGACCTCGACCTGGTCGAACTGCACGACTGCTTCGCCACCGCCGAGCTCGTCCACTACGACAACCTCATGCTCTGCGAGGAAGGGGGGGCGGCCGACTTCTTCAAATCGGGTGCCACCTGGCGCGACGGAGCCCTGCCGGTGAACGTCTCGGGCGGGCTCCAGTCCAAGGGACACCCGATCGCGGCGACGGGCATCGCCAACGTCTGGGAGGTCGCCACCCACCTGCGGGGCGAGGCGGGCGACCGCCAGATCGTGGGCGCCAAGGTCGGTCTCGCCCACGTCATCGGTCTCGGGTCGGCCTGTGGCGTTCACATCCTCGAGCGCTCCGCCGCCTGAAACGACGATCGTTCCGCCCCCGATTCAGCGTCGCCTGCCAATCTCGATCCCTACGACCATGCACCTCGTCCTCCTCGGCTCCCCCGGATCCGGCAAGGGAACACAGGGCCCCCTGCTGGCGAAGCACTTCGGTGCCGTCCACATCTCCTCGGGCGAGCTGCTGCGCGCCCACCTGACCGACCCAACCTCCCTCGGGAAGCGGATCGAGGACTACGTGCGCACGGGCGAGCTCGTCCCGGACGAGGTCGTCATCGAGCTGCTGCGCTCGGAGATCGCCGCTGCTGTCGCGAACGGGGGGTACGTCCTCGACGGGTTCCCGCGGACGTTGCGCCAGGCCGAGCTCGCCTTCCAGGAGGCGTTGCCGATGGGGGCGACCGCCGACGCCGTCGTCTACCTGGCCGTGCCTGACGAGATCGTTCGCCAACGGCTCGCCGGGCGAGCTGCCGGCCGACTCGACGACGGCGACTCGGACGTGACCGAGCGCCGTTTGCGCATCTTCCATTCCGAGACGGAGCCGCTGCTGGAGTACTACCGCAACCGGGGCCTGCTCGTGACCGTTGACGCCACCGGGGCGCCCGAGGACGTAACGGCAGCCACGATCGCCGCCTTGGAGCGGCGCTGAGGTTGCCTGCCGACGCCGACGACGCCGTCAGGTTTGCGAACGAGCTAGAGGACGAGCTGCGGGCGCTCGGAACCCCGGCACGGGCCGAGTCCGAGCGTGCCTACCTGAAGAGCGACCTGCAGTTCCTCGGGGCGTCCGTCCCGGCGATCCGCCGGGTCGCAAGGACGGCGGGCGCTCGCTACCCGGTGGATGAACACGACGCCCTCGTGGCTCTCGTCACGGCCCTCTGGACTGCCGGCGTTCACGAGCGACGCATGCTGGCGGTTGAGCTGCTCGTCATGCACTCGGGCTGTCTTCGGCCGGAGGATCTCGTGCTGCTCGAGCGGCTGCTGCGCGAAGCACGCACCTGGGCGCTCGTCGACTCGCTCGCCGCCCAGGTCGTCGGTCCCATCGTGGACGCCCACCCCGAAACGGTCCCCACCCTCGACCGCTGGGTGGGCGACGACGACTTCTGGCTACGCCGGTCCGCCATGCTGGCGCTGCTCGTGCCGCTGCGGCGAGGTGAGGGCAACCCGGAGCTGTTCTTCTCCTACGCCGACCGGCTCCTCGAGGAGAAGGAGTTCTTCATCCGCAAGGCCATCGGATGGGTCCTGCGGGACCTCGGGCGACGCCGATCCGGGCTGGTGCTGGAGTGGATCACACCGAGGGTTGGGCGGGTCTCCGGGGTGACGCTGCGGGAGGTCCTCAAGTGCCTCCAACCCGAGCAGGCAGCTGCGTTGCGCTCGGCCTACCGCCAACGCCGGCCGTAGAGCCGACTGAGATGGCACGGCTCGTCGCTCGCGGCCGGAGCCGGCGACGAGGTCTCTAACCTCGCGACATGACGGGTAGAGGGCGGGTGAGAGTCGAGCACGGACACAAGCGGGTGCGGACCTACCTCGGCGGTGAGCTCGTGGCCGACACCATCCGACCGTTGCTGGTCTGGGAGATCCCGTACTTTCCGGCGTACTACATCCCCGCCGAGGACGTGCGCTCCGAGCTGCTCGTCGAATCAGGGAAAACGGAGCACTCGCCCAGCCGGGGTGACGCCGCCTACTTCAACGTGAAGACCCACCGGGCGGAGGCGGCGGACGCCGCCTGGACGTATCCAGATTCGCCCATAGACGAGCTCCGCGGCGCCATCCGGATCGACTGGGACGCCATGGATGCCTGGTTCGAGGAGGACGAGCAGGTCTACGTGCACCCACGCGACCCGCACTCGCGCGTCGACGTCCTGCGAAGCTCGCGACACGTCGAGGTCGCCATCGATGGCACCAAGGTGGCCGACTCAGCCCGGCCGGTGCTCCTGTTCGAAACGGGGCTGCCTGTCCGTTTCTACCTCCCGAAGACTGATGTTCGCCTCGACCTGCTGACGCCTGCGACGACGACGACGCGGTGCCCGTACAAGGGAACGGCGGAGTACTACTCCGTCACGATCGACGGCACGACCTACGAGGACATCATCTGGTGGTACCGGCACCCCGTGCCGGAGTCGGCCGGCATCGCAGGGCTCGTCTGCTTCTACAACGAGAGGGTCGACATCACCGTCGACGGGGTCCCTCTCGATCGTCCCGATACCCACTTCTCCTGAGGCGCCGGGGCGACCCTCGACCGAGAGGGTTGCCTCGATAGCCTCCGCACATGAGCTTGCGAGCGGCGCCGGCTACGGAGCAGCCACCCGGGCGGGCCACTCCTGATCGTCACCCGCGGGCGGCTGCGTCGCTCCTCATGGCGCTGGCCGCCGCCTGGGTGATAGCCGGACCCTTGGCCGGAGCGGCGGACGGCTCGCCCGCCTCCTCCGATCCGAACGCCTTCACCGTCTACCACGCCGATGCAGCCGGCAGCGGAGTCGTCGCCTCCATCGGCGCCGTCGAGACGGCATCGCCGGCGTGGACCTCAGCCACCCTCGACGGTGAGATCTACGGCGAGCCACTCGTCGCCTCCGGGCGCGTCTATGTCGCCACCGAAAACGACACCGTCTATGCCCTCTCGACCTCGTCGGGGGCGATCGAATGGTCGCGGCACTTGGGCACCCCCGCCGTCTCTCACTCCCTCCCCTGCGGGGACATCACGCCCGTGGTGGGCATCACGGGCACGCCTGTCATCGACCAGGCTCGGGACGAGATCTTCGTGGTGGCCGACGAGTCGGGCAACGGGAGCCCGAGCCATCGTCTCTACGGCCTCAGCCTCGGCTCGGGCGCGGTCGAGGTGTCCGAGAGCGTGGATCCGCCAGGCGCAGACACGGCGGCCCTCTTGCAACGCACCGGCCTGACGCTCGACGACGGCAGGGTGGTGTTCGGTTTGGGAGGCAACGACGGCGACTGTTCGGCCTATCACGGCTGGGTGGTTTCGGTGGGTGAGGCAGGCGGCCGGCCGCTCGACTTCGAGGTGGACTCCGCCGCCGGGGATGACCAGGGGGCGATCTGGATGGGCGGGGCGGCGCCCGCCGTCAGCAGCAACGGCGACATCTGGGTCGAGGCCGGCAACGGCTCGGTCTACTCGTCCTCTCAGGCCTACGACGACAGCGACTCGGTTCTCGAGCTGTCACCCTCGCTCAAGCTCCTGCAGTACTTCGCCCCGAGCAACTGGCCTTCGAACAACGCAGACGATCTCGACATGTCAATGGAGCCCGTGCTGTTGGCCGATGGGGAGGTCGTGGCGGCCGGCAAGTCACGCATCGCCTACTTGTTGAACAGCGAACGGCTCGGCGGGATCGGCGGGCAGCAGGCGGAGCTGGGCGCAGTGTGCAACGCGGACATCGACGGTGGAGGCGCCGTCGTCGGCACGACCGTCTACCTGCCGTGCCTGAGCGGCGTCGTCGCCGTCGAGGTCGACACGTCGCCTCCGGGGCTGCACCTTCGCTGGAGCTCCGGGACCGGCGGTGGTCCCCCGCTCGTCGCCGGCGGGCTCGTGTGGACCATCGGTCAGAACGGCGAGCTCTACGGCCTCGACCCGACAACCGGCACTGTTCGCCGACAAGCGACGATCGGCGTGCCCGCCAACCACTTCCCGACGGCGAGCGCGGGTGACGGCCTGTTGCTCGCCCCCTCGGCTGACGCTGTCGTCGCCTTCAGAGCGTCATCGACGAGCACCAGCACGAGCACGACACGCCCGGAAAGCACGGGCACCGGCACGGGCACGACCTCGCCGACGGGCCGGCGGAAAACACCAACCCGGCACGCCGCCAGCGCTCTGCCGACGGTCGCCGTCGTCGCCATCGTGGCGGCCGGGCTGGCGGTCGGCGGCGGGTCGGCCTGGCTCCTCGCACGACGCCGACGGGAGGGCAGGCCGGGCGGCTGAGGTGCGGAGCAAAGTCTCCCTGCAGTGCCTGGCCGGCCTGGGCGGCGGGCAGTTCAGGCAACGCGAGTCAGAGGGCGTCGAGAACGGCCTGTCGGATGCCGGCGCCGTCGAGCCCGAGGCCGGCGAGAAGATCGCCGGCGCGGCCATGAGGAAGGTAGGTGAGGGGAACGCCGAGATTGCGCACCATCGGAAGGGCATCGGCGGGAGCCGCTCGACGGATGGAGGCCTCCATCAGGCTGCCGATGCCACCGGCCACGATGCCGTCCTCGGCCGTCACGACGAGCCGGTGGGCAAGGGCGTCGTCGATCATGGCGGGGTCGAGCGGCGCCGCCGCCCGGACGTCCCAGACCGTGGCCGCGATCCCGTCGCCCTCGAGGAGGCAGGCGGCCTCCTCGCACGCCTCCACGAGCTTGCCGACGCCGAGCAGACAGACCCGTCCGCCCCGACGCACCCGGCGCGCCCGCAGGCCGTACCCGACGGCCGCCGAAGCCTTGGCCTCCGTCTTCGGCCAGCGAATGGCGACGGGTCCTGCGGAGATCTCGAGGGCGTGGTGGAGCATGTTGCCCACCTCCTCGTAGGACGAGGGGGCCAAGACCGTCATGCCCGGCACTTTGCTGAGCAGCATCAGGTCGAGCACGCCGTGGTGGCTCGGGCCGTCGTCACCCGTGATGCCGGCCCTGTCCAGGCAGAAGACGACTGGCAATCGGTGGAGACCGACGTCGTGCACGATCTGGTCCCAGGCTCGATTGAGGAACGTCGAGTAGATCGCCACGACCGGCCGCAGCCCGCCCATCGCCATGCCGGCCGCGGCCGTGACGGCGTGCTGCTCGGCGATGCCCACGTCGAAGAAGCGATCCGGGTACCGATGGCGGAACGCCAGCAGTCCGGTCGGCCCCGGCATGGCGGCCGTGATCGCCACCAGCTCCGGTCGAGAGGCCGCCTCCACCATGAGGGCAGATGCGAACGCCTCCGTGTAGCTGAGACGAGGACCTGTGGGCGCCAGAGCGATGCCGGTCTCGGTATCGAACGGCCCGATGTCGTGCAGGCACTTCTCCTCGTCACGCTCGGCCGGCTCGTAACCGAGGCCCTTTCTCGTGATGACGTGGACGACCACCGGGTCGGTGTGGGCGGAGGCGCTCGTCAGGGCGGCCTCGAGGGCGGCCAGATCATGACCGTCGACCGGGCCGAGGTAGGAGAGTCCGAGAGCCGCGAAGAACTGGGCCGCCGGAGATCGATCTGCGTCCGAGGGGGCGAGCGAAATGGCCGCCAAGGACAACGGTGACACCGTCGGGGCATAGGAGCGGCCATTGTCGTTGAGCACGACGATGACCCTGCTGCCCGATACCCCGATGTTGTTGAGGGCTTCATAGGCGAGCCCGCCCGTGAGGGCGCCGTCTCCGACGACGGCGACGACGCGGCGCCGATCGTGCCGCAGCCGGCGCGCCGTCGCGAGCCCGTGGGCGTAGGAGAGCGCCGTCGAGGCATGGCTGTTCTCGACGAGGTCGTGTTCGGACTCGGAGCGGTTGGGATAGCCCGAGAGGCCACCGCTTTGGCGAAGGCCGGCAAAGGCGGCCTGACGGCCCGTCACGAGCTTGTGCACGTAGGCCTGGTGACCGGTGTCCCACACGATGGCATCGTCGGGGGACTCGAAGACGCGGTGCAACGCGATGGTGAGCTCGACGACGCCGAGGTTGGATCCGAGGTGCCCGCCCGTCGAGGCGACGCTGGCGACGAGAAACCTGCGCACCTCCTCCGCCAGCATCCCGAGTTCCGGACCGCTCATCTCGCGCAGACGGGCTGGCGAGCGCGCAAAGGCGAGGGACGAACCGGCTGGGACCTCGACGACGCTCATGTCGATCAATGGGTGTTCACGAGGGCGCGGAGCGACTGGCGGAGCGAGCCCATGGTGGCGATGACGGCGGTCGGCTCGTAACCGCAGTGAGCCATGCAGTTGGCGCAACGGGGGTCGCGCCCGCGTCCGTAGGAGGACCAGTCCGTCGTCTCGACGAGCTCCCTGTAGCTGCTGGCATACCCATCGGCCATCAGGTAGCAGGGCCGCTGCCAGCCGAACACCGAGTAACTCGGGATCCCCCAGGCCGTGCACTGGAAGTCCGCCTTGCCCTCGAGGAAGTCGAGGAACAGGGGGGAGTGGTTGAGCCGCCATCTCTTCCGCCGATCGTCGGCGAAGGCCTCCCGGAACAGCTCTCGGGTCTGCTCCGTGCCGAGGAAGTGCTCCTGGTCGGGCGCCTTCTCGTAGGCGTAGGCAGGCGAGATCATCATGGCGTCGACCCGCAGGTCGTCGTTCAGGAAGTCGAGGACGTCGCGGATGGTCTTGGGCGAGTCGATGTTGAAGAAGGTCGAGTTCGTCGTCACGCGAAACCCGGCCGCCTTGGCGGCGCGGATGGCCGAGACCGCCTGATCGAAGACACCCTTGCGGTCGACCGCTTGGTCGTGGCGCTCGCGGAGGCCGTCGACGTGGACGACCCACGAGAAGTAGCGCGACGGCGTGAACCGCTGCAGGCGCCGCTCCAGAAGGATGGCGTTCGTGCAGAGGTAGACGTAGATCTTCTTGCGCACGAGCTCGTCGACCATGCGGCTGATGTCGGGGTGCAACAGCGGCTCGCCGCCGGCGATGGAGACCATCGGTGTACCGCTTTCGGCGACAGCTCCCAGCACGTCCTCCACCGAGAGGCGACGCCGGAGGATCTCGGTCGGGTGCTGGATCTTGCCGCAGCCCGGGCACGACAGGTTGCATGCGAAGAGCGGCTCGATCTCGACGATGAACGGGTAGTACTTGGCCCCTTTCAACCGTTGACGAAGAAGGTGGGCACCGATGCGTGCGTTCTGCCGGAGTGGGACTGGCATCAGCGGACCTGGGCCGGCAGGCCGAATCGGACGGTTTCTTCTGCGGTCGTCTCCTCGCTCAACGAGACGGGTCCGAGCAGCCGGAGTGTCTCGAGAAGCTCTTGCACGAGGGCGTCAGGAGCCGAGGCGCCGGCCGTGAGACCGATGGTCGCCACGCCGTCGAGCCAGCCGAGCTGCAGCTGGGAGGCGTCTTCGACGAGCTCGGCCTGGCACCCCTCCCGCCGGGCGACCTCGACGAGTCGGGCCGTGTTGGACGAATTCGCCGAGCCGACAACGAGCATGAAGTCGCACCGATGGGCGATCGAACGGACGGCATCCTGCCGGTTCTGGGTGGCATAGCAGATGTCGTCCGCCGGCGGGGCGGTGATGTGCGGGAAGCGCTCGCGCAGGGCGGCGACGATCTCCGCCGTCTCGTCGGTGGCAAGGGTGGTCTGGGTGAGGTAGGCCACGGCCCCTTCCGACCCGAGGTCGAGCCGCCCCACGTCCTCGGGCCGCTCCACGAGGTGGAAGCGGTCCGGTGCCTCACCGAGCGTCCCTTCGACCTCCTCATGACCGTCGTGCCCGATGAGGACGAGGTGGTGCCCCTGGCTGGCGTAGCGGCGCGCCTCGGTGTGCACCTTGGTGACGAGCGGGCAGGTGGCATCGATGACCTTGAGATCGTTTCGCTCGGCGGCCTGCGAGCGCACGGCCGGGGAGACGCCGTGGGCGGCGAAGACCACCGTCGAATCGGGCGGCACCTCGTCGAGCTCCTCCACGAAGATCGCCCCCCGCGTCTCGAGGTCGCGCACGACGTGCAGGTTGTGGACGATCTGACGACGGACGTAGACCGGGGCGCCGTATCGCTCGAGGGCACGCTTGACGGTCTCGATCGCCCGCTCCACGCCGGCACAGAACGAGCGCGGAGCGGCGAGCACGACCGAGTGCTCGCCGCAGGCCCGCGCCCATCGCTCGAGTGGGCCGCGCACCCCGAGCAGCGAGGCGGGCACGGGTGCCGCAGACTCGGACGGGCCATTCGTGGACTCGACGATGGAGTGCACGACGGCGAGCGGGTTGCGCTCGAAGCCGTCCATGAGCGACATCGAGGCCGTGTCGAGAGCGACGGCGCCGCCGCTTGCGAGCGAGGCCCGCTCGGCGGCCGCGAGAGAGCCGGCAAAGGACACGAGCGGACCGACGTGAACGCCGAGGCCCGACCGGCGCAGCTCGGCCGCAACGAGAGCCGCCATCGGAAGGAACCTCCGCCCGCCGCCGTTGGTGCCCCGCAACTCGTTCGCCACGACGAGATGGCCGGGGCGCAGCTCGCCCCCCAAGGGCGCCGCCACCCCCACGAGGGCGACCGGGGCGCCCTCGTCGAGCTGAGCGCCGAGACCGGCGTCAGCGAGGTGGCCGGCGGTCTGCTCCAAGCAGACGACGCCGGTGCCACCGAAGGCGAGGGCTTCGGACCGGCGCTCCGTCAGTAGTGTGAGCTCAGCCGTCGGTCTCTCCCTTCACGAAGCGTCCCAGTGCCATGACAGGGAAGACGAGTCGATACAGGTGGTAGTTGATGTAGAAGTAGCCAGGGAAGCCCGTTCCCGTAAACCATGGCTCGTCCCAGGAACCGTCCTCCTGCTGGCTGGCGACGAGGAAGCCGACGCCTCTCTCGGTGACGCCCGATCGTTCGCCTGCGGCCAGCAAGGCGAGCAGCGCCCAAGCGGTCTGCGACGCTGTCGAGATCCCGCGACCGCGGTAGGAGTCATCGCCATAGGAGCGAAGATCCTCGCCCCAGCCGCCGTCGGAGTTCTGATGGCGCTCCAACCAGGCGACGGCGGCGCCCACGGCCGGGTGCCCGGGCGGGATGCCGGCTGCGATGAGGGCCGGGACGACGGCTCCCGTGCCGTACACGTGGTTGGCGCCCCAACGGCCGAACCATGACCCGTCGGTTTCCTGCGAAGCAAGCAGCCAGTCGACCCCTTCTTGGATGGCCCCGCCCTTGCGACCGAGCCGCGCCAGCATCTCGACGACGTGGGCGGTGACGTCTGCGCTTGGGGGATCGATCAGCTCGCCGAAGTCGCAGAACGGCAGCTGCCGGCACAGCTCCTGAGTGTTGTCGACGTCGAAGGCTCCCCAGCCGCCGTCGCGAGACTGCATCCCCTCTAGCCAGGCAACTGCCCGGTCGACAGCGCCACCACTCGGCTCGGCCGTGCGCCCGAGCGCCAAGACGATCTCGGCGGTGTCGTCGATGTCGGGGTAGTTGTCGTTGGCGAACTCGAACGCCCAGCCTGCGGGCTCGAGGTGCGGACGGCGGACGCGCCAGTCCCCAGTCACGGAGATCTCTTCGGCCAGCAGCCATCTAGCGGCCGACAAGAGGGCTGGGTCGTCGGGCGGGAGGCCGGCGTCGGCGAGCGCAGTGACGGCGAGCGCCGTGTCCCATACGGGAGACTGGCACGCTTCCAACCGCCGGCCGGCCTCGTCTTCGACCGTGAACCCGTCGAGGCCTTCGACCCCTGCGCGCATGGCCGGGTGGTCGAGGGCATAACCCTGCAGCCGCAGCGCCATGAGCGAGTAGACCCAGGGCGGTTGGATGCCTCCCCAGGAGCCGTCCGCCTCCTGGCGCTGCATGATCCATCGCTCGGCGCGGCGCAAGGCGGCGCGACGGAGGCAGCGGATCGGCCGACGCTCGTATGTATGGAGGAGCTGGTCGAGGACTTGGAAGCGACCGGGCCAGCTAGCGAGCGGCTTGCGGCGAGCCGGTCGGGCACCCGATCGAAGCTCGTCGATGCCGAAATCGAGGGCGTGGACCGGTCGGTGAGAGCCCACCACCGTGAGGGCGACGATCGTCTGGCGAGCCCAGCAGGCGAAGTCGTAGATGTTGAGCGGCACCCATTTCGGCAAGAACATCAACTCGGGTGGCATCACCGGGAGCTCCGCCCAGGGCCAGAGACCGAACAGCGCCAACCAAATGCGCGTGAAGACCCGCGTTCGCTCGATTCCGCCGGCGCCGAGGATGAACCCGGCGGTGAGGCGCATGTGGTCCGCCTCCACGGGGTCGCCGGCGAGGCGCAAGGCGACGTACGCCTCCACGGTCGTGGAGAGATCGGGCGGCCCTCCGTAGAAGTTCGCCCAGGTGCCGTCTGCCCGTTGCTGCGAGCGGATCCAACGCGCCGCTGCCTCGGTTTGGCGGCGCCGGCGGACGCCGAGGAACTCACGCAGGAGGAGATCCTCGGCGTCCATCGTGACGTTGGTTTCGAGCTCTCCCTTCCAGTACCCCTTCTCGTGCTGCAACGACATGAGCGCTCCGGCTGCCTTCGCCAGACAGGCAGCGGCGGTCTCGGCGAACGTCGTCGACTCCGCTGGTGGCGCCCCGACCCCTTCCTCCAGTGACACGGCAGCCGGGTGGGCGCCGGCGAGAGCACTCATCGGTCGCGTGCTGTCACGTAGTGGGCGATGGCGGCGAGCTCGGCGGTGGCCGCCAGCTCGAGCGGTACCCGCTCGAGCGCACCGAGGGCAGCTTGCAGGTGTGATTCGCCGATCGCGACGGTCTGCTCGCGCGCCCCGCACTCGTCGAGCATGCGCGCCGCCGCCTCGACGTCGCCGTCGGAGAGCTCCTCGGACAAGAGCGTCTTGAGGTCCTCAGGGGCTCCGTTGGCGGTGGCGACGGCGACGGGCAACGTCTTCTTGTGGAGCCGGAGATCGTTCCCGACAGGCTTTCCGGTGACGCTCGGATCTCCCCAGATGCCGAGCAGATCGTCGACGGCCTGAAAGGCGATGCCGAGATGACGGCCGAAATCGGCGAGGGCGTCGACCGACGGTGCGGGCGCTCCGGCGAGCACGGCACCAAGGGACGCAGCGCAGGACAGGAGGGCCCCGGTCTTGCCAGTCTCCATGTGGAGGCACTCCTCCACCGAGAGGACGGAGCGCTGCTCGGAGGCCATGTCCTCGGCTTGGCCCGCGATCATCTCCTGGGTCGCCTCCGCCAGCCGGAGGGCGGCGTTGACACGTGGCGGCGTCGGCTCCTCGAGGAGGAGCTGCAGGGCGAGGGTGACGAGGGCGTCGCCCGTGATGATGGCCTGGCCGATGCCGTACTCCGCCCATACGGTCGGACGGTGTCGTCGCTCCAGATCACCGTCGATGATGTCGTCGTGGACGAGCGAGAAATTGTGCACCAGCTCGATGGCCACTGCCCCGACCACACCCGAGCGCTCATCGCCGCCGACAGCGGCCGCCGAGAGCAACACGAGTCCGGCGCGCACGAATTTGCCGCCTCCCTCGAGATGATGGCGGACGGCCGATCGCAGCTCCGGGCTGAGGCGGAGGACGGCCTCGTCCAAAGCCGGCGCCACGAGGGAGCGGGCGCGAGCCAGCGAGCCGCTCGCCGTCGGGAGGTCGCGATGGGCGATCGAGGGCGCCGTGGTCATGGGATCGCCTCTTCGAGGTGCCGTACAAGGGTGGCCGGGCGTCCCCCGAGGAAGCCGAGGGCTGATCTGGCGGCGTCGCTCCCACTGCGGACGGCGCCCTCCATCGTGGCGGGCCAACCCGTGTCGCACCATGCCCCGGCAAGGAAGAGGCCGGGCTGCTTGGTGGCGCCGAGGGGGCGGAGGGCGTCGCTGCCGGGCGCCGCCCGGAATGTGGCCGCCCGCTCGCGGGTGACGACGGCATCGAGGAGCCGAGCTCGCCCTGCCGCTGGGAACACCTCTGCGAGTGCCGCCATGAAGAGCTGGATGAGCTCGGGTGATCCTCGGCCGATGTATCCGTCCGCCGCTGACAACGAGATCGCCAGGCATTGACCGGCGGTGGCGCCACTGGAGGCGGTCCGGTCGAAGACGAACTGGATGGGCGAGTCGACACAGGCAGCAAAACGAAGATCCGTCACCCGCCGGTCGAGGAGGAGGTGGACGTTCACGATTGGCGACGCCCCGAGCCCGTCGGCGGCCACGTCATCGAAGGCACCGAGGGTTGCGGCCGTGCGTGGGGGTGTACCCACGACGACGGCGTCTACGGCCACACGCCGGAGGTCGGTGGCGAGGGTGTAGGTGCCCGCAGAGGAACGCTCGAGCGACGTCACCGCTGACCCGGTGAGGATCTCGACACCGGCGGCCTCGAGCGCCCGCCTGGCGTTGCCGCCGTGCAGCTCAGCGAGCGGAACAGAGGACCAACCGATGTCGCCCGCATCGGATCGGTCGAGCAGCCCGACGCGGAAGACTTTGACGGCCAGCTTCAGCGAGGCCTCATCGGCCGAGGCGTTGAGCGTCGGAAGGGCGATGAGGTTCCAGAGGCGATCCACCGCTCGGTCGCTCTGGCGGCGCCCCGCCAGCCACTGTCCGAACGAGATCTCGTCGAGGGCATCGTCGTCAGGGTCGAGGCGGAGCAGGGCGGCGGCGGCGGTCAGCAGGCGCCCACGCTGGCGGATCGACAGATGACGGTATCTCGCCAAGGAAGCAGCTAGATGGAGGGGGGCCGGCAGCCGCGAGCGGCGGATGGAGGCCATGACGCCGTTGGGAGCCAGCACCGGCACGTCGAGTCGGCGTTGCAGGAAGACCTGCGAGGAACCGTTGATACGGTCGAGCAGGCGCCGGTACTCGGTGCAGCAGCGGAGAAAGACATGCTGACCGTTGTCGAACCAGAGCCCGTTGCGCCTGATCGACGTCGTCAGACCACCGAGGTTCGTTCGTCGCTCCAACAGCGTGACGTCGGCCCCGCCGTCGACGGCGGTGAGAGCGGCAGCGATCCCGGCCAGACCACCCCCGACGATGCCGATGTGCCCTCCGCTCACGGATGCGCCCCGGCAAGGCTGCGGGCGGCCACGAGCGCCTTCTCCCAGCTCGGCAACGACAAGCGTCCTCTCGTGACGGCGATCGGGTCGCGCTCGATACGCGCCAGCAAGCGCCGATAAATCCCCGCCATGGCCGAGACACACGCCCGGCTGCGACCGTCGAGCAAGGGCAGCAGCTGCAGTCCTTGCTCGAACCACTCGTTCGCACGGGTGCATTCGAAGGCGACAAGGCTGGCCACGCTTCGAGCCGGACCCACAAGGTCGGGCGAGCAGCCGACCGACTCGGCGTCGAGGCGAGGCAGGTACACCCGTCCGAGCTCCCGATCCTCCACGATGTCGCGGAGGATGTTCGTCAGCTGGAGGGCGACACCGAGAGCGTCCGCCAGGGGCACGGCCCGCTCCGAATCCTTCGCCCCGAAGACGGCGAGGGAGAGCCGACCGACCGAGCCGGCGACGCGGCGGCAATAACCGACGAGGTCGTCGATTGTCTCGTAGGACGCCCCGAGGACATCCATCTCGCACCCGTCGATGATCTCGCCGAAGGCCGCCATCGGCAGCTGATAGCGACGAGCGGCATCGGCGACGGCGACGAGCACGGGGTCGACGGTGCTGTCATCGATCGGGTCGATCTCCTTGCGGACACGTTGCAGGCAAGCGAGCTTCTCCTCAGGCTCGAGCCGACCGTCCCCGATGTCGTCGATACGCCTCGCGAGGGCGTAGACAGCTGACAAGGCTTGTCGCTCCGGCCGCCTGAGCAACCGGATGCCGTAGGCGAAGTTCTTCGCCTCGCGGCGCGTCACGCACTCGCACCACTCGTAGGCGGTCTCGACACTCATGCCGCGGCTCGACTTCGGCTCGCGGCGACGACCGCGCAGAACGCTCGAGTCGCCAACCGGATCGGGCGCGGGCGGCAGCGGACGGCGAGCACGTCGTAGTCAGCTCGGCGGATGGAGTCGATCGCAGCCATCCCCCCGGCAGTGAAGCCCGCCACGGCGAGGCGCCGTCGCAACGACAGCTGGCGACCCAGGTCCACGCCTGCAGCCAGCAACGAACGGGCTCGTTCTGCCTCCATGGCGATGAGGCGCCGTAGGGCCGGCCCGGCGGCGGCGGCAGCGAGCTCGGCCTCGCTGCACCCGAACCGGTCGAGATCCTCTCGCGGCAGGTAGACGCGACCGTGCGCCGCGTCCTCGCTCACGTCCTGCAGGTGCTCGACGATCTGCAGACCGATGCAGACACGGTCCGAAAGAGCGATCCGCTCGGGTGTGGAGGCGCCGAACACCTGCAACACGAGTCGACCGACGGGTGCCGCGGACAGCATGCAGTAACCCACAAGCTCGTCGAAGGTGTCGTAGCGACGGACGCGCTGGTCCATGCGGTTGGCCTCGATCAGGCAACGGAACGGCTCGAGGTCGGCATCGCCCTCCCGGAGCCAGGGCGTCAGACGCTGCGCCACCGGGTGCGTGGCCTCGCCCGAAGCCGCCAGCTGCAGCTCGGCTTCCAACCAGTCGAGCTGGGCGAGCCGATCTCCCTCGGCTTCGTCGCCGATGTCGTCCGCCAGCCGGGCGAAGCCGTAGATGGCCAGTAGCTGAGAACGGACACGGCGCGGCAACAGGTGCGATGCCACGGGGAAGTTCTCCTCGGCGGCTCTGGCGACCACGTCGCCCAGCGCCTCAAAGCTCCCGTTGAGGGGGTATCCCGACCCGATCTGCACCACGTCAGCCCTTCGTTGAGCGCCGATGACCACTCGGCCACTCTTGTTATACCTGCGCGGGTGCGTTCGTCAAGGGAAGTTCAAGACGGGCTGACTTCTCGCTCGAGAGGAATTTGGCTCTCCCATGCCACGAACCAGACGTGACACTGGGTCGATCAGCGACGCCAGCTGCGGTTCCCGGCGGCCGTTTCGGCCGAGTCCGCCGTTTCGGCCGAGGCCTGGTCTCGGTCGGACGGTCAGGCCGGCGACGACGGCATGGCGCCGAGGGCGGGCCTCAGCAGACCCACGAGAGCGGAGTCCACGACGCGGCGGGCCACCGGCACCGCCGCCTGGCCCCGCGTCACGAGGCGGGGCATGACGTGAGCGGCCAGCCCGGCGGCGATGGCCGCCACGACGCCGGCGACGTTTGCCTGGTGGCGAAGCTCACCGCTCGCCACCTCGAGCAGCAAGGGGGCCATCGGTCCGAGCATGAGCTGCAACTTCTCGACTGCCTGGCGCTCGCTCAGGCCGGACGGCAGCTCGTCGAACTGCTGCCCGACGACTTCGACCGTGGAATGGGCCGCTGCCAGGAAGATGGCCTCTTTGGAATCGAAGTAGCGGTAGAAGGATCCCTTTGCGATGCCGGCCTCCCGGCAGAGGTCGGCGACGTTGACCTGTGCATAGCCATGGAGGGCGAAGGCCTCGCGGGCGGTGACGACGAGCCGACCTCTGACGACGTCCGGACTGGACCGATCGAGGTAGGGGACGATGACATCGTCCCAGATGTCGGCCGGCGACCCGCCGTCGTGCTCGATCAGCAGCAGATCGGGCAGCACGCCCCGGATCGCCTCGAGCGGCATGCTCCGCCGGTCCCGCAGGAGGCGGATCATGATCAGCGCCTCCACGTGCCGCTCGTCGTACAGGAAACGATTCGACGCCAGCGCCGTCGCCTCCGGCAACAACCCGAGGTACCGGTAGTGGTGGATGGTGGGCACGAGAGTTCCCGTCCTCTCCGCCAGCACCGAGACGGGGAAGCCACCGGCCGCCTCGACGCTGGCGCCACCCGCGTGTGACCTCCGCTTCGGAGCCTTCTCACTCCGTGGCGCCCGAGCCTGATTGCGCAGCCTGCGTTCCACCGGTCCTCTTCTATCGCCCCAAACAGCCGCCCTGCGATGCGGAGTGTAGATGCCCCTCAGGCAGGAGTCGGAGCGCCATCGGCGTCGAGGCGACCGTGCAGGAAGTCGTCGTAGGCCCCGAGGTCGAGGAGGCCGTGGCCCGAGTAGGAGAACAGGATGACCCTCTCCTCGCCGGTCTCCTTGGCTGCGAGTGCCTCGTCGATGACGGCGCAGATGGCGTGGGCGGTCTCCGGGGCGGGGATCGGCCCCTGTGAGCGAGCGAAGGAGATGGCCGCCTCGAAGACCTTCGACTGCGGGTAGGCGGACGCCTCTACCCTCCCCGTTTTCACCAGGTTGCAGATGATGGGTGCATCGCCGTGGTAGCGCAAGCCGCCCGCGTGGATCGAAGGCGGGATGAAGTCGTGACCGAGTGTGTACATGGGCAGCAGCGGAGTCATGCCGGCGGTATCGCCGAAGTCGTACTCGAAGGTGCCCGTCGTGAGCGTGGCGCAGGCGGTGGGCTCGACGGCCAGCAAGCGCACTCCGGCGTCCGGCACGAAGGGCAGTGAGATGCCGCCGAAATTCGATCCGCCGCCGCAGCAGCCGATCACGACATCGGGGAGTCGCTCCCCGGCGAGATCGAGCTGACGCTTCGCCTCCTGGCCGATCACGGTCTGGTGGAGGAGCACGTGGTTGAGCACGGAGCCGAGTGAGTAGTGACTGTCCTCGCGAGACGCCGCGTCCCGCACGGCGTCACTGATGGCGAGCCCGAGCGAACCGGGGTGATCGGGTTGATCGACCGGCGAGGGGACGACCGAGGCGCCCCAGGTCTCCATCATCACGCGCCGGTAGGGCTTCTGGTTGTACGACGCCCGCACCATGTACACCATGCATTCCAGCCCGAACAGAGCGCTGGCGAACCCGAGAGCGCTGCCCCATTGCCCAGCGCCGGTCTCGGTCGTCAGCCGCTTGACGCCTTCCGCCTTGTTGTAGAAGGCCTGTGGCACGGCTGTGTTCGGCTTGTGCGACCCGGCCGGAGAGACCGACTCGTCCTTGTAGTAGATGCGGGCGGGTGTGCCGAGTGACTGCTCGAGGCGTTCTGCCCGCACGAGCGGGGTCGGCCGCCAGAGCCGGAGGACGTCGAGCACCTCGCCGGGTACGTCGATGAATGGCTCGGCGGAGACCTCTTGGCCGATGAGGGCCATCGGGAACAGGGGCGCCAGGTCGTCGGGACCGACCGGCTGCCGCGTGCCCGGGTGCAGTGGCGGCTCGAGCGGCACGGCCAGGTGCGGGATGACGTTGAACCAGGCTTGGGGGACCTGATCGGAGGGAAGGTTCCAGCGCACGGGACTGCTCCTCTCGCACGGGGTGTGGTGCTCCGCATCATCGCATACTGGTGCGGCGGTTTCTCCGGCGGGACAGCTCCCGTTGCGACCATGCAGCCCGCCCGCCGCGAGGTGAGCTTGCAGGGCGTTCGCCCAGCGGTATCGAGTGCTAAACACCGAGAGCAGCCTGCCGGCACGACCGATCCTCAGGAGGCATCCATGGCGAAATTCACGAGAGGCTTCGGAGGTCGCAGCCGCCCGGAACGCGACCCCCGACTACCGCCGGGCCAGTACGACGCCGGTGCGACCTGGCCTGTGCTCACGGCCGAGGTGACACCCCGGCTGGACACGGCGGCGTGGAGCTTCACCGTCGACGGGCTCGTCTCCCGCCCCACCAGCTGGTCGTGGCAGGAGTTGCAGGCACTCCCACCGTCGACGTTTCGCGGCGACATCCATTGCGTCACCACGTGGTCCAAGCTCGGCATGACCTTCACAGGCGTCTCGGTCGACACGCTGCTCGAAGCCGCCGGTCCGCTGACGGCAGCGACGTACGTGCTCGCCTCCTCCCATACGGGCTACACGACCAACCTCCCCCTCGGCGACGTCACCGGGAACCAGGCCTGGGTCGCCTGGGAAGTCGACGGTGAGCCCCTGCCCGTCGTACACGGCGGTCCGGCCCGTCTCCTCGTCCCCCACCTCTACTTTTGGAAGAGCGCCAAATGGGTGTCCGGTTTGCGACTGCTCGACCACGACGAACCCGGTTTCTGGGAGCAGAACGGCTACCACGACCACGGCGACCCATGGCTCGAGCAGCGCTACCAAGGAGACTGAGGATCATGGCGCCTGGACCCTGGCAGACGGCGAGCGTGGTCGGAATCCGCCCCGAGACAGCGCGAGCGAAGACGTTCCGCTTCCGTCTGCCCGAGCCGTCCGAGCACCTCGCCGGTCAGCACTACATCGTGCGGCTCACGGCACCCGACGGCTACAGCGCAGCGCGCTCGTACTCGGTGGCATCTCCTCCCGATGGGTCGCCCGAGTTCGAGCTCACCGTCGAGCGGCTCGAAGGAGGAGAGGTCTCGACCTTTCTCCACGACGACGTCATCCTCGGTGACGAACTCGAGGTGCGAGGACCCATCGGCGGCTGGTTCGTCTGGCGGGGAGACAGCCCGGCCCTGCTCGTGGGTGGCGGCTCCGGCGTCGTGCCCCTCATGGCCATGCTGCGCCTGGCGCGACGGCGCCAACAGTCCCGCCTCGTCCGTCTCGTCGTGTCGGTCCGAGACCCAGAGTCGCTCTACTACCGCGAGGAGCTGCCCGGCCCCGAGGCCACGGTCGTCTACACCCGCCAGGCACCCCCGTCGGAGGCGAGAGCGCCGGGGCGCCTCAAGCGAGACGACCTCGAACCCGCCCTGATGGACGAGGCGATCGCTTACGTCTGCGGATCGTCCGGCTTTGCCGACGCCGCTTCCGACCTACTCGTGTCGCTCGGCGTTCCCGTCGGCCGGATCCGCGTGGAGCGCTTCGGTCCATCGGGTCCTTAGGCGCAACTCCGACATCGAAGGCAGGCACCAGGTGTATCTCCCCTTTCCCGAGCACGGTCGCACGTTCAGCTCCGAGTACCGGGTGCGGCTGGGCGACTCGACGCCCACCCGGCGAATGCGTCTCGACGCCGTCGCCCGGTGCCTGCAAGATGTCGCCGAGGACGACGCCAGCGACGCTGGCTGGCCGGCCTCGATCGGTTGGCTGCTTCGCCGCTGCGTCATCAACGTCCGCCAGTTTCCTGCCCTCGGGGAGCACCTGCGGCTCACGACGTTCTGCTCGGCCAGCGCCGCCCGGTGGGCCGAACGCACCACCACGGTGACAGGCGACGCCGGTGGATCGCTGCAGGCGTCCGCCGTCTGGATCTCGGTGGATGTCGCCAGCGGACGACCGACACGCACCGGCGAGCTCTTCGAGCGCGTCTACGCGCCCTCCACCGGCGGTCGCGGCGTGTCGGCGCGGCTGTCGCTTCCGCCCCCGGCTCCTGAAGCCGTCGCCGAGGCAAAGAGCTGGCCACTTCGCTCGAGCGACCTTGACCTCTGGGAACACGTCAACAACGCCATCTCGTGGGCGGCCGTCGAGGACGTGCTGAGACCGTTGAGCTGGCTACCCGTGCGGGCCGAGGTGGAGCACAACGAAGCCATCACACTCGACGACTCTCCCCGCTTGGCGAGCGCTCCGTCTGAGGTAGGCCGCGACGCGTGGCTGCTCGGCGCGGGCCGGGTGTTCACGTCAGCCCGCCTCCATCGACCCTGACGAGCTCGTCTCGGCGGCGGCCCCGAGACCGGCGACGATCTCGGGGCACGATCACCGAGGACGCCGGGCGGTTCTGGAAGCGGATGAGCGATCCGAAGCTGTGGCCGCAGGAGCGCCTGTTCTTCGAGCTCTACGTGCACGCCCTGCTCGGTCGCCCTGGCACCGAGCGGTTCCTCGATGGCGTCGTCGAGTCGTGGGTGGCACCGGTGGCCGCCGCCATGGCGGAGGCAGGAGGACGGCGCGGGCGGACGCCCGACTCGGCGTCGCCGTTGTTGGCGGTCTCATCCTCGATCTTCTCGCCACGGGCGGCCGTAAGGGCGTGACGGAGGCTTACGAGCGATTCCTCCAACACGTTGAGGCGGCTACATCGGCGTCATAGACACCCCTGAGCCTCCGTGCGAGGATGACTACGGGGAGCTCGCGGTCTCCGCACACGGGTGACAACGAGGGCGCCAGAGAGGACACAGCCGTCATGGTCAGGCGAACGCGGAGGGACCCCCGGCACGACATCCTCTTCGAGCCGGTCACGATCGGGCCGAAGGTTCTCCGCAACCGCTTCTACCAAGTGCCCCACTGCTCGGGGCTGGGCGACGTGAAGCCCTTCTCCCAAGCAGAGCACCGTGCGGTCAAAGCCGAAGGAGGTTGGGCGGCCGTCTCGACTGAGTACGCCCCGGTCAGCCCGGAGTCCGACGAGTCGCCCTGGATCTCGGCCCGCCTCTGGGACGCCGAGGACGCCGCCAATCTCGGCCTCATGGCGGAACAGGCGCACGAGTTCGACTCCTTGGCGGCGATCGAGCTGCATCATTCTGGAGCGCACTGCTACGGCGGCGAGTCGCGCACCTGGCCCCTCGCGCCCTCTCAGCTGGCGAGTGACCTCAATGTGCACATCGTGCCAAAAGCCATGGAGAGGTCGGACATCGAACGGGTGAAGACCGAGTGGGTTCGGGCTGCTCGAGCTGCTCGCGACGTGGGTTTCGACATCGTCTACGTCTACGGGGGCCACTCCTACCTGCCCATGCAGTTTCTCTCCCCGTACTACAACCATCGCGACGACGCCTACGGCGGAAGCTTCGCCAACCGGGCGAGGTTCTGGCTGGAGTTGTTGGAAGAGGTGAGAGCCGCCGTCGGCGACGACTGCGCCATCGCCTGTCGCGTCGCCGTGGCCGCTCTCGGGCCTGCCGGCGTCGAGCTCGATGAAGGCCTCGCCCTGATCGAAGCGGCCGACCACCTCGTCGACCTGTGGGACCTCACGATCGGATCGATCAACGACTGGTCGAAGGACTCGGGCGCCTCCCGCTTCTTCAAGGAGGCGTACCAGCTCGAATGGACCGGGCAGGTGCGTGAGGTGACGAACCGCCCGATCGTGGGAGTCGGCCGGCTGACGAGCCCGGACGTGATGGCAGAGATCGTTCGCTCGGGGGCCTTCGACCTGATCGGCGCCGCCCGACCTTCGATCGCCGACCCGTTCCTGCCGAACAAGATCGAGGAGGGCCGCTACGACGAGATCCGCGAATGCATCGGCTGCAACGTCTGCATCATGAAGTCCGAGCAGCTCCACCACATCGGTTGCACGCAGAACGCCACCGCAGGCGAGGAGTACCGCAGGGGTTGGCACCCCGAGCGCTTCTCCCGGTCGGCCAACGCCGACTTGGACGTCCTCGTCCTCGGTGGAGGGCCCGCCGGGATGGAGTGCGCCATCACGCTCGCCAAACGCCAGATGCGCAGGGTGCACCTCGTCGAAGCATCCGCCGAGCTGGGTGGATGCATGAGCTGGATCCCTCGCCTTCCCGGCCTCGGCGAGTGGGCGAGGGTCGTCAACTGGCGAGTCGTCCAGCTCGACCGCCTGGCGAATGTCGAGGTGATCAGGTCTGTCCGCCTCTCGGCGTCCCAGGTGCGCGAGTACGGCGCCGAGCTCGTCGTCGTCGCCACCGGCTCGCGGTGGTCGAGCGACGGCCTCAGCGCCATGACCCATGCGCCCATCCCGGGGGCCCTCGAGCACCCAGAACACGTGCTCGTTCCCGAGGAGGTCATGCTGGGCGGGCGCCGACCGACCGGCGAACGCGTCCTCGTGTACGACGCCGAGGGCTATTTCGTCGCCGCCGGCATGGCCGAGTTGCTCGCCTTGGAGGGCTACGACGTCGAGCTCGTCACATGCCTCGACCAGGTGGCGCCCCTCTGCGACGAGACCCTCGAAGGTCCGATGCTGCGACAGCGCCTGCATGACTGCGGGGTGAAGTTCCGCAGGGGCGTGACGTTGTCATCGATCGGGTCGGGAGGAGCCTGCGGCACGGACGAGTTCGGCGAGCCCCTGGAGTTCGTCGTCGACGGCATCGTGCTCGTCACACAGCGCCTGTCCGATGACGCCCTCTTCCGGGAGCTCGCCGCTGACCGTGACGCCCTGCACAACGAGGGCGTGGTCGGCCTCTATCGGATAGGCGACTGTGTGGCACCCAGGATCCCGGCCGACGCCATCTTCGACGGCCACCGTCTCGGGCGGGAGATCGACTCCGCCGACCCCGCCATACCGCTTCCCTACCTGCGCGAGAGGCTCACCGTCCGTCCCGGTGCGGCGGCGCTGGCTCCGGCGACACGAAGCTGAGTCACTTCAAGTTCTGATGCAGCCTGGCGCTCCGTTGGGCGCCCGCAGGCCCACCTCAGACGTGGTTGGCCCAGAGTGTTCCGGCGGGGCCATCGACGACGAGGTCGCCGTCGTTCTCGAGGACGAGCGAGATGCCGCCGGAGTGGCCGCTCGTGTGGGAGGACCAGAGCGCCACCTTGCTGGTGCTGTAGACGACGAGGTTGCCGTCGGCCTTCATGACGGCCCAAGCCCCTCGGTGCCCTTGGGTTCCCGTCGACCACAACGGGCGGCCAGCGGTGTACTCGACGAGGTCGCCGTCGGGCTGCATGGTGAGGGTGTAGAAGCCGCTGGACGAGACGAGTTGCTGGCCGGAAAGGAGAGCCTCAGTCGCGTTGAGGATGTCCGTCTGGGGTAGTTCGCTCACGATCGGGCCATAGGGCCCGTCGACGGCCATGCTGGCGTCGTCGTTGAGCAGGAGGGTGATGGCGGATCGGCGGCTGGCATCAGCGAACCAAGCCGGGACCTCGCTCGTCGACCAGAGCACGCGGGCGCCGAGGTACTCGACCAAGCTCGTGTGGTCCTGCATCACGAGGCTGTAGAGGCCGTTCGGGGAGGTCACCGCCTCATTCATCATCCGCGTGTGACCCACCGACAACACTGACTGGCCGACAACGGGCACCACGCTCACGCCGACGGGGGCGACGAAGGCGCTGATTGTCATGCCCATCACATCGGGAGTCGAACCCAAGACCCCGAGATAGGCAGGGGCGTTCAACACCACCGATGAGGTCGAGGCGAAGCGCGACTCGATGCCGGGCTGACCGTCGAAGTCACCGCTCACGGTTTCTACCGTGCCGTCCGGGTTGACCTGGGTCACGATGGCGACGTGCTCGGCGTCCCCGTCGCCGTCGTAATTGAACACGACGGCGTCTCCAACAGCTGGCTCTGCCGAGAGGGTGCCGAAACGCTGGCCGTATGTGTAGAAGCTGCCCGCAAGGGCGTTCAGCCACGAGGTATCAGCCACGCCGGCACTCGCCCACACCCACTTGGCGAAGTCGGCGCACCAGTACTCGGGTTGCCCTCCGTTGCCGGTGCAACTCGTCTCGAAGCCCCTACCGCCCAAAGTGTTCGTCGAGCACGCCTGCTTGCCGACGTTGGCGGTGGCAAGCGCTGCAATGGTGGAGGCCGAGGCCGCCGAGGCCGGTGATGACCAGGCGACGAGCACCCCCGGCGCCAGGAGTGCCGGCACCAGCACGGTGATCAGCAAACGGAGAGCACGCAGGTGGGCATCCTTCGAGAGCCTGCGACGTCCACGGTGTCCTGCCCGGCTCGTTGCGGTGCGAAGCTCACCCCCGATCGACGATGTGCCGACAGAGTGCAAGCAGCTCTGTCGCCTGGCCGAAGTCTCGAACTCGGACAGGTCGGCATCGGCGCGGACAGATCGCGTGGCGCGGGGGAGCCTCACCCTATATGTATCGGCCTCACCGCCATCAGGATTAACCCCGAAGATCGCCGAATTGCAATCCGCTCACAGCTCGCTGAGGGCATGGCGGATGCTCACCGAACCCCGCCTGCGACAGGCTTGTGCAAGTGGCGTTCTCGGTGACTATTATCGCCGACGAGGTCGTGGGGCAGGGCCGAAATTGGCGTGTCGGCTGACGCTTTCTCACGCCGATGCGAGGGGGGCACCGTATGAGGCCGCTGGATACTTCTGACCGGCCAGGCACGCGACCATCACGACGTCACAGTCACCGCCGGTGGGGGACGCAGGTACACCGTCGAAGTCTCGGGTCGTTTCGCAACCGAATCGGACGCCTCGGGCGGGCCGGCGCCGCCCTACTGCTCGTCCTCGGGCTTGCCAGCGCCCTCGCGCCGATCATCCAGGCCGTCACGAGTGCGCCGGCGGACGCCGCCCCCAACCTCATCGAGAACGGGAGCTTCGAGAGCCCTGCGGTGACCCCTTGCAGTGATGCATACAACTGCCCCGGCCAGGGTTTCGAGGACCTTACGCCCGCCAACAACCCAATAATCCCCGGCTGGACGATCGGCGGAGTCGGCATCGACCTCAACAACAACCACTGGCAGGCTGAAGACGGCGTGCAGTCGGTCGATCTGGCAGGTAATGGTCCCGGCTCAGTGTCACAGACCGTTACGACGGTGGCAGGCGAAACGTACACCTTGTCCTGGTGGATGGCGGGCAACCCGGACGACCCCGGAAACGGGTACCTCATCAAGACCATGGACGTCTACTGGGGCGGCGCAACCCCCGTTGCCGACCCCTCGTTCAACACGGCCGGGCACACCGATGCATCGATGGGCTGGGTGGAAGAACAGGTCAACCTCACCGCAACCTCGACGAGCACGACAGTTGAGTTCGCCGACGCCTCGGCAGGTGCGACCGGCTACGGCGCAACTCTCGACAACGTGTCGCTCACCCCGATGGACACGACGGACTGCGCGTCGTCCTCCTCGTTCAGCGACGACTTCGCGACTGACACATCGCTCTCTGACTGCTGGGAGACCGGAACGCCGCTGCTCCAAACCGTTGCGACCCGTGTTGACGGCGCCACGTCCATCGCACCCGACCTCGCATTCAACGGAACTGACATGGACATGCAGGGGGCTGAGGCCAACCCCGAGTTCACCGCCATCCAGTCGAGCACGGCCTACGAGGCCCCGTTTGATTTCAAGGCGACCGTGCAGGCCGCTCAGTCCGGTGACAACTCCTTCGTCATCTACCTCACCAATGCCAGCGGAGGCAATGGATTCTCTGTCGAAGGAAACCTGTCGTCTACGGGCTTCAATGGCATCTGGGTGAGCGGAACGGTCGGGGCCGGAAGTGACATCGGCGGTGGCGTCATGGGCCAACAGATCCTTTCAAACCAGCCATTGGGCACGACGTTCCACATCAGCATGTCGATCGACGACGACGGCGACATCGGCATCACCGTGAACGGGACCACCATCACGAGCAACACGCTCGGTCCGGTGGGCAACGGTCCCTTCTTCGTCGTCCTCGGCCAGAGGGAGTCCGACGACGACAACATGGGCTCCAACCCAACCGGACCGGTAACCGGAGCCAACGAAGCGGCCTGGTATTCCGCCAGCCTGACCACGAACAACTGCTCGTCCAGCGCCTTCTCCACGGACTTCAGCCTGGATTACGCGCTCTCTTCGGTAGATGTCGGGAACCTGGGATCGACCTGCTGGCAAGCCGAGCAGTCCCCGTCCTCGGACATTCCGTCGACCTTTGCGAGTGTCGAGACGGCTATCGGCGCGACGGACGAGCCTCCAAACCTGACCTTCGAGTCTTCGCCGGGGAGCTTGTTCTCCCCGATGCTGATGGCTGGCACGAATGGGGACAACCAGTTCACCGGCATCCAGTCGGCCACCGCCTATTCGAGTCCCTTCGAACTCCAAACCAGTGTCGAGGGCCTCGTGTCGAACGGCAGCGCGTTTGCGGTCTACCTGGTCGATGCGACCACGACTGAGGCTTTCACGCTCGAAGGAGACTTGAACCCGACCGACAGCAACTATGGGATCTGGGCGAATAGCGGGATCGGCGCCTCGGCCGCCCGGCAGATCATGCCGGTGCTCTCTCCCAACACACCGGGGACCGGCGTTACCTACAACATCACGATGGCTGTCGACAGCGCCGGTGACGGCACCGCCACCGTCAGCTACAGCGGTGGCAGTGACACCGTCTCGGTCGGTCACGTCGGGACCGGGCCCTTCTACGTCATCCTCGGCCAGCACGAAGGCACGCCGGTCACGCCGGGACCGAACGAGGCGAATTGGTACTCCGCCAGCCTGGCACCGGCTCTCGCCACCGTCAGCACCACGCTGTCGGCGAACTCCCCGACCGTGGACGGCGTCGAGAGCGTGCCTGCCTCGGCAATCTCGGCGACCACGGTCGACTCCTCTTCAGGAGCTTCTTCGGCAGACGCCGCCTCCATCCCGCTCAGCTCGATCCCCCTCAGCTCGATCGGGCTCGCCGCCTCGCCCCTCAGCTCCATCCCGCTCAGCTCTATACCGCTCAGCTCGATCGCTGTCCCCGGAGCCGCGCCCCCAACCGCCCTCGTCGCTGCGCAGCAGGCGCTCTCGAGCTCGTTGTTGTCGGACATATCGATCGAATACCCAGCGGGCTGCGGCGCGGCGTCAGCGCCGGCGTGTACGGGATGGGCCGGCGTGCTTGCAGGCTCGCAGTACGCCGACGTCCCACTCGAGTCCGTGACGCTCGCGGAAGTGCTCGCCGACACGACTCCGGGAACTGTCAACGGAAATTCGGTGAATTCGCCGGCGACCAACCTCGAGACCGTCGATCTCGGCGACCTCAACCTGTCATCGAGCCCGCTCAGCTCCATCCCGCTCAGCTCGATCGCGCTCGGGGCGACGACGCTCAGCTCGATACCCATCGACGGGACAACCAGCGGCAGCGACGCGCTCCAGGCATGGTGCCAGGAGCTCACCACGTTGAACTCTTCTTGCACCGACTTCGGCATCTCCGAGAGCGATGCTTCTTCGGGTGACGACAACGGCGTCACGCTGCTCGCTCTCGCCCTTGCCGGAGTTCCCCTCAGCTCCATCCCGCTCAGCTCCATCCCGCTCAGCTCCATCCCGCTCAGCTCCATCCCGCTCAGCTCCATCCCGCTCAGCTCCATCAACCTTGCGAGCAACCCGCTCAGCTCCATACCGCTCAGCTCCATTCCGCTCAGCTCGATCCCGCTCAGCTCGATCCCGCTCAGCTCGATCTTCCTCAGCTCCATCCCGCTCAGCTCGATCCCGCTCAGCTCGATCCCGCTCAGCTCGATCCCGCTCTTCACCAATAGCTATGTGAACTGCGGGGACGTGAGTTGCACGACCGGCACGCTGGGGCAGGCGGAAGCCGCCGGCGCCGTCAGTCCCGACGCGACGCTCGGCGAGCTCGGAAGCTACGGCGACGAGACCATCGGCGATCTGCCGGCGAGCGCGATCGAGGCCACGACGCCTCAGACGACGGTCGGTCAGCTCCTCATCGGGGACACGACCTCTGCTCCCAGCTACCCCAGTCTCACGTTGGCCGACCTATTGCTCACGACCGTTCCGCCCACGAGCTACCCCTGGCCGAACGTGAGTCTCGCCAACCTGCCGCTCGCCGCCAACGCCGCCTCGAGCGCAAGTGAGACGGACACCTACACCGCCACCGTCGATGTCTCGGGCGCTCAGTCGGCTGTCCAGGTCACCCTCAACCTCCCCCCGACATTCTCCTACGTCGCTGGCACCACGACTCTCGACGGCAGGCCGGCGCCTGACCCGGTCGGCACTTCGAACTTGAAATGGACCTTCGTACTCACACCCGGCACGCACACGCTCATGGTCGAGGCTGCCGCAGGTATCGGCCTCGGGCCGGCGGGGGCGACCCTGTCAGCTGCGATCGACGGCTTGACGATGTCAACGTCGGCGACGGACGTCGAGGTGAAAGACGGCGAGGAGCCGGACAACACCCCGGCCTTGGCGACCCCGCTCACTCCGGGCACCCCACCAAGCGCCAACGGCAACCTAAACGTCGGCTATCTCACGAACGCGGGAGACCTGAACGACTGGTCCGTTACCGTGCCTCAAGGCGACGAGCTCGCCGTGGCGCTCACGAACCTTCCCGCGACCTACGACCTCGAGCTGTTCGGGCCGAGCTCAGCGGGACTCCAGGGGACTCCCGCTGACGACCTGACTGGGGTGAGCGACTCGCTGCCGACGGAGACGCCTGGTTCCACGACCGAGGCGACGCCGGGCTCACAGGATCTCGCCACCAGCCCGCCCGCGGGCTACGAGCTGGAGGCAGTCTCGAACAACCCGGACGGGCAAAGCCAGTACCTCCAGACTCCGCCGCTCGCAGGCGGGACCTACCTCGTCCAGGTCTCGGGCTACAACGGCGACTACAGCCCGCAGCCCTATCTGCTCCAGGCCAACCTGTTGGGCGGCGCCACGGCACCCTCCTGCCTACCAGCCGGGAGCTCATCCGGCAGCGGCATCGTGTACCCGAACAACTTGCCAAACGCCGGCAGCGGTCCCGCCACGATCCCTTCTGGTTTCACGACCATTCTCCCCCCCGGAGCTGCCACCAACCCGAGCCCCAGCACGAACATCAACACCCTGTTCATCGTCGACACCCAGAGACTCGGCGCAGCATTCGGCGGTGACGAGACGACCATCTTGAACGACATCCAATCCGTCGCCACCGACGCCGCCGCCGGGGTGACGGGGGCGATCGTCCCCGTCGACGCGTACGCGACGGTGCAGAGTGCCTACGCCAACTGGAACGCCAACCCGTGCAGCGTCGACTTGGCCAACGACGTCGTGGCGGCCATCTCGGGCGTCATCGACCAGATCCGCTCCACCTATCCGACCGTGCAGAACCTCGTCATCGTCGGCGCGGACGACCAGATCCCGTTCGCGCGTATCGCCGACGGCGCCAGCGAGTCGAACGAGCGCGACTACGGCGCCGCCACCTTCGCGGGAGAGAACAACGTCGAGGCGGACGCCCTCTCGCTCGGGTACTACTTCAGCGACGACCCGTACGCAGCCAGCTCGCCTCTCGGCGTGGGCAGCTCGACGCTCTACCTGCCACAGCTGGCTGTCGGGCGACTGGTCGAGTCAGCTTCCGAGATCGAGGGAGCCCTCACCCGCTTCACGAACTCGAAGGGTGACCTCGACGCAACATCGAGCCTCACGACCGGCTACTCGTTTCTCACCTCCGGTGCCGACGCGGTGGAGGCAAACTTGGCCTCCGACGGTCTTCACGCTACGTGCGACCTCATCAGCGAGTCCTGGACCACCCCAGACCTCGATAGCTCTCTCGCAGGCGACGCCAACTGTCCGGCGCCGGGAGTCGACAGCATCAACGCCCACTTCGACTACTCGCGAGGGCTGCCTGCGATCGACAACACCGACAGCACCAACACGGACCTGTTCACGACGACCGATGTGAGCGACTTGAGTCCTTTCCCTGGCCAGCTGTTGTTCTCCATGGGCTGTCATGCCGGGCTCGACATCGACGACGCCGAGGTGTCGGCGAGCGGGATCCCCACGCCGGTGGCGGACTGGGCAAAGACCTTCGCCGATGCCGGTGCTCTCTGGCTCGCCAACACCGGCTATGGCTACGCAGACACCGACACCCTTGCCTACTCGGCCAAGCTCATGGCCGAGTTCGCCGGCCAGCTGAACGGAACCCTCAACATCGGTGAGGCGCTCACGGCGGCAAAACAACAATACGCGGCAGGCAACGCCATCCTGAGCCCGTATGACCTGAAGGCCCTTATGGAGTCGACCTTCTACGGCCTGCCCATGTACCACCTCAACACCACGCCGGTCCCGACCAATGGAACGACGACACTGCTCCAGTCTGCGCCGACCTCCGGGACGACAAACACTCCGGGCACCTTCAGCGACCAGTTGTATGTCTCGGGTGCAACGGGGGCGGTCACTTACACGCAGATCACCGGATCACCGGACCTGACGATCGATGGCTCTGGTGCCGTCTCGACGTTGGCGAACTTGGCGGTGGGCACCTACACCGCCACGGGGACCGACGCCGACGGGTCTGGGGACACCGGCAACTGGACCTACACCTTGTCAGTTACGCCGCAGACCGGGTCCGTGTCGGCTGCGGGGATCGCCATCGCGCCGGTGACCTTTAGCCTCCCAATCGGATCGGGTGCGGGTGACCTCGGGGTGGTCTCGAACGCCAACGGCACCTACTACCAGGTGAACGGCGCACCTGGCGGCGGCACACAGACGACCGAGTACCGCCCTATCGAGCCCCTGGTCTCAGTGCCCGTGACGGAGTTGGGGCTCGTGCCCCACGGGGCGCTGGTTACCGGCCTCAGCTCGCAGGACTTCAGCGACATCCTGCCCGCCTACTCCATGCCGGCCGTCGGCTCGGACGACGCGACCCCGCCGGCCATCGGTGATGCCGCCTTCCCTGGCACCTTGCAACGGGTGGCGAGCCTCGGGACGTTCACCTCGACCGGTACCTCGCAGGCGGCGGAGCTCGACCTCGTCGCCGGCCAGTTCTTCCCCAACCCCTCCTCCACGACCGGACTTGGAACCGAGCGGCTCTTCACCTCGATGTCTGCGCAGGTGTATTACGACACACCGGGGAACGCCCTCGCCAGCGACTACACGCCGGCCATCATTGACTCGTCGCAGGCGACCGGTGTGGGAGGCGCCTTCAACTTCAACATCCAGACGACGCCCTCGAGCGCGAGCGACCCAGTCGGAGAGGTCGTCGTCCTGTACACCGACGCCTCGAGCCCGGGAATCTGGACAGAGGTCACGCTCGGGTCCACTGACAACGAGAACTGGACCGGGACGTCTACGTCGTCGAGTTCGAAGATCCAGTACATCGTCGAGGCCGTCGACGCAGCCGGCAACGTGGCGGTCTCCAACAATGAGGGCGTCGACTTCAACGCACTGACCGAGACCACGACCTCGTTGTCGACATCCGCCAACCCTGCCAGCGTCAGCGCGCCGGTCACCTTCACGGCCGCGGTCTCCCCGGATTCGGGCACCGGCATCCCAACTGGCTCAGTGGAGTTCCTGGACGGAGGTGGCCCGATCGCCGCCTGCGGTGGCTCGACGGGCGCGGCCCTCAACGGCAGGAACGCCACCTGCACCGTCACGTATACATCGACGGGCGATCATGAGATCACCGCCGACTACCTCGGCGACAGCAACTTCGCGACCTCGCAGTCCAGCCCCGAGAACCTGACGGTGTCCACTGCGACTTCGGCCACGTCCCTGTCGATGTCGGTCCCTTCAGCCAGTTACGGTGACGAGCAGGCCGTGACATTCACCTCCGAGGTGGCTTCGACCGTCGGCACACCAAGCGGGACGGTCGTCGTGGCTTCGGGCGCGACCACGCTGTGCACGATCACCCTTCCGGCGATCTCCTGCTCGACCACGAACCCCACCGTGCTCGGTGCCTCGACTACTCCCTACTCGATCACAGCCACCTACGGCGGCGGCGGCGGCCTCGGAGAATCCACCTCTGGGCCACAGATACTGACCGTGGACCCGGCCGGGAGCACGACGACGATTTCTGTGTCCTCCTCGCCAGTCACCTACGGCAACGAGCGGACGGTCACCTTCACAGCGGGCGTGACGGCGCAGTACGGGGGCACGCCGACCGGCACGATATCGGTCGAGGCCGGCACGACGCCGCTATGTGCCATCACCCTTCCGAGCACCTCGTGCTCGGCGAGCCCTGTCGCCCTCGACGCCGCTACGAGCCCCTATGCGATCCAGGCGTTCTACAGCGGTGACAGCAATTTCGCGGACTCAACCTCGGGGCCCGAGAACCTCACCATTAGCAAGGACACGACGACCGCCTCCGTGGCGGAGTCACCGACCACCGTGCGCTACGGCGGCGAGTCCGCCTCCTCGTTCACCGTGACGGTCAATACCGGGAACGGGGAGGTCCTTCCCGAAGCGGACTCGGTGACCGTGAACGTGGGCTCCGGGGGGTCCGTCGCTTCCTGTAGCGCCTCGGTCGCGCCGGGCGGTACAGGGGGATCGGGCAGCTGCACGATCGCCAGTGCGGCCTTGCCCACCGCAAGCGCCTACCCGATTACTGCCACCTACCCCGGTGACGCCGACCTCGACGCCGCCGCGCAGGCGACGGCCCCGACTGGCCTCACGGTGAACGCCGCTACTACCAATACGACAGTGGTCTCGACGACCGGCTCCCCCTCGATCGTCGGCCAGCCGGTGACCTACACGGCCACGGTCGGAGTGACCGCTCCGGGCTCTGGCACCCCGTCTGGCGTCGTCGAGTTCTTCGACAGCGGCACGGCCATCAGCGCCTGCACCGCCCAGCCGCTGAACGGCTCGGCTCAGGACACCGCCACGTGCATGGTCACCTACAGCACCACGGGCACGCACACCATCACGGCGCAGTACCTCGGCTCCAGCAACTTCGCCGCCTCTGCCGTGTCGGGCAGCATCACACAACAGGTGAACGGTGACCCGTCGACGGCGACGCTGTCGTTGTCGAAGTCGTCGGTCACCTACGGTGCCGAAGCCGGCGAGACCTTCACCGCCACGGTCACCGGAACGAGCGGGTCTCTGCCGACCGGGACGGCCTCGATCAAGGCCGGTTCGACCACCTTGTGCTCGACGACAACCCTGATCGAGAAGACCGCGAGCTCCGTCACCGCTACTTGCAGCCTCACCTACGTCGCGGAACCCGCCGGTAGCTACACGGTCACAGCCGTCTACAGCGGCGACACGCACAACGCCGGATCGACCTCGAGTCCGCCGCAGAGCCTCACCGTAAACCAGGACTCGACCACTACGGTCCTGCAGGGCCTCCCGCTCACGGTCACCTACGGCTCCGAGCAGAAGGCGGTGTTCGGCGTCGCCGTCCTCACCGGTGACGGCGAAGCCCTGCCGGCAAAAGAGCCAGTGACCGTCACTGCCGGGACCGCATCGTGCGTCGCCTCGATGTCGCCGTCACCGCTCGGCGCCATCGGCAGCTGCTCCATCGCAGGCGCCGCCTTGCCCGTGGGCAGCTACAAGGTGACGGCCTCGTACGTCGGCGACACCGACCTCAAGTCCTCGAACGGCACGGCCCTCGTGGGCCTCACGGTGACCGCAGCCGCCACCACGACCGGGCTGAGCTTGTCGGCGTCGACCGTCACCTACGGCAACGAGACGACTGAGGTGTTTTCGGCAACGGTCGCCTCGTCGGCCGGAACGCCGACGGGCACGGTGACCGTCGGATCGTCCGCTGGCACCCTCTGTCAGATCACGCTCGCGAGCGGCTCGGGCAGCTGTCACCTGACGCCCACCCAGTTGGCGGTTGGCAGCGTCAAGAACGTGGTGGCCACCTACGGCGGCAGCGGCAACTTCGCCGGGTCGTCGTCTGCGCCCGCCCTCAGCTTCACCGTGAGCAAGGACACGACCACGACGAAGATTCTCAGAGAGCCCGACGACCGTCACCCCCGGCGACGAGTCCGCCGCGATCTTCACCGTGGCGGTGACCACCGGCCAGGGAGAGGCGGTCCCCAACAACGAGACCGTGAAGGTGACCGTCGGCTCGACCTCGTGCACCGTCGCGCTGACCGCCGGCACGGGTACGTGCAAGATCGGCAACAGCGCGCTGGCGGTCGGCTCCTACGTTGTCTCGGCGGCGTACGGCGGTGACGCCAACCTGGGCAGCTCGAGCGGCACGAGTGCGACGAAGCTCACGGTGTAATGCCTCATCGTCTGGCGCGAGCCAGGCGAGCGCGGCTGCGATCGACTGTCGACGACCAGCAAGCGGCGCAGCTCGACCGGTAGACGACTCGCGCACGGTGCCACCACGGTGACTTCGACGATCGGCCTAGGGCGTGACCCGACGAGCAAACCATAGGATCGCGCGCACGATGAAGAAGTGAGCCCTGCGAGCGAGGTGGGTATCTCCGGAGAGCACCTCACGCGCCATCTCCACGGGGACAACCCACGGACAGCCGAAGTTGACACCGCCGAGAGCCTCGCTGCCTACGTCCCACGAGTAGCCCTCGAGTGGCTGGTGGACTCGCCCGCGGCGGTTCATCGCCGCCTGGAGGGCACCTTGCTCTTTGTGGACGTTTCCGGCTTCACGGCGCTCACGGAACGGTTGGCCGCTCGCGGCAAGGTCGGCGCCGAGGAGATCACCGACGTCATCGGCTCCGTCTTCGCCGAGATGCTGGGCGTGGCGGCTCGCTACGGAGCGGACTTGCTGAAGTGGGGTGGGGATGCCTCGCTCCTGTTCTTCTCCGAGCCAGCATCGGCTGCCCGTGCCTGTCGGGCTGCAGTCCTCATGTCCCAGATGATGGGCCGAATCGGTCGGCTGAAGACTTCCGTTGGGCGGGTCTCCCTTGGGGTGTCGATCGGAGCCCACTGTGGGGGCTTCGACTTCTACCTGCTCGGCGGCCGTCACCGCGAGCTCGTCGTCACCGGGCCGGCCGCCACGATGACCGCCCGCATGGAGACGATCGCAGAGGCGGGTGAGGTGCTCGTCAGCCCCGACACGGCGAGCCGCCTCGAGGGCGACGTCCTCGGCGAACAAAAGCTCGAAGGTGTGTTGTTGGTCAAGTCACCCAAGGCCGCTGAGGCACCGTCTCCGATGACGCCAGCTCTCGCCGGCGTCGACGTTGAATCGCTCTTTGCGGCCGAGACTCGAGCTCACCTGCTCGGCGGCGGAGAGCAGGCCGAGCACCGGCAGGCCACCGTCGCTTTCCTCCAGTTCTCCGGCATCGATGCCCTCTCTGAGGAGCAGGGTGCTGAGGCGGTGGCCGACTGCCTCGACCCTCTCGTCCGCTCCGCCCAGGAGGCGGCGGCGCGCTACGGTGCCGGCTTCCACGGCACCGACATCGGAGCAGATGGAGGAAAGATCATCCTCCTCGGCGGGGTTCCCACCCTTCGCGGCAACGACGCCGAGCGCGTGTTGCGCGCGGCGCGCGAGATCATCGCCGTCCACCCCGCTAGCTCGCCGATTGGGCTTCGCGTCGGCGTGAACGCCGGAAGGGTGTTCGTCTTCTCCCACGACATCGGACTGGGGCACCGTCGCATCTTCTCGATCACGGGCGACGCCGTGAACCTGGCCGCTCGCGTCATGGGCCACGCGGCGCCGTTGCAGGTTCTCGCCACCGACTCTGCTCTCAGGCGGGCGCGCAACCCGTTCGAGACCGAGGCAGTCCCGCCGTTCCAGGTCAAGGGAAAGGCTGAGCCCGTCATCGCCAAGGTGGTTGGGGCGCCTCGCCACGACGTCGCGCTGAACGCCAGCGAAGATCTGCCCTTCGTCGGCCGCGACGTCGAGCTCGGCGAGCTCCTGCGCCTGGGGGGCACGGCCGCCGGGGGCGCGGGCAGCGTGGTCGAGATCGTGGGCGCAGCCGGCGTCGGCAAGTCCCGCCTCGTGTCGGAGGCCATCGACCGATGGGATCTCGTCACGCTCAGAGTGGCCTGCGACGAGTACGGGAGCGCCACGCCCTACCTGGCGTTCCGCCGCATCTTTCGCCGCTTGCTCGGGGGGGCGGCCGATGCTCCCAACGACGTCGTCGCCGGCGAGCTTCGACGGGTGACGGCGACCCTGCCGGACCTCGAGCCGTTTCTCCCTCTGCTGGCCGACATCGTGGACGTGTCCGTGCCGTCCACCCGCGAGGTCGACGAGCTCGAGCCCAGGTTCAGGCGGACGCGTCTCGAGCACTGCGCCGCAGAGCTCCTGCGGGTCTTCGTCACGGGCCCTTCTGCCCTCGTCTTCGAAGATGCCCACGCCATGGACGAAGCCTCCGTGAGCTTGCTCGGCAGGGTCGTCCTCGAAGCCGATGCCCTCCCCTTGCTCGTGGTGCTCACTCGTGGTCCTGAGACCCCCATGGATCTGCTCGAGGGCGCCCACCCGGTCATCGAGCTACAGCCGCTCCGAGGCGAAGAGGCTGCCCGCCTGGCGGGCGGCGGCGGTGGATCATTGCTTGCGCCGGCACAGGTCGCCGCCGTCATCGAGCGGGCCAACGGCAACCCGCTCTTCCTGCGGGAGCTACTGCGCGCCGCCGGCGAGGCGGGCGGGCTCGAAGGGTTGCCCGAGTCACTCGAGCCGCTGCTGGCGGCACAAATAGACCTGCTTTCGCCGTCGGATCGGCGGGTCTTGCGAGCGGCTGCCGTTCTCGGGGGCCATTTCGACCCCGGCCTTCTACCCGAGCTGCTGGAAGACGGGTCCATCGTCGATGAGACGGTGTGGGACCGACTTGGCGCCTACGTGGCCCCAACTGCCGCCGGCCGACGGTTCACCCACGGTCTCATGCGTGACGCCGCCTACGAAGGCCTGTCGTTCAAGCGGCGCAAGGAGCTGCACGGCCGCGCCGCCAGGGCAATCGAGACAAGGATGACGACGCCTGACGAAGGCGCCGAGCTCCTGTCGCTTCACTGGCTGCATGCCGAAGGATATGACCGAGCGTGGCATTACTCGCGCCTCGCGGGCGAGCGTGCCCGAGTCCTGTGGGCGAACGCGGAAGCGGCCACGTTCTATGGGCGGGCGCTCGAAGCCGCCCACCGGCTCCGCACGCTGCCACGCTCCGATGTCTCCGCCGTCGCAGAGGCGCTCGGCGACGCCTGCGAGCTGACGGGCAACTACGAGCAATCGCGGCTCGCCTATGCGCAGGCGAGGCGACTCGGTGGTGACGAGGTCGACCGGGCGAGGTTGTTGCGCAAGACCGGGGTGCTGCACGAGCGCAACGGCCAGTACCGCCAGGCGCTCGCCTTGTACACGCGGGGGCGCCGGCTCGTCGTCGGCACGACCCCAGCTGCTCAGGCCGAGCGGGCGGAGCTCGGACTTGCGTCGGCAGGCATCTGTTCCCGCCGGGGTCGCTACCACGAGTGCAGGCGCTTTGCCATAGAGGCAGGTGAGGAGGCAACACGAGCAGGCCACCGCGCTGGGTTGGCTCACGCCCTCTATCTCGAGCACATGATGTCTGTCTACCTGGGTCAGCCGGAGGACGATCTGGCGCTCCGGGCGCTCGCCATCTTCGAGGAGATCGGAGACCTCGTCGGGCAGGGCAACGTGCTCAACAACCTCGGCATCGGTGCTTATTACCGGGGCAAGTGGGTGACGTCCCTCGAGCACTACGAGGCGAGCCGGGAGGTGCGTATCCGCTCGGGCGACGTTGTCGGCGCTGCCACGGAGGAGAACAACATCGCCGAGATCCTCTCCGATCAGGGAGACCTCGAGGCAGCACGCCCGCTGTTCGAGTCCGCTCGGGCGACGTGGCTGGCGGCGCGCTACCGGGTGGGCGCCGCCCTCGCGACGTCGAACCTCGGCCGCCTCGAAGCGCGGGCGGGCAACGTTGGCCGCGGGCGCCAGCTGCTCGAGGAGGCGCTCGGCAGCTTCCGCGAGATCCGCTCGCCGATGTTCATCGCCGAAACGCAGGTTCGTCTCGACGAGTGCCTGGTGCTCGAAGGCGACTTCACGGCGGCCATTGCCTCCTCCCGCGAGTTGCTGGACGGGTTCCGGGGTCGGCCCGGCTTCGAGCAGGTTGAGCTGACGACGCTGCGCCTCCTCGGCACGGCCGGCGGCTTCGCTCAGCTCGCCGGCGGGTCCGGTGGGGACCTCGCCGCATGCACGCAGGCGCTGGACGAGGCGATCGAACGGGCGACCGATCTGGAGGCCCCCTACGAGCTGGCGCTCGCCCTCGCAGTCAGGTCAGTGCTGGACCCCTTGATCGATGGCGCCCAGCCACCGCGATATGAAGACACCCATGAGCGAGCCGCGGCCGATCACCAACGCGCCGAGGCCATCTTCGACAGCCTCGGCGTTACCCGGGCGGTCGTCACCTGGTCAAGCCCGATCTCCGGTGAGCTGATCTTGAGGGGTCGAGCGATGCTGGGTGAATGGTCGGGGGAGAGCTAGCCCGGCATGGCTGTCGCGGTCCTTCAATGCGCCGCCGCTTCGGCGATCTTCACGATCACGAGAACGAAAGCGATCGCCAAATAGCCCCGCAGAGCGGAGAGGCCCACCTTGCTCATCGCCGGACGCCGGGAGGGCCCCCGATCACCAGAACCCATCGGAGCTCGCATTTGGCGGACTGCCTGATCGAACTACGGAACGCGACTACTCCACTTGCTCGCCGCCGAGCTTGGCCCCCAACTTGAACGCCTCCTCGTTGATCGGGATCATGGCGCACTTCTCCTTCAGTGCGGTGCGGATGGCCGTGAGAAACGTCTCGATTGGAAAGACCTTCGTCGCTCCCTGTAGGACGCCGAGAGCGACGACACTCTTCACCAGTACCGTGCCGAGGTCCTTGGCGACGCTGGCGAAGGGTACCGCCACGGTTCTGACCCCGGCGGCGAGCCCGTCGGGCTTGGCGCTGATGACGGAGCTGTCGTAGATGACCAACCCACCGGGCCGCACGGTTGGACCGAACTTGGCGAAACTGGGAGCGTTGAACACCACGAGCACGTGGGGGTGCAGTGCGGCCGGGGACAGCACCTCGTTCTTGGCCACATGAACGTCGGCATATGACGTGCCGCCGCGAGATTGGGGCCCATAGCTGGGGATGTGTGTCGAGTCGAAACCTTCGTTGATGGCGGCGCGGGTGAGGATCATCGCCGCGGTCTGAGCGCCGTCACCGCCGGAACCGGCCAGCTTGAAGCTGATGTCCTCGGGGTCGATGTGGGTTGGGAACCCTTCGGCGAAGCGAGGTGGGCGCTCGATGATCGCGTCGATTGCTCTCAGGGTCTCTTCCGCGTCGAAGGTAGCCCTGGGGATGGCTGGGAAGCCGGCCTCGCCCGTCGCGTCCTTCTTCACGCCGAGGGGGAAGATCGGCTCCATCTTCTCCCGCACCCAGGCCTCAGCGGCCTCGGGGTCGAGGTCGAGATACAGCGGGCATTCGGAGAGGACCTCGATGAAGGCGAAACCGTTTCCAGTGACCTGCAGTTCGAGCGCTTTCTTGATGGCACGCTTGGCGTGAGTTCGCCGCCGGTTGTCATAGAGAGCGACTCGCTCGACATAGAGAGGCCCGTCGAGTCCGGCGATCAGCTCCGCCATCTTCATCGGCTGTCCGGCCAAGAGGGTCCGGCCCTCCGGTGTGGTGCTCGTTCGCTGCCCGATGAGCGACGTCGGAGCCATCTGGCCGCCGGTCATCCCGTAGATGGCGTTGTTGACGAAGATGACCGTGATCGGCATCCCGAGCTGCGCGGTGCTCACGATCTCAGCCAGGCCGATGGAAGCGAGGTCCCCGTCTCCCTGGTAAGAGATCACGATCGAGTCGGGGTTGGCCGTCTTGTGGCCGATCGCCACGGCAGGAGCGCGTCCGTGCGCGGCCTGCGTGTTCCCGACGTCGAAGTAGTAGTACGAGAACACTGAGCAACCGACGGGTGAGATCAGGACGGTGCGGTCCTGGACGCCGAGCTCATCGATGGCGTCAGCCAGGTACTTCTGCACCAGTCCGTGCCCGCAGCCGGGGCAGTAGGTCGTCGAGTGGGCATTGATCCCCTCGGCATGGTCGTGGCGCTCGAACTGCCGGTAAAAGACCGAGGTCGACATCAGCGCACCTCCCGCAGGCTCAGTACGTGCTCGACGATCTCGTCCTGCGACGGGAGCATCCCACCCATACGACGGACGTGGCTCAACGCTGGCGGCACGTGGACATCCGCGTGACTCAGTGCGAGCCGCAGCTCGTCCTCCAGCTGGCCGCTGCTCGCCTCTACGACCACCAGGCGTGTCACCTGCCCGAGCAATGTGAGGAGGGCTTCGATCGGGAAGGGCCACAGCGTGATGGGGCGGAAGAGACCCACGTTGACGCCCTTCTCACGCAGGTCCTTGATGGCACCTTTGGCCAGCTGTGACGGCGTGTTGCACGCCACGAGGAGGATGTCGGCATCCTCACACCGATAGAGGTCGGCCCGTTGCTCCGCGACCGTCATCCGCTCGTACTTCTCGTTCAGGTGGACGTTGTGCTGTTCGAGGCCGACCTCCGAGAGATCGATGGAACAGATCAGGTTGCCCCGATGCGAGCGGTCGCCGAACACCGCCCACTCCGGGATGCCCGGCACCACCATCTGGCGTGGCAGCCGCACCTGCCCGGTGATCTGGCCGAGGTAACCGTCGCCGACGATGACGACCGGGTTTCGGTACTTGAAGGCGAGCTCGAACGAGAGCATCGCGAGGTCAAGCATCTCCTGGGGCGTCGCCGGGGCGAGAACGATGGCGTGGGTGTTCCCGTGGCCGAGGCCGCGGCACACGAGCTTGACGTCGGCCTGCTCGGGCCCGATGTTGCCCAGCCCTGGGCCGCCGCGCATGATGTTCACGAAGACGGCCGGAACCTCTGCCCCGATCATGTACGAGATCCCCTCCAACATCAGGCTGAAACCCGGAGAGCTCGTGAAGGTCATGCAGCGCGTCCCGGCACCGCCGGCGCCGTACATCATGTTGACCGTCGCGACCTCGCTGACTGCCTGGACGAAGATGCCGTCGAGCTCGGGCAGGACTTTGGCCATCAGCTCGGCGCCCTCGGTCGAGGGTGTGATCGGGTAACCGAAGACGTGGCGGCATCCGGCGAGCAGGGCGCCAACGGCGGCCGCATAGGTCCCCTTGACGATGAGCGGTTCCCGCTCGGGCAAGGGGACAGTCGAGTCCGGCCGGGGCTCGGGCTCGGGCACGTCGAAGGGCCGGGGGCCGAACAGATTGGCTGGATCCACGAGCTCGAATGCCGCCCCATCCCGTTCGGGCCGGAGGCCGAACGGCTCGGGGCAGGCGTCGAAGCAGAGACCGCAGCCGTTGCAATCCGTCAGGTCGAGAACGATCGGGATCAGCCCGGTCTCGGGGTTGATCTCGGTGCCGAGCACGAAGCAGTGCTTGATGCACGAGCTGATGCAGCGCCCACAGCCTTTGCAATACTCGGGTACGACGAAGGGCTTGGGTCGTTCGGCCACCATCGTCATGGCGTCACCTCCTACAGCGGGCTGGCATCGTGCCGCCCAGATGCCTCCGGCACTCTTCTGACTAGAGGGCGCTCCAACAACTTCGTGGGCACACCGCAACTCGAACCGAACACAACGGTCCTGCGTCCGTCAGGAGGGTGAGAGCCAATCCTGGACATCGTGCCAGGTGGTCCATGAATGGCCCAGACCCGACACAACGCTCTCATCTGTTCCATCTTCAACCCGCGGGCGTCGGCCCGCTAGGGCCATTCGGCCGAAAACTCCTTCCACCTGCGAGATTTCCGCTGGCGTACGAGCCACGGTGATCATCTACGGTCGGCTGCGCCGGCGGCCTCGGTCTGCCCTGCCTACCCAGGATGAGGCTTGACCAGGGAGCGGAACAGACAGTCGGAGTGACCTTGGACCCTACAATTCCGCCGCCAACTGCAAGAGACTGCAGTGGTGGCAGACCTGCGCGGGGGGACGTGGAACGTGAGCGACAGAGACGCCGAGGTCTCGGCGGAGGTCTCGCACCGGGGACGCCCGATCGACATGCAGGCCCTCGAGGGCACCGACGCCCTCGAGGGCGCCGACGCCGAGACGGACCATTATCTCGACGCAGCGCTGCGGGCCCGATGGAGCGCCACGCACGCCGCCCTGGACGCTTTCCTGCACCCTCACGCAATCGCCGTGGTCGGGGCGAGCGCTGATCCGAACACGATCGCGGGCCTGCTTTTCGCCAACCTGGTCGACAGCCACTTTGGCGGGATCGTGTTGCCCGTGAACAAGAGCCATCCGGCGGTGCAGGGCATCGTTGCCTATCCTGATCTGGCCTCTTGCCCCGTCGTCCCCGATCTCGTCATCGTCTGCGTGCCGGCCTCGGCCGTTCCCGCAGTGGTCGCCCAAGCCGGCGAACTCGGCGTCAGGGCGGTGTGCATCATCTCAGCCGGGTTCGCGGAGACGGGCGCGGACGGGGTCGCTCTCGAGGCGAATCTCATGCAGCAGGCTGTCGCTCGGGATGTGAGGCTCGTCGGCCCGAACTGTGCGGGGATACTCAGCGGCACCGCCGACGCACGGTTCAACGCCACCTTCAGCCGGGCCGTCCCCCCACCAGGGCGGACGTCGCTCCTCAGCCAGTCAGGCGCCATCGGACTCGCCCTACTGGAGGCGGCGAAGTTACGCGGGCTTGGGATCGGCGCGTTCGTGTCGGTGGGCAACTGTGCCGATGTTGCCAGCAACGACCTCGTCCTGCACTGGGGCCAAGCCCCCGATACCGATCTCATCCTCCTCTACCTGGAGTCGATCCAGGACCCGCCGTCGTTCATCCGAATCGCCCAGCGGGTCGGCAGGCGCATCCCCATCGTGGCGGTGAAGGCGGGCCGGACAGAAGCCGGCTGTCGAGCGGCGATGTCGCACACTGCAGCGCTCTCGGCCGGCGACGTGGCAGTGGACGCCCTGCTCCGCCAGGCGGGCGTCATCCGTGCCGAATCCATCGAGGAGATGCTCGACCTCGCCATCATGTTGAGTTCGCAGCGGCAGTTCCGAGGACGTCGGGTGGGCATTCTGACCAGCGGGGGCGGGCCGGGCATTCTCGCCGCAGACGCCTGTGAGACCAACGGGCTCGTCGTGCCCCAGCTCAGTGAGCTCACGGCGGCGTGTCTGCGCTCCCTGCTCCCGCCGGAGGCGAGCGTGTCCAACCCCGTCGACATGATCGGCAGCGCCAGCGCGCAGCAGTACGGCCGTGCAATCCGCATCCTCGGCGCTTCATCAGAGATCGACGCCTTGATCGTCCTGGTCAACACACCCCTCCTCACCCGCGACTCGGACGTGGCCACGGAACTGGTCGCCGCCCGTGCTGAGCTCAGCAGGGATGTGCCCCTGGTGGCGGTGTTCATGAGCAGGGAGGGCCCGCCTCCAACCCTCCGCGAGGCAGGCATCCCGTCGTTCGTCTTCCCAGAGAACGCGGCACGCGCTCTCGGGCGGAGCGTCGCATGGGAAAGCCGGCGGGGCCGGCCGGCCGGCAAGGTGCTTCGACCCGACGTCGACGCCCACCAGATTGGTCGGCTCGTGGCCGCGGCCGGTCGCCGCGCGAGCGGCGGATGGCTGACGGCGCCCGACGCCGAGGGGCTGCTCGAGGCGTACAGCATCGCCGTCGTCCGATCGAGGCTCGTACGCACCCCAGGCGAGGCCGAGGCGGCCCAGGTCGAACTCGGGTGCACGGTAGTCGTCAAGGTCGCCGCTGCGATTCACAAGAGCGATGTCGGCGGTGTTCGGCTCGGGGTGACGACACCCGCTGCGGCCGCGGATGCCGTGAGGGCGATTCGCTCCGACATGGAATACGCCGGGATTGCCGGGTTCGCTACCGAGCTCCTCGTGCAGGAACAGATCGAGTCGGGACAGGAGATGATCGTGGGTGTCAACCACGATCCCTTGCTCGGGCCGCTCGTCTTGGTCGGTTTGGGTGGCAAGTTCGCCGAGCTGCTGGGGGACGTCGCTGTCCGTCTCGCACCGCTCACCGACCACGACATCGAGGACATGCTGCAGTCGCTGAGGTCGTACCGGCTGCTGACCGGCTATCGGGGGACGCCCGCTCTCGACGTCGACGCGCTACGCCAGATGCTTCACGGGGTTTCTGCACTGGTCGACGACCTGCCGGAGATCGCTGAGATGGACCTCAACCCTGTGTTCGTCCTCGAGAACCGTGCCGTGGCGGCCGACGTGCGCATTCGCTTTGCCAACCATCCCGTCCCGCAACCCCGCTGACTGCAGGTGCCGGCCGATGCCCACCGAACAGCCGCCACGTGCAATCCTCACCACGGTCGCTGTCTTCCCGGAGTCCTACCTCCTCGAGAATCTTGCGGTCCGATCCGACGGCTCGATCCTCGTGACGGCGGCCTTGCAGAAGGAGCTGTGGTACGTCCCGCCGGCCACCGCTCGAGCGCCGGTCGAGCCCCTCCTGCTCCAAACGTTCGATCAGGTGGCGTCAGGAATCGTCGAGACCACGCCCGACGTGTTCTATGTCAGTATCACCAACACGTACACGCTGCAGCAGTCGTTTCTGGATCGTGTTGACCTGCGCGGATGGAGTCCCGGTGATCCGGTCCGCGCGGTGTGCGTGTTCGAGTTCGACAAGCGCGCCGGCGGGCTCAACGGCAGTTGCCTCCTCGGTCCGTCGAGCATCCTCCTGGCGGACTCCGTTTCTGGCCTCATCTGGCGTGTCGATATCGGCCCCGATGGCGGGGACCTCACGGCGCGCGTCTGGCTCAAGCACGAGAGCATGGATGTCGACCCAGCGAGCACACTCGTGCCCCCTCAGCCAGGAGTCAACGGCGTCCGCTACGCGTCGAGGGGCCATTACCTGTACTACACCTCCACCGCGCAGAAGCTGTTCATGCGGGTGCCCGTCGACGCGGGAACGCTCGATCCGGCAGGGCCCCCGGAGCTCGTCGCTGGCGGCACCATGCCCGATGATTTCTGCATCGACGAGGAGACCGGCGTGGCGTACGTCACGACTCACCGCCAGAACACCATCGATCGCGTGCCGCTGGACCCGGCGGTCGACCAGACGAGACAGATCGTGGTGGGAGAGCCGTTCGACGAGCAGCTGATCGGTCCCACGAGCGCCGCATGGGGGCGAGCTCCCGGGGACTACGGCCGGATCGCGTACGTGACGACCGACGGAGGCTTCATGGCGCTGCCGTCGAACGAAGTCAGGCTTTCCAAGCTGGTGCGCCTCGAGCTCTCCGGCGGACATGCCGGACCGCGTGAACGTGGCTGGGATGCGAGTCGTTGGCACGACCACACTTGACACGACACTGGAGCCCGAGATGGGACTTGAACCCATGACCTGCGCATTACGAGTGCGCTGCTCTACCACTGAGCTACCCGGGCGGGGCCGACCCTTCGCCGCCGGCACGCGGCGTCCCGACGGAAATCCGGCCTGTCGGCCAAGAGATCGTAGGCGCGATCGCGCGCCGACACGTCACGATGCGGACGCCCACCAGCTCTCTTCGGAGGTACCCATAAGGCCGGCACGCCGCATCATGATCGGCACCCCCGGCACCGGCGTACCCGCCACCACGGTCACGATGCCTTTCAGCGACCTCCTCGCCTTCGCCTGCGGCCGCTCGGATGCGAGCGAAGAACGCGTGAGGTTTAGCGGTGACGCCGCGCTCGTGTCAGAGGCGCTGCGGTCGATGGGGTTTACTCCCTGAGCTCAGCGGCTGCGAACCGCCCGAAACGCCTGGGAGAAATCAGCCACCAGGTCCTCGGTGTTCTCCAGCCCGGTACTGATGCGGACGAGGCCGTCGGCCAGGCCCCGCCCGGCTCGCTCAGCCGGGGCAACCTGACGGTGCGTCGTCGATGCCGGATGAGTCACGAGGGTGTGCGTGCCCCCGAGGGAGGCGCCGATCCATGCGGTGGAAAGCGCCTCGCACCAAGCGGCCGCCCCTTCGACACCCCCCGACAGCTCTACTGCCAACATGCCGCCGAAGTAGCCGGGCCGAAGCAGTTTGGCGGCGCGCTCGTGATGCGGGTGAGCCTCGAGGCCGGGGTAGTGAACGGCCGAAACGTCCGTCTCGCCCGCCAGCATCTCGGCCAGGGCGAGGGCTGATCGGCACTGACGCTCCAGGCGCACTTCGAGGGTCTGCACGCCGCGAAGGGCGAGCCAGGCGTCGAAGGGCTGCATGGCGCCGCCGACCTCGATGGCCACCTGGCGCACGGTCGAACGGTCGTGAAGCGAGCAGCACACGACACCGGAGACGACGTCGCTGTGGCCGGCGATGTACTTCGTCACCGAGTGCACGACGAAGTCGAAACCGAACGAAGCCGGCGTGCACAGCCAGGGCGATGCGAACGTGTTGTCGATGACCGCCGGCACCCCGGCCGCCCGGCACGACGACGCCAGGGCTTCCAGGTCGGCGACTGTGCACAGCGGGTTGGCGATCGTCTCCACGTAGAAGAACGCCGCCCCGGGGAGCGCCTTTCGCACCGCCTCGAGGTCGTGCGGGTCGAGCTCCTGCACTTCGATCCCGTAGCGCGGGAGCACCTTCGAGAATAGGGCGTACGAGCCGCCGTAAAGCTCGCGGCTCGTCACGACGCGGTCGCCGGCGCCAGCGAGTGCCAGCGAGACGGCGTGGATGGCCGACATTCCCGACGAGAAGCCGAAGGCCGCCTCCGTACCCTCCAGCTCAGCCATCACCCCTTCGAACGCCTCCACGGTCGGGTTCCCGTACCCGCGGCCATAGCTGTGCCCGGGGCGCTCGAAGGCAAGTACCTCGGCGTACTCCTCCTGCGTCTCGAACCGCCAGGTGGCGGTCTGGTAGATCGGGACGCTGGCGGGGATCTGGCGCACCTCCGGCACCTGAGCGCCATGAATCGCCCTTGTCGAGAAACCCTCCTCTCCTGTCACGACCCGGCCCCCTCCACGGAGAGGACCTGGGCGCGGAGATCTCGCTTGAGGACCTTGCCGGCCGGGTTTCTCGGAAGGGGCTCCGAGCTGAACCAGATGTGGGTGGGAACCTTGAAGGAGGCGATCCGCTCTGCCACGTGCGCCCGCAGCTCGTCGGCGGTTGCCTCGGCATCGGGCCGGAGCACGACGACCGCTCCCACCTCCTCGCCCAGCACCTCGTGGGGCACCCCGATGACGGCGGCATCTGCGACGGCCGGATGTTCGAAGAGCGCTGCCTCGACTTCAGCCGAGTAGACGTTCTCGCCTCCCCGGATCACCATGTCCTTCGCCCGGTCGACGATGAAGATGAAACCCTCGTCGTCCAAGCGGGCGACGTCGCCCGTGTGCAGCCATCCGTCGCTGAAGCTGGCTGCGGTCGCCTCGGGCTTGTTCCAGTAGCCCTTGACGACGTTCGGGCCCTTGATCCAGAGCTCACCCGCCTCGCCCGGTGGCAGGTCCACCCCGTCGGGGCCAACAACCCGCACGTCGCACACGGGAACGGGCGGGCCGCAGCTCATCGGCTTGCGCACGTAGTCGTCGCCCGAATTCATGCTCGTCACCGAGGAGGTCTCCGTGAGCCCGTAGCCGTTGGAGGCGTTCCCGCTCGGGAATTGCTGCTTGATCCGACGCACGAGCTCCGGCGGTGCGGGCGCGCCGCCGTAGGAGATAGTACGTACGCTCGAGGTGTCGCGGGTCGCGAAGTCGGGTGAGTTGAGAACCTGCCAGGCCATCGTGGGCACTCCCCCGAAGATCGTCACGCACTCGCGCTCGATGAGCTCGAGCGCTCGCTCGGGGTTCCAGCGTCGCATCATGACGATCTTGCCGCCGCTCGCGGTGTTCGCCACGAGGATCGAGTGACATCCGGTGGCATGAAAGAGCGGCACGGACAACAGGCAGGCGTTCTGAGTGGCACCCGGTGTCGACTCGCCTGGCGCCGCCCCCGCCATCACCTGCCCACGGGCGCTGATGAACGCCAGGCTGAGGAGGTTCGTGCAGATGTTGCGCTGCGTGCCGAGAGCGCCTTTTGGCTTCCCGGTCGTGCCCGAGGTGTAGAAGATGGTGGCGTTGTCCTCGGGGTCGATGTCGGCGGGCGGGAGCTGTGGCTCGTCGCCCCTCGCCTCGGCCATCACGGCCTCGTAGCGAGCGACATCGGCCGGCACTTGGACGCTCTCTCGCGAATCCTCTGGCCGCACCACGATGACGTGCTCGAGGCCCGAGACCCCCAGCTCGCCGAGGTGGGCCAGCAGTCTGCCGAGGCGTTCGGCGTCGACGACGGCAACCTTCGTGCCCGAGTCCGCCAGGCCGTAGGCGAGCTCGGGGCCGGTCCACCAGGCGTTGAGGGGCACGATGACAGCACCGAGGGCGGCCGCTGCCCAGAAAGCGACGACCCATTCCGGGTAGTTGCGCATGACGATCGCCACGCGATCGCCCGCCTGCACGCCGTATCGTTCGGCCAGCAGCCGCGAGAAGGTGGCGACCTCGGCGAAATGCTCGGCGAACGACATGCGCTCGTCTTCATAGACGAGGAAGGTGGCCTCACCGAACGCCTGCGACTGCTCGAGAATCGCCCGCAGGGTCGGCGGGCAGTTCTTCCAGACCCGTGTGGGGAGACCGTTGATGTCGGCTTCCACCACCTCGAACATCTGACCGGGCTCGATGAGACGAGCCGTCGCCTCTGTGAGAGAAAGCGGCATCAGCTCAGCGTAATGGGAGGTCGTGGCGACAAGGCAGATCGGGCACCGGACGGCGGCAGACTCGTTGGACCGCCGGGCTGATCCGAGGAGCGGAGGGAGGGGGATTCGAACCCCCGGGGCTCAACACCCAACGGTTTTCAAGACCGTCGCAATCGTCCGCTCTGCCATCCCTCCGAGCTGGGACTGTACTGGGCCCGAGGGAGGCTCAGCGGCCATGCACGGGCACAGGGCGTCTCAGTTGAGCAGGCTCGGTCGCCCGAGGTACCTGGCGGGCAGCTTGGGCATCTTCGCCGCTGTCCAGGTGCGCCCACCGGCGTCGTCGAGATGATGGCGTCGTCAGTGAGGTTCGTGGGGCTGAGGGTTCCGACGACGGTGCAGCTCTCTGAGGTGGCGCAGGCGAACTGGAGGCCCCGGAAGCCCTGTGGGAAGTCGGCGGCGCGATCCCATGACAATCCGCCGTCCTCGCTCTGCAGGATGCGACTGTCGTTGGCGGCGTCGTCGATGGCCCAGCACACCTCGACGGTGGGGCACGCTTGCGGGAACACACCGGCGGGGCGTCGCTGCGTCCAGGTGTTGCCACCGTTGCTCGTCAGCCAGAGAGCCGGCTCGCCTGATTCGGCGTAGCCGCCGACGAGGCAGCGGAGGCGTGTCGTGCAGATAAGGTTGTTGGCCGTCACCTCAGCACCGCTGACGACGATGTGTCGGATCCAATCGCTGCCAAGGTCGCTCGAGGTGTAGAGCAGCACCGTCGAGCTCGGGTGGCCGCCGTTGTCGGCCAGGACTGCGCAGTGACGGGCGTCAGGACACGAGATGGCGAGCAGCCGCGGATGGTAGGCGGGGATTCGCAGCGTGGCTGCCCACGAGTACCCCCATCGTGGGTGACGGCGATGCCACCGTTGGTGGCGACGAGGCACGACTGAGCGGCTGGGCAGGCGAGCAACCCGAACCCATTCTCGATCGGAGGTGGAGGTGACGCCGGCAGCGTCGCCCAGGTTCTGCCGCCGTTGAGGCTCCGAGCGATCGGCCAGGCGCCGTCACCTTGTCCGATCCCTCCGCTGATGTAGCACTCCGCCGTTGTTGGACAGGCGAGAGTCGAGATCGGATCGCTGCCGTCGGATGGCACAGGTTCGGCCCGCCACCTGTCACCGCCTGTCGATACGGCCACGACCTCGAAATGCCTCATCCCCGCCTCGGTGAGAGGGAGGACCGACGTGCCGTAGACAAGGCAGTCCCCTGGTGCCGGGCACACGACCGATACGGGGAGGGATCCTCCGGTCGGCACGGCGATCTCGTTCGTGAACCCGTCCGCAAAATTGGAACCTGCCGAGTAGCCGCCTCCGCCTGTGACAGCCGCGCCGAGGGCGAGGCACGGGAGCCCTGCGCAAACCAGGGCGAGGGCGAACGCAGCCCTCTGTGACCGAAACTGGAGCAGGCGGCGGTGCTGGTGGATGGCGAGAACACCCACCCCGAGAAGACCGGCAGTAGCGAGCGGCTCTGCAACAGAGAAGGGTTGATACAGGCTCGGCCCGACCGTCGCCGCCAGCAGCAGGACCGGCTGGGCGAGCACGACAGCTACCTCGAGGCTGCTCAGTCCGGATCGCTCGCCGACGGGGACCTGGATGCGCTGCGCTGCCCGCACGCCGAGCCAACTGAGCAGCACCGCCAGCGCCAGCAGCGGGAGGGCGTAGGCGAGGAACCAGGCCGTTCGGAGCTGCAAGACGATGGCGTCGGCGCCTATCTGACTCACTCTCAAAGACCTGTGTTGCTCGTACACCGCCCGAATTGCCAACCCGATGAAGAAAAGTGCCACCGCGGACTCGGCCAGGAGCAGTGCCGGGAACCAGTATTTGAGTCGGGTGAGGCGTGCTCGTCGGGCGAGACCGGCACGGACGATAGAGAGGCACTCTCTCGCCAACACATGACGCTCATTGGCGTGGACCTCGGCGATGAGAGCGATCACGTCGTCACCCACGGTGTCCCAATACGACTTCGGGTAGCTCTTGAGACACCAGCGGTACGCCCGTGCCAAGCGTGGCGTTGCCACGTCGGTGGCGCCGCTCAATGGGCCAGCCTCCTCAGCCAAGACGCAGGCCGGCGAGTGCCGGAGCGCCGCACGGCACCCCCGGCATCGCAGGGCGGCCGCCCGTCCGCCTGTGCGCCGTGCGACCCTTGACGGCGGCATGCACGACGGCGGCGCCCTGCGCCAGGCGGTCCGCCTCGAGCTCCACCGCGCCGGAGCCCTTCTCGGTGATCTCGAAGTACTGGCGTGCTCGTCCGCGGACGATCTCGCTGCCGGCTCGCTGGATGAGGCCCTCGTCGACGAGGCGGTCCAAGGTGCCGTAGAGCGTGCCGGCCGTGAGCTTCACCCTGCCATTGGTGAGGTCGCGCACACGCTCGAGAATTGCGTAGCCGTGGGTGCGTCCTTCCAGCAGCACGGCCAAGGCGTAGTAGGTGGCGTCACGCATGCCTGCCATGTTCGCCAGAATAGTTCGAGTATCAGACTATTACAAGTTCCCTACTCTTCCACCCATCGGGTGGCCCCGGGCGAGGCAGAGCCCTCGTGGGCGCCTCAGGCAGGCGGCCCGCTGGCGAGCACGACCGTGGCGGAGTGCGACTGCCCGGAGGCATCGACCCATCCGAGGACGACACTGTCACCGGGGTGGAGCGTCACCATGAGGTGGCTCAGCGTGGAGGGCGAATCCACGGTCTGGCCATCAAACGAGGTGATGACGTCGCCGGCGACGAGCCCTGCCTGCGCAGCCGGTCCGCCGCTCACGACACCGCTGAGGTCGGCGCCCGAGGTGCTCGACCCGCCGAAGTCGCCGCCGAAGCCGCCTTCACTCCCTGACGAAGAGATGAGCACCCCGAGGAAGGCGGTCGGGCCGACGTGGACGTCGGAGGAGCCCTGTCCGGACTCGATCGCCGCCGCTGTCGAGATCGCCTGGTCGATGGGGATGGCGAAACCCTGCACGTTCGAGGAGATGGCGAAGGACGCCGCCGAGCCGGCCGTGTCCATCCCGATCACCTCGCCGGCGTTGTTCACGAGCGATCCGCCGGAGTCGCCCGCCTGCACGTCCGCGTTGACCTCGATCATCCCGGTGAGCTGCTCGCTCGTGCCGTCGAGGTCATCGCTGGCCGTGACGGACTGGTTGAGCGCCGTGATCGACCCACCGGCACTCGTCGGCGTGCCGCCTGTCCCACCGGCGTTGCCGATGGCCACGACCGACTCGCCGACGGCGAGGTTGGAGGAATTGGCGAATTTGGCGGTCGCCAGCCCGGAAGCGCCCTGCAGCTGAATGACGGCGATGTCGTGGGTGGAGTCATATCCGACGACGCTTGCGCTGTAGGTCTTGCCGTTGCCGACGTCCGTCACGCTGATCTTGGTGGCACCGTCGACGACGTGGTTGTTCGTGAGGATCTCCCCGGTCGACGTGAGGACGATCCCCGTCCCGGCGCCCTCGGCCTGCTGGTAGCTGAAGGTCGAGTTGATGTCGACCAGGGCCGGGTCGACCTTGGCGGCGATCGAGGCCACATCGGAGGGACCACCGCTGCCTTCTGTCCCGCCACCGGAGGAGCTACCGCCCGAGGCGGGCGGCGTCTGGCCGAAGAAGGAGCCTCCCGGGCCGCCCGATCCGAAGGGTGACTGCCCGAAGTTCGAGCCGCCCGAGCCAGCCGATCCTGAACTGCCCGAACCGCTCGGGGAGCTGATCGGTGAGGTGGATGCGCTCGACAGCGACGAGCCCGAGGGCCAGATCAAGTGGCCGATGCCGACGCCGCCGGCTGCCGCCAGCGCGACCAGCAGAGCCGCCCCTCCGACCAGCAAGCGGTGACGGCGCCGCGGCGGCGCCGGCGGTGGCGCGGAGGGGAACGACGAAGCCGGGCCGGAGTACGGCGGGAACGACGAAGCCGGGCCGGAGTACGGCGGGAACGACGAAGCCGGGCCGGAGTACGGCGGGAACGACGAAGCCGGGCCGGAGTACGGCGGGAACGCGGCGGTGTCGCCCGGGCCGAGACGAACTCCGCCTACCGGAGTCACTGGCGACCCGGGCGGCCAGCTGCCGCTGCCCGAGGACGTCGGCGGAAACGGCACCGTGTCTTCGCGCCGGTCGCTCCAGGCCCCTGCCGCCGCCGAAGGGGAACCCTCTGTTTCGTCGTCGTCGTCCTCGGGCGGATCCGTCCATGCCGGATTCCGTCCATGCCCAAGCCGCCTCCTCGGCTGAACCCTCGTGCTCTTCGTCGTGGTTGCTCATGGCGCCTTCCGGCCTTTCGATCGATCATCGATTGCACCACTAGTAAACGGCGGGATCCTGTGAGTTTGGTGCGACCTGACTGCGAACCTCCTTCGGAGCACCCGACGACCTCACGCCTGTGGTGTCGAGACCGGCGACGGAGGGCCGAGGGCTGATCAGAGCCAGGCGGCGAGGTCGGCGACATCGACGACCGGCAGCCCCCAGCGCAAGGCGAAGCGCTCCAATGCGGCGCCTCCTGCCATGACGCCGTCGGCGCTCATGACTTCGCAAATGACGGCGACCTTCGGCAACCCGGCCGCCTCGCAGAGCGCCACCGAGGCCTCCGTGTGCCCGGCCCTCTCGGCCAGACCCCCCGGGCGCGCTCCGAGGGGGAACACGTGACCAGGTCGCAGGAAGTCCCCTGGCACGGCCCGCGGGTGGGCGATGCGTCGGATCGTCGCAGCCCGCTCCACGGCCGACACGCCCGTGCCGGTGCCGGCCGCCAAGTCTACCGGCAGGTGCGGAGCGGTGCCGTGGCGGTCACCGCCGCCTGGGAGTGGGGGGATCTCAAGTCGTTCGAGCCGGGCGAGGTCGCACGGCACGGTGGTGTGGCCGCATGCATGCGTGAGCAGGAAGGTCATCGCCTCCGGGCGAAGCCTGGCACCCGCGAAGACGACATCGCCTTCGTGCTCGCGCCCCGGGTCCCAGACGACGACGCCGCCACCGGCGGCGAGCTGCGCCACGGCCTTCTCGACGCCGAGGCGACCGCTGAGCGGACCTGCCCAGGGCAGCGAGCCGATGACTGCCGCCAGGGCGGCGCCTGTGGCGGCCCCGTTGTGGCGGGCAAGCTTGGCAACGAGGTCGGTCTCGATGTTCACACGGCCGCCGACCTCGAGGGCCGACAGCGTCGTCTCGGCCAACGTCGTCGGGATGAGGGCAACCGAGAAACGGTCCCGCCCCGTCTCGGCCACCGTCAAGCTGACGCCATCGACGGCGATGGAACCTTTCGCCACGATCTCCGCCATGACGTGATCGGAGGTGCGGATCCAGACTCGACGACCGATTCCCTCCTCGTCGATGCGGGCGACCTTGCCCGTGCCATCGATGTGTCCCTGCACGAGATGGCCATCGAGTGAGCAGCCAACTTCGAGGGCGGCTTCGAGGTTGACCATCGAGCCGATTGCGAGATCGCCCAACGTCGACCGGCGCCGCGTCTCAGCCGAGAGGTCCGCCTCGAAGCCGTCCGGCCCCACGGCCGAGACGGTCAGACACACACCGGCGACGGCGACCGAGGAGCCCTCTTCGGCCAGTCCGGCGATCTTGGGTGCGTGCACGCGCACTCCGAGATCGTCGATGCCCGAAACGACTCCTACATGGCGAATTCTTCCCGTGAACATGGTGACCTCCTCTGCGCGGCCACCCCTCGGCGGCGGGCGGAAGGCGGCAACTTGCCGGCCTTCGGCGGGGTCTCACCGCGTGGCCCCGGGGTTGCACCGGGTCGACCCACCACCGGCGGGTCCGGCGGGCTGTTACCGCCACTCCTCGGAATCGCACCAAGTTCGATCATGTTATTCCGCCTCAGGGATCGCAGCCAGGACGGAGCTGGCGGCGCACGGAACCGAGCCACGACTCGGCTTCTTGGCGCCGCAGCGACAACGCCTCCCGCAGTCGAGGCCCGTGATCGCCGGCGGCAGGGTACGAGCCGAGAAACTTCAAGCCTGCCAACACCACGTGCAACTCCTTCAAGCAGTCACCGACGATCTCGTCGGCGACGTGCCCTTCGAGATCGATGACGAAGCAGTAGTCCCCCAACCCTTGCTTCGTCGGTCGCGACTCGATCTTCGTGAGGTTGAGGCTCCTGGCGGAGAAGTGGGAGAGGATCTCGTGCAGGCTCCCCGGGCGGTCCGCCTGCTGGAAGCAAACGATGCTCGTGCGGTCGTGGCCGGTGGGGGCGGGCACCTCCCCGGGGGCCACAAGGAGGAAGCGTGTTTGGTTCTCCCCGAAGTCCTCGATCCGCTCGGCGATCGCCTCCAGGCCATAGAGGCGCCCGGCCAGTAGAGGAGCGATGGCCGCCGTGCCCACCGCTCGCTCCTCGCCGACGAGCCGAGCCGCCTCGGCCGTCGAGCTCGACGCCACCACTTCGGCTCCTCCGAGCATGTCGCGCACGAAGCGCCGGCACTGGGCGCTGGCGTGCGGGAACGACACGACCCTGTGGACGTCCTCCACCTTCGTCCCGGATGGAGCGAGGAGATGGAGATGCACGTCGAGGACCGATTCCGCCTGGATCAACAGGTCCGACTCGAAAACGAGGTGGTCGAGGGTGACCGGCACGGTCCCCTCGATCGAATTCTCGATCGGCACGAAACCCGCCGCCACCTCGCCGCCATCGACGGCGGTGAGCACGTCACCGATCGTTGCGAAGGGGACAAGACGGGCGCCGGCATGCCCCGGCTCGGCGAGCAACGCCTCCTCGGTGAAGGTGCCGGGGGGGCCGAGGAAGCCGATCGTCGGCCAGCGCACGCCTGAAGGTCGCAAGTCCCCGTCCATGCGGGCAGGATAGTGAGCACGATGGACGAGATCGACGTGCGCCAATTTAGTAGAGGACATCCAGTCGGGTACCTGCTCGCCGGAGGATGCCATCTCCAGGCTGCGACGGCTGCCCTTCACGGATCTCGGTTACGCCAAGGTCGACCACCACCGACCCCTTCGCCAGGGCATGGGTGAGGCGATCTACGGCCCCGGCAAGACGGCCGCCCAATGCGCCGGCATCGTGGCCGAGCTCCTCGGCAGCGGCAGCGGCCCGGTGCTTCTCACCCGGGCAACGGCGGTGCAGGCTGAGGCCGCTCTCGAACGGTCCCCCGGTGGTACCTGCGAGCCGGCGGACGGAGCGACGCGGGACGATCGGCTCCTGACGATCTACTGGCGAGCCGCCGAGAGGCGGCCGGGACGGATCCTCGTCTGCTCAGCCGGTACGGCCGATCAGCCGGCGACCGACGAGTGCGTGGCCACGTTGCGGGCGTACGGATGGCGACCTGACGTGCTGGCTGACTGCGGTGTCGCCGGTGTCCACCGCATCCTCGCGGCCTTCGACGCCCTCTGCGAAGCCGACGCCGTTGTCGTCATCGCCGGCATGGAAGGAGCCCTTGCGAGCCTCGTCGGCGGCCTCACCCCCGCACCGATCATCGCCGTGCCCACCTCGGCCGGTTACGGTGCCGCCCTCGAGGGCGTGACCGCTCTCCTGGCGATGCACGCCTCCTGCGCTGCCGGCGTGACGGTGGTCGGCATCGACAACGGTTTCGGAGCGGCCTGTGCCGTAGCCCGGATCCTGCGATGACCACCGGTCGGCGTGTCGCCTGGTTCAACTGCTTCTCCGGCATCTCCGGTGACATGACGCTCGGCAGCCTCGTGGACGCCGGGGCCGATACCGACGAGCTCGTCAAGCTCCTCGGGCAGATCCCGATCGGCGGTTGGTCGCTCGAATTCGAGCCGGTGCTCCGCAACGGGCTCGCAGCCACCCAGGCGATCGTGCGCGCCCGGGACGACGGTGTCGTCCGGACCTTCATGCACGTCCTCGGGATCGTGGAGGAGGCCCGCCTGCCGGACCGGGTCCGAGCACGCGCCGTCGGAGCCTTCACGGCGCTTGCCGAGGTCGAGGGGCGCCTGCACCGCCGCCCTGTCGCTCAGGTCCACTTCCACGAAGTCGGCGGACATGACGCCATCGTGGACGTCGTGGGCTCGGCCATCGCCCTCGAGCTACTCGAAGTCGACGTCGTGAGCTCGAGCCCCGTCGTGAACGGGACGGGCGTCGTGAGAACCTCCCATGGGCTCCTGCCGAACCCCGCCCCCGCTGTCGTCGAGCTCCTCACCGGCATCCCGACGGTCGGCCGCGACGTCAATATCGAGCTCACGACCCCGACAGGAGCAGCCATGCTGCGAGCCTGGGGAAGCCATTTCGGGCCGATGCCGGCGATGACGGTCGAACTGTCGGGGTTCGGGGCGGGAGTGCGCGAGCTGGAGGGCACGCCCAACTGCACGCAGGTCGTCATCGGGCTCGCCGCCGCCTCCGAGGGCGCCTCGGCGGGTCCGGCCGGTCAGCCCCTCGTCGTCCTCGAGTCGAACCTGGACGACGCCACGGGCGAAACCCTCGCCCACGCCGTCTCCCGCCTCCTCGAGGTGGGAGCGCTCGACGCCTGGATCCATCCCGTCGTGATGAAGGGCGGCCGCCCGGGACACGTGCTGAGCGTGCTGTGTGACCCTGCGCTGGCGAGCGAGCTGGCCGAGATGATGGCGGCCGAGACGGGCACGCTCGGTGTGCGGGCTTCCGGCGTGCAGCGCTGGACGTCGGAACGGCAGCCGGGCGTCGTGGAGGTGGAAGGGCTACCGGTACGAGTCAAGGTGAGTCCGGGGAGGGTGAAGGCCGAGCACTCCGACGCTGCCCGCGTTGCCCGCATCACAGGCCTGACGCTCATCGAGGTGGCGGCGCGCGCCGAGGCGGGCTTTCGCTCGTCCCTCCCGGACGGCGACGGCGACGACGACCTCAGCCCGCCGCCACTTGGAGCGTGAAAGACTCGACGTCAGTTCCGACCCTGATCCTCAGCACGTAGCGGCCGCCCGGCTGGCAGCCGAGGGCTGGCAGCGTCAGGTCGATCGAACTTCCCGCCGCCAGCGAGGCGACGGTGGCGCCTGTCGATGCCGTGCGCAGTGGATGAGCCGCCACAGTCGTTGTCGTCGTCGACGTGCGCCGCGACTTGCCCGTCTTCGCCGCAGCGACGACAGGGACGAGGTTCGCCAGCACGCGGACTCGAGCCGCCGGCACGTCGCCCGCGTTGGCGATGACTACCTCGACGGCGAGATGACTCGTGGGTTGGTACCAGGAGACGGATCCCGGCGGTGGGATTTGCAGCGTCGTCGTCGTGGTCGTGCTTGTCGTCGTAGTGGAGGTGCTCGTGGTCGTCGCCGGCCGGGTGCTGCTCGTGGTCGCCCCCGGCAAGGTCGTCGTCGTCGTGCTCGTCGTCGTGGTGGTCGTCGTCGTCGTGGTGGTGGTCGTGGTCGGCAGGCCGGTGATGCGGAGGGTGGCTGGCTGCACGGTGACGGCGACGATGAGGAGCGACTGGTGCACCTTGAGGGCGGACTTCGATCGGAGCAGGCCGGCGAAGGCGGCGACGGCGGAGGGCGACCATTCGGACGGCTGGTACCACTGCGAGGCCGGCAGGGCGACATAGTGGGTGACGTAACTCGGGAGCGAGACGATGAAGCGTGTGTAGTCGAGGTCCGACCGTTGCAGATCCGAGGCAGCCGACAGCAGGGAGGCCGTCGCCTGCTGCAGGCTTCCTGTCCTTGCGATGGCCTGGGCAATGCCGCCGGTGACGGCCCGGGCTGCTCGCGTCCGAGCGGCCAACGCATCAGCCAGGTAACCGCCCGCCCGGGCGCTCGGGGGTGCGATGTCGAGCTGCGCCAGCTGTTGCTGGACGTCCATCGACCCGGATAGGAGGCGACCGAGGGCCGACTCGATGCCGGCACGACCGAGACTCACCGGCCTGGTGCGCACGTCGGTGAGCCACGGGAGCAGCTCGGTTGATTCGTCGATGATTGGCACCACGGCGGCGGCATAGGTCCGGTCCGACATCACCGAGGACGGGCCGGAGGAGTTCACGACGTCCGCCGTCACCTCGCCGATGACGATGACGATGACGACGGCGACGGCTGCCAAAGTGGCGATGCGGCCTTTGGAGCGGCGCGCCACCTGGAGCCCGCGGCGGCGGCGGAGAGCCCCGAACATGACCAGGTGAAGCTAGTGCCTGACGGCGCCCGGTTGCCGTCCGCGGGAGCCGGCCACGAGAGCAGCCGGCGCCGAGCCTCGGTTCAGCTGCCGACGGCCCCGCCGGCGATGCTCACATCGCTGTGGGTCGTTCGCCAGTTGACGGTCGGGCGGATCGCCTCGAAATTCACACGGTCCTTGTGATCTCTGGCGGTCTCGACGAGGTGCAGCACCGTCTCGTCGCTGAGCAGATGCGGTTTCAGACCGAGCGAGGGGAGCTTCGTGGTCACGGCGTTGTAGTAGTGATCCTCGCTCTCGACACGGGGGTTCGGGATGGAGTCGATCTTGACGTCGAAGGGCGCCACCCGCGCCACCCTGTCCGCCAGATCCTTTACGGAGAACGATTCCGTGAACTGGTTGAAGACCCGGAACTCGCCCGTCTCTGCCGGGTTCACACACGCCAGCTCGACGCAGGCGAGCGTGTCGCGGATATCGAGCATCGCCCGTGTCTGGCCGCCTTTGCCATAGACGGTGAGCGGGTACCCGACGGCAGCTTGCACGGCGAAGCGGTTCAGGACTGTCCCGAAGACACCGTCGTAGTCGTACCGCGTGCGAAGGTCGGCATGCAGAGCCGTCTCGGGTGTCTCCTGGCCGTAGACGATGCCCTGGTTGAGGTCCGTGGAACGGAGGCCCCAGATACGGCAGGCGAACTGGATGTTGTGGCTGTCGTGCACCTTGGACAGGTGGTAGAAGGAGTTCGGCTGCTTCGGGAAGGGCAGGATGTCGGTCCGCCCCTTGTGGGTGATCTCGATGAAGCCCTCTTCGATGTCGATGTTCGGGGCGCCATACTCACCCATCGTCCCGAGCTTGACCAGGTGGATCGAGGGGTCGATGTCCTTGATGGCATACACGAGGTTGAGCGTGCCGACGACATTGTTGACCTGGGTGTAGACGGCGTGTTTGCGGTCGATCATCGAGTACGGGGCTGACCGCTGCTCGGCGAAGTGGACGACGGCGTCGGGACCGAAATCCCGCAAGCTCGCCTCGAGGAATTCGCTGTCGGTCAGATCGCCGATGAAAGGCTGGATCGTGTGACCCGACACCTCCTTCCAGGTGGCCACGCGACGCTGCATTTGGCAGATCGGGACCAGGCTGTCCACGCCCATCTCGTAGTCGTAATTTCGGCGCGCGAAGCTGTCGATGACGCCAACGTCATGTCCGCGGGCAGATAGGTGAAGGGCGGTCGGCCAGCCGAGGTAGCCGTCGCCTCCGAGCACGAGAATCCTCATGGGGAAGCTGTTCTCCTTGTGTTTGATCGACTTTGATCGACGCTACGGCGGTGCTGGGAAGCTTCGCGACCACGTGTGCGGTTCGACCTGCGGGCGCGCAACAGCGTAGCGGTTCGAACGGTTGAAGTGAGTGTACCGGCGCTCGGTCCCTTACGCCTCGCGCCAGGCGCCAGTGCCACCGCACGCAGTGTCGCCCGATGCGCGACACTGCCATTACCGGCCGGTGTGGCGCAGTTGGAAGCGCAGGCGACTTGTAATCGTCAGGTCGTGGGTTCGAGTCCCACCACCGGCTCTTTTTCTTGTGATGTCGTGCGCCATCGGCGACCCGAGATGCCCGCCGGTCGGTAGCTGTCTCAGCGGTAATTGCGAGGGATTCGGAACACGCCCCGGCGGGTGGGCTCGGCGCCGTTCCCTTCGGCCGCCGCACCGTTGCCCTCCGGCCCCTCGAGACCGTCAGCTGCCGCCCGGGCGCCGAGGCCGGAGCGGTCGACCGCCTCGTAGGAGGGGGATGCCACGAGTGCGGGCAGGATCACGCTCGTGTCGAGCGCCACGGGCTCGAGCTCGGGCGGCGTGTCCCCAGGGCGGCGTTCGGACGGCACGGTCGAGTAGCCGCCCTCCGCCGAGCGGATGACGATGTTGTGGAGCTTGGTCTTGCCGCCGCCGGCCGTGGCCTGCAGCTCCCGGCAGATCTTGAGCGCCACCGGGTAGGTGACGATCGGCACGGCGAAGACGAGTATCTGGAACGACGTCAACACGGAGTTGAGCGACACGTGCAGGTAGTTGGCGAGGACGTCGGTGGCGCTCGCACCGAACAAGGTGAAGTAGAAGCTGAGGACGGCCGCTCCGAGGGCGGTTCGTTTCGGGCGGTCCCGCGGCCGGTCGAGCAGCTGGTGGTCCGCGCGGTCTCCCGTGATGCGCTGCTCGATGAACGGCCACATCATGAGGACCGTGAAGGTGATACCAGGCAGGACGATGGCCGGCCAGAAGGCGTTCGGGATGATCACGTGGCCGGCGATCACCGTCTGCCAGTGGGGCATGATGCGCAGGCCGCCGTCCAACCATCCCATGTACCAGTCGGGCTGGACGGCGTAGGTGACGACGTAGGGCCGGTACGGCCCGTACAACCAGATCGGGTTGATCTGCACGAGGGCGCCGAGGATGGCGGTGACGGCGGCCACGAGGAAGAGGAAGCCGTTCGTCTTGGCGATGAACGTCGGCCACATCGGCGCTCCGATGACGTTGTGCTCGGTGGCTCCGTGACCCTTGAACTGGGTGTGTTTCTGGCGGACGAGCAAAGTGAGATGCGCACCGAGGAGCCCGGCGATGATGGCCGGCAGGATCAGTACGTGGAGGACGTAGAAGCGCGGGATGAGGGAGTTGCCCGGGAACGACCCGCCGAAGAGGAAGTTGGCGAGGTAGGTGCCCACGAGCGGGATCGTCTCGAGGATCGAGTAGGAGATACGGATGCCGGTACCGGAGACGAGGTCGTCGGGCAGCGAGTAGCCGAGGAAGCCGTTGAAGATCGCCAGGATCAGCATGTTCATGCCGATGATCCAGTTCAGCTCCCGCGGCCGGCGGAAGCCGCCGGTGAAGAACACCCGGCACATGTGTACGACGATGGCTCCGACGAAGATGTTCGCCGACCAGTGGTGCATCTGGCGCATGAGGAGACCGCAACGAACGCTGAAGCTCAAGTTGACGGTGGAGAGGAAGGCCTCCGACATGTGCACGCCGTCGAGCGGCAGATAGGGACCGGTGTAGACGGCGTCGCTGGAGGAGGGCACGAAGTACAGCGTGAGGAAGACGCCCGTCGCCAGCAGGATCACGAAGGAGTAGAGGGCGATCTCGCCGATCATGAACGACCAGTGGTCGGGGAAGATCTTGTTGACCATCTTCCGGCCACCGCCGGAGATGTTGACGCGGTCGTCTATCCAGTCGTAGAGGCCGTTAATCACGGCGCCACCAGAAGCTCGGCCCGACGGGCTGGTCGTAGGGTGCCTGCGCCCGCAGGTACCCGTCCGCATCGACGTAGAGGGGCAGCTGAGGGAGCGGACGGGGGGCGGGGCCGAAGACCGGTATGGCGGGCTTGTTCGGTCCGACGTCGAAGAGCGACTGGTGGCAGGGGCAGAGCATCTGGTGCGTGACCTCTTGGTAGAGGCCGACAGGGCACCCGGCGTGCGTGCACACCTTCGAGAAGGCCATATAGCCGAGCGGTCCCCAGGTCTCCCTGCCGGGGGCGGTGACGATGTTCACCTCGCCCTTCGGGGGGAGCTGGCGGACGAGCATCGTCTGGGAGAGGGCGCCGCCGGCGTCGCCCTCGGGGAAGACCGTCAGCATGCCGCCGTACTCGACGTCGTCCAAGTGCACCTTCGTCCCGTCGATCTTCACGAGGGGGGAGTCCTTGTGCCAGGTCGAGGCGACGGAGAAGCCCTTCGGCAGTGGCCCGAGGGAGCGGATGAGGGGGAACATCACCACGACGCCGAAGACGGCACCGGCGGCTCCGAGGATCTTGGTGAGGAAGACGCGGCGTTCGACGACGACCTTCCCGCGGCTCGAGAAGTCGGTGATGATGCGGTCTTTCTCGGCCTGCGAGGGAACCATCGAGTGGCGGGACTCCGAGAACGGCCCGCGGGGCATGAGGTACTTGCCCCACGCCACCATGCCGACCCCGAGCCCGAGAAACCCAAGCCCGAGCGTCCCGCCCAACCAGGCGTTGGAGGCGTTCACCCAGTAGGCCGCCCCGAAGCCGGCGAAGCCGGCGAGGCCGAGCAGGAACGTAGCCGCCACCGTCCATTCGATCTCACGCGGGTTGGCGGCCGCCACCTTGTACTGGTCGGCGTCGAGCCGGATGGTGACCGGCGTCGGCTCGCCGTGGCTGTCGCCCGTGCTGGCGCTCACGCCGATGTGATCCTTTCTCTCGTCTCAGGCTTGCTTGCCGGAATCGGCGGAGCTTCAGGCATCCGTCGTCCCGCCCACTTCCTCAGCCGCTTCGCCAGCCTCGTCGCCAGCGGCGGCAGGCTCGCCCTCGTCGTCGTCTCCGACATCGTGACCGCTGTCGGAGTGACCGTGCTCGTCCTCGTCGTCTCGGGCCGTACGGTCTCCCACCCAGTACGCCGCCAGCAGGCAGACACCGACGCCCACGAACAAGCCGACGAATCCTTCCGCCACGGGGCCGACTCCGCCCAGACCGATGCCACCGATGTTCCTCGGGCTCTTGATGTACTTCGTGACGTAAAGGGCGACGTCCAGGGCCTGCTGATCGGAGATGTCACCCGGCCCGAACCGAGGCATGTTCTGCGGGCCGGTGCGGATCGCCTCGAGCACCATGGTGGCCGACTTGGCGAGGTGGAGGGAGGGCGCGCTGACACCGCTCGCGAGGGCGTCGCCCGAACCGGTGATGGTGTGGCAGGGTGCGCAGTTGAGGGCGAAGACGGCGAAACCCTCCGCCGCATTGGCGTTCTTCAGTGAGACATTCGTCGGGACGGGCACTCCACCGGGCTTGAGGGAGACGACGTAAGCGACGATGTCGTCGATCTGGGCAGGAGTGAGGTAGACCGGCTTCGCCTCCGGCTGGGTCTCCGGCGTGCGCAGCGGCATCCACCCCGCCGTGAGCCAGAGGTCGACGGTGGCCCCGCCGACTCCGAGCAAGCTCGGCGCCAGCACGGAACCCTGCGCGGCTCCTCCGTGGCAGGTGGAGCACGTCTCGGTGAACAGGGTGCGCCCGGCAGCGATCATGCCGGCGTTGGTGAGGCTCGTGGCGGACGTCAGCTTCATGCCGGGGTTCTGCATGGCAGTCGACGAGGCGGCGACCTGCACGCGGCCGAGAACGAAGGTACCGAGGGCGGCAGCGATGACGACCACGGCGAAGGGCAGGAGGAAGCGGCGGAGGAGGCGCATGCTCAGCTCGCTCAGGAGAGTAGGAACAGAGCGCTGAACAACCCGATCCACATGATGTCGACGAAGTGCCAGTAGTAGCTGACCCCCTGGTAGACAGCGGTCTCGCCGGGGTCGTTCTTGCCGCCGGCGAGCCTTCCGAGCAAAGCGACCATGGCCACGAGACCCAGCAGCACGTGGAGACCGTGGAGTCCCGTCATGATGAAGAAGAGCGACTGGTAGGCGTTGGTCGAGGGCTTGAACCCCAGCGTCCTCCACTCATAGGCCTGGTTGCCGAGGAAGGCCCCCCCGAGGATGAAGCTCGTGAGGATCCAGGCCTTCGCCTTCTTGTAGTCGCCCCGCTCCTGCGCCCACACGCCGAATTGCATCGTCGGGCTGGAGGCGAGGAGAACGAACGAGAAGATGGCCGCCTGGATGGTGTCGAGCTTTGTTCCCGCCGGCGGCCAGAAGGGCGCCGCCGCCCGGATGGTGAAGAACGCCGCGAAGAGTCCGCTGAAGAACATGAATTCCGAGCCCAGCCAGATCATGATGCCGACAGCCAGCAGCTGAGGCCGCTCTGCGACCGGATGGCCGTGCGGGCGTGACCGCTCGACGGCTGCGGTGGCGTCTGCCATGGGACCATTTCTTAGTCGATCAACGGAGCGGCGGGCCAGACAGGCGAGCGGTGCTGGGCTCTCGGCTCAGTGGGGGACCGACACAGGCGCTCCGACGTGTCGGGATATGGTCGTGACGTGCCTCTCGGCGACGCCTTCCTGCGGGCCTGCAGACGGGAGCCGGTCGACCGCACCCCTGTCTGGTTCATGCGCCAGGCGGGGCGATCGCTCCCCGAGTACCGCGCCCTGCGGGGCGACGGCAGCATCCTCGACGCCATCGCCTCACCGGAGCTGTCGGCCGAGCTCACCCTGCAGCCGGTGCGTCGCTACGGCGTCGACGCCGCCATTCTCTTCTCCGACATCGTCGTGCCCCTCGTTGCCATCGGCGTCGACTTCGACATCGTGCCCGGCCGCGGACCGGTCCTCGAGACGCCCTTCCGGGGAGACCGTGACCTCCGTCGCCTTCGCCCGTTGGAGGCCGAGATCGACCTCGCCCACGTCCTCGAAACTGTGAAGATCCTCGTCGGTGAGCTGGACGTGCCACTCATCGGATTCGCCGGAGCACCCTTCACCCTCGCCAGCTACCTCATCGAAGGCGGGCCGTCGCGCACCTTCGGCCTCACCAAACGCCTCATGCACTCCGAGCCGTCGACGTGGCACCAGCTCGTCGGGCGCCTCGCCGGCATCTGCCTGGCGGCGCTGCGCGCCCAGGTCGCGGCGGGCGCCTCCGCCATCCAGCTCTTCGACAGCTGGGCCGGCGCCCTCTCCCCCGACGAGTACGCCGAGTTCGCCCTACCGTCGTCCCGCAGCATCCTCGAAGGGCTGGCCGATCTCTCCGTCCCACGCATCCATTTCGGGGTCGGGACCGGCGAGCTGCTCGGCCTCATGGCCGAGGCAGGCGCCGATGTCGTCGGGGTCGATTGGCGGGTCCCCCTCGGCGCCGCCGCTCGCCGCGTCGGCCCAGGCCTCGCCTTGCAGGGCAACCTCGATCCCGCCATCTGCCTCGCCCCGTTCGAGGTCGTGTCGCGAGCCGCCGGCAAAGTCCTCGAGGAGGCGGCCGGCCTACCCGGCCACGTCTTCAACCTCGGCCACGGAGTCCTGCCCGAGACCGATCCGGACATCCTCAAGGCCATCGTCGAGCTGGTGCACACCCGGACGGCGTCGCCGGCCGGGGGAGCGTCATGAAACAAGCTCGGCCCGTCGGCGTCCTCCTCATGGCCTACGGCACGCCCGCCCGGCCGGAGGACGTGGAGGCTTTCTACACCGACGTTCGTCGCGGACGACCGCCCAGCCCGGAGCAGCTCGCCGACCTGCAACGGCGCTACACCGCCGTCGGGGGCATCTCCCAGCTGGCGGCGCGCACGGCTGAACAGGTCGCCGGCGTGCAGGCGGCGCTCGATCACATCGCCCCGGGGGAGTTCGCATGCGGTTTCGGCGCCAAGCACGCCGAGCCCTCGATCGAGCACACGGTGGCGGCGATGGCGGCCGACGGCATCGAGCGGCTCGTAGCGCTCGTGCTGGCGCCCCACTATTCGAGCGGGAGCGTCGGCGAATACCTGGCGAGGGCGAGGAGTGCCGCCGACACGCACCACATGTCCCTCGGCGCCATCGCGGACTGGCACGATCATCCCGTGCTCATCGACCTTTTGGCCGAACGAGTCGCGGCGGCCTTCGGCACGCTCGGAGCGGAGCCGGCCGACCCGAGCGTCGAATTGCTCGTGACGGCGCACAGCCTGCCGATGCGGATCATCGAGAGCGGAGACGGCTACGACCGGCGACTGCTGGAAACGGCCGAGCTCATCGTCGCCTCCAGCGGAACGGCCCGGTGGCGGGTGTGCTGGCAGAGCGCAGGGCGCACGCCCGAGCCGTGGCTCGGGCCGGACGTGCTCGAAGTTCTCCGCAGCCTGCCGTCGAAGGGCATCAGCGGAGCCATCGTCTGCCCGGCGGGCTTCACGTCCGACCACCTCGAGGTGAGCTACGACCTCGATATCGAAGCGACCGCCGTTGCCAAGGGACTGGGCTTGCGTTTTGCCCGCACGGCCTCGCTCAATGCTGACGATCGCCTCTGCTCGGCGCTCGCCGGCCTCATCGTGCACGCCCTGCCGCGGGAGGGGTCGGCGTGAGCCGCTACGTGGTCATCGGCGGGGGCGTGAGCGGACTGGCGGCCGCCCGATTGCTCGCAGGCGGGTCAGCTGTCAGCGACAGCGCCCTCCCCGACGGCAAGGCCGAGACCCTCGAGCGCAGTCGCCTGTCCCGCCCAGTTGACGACGTCGTCCTCCTCGAGGCGTCTGATCGGCTCGGAGGCAAAGTGCTCACGAGCTCGTTCGCCGGCGGACCGGTCGAGATCGGGCCGGACCAGTTCCTGCGGCGCGATCCGAGTGCCGAACGGCTCTGCCGACTGCTCGGGCTGGGCGACGAGCTCGTTGCCCCAGGGGTCGGGTCGGCAGCCGTCTTCGCCGCCGGCATGCCTCGGCGGCTGCCTGCCGGCCTCGTGCTCGGCATCCCCACCGATCTCGACGCGCTCTCGGCGAGCGGGATCGTGAGCGAGGGCGCCGTCCTCTTCGCCCGCCAGGATTCAGACCGACCGGGCGCGGCGCTGGAGGGCGCCGACGTCGGTTTCAATTGGGGCGACCAAACCGCCGATCCCGCCCGCGAGCGGTCGGCGGGAGCCATACTGCGCCCCCGCCTGGGCGACGAGATCGTGGACCGCCTCGTCGACCCCCTCATCGGGGGGATCAACGCCGGCTGCATCGACAACCTCTCGCTCGGCACCGTGGCGCCCCAGATCGCCCATGCGCTCCTCGGTCACGCGGACGTGATCGCTCCCTTGGCGGCAACGCTGCCGGCGCAGGCAGCGGCTCCGTCGCCCTTCTTCGGCTTGGCGGGCGGGCTCGGCCGCGTCGTCACCGCCGTCGCCGAGGAGCTCCGTCGCAGCGGCTGCGACGTGCGCCTCGGCTGTTCGGCCACTCGCATCCGACCGGCCGCAGCGGGCTCCGGCTACATCGTCGAGACGGCCGGTGGCGACATCACGGCCGACGGCATCGTGTTGGCGCTACCGGCTCCCCAGGCCGCCTCGCTGATCGAGGACGTCGCCCCGGAGGCCGCCGAGCACCTCGGCGACGTCTCCTACGGAAGTGTGGCCGTCGTCACCTTCGCCTTCGACCGGCCCGTGCCGACGAGCCTGCACGGCTGGAGTGGCGTCCTCGTGCCCCGGGTGGAGGGCACCTTGACGACGGCTGTCACGCTCCTCAGCCAGAAGTGGCCCTGGATGGCCGCCGGTCACCGCGACGGCGCCCTCGTGCGGGTGTCGGCCGGACGACACCTCGATGCTCGTATCGATTCCCTCGATGATGCCGAGCTCCAGCACGCCCTCGCCGGGGAGCTGGCCGAGCTGACGGGGATCACCGGGCGATCGCCCGACATTCTCGTGCAGCGCTGGAACGGGGCCTTCCCGCAGTACGCCCCCGGCTTCTCGGCTCGCATGGCCGCGATCGGCCGGGAGCTCGGCGAGCGGCCCGGCCTCGCTCTGGCGGGAGCGAGCCTCGGAGGGATCGGTATCCCCGCCTGCATCACGAGCGGGGAGCGAGCCGCCGAGGTCGTGAGGGGCTACGTAGCCGCGTGCGCGTGACCGCCGCATGCGCGTGAGATCAGCCAGGGGGCGCCTCCACCTCGTGGCCGGCGTCGGCGGCGGCGCCCTCATCGGGCTCTCGCTGCCACCCATCGGATGGTGGCCCATGGCGGTCGCAGGCGTGGCCGCCGTCGCCTGGGCGCTCGCAGGTCGCAGCTCCCGCAGCCGGCTCGCAGTTGGCATGCTCGCCGGAATCGGTCAGTTCTCGATCTCGCTCGTCTGGGCCCTCCAGTTCAACACCGCCGGATACGCCGTCCTGGCCATCGTGGAGGCCTGCTTCGTGGCGGTCGCCTGCGTCCTCGTGCCGCCGGGGCGGGGGCGCCTGCCGGCTATCACGGGAGCCCTCGTGCTGGCCGAGTTCGCCCGCGAGAGCTGGCCCTTCGGCGGTCTGCCCCTCGGCGGTCTCGCCCTCGGGCAGCTGGACGGCCCATTCGGCCTGACCCGCGGGTGGGAGGGCCGCTCCTCGTCGTCGGTGTCACGGTGCTGGCGGGTGCCTCCCTCGCTGCCCTCCTGCCGCCGGCCGCCACGACCGGAGGCGTGAGCGGGGCCGCCGACGCCGACGCGGGTCCGTTGCACCGCAGTCTCCGGGCGCTGCTGGGTATCGCCGTCGTCGTTGCCCTCACGGCGGTCGCGGCCGTCGCACCCAACGGAGGCGGTTCGGCGGCCCGCACGGGCTCCGCAGACGAGATCCGCGTCGCCATCGTGCAGGGGGGCGGCCGGCGAGGGCTCGACCAGCTGCAGGTGCCGGCCTCGGTCGTCTTCGCGGCCGCCGTGCAAGCCACCGAGAAGGTGCCGTCGGGAGTGCAGCTGATCCTCTGGCCCGAGGACGTCGTCGGGCTGAACGGTCCCTTCCTCGGCTCGAGCGCTGAAGCCACCCTGGCCGAGATCGCCCGTAGCCACCATGCCACCCTCGTCGCCGGGGTGACCTATCCCGTGGGAACGACCCTGTTCAGGAACGAGATCGTCGCCTTCTCGCCGGCCGGCGCCCTCGTCGCCACCTTCGAGAAGGTCCACCGTGTGCCATTTGGCGAGTACGTGCCGGACCGGGGCTTCTTCAAGCACCTCGCCAACTTGAAGGACATCCCCCGCGATGCCATCGCAGGCCACGGCTCGGGCATGATCTCGACGCCGGTCGGGCGGGCGGCCGTGCTCGTGTCCTACGAGGTCTTCTTCGCCAACCGGGGGCGGTCAGGCGTACGGGCCGGCGGGAGGATCATCTTCGTGCCGACGAACACCTCGTCGTACTCGAACGGGCAGGCACCCGCACAGGAGATCGCCGCTTCGCAGCTGCAGGCGCTCGAGGAGGGGCGCTATGTCCTCCAGGCCGCACCAACCGGCTACAGCGCCATCATCGACAGCGACGGTGACGTGCAGACACACACACCGCTCTCCTCCCGTGCCGTCATTGTGGCGACCGTCCCGCTGCTGAGCGGGACCACGTGGTACGAGCGCTACGGCGACGAGCCGATCCTCCTGGCGGCCCTGGCCCTCGTTGCCGGCGGATGGATGCTGTCGCTCAGTCGCCCAGCACGGCGACGCCGGCGTCCCCGAAAGTCGCCATCGAGTTGAGGATCCGGGCGGCCGCTCGCACGCACGGCACCGCCAGGCAGGCACCGGTTCCCTCCCCGAGGCGGAGGCCGAGCTCGAGCAGCGGTTCGAGGTGCAGGTGCTCGAGCGCCGCAGTCGCCCCCGGCTCGGTCGAGCGGTGGCCGGCGATCAGGTAGTCGAGGGTGGCCGGGGCGAGGCGGACCGCAACGAGCGCTCCCGCCAGGGCGATGACGCCGTCGATGATCACCGGTAGGCGGGCGGACGCTCCTGCGATCACGAAGCCCGCCAGGGCGGCGATCTCCAACCCGCCCACCTGAGCGAGCAGGTCCCGCCCGGGAGCCGAGGACAGCTGGGCGATCTCGAGCCCGAGGGCGCTCGACGCCCGGTCGAGGCCGCGGGAGATGGCGGAGATCTTGCGCCCGAGGGCCGCGTCGGAGATGCCCGTGCCCCGCCCAGTGACCGCGGCCACGGACCGGCCCGTGATGGCGGCGATGAGGGCGGCCGACGGCGTCGTGTTGCCGATGCCCATGTCACCGGTGACGAGGCAGTCGGCTCCCTCGGCGACAAGCTGGGCGGCCGTGGCCGCCCCCACCTCGAGGGCTGCATCTGCCTCCGCCGTGGACATGGCCGGCTCCACCGAGAGGTTCGCGGTCCCCCGCCGGACGTTGGCCGCCCGGAAGCTGGCGCCGGCCGCCTCGGCGGCGGCCGCCCCGAGGCCGGGGATGGGTGTGGCCACACCGACGTCGACCACGACCACGCGAGCTCCCACCTCGGCCGCGATGACGTTGATGGCGGCCCCGCCCGACAAGAAATTCGCCACCATCTGCGCAGTGACCTCCTGCGGCCACGGCGTGACACCTTCGCCGAGCACGCCGTGGTCGCCAGCGAAGACGGCCACGACCGGCCTGGCAGGGACCGGAGGGGGGCAGGTGGCCGCGATGGCCGACAGCCGCTCGCCGAGCGACTCGAGGCGACCGAGGGAGCCGGCGGGCTTCGTCAGGCAATGCTGGCGGTCGTGTGCAGCCAGCGCCGCCTCCGCGTCGGCGGGAACGAGACGCCCGAGGGCGTCACCGAGGGCGGTCAGTGGGTGGGGTCGACCTGGACGAGAGCCACCTCGGTCGCCAACGGTGCGCCGGCCGAGGTGGCGGTGTGCTCGTCGGCCGTTGTGTCGCCCGTGCCGGCTCCATGGGTGCCCTCGCCGAAGAGGAACTTGTTGAGGATGGAGTACCGGCCGATCCAGATCAGCCCGTAGGTGACGAAGTTGGCGAGGTGGACGATGATGACCTTGCCCTCGTGGGACTTCGTGATGAGATCGGCGTTGTGGGCGGCCACGCCGACCATCACCGTCGAAAGTATGAGGCCGATGAGGGCGATGATCCAGAACGGCATGACCTCTTTCCAGAGGTGCGACTTGCCTCGCTTGCCCCACGTCCAGCGGCGGTTCAGGTAGTACGCCGGCACCGTCGCCACGCAGGTGGCGATGACGTTGCTCCCCATCGCCGAGTCCACCTCGTGCGGATAGAGGGCGAAGAGGATGCCTTGGGAGACCACCGTCGTGATGAGCGACACCGTCGCGAACTTCAAGAAACGGTTGAAGTGAGGGCTCGCACGGAACGCGCGGTATCGACCGATGAGGGACGACATGCGTGCAGTCTATCGTCTGCATCGTGGCAAAGCCCCTCACCGATCTCGTCGTCTTGCTCGATCTCGAGGTCATCGAGGAGAACATCTTTCGTGGATCCCACCTCGACGAGACCCGCCAACGGGTCTTTGGAGGACAGGTCGCCGCCCAGTCCCTCGTGGCGGCGGGCAGGACGGTGGAACGCGGGCGGGTGCACTCCCTTCACAGCTACTTCCTCCGACCCGGCGACCCTCAGGTGCCGATCCTCTACGAGGTGGACCGCATCCGCGACGGCCGCTCTTTCACGACGAGGCGGGTCGTCGCCATCCAGCACGGCAAGGCCATCTTCAACCTGCAGTGCTCGTTCCACGTCGACGAGGAGAGCCTCGAGCACGAGGTGGCGATGCCCGAGGCGCCCGACCCGGAGACCCTTCCGACCGTGCGTGAGCGGTTGCAGGACATGGAGGAGATCTGGGACGGCTTCTTCGAGCGGCCGCGACCGATCGATCAGCGATTCGTCGGGGATCTGCCCTGGATCCGCTCCGACGGGCCAGCGCCCGACGCCCACCAGCAGCTGTGGTTCCGGGCAGACGGCCAGCTCCCGGACGACCCGCTCCTGCATGCCGCCGTCGTCACCTACGCCTCCGACATGACGCTGTACGACTCCATCCTCCACCGCCACCGCCTCCGCTGGGAGGACGGCCACTTCATGGGCGCCAGCCTCGACCACTGCATGTGGTTCCACCGGCCGTTTCGAGCAGACGAGTGGCTGCTGTTCGACCAGGAGTCCCCGACGGCCTCGGGCGCTCGCGGCCTCGCCCGCGGGCTCCTGTTCTCCCGCGCCGGCGACCTCGTCGTGAGCGTCGTGCAGGAGGGCCTCGTGCGGATCGGCAAGCCCAAGACGTGACCCTGGGGGCGATCTCCCACCACCCGGCCGCCTTCGCGGCCACCTTCGCCGTCTTCGTGGTGCTGTCGCTCGTCTTGATCGGCTTCGTCGTGCGCTTCGCCGTCAAGCTCGACCGGGCACGCAAGGCGACCGCAGCTGCTGCCGCCAAGGAGCGGCGCCGGCGGCGCCCCAAGCCCTCGCCCTAGCCCGGCTCCGCTCAGACGGTGCCGCCCCGGCGGCTCTCGCGGACCACGCCGAGGAGGGCGGCGACGGCGAGCACCAAACCGATGGAGGCCGTCCAGATGCCAAACACGAGGGCGAGCCCTACCGACGCCGCCCCCACGCCGAGGACGAAAGGCCAGATGCTCGACGACGGGAAGGCCGCCACGACGCCCGCCCCGTCGGCCCTTGTGGCCGACGGGTCATCCTCCGGCCGGGGCTTCATCCGGCGGGACCACCAGAGGTAGTACCCACCCGGGAAGCACCCGAGCAGCGTCGCCCCGAGCAACATCAACGTGCCACTCGTCTCGTAGCTGAGGAACCAGTAGGCGGCGCACACCAAGGCGAAGAACACCCCGATGAAAAGCAGGACGTACGCTTCGACCTTCACGCTGAGCTCCCTTCGGACGGCTCCTCGCCGTCCTCACCGTCGGGCGCCATCGCGAGCGAGGACCCGACGCTGGCCGGTTCCCTGGCGGGCGCCGGCGCTCCCTTGCCGTGGCCGTGCGTGATCGTGTGCTCCGGGTGGTTGTAGTCCCACACCGGCCGCTCGGAGTGGATCGGGGGAATCCAGTAGAAGTTGTGGTGGGGCGGGGGCGACGATGTCCCCCATTCGAGCGTGTGGGCATCCCACGGGTTGTCGCCGGAAGCGATGGGCTTGCGCCAGGAGACCCAGAAGTTCACGAGCGTGAGCGCCACCGAGATGAACAGCAGGTAGGCACCGCCGGTCGAGACGCGGTTGAGGAACGTCCAACCTGTCCCGGCGCCGTACTCGGCGACGCGGCGCGGCATGCCGTGCAACCCGAGGATGTACTGGGGTACGAAGGTGATCCAGAAGCCCACGAACATGAACCAGAAGCTCGCCTTGCCGAGCACTTCCCGCGTCATACGGCCGGTGAATTTCGGGTACCAGTAGTAGAGGCCGGCGAAACCACCGAAGACGGCACTGCCGAAGAGCACCTCGTGGAAGTGGGCGACGACGAAGTAGGTGTCGTGGACGGCGAAGTCGAGCGGCGGGGACGCCAGCAGGATGCCCGTGACACCGCCGAAGAGGAACACGATCAGGAAGCCGACGGCGTACAACATCGGCGTCTCGAAGGTGAGCGACCCCCGCCACATCGTCCCGATCCAGTTGAAGAATTTCACGCCCGTCGGCACGGCGATGAGGTAGGTCATCAAGCTGAAGAAGGGCAGCAGGGCCGTGCCGGTCGTGAACATGTGGTGCGCCCACACGCTCGTGGACAGCGCAGCGATGGAGATCGTGGCGAAGACCATGCCCTTGTAGCCGAAGACGGGCTTGCGTGAGAACGTCGCCAGCACGTCGGTCACCATGCCGAAGTAGGGCAAGGCGAGGATGTAGACCTCCGGATGGCCGAAGAACCAGAAGAGGTTCTGCCACAGCACGGGGACACCCCCACCGGAGACGGTGAAGATGTGGGTCCCGAGATGTCGGTCGCACCAGAGCATGATCATGGCGGAGGCGAGCACGGGGAAGGCGATGAGGATGAGGATGGCCGTGACGAGCATGTTCCAGGAGAAGATCGGCAGCCGGAACATCGTCAGCCCGGGAGCGCGCAAGTAGAACACCGTGGCGGCGATGTTCACCCCGGTGAAGATGGCCGAGAAACCCGTCAGCAGAATCGCCACGATCCACATGTCCGGGCCCGCCCCGGGGGTGTTGGTGGCGTTGGAGAGGGGCGCGTAGGAGACCCAGCCGAAGTCGGCGGCCCCGCCGACGGTGAGGAAACCGCTCACCATGATCGTGCCGCCGCCGAGGTAGAGCCAGTAACTGAGGGCGTTGAGACGTGGGAAGGCCATGTCGGGGGCGCCGCACTGCAGCGGGACGATGAAGTTGGCGAGGCCACCGAAGGCGAACGGGCCGGCGAAGAGGTAGAGCATCAAGCTGCCGTGCATCGTGAACAGCTCGTTGTAGAGGTGCTGGCTGACGATCGTGTTGTCGGGTGAGGTGAGCTGGGTGCGCATGACCATCGCCATGCAGCCCGCCATGCAGAAGAAGACGAGCGACGTGATCGTGTAGCTCTTGCCGATCACCTTGTGATCGGTCGAGGTGAGCCACTTGAGGATGCCCGTCGGCCCGTGCTCCTCTTCGTGCGCAGGGGCGAGAGCGATCGATGGATCGGCGGCGATCGTCATGACTGTCTCGCCCCGCTCCCGGTCACTCGACTCTGCAGGGTGGCTTGCGTCTTCAGCTTCTGCTCCTGTTGAGAGAACCAGACCTGGAACTGGCTGGGAGTCACGATCTTCACGCTGAACAGCATCTCGGAGTGGTAGAGGCCACAGTACTGGGTGCACTGTCCGGGGAAAATGCCGGTCGTCGTCGGAGAGAACTCGAAGGAGTTCACGACGCCCGGCTGGGCGTAACGGCTGAAGTTGAAGGCATGCACGTAGAAGCCATGGATGACGTCGTGGGAGCGCAGGAAGACGCGCACCGTCTCGTCAGCCGGCAGCACGAGCTGCGGGTAGATGGCCGATGTGTACGGCTGGGCGAGGGCAGAGGGGGCGGCGTTCGGTGCCGTCTCGATCGTGACGCAGTCCCGCGCGGGCGCCGTCGGGCAGTTGATGTGGGAGTTCGGACCCGGCTTCGAGTACTGGAAGATCCAGCCCCACTGGTAGGCCGTCACGTCGAGGATCACCTGCGGCGGCTTGAGGACGTTGTCGATGTTGTTCTCGACGACGAAAGTGAAGCCGAAGATGACGAGCACCATGAGCAGCGGGACGATCGTGTAGGTGACTTCGAGGCCGATGTGCTCGAAGAACTGCTTGGGGATGCGGTCGTCCTTCCTCCGGTAGGCGAAGACCGCCCAGAAGATGAGCGCCCACACGAACACGGCCACGGCGATGCCGGCGACCATCATCCAGAACCAAAGGCGGAATTCGAGATGCGACTGGTTCGTGACGCCCCTCGTCTGGCCGAAGCGGACGTCGCAGCCGGTGAGCACGAGGGCGAGGGCCGTGACGGCGGCCGCCGGCACGATGCGCCCCTTGCGGCGAGCAGGCGTGGCCGGCGGGCGACGGAGGCGGCGGGGCATCGCTGCGACATTAGTCACGGGCGTCTCGACGGAGCCAGATAGGGCGCTCAGCTGGGCGGCAGTCCCCTCAGGGGAGGTGGCGGCGGGATTCGGCCGCCGCCCAGCCGAAGATGCCCTTCGCCATCGTCGAGGTCTCGATGGCGGCGCGGGCGGCAAAGACCTCCGCCCGCACGCGGTGGATGCCAGCGTCGGTCGGTGCGGCCAGGGCGGCGAGCTCAGCCAGGTGGCCGGCCAGTCGCAGATCGCTGCCGGAGCCGGAGGCGAGGAGGGCCTCGGCTCGCTCCGCCAGGCGGGCCGCCCCCCCGGCGAGCCCGGCCAGCTCGGTGGCCAGTTCGTGCGCACGAGCAGGCTTGAGCGAAGCGGGATCCCCGTCGTACCAGCCTCCGTACTGGCGCCAAAGGTTGCGGACGATGAACTCCGGATCGTCGTACACCGGACGCAGGTAGGGGCGCGCCAGCAGGTTGGCGGGCATCTCGACGGCGTGGATGACGTCGTTCAAGGGGGCGCCGGCATTCATGAGGGCGAGAGTCTGGGCGACGATCGACTCGAGCAGCTCGGCCGTGGTGGTGAGCGCCTCGAGGACGCGGTCGTGTCCGACGACAGGAACGCCGTGGCCGGGCAGCAGGATGGCAGCTCCGAGCTCGCTCATGGCGCGCAGCGCTGCCGCCCATTCGAGCGGATAGCGCTGCACTTTCTGCGGGTTGCCGGCGTTCGGGGTCGCCCAGATGAACAGGTCCCCCGTGCAGAGGATCTGGCGGTCGGGCACCCAGGTCCACGTGTGGTCATCGGTCTCACCGCGGGCGTGGTGCAGCTCGAAACGCCGCCCGCCCACCTCCAGCTCCAAGTGGTCCCGGTAGGTACGGTCGGGGTAGCGGTATTCGGTCGGCCACGTCAGCTCCGGGATCCCGAACTGGCGCTGGTTGATGACGGCGTTGTAGCCCCCCGTGAGGACGTAGCGGTCGAAGCGGGCCGGCATCGCCTCGTGCGCCACCACCGTGGGCCCTGGCCAGCGCTGCGAGCTCGCCTCCTCCTCGAAGACGCCGACCCCGAAGACGTGGTCGATGTGGCCGTGCGAGAAGATGGCCGTGTTCAATCGACCGGTCGGGCCCGACGGCTCCCAACTCCGGATCGCCTCATGGATCTGCTGGGCGGCCAACGTGTGGCCGGTGTCCACGAGCACGAGGCCGTCGGGGGTCTTGAACGCCGACACCCTGGCGAAGGAGGCCACATAGGCGACGCCATCAGCGACCTCGGTCAGGGTTCCGTTCGAGCCGAGCGGGTGGTGGTCGGCGACGTCTGCCTCGCCCCGCCAGAGGGCATCTGCCAGCTCGAGGATGTCGCCCATCGGGCTGACGTTACCGGTGCGGCGTCACCGCCCGGGGGGTGCGACCCCGAGACGACCACCTGCTCATTGCGTCAGTTGGTGCTCGCATCTTTCGGCAGGGCCTCAGGGGTAGCGGCCGGCGGCGCTGGCGCGCTCGATGACCCGGCGGCGGGGAGTGCCCCGTCCTTGTCACCCTCTTCGAGGCCCTTCTTGAACTCGTGGGAGGCACTTCCGAGGCCGCGTGCGAGCTTGGGCAGCTTCGTGCCTCCAAAGAGAAGGACAACCACCACACACACGATGACAATGATGCCGTCAACACCGAAAATCTCAGCGAGGATCACCTGCCCTCCTTTCATGAGGACGATTGCAGACTAGACGCGAGTTGTGGGTGCGGTGAGCGCAGGCCCACCTAGCTCCACCATCGTGACGTTCCCAGGAGGCGGTGCGCAAGCCCTCCGTGTCATCTACGTGCCCGCCTGCCCGCCCGGATGAGGCCCACCAGGTCAGGAACCTGTCCAGACGGGCGGACGCTTCTCAGCGAAGGCGGTCGCGCCCTCCATGGCGTCCTTGCTCGTGAAGATCGGCCCGATGAGCTCGGTGTTCATGTCCCAGGCGGCGTCGTCGCTCAGGCCGACCGAACGTCGCATGATCTCCTTCGAAGCGCGCACGGCCAGGGGGGCGTTCTCGCAGATCTTCTCCGCCAGTGCGAGCGCCTCCGGCACGACGCGGTCGGCCGGCACGAGCCGGTTGACGAAGCCGAGCTCGGCAGCACGCTGCGCGGAGATCGTCTCGCCCGTGAGCGCCAGCTCGAGGGCGATCGAATAGGGGATGCGCTGGTGGAGACGTAAGAGGCCACCACCGGCCGCCACAAGGCCCCGCTTGACCTCAGGGATCCCGAAGGCGGCGTGATGGGCGGCCACGACGAGATCGCAGGACAGCACGATCTCGCAACCGCCGGCGAGGGCGACGCCGTTGACGGCGGCGATGATGGGTTTTGCGAACTTGCGCCGGGCGATGTTGGCGAAGCCGTGCTCCACCGACATGATGTCGCCGGCCTGGCCGGAGACGAACGCCTTCAGGTCCATACCGGCGCTGAAGGCCTTGTCACCGGTCCCGGTGAGGACGACCACCCAGACGCCGTCGTCAGCGGCGATCTCCTCGAGGGCGCGCCCGAGGGCGATGCTCGTCGGGCCGTCGATGGCGTTGCGCGCCCTCTCCCGATTGAGCCGCAGCAGCTCCACTCTCCCGTGACGCTCCCGCACGAGGGGCTCTTCTGGCGTCGCTTCGGTGGTGGCATCCGACATGTCATGGGCTCCTTCGGTCAATGGCTACAGCGTTGTGGGTGGCGGTGGCAGGGATTCGACGTGCTGGAGAGACGAGGGACCGTCGACGACGCGGTACGTGGGCGCGCCGGTCGCACCGGCAGCGCCCTCCACATGAATCCTCGCGCCAACGAGGAAGGTGCCGGCAACCTCCGCCGCCACGCCGTCGGCGCCGGAGGCGACCACCCGGCGGCCGTCCTCGAGGGTGGCGATCACGGGGGCGGCCGTGGGGCGGCCGTCATGGTCGTAGAGGACGGTCGAGGCCTCCACGCAGCCTGCCATGGCGACCTCCTCGCCGCCCGCCACGCAGGCCAGGCTGGAGGCGTCGATGCGCTGCTGGACTGTTGAGGTGTCCGCCGGCACGTAGGCCTGAGGGGGGGCGGCGGAGCCGTAGACGCCGACGGAGTGCTTGGTGAGGTACCAGCCGACGCCGGTGACGAGGCCGAGGCGGCCGCCAGCTTCACCTCCGCCCGAGCGGAACTGCTCGAACATGGTGGCGATGGCGTGCGTGCAGTAATTGTTGCCGGGGCCGCCGAAGTAGGGCAGCCCGCCGGTGACGGTGAGGGGAGGTGTCTCCTCCGGGCGGTTGACATCGAGGCCGAGGCTGGCGGCGGCGATCTGCACGGCCGACGGAAAACACGAATAGAGGTCGAAGGCGGACATGTCCTCGGCGCCGACGCCGGCCGCCCGCAGGGCTGCGTTCGCCGCCACCTCGAGCCCGACCGAGCTCCCGAGATCGGGCCGAGCCATCGGGAACCAGACGTCGTTCGCCGTGGCGGCCGACCAGACGAAGAGCGCACCGTCATCCAGCTTGAGCGACTTGGCCACGGCGAGCGACGTGACGACGAGGGCGGCCGCTTGCGCCCCTCCGAGGAAAGCCACCATCGTCTTCAGGTACGGCTCGGCCACGAGGCGGTTGTCGGCGGACACTCTCGCCAGCTCCTCGGGAGAGCGGACCTGGCGGAACCAGGCGTGCGGGTGGGCGGCGGCGACCTCGGTGAACGGCGCCATCAACCGCCCGATGAAATCGCGTTGCTGGGCGGGCGTGCGGCCGGCGCGAGTGGCCAGAACGCTCTCGAACATGGGGTAGACGTGAACGGGGATGAAGACACCAGCCATCCGCTCCTCGTCCGAGAGGTCCTGGCGATCCTCACCCACGACCGCATCGGGAGCAGCTCGCTCGGCACGGAGGCGCTGGGAGCTGCCCGCCGCACCGCTGCCGTCGGCCGCACCCGCCGGCTTGAGGCGGCCGGAGCGAACTGCCTCGGCGCCGACGATGAGCGTTGCCGCCAGACGCCCGCCGGCGATGTCGCAGGCCGCCCGCTCGACCATCGCCTGCGGCGTGTTGCCCCCGATGCTCGTCGTCTCGCGGGCGACCGAACCGAGGCCGAGGGCCTCGGTGACCTCGCTGGCGGGCGCAATGCCCGCCCGCCTCGAGAGGACGTTGACGAGCGTGACCCGCTCGATGGCGGCGGCGAGGGCCGTGGATGCGGCGAGCGCCTCCCGAGCGGCTGTCTCGGCGAGCTCGAGGGGCCCGAGGACGAGATCCCGGCTCTCGGCCTGACCGACGGCGACGACAACCGGAGTCCGCGCGGGGTCCAAACTCACGCCGACGCGGTGCCCCGAGGGTGTGGGAGGTCACGTCGCTCGCGCGGTCGCAGACCGTCGAGGAGCAGCTCGACGACGAAGCTGGCGGCCTCGCCGGCGCTCAGGTCGTCGTCGGTGGTGAGGCGGCGGTGGGCGAGCTGGCCGACGAGCGCCGTGATGGCGAAGGCGGTCATCTTCGACGGGCCCTGCACGAGCGCTCCCTGGCGCTGGGCGAGCAGGACGAGCCGCTCGGCGTCGTCCACGAAGGAGGCGTGGATGGCGTAGAGATGCTCTTCGAAGCCCGACCCAAGGGCGAAGGCATCGCGGAAGAGCAGCTTCACGAGGGCGCTGTCCGCCTCGTAGAACTCCAGCGTCGCCCGAACGGCGGCCCGCAGGGGCGCCGCCGGACCCTCCTCGGCGGAGGTGGCCCGCACGGCGTCGTTGATGTGCGTCCGCAGGGCCAAGGCTTCGGCCGACATCAGCTCGTGAAAGAGGGCTTCCTTCGACTCGTAGTACCAATAGATGGAACCGTAGGAGAGGCCCGCCTGCCTGGCGACGTCGGCGATCGTGGTCGTGTGGTAGCCGCCTTCTGCGAAGACCTGCTTGGCGGCCGACAGGATGTCGGTACGTCGGGAGGCCTTGTCGGCGTCGCTGACGGCACGACGAAGAGGGCGGCCGGCGATGGGCGTCCTCCCCGTAGCGCCCGGCGGCTCCGCGAGCGTGGAGCTCAACTGCGAACCGTCCCCGCCCACGGCACCCCCCTGTCGACCTCGACCTCGCGAGGCAGCCCGAGGATGCGCTCGCCGATCTGATTGCGGAGAACTTCGGAGGTTCCGCCCTCGATGGTGTTCGCCCGCATGCGTAAGAACGCCGTCGCCTTGGCGGCGCCCTCGCCGACGCCTCCGAAGACTCCGGCGGCCTCGGTCTCCCAAGCGATCGATGCCATGCCGGCAGCGTTCACGGCGACGTTCGAGCGGTACTGGTTGAACTCGGCGTTGAAGACCTTCGAGATGCCGCCCTCCGCCCCCGGGGTCTGACCGGCGAGGCGGGCGGCGCTCGCACGAAAGGCCGTGATCTCCTTCACCTCCTGGGCTATGTAGATGCGGGCGAGCTCCTGGCGAACGATGCTGTCGTTCCGGTCCCGCACGCCCGTGAGGAGCGCCTCCCACGCATCGCGACGAAGGCCGCCGGTGAGGGAAGCGGCATCGATGGACAGACCGGACAGGGCGACGCGCTCGTTCATGAGCGTCGTGCGGGCGTAGCGCCAGCCCTCCCCCACCTCGCCGATGCGGTTGCGGTCGGGTACTCGCACGTCGGTGAAGAACACCTCGTTGAAGTCGGCCGAACCGGTGATCTGGCGGAGCGGGCGGACCTCGACGCCGGGCGCGTGCATGTCCACGATGAGATAGGAGAGGCCTTCGTGCTTGGGCACGTCCGCATCGGTGCGGGCGAGCAGCATCCCGAAGGTGGCGAAGGAGGCGATGGAGGTCCACACCTTCTGGCCGTTGACGATCCACTCGTCGCCGTCACGGACGGCCCGCGTACCGAGAGAGGCGAGGTCCGAGCCGGAGCCGGGCTCGCTGAACAGCTGGCACCAAATCTCTTCGCCACTGAGGATCTTCGGCAGGTAGCGGAGCTTCTGCTCCTCGTTGGCGTGGGCGATGATCGTGGGGCCGGCCAGGCCGACGCCGAGCAGGTTGACACCGAACGTCGGCAGCCGGTGCTTCGAGAGCTCTTCGCGCACGATCTGCTGCATCCAGGCCTCGCCCGAGAGCCCGCCGTACTCCCTCGGCCAGAGCGGAGCGGCGTACCCCGTGCGACCGATCGTGCCCATCCAGGTGAGGAAATTGAAGTCCCTGCGCGCCGTGGCGAAGGCGACATCGTCCCGGCACTCGAGGGCCTCGATCCACCCGCCCGGCAGCACCTCGGCCAACCAGCCTTTGAACTCGGCCCGAAACGCTGCCCGCTCCGGGGTGTCCTCCACCTTCCAGCGCATCAACGGCTCCTATCGACTGACATGTCAGTCAGATTAGTGGGGCAGGTCGGGAGACGTCAGGCCGATGCGCGCCAGCACCGCCTCTGCCTCGGCCACGAACCGCAGCACGAGCTCGCCCGCCGGCACCAGCTCGGCGATCGCCCCGGTGCCCTGACCGGCGGGGTAGCACTCGCGCGTCGTGTCGATGACGGCGTCGCCGAGGTGATCGGCCTCGCCGCCGAGGTGGAGAGCGCCGTCGTTGACGGAGCGGCCGAGCTGGGCCGGGAACGGCTGCAGCTCCTCCGGGTGCTCCTCGAAGTACTTCGTGTAGTCGTTGCGGAGGACGCGCATGGTCTTGCCCGAGTACGCCCTGCTCACGACCGTCGAATCCTCCCGCGCCGCCACGAGGGCGTCCTTGTAACCCGTGACGGCTCTCGCTTCGGGCGTGGCGATGAAGCGGGTTCCTACCCAGACCCCGTCAGCGCCGAGCGCCAGCGCTGCCGCCAGCCCTCGCCCGTCGAAGATCCCACCCGCCGCGATGACGGGGATGTGAGCGCCGACGGCGTCCACGATCTGAGGCACGAGCGGCATGGTGGCCACGGTGCCGGTGTGCCCGCCGGCCTCCGTCCCCTGGGCGACGACGAGGTCGCAACCGGCGTCGAGGGCGCGGCGGGCGTGGTCGACCTTGCCGCACATGTTGATGACGAGCACATCGGCCTCGTGGCACATGTCGACCACCGTCGTGGGCACTCCGAGGGCGGCCACGAAGACCTTGGCGCCCTCCTCGATGAGCATCTGCACCTGCCGCTCGAGGTCTCCCGGCATGGCCGTGAGCAGGTCCACGCCGAAGGCCCGGTCAGTGAGTCGCCTGACCTCCCGGATCTCGGCCACCATGCCCGTTGGCCCCATCGTCGAGGCCCCCAGGCACCCGAAACCACCGGCTTCCGACACCGCAGCCACCAAGGGCGCGTAGGACACGCCGCCCATGCCGGCGAGCATGACGGGGTGCTCGATCCCGAGAAGGGTAGTGAGGCGGGTTCGCATGGGGTGTCCCTCTCGTGGTGCGCCGCGGGCGGATCGGCCGATTTGTTGACTGACACGTCAGTTTAGACAGCCGTCTCCTCGGAGCGCCGAGCTGTCTCCGGCAACCGCCGCCGCGGTGTCCTCGGTGTCCGCCTCGACTCCTTGCCGCTGGCGCCGGCGTCGTGGCTCTCCGGCCCTCAGGCTCTAGGCTGGAAGTGGTCGCGTCGGACCTGTCGGCTCGGGCTGTTGCGGCAGTCGTCGGCAGTCTCCGTTTCACAAGGGACCCATCGCCGTGTCCCTTCCAAAGGAGCTGGAGTGCCAAGAGTGACGGCAGGCGGACGACGGGGTGACGACGATCTCAGTGAGGTAGCCGCCGGGGACGCACGCCTGCGAGCCGTCGCCGCCACGGCGCCGCCACCGCCGGTGCTGGCCTACGAAGACGCCCTCGAACCGGCGAGCGGGACGGCCACGACGGCGGCTGTAAGAGACGTCCCCTTGGAGTACCGGGGCTATGAGCGAGCCCAGCTGATCGAGGACTTCCGCCTTGCCTGCACCTCTCGCGCCCTCGATGACCGGGAGATCACGCTGCAGAAGCAATCCCGCGTGTTCTTTCAGAATCTCCGGCGCCGGCCATGAGATCCTCCTGCTCGCCCTCGCCCGCTCGCTCCGTCCGAGCTACGACTGGTTCTTCCCGTACTACCGGGACCAGGCGCTCTGCCTCGCTCTCGGAGTGACCCCGCGAGACATCCTCCTGCAAGCCGTCGGATCGGCCGACGATCCCAGCTCCGGAGGACGCCAGATGCCTTCGCACTGGGGCTCCAAACCGCTCAACATCGTGTCGCAGACGAGCCCGACCGGCAGCCAGTGCCTCCCCGCCGTCGGTTGTGCCGAGGCCGCCCGCTACATCGCCCCCCGCAAGCTCGTCGGCTGCACGGCCTACGGCGACGAGGTCACCTACGTCTCCCTCGGCGAGGGGGCAACCTCGGAGGGGGAGTTCTGGGAGAGCCTCAACACCGCCTGCCGGCTGCACCTACCCGTGCTGTTCCTCGTGGCCGACAACGGCTATGCCATCTCGGTGCGAGCGGCCGACCAGGCGCCGGCCCCCATATCGGAGCTCGTGCGGGGGTTTCGCGGGCTCGCCATCACGAAGGTGGACGGCACCGACTACTTCACCAGTCGCCAGAAGGGCGCCGACGCCATCGCCAGGGTGCGAGCGGCTGAAGGCCCGGGGCTCATCCACGCCACCGTCACTCGCCCGTACTCGCACTCCTCCCAGGACACCCAGGCGAAGTACCGCTCAGCGGAGGAATTGCTGGAGGAGGCGAGCCACGACCCGATTCTCCGTTTCGAGCATCAGCTGATCCGAGGTGGCGTCTTTTCGAGCGAGGAGGCAGACGAGAATCCGCCAGGAGGCTCGGCGCTACGTCGCCGAGATGGCCAAGGAGGCTCTCGCCTGCGCTCGCCCCGACCCGGCGACGGTCACCCACGGCGTTGTCCGGATTCCCGACCTGCCCGACCCCGAGCTCCGTCATCCGGGGGCGGCGGCCAGCGCGGGCGCAGTCACCCGACAGGCCGCCTTCCACCTGTCCGACCCCATGGGCGGCCCGGCCATCCGAGGCGAGGCGGTCGGCATGGGTGATGCCATCCGTCTGACGCTCACGGAGTTGATGGGCCTGGACGAGCGGGTCCGTGTCTTCGGCGAGGACGTGGCCGACGCCCCCGAGGACGTGCTCCAGGTCGTCGAAGGCAAAGGCGGGGTGTTCGGGACGACGCATGGCTTGCAAAAGACCTTCGGTATCGCCCGCTGCTACAACACCCCCCTCGCCGAGGCGAACATCGTCGGGCGGGGGATCGGCCAGGCCCTCCGGGGCTTGAGGCCCTGCGCAGAAATCCAGTTCTTCGACTACATCTGGCCGGCGATGCATCAAATCCGGGCGGAGGCCGCCACGACGAGATGGCGATCCCAGGGCGAGTTCACCGTTCCGCTCGTGATCCGGTGCGCCATCGGCGGCTACGTGCACGGCTCCCTCTGGCACTCGCAGAGCGGCGAGTCCATCTTCGCCCACATCCCCGGTCTCATCGTCATGTTCCCCTCGCGGGCGCGCGACGCCGTCGGGCTGCTGCGGGCGGCCTTCCGCTGCGAAGACCCCGTGCTCTTCCTCGAGCACAAGCACCTCCTCCGCCAGAAATACGCCATGGACCCCTACCCGGAGGCGGGTTTCGTGCTCCCGCCCGGCAAGGCTGCCTGCGTGCGCCAGGGCCGGGACCTCTCCATCGTCACCTGGGGCGCCATGGTGCAGAAGTCACTCGATGCCGCCGAGCGCCTCGCCGGCGAGGGCACCTCGGTGGAGGTGATCGACCTTCGCACGATCATGCCCTGGGACCACGACGCCGTCGCCGAGACGGTGGCGCGGACCTCCAAGCTGCTCGTGGTGCACGAGGACGTGCTCACGGGCGGCTTTGGCGGTGAGGTCGCCGCCTGGGCGGCCGATCACTGCTATTCAGACCTCGACGGCCCCATCCGCCGCATCGGCGCCACCGATACCTTCGTCGCCTACGAGCCCACGCTCGAGCAGGCCATCCTCCCCCAAGTCGAAGACATCGAGCGGGCAGCGCGGGAGCTGGCGGCTTTCTGAGCGGCGCCGGCGGCCCGGCCGAGGACGCCTCGAGCGGCTACGACGAAGGGGCGAAGCCCTACCTCATCGTGTTCTCGGTCACGACCCTCGGCTCGACGAACTGGAAGAGGTAGTCCCGCCCGCCCGCCTTCTGGCGCAAGCCCGACATCCGGTGCCCGCCGAAGGGCTGTCGCCCCACGACGGCGCCGACGATGCCCCGGTTGGTGTAGATGTTGCCGGCCTCGAGCTCTTCGGCCGGTTGGGCGATGTGCCACCTCGCCGCAGGCTACTGCCCGAATCTCTGCAGAGTTCACCTCGAATTTGCCGAATTGGCCAGACAATTTCCCTGACGCGGCTACTACGGTGGTGCTGTGCGTCGCGTCTTCGGTTCGAACGGGCGGGAAAGCCCCGTGCGAAGCGATGCCACCGACCTCGGAGGTGCCGCCGGCGGCACCGATCCCGAGCCCGCCGCAGACACCCTCGCCCCGAGGACGCTCCTGCTCAGCGCGGCGATGCACGCCGCCGAACCACCTGACGTCGTCCAGCAGATCCACCGGCGGATGATCCAGATGTTCGCCATCGTGGAGGAGGCGGTCGCCGGCGCCACCCACGCTCTGTTGACCGGTGACCGGGAGCAGGCGCGAGCGCTCGTGGCCAACGACGTCGCCCTTGACGACCTGTACGTCGAGTTGCAGGACCTCGTGCACGCCCGCGTCGTCGCCGGCGGGCTCGAACCGGACGAGACGACGTGGCTCCTCTCGGTCCTCTCCATGCTGCCCGAGCTCGAGCGCAGCGGCGACCTGGCCGAGCACGTCGCCCAGCGCGCCACCCGCAACCTGCCCGCCGAGATCCCAGCCCGCATGCGCGGCTACCTCGAGCGCATGGGCGAGATCGCCTGCGCCATGTGGCGCATGGCGGCCGACTCCTATGCCGAGCGGGTTGCAGGTGCCGAGCGCATCGACCTCCTCGATGACGAGATGGACGACCTCCACGTGCAGTTCATCGCCGAGATCGCCGAGGGCTCTGCCCCGGTGCCGGTGGCGATCGAGCTCGCCCTGCTGGGGCGTTTCTACGAGCGGCTCGGAGACCATGCCGTCAACCTGACGCGACGTGTGCCCCTGCGGGTCGAGCTGCGAACACCGCCAGCTGGTGAGCTGCGTACGCCGGCAGCCGAAGCCTGAACCCCGCCAGGCGGCCCGCAGGGTTTCAGCCGCCCCGGTTGCCCCATCGGTCGCGGTGGCAGACGGCGCCGAGCTCGAGACGGGCGCGCCAGCCCGCCCGCTCGAGATCGGGCGTCTCCTCGAGGTGCGTGACCGGACCGACGCAGAGCCAGGCGACGGGACGAATGCCGGCAGGCATGCCGAGCAGCTCCGCCAGCCATGCCTCGCGGTAGAACGACACCCACCCGACCCCGAGTCCCTCGGCGGTGGCCGCCAGCCAGAGGTTCTCGATGGCTAGGCAGACCGAGTACAGCCCGGCGTCGGCGATGGCGTGACGGCCGAGCACGTCTGGAGCGCCCCGGGACGGATCGTAGGTGACCACGACGCCACAGGCGGCCTCGAGGATGCCCTCGATCTTGATCCCGGCGAAGCGCTCCGCCCGCTCGTCCCCCAACGAGTCTGCGAACTCCTGGCGCTGCTCGAGCACGTGCGCCCGAAACCGCCTCCTCGTGTCGTCGTCCCGCACGACGACGAAGTCCCACGGTTGTGAGAGCCCGACACTCGGTGCCGCGTGGGCGGCCGAGAGCACCTTGACGAGGGTGGCGTCGTCGAGTGGCTGCTCGCTGAACTGGCCGCGCACGTCACGGCGCCGGAAGATCGTGGCGTAGAGGCCGGGGTCGCTCACGGGCGAGAACCTATCGGTCCCGGCTGCTCCTCCGATGAGCGGCTGCTCCCTGGGAAGCTCGGTGGGACGAACGGAGACGGACGCGAGCCGGCGGCAGCGCCCCGTAGATGACGACCGCCTCGCCGGCGGTGAGCCTGCGCAGGGCGGCGGTCGGGGCCACGCGGCGCAGTGACGCCGTCTCCGTGCTGCTCCAACGGCCGTCGTCGCCAACCGTCGTCGAGCGATCCTGCCGCTCGTCGTCGCCGATCAGGGAGCTCATGTGGTCGAGGGTGAGTGGATCGGCGCTCCCCGGGCAGAGCACCTTTGCCCGGTGGTTGTTGACGATCGTCGGCCATTTCCTGCCGTAGCGGGCCTCGATCTGGGCGAAGTCCTGCCAGACGGTGAGGAGCTGGATGCCGTGGCCGGCGGCTGTGGACACGATCGTGTCGAGGTCGGCCAGGGGGGCAATGTTGGCCGCTTCGTCGAGCACGATGAGCAAGGGCGGCTCGAGCGGGCTCCCGAGTCGGCCGGAGCGCTCGAAGGCGGCGTCGACGACCTGGCGGAGGAGCGCCACGAAGACGGGGCGGAGACGTTCCTGCTCGCGCGCCGGGGAGCAGCAGTAGAGCGTTCGCACCCCACCGTCGACAATGCTGGCGGGATCCAGGCCCGGCCCGTAGGAGGAGGCGGCGACAGCCGGATCGGCGAAGCCGGCGACGATCGTCTCGGCCGTGGCGAAGACGGAGCTCCGCTGGCGCTCCTCCCGGCCGAAGCTGGTGCGGGCGGCCCGCAGGGCATCGGGGACCCCGGCCAGCTCGAGAGCGAGGAGCGGCTCGTGCAGCTCCTCCCCGTCGATCCAGCGGACGACGTCGGCCATGTCGGCTCCGGCCGAGGCGGCCGCCAACAGGAGCGGCGCCAAGAGCTTCTCCGCCGAGGCGTACCAGAAGCCGGCGTCCTCCATGCCTCCATCGGCGCGTGCCACCGAGCAGAGGGCCGACGCCAGCCGCTTGGCGCCTGTCCAGGTGCCAGCTGTAGACAGCGGCGACCACGCCGTTGCAGGAAGGCCGGTAGATCCGGTCGGGTCGTAGAGCAGCACAGGCCCGCGCTCGGTCCGCTTTCCGATGGTGGCGCGCACGAGATCCGACTTCACGCTCGTGGCGACGACCGGCCCGGCCCACTCGGCGATCGCCGGGATGGCGAGGCCGCTCGTCTTGCCCGACTGCGTCGGCCCGACGAGGAGGACGGACTGGTTCGCTTCGGCGGCGAGCAGGCGGCGGCCCTGGGCTCCGAGCACGATGCGGTCCCCCGGCGGCGCGGCCACTTCGAGGTCGCGAACGTCGCCTCGCGTCGCCCAACCGGCTTCCGGCTTGGGTCGGTGGCGCTCGCTGGCGGCTCCGCAAGCCGCCCGTAGTCCCCGTCGGCCTGGCGCCGCGACCAACAGCAGCACCAGAGCGCCCGCAACGAGGGCGACGACGGCCCCGGCAGCGGCCAAGAGGTGCTCGTGGGCGAAGGCGCCAGGCCGCAGTCGACGCAGTTCGGCTGCGGCCACCGTGAGGGCGATCCCGAAGCCGACGAACAGGTCCGGGAGGAGGCCTGTCGTGCGCCCTCGCCGAGGACCTCCTCCCGCGAGGATCCTCCCGGCCGGGCGCCTATCGGTCGACGGCTTGGCGAAGGCGGCCATCGGTGTCGACCATGTCGCGCTCGTGGCTGGCGAGGAGGTGCTCGACCAGGTAGGACTGGCCGGCCACTCTCCAGAGCGCAACCCCGCGGGGAAGGCTCGGCAGAACGGCAAGCTCGCTGGCGGGGCAACCGAGCACCGAAGCCAGACAGTCGAGCTCGGACGCGGGCTGGGCGTAGCAGACGACGGTCTCGGAGTCGGCCAGCAGCCCCTCGGCCAGGCGGGCTTCCTCGCTGCCAGCCGCCCCGCTGGCGCTGAGGTCACTCGCCCGGTGGCAGACGGCGACGTTGGCGACACCGCGCGCCCGCGCCAGCTTCCAGGAAGACCGCAGGAAGCGGCCGACGGCGACATCGCTCAAGATCGCCCAGGCCTCATCGACGACGAGGAGGGTCTGCAGGTCCTCGTTGCCCGTCATGGCATGCAGCCACGCCGCCGCGCAGACCATGAGAGCCGGCAATGCCTCGGAGTGATAGACGTCCGAGAGGTCGACGACGAGCGCCATCGGGAGGCTGTCTCGGTGAGGGCCACAGTCGGTGCGCCCATCGGCAGCGGGCGGCGGCCACCGCCCGGCCACGAGGGCGGGGCTCGTCTCGCCGTCGAACATGCCGGCGAGATCCCCCCGGACGAGGCGCCGCAGCTCCAAGCCGACGTCGCGGCCGTCCTCGATGAGGGAGGTGGTCGTCACGCCGAGGGGAGGCGCCGCCTCCGGATCCGGGTGGAGGACGGCGTCGACGACCGCCCCGAGCGTCGGGACGGCCGAGGCGGAGGCGGCCTCGTCCAGTCCGAATTCGAGCGCCAGGTGCTCGCGAGGGGCAAGCCGGCGATGGAGCGTGGCTTCGGCGAGCGCCCCCAACAGGACGAGCCTGCGGTGACGGACGCCGGCAGGGGTGCCGCCGGCAAGGCCGCTGTCGTCGAGCGGGTTGAGGCGGACGCCGCCGACGGGCGAGAGGACGATCGGCGTGCTGCCGAGGGCACTGGCGAGTCCGCCGTACTCGCCCTTCGGGTCGAGCACGGCGATCTGGCGCCCGAAGGCCGCCTGCCGGTAGAGGTAGCTCTTCACGAGAGCGCTCTTGCCGCGGCCGATCTGCCCGAGGACCGTCATGTTCGGGTTCGTGAGGACGCCGGCCGCGTACAAACCAAACGGGTCGTGGACGAAGGGCCCGCCGGCGAGGTCGCGCCCGACGAGCACGTGGGGAGCTCCGAGAGGCCGCGAGGCCACGAAGGGGTAGGCGGCTCCGAGCTGTGCCGTCGTGCCTTCGTGAGCCGGCACTCCTCGGATGCTCACCGGCAGCCTCTCCCCGCCGGCAGCGTGCAGCAGTACCCTTCCTCCTGGGCGCCGTAGAGGCGGCGGAGTTCGAGCTGTGCGAGGGCGGCCGATTGCTCCAGTCGACCGCAGGCACGTTCGAGCTCGTCCTGATCCGCCTCTGTCACCGTCACGTAGCCGGAGTAGCGATAGCCGGCGTGCCCGTCGGCCAGCTCCACCTCCTGCTGCTGCCGGCTCTCCTGCTCTCGGACGGCCCGTGCCGTCACGGCGAACCCGTGCCGCTGGCGCATCTCGGCGTCGGCCGTTCCCTCCGTGCGCTCCCGCTCGGCCCTCCGAACGGCGGTGAGGGCGCGCAACGGCGCCAACGTCATCGAGACGACGCGTCTTAGCCCCGGCTCGAGCAGCATCGGCAACAAGAAGCCCCCGCCGACCTCACACCGTGGCCACTCGGCGATCCAGTAGGTGGCGTGCCACGAGGCGTCGGTACGAAGTCGCGACCAGCCGTCGTGGACGCCCATCGGCCACGGCCAGGGTGACGGCAGCACGAGTGGGGTCACGTCGAAGCTCCGGCGCACGAAACTCGCAAGCGAGAGCGGCGAGAGGGCCGGACCGGGCACGAGGCCGGCGCCGCGGAGGCGCTCGTCGAGTGCCGACAGCTGCTCACGCAGGAGGACGGCCGGATCTGGCGGGCTGAGCCGGCCGGCGCCCCCGCGTCGCACGCTCACGGCCACGTGCACCTCGTGCGCCCACAGGTTGGCGGATGCCTCTTCGAGCAGGCGCCCGTAGTGCGCTCCTGGCAACCCGCTGCCGCCTCCCGGGAGGGCGCCGCCGAGCCAGGCAGGGTAGGAGCTCGACAGCCATTGCAAGCGGTGCAGGCCGGCCGTGTCGCGCGCCATGGTGGCTAGCACGCCGGACCAGGCAGCGATCCGCTCGGCGCGCTCCGCCTCGCCGAGCAGCGCGAAGCCAGTGCCTCCCACCGGCAAGACCGCGCTCCATGTGGAGGAGGCGGCGTCCCCGATGACACCGATGCCGGTCGAGGCCAGAGGTGGGCGCGTGCCCTCGTCGACGACCCGGCCGACGCGCAGGCGTCCCGCCAGGGTCTCGAGGCCGTCCCGCCAGGCGGGCTCCTGATCCCACGGTTCGGGCAATGCGAGCACGGCCAGGCGGGAGAGCGGACCTCGCGGTCTCCCATTGGACAGATGCCACGGCTGCCATCTCGCCTCGGCGGACGTACGCACCCCGAAGCCCGTCACCGTCGGAGCCCATTGCTCGAGCGTCCGGCCCGCCACCGGCCACGTCGCCACGGCCACCCCCCCGCCGGCGGCGCCAAGAGCGAGCAGCGCACCGGCAGCGCCCCCGACCGAGCGGAGGAAACCGACGGCCAGGAGAAGGCCCAGTGCCACGCAGGCGATCTGCCCGGTCCGCCATCCGGCGATAAGGCCACGAGTGCTCCGCGGCCCCAGTCGGTAGCGAGGTGCCGCGGGCTCAGGGCCTGCCACGACTGCTGCCCTCGGTGTGCTTGGCGATGTGTTGCAGCCACCCCGCCTCACCGCGTCTCCCGGCGGCGCCGGGTGCACCCACAGGAGCCGGGACGCCGTCGCCGGCTGACCCTCCCGTCGCGCCGGCGCGAGCGCCACCGGTCCCGCTCGCATAGGGGGTCCCGCCGGGTCCGGGGAGGTGGGCCATCGCCGCCTGGCTGGCAGCCGAGCTCGACACGGGCGGCAAGACGCCTCCCGCGATGGTGCCCTTCAGGGCGGACGCACCTGCTGACGCCAGCGACCATGCCCTCTCCTTCACGGCCTGGGGCGCCCCCGCCAGCTGGGCGCCCGCTCCGGCCTCCATCGCCGGGATGAGGCGGAAGAGGGCGAAGGGGGCGAACGCCGTGAGCCCGAGCAGCGCCGCCCCCTCGACGACGCTCGAGATGCCGCCGGCATCGTCTGCCAGCGCCCCACCGGCGAGAGCAAGTACGGCCGCCATCACGAGCTTCATGAGGACGAGGCCGGCCAGGGTCTCACCGAGTCGCCTCGCCCAGTGCGACGTGGCGGGCCAGACGAGCCCGGCGAGCGCCAAAGGAAGAAAGAGCGTCGCCACCGCCACCGCCGCCGAGCGCACGGCCAGCTCGACCCAGAGCATGAAGCCGACGAGGGCGACGACCGCGACGAGTACGAACTGCCCGAAGCCGTAACCGCCCGGAAGGCTCGGACCGAGAGCCGCCTCGAGATGACTGAAGGCGCCGGCAGCCGGATCCCCCCGGTTCTGAGCAGGGCGAGACTCGCCTCATCCGTGAAGCTGAGCCCGAGCGAAACGAGCTCGATGACGACCCCGGTCAACAGCAACGCCATGGGAAGGCGCAACAGCGTCGTCCGCAACAGGCTGCTCGGATCCTGCTGGGCGACCGCCTGGATGAGGGCGATTGCGAGCAGCGGTGCGAGTGTTGCAGCCGCCAGGAGAACCATGACGTGGTACTCGGCCGTGAAGGCCCGCCCGGTCAGCACGGGCTCGGTCGTGGCCGACATCCAGTGCCACGCTTGCACGAGCAGCCAGACCGTCCCCGACGCCACCCAGTGGGTGAACGTCCGAAAGAAGCCTGCGATGAGGCTCCCCGCCAGCTCTCGGAGCAAGCTCGAGGGGCTCGGGAACAGGCCGGCCGGAGCGGTGATGCGAGCAGGCGTCAGCAGTGCCGTCATGACACGGCCATCCCGGTCCGGGATCCGTCGGCGCTCAGAAGAGCTTCCCCTCGTTGAAGAGGAAGTTGATGACGATCGGTGCCGCCCCGATCACGAGCGCCGCCATGGCAGAGACGACCACCGCCCGCCGGCCTGCGCTCGAGTACTGGTAGTTGTTCGTGTGGCTGCCGAGGGCCCAGGCGGCCGCTCCGAGCACGAGCCCCACGAGAGCAGCAACGAGCGCCCACCACCCGATGCCGTCGGCGAGGGTCTCGAGTGGGCTCGCGCCTGGGACGTCGCCGGCTTTGGGGTTGAACGGGACGATGGGGTTGCCCGCCAGCAGCCACTGATGGATGAGCGGTGACACGACCGACCTCCCGTGTGGGCGCATACGCGCGTGAACTGACTACGGGCCGGATCGACCGAGACGGTGCGAGATAGAATACTGTGATGTTTCTTACGATTTCAAGTGTTTTCTAAGCCTTTCGGAAAAACCGGGGACGGCGGGCGGGCTGCCAAGCTGGAGGTGTGGCCACCGTGCTGCACGTCACCGTGCCCCAGATCGTGATGGCGGGTGCCGCCGTGGTCGTGCTGCTCGGAATCGTCTTTCTGGTCGGCGGCCGGCGGGGCGGACGGGCCCTTCGCCAGCGCATGGGGGCGCTCGCCACGCGTCTCGGCGCCGACCCCCCATCTCGCGAGCCCAGAAACGTTGAGGAGAGCCTCGCCCACCTGGAACGGGCCACCGACAGTGCCGTCGAAGCCGTCCATGAGGCCAGCTCGGAGACCATCCGCATCCGTCGGGCGCTCGACGGCCTCCCGCAGGCGGTGCTGATCCGGGACGAGCACGGCGAGACGGTCTTCTCCAACAACAACGCCCTCACCCTCATGAGCGGGCGCCACGGCGACGCTCTCGCCGCCCAGGCGGTCGAGGAGCTGCTGGCGTCCACTCCCATCGGGGCCACGGAGGAGCGCACCCTCGAGCTCTACGGTCCGCCCCGGCGGACGCTCGTGGTGCGAACCGAGAGCATCGACAACGGCTCCCGCGTGCTCGGCGTGATGGCCGTCATCGACGACGTGTCGGAGCGCCGGCGTCTCGAGGGTATCCGCCGCGATTTCGTCGCCAACGTCAGCCACGAGCTGAAGACCCCGATGGGTGCTCTGGGCCTGCTGGCCGAGACGCTCCTCTCCGAGACCGAACCGCAGGTGGCGCAACGGCTTGCGCAGCGCATCCACACGGAGGCGTTTCGCATCAGCCGGGTGATCGACGACCTCCTCGACCTCTCGAGGATCGAGAACGAGGAGTCGCCTCCACGAGAGCCCGTCCTCGTCAACCTCGTGATGGCCGAAGCCGCCGAGCGGGTGCGGGCAGCGGCCGAGCAGCTCCACGTACAGATCGTCCTCGACGAACCCGAGCCCCCGGTGGCGGTGCTCGGCGACCGGCGTCAACTCACCTCGGCGGTCTACAACCTGCTGGAGAACGCAGTGAAGTTCTCCTACGAAGGCTCCGATGTCGGCTGTGCCGGCCGGGTTGTGGGTGACGAGGTGCTCATCGAAGTGTCGGACAAGGGCGTCGGTATTCCGGCACGAGATCTGGAGCGCATCTTCGAGCGCTTCTACCGAGTCGACCAGGGTCGCAGCCGATCGACAGGCGGGACCGGTCTCGGACTGGCTATCGTGCGGCACGTAGCGGCCAACCATCGTGGCAGCGTGCACGTCGAGTCCCGAGAGGGAGAGGGCTCGACTTTCACGTTCCGGCTGCCCTTACAGCCGAGGAGCGACGCGTGACCATCGACAGCCCAGCACCGACCCGGGTACTCCTCGTCGAAGACGCCGAGTCGTTCGTGGACGCCCTCGTCGTCGGGCTGGAGCGGGAGGGTTTCGCAATCACGGTCGCCCGTGACGGCGTGGAGGCACTCGAGTGCTTCGACCCGGACACAACCGACCTCGTCTTGCTCGACGTCATGCTGCCGCGTATGTCGGGCATCGACGTCTGCCGTACGATCCGCGCCCGCTCCGACGTGCCCATCATCATGGTGACGGCGAAGTCCACAGAGCTCGACACCGTCGTCGGGCTCGAAGTGGGCGCCGACGACTACGTGGCAAAGCCGTACCGCCTTCGCGAGCTCGTCTCCCGCATGCGGGCGGTGCTGCGCCGCGTGTCGTCGCAGCCGCCGCTCTCGGGCGTGTTGCTCGCCGTCGCACCCGGGACGAGCATCGGCATGGACGCTGTCGAAGGGGCACAGGCGGCCGATGTCGCAGTGGCCCCGGCTACTGAGCGCCAGCGCACCTCCGCAGAGCGCCGGGAGTGGAGGCACGATCGAGAAGAGGCCCTCGAAGTCGGCGGAGTCCGGCTCGACGTCTCCCGCCACGAATGCCTCGTTCGCGAGGAAGAGGTGAAGCTGCCGTTGAAGGAGTTCGAGCTCCTGGAGATTCTCCTCGCCAACGCCGGCAGGGTCGTGACGCGTGACACCCTCATCGACCGGGTGTGGGGGCTCGACTACGTCGGCGACACGAAGACGCTCGACGTCCACATCAAGCGGTTGCGCTCGCGTATCGAGGCCGACCCTGCCCGTCCCGTACTCATCACGACCATCCGGGGAGTCGGCTATCGCTTCGAGGCTCCGCGACGCTGAACGTGGGAGGTGACGGAGGCACGGACCCGCCGAGCGGGACGGGCTCTCCCGCTGTCGAAGTCCGCGACCTCCGGGTGGCCTATGGCGAGCGCCGCGCCGTCGACGGCGTCTCGCTCACGGCCGGCGCCGGCGAGGTTCTGGCGCTCCTCGGGCCGAACGGAGCCGGGAAGACAACGACGGTGGAGACCTTGGAGGGCTACCGTCGCCCGACCTCGGGACGTGTGCGGGTCCTCGGCCTCGACCCTGTGGCGGACCACCGGGCGCTCGTCAGTCGTATGGGCGTCATGCTGCAGCAGCCAGGCATCTATCCGATGATGAACGCCCGGCAGGCGCTGCGGCTGTTCGCCGCCTACTACGAGCAACCCCGCGACGGCGAAGAGATGATCGAGCTCCTCGGTCTCGAGAGCGTCGCCACGACCCCCTTCAAGCGGTTGTCCGGTGGCGAGCAGCAGCGCCTCGCCCTGGCGTTGGCTCTCCTCGGGCGGCCCGAGGTCGTCTTCCTCGACGAGCCCACCTCGGGTGTGGACCCGGCCGGACGTCTGGCCGTGCGGGCGATGATCGCGGCCGTCCGCGACGAAGGAGCCTGCGTCGTGCTCACGAGCCATGAGCTCGACGAGGTGGAGCGGTTGGCCGACCGCATCGTGATCATCGACGTCGGCCACGTCGTGGCCGCCGGGACGCCGGGAGACATCGGGTCGGGCAAGGAGGAGGTGCGCTTCTCCGCGCCCACCGGGATGGATCTGGTCGGGCTGAGTGCCGTGCTGGGCGCTTCGGTGAGCGAAGGACCGGCGGGCGAGTACCTGGTCGCGGCCGCGCCGACGCCGGCACTGCTGGCGGCGCTCACCGCCTGGTTGGCCGAGCGGGATCTCGCCCTCGGCAGCCTTCGAGCCGGGCGTGAGCGGCTCGAGGATCTCTTCTTGCGTCTCGTGAGCGAGCGGGATCGGACCGTGTGACGTGAGGGCGCTCCGGGCACAGGTCACCGCTGAGATCACCATGACGCTGCAGCGAGGCGAGAGCCTTCTCGTCACGATCGGCATCCCTGCCTTCCTTCTCGTGTTCTTCTCTAAGGTCCACGTGCTGCCGACCGGTGATCGTCACCCGATCGACTTCCTCGCACCCGGCGTGCTGGCACTGGCCGTGATGTCGACAGCAATGGTGAGCCTCGGCATCGCCACGGGTTTCGAGCGGAGTTACGGCGTGCTCAAGCGCCTGGGTTCGACGCCTCTCGGCAGGCCGCGGCTGCTGGCCGCCAAGATCGCCTCGGTCATCGCAGTGGAGGCTGTTCAGGTCGTCATCCTCGTGGCGATCGCCTACGGGCTCGGCTGGCGCCCGCAGGCTTCCGTCGGCCTCGCCGTCGTGGCGGAGCTGCTGGCGACCGTGGCCTTTGCCGGCATCGGCCTCGCCATGGCAGGCGCCCTCAAGGCGGAGATCAACCTCGCCCTCGCCAACGGTGTCTACCTCGTGCTCTTGCTGATCGGCGGGATCGTCTTCCCGGTGGCCAAGCTGGGCGCCTTCGCCGTCGTTGCCCGTGGCCTCCCGGCTGCCGCCTTGTCCCGGGCACTGCAAGCCACCCTCGGAGGGGCGGGTGCGTCCGGCGCGGTGCCCGTGGAGTCGTGGATCGTGCTGGCGATCTGGGCGGTGGGGGCGCCGTTGATCGCCGCTGTCACGTTTCGCTGGGAGTGAGGGCGGCAGGCTTGCGCGGGAGGTGCCGCAAGCCCATCCAGGTGAGGGCGGCCAGGTGGCTGGCGACCTCCTCCACCGGCCGGGAGCGGTCCTCGTCCCACCACTGCCCGACGTAGGTCACCATCCCGATGAGCGCCCGGGCATAGATGGGGGCGACGCTGGCGTCGTAGCCGGCCCGATCGAATTCCGCTGCGAAGATGGCGCCGACGCGGTCGGCGATCTCGGCCAGCATGCTGGCGTACCGGCTACTCGCTGGGCTGTCGCGGGCGAGCACGGCGAAACCGGCGGGACGCTCGCCCACATAGCGGAGGAACGCCAGCACGGCCGCCGTCACCCGCTGCCGGGGCGTCCCGACGGAAATGGCGCTCGAGATGGCCCCGAGGACGAGGGCCGCCTCGTCTTCGACGATTGCGGCGTAGAGGCCCTCCTTGCCCCCGAAGTGCCCATAGACGATGGGCTTGGTGATCCCGGCCCGCCGGGCGATCTCCTCTACGGTGGCTGCCTCGTAGCCCATCTCGGCGAAGGTGCCGCGGCCGACCTCGATCAGCTGCGAACGCCGGTCGGCCGCTGCCAGTCGCCGTCGGGGCGTCCGCTCGTTCATGGGCCGGGACAGTACCGGCCGGTAGCGCCGAGCGCAGGTGCTCTCCGCATTTGACGCGGATTACCCGCATAATGTGCTATGGTTTTGAGCGAGAGAGGGGCAATGTGTTGATCTTCGTAGTCCTGGGAACCTTGGCCCTGATGGGCGCCATCTTCGGGTGGGGACTGCACTACACCAAGCCGCGCCTGATCGCTCCAGACATGCGTCGAGCGGATCATTTCGAGAGCGTCGCTGCCGACGACTCGATCAGCGAGCCGCCCCGCCGGGCCTTCGACGCCAGCACCTGGGCGAACGTCTGAGTTCCCGCCGGGCAGTGTCCGGCGACGGCCGAGCGGCCCCGCCGCCCGCAGGCCGAACTAGTGGCAGACGAGGCATCCGCTCGCCGTCGTGATGCGGAACGCACCCTCGCCGACAATGCTCGCCGCCACCTGTTCTTCCACGAAGCCGAGCAGGACCTCCTCGTGGGTCACGCCGGAGCGGATGAAGCTCATGCTGCGCACATAGTCGAGCACGGGCTGCGGCTCTGTGACGACGAGCTCGGCCCGCACCTCGTGACGCTCGACCGTGAAGTACCGGCTCGCCAGCTGCTCACCCGCATCCAGATCGAACGACTCGCCCGCCGGGCGGGGCGAGGGCAGGCCGGTGGCGGCAAGTCCCTCTCTCACCAGGGAGCGCAGCTCGGCGCTGTGGCCGGCGCCGTTGAGCACGATGAGGACGACACCGTCGCTGCCGACGACACGGCGGAGCTCCGCGAGTGCCTGAACTCGGTCGGGCACGTGGTACAGCATGTGCATCGCCAGCGCCACGCCGACGGAGCCGGAAGCAAAGGGCAGCCCGGCGGCGTCACCCTGCACGAGGGGCACCCACACCTCAGGGCCGATGGCTGCCCGGGCGCTCGCCAGCATGCCGGCGGAGAAGTCCATCCCGACCGCGAGCCCACGATGGCGACGTCGCAGGAGCGCCCGCAGGTAACCGCCGTTCCCGCAGCCGACGTCGACGATCGTCTCGTCACCAGTGAGAGCGGCGAGGTCGAGCGCCCAGTCGTAGAGCCCGATGCGCGGCTGCTGGTAGGCGTAGATCGACTGTCGGGCGGCAAAATTCGAGGCGTCGGCGTACTGGACGTTGCGCAGGAACGACCGGTCGACCCAGCGACGGGGGTCTCTTGCCTCGGCTCCCTCAGTGGACATGCACGAAGACGTCAACCGCCATGGCTGCAAAGATCACCGTCACGTACGTGATGGAGTACTTGAACAAGCGCATGGCTGCCTTCGCCGTCCCGCCGTCGCGGCGCAGCCGTATCGCATCGGCGACGTAGAGCCCACCGGCGACGAGAGCGACCACCCAGAACACCACGCCCATGTGGGCGACGACCGCGAAGACCACGGACACGCCGACGAGGGCGACCGAATAGATGATGATCTCGCGTGCGACTCGCTCGAAGGACGCCACGACCGGGAGCATGGGTACGTGGGCCGCCGCGTAGTCTTCCCGGTACTTGACGGCGAGCGCCCAGAAGTGCGACGGCGTCCAGACGACGATGAGGAGGAACAACACGAGCGGGGCCCAGGCGAGGCGGCCGGTGACCGCTGTCCAGCCGATGAGCACGGGCACCGCGCCGGCGGCGCCGCCGATGACGATGTTCTGGACCGACCTGCGCTTGAGGACGATCGTATAGACGAAGACGTAGAAGAGCGCCGCCGAGAGCGCTAGCACGGCGGAGATCAGGTTGACGTACCGCCAGAGCACGAAGAAGGCGACGACCTGGAGTGCGATCGCAAACACGATCGCTTCGGCCGGCGACACCGCTCCGGTGACGAGGGGGCGCTTGGCCGTGCGCTTCATGACGGCATCGATGTCGCGGTCGAGGAACATGTTCGTGGCGTTGGCTCCACCGGCCGACAGCGTGCCCCCGGCGAGCGTGGCCAAGATGAGCCAGCCCGAAGGCAGCCCTCGGCGGGCCACGATCATGGTGGGCAGGGTCGTGACGAGCAGGAGCTCAATGATCCGAGGCTTCGTCAAGGCGACGAAGCCCCTCAGGCGGACACTCAGGGTGCGGCCTTCGTTCAAGAGTGGAACGGTTTGGGCCACGTTGCCATCCTACGACCGCGCCGGCGGAGGTGCCGAATTCGTTGTATGCCCGACATCGCGTACGATCGGTCGAGGTGCGATTCCCTTCCGTCTCCCCGTCCGTCGTGCGCAAGGTCGCGCTCGCCTCGGTCATCTGCTACGCCCTCTTGATGATCACGGGCGGCGCGGTCCGCCTCACGAGCTCGGGCCTGGGCTGCCCAGACTGGCCCTCGTGCTACCAGCACCAGCTCACGGCCAACGTCTCGTTCCACCCGATGGTGGAGTTCGTCAACCGGCTCGTGACGGTGACCGTCACGGTTGTCTCCGGCCTCGCTCTCGTCGTGGCCTTCGCCCGCGCCCCGAGACGCCGCGACCTCTGCTGGCTCGGTGGCGGCCTCGTCGGCGGTGTCGCCGCCCAGATCGTGCTCGGCGGGCTGGTCGTGCTCTCCAAGCTGAACCCCTACCTCGTGGCCTGCCACTTCCTCTTGACCATCGTCGTGCTCGCCGCCGCCATCGTTTTCTACCACCGCAGTGGAATCGACGCCGAGCACGAAGGCACGCGGTCGGTGGCGCTCGTTCCGCCGGATTTGCGCTGGCTCGCCCGCGTGCTCGTGGCGACGCTGGGCGTCGTGTGCTGCGTCGGCACCATGGTTGCCGGTGCAGGGCCGCACGCCGGTTCTCCGAGCTCCTCCGGCCAACCGATCCAACGCATCCCGATCGCCTTCAAGGACATCGCAGAAGCACACAGCGATGTGGCGATCTTCTTGATCGGCCTCACGCTCGCCTCTCTCTTCGCCTTCCACCGGGCCAATGTCCCGGCCACCGTGCAGCTGCACCTCCGCTGGCTCTTCGAGCTCCTCGTGCTGCAGGGCATCCTGGGCTACGTCCAGTTCTTCCTGCACGACTCCGCCTGGGTAGTCGAATTCCACATCCTCGGCGTGACGATGTTGTGGGTTGCGGCGATGGGCTTCTATCTCTCGATGCACAAGCACCCTCGCCGTGAGGCCACCGTGACCTCCGCCGACGTGGTGGTGAGCGAACAGCCCGTGACGGCCCGTCCTGCCGTGGCCGGAGCGACGTGACCGGCATGGCTCCGGGACCGGCGACCGCTCCGGTCGAGGTCGATCTCCCGTTGACCGACGAGTCGCTCGAGGTGGACCTCCCGTGGCTCGTCGTGGTGTGGAACGACCCGATCAACCTGATGGCCTATGTGACCTTCGTCTTCCAGAAGCTGTTCGGCTACTCGAAATCGAAGGCGCACAAGCTGATGCTCGACGTGCATTACAAAGGGAGGGCCGTCGTGGCGAGCGGGCCCCGGGCAAGGGCCGAGATGGATGTCACCCGACTGCACCAACACGGCCTGTGGGCCACGATGGAGCACAGCAGCAAGTGAAGAAGCGCATCCTCCCGAGCAGGGACCACCCAGGCGGCTGCGTCCTGCGTCTGTCGCAGCCGGAACGGGCGCTGCTGGAGCGGCTCCCGAGGGAGATCGATGATGTCCTCGGCGCCCTCGAGTCGGCCAGCGATCGCCCGCTGGCGGACGACCATGAGCTAGAGCCAGCGCCTGACTTGGGTTTGGCGGGGTTTCCGGCCATCGAGGGCGTGCCCGCAGTCCCACCTTCGTTGCGGCGCCTGTTCCCGCCGGCATACACACGCGACGACGAGGCCGAGCGCAAGTACGTCGGCGCCACACGGTCGGAACTGCTCGAGCACCACCGCCAGGCGCTTCAGACGCTCTCGGAGACCGCAACGGCGAAGGTCCTCGATGCAGAGCAGGTACAGCAATGGATGACCGCTCTCAACGACATTCGCCTCGTGCTCGGCACGGTGCTCGAAGTCCGCGAGGACGGCGAACCGCCGGCGGGGCCGTTGCCGCAGCAGCTGCTCTACTACTACTACCTGTCCGGTCTTCAGGTTGAGCTCGTGGACTTCCTCGCGGGGTGGCTGCCGGACCCAACTCCTGGCGCCGACGATCTCACGACCGAGGATCCCTGGGGGGAGCCGCTCGGCGGGCTTCGCTGGGACGGCACGCCACAACCGGAAGAGGGGTGATGAGCACAGCCGACGGTTCGGCTCTGCAGTCGGGCGCACTCCCCTCCGACTCGGATGGCTCGTCACGCCTGCTCACGATCATGGGTTCCGGCGAGATCGCCCCCACGATGGTCAAGGTGCATCGGGCGATGCTGGAACGGCTTGGTCCGGAGCCTGTGCCGGCCGTGTTGTTGGACACCCCTTTCGCCTTTCAGGAAAACGCCCCCGAGCTGTGCGAGCGGATCCGCCGCTACTTCGCCGAGAGCTTGCGGGCCGAGATCGAGGTGGCTGGCATCTCGGCCACGCCGGCCGCCGAAACAGCCTCCGGGGCGGTCTGGTCTCCTACCGTCGGCGATGCCTTCGCGGAGGAACGCCTCGTGTCAGCGGTGCGCCGCGCCCGCTACGTGTTCACGGGACCGGGAAGCCCGAGCTACGCCCTCCGTAAGTGGACCTCGACCGTCGTCCCCTCCCTCCTCAACGAGATGCTCGCCCATGGGGGCGGCCTCACGTTCTCCTCGGCGGCCGCCCTGACCCTCGGGGTGAGCACCGTGCCCGTCTACGAGATCTACAAAGTCGGCGCCGACCCGTACTGGCTGGCCGGGCTCGACCTGATGTCCTCGCTCGGGATGCGGGCCGCTGTCATCCCCCACTACAACAACGCCGAGGGAGGCACGCACGACACGCGTTTCTGCTACCTCGGCGAGCGCCGCCTCGCCTTCCTCGAGACGCAACTCCCCCCCGAGAGCTTCGTGCTCGGCGTCGACGAGCACACGGCGGTCACCTTCGATCTCGACGAGCGTGTCGGTACCATCGCCGGGCTCGGCGTCGTCACCATCAGAGTGTCAGGACGGTCTCGCACGTTCCCGGCCGGCACACAGGTGAAGTTCGACGAGATCCTGGAAACGGCTGCGGATTTGTCTCGCAACCTCGCCGACGGCGGCGGGCGTGCCGGCGTCTCGGTCACCTCGGGGCAGCACGAGGAGGCGGACGCCCGCTCGGATGCCGCTGAAGCCGGCGAGCCCACCGCTCACTCCCCCGCCTCGCCCGCGCCGGCGGCGGTGTTCACAGACTCGCCTCTCATCGCGTTGGTGAGGGAGCGAGAGAGCGGTTTCGCCGAGGCGCTCGCTCGCCGGGATGTGGCGGGCGCCGTCGGCGAGGTGCTCGAGCTCGAAACGCAGATCACCGAGTGGTCCACCGACATCCCCTTCGGTGACGCCATGGACCGGGCGAGGGCCAGCTTGCGCTCCCTCGTGGTCGAGCTGGGGCGGGCCGGCGAGACAGGGCTACGGGACCCACGCGAGGTGCTCGGGCCGTTCGTGGAGACGATGCTCGAGCTGCGAGGTCGAGCGCGGGAGGAGCGCCGCTTCGACGAAGCGGACTGGATCCGCCAACGCCTCGACGGTCTGGGCGTCGAGGTTCGGGACACCGCCGAGGGGAGCGACTGGCTGCTTTCGCCCTAGGGGATGCTCATACACCCGAAGGGAGGTGACCTTCGGCCAAAGCTCGGCACAACCGCTGGTAACCTCGGCGCGTCTTGCCGGCGGTTCCCCCGGCCGTTGCCCCCATCGTCTAGCGGCCTAGGACGCCACCCTTTCAAGGTGGTAGCACGGGTTCGAATCCCGTTGGGGGTGCTACTTAAAGTCCAGGTAACGGGGATATCTGGAAACCGCAGGCTTGGGTGCTTGCCCTCCGCCAACAAGCCCTCCAACATAGTTGACCGTGCGACATGTGTGTGCGAGCCCGGTTCATGCTTGACACCGTGGCTCCGGTACCTGTTTGACAGTTTCAGGACGCGGTTCCGGTACCTGGGCGACACTGGCTCCGGTACCTGCTTTACACCTCGGGTGTCCTGAGCATCCACCAGTTCGCCGTCGCCACCTTCTTCGCTGTCGGCATCACCTGCCGACAGATGCGAAGGAGGCCCTGTGCTCGTGGAGCTCGGTGTCGTGGAACAGCGGACGAAGGCGGTCTACGAGGTGCTCGACGGGGCGACCGTCACTGATGTCGCCACGGTTCTTCCCTCTCATCGGGGAGTTTGCGGACCCGGTCAAGCAGCGTGTCGGAGTCTCGAACTGTTGTACACAACGAAACCAGATGACAGAGCCATGGCCGCAGCCGCAATGAGCGGATTGAGGCGTCCGAACGCTGCCAGAGGAATCGCAGCGACGTTGTAGGCGAAGGCCCAAGCGAGATTGCCGTGAATCGTCCGCAGCGTCCGGCGGGCCAAACCGATGGCCGTCGCCACGACTCCAAGGTCGTCGCGCACGATGATGAGGTCCGCAGCATTGATGGCCACGTCAGTCCCCGACCCGATCGCAAGGCCGAGGTCGGCGCTCGCCAACGCCGGGCCGTCGTTGATGCCATCGCCCACCATGGCAACCGATCGGCCTTGGTCTTGCAGGCGCCGGATCAGGGCGACTTTGTCCGCCGGCAGGGCGCCCGCCACCACCTCGCTTACTCCGATCGCCGCGCCGATGGCACGAGCCGTGGGTTCGTTGTCCCCGGTCAAGAGGATGCAGCGCAGCCCGAGTCCTTGCAACGCGTTCACAGCTCCCGCAGCCGACGCTCGCACCGTATCGGCCACCGCAAGTGCTCCGACCACAGCACCGTCACACGCCACAAGCACGGCGGTCCGTCCTAGCTCTTCCCACTCCTGGCACCTCGCTGCCAGGCTTGCTGGCGTGGCAACGGGTCCGCCGGCGAGAAGCTGACTTCTCCCGATCGAGACCTCGTGCCCATCAACAAGTCCCCTGGCGCCGAGTCCTGGCAGGGCAAGAAAGCCATCGACCGGAGGCAGGACTTCGAGCTCCTGCAGCGCGGTGGCGGCGATCGCTCGAGCGACGGCGTGCTCAGAGGCATTCTCGAGCGCTCCGGCCCAGCGAAGCAGCGTGGCGCGCTCGATCCCGGGAGCTCCCTCCACATCGGTGACCGACATGCGCCCCTCCGTAACGGTCCCGGTCTTGTCGAGCACCACGGTGTCGATCTGGCGAGAGGCTTCGAGTGACTGGTAGTTCTTGAAGAAGATGCCGAGGCTGGCGCCGCGACCGGAGGCGACCAGCAAGGCGGTCGGCGTCGCCAGTCCGAGGGCGCAGGGACAGGCGATGATGAGCACGGAGAGGGAAGCGTTGAACGCCTGCTCTGCGGACCCACCAGCAAGCAGCCACCCGAAGAGCGTCAACGTCGCGAACACGAGCACGGCGGGAACGAAGACGCCCGAGACCCGATCGGCCAGCCGCTGCACTGAGGCTTTGCCGTTCTGAGCGTCCTCGACAAGTCGCATCATGTGAGCCAGTTGGGTGTCCCGCCCGACCTTCGTCGCCCGCACTACCAAACGACCGCCGACAACAACCGTGCCGCCCAGCACGTGGTCAGATGGAGCCACGTCGACGGGAAGCGACTCGCCCGTCATGGCGCTGCGATCGATTGCCGAGCGCCCGGCGACGACTTCGCCGTCGGTGGCGACGGTCTCTCCCGGGCGCACAACGAAACAGTCTTCGACCCTGAGTTGGGAGAGGGGGAGCCGACGCTCAAATCCTGAGACGTCGAGGACGGCTACGTCCTTCGCAGCAATCGCTGCCAGCGAGCGCAAGACGTTGCCGGTACGACGCTTGGACACGGCCTCGAAGTACCGGCCGGCGAGCAGGAAGGTCGTGACTCCGGCGGCGACGTCGAAGTAGATCGCACCTCCCGATTGATGGGTGATCAAGAAGAAGGCTGACCGTGACGTCGGCAGGCTGTGGCGCCAGAACATGGAGTACACCGACCAGCCGGTCGCCGCCACGATGCCCAACGACACGAGCGTGTCCATCGAACAGGTTCCATGCCGGGCGGCACTCAGGGCGGCCTTGTGGAACGGCCATGCGGCCCAGGTCACGACCGGCGCGGCCAGAACGACTACGAGCCATTGCCAGCCAGAAAAGCGAACGGCCGGGACGAGCGAGAACAGTAGCGACGCGTCGCACAGCGGCATGAGCAGAAGAGCCGCGACCAGTAGCCGCCGGCCCAGGATATGTACGCGGTCGTCGAGATCGTTGACACCCTCAGTGGCGTCCGTCGGCTCCGGCACAACGCTGGCGTCGTACCCGACCGACCGGATCTCCTCGATGAGGCGATGCACGGGTATGTCCGGCCGAAGCACGACGCTGGCGAGCTCGGAGGCGTAGTTGACGCTGGCCTGCACACCGTCGAGCTCATTCAGTCGCCGCTGGATCCGGGAAGCACAGGCGCCACAGGTCATGCCACCGATGGCGAGCGAAAGCTCGGCGTCCGGCGGAGTCGTGAACTGGGTGGAAGTCACGATGAGAGACGTCCCGGATCGTTTGGGTCCAGTGATCACCTTCGGTACTACCTGCATGAACGAGCCGAAGGCCCGTGGCGCTCCCTGGGAAGTTAGCGGGCGACGGCAGCCTCGTCCACGTACTCGCCGCCCGGCATCGGCGGAGACCGGACGGCGGCGATGCGATCATGGCGATGTTTGCTCGCTGGAAGAGCTGTCGTCGGAACTTTTCTCCCTGCTGGGTGCACTACTTAGATGCTGAGAGGGATCCGACGGCTCGATGCCGACTGGCGGTATGCAGCCAGGGCAGACAGACGTCGCAACAACGGGGGCCGATCAAGTGAATCGAGCAACGGGGCGGTCATGAGCGACATCAGCAGCGCCCTCCCCTCTTCGATGGCTCCCAGAGCCGGAGCAATATCAGCTCGGGCATGGGCTCGCCCGGAGCACCTGCGGAAGTTGCAGCTCGTCCTCGCCTCGATCTGGCTGCTTGACGGGATGCTCCAGTTGCAGGCCTTCTTCTTCACTCGTGCCTTTGGCAACCAGATGATCCCCATGACTGCTGCCGGGAACCCCTCACTGATCGCCAGCCCGATCACGTGGTCCGGCACTCTGATCGCTCATCACGCCGTGCTGGCGGATTCGTTCTTCGCCGTCTTTCAGGTTGCCATCGGTCTCGGCATCGCATGGCGCCCCACCACGCGGGTGGCATTGGCGGCCTCGATCGTATGGTCCCTCGGCGTGTGGTGGGTCGGTGAGGGCCTCGGTGGTGTCGTCTCGGGGGCCGCCAACCCGGTCAATGGTGCCCCCGGTGCCGTGATGATCTACGCCTTGCTGGCTGTGCTGCTCTGGCCGAGCGACCGTGCCGGACGCAGTCCTTCGTTCACTGCTGCGCAAATGGTCGGCGAGCGAGTCGCGAAGGCTCTGTGGTTCGTACTCTGGGCGTCTCTCGCCTACTTCGCCGTGCTCGGCGAGAACCGCTCCTCCGACGGCCTCTCCTCCTTGATCGGGGCCGAAACGACAGGTGAGCCTGGTTGGGTGGCTTCGCTCGACCGGCACACCGCCAGGCTGGTCGACCACCGGGGGTTGGTCGTCATGGTTGTGCTCGCCGTGCTTCTGGCGATCGTGGCGGTCGGGACGTTCCTCCCGGCGCGGGTCGCGAATGCCACCCTGGTGGCAGCGATTGTGCTCGGCATCGCTATCTGGATCGTCGGGGAGAACTTCGGGGCGCTGTTCACGAACGGGGCCACGGACGTCAACTCCGGTCCCTTGCTGGTCCTTCTCAGCATTTCGTACTGGAGGCGCGCGGCCGATCCTGCGCCGGAAGGAGTCTGAGATGTCAGGTCCGACGTGGCTGGCCGACCTCTTCGCCGCAGTGATGATCCTCGTGGCGGTCTACAGTGCCGGCCGCCTGCTGGCGTCGTGGCGTTGGTCACGGCCGACTCACGCGGACATCGACATCACCCACATCCTCATGGGAGTGGCGATGGCAGGCATGTTGGTATCAGCCATCAACCCGATTCCGACCGCCGTGTGGGAATTCGTGTTCGTCGTCGTCGCCCTATGGTTTATATGGAGGTGCTACGGGTTCACCGCACGACACGGCCTCAGCGGTCGAGACGAAGACCACGTTCATCACCTTTCCCATTACGTGACTCACGTCGTGATGGCGTTGGCGATGCTCTACATGTATCTGGCGGCGTCGCCGACCGCCGGGTCCTCGGCGGGCGGGGGAATGGGAATGACCGGCGCCACCGGCACGACCACCGACTTCGTAGGGCTTCCTCTCCTCTTCCTCTTCGTGCTGCTGGCTTCGGCCGTTTGGGAGCTCGATGGCGCCGGACGGTGGTCGCCGAGCTGGACAGAAGCGCCAAAGCCCGTGCCCGTGGTCCAGCTTGCCGGCGGCGGCTCGCCTGTGCGTTCCGCTGACCGGCCTCCCGGCTTGCCGGCCCCCGACGATTTCGATGAGGTCACCAAGAACGATCCGAGCCGCCGGTGGCTCGCGCCTGGCCTCAAAGCGGCGTGTCACATCGCCATGTGCGTGACGATGGGTTACATGTTGATCGTCATGCTGTAATGAAGCACCCTGGATTTGATGGAGGCTCTGATCTCACAAGGGAGAATGAGCTGTGCCTGCACCGAGGAAGTACGACAAGGAGACCCGCGAGCGAGCGGTGAGGATGTTCCAGGAACGCCGGCGTGACTTTCCCGACGAGACGGCGCGATCGATTCGGCGTCGGATCGGCGAGCTGCTCGGTGTCCATCCCGAGACGATGCGTGGCTGGATCGAACAGACCGAGATCAACGCCGGGCAGCGGCCGGGCGTGACAACCGACGCCGCCTCCGAGCTGCAGGCTCTCCGCCGGGAGAACGCCGAGCTGCGCCGGGCGAACGAGATCTTGAAGACGGCCTCGGCGTTTTTCGCGGCGGCGGAGCTCGACCGTCAACTGCGCTGATCGTCGCCTACATCGAGGCCTACAGAGACCGCTTCGGGGTCGAGCCGATCTGCCGAGTGCTCTGTGAGCACGACGTGCCGATCGCCCCGAGCACCTACTACGCCCGTCGGTCGAGGCCGGTGTCGGACGCCGGCTTTCGCGACGCGCAGATGGCCAACACCCTCCTCGACCTCTACCGGGCCAACCGCAGCCTCTATGGGGTGAAGAAATGCTGGGAGGCCATGCGCCGGGCAGGCCACGACGTCGGGCGGGACCAGGTCGCCCGGCTGATGGGCATCCTCGGCATCTGTGGTGTGCGGCGTGGAACCCACCACACGGTCACCACGCGCCCCGACCGGGGAGCGCCTCGGCACCCGGACCTCATCAAGAGGGCCTGGGACACCCCGACCCGACCCGACCATTGGTGGGTTGCGGACTTCACCTACGTGTGGACGATTCCCGGGTTCTGCTACGTCAGCTTCGTCACCGACGTGTGCTCGAGACGAATCCTCGGCTGGCGGGTCTCGAGCTCCAAGGCAACCCCGCTCGTCATGTCCGCCCTCGAACAGGCCCTCTTCACGCGCAGGCGCAGCGACGCTCGCTTCACCTCCAAGGGCCTCGTGTTCCACCCTGACGCCGGCTCGCCAGTACACGGCGATCGTGTCCACCCAGGCGCTCGCTGATGCCGGCATGGCCCCCTCGATCGGCACCGTCGGGGACGCGCTCGACGACGCGCTGATGGAGTCGACGATCGGCCTCTACAAGACCGAGCTCATTGGGCTGCACCCCCGCACCTTCATCGGCGCCACCGAGGTCGAACGAGAGACGGCCGAGTGGGTCCACTGGTACAACGCAGCCCGGCTTCACTCTTCGATCGGGTACCTGCCGCCGATCGAATACGAGGCCAACTACCGGCCAAGATGGAACCGGTTGCGGTCGCTCTGATTCTTACCCGACAGCCACTGATCGAAGCAGAAGGGTCAGCCTCGCCGCGAACCGCCGTACCGCGCTTCCGGATCGCGTCATGTGCGGAAGGCACCCCTGCCCCCCGAGAACGAGGGCGCGCTCAGTCAGCTTGTGCTACACCCGTCGCGGTACCGTGGAGCGCATCGGCAAGGGCGCGGGCGTCTTTCTGGACGAGCTTTGAAACCTCGACCTGCCAGATCTTGCCGCCCGCGAACCTGATCGTCAGGGGCGCGACAACGCCTGTCCCGAGCTCCGCCGAAATCACTTCGCTCCGCGGAACGCGAGCGACAACTTTAAACGGCTTGGGGATCATGCTCCCTTTCATCGTGGTCAGCGCAAGCTCGGTTTGCGTGAGCGCGAGGAAACCGAGACGTCCGAACTGAGGTGTCTGCGCTGGAATGGCGTCAACTCCTACGATCTTGCCTCCGAGCACGTCGCCGAGCACTCCGCCCGCAACTCCGCCCATCGTGCGTGCAGACGCCCTGGCCACGCCCACAGCCGCGACCCTCACTCCCGCGATCTGCGGCGACCCAAGCAATGACGATGCATCAGTAGCCATCATCCCCTCCTTCGTGCCTGATGCTGGACGCGCGCGTCACTTCAACGCCCACGCGCCGTAACCCACCGTAGGCGTAATCCACCCCCCAGATCAAAACAATTCCATGGCAACTCGCTTTCCTCCCAGCTGCCCGAGCGTGAGATCGCTTGGAGCGCCAGTAATCCTCCTGGGCCAGCGGCGCGAGGCGCTCGAAGAGTCGATCCACCTTGGACGAGCTTCATCAGATACTTCCGCAGCTGCGGCCAGGAAGCCTGGTCGGCTTCTTCTTCGACGACACCGTTCGCCGAGAACCGCTTTCCGACCGGGCCCGACCATCCGGGCCTCAGCTTCAGATGGACTTCCTCGATGCAAGCGAGGTTGAGGAGTACCTCGTGGGGTGTGAGTCCGGGCGAGATCGTATATTTCGGCGTCTTCCCGGCCATTGAGGACAGTCCGGCTGCCGTAAGCTTCATTCCGCCCGATGGTGACGGAAAAGTGCGACCGCAACCTGTCTGAGCAGCGTGAGCTACTCAGTCTTTTGATCGACAACACCGATGACTAGTAACCAAGCTGCCGTAACCATATAACAAGTGTTGGTTACTATAGCTAGTGCTGCAATATAAAGACCGGGCAGGTACCCAAGAATAAATAGCGCCGCGCCGATCATCTCAGCCAAGTGTACGAGGCTTCCACCAACTATGCGAGAGACTCTTAGACCACTGCTCATCCTAATGGCTTTAGTGTAGCCTTTGACAAACACGGCGGCCGAAATACCAGAGACTACTAACAGTTCTGCGCCTATTGATTTATGGTTTTGAGCTCCCATAAGCACAAGCGCACAGCGCATGAAAACCAGTGCCAGACCTGTAAGTGTGTTTATGGCTCGATAACGATGTGTTGCGTCGATAGCAATTGCTTTGAGGTTGAGTGACATCGCCACAAAAACTAGGCCGGTGAGCGTGACTGCGCCTGTTCCGACCAGAAGAAAGAAATCAGTCCACTGCCCAGGCATAAAAATATCGGCTGCAATCATGACTAATTGTAACAAGTTCTATAAATACTTTTAGCCCCAGCTCTTCATACCGACATTTGGCCGCTGACCCGTAGGGCCAGCATTCGGGGGCAAGCTCAACACCTAGATGCTGTCTGACGCTGATCCATGGCTCGCAAGCATTCTCCCGCTTCGAGCGTTGGTGGAGTGGATGGTATGGCCTCCGTGCGCGGACAGTGGGCGACGTCCGAGCAGTGGAGCTAGTACCGGTCAGGCTCGGACGGTCGCCGCCGGTACGTCTTCGATTGCCTCCTCGAACTCCGGCTCCTCGGAGTGGACGTAGCGCCGACCCATTAGGGCAGACGCGACCACGCCGACGGCCGCCGCCGCGGCGGCAAGGGCGAAAGCCAGGTGCAGCCCATGAGCGAACGGTTGCTCGATGAGCTTCGGGAAGAAGGACCGGCTCGTCACGTAAGCGGCCTGGTGGCCGGGCAGGTGTTGCAAGGCGCCCGTTGGGCCGAGCAATTCTTGGATGGGGTTGTAGCCGAGGAACGCGGAGAAGAGGCTGCCGATGGGCGGCTCGTTGGCCACAAGGTGGGCCGCGGCCGGGTTGATGCCTGCGGCCGTCAGCCCATTGAACAGGTGGGACGGTAGCTCGGCGGCCAAGCCGAGGGTCACGATCGTGAAGAACAGGCCCATGGACAGCACGGTGGCCGAGTTGAAGAACGTCATGGTCATACCAGCCCCGCCTCCGCGCTGATCCGGGGGAAGGCTGTTCATGATGGCGGCTTGGTTCGGGGAGAAGAAGAGGCCCATGCCCATCCCGAACAGGAAGAGCAGGAGGGCGAACCACACATAGGTGAAGTTCATAGGCAGCAACTCGATCAGCAGGAACGTCAATCCCGACAGGGTCAAGCCGAGACTGGTCAAGAACCTCGAACCGTAACGGTCCGACAAGTGGCCGGAGAGCGGGCCGAGGAAGAAGCCGAGCGTCAGCGGGATCATGTAGATACCGGCCCACAGCGGCGTCCGGTCAAAGCTGTACCCATGCTGGGGTAGCCAGATGCCCTGGAGCCAGATGACGAGCATGAACTGCAGTCCGCCCCGACCGAGCGCCGCCATCAGTCCGGCGACGTTGCCCATGACGAACGCCCGGATCCGGAACAGCTGCAGGTGGAACATGGGGGCAGGCACCTTCGTCTCGACCCACACGAACAAGCCGAGAGCTGCGATACCCCCGAACACGCCGGCCAGGACCCAAGGGTTCGTCCAGCCCGTGGGGTGCCCGCCGTAAGGCAGGAGCGAGTACACAATGCCGGTGAGCAAGGCGACCAGCCCGACCGCAAAAGTGGCGTTACCGATCCAGTCGATCTTGGCGTGGACCCGCACGCCAGTGTCCCGGAGGCGCCGGTAGCCCCAGATGGTGCCCACCAGTCCGAACGGCACCGACACCATGAACACCAGCCGCCATTCGATCGGTGCCAGAACCCCGCCGAGGATGAGGCCGAGGAACGAGCCGCTCACCGCGCCGACCCCGTTGATCCCCATGGCCCGGCCCCGTTCGCCGGGCGGGAAGGCGTCGGTGATGATGGCACTCGAGTTGGCGAACAGTAACGCCCCACCGACTCCCTGGAAGACCCGCAGCACGATGATCCACAGAACCCCTGGCACTCCCGTCATGAAGCTGGCGGACAACAGAATGGAAAAAAAGGTGAACACCGCGAAGCCGAGGTTGAACATCCGAACCCGGCCATAGATGTCACCAACCCGGCCAAGACTCACGACCAGGACCGCCGTCACCAACAGGAACCCCATCAACACCCACAAGAAGTAAGACACATTGGAAGGGGCGAGCGGGTTGAGGTGGATGCCCCGGAACATGTCGGGCAGGGAGATGAGCAGGATCGACTGGTTGATGGTCACCATCACCACGCCGAGGGTGGCCAGACAGAGAGCAGTCCACTTCTGAGGTATCGCCACCGGGAGCACGCTATCGCCCATGGCCGAGTTCGGCATGCGTTCGCCGTCGGGGCTCGCCCCCACGACGGCGACCGCCAGCTAGGGATGACAGTGAGTATTAGTCCTGATCAGCGAGCTACAACACCCCTCGTTGAACAGCCGAGAGGTTTGAACACGTCCTGTCAGGAGTGGCGCTGCGCCATGCTCACGTAACGTCCCGCTACGCCACGGTCCTCGTTGCGAGGCCCACAGGGCCGCCGTGCCGGGTGAGGAGCAGCCCGCCGGTGATGACGGCGTAACCGAGGTGAGCCCTTTCCAGGTGGGTCCCTAGGATCTCCCCAGCCTGGCATCCTGTGGAGAGCGCACCCAAGGAGGTAGCCCCCGTGACGTTGGCGAATCTGGCCGACCCTGTCGACTTCGAGACCTACGGCGACTACGCCCCGCCCGCTCCAAAGGTGACGCCGTCGGCCGCGTGGTCGCCATCGGAGCGCGACCCGGCCGCCTTCGAGCGACCGAAGTACCGCTTTCAGGGTCGGATCACGGCCGACGGCTCCAGCGGCTACCCCGCCGAAACGGGGCGCTACCACCTCTACATCTCCTGGGCGTGTCCGTGGGCGCACCGAAGCGCCATCGTGCGGGCACTGGTCGGGATCGAGGACGTCGTCTCGCTGTCCGCCGTCGATCCGATCCGCGACGGACGGGGTTGGGCGTTCCGCGAGGGCCCGGGGTACGGCCCCGATCCGGTGAACGGCTTCCTCTTCTTGAAGGAGGCGTACCTCGCGACCGACCCCGCATACGACGGGCACGTCTCGGTCCCGGTGCTGTGGGACAAGCAGACCTCGCGGATCGTGAGCAACAACTTCCCCGACATCAGCCTCGACCTCGGCTCGGAATTCCGAGCCTGGACGAGGTCGCCGCTCGACTTGTACCCGCTGGTACTCCGTACGGACATCGACGCGCTGAACCAGCAGATCTACGAGACCGTCAACGACGGGGTGTACCGCACGGGCTTCGCAGGCTCCCAGGAACAGTACGAGCGCAACGTCGAGCGAGTCTTCGAGACCCTCGACCAGCTCGAGCAGCGACTCGCCACGACCCGGTTCCTCTTCGGCGACGAGATCACCGAGAGCGACGTGCGGCTATGGGTCACCCTCGCCCGCTTCGACGCCGTCTACTACTCGCACTTCAAGGCCAATCTCCGCAGGCTCAGCGACTACCCGTCGTTGTGGGGCTACGCCCGAGACCTCTACCAGCATCCCGCCTTCTCATCGACGACGAGGTTCGACCACATCAAGCGGCACTACTACATCACCCACGGTCATCTGAACCCATCCCGCATCGTCCCGGCCGGCCCACTGCTCGACTGGGAGGCGCCGTCAGGCCGGTCCCACCCGGCCTGACGGTCCGTCTGCCTCGACACCACGGCAATGGAGCGCCTCGAAGAGGCGTGAGGGTGATCCGCTGGCGACTGCCACTTTCTGTGGTCACGACACCACTCTTGGACACTCCTTAGCGCTGCGCCGGCGTCACAAACGGCCGACGGTGCAACGATGGGGGCTCATGGCGACTGACGAAGAGACCGCCGCGACCCTGCAAGCGCACAAGGCCGAGCTGGCAGCCGAAGTCAAGGCCCTGGCGGAGCCCATCCGGGCGCCCGGCGTCCAGATGCAATTCGGCAAGCGGGCAGGCGACCACACGAGCGACGCCGTCATGCAGATGGAGCGCTCGGTCGCCGCCGAGCAACTGCAGCGCGTGTCGAGTGAGATCGACCGTGCCCTCGAGAAGCTGGCCAACGGCACCTATGGCCTGTGCGATGCCTGCGGGGACGAGATCGCGCCCGAACGACTGGAGATTCTGCCGTGGGCAACCCGGTGCATCACGTGCCAGGCGGCGAATCGATGAACGACGTCCCGATCATCGACATCTCACCGCTCGTGGACGGCCGCGGCGACCTGCGCGGCGTGGGTGAGGCCTTGGAGTTCGCCTGCAGGGAGGTGGGTTTCTTCTACATCGAGGGCCACGGTGTGGAGGCGGCCCTTCTCAGCCGTCTCGACGAGCTCTCGCGGCAGTTCTTCGCGCGGTCGGATGCCGACAAGGCCGAGATCGCCATGGCCCGAGCTGGAACGGCCTGGCGCGGGTGGTTCCCGGTTGGAGGAGAGCTCACCTCGGGCGTCCCGGACCTGAAAGAGGGGCTCTACTTCGGAGTCGAGCTCAACAGCCGCCATCCCCGCGTGCGGTCCTGCACGCCGTTGCACGGCGCAAACCTGTTCCCTCGCGAGCCAGCCGATATGCGCCCGGTCGTGCTCGCCTACTTCGATGAGATGGCCAAGTTGGCCCAGAGGGTGCTCGGCGGGATCGCCCTCGGGCTTGGGCTGGACCGGTACTGGTTCGAGCGTGGCCTCACGTCCGATCCACTCATGCTCTTCCGCATCTTTCGCTACCCGTCGGCGCCAGCATCGGAGGGGCGGTTGGGGGTCGGCGAGCACACCGACTACGGCCTCCTCACGATCCTCGGACAGGACCAACACGGTGGGTTGCAGGTGCGGGTGCGCAATAGCTGGATCGACGCTCCGCCGGTTCCCGGGACGTTCGTGTGCAACCTCGGCGACATGCTCGAGCGGTTGACAGGCGGTTGCTTCCGGTCGACGCCCCACCGGGTTCGCAACGTGAGCTCCGCCGACCGGCTGTCCTTCCCCTTCTTTCTCGACCCGTCCTGGGATGCGGTCATCGAGCGGCTTCCGATCGTGGCGCGGCCGGTGAACGACGGGGCAGCCGAACGCTGGGACCACGCCAGCGTGCACGGCTTCACCGGTACCTACGGCGACTACATCCTCAGCAAGGTCGCGAAGGTGTTTCCAGACCTAGCGGCATCGTCCCAAGGGGCCACCTCGCCCTGACCGGAGCGGCCCGCCCCCCGGAGCTCGCCTGGGCAAGTTGCCAGTAAAAGCCCAGGAGAACCACAGGAAGCAAACGTAACGTGACCGTAGCAGTGCCCTCAGCGCGAAAGAAGGCTCACGTGTTCTCTCTCGGCTACGTCTCGAACGAACTCCGTCGCCGCTGGGGGCGGACGCTCGTCACGGCGCTCGGCCTGGCTGCTGGCGTAGGTCTCGTGATGGGCATCATCGGCGTCTCGCAAGGCCTGTCCGATGCGCAGAACCGAGTCCTCTCGCCGCTCAGCTCGGTCGGAACCGACATCATCGTGACGCGCACCATCGCGCCGACGACCAACCAGAGCACGACGACGACCACGACCACGACCTTCGGTTTCGGCGGCGGGGGCGGCGGCGGTGGTGGTGGCGGTGGTGGGTTCTTCGCCCGCGGCGTCGCCGGAGCCGGCGTGAGCTCGCAGGCGACGGCGCTGCTCAACAACAACGCCTCCGTCATCACGGATCTTGCGAAGCTCGGAAAGGCCGGGACGAAGTTCACTCATGACTTCTTCGTGCCCGGGACGCTCATCACCTTCCCTTCGGCCGCCGTCGGCGACGTCGGGAAGATTCCCGGCGTGACCGCCGCCGTCGGAGCGCTCTCTCTGCAGGCGCTACACGAAAGCGGCACCGTGCCGACAATTACTGACACGGTCAAGACCGGCGGCCAGACGATCTCCACGACCGTCAAACCGCCGACGCTGACGGCCGCCCAGACGGCTACCGAACGGAGCTGCATCCAAAAGGTACTGGAAAAGACTTTCGGCAGCAGCTTCGGCGGTGGCGGTGGCGGCGGCGGTGGCGGCGGCGGCGGTGGTGGTGGCACGGGGAGACGACCGGGTGGTGGCGGTGGTGTATTCGGCGGCTTTGCGTCGAACCCCGCCCTCAAGAAGTGCCTCACCCCAGCCCAGATCAGCTACCAACAGAAGGTCGTCGTGCCGGAGGAGACCATCACCCGGGTGCTCAAGCCGCCGACGACCAACACAGCCACCTCGAGCTACACCGTCGCAGGCGTGGACCCGACGAATGAGACCACGGGCCTCGTCACCAAGGCTCAGCTCACCGCCGGTACCTGGTTCACCAGCAAGCCGGCCGACGAGGTGCTCGTGAACACCGCCTACGCCAACACGAAGAAGCTGAAGGTTGACGGGAAGATCACGATCAACGCCAAGAGTTACAAGATCGTCGGGCTGGTGGCGCCGACGCTGACGGGGAACGTCTCGGACATCTACTTCCCCCTCTCCACCATCCAGCGCCTGGCGTCCGCGTCCGGCTACGTGAACGAGGTGCTCGTGGCGGTGAAGAGCTCCTCCGACGTGGGTGCGGTGACGGCGGCGATCCAAAAGGAGCTGCCCGGCGCCACGGTTCTGACCTCGAAGTCGCTCGCCGACCAGGTGAACGGCAGCCTGAAGAACGCTCACAAGCTGGCAACTGACCTCGGCGGCGCACTCGCCATCGTCGTGCTGCTGGCGGCGTTCTTGATCGCCGGCCTGCTCACCCTCTCGAGCGTGGCCAAGCGCGTCCGCGAGATCGGCTCGCTGCGTGCCATTGGCTGGACCCGTGGCGAGGTTGTCCGCCAGGTGATGGCCGAGACGATCGGGATCGGCATCATCGGCGGTCTCATCGGGGTCGCCATCGGTTTGGGCGTGTGTGCCCTCATCGGAGCCGTCGGCCCCGGGCTCTCGGTGACGTCCACCGGACTCTCCGTCGGGGCCTCGAGCTTGGGCGGTTTCGTGGGGCAGTCGACCACGGGCACGGTGACGAACCTCGTGCACCTCACCGCCCCGGTCCATGGGGCGACGATCGCCTTGGCCTTCGCCGGCGCCCTCATCGGTGGCCTCATAGCCGGCACGATCGGTGGCTGGCGGGCCGCACGACTGGCACCTGCCTCGGCGCTCCGGGACCTCGGCTGATGACCGGGGAAGCGCCGGGCGCTCCGGCTGGAGGGGACACGATGATCGCGACCGAACCCACCCAGACGGCGGATCTGCGACCGGAGCAGGCTCCCGGCGCACCCCTGTACGAGCTGTCGCGCCTGGAGCGGACGTTCTCCAAGGGCAGCTTGACGGTCCATGCCATCCGGGGCGTCGATCTCGTCATCGACAGGGGAGAGATGCTCTCGCTCGAGGGACCGAGCGGCTCAGGCAAGAGCACCCTGTTGCAGTTGCTGGGTGCTCTCGACAGCCCGACCGGCGGCTCGATTCGCTTTGCCGGCCGCGACCTCGCAGGGCTGAGCGACAAAGAGCTGACGAGAATCCGCGCGAGGGAGATCGGCTTCGTCTTTCAGCATTTCAACCTGATCCCGACGCTCACCGCCATGGAGAACATCGCCGTCGCGATGTTCCCGAACCACGTTCGCCCCCATGAGCGCCGGGGCCGTGCGGAAGATCTCTTGAACCAGGTGGGGCTGGCGCACCGCCTGCACCAGCTGCCCTCCCGGCTCTCGGGCGGAGAACAGCAGCGCGTCGCCATCGCCCGTGCGCTCGCGAACAATCCGAGCGTGATCATCGCCGACGAGCCGACCGGCAACCTCGACTCGGCAACGGCAAAGGAGGTCATGGCGGTGCTGAGCAGCCTGCACGCCAGCGCCGGCGTGACGATCGTGATCGCGACCCATGACGAAGAAGTTGCCCAACTCACGAGCCGCCGGGTGCGCATCCGCGACGGGGCGATCCTGGAGGACTCCGCCCCCTAGCAAACCGACTCCGCCGCCGGCCAGATCAAGCTGGTGTCTCGGTCAGATACAGGAAGCCGTACCCGGCGTCGCGCACGGCGACACCCGCCTCCTCCAGGGCGGCATCCCAGTCGCCGGTCACCTCGGGGTTCGCGAGTTCCATGCCATGGTCGGCCACGAGCACGAAGGCGGTGTCGTCCCAGGCGCCGGAGCGCTCGACGGCGTCCAGGAGATGCCCGATGCGGGCGTCCGTGTCGGCGACCGAGGCGGCGGCGATCTCCGAGTAGGGCCCGCCCTCGTGGAACGCAGCATCCGTCAGCGTGAAGTTGACCCATGTGAAGGCCGGCAACGGCCAGGGCCGTCCCCCGTAGAGGCCGCTCCAGATGCCGCAGAACTGCTCGACAGCGGCGTGGTCGACGCGGGACGACCAGCGGTAGTCCTTGCTCGGTCGTACGAATCGCTCCGTGGCGTCCGGCACCTCGTCGGCACGCGGCGGGCGGTCGGCGGGCTGACCGAGGCGTATCTGCTCGAAGATCGAATAGTCGGCGCCCGTGTCGCAGGGCTCGTTGATCGAGATGGATGTCGCCGCCGGCATGGCGCGGTGCACGGCCTGGTGCACGGTCTCGACCGATCGACTCAGCCGACTCATCGCCGTTGGCCAGGTGGCGGGCGAGTTCGTAATCACCTGGTCTCCGCTCAGCCGGTCGATCCAGGCGTTGTGCAGGATGCCGTGATGACCGGGGTGGCTCCCGGTCAGTATCCCGGTGTGGTTCGAGAGCGTCACCGTCGGAAGCGAGGCGATGGCGCCATAGCGATACGTGCAGCCGAGCTCCATGAGGCGGGCGATATTGGGTGCGCCGCCACGGCGCGCCAGGTCATAGAGCACGTTGGCGTTCGTCCCGTCAAGGAGCATCGCAACGACGTGGCGGGCGCCGGCGGGCTCTGCCAGGAGTCCACGCAGCACGACACCGTCCTGCTGGATCAGTCGGGCACCCGCGGCCGTCCCCGGCGGCGGGGGACAGCCGAGGAGCTCGAGGACGGTCGGAGCCACATCGATCAACCGACAGGACTCGTCGAGCATCCCGAGCGGCCGGATGCCCGCACCAGCAGCGATGAAGGGAGCCCGCGCCTGCACGATGCCGGCAGAGCCGTGCTCACCGAGGTGACCTCCCTGATCGCCCCAGTAGTGAGCCGCCGAATGCAGTACTACGAGGTCGGGGGCGGACGCATGATCGAAGATCTGTGCCAAGTGGTCGAAGGCGTGCGGATACGAATTCTCCCGTCGGCTCGGATGCGGCGCCGACCGTTCAGCCGGCAGGCTGCCGAGATGGGCCGGATCCTGGCGGGCGACGGGATTCTCCCCATTGACGGTCTCGGCGTCGTAGACCCAGCGAGGGTGTCCACTCTCTGTCGTCCCGTCCCGCCGTCGCCGAAACCGCACCTGGCCGTGCGCCGAGGCAACCTCGTACTCTCCTGGAGCCGGTGACCACGCCACGAAGTCCACGATGGGCTCGAGCGGTCCCCCGAGCAGCACGGTGAGAGCTCGCTCCCTCGCTGCGGAGCCGGCCTTGGGAAGCGCGAGTTGGGCCACGAGCGCAGCGTAGGACTGTTGTCGCCATCTGGCAGGCGTCACTGCGTCCTTGCGGCTGGCCGGCGAGGGCCGCTCTCCGCAATCGCGTCTGCAGTCGCCTCGGAAGACGGTCCCGTTAGGCTCGCTCGCCAGCTGGGTGTTCGACAGCCAGGCGAGGGAGGGCCCATGTCCACGACGATCGCAGGCACCGCACTGCAGGAGGCGCTCGCCCAAGCGCGGGCCCGCTACGCGTCGGCGAACCCTGCAAGCTTGGCCGCCCACCTCGAGGCAGCAGCGGTCATGCCCGGCGGAAACACCCGCAGCGTCTTGTTCCACAAGCCGTTCCCACTGACCATGACGCGGGGCGAAGGCTGCCGGCTCTGGGACGCCGACGGGCACGAGTACGTCGACCTTCTCGGTGAGTACACGGCCGGGCTCTACGGTCACAGCAATCCGCTGATCCGCACCGCCGTCATCGAGGCCCTGAACGGCGGTTGGAACCTCGGCGGTCACGGCGCCATGGAGGCACGGCTCGCCCGCCTCATCTGCGACCGGTTCCCTTCGATCGAGCTCGTGCGATTCACCAACTCCGGGACCGAGGCCAACCTCATGGCTCTCGGCACGGCGGCGGCGATGACGGGACGGCCGTCGGTCATGGTGTTCAACGGCGGCTATCACGGCGGCGTCCTCGCCTTCGCGGGAGGGGGAAGCCCCGTCAACGTGCCGTACGACTGGGTGGTGGGCAGGTACAACGACGCCGCCGGAGCCACGGCCCTCATCGAGCGCCACGGCGCCGGCCTGGGCGCCATCCTCGTCGAACCGATGCTCGGATCGGGCGGATGCATACCCGCCGGACGTGACTTTCTCCAGGCGCTGCGGGCGGGCGCTGACCGCAGCGGCGCCCTGCTGATCTTCGACGAGGTCATGACCAGCCGTATGTCGGCCGGCGGTCAACAGGCTCGGCTCGGCATCCTCCCGGACATGACCACGCTCGGCAAGTACATCGGCGGCGGCATGAGCTTCGGCGCCTTCGGCGGCAGACGGGACATCATGGAGCGCTACGACCCGCGCCGCACGGACGCCCTGCCTCACGCCGGAACCTTCAACAACAACGTACTGAGCATGGCGGCGGGAGTTGCCGGTCTCACGAGCCTCTTCACGCCAGCAGCGGCCGAGGCGCTCTTCGAACGGGGAGAAGCCCTACGCGATCGCCTGAACGGGACGAGTGCCGGCCTGAACATGCAGTGGACCGGCCTCGGAAGCCTCATGACGGTGCACTTCCAACCGGGGCCCCTCCTTCGCCCCGAGGACGCAGCGCCGGACCTCGGGCTGAAAGAGCTCTTCTTCTTCGACATGCTCGCTGCTGGCTTCTATCTCGCCCGACGCGGCATGCTGGCCCTCTCCCTCGAGATCGGGAGCGAGGAGATCGAGGGCTTCGGTGCTGCGGTGCAGGAGTTCGCGGAACGACGACGCCCGCTGCTGCGTAGCTGACGACGTGGAGTCGTCCCTGTTGCCGTCGCCCGAGGGTGCTCGGATCGTATCCTTTGACATGACCGCTGCCTCACCGCCACCTCGGCGGTGCTCGGTGGGCTCCTCTCCGAGACACCCGCCGGCGTCCGTTGCCGCATCTGCGGACCGGCGAGCATCCCGCCGTGAGTGAGCCCTACCAGAGCAGGCGGCACGGCAGTGGGGGCAAGGTGAGTAGGCGCCGCTACGCCATGAGGCGGGCTGGAGCGGCCGCGATCGCCCTCGCCGTCCTCGCCGGCGTCGTCATCGGGACCGGCGCGCTCATCTCCTCACACGGCGCCGCCGCCCGCGCCGGTTCGGGCACGACGCCGGGCGCACCTGGAAAGGGGCACGACAAGGCAAGCGCGACGAGCTCCTCCACCACGACGAGCACGACCTCACCGTTCCATCACCTCCCACCCGGGCCGCCCGCCGACGAACGTCATCTCGTGCTCATCGACACGATCGGCGGACACATCTCGCCTAAGTCCGTAGATGCCTCCGACACCGGCATGGTGTTCGCCCAGAACATGATGTACACGCACACCATCACCGTCTACGCCAGTGACGGCCAGTTGCTGAAGACGATCTCCGACGGAGTCGATCTGGCGAGCTTCGGTGTCAAGGGGCACCCCGGCATCACCCACGGTGCCCCCGTCGAGGCGGCCTTCACGCCCGACAGCCGCTACGTGTACGTCTCGAACTACTCGATGTACGGCGTCGGCATGGGACCCGAGGGCGATGACGACTGCACGCCGGAGTCCGCCCTGGCGGCGGGCGACACCGACAGCTACGTGTACCGGATCGACACGCGAACCCTCGCCGTCGACCAGGTCATCAAAGTCGGGCTCGTACCAAAATTTCTCGCCGTCACCCCCAACGACAAGTACCTCCTCGTCGCCAACTGGTGCTCGTACGATCTCGACATCATCGACATCGCCACTGCGAAGATCGTCGCGACGTTGTACATGGGCCCGTATCCGCGCGGCATCGCCATCTCGCCGAACTCCCGGACGGCGTACGTCGCCATCATGGGGAGCGACGTCGTCACCAAGATCAACCTCGAGACGCTGTCGATTGCGGGGTCGTTCTACGTCGGCGTGAACCCCCGCCACGTCGTGATCTCACCCAACGGCAGATACCTCTACATCTCCTTGAACTCACCCGGCGAGGTCGTAAAGGTTCGCCTCGCCACCGACACGGTCGTCGGCACCGTGCAGACCGGAGAGCAGTGCCGCTCTCTTGCGATCTCGACGGATGGCACGGCGTTGTTCGTGGTGAACTACGAATCCGACACGATGACGATGTTGCGCGCCTCCGACCTCGCCGTCTTGCAGACGGTGTCGACCGGCTTTGAACCCGTAGGCATCACTTACGACGCCACGACCGGAGACGTCTGGGTGGCCGTCTATTCCGGTCAGATTCTCGTGTACGCCACAGAACCGTCCTGAGCCCCGTCTCGCCGCATCTCGGTCTCGTAGCGAAAGTTGCTGCGGCCCGGGCGGTGACCCTCTGGAGCTAGTGCGCTGTCACAGCTTGGCCCCTTCCGTCGTCAACACGGTGACGATCCCACGGAGGACAGACGATGAACCAAGATCAACCCCACAGCGTGCAGGTGCTCGTCGTCGGAGCCGGCTTAGCCGGCCTGGCGGCTGCGGCGACGGCGGCGAGGGCCGGCCGAAGCGTCGTCGTGCTCGACATCCGGGCGGCGGGGGGCCGCGCCAGGAGTGACGAGCGGGAGGGGTATGTCCTCAACCAGGGACCGCGGGCGCTCTATTGCGCCGGACGCGGGGCCGCCGTGCTCGAGAGCCTCGGGCTCCGGCCAGGCGGTCGGCCGCCGGCCAAGGCGGTGTTCGGGTGGACGTCGGGCAGACTGGGACTTCTGCCGACCTCGGCCTTCTCCCTCGCCCGCTCGCCGCTGCTCGGCCGGCGCTCGAAAGCCAAGCTCGCCCACCTGCTTGCCACCTTCAGCCAGCTGGACACCACGTCGCTGGCGCCGCTCAGTGCAGCTGCCTGGGTGCGCTCGCAGCACCTTCCCGACGACGGGGCGGCCGTTCTCAGCACGCTCCTTCGTGTCGCCAGCTACGCGGCCGATCTCGAGGTGATCTCCGCGGACGCCGCCGTCGGTCAGCTGCAACTCGTGCAGGCTGGCGGAGTCAGCTACCTGCACGGTGGTTGGAGCCGCCTCGTCGACGGGCTTGCTGGAGCCGCCCGCTCCTCAGGTGCGGTGATCATCGAGGGTGAGCGGGCGCTCCGCATCGATGGCCGGGAGACGGCGGGCGCGTGGGAGGTCCGGGCCGCAGGCAGCCGCTGGCTTGCTGGAGCGGTCGTGCTGGCAGCCGGCGGGCCGGCTGCCGTCAAAGCGCTCCTTCCCTTCACACCCGGCTGGCAGCTCGGAGCGGACAGCACGGCGGCTTGCCTCGACCTCGGGTTGCGGCGGCCGCCGGTGACGAGGGTGGCCTTCGGGTTGGACGATCCGCTCTATCTCTCCACTCACGCCCCCGCCGCAGAGCTGGCACCTTCCGGTGCCGCGCTCGTGCACGTCATGCGATACGGCGCTCGCTCGAGCGAGGAGGACCGGGCACAGTTGTGGGGCTTCGCCCAAGTCGCCGGCATCCGGGCCGATGATGTGGTGGTGGAGCGCTTCTTGCACAAGATGACCGTGAGCCACTCCCTCCCCCGACCCGGCGGCGGCTTGGCCGGTCGCCCCCCGGTGAGCCTCGAGGAGCCCGGCCTCTTCGTGGCGGGTGACTGGGTCGGGCGAGACGGCCTGCTTGCAGACGCATCCCTCTCGAGCGGGGCGGCGGCCGGCCGGGCGGCGGCCGCCCTCGCCGGCGAGGTGCGCCTCGACTCCTCGAGGCGGCTGGTGGGCTGAGAGTGACGACGGCCGCCGACGACGTGTTCGCCCATGAGCGGCGGCGCCTACTCGGCCTCGCCTACCGGATCCTCGGCAGCTTCGGTGACGCCGAGGACGTGGTGCAGGAGGCCTGGCTCCGCTGGTCGGCGACCGATCAGACGGCCGTCGAGCGACCGGCCGCATTCCTCACGACCGTGGTGACGCGTCTTTCGCTCGACCGCTTCCGTGCCATCGAGCGCCGCCGTGAGCAGTACCTCGGCCCGTGGCTCCCCGAGCCGGTCTCGCTACAGCACGGACCGGAAGAGCATGTCGAGATGGCGGAGTCGCTCACGTTGGGGTTTCTCATGTTGCTCGACCGGCTGAACGCCACGGAGCGAGCCGTGTGGCTCCTGGCGGACGTCTTCGGAGAGCCGTACGCCGTCATCGCCGAGGCGGTTGACAAGACAGAGGCGGCCTGCCGGCAGATCGCCTCGAGGGCGCGGCGGCGGCTCCGGGAGGAGCGCCCGCCTCCCGGGGGCCAACTCGAGGCACCTCTGCTCGCCCGACTCCTGGCGGCGGTGGCGACCGGCGACGTCGGCCAGACCCTCGAACTGCTCGATGCCGACGTCGTCCTCGTGAGCGACGGTGGGCCCGGGCGGCACGCCGCGCGGCGTCCCGTCGTCGGAGCCAGGCGCGTGGCGCGATTCGTCACGAATATCGCCGGTCGCTACCCGGACGCCGAGCTCGAGCTCACCGAGATCAACGGGTCCGCCGCGCTCGTCCTGCGGGCCGGCGGGATGCCCATCGTCCTCACCGGCGAGCAGCAGGGCGGCAGAGTGACCCGCATCTATGTGATGCTCAACCCGGACAAGCTGCGAGGTCTCTCGGACGGGCCCGCTCTCATGGACTGACGGCTCGCTCTCGAGCGTCGCCCGCGACAGGCCGAGGAGGCTCTGCGGAGGCACCCGCGTCCTCGGTTCTTCGCCCCCCATCAACGTCCCTTTCGCGCTCGATCGTGAGTGAACGATGCGCGCCCTCGCCGCATGGGGGAGAATGCGGCCGTGCCGGGCCTTCGAGCCGTAGAAACTTCTCCTGTGCCGTTGGCGCGATTCGCGCCCCTGATCGGGCAGGAGCGCTACGCCGCGCTGGCTGCCAGAGCTGCTCGAGCTCGCGAGGACCTCGCCAACATGACGGTGTGGAACGTCAACTCGACGGCGGCCGGCGGCGGGGTCGCCGAGATGCTGCGGGTCCTCGTGGGCTACTGCCTGGACGTCGGCATCGACGTCCGCTGGCACGTGATCTCGGGCGACGAGCGATTCTTCGCAACGACAAAGAGAATCCACAACCAGCTGCACGGCTTTCCCGGAGACGGCGAGCTCGGTCGGGCTGACGCCGACCACTACGAGAAGCTGACCGGCGAGTTCGGCGCCGAGCTCGCCGGGCTCGTGCGACCGGGCGACGTCGTGTTGCTGCATGATCCTCAGACGGCAGGCATGGCGTCTCGCCTCGCGACGGCAGGAGCCCATGTCGTCTGGCGCTGCCACGTGGGTGCGGACCACGACAACGCCTGGACGCAGGCGGCCTGGGGGTTCCTGCGGCCCCACCTCGAACACGCTCAGGCCTTCATCTTCTCGAGGCGCTCGTATGCACCTGACTGGCTGCCCCCCGCCGCCGTCGTGGTGATCCCACCCTCGATTGACCCCTTCTCGGCCAAGAACGAGGAGCTGTCGGGAGACGAAGTCGCCAGCATCTTGTTGGCGGCGGGGGTGCTCCGACAGGGCAGCCAACCGGCGGCGCTCGGCGGCGAAGGCAGAGGGCGCACGATCTCTCACCGGGCGACGGTCGTGGCAGAGGGCGGGCCGATCGACGCCTCGCTGCCCCTCGTGGTGCAGGTGTCGCGCTGGGACCGCTTGAAGGACATGGGCGGGGTCATGGCGGGGTTTGTCGACGGCGTCGTCGGCACGATCGACGACGCCCATCTCGCCCTCGTCGGCCCTGCCGTCGCCGCCGTCAGCGACGACCCGGAGGGGGCAGAGGTGCTCGCCGAGTGTGTGGCCGCATGGGCGGGACTGGCACCGGCGGATCGCCGCCGAGTGAGCCTCATCACGTTGCCGATGGACGACCTCGACGAGAACGCCACCATGGTGAATGCCATTCAGCGTCACGCAACCGTCGTCGTGCAAAAGAGCCTGGCGGAGGGCTTCGGGCTGACCGTTGCCGAGGCGATGTGGAAGGCACGGGCGGTGCTGGCTTCGGCCATCGGAGGGATTACCGACCAGATCGCTCCTGGCACCGGCATTCTGCTCGACGACCCGACCGATCTCGCAGCCTTCGGCGGCGCCCTGTCGGCGTTGCTGGCCGATCCCGCCGAGATCGCCCGCCTCGGCACGGCTGCCCGCAGCCGAGTCCTGGCCGATTTCGTCGGCGACCTGCACTTGGCGGCCTATGCCCACCTCATGCAAGACCTCCACCTGCATTTCCCCTAGCACCTGGGCGCGACGCCCCTCGAGCGCCTCAAATCCGACCGGCGGCCCCGTCAGGTCGTCGACACGATGAGCACCGAGCAGGGGGATTCGTGCGCCACCGTGTTGGGCACGCTCCCGAGCACTCGCCGCATGCCCAGCATGCCCTTGTTGCCCACGACGACGACGTCGGCGTTCACGCGCTCGGCCACTCCGCAGATCGCATGCGCCGGATCGCCGCTCTCGGCGTGGACCTCGGCGGTCACACCTGCCAGCCGCGCCTTCGACGCCAGGTCGGCCAGCAACGATTCCGCCAGGTCGCCGGATTCGAGCGACTTCGAGAATTCGTGAGCGGCGTCGGAGTTGTACTGCTGGGGCTTGTACGCCGACACGATGTGGAGCGTGCCCTCGTGCAGCTTCGTCAGTTCGACGGCTTTCTTGACGGCTTCGGCTGCTGTCGGAGAACTGTCGGCTCCGACCACCACGGTCTCGAACATGAGCACGCCTTCTCCTTGTCTGGAAGGGCCATCCGAACGACGCCTACGACGCAGCCGTCCGGTGTCCCGGTCCGCAATGACCGCATTTCTAGCCCATGGCTCAACTGCTTGCCGCCTTCAACAGCGCAACGGCATCACCGATCTGTTCGGCGTCGCTCGAGGCTGCCGGCCGCTCGAGACTTCGATGATGGCGCTCGCCGTCGCCCGCACTTCGGCGACGATGTCATGATGGCCCCAGCCGATTCTTCGCTCCTCGATCGAGAGGGTCACCTGCGACGTGAGGACCGCCCCGTCGGCCCCGATCTCCTGCGTCCTCGACCTCAGCTGCTGGCGGGCGTGCTGTCGCGCCGCCTGCGCCAGCTCACTGATCCCGCGGATCTCCCGCGCCGAGCTCAGGCGGGCGCGGGCAAGGCGAGCCCGCAACTTGTCATGGCGTATGGCGACCGAGAGTCCGAGCACGATCGAGGCCGGCAGCCAGCCTGCGGCCATCAGCTTGGCGACGTCCTCGCCCGAAAGCGTCGTCGTGAAGGCCCTGGAGAGGTGCGAGGCACCCGTCGATGCCACCGCAGTCCCGGTCACGACGAACTCGCGAACCTCGCCCTTTCCACGCCGTTCCGACAGCTCCACACCCACGACCCCATCGGCACCGAGCGTCCTCGCCTCCTCCAACATCCGATCGATGGCCGCCCGCCAAGCGGAGTGGGCGGCGTCGGTGTACACGACATGGTCCGCTGAGGTCGTGGCATCGCCCGAAGTGAGCGGAAGGTTGCCCGGCACGGTCAGTCCCAGGATGTTGCTGAGGTTCGTCCCGGCCGGGCTTACGCCGCTCGGCGGGAAGTAGCTCGTCGTCTGGAGGTGCTTGCTCCGCAGTGTGCGAGAGGAGACGTATCCGCACCCGACCTCTCCGAGACCGAACTCCCCCCAGTCGAGCCGCTGCGCGCTGCACCCGAGGACGGTGCCGATGGGTCGCAGAGCGGACGACTCGACCGCCAGCTGTCCTCCCACCGACAGCTGGCTGAAACGAAGGTCGGAAGTGCGCGCCCGCTCGATGCGCGCCAGCGCCGACGGAGGCAGGCCCGACCCTTGCCACTGGCTCAAGGCCGTGGGGCCTCGGCGCCGCCGGGCACTGGAAGAGCGCCCGACTGAGGCCATCTCGTTCGGCTGACGCTCCGATGCAGGGTCTGAGCGAAACCCAAGGTCACTGACCGCAGTCTGGCGGAGGGCGCCGCAGCGGTCAACGAACCATCTGATCGATCAGCGTCGACGGTCGCAAGGCCTGCGAGACTCTCTGCATGCGACGACCAGGCGAGTGCATGCTCGCCCGGCCCGACTGAGGCGGCTGGGGTCGCAGCTCATGCACCCGGACTTCGACCACATCGTCGAGGAGCTCTACGGCCTCCCGCCGGCGGAGTTCACATCGAAGCGCGACGCCTATGCATCGCAAGCTCGTCGGTCAGGCGAGCAGGGCCTCGCCGCCTCCATCAAGTCGCTGAAGCGGCCGACGACGAGCGCGTGGCTGGCGAACCGGCTCGTGCGCGAGCGACGCCAAAAGGTCGTGTCACTGATCGAGCTCGGCGCCGCCCTCCGCCAGGCGCAGGCGAGCCTCGCCGGTGGCGAGCTCCGGCGACTGTCACAGCAGCGGCGCCAGGTCGTTTCGGACCTCGCCAAGGCGGCGAGGCAGCTGGCGATCGATCTCGGACAGCAGGTGAGCGCCGCGACCGACGCCGAGTTGGAGACGACGCTCGAAGTCGCACTCGCCGACCCTTCGGCGGGCGACACCCTTCTCTCCGGCCGGTTGACGGCGGCCCTGAAGCCGTCCGTGCTCGGGTCGCTCGATGTCACCCGCGAGGGGGCTCCTCCGGGGCGTGTGGGAGGCGACACCACGAGCGACACGAGGCGAAGACACCGGGGAGGCGCCCTCGGGGGTGAACCGCAGGACTCGCCGCCGTCCCGCCGGCACCTCGAGGCGGCGGAGCGGACGGAACGAGAGGCGGCGGACGCGGCCAGCGCCGCCAAAGCAGAGGTCGACGAACACGCGCGCCGAGAGGGGACCGCCCTCAACGAGCAGCAGCGTCTTCGTCAAGCTGTCCACGAGGCGGCGGTGCAGCTCGAAGCGCTGCGGGCTCTCGAGGCAGAGGCGGCAAGAGAGATGCGGGAGGCGAGACGTGACCGCGCGGCGGCGGAGGGCGCTGCCAAGGCGGCCGAGCAACGCTTGACGAGGGCGCGGCGAGCCCTCGGCCGGTCCGGCGACTGATCCGTCTCGCCTGCCGGGCGCTGGCCTTGCCTGGCGAAGGCGCATGTGAGAGTTTCGTCCTGCCGTTGCTGTCCTTCGACGAGGCGCCAGCACCTGGCGGCTACCGCAGCGAGGCACGACACCTCCGCCAGTGCCGCACACGACCCCATGAGAGGAGACCGATGAAGGCAGCGGTGTACTACGAGTCAGGCGGCCCCGACGTGTTCCGCTACGAGGACGTGCCCGATCCTCATGTCGCCGAGGACCAGGTGCTCGTGCAGGTCGAAGCCGTCAGCATCGAGGGCGGTGACACGCTGCATCGCGCCGGCGGCGAGCTCTTCGCCGTCCCCCACGTCGTCGGCTATCAATGCGCCGGCACGGTGACAGAAGCCGGGCCGAAGGTCCTCGGGCTGGCCGTCGGCGATCGCGTCGTCACCGTCGGCTTGGACGGGTCGCACGCAGAGTTGCGGGCGGTGCCGGAAGCGTTCTGCTGGCGCATCCCCGAAGGCGTCTCGACCGAGGAGGGCGCCTGCATCCCGGTCGCCTATGGGACGGCTCACGACTGCCTCTTCGAGTTCGGTCACCTGCAGGCCGGCCAGTCCGTGCTCGTGCAGGCGGGGGCAAGTGGGGTCGGCATCGCCGCCATCCAGATGGCGAAACACGCCGGCGCCCGCGTGCTGGCGACGGCGTCCCGGGACGACAAGCTGGCGCGCCTGACTGTCTTCGGGCTCGATGAGGGCATCAACTACACGACCTCGGACATGGTGGCGGAGGTGCGCCGCTTGACGGCGGGGCAGGGCGTCAACGTCGTGCTCGAGTCCGTCGGAGGTGAGAACCTGCAAGCCAGCTTGAACTGCCTTGCTTACCGCGGCCACTGCGTCTCGATCGGCGACGCCGGACGCGGGGGCGCCTCGCTCGTGGACGCGTCCATCATGCGGCCCAACAACCTCACGCTCACCGGCTACTTCCTCGGGATGGAGCTGTTCGTGAGCCCACGCGCCCGCTCCGTCATCGCCGGCATCCTCGACGATCTCGCCGCCGGCACCATCCGCGTCGTCATCGACCGCAGGTTCCCCCTCTCCGATGCAGCCGCCGCCCATGCCTACATCGAGAGCCGGGAGGCCTTTGGGCGGGTGCTGCTCGTGCCCTGATGTGGCCGGGTCTTCCCATCCTGCTGATTGAATGTCGTCATGCCTGAGCTCGTGCCACCCTCGATCACCGTGCAACGGTCGTTCCTCGCCGCCATGGCGGAGTTCCTCGACGAGGGCCGTGGGTCGAAGAGCGATGACTCGATGGTGGCGCGAGAGCTGCGGGAATTCGGGCCCGTGTGGGAGACCCCGGAGGGTTTCGCTCAGTACGTCGAGCGGTTGCGGGCCGACGCTTACGAGTCCACAGTGCGCGCCTCCTACCTCGTGCCGAGCACGACGTACTGGTGGGTCGACGGAGCCGAGTATCACGGGCGGATCTCCATCCGGCACCGCCTCACACCACGGCTGCTCGAGATCGGTGGCCACATCGGCTACGACGTGCGCCCGTCGGCTCGCTTGAAGGGACATGCCACGGCCATGTTGCGAGCCGTCCTCCCGTACGCCTACGACCTCGGCATCGACCCTGCTCTGTTGACCTGCGATACCGACAACGTCGGCTCGAGAAAGGTCATCGAGGCCAACGGGGGCGTCTTCGAAGACGAGCGGAGCGGAAAGTTGCGTTTCTGGGTGCCGACGAAGGTATCGAGCAGCTGAAGGTCTCAGCCCTCGCTCACGACCTCGAAGTGCTCGGCCCTCAGTTGTTGCTGGCGCACACCGTGCCAACCGGCGGCCGCGCCCCCGTCGCGAAGTAGGAGTCGACCCAGCCCTGGACACACGAGCTCGAGAAGTACCCGGTGTGGCCGTCGCCCGTCCTCGTCAAGAGCTCGGAGCCCGTCAGCTGCCTCGTGAGTGCCTTGGCCCATGCATACGGCGTGGCGGGGTCGTGAGTGGAGCCCACCACAAGGATCGGCAACGGCTCCGAGAGACGGATGGGCACCGCCTTGCCGGTCGGCGGGACGGGCCAGTAGTCGCAGGGGAGAGAGCCCCACGCTTCGACAGCTCCGAAGTCCGGTGCCGCCTTGGCGAAGCGGCGGGCGAGCGACGGATAGTTGGGCACCGGCGGAACCGGACGGTCGAGGCAGTCGATGGCGATGTTCGACGAGATGAGGTTGTTGGCGGTGCCGTTGGCGTTGAAGCCCGCGTAGCTGAGGGCGAGCGCCGACAGGACGAGTCCGTTGCCGGTGGTCGCCTCTGCCAGCCCCTCGGCGAGGTACGGCCAGGTCGTCGTCGTGTAGAGCGACGAGATGACACCGAGGAGCGCCACGGCGTAGTTGACCCGCTGGACGCCGCCGAGGGCGGCCGTCAGGTCAGCCGTCAGCGAGCCGCCCGCCTTCAGTCGCCCCATCACCGTCCGGTAGGTGGCGGCCGCACCATGGGGCAGCTCGCCTGCGCACGTGGCATTCGTCGGGCACCAGGAGAAGAAGTCGTGCAGGTCCACCTCGAAGGAGTCCGCCTGCTCGATGTCCAAGCTGGCACTGGACAGGGCGGGGTCGACGGCGCCGTCAAGGACCATGTTGCCGACATGGGTGGGGAACATCTCCGCGTACAGAGCCCCGAGGTAGGTCCCGTAGGAGAAACCCAGGTAGTGGAGCTTCGTCTCCCCCAGTGCCGCCCGCAGGCGGTCCATGTCCTGGGCGCTCACGGCGGTGGAGAGGTTGGCGAGCAAGTCGCGGGGGACGTCGGCGGCGCAACCGGCGTCGAAGACCTTCACGGCGCCGATGACGGCGGCGATGGCCTTCGGGGTGACCGGATCCGGATCGAGAGCGATCCATCGGCGCAGACCCGCCGGCGTCGTGCACTGCACCGGGTCGCTCTCGCCGACGCCGCGGGGGTCGAAGCTGACGAGGTTGAATTTCGCCCGCAGGGAGGCCGGGTACTCAGAGACGGTGCTCTGCAGGAACTGCACACCGGACGCCCCCGGGCCGCCGGGGTTGAGCACGACGTCGGGAGCGGACTTGGCGCCGCTCGTGGAGGGGAGCTCGATGACCGCCAGCCGCAGAGTGCCGTCTCGGGCGTCGGAATACGAGACGGGCACGACGAGCGTCGAGCAGAGGAAGGTGCCGCAGCTGTGCCACACAAGCGCGCTCGGCACCGGCGTCGTTCCGCTCCCGGCGTCGGGGAGGCTCGAGCCCACCGCCAAGCTGGACGAGGTCGTGGAGGTGGACTTGGTGGTCGTCCCGAACGAGACAGAAACGCTGCAGGCGGTCAGGAGCGAGAGGCAGGCGGTGAGGAGGGCCGCAGCGATCCGATGAGGTCGGCCGTGGCGTCGCATCTGTGAGATCCTCTCACCTCGGCCCGCTCGTGCGTTGTCGCTCACGCTCGGCTGAGCAGTGCCCTGCCGAGGCGCCCCTCACCTCCGCGCACGACGTGGCCGGCGCCGTCAAGCGCTCCGAACTCGATGTGAGCGGCCAGCACCTCTCGGGCGATCAAACCGGCGTCGGCGGCCAGGTCGTCGTAGCCATACAGCCGCACCACGATCCGATCCGAGAGCTCGAGGCCTGCCTCCTTTCGTAGGTCCTGCAGCTGGCGGACGACCTCCCGGACGAGCCCGCGGTGGCGGAGGTCTTCGTCGAGCTCGAGGTCGAGCGCCACGGCGAGGCCGCCCTCGCCGGCAGCCGTGAAGCCCTCCCGCGGCGTCGTGCGCACCGCCACGTCCTCCGGGCCGAGCTCGACGGCGCTCCCCTGCAAATCGACCGTGATCGTGCCACCTCCGGCGAGGGCGGCGGCGGCCGATGACGCCGCGGCGGCGTCAAGGCCGGCGAGGGCGGCGCGAACATGCTTGGAGGCGGCGCCGAGTCGCGGCCCGAGGCGCTGGAAGTTCGGCACCAGCCGCACGCTGAGGGCATCGCTCAGTGTGTCGCTCATGATGACCTCGTCCACGTTGAGCTCCTCGGCGATGTCCTCGTCCAGCAGGCCGGGACTGCGCGGGGGCAGGACGACGACGGCCCGTCGCAACGGCTGCCGGACGCGTTGTCCCGCCAGCGCGCGGGCGGCTCGCCCGAGGGACACGACCTCACGGGTGAGGGCGGTGGAAGCTTCCAGGCCGGCGTCGACAAGGGCACCGTCGGCTGTCGGCCAGTCCGCCAGATGGACGGAGTCCCCCGGGCCGCCGAGCGAGAGCCAGAGCTCCTCGGCGACAAATGGGCAGAACGGCGCCATGAGCCGGGCGATCGTCCGCAGCACCTCGAGCAGTGTCGCCTGGGCGGCGAGGGCGTCAGAGGGCGCTGTGCCGGGATCGGTCCGCCAGAAGCGCCGCCGGCTCCGCCTCACATACCAGTTCGAGACGTCGTCGACGAGGGTTCCGAGCGCAGTGGCGGCTTCAAGCGGCCGGTACTCCTCCAGAGCCGCCGTCATGGCCGTCGTCGTGGCGGCCAGTCGCGAGCGGACCCAGCGGTCTGTGGGCGGTCGGTCGGCTGGGGCGGGGATGCCGGCGTCGTCCGGGTCGAACTCGTTGAGGCGGGCGTAGACGGCGAAGAAGCTCCAAGAGTTCCACAGCGTCAGCAGGACGTCGGCCGTGGATGCGTCGATCATGGCAAGCGACGTCCGCGTCGAGGTCCAGGGTGATCCCTGATGGAACATCCACCATCGCAGTGGATCAGCTCCGCGGGAATCCAGGATCGTCCAAGGGTCGATGACGTTGCCGAGGCTCTTCGACATCTTCCTTCCCTCGGCGTCCACGATGTGCCCGAGCGCCAGCACGTGCCGATAGGGGACCGTGCCGTGCACGAGCTGATTGACGGCGAGCAGCGAGTAGAACCAGCCCCTCGTCTGGTCGATCGCCTCGATGACGAACTCCGCCGGGATGACGAAGTGCAGGGCCGACGCCGGCTCGTGCGGGAACCCCCACTGCGCCGCCGGCATGGAGCCCGAATCGAACCAGGCGTCGATGACCGCCTCCACGCGGCGCGCCGGTCGTCCGCACTGGGGGCAGGCAAAGGTGATCTCGTCGATGGCGGGGCGATGCGGGTCGAGGTCGTGCAGATCCGTGCCGCTCAGCTGCGAGAGCTCGGCGAGAGAGGCCACGCAGTGTTGATGGCCATCCGCACAGCGCCAGATGGGCAGGGGCGTCCCCCAGTAGCGGTCGCGTGAGAGCGCCCAGTCGACGTTGTTCGCCAACCACTCGCCGAAGCGCCCTTCTTTCACGTGCTCCGGCCGCCAGACGACGCCGGCGTTGGCGGCGATGAGGTCCTCCTTGTGTTCCGATGTGGCGACGTACCAGGAGGGTTTCCCCCAGTAGATGAGCGGCGACGAGCACCGCCAGCAGTGCGGGTACTGGTGAGGGACCTCCTCGGCGAGTACGAGGAGGCCGCCGGCGCCCAGGTGCTCGAGGATGGCGGCTTCGGCCTCCTTCACCGCCTGGCCCGCCAGCCAACCGGCCGCATCGCCGAAGCGCCCGTCCGGCCCGACGGGGTTGAGCGTCGGGAGATCCAGCTGACGCCCGAGCGCCCAGTCGTCAGCCCCGAAGGCCGGGGCGATGTGGACGAGGCCGGTCCCCTCGCGTGCCGTCACAAAGCCGGCCGGCACCACTGTCCAACCCGTGCGAGACGCATTCTCCGGTACCGGCACGGCATCGAGGGGTCGACGATAGGTGAGCCCGACGAGATCGCCACCGGCCAAGTGTGCGGACGCCCGAGCGAGAGCCCCCTCGCCGAGGACGGCGTCCGCCCGCTCGGCCGCAACGACGAGGCCGTCGACCACGACGTAGTCGATGTCCTCGCCCACGGCGACGGCCGTGTTGGACGGAAGGGTCCAGGGGGTCGTCGTCCACACGACGAGGGCGCTGGCATCCCCGAGGGCAGCCGGCACAGGCGCCGTCAGCGGGAAGCGGACGTAGGCGGAGACGTCGACGACCTCGCGGTAGACATCCGGCTGGCCGAGCTCATGGCTCGAGAGCGCCGTGCCGCAGCGGGGGCAGTACGGAACGACCTTTAAGTCCTCGAAGAGCAAGCCCCTCTCGAAGAGGCGGTGCAGGTGCCACCAGACGGACTGGATGTAGCTCGACGCCATCGTCCAATAGGCGTCGTCGGTGTCGACGAAGTAGCCGATCCGGTGCGTCAGGAGCTTCCAGTCCTCGACGTACTCGAGGACGGACTGCCTGCACCGCTCGACGAAGGCGGCGATCCCGAACTCCTCGATCTGGTCCTTTCCCGAGAAGCCCAGCTCCCTCTCGACCTGCACCTCCACCGAGAGGCCGTGAGTGTCCCAGCCGGCACGCCGCGGGACGCGGTAGCCGCGCATCGTCCAGAACCTGCAGAAGAGATCCTTGTAGACGCGCGCCCAGACGTGGTGCAGCCCTGGCTTGCCGTTCGCCGTGGGCGGCCCCTCGTAGAACACCATCTCCGGCGCGTCCGCCCGATGGCTCGTCGAACGCTCAAAGATGCGCTCCCGCTCCCAGAGCTCGAGGACACGGCGCTCGAGGCCCGGGAAGTCCGGTGGGCTGGACGGCTGACGAAACAGCGTTACGTGTTCGAGCGGAGCCGCCGGCGGCGACCGACCTCGAATGTCCCGAATCCAGCCAGTCCTATGGCGCCGGCGAGCAACCAGTAGAGCGGGCTCGCCCACGGCTCTCCTGAGGACGACTTCGGCACCGTCGCCCCTGAGGTGACGATCACGGACGTCGAGGTGGTGAGCGACTGGCCGTTGGCGCCCCGCCCGCTCGCTGTGATCACGCAGGTCGCACCGGGCACGGCACCCGACGGGATGATGATCTTCGTCGTGAAGTCACCCGACGAGTTGGTGGTGACCGTGATGGTCTCGATCCCGCAGATGTTGATCGTCACCGTCGTGTGGGGGGCATAGCCATGGCCGCTCAGTGTGATCGTGCCTCCGGGCGGCGCCGATCCCGAGCCGGTGCCGAGGTGGCCGCACGGGGTGGGGTAGCCGCACGACTTGGAACTGAGGCTCTGAGCCGAGGCTGCGCTCGTCGTGAAGGCGAGCGTCATCGACCCGACGATGAGGCACAAGCCCGCCATCGCCGCCAGCAGCTTCTGCATCGGCGCCACGATCGCCTCCCTCTCGGCCGCGTCCGAAGACGCCGTTTCTGGATCACAACAAATGACGCAAGAGCGTGGAATCCCTGACACGCTGCATCCGTCCTATGGCTCTGGGCCAACCGAGGCGAGCCTAGCTGACGCGGGTCGTGTGCGACGTTTCGATGGCGGACGCCGAGTCGTCGTCGCCACCGGGGCTCCTGCCGGTAGCCCCGCTTGCTGCGAGCGGGCGCCGATCGGGCGGCGGCCGCGCCTGCGCCGGATGGCACCGCCCGTAGGATCGCCTACAGTTTGCGAGTCGCACCTGCCGGTGCGACCCCGGGCCAGCACGAGATGCCGGTCCGGACTCTGGACCTGTGGTGCAGCTCGGAGTGCACGCCGGCCTGTCAAGCCGGAGGTCGCGGGTTCAAATCCCGTCAGGTCCGCTCGCCGTCCCCGGTCGCTGCCCTGCCGCAGTTGCGGCAGACTGTGTCCGTCGCTGCGGCGACTCGCGGTTGCACCGCGGGGGTCGGGTAGCTCAGTTGGTAGAGCGCGCGCCTGAAAAGCGCGAGGTCACCGGATCGATGCCGGTCCCGACCACAGCCAAACCACGGTTCCGGCGGACCGGCAGCTCATCGAGTGGCCAGTCGCAGCGCTCACACCCGCTCTACTCCTGATGGCCCGAAGCCGTTTCAAAGTCCTCCAAGCCGTAGCTGAAGTGGCGGCGGAGGCGGAGTAGTCGCTGACCAGCCAATCCAGAGCCGGCGACCGCCAACGCCATGATCCAGCCGGCCAACCGGGGTGATTGTCGACACGCCGTCTAACCGCTCCGTCTACCGCAAGCCGAGCCAGCCGTATCGGATCCCGACTGCAATGACAAGGAATCCGAGCAGGCGGCGAATCGTCACCTCCGCAAGGCGCGGCTGCAATCGAGCTCCGAGGTATCCCCCCGCGAGTCCTCCTACCCCGAGTGCAAGGCCGACACCCCAGTCAGGAGCGATCGATCCGCGATGCTGTATGGAGAGAACGAGAAACGTGGCGACACCCGCGATCGAGGTCACCAACGTGGCGGCGAGGGTGGCAGGCGCCACCTCGGCAGGTAGGCGCCCGGAACGCATGAGGAGAGGGGCGAGGACTGAACCGCCGCCGATGCCGTAGATCCCACCGACGCACCCGACGGCCGCTGCGACCATTCCGAGTGGTAGCGCCGAGAGCCAGGCGGTCGACGGGAGAGCAGCATCTTGGGACTTCTTGCGGGCGACGAGCGAGCCACCAAGCGGTACCAGCACCAGCGCGATCACCAGCTCGAACGGCCGTGTCCCGGGCAGCAGCTCGACACGGATGATCGAGCCCGCAATGACGCCTGGCAGGGTGCCGACGACGAGGACTCGGGTGAGAGCGCCCCCGGTCTGTCCCTGGCGCCGGTATCGGTAGAGAGCGCCCGGCGTGGCGACGACGTTGTAGAGCAGGTTCGTCGGAGTCACAGCCGGGCTCGGAGTACCGAGAACACTCACCTGGAACGGCAGCAGCAGCACGGCGCCCGAGACGCCGGCGGGGCTTGCGAGGGTGGCGATCGCAAAGGACGCTGCCACGGCCACGACATAGAGCCAGGTTCCGGCGAGCACCGGTCGCAACCTACTCACGACTCATATAGCAAGCGGCCATTGCGATAGATCAAGTACGAATAGACACTCGTTCTCACCGCGGGGGCATGGCCGGCCCCGGACTCAGCCTGCCGACGGCCCGCTCTCGTAGGGGGCTGCGAGACGCTTCGCGATCGCGAGGGCTTCGCCGGCGCTGACGCCAGCGCGCCCGACGAGGAAACAGGAGATCGGAGCCGCCGTTCGCTCAGAGGCGTGTGCCGCCGTGCCCGCCAGCGCGAGAAGGTCTTCGATCTCCTCGTCGCTCATCGGCTCCAGTCCGAGTTCCGAAGCGTACCGATCGAGCCAGTCGCGCATCGTCAGCCCCACGATGCCCGAGCCTAGCGGGGGTTCACGCTGGTTAAACTTTTGCTCGTGAGCGAGCCGGCAGCGGAGGCCTTCCGGTCTCCAGTGCGGTCGTCGACTCCCCAGGCGGTCCGTCGCACTACGACCCCTGCACGAGTACTCACGACAAGCGCAGCAGGCACACGCCTCGAGCGGCCGGACCGGCTCGCCACGGAGGAGCCGCTGGCGATCCAGGTACGCGGACTGCGCCAGGAGCCTGTGAGCGTCGCCGTCACAATGCGCACGCCGGGCAACGACTTCGAGCTGGCGGCGGGCTTCCTGGTCACCGAAGGGCTCGTCCACGACCGCCGAGAGGTCGCGGGTGTTCGGTACTGCGACGTCGCCCCCGAGGAGCAGCACTACAACGTCGTGACGGTTGATCTCACCGTGCCGTTCACCGCGGACTTCGCCGACCGGCATTTCTTCGCCTCGTCGAGTTGTGGCATCTGTGGCAAGGCCTCGCTCGACCAAGTCGAGATCAGTTGTCCCGCCATCGCTCCCGGACCGACGGTGGCGCGCTCGAGCATCGTCTCGCTGCCCGATGCATTGCGCCGTGCCCAACGCATCTTCGAGCAGACGGGCGGCCTGCACGCGGCGGCGCTCTTCCATCCTGACGGCCGCCTCATCGAGGCCCGCGAGGACGTCGGGCGCCACAACGCGGTCGACAAGCTCGTCGGCCATGCTCTGCTCTCCGGCCACCTGCCATTGCGCGAGCGGATCTTGATGGTGTCGGGTCGCGTGAGTTTCGAGATCGTCCAGAAGGCGGCCCTTGCCGGCATCCCCGTCACCTGTGCGGTATCGGCGCCTTCGAGTCTCGCAGTCGAGGCAGCCGAGCGGCTCGGGATGACCGTCGTCGGGTTCCTTCGGGGGGACAAGTTCAATGTCTACTCACACCCGGAACGGGTGAACTTCGAGGCCTGAGGCGACTGCCGCGAGACCGGCCCCGTGGCCCGGCTGCACTTCTCCGGGGTAACTCCTCAGGCCGGGGATGACTCTCGAAGCATGCTGGCGGCGGCAACGACAAGTGGGTCGAAAGCACCCTCGTCGATGTTGTCGAGAAGCTCACGGCGCATCGATGGCGGCCAGAACATGCGGATATGGTTCGCTACCTCGCCGGCGGCTTGGTCCTGCGGATGGTGGCGGAAATTCGCCGCGATCTGGTTCGACATGCGGACGAGATCAGCCCTTACCACGTTGCCCTCTCTCAGCGGAGGGCAGGAACGTCGGTATCCACCCGGTCCGATGGGACGCTCGTCATCTCCGAGCTCGTCGACGCGTGCAGGCGTGCCCGAACCTGCACGGCAGTCACCTTGTACTCCGGGCAGTTCGTCGCCCAGTCCGAATGCTCAGTGGTCACGACGTTGGCACCGGTGACGGGGTGGTGAAATGTCGTGTAGACGACCCCCGGCGGGACGCGATCGGTGATCTGGGCGCGTAGCTCGGTCTCGCCGGAGCGGCTCGCGAGTGCCACCCAGCCGCCCTCGACGATCCCGCGTTCCTCGGCATCGTAAGGGTTCATCTCGAGCAGGTCTTCCGGATGCCAGGTGACGTTCTCGGTCCTTCGCGTTTGGGCGCCGACGTTGTACTGGGAGAGAATCCGCCCCGTCGTCAGGATGAGGGGATAGCGCCGGTTCGTCCGCTCCTCGGTCGGGACGAAGGGCGTCTCGACGAATCGGCCCTTGCCGCGAACGAACTTGTCGACGTGCATGATCGGTGTCCCGAGAGGTGCGGCCTCATTGCACGGCCACTGGACACTCCCGACTTCGTCGAGCTTGGCGAACGAGACGCCTGCGAAGGTGGGAGTTGTCGCCGCGATCTCGTCCATGATCTCGCTGGAACGCTCGTAGTTCATCGGGTAGCCCATCGCTGTGGCGAGCTCGCAGACGACCTGCCATTCCTGCTTGCCGTTCTTCGGGGCCATCACAGGCCTCACTCGGTTGATGCGCCGCTCGGCATTGGTGAACGTCCCGTCCTTCTCGAGAAACGACGTCCCCGGGAAGAAGACATGGGCGAACTTGGCGGTCTCGTTCAGGAACAGGTCCTGCACGATGCAGAGCTCGAGCGAAGCGAGGGCCGCTTGGACGTGGTGGGTGTTCGGGTCGGATTGGGCGATGTCCTCGCCCTGCACGTAGAGGGCCTTGAAGGTCCCCTCGATGGCACCGTCGAACATGTTCGGGATGCGCAGACCTGGCTCGGAGTCGAGCGACCGCCCCCAGAGCTCCTCGAACTGGTGGCGCACCGTCTCGTCGGACACATGCCGGTAGCCCGAGAACTCGTGCGGGAACGAGCCCATGTCGCACGATCCCTGCACGTTGTTCTGTCCGCGGAGCGGGTTGACACCGACACCCTCTCGACCGATGTTGCCGGTCGCCATGGCGAGGTTCGCCATGCCCATGACCATGGTCGAGCCTTGGCTGTGCTCGGTGACGCCGAGGCCGTAGTAGATGCCGGCGTTGCCCGCTGAGGCATACAGGCGAGCCGCTGCCCGCAGATCCGCCGCCGGCACGCCCGTGATCTCCTCGGTCGCCTCGGGGCTGAACTCGGGCGCCGAGATGAACGCAGCCCACCTCGCGAAATCGTCCGGCTCGCACCGCTCCGCCACGAATTCGTGATCGACGAGGTCCTCAGTGACCACGACATGAGCGAGGGCGTTGACGACGGCCACGTTGGTTCCAGGGCTCAGCTGCAGGTGGTAGCTCGCCTCGACGTGAGGCGTGCGAACAAGGGCAATGCGACGCGGGTCGATCACGATCAGCTTGGCGCCCTCGCGGAGCCTGCGCTTCATCCGGGAGGCGAAGACCGGGTGCGCTTCCGTCGGGTTCGCCCCGATGAGGATGACGACGTCGCACTTCTCCACCGACTTGAAGTCCTGCGTGCCGGCCGAGGTGCCGAAAGTTTGCTTCAGGCCGAATCCCGTGGGCGAGTGACACACGCGCGCGCAGGTGTCGACGTTGTTGTTGCCGAAGGCTGCCCTCACCATCTTCTGCACGACGAACACCTCTTCGTTCGTGCACCGCGAGGAGGTGATCCCGCCGATGGCGCCAACGCCATGGCGCGCCTGGATCGATCGCAGGCGATCGGCCGTGTAGCCGATGGCCTCGTCCCAGCTGACCGGCTTCCAGGGGTCGGTGATGGCCTCGCGAACCATAGGTGTGAGCACGCGCTCCTTATGAGTCGCGTAGCCCCAAGCGAAACGGCCCTTCACGCACGAATGACCTTCGTTCGCACCACCGTCCTTGTAGGGCACCATGCGGACGACTTCATCGCCCCGCATCTCGGCCTTAAATGTGCAGCCCACTCCGCAGTAGGCACAGGTCGTGAGCACGGTCCGACGCGGCACGCCGAGCTTGATGACGGTCTTCTCCTCGAGCGTCGCCGTCGGGCACACCTGTACGCAGGCGCCACACGAGACACATTCGGATCCGAGGAAGTTGCCCGCTCCCGGCATGACCTTCGAGCCGAAGCCGCGACCGGCGATCGTGAGGGCGAAGGTCCCCTGGGTCTCTTCGCACGCCCGCACGCAGCGTGAGCAGACGATGCACTTCGAGCCGTCGAAGGTGAAGTAGGGGTTGCTCTCGTCCTTGTCGACGTCGAGGTGGTTGTCACCCGCGTAGCCGTAGCGAACGTCGCGGAGGCCGACGGCCCCCGCCATGTCCTGCAGCTCACAGTCCCCGTTTGCCGCGCAGGTGAGACAGTCGAGCGGGTGGTCCGAGATGTAGAGCTCCATCACGCCGCGACGGAGCTTCTCGAGGCGTGGCGTCTGGGTGGCGACCTTCATGCCACCCTCGACAGGCGTCGTGCACGAAGCGGGCGTTCCCCGCCGGCCGTCGATCTCGACGAGGCAGAGTCGACACGAGCCGAAGGCCGCCAGGCTGTCGGTGGCGCACAGTTTCGGCACGTCGATGCCCGCGAGTGCCGCCGCCCGCATGACCGAGGTGCCTGCCGGCACCGTCACTGCCAGTCCGTCGACCTCCAACTGCACGGTGGCCGCACCCTGTCGAACCGGCGTTCCGAGGTCGTGCTCCCTGAGCAACGTCATGCCTGACCTCCTCCGGTCATCGACGCCGTGCTGTGTGTTCCCATTGCGTTCCGGTTACTTCTCATTCTGCCACCGTGTCATCGGGGCATCGACATCGCGCCTCACAGAGGTACCGATCTCGAGCGTTCGAAGTCCTCGGGGAAGTACTCCAGGACGCTGCGCACCGGCATAGGGGTCAGCCCGCCCATGGCGCAGAGCGAGCCGTCGATCATCGTCTCGCACAGGTCCTCGAGTAATTCCAGATTGGCCTCACGGTTCTCTCCCGCGATGATGCGGTCGATCACCTCGACACCACGTACTGCACCCACCCTACAGGGCGTGCACTTCCCGCAGGACTCCTCGGCACAGAACTCCATCGCGAAGCGCGCCTGGAGGCTCATGTCGACCGTGTCGTCGAACACCACGATGCCTCCGTGCCCGATCATGGCGCCGACCGCTGCGAAGGCCTCGTAATCCATCGGCAGGTCAAAGCGGCTCGTCGGCACGTAAGCGCCGAGCGGGCCGCCGACTTGCACAGCCCGAACCGGCCGGCCGGTGGCCGTCCCCCCGCCGACCTCTTCGACGAGCTCGCCGAGGGTGAGCCCGAAGGCGGTCTCGAAGATCCCACCGTGCTTGATGTTGCCCGCCAGCTGGAACACCTGCGTCCCACGAGAGCGCTCCACGCCGAGCTCGTGGTAGGCCTCGGCACCCTTTGCGAGGATCGTCGTCACCGCCGCGAGTGACAGGACGTTGTTCACGACCGTCGGCTTCCCGAAGAGTCCCTCGATGGCCGGGAGCGGGGGCTTGGCCCGGATCACGCCGCGCCGCCCCTCGAGGCTCTCGAGCATCGCTGTCTCTTCGCCGCAGATGTAGGCGCCGGCGCCGACCCGAAGGTACAGGTCGAAGGCGCGGTCGGACCCGAGCACCGACGGCCCGAGCCAGCCGTTCAGGTAGGCGATGTCGATCGCAGCTGCCATCGTGGTAGCGGCATCGGGATACTCGGAGCGGATGTACACGTAGCCCTCGACAGCACCGACGGCAAGCCCGGCGATCACCATCCCTTCCAACAGAAGGAATGGGTCGCCCTCCATGAGCATGCGATCGGCGAACGTGCCGCTGTCGCCTTCGTCTGCGTTACAGGCAATGAACTTGAGGTCCGAAGGCGCGTTGAGAGCCGTCCTCCACTTGATGCCGGTCGGGAAGCCTGCGCCCCCTCGGCCCCGAAGCCCGGAATCGGTCACGGCCGTGACGATCTCCTCGGGCATCATCTCGAGTGCCCGTCGCAACCCGACCAGTCCGCCGTTCGCCTCGTAGTCCTCGACCGAGAGCGGATCGGTGATCCCGACCCTCGCAAAGGTGAGTCGGGTTTGTCGCCTGAGGAAGGAGATCTCCTCGGTCGGTCCGAGGCAGAGCCGGTGCGGAGCGGCGTCGAGCATGCCGGCGTCAATCAGGTCGCCGACACTCCCGGCATCGACGGGGCCGTAGGCGACGCGCCCGTTCGACGTGGAGACCTCGACCAATGGCTCAAGCCAGAACATGCCGCGCGAACCGTTGCGCACCAGACGAACGTCCCGTCCCCGAGCGGCTGCCTCCCGCACGACGGCGTCGGCGACCTCGTCGGCGCCGACAGAGCGCGCGGCGGCGTCCCGGGGCACATAGACGACAGCGGGCTCCATCAGGTCGCCTGGCCCCTCGCATCGGCAACGAGCTCGTCGAAACGAGCCTCGTCGACCCTGCCCTTCAGTCGACCGTCGACCATCACCGCCGGCGAGAGGGCGCAATTGCCGAGACAGAACACCTGCTCGAGCGTGATTGCACCGTCCGGCGTCGTGCCCCCGAACTCGACGCCAAGGTGCTCACGGGCGTGACGGGCGAGCCGCTCGGCACCCATGGACTGGCACGCTTCCGCACGGCACACTTGTATCAGCGACGCGCCCGGCGGCTCGGAGCGGAAGTCCTTGTAGAAGGTGATGACGCCGTAGACCTCCGCCTTGGACAGATTGAGCGCCTCGGCGACGACGTCCACCGCCCGGGGATCGATGTGACCGAATACCTCCTGCAGCTCGCGCAGGATCGGCATCAGCGGACCGCGTTCCTCGCGATGCCTCTCGACGAGGGCCAGTGCTCGCTCCTCCGACCACGGCACATGCGAGCTTGTCGTCTTCGAGACCATCGATGCACCTCATCCGGCATGCGCTGGCCAGCTGAGGTGCTCACCAGCGCCGAATGTGCCGAGTTGGACCCTGACGATGTTACTCCCAGCGAAACGAAGTCCACCACCATGCAACAGTCCTCGACCCGCGGCCGGCCGTCCCCTGGTGCAGCCTCATGGTCCGGGAAACGCCAACTTGAACTGCTGGAACAACGCCAGCATGCCGTCGACTCGCAATGGGGTACTCGGCCGGCGCCCGAGTAGGAAGGCGAGGAGGTCGGGAGCAGAGCCACTGATGGCGACGTCGACGGGCGTCGTCGGTTCTGCAAGCACACATTTGGCTTCCGTCTCCGAGGCCGTGACAAGCCACGACCGCTCGGGGGTCCTCAACAGCCACCGGCCGCAGATGGTGAGATCGGCCTCAACACGGTTGCGGTGATGGACCGCGAGCCAGGCGATTCGAAGCGGCAGGCAACTTTCGACGAAGGCCGCTGACCATGAATGTGGCCCATATCCCACGCCGAGGTCGCCGTGATCGATCTCGAGTTCGGTGAGGCGCAGCGCCACCAATCGACTGAGCTGGATCGTTCCGAGTCGGTCCATCTGAAACGTCTTCGCCCACTGCTCGATGTCCACCTGCTCCCAACGCCGCTGCAGCGCCGTGCTCGAATCACGAAGCACGCGGACAGCGGCTTCGGCGGTGCGGCCGTCGAGGCAGTGGAGCGATTCGGTCCGCTCAGGGGCTCCACCCGGATAGGTCATCGACCGCCCGGTGAGCAGGGCGTCCCCGCTGACTCTTCGATAGGCGGTTGCCACATAGGAGAGGTGCGCAACGATCATCCGCCGAGTCCAGTCGGAAAGCTCGCTCTCGGCGTCGAGACCCCGCTCGTCGAGCCGCTCAAGGGCCGCCACGACGCCTTCGGTGGAGTCCTCGACGGCGTCGAGCAGGCTCCGCACGTCACTCGGTTCCGTTTGCACACCCAATCGCTCGGAGGCGGCGCGACTAGCGCTGTCGGCTGCGCTGTTTTCGCTCGCGTCGCGTCCGCAGGATCCGTTGGAGCTTTCGCAGGAGGAAACCCATCGCCGGATGGTACGCCCTGCGACACGCCCGGCGAGAGGACACCTTGCTGGTCTACGAGTTCGACCGCCGTAACCGCGATATGGATCCGTGCCGAACGTTGCGTGCGACAATGGGGTCATGGTGCTTGCAGCCTCGACAGCGATGGCGGCGATCAGGTTCCACCGCGGGCACCGGTTCGTCGGATTGCTCTTCCTGTTCGTCATCGTCGTGCTCGTCGTCCTCGGCATCGTGCTGATCGTGCAGCTCCTGAACAAGCGCAGACAGCCTCCGCTCGACGACTCTTGGCCCACCGGCCGATCGGTCCCCTCTCCTGGCCACGTCGACCCCGTGTTCAACGAGCTGCGGATGCAGTACGCCCGCGGTGAGATCGGCCGGGAGGAGTACCTCCGGCGGGCGGCCGACCTCGGCTACGGACAGGCGGCGGCAGATGGACCGCCGCCGTTCTCGAGTGGATCGAGTGGCCCGCCACCGTGGTCGAACGGTCCTCCCGGGTCGGGCCCGCCACCGTGGTCGAGCGGATCGAGCGCCCCGCCGGCGACAGGCCCGCCGACGGCGCACTAGCCGGCAGCGACCCTCCTGCCGAGCAGCAGCCTCGCTCAGCTGAGACCGAGCTCCCCCGCCAGCTCTCTATAGCTGTCAACAGGAAACTCACCCTGCGGGCCGACGATCTGCACGCAGACGTGATCGGCTCCGGCGTCGCGGTGCTCATGGAGGCGCCGCGCCACCGCCTGCGTGCTCCCCCAGGGCACGAGTGAGTCCACAAGTCGGTCGCTACCCCCTTCGGTGACGTCCTCCTCGGTCCAGCCGAGGTTCCGCAGGTTGTTGACGTAGTTGGGGAGGGTGAGATACCCGGCCATGTACCCGCGGGCGCTCTCGCGTGCTGCAGCGGCATCCGTGGCAAGCACGACGGCTACCTCCGGCGCCAGCAACGGGCCGACGCCGAGGACCTCACGGGCAACGACGGTGTGCTCGACCGTGACGAAGTAGGGATGGGCCCCGAGCGAGCGAGCGGCCGCCACGCCGAGCATCCTGCGACCGAGCGCGGCCAGGATGCGACGGTCCTTCGGAACCGTCGGCCGGGCGGCGTCCAACTCGTCGAGAAACCCGACCATCTGCGTCAACGGCCGCTCGTAGCTCCGCCCGCTCCCTTCGACGAGGGCTGCGTGACTGACCCCGAGGCCGAGGAGGAAGCGCCCGGGGAAACGCTCCTCCAGCTCGTGGGTGGCCGAGGCGATCTCCGCCGCTGGAGTGAACCACGTGTTGATGATCCCGCTCGCCACCGTCGCGCGGGCGGTGGCCGCCAGTAGGCGCTCGAAGCGACCGGAGACACCAGGGTTGAAGCCACCGGACAGCCACATGGTGCCGTAGCCCAGCTCCTCCATCTCGGCCGCCGACGCCTCGATCCCGTCACTTTCCTGCCAGCCGCTCCACCAGATCCCAAAAGGCCCAAGCTCCATGCTGGCCACGATATGGGCTGTGGGCGTCAACTGAGTGCTGCGGGCGACCAGACAGGGTGGGTGAGAGCCGTCCATGCACACGTTTCCGGAGGCAACGGAGGGCGCCAGGTTGAGGCGAGCCGAGCCCTACGAGGTGGAAGGGACGGGGGCCGGATAGTTCCCCGTCAGGCACGCCCGGCAGTAGCCCGTTCCCTCCGAGTCCGCCCCCACGGCCGACATGAGGTTCTCGAGGGAAAGGTACCCGAGCGAATCCGCACCCACGTGAGCGCGGACGCCCTCCTCGGTCATGCGGGCGGCCAGGAGCTCCTCCCGGACGGGCGTGTCGATGCCGTAGTAGCAGGGCCAGGCGAACGGAGGTGAGGAGATCCGAAGGTGTACCTCGCTTGCGCCGGCGTCGCGCAGCATCTTCACGATCTCCCTCGTCGTCGTGCCCCGCACGATCGAGTCGTCGACGACGACGAGGCGCTTGCCGGCGATGCTCGAACGGAGCGGGTTGAGCTTGCGCCGTACGCCCGAGATGCGCGCCTCGGGCGTGGGGGCGATGAACGTTCGCCCGATGTAGCGGTTCTTGATGAGGCCCTGGCCGTAGGGCACGCCGCTGGCGAGGGCATACCCTTCGGCGGCCGTGATGCCCGAATCCGGCACGCCGATGACGAGGTCGGCTCCGACCGGCGCCTGCGCGGCGAGCAGCTCGCCCATCCTCCGTCGGGTGGCGTAGACCTCGCGATCTTCCAACCGGGTATCGGGGCGGGCGAAGTAGACGAACTCGAAGACGCACAGCCTCGGGTCCACCCGCTCAGCGCCGAAGGGATGAAACGACTTCACGCCGTTCTCGCCGATCACGACCATCTCGCCGGGGTCGATCTCGCGAATGAACTCAGCTCCGATCACCTCGAAGGCCGGAGACTCGGAGGCCACCACGTAGCCGCGGCGCTCCTCGCCCTCGAAGAAGTACGCCAGTTCGCCCAAGCAGAGCGGGCGGAAGCCGTGCGGGTCGCGCACCGCCACAAGGCGGGCGTCGTCGATGAGGCCGAGGGAGAACGCTCCCTCGAGCGTGGGCAGCACGTCCATCAAGGCATCGATGAGATGGGACTCCTGCGGCTCCGGATCGGCCGGGAAGCGCCGCGCCAGCAGCTCGGCGACGAGGTCGCTGTCCGAAGTGAGCACGCCGGGCAGCATGCCGGCGTCGGCGGCCAGCTCCGCCGTGTTCGTGAGGTTCCCGTTGTGGCCGAGCGAGAAGCCCGTCGCCCCCACCGACCGATAGGCCGGCTGGGCGTTGTGCCACGTGCTCGGGCCGGTCGTCGAGTACCGCACGTGGCCGAGGGCGTGGTCGCCCTGCAGCGAGGAGAGCGTCCGTTCGCCGAAGACGGCTGCGACGAGGCCCATGTCCTTCACGACCGTCATCGTCTGACCGTCGCTCACGGCCATGCCGGCGGACTCCTGCCCCCGGTGTTGCAGAGCGAAGAGACCGTCGAAGGTGAGCTTGGCAACATGGGCGCCCGGGGCGTAGACCCCGAAAACGCCACAGGCTTCCCTCACCGTCCCATTCTGCCACCAGCGACTGCCGAAGCGGGCCGGGTACGCTCACGCCCCGGGCGGCGCGTCCCCGCATCCACCCCGAGGAAGTGATGATCGACCTCCATACCCACTCCACCTGCTCCGACGGGTCCGACTCGCCGAAGCGAATCGTCGAGCTCGCGGCCGAGGCCGGTTGCAGAGCCGTGGCGCTCACCGACCACGACGGCCTTGCCGGCATCGAGGCGGCCCGCTCGCGGGCCAGAGAGCTGGGCATCGAGTTCGTGCCGGGTTGCGAGGTGTCGTGTCGTTTCTCGCCGGGGGCTCAGCACCTCCTGTGCTACTTCGTCGAGCCGGGCGAGGGCCCCCTACAGGACCTGCTCGCGCGATTGCGGGCGGATCGGGACACCCGCAACGCCCGACTCATCGCCCGCCTCAACGAGCTCGGCATCCCCATCAGCGAGGAGATGCTTCGGACCGAAGCGGGCGACGCCACCCTCGGGCGACCGCATTTCGCCGCCGTGCTCGTTCGCCTCGGTGTCGTCGAGTCGTACCAAGACGCCTTCGACACCCTCCTCGCCAAAGGCGGCCCGGCCTACTTCCCAAAGGCGTTCATCGACGCACCCACCACCATCGCGGCCGCCAGGGGGTCGGGGGGCTCGCCGTCCTCGCCCACCCACTGTCGCTCGGGCTTCAGCCCGCTGAGCTCGAGCGCCAGGTGGCCGAGCTGGCCGAGGCCGGGCTCGCCGGCATGGAGTGTTGGTACGGTCGTTACTCGGCCGAGGAGCGCCGCGGGCTCGTCGAGCTCGCCACCCGCTGCGGCCTCGCCGCCACGGGCGGATCGGACTATCACGGTACCTACAAGCCCGATCTCAGCGTCGGGACCGGCAAAGGGGATCTCGACGTGCCCGAGAGCGCATTGCAAGAGCTGAAGGAACGGCGGCCATGACCACGGCCGCCGCCGATGGCGTCGAAACCCTCCTCGTCGAGCTCACCATCGACGAGAAGATCCAGCTCCTGAGTGGTGCTGACTTCTGGCACACGCCGGCGATCACCCGCCTCGGCATCCCGGCTCTCCACCTGTCGGACGGTCCCTCGGGCGTGCGCGGGGCGCGCTCGGTCGGGACGGCCTCGGTGTCCTTCCCGTGCGGGTCCGCCATCGGGGCGACCTTCGACACGGCCGCAGCCGCCAAGCTGGCGAACGCCCTCGCCGACGAGTGCCTCGAGCGCGGCGTCCACGTCCTGCTCGGCCCGACGGTGAACCTGCACCGGCACCCGCTCGGCGGACGCCACTTCGAGTGCTACTCGGAGGATCCGGTCCTGTCGGCTCGGCTGGCTGTCGCCTACGTAGCCGCTCTGCAGGCTCGTGGCGTCGCCGCCACCGTGAAGCACTACGTGGCGAACGACACCGAGTTCCAGCGGCACACGATCAGCTCGGACGTCGGCGAGCGCGTCCTTCACGAGCTGTACCACCTCCCCTTCGAGGCAGCCGTCCACGACGCCCGTGCCTGGGCCGTGATGTCGTCCTACAACAAGGTGAACGGCACGTACGCCGCCGAGCACGCTGGGTTGCTGGCGGGCACGCTGCGGACGGACTGGGGCTTCGACGGGGTGGTGATCTCCGATTGGTTCGGCACCAAGAGCACCGTGGGCTCCGCCGTTGCGGGCCTCGACCTCGAGATGCCCGGCCCGCCCCTTTACTACGGCGACAAGCTGGCCCAGGCCGCAGCGGAGGGCGACGTGAGCGAGTCGGTCATCGACGATCACGTCCGACGGCTCCTCACCCTCGCCGAACGCACCGGAGCCCTCGGGGGCGGGCGGGGGCGAGGCGCTCGCACGCCCACCTCCACGGTCACCGAGCGCCAGGCGATCGCACGCGAGTTGGCGGCCTCGAGCTTCGTCCTGCTCAAGAACGATGGTGCCGTCCTGCCGTTCAGCCTCGGCGAGGGCCAGCTGCTCGCCGTCATCGGGCCAAATGCCGTCGCCACCGTCGCCCAGGGTGGAGGCAGCGCCCACGTGAACCCGGTCGGCCGGCGGTCGGTCTTCCAGGCGCTGCACGACCGTCTCAGCCCGCACGGCGTCACCGTCGCCCACGAGCCCGGCTGCGTGACCTGGTCGAGGACGCCCGCCTTGGAGGCGAGCTTCACTCTCGAATACTTCGCCGGGACCAGCTTCGATACGGAGGACTTCGACCCAACGGTGCGCCACACCGACACGGCCACCGCCGGGTCCTTCACGTGGCTGGACAGCCCGGTCCCGACCGACTCGGGCCCGGAGCTCACGTCCTGGGTGCTCCGGGCGCACGCCACCGTCGTGCCCGAGGAGACCGGAACCTGGACCTTCTCTCTCGCCCAGGTGGGCGAGGCGCAACTGTTCGTCGACGGTACAACCGTCGTCGATGCCCGAGGTGAGCTGGGCAGGGGCACGGGTTTCTACGGCCTCGGCTCGCAGGAGGCGTTCGGCACGGTCGACCTCGAGTCCGGGAGAGCTCACGAGGTCGTCGTCCTCTACACCAAGCAGCCCGGCATCCCGCTCGGCGGGCTCACGATCGGCGCCATCCCGCCGATGGCGACGAGCGACGAGCTGCTCCGCCGGGCCGAGACGCTCGCGTCGAAAGCCGACGCTGTCGTCTGCGTCGTCGGCACCTCGGCGGAGTGGGAGACGGAGGGACACGATCGATCGTCGATGGATCTGCCGGGTCTGCAGGACCAGCTCGTCCGCCGACTCGTCCTTGCCAACAACCGCACGTGCGTGCTCGTGAACGCCGGCTCGCCCGTGACGATGGACTGGGCAGACGACGTGTCCACCTTGGCGCAGATCTGGTTCGGGGGCGAACAGGCCGGCGAGGGCGTGACCGACGTGCTCCTCGGCGAAGTCGATCCGGGCGGCCGGCTGCCGACGACCATCCCCCGACGCATCGAGGACACGCCGGCGTTCCGCTTCTACCCGGGCAGCGACGGGCATGCCCCGTACGGTGAGAACCTGCTCGTCGGGTACCGCCACTACGACACGAGGCAAGTGGAGCCGCGATTCTGCTTCGGCGAGGGCCTCTCCTTCACCAGCTTCGCTCTCAGCAGCCTCGACGTCGCCCGCCTGGGGCCGCTGCAGGTGGGACCGCTCCCACCAGGTCTCGGCGGGGCGCCGCTCGTGCTCGCCGGCCTCACGGTGGAGAACACGGGCGATCGCGCCGGCAGCGAGGTCGTGCAGTGCTACGTGCACGCCCTCGATCGACGGTCGGACGAGCCCGAGCAGCAGCTGCGTGCCTTCGAGAAGCTCACCCTCGAGGCAGGCGGAGCCTGCCGCGTCGAGTTCCGGCTGACGGAACGGGACTTTGCCCGCTACGACGAGAGGGCGGGCGGCTGGAGCGTCCAACCGGGGCTCTACGAGCTCCGGTTGGGCCGGTCCTCCCGCGCCATCAGGCTCATGGCGATCGTCGAATTGGCCTGAGGACTTGCGAACGGCCTCGCTCAGGCCGGCGGCGTGAGGTCGAGGTCGCGAGGCGGGTCCTCCGGCACCCTCCACACGAGAAACCCCTTGTCGAACTCCTCGTGATATCGGTTCGTCGCCTTCACGACCTCCTCGAAGACGGCTTCGAAACGCTCCCACTCCTCCGCCTCGATCACCCCCCGCAAGGTGGCGATCTCTGCGGCGATGAAGTTCTGGGTGGCGTCGAGGTACTTCGGGCGGACGACCACCGCCGTCTTCATGATCTTGACGGCCTCTGAGAGCTGGTAGCGGGCGAGGGGACGGTTGCGAGCCCTGCCGGCGTGGTAGCACTTCCACATCCGGTCGGCCACCTCGACCATGAGGCGAGCCATACCGGGCTGGATGGCGGCGAGCTCGTCGAGGGTGAGCTCCGCCTTACCGTTGTTGGCGACGTGCGTGTGGTCAGCGGCTTTGGGCACGTCCGAGATATCCGTCATCGAGAAAGCCCTCCTGCCGTCAAGATGTTCAGCGACGGCCGAGGCTAGCGGCGCAGGGCCGCGCTACATTGCCGCGCATGAGGGAGGCGTCTACGTGAGGGCACTCGTGAAGGTTCGTGCCGAGCCCGGGCTGTGGATGGAGGAAGTACCCGAGCCGGTCGTGGGACACGACGACGTCCTGATACGGGTGCTCCGCACGGGCATTTGCGGCACCGATCTCCACATCTACGCCTGGGACAGCTGGGCGCAACAGAACGTTCCGGTGCCCCTCGTCGTCGGCCACGAGTTCGTGGGCGAGATCGTCGAGCTCGGTGCCAACGTGACCGATCTCGCCGTCGGCGAGATCGTGAGCGGCGAGGGGCACCTCGTGTGCGGACGTTGTCGCAACTGCATGGCCGGGCGGCGGGTGCAGTGCTCCCGCACCGCCAGCGTCGGCGTCAACCACGCCGGCGCGTTCGCCGATTTCGTCGCCATCCCGGCGGGCAACGTCTGGCGCCACAGCGAGGGGATCGACCTCGACGTGGCGGCCATCTTCGATCCGCTCGGCAACGCCGTGCACACCGCCTTGACCTTCCCCGTCCTCGGCGAGGACGTGCTCATCACCGGAGCCGGCCCGATCGGCATCATGGCGGCGCTCGTCGCCCGCCACGCCGGCGCCCGCTACATCGTCGTCACCGACCCCTCCCACTACCGCCTCGAGCTCGCCCGCTCGGTCGGCGTCACCCTCGCTCTTGACCCGAGCGTCGTGACGCTGGCGGAGGCGATGGATGAGCTCGGGATGAAGGAGGGTTTCGACGTCGGGCTCGAGATGTCGGGCAAACCGCCCGCGTTGCGATCCATGCTGGCGACGATGTGCCACGGCGGCAAGATCGCCATGCTCGGCTTGCCGAGCGAGGACTTCGGCGTCGACTGGGGGCACCTCGTGACGAACATGATCACGCTGAAGGGCATCTACGGCCGCGAGATGTTCGAAACGTGGTACTGGATGTCGGTCCTCGTCAACACCGGCCTCGACGTCTCGCCCGTCATCACGCACCGGTTCGGCGCAGAGGACTACAAGTCCGCCTTTGAGGTCGTGCGTGCCGCCGAGTGCGGCAAGGTCGTCCTCTCCTGGGACGACCGGTGAGGAGCTGCGTGTGTTCGACACGGTAAGGGTCGACCTGCAGGCCGAGCTCGAGGAGATCACGTCGCAAGGGCTGCACAAGAGCGAGCGGGTGCTCGACAGCCCGCAGGCCGCCAACATCGCCGTCGCCGGAGGCGGCGGCGGGACCGAAGTGCTCAACCTCTGCGCCAACAACTACCTCGGGCTGGCCGACGACCCGCGCGTCGTTGCGGCGGCCAAGGCTGCCCTCGACCGTTGGGGGTACGGGCTCGCCAGCGTCCGCTTCATCTGCGGGACACAGGCGGTCCACAAGGAGTTGGAGCGGGGGATCTCGGGTTTCCTGCGGACGGAAGACACGATCCTGTACTCGTCGTGCTTCGACGCAAACGGCGGCCTCTTCGAGACGCTCCTCTCGGAAGCCGACGCCGTTATCTCCGACGAGCTCAACCATGCCTCGATCATCGACGGGATCCGACTCTGCAGAGCCGCCCGGCTGCGCTACCGCAACCGCGACATGACCGACCTCGAAGCTCAGCTCCAGTCGGCCGCCTCGGCGCGGCGGACGCTCGTCGTGACCGACGGCGTCTTCTCGATGGACGGTTACGTAGCGCCGCTCGCCGACATCTGCGAGCTCGCCGACCGCCATGGCGCCATGGTGATGGTGGACGACTCCCATGCGGTCGGTTTCGTGGGGCCGTCGGGTCGGGGGACGCCCGAGCTCCACGGGGTGCAGGATCGCGTCGACATCGTCACCGGAACGCTCGGGAAGGCGCTCGGCGGCGCCAGCGGCGGCTACACGAGCGGGCGGCAGGAGATCATCGACCTGCTCCGGCAACGGTCCCGGCCGTACCTGTTCTCCAACTCGCTCGCCCCGGCCATCGCGGCGGCCTCCCTTGCCGTGCTCGACCTGCTCGCCACGGGTGGCGACTTACGCGCTCGACTGGCGGAGAACACAGCGTGGTTCCGCGGGCGCATGACCGAGTTGGGTTTCGACATCCTGCCTGGCGACCACCCGATCGTGCCCGTCATGATCGGCGACGCCGCCCTCGCTTCGGCCATGGCAGACCGGCTGCTGGAGCGGGGGATCTACGTGATCGGCTTCAGCTACCCGGTCGTGCCGATCGGCAAGGCGCGTATCCGCACGCAGGTCTCGGCCGCCCACCGGCGAGAGGATCTCGAGCGGGCGGCGGACGCCTTCGCCGCCGTACGCGACGAGCTGGCGTGAGCCGGCGGGCGGGCTGGGCCGGCGGGCCGGCGGGCCGGCGGGCGGGCCGGCGGGCGGGCCGGCATCGGCCGCGGGCCGCGGTTTGATCTGTGTGCTCAGGGTGACCGGACAGGCCGCGAGGGGTCTCCCTTGGCGCACAGTTCGAGCCCGGCCGCAGGCGGCAGTCGATCTGTGTGCTCACGCTGACCGGACAGGCTCACTCTGGTCGATGTAGGCACACGATTCATCGGCCAGGGTCGGGCCAGCTCGCCCGCCGAGCGGGTCGCCGGCGCCGCTACCCCGCCCGAGCCCGCCCTACGCCCGCACGAGGCGCCCGGGCCTTGACCCGGTCGGCTCTCCGTCCTCGAAGGTGACCTCGCCGGCGACGACGGTGTAGCGGTAGCCGTCGACGTGCTGGACGAGGCGGCGACCGCCGGCGGGCAGGTCGTGCACCATGCGGGGAGCGTGCAGATGCAGCCCGTCGAGATCGATGACATTGAGGTCCGCTCGCTTCCCGATGGCGATCGTGCCCCGATCCGACAGGCCGTAGGCGTCGGCCGTCCGCCCGGTCTGCAGCGCCACGGCCGTCTCGAGGGCAAGTCGCTCCCCGCGGGAGCGGTCCCGCACCCAGTGGGTCAGCAGGTACGTCGGCATGCTGGCATCGCAGATGAGCCCGCAGTGTGCACCGCCATCGGACAAGCCGAGGATCGTGAAGGGGTGAGTGATCATCTCTCGGATGGCCTCGTGGTCACGGTCCACGTAGCTGGCCAGCGGGGCGAACAACAGAGCCGTCCCGCCGTCGGCAAGCATCCAGTCGAGCACGATCGCCTCCGGCGAGCGCCCTTGGCTCTCCGCCACGGCGGCGGCGCTGCGTTCGGGGGGAGGTTCGTAGTCGGGCGGGTCGCCGAGCAGAAACATCTGATCCCATCGCGACATGAGGGCCCGAGCGATGACGTTGTCGGTGCCCGGTTGCTCGGCGAGCAGGCGCGCCCGCCCGTCGCCCGATGACAGCATGGCGACGCGCTCGGCCAGCGGCAGATCGGCCACGGCGCGATAGGCGGGGTGCGTGATGAACGGGTGCAACGACGACTGGAAGCCGAACAGCATCCCTGTCGGCCGGCAGGCGACCTGCGGAGTGACACGCACCCCCTCATTCGCCAGCGCCTCGGCATCGGCGAGGGCGGCTCGGTAGCCCGTCGGGTTCCAGGGCGACTGCGCCAACCCATAGGTGACGCGGGCGCCGGTGCGACGGCTCAGCTCGATCATCCAGTTGCGCTCGGCCTCGAGCTCCGGCTGGTCCGTGACGACCTCGAAGACACCGTGGCCCCTCTTACCGAGTGACTCGCCGATGGCAAGCAGCTCGTCCGCCGGCGCAGTTGTCCCGGGCACGAGCCCATGCACCGATCGGTGCAGGACCGTACGTGACGTGGTGACACCGACGGCTCCGGCCTCCAGGCCATCGCGGACAGCCCGAGCCATCTCGACCACCTCCTCGGCGGTGGCGTCCTCATGTGCCCGCTCACCCATGACGTAGGCACGCACGGCGGCGTGCGGCACTTGGGCGGCCACGTCCATGACGCGCGGCGTGCGGTCGAGGGCGTCGAGGTACTCGGGAAAGGTCTCCCAGTCCCAACTGATGCCTTCGTGCAGGGCCGTGCCGGGGATGTCCTCGACACCCTCCATCAGCTCGATGAGGAACTCCTGCGTCCCCGGCTTGACGGGGGCGAAACCCACGCCGCAGTTTCCCATCACGACGGTCGTGACCCCATGCCAGCTCGAGGGCGTCATCTCCGGGTCCCAGGTTGCCTGGCCGTCGTAATGCGTGTGGATGTCCACCCAGCCCGGCGTCAACAGCTGCCCGTCGGCGTCGATCTCGCGCCGACCTGGGTCGGCACGGCCGCCACCGGCGTCGGCCATCTCGGTGATCAGCCCGTCGTCAGCGGCGACGTCGGCGACGCGCGGCGGCCCTCCGGTTCCATCCACCACGGTGGCGTTGCGGATCACGAGATCGTGCATGGTTGGTGCTCTCCCGCTCACGTGACGAGAAACGATCGGCTCCCTGAGTCTGCTACGTCGGCAGCGAGAGCGCTCGCTCGGCGAGGTCGACAGGGCTCGATCGGCCCGGCCATCGAGCGCCCGCCTGACGGGCACGCGACGATGAGGGCCACCTGTCGCCAGTCGAACCACCGAAGGGATGCCCAGTCGTGACGCTCATGCACCATCGCCTCACCGGACCAGACGGAGCCCCCGTCGTGCTGCTGTCCAACTCGCTCGGCACCACCTTCGACATGTGGGACAAGCAGCTACCCACCCTCTCGCAGCACTTCAGGGTGTTGCGCTACGACCACCGCGGGCACGGCGGATCCTCCAGCCCGGACGGCCCCTACTCGATCGAGGATTTGGCCGAGGACGCCCTCGAGCTCCTCGATCACCATGAGCTCGAGCGAGTGAGTTTTGTCGGCCTGTCGCTCGGCGGCATGGTCGGCATGTGGCTGGCGGCGCACCACGCCGAGCGCCTCGATCGGCTCGTGCTCTGTTGCACGGCGCCCTGGTTCCCGTCCGAGCCGTGGGTCGGCCGCGCCGCCCAGGTGCGCGCCGCAGGGACAGCTTCGCTCACCGAGATGATCCTCGGGCGCTGGTTCACATCCCGCTGGCGCGCCACGAACCCAGCGGTCGTGGAGCGCTTCAGCGAGATGCTGGCGAGCGCTTCGGACGAGGGCTATGCGAAGTGCTGCGAAGCCATCGCCACGATGGACCTCCGCCCGGACCTCGCCAGTATCCAAACGCCGACGTTGCTCGTCTTCGGAGCAGACGACCCCACCACCACTCCGGAGATCGGCGAGAGCCTCCGTCGGGCCATCGCCGGCGCCGGTCTCCTCGTCATCCCACACGTAGCCCATCTCGCCAACGTCGAGCAAGCCGCTGCCGTCACGAACGCCGTCATGAGCCATCTCGCCGGCGATCCGATGGAGCGGGGGCTCGCCACCCGCCGCGCCGTTCTCGGCAACGCCTACGTCGACCGTGCCTTCGCGAGCGCCACCGAGCTGACCGCCCCGTTCCAGGAGATCCTCACCCGCTTCGCCTGGGGTGACGTCTGGTCGCGACCCTCCCTACCGATCGAGACGCGCCGGCTGGTAACGATCGCCGTCCTGGCAGCCCTCGGCCGTCGGGAGGAGCTCGATCTGCACGTGCGCGCCGCCCTCACCGCCGGGCTCGACGGTGAGCTCCTTCGCGAGGCGCTCCTGCAGACGGCCGTGTACGCCGGCATGCCGGCTGCCAACACAGCCTTCGCCATCACCGCCCGCGCCATAGCCGACATCGCGCGGGCCGACGGCTAGGGCCGCGACACTCGCCGGCGTCGCCGTCGACTACGACACGGGTGCAGCCGTCACCGCAGCCAGCCTGGGCCGGCGCCGCAGCTGACCGTTGAGGCGGACGGCAGCCCAGCCGCGGGCGAGACCATAGGTCACGACGCCCAGCGCCCCCACAAAGAAACCCACCGGCCACTGCGTCACATACGACGCCGACACCGCAGCCCACACCGTCAGAAGTGCGATGAGGACTGCGAGCCCCACGGCGCGGCCTGGCCGCGCCGTCAGCAGGCGTGCAGCGGCGGCGGGGGCGACCATCAGGCTGAACGTGAGGAACGCCCCGACGACGGGAACGGTCATCGTCGTCGCCATCGCCACGATGAGGAGGAAGCACATCTCCATGCGGAGCGAGTGCACCCCCCGCGCTTCGGCGACATCGCCCAGCACCGACGACAGCAGCAGGGGCCGGTAGCACAGACCCACGGCGAGGAGGCAGGCGACTCCGAGCAGCCCCAGCGGCAGCAGCTGGCTGGAGCTCACGCCGAGGACCTCGCCAAACAGCAGCGAGTAGAGCTCGGGGGCGTACTCGACGCTCATCGAGAGAAAGAGGGCGCCGACGCCGAGGAGAACGACGAGGGCGAGTGCCGTCGCCACGTCCTGCCGGCCGCGCCGGCTGAGCCAGCCGATGCCGAGGGCTCCCGCGACGGCGAAAACCCCCAAGCCGAGCAAGGTGTTGGCGCCGATGAGGCTGGCGCCGGCCGCCCCGGCGAACGCACCCTGGGGAACGGCGTGCGCGGCGAAGGACGAGCCGCGCACGACGGCGAAGAAGCCCACCACCCCGGCGATGACCGCCACCATCGAGGCGGCGATCCACGTGTTCGTCATGAAGCTGGAGAACATCGAGCGACCCCCTCGGCCTACGCGAGCCCAGGCGCTGGCCGCTGCCGGCGACGCCGAAGGCCCGAGAGCAGGTAGAAGGCGAGGATGAGCACGACGACGAAGAAGCTCACCGGCCAACCGCGGCCCACCGGCGGCCAGTAGAAGCTGTCATAGGCGAGGACGATCCCGAGCCACGTCGCCGCCACGGCGATGGCGACGGCGGTGATCATGGCGGTGACCGGCCGTTTCGTGAGCCGCAAGGCCGTGGCGGCCGGGCCGATCAACAGGGCCGTGCTGAGGATGGCGCCGATGGTGATAGCCGAGAGCGCCACCGCCAGCGAGGTGGCGGCGAGGTAGCAGAAGCCCACCAGGCGGACGGGCACGCCGCGGGAGGCAGCCATGTCTGCGTTGAGCGAGCTCAGCAACAGCATGCGGTAGCACGGCAGGACGAGGGCGAGCACGAGCAGCCCGCAGAGGGCTGCGATGAGCGCCGTGCGGTGGTCGATGACGAAGATCGAGCCGAACAGCACGGTGATGGAGGCTCCCGTCGTGCTCGAGTTCGTCGTGTCCAGGTAGAGGAAGAGTGCGGCCAGCCCGAGCACGCCCCCGAGCACGATGCCGGTTGCCACGTCGCGTCCCCGCGGTCGCTGCACGCCGATCATCTCCATCGCCGAAGTGGCCGCCAGGCCCATGACGACGAAGCCCCAGATGGGGTTGACACCGAGGAGGAAGGCACCGGATCCACCCGTCGTGGCGACGTCTGCAAAGGTGTGGCCGGCGAACGACTGGCCGCGTATGACGGTGAAGACGCCGACCGGGCCAGACACGATGGCGACCACGGCCCCGAGGATGAGGGCCACGTGCACGGCGGGGCTCTCGAAGAATCCGGCCTCGAAGACCGGGGCGAGGAAGTGGCTCACGAGCTCAGTCCGGCGGCGGGAGGACGGTGATGTCGTGGGTGTTGCCGGCGTCGATGCCGGCACCGGGGACAACGAGCACGCGGCCGTGCAGGCGCAACACGTCCACGTGATGGCCGTAGAGAGCACTCAGCACTTCGGAGCGCACGACCTCGTCGGCCCTGCCGCTGACGGCTCGGCCGTTGGCGATGTAGACGATGCGGTCCATGACGGGCAGCAAGGCGTTCATCTCATGGGCGGAGATGAACACGGCGATCCCGTGCTCGTTAGCGACGGAGCCGAGCAGCTTGACGACTTCTTGCACGCTCCCAGGGTCGAGGTTGGCAAGGGGCTCGTCGAGGAGCAGCAGCTTCGGGCGGCTGACGAGGGCATGTCCGATGAGGACGCGTTGCTGCTCACCGCCGGACAAGGTGCCTACGCGTGACCCTGCGAACGTCTCGGCACCGACCGCCGCCAGCGCTTCATCCACGAGGTGCTCTCTCTTGCGGGAGGGAAGGGGGATCCCGAGCCTGTTGCCGTCGAGGCCGAGGGCGACGACGTCGCGAGCTCGTAGCGGGAGGTCCACGTCGAGGAGGAATTTCTGGGGCACGTAACCGATGAGCGGACGCTTGCGGTCCCGGGCGCCGCCGGCGATGCTCACCGAGCCGGCCGCCGTCGCCTGCAGACCGAGGATGACTCGCAAGAGGGTGGTCTTGCCGGAGCCGTTCGGGCCGATGAGGCCCGTGACCTCTCCTTCTCGCAACGTGAAGCTCACCTCGCTCAGCACCGCTCGCCCCGAGAAGCTGACGCTGACGCCGCGAACGGCGAGGACCTCGTCGCCGAGGTCGGCTGGGTCGTCGGCTGGGTCGAAAGGAGTGGTCAGGATCACAGTCTGTCGGTCGAGACCTTCGCCGCCAAGGCTCTCTGCAGCGCCGTCACCTCCGCCACCATCCAGGTCTGGTAGTCGTAGCCCGGCGTCGGCATGGTCTCGTAGACGGCCACCACAGGGATGCCGGCCTGCTTCGCCAGCGCCAGGAACGTCTGCGTGACCGAGTCGGTCACCTGCTCGTTGTACAAGAAGGCCTTCACCTCGTGGCGAGCGAACAGGTTCTCCTCGAACGAGACGTTCTGCGGCGACACGTCTACGCCGTTCATGATGTCGGCCTGCAGCGACCAGGGCGTGCGGATCGACATGCCAGCAGCCTGCAGCATGTAGTCGGCCACTGGCTCGGTCACCGCCACGGGGGCACCGGGAAACTCCGCCTTCAGCGTGGCGAGAGCGCGGCTCCAGGCAGCCAGCGAGTTGAGGAAGCTACGGGCGTTCGCATGGAAGTAAGCGGCATGAGCCGGCTGGAGCTCGGCCAGGTCGGTGGCGACGGCCTTGGCCACGGCGGGCATGGTGACAGGGTTGTACCAGAGATGCGGGTTGGCCGTGCTGTCGGGCAGGCCGAGCAGGCTCTGCACGTCGATGACCTTGCGACCCGAGTCGGGCGATGCTGCCTCGATCTTGTTCATGAACGTGTCGTAGCCGACGCCGTTCTGTATGACGAGCTCGGCCGCGCTCACCTCTTCGGCAACCTGCGGGCTCGCCTCGAAGGTATGCGGATCGGTGTTCGGGTTGCTCATGATGGCCGTGACGTTCACGTACCGACCGCCGATCTGAGAGAGCACGTTGGCGTACTCGTTCTCGGCGCCGACGGCGTCGATGGCGCCCGGCTTGGGCGCGGCGGCACTGCTGGCGCACGCCGCCCCCGTGAGAGCCAGCATGACGCAGGCGAGAACACCGAGCATCGGCCTTGTGGGCTTCCGTGGCGGGTGAGCCTCGACGGAGCCGCCGTGCTGCGCTTGCGCTCTCGCCCGTCCCATAATGAGAACGATAATCATTCGCAGTTGATCGGTCAAGAGGCGGGCGCCAGCTCGCCGGCGAGTCCGATCGGCTAGTCTCGGCACCGTGGTGCAGGGGGTCGAGCTTGACGGCGCCGGCGATCCTCGATGAGCACGAGCACTGAGAATTCCCAGGTGGGAGGGACCCCCCCGACCATCGATCGCGCGGCCGCCCTGGCTGCCGGTCCGGCGAAGATACCCCGCCGGTTCGTGCTCATCGCCCTCGCCGTGGCCGCCGCGCTCTCCCTCGGCGGAGTGTTGGTTGAGCACCTGGCCTCCAACGCCGGCCTCAACCCGGTGGCAACAACACTGCCCCCGGCGCCCACGCCCACGACTCTGCCTTCGGGCATCCCGCAGCTCAGCGCCGGGCTCCCCGCCTTCATGAGCATCGACAGGCTGTCGCCGGCGCCGGCGCCGGCGATCTCGCTCGACGACCAGAAGGGCAGACTGGTGTCGCTCGCCCGCGAGCGCCCCAAGGTCGTCGTGCTGACCTTCTTCAACAGCAGCTGCAGCGATGTCTGTCCCGTGCTGGAATCCGAGATCGCCAAGGCCGACGCCGACCTCGGGCGTGAATCCGCCAAAGTGGTCTTCCTGACCGTCAACACCGACCCGCTCAGCCCCTCCGTCAACCGCGCCGCGCAGGCGGTCGTCGCGATGAGGCCTAGCCGACTCACCAACTGGTACCTCCTCGGCGGACCCCTTTCAACGCTGAAGAAGATTTGGATCGCCTACGGAGTGCACATCAACGTCTACGTTGCCGTCGGAATCGTCGCCCACAACGACGTCATGTACTTCATCGACCCGGCCGGACGCCTGCGCTACCGGGCAACGCCGTACTCGAACGAGAACACCCAGGGTGTCTTCAGTCTGCCGCCGGCCGACGTCGCTCGTTGGGGTGTCGGCATCGCTGCCTACGCCAGGCAGCTTCTCCGCCCGGCCGCATGAGCGCCACCGGCCCGGTCACGGCACCCGCGGGTGCTGCCGGCAGCGGCGATCTGCCCTCGCCCAAACCGGCGTGGTACCGCCGGCGCGCCGCCGTCGTCGGAGCCGTCGTCGCCGTCGTCCTCGCCGTGACGGTGGTCAGTGACCTGCCACAGCACACTTCGATCGCCCAGCAGATCTCCGACGAGACGACCGTGATCGGCGAGATCAAGACCGACGCATCGTCGTGCATCTTCGCCGTCAAGGAGGCCTTCGGCTTCTACAGTGATGAGAGGAACGGCACGCTGACGGCTTCCGACCGCACCACGTTGCCGGGGCTGCTCGCCAGTGACCAGGCCGCCTGCTCGTTCACGAACGAGGACGTCTACGACCTCTCGAACATCGAGGTGCCGGGAGGGGCCGCCGGCAGGGACATGGGTGAGGTCGTGAACTCGGTCACCCTCTGGGTGACTTCCGACGCCTTGGCGGCCATCACTGCGATCATCTCGCTCACGACCCAGCCGACCAACGCCGCCCAGCTGAGGGCGCTTGCCAAGGCGGAGCGCTACCTTGCCTCCGACCGGACCGCCGTCGCCTCCGAGATTCATTCCGCGGATGTGGCCCTCGATGGAGCAAACCTGCTCGGGCCGGGCCTTCCGAGCCTTCCCCTCCCGGCGAGCGGCTCCTGAGCAAGCATTGACAGATCGGACCCTTCCCGGCTGATCGCGCGGGTCGCTTCGCGAGCAGCCCGACCTCAGCCGGGGCCACCGCTCCCGGGCGCGGCGCCTGCAGCACCGGCCTGCGAGCCCCAGGCGCGGCGTCGAGTCTCCCGTACGAGGCGGTGGAGCGCCTGATCAGGATCCTCCTCCGTCCGCAGCCACATCACGAGGTTCCAGAACACGACGGGCACGAAGGCCGCCGCCGCCACGAACCAGAGCACGAACGTGGTGATCTCCTGGTCAGCCGCGTAGGTCAGGCCGGTGCCGGCCAGGCGGTGATAGTCCGCGTACACCGAGGCGTGCGAGAGGCCGACGAGGTAGGCGGAGATCCAGATGGTCCACATGGTCACGGCGGCAAGAGCGATGCGTTTCGGGCGGGCGAGGCGAGGTTCGAGCGGCGGCGACTCCACCAACTCGAGCCAGAGGGCAATCCCGGCGGAGATGAGGCAGACCGCTTCGATCACGACGAGCCACTGGTGTTTGGCGAGGGCATCGACGACGGGTGGGGTCCTGGCGGCGACGATGAGCGTCATCTCGATGAGCAGGACGCCGAGGCTTCGCATGAAGCCGAGGTGGCGTTGCCGGCCGGCAGCCAGCCGGTCGATCGGCCCGCCCGCCTCACCGTGCCCGTTCAGAGGCCTGTCCGAGACTCCCCGGTTGGCGAGACGGAGGAACGACCAGGGCGCCCCGACAACGATGAGGGCGGGCACGACGACCGCCAGGACCGAGAAGCGCAACGCCTCCACGTACTCATACCGCTGCGCCGCTGTCGCCAAGGGCGGCACGAGCACCCCCACCAGCAGGGCCACCGCACCGCACGTGAGGGCGGGACGCACCCAGGCAGGCAGGGCCACCAGCGGAGCACCGGTGGCCGTGGTGGTCACTCGGTCGGTCGGCGCTGGAAGAACCCCCAGAGGCACACGAGGCAAAACGCCCCGATGGGAATGGCAAAGGTCAGTGCTTGGGCAGCGACGAGCGTGCCGGCTACGAGCATCTCCTCCACCTTTCGTCCCACTACGGCTGGTCGTCCCACTACGGCTGCGCACCGCCCACCTGCACCCTCTGTGGCGAGGGGCCGGCAGTTCGATGCTCAGATCACATAAAACAGTATCCAGAAGAACAGGGAAATCAACGCGATGAAGCCCCAAAAGTAGGCGCAACCCTCGAGATTCGCTCGGAAGAGGCGGGCGACCGGCAGGGTCGAACGCGCCGGTCCACCGTCCTGGGCGACGGCTCGGCGCAAGCGGAGCGACCGCGCCAGCAAGGTCTCGAGCCAGTAGCAGCCGCACAGCAGGACACTGACGTTGAGGACCGCCCAGCCGATGAAGCAGGAGGCGTAGCCACTCGAGCCCGGAAAGAACGAAAGGTTCGTCAGCTGCCAGATCTGGAGGCCGGTCGCGACCAAACCGCCGAGGAGGGCGACCCAGCCGGAGACCTCCCAGTCGACCGTCAAGCCGTGGCGCAGACGGAAGATGCCGAAACCATTCAGCACGGCGGCGGCAACGGCGATGATGAAGATGGCCGTGCCGGCACCGATCGGAGCCGTGACATGGCCTGGCCGCCAGAGCGCTTCGCTGTTCACCGAGCGGAGGTAAAAGTAGGCGAAGGCCAGCGAGGCGAACACGAACACACCGATACCGATGAGGAGACGGCCACCCGTCCAGATGGCGCCCTCGGCCGCGCGGAGCTCGTACTCGGCCTCCTCGGGCGACTCTTGCAACAGCTCGGTTCGCACGTTGTGTTTGCCGCCCGGCATCACGTCCTCGCTCATGGGTGCGGTCCTCCTCCATCAGGATCGGTCGCCATGGATCCCGCCGGCTGAGCCGGCGCGCTCGCGCCCACGGCCCTGAGAATTCCCTCGCCCAGATCGGCCACCGCAGGAGCGCCCGGCTCGCTGTAGTGGTAGGGGTCGGCGAGGATGACCGGGATGCGGTCGAAGTTGTGCGGCGGCACGGGGTTGGCCGTCTGCCACTCGAGGCCCAAGGAGTCCCACGGGTTGGCGGGCGATGCCTTCGGGTCGATGAAGATCGACCAGATGAAGTTGGCGATGAAGAAGAGGAACGAGGCGCCGAGTAAGAAGGCGCTGACCGACGAGATGTCGTTGAGAACCTGCAGGTTGGAGGCGTATTCGAACACTCGCCGAGGCTGGCCGAGGAGCCCGACGAGGAACAGCGGGAAGAACGTCAGATTGAAGAAGATGAACATCGTCCAGAAGTGGTACTGACCCAGCTTCTTGTTGAGGCTCTTCCCGGTCATCTTGGGCAACCAGAAGTACAGGCCGGCGAAGAAGGCGAACACGAGACCGCCCATGATGGTGTAGTGGAAGTGGGCGAGCACGAAGAAGCTCCCGTGCACGGTCACATTGACGGGCACGTCCGAGAGAAAGACCCCGGTCACACCGCCGATGAGGAAGTTGAAGTACATCCCGAGGGCGAACAGCATCGGGACCTCGAAGCGGATCTTCGCCTTCCACAACGTGCCGAGGCCGACGAGATAGATGAAACCCGTGGGGATGGAGATGAGCTCGGTCGTCAGCATGAACAGCGGACGCATGTCGGGGTTGATACCGCTCTGGAACAGGTGGTGCTGCCAGACGAAGAAGGAGAGCAGAGCAACGCCCAACATGCCGGCAGCCGCCACCCGATAGGCGAACAAGGGCTTTCGTGTGAAGACCGGGAGGATCTCGCCGACGATCCCGAACCCGGGCAAGGCCATGATGTACACCTCGGGGTGGCCGAAGAACCAGAAGAGGTTCTGCCAGAGGAACGAGCTGCCACCGTGCTCGTTGACATAGAACGCCGTTTGCGCCGTCCGGTCGAGGAGCCCGAACAAGCCGGCGACGACGAGCGTCGGCGTCGCCAGCACCAGGAGGGCGGTTGTGGCGAGGATCGACCAGACGAAGATCGGGACGCGCCCCCATGTCATGCCGGGAGCGCGGAAGTTGATGATCGTTGCCGCCAGGTTGAACCCGGCGCAGATCATTCCGATGCCGATCACGGCGAAGCCGACGAGGTAGGCGTCCATACCGACTGTGGCCTGAGTCTGCAGGGGGGCGTAGCCGGTCCACCCGGTCGGGAACCCGCCCATGGGAATGGCTGACAGGATCACGAGGTAGCCGGCGGCGAAGATCCAGAGCGAGAAGACCTCGACCCGCGGGAAGGCCATCTTGCGGGAGCCGATCATGAGCGGTACGAGCCAGTTCCCGAGCGGTCCCACAACGATGGACGAAGCCATCATCATCATGATGGTGCCGTGCTCACCGACCGTGGCGATGTACTGGCCGGGTCCGAAGACGTGGCTCGTCGGGCTCAGAAGCTCGGTTCGGATGCCCATGGCGAGGATGCCGCCGGTGAAGAAGAAGAGCAGCACGACAACCGTGTACTGCAGCCCGACGACCTTGTGGTCGTGCGTCGGCCGGAAGTAGCGCGTCCAGCTCTGGGACGGAAGCTCAGGCAGCGGCTCCCGCCCGATGAGCTTGGCGGCCGGGTAGTTGAACATGCCGGCTCCGGCCAGCCAGCCGAAGACGCCGAAGGAGAGACCGAGCACGACGGCGACGTTGTTCTGCCCGTTGCTCTGCACGACGATCTGGTTGGCAGCAATGACGTTGCCGCAGAAGTGCCCGAAGGCATAGCCGGCGGCGGCCCCCACGAGCGCCCAGACGGCATTCGGGCTGAAGAAGCCCGACGTAGTCCGCAGGCGCTCCCCGGGAGGCGAGTCAATAACCGCTTGTGTATCCAGGCTCATGAGTCAGTACCCATTCGTCGATGGCGGTCGGGACTTAGGTGCTCGGCGTGGTGGCGCCGTACTGTTCGACGTTGCTGTACGGATCCTTGGTGTCGGGGTAGTAGCCGCCGTCGGCACCGTTGGCGTCCGGCGTGTAGGTATAGGCGAAGGCCGGCAGGAGCTTGGTCAAGGGGGCCAGCTGGGTTTCGGTCGTCGTCGCCCAGGTCTCGAATTGCGACTTGCTGAGGATCCTCCCGTAGTCGTACATGGCGCCGTGCCATATGCCGCAGAGCTCGGCGCACCGCACGGTGAAGACGCCGAGCTGCTTGGTCGTGGTGAAGGCGATGTTGTCGTAGTCGGGGTTGGCGTCTGCCTTGACGCCGATCTGGTACGCCCAGAAGTCGTGGATGACATCGAGCGACGTCACGTGGAACTCGATCGTCGTGTCGACCGGCAACACGAGATCCGGTGTCTCGAAGCCGCCGAAGGTCGGGTAGCGATACGTGAAACGCCACTGCTGGGCGATCACCTGCACCGGCAGCACGGTGGCCGAGGTCGGCGTCCAGAGAGGGTTCGGGCCTTCGCCGCCGCCCGATCCGGCAGTGACGTACAGCTCGACGGTTCCGAAGACGAACAGCGCCATCACGACCACCGTGGTGGTGACCATCCAGATGACCTGCACGCGAAGGTTGCCCCGCGCTTGCGGTCCGCCGACGGGCTCGGGCACTCCGGGGCGGGACGCCCGCCACGTGATGAGTGCGTAGCCCATGTAGACCCAGACGCCCACGAGAACGGGCAGGGCGATGAGGAACAGGACGGTGAAGTCGACGGAGTCCGAGGTAGCCGTGTCCGACATGCGGCCCGGGGGCACGTGGGGGCCGACGAAGAAGGCGAAGAGGAGGTCGCCCACGACCGAGATGACGATCCAGATCGTGAGGATGCGCTGGAAGTGACGAGGCTCTCCGGCAGCTGCCGGTGGGGAGGGCGCTCCGCCGCCGCCCGTGCTGCTCGCGTCGGCGCTCACGAAACCACCTTCAAGAATCCGTCCATGTAGCCGACCGACTGCATCGGGCCCCCGTTGCCGTAGAGGAAGCCGAGGCCGCAGGGAAGGAAGCACTGCCAGGGGTACTCGCCTGGCCCGGGCGTCATGAAGGAGAACTTGACGATGTTGTGGGGCGAGGCGAAGGTGCACGGCGCCACCGCGCACAGGCTCGCGCTGTTCGAGTTGGCGAGCAGGGGGACGTTGATCCCGAGCGTCGGAATGGTGAAGGTGTGGGCGACACCGTTCGGGATGGCGGCCGTGGTGGCGTTCGAGTTGATCATCGTCATTGTCTTGCCGTCCACGGTCATGTCGTTGCCGATCGTGCCCTGCACGAGGCCCAGCACCTGGTTGCGCAACGGCCCGCCGCCGTCGTACTGGTCGATCGTCACGTTGATGCGCGTGTGGGCAGGAAGATCCCAGAGGGTGGTGTGCACCCACTTCCCGTCAGGCGCCAAGGTCAGATACGACACCCACGTGGGGTGGGCGCCGAAACCGATCGATCCGACCGTCTGCAAGGTCATGTCAACCGGCTGACCGGGCGTGTGCCCAGCGGTGAAATCGACCGTCGGCGGCGACGAGCGGAGAAACGCCGCTGCCAGAAAGACGATGAGGCCGATGCCGATGCCGACAATCACGGCAGCAACCCCCAGCCTTCCCGAACGAGACAACGCGGCCCCCGATCCAGCCGGTAGGCGCGTCTCACCGCCGGCGGAACCCACCGAGCATCAGTGGTCAACCGCCTCGACGATCGGAGCTGCCCCCCGGTCACTTCAGCTATGTACCTTGCCTGCGTTGGTCACACTATTTCCGTTTGACCCGACAGTCAACGACGTTTGCCGAGCTAGCGGTACTTGGGTCAGGCGGGCGGTCGGAACTCCTCCAGGGACAGAGGGACTCGCCCGCGGATGATCCGTTCGGCCAGGCTGGAGAAACTCCCTTCTTCGGCCATCGCCCGCCTGATGACGAAGATGAGGGCGGGTACCGCCCAAAAATCGCCGCAGATCCACAAGATGGCCGCACCGATCTGCTGGTCGGCGAAAGGCGCCAGCGAGACGCCCGGCACGTGGGCGTAGACCACGTACCAGGAGCCGGTGGCGAAGATGCTGAGCGACATTGCCAGGAAGAACATCACGACGTTCGTCGAGACGATGGCGCCGACCTGCCAGGCGGCAGACGCCTTCGCCTTGAAGGGGAAGGACGGGATGATCTGCAGCCAGAACAACACGCCCGTGAGGAAGAAGCTCGAGTGCATCAGCCAGATGTGCACTCGCTGGTTGCGCTCGGCAAGGTCGAAGAGCACGGGCACGTGCCAGATCACCATTGCGAGGTTGAAGAGCACTAGGGCCGTCCAGCGGTTCGAGACGACCCCTCCGACGGATCGCAGCGGACGCGACCAGCGACCGAGGAGGAGGGCTCGCCCGAGCCTGCGCCGCGGACCCACCGGCAGGGCGAAGAGGAAGGGCAGCCAGGGAGCCCCCGCCACCACGAGGATCGGAGCGAAGAAGGCGATGAGGATGTGCTCGATCATGTGGACGAAGAAGTAGTCGCTGGCGAAGTAGTCGATGGGCGACACGACGGCGAGGAGCAGGATGCCGAGGCCGCCGTAGAACTGCAGCGCCCGCCGGCGTCGCTGACGGGTCCGCCGCGGATCGGAGCGCTGACGCAGATGAGCAAGCCCGATCTCATGCACGACGACGATGACCGCCACCACGACGAGGAAGGGGTCGAAGCTCCAGTAGTCGAGGACGTAGCTCACGAGGGTGAGCCGACCGTGATCGGGCGCCGCATAGTCTGCAGTTTGCCTCAAGCGGCCATGCTCGTGCCCACAGACACCCCATGAACACCTGCCCACTGACCCGCTCCCGCCCTACTCGCCGAACAGGCAGCCGAGCCGCCTACCTGGGTGCAGCAGCCAGGCATGGCTCAGGTGCCTGCGGCAACGTGCCGATAGGTACGTACGTGAGATGGAACGGCCGCGTCCTTGTTGCACCCCGCCTCGGATGCACCTCCGCATACGCGGACCCGAGGACGGAACCACGCGGCGTGCAGCGTTGAGATGAGTCTGCTGCCTCGCCTGAGGCGCCGCTCCCAGCCGTGGTGGCACACCGAGCCCGGTGTCACGGAGGCGGCGAGGACGTGGCGAGGAGTCGCAGGCGAGCGCTTTCGGACGCTGGGCCGTTTCGTCGCTCGGCGGCGGCCCTTGCCCTGGCTGCTAGTGCCAGTACTCGGAGTGACCCTGGCTGGCTCAATCCTGCCGGCGGGACGCCATGTCTCGGCAGGCCGTGCGCCGGCGGCCGGTGTCGCCCTGCACGTTGCCCGGGCGAGCAGCGATCAGGGCGCGCCGGCACCGTTTCGCATGCCCCGTCCCCTTCCGGCTGGCCGATCCGCCACCGCCGGCGTCGTTCCCTTCTCGGCCGCCCCCCCGAAGCATCACAGGCACGCCGCCGCCATGCCGGCGGGGGCGAGTGACGGGGTGCCGGCCGTCGCGATCGCGGCCTACTCGCACGCGGGGCGGGTCTTGGCCGTCACCGATCCAACTTGTCACCTCTCCTGGGAGGACGTCGCCGGCATCGGCAGGGTCGAGTCCGACAACGGCCAGACGTGGGGTGCGGCCGCCCGCGTCACGCGCGACGGCACGCTCTTCCCGCCGATCTTCGGCGTCCCTCTCAACGGGTTGAACGGCACGCCTGCCATGCGGGCGCCCGGGGGCGGCTGGGTGCGAGCCGAAGGGCCGATGCAGTTCCTGCCGGCGACATGGGCCGAGTACGCCCAGCATGGCAACGGTGATCGCCAGCGCAACCCGCAGAACTTCTACGCCGCCGCCTTGACCGCCGGCGTGTTCCTGTGCGCCAACGGCGGCGACCTCGACAAGCCGGCAGGCCTCAAAGACGCCATCCTCGCCTACAACCATTCGGCTGCCTATGAGAGCCTCGTGGAATCCTGGATCTCCTTCTATGCCCATGTCGGCAAACGGGCTTTGCAAGCGGCTGGGAGCGGGCTGCTGCCGACGGGCACGCCTTCGGCTCGGACCCGGCACGGCTCCGGCCCGAGCGCCGCCGCCGTCTTGGCAGCCGCGGCTGCCTCCTCAGAATCGACCGGCTCGTTCTCGTTCGGCGTGCACAGCTTCGCCGGTAAGTCGGAGATCGGCACGGGCACGGGAGCCGTCGACACCCGCGACGGGATGGCATGGCTCGCCCTCGAGCTCCGCGGCTCGGGAACGCTGCAGCTTCGGCTCATCGGCGGCGTGACCTATGTGTCGCTGCCGCCGGCACTCGGCGCCGACGTCGGCGCTGAAGGCCCGTGGATCGTGCTGACCCCATCGACGCTCTCGCGACTGCCCGCTCCCTTCGCGTCCGGGTTGGCGCTGGCGTCTGCCGACCTGCGCTGGATCGTGGGCCAGCTGACCGGGGCATGCGACCTCCGCGTCGTCGGCCATGACAGGATCGGCGGTGCGGGCACGACCGAGTACAGCGGCCAGACGAACCTCTCACTCGCCCGCCAGCACCTGGCCGATTCGGCCGAGCTTGCTCAGGTCGCCCGCCTCGTCGGCTCCTCGCACCTTCACGTCCAAGCGTGGGTCACGAGGAATCGGATCCGATCGGCCGTGATCTCGCTCGGACGCCTCGTCCCCGGAACGGGACCTATCAGCCTGCACCTGAGCTTCACGGGCTACGGAGAGCGCGTCACCGCCGCCGTGCCGAGCGTGAGCCCGACCTCGCCGACCACGACCTCGTCCACGACTACTACCACCACCACAACGCCGACTACGACCACGACGACCAGCACCACGACCACGACGACCACGACGAGCCTTCCGAGCTGATCGGCCGGCTGCCGGGCCGTCTATACCTGAACCTCAGGTGCGATCGGAAGGCACGGCCGTCAGGCTGTGAGCGGCGGAGTGGTCCTGGTACCACGTTGCCGTCGCGAGCAGTCCCTCGATCAGCGAGACGGAGCTCTGAAAACCGAGCTCGCGGCGGGCTTTGGCTGTGCTCGGGACACGATCCGTTATCTCCTGGGCGGCGTCCCGTCCCGTCTCAGGGTCCGCATACGGGAGAAACGCCAGCTCACTGTGACTCTTGGTGATGTACCGAATTATGCCGGCAAGAGTGGAAATGGAAATGGTCTCATTGGACGCGACGTTATAGGTCGATGCAGATGGCGAAGAAGCGTGAGGCGAATCAAGGGCTGCCATGATGCCGTTGACGGCGTCGTCAACGTACGTGAAGGTCCGCAGTTGAGCACCGTCGCCGAAGATCGTGAGCGGCTCTCCTGCAAGTGAAGCAAGGATGAACCGTGGGACGACAAAGTCCGTGCGTTGGCGGGGGCCATACACGTTGAACGGGCGGATGATCGTGACACCTCGAGATGATGTAGCCAGGGAGCCCACAATCCGCTCCAGCACGACCTTCGTCCGACCGTAAGCAGAGCGGGGCGCGGGATCGTTGCTCTCCTCCAGGAGACGGTCGCGTCCCTCCCCATAGACCTCAGAGGAGGAAAGGGCGACGAGGCGCTTTACGCGGGGCGAGGAACGAATTGCGGCTGCAAGCGATTCAGTGCCGGCCACGTTGACGGCGATGACGCGGCCCTCGTCGCGTTGCGAGGCTTCGACGCCGAGTTGAGCCGCCAGGTGGACGACGGCGTCGTAGCTCTTGACGGCCTCTTCCAGAACAGGGGTCTCGAGGATGTCTCCGCTCACGAAGTCGCGGTGACCGGCTTCGGGATCCGGCTCGGCGATGTCGTAAACGCCGACGTCGTACTCCTTCGAGAGTCGGCGCACGAGGTGAAACCCAAGAAACCCAGCTCCGCCAGTGACGAGTACGCGTTCGATGGTGCGGCCCGGTTCTCGTTGAGGCATCATTCCTCGTTGACTTGAAGACACAAGGACCGCTGAGGCCCCACGGTGCGAAGGCATCCTAGTTGTGCCGCCCAGGTGTCCATCTCCCTGCGAATCCACCCTGCCGTTCGGTTAGATCTGCTGTTCCTCCTCCACGGTGAGCTCGGCAGCTGGGTCCGCCTCTAGACGAGCGTCCGGGATGGGCAACCCGCTGCGGACCGAGTAGCCAAAGGTTCCTCGCTCGATCCGATGCTCGGCCCGGTCCAGGGCAGCCAGCCGTTCACGCAGGCCGGCGGCAACGGCGTCGTCTGTCTCCTCGGCGGTGAGGCGTTCCGCCGGATCGGTGAGGTCACCCGGTTCGTTGGCTGTTGCTCGGTCCTCCAGACCGGCGGTCGTCGTCTCCTTCAGCAGCTGTTCCACCCGGCTGCGCTCGTCGCGCAACAGCATTTGAGCACGCTCTTCGTTCATGGCTCTCCTCCCAAGGCTCCCAACACCGTCGGGGCAAGTCGCTCAGCCGGAAGACCGGTCGAGCCTGCGAGCGTCCGCCTGCCGCCTGAGAAGCTCTTCCCGCGCCCGCGCCACCCGCGACCTGATCGTACCGATGGGGCACTCACAGACAGCGGCCGCCTCGGCGTAGGACAGACCGATGACCTGTGTGAGCACGAGCGGCATTCTGCGATCCGGCTCCAAGTCCGACAGCAGCTCGTAGGGCAGGCCGGCCGTCTCCGGGTGCGGCGCCGGCGCTGGACCCGGTGCACCCTTGGCGAGCTCGAACCAGCGGCCGCGGCGGCGGGCGACTCGATCGGCGTTGCGGCGGGCGATGACGAACAGCCAGGTCTTGGCCGAGGCGTCGGCCCGATAGGCGGGCAGGGCCCGCCAAGCGGCCAGGAAGGTCTCCTGTGTGGCATCGTCCGCATCGTCCTGACCGACGAGATAGGCGCAGAACCTCCGAATCGGCGGGTGCATGGCCTGGACGAAGTCAGCCAGTGCCGCGTCGTCCCCGTCCCTCGCCCGCAGCAGGAGTTCGCTCAGCCCGTCCACCGGCGTGACGGTACTGCGTGGACGCGGGCGACGCCGAGCGGTCCTCTCGATCCGGAACTTTGCGGCAGGCTGGAGGCACTACCTACGTAGAAGGGAAACCTCGCACCCCCAGCTGGAGAGGCGGGTTCTTTTCGCCTCGGCCATGAAGGGAGCGAGCAGCCGCAATGCCAGGGATGAGCACAGGGCTGCAGTCGAACAACCCCACGATCGTGTCGGCCTTCGAATCCCTCTTGCTGCGTGAGGGCCTCGTCGTGCTCGTCGTGCTCGCCCTGCTGGCGGTCGCCTGGAACCTGCTTCGTGGCGTCCAGCTGCGAAAAGCTGCAGACGGGACTGCCCTGACCGAGGTGTGGAGCCACCCCGAGCCGCTCGCCCGGCGGGTCCTTCGCGTCGCCTTCGGCCTCATCTGGATCCTCGATGGCTTCCTTCAGGGCCAGACATCGATGCCTCTCGGCATGACGACTCAGGTGATCGGACCGGCTGCGGCGCCCTCGCCGGCTTGGGTGCAGCACCTTGTGAATTTCGGGGCCACGATCTGGAGCTACCACCCGATCACGGCGCCCGCTTCGGCCGTGTGGATCCAGGTAGGGCTCGGCGTCTGGCTCCTCGTTGCCCCGCGGGGGAACTGGTCCCGGCTCGCCGGCCTCTCGAGCGCTCTCTGGGGGATCATCGTCTGGATCTTCGGGGAGGCCTTCGGGGGCGTCTTCGCCCCCGGTCTCACCTGGGCATTCGGCGCTCCTGGGGCGGTGCTGTTCTACAGCCTGGCGGGCGTGCTGCTCGCCTTGCCCGATCGCGCTTGGCTGAGCCCTCGCCTTGGACGAGCAGTCCTCAGCGTCATGGGGCTCTTCTTCGTGGGAATGGCCGTGCTGCAGGCCTGGCCGGGTCGAGGCTTCTGGCGCGGCCAGCTGCACAAGAGCGCCGCCCCCGGGACCCTCACCGCGATGGTGCAGCAGATGGCACAAACGCCCCAGCCGCACGTCTTGTCCTCCTGGGTGGCGGGTTTCGCTGGCTTCGATGCCGCCCACGGGTGGGCCGTCAACCTCGTCCTTGTGATCTTCCTCGCCGCCGTAGGGATGGCGTTCTTGAGCTGGCGCCCGGCCATCGTCCGTCCTGCGGTCATCGCCGGCATCGTCGTGTGTCTGGCCGATTGGGTCCTCATCGAGGACTTCGGCTTCCTTGGCGGCGTCGGAACCGACCCGAACAGCATGATCCCGATGGCGCTCATCTTCACGGCCGGCTACCTCGCCCTCACGCGCGTCCCCGCCGTCGCCGACGCGCCGGTACCGATCACGACGGGCGCCACCGACGCGTCGTTGTGGGAACGCCTGACGGCGAGACCCCGCTACACCTTGCAGGTCCTCGGGGCTGTCGGCGCCATCGCCATCACCCTCGTCGGCGCTGCGCCGATGGCCCTGGCGTCCATGAACCCGAACGCGGATCCGATCCTCGCCGAGGCCGTCGACGGGACACCGGATGCCGTCCATCTTCCGGCACCAGCCTTCCAGTTGACTGATCAGAGCGGAGCGGCGGTGTCCCTCCAGAGCCTGCGGGGCAAAGCGATCGCCGTGACGTTCCTGGACCCCGTATGTGTCTCCGACTGCCCGATCATCGCCCAGGAGTTCCGGGAGGCGGACCGCTTGCTCGGCGCCAGTGCCAAGCGAGTCTGGCTCGTCGCCATCGTCGCCAACCCGGTCTACCGGTCACCCGCTTATACGATCGCCTTCGACCGCCAGGAAGGCCTCGCGCACGTCCCGAACTGGCTCTACCTCACCGGTTCAGCGGCCGCCTTGAATCGCGTCTGGAGCTCGTTCGGTGTTCAGGTCGAGTATTCGCCAGCTGGGGCGATGATCGCCCACAGTGATATCGCCTATGTGATCGATCCGACGGGCGACACGCGATACGTGCTGGACATGGACCCGGGTCCAGGGACCCAGACGACGAAATCCTCCTCCGCCGTGGTCCTCTCGAACGCCATTCGCAGCGTGCTCGGATCGTGAGCTTCCCGCAGCGCCGCCATCGGTCGCATGCGCACCGGCGAAGAGGCGCGCTCGTAGTCCTCACGACGACGCTTCTCGGGCTCGGGACGGCTGCCTGCGGACACGCCACCGGTGCTCCGGGCCGGCCGGTCGCCCGGGCTGCCGCCGGCCTCTCAATGGCCACCTCGATCGAGACGTCGGCTGGCTCGTGGGCCGTCGTTCCAATGGGCGACCTCAACGAGCCGCTCAACACCTTCTGGCAGCTCTTCTTCCGACCCCGTGGCGCCTCGAACTGGTCCGACCTCTCCTCGGCCCTGGCGGTGGCGACAAACGGCGGGCTCGTGCTGGCGGCTCGGGACGGGCTCTCTCTCACCGTGGGCGTCCGGCCGGCCAACCTCCTCGAGTTCTCGCCGATCCTCGTTACGTCCGACGGGGGACGCGCCTGGACGCCGGCCTCCCCGATCGCGGCGCTCGCCAAGCAGCCAGACGCGCTGGCGATCGGCACGGGAGGCAGCGCCGTGGCCCTCACCGCTGCCAGCGGCGGCGTGGAGGAGGTATCGGAGAGCTCCGGGCAACTTGCTGTGTGGAACGAGCTGACGACCTCGACCGAGCTGCAGTCGTCGCCGGCCGGGCGTGCCTGCGGCCTCGGATCGATCACGGCCGTCGGCGTGCAAGCTTCCACGCCGATCGTCGGAGCAGACTGTCGCCGGGCTGGAATCGTCGGCGTCTTCTCCGATGCTCAGGGTCCCTGGGAGCTCGCCGGACCCGCACTGCCGGCGTCGTTAGCAGCCGGCAACGTCGACGTCCTCGGTCTGCTGCCGACGACGGGTGGTCTCTGCGCCCTGCTCGCCGTCTCCGATGGGCACGAGAGCGGCCTGCTGGCGGCGTGGAGGAGCAACGGCGACACGAGGTGGCGGACCTCGCCCGTGCTCGCGGTCGGGTCGGGAGGGGTGCGGTCCTTCGGACCCGATGGCCGGCGCGGCCTCTTCCTCGTTACGTCGTCCGCCGACGCCTCCGAATCCGTCGAGGTGATAGGGGGCCCCGGCGATGCGTGGGATGCCCTGCCGACTCCACCCCCGGGCACCGAAACGCTGGCGTTCGGGCCGGCGGGCAAGGTGGACGCCCTTGCCGCCCGCGACACGCTCTTCACCGATTGGGTGCTGGCTCCCGGAGCGGGGAACTGGACGAGATCGCAGGTCGCAAACGTACCCATTCAATTCGGGTCGTCGAGCTGAGGGTCGAGGTTCCTCGAATGCTCCGGTTGGTCAGGGCCATGCTGCTCGGCGCCCTCGGCACCCCAGCCCCTCAGGTGGCGGTCTCGTGATGAGGAGGCGGCGGCGGCCTGAACCCGACCGTGCCGGCCTGCTCACCTCGTGCCGGCTGGCGCGGGAGGCGATCTCCGCCCTCGTAGACGGCGAAGAGGCACCAATTGGGGAGGCCGTCGTCGCCGCTCACATCGCGCGATGCCGGCCATGTCGCGAATACCGCGCACGCATCGAGTCACTCAAGCGGCAGCTGCGAGTCCGAGCTCTCGCCACGAGCTCGGGCGGCGTTGATGTGGTGCTCGACCTCCTCAGGTGCGCAGGGGAGGCGTCGCGGCCTGACGGCGTTCCCGCCCTGAGCTGGACGGACAGGCACCGCCGTGCCTGCCTGCGAGCGACCCAGTGGGCAGCTGGGGTCGTACCCCTCGGGTTCGCTCTTCCGGCTCTCGCCCTCGGCGCGTTCGCTCACATCCACGTGGTGCCCTCGCACGTCATCAGCCCATGCACCGTTGGGCTCGGGCACCTCCGACGGAGGTAGCCGACGCTGCCTGGGCGGTCCGGCGAGTACCTCCCGCAGGCTCGAGCGGTGCGACTTCGCTGGACAGACAGTTAGCTACTTGCCATAATGCCTCTGTGCTCGACGTTGACGTCGTGAAAGCTCTCGCCAACGACAAGCGGTTGATGATCTTGGACTGGCTGCGAGATCCAGAGGCACACTTCCCACCACAGCGTGACGGAGACCTGGTGGCGGACGGGGTCTGCTCACTCCTCATCGCCGAGAAGCTGCGCGTGAGTCAGCCGACGTGCGGTGAGCACCTGAAGGTGTTGAGCCGAGCCGGGCTTATCCGTGGCAAGAGGATCAAGCAATGGGTGTTCTACCAACGCGACGAAACCCGCATCGCGGCTGCGAAGGATGTGTTGGGCAGTGACTGGTGAAGCAAGCACTTCGCCCGGCGCTTCGCTGACGATGGGGCGGATCGAGGCAGCGGCGGATCGGATCGGGGGTCTCGTGCGCCGGACGGATGTGCTGACATCGTCGCCCCTCGATGAGATCTGCGCTGCCCATGTGTTTGTAAAGCCGGAGAACTTTCAGCGGTCGGGATCCTTCAAGTTCCGCGGTGCACTCAATCGGATTCTGCAGCTCACCGAAGAGGAACGCCGCGCTGGCATCGTGGCGTACTCGTCTGGCAACCACGGTGCTGCCGTAGCCCTCGCCGCCTCCATCGTCGGTGCGACAGCGACCATCGTGGTTCCGAACAATGCCGCCACAGCCAAGACGCGGGCCATAGCGGGCTTCGGAGGCGAGATTCGACCTTACGACCCCGAGGTCGACGAACCCGACCTCGTCGCCGACGCCTACGTGGCTCGCACCGGCGCAAGCTTCGTTCGCCCCTTTGACGACTACGAGGTGATGGCAGGCCAGGGAACGCTTGCCCTCGAGCTGTTCGAGGACGTGCGGGAACTGGATCTGCTGCTCGTGCCGGTCGGTGGCGGGGGTCTGGCGGCGGGTGTCAGCACCGTCGCCAAGTCCCTAGCCCCGAGTTGCCGGGTCGTGGGGGTTGAGCCGGCGCTCGCCGACGACACGCATCGCTCCTTGCTGAGCGGTGAGCGCCTCAAATCGGAGTCGAACCCGACGATCGCCGACGGGCTGCGCACACCTGTGCCGGGCGCCCTCACGTTCCCTATCAACCAGGCAAATCTGGACGGAGTCGTGCTCGTGAGCGAAGACGACATCGTGGCGGCGATGCGCTTCTGCTTCGAGGCCATGAAGCTCGTCGTCGAACCCAGTGGCGCCGTCTGCATCGCGGCACTTCTGAACGGTGCAGTTGAGGCGAGGGGCGCACGGGTCGGGCTGGTGATCTCCGGCGGCAACGTCGACATTGCCCGCTTTGTCCAATTGACGGCGGACTCTGAAACACAGCGTCGGCGCGTGAACCAACCCAATGATCGGAGGACGACGGCCCCACGATCGATGGCCTAGTGAGCTCGCCCTTTTTCGATCGCCCAACATGCCGTCCGAGGCTTAACGGTCTCCCGGTTTGAGTCGCGTGCGAGCTCGCAGCGCCGTCCAGCTGGCGTCCGCCGACCACCCGCCGTCGACAGGCAGGGCAACGCCGTTGATGTAAGAGCTCTTCCGAGGATCTGCCAAGAAGGCCACAGCTGCCGCCACGTCGTCGCTGTGGGCGAATCGATGCAGCGGGACCTGGTTCACGATGTCATCGTCGCTATACCCGCCGCTGGCTTGATCTTCAACATCCATCTCGGTCTTGATCCACCCTGGGCATACGGCGTTGACCCGAACACCCCGGCCACCCCACTCCGCCGCCAGCGTTGAGGTCAAACCAATCAACCCGTGCTTGGACGCGTTGTAGGCGACCCGATGCGAGATACCTCGGATCCCGGCGATGGAGGCGACGTTGACGATGGAACCGGAACCGGTCGCAAGCATCGAGGCGCCGAACTCCCGACACAAGAGGAAGGGCCCGGTGAGGTTGACATCGATGACCCGCTTAAAGGCGGCGGCACTGGTGCTCTCGGCCGGAGCCAGCAGAGAGATCCCGGCGTTGTTCACCAGCACATCGACGCGGCTGAAACGCTCGCGTACTGCGGCACACAGGGCGACCACTTGGCTTTCTGAGGACACGTCGCTCGCCGAAGACCACACGATCGCCCCCCGGGACTCGAGGTCGGTCACCGTGGCGTCGAGATTCGATACATCGATCAGGGCAAGTGTGTAGCCCTCATCAGCCAAGGTGGAGGCGATCACTCGCCCGAGGCCACGCGCCGCGCCAGTCACTACCGCTACGGGATGATCCCTCGTGTTCATGTCAGGCTCCTCCCTTGCGGAATCAGACCACAGATCATGCGGGCACTGGGCAGCTCACAGCTCGAAACCCCCCTTCATCAGTCGGCGTCGCGCCGGCTGCACATCGCTCATTGGAAGTCTCTCCTCTCTACATGGAGCGGCACCGAATCTCAGGCACTCTCACGTCGATGGTTCGGGAGCCGGCGCAGAGACGTCGATGATCGCTTCGTGCTCGAGGGTCGCAACAATCGCCCCGTCGACCCGCACGGCCACGTCGGCGACGGCGCGCTCGCCCCGACGGTGAAAGCGACGAAAGACCACGCCTGATACCTCGGCCTCCGCCCCAGAAGGGGCGAGCGCGAAGTGGCGGATGATGCTGCGCGTGTGGATCCACGATCCGCGAACCAACTGGCTCCGGAACACGGAGTTCGCGATCGCTGGCCATACCGCCGGGTGGAGCACCCCGGCGAGGCCGCAGTCGGGTTGGTCGTCGCCGGCGCGAGCTGCGTAGTCGGCGCCGTACTCGCCAGAGAGTCTCACCGTGATCGGCGCGAGGGGCTCGCCTGGCCGCAGCTCGAAGTTGCCCCGATGGCCCCGCCATGCAGACATCGTCACCAATGAACCGCTCTGCCTCGGAGTTGTCGCCACAACGTCGAGGCCTCCGTCACTCCGTTCGACCACCTCGAACAACAACAGGTCGCCATCGGAGACGGGCGAGACGAAGTGGACTTCGGCCTCGCCCGAACAGACCCAGTCGAGCCCGAACCGCTCGATGACCGGATGACAGCAGTAAGCGTAGGTCGTCACTCCTGCAACAAGCGCCCGCGTGAAGCCGGCGGCCTGCGCTCCGGCGTCTGTGTGGATCGGGTTCCTCGCATGCTCGGGAAGGTTCCGAGCAGTGATCGACCACGGGACCGCTTCTTCCATCCTCACCGCGTCAGCTTATGGATCGCTACGTCGCCCCCGTTGAAGACCGCCGCTGATCCGGGATGCTGTGTCGCCAGGGATTGACTGACTGACTCATTCAGTTTATAACTGTTGAGATGGCCCGACCTCTCCGGCCCGAGCGGCTGGCACACATCGCCGATGCCGCCACACGGGCGTTCGGTCGCCTCGGCTACCAGCGAACTCACATGGCCGACGTGGCGGCCGCCGCCGGCCTGTCGTCGGGGGCGATCTATACATACGTCGAGAGCAAGGAGACCCTGTTCCACCTCGTGTTCGTGCACGCCTTCGACCTCCTGGCCGAGAGCGCGCCGGCCCTCCCGCTCTCACCGCCGGCACCTGGCGAGACCGTGGCGGTCATCCGCGAGGGCCTGCGGCGGACCGCAGGTGCGCCGCTTCTGCGCGCCGCCCTCGACGCCGATGCCCCTGCTGACATGCGCGCTGAGCTGGCGGCGATTGTCGAGGAACAGTACGAGACGATCGAGCGCCTCTGGCCCGTACTCGCGGTGATCGAGAGGTGCGCAATAGATCTCCCTGAGCTCGAGGAGATGTACTTCCGGCGGGGGCGGCCGGAACGCCACGCTGCCCTCTCCCGGTATCTGTCGAAGCGGGCCGGGACCGGCGACCTTCGCGCGATGCCCGACGCTGACATCGCTGCACGGCTCGTGTCCGAAGCAACCGCCTGGTTCGGCTGGCATCGACGTGATGACCGCGACGCGAAGCGGTTCGATGACGGGCTGGCCAGGCGCACCGTCATCGAGTTCGTTTGCGACGCTCTGGTGACACCACCGTGACGGCCGCCGGCACCGTCGACGGCATGCCCGCGCTGCCAACAGCAGGCGCTCAGGTACCGATACCCGAGCGCGCCCTCGAGCGTTTTGCCGCCAGGCCAGTGCTGCTGACAGCGGCCGGATTGTTCGTGCTCGAGATGGCCCTGGCCGGCCGATATGGCTTTCATCGGGACGAGCTGTACTTCCTCGACTGCGCCCGGCATCTGCAGGGTGGGTACGTCGACCAGCCGGTCCTGACTCCGCTGCTGGCACGTGCGTCCCTGTTCCTTTTCGGAGTCTCGCTTCTCGGCCTTCGTGTGTGGGCGGCCCTCGCTACGGCGGCCACCGCGATCGTTGGAGGCTTGCTGGCGCGTGAACTCGGAGGGGGCCGGCAGGCCCAGGTCATCGCGGCTGTGGCGACCGCCACCATGCCGGTGGTCCTGGCCGCCGGCCATGCGTTGGGCACGACGCCGATCGACATCCTGGCGTGGGCGGCCTTGGCTCTCGTGGTCGTGCACGTCGGCCGCACCGGCAACCCGCGCTCTTGGGTGGTCGGCGGCTTGGTACTCGGTGCAGGGCTCACCAACAAGCACAGCGTGGGCTTCTTCGCCGTGGCAATCTTCGCAGGGGCGCTCATGAGCGGGGCATGGCGGCTCGTCCTCAACCGCTGGTTCCTCGCCGGCGCTGGAATCGCTGCTTGTTTTACCCTTCCGGACCTGTGGTGGCAGGCGTCGCATGGCTGGCCCACGATCGCCATGACAAGGAGCCTCAACCAGGTGAACGGCGGGCTTGGCAACGTCGGCAACTGGGTCATCGGTCAGGCGATCATGGCGACCCCTGCCCTGATCTGGGTATGGGTAGCGGGGATTCGCTTCCTCTGGCGATCAGGCCGTCCCCTGTGGCGGGCCCTGGTATGCGCCTACGGACTGTTGTTTGCCTTCTTTGCGCTCACCACCGGGGCGAAGATCTACTACCTGGCTGGTGCCTACGTGTTTCTGCTGGCTGCCGGGGCGGTGCACATCGAGGGGCGGTTGGCCGCCGGCCACGTGCGCTTGCGACGCCTGTTTGCCGTGACTGCGCTCAGCACGGCGCTTTCGCTGCCGCTCGTGCTTCCCATCCTGCCGGCCAACGACATCGGTTGGACCTACAAGGTCAACCAAGCTTTGGCCGAGGAAGTGGGCTGGCCTGAACTCGTCCGCTCAGTAGCCACGGTGTGGCACTCCCTGCCGCCCGGGCAGCGGGCCAATGCTGTCATCTTCACTGCTGATTACGGAGAGGCGGGCGCCATCAACGAGCTGGGTCGGGGGTCCGGTGTCCCGATCGCTGTCAGCGGACAGAACAACGAGTGGTTCTGGGGCCCTGGCAAGCCCGACGCAACCACTGTGGTCGCCGTGGCACCCGGGCCAGTGGACGTTACCGACTACGGCACCTATCTCTCTCGTTTCTTCGGACACGTTCGTGTCGTGGCCACGCTCTACAACAGCGCCGGGCTCCACAACCAGGAGTGGGGTGGGCACATCTACATCTGCACGGGGCCGCGACACCGCTGGGGAGCGATGTGGCCGCTGCTTCGTCATTACGACTGAGGCGGGCGACTGGCTTCGTCAAACGAAGCAACTAGCTCGGTCCGCTGCCGCCGTCGTGTTCGCGGTTGATGGCGTCGGGCGAGCATCGTTCGGCGAAACACGCGACCTCAGCCGACTCTTGCTGTTCGCCGCTGGCTCGCCAAGTAGCGTTGAACGAACGGAAAGCGACTGGAGGAGCGGAATGCCTGGCTTTGTTCAGATCATGGAATTTGAGACATCGCGTATCGACGAAGTGGAAGCCCTCTCCGAGCAGATGCAAGAGGAACGCGGTGATGCCCTCCTCGCGTCCAAAGCCACCGTCACGGAAGACCGGGACCGGCCCGGCCACTACTTCGTCATTGTCGAGTTCGACAGCTACGAGGAAGCGATGAAGAACTCCAGCGACCCGGTCACCGGCAAGTACGCCGAACAGATGGCCGCCTTGCTAGCCGGCCCGCCACACTTCCATAACCTCGACGTACGCACGGTCATGAACGTGCGCCAGTGACCCGATGAAGGTAATCAGACTCGACGGCGTGAGTCTGGCTACGACGTCATAGCTCCACGTTTCCCGTGATGCACGTGATGGTGCTGCCGCCGACCCAGATCGTGCCGTTCACGTCGGATGAGATGTGGACGCGTCCGGTCCGGCCGAGCGCCGTGCCCTGGCTGGCGACGTAAGGGCTGGTGACGCGCCGAGTATCTAGAAGCCAATGAGCCAGCGAGGCGTTCAAGCTTCCCGTTACTGGGTCTTCGACTGTCGCGCCGCGGACTGGAAAGAATGCCCGCACCTCGAAGGCACAGGCGGACCCCTGAGGATACGGTCCGACGACGCCGACGTCCATGTCACCGTTCCGGGTCGGAGGGGCAACGGCCCCTCGTGGATCAAGCGATAACGGAAGCCAGCCACGAACTTCTGACTGGCCACGGAGTCCTGTGCTGTGCCTCTCTGATCAGTACCTCTTGCGGGCTGTCACGAGCCAGTAGGTGCCGCCCAGCACGACACCCTCGAGGGTGACGTACGGTCGGAGCGCCTCGAGGGTGGCTTCGGTACCAGCCTTCACCACCTCTTGGTCCTTGCCCTCGACAAGCCGGCGCCCCATCTCGTCGGAGAGCATGAAGGAGAGGACGTCCTCAGGGTCGCGTCCCATCAGCATGGCGTCTTTGTGCTCCTCGACGCTGACGTCAGACCACCCGGCGGACGCGAGGATGTCCCTGATCCGTCCGGCGTCCGCGAGGGCGAAGGGCCCCGGGGCGCCAGGCTCGGGCATCTCGGGGAGCCCCACGTGGGCCACCATCGCCATGGCCGGCACGGCGATCCACTCGTTGGCGAACATCTCTTGCCAGCACACGAAACAGAGGCGGCCGCCCGGGCGGGCTGCCTTCGCCAGGTTGGCGAAAGCGGCCTCCGGGTCGTCGAAGAACATCACGCCGAAGCGGCTCACGACAACGTCGAACGGTTGGTCGAAGGAGGCGGTCTGGGCGTCGCCCTGGACGAAGTCCATGTCGATCCCTTGTTCCTCGGCACGCCGCCGGGCCACCTCCAGCATGGGCGCAGAGAGGTCGAGGCCCGTGACTCGCCCACCGGACCCTACGGCTCGCGCTGCCTCCAGGCTGGTTGCACCGTTGCCACACCCGACATCCAGGACCCGCTCGCCCGGCTCAAGCACGGTAGCCGTCAGCAGTCGGCGGCCGAAGCGGGCAAGCATGGAGTCGAAGCGCTCTGCTTCTGTGACCCAGACATCGGCGGGGCGCCCGTTCCAGTACTCGGCCATGTCGGTGTTCGCCATGGCCCCTTTCTAGTGCTGAGGCGGCCCGAGGCCATGTCATCTCAGTTCAGTCGGAGTAGCGGTCTGCTTTGGTCTTCGCAGAGGTCCCACCGGGGGTGGTAACCGTGACGGCGGCGGATTCGTCGAGTGACTGGCAGTCGTCGGCCATCACGATGAGGCCCTTGCGCGTGCGCATCGCCATGAGCTCTCGTTCCACACTGTGCTCCAGCCCGCTCAGTTCAGTCGAGCTCGTGAGACGCAGCACCGTTCGCAAAGGTCCGAGCGGCACCTGGGAGTAGCCCTCGCTCCCGCGGATGCTGAGGGTCGCCCACCCCTCCAAGGCCGCCTCCTCGGTCGCCGCCCGAGCGACCCGGGACTTGCCGACGCCAGCCTGGCCGGCGATGACGGCACTCACCTGCGGTCTCGCCGACTGCATCTCACGGAGCAGATCGAGCTCTTCTGCCCGGCCGACGAGCGGCCACTCGTTCGCTGCAGTTGCGCTAAACAAAGAGTCGTCTTTCGAACGGGCGGTCACAAGAGGCGGGGTAGCTCGTAAGTTGAGCGGGAAGGTCGCTCGTGTGCACGAGGTCTACTGTGCATGCTCGGCGTATGGGAACCGGGTACTGAGCCTCGCCCCGTTCCCCAACTACGTGGACGTCGACGCTTCTCCCGCTTCTCGGTCTCCCGTCGCATCGAGAAAGCGTCCGAACAGGCCTTTGGCGGCAGCTTCCATCGCCGGCCGATTGGCTTCAAACTGCGCCGCCAGCAGGTCGAAACCGGCAGGGCCGAGGGTAGCGGAGAGCGAGGCGACGTACGCGGGTACCCGCGCCCACTCCTCGAGCATCGCCGCGGTCACCTCGAGGTGGAACTGGACGCCATAGGCGGTCGAACCAACTCGGAAGGCCTGGTTGAGGTACGCCGCCGAGCGGCCGAGATGGACGGCACCCTTCGGCAGGTCGAAGGTATCCGCATGCCACTGCAGGGCAGGGAAGTCGTCGCCGAGGGCCGAGAACACGGCGTCCGCACGTCCCTCCGACGTAAGTTCCACCGGGAGCACGCCGACCTCCGGCCGCTCTCCCGTCCGCACGTCCGCACCGAGGCTGGCGGCAAGCAGCTGCGACCCAAGACAGACGCCGAAATACGGGACACCGGCGCGGACGGCAGCTGCGATCCACCTCTTCTCGGCGCCGAGGAAGGCGTGCTCGGACTCGTCGTTCACGCCCATCGGACCACCCATGACGATGACGAGGTCGCTATCTCGCCACTCGGGCAGGACACCGCCCCCGTCGAGCTCGACGGCGTCGAGGGTGACGCCGCGTTCGTTGAGCACCTCGGCGAACAGGCCCGGAGGCTCGCAGGAGATGTGCTGGAGAACGATCGCCCGCCTCACGCCCACCGCCTACTGTCGACGAACACGAACTCGACCTGCATCAAAAGACCCCGCCCACGGGCTAGCCCGACAGACGCAGCCGCGTGCGCACGCTGCTCACTCCCGACGACGCTCACTCGACCACTGCCTCCGTTTTCGTCACTCGGATTGGTTGAAAGAATCTTGTCATGCAGCAGATCGGCGTGATGATCCCGTGAACCCACACCCTCTGAGCCCTCTGCGCATAGCTCGACCGAGTCGCGATCTGGAGGCCGCAGAACGATTCTGGGTCCAAGGTCTCGGCCTTGAGGTCCTTTATCGCACCGGTCCCGATCCGAGAGGTGGCCAGGCTCTGCTGATGGTCGGCTGGCCAGCGGCGTCCTGGCACCTCGAGCTCGTGGGTGATCCCGACGGTGAAACACCGCCATCGCCCACCGAAGAGGATCTCCTGGTCCTCTACCTGGGCGGGACGATCGAAGAGGACACGCTCGCTCGTCTCCGCGACGCGGGTGGGGTCATCATCCCCGCACGCAACCCGTATTGGGATCAATGGGGAGTCACGATCATTGACCCCGACGGCTATCGACTCGTGCTCAGCCACCGGTCTTGGCCATGACGGTATCGGAGGCATGAGCCCGGCCGGTGATCAGTTCACCTTCGACACGACCTCGACGAGGTTGCCATCGGGGTCACGCAGTAGCGCATTGCGGTTGTCGTTGCCGGTGTTGTGCGGTGGCTGGACGATGGGAGTGCCGCCGGATGCCAGCCGCGCGAATGCCTCGTCGACATCGTCGGACCACACGACCAAGACCATGGCCGCGCTGCCCGGGGCCGCGTCAACTCCGTGCACCCTCCTCGCTGCCTCTACCGTGCCCAGCCCCAGAGCGAACCCATTGAGCGAGAGTTCCACGTGCTCGGGGATCCCCCTCGGTTGGGGTGCGGAAGGTCTCCTCGAATCCGAGGAGGTCCCGGTAAAAGTGAAGTCCGGCCTCGATGTCACCGGTGTAGAGATTCACGAATCCTGTGGAGAACATGCCCGGCACGCTATCTCCGCGCTGCTTGGACGGCGGCTTGAGAAGCGCCGAGTGATGTAGCCACATCAGGTCGCCGAAGCTTCCAGATGAAGGCGTCGTAGAAGAAGTGGAGAGCCCCGATGGTGAGGACCGTTACGAGAAGGACCCGGGGTGAGGTAAGGCGGTAGAGCAGGTAGAACAGCCCAGCAGCCGCGGCGGCATAGACGGTGAAGAAGGAAAGGCGGGCGTACCGCAGCCGGGCGATCTTGCCCAAGGTGCCGTCCTGGCGGGTCTCGGAGGCAACTGATCGATTCACCAAGACGAAGTACTCGATGGAATGCGATCCGACGAAGCCGATGACGCCGGCGATTGGATCAACCACCGCGAAGGCGAAGAGCGCAGCGCTCGATGCGACGTAGAGACATTTGCCTGGATTGAGACCATTCTCCAGCCCGCATTTGGTCACCAGCCAGCGCCCCGACAGGTACACGGCGACGACTGCAATCACAGGCAGCGCGAATCGGGCTTCCGTCGACAGGCGGGCAAGCACGTCAGCGGCGGTTCCGTCGATGCTGGCGGTGTTGAGCCGAGCGACGATGCTCGGAAGCTCGCCTCGACCAGCCAACCACAGCAGGGGGATCACGAGCCAGCTCAGGAACATCCACTTCTCGACGCGACCCTGATCGTCGCCCGCCTTCCGTCCGTAGATACGGGCGATGCCGTATCGCTGCATCAAGGTGTGCTCGGCGTTCCAGAAGGCCCCGACGACCGCCACGAGCAGGAGATTCACAGGCGAAAAGAGGACCACCACGCCCAGGGCAACGACGGGGCGCCATAGAAACAGCCGCCGATGCGTTGCCAGGCGCCACGGACTGGCATACACCAATGGAAAGGTCAACGGCTGGCGGGCGAATGAAAGGAACATCACAGCCGCCACGAGCACCGCCAGCAGATGACGGCTGTCTCTACCCCGCGTGCGCCTGCAGAAAGGCCAGGGTCCGGGCGTTGAACTCCTCGACGCGCTCGTAAATGGGGGCGTGGCTGCAGTCCTCGAACACGATCAGTTCGCTGCGCGGGATCCTCTGCATGAGTGGGTCGGCAAACCGAGTCGAGGTCACCATGTCGTGGCGCCCGAACGTGACCAGGGTCGGCGCTTGAATTCGCGTGAGCTGGGCTTCGGCATCGTGGTGCAGTACAGCGTCCGACTGTCGCAGGAACGCCTCAACAGGGGGCATCGGGCGACCCCGCACGAAGTCAGCAAGCGAATCGACGTACTCAGGGCGCGAGGCGTACAAATCCGGGGTGAGGCACCAGGGAAGGATCCCCTTGATCACCAGGTCGGTGACGCTACCGAGGGCCTGTGCCATGACTTGCCAGCCTTCGACGACGACCCGCAGGTAGGCATCGGTGCGGGGCCAGGCACTGTGGAGCGAGAGCGACGTGACTCGTTCCGGATATTTTGCAGCCAGCCACATCCCTGTTGCAGCTCCGAGGGACAAGCCTGCTATATGCGCCCGCTCCAGCCCGATCGCGAGCATGAACGCCGCGATGTCATCGGCGAACATCTCGGTCGTATATGTGCCGACAGGTTTGTCACTACGACCGGCACCCCGAAGATCGACGGTCAGGCAGCGAAAGTGCTTTTGGTACTCCGCCACCTGGAATGCGTAGCACGCCTGGTCGGCCGCCAGGTACGGGATGAGCACCAGTGGATCCCCATCTCCCTGATCCTCGTAGTAGATCTCGATGCCATTCGCCTCCACAGTGGGCATATCGACCCTCCCCTCTCCGCGGCCGGCCTTCCGTGGCGATCACACGGGCGGCAGGACGGCATCGTACCGAAAGACGACCGACCACCGAAGCCCCCGACCAGGCGCGGGCATCGCTAAACGCCGTCTCACCTGTTATGCGCAGGTGATTCTCGAACTCGCCGCCCTGCCTGTGAGCTAAAACGGCGCGATGAGTAGCGCGGGCTCCGGGAGTCTTCATAGTGCAATGCCGACCGCCGACGTCGAACCCGCCGACACCGAGTCCCTTCTCAGCGCCGCCCGGCGAGGAGACGAGCGGGCGTACCTGGAGCTGGTGGAAGGTCATCGGTCCGAGCTGCACGCCCACTGCTACCGGATGCTCGCCTCGTTGGATGATGCGGACGAAGCGGTGCAGGAGGCGCTGACTCGGGCGTGGCGGGGGCTGGCGCGCTTCGAAGCGAGAAGCTCGGTGCGGACGTGGCTGTTCAAGATCGCCACGAACGTGTCGCTCGACATGGCACGCCGACGGAAGAGGCGCGCCGTTCCACTCGAGGACGGTCGGCAGCTCGGTGCCGGCGAGTCGCCGGGCGAGCCACTCGTCGACATGCCTTGGATTCAGCCGTACCCGTTGGCGCCGGTCGACTCGGCCGTGGCTTCTCCCGAGGCTCGCTATGAGCTGCATGAGGCTCTCGAACTGGCCTTTGTTGTCGCCATTCAGCATCTGCCGCCGCGCCAGCGCGCCGTCCTCATCCTACGCGAGGTTCTCGGCTACTCGGCCGAGGAGGTCGCAGGGCTGCTGGACACGACGGTGCCGGCGGTCAACTCCGCGCTGCAGCGAGCGCGAAGCGCAGCGGCCTCGCGACTTCCCCGCAAGAGCCAGCAGGCCGAGTTGCGCTTGCTCGGGCAGGATGGTGTCCGGGAGCTAGCGCAACGGTACGCAAGAGCGATTGAGCAAGGCGACATCGACACGTTGCTGTCGATGCTCACCGAGGACGCCACCTGGTCCATGCCGCCCCTGCCCGCCTGGTATCAGGGTCGAGAGGCCATTGCCGCCTTCCACGTCAACTACGTCATGCCTGAGCGCTGGCGTCACGTCTCCACCTTCGCCAACGGGCAGCTCGCCGTAGGCGGGTACGTCCTCCATCCGGACCGAGGATGTCACGTCGCCGCGGCACTCGACGTGATCACGATCGAGGAGGGGCGGGTGGCAGGGGTAGTCGGGTTTCTTCGGTCGGAGATCGGGGGAGTGGACGAGTTCAGGCTGGTCGAGTTTCCGCGGTTTGGGCTCCCGCCCGAGGTGCCCGCCTAGATGATCCGACATTCCGCGATGAGTTCGCCATCTCGGCGAGGTCGGTAGTGGTAGTCGAACTCGAAAGAGGTGAAGAGATGGTTGCGAGTCGTGAAGATGCTGCATTGATGGTTCAGCTCATGCGCTGGGGCACGGAGATGGGACTGGACGAGTCGTTGCGCGTGATCTTCGGGCCTGCCTGGGATCCGGAGACTGCGTCCATGGAAGACCCAGCGGTCGAGAGGGTCCTGTCCTTCGGTGAGACAGTCGGCGCGCTCGTCAAGCACGGGTTGCTCGCCAGAGAGCTGTTGGTCGACATCTTCTGGATCGAGGGGATGTGGAGCAAGGTAGGACCGCATGCACTCAAGGCCAGAGAGCATGAAGGGGAGTCGAGCTTGTACGAGAACTTCGAGGCCCTCGTGGCGGACAGAGTGCCGGCGTAGGGCTGCCGCCGTCTCGACGTGAGGTGTCAGTGCATCTGGCCCGTAGCAGCGCGCCGAGCACTCTCCATGATGTCGAGGATGACCTCCGACTTGGCGTCGGTGTAACCGATCCCGTCGTCGTGCCAAGTACGGGACACGGCACGCTTCCAGGCCGCATAGGTATCCCGCGCCTCTGGATGGCTCCGCAGGTAATCCCTGAACAGCAAGTGGTCTGCCTCCCACTCCGAACCGAGACTGCAGACATGCACGTGGGTCAAACGGGGTAGCGACGGTTCGGGCCGGAAGTACCGGTGCAGCTCATCGCGGCTTCTCAGCTGGAGGCGGAGTGATTCCAACTGGGCCACGTACGTCTCTTCGGCTTCCAGGTCCTCGACGCTGACTTGGATGTCGATACGCGGCTTGGCAGCCAGATCGGGTACCGAGGTCGAGCCGACATGCTCGATCCGGCGGGCTGTCTCGCCGAGAACGCTCGCGATCCTTGCCCGCCAGGACTCGTACATCCCAGGCCACGCCGGGTCGTAGTCGTGAACCGCCAGCGAGTCACCCCATCTCACCGTGCCTTCCGTCACCTCAAAACCCGGCCAGATCACGGGCGCAGCCCATCTCCACAGCTCCATCCGCTCTTCGAGGCTGAGTTCGTACGGCTCAAGGTCGCGAGGACGAGCGACGAGGGCATAGAGGTCAACCATGGTGGCGCGGGGACCTTCCGCCTCGCGGAGCCTCAGCCAAGCAGCCCTGGGCTCGCTGCGTGGATGGAGACCCGCTGCGCGTAGGGGTTCCGGCAAGCGCTTGGTGCCGGCAGGGACGCCCAACTGCCGATCGTCGTGCTGGCTGACATCGACCGGACTCCTCTCAGAGACACATGCCTCGGGCTCGTAACGGACTCTGGCATCTGAGACTCAAACCCCTCTTCCAATGCAGCTGCAACTAGTGATGAAACCGTCGGGTCTTTCCTTGGCGAAGGATTCGGAGGATCGGTGTTCTAAACGGCCTTCCTGCGCAGCCGAAGGTCTCGTGGGCTCTCTGGGAAACCTCAGTCGGCGAACTCGATCCGCATCACGACACGGCGAGGACTGGGTTGGTGCACCTGCACGAAGCCCGCCTCCGCGAACGCCTGACGACTTCCCACATGGTTCTCGCCCCAGGTGATCTCATACCCAGGCGGAGTCGTCATCGGGTAAGCCTCCAGTGCCGTGGCACCTCCTCGACGAGCGAAATCGATCGTGGCGGCTGCGAGCCCATACGTGATCCCACGCCTGCGGTAACCCTTACGAACCACAAAACAAGTGACAGCCCAAACGCCGTCATCTGTCCGGTCCTCCTGGCGCCCGCTCCAGACGGTCCGGCTCTTCAAGAGATGCGGGTAGGCGGTACGCGGTTCGACGGCTACCCAGCCGACTGGCACCTTGGCCAGGTAGGCCACGAGTCCCGTGGTCGTACGGGCTCGCGGGTTGTCGCAGTGTGTCTCCTCCCTCAGGCCGTCGCGGCGCTGTTGCTCGGTTGTGGAGGTCCATAGCCACTCGTAGGTCTTGTAGCGCTGGCAATAGCACCTGCCGGGATAGTCGGCCGTGCCGAAGACCGCCTGCAGGTCCGCCCATGAGGCCTTGTTCGCGGCGACGATGGTCAGCTGTTCTGCCGTAACCGGCTCTCGTTCGAGTCGTCTCGGCTCTCTCGAAGTTGGTGCGCTCAAATGGGATCCTCTCCGACAAGCCCGTCGATCGACTCGCGGATGAGGTCGGCATGACCGACGTGGCGGGCGTACTCCTCGATCATGTCAATAACTAGCCGTCGCAAGCTAGGAACGCGGCCGTCGGGCCACGCCTGCTTCGAGGGTTGATCCAAATTCCCGCCACTCGAAAGGACGTCCATCACGGCTGACCGAGATCTGGCGACGGTGTCCAGCCAAAGCTCGTGGAGCTGCTCCGGCGTGTCCTCGGCGGCGGTACGCCATTCCCAATCCGGATCGGCATCCCAGTCCACTTCGTCCCACGGCGATCCGAACTCCCGCCCGAGCAATCTCCGCGAGAAATACTCCTCCTCGACCAGAGCCAGGTGCTTGAGCAAGCCTCCCAAGGTCATGGTCGAGGGCGCGAGCGTCTTACGCAACCCGGCCGAATCCAGGTCGCCGCATTTCCAAGCGATGTAACCCCGCTGGCGCTCGAGGGCACCGAGGAGCGTCTCGACTTCGGTGCCAGCTGCCGGCGGTTCGCTTGGGATCGTTCGGATGTCAGCGGTTTGCATGGGACTTACGATAAGGTCCAACCCGGACGATCTGCTTCCTGAATGGAAAAATTTGTCATACAGGTGACAGCCAACGTCGACACGTGTTCGGCCCCCTCGAAGAGCTTTTCTGAGAGCGATCTACGTCGCCCCGTGCTGCCCTCCGGCTGAGGAAGCTTGGGGCTCGTCGAGACCTGAACGTGGCGGGACTGCCACTTGTCGAAACACTACCGAATCAGAAAACCAGCCTTTAGGGGTAAGGCGGGGCCGGATGAGAGTGAAGCTGACTGGGCGTGCGCATCCTCGGGGCGAGCTATTTGTCCCGGTGACGTTGCTCGTCTCGATAACTATGCTGGCCGCGGCGTGCAGCGGTAGCGCGGCGCCGATCACTTCGGCGTTCCCCGGCGCGGCGGTGCCGACGGGGTCGTGGCCGTACCCGAATGGCGGCATCGCCAACACGAGGGACGCTCCGGACTCGGCGATCTCGGCGGCGAACGTGTCCAGGTTGCGGGAGGCCTGGACGTTCAAGCTGGCGGGCACGGCCGCGGTGGGCACGGCCGTCGGCTCGCTGACGGCCCCACCGGTCGTGGCAGATGGCGTCGTGTTCCTGCAGGACGAGGACGCCAACGTCTATGCGCTGGCGCTCGCCACTGGCAAGCTGAAGTGGGAGTACCAGGTGAACGTCCCGGAGAAGAGCGGGCCCGGGCCGGACGGGGTGGCGGTGTCGGGCGGCGCCGTGTACGGGGACACGTCGACCTCTGTCTTCGCGCTGAGCGCCGCGACGGGCAAGACGATCTGGGTGGACAACCACCTGCTGAACAGCTCCCAGGGGTCGTTCGAGATCCAGCCGCAGGTGGCGGACGGGCGGGTTTACCTGGCCAGCGCCTACGGATCGGGTCCCGGGGGCGGCGTGCTGATGGCGCTGAGCGCGGCCACTGGGCGCCTGTTGTGGACGTTCAACACAGTCCTCAGCCGGGGAAAGGGCGTACAGGCTCTCGGTCTCGGCTCGGGCGGCGCCTGGGAGACGCCCCTCGTCGGGAGCGATGGATCGGTGACATTCGGTATCGGGAACCCGTACCAGAGCATCGGGTCGGCGATCGCGTATCCGTCGAGGCAGCTCTACACCGACAGCGAGGTCAACCTGGACGCGGCGACCGGGAAGCTGCGCTGGTACTACCAGGCCGTGCCGGACGACTTCCAGGACCACGACCTGCAGGCGTCGCCGATCTCGACTGCAATCGGCGGGGTTCCCGTGATCATCGCCGGCGGCAAGATGGGATACGTCTACGCGCTGAACGCACGGTCTGGCGCGCTGCTGTGGAAGACGCCGGTCGGCGAGCACAACGGGCACGACGACGACTCCCTTTTGGCGCTGTCGCACCAGCTCCGGGTCAGGTTCCCGTACACCGTGCTGCCCGGATCGCTGGGCGGCGTACTGTCGAACATGGCTGTGGCGGGCGACAGCGTGTACGTGGCCACCATTGACCTTCCGATCACCTTCACCAGCCTGAGGTCGGTCGACGGCGACAAGGCCGCCGGTCCGGAGACAGGGGAAATGGAGGCGCTCAGCCTTGCCACCGGCAAGGTTGAATGGGACACCAAGTTTCCCTCGATGCCGCTCGGCGCAGCCACGGTCTCAAATGGTCTGGTCTTCACCACGCTCTACAACGGCATCCTGATCGCCCTCGACCGCGGCAACGGCGCGATCGTCTATCAGCACCCGCTGCCTGCCTCGACGAACGCGCCGATCGCCGTTTTCGGCAACACGGTGCTGGTCCCGGCGGGCGCCCCCGTGACGTCGCGTTCGGGCCGGCACGGCAAGCCGCAACTGGTTGCCTACACGGTTCCCTAAGCGCTTCACCCGCCGATCGGCTTCGAGTTGCGACACCCGGTCCCCGTGGTTCCGGAGACCCGCAGTGTCGCGCCTCTCCCTCAGTGTGCCTGTGGAGCTGACCGGACTGGAGAGTTGCGACAGCCTGGTCATCGCCGCGAGAGTACCGTCGCCCCGAGCCGGGCAGATAGCCGGTCGCCGGAGGGCAGGGCCGCTGCTAGCGCTTGACTTTGCCTTGCAAAGAATGGTACTTTGAATCGCAAAGCAAAGAGGGAGCAAGCATGAAGGACAGAGAGGTGCTGGACCACACGGCACCGATGGATGTGCAAGAAGCCGCCCTCATCGATCGGGACAGCCGGAAACGAGCGCTCAACGAGCTTCGCGTCAGCACGCCTCTGCTCTTCCTCGTCCACGGGCTCGTCTTCTTCCTCGCTTACGGCGCCCTGTGGCTGTCTGTGCGCGACCAGCACCCCTACCGTGGTCCCACAGGTCCGGCGTGGGGTGCCGTCGTCGTAGTGGTGTTCATCGGCGTGATGACGAGGATCGCCATCATCTCCCGCCCTATCGAAGGTGTCAGGGGCCGTTCAGTAGTGCAGGCCGCGATACTCGGGATGGCGTTGCCGCTAGGGCTTACGGCCCTTTGGGTCGAGGCGGCGGCCCTTGACCACTCGGGCGCGAGCCGGCCGCTCGTCTTCATGTTGGCGTTCGCGGCTCCTCCGCTCGTCCTGGGGCTCGTCTTCCTCGCGATGTCGGCCGTGCAAGCCGACTGGTCGGTGCTCGCCGTCGGCGTCTGGCTGCTCGCGGTGGCAGCAGGCGGCGCTTGGGCCGGGCCAGAGACCGTGTTGGCGGTGTACGCGCTCGGGTGCGGTGGCGGATGCCTGCTGGCGGCGGCGGTCCGGCGCTGGCTGCTGCGGTCGTGACCGCGGATGAACTCGACTCGGTCATCCATGCGCCTGCCCGCCTGCGCATCGTCGTGACACTGGCGACGCTGTCCGACGACGATGACCTGTCTTTCACGCGGCTGCAAGACATCATCGGACTGACGCCCGGGAACCTCATCACGCACTTGCGAAAGCTCGAGGACGCCGGATACGTAGCAACGCACAAGGCGGGCAATGGCACCAGTGGGCGCACAGGCGTCAAGCTCACCCATACGGGCCGGGCGGCATTGGATCGATACAGGGCGGTATTGCGTGAGCTCCTCGACTCGCCCGCCAATCGCTCGACTAGAGCATCGAGGCTGGAATATCCTCATCTACCAGGCAAAACATCGTAAATCTCACATCACCGGTGGAGGTGATGAGACTATGTTCGAACCCTCCTGGCCCCGTTGACCTGGGGTTATGCGGCACAAGAGCCTGAGCTTGGGCGAATTTCGGGTGCCGGATGGCTCGCTGCAAGGTCGGCGCCGGAAGTGATGAGACTATGTTCGAACCCGTCGGCCACCGCCCCGCTCCCGGCGTTCGGGGACACCGGACGTTCTGAGCACTACCGTGCGACCGGTGACGGAAGCGATGCTGCCGAAGGTTGACGTCCTCACGTTGGCCACCATTATGGCGGTGCCACCCGAGCACCCTGAGCACGCCACCTTCTCCCCCTTCCCCGTGCATGCGTGGGTTGTCCACCATGGAGATGGCCCCGATCCTGTTCGACACCGGTGTCGGGATTGGTCACCCCTACATCGACGAGCACTACCGGCCGAGCTCGGTGCTGCTTGCCGGTGCGCTTGAGGGCGTGGGCCTAACACCATCAGACCTCGTGGCGGTGGTCATCTCTCACCTCCACTTCGACCACTGCGGGCAGCCACCAGGACTGCACGTCCCGACCTACGTCCAGGCGGCCGAGCTCGAGGCGAGCGCCGACGCGGGGTACACGGTGGCCGAGTGGGCTGCCATCGACGCAGAGCTGGTACGCCCGCTCCGAGGCGATGCCGAGATCGCGAGCGGCGTCACAGCGCTGTCGGCACCTGGGCACACCCCGGGACACCAGTCGCTGCTGGTTGAGCAAGGCGAGCAACGAATCCTCCTGGGCGCCCAGTGCGCCTTTACCACCGACGACCTCCTGACGGGTATCCCGGCTACCAGCAACCTGCACGCGAGTGACTGGGCTGATGCTGCCGCCGCGTCGCTCCAGCGGGTTCGTTCCCTGGCGCCGGTGGCGGTTCACCTCAGCCATGACTCCAGAGTCACGAAGCTGTTGGATGCGATCTGACCCGGCGGTGGGGGATTCGTCCGACCTCGCGATAATCCTGGCTACGCGGAGCATGATTGCGTGATCAAGGAAGATCCGCAGGGCTACGTCACTCGCCCGCTCACCCGTGAGACGTGGGATGACTTCGCGCGGTTAGTCGAGGCGAACAGTGGCGTCTGGGGTGGTTGCTGGTGCATCGGCTTCCATCCGGAAGGACTCCCCAAAGGATGCACTGTGGAGCGCAACCGGTCGCTCAAACAACGACACGTGGAGAATGGAACGGTGCACCAGATCCTCGTCTACGACGGCGACGAGTGCGTCGGCTGGTGCCAGTACGGCTCCCCTTCGGAGCTCCCAAACATCAAGAACCCGGGGGCCTACGCCAAGGAGCTCTCTGAGCTGCCGGACTGGAGAATCGGCTGCATCTTCACCGGTAGCCGTCATCGTGGTAGAGGTGTCGCCCAGGCCGACGGTCGCAGGGGCGTTGGACGCCATCCGGGCCGCGGGTGGCGGGATGCTCGAGGCCTACCCAGAGCAGGTTGAGGACCGCCCATCGCTACGGGGCGCGTACTTCCACACGGGACCCGAATCGCTGTTCGCTGAGTTCGGCTTCGTCCGGGATCGGAAGATCGCCAAGTGGCGTTGGGTGATGCGCCGCGAGGTGCCCGCCAACTAACTCGCGATCCGAGGGGCGCCGAGCTATTCAACAACGAGTACGGTGCCGAGCAAGTCAGCGAATGCCGACGCCGTCACAGCACGTCAGGCAGCAGTCCGAAGAGCCCCAAAACGACCCGGCAGTCATGGGTGCTTCGGGTATTGAAGCGCTGCGAGCAACTGACTGTGCAAGTTGGCATTGGAGTACAGCCCACCGCCTTGATCGCCCGCGTGTCCTCCGGTTCGATCGGTGAAACGGCCACCCGCTTCCTCGACGAGAAGAATCCATGGCGCGTGATCCCAGATGTGGCAGCACTCGACCAAGAAGGCATCGATTTCGCCACGAACAAGCTCGACGAGCGCGAGGGGGCTTGCGGGTGGGCGGGCCGCACTCGGTGGGAGACGGGCTCTGGACGCGTCGTCCAGGGCATCGAGCCGAGCATCAGCCAACATCGAAGTGGTGCTGACTTCGAGGCGCTTCGATTCGGCCTCCTCGCGTGGCCAGGACGACTCGAAAGAACCGCCGCCTCGGGTGGCCCACCAGCAGCGTCGCAGCGCAGGAGCGGTGACGACCGCGATCTCAGTGCTCCCGCCGATCTCCAGCGCAATGTGAACTCGCCAGTTCGGGTCACGCCGACTGAAGAACGACGTGCCGTCAACCGGGTCGATGATCCAGACCCGATCGGACTCACCGAGTTGACCAAGTTCCTCGCCGAGGAGCGCATCTTCTGGCCTCGCCGCAGACAACGTCTCGCGAAACAATCGCTCGACTGCCCTATCGGCTTCCGTGACTGGTGTGCCGTCGGCTTTTAGCGTCGCCGAAACGCCAGACTCGAAGTAAGCGAGCGCGAGGTCCGCCGCCAGGTCCGAAGTGTCGAACGCGAGCTGTAGGTCATCAGCGCTGTCCACGACCGACGACGCTACCGGCCCAGGCCCGCCCTCAAGGTGCCGGTCAGGGGCGCCCATCAGGCGTCCTCGCCCCAGTCCTCCTCGGCGGGGTCGCAGTCGCTGTGGCTGATTCCGCCGATCTCGGGGGTTCGAACATCGTCATTTGCCTCGGTCGGCGAACGGTCAGGAGAAACCCCCATCTACCAGGGCATTCGTTGTGATTCCTACAACGGAAGTGGAGGTGATGAGACTAAGTTCGAACCCCTCCTGGCCCGCTGACCTGGGCTTATGCGGCTAGACGACCTGACTGGGGGCCAATTGCCAACACCCGGTGACCTGCGTCAGGGTCGGCCCCGGAGGTGATGAGACTACGTTCGAACCCCTGCGGAGGACGTCGGGGGAGAGGAGGTTCTCTGGTTAGCCGAGGGCTAGTTGCCGGGCACGTCTCGGCGCATCACCCACCGCCACTTCGCGATCTTCCGATCCCGTAGGAAACCCAAGTCCGCGAATAGCGACTCCGGCCCCGTGTGGAAGTATGCGCCCCGCTGGGGCGGGCGGTCGTCAACCTGCTCCGGGTAGGCCTCGACGATCCCGCCACCTTCAGCGCGGATGGCATCCAGAGCCGCTGCGACCGCGGCCCGGGCGACACCCTTACCACGATGCCGGCCTCCGGTGAAGATGCAGCCGATTCGCCAGTCCGGCAGCTCAGAGAGCTCCTTGAGGTAGGCCCCCGGGTTCTTGATGTTCGGGAGCTCCGAAGGGGAGCCGTACTGGCACCAGCCGACGCACTCGTCGCGGCCGTAGACGAGGATTCTGGTGCACCGTTCCGTTCTCCACGTGTCGTTGTTTGAGCGACCTGTTGCGCTCCACGGTGCATCCCTTGGGGAGTCCTTCCGGATGGAAGCCGATGCACCAGCAACCACCCCAGATGTCAATGGCCAACTTGACGACACCACTGGTGGCCAAGAAAAGTCCCCACCCCTCACGGTGTGATCGTCAGGTTCTGGCGCCTCCTCCCTTCTGCTTGGCTTCTCGCATCCGATAGGACTCTCCGTCAGTCACGACGACATTGGCGTGATGCAGGAGGCGGTCGAGCAGGCTCACCGCCGTCGTCTGCTCCGGGAGGAAGTGGCCCCAGTCCTCGAAGGGCCAGTGTGATGCGATTCCGAGCGACCGGCGTTCGTAGGCGGCGGCGACAAGGCGGAAGAAGAGCTGAGCGCCGGTGTGCTCGAGCGGGGCGAAGCCGATCTCGTCGATGAGCACGAGGTCCGCCCGGACGACTTGCTCGATGATTCGCCCGACCGAGTTGTCGGCATAGCCGCGGTACAGGGTCTCGACGAGATCGACGGCGGTGAAGTACCTCACCTTGTAGCCGACCTCGATGGCGGCGTGGCCGAGGGCGACGAGGAGATGCGACTTGCCCGTGCCGGCGGGACCCACCAAGCACAAGTTCTCCGTCGCCCGCACCCATTCGAGGCTCGAGAGGTACTCGAAGGTGGCAGGCTTCACCGAGGACTTGGAGAGGTCGAACTCCGAGAGGACCTTTGTCACCGGGAAGGCCGCAGCCCTCAGGCGGTTCTGCACGTTGGCGGCCTCACGCGAGGCGATCTCTGCCTCGACGAGGGTGCGGAGGAACTCCTCGGGCGACCAGCGCTGGGTCTTGGCCGACACCAAGAGCTCGGGCGACAACTTGCGCATGGCCGAGAGACGCAGCCGCCGAAGTCCCGACTCCAGATCCGCCGGCAGGGCCGGCGCCGGGGCGCTCACAGCAGATCTCTTGTGGCGTAGGCCGAGAGCTCTCGCCTCGGCGCTCTCGGCATGTCGAGGACGACGGCCCGCCCTGGGGCTGCCGGGCGGTGAACGGCCATGCCGGCCTCGATGATCGCCCTGACGTCGGCTGCCCGGAAGCGGGAGAACTCGACCGCCCTTGCGACGGCGGCGGCGAGGGCGTCGGCGCCGTAGACCGACTCGAGCTCAGCGAGCTCCTTCAGGTCGGAGGCGAGCTTGGTCGCCCCGGCGGCGGCCGCCTTCTTGATGAAGTCCTCGGCCACCTCCCCGAGCGAGCAGAAGGCTCTCTCGTCTTCGGTCTTCGGCCTGACCGCCCGGTTCGGCGCCGGCCGGGGTCCGCCGTAGTGGTCGTCTGTCACCGACACCTCGCCGGGGGCGACGAGGTCGTGGGTGGCGATGATCTCGCCCAGGAACACGATCTCGATGACCGCCTTGTCGCGCACGTGCACCTGCACCTGGCGGCCGACGTGCTCGTTCGGCACCGAATAGCGCCCGGAGGCGAAGCGGACGCAGCTCAGCTTGTCGACCTTGCGGATCTCCATCTTGCCGATGACGGGCCGCAGCGACGGCAGCTCGCCCAGCAGCGGGCGCTCGTCGACAAGGCGCCTGAGCGGGACGGCACAGATCTCCGAGTGCACCTGATTGTTCACCTCGGCCATCCACCCCGGGGCCAACTCGTTGGCGCAGGCGGTGCCTCTTTGTTCCAGCTCCTCGGGGACGATGAAGTCGGACTTGACGTATCCCACACAATTCTCGACGAGCCCTTTCGACTCGGGGTCGGCCGCCAGGCAGAAGTCGGGCCGGAAGCCGAAATGGGTGGCGAAGCGCACGTAGTCGGGCGTCGGCACGACGAGGCCGGCGACCGTGTCGGCCTTAAGACACGGCATCCGGTCCGTCAGGCAGGTCTTCGGCACCCCGCCGAGGTACTCGAAGCAGGCGGTAAGGGCCTTCAGCGTCGCCTCGGCCCCGCAGTTGTCGGCGAAGTAGACGAATCTGATGCGCGAGAAGGCCAGCACGGCGCAGAAGACGAACAGCTTGCCCTCCTCCCCCCAGTCGAAGGCGAGGATGTCGCCGGGCAGCCAGACACCCGGGCGCCGTCCGCGGTAGTGGTGCTTTCGCCACTTCGCCTTCTCCTCGGCGACGAGGCGGCGGAAGTTGCGGGCCGAGCCCGTGTACCCGGCGGCTCTGGCCGTCGGCAGGAGGCGCTTGGCGCTGATCTTGCCGCTCGTCTTCTTGACCCTCTCGGCGACGACCGCCCGCACCGAGTCGTAGTTGTGAGAGCGCTCTATCTCGACGGCCTGCGCTTGCTTGCCCTCGACGACGCGTTTGACCGTCTTGTGGGTGGTGCCGCACATTTCGGCGGCGCCCCGGTAGGTGCCGACCTCGCGGTAGGCGTCCTGTATCTCCATTGCCTTCCTCACTGACAGCATTGAGGTGTCCCTCCGGTTGGTTGGTGATGACTCGCATCACCACCGTGCCGACCGGAGGGGCACCGAATGGTGGATGGTTCAGTGAGGGGCGGGGACTTCTCCTGGCCACAGGCGGGGACTTCTGCTGGCCACCACTGGGGACCTCACTTGGCCACCAGTGGGGACTTTTTCATGGCCACGGACACCAGACGCCATTGTTCGCCTCGACTAACCGTGCGAAGTCATCCCACGTCTCAGGGGTGAGTAGGCGAGTGACGTAGCCCAGCGGATCATCCTCCATCACGCCATCATGCTCCGCAGGATTACCGCGAGCTCGGAACTGGATCGCCCCATCGGAACAGATGAGCTGCTTCCGGCTGCCTGGACCACGGCACCAGCGACGTTGCCCGAGGCTGTTCGGTGGCAGACGTGCACTCGAGACCGAGGGATCAGATGCATTTGCCGCCGCCAGACGCGGCGAGGTCGGCAGCCGCGACCAACTGGCTCACCATCTCCAGGGAGAGCCTCGCGCGCAACTTCGAGAGTGCCCTGTGCCTGCTCACGGTGCCGAGTGCCGTCAGCCCCTCGGCTCCACGGGCTAGTTGAATCCGCTGATCCCTTTGTCCTGCAGTTCGCTCGGGATCCTGCACAGCGGTTGGCCCTTACAGCACGAAGCCGGGCGACTCCGAAACCTTCGGCGCCAGCGCCGAGCGACGCTGGCCGAACTGACCGACGCTGCTGTACTTTGACTACTTCCGCCTCGCCCAACTGGCCGCGGCGGGCTAGGACACCCGGAGCGGGCATGCGCACACTGATCTCGATGACCTACGTGTGCTCGGTGAACGCCGTCGACACGGAGGACGACACCGACGAGTTTCGCTTCATCAGCGGCCTGCCTGACGACCCCGCCGAGGAGGAGCGAATACTCGCCTTCCTGGCGGGGGCCGAGGTGTACGTCATGGGTCGGCTCCTGTACGAGGGGTTTGCCAAACACTTCCAGGGCAAGACCGCGGCCGACCACCCCTTTGCCCCCATCTACGCCGCCACGGACAAAGTCGTCTTCTCGAGCACCCTCGAGTCGGCGGACTGGGAGCGCACGACGATCAACCGGGGCGACGTCGTCAGCGAGGTCGAGAGGCTGAAGAGCGAGGGCGATGGCTACATGATCGTGACTGGGCGCAGTGGCATCACCCGGGCTCTGTTGCACCACGACCTGATTGACGAGTTCCGCATCTCCATGTTCCCGTTGCTGATCGGTCATGGTGGCAGGGGGGGGCGAGTGTTCGAAATCGACGACGTCGGAGCGTCCAAACCGCTCGAGCTCGTGTCCTGTCATCCCTGCACCAACGGCGTCGTCGTCCTTCACTACCGCCGGCGCCGCTAACCGACAACTCCACGCGAGTCGCGCACGGCTTGCCGACGCTACCGCCGGCGGACACCCGCGGGCGGCAGCGTGTCGCTGAAATGAACGCGAGAGGTCACCTGGTCGGGTGCCGACGACGGATCCACATTGCTTGTCTACCGGCAGCGAAGCTCCCCAGGGCGACTATCCCCGTATAAGTGCCAGTCTGGGGCGCCCTTCGGGATACCCTCGCCCCCAGTCCGCCTCGGCCGGGTCCCGGTTGCTGTGGCTGCTTTCGCCGATCGAGGGGTTCGACATCGTCATTTGCCCAGGTCGGCGAACGGTCGCGAGAAACCCCCATCCACCAGGACATTCGTTGTGATTTCAACAACGGAGTGGACCTGATCGGACATTTCGCGAACCGCGAGCACACCCCGCCTGTGCAGGAGACTCTTGATCTCGCCGACGAACTCACGCCCTTTGTCGTCTAATCCTGTTCAGGCAACGTCGTGCTTGAGTAGCGCCCCGTTTCTCTCGACCGGCCCAGGTAGCGGCCGCACTAGCACGACGCCTCCTTCGATCTCAACGACCTGGGAAAAGCCTGAGCCGAACCCTCGCCGACAGTGATCCACGCTCCCTCTCCGATCGTTGAACGGCATGCCCTTCTTGGTCGGATGGTCCTGAGCCGCGTGGGCAGCTCTTCCTCGTTCACCCTGAACGCGGCGGGATCGGGAGTAGATGTTGAGTGAGCAAGCCCGCTCTGGCAGGAAAAGCTGCGAAACAATTCATGCCCTTCCGACATATACATACTGAGGTCGGAAGGAGCGTCCGAGTATGCCGGGAGGTGCTGGGCAGCGGGAGGATCGGTTTCGGAGCAGTTACGAACTGGTGCGCCCGCGTCTGCTCGCCTATACCCTCCGTCGCACGAGCTCTCCGGAGGACGCCGCCGACGTCTTAGCCGAGACCTTCGCTATCGCCTGGCGCCGGTTAGACGACGTACCTCAAGGTGAAGACGCCATCCTGTGGTTCTACGCCACCGCTCACAAGGTGCTCGCCAACCACTACCGGTGGGCGCGCAGGCATTCCGAGCTAGTCGACCGCCTCGGCGCTCACCTCCATGCGGCGCTCGTCAGCGACGACGCCGCAGGCCCTGACCGAGTTGCGGCGCTGGCGGCCTTCCGCTGCCTCGACGACGCCGATCGGGAGCTGCTCATGCTGGCCAGTTGGGAAGGCCTTGACTCGGCCGATCTGGCGCGAGTCATCGGCTGTTCGCCCCTGGCAGCCCGGCTCCGGCTGCACCGGGCCCGAGGACGGCTCGTTTCTGCGATCGAGCCAACCGATGAAGACCCGACAAAACACACCGCGTTCTCGAGACATTCATCTCTACAGATCGCACCTCCAGAGCGAGCGCCACGGGCGCAAGCGGACGGTCCAGAAAGGCATGGCTGACATGAGGAGAATCGAAGAACCACTCAGCACCTCCGATCCGGTGAGCTTAGGGAGGCTGGAGGACATCTCTCGGGGCCCAATCTTCGAAGAGCTGTTCCGAGCGATCGTGACAGGCAGCGATGAAGTCCTAGTCTCGGTGCCACTGGGACAGCCCGACGTAGCCGAAGCGCCACATCCAGCCAAGAGTCGCCTCGGCGTAGTGGCTTTGGTGCCCCTAACTGCTGCCGCAGCTCTGATCATCGCGCTCATCGCCGTGCCGGGCGTTCGAGGAACCCAGCGCTCGCACGGAGCCCTCGGTCACGGACATCAGACCAACGGTGTGACCGCAAAGGCTCCAGCTTGGCGACTAGTAGGCGACGTCTCGCGAGCGTGGCAGGTGCGGCCTACGTCGGGTTTCGAGCCAGACTTCTTCATAACCTGCCCGACGACGACCACCTGCTACGTCGGGAACCTTGGTACCACTCCGGGAACCGCTGACCTTGAAGTGACAAATGATGGCGGCAACACGTGGCAACAAATCGGTCTGCCGGTCACACTGTCGATGGCCAGTCGCCTCGCGTGCGTGGGCGCGGCGACGTGCGCGCTGTTAGGAGTCGATGGTTCCGGCAATTCGTACTTTCTCGAGACCACCGACGGTGGCCAGTCATGGACCACCTCACCAGGCCCGGGCCAGCTGACTTCGGCGATCGGGCTGGTTCGTATGTCGTGCACATCAGTGTCGTCGTGTGTTGCGATCGCCTCTGACCCGTCCGGACAGACAGGAACTGCCAGCGCCTACGTGACTGACGACGGGGGCAATACCTGGGCCGAGACCAGCCTGCCGCAGAACTATGCGCCAGAGGGTCTGCAGTGTGCCGGTGCTTCGATGTGTGCCACGATCGGCATCGTTCAACCGGCGGGAAGCGCGACGGCTCCACCGCTGATGGCGCTCTACTCCACGGACGGAGGATCGACATGGGCGACGGCCTCACTTCCGTCCACGCGCGGCGGGATCATTCGACTGTCATGTGCCGACGCCTCGGACTGCATCGCGAGTCTCTTCGGCCGGGCGGGAACGACAGACACCGAGCTATTGTCGAGTGACGGCGGCCAGACGTGGGCCGACAGTGGGAGCTCATTGCCGCAGGCGACACTCGCGCTGACATGCCCCAGCGCCGCGGACTGCTGGGCATCCGGCCTCGTTGTCCCACATCAATCAGGGCAGCCCTCACAGGCGACGAGCGCCTCGGGGGCCATCTCGTTCACGACCGACGAGGGTCAAACTTGGCAGGCCGCCGCGCTGCCCAATGGGCTCGGACCTGTTGTGGACGTCTCGTGCCCAAGTGACACAAATTGCTTTGCGATAGCCCTGCAAGCCGTGAGCGGGCAGCCGGACGTCTTCTACGACCCCGTGCTGCTCACCTACGGCAACTGAGACGCAGCAGCAGCCTCCGATGAGGCTCCTGGGCAGCCGCAAGCCCAAGAGCTGAGCGGCGGCCCTGATGGTGGCAGCAACCCGCTTATCGGCAGGCGTCAGGCCTTAGCAAAACTGGGACCGCTCCTCCTGGTCAACTCGAAGAGAACGGTCAAGCGCAAACCGCTCTGACCTGCGTGAGCGTTGTGTTATCCACAACGGAGTGGAGCTGACCGGACTCGAACCGGCGACACCCGGCTTGCAAAGGCATTCTGGGTCGTCGGACTGGTTGGCGCGGGTGGTCCTGGATGGCCTGAGCTGGGCCTTCGATCTCGCCCGCTGGCTCGTCACGGCACCGATTGGCCGCCTTTGACACCCAACCTTGATACCCAACGCCGAGCGCAACGTGTCCAGCGGCTCCCCGCTGGCCGTAACCCAACCAACGCGACAACCGACCTCCTTACAGTTCGATAGCAGTGACGGAATCGGAATCGACGTTGGTCAGTGCCGGCGGCGAGGCAGTCGTCGCCGATGTACCATCCCTTCCGCCAGCTGCCAGGAGGACAGGGGGTGATGGGCCGGCCTTGAGCTGCTCAGGAAGCCCGTATCAACGCCGCATGGCGAGTGTGCTCCTGCTCGTCGCGGTGCTCGCGCTGGCCGGCTGCACGTCGAGCGCCACCCGCCGGCACGCCTCCGGAGGCGTCGCGGTCTACCGAGGCGGCACGGTCTATTTCGCCGCGCGGCTGCCGCCCGACTCGATCTTCCCGTTCACGGGTCCCGGGTACTTCGACGTCCAGAACCTCAACCAGTTCCAGGACCTGATGTACCGCCCGCTCTACTGGTTCGGCCAGATCAAGTCTGCATCTCCGTCCTTCGACGAGCAGCTGTCGCTCGCCTTCGCCCCGACGTCCTCGAACCGGGGGACGACGGCTGTCATCAGGCTGAAGGGTTGGAGCTTCTCGAACGGCCAGCACGTGGACGCACAGAGCGTGATCTTCTGGATGAACATGATGATGGCCGAGAGCGCGAACTGGCCTGGCAGCGCCGCTGGCGAGTTCCCCTACAACGTGGTGGGCTACTCCGCCCCTCAGGGTGCCGGGGGCGACATCGTGACGATCACGTTTGACCGGGCCTACTCAGCGACGTGGGTGTTGTACAACGAACTATCGCAGATCACCCCGATGCCCGAGGCCTGGGACATCACCTCACTTCATGGCCAACCCGGATCGGGGAGGTGTGGCGTGGTCGCCACCGGCGAGATGGACGGTTCTGCGACGAACGCCGCGTGCCAGCGGGTGTGGAACTTCGACACTGACGACAACGAAACGTCGACCCACCCGCAGATGAACGGTGATCTCGCCACCTACGGTTCCAACCCGCTCTGGCAGATCGTCGACGGCCCCTGGCGACTGTCAAGCTACGACATCTCCAGCGGTCAGGCCACCTTCGTCCCGAACCTGGACTACTCCGGGCCGCAACAACCGATCGTCTCCAGGTTCGTCGAGCTCTTCTATGCATCCGAAGCCGCCAAACTCGCCGCCATGGCTCGGGGCGGCTCGGCCACGCCGGACGTCGCTGCCATCGCCACCACGGACCTCCCGGCGAATCCGGGGGCACCCGGGACCACCGGTGGCAACGTGAGTCCGCTGGCGAGGCGTTTCAATCTGGCGCTCTCGTTCGCGTGGGTCGTGGAGTACGCGCCGGTGAACTTCGACGCAACGGCTTCAGGGTGGATCTTCCGTCAACTGTATGTCCGGCAGGCGCTGCAGGATCTGGTCGACCAACCGCAGCTCATCAAGACCGCTGCCGACGGCTACGGCGTCCCGGTGTATGGGCCGGTCCCCGCCTATCCGAAGAGCCCGTTTCTCACCAAGCAGGAGACGATCAACCCGTATCCCTTCGATCCGAGCCGAGCCGTTCAGTTCCTCGAGTCGCACGGGTGGGCGATCCATCGGGAGGGAGCCGATGTTTGCACCCGAGCCGGCACGGGACCCACAGACTGCGGCAAGGGCATTCGGGAGGGGGACAAGCTGAGCTTCACGGTGATCTACAACAACACCTATTTCTGGGACACCCAGCTGGTCGTAGCCGAGACCTCTGCGTGGGCCAAGGCGGGAATCCAGGCCAAGCCGCAAGGCGAGCCGTTGATGTCGGTCTTTACGTCTCTCTCCGGCAGTTCGTGGCAGATGATCAACTGGGGCGGCGGTTGGGTGTTCGCGCCTGACTACTTGCCGACTGGCGACCAGATCTTCGGCCAGGGCGAGGCCGCGAATTACGGGGGGTACGACGACACGACCGCGCAGCACCTGATCGCCGACACGGTGGTGTCGACCCGGCTCGCCGACCTCTACAACTACGAGAACTATCTGGCCGAGCAGCTGCCGGTCGTCTGGCAGCCGAGCAACGACGTGACAGCGTTCGAGATCTCGAAGGACCTTGGCGGCGTGACTCCAATGAACACCCTTCCCAATCTGACGCCCGAGTACTGGTACTGGAAGACGCCCAATCACTCGTGACGCCAAGACATCGCGAGGGATTGAGGACCTGGCACCCCTTGGGGCGAGCACATTCATCGCAGGGTGGACCGACGCAGGCGATACATTCGGAGCCGACCGAAGTCCTTGGCCGCGGGCATGTGGCCGACGTAGTCGCATACCGCCTCGTTCTCACGTGCAAGCTGGAGCGCGGCAGCGAAGTGCTCGGTCACATAGACGGCACTCGGCGGTGTCACCGGCTCGACTCGAGCTGCACGGCTGACATGGGATCCCATGAATGTCATGGTCTTCAGGACCGGGTCCCAAAGCTGCAGGACCGGACCAAAGTGCGCGGCGAGGCGGAGCGCCAGGCTGGAGGGAAGCCCGATCGCAGCAAGATCGATCTTCTCGATCGCTTCCTGCAGTTCGAGCGCGCACGCCGCAGCTTCTTCGACGCTGGTCAGCACCGCATAGAGGGCGTCGCCCCAGGTATTGCGCCAAAGGACGTTGGCCTCGTGGCGATCGAGTACCTGTCCTATGGCTCCGAGAACGTGGTCGGCAAAGCGCGGCAGCTCGTCGTCGGTGAGCTTCGAGAAACCGCGGATGTCTGCGAACAGCAACGCCCGCAGGACGCGTCGCCCCTCCGATCCAACGGGCGATCTCACCTCTGTCTCTGCGGCTGGGGCGCCGAGCCCCTGCGGCACCGCCTGTCGAGTTCCGCTCGGAATGGGCGGCACCACGGTGACGGCACCGCCGGCACGTCGCCACGTGGCGATCTCGGCGGCGGTGCCTGCGTCGCGCCGGGACGGGCGTCCGTCCCAGACCGCCAGCAGCCGCGCACTGGCGTCGAGGTAACGCGCCCTCAGCTGGGCGAGACCCATGGCGAGCTCCGCGCCATATCGGTAAAGGACGTCGTCGGCGGGACCGACGTCGTCAGTGGCGAGGTGAACCTCGGTCGAGCCCGCCAGGCAGCGCTCGAACCGTCGTACCCACTCCTCGCCGGCAGGGGCCACCGAAGCGCGAACGAACTCGTCGATCGGCAGTGGGAGGACGACGTGAAGCTCGCAGGCTCGCTCCAGCAGCGCCTCGGCCCAAAGGATGTCAGCCCCATTCGCGAGTGAGCCGTAGGCGACGCCCGCAGGCCGTCGCTCGAGCTCGGCGGCGATCGCTCGAGCGACAGAAGGAACCTGTCGTGCCGACAGTCCTGCCCCTCCTTGGCCTCGGTCCAGGAGGTGACCGCAGTAGAACACCACCTCTGGACCGACCAAGAGGTCAAGCAGGCCTTCGCCCGCCCCCGTCAGGCGACACACTGTCCGAAGCTGCCGACGGGTGCTGAAGAGGGCTCCGTGATCGCCTCCGTGCTTGGTGACGGCGAGCCTGAGAGACTCGAGCGCCCGATCTTCATCTCCGAGAAGAAGGCTCGCCTCTGCAGCAGTGGCGTCGGCGTAATACGACCGGTCCTCCTCCCGCTCGAGCACCGCCAGCACCTCTCTGGCCAGAAATCGGGACCGCTCGACGTCGCCAGCGAGCAGCATGAGGGTGGCGGCGTTGACGGCGGGGTAATAGCCGCCCGTGCGCGCGTAGATGGCGGCATAGGCCTCGGCTGCCTGCTCGGCGTAACGACGCCGAGTCTCGCCGTCAGCGGAGAGCGCAAAGTCCTTCTCGATCCGCGCACCGAGAGCCGCTATCTCGTCGTCGTCGACGGCGCCAAGTCCGAGCTCGGCAAAGCGTCGGGCGGCCTCGTTCGTGGATCCGGCTCGGGCCAGGGCGAGGACGCTCCGGTGCTTCAGGCGGAGATCGTCCGGATACCGCTCGAGCCCACGGTTGGCGAGGTCGATCTCCGCAAGGAACTCCCCGCGCCTTTCCTCCCCACGAACCGCCTCCAGCCATTCGTTCGCCGTCGATGGCTCCGGGCTTGGTGTCAGACCCGGCCGATGGGAGCGCGCTGAGAGCCGGCTCATGCGGGTTTCTACCCCTTCGCGAGGTGCTCGAGCGGCGTGAGTTGGGACACCACGTGACTCCGCCCGAGGCGGAGCAAAGCGCTGGAGTCTCCGCAGGCCGGACACTCTTGCCAGATCTCGACCTTGCCGTCGGCGTCGCCAGTTGCGAAGTCTCCTCCAGCGTCGAAGGCAGGTTCGGTCAGCAACGCCTCCCCGTCCTGGTCGACTCGTTGCAGCTGCCCTTGCAGCGGGCCATTCGAGCTCCAGATTTCGGCCGACCCGTCGAGCAGCGTCGTTACGAGATAGCGCCCGTCCGGACTGTAGGCCACGGACGTCACGTCGCTTGCAGCCGTGGGAAGGGAGAACTCTCGCTTGCCCGTGAGAGGGTTGAAGACAGTGACGGCGCCGCTCGAGCTAGTCACGGCGAGTTGCGTGGCGGCCGGGTTGAAAGCGATGTCCGGTGACTCCCCCGGAGCGAGGAACGTGGTGACGGGTTCTCCGACCGGCGCTCCCGTGCCACCCCCAGACAGGCGGAAGACTGCCACGTTGCCACAACCCGTCGCCCAAGCGACGAGGGAACCCTGCGCCGAGAAGGCCGGAGCGCGGTCCACGCCGCACGATTCGGCGTTCGTCACGGTGAGTGCCGCCGCCAGGCCCGTCTTGAGGGATAACACCTCGAGGCCTTCCGTGGCGACGGCGATCTCATCGTCATCCCCGTTCCACGAGATGTCTTCTGCACCTGCCACTGGGTAGGACCTCAACACCGTCCTCGTGGCGACCGAATAGACGCGGACCAGGCCCGCGGGACATAAGACCGGTGCAGGGCCGCAGGATCCGTTCGGCGTGTCAGCGAAGTCGGCGACGTATCGACCGTCCGGGCTCACACTCACGACGTCATACGGAGAGCTTCCGGGTATGACGAACTGGCTGACTTCCTGGGCCGACGGCCATGACCAGACGGACACCCGCACCCTCTGGTCGTCGAGGGACGCCACGACGGCTCGGCTGGCGGTCAACCCGACGCTCTCGATCCTGCCGTTGAGGTCGAGATCGTCGAGCTCCGGTCCGGACGCACGCCAGACGCGGCAGGTGCCGTCATCCGAGCTGGTTGCGACCTCGCGACCGTTCGAGCTGAACACGATCGTATCGATGCCGGCCGTCTGACCGAGGAGTGGCACGATCTGGCGCCCCGTCGGAATCGACCAGACGGCGGCGGATCCGTTCGTCTCGGCCACGGCGAGATCGTCGCCGTCGGGACTGAAGGCGAGGCCGCGGTACTGCACGTTCGAGGTCGTCGTGAGCACGAACTCCTCCTTCCAGGTCCTTGTATTCCAAATCTCGACCCTGCCGTTGCCGAGATCCGTGTTGACCGCAACCGCCAGGAGCGGGACCTTGGGGTTCGGACTGGTGTCCGCATACGTGGAGAACCCATCGAGGCTGGGAGGACCGGTCTTCAGAGTTCGGACAAGTGCACCGGTCGCGGCGTCGAACACCGGCGTGACCCCCCCGCTGCCCGGCGCGGCGATGACGAAGCGGCTGTCCGAAGTGAAGGAGAGCGAACTGTTGTTGGTCGCCAGCCCGAACGCGACACTCTGGGGATTCGTCCCTCCAAGGGGTATCTCACGGCCGCTCTTCACCTCGAAGAGCTCGCTCTGTCCGCCCAAGCCGTCGGCCGCGACGCCGACCATGCTGCCGCTCGGATTGAAGGTGATCGAGCCTGCGGTCGTCGAGGTGCCGGGGACTGCAGCGGTCGAGAGCAGGACCTTCTCCACCGCTCCGCTCTCCGGATTGAGCAGGCTGACTCCGAACAAGGTCCCGACGGCCAGAAGGGTTCCTGTCGGGTTGTACGAGATGTCGGTGCCGCTGGCGATAGGTGACAGCTGACGTATCGTCTTTCCGGTCGATGCGTTGGCGAGGATGATCCCTTGAGTGCACGCATTCTCGACTATCTGGTCGGTCCCGGGTCGGAAGGCGACCGCCGGCGTCGCCGGGCCGTTGCAGAGCATCGGGGCAGCAACCGTGGGCAGCGATGCCAGCAGTGGCGACGCATCCAGCGCCTCCCGAAGAGCCAGCATGGTCTCCGGTGTGGCGTCGTCCTCGACGGCTCTCGTGGCGAGGATCACGGATGCCTCCGGGTCGACGGTGAGGTCGTTCTGGCTCTCGACGGCGAGCGCCTGGGCGGTGGCCGCGACCTGTTCGCGTACGGCTACGTGCTGGTCGTGCACCGCTTGGCTTCGCGAGATGAGAGCAAACACAACCAAGCCGACAGCGAGGAGGGTGACTGACAGGCTGCCAGTCACGAGAAGCCGGCCCCTGCGCGCGGCGGCTTGACGGCTGGCGAGCAGGAGCTCGCGCTGCAAGGTCGTCGGAGACGGGTCGGATTGTCCCGTGGTGCCGCCCAGCCACGTCTCACCGGCGCGCAACTCACCGCCGCGGAGCAGGAGGCTCTTGTCCCTGCCCTCCTTGTCCCACTCGATCGCCTTCGTCAGCCAGAGCGTGTGACTCCGGCGGTGCTCGAGGTCGGTGTCAAGCGCGCCGAGAACCCGGCTGAGCGAACCGGCGAACTCTGTGTCAGTCTCGAATGGGATCCAGCTGCGCTCGCGGATTGGCTCTGGGAGCTCCTCGTCGCTGACGCGCGCTCGCAACACGGGCACGAGTCGCTTGTGGAGCAAAACGGCGTAGTCGACCTCCTGCTCGCAGAACCGTGACGCCACAGAGGCAGGCGAGATGACGAACAGGAATGCGTCGGACGTCTCGATGGCGGAGCGGATCGCGAGCGGGAACACCTCGGTGTCCTCGATGCCAGCGGTATCGATCCAAACCTGCTTGCCGCCGGACTCGATCGCTCCCGCCAGGCGGGTCACAAAGGCGGAGTCTTGGCGCGAGTACGAAACGAATACGTCTGCCACATCCCCCTCCACTCCCGGGATCTCCCCCATCGGGTGCACGGATTCTACGTCGCCGACCTCTTCGGCTCCTTCCGGCGCCACCTCGGTGAGAGCGGGTACACCGTGGGACGGCGCGGCTCAGGCGCCGCCGAGCACCCCACCCGGCGGGACACGCCCGTTCTGCTTGCCCGGCAAGGTCCGCTGAGAGTACGGGATTCGGATTTATACAAAAGCCGAGTGGTGTCTTAGGTCGTGCAGATCCAAGTTTGATACCCAGCTGCTTGGACCCCACTGCGATCAACGACGCTCTACTGCCACTGACTTGGGGATTTATCTGTGGAGGTGATGAGACTATGTTCGAACCCCTCTTGGCCGGTTGACCAGGGGTTATACAGCACGAAAGCCTGAGCTTGGGCGAATTTCGGGCAAGGGATGGCCCGCCGCAAGGTAGGCACAGGAAGTGATCGGACGATGTTCGAACCCCCGTCGGGCACCGCCTGGCTCCCGGCGGTAGGTGGCGTTCTCGCTTGCCGTACCGGGCGCGCCACGGAACGCCGGGTCGGAGAGACACGCCGACGGCGCAAGCGCGAGCAGAATGGCAGCAGTGATGACCCCCCGCCCTTCGCCGCGAAGAACACCTGCCGAAGCCAAGAACCTTGCGGACCTCTACGGGCTTCCACTCCTTGACTGGGACAGCATCGCAGACCGACTCGCGGAGGGGGTGACCCAGGCCCCGGGCACTGGCGGACCCGATCGGCACACCTGTTGGTTGGCGACAATCAATCAGGACGGCAGTCCGCACGTCACGGGCGTAGGCGCACTGTGGGTCGATGACGCCTTCTGGTTCGAGACCGGAGAACACACTCGGAAGGGGAGGAATCTCCGTCGTGACCCTCGGTGTTCGCTGAGCCTTTCGACACAGGGCTTCGATCTCGTCGTGGAAGGCATCGCCGAGCAGATCAAGGACACTGAGACTGTCGCATTTATGGCTGAGAGGTGGAGCGATCAAGGCTGGCCGGCCCGAGTCGATGAATCCGGTGTCGCTCTGACTGCGGATTTCAGCGCCCCTTCCGCTGGTCCTCCTCCATGGGTGATCTATCGCCTGGTGCCTGATCGAGCGACGGCGCTTCAGACCGTAGAGCCCGGAGGGGCAACTCAGTGGAGGCTTTGGTCGACCTGATTCGCTTCGCTGACGAGCGCCCTTCCCTATGGTCCCCGATCGACAGGACGTGACACTGCCCACATACTGCGCCGCCGCTCTCCAAGGGGGTTGGTGTAAGGCCCTCAAGGTCGTCGAGCGACCGGACAGGGAGTCAGGCCGTTGAGTATGGGCAACGTTGTGATTATCGACAACGTGGTGGAGCTGACCGGACTCGAACCGGCGACACCCGGCTTGCAAAGCCGGTGCTCTACCAACTGAGCTACAGCCCCGTGCGCCCGCTGGCTGGGGAGCAGGCGCCTTGAGCCTATGCCGTCGGGGGACTCTCGCCGTCCGATGAATCGGGATGAAACCGCGGACTGAACGGGTGCGGCCCTCCGGGCGACTCGGCAGGCGGAGGGGGAAACCCGTGCGCCGAAGGGGACGGTGCCGGCAACGGCGGAGGCGACGAAGTTGGCGTCGACGGAACCGCCACGAGGGCCCGCGGTGCAGCAGCTGCGTGCGCCGCCGCCTGGCGGTTGAACTCGGCATCCCGTTCCCGCGCCCTCCGGCATTCGGAAGGGAGCGTGCGCATGAGCTCGTCGGCCTCTGCCGACGCCCGATGCCACCAGCGAACGCTCGTCCGCCGTCCGGCGACGTCGAGGTGCACGGAGGCCACATCGAGCAACCGCTGGAAGGGGCCCTGGCCGTAGCGGATGCTCTGCACCTTGCCGAGCGGGACCCATTCGGTCAGCCGCCGCACCCGCCCGCTGACGGAAACCGCGCACGACCGATTCCGACCAGCGGCAAGGAAGTGATAGCTGAGCGGTGCTCTCACGACCGCCCGTCGCGGCGGAGGCGTCAGCGAGACCTCGTGCTCAGCCACCACCCGCCCTAGAAGCCACTCGGTCTGTGACCGGTCGCCGACTGGCAGGAGGGCTCGGCGGATAGCGGCTCGGGGTTGATTCCGTTCGTGACCCACGGAGCCGGCGATATGCAGCTCCAGACGGCACCAGCCGAACCGACGCCACAGCAGCGGCTCGAGCATGCGCACGGCTTGCACCCGGCCGTAGGGGATGGTCTCGGCGACGCGGGACGCCAGGCCGCTCCGTATCCGCAGGCCGTCAGGTGCCTCCGCCACTTCGAAACCCCACTCCTCTGCAACTCGCCTCACCATCCGGGACACGAGGGCGAAGATGTCAAGCAAGAGCGTCCCTCCCGCGAGACCGAGAGCGGCCGGCGCCACCGTGCCGGTGGCGAAGAGACCGATGACCAGCCCGAGGGGCAGGAGGGCGCCGAGGGTCGCACCGGTCATGAGCATCGAGACGACGAGACGGCCGTTCGAGATCTGGAAGAGCGACCGCTCGGGCGGTGGTGGCGTAGTGTCCGGCAGCCCGTGGGCCATGGCCAGCAGGCTGGCCCTCACCCAGTTGGCCTCTTCGAGCCTCAGGTACTGCAATCTGGCATCTCCGCCGGAGCCACCTGCCGTACGCACGCGGACCTCGGCGAGGCCGAGCATTCGGGCGATGAGCGGTTCGACGAGATCCACCGCCTGCACGCGGGCAAGAGGAAGCCGAACGGTGTTGCGGCGGATCAACCCGGTCGCAACCTGCAAGGTGTCACCGTCGACCCGCCACGTCGTCACGTACCAGGAGACAACGGCGAGCACGAGCACGACCGCGACGATCAAGAGGTCGACGATGTCTCCTGAGTGGCCCGAGCCCTTCGTGGGTGACGACAGCCGATCGGCTGCGAGCAGGAGGAGCAGGCCGAGAAAGGCCCGGCCGATGCGCACGATAGGTGAGAGCGGACTCAGCCGTTGCGGCGAGGCCGGGAGCGCTCCGGGAGGCTGCAGCTCAGACTCCCGCCGCTTGCGCCTCACCCAGTGCCGCCAGCTGGTCGCGCAACCGGGTCGCCTCGTCGGGGCGCAAGCCCGGAATGCGGGCGTCTGTCGAGGAGGCCGCCGTGTGGAGTTTGATCGTGGCGAGACCGAAGGCGCGTTCTGCCGCCCCGGCCGTGACGTCGACGAGCTGCATGCGCCCGTAGGGCACGACGGTCAGACGACGAATGAGGACGCCCCGCCGGACAAGCAGGTCGAGCGACCGTTCGCAGTACCCCCAGGACCGGTAACGCCGCCCGGCGACGACCTCCCCGCCCGCGCAGGCGAGAGCCAGCCCGGCATAGACGATGATCGGGATAGGCCCTCCCGCCGACAGCACCGGCGCCAGCACGGCGAGCCCAACGACAAGCGTCCCGACGGCAATCTCGACACGCCGCATCGTGAGCAACCGCGGAGACGGGCTGAACCACCGGTCGGCGGGGTTACTGCTCCAGGGCGGGTTCACACTCCGACCCTACGGCGCCGCTGACCCTTGCCTGGCGACACCGGCCGGAAACCGGACGTCAGCCCCGGGCGGTTCAGCCGGCCAGCACGTCGGCGATGATCTCGGAGGCGTCCGCCAGGCGCTTCAGCCCTCGCACGCCGCCCGTCACCGTCTGCAAGCTGAAGAGCTCCCGCTCGGGCGTGTCGACGATCGATCGGACGACAGCGAAGGGCCGCCTCTCGGCGAGACGTGCGAGCCAGGCCGACTCAGTGTCGCAGATCACCGCGCCGGAACGACCGAGCAACGCTCGCTCCGGCCCGCGAGCGGTCCGGCCGGCCGAGAGGAGCGGAGCGGAGGTGGCGGACGCGAATCGCTCGGCGAGTGCCTCCCGCAGGCGTTGCGCTAGATCCCGCGAGCGTTCGTCCAACGGCGTCGGGGGCAGGACGACCTGCAGCCCCCCGCCCGGGCCTTCGTTGGCCGTCCCGAAGGCACTCGCCACGACGAGGTCACCCGCCTCGAAGCCCTTCACGAGTGCGCCACCCACCCCCACCACGACGACCGGAACTCCGTCCGGGAGTGACGAAGCCAGCCGAGAGGCGGCCTGACGTGCCTTCAGCGGTCCCATGCCCGTCAGGCGCACGCGGCTGTGCCCGGCTGGCCTTGAGGCTCGCCGCCTGGAGCGGCCGATCCCGAGCCGAGCGGCCACCGCCTCCGGTGGCAAAGCGCAGAGCAGCACGAGAGAATCAGGTCGCCGCTTCGCCATAGGGTCGAATCCTCTCAGATGAGCGTGTCCCCGGTAGAAACTCAACTCAGGCGCCACGGGAGTAATCTCTGTGTCGGATAGGTGACAAGGAGCAACGGTGGCCAACGACGCGGCGTCGTCGATGTCCAATTTCACGGCGGTCAATCCGAGTACCGGCGCGCCCCAGAGACACGTGGGACTGCCCGTACGCGACACCAGCTCAGGCACCGTGATCACGGCGGAGATTCCCGCCGTACGCGCCGGGCCCTCCTACGGCGTGCTGCTGCCGGACGGCTCAGTCTGGTATCCAGGCTCCCGCAAGCGGCTGCCGGCTCCCCTCATCCTCCGGGTCGTCGTCTGGATCCTGGCCTTCGCTGTCCTCTTCGCCGGTGCGGGTGACTTCATCATCCGCTACCACCCCAGCTGGGTGGCGCCGCTTCGCCACATCGTGCCTGCCCAAACCGTTGTGTCCATCTCCGGAGGCACCTCGCCTGCCGGCACGAAAGCAGGCGAGGGTGCCACGGGTGCGGGCGCCACGAAGGCGGCCGTCGCGCTGATGAGCCCGCAGCCGGGCGACTGGAAAGGACTTCCCGTCACTGGCTACGTCGTGAGGGGGTCGCGGTACTCGGTCACGGTCACGGCCGGGCCGAATCGTGTCTGGGTGTCCGGTCAGCCGTACGCAGCCGGCCAGGTCAGCGGCGTCCCGACGGAGGAGACCCTCGAGAGCGCCGGCCAGTCCCTCTCCCTGCCGGCGACGGGCGGGATGCTCGTCATCATCGGGGCTGGTGGGACGACCATCACGGTGTATCGCGGGTTGAAGCGGCTCGCCACGGTGCCGCCTCCAGCGCACTGCCCCTGCAACCTCCTCTTCGAGCCCTCTCGCCGCTGAAAGTCGCCGCGCCCCGGCTCAGCACAACGAAGTCTGGCCGCTGAGCTCGGCCGCCGCCCGGTAGCGTTCGAGGCGCTATGGCAACCCCATCACCGAGGCCGCTCCCGGCGCGACGCAACATCGCAAGGCAACAACGCTTCTGGACGCGGCAGGCCGTCAGCTGGGATCACGGGGCAGGCAACAACCCGGGCCTCGTCAAGGTCGTCAACACCGTGATCGCCGAAGCCGACCCGGGGCCGGCGGACCTTGCCGTGGACCTCGGATGCGGCTCCGGCCAGGTGACCTTGGCGCTCGCCAGCAGGGCGGCATCCGTGCTCGCCGTCGACGTCAGCCAGAAGATGATCGACCTCCTCCTCGAGAACGCTCGCACGGCCGGCGTCAACAACGTCGAGGGCAGGGCGATCCCTATCGAGCAACTCGACTTCGCCCCCGGGTCGGTCGACCTCGTGGTGTCGAACTACGCCTTTCACCACCTCCGGGACGCCGACAAACCCGAAGTCGTGCAACAGATCTTCACGTGGCTCCGTCCCGGCGGCCGCTTCGTGCTCGGCGACATGATGTTCGGGCGTGGCGGCGACTCGAGGGACCGCCAGATCATCGCCTCCAAGCTCTCTCTCCTCGTCCGCAAAGGCCCCGGCGGCTGGTGGCGGATCGCCAAGAACGGCGGGCGCTACCTCTTCAGGACCCAGGAGCGGCCTGTCTCCATGGCGGCGTGGGTGGCGATGTTCGAGCAGGCGGGTTTCGATCAGGTGAAAGCCGTGCCCGTCGTGCAGGAGGCCGCCGTCGTTCGAGGAACCCGTCCTGGCTGATCACGCGATGTTCGTCTCACGTTCGTCAAGACGACACCTTCGATTCACCTCGCTTGCGTAGGGTCGGTACCCGACGACGCACCTCGGACGGTCGTAGCTCCCGTAGCTCCGGCGGACTGGCCCACAGTCTGCGGCGAGGGTGCATCCGTCCGGCCGGTCGGGTTGTTGGACGCGCTCCGGCGGCGCGTGCCATCCCCCCGAGGCCCGACCGGTCGGACGGAAGCACCGAGGTCGCGCCTCCCCCTCCAGAAGGGGAGATCCAGCAGCGTGAAGAGCACGAGTGCCACACCGGCGGCGGACGCGATGTACCAGGGCCAGGGCCCGAGCACGCTGAGGAGCGTCCACTCGCCCGGCACGTGTCGTAGGTACATGTAGTTGCCGCCGCTGAGGGCGTCCACGACGCCGACGAAGCCCGAGTAGACGAGCGTGATGAGCCAGATGCGGACGACCGCCCGACGACGGGGTGCCAGGCGTTGGCCGACGACAAGAAACAGCGCCGCGCACACGATGGCGGCGTGCGCCACGACGTACTCGACGAATTCGAGGCTCGGCCAGCCGACCTTCAGATCGGGCGTCAGCAGAGACTGCAGGCTGCCGGCAAGACCCCAGAAGTAGGTGATCTCGACGAGGAGCCGCTGCCGGCTGAGGAGGGCGGCGGCAGCCACGAGAGCGGCAACGTCGCAGAGGGCGAACGGGAGCGAGTTGGCCGCCGAGAAGGGCTGGTCGCCGAGCGTCGTCGCCAGCCACAGGCCGCTCGAGACGAGCAAGGCCGCTGCCAGCACGGCGTTGGCGATGAGGATCCCGCGGGCCGGAAGAGGTCCGCGATGACGTCGCCCAGCCACGCACAGCGTCGTTGCCGTCACGATCGTGACGACGAGGGTCGTGATGTAGGCCGGCGAGAAGACTCGCACGGTTCAACGGTACGACACGCGGGCACGGTACACCCGACGCGAGAGATCTCGCCCCGCCTTCGCCTCCTCGGGCAACTCCGAGCTCAGGCTTTCAACCGGTCGGCGTCACCGCAGGCACGCAGACGGGCGTCGCCCCTTCACTCTGCGATGTCACCCGGTACCGGAGCGGGCGTGGGGACCGAGCCTGCCTCAGACGTGACCGCGGCGGCCCTGCCGGCCCGCTTTCGCAGACCGAGGCGAACGGCGCCTCGCGCCAGCTGGGCGGTGCTCATCCGATCGGGCTTCGGGTTGCGCTCGCGCTCGACCTCTCGCGCGAAACGGCGGCTCGTGGTCGTGATCTGCCAGGTCACGACGGCAAATGCCAGTGACACGATGGCGAGGGTGATGTGGATGAGCTTGAACGACCAGTGGAAGTTGCCGACGACCATGTTGCGAATCAGCACGACCCAGATCCAGACCGTCCACACGACGGACGCTCGCAGCAGGAGCGAGGCTCGGCGACTCATGGCGTCATGCTAAGGCCGGCGCACCGGAGAGCGGCATTCGCCGACCAATAGGCCTCGCCGTCTGACGTGCCGAGAGTTCCCGTAACCTCCGGCGCCATGGACAGCGTCTTGTTCCCGTCGTGAAGATCACCTGCACCGGCCATGCCGGCCTGTACATCGAGACCGCCGCCGGCTCCATCCTCTGCGACCCGTGGCGAAGCCCGGCGTACTTCGCCTCCTGGTTCGTCTTCCCCGACAACAGCGACGTCGACTTCGCTGCGATGTCGTGCGATTACCTCTACGTGTCGCACCTGCACAAGGACCACTTCGACCCCGACGTGCTCCGTCGTTTCGTGTCCAAGACGACGACCGTGCTGCTGCCCGACTACCCGACAGACGACCTGCGGGACGCTTTGGCAGAGCTCGGGTTCGCTGCCTTCGTGCAGACCACGAACGGCGAGCCCGTCGAGCTGGACGGCCTGCGGGTCATGATCGCCACAATGACCTCGCCGGCCGACGGGCCTCTAGGGGACTCCTGTCTCGCCGTCGACGACGGGAGCGTGCGGTTCTTCAACCAAAACGACGCCCGTCCCCGCGACTTCGAGCCCATCACCGCCTTCGGCCCATACGACGGCCACTCCCTCCAGTTCTCCGGTGCGATCTGGTGGCCGGTCGTCTACGACCTGGCGGCCGCCACGAAGAGCGCTCTCGGGGTGCGCAAGCGAGAGAACGGCATGGCGCGTGCGCTGCGCTTTGCCGAGACAGTCGGCGCCGCCTTCATCTTTCCGAACAGCGGGCCGCCGGCCTTCCTCGACATCGACCTGTTCGCCTACAACGACTTCTCTGACAGCGAGGACAACCCCTTCCCGGACCAGACCGTGTTTCTCGACTACCTCGCCGCCCATGGGCACGACAACGGTCGCCTGCTGATACCGGGCAGCACGGCCGAGATCGCACCCGGGCCGACGGCCCCCGCCTGCACGGTCACCCATCTCCTGCCAGAGGCCGAGGTGGCGTCGATCTTCACGAACAAGACGGAGTACCTCGAGGCCTACGCCGCCCGCCAACGGCCGCGCATCGAGGCTGAGCGCGCCTCGTGGCCCCGCTACGAAGGCGACCTGGCCGAGGCGCTCGCCGAGTGGTGGGACCCGCTGCTGGAGCTGGCCGACAGGATCGGGCCGGGCGTCGGGGTGCCCGTGCTCCTCGAGATCGGCGAGGAGAGGATCGTCATCGATTTCGCCACCCGGAACGTGCGTCGCTGGGCCGGCGAGGAGTGCCGCTATCGGTTCACGATGGCGCACGAGCTTGTCGAGGCTCTCGTCGCCACCCATGAGATCGACTGGGTGAACAGCCTCTTCCTCTCGCTTCGCTTCCAGGCCGCCCGTCGGGGCGCCTACAACGAGTTCATCTACACCTTCTTCAAGTGCCTGGCGCCTGAGCGCCTCTCGTACGCCGAGGGCTGGTACGCCGAGCAGGAGGAGCCGGACGACCTCGTCCAGATCGGCGACTACATGGTGCAACGGCGCTGTCCGCACCTGAAGGCGGACCTCGGGCGCTTCGGTGAGCTGCACGACGGCGTGCTGCAGTGCGGCATGCACGGTTGGCGCTTCGACCTGGCGACGGGACGCTGCCTCACGTCCGATGCTCACCACATCGTGGCGATACCGGTCGGCGAGGCGCCCACGACGCAGTAGGGCTCCGAGGCGCCCATCTCGAGTCCGCCGCCGAGGTGCCACCTCATGGCACTTCGGCCCGCGGTCACACGGTGATGAGCTCGGTCTCGCTCGTGAGCTTCGCCAGCGACGAGGCCATGACGTCCACGCCGAGCCCCGGTCCGCTCGGCACGGTGATGACACCGTCGGTGAGCAGGAAGGGCGGGGTGATGTCCTCTCGGTAGTAGCGCGCCGTCGCCGAGACGTCCCCCGGCAACACGAAGCCCGGCAACGCCGACAACGCCAGGTTCGCCGCCCTCCCGAGGCCCGTCTCGAGCATGCCGCCGCACCACACCGGGACGCCGTGGGCGGCGCAGACGTCGTGCACCGCCCGCGCCTCGAGGTAGCCGCCAACGCGGCCGGCCTTGATGTTGACGATCGAGCAGGCGCCGAGAGCGATAGCGTCCGCCGCCGCCTTCGCCGACACGATGGACTCGTCGAGACAGACGGGCGTCGTGAGCCGGCGGGCCAGCTGGGCATGGCCGAGCAGATCCTCCTCGTCGAGGGGCTGCTCGATCAACAGCAGGCCGAAGGCGTCGAGCTTGGCCAGGTGGCCGATGTCCGCCCGCCGATAGGCGGTGTTGGCGTCCACTTGGAGGAGGAGCTCATCGCCGAACCGCTCGCGCACGGCCTCCACCGGCGCCAGGTCCCAGCCGGGTTCGATCTTCAGCTTCACGCGGCAGTAACCGTCGTCGAGGTATCCGGCCACGACATCGAGGAGCTCGGCGATCGAACCGGTGATGCCGACGGAGACGCCGGGAGCGATGGCCTCCTTCACGCCGCCGAGGAAGTTGCTGAAGGACATGGTGGCGGCCCGGAGCTCGGCATCGAGCACGGCCATCTCGAGGGCCGACTTCGCCATGCGGTGGCCCTTCACGGCTGACAGCCGCTGCCCGACGTCGGCCGCCCTCAGCTCGGGCGGGCCGACGAGGCGGGGAATGAGGTGCTGGCGGACGGTCAGCCAGGCGGCGTCGACGTACTCGGAGGAGTAGAGCGGGTCCGACCCGGCCCCGCACTCCCCCCACCCCTCACCGAGGTTCGTGAGCACTCGGATCACGAGCGCTTCCCGCGCCGTCTCGGTGCCGAAGGACGTGCGGAACTCTCGCACGAGGGGCAGGTTCACGCGTCGCAGCTCGAACGCCTCGATCTTCACGCTCCTCATCATGGCGTCCTCGTCGCCGGGGCGATGACGTAGTCGCCCTCGTCGTTGAGGCCGAGCAGGCGGGCGCCGGCACTGAGAGAGCCGCCGAGAGTTTCGCGAAGGACGAACCGCCAGGTGCTCGCCAGCTCGGGTTCGCTGCGCCGCAGCAGCTCGATGTCATCGGGCACCTGGCACGTGAAGGCTTGCTCGTCGCCCTTATGAGCGGCTCGCACGACGGGACGACCATGGCGCCCCACCTGCAGCCGCGCTACGGCGCCGGGCGGCACCTGCACACGGCGCGGGCGCCCGGAGGCGGCGGCTTCCACCTCCGGGTCGGCCAGGTTCCAGTGAGCCCACAGGCGGTCACTCTCGTCCCGTCCGTTGAGGGCGTCATCCATGACCCCGTAGGCGTTCACGACGTACTCCGCTGCCGTGGCTGCGAGGCGGGCGAGGTTGAAGTTGGCGTTTCGCTTGATGAGAGGGTCGAAGGTCCAGCTGATCACACCGATGCCGCGCTCGAGGGCCCACCAGCGCTGATGGAGCTTCATGACGACGCCGACGCCGGCGTGTCGGTGGTCGGCGGCCACGGCCGTGCTGTGGGAGTGCAGCTCGCGCTCGTCAGCGACGCATGCAAAGGCGACCGAAGCTGCGACGAGGCGGCCGCCCTCGTCGAAGGCGCCGCCGACGTAATTGCCCGAGAGCTCGAAGGCTCGCAGGAGCTCAGGGGGGAACGGCGTCTGCCAGACCGCCACGAACAGATCGGCCGCCAGCGCCAGCTCCTTACCCTTCGTCAGCGTCCGCACGGCCACGGCGGCGCGCTCGGCACCTGAGGCAACCGCCTCGGCGGCTCGAGCCTCGAGGCTTGCGGTGTCACCGGGGCGCTCCATAGGGGCCATTGTGCTCGCCATGTCACCCGGTAGCGTCGTTCACGTGCCTGACCACGCCCACCCGCTGCTCGAGGCGGACGCCTCCGCCGACCCCTTCGAGCAGTTCGGCGCCTGGTATGCCGAGGCATCCGGCGTCGTCCGCGTGCCCGAGGCGATGGCCTTGGCGAGCGCAGACGTCGACGGCAGGCCTTCGGTCCGGATGGTGTTGCTGAAGGGCTGGGATGCGGGGGGTTTCGTGTTCTTCACCCAGTACCGGAGCCGCAAAGCTCGCGAGCTCGACTCCAACCCCCGCGCCGCCCTGCTCTTCCACTGGGACGAGCTGGGCCGCCAGGTACGCATCGAGGGCTCGATCACCCGCATCGGCGGCGAGGAATCGAGCGCCTACTTCGCCACGCGGCCCCTCGGTGCGCAGATCGGCGCACACGCCTCGCATCAGAGTCAGTCCATCGAGAGCCGAGACGTGCTCGACGAGCGAGTGCGGCGCCTCCAGGAGACGTACGCCGGCATACCCGTCCCGAGGCCGGAGAGTTGGGGCGGTTACCGCATAGCGGCGGAGGTGTTCGAGTTCTGGCAGAACCGCGACGACCGGCTGCACGATCGTCTCCGCTACACCGCCGGCGATGCAGGCTGGCAGAGGGAGCGGTTGCAGCCGTGAGACCCGCGCGGGCGGCTCAGTCGCTCTTGAGCAGGACGTCGAGGGTGGCGAGATCCGGGTCGCTGGCATAAGCGATACGCACGCCGTCGGCGCGGGCCCCGGCGAGGGCGGCGAGCGCCTCCGGTGTCACGAGCTCGCCGGGAGCGAGCACGGGGACACCGGGCGGGTAAGGGGCCACGAGCTCGGCGCTCACGCGCCCGGCGGCGCGAGCGATCGGGACGCGCTCGGTGGTGCCGAAGAACGCCTCCCGCGGCGGCACGATCAACTCGGGCTCGACGATCCAGGCGGCTGCCGTCGCCAAGGTGCGCCCCGGTCCGCGCCGCCGCTCGATCGAGCTGATCAGCTCCTCGGTGAACCGCTCGAGGTCGCCTTCGCCATCGGCCACGGTGACAAGGGCGACGATCGTGTCCCGGTCCGCCATCTCGACCGGCACGCCCGCCGCGATGAGGTCTGCTTCCACCCCGACGCCATGGGCGCCCGTGCCGGCCAGCGAGATGGCCAGCTTGGCGGGATCGACGTTGGGTCCTTGCAGGACGATCAGACCCTCCACTTGGGACAGGCGCGACCGCACCTTCGACACGCTCTCCAGCATGCGGGCGATCAGCCGCTCACCGTGGTGCTCCATCAGGGCGCGGGCGGCATCGATGCTGGCGAGGATGGTGCCGGCCGGGCTCGTCGTGTGCGTCGCCTCGAAGGCGCGCTCGAAACGAGCAGCGTCGATTCGCTCTGTGCGGGCCAGCACAAGCGCCGCCTGCGTGTAGGAGGGAAGAGCTTTGTGGGCACTCGTGACCATGGCGTCGGCACCTGCTCCGAGGGCGTGTGGTGGCAGAGCTGGATGGAAGCCGAAATGCGCCGCCCAGGCGGCGTCCACGATGAGCGGTACGCCGGCGGCGTGGGCGATGCGGGCATGAGCGCCCAGATCCGAGAACGTGCCCACGTAGGAAGGCTCGACAAGGAAGACGGCCGACACTTTCGGGTGCTGCTCGAGCGCCCGAGCCACCCGCTCGGGAGCCACGCCCAAAGGCAGCCCCGTGGCGACATCGACGTCGGGGCGGACCCAGACCGGTGTCAGGCCGGCGAGGACAAGGCCGAGCAGGAGGGAGCGGTGCAGCGTCCGCGAGACGATGACCTCATCACCCGGCTTGCCGACGGAGAGGGCGAGCGCTTGGTTCCCGTGGGTCGATCCAGCTACGGAGAAGCGGCACACGTCCGCCCCGAAGACTGCCGCTGCACGCTGCTCTGCCTGCGCCAGCCAGCCGTGCTTGAACTTGACCGTGTCGAGACCGCCCGACATGGGGGAGTCGCCCGCCACGACGATCCCAGTGAGGGCACTCGAGCCCTTGTGACCGGGCGTCGTGAAGGAGTGCTCGCCGGCGGCACGGCGGTCGAGGGCGGCCAGGTAGGCCGCCAGGAGCGGCGCATCGGCGGCGAGGCCAAGGGGATCGCGGGGGTCGCGACCGGCGGCGCTAGAACGGTCGTCCATGGCGGGACAGTTGTACACCGTCCCGCTCGCAACGGTCGGTGACGGGCTCGGCGCCTAGTTGGCGCTCGTACCCAACTTGGTAGTGCGTTACACACACATACGCGTGAAAGTGACTACCAGGTTGCTCGAGCGATGGCCTGCTCGAGCGACGGCCTCAGGGCCGAGCTGCCCGCCAGTCGATCCAACTGCCGTGCTGGTGGACATAGCCGAGCAGCTGCGCGCGAAAGTCGCCACGACGGATCACGACGGCTCCAAGGACGTCGGACTGGGTCTCGTCGTGGCGGTACGCGGACTCGTGGGCGAAGGCCTCCACGACCCCTGCCCCTTCGGCGCTCAGCCAGGCGATGGGCCGGCGATGCGACTCGATCTCGAGGATCTCGACAAAACGTCGCCGCTGCTCAAGGCTGAGGTACGCAAAGGCCCACGTCGTGACGACGATGGCGACGGTGGCAACGGGCAGATCGGAGAGGACTGCGGGAAGGACGTCGTTGGCATCGCCGGCGACCAACCTCGGGAGGCTTTCCTGGGCGAGGCGGATGGAGGCAGCCGTGCGCTCGAGGCGACCGGTGTCGGGCCATACGCAGGCGAGCAGCCAGCGGGCGTCCTCAGGCCGGCGGAGATCGACCGGAGCGCGGTCGATTCCCACGGGGGAGACGAGGGCCGGCAGCTGCCGGGCGATGGGCGGGTCGCCCCCGATGACCCGACAGCGGATCTCGACCGCTGAGTCCGCCGGACCCGTTGCCCCGTGTTCCCCGTAGTCGATCCGGTAGCGGTCGCACAGGAGGTTGAGTCCGGCGCTGGCGCCCACGTCGACGAGCGCCAGCTGGTCGCCGAGCTGGGCGGCCAGCCAGGTGAGACCGGGGCCGATGAGGGCGCTGCGGCCGCAGTCGTTGGTCTGGATGTGGCGAGTGGCCAGCAGCGCCGCCACCTTTGCCCGCCGAACCCGGCAGACGTCCAGGAACAGCGGCACCGGGTCGGCGTCCGAGCGCCCGGCGTAGACGTCGGCCAAGGGATGCTCGAAACCCTCGAGCAACACGTAATGGACCGCCGCCAACAGCGCCGGCGGCATGTGGGCCGCCGGCGGCGCCGCCTGCACGAGCGCGAGCAACTCGTCATCGGAAGCGACGGCCATCGAGATGCGCTCGTAGAGCGGTGAATACCCCCGACACTGGTGCTGCCCGAACCACGCCCACAGCTCGGCGAGGGCGTGGAGCTGGTCAGTCATCGCTGCCATCATCGCCGATGGCCCGCTCAGCTGCCCTACTGATCGCTACTGTCGTCGGCGGGCGATACCCGCTCCGCCAAGCCAGGGGGACGACGGTGAGCACTCGAGGTCGCAAACGTACGAGCCGGCTTGCAAGCGTGCTGGGAGCGAGTCTCCTGTTCGGTGTCGTCGCCGCCGGCTGCGCCGGCCCGGCGACGCCAGCCACGAAGACCGTGCCGTTCAGCAAGAACGTTCTCCTCGTAGGCACCTACAAGGGCAAGGCTGGCGGTTACAGGACGATCCAGGCGGCTGTGACGGCGGCTCGGCCGGGGGACTGGATCCTCGTAGCCCCGGGCGACTATCACGAAACGGACGACTACCAGTACCCGCCGACGACGTCCCAGGCTGACGAGGGCTACATGGGCGGCGTTCTCATCGAGACCTCCGGCATTCATCTCCGCGGGATGAACCGCAACTCGGTCATCGTTGACGGCACCCTGGGAGGTGCGCCAACGCCGTGCAGCAGTGCCGCCAAGTACCAGGACTATGGCGTGAAGGGCCCGGATGGCAAGGCCTACGGTCGCGACGGCATCGTCATCTGGCAAGCGAACGACGTCAGCGTCGACAACATGACGATCTGCAACTTCCTCGCCGGCACGGGCGCCTCTGGCAACGAGATCTGGTGGAACGGTGGAACGGAGTCCGCACAGATCGGCCTCCACGGCTACGAGGGCTCCTACCTCACAGCCACGAGCACGTACTTCGGCAACGAGACGACAGCGGCCGAATACGGCATCTTCTCCTCCAACGCGGCGGGTCCGGGCGAGTGGAGCCAGCTGTACGCCAACAACTTCAACGACTCCGGCATGTACGTCGGCGCCTGCCGCCAGATGTGCGACATGACGATCTCGAATGCCTGGATGGAGAACAACGCCCTCGGATACTCGGGGACGAACTCGGGCGGACGGATCGTCATCGAGCACTCCCAGTTCGACCACAACGAGGACGGGCTCGACACCAACACCCAGATTGCTGGTGACCCTCCGGCGCCCCAGGACGGTGCCTGCCCGAACGGCGGGACGAGCCCGATCACCCACACGCACTCGTGTTGGGTCTTCATCGACAACTACGTTCACGACAACAACAGCGCCTCCATGCCGAGAGCCGGCAGCGCTGCCGCCGGGCCGACGGGTACCGGGATGACGGTGTCCGGCGGACGCAACGACACGGTGATGGACAACCGCTTCGTCGACAACGGCGCCTGGGGCGTGTTGTTCGTCCCCTACCCCGACGACAGCAAGCCGCAGGACGGTCAGACCTGCAAGGGCACGGGCGGGGTCGAGGTCGGCGGATCGCTCGGCTGCATCTACGACCCGGAAGGTGACGCTTTGCTTGACAACACGTTCGTCGACGACGGCTACTTCGGCAACCCGAGCAACTCCGACTTCGGCCAGATCGTCCTCGACGGCGGTCAGCCGCAGAACTGTTTCGCAGGGAACACCGACCCGCAGGGCAGCGCGCCAACCGATCTGGAGAACATCGAGCCGACCTGTGGCTCCATTACAAAAGCGGGCAACACCGGTGGGTCGTTGCTCGGTCAGGTGCTGTGCGACACCGGCTTCGGCCCGTGCCCGAAAGGGGCCAAGTACCCCAACGCCGGCAACAAGGTGTTGATGACCACGGTGCCGGGCGGCCTGCCGACGATGCCGAACCCGTGTGTCGGAGTCCCGAACGACCCGTGGTGCCCATCGAGCACCTCAGGCTCGGCGTCTGCTTTGCCCGCTCGTGCGCCGGGCGGTCACGTGCCGCTCGGGGCGGCGGCCGTCAGTGGCCTGGCGTTCATCGCCGTGCTGGCCGGCCGAAGTGACCGGAGACGGCGCCGCTGAGAGGGATTACCTCGCTCGACTTGCGCCCTCCTGCGCCCTCGAGGCATTCCGGCGAACGAGAGCAAGCGGCGTGGCGAAGCGGCCTGGCGGTGTATCGTCGCGGCTCGACCTCGGTGACCCCGGGGCCTCCGGGGCTATAGCTCAGCTGGTTAGAGCGCAGCACTGATAATGCTGAGGTCAGAGGTTCAAGTCCTCTTAGCCCCACCGATGAAATTCCTGGTAGGGGCGGCGATTCAGAAGTGTCGCTGCGGCTGTCGGATCTGCCGAGCGCCGGGGTGCGCATGGGCGCTCGGGCGCCCGAGTGTGCGACTCCGGTTCATGCTGGACACCGTGGCTCCGGTAGCTGCACGACACTTCCCGGCGCGGTTCCGGTACCTGGGCGACACTGGCTCCGGTACCTGCACGACACTTTCGCCCGCCTGAGCATCCACCAGTTCGCCGGTCCCACCTCCTTCGCTGTCGTCTACGACCGGCGACAGACCCGGAGGAGGCCCTCGTGCTCGTGGAGCTCGGCGTCGTGGAGCAGCGGACCAAAGCGGTGTACGAAGTGCTCGACGGGGCAGATGTCGTCGAGGTGGCGAGGCGTTACGGCGTGCGCCGCCAGACGGTGCACACCTGGCTCCGAAAGTACGCCAACGGGGGCTTCTCGGCCCTCGTCGACAAGTCCTCCAAGCCGGACAGCTGCCCGCACCAGATGCCGGCGGTCGTCGAGGCTCGCGTCGTCGAGATGCGCAGGGCCAACCCCGACTGGGGACCACGCACGGTCCTCTACTGGCTCGGTCGTGAGGGCGTCGACCCGCTGCCCGGCCGGAGCTCGGTCTACCGGGCGCTCGTCCGCCACCGCCTCGTCGAGCCGAGGAAGCGCCGGCGGAAGAAGGAGGACTACATCCGCTGGGAGCGATCTCGCTCGATGGAGCTCTGGCAGATGGACATCGTCGGCGGCTTCCACCTGAAAGACGGCACCGAGCTCAAGTGCCTGACCGGAATCGACGATCACAGCCGGTACTGCGTCTCGGCACGCCTCATGGCCCGGGCCACGGCCCGGCCGGTCTGTGAGGCGCTCAAGGCGGCGCTGCGCACCCACGGGCTCCCGAGCCAGATCCTCACCGACAACGGCAAGGTATTCACCGCCCGCTTCGGTCCCGGGCCAGGACCGGTCATGTTCGATCGGATTCTGTATCGACAACGGGATCCGACACATCCTGACCGCCCCCCGCTCGCCGACGACGACGGGCAAGGTCGAGAGGTTCCACCGCACGCTCCGACGCGAGTTCTTCTCGAAGAACGACTACCTCCTCGAGACGATCGAACAGGCCCAGGCAGCCCTCGAGGCCTGGCTCGTCACCTACAACACCATCCGCCCGCACCAGTCGATCGGCGACCGCACGCCTGCCGAGCGCTTCGCGCTGAGACCGGAACCGGCCCTCGAGCTCGTCGAGACCGAGGACACCACGCCCATACTCGAGGACGGGACCATTCCCCGTGTCACCCGCCGGGTCGACAAGACCGGGCGGATCCACCTCGAGGGCTTCGGCTACCTGGCTGGCCGCCACCTCGCAGGCGAGGTCGTCGAGATCGCCTTCTCGCGCGGTCTTCTCGAGATCGCACACCGGGGCAGCGTCGTCGCCACGCACGCACGGCGCCGTCAGCCCGGCAAGGAGCCGAGGATCGCCCACGAGCCGCGGCACCGCTCCGCCCGGCCGGCGACCTCCGGACCGGCTGTCACCCGCGTCGTCGACAGCTCGGGATCGGTGAGCTTCGCCGGCTGGAACTACCGGGTCGGCAACCCCTACAAGGGCGCCTCGGTCGAAGTCGCCATCGTCGGCCGTTCGGTCCAGATCTCCTACGAAGGCGCCGTCGTGAAAGAGCATCCCATCCGCCACGACCGTTCGAAGGAGTTCGGTGCCTTCTCGATGCCGAACGGCCGGCCCCGCAACCGCAAGGTCAACCGCCAACGGGTCGCGGGTTAGAAGTGTCGTGGAGGTACCGGAGCCAAAGTGTCGTGCGGGTACCGGGACTTGACACTCGGGCGCCCGAGTTGGCGTTCCCGCTTCACTGGCTTCGGAGATGAGCGGGTGGGACCAGACTGGGCTCCAGGTGAGATGGACTGCGGAACTGTCGATCAAAGGCTCCGTTGCGTTCGGTGCCTTCATTCGGTGCTGGCGTTCTACGCTTGGACCGTGCACCCGGGTGAGTTCGTATCAAAGTGGTCGCCACGGGTCGGCACGGCGGCGGCTCGCTTCTACTACACGTCTCGCCTGTGCCTCCGCTCTGGAGCGCTAGTCGCACCGGTTTGGATCTTGTGCTTCGTGGTCGTTGTCTTCAATGGCTCCTCTACCTCGAAGGCGGTCGGCGCCATCTCGGGCGGAGTGGACGTTTTGTTGCTCCTTGCTGGATGGATATGCGCCATCGTGTCGTGCAAAGCCATGTCCAGGTTCCTGGGTTTTCAGGTCAGGTTGACGGACTCTCCGACCCTACGCGAGGACTCATTCGTCCGGTGGAGCGAGATGATCCATGGCGACATGCCACAGGCAGGCGACGAAGCGTCCAGCCGCGACAAGGCCTCCGGCCCATGAGTGACCCGTCGAGCGCATCTCTCAACGCCGGTTCGCCACAACGACGGAGCGTTGGGCCGCAGACTGGCGCCCCGAGTCGGCGCTGATCGACCACCCCTCCCGTGCCGTCGTGCTGTCGCGAGAGGCGGACCGAAACTGACCGAAGTTCGGTGCGCGTGTTATGTATGTGCGACTGCCATCTACCGGCACCTTGTGGACAGCGCAGTCCAAGCCGGCCTCGGCCCTCAGGCGAACGGCACGGCGAAGTCGCAGTAGGGGGGCTCGTCTCAGTGACCGGCTCGCTCGCGACGTAGGTAATTCGCACGCCGAGATCCTCGGGCTTGACGGCGAGCTCCTCAGGTTTGATGCCGTGTTCCTCCCACCAGGCACGCAAAGTCTCCGACGCGAGCTGCCATTGCACGCCCGGGTTCCCTCCCGGGCCAGCCGTTAGCGCGTCGTTCGGTATCGCGACGTACGCCTCGCGATGTGCGGGTTCGGTCCGCAAGCTCAACTCCGGGTACTGCGATGCAAGCGCCTGCGCGTCCGATTCAGGGACCGGCTTGCACATCTCGACCGGGCCGTCGCTGTCGGTGCTCACCTCACCCCAGTAGATGGTGAACATCGCGCCTTCGCGCCCCTCCATCTTCGGCAGCGGTCGCTCGCGCGTCGTCGTGGTAGCGATAGCCCGAGGTTTCGTCGACACGCGCGGGAACCAGCACGCCAAGCCCGTCATAGAGACGCAGCGCCTCAACCGACAGACGTGAGCGGACGGCCTGATTGCGCCGCGACTGAAGTCGCGAGGGCTTGACCTGCGACCAGGCGTTCATCATCTGCTGCGCACACGTCACTCGGCGCTGCACCACCACAGCACGAGGAACCTCCGGACCCACGTCATTTCGGGTCGAAGCCCCGTGGCACTCATCTTCGCGATCCGTCTTTGACTCGCTCAATTGACGAGAAAGGCCAACTCCTGCCAGGTGCCGGCATCGCTTCCGTCGCCAGCCGTGCAGACAAAGACTGCGCCATTCGAGTCGAGGTAGATCTCTCCCTTGGAGTGGTCACCAGAGCTGGGGGCGCCGGATGAAGCGCCTGGAACGAGGAAGAGGGGGGCGCGGCCCCCTTGGAAGTATCCACCGATGCCGTTGTCCGATGCGCCATAGACGCCGTGCGAGCCGTTGCCGCTCGCTTGGTCCAGGCCGGCGACGCCACTTGCACCATCCGCATCGGTGAGGCCGTGGACCCCGTCGGCGCCACTTGACATCCCTAGAACTCCGACGTGAGTCGAGGAATCGCCCGTTACCCCGGCGAGTATGGGACCAAGGGAGCTGCTAGCCACAACAACCCCGTAGACGCCACAAACGATACTCAGGCCCATGACACCGGGACTGAGGTAGTCCGAGTCACCGACAACACCGGCATGCAACGCCGTACTGATGCCGCTTTTGCCGAAAGCGACACCGTAAACGCCGTCCCCAGCGCTGCTCAGTCCGAGGACCCCGGCACCGCTCTCGTCGGTGTCGCCAACAACCCCGGCATGCACCCCCGTGCTGATGCGGCTCGTACCGTTGAAGATGCCGTAAACACCATCCCCACCGCCGCTCAGCCCGAGGACTCCGGCGCCATCACCGTCGGTGTCACCGACGACCGCCGACGGGTGGGGGGCGCCGGGGATCCCGCTCTTTGCAGCCTGGATGCCATAGACGGCGTTTCCGCCGCTGCTCATACCGACGACGGCTGGTCCGGCCTTGCCGTTGGTGTCCCCGACGATCGCCCCGATGACATGCTCGATGCCGCTAGCTGCATAGGTCATGGCGTAGAGACCCGCGCCCCCGTGCGAGGTCTCGGTGTTCTCGACGTTCAGCAGCGCAACGCTCTTGACCCTTCCGGTGAGAGCGGTCTGCGCAGACCCGGCATCGTTTGACTCTCCGAACCTCATGTTGCCGGTGGCCGCCGCCGCCGGTTCAGCCCCGAGCACCGTCGAGCCCAACGCCAAGCCCACTCCGCCCGCCGCAGCGACTCCCAGGATCTTGAAGGCTCCGCGTCGGGACACGAAAGGCTCGCGGTCGGCCACGCCGTTGTCATCGTCGTCCGGGCGAGGCGTGGGTCGTACGACCGACGGTCTCGTAGCCCGCGGACCCCACATGCTCTCGACTCGCGCGAGGCGCTGACTTAGTCGGGCGTTCTCTGTCACGAGCTGTGCTTCTCGAACCCTCGCCCGCTCTTCGACTTTCGCAAGTCGCTCGGCGAGTTCTTCGAGAGTCACGGTGCCCATCGCTTTGTCTGTGTCGGACATCTGCGCCCCCTTGTTACCGGCAAGGAACCTCAACGTGCTGACTTGCAATTCTGCTGTGCCACTGAACGAGACGATAGGCCCGTTGTTCTTCCTCCTTATCGCCCCCGGCTCACAGGCGACGAACGTCGATCTGGGCGGCAGCGCCGACACTGTCGGCGGCTGCCGCCTCACCTTGGAGGACGTTCTGTGCTCGACGCACCCAAATCACATCACCCCAATGGATCTATCTGAGCACCCGCTTGCCTAAAGGAGCCGAATGGCGTGCCAAGAGCGAGAGGATCGAGCCGAAAGACGTCGACCGTCCGGGGTCGGGTTACTGTCACGCCGTGCGCCTGACTCCGAGGTACGGCCAGCCCGGCCCGCTGACGATCGATGTTGTGACAGGTGATCCGGCGCCGCCTCTGATCCGGCAGCGGCGTCGGCTGGCAGAGACGCTCGCGACGCTGGAGCCGACGCAATGGACGGCGCCGAGCCGGTGTGAGCTGTGGTCGGTGCAGGATGTCGTCGCCCACCTGTCCGACACGAACGGGTTCTGGACCGCTTCGATGGCAGCGGGGCTGAAGGGTTCGCCCACCAAGATGCTTGCAACGTTCGATCCCGTCGCCACGCCGGAGGCCTTGGTTGATCAGAGGCGGCAGCTATCGCCGGAGGACGTGCTGACGGAGTACGCCGACGGCCTCGGGCTGCTGGCCGAGGTCGTGAACAGCATCACCGGAGACGAGTGGTCGCTGCTGGCCGAGGCGCCGCCCGGACACATCGAGATGCAGGCGGTCGCTCTTCACGCGCTGTGGGACTCCTGGACGCACGAGCGGGACGTCCTGTTGCCTCTCGGCCTGAAGCAGCCGTTCGAGCCCGATGAGGTCAGGGGCTGCCTCGTCTATGCGGCCGCCGTCGGGCCCGCTTTCCTGGCCGCCAGCGGCGAGACGAGGAGGGGGATCATCGGAGTCGAGGCGACTGCACCAGAAGCGTCGTTCGTCGTCAACGTCGGGCCGACGTCGGAGGTACGTGAGCGCCGTCCTGACGACGTCGTCGCCGTCGAACTGCGCGGCGACGCCGTGGAGCTTATCGAGGGTCTGACGTTCCGAGTGCCACTCAACGTCGAAACGCCGTCAGAATACCGCTGGCTGCTCGGAGGGCTGGCTTGCGTCTTCGACCACGCCGAGGGCGGCGAGCTCTGTACGCCAGCCCCCCGGCGCATCGAGTCACCAGGTCGTCTCCGGCCCGCTGCACCGTGCTAGCAAAGGGGACGTGACCGACACGGACGTCCCGAGGGGCGGGGCGGACGCTGCCTTTCCACGGCCAGACCATGACTTCGACTCGATGTACGCTGGTACGCCTCCGTGGGACATCGGCCGGCCCCAGCCGGCGTTTCTTCGTCTGGCCGAGGCGGGAGCTCTGATCAGCCCGGTCCTCGACGTCGGCTGCGGGACCGGGGAACACGTCCTGATGGCGTCGGCCCTCGGACTCGAGGCGACCGGGGTGGACACCTCGCCGACGGCGATCTCGAAAGCCGCGCGAAAGGCGTCGGAGCGTGGGCTCACGGCGAGGTTCCTCGTGCAGGATGCTCTCGAGCTCGCGTCGCTCGGCGAGGAATACAGCACTGTTCTCGACTGCGGGCTGTTCCACGTCTTCGACGACGAGGACCGGCCGGGTTTCGTCGTGAGCCTCGGCACCATCATGCGGACCGGATCTCGCTATCACATGCTCTGCTTCAGCGATCGTCAGCCGGGCGACTGGGGGCCGAGGAGGGTGTCGCGCTCCGAGATTCGCGCCAACTTCGCCAGTGGGTGGCGCGTGGAGTCGATCGAGCCGGCCAGGATCGAGGTGACGATCAGCACCGACGGGGCAGAGGCTTGGCTGGCCACGATCCTGCGCACGTGATGGCTCAAGCAAGTCGTCAGCGTCCGCCGGTCCCGCGCTCATCGTCGTGTCTGGTCGTCCCAGACGGAGAAAGCGGACATCACAACCGCCCTTGTGTCCCTGACTTCCGGGCTCTGAGCTAACCGGGTCGCAGTGGTTGCGGTCGCGGACCGTCAGAGCGATCCCAAAGGGCTGCGTCGCGCCCGTTCATCTCGCGACTCACTCGACGGCGGAAGTGCGCACAGAACGAGAGGGTCAACCTGGCAGGGCACCGCACGACATGACAGCGGCGAATGCCGTTGTCAACGGGCGGGCGGCTGCGCCATGCTGCACGGCGTGGTTCAGAGCGCAGAAACCTCGTGGTGGGTGTCCCGCGGGGCCCTCCGGGTTCCGGAGATCACGGTCTACTTCTGGATCGTGAAGGCTCTCTCGACAGCCATGGGGGAGGCGACGTCGGACTATCTCGTTCATGCCATGAACCCCGTTGTTGCCGTCGCCCTCGGTTTCGTCGGATTCGTGGCTGCGCTCGTGCTCCAGTTCTCGATGCGGCGCTACCTCGCATGGACGTACTGGCTGGCGGTCGTGATGGTCGGTGTCTTCGGCACGATGGCCGCTGACGTGCTCCACGTCCGCTTCGGTATTCCCTACATCGTGTCCAGCGTGCTGTACTTCGTCGTGCTGGTAGCGGTCTTCGTCAGCTGGCAGATGACCGAGAAGACGCTCTCGTTCCACACGATCGACACGCCCCGCCGAGAGGCCTTCTACTGGGCCGCGGTTGCCGCCACCTTCGCCTGCGGTACCGCAGTCGGAGACCTGACAGCGACGACGTTCCACCTGGGGTACGGGTTCTCGATTGTGCTCTTCGTCGGGGTGATCGCCCTTCCCGTCATCGGCTTCTGGCGATTCCACTGGAACCCGATCTTCTCCTTCTGGTTCGCCTACGTCGTCACCCGCCCGGTCGGGGCATCGTTCGCCGATTGGGTCAGCAAGCCCCCCAGCGCCAGTGGTCTCGGCTGGGGTGACGGGCGGACCAGCCTCGTGCTCACAGCCGTCATCGCCCTGCTCGTCGCTTACCTCGCTCTCACCCACAAGGACGTGCCGCGCGAAAAGGCGCCGGCACCTGATCCGTCATGATCCCGCCGCCGGAGCCCGAGATGACATCGGCCAAGACCCCATGACTGGCCGGACGGCGCTGTTGATCATGGACGTCCAGGTCGGCGTTGTTGAGCGGTTCGGCGGGGAGGAGGCTCACCTAGGACCGATGGCGACGGCCATCGAGGCAGCTCGCGCTCGCGGGATCCTCGTGGTCTACGTCCGTGTCGCCTTCCGGCCGGGTCTTCCCGAAGTGAGCCGGAGGAACAAAACGTTCTCTGCTCTGGCAGAGACCGCCCAGGCTCGCTTCAGAGAAGACGACGCCTCCACGCGGATTCACCCCGCCATCTCGCCCGAGGACGGAGACATCGTGGTGACCAAGCGTCGCGTGAGCGCCTTCTCGGGGAGTGACTTGGACCTGGTGCTGCGGGCGGCGGAGATCGACACCCTTCGTGCTGGCGGGTATCGCCACGAGCGGCGTGGTGCTCTCTACGACAAGGGAGGCGGCAGACCGGGACTTTCGCCTCGTCGTACTCTCCGATGGATGCCGTGACGCCGACCCGGAGGTCGAGCTGGAGCCGCACCGCGACCCAACCTGGGATCCCTTTGCCGCCATCAACGGGCTCGCCCCGAACTGAGGTGCCAGAACGCATCGGCGGCCCCGCCATACGGTCGCTGGCCGCTCGAGACCGTCTCGTGGAGAGGGGTGCCAAACAGCCCGCTCAGACCGTCTCCATGCCGAAGCGAGCCATGAGGGCTCGTTCTTCGTCGGGCGACGGTGGCTCTGGGCGGTTCCACAAGCCGTGCAGTCCAGCGAAGTAAGCGTCCATGGCGGGGGCATGGATCACGAGGAGGCGGGCTTCGCTCTCGGTGGAGTTGCCGAAGGTATGCGCAGTGCCGCGTGGCACCAGGACGAACCCCTCCGGACCGACGGTCAGTTCCTCACGCTCAACGATGATCGACACGAGCCCATCGAGCACGAAGTAGGCCTCTGAGCAGTTCGTGTGACGATGGGCTGGCGGGCGCCGACCGCCCGGTGGCAGCGTGCGCTCCATCACCGACAAGTCGCCGTTGTCCTGTTCGGCCAGCGCCTTGAAGAGCATCACGCTTCCGCGAGCCGTGTAACGCTGCTGACCCTCGCCGCGTCCAGTCACTCGGGTGATGATCGCAACCTCCCCTTGGATGCCCGCCGCGTTGGCGATGCCGGCTGGCTTATTCGAGCACAAGCTCCTGGCCCGTGCGTCGGACTACCGGCCATGATGGAGCGGTGGGCAAGCTGGACACGTACCGCTCAAAGCGTGATGCCGCCCGCACGCCAGAGCCCATGGGGACGAGCGGGCCGGCAGCCTCCTCGAAGTCCACGGGCGGGCCGAAAGCGCCGGCTGAACAGCGCCGGAGCTTCGTCATCCAGGAGCACCACGCCAGCTCGCTGCACTGGGACTTCCGCCTGGAACGGGACGGCGTGCTCGTCTCCTGGGCGGTGCCGAAGGGCCTGCCGATGGACCCGACCACGAACCATCTCGCCGTCCACGTGGAGGACCATCCCTTGGAATACGGGGGTTTCGAGGGAACCATCCCGGAAGGCGAGTACGGCGGCGGCGGCGTGACGATCTGGGACCGCGGAACCTACGACGAGGAGAAGTGGACCGACCGCGAGGTGAAGATCGTGCTTCACGGCAAGCGAGTCAAGGGTCGTTACGTCCTGTTCGCTACAAGGGGCCGCAACTGGATGATCCACCGGATGGACGACGCCCCGGCTGGCTGGGAGCTGCTGCCCGATCTCATCCCGCCGATGCTGGCCGTCGGCGGCAGGTTGCCCAGAGACGACGGCTGGGCCTATGAGTTCAAGTGGGATGGGGTCCGCGCCGTCGCCTACGTCGAGGGTGGACGTGGGCGCCTTCTCGACCGGCACGGCAACGACTTGACGGCGTCCTTCCCGGAGCTGCGGCCCCTCGGCGAGGCGCTGGGGGCTCGCCCAGCGATCCTCGACGGCGAGATCGTAGCGTTTGACGACGCCGGCCGATCGACCGTCCAGCTGCTGCAGTCCCGCCTGCAAAGCGGCGATGGCGGCACGGGCAAGCAAGCCCGCACCCGCGGGCACTCCGCTGGTCGTCCTTCGGCGCGGGTCGTCTTCGTGCTCTTCGACGTGCTCCATCTAGACGGGGCCCCTCGGCTCGCCGAGCCGTACTCGAGGCGGCGCCAGCTCCTCGAGTCGCTCCGGCTCGCCAAAGGGGCCAACTGGACGCTCAGCCCGAGCTTTGCAGGCCCTGGCGCCGACGTGCTCGCCGCCAGTCTGCAGGAGGGCCTCGACGGCATCGTCGCCAAGCGAGCGGACTCGACGTACCAGCCAGGCCGACGCTCACCCGACTGGCGGACGGTCAAGAACCTTCCAAGCAAAGGAGCTCGTCGTGCACGGACTCACTAGTCGTTCCAGCCGCCTGCTGGGCGGTCTGCGATCGGCTGCTCGAAGACCTACGCCGAGCGCTGGCGACCGTGAGGGCGTCCGCCACGACGGCGATCTCGACCTCAGGCTGGTGTCAGCTCCGCCAAGATGTGCTCACGGGTGGCGTCGTGGTCGTGTGAGCCGCGGGCGTGCTCTTGCACGGCGGCGACGAGGTGATCGAGGGCGTCGTCATTCTCGATCCGGAAGGACACTCCGCACGGGCAGGCCGCCACTCGGGCCTCTCCTTGCAACGATCCGGCAAAATCGAGGATCACGCACGGCTCGTCGCCGACCACCCAGGCGTCGTGTCCCGGGCCGACGACATGGGCATCGCCCGGACCGAGATCGCCTTCTTCGCCGTCGTCCATCTGAACGTGGAAGCGTCCCGAGACGATGACGGCCAGGTGGGCGGCCTGACAGGAGTCCGTGCCGGCGAGCGGCTTGATGTCCTCAGACCAGCGCCAGCCGGGTCGAAGCTCCGCCCGGGCGAACGTCACCCCTCCAAGGGTGACGGCGTGAAGGTCCCCGTGCACGAAGCTGCGCTTCTCGTCGGGCGTGTCGAGGTTCTTCGTCAGCAGCATGATGTCCTCCATGTGTTCGTCGGCTCCCGGTCAGCTTGCCGATCGGGATTACGACCCGCATCGGTAGGACCACGTAGAGCGCCGCCGGCGGCGAGGCCGGCTACGTAGGCGTCCGCTGAGCGCGCCTTTCGGCCACGGCCACGAGTTGAGTGCGCGAGCGGGCGTCCAGCTTGCGGAGCAATGCCTCGACGTGCTTCTCCACCGTGCGGGGCGAGAGCGAGAGGCGGGCGGCAATCTCCTTGTTCGCGAGGCCTTCGACGACGAGGCTGAGCACGTCAGCTTCGCGAGCGGTGATGGCAAGAGCCGCCCAGCGCTGTCGTCCTCCGGCCAGCTGGCGGCAGCGCTCGGCGAGGCGCGGCAGCCCATACCCCGACAAACGGTCATCGACGCCGAGCAGCCACCATCCCGGTTCGTCCCACCCGCTGTCGGCTGCGGACTCTGCTGCCAGCCAGCGGGCCACATCGGCCCAGGGCGTGCAGTTGACGAAATCTCGCTCTGACGACCCGACCAAGCGGCGAGCCGACGCCCGCTCCCCGTTACGGCCGGCGTTGATGGCATCAGCATACGTGAGGAGCCCGAAATTGAGGCGAAAGGCGCCAAGACCGAGCCGGCGTGCCTCCCGCAGCGCCTCCGCGGCGCGCCGATCGCCCATCGAGGCGAGCAGGACGGGCCACATGGCCCGAAAGCACGCCGGCTCGGCATGGGGCATCGATGCGAGCATGATCGTGGCGCGGCTGAGGTGCTCGACGGCAACGGAAGGCTCGCCGTGCAGCAGCTCTCGCATGCCGCGGGCGCCCCAGGCGAAGGCAGCCAGCATGCGGTCCTCCGGAGCGGTGGCCGTCATGAGACCGATGAACCGCTCCATCGCCTCCCGGTCGCCGCGCCAGGCGCTGTTCTCCGCCAGCATCGCCAGAGCCTTGGCACAGACCTGTTCGAGTCCCAGTCGCTCGCCGAGGGCGAGCGCCGAGCGGGCGTGCTCCGCCGCCGGGTCGAGCTCGAAGCGGCTGTGCCCCACCGCCGTGAGCTGCAGATCGACGACGGCGGCTGTGCTGAGGGCACCAAACTCGCCCGCCGCCTGGCGCGCCTCCAGCAGGCGGTCGGTGCCGGCGTGGTCGAACATGTCGATCGTGCCGAGCTCGTGCATCGCCCGCACCTGCCACAGCGGAAGGTCGTGCTCTCGGGCGATGGAGAGCGCCTGCTCGAACAGGACCTGGGCTGCTCTCTGGTCGGAGAGTCGCTCGACCCGCCCGAGAACCTCCAGCCCATGGCAGCGAACCTCGGGACTGGCGGCGGCCGCCGAGACGGCCTCCGCCGCCAACCGGCGGGCCTGGTCGACGTCATCGGCGGCGAGGGCGACCTCCGCCTCCAACACCACGGCCGAGGCCCGCAGGGCGGCGTCCGATTCGCTGGCAAGGAGTTCCGCCGCCGCCTGCAGGTGATGGGTGGCCATCAGCCATCGCGCAGCCGCCACGGCGGCATGAGCCAAGCGCAAATGCACCTCGGCCGCCTCGATCGGCCGGCTCACTCCCACGATGACCGCTTCACCGATCGCGCCCGCCTCGTCCACCCGGCCAGCAAGGGCGAGCGCCTCGACGAGGACGGGCCCTGCCTGCGAGTGCCCGAGGGCGTGCGCCCGTCCTAGGGCGTCGACCGCCGTGGCAAGGGCGCCCCGCTCGATCGCTGACCGGCCGGACATGACGAGCAGGGCAGCCGCCCGCTCGTCGTCTCCGGATCGCAAGGCCAGGTCAGCGGCAAGATCTCGCCACGTCCCCTCGAGCTGCGGTTGGGCGGCGTCGACCGCCTTCAGGGCAGCGCCCGCCAGGTGTCGACGTGTTTGCGGTAGGAGCCTCTCCAGGATCGCCTCGCGGGTGAGAGCGTGCCGAAACGAGAACGTTTCCCCCTCGAGCCGCAGGAGCTGACGGTCCACACCCCGCTCCAGCGCACGGGCGACGACGTCGGACGGCTGGTCGGTTGCCTCCAGCAGCAGACGCCAGTCGAAGTGTCGACCGAAGACGGCGGCGGTGGACAGGACCAGGCGCTCCTCGTCCGGGAAGTCGGCGAGCCTGGCGCGCACGGTCTCGCGAAAAGAGGCCGGCACGCCTGGCGAGGCCAGCACCTCCTCGACGAGGAAGGGGATCCCATCGGCCGTGCGCTGCACCCGGCGGACGACCTCGTCGTCCACCGTCGACCCGCAGGCACGCACCATCTTCACCACGCCGGCGGCATCGAGGCGCTCCAGCGCAAGGCGCCGGGCGCTGCGGCTCGCCACGAGCCTGCCGATGACGTCGTCCGCCACCGAGGAGACGCCGTCCCGGCACGTAGCCACGCACAGGACCCGGGTTCGGGCGAGGTTGTCACCGAGGTACTCGACGACGGCCAAGGTGTCGGGGTCCGCCCAATGCAGATCCTCCAACACGACGACCAAGCCGTCGTCGTCGGCCAGCCGGCGAAGGAGCTGGATGACCGCCTCGGCTCGCACCGGCGGCGGAGTGTCCCCGTGGATCTCGGTGGCCAGTGTTGGCAGGATGCCGCCGAGGGCGGCCAGCCAGGGGAGGAGATCAGGGTCGGAGGGAAGCGGCCGGTGCCGCAGGCAGTGCAGCAACGCCTCGGTCAGAGGTCGGTAGGGCGTCGTCGCCCCGCTCGGGACGCCTCGGCCGACCGCGACGATGGCACCGCGGGCGCGGGCCGAGCCGACGAGCTCTCGCGCCAGCCTCGACTTACCGATCCCGGCCTCACCGGTCAAGAAGAGCACGCTGCCGTCGCTATCGAGGGCGGCGTCCAAGGCGGCGCCGAGCGTGGCGAGCTGTTCGTCCCGCCCTACGACGATCGGACACAGCACGTGGGCCACGGTGCAAGTGTGCCCCACGGGGACGACACCGTCAGGGGTGCAGCGTCACCTCTGAGGCTCAGCTGCTCTCTGGCGCCTGCGGCTCATGTGCTGGCTCATGTCCTCGAACTGCGGACGTTCAAGCGACCCGGAGCCATCAGCCGCCACGGGCCTGGCTGACTGCCGAAGGAAAGTATGGGAATCGACCGCGGCCGCGGGTACGCTTTGACATCCGGAAGGCGGCCGGCGCCTTCGGCTGTGCGAAAAAGGGGCGGACAACGATGTCTTCAAGCTTTCGTGGGGGCGCTCGGGCGTTCCAGCAGCACGCAAGTCGCTCATCCTCGGACTGGCGACAGGTGCACAGGTCGGTCAGATCTCTACGAGCCGTGCTGGCCCTCGTTCTCGGCGGTGGGCTGGCCGGCGCAGGCGCCCTCGGCATTGGCGCCGCCGCCGCGAGCCCGGCGCTGGCGAGCACGCCTTCGCAGCGGCCGATAGCGGCCCAGGCGGCGAGGCCCGGAGGGCGCCTCGAGCATGCGAAGCATGTCATTCCGGCGAGGCCCGTCTCGAGGCCGGCTCCGCGATTCCGGTCGTCGCCCGCGGCGGTGACGACCTTCACCGTCAACTCGACCGTGGACGCAGGCCTTGCTTCTTTGACCGGCACGACCTGTGTGGACTCGGAGGTCACACCGAAATGCTCCCTGCGAGCCGCCGTCGAAGCCGCTGACAACCTCGCCAAGCCGGTGAAGGTCGTCCTGAAATCCGCGACTTACAACCTGACGCTCGGGACGCTCGAGGTCACTGACGGCGAGGGACTGTCCATCACAGGGACCTCGGAGGGCTCAACGACGATTTCGGTGCCGGGGTCGACCTCCGGCATTTTCGTGGTCGAGCGAGCCGCGTCGAACCCCGCCGGCTCCCTGTTCCTCTCCGACCTGTCGCTCAGCGGGGGGTTGGCGAGCGACGGAGGCGCGCTCTATGCGTACTACGGTGCATCGGCGGTGCTGGACAAGGTCGCCTTGACACACGACACGGCCAGCGGAGACGGCGGCGCGATCTATGACTATGAGGCAAGCGTGTGGGTGTACGACTCCTTCATGGCGGACGACGTCGCCGACGAAGGCGGCGCAATCTGGGAGTACTACGGCAACGTCTACCTCACCGATGATTCCATCGTGAACGACTCGACCGGCAGCACCGGCGGTGACGGTGCAGGCATCTATGTCTACTACGGCGATGTGACCATCGTCGGTGGCATGGTCAACTTCGACACGGCGGGAACGGCCACGGCCAGCGGAGACGGCGGGGGGATCTACAACGAGTACGGCCTCGTCAGCATCACTGGCGCGGAGCTCAACAATGACTTGGCTCAGGATGACGGGAACGGCGGGGCCTACTTCGGCTACCTCGGCCAACTGACCATGACCGGCGGGTCCATGTCGCATGACCGGGCGACTGGAACCGATGCCTCAGGAGGCGGAATATACGCCGAGTACGGCAGCGATACCGCCCTTCACGGCGTGAAGATGACCTCTGACAGCGCGACTGGAGGCAGCATCTATTACGGCGGCGGTGCCATCTACGACTACAGCTACGAATACGCCACCTCCCTCACCATCGACCAGCACAGTTCGATCACGGACGCGAGCGGTCCAGCCGTTCTCGGATATTCGTATTATGGCGGGCAGAGCTGGTGGATCAGCGATTCGACGTTCTCCGGCAACACCGCTTCTGCGGCGGAGGACTGTGGGGGCGCCATCTGTGCCTTAGGCTACGAATACGGGCCGATCGACGTGAGCCTCCTCGACGACGTCTTCTCGCATAACACGGCGGCCGGTGACTTCACGGCCGGCGCTGTCGAGAGCTATGGCTATTACTACAGCGCAGTCGCTTTGACGCTCGACCACGACCTGTTTTCCGACAACCACGATTCAGGTGAAGCGTCCTCCGGAGCGGCCCTGCTGTTCTCCGACGAATACGCCTTAGGCACACTTGAGTCAACCGACTCGACCTTCCTGGGCAACACGGCGCCCGACGAGGGTTTCGGCGGGGCGGTCGACGCCTACGCCGAGGACGAGTACGCGCCCGTGAACGTCAGCCTCACGGGCGACCTGTTCAAGCAGAACCGGGCGGGGTCGACGGCATCTGGTGAGGAAGGCAGCGGCGGCGCTCTCTATCTCGGGGGCTACGGGACGTCCTCGGACGTCGGGTCGACGTTCCTCGACAACTCGGCCATCGGGACTTCCTCAGAGGGCGGAAGCGGTGGCGCCGTCGATATCGTCAACAGCCAGAGTTCGCGCTGGGACGCCACGGTCTTTAAGCACAACACCGCAACCGGTGACGACTCGATCGGTGGCGCTCTCATCACCGAGGACTACTACGCCGGCGAAGCCTTTGATCACGCCACGTTCGCAGGTAACTCGGCGGACTACGGGGGTGCGTTCTACGACGAGACCTACGCAACCCGGGTCACGGCTTCGACGTTCTCCGACAACACGGCAGGAATGGCCGGAACCGCCGGCTACGGCGGCGCCATCTACGATGACTACGGGCCGATCACGGTGACGAACTCCACATTCACCGGCAACACAGCCCGAAGCGGGACGTCGACTCCCGGCGAGGGCGGCGCTATCGACATGGACTACGGGCCGCTCAACCTCGAGTACTCGACCGTGTCCGGCAACGTCGCCGCCCAGGGTGGCGGGGTGTACGAAGGCGAGCCCGGGGGAGGTATCGGCGGGAGCATCGTCTCGGGCAACCTCTCGGCTGCCAAGCACACGGCTGGTTCGCACGAGAGCGACTGCGCGGCGACGAGCCCCGAGTATGTGTTCGTCTCGCTCGGCAACAACGTCTTCGGACAGTCGAGCTGTGTGACGGCCCGCTGGTCGAGCGACCGCCTCTCAACGAATCCAAAGCTCGGGCCGCTTGCCTTCAACGGCGGCCCAACCGAGACGATGGCGCTCTTGAAGCACTCCGCGGCGATCGGCAACGGCGGCACGACGTTCTGCCCCTCGACCGATGAACGGGGCGTTGCCCGGCCGCAAGGGCCGAAGGCGTGTGACTCGGGCGCCTACGAGCTCACCAAGAAGCACTAGGTCGGTCGCAGGGGGGACGAACCCCGGGCGGTGGTCGCCGCCAGCACGGCGGCGGCCACCGCCATCGACAGGAGCTCGAAGCGGGCGGTAAGCCGGGACAGCTCGCCAGGCAGCCGGACGGCGGCGACACAACAAGGGAGACCTCCGCCGGATAGCTTTCCCTCCGTGCCCCCGCCTCGGTCGACCCTCACACACCTCGAGCGCGCCGTGCTCGGCAATGGACTGCGCGTCATCGCGGCGGCGGATCATGCCAGCCCACTCGTCGGCGTGGCGGTCATCTACGACGTCGGCTTCCGCTCGGAGCCGGAAGGACGCACCGGTTTTGCTCACCTGTTCGAGCACCTCATGTTCCAAGGGTCGGCCAACGTCGGCAAGTTCGAGCACGTGCAGCTGGTTCAAAGCGCCGGCGGGCTCGTGAACGGGCACACCCTGCCGGATTTGACCGCCTACTACGAAGCTCTCCCAGCTTCCGAGCTCGAGCTCGCCCTTTGGCTGGAGGCCGACCGCATGGCCTCGCTCGCCCTCACCGAGGAGAACCTGCGCAACCAGGTGGCCGTCGTGGAGGAAGAGATCAAGGTCAACGTCCTCAATCGGCCCTACGGTGGCTTCCCATTCATCTCGCTACCTGCGCTCGCCTTCACGACCTACCCGAACGCCCACAACGGCTATGGGGACTTCGCCCACCTCGAGGAAGCCACGGTCGAGGATGCCGCCGACTTCCGTGCCAAGTACTACTCGCCGTCCAACGCCGTCCTCGTCGTCTGCGGCGACTGCGAGCCCGACGAGGTCTTCAAGCTGGCGGATCGGCATTTCGGGACCATCGCCAGCCGGCCGGTTCCACCACACGGGCCGTACCCCGAGGCGGCACCCGCCTCGGAGCTCCACCGGGTCATCGAGGATGCGCTGATCCCTCAAGCGGCCTTCGCCACCGGATACCGCACCCCCGACCCGGTCAGCCGCCTCGACGACTACGCGACCTACGTCGTGCTGGCGAGCGTGCTCTCCGACGGCGATGCCAGCCGGCTCAGAAGGCGCCTCGTCTTCCAGGACCACTTGGTCACCGACGTCGGCTGCATGCTCGGCATCTTCGGCGGCGACACGTTCTTCATGCGCGATCCGGTCCTGTTCCAAATCGTCGTGTTTCATCCCGGCATCGCCACGACCGACGATCTGCGAGCCGTGATCGACAGCGAGCTCACCCGACTCGCCAGTGCCGGCCCCTCGGCTGACGAGCTGGCTCGCGTTGCGGCCGGCTTGGTCGCCAGCCACTGGCGGTCGGTCGATCCGGTGCTGGAGCGCACCCTCAGCCTCGCCTCCATAGAAACGATCCACGGTCGCGCCGAGCTCGTCGCCGAGTTGCCCGAACGCCTGGCCGCAGTCCGGCCGGCGGCCATCGCGACGGCCGCCTCGGAGTTGTTGGCTCAGCATGCCGCCGTCCTCGAGCTGCAGCCGGTCGGTGCCCAATGAACAGGCCGGAGCCGGGGCGTCTGCGGCTGCCAAAGGCGCCCGCGGTGCTCGAGGACGAGTTGCCCGGTGGCCTTCCCTTTGTCGGCGTCCGACGACGTGGAGTCCCCCTCGTTGAGTTGCGTCTCGTGTTCGCCATGGCCGCCGAGAACGTCACGAAAGCCGCCGGGGCGAGCGTGCTGGCCGAGTCGATTCTCGCCGGCACCGACCTGCACGATCGCCAGGAGCTCGCCGAGGCGGTCGAACGCCTCGGCGGTCGCCTCGGGGCGGGTCAGCACGAGGACCGCTTCGTCTTGAGCGCCTCCGTGCTGGCGCCCAACCTCCGCCAGCTGCTCGAGCTGCTGGCCGAAGTGCTCGGCGGCGCCACCTATCCGACCGTGGAGGTACGAGCCGACCGCGAACGGCTCGCCAACGAGACCCTCATGGCCCTCAGCCAGCCCGAGGTCATCGCGGACGAGGCGCTCAGCCGGCGCCTGTACGCCGGCCACCCGTACGCAGCCGGGCTGCCGCGCCCGAGCGCCCTGCGACGGGTGGGAGCCGAAGGTCTTCGCAGCCTGCACCCCGCTCTGCTCGAGCCTGCGGCCGCCCGCCTCGTCCTTGTCGGCGACCTCGATCCCCGGCGGGGTGTATCGATGGTCTCCGACGAGCTCGCTCCCTGGCTGGCCACGTCCGCTGGAGGCGACCCGACTCTGCCCGCCGTCCCTCCGGTGCGGCGCGGCCCCATCGAGCTCGTCGCCCGGAAGGCGAGTGTGCAGAGCAATGTCCGCCTCGGCGGGCGTGCCCCGACTCGATCCGACGCTGACTGGCCGGCAGCCGCCGTCGCCAACCTCATCTTCGGCGGCATGTTCGCCTCCCGACTCGTGGAAAACCTCCGCGAGCGCAACGGCTACACCTACTCACCGCGGAGCTCTATCCGTCACGCCCGAGCTGGCTCATCGCTCGTGGTGACGGCCGATGTCGGCAAGGAGGTGACGGCAGCCGCCCTCGTCGAGATGCGCTACGAGCTCGGGCGCCTTGCCGTCGGCGGTGTGAGCGATGCCGAGCTCGACTCCGCCCGTCGCTACGCCATCGGGACCTTCACGTTCCTCACGGCCACGCAATCGGGGCTGGCGGACACGCTCGCAGCCCTCCTACTGGACGGGGTCGGTCCCGGCTACCTCGTCAGCCACCCGGCGGCCATTGCAAAGACGACAAAGGCAGAGGTCGAGGCGGCCGCGCGTCGCTATCTCGCCCCAGCCGAGCTGGTCACCGTCGTGGTCGGTGACGCCGACGAGGTCGCCCGGCCGCTCTCGATGATCGACGCCCTCCGGATCACGTGAGCTGGCACGCGGCTCGTCTTCACCGAGCAGGGGGCGTTTCTCGACGGTCACGACGACCTCCATGAGCGCGAACGGGGCACTCGCGACCTGCGCGACTCCCCTCGAGGCCGAGTTGCAGCGACAGCCGGCAGAGGCGCCCTGAATCAACCTCGGTCCTTGCCCTGGTCATCACGCCGGCCGTGGTGAAGGATGGGAGCCTGGCCACGAATTCGGGAGGTTGACCGATGCCCCTGCACGCTCACGAGGACGCTTCCGCATCCGCCGCACACCTGAGCTTCCGCCCGCAATTCGGGCTCGAGCTCGAGGACGACGTACCTGTGCTCCGCCTTCCCGACTGCGGCATGTCCCCGACGACGGCCTACCAGATCATCCATGACGAGTTGATGCTCGATGGCAACGCCCGCCTCAACCTCGCCACGTTCGTGACGACCTGGATGGAACCCGAGGCGGAGCGGCTCATGTCGGAGTGCTCGCCGAAGAACATGATCGACAAGGACGAGTACCCCCAGACCGCCGAGATGGAGCGCCGTTGCGTCAACATGCTGGCGCGTCTGTGGCACTCCCCGGGGGACGGCGAGGCTACCGGTTGCTCGACGACGGGCTCGAGCGAGGCCTGCATGCTCGGCGGCCTGGCGCTGAAGTGGCGCTGGCGTGAGCGGAGCGCGCCGCCGGCCTCCCGGCTGATCGTCCCAACCTCGTCATGGGAACGAACGTCCAAGTCTGTTGGGAAAAGTTCTGCCGTTACTTCGACGTCGAGCCGCGCCTCGTGCCCGTCGGACCGAAAGTGCCTCACCTCACCGCCAAGGCGGCGGCGGCGGCCTGCGACGCCAACACGATCGGGGTCGTCGCCATCCTCGGCTCGACGTACGACGGGTGCTACGAGCCGGTCGCCGAGATCGCCAATGCGCTCGACAAGCTCGCCGCCCGGCGTGGTGGTCCCGACGTCCCCGTCCACGTCGACGGTGCCAGCGGCGCCATGGTGGCTCCCTTCATCGATCCCAAGCTCCTCTGGGACTTCCGCCTCCCACGCGTCCAGTCGATCAACACCTCCGGCCACAAGTACGGCCTCGTCTATCCGGGAGTTGGCTGGATCATCTGGCGGGACAACGACGCCCTCCCGGCGGACCTCGTCTTCAAGGTGGACTACCTCGGCGGCGAGATGCCGACGTTCGCCCTCAACTTCTCCCGCCCGGGCGCGCAGGTCGTGGCCCAGTACTTCAACTTCCTCCGCCTCGGCAACGACGGGTACACCCAGGTACAGCAGGCCTGTCGCAACACGGCCAAGTGGCTCGCTTCCGAGATTGCCAAGCTCGGGCCGTACCTGCTGATCTCCAAGGGCGACGAGCTCCCCGTCTTCGCCTTCCGCACCCGGGAAGAAACCATCTTCTCCGTCTATGACGTCTCGGCCGCCCTACGCGCGCACGGCTGGCTCGTGCCCGCCTACCCGATGCCGGAGGGCATGGAGGACATCTCGGTGCTCCGGATCGTCGTTCGCAACGGGCTCAGTCGCGATCTCGCCCACATGCTCCTCAATGACATCCGTCAGGTGACCGAGCGGCTCACGCAAGTGTCCTCCCGCATGGAGCCGCATGCGGCGGCCGACCTCGAGAGAGACATCCGGAAGCGGGCGCGCACGGGTTTCCACCATTGAGCTCCCGCCCACCCTCCCTCTGGCAGGGCACCGTCTCGACGCGGAGGAAGACTCCCGAAGCCGGCCGCCCCGAGCTCAGTCGTCGCTGTCGACCGAGACCTGGGCGACGGCTGCCACTGACTGACCGTCGTCGAGGTTCATGACTCGGACACCGGTGGCGTCGCGTCCCTGAGCCGGGATGTCACGCACCGCTGTGCGGATCACGACGCCGCCGGAAGCCACGATGAGCACCTCGTCGTCGAGCGAGGCCATCAGCGCCGCCACGACCCAGCCGCGGCGTTGCGTCAAACGGATGCCACGGACTCCTTGTCCGCCGCGCGCCTGGCTGTTGAAGTGGTCGATCTTCGTCCGTTTGCCAAAGCCGGCATCAGTGACGATGAGCAGATCGACGCCTTCGCGAGCGACGTCGCACGAGACGAGCTCGTCACCGGCTCGCAGCCGCATGCCCCGCACGCCGGCGGCCGACCGTCCCATCGCTCGCACCTCGGACTCCTTGAAACGGATCGCCATGCCCGCCTTGCTCACGAGCAAGAGGTCGTCCTCGCCGCTCGTGCGGATGACGCGCACGAGCTCGTCACCCTGGTTCAAGTTGATGGCGATGAACCCTTCGCGGCGTGACTTGTCGTACTCGCTCATGGCGGTCTTCTTGACCTGACCCGACCGAGTGGCGAAGAGGAGGAACTCCTCACCCTCGAAGGCGTTGGCGTCGATGACCGCCTGGATGCTCTCATCCGGCTCGAGCGGCAGCAGGTTGACCGCCGGCGTGCCGCGGGCGTTGCGCTCCTTGATCGGGATCTCGTGCGCCCGCAGCCGGTAGACCTTGCCACGGTTCGAGAAGAACAGCAGGTGGGCATGGGCGGTCGTGTGGACGACCTCCCGGACGAGGTCCTCCTCCTTCAAACGGGAGCCCTGGATCCCCCGACCGCCCCGCCCCTGGGTGCGGAAGGCATCCGCCGACACCGCCTTCACGTAACCCGCCCGCGTGACCGTGACGATCATCTCCTCGTCGTCGATGAGGTCTTCGACGTTCAGGTCGCCCGGATCGTGGATGAGACGGGTGCGGCGGGCGTCGGCGAACTTCTCGCGCACGGCGCCGAGCTCCTCGGCAATGACACCTCGAAGACGAACGGGGTCCCCGAGGATGGCCTCCAGCTCGGCGATCGTGTCTCGCAGCGCGAGCATCTCCTCCTCGAGCTCCGAGCGGCCCAGCCGGGTGAGGCGACCGAGGGTCATGTCAAGGATGTGGTTCGCCTGGATCTCGGAGAACACGAACGGCTCGGCCATGAGGGCGCCGCGGGCGGCTGCACGGTCTTCGGAACCCCGGATCGTGGCGATGACCTGGTCGAGCATGTCGAGAGCCCTCAAGAGTCCTTCGACGATGTGCGCCCGCGCCCGGGCTTTGTCGAGCCGGTACTGCGAGCGTCGCGTGACGACTTCGATCTGGTGGTCGACGTAGGCCCTCACAGCCTGGGCGAGGTTCAGCAGTCGGGGGACCCCGTCGACGAGCGCCAGCATGTTGACGCCGAAGCTCGTCTGGAGCGGGGTGTGCTTGTAGAGGTTGTTGAGGACGACGTTGGCGTTGGCGTCCCGCTTGAGTGTGATCACGAGCCGCGTCGTCTCGCCGGCGGAGAGGTTCTCGATGTTGTCGATCCCGGGTACGTCGCCGGCGCTGAAGGCCTCGAAGACTCGCTTGGCGATAACGTCGACCGAAGTCTGATACGGGATCTCCGTCACGATGATCTGTGCCTTGCCGTTGCGACCTTCTTCGATCTCGGCGACGGCACGCAGTTTCACCGACCCCCGGCCCGTGCGGTAGGCGTCCAGGATGCCTGCCCGCCCGAGGATGAGGGCGCCTGTTGGGAAGTCCGGGCCTTTCACGAAGCGCATGAGGTCTTCGGGCGTCGCCTCCGGGTTCTCGAGCACGTGCAGGACGGCGTCGATGACCTCGCCGAGGTTGTGAGGCGGGATGTTGGTTGCCATGCCGACGGCGATCCCCTGCGAGCCGTTCACGAGGAGGTTGGGGAAGCGTGCCGGCAACACCGTTGGCTGTTCGGTGGATCCGTCGTAGTTTGGCATCATGTCGACGGTGTTCTCGTCAATGCCGTCGAGCAGCGCCATGGCGAGAGGTGCGAGCCGACATTCGGTGTAGCGGGCCGCTGCGGGCCCCATGGTGGGCCCGGGAGCGCCGAAGTCGCCGTGCCCGGAGATCAACGGGTACCGCAGGCTGAAATCCTGCACCATGCGGGCGAGGGCGTCGTAGATAGCCATGTCGCCGTGCGGATGGAACGTCTTCATGACCTCGCCGACGACGGCGGCGCTCTTGACGAAGGGCCGGTCCGGGCGAAGGTTCTCCTCACTCATGGCATAGAGGATCCGCCGGTGCACCGGCTTCAGCCCGTCACGAACATCCGGGAGGGCACGCTGGACGATGACGGACATGGAGTACTCGAGGAACGAGCGCTCCATCTCCTCTTGGATCTCGATGGGCACGATGCCGACGGCGAGCGCACCGCCGTCGACGGGGCTTTGTCCCTCTGCGCCTGTCCCGCCGTTGCCGTCTGATGCGGCCATGTCGTGTCGTTCCTCCAGATTCGTTGCCCTCGCCGCTTGGGCGGGGCACTACGGCTCGTCGATCAGATGTCGAGGAAGCGGATGTCTTTTGCGTTCATCTGGATGAAATGGCGACGTTGTTCGACGTCGTCACCCATCAGCACCGAGCAGACCTCGTCGGCGATGCTCGCGACCTCCATGTTGATCTGAAGAAGAGAGCGCTTCGATGCCTCGATCGTGGTCTCCTTCAGCTCCTGCCAGTTCATCTCCCCGAGCCCCTTCAGGCGCTGGAACTCCTTTGAGTAGCCCGGGTGCTCTTCGAGGAACCTCGCCCGGGCGGCGTCGTCTTTCAGGTAGACCTTCGAGGTCCCGACTTCGGCCGAGTACAGCGGTGGTTGGGCCGCATACACGTGGCCGGCCTCGATGAGCGGCTTCATCTGCCGGAGAAAGAACGTCAACAGCAAGGTGCGGATGTGGGAGCCGTCGACATCGGCGTCGGCGAGGATGATCACCTTGCCGTAGCGGATCTTCGCCAAGTCGAACTCCTCGGCCAAGCCAGCCCCGATCGCCATGATGAGCGCTTGGATCTCCTCGTTCTTCAACATCTTGTCGACACGGGCGCGCTCGACGTTCAGGATCTTGCCGCGGATGGGCAGAATGGCCTGCGTCCTCGGATCGTGGGCCTTCACGGCCGAGCCGGCGGCGGAGTTGCCCTCCACGATGAACAGCTCAGACTCGCGGGCGTCCCGCGACGAGCAGTCGTAGAGCTTGCCGGGCAGGCCGGCACCGTCGAGGGCGCTCTTTCGCCGCGTGAGATCTCGGGCCTGGTTGGCAGCCATGCGAGCTCGTTGGGCGAGGAGCGCCTTCTGGACGATCTGACGGCCCTCCTTCGGGTTCTCGTCAAACCACTCACTCAGCTTGGCATTCGTCGCCCGTTCCACGAGCGACCGCGTCGAGGTGTTGCCGAGCTTGCCCTTCGTCTGGCCTTCGAACTGCGGGTTCGTGAGGCGAACGGACACGATGCCGGTGAGGCCCTCCCGGATGTCGCGGCCGTCGAGTGTCTCGGCGCCCTCGCGCACGAGGTTCCACACCTTGCCGTACTTGTTGACGACGTTCGTGAGCGACTTGCGCAGCCCCTCCTCGTGCATGCCGCCCTCGATGGTGGCGATCCCATTGGCGAAGGAGTAGATGCTCTCGTAGAAGCCGGTGTTCCACTGCAGGGCGACCTCCACCTCTTGGTCGTCCTCGGACTGCGTGAAGAAGGCCACCTTGCGGAACAGCGCCTCTTTGGCGGCGTTGAGGTGCTTCACGTAGTCGACGATGCCGCCCGTGTAGCGGAAGGTCTCCTCGGCCTGGCGCCCCGGGCGCTCGTCCTTGAAGCGGATCTCGAGGGCGCGGTTGAGGAAAGCCATGATCTGCAGGCGCTCGAGCACCGTCTGGGCACGGAACTCGACCTCGTCGAAGATGGAGGCGTCCGGCCAGAAAGACACGATCGTGCCCGTGCGACCCGGCGGCGCCTCCCCGATGACCTTGAGGGCACCGGTGGGCGATCCGCCGTCGCGGAATTCCATCCCGTAGCGCTTGCCGTCCCGATCGATCTCGAGCACGAGGCGGCTCGAAAGGGCGTTCACCACCGAGACGCCGACTCCGTGCAGACCGCCGGAGACCTTGTAGCCGCTCCCGCCGAATTTGCCGCCAGCGTGCAGCATCGTGAGCACGATCTCTGCGGCCGTCTTGTCCTTGTACTGCGGATGGCGGTCCACGGGGATGCCGCGCCCGTTGTCGACGACCCGACATCCGCCGTCGGCGAGCAGCGTGACGTCGATCCGGGTGCAGTAACCGGCCATCGCCTCGTCGACGGCGTTGTCGACGACCTCCCACACGAGATGGTGAAGCCCGCTCGGCCCGGTCGATCCGATGTACATGCCAGGTCGGAGCCGGACGGGTTCGAGCCCCTCCAAGATGGTGATGTCACTCGCGTCGTACGACGCCGTCACCGACATTCGATCTCTGTTCTCGGTCTCCAGCACCACGGGCGCGGCCTTCCAACGGGGGTAAACGGCAAGGGCCGACGACTACCCGCGACGAGGGAAGCAGGAGACTCGGCGATGCACTCCATTGTACCCGCTAGAGCAACCGGATCCGGGCACAAAGAGGCGGGTTTCTTTGGACTTTCTCGGTCAACTCCGCCAACCCGAGCGGCCGGGAGCACCCCGTGCCACTCGTAGGCTCAAACTCGTCGGAGTACGTTCACCCAGGCGCTCCGACAGCCCGCGCAAGATGCTGGCGGAGAGGAACTGGATCTGGGTCGCCCAAGCCGGATCGTCAACCTCGACCGTCAGTGTGGAGGCATGCAGCGCCCGCGGCTGCGCGTGAGCGGCCACCAGAGGACCGACGATCTCGCCCCATGCGGAAGCGACGTCACCCAACGTCACGGTCGCCTCGAGGCCGCGGGCGCGCAGCAAGCGTCGGGTCGCCTCGCCGATCGGCAGCCCGACGGGACCCGTGCCGGCATCGTTCACGACAGGACTCCCTTCTCCAAGCGAACGACGAGATCTGGTGTCGCCCCTGGCGGCAGCGCCCCGGCTGTCGTCAACAGCGCCTGCGTCGACGGCAGCTCGTTCACGAGGGCCCTCGCCGTCGGCTCATCGAGCTCGGAGAAGGCGTCGTCGAGCAGCAACACGGGCGTGGTCCCGGTGACCCCCGTGACGTGGCGGTGGGTGGCAAGGCGGAGGGCGAGGGCCACACACCGCTGTCGGCCTTGCGAGAGCCGAGTGCGGGCGTCAAGCCCACCGGCGACGATCTCCAGCTCGTCGCGTTGCGGGCCGACAGTGGTCAGCTGCCGACGGAGGTCGTCGGGGCGAGCGGCGGCCAGAGCTGAAGCGAGGGTGCCTTCGTAGGAACAGACGTAGTGGAGCTCGAGGGCACCGGCACCAGGAGCCAGAGCGGCAAAGGCCTCGCGGGCGAGGGGAACGAGATCATCGGTCAGCTCAGTACGTGCGACGGCGACACGCTCGCCCGTCTCTGCTAGGCGCTCGTCCCACACATCGAGCGTTGCCGCTGCGGTGTCGTCGAGGCGGCCGCCGAGCTGGCGCAGCAAGGCGTTGCGCTGGCGGAGGATGCGGTCGAGGTTCATCCGCTCGGCGCCGAGCCGAGGTCGGGTGGCCGCGATCACGTCGTCGAGGAGATCACGGCGCAGGGAGGGCGATCCCTTCGCCAGCTCGAGATCGTCCGGTGTGAACAAGGTCGTTCGCAGAACCTCGAGCAACTGGCGGGACCCGTCGATCCGCTGGCGGTTGCGCTCGGCCCGGTCCCGCCGACCGGCCAGGATGTCGACATCAATGTCGACACGACGGGTCCCGTAGTGGAGCTCACAGCGGACGGAGGCCTGATCTGCTCCGGTACGGATGACGGCCTCTTTCGGCACACCGCGAAACGAACGCAGCACCGAGCAGTAGACGAGAGCCTCCAGCAAGCTGGTCTTGCCAGCACCGTTGTCTCCCTGGATGACCGTGAGCCCGCTTGTCGAGGGGAGGAGGCGGAGCGACTCGAGATTGCGGAAGTTCTCGACCTCCAAACGGCTGACCACCGTCGTCGCCGGGGCAGGGAGAGTGGCGGCAGTCGTCAGGACACCTTCACGGGCATCAGCAGATAGCGAAACTCGTCCTCGTCCTCACCGGACACGAGTGCCGGCTTACCAGGGTCGGTGACCTTCACCAGGAGCGTGTCCGAACGCACCGCTTCGACGCCCTCGAGGAGGTAGGTGGGGTTGAAGGCCACCATCACGTCCGCACCCTTGAACTCACCCTTGATGCCCTCGACCGCTCTCCCACTCTCCGGAGTGAGGACGGCGAGCTCGACACCTCCCTCGCGGAACGACAACCGCACGGGGGTCGTGATGTCCTTGCTGTCACGCACGAGGAGGCGGACGCGGCGCAAAGCGGAGGCGAACTCCTCCCGTCGGACGCTCAGCTCGTACTCATAGCTCGTGGGGACGAGGCGCTGGACGTCGGGGAACGACCCGCGCAACAAACGGGTCGTGATTCGTACCGAACCGAGGTCGAAGACGGCGTCGAGGTCGCTGTGGCGGAAGACGAGCTCCGACTCGTCGCCGTCCTTCAGTCCGCTGACAAGTCGCTGAACCTCACCGAGAGCCTTCGCCGGCACGAGCACGTGTGAGCCGGGCTCGAGCACGCTCAAGCCTTCGAAGTCGCGAAACGCCAACCGGTAGGAGTCGGTAGCCGTGAGCCGCAAGCCTCTCTCTGTTGCCTCCATGAGGACCCCGGTGAGCTGGGGGGCGCGCGAGTCATCGGCCAGGGCGGCGCGGACCACCTGTCGAAGACCTTCACCGAAGTCCGCGGCTGGCAATTTGATGCCGTCCGACTCAGGAGACCCGAGCCGAGTGATCTCGGCGCCAACGGCCACCCTCACCGTGAACTCGGCTTGACCGGAGGTAAAGCGAACCTCCTCCTCACCGCCGGCGACATTCACCGCACCAGGGTCGAAGGATCTGATGATGTCGGAAACGAGGCGACTGGGCACAAGCACGCTGCCGTCAGAATCACCCGAGACCTGGCAACGCGACTCGATCACGAGGTCGGGGTCGGATCCGACAACCTCCAACTGATCGCCGCGGAGCGACAGCTGCAGCCCCGCGATCCCTCCTGCCATGCCCGATCGTGCTGCCGTTGCCCTGCTGGCTGTGACGACGGCCTCTAGGAGGCTGTCACGGTCCGCTCGGAACCTCACCGTTGGTGACTCCTTCTGGTTTGTTTAAGAATTCGAGACAGTAATAAGGGCTGTGGACTGTGGAGAAGCCTTAAGAAACCCTGCTCACATCATTCCCGTCCCCGCGCGGGATTTCCACGACCATGCACAGCGAGGCGTTGCGAGCTTCTGAGCCTGGGGATGACTTCCTCGGCCATCCCCGCATCGCCGGCCGCGGTCCACATGCAGTTGGCGGGCTGTCCCGCAGCTGTCCCCAGTGTCGTCCACCGTTTGACGGTCATCCGTTATTGCTCTTCAAGCGGACGATGAGCTCGGTGACGGTGTCATAGACGTTGCGGCGTTCTTTCATCAGGCCGGAGATCTTGTCGTAGGCATGAATGACGGTCGTGTGGTCGCGGCCACCAAACTCCCGCCCGATCGCCGGATAGCTGAAGTCCGTCAAGTCCCTGAACAAGTACATGGCGATCTGTCGAGCCATGACGAGGGGCCGGCGACGGCTCGGTCCGCAGAGGTCTTCCATCGAGAAACCGAAGTGGGAGGCGCTCATCTCGAGGATCTGCTGGGCGGTGATCTGGCGAGGTTGGCTGGCGGCCACCATGTCGGCAAGCACGATCTCGGCCGTCTCGCGGGTGAGCGGTTGGCGGTTCAAGCTGGCGAAGGCCGTCACCCGGATGAGTGCCCCCTCGAGCTCCCGGATGTTGTCACGGACGTTGGAGGCGATGAAATCCAGCACCTCGTCACTCACGACAGCGCCCTCATGCTCTGCTTTCGTGCGGAGGATGGCGATCCGCGTCTCGAGCTCCGGCGGCTGAATGTCGGTCGTGAGACCCGAGAGCAGCCGGCTACGGAGCCGGTCCTCGAGCGTGGCAATGGCTTTCGGCGGCCGGTCGGAAGTGAGCACGATCTGCTTGGAAGCTCCGTAGAGGGAGTTGAACGTGTGAAAGAGCTCCTCTTGCAGTGACTCCTTGCGGTCCATGAATTGCACGTCGTCGATGAGGAGGACGTCGCATTCGCGGTATCGCCGGCGGAAGGCACCCATGTCGTCCTTGGCGCGGAGGGTTTCGACGAATTCGTTCATGAACGTCTCGGTCGAGACGTAGCGGACGCGCAGGCGTGGGAAGTTCTCACGTACGTAGTTCCCGATGGCCTGCAGCAAGTGAGTCTTGCCTAGCCCGGCGCTTCCGTATACGAACAGTGGGTTGTACGAGCGCGCCGGCGCTTCCGCCACCGAAAGAGCGGCCGCATGGGCGAACCGGTTGGAGGGCCCGATGACGAAAGCGTCGAAGGTGTAACGGGCGTTGAAAGGGGCATCGGTCCCGCTGGAGAACGACGTCACCTCGCGGCTGCCGTTGCGCGTGGATCGATCCGGCCGCTGGCCGGCAGCACGACCATCCCGCTCCAGTTGCCGGGATGCGTCAAGGCTGCCGGAGTAGCCCATCTGGGGGGCGCCCTCCTCCCCGGCGGGCGCCTCCGCTATCTCGACATCGAAGCGCACCGGGTAGTCCTTGCCCGAGGTGTCGTGGAGGGCGTCCTGCAAGAGGGCGGCGAAGCGACCTTCGAGGCGTTCGCGTACGACAGCGTTTGGCACTCCGAGTACGAGCGTCCCATTGGCTACGGCCAGGGGGCGGATGCCGGAGAACCAGGCTTTCCAGGCAGCTTCTGAGACCTGCGATCTCAGCGCATCTGAGCAGTCGTTCCACAATTGTTGGGCTTCTGTCACCAGCTCGGGCACTCCGGTCGAGATGTTCTCCACACCGGAATCCACAGGTGTGGACGGCGGGCGAAGCCACGCGAACGCGGCATAGTACTGCGCCGCCGGCAAACGTGCCGAGGGACGCCACGGGAAATCCGCGGGGTCTTTTTCCTGCTCAGCCCTACCATCTGCGGCACTCTTGGTTCTTCGCGCGCCATCGGTCGAGAGGAACTCCCTGCTCAGCAGAGCTAGCTACCCTCACGGCTCGATGTCGTCCGTCCGCTTGAATTTTTCGAACGGTGACAGTAGAGTGACGCCTGTCCTTCGCGACGCCTGGTTTGGCGCGTCTCTATAGCCGAGCCTCCGGCGGAGTGTTTGATGCGCGCACCTGTCCGGTCTCTGCCCGGTGCGTTCGTCCCGTGATTCGCGCACCGCGCCAGAACCGATGAAGAGAGCAAGATGAAGCGCACATTCCAACCGAACAACCGGAAACGTGCCCGCAAGCACGGTTTTCGGCACCGGATGTCGACTCGCGCCGGCCAGGCGATCCTGAAAGCCCGTCGCCGCCGTGGTCGCGCGAAGCTCTCCGCCTGAGACCAACGCCGGCCAGGAGCCGCGTCGGGCCGGAGGAACCCAAGTGCGGGAGGCCGACCGCGGCGAGCTCGTCGCTCGCCACGACGGAGCTCGTGTGCGGCTCGACCCGGTCCGTGGGCGCGCCACGTTCGCGGCTCTTCGGCGCTCAGGCCGACGTGCCCGCTCCGGGCCGGTCGGGGTACACTACGAGCCAGCGCTGCCTGCAGATCAATCCCGTAGGGTCGCCTATTCCGTACCTCGTCGTGTGGGCAGGGCGACGGAGCGTAACCGGTGTCGGCGCCGCCTTCGTGAGGTCGCTCGAGAGGTCGTACCGCAGGTGCCGCCCGGGGCGTACCTCATCGGCGTGGAGCCCGGTGTGCGGAACGTCTCGTTCCAGGAACTGAGGAGACGGGTGACCGAAGCGATGCAACGTGCGAGCGGGGTAGGCGAGCCATGAGTCGACCCACGCGTGCACTCGTCTTTCTCATCCGTCTGTACCAGGGTGCTCGGAAGGGGCGGCTTTCGCCCTGCCGGTTCGTCCCCTCGTGTTCGGAGTACGCCATCGAAGCCGTCAGCGAGCACGGATCAGGCCGCGGCGCGTGGTTGACGATCCGTCGTCTCGCCAGATGCCGCCCGCTGGGCGGTCGCGGGTACGATCCCGTTCCCGCCAAGTGAGCCCTTCATGATCCTCGCCGCCTTCTATACGACCGCTATCACGCCGTTCGCGAAACTGTTCGGCTGGTTGCTGGCGGCCTTCTACAGCATCTCTGGTAACTACGGCATCGCCATCATCTTGCTCACGTTGGTGACGATGATCATCGTCTTCCCGCTCACTCGCAAGGGCACGCGGTCGATGATGCAGATGCAGCTGTTGCAACCCGAGCTGCTGAAGTTGCGCAACAAGTACAAGAAGAAGCCGGGCATGTCGGCCGAGGAGCGGCGGGAGGTCACCACCGCTCAGCAAGAAGAGATGATGGCCCTCTACCGGGAGAACGGCGTCAGCCCGACCGGCGGCTGTCTGCCGATGTTCATGCAGTTCCCTGTCTTCATCGTCCTGTACAACACGATCCGCGGCATGACGAGGCTGACGACGGTCGGGACGGGCAAGGCGGCCCGAGTCGTCGCCGACCCGGAATTCATCGACAAGAAGACCCGCCTCTACGAGAACCTCATCCACAGCGGCGGCAAGATGGAGGCCTTCGGGCTCAACCTGGCGGACTCGGTGCGGTCGCATCAGCTCCACTGGGTCGACGTCATCCCTTACGTCATCGTGATCCTCGTCGCAGTGGCGCTGCAGTACGTGTCGATCTGGCAGATCACGAACCGCAACCCTCAAGCTGGTGCCAACCAGCAGATGCAGCAGATCCAGAAGTTCATGCCGTTGATCTTCGTTTTCATCTACATCGAGTTCCCCGCCGGCGTCGGCCTCTACTTCATCGTCTCGAGCATGTTCCGGGTCGGCCAACAGGAATGGATGTACAAGAAGGACCCGCACATCGTCGAGTCGATGCGGAAGCTGAAAGAGATGAAGCTCAAGAACCCCCCACCGGTCGTGGAGGCACCAAAGGGCTGGCGAGCACGCTTGGCGGCACTGGCGCCACAGGTAGACCCGACGCTGGAACCGTCCGAGGAGGCGGCGCGCAACGCAAAGAAGCCGATCCGCAAGCCCAACCAAGGTGGGCGCCCCGGTCAGAGTGGCCGGCCCGCAGGGTCGAAGCCGCCGCTGGCGAGTCGCAACGGGTCGGCGAGGACGGGCCAGGGTGGCAAGCCAGGACAGGCCAAGCGCCCCGGTCAGCCCCGCCCAGGTCAGCCCCGCTCCAGCCAGCCCAGCAAGCCGGGTCAGACGAACAGGCCGGGCCAGCCCCGCTCAGGCCAGCCCCGCAAGCCGGGCCAAGCGGGCGGCAACGGGCAGGCAGCCAAGGCCCGGTCGGCCCCCACGGGCCAACGTCCCGGCGAGGCGGACGGCAACGGATCGAGGTCAGACAGACCGTCTGCTTCCGGCAACGGGGCACCGAAGTCCAGCCCTGAAACGCCGCCGACGAGTTTCGGGTCGACTCGCCGCCGCGGGAGGCCGCGCTAACGGTGGAGTGGGTCGAGACAACCGGAAAGACCGTTGCGGAGGCGCTCGAGGCTGCCCTTGACCGGCTGGGCGTCGCCGAGGTCGACGCCGAGGTCGTAGTGCTCGAGGAGCCACGTAACGCCATCTTCGGCCTCCGGCGCAGTGGCGCCCGCATTCGAGCCCGGGTGCGACCGGTGCAGGCACGTGCCAAGCGACCCTCCCGCCGTTCGTCCGGGAGCGGCTCGAGCGACGGGCGGCCACGCCGAAATGCCGGCCGGCCAGATGCTCGCGGCGGATCGGCTGGGGATGGTTCAGGTGACAGCGCCAACGGCGAAGACGGTTCACGCAGCCGGTCCGGCGGGAGCAAACCCGCCCGCAACCGTGGTCGGAGCTCTGCTGATGGCCGCGAGGCGGCGAAGGCTCAATCGGACGGGCGATCTCGGTCGCGACCACGAAGCAGTGGCGCCCAGCGGAGCCGACCGGCTGTGACCGAAGAAGAACTCCCGATCCGTGCGACCGGTGCCCCCAAGGAGGAAGAGATGAGTATCGAAGCTCAAGCCGAGCTGGCGGAGACGTTCGTGCGCGGAGTGGTTCATGGCTTCGGCGTGGACGCAACCGTAGAGAGCAGCATCGACGAGGACGTCATTCAGGTTCGAGTCGTGGGCGAGGGTCTTGGTCTGCTTGTCGGGCCTCGTGGCGTCACCGTCGATGCTCTTCAAGAGCTGACTCGCACCGCCGTGCAGCACCGATCAGACGAGCACGCCGGGCGCATTCACGTGGATGTGGCCGGTTACCGCGCCCGTCGGGCGGCTGCCCTGAAGGACTTCGCCCGGCGTGTCGCCGAGGAGGTCGTCGCCAGCGGCCAGCCACAGGCCCTCGAGCCGATGAATGCCGTCGACCGAAAGGCGGTGCACGACGCTGTCGGCGAGATCCCGGCTGCAGCCACGAGCTCGGAAGGTGAGGATCCGCGCCGATACGTCGTCATCCGCCCGGCCGCTCAGCCGACCGGCAGTGACGAGGACCACGGCGACGCCGCTGATGACGAGGACGACGTCGACGACACCGAGTAGCTCCAGGTGCCCTCATCCGTTCCCTTCGACAAGGCGGCGGAGCTGGAGACGCTGCTCTTGCAAGCGCGCGATCGCGGCTATCTGGGCGAGCAGGCGATCGGGCGACAGATCGAACACTCGCTCGGGTTCGTCGCCGTGTGTGAGGCCGTGTTGGCCTCCCGCTCGACAGCAGCTGACGGCTGTGCCCGACCGAACGAGGCGACCGGTACGATCCGCCTGCTCGACCTCGGCAGCGGCGGAGGCATTCCTGGCCTCGTCCTCGCGCTTGCCCCTGTGGCCGTGATCAGCCGCTTCGTGCTGCTGGAGGGTTCCGTTCGCCGGGCCGAGTGGCTGCGGCACTCTCTCGACTCGCTGGCGCTCACCTCCACGGTGGAGGTTCTCGGCGAGCGGGCCGAGCTAGCCGGAAGAAGCCCGCGCTGGCGAGAGCGCTTCGCTGTCGTGGCGGCCCGCTCGTTCGGGCGGCCCGCCGTGACAGCGGAGTGTGCAGCGGCATTCCTACACCTCGGAGGCTTCTTGATCGTCTCTGAGCCCCCCTTGGTCGAGGACGGACAAGCCGCTGGTTCCACGGTCAGCGACCGTGGGGTCCGCCGACTCGGGAGCTCACTCGAATTGGAGGGGCGCTGGCCGTCCGATGGCGTCGCCGAGCTCGGCTTCGGCCCAGCCGTCGCATGGCGAGCCGGCGGATACCGCTACGCCGCCCTCCCGATGCGCTCGCCGTGTCCCGAGCGCTACCCGAGACGCAACGGCATCCCGGCCAAGCGTCCCCTCTTCTGAAGTTGAGCGTTCCACGTGATACTAGTCGGTGAAACACCCTGGAGACGGATGAAGCTGCCGTTGCTCGTTCTGTGGATCGTCGGCCCGCCAGGCGAGGGTTCCACGTGGTACCTTACGGTGAAACACCCGAATTGTCGATGGGATCACGGTGCGGAAAGGCCGGTGGCAGAGTGGTATCCGAACTCGAGCAGGGCTTGTTGGCCGGGCTCTTGCTGGGCGAAGGTCATTTCGGGGGCGATGGCCGCCAGCCGCAGATCACGCTCCGCATGCACGTACGCCATGAGTCGCTATTCCGCTGGCTGGAGCGGACGTTCCCCGGCGGAAGGTTGTACGGCCCCTACTCCCACGACGGCCGGGAGTACTTCCAATGGATGGTCCGGGGGGTCTACCTGCGCGACGAGATCCTGCCGATGCTGGAGTCGACGATCCAGCCCGAGCTCGATGCCCACACGTACGCTCGGCTGCAACAGATGAAGGCTCGTTACCCGGGGAGACTGCAGGGACCGCAGACGTCCACCTCGGTGACGATCGTCCCGGATCCCGGCCGCCAGATCGATTACGTTACGCCCGGAGGAACTGAAGTGACCGAACCCCATGCGGCGACCGAGACGGGAGACTGATGTCGGACTTGCTTGGCGAGGAGCTCGTGAAATCGCCGGCTCTGGCGGAGACCGGTGACTCCTCGACGCCTGGTCCACGCGAGCCTACGCCGGACGCCCATTCCGAGACGGCGTCGGTACCCTCGACGCGGCCCGCCAGGGTGATGGCGGTGGCCAACCAGAAGGGGGGCGTCGGCAAGACGACAACGGCGGTGAATCTCGGGGCGGCGCTCGCCGATCTCGGTCACCGCGTCCTCATCGTCGACCTCGATCCGCAGGGAAACGCCAGCACCGGCCTGGGCGTCGATCCCCGGAACTTCGATTACTCCATGTACAACGTCCTGCTTCAGGACGTCGCCATGGATGACTGCATCGAGCCGACGAACATCAAGAACCTGTTTCTCGCCCCCTCGACGCTCGACCTGGCTGGGGCGGAGATCGAGCTCGTACCCGTGCTGAGTCGCGAGCACCGCCTCCGGAAGGCCATCGACGCCATCCGGGACGACTTCGCCTTCGTCTTCATCGATTGCCCACCCTCGCTCGGCCTCCTCACCTTGAACGGACTGACGGCGGCCACCGAGGTGCTCGTTCCCATCCAATGCGAGTACTACGCACTCGAAGGCGTGTCGCAGCTCACACGCAACGTGGAGCTCGTCCGCTCGAACCTGAACCCCACTCTGGCGATCACCACGATCGTGCTCACGATGTACGACGCCCGAACGAAGCTCTCCGACTCGGTCGTGTCGGAAGTGCGGGCGCACTTCGGCGACGTCGTCTGCAAGAACATCATTCCGAGGAGCGTCCGCATCTCCGAAGCACCTTCGTTTGGCGAGCCGATCACGACGCACGACCCAACCTCGCGAGGAGCCATCGCCTATCGAGAGTTGGCGAGGGAGGTGGCAGGTGAGTCGTCGTAGCGGGCTCGGACGCGGTTTAGGGGCACTCATCCCCCAAGGCGGACCCGGTCCTGCCTCCTCGGATCTGATCCAGCTTCCTCTCAACCAGATCAAGCCGAACCCGAACCAGCCGAGAAAGCAGTTCGACGAAGAGGCGCTCACTTCCCTCGTCGACTCGATCAAGGCCGTCGGGATCCTCCAGCCGGTCCTCGTGCGACAGACCGCTCCGAGCGAGTACGAGATCATCGCCGGAGAACGCCGCTATCGTGCTGCTCGGAGAGCCGGCCTCGCCACCATCCCGGCCATGCTCCGGGTCGTCGACGACGTCACGAGTTTGGAGCAGGCCCTCGTCGAGAACCTGCAGCGGGAGGATCTGAACCCGCTGGACGAGGCCGGCGCCTATCAACAGCTCATCGAGGACTTCGGTCTTACCCACGACGAGGTGGCGCGGCGAGTCGGCAAGAGCCGAACGGTCGTCACGAATTCCCTTCGCCTCTTCCAACTGCCGCCCGGCGTGCAACGTCAAGTGCGCGACAACCTGCTGACGGCCGGGCACGCCCGCGCCCTCCTCGCCTCGCCCGATCGGGCGCTGCAGGAAAAGCTGGCGCTCGAGGTCGTGCGAGACGGCCTCTCCGTCCGTGTCGTCGAGGACAAGGTGCGGGCCGCACTGCGAGCCGATGCCGCCGTGCTCGAAGAGATGGCTTCGACTGGCCCGGATCGCCCTACGGGCTCGGGAGGGGAGGCACCGCTCGATACTGCCGGCGCACCAGGCCGCCCCGGCCTGCAGCCCTCGCTCGGTGGCGCGTCAGCAACCCGGTTGCGGCCCCCCGGTCTTCTCGATCTGGAGGAGCTCCTGGGTGATTACTTGAACACGAGGGTGGCGGTGGACATGAGCGCCAAGCACGGCCGTGTCGTCATCGAGTTCGCCAACCTCGATGACCTCGAGCGGATCTATCGCCTCATCATCGGAGGGAACACGGCACCCGAATAGGGTCGACCTGAGCTGCAGGCCGAGCCAGCAGACGTCTCGACTGCTGATAAAAGGTGATCCACAACCTGTGCATCAGGTTGTGGACGAGCCCTCCGTCTCCCAGTCCACCATCAACCACTGCTCGAGAGAATTCACGACCGCTTGGGCGAGCTCGGCCACCTTCATGACGACAAGGCTCGGGTCTCCGAGCTCGACGAGCACCGCCGGCATCTGCGTCTCACGGAGGATGCGGACCGCCATTCCCTCCGTCGAGGCGTCCTTGAAACCGAGCCGTTGCGAGATCTGCTCCCTCATCAGATTGGCAAGCAACCGGCTCGTCTCGGACTCGTAGCGGTAGCCCCGGTAGTACATCGTCTTCACGGTCGAATGCTGTGGCTCCAGCCTCAGACCGACATAGCAGTCGACACCGGCTCGGTTGGCCGCTACCGCCTGCTCGGATTCGTCAGGGTGATGGAGTTGGAGAGACTCAGCACCGACACCGGCGAGCGCCCGGGAGACGGCGCCGACACCGGTGGCAAACCCACCCTGTTCGCCGACGGCGATCCTTCTCCCGCGCAGCGTCGCACCTCGCGTTGCGACAATCAAGCGCTCCCGTACCGTGCTCACCAAATCTCCGCCACCGGGACGGATCGTCAGCCTCGTCAGCTCGGCAATCGTCAGATAACCGCAGATCCCGTCGGCCCGCAAGCCGACGTTCCGCTGGAACTCCCCGAGCGCTTCGGCGGTCCGGTCACCGAAGATGCCGTCCACTCCTCCCGGGTCGAAGCCCAACGCACTGAGCCTGCGCTGCAACTCAGCGACGTCGTCCCCGTGGAACATGGGTGCCCGCCGGTAGAGGTTGCGGTCCCCGAGGGCGAACCCGGCCTCCACCACTGCCGCCCACGTCTCCCTCCCGCAGACGCCGTCGCACCTGAGGCCGCGCTGGCGCTGGAAGACGGCGACGGCATTCGCCGTTGTCGCACCGAAGGTGCCGGTGGCGTCGCCTGCTTGCAGAAGGCCGAGCCGGACGAGACGCGATTGCAGGTCGGCGACGGCTTTCCGAGTGGAGTCGGGGGTGATAGGCAGCACCTCGGCGGATCCTTCGAGCGACGTTCCAAAGAGGGCCGGAGCATTCGCGGCGGGAGACATCCGACCTATCGTACGACCTCCACCGTTCGTTCGGGGCGCGAAATGCCAGAAAAACAAAGGGGTTTTGCAACGCCCGCTCGAGGGGCCCCTCGCGATCTCAGGACAGGTGGGGCTCGACTTCGGAGAGAATCTGGCTCTTCGGGCGGGCGCCCACGATGCGGCTCTGCGGCTCGCCGTCCTTGAACAGCAGCAGCGTCGGGATGCTCATCACCTGGAAGCGCTGAGCCGTGCGCGGGTTGTCGTCCACGTTCACCTTGGCGACGCGCAGGGCGCCCTTCTTGTCATCGGCGATCTCCTCGAGGACGGGGGCGACCATCTTGCATGGCCCACACCATTCGGCCCAGAAGTCGACGAGAACCGGCACGTCCGCGAGCGTGACCTGCTCGTCGAAGGTGTCGTCACTCACGGTGATGATGTTGTCGGCCATTTCCATCTCCTCTATCTCGGCTCGTGCTGTGCCGCCAGATACCGCTCAGCATCTATTGCTGCCATGCAGCCCGAGCCAGCAGCCGTCACGGCCTGGCGGTACTCGTGGTCCTGCACGTCTCCACATGCAAAAACACCGGCGATGCCTGTTTTCGTCCCACCATGGGTGACCAGGTATCCGTTTGCGTTCATGTCGAGCTGCCCGCTGAACAAGCCCGTGTTCGGGGCGTGGCCGATGGCAACGAAGACGCCCTCGACAGGCAACACGCGCTCGTGCCCGGTGCGAACATCCCGCAACCGGACGCCTTCGACCTGCTCGGCGCCCAGGATGTCGCTCACTGCGGAGTCCCAGACGAAGTCGATCTTCTCGTTGCGGAAGGCACGGTCCTGCATGATCCGCGATGCCCGGAGTTCCTTGCGGCGGTGGATGACCGTCACCGACCGGCCGAATTTCGTGAGGAAGAGGGCCTCCTCGAGGGCGGAGTCGCCCCCGCCGACGACAGCGATGGGTTTGTTACGGAAGAAGAACCCGTCGCAGGTGGCACACGTCGACACCCCGTGACCGATGAGGCGCGCTTCGTTGGGCAAGCCGAGTAGCAAGGAGCGTGCGCCGGTGGCGATGATGAGGGTCCTTGACCGTACGGACGGCTCCCCGGCGTCGTCACCGGCCCAGATCTCGACAGGCGACGCCGACAGGTTCACACTTGTGGCCTTTTCGACGACCAGGTCGGCGCCGAAGCGCACAGCTTGGGCGCGCATCTGGAGCATGAGCTCGGGTCCCATGACGCCCTCGGCAAAGCCGGGAAAGTTCTCGACCTCTGTCGTCAGCATCAACTGCCCGCCGGGCTGGTCGCTCGTGGACGATGGCTCGCCTTCCAGCACGAGCGGGTTGAGGTCGGCGCGGGCCGCATAGATGGCGGCCGTCAGCCCGGCCGGTCCGGAACCAAGGATGACGACGTCACGAATTCTTCCTGTTCTCATGGTTCCTCGTTCAGTCAAGTTCGACGCACTGTCCCGCGCGGGATTTACGAGCGCGGATGACGCATCCGTGAGAAGAACAGCCCGAGGCCCGAGAAGATTCCACCGACCACGAGGTAGCTCGCCCAGACGCGGCGGTGGAAGAGGTAGTTGTCGAGCACGCGAACGGCGCCCGTGGCGAGCAGCACCGCCAAGAGCGTCGCGATGAAGACGGCGAGGAGGCCGAAGATGACATAGCGAACAGCCCGGAGCACCGGCGTGACCGTGCGATCACGGATGAGCGAGACGACTTCCTCCACCTTGGCTGTGGCGACCGACGCCCAGTCGCGGCCGCTCCTGTCGTTCGCGCCGTCAATGCCGTCGTCAGAAGACATGTCGGCAGGCTACTGCGGTGCCGTCGGCGGGGCGCTCATCGCTCGGGTGTGGGTCGGCATCGGTGTCACTTCAGCTTGAAGCACACGCCGATACCACCGGCTCCGGAGTGGGTTCCGATCACGGGTCCGATGTAGCTCACCCAGATCTCGTCGCGGGGGAACTGTTCCGCCAGCATGTCGACGAACCCGTTCACGTCGGCGGCGGCCGCATGGACGACAGCGAGCTGCTCGAGCTCACCGGCACCTTTGACTTTCTCCGCCAGGTACTCGAGCGACCGGCTGCGGGTTCGTTGGCGCGACTCTGCTTCGACGACGCCCTCCCGCACCTCGATGACCGGCTTGATGGCGAGCAGGGACCCGAAGATGGCCTGGGCTCCGCCGATCCGCCCGCCCTTGCGGAGGTTGTCGAGGGTGTCGAGTGCCCCGTAGACGCGGATGGACTCCAGGTCGTGCTTGGTCGCCTCCGCGATCTCGTCGAGGTCGCCTCCCGCCCGCGCCGACGAGGCGGCGGCGAGAGCCAGCAGTCCCTCTCCCATGGTGACCGACAGCGAGTCGACGACCCGCACGGGGATGCGCTCTGCCACCTCGACGGCTCCGGCGGTGGCCGCCTGATAGGTGGCGGACAGCTTGGAGGAGATCGTGATGCACACGACACCGTCGCACCCGTCGGTCAGGGCACGCAGGTAGGCGTCCACGAAGGCGCCGGGAGACGGCGCCGATGTCTCGGGCAAGTGAGAACTCTTGGCGCATTCCTGCCAAAACTGTTCGGGAGTCCAATTCCGCGTCGTTTCCGGGCCGATATCCCCCAGGCGCACGTCGAGGTCGACGATGGCGATGCCCTGCTCGGCGGCGACGGACGGGTCGAGATCGGCGGCGCTGTCAGTGACGACTCGGATCGTAGCCATGTGCTCCCCTCCTGGCGCCAGGGCGCCGCTTTCGTGCAGTCTGCCAGCCTGAGACCGTACCCGCGAGACCGGCGGCGGCGCCGTAGGTCAGCACCCCGGCGAGAATGCCGGCGCTCACCCGCAGCAGGAGCCCCGTCTCGCTCGCAGACACGACGGCGGTCGTTACCACTGCGACGGCCGCCGCCATCGTCAAGGTGAGGGCGAGCGAGCGGGCGACGTAGCGCCCGACGCGGCGCCCCCCGAGCCCCCCCATGCGCTTGCGCACGATGACGAGGGCGACGACGGCGGCCAGGCTGTAGGCGACCGAGAGCGAGACCGAGAGGCCACGGGCCCCGATATGTCCTGACAGCACGATTGCCAATACAATGTTTATGCCGTTCTCGAACAGGTAGAGGAAGAACGCCGTGCGCGTGTCCCGCATCGCCTGTAGGGCGCTGATGCACAGGAGGTACGTGCAGTAGCCCGGCAAACCGACGGCGAGCAGCGCAAGGAGTTGACCCGTTTCGTGGCTGCTGGCCGTCCCGAAGGCGCCGTGGCGGAGCAGGAGGGCGACGAGCGGCCCGGCCAGGAGGAGGTATCCGGCTGTCGCCGGCAAGATGCCTGCCATCATCCGCCGCAAGCCCAGCCCGAACTGGTGAGCCATCTCCGGAAGGTCATGCGTGCTGTAGCGGTAGGCGAGCTCGGGTATCACGGTGCTCATGACCGAGACGGCGATCATGCCGAAGGGGAGCTGGAAGAACTGATAGGCGTACGAGTAGTCGGTCACGCGAGAGGCCCCGAGCCCCACGGCGATGGCGAGCACGACGAAGACGGCAACCTGGTTGGCGAAGACGAAGCCGAAGGTCCAACCGGAGAGCGACAGGATCTCCTTGATGGCCGGATCCTGCGGCCTCCACACGAAGCGCAACCTCAGGCCGGACCGCATCGTCGCCGGCAGGAGGGCGAGTGCTTGCACGACGACACCGGCGCTCGTCCCGAGGCCGAGGAGCAGGAGCACGCCATGGTCGTGCTGCACGCGGGCGAGGCTCGGGTGGCGCCCGACCACGTGGGCGAACTCGAGGAGTACGGCGATGGCGACGATGTTGTTGAGGACGGCCACGTAGGCGACGAGGAGGAAGCGTCGAGCCGTGTTCAACACCGCCCCCATCAAGCTGATCGCCCCGTAGGCGACGAGCTGGATGGCAAAGAGCCGGAGGAGGTCAGTCGCCACCTGCCGCTCGGCGGCGAGGGAGGGACTGTGGGCGCCGATGGAATAGAGGTCGATCACGTACGGCGCCAGGAGGAGGAACACAACGGTGGCGCCGAGGAGCACGACGCTCGAGAGCGAGACGACGGCCGAGATGGACTCGAGGGCCTCCTCGCGTGGCCGAGTCGCCAGGCGGTGCACGAATTGGGGCACGAACGTGGCCGACAGCACGCCTCCGAGCACGAGGTCGTGGATGATGTTGGGCGTGTTGTTGGCGAGATTGAAGGCATCCGACAAGCGGTTGCCGCCGAGGGCATAAGCGGCGACGAGGAGGCGGAGCAGCCCGGTCAGGCGCGAGAGCAGAGTGCCCCCGGCCATGAGGGCGGTCACCCGCCCGAGCCCGGAGCCGGCGCCCATCCCAGCCGCGGGGGTCTCCGACTCCCCTTCGCCGCCGGGGGCGCTCACGCGCCGGAGACGCTCGCGGGCACGGCGCCGGCTGCCAGTGCAGCGCCCCGCTGCTTGTGCTTCTTTCGCCGCTTCGTGAGGATCGACCGCATCCACCACACGACGAGGAAGGCGGCGGCCCCGATGGACAGAGCCACGGCGACGCCGGAGATCGCCGTAGAGCGGATCGTCATGTCACCGCGTTGGATGATGAAGCCAGTCCGTGTCGCCAGGGTCAGCTCGAGGGGGAAGTCACCCGACGTACGTGCCGTCAGGTGGACGGTCACGATGTTCGTCTGCGGGGAGATCTTGACGAGCCAGGTGTGGCCGCTCTGAAAGCCGAGATCCGGGCTCGCCACGCTGAATTGGGCCATGAACGGAGCGCGGGCGTGCGAGACGATGGAGATGGGGATGGCCGCTTTCACCGACGTCACCGTGATCGTCCGGCCGAACGGCAGGCTGACGAGGCCGGCGAGGGCGCTCGCCTGCGAATCGATGGTTTGCAGGTAGGCAAGCCGCTCGCCGGTCGACTCGCCGGATCCCTCGGCCAGGAGCACGAGGTCTCCGAGCGGCGCCTTTCCCGGCGGGTGAAGGGAGTTGGGCAGCACCGAGCCGAGGGCGGCGATGCCTTCTTGGGCGGTGGCGATGTCGGTGGCGGAGATGAGCCCTGTGGTCGCGGCCGTCGCCGTACTGAGCGAGCGCTTCGTGGGTGAGGTGGTGCTCGAGGCGGGCGACACGGCGTCGAAGGCGGCCGACAGGCTGACGGCGTGCACGATGGAACTCTCCGACAGACCTGTCAGCAGCGCCTGCAGGAAGGTGGCGTTCGTGTAGGTTCCAAGAGGGGACTCGACGGCCATCGCCTGCGGGGCGCCCGGGTTGTCGAAGTACTGGATGGAGAGATCAGCCAGCATCTGCTCGGCCTTCAGGGCGGGACTGGCCGTGCTGGCGAGGTCCTCCTCTAGTCCCGGGTCGGAGGCCATCGCCTCGACGGCCGAGTCGGGCAGGAGGAAGGGGGCCGTCGGCGTCCATTGCGAGAAGGGGTAGGTCAGCGGCTGCACGCCCCCGCTCGGGACGATGAGCCGCGTGATCCCGTTGCGAAGCCCGAGAAGGGCCAGAGACGCCTGGTCGATCGGGCCGTTGGCGGCGTACTCGTCCGTCCCGAAGTCGAAGCCGCCGGTCTGCAGCACCTGGCGGGCCCGCTCCAGCTGTGCCGACACGGCCGTCGAGAGCCCGGAGGCGACGAGGGCGTCGAGATCGACCGGGACAAACGAACCCGGGATGATGGTCCCTTGCCCGCCTGGCTCGGCGAGGGACCGCAGGTCGAGCATGGCGGCCAGTGACATCGCGCTGGAGCTGTCCTCCAGCGACTCGACGAATTGGGGAAACAGGTCGAGAGAGACGGCGGCGTTCGGGGCGGCCTCGAGGGCCGAATAGAGCGAGTCGAGCTCGGTGATGTCCGACGAGTCCTGCTCTGGCGCCCCGGTCGCCGACATCGCCGGTGATGAGCCAATCGGTATCACCCAGGCGAAACGCAGCGGGTGCCCGTGAGCGCGTTCGGCCGGCGGAGTGACGATCAGAAAGGTCGTGAAGGAGGCGACCGGCGTGACACCGTCTTCGAGGAGGGATACCTGCAGCGGGTAGACGCCGCCACAGTCGGGGGCGCAATTCCCGAGCGACAGCGAGACCCCGCCGGTGCCCGAGCCGAGGGCACCAGGTAGATCGGGGGCCGACACCGGTAATTGGAGCGTCACCTCCTTGCCGGGGGCCCACGCCAGCTTCTTCAGGTCGAGCGGGATGACGCCTGGGTTGCCGAGCGGCGTCAGCAGGCTGGGCAGGGAGGCCTCCAACATCTGGCGAAGCGTGTAGCGGGCATCCACGGCCGAGTAAAGGGTGACCTCGAGCGAGAGCCGGGAGGGTGGCAGCGTCGAGCTGACCGCGATGCCGAGGTTCACCCCGCTCTGCCTCGATACGAAGGCGGGCGACTGAGACTGGAGGGTCAGGCCACCCGGTGGGACGGCCGGAGCCGCCCGGGCGGGGCCGACCTCCGGAATTGCTACGAAGAAAGCAGTGCCGAGCACTGCCGCCACGACGAGGGCGAGGGCATTGGCGCGTCGGGGAACGTGCTGGAAGGGCGCGCGCACGACGACTCAGCGTACTGGCCGGCGGCGCGTCCCTCCCGGCGCGGTACCGTCGTGGCGATGACCGTGTTGCTCGGCCGGCACGACGCCTTCGCTCTTCACGACACAGGGCGGCATCATCCTGAGGGGCCCGACCGCCTCACCGCCGTGAACAAGGGCGTCGTCGTCTCGGGCGTGGGTGAGGCCATCGTGGACTTCCAACCCCGTCTCGCCACCCGCGAAGAACTCGTCCGCGTCCACGAGGGCGCCTACGTCGACGCGCTCGGGGACTTCTGCGCCGAGGGCGGCGGCATGATCGACGCCGACACGAGCGCTTCGGGTGGGTCCTACGAGGCGGCCCTGCGAGCGGCGGGTGCCGGGCCCGACGCCGCCGCTCGTCTGCAAGCCGGTGAGGCAGAGGCTGCTTTCTTGGCAGTGAGGCCGCCGGGTCATCACGCTCTCGGGGCAAGGGCGATGGGCTTTTGCCTGTTCAACAACGTCGCCGTGGCGGCGGCGTCGCTGGCGGCGGCAGGCGAGCGCGTCCTCATCGTCGATTTCGACGCCCACCACGGCAACGGGACGCAGGACATCTTCTACGAGCAGGCCGACGTCTGTTACGTCTCCTTGCACCAGTACCCCTTCTACCCGGGGACGGGAGCACTGTTGGAGGTGGGACGTGGTGAGGGACGCGGCGCCACGGTCAACCTCCCGATGCCGGAGGGCACGGGCGGCGACGCCTACCGGGCCGCCTTCGACTCGGTCATCGAGCCGGTCGCCGAGCGGTTCAACCCTGCGTGGGTCCTCATCTCGGCCGGCTTCGACGGCCATCGGGACGATCCCCTCACTGATCTCGGTCTCTCGGCGGGCGATTTCTCGGACCTGACCTGGCGATCGCTGCGCCTTGCACCCCCCGGGCGGCGCATCGCCTTCCTCGAGGGCGGCTACGACCTCGATGCGTTGGCGGCCTGCACGGCCGCCTGCGTCGCCGCCCTCGCCGGCGAAACGCTCCGACCCGAGCCCGCCTCCGGGGCTGGTCCCGCCGGCGCGCACGCTCTCGAAGTCGTCAGCGCCGCCCGTCGGCTCCATCTCGACGAAGCACCCAGGTGACGCCCCCTAGGCCGCTACCCTCACCGATTGTGGTGCCCGAGCGTCTCCTGCCCGTGCTGGAGGTGTCGGCGCCGCTCGCCGAGCAGTTCGTTCTTGCTGGCAAGCGGATCTATCTCGTCGGCGGGACCGTGCGCGATGCAATTGCCGGCCGCCCCGGTGGCGTCGCCGCCGACGACTCCGTGGACATCGACCTCACGACGGACGCCCTTCCCGACGAGATCGAGGAGATCGTTTCCGGCCTGGCCGAGACGACCTGGACGCAAGGCAAGCGGTTCGGAACGATCGGCCTGCTCTTCTGCGGCAGGCGCTTCGAGATCACGACCCACCGGGCGGAGGCGTACGACCCTGACTCGAGGCGGCCCTCGGTCAGTTTCGGCGACGACGTCTTGGTCGACCTGTCGCGGCGCGACTTCACCGTGAATGCCATGGCGCTGAGCCTGCCGGATTTGGAGCTGCTCGATCCCTACTCGGGCCTGGACGACCTCGCCGCCAAGGCTCTGCGCACGCCGCTCGATCCCGAGACGTCGTTCAGCGACGATCCGTTGCGGATGCTCCGAGCCGCTCGCTTCCTGGCCGGCTACGAGCTCGAGCCCGATGCCGCCCTCGTGTCGGCTGTCACGGTCATGTCCGACCGGCTCGCCATCGTCTCGGCAGAGCGCATACGCGACGAGCTCGACAAGCTGATCACGCTGCCAGCACCCACCGCCGGGTTGTGGTTCATCGTGTCCACGGGACTGGCTGGCCAGTTCCTCCCGGAGTTGCCGGCCCTCGCCCTCGAACAGGATCCCGTCCATCGCCATAAGGACGTGCTGGCGCACACGATTGCCGTTGTCGCAAAGACGCCCCCGGACAAGGTGCTGCGCCTCGCCGCCCTCTTCCACGACGTCGGCAAGCCGAGGACGCGCGCCGTCGGGCCGGACGGGGTGTCGTTCCACCATCACGACGTCGTGGGTGCCCGCATGACGCGGGAGCGGATGAAGGCGTTGCGCTACCCGTCCGACGAGATCGAGGCCGTCTCTCGTCTCGTGGAGCTGCACTTGCGATTTCACACTTACCAGATGGGCTGGACCGACAGCGCACTGCGGCGCTACGCCCGCGACGCCGGCGGGTTGCTGGCTCAGCTCAACGAGCTGACGCGGGCGGACTGCACGACTCGCAACGCCGCTCGGGCGCGCGCCCTCGCCGAGCGCATGGACGAGCTGGAGCGACGCCTTGCCGAGATGCGGGCGAAGGAGGAGCTTGATGCCCTCCGCCCAGAGCTCGACGGCGTCGAGGTCATGGAGCTGCTGGGCATACCACCCGGGCGCCTTGTGGGCGAAGCGCTTGCGTTCTTGTTGGAGGTCCGCCTGGAGGAGGGCGTCATCGGCAAGGACGAGGCCAAGCGACGGCTCGGGTCGTGGTGGCGAGAGCGCAGCCCGTAAGGCAGGGTGCTGCCCGCACGTTGCTGATGAACCCCCGGTTGCACGCGGCGGCTGAGTAGTCTCGCAAACGGGCTCTTGGCTGAGGCGTACCCACCGGGAGGACGGGCTTCGATGGTCGCACCGACGGCAGGAGGCGGTCCCGACGATCGCGTCCGAGTCGAGGCGCTCGTAGAGCATTCCCTTGACGCCATCATCGTCACGGACGCCTTCGGCGTCGTCAACTATGCCTCGCCGGGCGTGCGTGCCGCCCTCGGCTGCGAGCCCGGCGAGCTGATCGGACGCCAGCAGGCGGAGCTCTTCCCGGCAGACGAGCTCGACGATGGGTTTGCTGCCATGGCGCAGCTGCACGAGACGCCTGGCGCCATGATGAGCGTGAGCTTCCATGGCCGTCACGTCGACGGCTCGCTCCGGGCCTTGCGGGGCGTTGCCCGCAACCTGCTGCACGTGCCCTCCGTCGCCGGCATCGTCATCAATGTGTCCGACGTCACCGAGCACCTGAGAGCGGAGCGGTCACTGCGGGAGATGTCGGCCGCCATTGAGTCTTCGGCCGATGCCATCTTCGGCTCGACGTTGGACGGCCTCATCACGAGCTGGAACCGCGCGGCGGCGACGCTCAGCGGTTACGCCGCCCACGAGGCGATCGGCGCCGCCTTGTCCGTCCTCTTCCCGCCGGAACGGGGGGGCGAGGCGGAGCTCATCATCGGACGGGTGCGCGAGGGCGAGACGGTGCGGGAGCACCAGACCCTGTGGCGACGGCGTGACGGCTCCAGAGTCCACGTGTCCTGCACGGCCTCACCGGTGCGCGATGAGCGGGGAATAGTGAGCGGGATGTCGATGATCGTGCAGGACGCCACTGAGCGCCGCCAGGCGGCGGAGGCGCTGCGGCATGCCACCTTGCACGACCCGCTCACACGCTTGCCGAACCGAGACCTGCTGATGGACCGGCTCCGTACGGCATTGGCGCAGTCACAACGCCGGGGCAAGCGGGTGGCCGTCCTCATTGTCGACCTCGACAGCTTCAAGGACGTGAACGACTCACTCGGCCACGCCACCGGGGACCTCGTCCTTGCCGAGATGGCCGGTCGCCTGGCCGGGGCCGTTCGCGCCGGCGACACCGTCGCCCGCTTTGGCGGCGACGAGCTCGTGATTGTTCGAGAAACGGCCGACGAGGAGGAGACGAGTCGTTTTGCCGCCCGCCTGCTCGAGTGCATGACCGAACCCGTCGAGCTGGAGACCGGTTCCGAGATCTTCATCTCGGCCTGCATCGGCGCCGCGATCGCCCGACCGGGCATCGCCGCGGAGGATCTCGTCGGGGAGGCCGACGCCGCTCTCTACCGAGCAAAGGAGCGGGGCCGCTCGGTCATCGAGTTCTTCGACGAGGATCTGCGCTCGCGGGCGCGCGCACGCGTCGATCTAGGTGCCGCCCTTCGCCGCGCCCTCGAGCGAGGAGAGCTCTTCCTCGTGCATCAACCGGTCGTCACCCTTGGCAACGTCACCTTGCGGGGCTCAGAGGCGCTCATCCGTTGGGCGCACCCCGAGCGTGGCGTCATCTCGCCGCTGGACTTCATCCCGCTCGCCGAAGAGACCGGGCTCATCGTGCCCGTGGGCGAGTGGGTGCTCTCCGAAGCCCTCCGTCAGATCTCACGCTGGCGGAGACGCTTTCCGCTCTCGGGCGACTATGCCGTGAGCGTCAACCTCTCGGCCAGGCAGCTGGCCTCGCCGGATCTCGTCGCTGTCGTCGCCAGGGCTCTCGCGTCCTCGGCCGTGCCGGCAAGCTGTGTCTATCTCGAGATCACGGAGACGACGCTGCTGTCGCAGGTCGCTTCGAACCTCGACACGCTCCGGTTGCTCCGCGGCCTCGGGGTGCACCTGGCCGTTGACGACTTCGGAACGGGTTACTCGTCGCTCAGCTACCTGCGCCAGCTGCCGATCGATTCGCTCAAGATCGACCGCTCCTTCATCGACGGGCTCGGGGTCGACTCCCACGACACGGCGATCGTCGAAGCGGTCATCGGGTTGGCCAAGGTTCTCGAGCTCGACGTCGTCGCCGAAGGCGTGGAGACGCGAAGACAACTTCAGCTGCTGAGGGAGATGGGCTGTCGGACGGGGCAGGGTTTCTTGTTCTCCGAGCCCCTCGACACGAGCGAGATGGAGCTCTTCCTCTCGGCCGCCTCCGCCTCCGCCGGCCGGCTGACGACGGCCGGCTAGCCGCAGCAGTCTGTCAGCCGCCGAGGGCGAACTCCTCCACGAGTCGGTGTGCCTCCTCGTCGCGGAATTGCACCGGCGGAGACTTCATGAAGTAGGCCGACGGGCCGACGAGCGGCCCGCCGATGCCGCGGTCGAGACCGAGGCGGGCACAGCGGAGGGCATCGATGATGACGCCGGCAGAGTTTGGCGAGTCCCAGACTTCGAGCTTCAGCTCCAAGTTGAGGGGAACGTCCCCGAAGTTGCGCCCCTCCATACGGATGTAGGCCCACTTGCGGTCCTCGAGCCAGGGCACGTGGTCGGACGGCCCGATGTGGATGTCGTTCTCGCTGAGGGCCCGGTCCAGCTGGCTCGTGACGGCCTGGGTCTTCGAGATCTTCTTCGACTCGAGCCGCTCGCGTTCCAACATGTTGCGGAAGTCCATGTTGCCCCCGACGTTGAGCTGGTACGTGCGATCGAGCACCATGCCGCGGTCTTCGAAGAGCCGCGTGAGGACCCGGTGCACGATGGTCGAGCCAACCTGGCTCTTGATGTCGTCGCCGATGATGGGCACGCCGGCATCCTCGAACCGCTTCGCCCACTGCGGGTTGCTGGCGATGAAGACCGGGATGGCGTTGACGAAGGCGACCCCCGCCTCGAGGGCGGCGGCGGCGTAATGCTTCTGGGCCTCGTCCGAGCCGACCGGCAGGTAGGCGATGAGCACCTCGGCGCCACTCGAGCGCAGCACCTCGGCGATGTCGACCGGTGCGGCAGGCGACTCCTCGATGACCTGGCGGTAGTAGCGGCCGAGGCCGTCGAAGGTCGGCCCCCGCTCGACGGTGACCCCTAGCGTCGGGACGTCGGCGAAACGGATCGTGTTGTTCCGGCCCGACCAGATCGCCTTGCTCAAGTCGAGACCGACCTTCTCTGCGTCGACGTCGAAGGCAGCCACGATCTCGGTGTCGCCGACGTGGTATCCGCCGAGCACGACGTGCATGAGACCGGGCACGGTCTCGGAGGGATCGGCGTTGCGGTAGTACTCGATCCCCTGCAGCAGTGAGCTGGCGCAGTTGCCGACTCCTGCGATGGCGACCTTGATCGTCTTGCTGGTCATTCGTCGTTCCTTTGACTCGTCAATGTGTGGAGCGTGTCTCTTGCTGAGGTTGCGTGACAACTCAGGGAGGCGAGGAGGTCACGACACCTCGGCTGCTGGTTCTCTGCGTGACTCACCACTGCTATCGGGTCGGGCCGCCCGTTCGGCGGCGATGAGGCGTTCGATCCAGTCGAACTCGAACTGGACGGCAGCGCTCGAGTGCTCGACGAGGGAGCGCTCGAAGCGATCGAGCGGTCGCGGGGGAGAATCGGCCACCCGGCAGGCAAGCGAGCGGCGCTCCTCCAGCTGGCGCTTGCGGCGCTCCAGCAACCGCATGCGGGCATCGGGCGTCAAATGCCTGGCGAAGGCCCAGCGGAGGGCGAAGGTCTTCCCGTCCTTGTCGTCCGCTCCGTCGTCGGTGAGGAGCCGCTCGAAGAGCTGCTCTCCGCTCGGAGTCAACTCGTAGACCTTGCGCGTCCTCGAGCTCGTGACGGCGCGAGTGGCACGGGCACTCGCCGGGTTGCTGCGAGCGGCCAGGCGGGCACGAAACGCCGCCCGCTCTCCCGCCAAGGACCCCGTGAAGGCAACCACCTCGGCCGAGGGGGTCGGCGGCGCCCCGGCGACTTCCCGCACCGCCCCGTCGTGCTCCAAGCGAGCGAGCGCCGGGTAGAGCGACCCGAAGGAGAGGCTCGAGAGCAGGCCGAAGTCGTTACGGAGACGTTTGCGCAGGTCATAGCCGTGCATTGGCTGCCGCTTCAAGAGACCGAGGATCGCCATCTCCAACACGGGAGTGATTGTAGCACGGCCGACATATCGTGTCGATATGTCGAGATGACGAATCACGTCCGGGCGCCGTCATCATCTCGTTGCCGCCTTGCCCTCTACGCTGGTGGTGACATGGCCGAGTTCCGTCAGCCGCCCGGCAGCGGTGGGACCGCCAACCCAGGTTGGTACCGGGATCCCTGGGGCCGGTCGGCTTGGCGCTGGTGGGATGGCTGGAAGTGGACCGGGTGGATCTCTCCGCCCGAGGGAGTCGGCCCCGCCCTCGTTCGCCGGCTCGTCGTTGAGCCTTCGCCGATGTCGCCGGCGCCTCCTGAAGCGCCCGGGAGGGAGCGGCTGCCCGGCGGTGCCCCAGCCGGAGTGGGACCTCTGGATGCCCCGTACGGCGCCGCCCCGCCTCCGCCGGCGGCTTCGCTCACGAGCCCGGCTGTGCCCGCCGAGCCCGCACGGCCTGCTGCAAAAGGGGATCGGCGGCGCCTCGTCATCGAGCTCGTCATCGTGCTCGCCATCTTCCCGTTCCCCTACGTCGTCTCGGCGGTGCAGGCGCTTGTCGCCTACCTCCTTGGGGAGGGGCCGGGGAAGCGCCTACCGATCCTCTTCGCCGGTCACACGGGCGCAGGCTTCCCGTTCATTCTCCTCGATGTGCTGCTGCCGCTGGCCGCCGCCGCCCTCGTGCTCTACTTGCTGTCATTGCCGGGCGGCGACGGAGGCCCGGCTGCCATCGGGCTCGATCGCAAGCAGATGCGGGCAGATCTCGCCCTTTTGCTGCCGGTCTTCGTTCTCTGTGACCTCATCCCCATCGCCGGCGGCGGCCTCCTGCTGACCGCCCTCGGCGTTCACGGCCCTTCGCCTGCCACTGGCGGCCTACCGGCCTATTACAGCGTCGCCTATGTGGCGATGGCGGTCGTCGCCGGTGTCGTCGAGGAGCTGGTGGTGCTCGGCTACCTCGTGCGGCGCTTGGAGCAGCTCGGCCTGAGACCGCTCTGGGTGGTGGTCATCGCCGTGACGGTACGCGGCTCCTATCACCTCTACTACGGCTGGGGGGTCCTTCCCATCCTCGCTTGGGCAACGGTCAGTGTCCTCGTGTACCGCCGCTTCCGCCGTTTGGCCCCATTTGTCGTCGTCCACGCCCTGTGGGACACCGGGCTCTTCCTTCTCGGGCACTTCCTGTTGTTGGAGATCATCATCCTCACGCCTCTCACGATTGTCTTCACATCGATGTGGTGGCACTACCTGCCACCGAAAGCGCCTCCTCCCTCCGGCGGGAGAACAGAGCCGGAAGCGTGGTCGGCCCATTAGCCTGTCTGGCGATGACAGGCGTCGGCAGTGGGTCGCAGAGCTTCTGGGGTGCGGGCGGCCCGCCGCACCCCGGGCGTATCGAGTACCGGCTGATGCGGGAGTCCGCCCTCCGTGAGTACCGCCGCGGCAGGCTCGGCCGCCCCGACGTGTGTGACGCCCAGCCCGAACTGCTGCGAGTGGCGCGCAATCTCGGACGCCAGACCAACACGAAGTGCCCGATCTGCGAGGAGTCGGAGCTCGTTCACGTCTCGTTCGCCTTCGGACCGCGTCTTCCCTCGAGTGGACGGGCGCTGGCACAAGGCGAGATCACGAAGCTCACCCGCAACAGCGCCGAGCTTGCGTGCTATGTGGTCGAGGTCTGTGTGGACTGCTGCTGGAACCACCTGCTGCGGATGTTCACGGTCGGCGGGCAGGGCAGGGCGCGAATGCCGAACTGATCGATCGAGGGGACTGCGGGGCAAGAGACTGGCGAGCAGCATCACCGAGCTGGAGGCAGCGAAAAGGCCCGACGACACCGCCGGCAGCCGTGAGGCGCTGGACGGAAGGGAGAGCAACATGAGTGAGCACGTCACCGTGCCGTGGGTCCAAGGCCGCAAGTGCCGCGACGGCGCCGAACCCCTCGTGATGATCACTGCCTACGACGAACCGTGGGCCCGGCTCGTCGACGCCGCCGGAGTCGACATCATCCTTGTGGGCGACACGCTCGCTGAGATCGTCCTCGGCTACGAGGACACCCTCAGCATCGGGGTCGAGGAGATGGTGCACCACATCGGAGCGGTGTCGCGCGCCCGACCGCGGGCCCTCGTCGTCGGGGATCTGCCGTGGATGAGCTACCACACGGAGGTCTTTGACGCCGTGCGCAACGCTGCCAGGCTCGTGCGCGCCGGCGCCGGCGCCGTGAAGCTCGAGGGCGGGCGGCGCCGGTTGCCAGTGGTCCGGGCGATCATCGAGGCGGAGATACCCGTGATGGCGCATCTGGGGCTCACGCCGCAGTCCGTCCACGCCATGGGTGGCTACAAGGTCCAGGGCCGCCAGGTGTCCGATGCTGAGGTGCTCGTGGGTGACGCCGTCGCCCTGGCGGAGGCGGGCTGCTTCGCGATCGTGCTGGAGGGAGTGCCGGACGTCGTGGCTGACCGCGTTACGGCGGACGTGAGTGTCCCGACAATCGGAATCGGCGCCGGCGCCGGCTGCGACGGGCAGGTCCTCGTGCTGCACGACCTGCTTGGGCTCTCGAAGGGCCCGGTGCCGAAGTTCGTGCGCCGCTACGCCGACGTCGGGTCGATCGTGACGAAGGCCGTGTCGCAGTATGCCGCAGACGTCCGAACGGGCGCCTTTCCCTCCGCCGCCGAGTCGTACCACGGCTCGAGCGAGTTGCGGGAGGCGCTCGTCATCCCGTCCTGACGGTCGTGACACAGCCTCGTGCGCATACTTGACCGATGCCAGCCGTGTCGGACACCGTCGCTGCCGGAGCCACCGGAGCGGTGGGCTACCATGACCGAGTCCTATCTGCCCCTGCCCCGGTCGCACCGGGGCCCCGAGCGCTCGGCGCCGGGTCCGGAGGAGGTGCATGCCGCTATGCGGCCTTATGAAGTCATGGTCATTTTCGATGTCGACCTCGAAGAGGGCGATATTCGCCAGCGGATCGAGCGTGTCCACGAGCTCGTGCGCTCGAAGGGCGGAACCCCCGGGAGCGTCAGCCATTGGGGCCGCCGGACGTTCGCCTACGAGATCAAGCACCGCTCCGAGGGGTACTACGTCGTCCTCGAGGCGACGGCGGAGCCGGCCGCCATGGCCGATGTGGACCGTTATCTCGCCCTCGAGGATGCCGTACTTCGCCACAAGGTCATCCGCCAACCGGACGATGTCGCCGGCCGAGCGGCTTCACACGCCCGCCGGCGGCCACCGCCTCGCACCACCGCCCCGCCGCCAGCAGCCACGTCTGGCGGCGCCTCGGCGGAGGACGGGAAGGACGCCGCTGCGCATGCAGTGCCGATCGCGGCAGAAGCCGCCGAGAACTCTGGCCCGGACGTCTCCGGCTTCTCTGCCGACGAGCCCGCCGCCAGCTGAGCGACATGACGACACAGGAGAACTGAAATGTCCAACGGGAACACCATCGTGCTGGTCGGGAACGTCACGCGCGACCCTGAGCTCCGTTTCACGCCAAGCGGGCAACCGACGACCACTTTCGGCTTGGCCGTCAACCGCCGTTGGCAGAACCGGCAGACCCAGGAGTGGGAAGAGGCAACGTCATTCTTCGACGTTGTGTGCTGGCGAGAGCTTGCCGAGAACGCCAGCGAGAGCTTGCGTCGTGGCTCGCGGGTCATCGTGACAGGCCGGCTGGAGCAGCGCAGCTGGGAGACGAGCGATAACGAGAAGCGCTCGAAGGTGGAGGTCGTCGCCGACGAGCTCGGCCCCAGTCTGCGTTGGGCGAGCGCCGTCGTCACGAAGAACGAGCGGAAGGGCCCCGGCGAAGGCGGAGGCGGCCGGCCGGCCGCTCCGGCGGCGCGCCCATCGACTCCTGAGGCGGAGGCACCCTATGCGAGCTATGACGAGGAGCCGTTCTGATGGCACGGAACAATGATCGCGATCGTGGGACGCGGCGAGCGCCGAAAGAGACGGCCCGCCGCGGGAAGAAGAAGGTCTGCATCTTCTGCAAAGAGCACATCACCTGGGTTGACTACAAGGAGATCGGCTTGCTGCGAAAGTTCATGTCTGATCGAGGCAAGATCCGCGCCCGTCGAGTGTCGGGCAATTGCGCCCAACACCGAGCGCGATGTCGCCCTTGCCATCAAGACAGCACGCGAGCTCGCTCTGCTGCCCTACACCCAGCGGACGACGAGTGACCGGCCCTCGCCGCGCGGGCCGGGCCGGGGCGGCCGAGGCGCACCGGCTCCGGACGCGCCCGGCGCACCTGAGGCTGACGACGCCGCCACACTCGACGGCGAGCTGCCCGAAGACGAGGACCTTCTCGGTGACGAGGACCTCGACGTGGAGGAGCTCGTCTTGACGCCGGGCGCAGAGGACGAGTCATGAAGCTCGTCCTCCGATCCGACGTCAACGGTCTCGGCAAGCGTGGTGACATCATCGACGTGGCCGACGGGTATGCCCGCAACAGCCTCATCCCAGACGGTCAGGCGATCCCGGCAACGCCGAAGATCGAGCAGCAGGCCCAGGCGATGCGCCGCTCCCGCGATGTGAAAGACGCCCGCGACCGGGAGGGAGCAGAGGCCGTGGCGCGAAAGCTCGTGCCCATGGTGATCAAGATCCCGGCGCGAGCCGGTGCGGAGGGTCGCCTCTTCGGCTCCGTCACGACCCAGGACGTCGTCGAGGCCGTTCAGCAACAGGCGGCCGTCACACTCGACCGTCGCCGACTCACGACCGAGGAGGCCATCCGCTCGATCGGGGTGCACGAGGTGGGGGTCCGGCTTCATCCCGAGGTCGAATTCCGCATCACCGTCGAGGTCGTTCCGGCGGGCTGAGGCAGATGGCCGGCATGGACCCGTTCCGTGATTCGCCGGCAGAAGCATGCAGGAGAGGTAGGACGGCCGCTGGCTTCGTCGCGGCCGCGCGGCCGGAGGCCGGCGGTGCCGCGTCGACGGCCGGATGGGGCGGCCCGGCGCAGCGGGCGGGGCGGCCCCGGAGCTCGCTGTGTGTTCTACAAGGTTGCCCACAGGCTTACCCCCAAGCCGTGGTCCGTATTCCACATGTTCTTGCTCTAGCCACCCCCAGGCGAGAACGGGCATTCTGAGGCTGCTCATGGCGACCGTCCCTCCCATCCCCAACTCCTCCCGCCAGCAGCGTCGCCCGCGCTCGGGATTGACGGACGCCGGCGGCGATGTCGGCAGGGGCGGCCCCGGCGGTGCCGGGACGTCCATCAGCCGCATCCCGCCGCACAGCTTCGAGGCGGAGGAGTCACTCCTCGGGGCGATGCTGCTGTCACGTGATGCCATCGCGGTAGCCGTGGAAGAGGTCTCGGCAGACGACTTCTACAAGCCGTCGCATGCCCACATCTTCTCCGCCGTCACGGCGCTCTACGCTCGGGGGGAACCTGCCGACGCCGTCACCGTCGCCGAGGAGATGCGACGCCATGGAAGTTTGGAGGCCTCCGGCGGCGCCTCCGCTCTCATCTCCTTGCAGGCGAACACGCCCGCCATCTCGAGCGCCAGCCGGTATGCCCGCATCGTGCAAGAGCACGCCGTGCTCCGCCGGCTCATCGGCGTCGCCTACGAGATCGCCGAGATCGGCTACGAGCTGCCTGCCGATGTCGTCGCTGCGGTCGATCGGGCCGAGGCGATGGTGTTCGACGTGGCACAGCGCCGCTCTAGCGACTCGACGCGGTCACTGAAGGACCTATTGGCCGAGAGCCTCGACCACCTCGAGTATCTCGCCAACCTTGGCGAGACGATCACCGGAGTCGCCACGGGTTACCAGGACCTCGATCATGAGCTCTACGGACTGCAGCCGTCGAACCTCGTCGTCGTCGGTGCGCGGCCTTCCATGGGGAAGACGGCGTTCGCCCTCGGGCTGGCGGCCCACGCCGCCCGCATCGGGGTGCCGGTGCTGTTCTTTTCGCTCGAGATGAGCCATCTCGAGCTCGCCCAGCGCGTGCTGTGTGCCGAGGCGCGCGTCGACGCCGGTCGCCTCCGCAACGGGAAGCTCGTCGAGAGTGACTGGTCCAAGATCGCCGGCGCCATCGGACGCATCGGGACGTCGCCGCTCTACATCGACGACAACCCCAACGTCACGGTCATGGACATCCGAGCCAAGGCTCGGCGGATGAAGAGCGCCGAAGGCGGGCTGGGGCTCGTCGTCGTCGACTATCTGCAGCTCATGACCGGGCGATCCTCCGCCGAGAGCCGCCAGGTGGAGATTTCGGAGATCTCGCGCGGCCTCAAGATCCTGGCACGAGAGCTGCAGATTCCAGTCGTCGCCCTCAGCCAGCTGTCGCGCAACCTCGAGTCTCGGGCCGACAAGCGCCCGATGCTCGCCGACCTCCGCGAGTGCCTGACGGGCGACACGGTCGTTTCTCTTGCCGGTGGGGCTTCCCCTCTCACGATCGGTGAGCTGGCGGGCGCCGGCGAGGTCAACGTGCAGGTGTGGTCACTCGACGAGGATTACCGCCTCATCCCCTCCGTCATGGTGCAGGCGTGGGCGACGGGCACGAGACCGGTGTTCGCCGTTCGTCTCGCAGGCGGCCAGCTGTTGCGGGCGACGGCAAACCACCCACTACTGACGGCGGACGGCTGGACCTGTGTGAGCCAGCTCTCCCCCGGCGTTCCCGTCGCCGTCGCCGACTTCTCCTCCGACCGCCCTTTGTCGCTGCCAGTCTCCTCCACTGCGGCGGGCAGAGCATCTGGCGGCGGCACCGGTGGCGCCCCGACAGCGCTGGCGGCACGACAGCTCACCCGTGCATCCACCACGCGCCCTCAGGCCGGTGTCGCCTGGGAGGCCGTGCAGGAGGTCGTGCCCGCTGGCGACGAGGAGGTCTTCGACGCCTACGTGCCCGGCACGCACAGCTTTGTTGCCAACGGCGTCATCTCCCACAACAGTGGAGCGATCGAGCAGGACGCCGACGTCGTCATGTTCATCTACCGGGACGAGATCTACAACCCGGACTCGGCCGATCGGGGCGTCGCCGAGCTCCTCATCGCCAAGCACCGCAACGGTCCTACCGGTCTCGCCAAGCTCAGCTTCATCTCCAATTACGCTCGGTTCGGTGATCTCGCCAAGATGTGAGGGCCGGTCTGCGTTTTCGAGTTGATCCCCTCGTGCGTACCTCCGTGGGCGCCGTCAGCCCGGCACCGGCGCTGTCAGGACGCCTTGCGGCGCTTCGCCGGGGCGCCCGCTCTTGCCCGCTCTCGTTCGCCCTCACCGGTGGTGACGGCTTCCTCGAGCTCTTCCCGGCTCATCTTCGACCGTCCGGCGATGCCTAGCTCGGCTGCCCGCTCGAGCAGCTCGGCCTTCGAGGGGCGGGTTTCGTTGGAGGGCGGAGCCGGGACCGTACCGACGGCAGGCCGGCGCGCCGACCTCTTGGCGGAGAGCGCCGCGGTGTGGTCGGGGTCGCTCGCCTCCGCCGCCGTGGAGGCGGCGGCGACGGCGGTCCGCTTGAGCCGGGCGGCCTCCACACTGGCTCGCAGGGCGTCCATGAGGTCGATGACCGGCGCCGGCTCCGGCACCGGACCACTCGCGGTCACGACCTCGCCGCGGCTCTTCCGTTCGATGAGGTCCTCGACGGCCTCCCGGTAGGTGTCCCGGTAGGCGTCCGGTTGCCACTCGGTGGTCATGGAGTCGACGAGCAGCTTGGCGGTGTCGAGCTCGCGACCCTCGAAGGTGACATCCGCGTCGGGCAGCGTGCCCAGCTCTGTCACCGGGTCGCGCACCTCGTCGGGGAAGTACATGGTCTCGAGTGCCAGCACACGTTCGTCCGGTCGGATCGCCACGAGGTGCTCCTTGCCCCTCATGACGAAGGTGGCGATGCCGACCTTGTTCGTCTCGGACATCGCCTGGCGCAGCAGGGCATACGCGCGCTCGGCGCCCGGACCTTGGGGTGCGAGGTAGTACGTGGACTTGTAGTAGACGGGGTCGATTTCGTCGAGATCGACGAAGTCAGTGATCTCGATGTTGCGGGAGCGTCCCGGCTCCACGGCGTCGAGCTCCTCCGGCTCGATGACGACGTATCGACCGCCCCCGAGGTCGTAGCCCTTCACGATGGCCTCGTAAGGGACCTCCTCGCCTGTGCGCTCGTTGACGCGCTTGTTGCGAACGCGGTCCGACGTGCCGCGCTCGAGTTGGTTGAAGTGAATCGTCTTGTCGTCGGTGGCTGAGTAAACACCCACCGGCACGTTGACGAGGCCAAAGCTCAGTGCTCCGGTCCAGATAGGCCGCGCCATGGGCACTCCCCCTCATTTCCAGGCTCAGAAAGTAAAGCACGATTTCGAGGCTTTGACCAGGGCAGGGCTCCGAGGAGGCAGTTGGAACGATCCGAACCGACCGCCCGCCGGGCTCCGGAGGCAACCGTTCCACCACGCGGCCGGCGTAGCCAGCGCTTGGAAGCGCTCGCCGGACGGCTCGCCCGCCCGGGTCGTTCGAGGTATCCACCACCTTGACACAGCCCTTCGGCACAATTGCCTGATGAGTCCGTGAAAGGAGGTGACGTGGCCGAGACGAGAGAGCGCGAAGTGAGACGGTCGGTGCAGTTCGCCACGGCGCTCGCTCACGGTGTGGCCGACTTCGAAGCCGAAGACCTCGCCCACGGTGCCCTGACCCTCTCCTTCGGCCTCAGCGCCTGGATGCGACGGACGTCGGTTGGGATCGACGAGGCGTGGACCGGTGTGCTCATGCTGCGGGGCGCCCTGCTCGAGGTCGCCGGGCTCGACCGCCGGAGTGAGCCGGTTCCCCTGCGTGCAGGCGACACCAAGACTTCGCTCGTCAGCATGACGGTGTACCTCGACGGGCTCCTCGAGCGAGCCGCCTCCGCCACCCAAAAGGGCCGCTGGGCCGTGGCGGCCGATGCCATCGATCTGCTCTCCAACTGAGCACAGAGGCGCCGGCCGGGCGCTCGAGGCGGGTAGGGACGGAGCCGAGCCGGCGAGGCACCCATCCCCGGCCTCGCTACGATCGCCGTCATATGGGTGCCCTCGCAGGCGCCGCCCTCGCCACGGCGGCCGCTGCTCTCGATGACTGGTCGGTGGAGGCGGGGGAAGCTGCCATCACAAAGCAGTTCGTCTTTGAGAGCTTCCCCAAGGCGTTCGCCTTCATGACGGCAGCAGCCCTAAAGGCCGAGAGCATGAACCACCACCCGGAGTGGGCAAACGTCTATGCCAAGGTCGAGGTTCGTCTCACCAGCCACGACACCGGCGGGGTGACGGAACGGGATCTCACCCTCGCACGCTTCATGGACGAGGTCGCCGCCGGTCTCAGCGTTCAAGCTTGAGAGAGACGGCGGCGAGTCGGCGCACGGCTTCGTCGATGACTTCGGCCTGCTTGCAGAAGGCAAAGCGCACGAGCGGCCGACCGGCTTCCTTGTCGTCGTAGAAGACCTCGGTCGGGATGGCCGCCACGCCGGGGTCGGCCACGAGAGCTCGGCAGAAGGATCGGCCGTCCTCTTCACCGAACTGCCGGATGTCAACGACGGCAAAGTAGGTCGCCTGCGGCCGGGCGAGGCTCCAGCCGAGAGCCGCCAGCCCGTCACAGAGCCGATCACGTCGCCCCCGCAGCGTCGCGGTGGCCGTCGCGAAGTAGTCGTCCCCCAAGGTGAGGGCGGCGGCGACGGCGTACTGGAAGGGCGTGCCGCTGGCGAAGGTCAGGAATTGCTTGACGGCGCGGACAGATTCGACGAGGCGGGCTGGACCGATCACCCAACCGATCTTCCAGCCGGTGGCCGAGAAGGTCTTGCCGGCACTCGAGATCTTGAGGGTGCGCTCACGCATCCCCGGCAAGCTCCCGAGCGGGACGTGAACGCCGTCGAAGACGAGGTGCTCGTACACCTCGTCGGTCACGGCGATGAGGTCGTGCTCGACACACAACCGGGCGACCAACTCGAGCTCCCGCAAGGAGAACACCTTGCCCGTCGGGTTGTGTGGCGAGTTGAGCAGGATGAGCCTCGTTGCGGGCGTGACGGCGCCGGCGAGCTCCTCGGCGTCAAAGCTCCATTCGGGCGATCGCAGCGACACCACCCTCCGCCGCGCACCGGAGAGCTCGATCGTGGCCGCGTAGGAGTCGTAATAGGGCTCGAAGGTGAGCACCTCGTCGCCCGCTTCGCAGAGGGCGAGCACCGTCGCCGCGATCGCCTCCGTGGCGCCGGCGGTGACAAGGATCTCGCTGTCGGGATCGAAGCTCTGCGCCCACCACCGCTCCTCGTGGCGGGCGATCGCCTGCAGGAGCTCAGGCACCCCCCGACCGGGCGGGTACTGGTTGGCGCCCCGCCGAATGGCCTCGACGGCGGCGTCGAGGAGCACGCCGGGGCCATCGGCGTCAGGGAAGCCCTGCCCCAAGTTGATGGCGCCGTGCACGGCCGCCAGGGCCGACATCTCCGCGAACACCGTGGTTCCGTAGGCGGCCAGGCGACCGGAGCGGGCGAGCTTTCCGGTCACCGTCGCAGGTCGGGCAGAAAGTCCAGCCGAGTTGTCCACAAACAGGCACGATAGGGCGGTGCACGAATGGACCGACGCCACTGAGGCCCTGTCGGCCGACGTGATCGCCTACGCGAAGGAGCGACTGCACCTCGACCCGGTCCCCCTCGACGGGCCACGGCCGCTGCAGGAGCTGCAAGTGGATGCCGGCGAAACCATTACGGCGGACGGCATTGGTGGGCCGGCGGCGCTGCGCGTCTTCGCCGAGGTGCTCGCCCCAGCCTGCATCTCCATCGACCACCCGCGCTACTTCTCCTTCATTCCGTGCGCGCCCACTCCGGCGAGCACGCTGTTCGACCTCGTCGTGAGCGCTTCCTCCCTCTACGGGGGCAGCTGGCTGGAGGGGGCAGGCGCCGTCTACGCCGAAAACCAGGCGCTGCGCTGGCTGGCTGATCTGGCCGGGTTTCCCGCCTCGGCGGGCGGCGTGTTCGTACAAGGAGGAACGCTCGGCAACGTCTCGGCCCTCATCGCCGCCCGGCACAGCGCCCGTCACGACCTGGCCGTCACCGGAACCGATCCGCCGGCGCGCTGGGCGGTGGCGGCCAGCGCGGAAGCCCACTCGTCGATCTCGAGCACCGCTGCCGCCATGGACGTCGATCTCCTCGCTATCGAACCGGACGAGCACGGCAGGCTCACCGGACCGGCTCTGGAGGAGACCTTGGCGGCCGAGCGCCGCTCAGGCGCCCGCCGGCGGCCGTTTGCCGTCGTGGCGACGGCGGGCACCACCAACCTCGGGATCGTCGACGACCTGGCGGGAATCGTGGCCATCGCGCAACGCCACGGCCTCTGGACTCATGTGGACGGCGCCTACGGCGGGGCCGCCATGGCGGCTGCGAGCACCCGTCACCTCTACGACGGCATCGAGCAGGCGGACTCCTTTGTCGTCGACCCACACAAGTGGCTCTTCGCGCCCTTCGACTGCGCCGCCCTTCTCTACCGGGAGCCGGAGAAGGCGCGAGCAGCCCATGTGCAACACGCCGGCTACCTCGAGCCCCTGCGGACCGGCGATGACTGGAGCCCGTCGGACTATGCCCTCCACCTCACGAGACGGGCGAGAGGCCTGCCGTTCTGGTTCTCGCTCGCCTCCTACGGGACACGGGCATACGCCGAGGCCATCGAGAGGACGCTCGAGGTGGCGCGCTACGCCGCCAGCCGCGTCCGGCACCACCCCTGCCTCGAGTTGGTGACTGAACCGATGTTGTCCGTGGTGGCCTTCCGTCGCCTCGGCTGGGGTGAGGAGGAGTACTACGGCTGGTCGAAGCGGCTTCTCGAAGCCGGGCAGGCGTTCGTCGTGCCCACGACCCACCACGGAGAAGTCGTCCTCCGCATCGCCGTCGTCAACCCTCGCTCGTCGGAGGCCGACATCGACTTAGTGCTCGACTCATTGGGGGACTGACCGTGGTGCGCGGCCAACCCACGGCCAGTAGCTGAGGCAGGCGACGCTCAGGCGACGCTGCGAGCACTCAAGTGACGCGAGCTCAACGTCGGGTGCCGCCGTCGCGCCCGCTCGAGCTCCGGTGTCATGGCGGACGGGCCGAGGGACGCTCGCCGGCAGGGCCAGCTGAACTCGTCCGCCTCGAGCCCAGGCAAACCTTCGCTTCGACAGGAGGCGTCATAGGCCGACGCCCACTCCTCGTGCCAGGCAGCTTGCCGGATCGTCAGCACTTCCGGGTGCAGCTGACCGCACTCGCTGTAACGGCGCCCGATGCAGCGGGTGAGGGCGACGGCGGCTTCCGCGTCCGCCCCGGCATCGTGCGCCTGCTGCAGGCGGATGTGGTAGTGCTCGCAGAGGGCGTCGAGGCGGCGCTTGCCCGTGCGCTCCCGGTCGACGTGCCGGTCGATCACGAGCGGGTCGAGCAGGGCGTGCCAGGCGAGGGCGGGCAAGCCGAAGGAGGCGAAGAGGCCTTCGGCGATGGTGACGTCAAAGCTGGCGTTCATCGCCACGACCGGGACCCTCCTGGCGGCTGCCCGCCGGATGGCGGCGTGGATCCGCAGTGCGGCCTCGCCGAGCGAGCATCCCTCTGAACGTGCCCGTTCCGTGGTGATGCCGTGGATGGCGATGGCCTCGGCCGGGATGTCACGCCCGGGATCGACGAGGAAGGTGTCAGCCTTGAGGACGCCGTCTGCCGTCGTCCAGACGAGGGCGACCTGAACGGGCAGGTCCCGGGTGGTGTCGATCCCTGTGGTCTCGAGGTCGAATCCAAGGAGGGGACCGTCGCACCAGGCCATGGGCTGAGGGTACGCGGAGGGTGTGTCACATCCGCGGATGCTCGCCTGGCGGCCGGCTCACTCGAGGTGGCACACGTCGTTGAAGCTCCGAAGAAACCACTTGTCACCGCTCACGACGATCGTCGAGATGCCCCCGTTGTCGACGGCGACGAAGGCGAAGGGGCGCGACCCGGTGGCGATCGAGAGCACCATCCCGATGGCGCCCCCGTGCGAGAACGCCACGACGCGGCCGCCGGGCTGGTCGCGGGCGATCCGCTCGATGCCCGCCCGCACGCGAGCAGCCAGCTCTTCGTTCGACTCTGCCCCAGGCACGACGTCCCAGCGTTCGCGCTCGAACATCTCCACCGCCACGGGGTCGAGCGACATGACTTTGTGGCGATAGAGCCCGCCCTCCCATTCCCCGAGCCGGATCTCGCGAAGGTCGGGTTCCACAATGGGTATCAGCCCCGTCTGTTCGGCCAGCGGAGCGGCCGTCTCGAGCGTCCGCCGAAGTGTCGTGACGTAGATGGCGTCGATCTTCGTGCCTGCCAGCCGGCCGGCGACACGCTCCGCCTGCTCGATCCCTTGCGGTGCCAGCTCGGGGTCTCCGTGACCGTCGACGAGCGGGAACGGCTTGGAGGGGTCGGCCGCGATGGTCTCCCCGTGGCGCACGAGCACGATCTCGGTTGCCTCCGCCGGGGCCGAGAAGCGAACCTGCCGATGTCCTCCCACCGGAACCTCTAGCTCATCGTTGGCCATCTGAGGAGACTAGGGCCCGCCAAAGGCAGGGCGGCTGTAGCGTTCAGCCATGATCATCTCGACGATGAACGACCTGCCTGGTTACGAGATCACGGACGTACTCGGGGAGGTCTTCGGGCTGACGGTGCGATCGCGCAACGCCTTCTCGCAGATGGGAGCGGGCTTCAAGTCCCTCCTTGGTGGCGAGTTGAAAGGGATGACGAAGAACCTGGAGACCTCCCGCCAAGAGGTCATCCAGCGAATGGCCGAACGAGCGGCCGAACTGGGCGGGAACGCCGTCGTGGCCATGCGCTTCGACACCTCCGAGATGGGTGACGTCTGGACCGAGCTGTGTGCCTACGGCACGGCGGTGAAGGCGATCAAGCGCTGATTTCGGGTCAGCTGCCGTCTCGGCCGGGCGACCTCTCGGGCGCCAGCACGGCGACCGGCGGCCTTCGCCGATTGGGTTTCAGGACGCCCGGCACGCAAGCGGCCACCTGATCGCGACCGATCGCGGCCGTTTCCGCTGCGTCCCGCGCCCTTGCGATGGGTCTTTTGCCCTCGCAGGTGGGACTTTCGGCACTGGGGATGGCACCTCACGGGCGCCCAGACTGAGTGCAAGGTCGGCGGGAGCCCGACCAGAAAGAAGGAAGTCCGATGAACAACCCGATTGCACAACCGATTGCACTGATTGGCGAGCCCTCGAAGAGGACCACCCCGGACGTGCTGGAGTGGCTGGGCAGGTCCAAGGTCATGGCGGTCGGTTGGCTCGCCATGCGGGTCTGGCTCGGCATCATGTGGATGCAGGCAGGCTGGGCGAAGCTGTTTGGCGCCGAGAACGGCTACTTCCTCCACAACCACGGCGCCGGCGTGGCCGGCTTTGCGGGCCACGGTGTGGCCGCCTACAGCTGGTGGGGGAGCTTCCTGCACAGCTTTGTCGTCCCGAACGCCAGCTGGATCGCCGTCCTTGTCGCCTTCGGAGAGTTCGCGATCGGCTGTGGCCTCGTGCTCGGGTTCTTCACCCGGACGGCCGCCATCGCCAGCCTCTTGCTGCTCTTCACCTACGTCATGACGGGCACGGCGAGCGTGTGCGCCTTCTACGCACTCTTCGCCATCGTGATCCTGGCGACGTGGAGGACGTCGAGCTGGATCGGCGTCGACGGACTGGTGGCTGGCTACCGCCAGCGTCACCCCAGCGGCCGGCACGCCGTGAAAGGTCTTGGCGTGGGCGTGACTGGGACCGCAGAGCAGGCCAAGGCTGCGTAAACGGTTCGCTCCTCGGCCACGTCAAGTCGGTGCGGTCTGCTTCGTGCAGGCCGCATCGGCGCGTCCGTGCTGAGGTGGCGGGCTTCCCGGGTGGCAGGGCATAAGAGGCCTCCAAGACCCGGCGTCGAGCGACTACCCGGAGCTCTACCGGCTCCTGCGGGTGCTCCTCGCCCTTGCCGCCTCGTTTGCGGCGGCGCCCTATACCTACGATTGAGCGGGTCAAGGGCTCGATCCGGCGGCGCGAGCCGCACCGGTCTCCACGGGTAACTCGTCGGCGTCGATCAGCTGAGGTGACCACGTGCCGCGATCGGCCAGCGGTCGACGATCTGTCCCTTGGAGACGACCTCGTAGTGATCGAACAGGTTGACGGCCGTGCAGATGTGGTTGGGCAGTACGTGCACGACGGAGCCGATGGGCGGGGCGGCTTGCTCGCCCAGCTGCACGAGGCCGTGACACTCCGAGAGGCTGACCACGGGGGCGTCATCGAGCTCGGGTACCACACCGTGACCCCTCAGCCAGTCCGGGCGGTCACTCGCCAAGGCCTTGCTGCCGGCGTCGAGGACCGCCTGGCCCCGGACGGCAGTACTCACTACCGTGGCGGCGACGGCGACGGCAACATCGTCGAGCGTGGCCGTGCCGAGAGCGAGCTGCTGGCGGTCGTTGAAGACGTAGGTCCCTGGCCGCTCCTCGGTCACCGGCCCGATCGCGGAGGCGACTGCGGTCGGGGTCGAACCAGCGCTCACGGTGCGGGCCGTGATGCCCCGCTCGGCGAGCCGTTCGACGGCGAGAGCGAGTGCCCGGCTCTCGTCCGCCGCCGCGCCGGCGGCAGCGGATGGACGATAGCTGTGCCCGCCGTGGGTGAACACACCTGCCACATCCAGGCCGAGTTCGCTGCAGCTGACGGCAAGATCGGCGACGTCCTCAGGGCTGACGCCGGACCGGTGCTGACCGCAGTCGACTTCGATGAGGACGGCCAGCCGTCCGATGCCCGCAACTTCGGCCAGCAGGCGGGCGGCGTCGATCGAGTCGACTCCGACCGAGAGGGCGATCTTCTCGGCGAGCTCCCGCAACCGGGTCGCTTTCGAGCCGGAGGCATGGAGCGGGTAGGCGATGAAGACATCGTCGAAGCCGTTGGCGGCGAACACCTCGGCTTCTCCGAGCGTGGCGACGGTCAGTCCCCGTGCCCCACGGTCGATCTGCAGCCTGGCGATCTGGGGCGATTTGTGAGTCTTCGCATGGGGACGCAGGGCGACGCCCTTGGACAGGATGTGCGACGCCATGGCATCGATGTTCGCCGACAGCGTGTCGAGATCGACGACCAGCGCCGGGGTGTCGATGCCCTCCGGAAGCGGCCACAGCATGGTGGTCTCCTGTCTCTCTCGGAATCTCGCTGCAGGCGACGCTCGGCGGGCGGGTCTATGGCGGCGAATCCAGCCAACCCGCACCCACCGTGCGATCAGCACATCCTGCCAGGAAGCCACAGGCTCCTGTTGGCCGCGAGCCCGTCGCCAGCCATGCCTAGAGTGACGACACGGGAGGTTCGGGTGCAGCGTAGAGAGCGGTCCGAGAGGGTGGCGTGATCCACGTGAGCGGGACCCGATGACGGCGGCCGTTGGCGCTCACCAGGCCCCGTCTCGGGTCATCGTCGTCGGGGCCGGCATGGTGGGCTTGTCGTGCGCCTGGTCGCTGCAGGACCACGGAATAGAGGTCTGCGTCCTCGACCGCGAGCGGGCGGGTGCCGGCTCGTCCTGGGGGAATGCCGGTTTTGTCTCCCCAGCACTGGCCGTCCCCCTGCCGGAGCCGTCCATCCTCCGCTACGGCGTAGGGGCCGTCCTCAGACCGGGGTCACCCGTGCAGCTCCTCCTGCAAACGGACCCGCAATTGCTCAAGTTCATGGCTGGGCTGGTGCGGCACTGCACGGCGGACGCCTGGCGCACGGCCATGCTGGCGTACCGCCCGCTCAACGAGCGCGTCTTCGACTCCTACCAACGGCAACGTGATGCTGGTGTCGACGCCGCCGTGGTGGAGGCCGATGTCCTGTCCTGTTTCGAGCATCCGCACGAAGCCACGGGGCTGCTGTACGAGCTCGAGGGCATCGTCGGAAGCGGCCAACCCGTCAGCGTCGAACTGCTGACGAGCGACGAGGCGCACGACTACGAGCCCCACCTGTCCGAGCGCGTGACGCTTGCCGTGAAGATCCGAGGCCAGCGGTACCTCACGCCGTCGGTCTATGTCGGTGCGCTCGCCGACCACGTGCGCAAGCGGGGCGGCGAGATCCTCGAGCAGACGGTCGTCACGGGCGTGGAGCGGCGCGGTGGTGTCCTTGTCGTGCGCAGCCCAGTCGGCGACATGGAGGCCGACGCCGTCGTGCTTGCGAGCGGGGCGTGGCTCAGCGCGCTGGCTCGGCCGCACGGGGTACGGGTCCCGGTGTACGCGGGTCGCGGCTACAGCTTCTCGCTGCCGTGTGCCGAGCCTCTGAAAGGGCCGGTCCACTTTCCGTCTACCCGCGTGGCGGCCACGCCCCAGGGTGACCGAGTGCGTTTGGCCGGCATCATGGAGTTCGGCTCGCCGGACGCTGCCGCCAGGCCGGACCGCATCACATCGATGGTGCGGTCGGTCCGTCCGTTGCTCGATGGTGTCGACTGGGATCGACGGGCCGACGACTGGATGGGACCCCGTCCCCTCACGACCGACGGCCTCCCGCTCGTCGGGGAGTCGAGGACGCCCGGTTTGTTCGTGGCGGGTGGTCACGGCATGTGGGGCGTGACGATGGGCCCGCTCACAGGATGGCTTCTCGCCGACCGCATCGCCACCGGAGTCACCCCCAGCGAGCTCCGACCGCTCGACCCCTGCCGATGAAGGGCCTGTGATGACCGCGACGACATCGGGCAGGGCGGGCGCCAAGCCTGGCTGGGAGGAGGTCAGTCGGCAGATCATCGAACTGGCGTCCGAAGTCGGTGTCGAGGTCTCTCTGCACGCCCGCGACATCGACGGACCCGACGGTGCCGGCATCGGAGCGGACGTTCCTGTCGTGACGGCCTCGGTGTTCAAGGTTCCCGTCGCCGTTGCGCTGGCGCGGCTGGGCCACGCCGGCCTGCTGGACCTGGCCGAAGAGATCACGGTCACTCCGGGAGCCGGACCGGCCTTCCCCTTCGGGCTCGCCACCTTCCGGCATCCCGCTCGCCTCTCCCTTCACGACCTCGGGCTTCTTATGATGGGTGTGAGCGACAACGTGGCGACCGATCTCGTCATGGCGAAGGTGGGTGGGGCGGCCATCGACGCCCTGCTCGCCGAGCTCGGCCTCGCCGTGACGGCCGTCCCACAGTCCTGCCAGCAGCTCCTCGACACCATCAGCGACGATCTCGAACTCGACTACGACGACAACGAGCGGATTCTGGCGACCGTTCCGATGAGCCGGATCCGCGCCCTTTCCGCCCTGCAGCCGGAGCACACCTGTCGGACGACCGCAGAGGAGATGACGAGGCTGCTCGCGATGATCTGGAGGGATGAGGCTGCGCCGCCCGAGGCGTGCGCCGACGTCCGGCGGTGGATGGGGCTCCAAGTGTGGCCTCACCGGCTCCGCAGCGGCTTTGAGGGCGCCGATGTTGCTATCAGCGGCAAGACCGGCACGCTCCCGACGGTCCGCAACGAAGTCGGCGTCGTGGAGTACAGCGATGGTCGGCGCTACGCCGTGGCGGTCTTCACGATCGCCGAGGACGTGCGTGGCCGCGTCCCGAAACGAGACCGCTTCATCGGCGAGGCCGCCACCCTCGCCGTCGAGTTCCTCCGCGGAGAGGTGGTCGGAACCAGCTGAGCTAGGTGCAGGAAGGTAGCCAGCGTCAGGCGAGCTGTCGCTCGAGGTCGTCGAGCTCCGCCGAGAAGCGCGCGGACATAGCGCGCTTGTCCGTGTCGTCCAGCCAGGTCGCCTCGACGCCGTTCAGGCAGAACTCGCGTACCTGTGAGCGGCCATAGTCGAGGGCGCTGCACAGGTCGACGTACTCCTTGCCGATGTCGGTGTGGAACATCGTTGGATCGTCGGAGTTGAGCATGCAGCGCAGTCCGGTGGCCACCATGGCGCGGATCGGGTGCGTCGTGAGGTCAGGCCAGCCGTACACGACGGCGGTCGAGGTCGGGCAGCAGGTGAAGAAGATGCCTTCGTCCCTGCAGCGGGCGACCACGGTTGGATCCTCCAAGATGTGGTAGCCGTGGTCGATGCGCTCGCAGCCGAGCACGTCGAGGCACGTGGTGATGTTCACCGGCGGGGCGTCCTCGCACGCGTGGCTCGTGAGCCGAAGGCCGGCGCCCTTGGCGAGGGCGTACGCCTCTACGAACTTCTCCGGAGGGTCCGGTGCCTCGGCGCCATCCATGCCGAGTCCGATGAGCTCTTCCACCCGGTTGGCGAGGACCTCTTCCACCATCTGACGGGCCATCTCGGGTGGGTCCTGCCGGTAGACGTCTGCGATCAGCCGACAGCCGACGCCGAGGTCGTGCTCGGCGGCGTGTATCCCGTCGACGAGCCCGCCGATCACCGTCGCCATAGGTATTCCGCGGCGAGTGTGCAGGGTCGGGTTGAAGAACATCTCTCGATACTTGAGGTTGCCGAGCGTGACGCCGTCTTCGAGCGACTCGTACGCGCAGCGGGCGAAGTCTTCCCGATCGATGATCGTCGACGACACCATCCGGAAGATCTCGAGGAACTCGACGATGGTGGTGTAGGAGTAGAGCTCTCCGACGTCCTCGGTCGGCAGCTTCACATCGTGCTTGCTGGCAAGGTCGGCGAACGTAGCCGCCCGTACCGTCCCCTCGAAATGGCAGTGCAGCTCGACCTTCGGGACCTTTCTCAGGTACTCGGCCGTGTCCAATGGTCCTCCTTGAGCTTCGTCGGCGACATCGGCCGGGTGCCGAGCAGCGGTGTTCCTCCTTCAGACGACGGGCGGGTGGACCTCTGGCGCCGGGGCGTTCATCTCCTGGCGCACACTGCCGGCCGACAGGATCCAGTACACGAGCGCTCCGACGACGAATCCGAAGAGCCAGCTGAAGTCGGCTCCGTGGGTGGCGTTCGAGAGTGGAGACGTGTAGGAGGGCACGTAGAAGGCTGCATCGATCCACATCATGGCGGCGAACATGCCGAGTCCGAGCGAGACGAGCGCCTTCCAGTTGAAGCCGCCGTCCCGCCAGTAGATCCCGCCTCGCTTGGCGATCAGTGACAGTGGGTCATAGCGACCCCGCCGCAAGAGGTTGTCTACGAGAAGGATTCCGAACCAAGGGGAGATCCACACCACGATGTAGTCGAGGAAACCCGACAGATCCGAGTAGAACTTCCCCTTGAAGATCACGAGCGCCGTCACCGACCCGGAGATCACCGTGTCCACGAGAACGCAGCCCCACCGTTTCAACGGAATGCCGATCGCCTGCAGGGTGACCCCTGATGAGTACAAGTCCATCGTGTTGATGGCGAACAGCTGCGGAAGGGCGAGGATGAGGAAGGGCCAGAAGAACCAACTGGCGAACGCTGACGGGAGCCCGGTCACCGCGGTCACATTCGGGCTGATGAGATAGGCGGCCGCACCGAGGAGCTCGAGGAGGAGCGAAGGGATGCCGGCTCCCAGCGTCGCAGCCCAGAACGTGCTCCACTTCGGTGTCGATCGTGGCAGGTAACGCGAGTAGTCGCTGGCGTTCTCCGTCCAGCCGAGCCCGCCTGCAGAGACGATGAGCACGAGGCCGGTCGTCCATATCCACCACGAAGAGCTCTGGTGGGACCGGCTTGGGTGGACGTGGGGGATGACGAGGATCGCCATGACGATGAAGACGGCGATGAAGACGAACGAGAGATAGCGCAGGACTTTCGTGATGGTGGCGTGACCGAGGAACGGCATCAGGAACTGGACCGCAACCGCCAGGATGATGATGACGACCTTGCCCGTGGTCCCGACGACCGTGCCTTCCCGCGCGAACATCGCCACGACGACGAGGACGACGAGAACGATGCCCTCGATCTCAAAACCGACCTGGGTGATCCAGTTGAACACCGACGGCGCTCGGTTGCCGTTGCGACCGAAGGATGCCCGGCTCACCATGAGCTGTGTCGTGCCGGCTTCGGGACCCCAGAGGCTCGCGATCCCGAGGAAGGCGTACACGAGGTTGCCCACCAAGATGGCGACGATGGCTTGGCCGAAGGACAACCCGAACGAGACGATGAGGGCGCCGTAGACGAGGTACTCGACGTTCCAGGTGGCACCGGCCCACAGCCAGAACAGCCCAGATGGCTTCATCGGCCTTTCCGACTCCGGAATCAGCTCGATGCCCCTCTGTTCAAGTTTGAAGGCTTCGTAGCTCTCGGGGATACCCGAGTCGTCGATGACTTCCACTACCGGTCCTCCCTCCCCTGACCCAGACGCAGACTCCACGGATCTCCCCGCCTCAACACCGCACAGAACGGGTGCGTCGTTGCCGCGATTTGGGAGGCTCTGTCGGCGCGTCTCGCCCTAACTGCTGGTTTTCGGGGAAGATATCACACGACATGGGTGACGGGCCGGGCTCGGTCGGGGGCCCACGACGGGAAAACGAGAGCACGCCACCACGCCTTTTTGAAGATGTGCCTCGGTCCGTCTTGGTGGTTGGCTTGCCGAGTGTCCCCCGCCGGAGCGCCTCGTTCAGTCGCGGCGCCCGCAGCCCTAGAAGTTGGGCGACCAGGAGATGTCAGAGGCCGTTCCCCGCAGACCAGGAACTGCCGCCCCGTCAACTTCGACAGCGGGTCCCCACGGCGTCGTTGCGACCTCGGCTCCCGGCATTGGACCTCGGATCAGCTCGTAGCGCCCTGGCATGACCGCGAGAATCCCGTCACGGACCTCTCGCCTGCGATGACGCCCCAGGCGACTTGCTCAAGGGCGCCGGCGTGGAGCTGCAGGAGCAGAGGAGCTTTCAGGGCGGCTCCCGGTGGCTGGGCGGCGCCGCACACGTACTCGCTGAGGTCGAGAGTGTTTGCAGGGCCGTAGCTCATCGTCCCGATCTGATCGGTCATGCCCGACGGGCCCGGCGGGAGCTCGAAGCGCCTGGCTGTACCGGTAAGCAGATCCACGGTGACGAGCGCGGAGCCGGACGCCAACTCCTGGGAGGCGCAACGCTGCGAACCGTTGCCTTGCGTCTGGGCACCTTGCTCGATCGCAAGTTCGGAGCCGTCGGGGCTGGCGACGAAACGCTCATCAGTGCCCGTGGTTGCCGCCGGCAGCTGCGCCAGGAGCGTCGCCGAACCGTCGAGGGCCAAAGAGAACACCGTGGGACGGGTGGCGCCGTCGACGGCAACGAAGCCGGCGGCGTCGGCCCAGGCCGAGATGCGACCGGTCCTGGAGGCTCCCGTGACCGGCACGCTCACGCGCCTGCCGTCGGGCAGGTAATGAACCAGCCCGTAACCGCAGGAGCCGCCGTTCTCGAAGACGTACACGCCCTCGGCGGTGACGACCATCGGTTCGAACAGATCGGCCACGTTCCAAGTCGTCATCTCGTCCTTGGCTGTATCGAACACGACGAGCTTGCCCGAGCCGCAGTCGGGTCCGGCTGCATTCCTGATTGGCCGGTAATTCCAAAGGAGACCGCGCACAGGCTGTTCGTACCACGCGAGGTACCTGCCGTTCGCAGACCAGGTGAGGTCTCCATAGACGACGGCCGCGCTAGGCGACCCGCTGACTCGCGAAGTGCCGCCCGCCCGCGACCAGATCACGACACCGGAGCTGTCGGCGATCGCCAGCCAGAGCCCGGAGCGGCCCGGGACTGCGGCATGTGAGGTCGTCAGCGAGCTTGAAGCCGGATGTGAGGTAACGCCCGATGACGTAGAGCTGCATGCGGCCGCTACGAGCGACAGGGCCATTGTTGCCGCCGCCATGGCGGTGCCGGGCCGCCGCGACGAACGTGTCTTGGGCTTCCCGGTCCTCGTCCTAGCGGTCGATCGATGCATGCTCGGAGACCTCGTACTCTCGACGCGCCCAGCCGACGCGTGTTGGCCTGCGGTTGTGAGACGCCGCACTGGCCCTACCGCTTGCATGCGTCTTCAGCGCGACCCGTCTACGTGTGGTCGGATCACTCGCCGCTGTCGCCGCCCGCCGCCGGCGGCAGCATTTGAGCGAAGATGGAGGTACGGTCCACTGGCGTGACCGGGGTGCTGCCTGTCGAATAGGGCGCAGCCCTAGACCCTCGAACGCGGCAAGCGCACGTCGTTCTGTACCGTGACAGAGCCAACGTTGGGCACAAAGTGGCAGTACCACTGATCACGATGTGCGGCAGAATCTCCGCCATGGCTGTAACTATCTATCCACCGGGCTTGGTCGTAACAGAGCGTGAGTTCGGTGTGCCGTTGCGCTACTCAGATCCGGATGCAGAGCGGATCACGGTGTTTGCCCGAGAGGTCGCGGCACCCGACGGGCGCGACCGACCGTTTCTCGTCTTTCTGCAGGGGGGGCCTGGCATGGAGGCGCCGCGCCCGACGGCTCACCCGTCGGCACCAGGTTGGCTGGAGCGCGCCCTGAAGGACTTCCGCGTGCTCATGCTCGATCAGCGGGGAACCGGCCGGTCGACGCCGGTCGCAACCCTCAAGGGGATGGGCCCCGAAGAGCAGGCTGGCTACCTCGCCTGCTTCCGTGCCGATTCGATCGTGAAAGACGCTGAGCTCATCCGCAACGAGTTGGGCGTGGAGCGCTGGAGCGTGCTCGGTCAGTCTTTCGGCGGTTTCTGTGTGCTGCACTACATGTCGGCTGCACCCGGTGGGCTGGCGGAGGCCTTCGTGACCGGTGGGTTGCCACCGATCGGTCGCCATCCCGACGAGGTCTACCGCGCCACCTATGCCCGGACACTGCAGCGCTGTCGCCGCTACTACGAGCGCTACCCAGCCGACCGGGAGCGGGTGCGCAGGCTACAAGCCCGGGTAGCCGAGGGCGACGTCGTGCTGCCGGGCGGCGACCAGCTCACGCTGCGGATGTTCCGCCAGCTCGGCTGGATGCTCGGGATGAGCGATGGCGCCGAGCACCTGCATTACATAATCGAGCTCCCCGAAGACTCTCCCGGGTTCCTACACGACCTCGAGGCTGGCCTTCCGCCGTTTTCTCGCAATCCGCTCTACGCAGTCGTCCACGAGTCCTCCTACTCTGACGGAGCCGTGACCAACTGGTCGGCAGCTCGCGTACAACCTGAGGAGTACGAGACGCTGGCTGAGCTCTTCACCGGTGAGCATGTGTTTCCATGGATGTTCGACGACTACGGGGCGCTCCGGTCCATGCGCGAGGCGGCCGACCTGCTTGCCGGCTACGAGTGGCCGAGCCTTTACGACGCCGAGCGCCTGGGTAGCTGCGAGGTTCCGTCGGCTGCGGCCATCTACGCCGACGACATGTACGTGGAGCGGTCGTTCTCCGAGGAGACAGCAGAACTGATTCCCACCATGCGCACCTGGCTGACCAACGAGTTCGAGCACAACGGGCTGCGCGTCGATGGCGGGCGAATACTCGACCGACTGATCCACCTGGCGCGCGGTCATTGAGGCGCCGGCCCTGAACATCCTGATCTGGTTGCATAAGGCTCAGACAATCAGTAGTGACTCGAAGCCCACTACACGGGTGGTGATCAGCCGATGAGCCCGCTGAACTACGTCTGGTACCAGTACCGATGGCACCGACTCGTGGCAAAGACGTTCGACGCCGACGGTGAGGACGGACTGGTCCGCTTTTGGGATTGCTTTCACGCAACCGATCGCCTCAGTTCCGGCGATGTCACGGCGGCGTCCCTGGCCCCGCTGCTCAGAACCGAGGTGAGCGAGACCCTCGGCCGAGCAGTACAAACTTGGCGATAGAGCCTGAAACGCCTGTACCGAGGATGTCGACACGACGATGCGGATGAACCGCTTGAATTCAGCTTGCTACTGTGCAGATCGGTTCATCTGCGTTGGCCCCGCCGGAGACAGCGCCCACTCGATGGCCGAGCCGGACGACGGGATTGTGCGGTCGGCGGGACGACTCCGAAAACGGAGACGCGGTATGCCCGCGCAGGGCAAGATGGGGCCGATGGAAGCGATTCCTCCGCTACGCGAGTCATCGATCGCTGTGTTCACGGCCGAGGAGCGCCCGGAGCTCTGGGAGCGGGCGCGCTCCGTCTTCGAGGGCGTATGGCCGGAGTACAACAACCACGGGAACCACACCGGAACGTATTTTGGGGCTCTGGTTCCCCGACACGCGCGTTTCCAGGTGCTCCTTTACGACACGGACATGGAATGCATCGTCGCTCGAGGGAGAACGATCCCCTTCCGATGGGACGGTTCGCTCGAGGACCTTCCTGCCGGAATCGACGCAGTCGGGCCACGCGCGATCGATGACCCGCGCTCACCAACCGCGCTCTCGGCCCTTGCAGCCGAGGTGACCGCGGACCAGCAAGGCCGAGGCCTGAGCCGTCTCGTGATCGAGGCGATGGCAGCCGCCGCCCGTGAGGGCGATCTCGCGCCTCTCGTGGCTCCCGTCCGCCCGAGCTGGAAGGATCGTTACCCGCTCACCCCGATCGACCGGTACGCCGCCTGGAAGCGCCCTGACGGTCTGCCACTCGACCCTTGGCTGCGGGTGCACGCTCGGTTGGGCGCGACCCTCTTACGGGCCGAGCCGCGCTCGCTCCAGATCGAGGCCGCGGTGGCCGAATGGGAGCGCTGGACGGAGATGACCTTTCCGGAGGACGGAGAGTACGTCTTCCCGTCTGGGCTCGCGCCCCTCCGCGTACGCGACGGCATCGGCGTCTATTGGGAGCCGAACGTCTGGATGCTTCACGAGTTGTAGCTGTCGCGGCTCACAGTTCGGCCCTCGCCTTCATTCGCCGGCGTCACACCGGTCATCGTGCAGAATGTCGACTCCGAGCGCCAGTCAAGAGGGCCGAACGACGGGCAGGGTCGTCGTTCCGGTGCTCAGCCCAGACCTCGATCGCCTCGATGAGCGCATCCACGCTCGAGAAGGCCCCACGGAGTCGGCGGACGCTCGTAGGCTGAGTGCTGCGATGATCGCACTCGCACGGATGCGCCCCTCGCCAGCACTGCCTCCAAGGTCGCTGCGACTCAACGGAGTCCACGCCTTCCGCCGCCAGACCGGTGCCCCTCCTGACACATACCTCCGTCGCGGCGGCAACCCCCGTACCGCAAGGACCTGGCATGAGCGCCGGCCGATGTTGGCGCCGTGCACTCTGCGTGCCGGACATGACCATGTTCGGGCATCTTCGGCGAACAGTTCGACACGCCGGCAGGCCGGCGCAGCTCCGTAACCGTCAGTGGTCTTCGAGCACCTCGAGATCGCGCACCGCGTAGCGGTGGTGCTCCCACTCCTCGTTGAGGATCACGTGGAGGCATGCCAGGACGGTGTGCTCACGGTTCGGATGACCGGGCGCGTCCGGGGGAATGCAAACACGCTCTAGCTCCTCGGGCGTCAGAGCGGCGATCGTATGCTCGACCTCCTCCATCCGGGCACGACGGACGCCGAGGACTTCGTCCAGCGCCGGCTTCGCGCCGGCTTCGAGCCCCCAGGCCCCGGGATCGCTGAGCCACGACCCTGCAAGCCCCCAGGGGTGATAGGGCCGGTCGATCCCCTTCACCATCCGCCGGAGCCAGCAGTCGGTCGCGAGGACGAGGTGGCGTAGCGTCTCGACGAAGCTCCACTCGTCGTCCACCCGGTCGTTGAGGGTCGCCTCGGAAAGCTGCCGCGCACGGGAGACGGTCGCCCGCCACTGGGCCTCGATCATCGCCCACGCCTCGGCGAGGCCTTGGCGGTCGGCCGCCTGCAGCTGCGCGAGCTCCGGGAAACGCCGCGCCCGCTCCGCTGCCACGAGTGGCGCCACCTCGACCCCGTTCAGGCGGAGCCCTTCGAGATCACCGGAGATGTCGGCGTTGCAGAACCACGCGTCCGTGATCTTCGCACCCTCGAAGTTCGGCGCGTGCAGGCGGGCGTTGGAGAAATCGGCATCCTCAAGGCGCGCGCCCGAGAGCTCCGGGCCTTTCTCGTACGGCATTGGTCACCTCCGGACGCCGCAGGTTCGCGCGCCTGCGCCCGGACCGCAAGGCATCGGCGATGGAGGGCTACGTCACCTTGGTGATCGGCTTCACCGACACCTCGATGATCGGCTTCCCAGCTCACCCGGCGTTCGGGGCGACGGTAGCTACCAGCAACGCAGAGGGACTAGGTAACAGTGATCGTCCCGTTTTACGGAGCCAGAGGAGGAGACGGAAGCTGAGCTTCAGAAGTACAGCGCCACCCGGCTGATCTTCCCGTCGGTCACCTGGTAGACGGCGACTGCCTGAATCGAGGTCGGGCTACCTGGCATGTTGAAGCCTTCGATCTCCTCGTGGTCGGCCACAAAGTTTCCGACGACGATGCGGTTGGCGATCCGGCCGGTGAGTTCTGGGCTGTTCTCGAAGAGCCCGCCGTACATCTCGCGCATGGCGCCATGGCCCTCTGCCAGCACCTGGCCGGCAGCATTGGTGATCAGGACACTGGGGGTGTAGCAGGCAACGAAGCGCTCGAGGTCCCGGGCGAAGTAGGCATCGAGCTGGGTGTCAACAACATCGGCAGCTTCCGACATCCCGACCTCCGTGTAGGAACCACGCGAGACAATACTTCCTCCTGTTCGGGCAACTGAGACAGCTGACCCCTCCGTTCGCGACGTGGCTGTCGTTCATGTCCTCCGGGTACGCCTCCGCGAGGGGCGAAGGGTTATCGATCCCGCCATGGGCCTGATTGTCGAAACGCAGGAGTACCTCGTCCGTACCCCGGTTAAGTGGGCCCTGCTGGAGTGATGCGAGGTCGACCTGCGAGCGCCCATTGAGAAGGAGTGACCCCGCGGGTGTGGGCGCCGACCGAGGCGCGGGCCGAGATTTTGTCTTAGCTGTCACCCGGGAAGCGAACCTGCGGCATCTTAAGGGTAGTGGAAACATCCGACGACGAGCTCTACGGGAGGCCAGGCGAGCAGGCCCGCTTCGGAACCGTGCCGCTAGGGCCTACGGATGCGGGCGACCTTGTCCCGTCGCCAATGCTGAGCTTATAGGCGCTCGATCAATCCGACGAGGAGATCTACGCGAAGTATGCAGGCGAGATGACTCGCTTCGCGACCGGACTGGTCGGTCCTAGCGATGCTCCCGACGTTGTCTCCGCAGCAGTAATGAGCTGCATGTCGTCCAGGCAGTGGCCGAAGGTTGCGAACCCGCGGGCATATCTGTTCAGAGGCGTTCTTGTCGCCGCCCACCAGCTGCACCGGTCGGAATCCAGGCGCAAAATGCGCGAGGAGCGGTCGGCTACACGCGACTGCTTGGAACCTCCAGAGGTGCGCCCCGAGATCCTGGCCGCCGTCAATGAGCTGAGCGTCCGCCAGCGAGCCGTCACTGTCTTGACGTACTGGTTCGACCTCGACCCATCTTCGGTCGCACGTCTGCTCGACATCTCTGAAGGATCGGTCCGCCGGCACCTCGCCCGCGCTCGATCCCGTCTGAAGGAGTCACTCGGTGCCGGTGCATGACGAACTCGACACCCGCATTCGCGAGGTGATCGTGAAGCTCGTCGATACGAGCCCGCCGCCGCCGCCATTTCCCCGCGAGCAACTCGGAGCTGTGAGACTTCACGCCAAGCACAGCGGGAGCGGGTCACGCCCCCTGCCACCTCGTGCCACTCACGGTCTCATCGTGGTGATCGCCATTGCCGCCGTCCTTACGGCCATCTTCGTCGCGCCGCTTCCACAGCTTCATCTCTTCCACTCGCAACCGACACCCAGCCATCAGCCGACGACGTCGACAGTTCCAAACCAGCAGACCTCGTCGATAGCGAAGCAAGTGGCGGTCCTGAAGGCCTCCGACGGCGTCGCCGGCAGCTGCTTTGGCTCAGCGGTCGCCGTCTCGGGCAACACGGCCGTCGTGGGTGCCCCCTGCCACGGTCCGTACGGGCGGGCGTACGTTTTCACGAGGACCGCCACCGCCTGGAAGCAGGTCGCCGAGCTGAGGCCCTCGGGCGCAGCCGGCAGCTGCTTTGGCTCAGCGGTCGCCGTCTCGGGTTCCACCGTCGTCGTGAACGACGCCTGTTACTCGGGCGACACCGGGCGGGATTACGTGTTCACGAGGGAGGCGACCGGTTGGAGGCTGACAGCGCAGCTGGAGGGCTCCGATAGCGCCGGCAACGACAAGTTCGGCTTCCCGGTGGCCATCTCGGGCTCCACAATTGTCGCTGGCGCATTTCAGCACGCGGAATGGACCGGCCGGGCGTACGTGTTCGCCAAGACGGCTGGCGGCTGGAAACAGACGGCCGAGCTGAAGGGCTCCGACACCGTCGTGGGTGATTCGTTCGGTTGGTCTGTCGGCATCTCGGGAAGCACGGTTGTGGTGGGTGCATCAGGCCTCGCCAGCGGTGCACCGACTTGGGATGGGAGTGGCGGGCGGGCGTACGTGTTCGCCAAGACGGCCAGCGGCTGGAAGCAGACGGCCGAGCTGAAGGGCTCCGACACCGTCGCCACGGACGCGTTCGGGACGTCGGTAGCCATATCAGGCACCACCGTCGTCGTCGGTGCACAGGACGCGAGAAGGACCGGCCGGGCGTACGTCTTCACGAAGACCGCCAACGGCTGGACCCAGGTCGCCGAGCTGGAGGGATCGAGCGCCGCCGGCCTCTTCGGCTACTCAGTGGGAGTCTCCGGGAACACCATCTTGGTGGGCGCACCGGTCGTGGGCGAAGAAGTGAGCTTTCCAAGCAGCGCTCCCGGCCAGGCCTACCTGTACACGAAGACCGCGGCCGGCTGGACGCAAGTCGCCGAGCTGAGGGGCTCAGGCGCTGTGCGGGGCGACTCGTTCGGCTACTGGGTCGCCATCTCAGGTGCGACCGCCGTCGTGGGTGAACCAGGTGCAACCGCGCGCGACGGTGGCCGGGCGTATGTGTTCCGCGTGTGAAAGCCGAACCGAGCGGGCTATCGCCCTGTTCGGCCCCCATCCCGAGGAGGGAACGCCGTCGTGGTGATCCTCGCGACGATCGCGACTGCAGCGACGTCACGAGCAGATGCAGCTTCGCCGTGGTGAACCCGCGGCTGACAACGCGAGCATCGACGACACCCTCGCCGGCGAGACAATGGGTCCCGGTGGCGTCGCCGCCACGAACGGCGGCCTCGGGGTCTTCGACTTCACTGGCCACGCGACGCCGTGGACCGTAGAAGACAGTGACATCAGCGGCAACGTCACTGAGGCGTTCAGCCCGACGGACGGCGCCTCCGGTCTCCTCGGGGGACTCACCCTGACCAACACGCAAATCGCGCGGAACGTCCCAGACCAGTGCTATGGCTGCTGAGCCGCCTCTGGCGCCTGTAAGTACCGTGCGGGAAGTCCTCGAGAGGGTCGCTGCTGACCGCAAACACGGGCGACGAGTCGCAAACCAATTGTCGGGACAGGATGCCCCAATCGTGGGCAGAAAGAAGGTGATCGAGGCGAGGCACCGCGCCAGACACGCCGTGAGACTGCCCGAAAGTGCCGAGAGGCTGCCCGAAAGCACGACCTGATGACCCCTATCGCAACAAACTGTCCGCCGTACGATGAGCGGCGGTGAGTTCACCGGCCGGGCCGTCGACCTCTGCGGTGTCATGCCGCTCGGAACACCAACCACTTCGCGACGAGAAGGTCCCGGCGGTCACCGACGTATCTCCAGGAGGCGATGCGCGCGCCGTCACGTTGTTACGGCTTCAAGGCACTGCCGGCAACGCTGCCGTTGCGAGTCTCCTTAGTGGACTGCACGTCGAAGCACAGCTCGCCCCACACGCTCTCCTTCGCAGTCAGACCGCCGTCAGGCTCGACTGCCCACGTCGCCACCTGGAAGTGGGCCTCGCACCCCCGCCGACGTCGGCGCCGGAGTCGCCCATCCGACTACAGCGGCACTCCTCCTTCGAGCACAAGCTACTCGGTGACGTCAAGCCGTCCACCCTCCAGATAATCACCGATGTCAGGGAGTTCACGGGTCCTCCGCCCAAACCATATGACGAGAGGAAGCTCAACGTCCTTCCAGGGGACAAGGTCGCGGCGGTCAAAGCGCTGGACGAACAGCTCAAGTACTTGACTGAGTGGCAGGCGTCACCGCCTGGACCCGGTGTTCAGGAGTTCCACGGGGTGCCGGTCGTGTCCGTGAAGTGCGAGGATGAGAAGGAGCAGGTGACCTGCACGATTGGCGAGATGAACACACTCGCCGACTACTTCGGTAATCCGGACCAGATCAAGCACTCCAGGAAACAGACTCTTACCGGGATCCTCCAACAGGTCCGTCAAGACACCTGGGGCCAGTTACACAAGATTCTCGAGGTGTTGGATCCGGCCGTCGCCGCGGGATCGAAGCAACCGGTCTTTGCCGGATCGATCACCTCAGCAGAAGGCCTCGAAAAGGAAGCAGCGATCGAGGCATTCACGGCCGACGGTCGAAACAGGGCGTCGCAAACATACCTCTCGAATGCGGGGCGTAACGCGTGCCACTTCGCCCCCCAGAGCTGGTACCGGTGGAAGGACTTTCACGAGCAGGCTCGCGACAAGGCCCTACAGGCGTACAAGGCGAAGCAGCAGGCCAAGGTCAAGGAGAACGACTCTCTGTTGAAGGTGTCGCAAGACCTTGCGAACGAGGCGATGGTCACCAACGGCTTCGGTGACCACTACCTCCAGGACTCCTTCGCCGGCGGCCACTTGATCAACAAGACGCTGATAATGCAGTGGTTCGTAGAATGGCTCGGGACCCATCGCGACGACACGCTCGACAAGCTGAAAGCCCATCTCCCAGCTCCCGTGGGGGGACTGGTCCCAGAACAGAGCATCGGCGATCGTTGGGTCAAGGACTGGGACAAAGTCAAGCAGATGTCCACGTCGCTGCAGCCCAAGCTCGCCAACATCGATCTCTACGGGCGCCCCATCGGTGGTGTGGCCACCGATCCCCAGACGGTCGAGGAGCAGGCGACCCGTGCTGACCGGATCGCCCGGGCTGGCGTCGCCGGTGGGACGGCCGCTGAGAAGGAGCGGAGCTACGAGGCTTACCTTGCGATGCTGAACAACCCCCTCATACAGCTCGCCACCAAGGTCCTCCACGACAAGTTCTGCGCCGAGGGCCTCGTAGTCGGCGCCAACGGCGCCGAGGTCGGCCGCGTGTTCGGCGACGACCACATGTTGCAGGGTGGCGCCGGCGTCGGCTTCTCAGCCGAGACGGCGCAGATGTCGCAGGCAGCCATTACCGACATCGTTCGCGACGGCAAGTCGGCCACCTCCTCCGATGCGATCATGAACCGGCTGCCCAATCAGGTCAGACCTCCTGGAGGAAGAGTCATGATCTCCCTCGAGGAGTGGCACACGGGCGGCCAGCTGAAGGCGCTCTGCGACTCGGAAATATTCCCCTCCGTGCTCGAGAAGTACCCACGCGAGCTGGGCCTCGCCCCAGGCGGGTCAGCCGGGAAGATCTCCCAGGACGTACCCGGGGGGACGGCGCCGTCGACCGATATCCAGTCGAAGGTGCAGTGGGTAGAGGACGAGATCGAGGAGTTCCGCAAGAAGCTGCCCGATTTCGGCCAGATCAAGCGCGACGTGGAACACGAGATCGACGATCTGAGGGCGAAGGGGACCAGAGCCGTCAAGAGTGTCGAATCCACCGCTAGCAAGGTCTGGAGCGGCGTAAAAGGGACGGCCGAGAAAGCCCTTGGAGCCGTAGAGAATCTTGCCTCCGAGGCCGTCGGCACTGCTGAGGGGGCCGTCGAGACTGTCGCCGAGGACACCAGTGCCGCCGAGAATGACGCCATGAGGAAGATCGAAGATCTGCGAGACGAGTTGCCGAGGCTCCAAGCCGACATCGAGGGGATGATCGAGGATTTGAGGCGCCGAGCCTTGGACCTTCCAATCGCGCCAGCGCCGGATGCCACCGACACCACAGCCCCTCCAGCAGATCCGATGGAGGCAGCCGGCGCGCTGCAGGCGGGCGCTGGACAGGGCGACGCGAGCGGCGGCGAGTTCTAAGCCCTTAGGCAGCTTGCTGCTCGGGCGAGAGCCGAGCGAGGGCGTCAACGAAGGGCGTGCGGCGCGCGTCCCTTCCGGTCTGTTCGACCCGCGTGTGGGGCGGCTCATCAAATGTTGGGATCAACGTTGGGACGGGGCTACAAAATCCCAGGTCAACCTAGATGTCGTAGTAGAGCATGAACTCCCACGGGTGTGGCCGCAGCCGGACGGCGTCGATCTCGCGCAGGCGCTTGTAGCTGATCCAGGTCTCGATGAGGTCGTCGGTGAACACGCCGCCGGCCTTCAGGTAGTCCTGGTCGGCTTCGAGGGCGAGAAGGGCCTCGTCCAGCGACGCCGGCACCTGCGGAACCGAGGCCAGCTCCTCCGGCGGCAGGTCGTAGAGGTCCTTGTCCACCGGGTCCGGTGGCTCGATGCGGTTCTGCACGCCGTCGAGCCCCGCCATCAGCATGGCGGCAAAGGCGATGTACGGGTTGGCCGACGGATCCGGGCAGCGGAACTCCACCCGCTTCGCCTTCGGGCTCTTCGAGTAGATCGGGATCCGGCAGGCAGCCGACCGGTTCCGCTGCGAGTAGACGAGGTTGACGGGGGCCTCGTAACCGGGCACGAGCCGCTTGTACGAGTTCGTCGTCGGTGCGGCGAAGGCGAGGATCGACTTGGCGTGCTTGAGGAGCCCGCCGATGTACCAGCGGCCGGTGTCGGACAGGCCGGCGTACCCGGTTTCGGCGTAGAAGAGCGGATCGCCGCCCCGCCAGAGCGACTGATGGCAGTGCATCCCGGAGCCGTTGTCCTGGAAGAGCGGCTTCGGCATGAACGTGGCGGTGTAGCCGGCATTGCGGGCGACGTTCTTCACCACATACTTGTAGAGCATCAGCTTGTCCGCCATGCGCAAGAGCGTGTCGAAGCGCATGTCGATCTCCGCCTGCCCGCCCGTGCCCACCTCGTGGTGCTGCACCTCGATCTCGATGCCGAGCCGCTCCATCGTGAGGATCATCTCCGAGCGCAGGTCCTGGAAATGGTCCATCGGCGGGACCGGGAAGTACCCCTCCTTGTAGCGGGGCTTGAACCCGAGGTTCGGCTTCTCGTCGCGGGCGGAGTTCCAGATGCCCTCGATGGAGTCGACGTGGTAGAAGGCCGAGTGCTGGTCCTGCGAGAAGCGCACGTCGTCGAAGATGAAGAACTCGGCCTCCGGGCCGAAGTAGACCGTGTCGGCGATGCCCGTCGTTGCCAGGTACTGCTCGGCCTTGACGGCGACATATCGCGGATCGCGTGAGTAGCTCTCACCGGTGACGGGGTCGTGAACGAAGCAGTTGAGGTTCAACGTCTTGTGCTGGCGGAACGGGTCGATGACGGCCGTCGACGGATCGGGGATGAGGAGCATGTCCGACTCCTGGATCTCCTGAAAGCCGCGGATCGACGAGCCGTCGAAACCGAAGCCGTCCACGAAACCCGCCTCGCTCAACTCGTGCGCAGGCACCGAGAAGTGTTGCATGAGGCCGGGAAGGTCGCAGAAGCGGAAATCGACGATCTCGACTCCCTCGTCCTGCATGAGTCGGACGACCTCGGCAGCAGTGCGGTCCTGCACGTATCCTCCCTTTTCAGGCGCGACAGCACCGGGGCGGTGGCGTCGAGCGCGAGTGTGTCACAGGCAGCATCGCAGCCGCCCGTTTCGCTCCGGTAACCCGACTGTGAACGCTCGATGAACTGCGCAGGCTTCAGTCGGCCTCGGCCGGCTCGCTGGCGCCCGTCTCAGCGGGCTCGTCGTTGCTGACGTCGGCAACCGCCGGCGCCTCCGCAGGACGGGCGCTCAGCAGCTGGTAGATGGAGACACCCGCCAGCACGACGCCGCCGAGCGCAGCACGACGGGCTAGCCGAGGTGACAGGTGCGGTCCGAGGCGCAACGTCCCTGGCCCGGCGGCCGCCAACGCAGCGGCGGCTGCCAGGTTCGTGAGGGGCAACTCGAAGCCCCCGCCCGCTGCCAGGGGCCCCTTGGCGCGATGGGTGGTGGCGGCCACGGCCATCGTGCCGATGAGGACGAGCGGCCCAAGGGGAAAGGCGATCCCGCTGGCGGTGAGAAGTCCGCCCCCGAATTCGCTGGCGCCCGCAAGACCGGCCATCACCCTGCCCGGCCGTAACCCGAGGCTGTCGAAGGCCGCCCCCGTACCATCGAGACCGCGGCCGCCGAAGGAGCCGAACAGCTTCTGGGCACCGTGCACGGCGAGGTACCCCCCGAGTACCAGACGGGCGATGAGTAGTCCGAGACTCTTCAATTCTTCTGCCTCCTGCGTCGTTCGCTCTCAGTGTTCTACCGATGGCGACCTGCGGCGATGCGCGACCTCGTTGTCACCTGCGAGGATGGCTGCGCGAGTCAGGCAAGACTCGAGGCTTCGTCGGCAAGGAAGGGACTCATGCAGAGCCAGCGCGAATACGTGCTCCGGACGGTCGAAGAGCGCGGCGTCCGCTTCATCCAGCTGTGGTTCACCGACGTGCTCGGCACGCCGAAGTCGTTCGCCATCACCCCCGCCGAGCTCGAGAACGCCCTCGACGAGGGCATGACTTTCGACGGCTCCGCCATCGACGGCTTCAGTCGAGTGCAGGAGTCAGACGTGCTCGCAAAGCCCGATCCGAAGACGTTCCAGATTCTGCCCCTGAGGGGCGGCCGGCAGGCGGGCGAGCACTCCGAAGTGGCGCGTGTCTTCTGCGACATCGTGAACCTCGACGGCTCACCGTTCGAGGGTTGCCCCCGGCACGTGCTCCGGAGGGCGCTCGAGAAGGCTCGAGGGAGGGGTTTCTCGTTCTATGCCGCCCCGGAGATCGAGTACTTCTACTTCGCCGACGCATCCCCGACGGGGGCACCGGTACCCCTCGACGGCGGCTCGTACTTCGAGCTCACCGTCGCCGATCTCGCCTCCGATCTGAGGCAACGCACGGTCCTCACACTCGAGGACATGGGCATTCCCGTCGAGTACGCCCAACACGAGGACGCACCCAGCCAGCACGAGATCGACCTGCGTTACACCGATGCCCTCACGATGGCCGACACCGTGATGACAGTGCGCCTCGTCGTGAAGGAGATCGCCCTCGAACGAGGCTTCCACGCCTCCTTCATGCCAAAGCCCCTCTCCGGCGTGCAGGGCTCCGGCATGCACACGCATTTCTCGCTCTTCGAGGGTGACAGGAATGCCTTCTCGGACCCGGGCGACCCCCACGGCCTCTCGGAGGTCGCCCGCCAGTTCATCGCCGGCCTTCTCCGCCACGCGCCGGAGATCACAGCCGTCACGAACCAGTGGGTGAACTCCTACAAGCGCCTCGTGGCCGGGTACGAGGCGCCCATCCACGTCTCCTGGGCCTACAACAACCGCTCGGCCCTCGTGCGCGTTCCCATCGCCAAGCGCGGTCGCCTCGAGTCGACTCGGATCGAATTCCGCTCTCCCGACCCGGCCTGCAACCCGTATCTCGCCTTCGCGGCCGTGCTCGCCGCTGGGCTGCGGGGCATCGAGGAGCACTACGAGCTCGGGCCGGAGACGTCCTCCAACCTCTTCGCCCTCACCCCCGAGGAGCTGGCTTCCGAGGGCATCCGCCCCTTGCCGACGAGCCTGCACGACGCCCTTGTCGAGATGGAGGCGTCCGAGCTCATGGCGGAGGCGCTCGGCGAGCACGTTTTCGAGTGGTTCCTTCGCAACAAGCGGGCCGAGTGGGAGGCCTACACGAGGGAGGTCACGCCGTTCGAGATCGCCCGCTACCTCCCTCGGCTCTGAACCGGCGCAATGGAGTCCTTGCTCGTCTTCCCCGATCCGGTGCCGCCGTGGCTGGCGGGCGTCCTTGATGCGGCCGGCTACCCCTGGCAGGCCGTCTCCAGCGTCGGCGAGGCGGAGCGCAAGGAGCCCGAAGACGGCTGGGCGGGCGCCGTCGTGGCGGTCGAGGAGGAGACCGATGGAGGGCTGTCGGCCTGCCTCAACCTCTGCCGAGCGCTGCGCAAGCGTGACGACCCCTTGCAACCCCTCTTGCTGGCCGTACCCCGTGCCCACCTCGCCGAACTGGACTTCCGGGAGGACCTCTTCGACGATTTCGTCGTCTTCGGCGCCGCCGTGGCAGAGGTGGAGGCGCGCTTGTCGCACCTCTTCCGGCGCACGGGCCGAGGCAAGCAGCACGACCTGATCATCTACGGACCGCTCGCCCTCAACCTCGAGACGTATCAGGCCGTCCTCGGTGGCCGGCCGCTCGATCTGACCTTCATGGAGTACGAGCTGCTGCGCTTCCTCGCCGCCCACCCCGGCAAGGTCTTCACCCGCGAGGTGCTGCTCTCGCGGGTGTGGGGCTACGAGTACTACGGCGGGGCCCGCACCGTCGACGTGCACATCCGACGCCTGCGGGCGAAGTTCGGCGAGGAGCACGCCCACCTCATCGACACGGTGCGGAGCGTCGGCTACCGCTTCGGCGCTGTGCGCTGGCTGCCCTCGGGTGCCGGCGCGCCCGAAGGGCCCGCAGATCCGGCCATCAGCTCGTAGCTTTGCCCTTCTTCGGCTTCTTCGGCTTCGAGGGGGCGGCCGTCGTCGGCGGCGCCGGTCCCCTCGGCTGATCCGCCACGGCGACGGCAAAGGGGCCGCCCCGCACCGTGATGGCGGCACCCTTTCTGTGGGTGAGGAGGTCGATAGGCACGAGCTTGTTGCTGTTCAGGCAGACGACCCATGCCGTCGTGCCCCCGGGGGCAAGGGCGATGTTCTGAGCGCCCTTCGGCAGCTGGATCGGCGTGCCGGCGATGTCGCTCGCGAGCGAGATCGGTTGCACGTTGTTACCTTCGCCGCTCGCAGGCGTGTTGACGACCCAGGCGGCGCTGCGGGCGACGACGACGGCGATCGGACCTCCAGCCACGGCGATGGAGGCTCCGGCGGTGTCGGAGGAGACGGCGATCGGTGTGACGCTCTCGGAGTTGAGGTTCGTGACGAATACGGTCGACCCGTCGGGCGAGACGGCGATGCCGACAGGGGCGTTCCCGACGTGTATGGCGGCGAGCGCCCTGCCCCTCGAGAGGTCGATCGGAGTGACGTCATGGCCGATCGTGCCGGATTGGCCGCTCACGATGGCGCCGGCGTCCGCCACGTAGGCCGTGGAGCCGTCGGGCGTGATGGCGATCCCCTGTGGGCCGTTGCCCACGACGATCGGCCTGCCCGCCTTGAGGGTCGAGAGGCTGATGGGCGTGACCGTGTCGGCGTTGGCGTCGGTCACGTAGGCCGTCTTCCCGTTCGGCGTGATGGCGACACCGGCGGGACCCTGGCCGGCGTCGATGGCCGGTAGCACCTGGTCGCTCGGCAGGACGATGGGCGTGACGGTGTTCGAGCTGTAGTTGGCGACGAGGGCGAGCCGTCCGCCGGGGGCGACGGCGACGGAGTCGGGGTAGGTGCCAACTCTCACGACGGAGGCGAGGCCCTCGGGCGGTGGTGAGAGGGTCACCTCGGCGAGCCTCGAGCCGTTGCCGATGCTGGCACCCGTCCCGGCCAGCGCCACATAGGCGACGACGCTCGGCGGCAGGGGTGGCAGCGTGCTCGTGGTCGTCGTCTTGTTGCCGGCCGAAGATCCCCCACCGCTACAAGCGGCGAGCAAGGTCAGTGCCCCGAGAGCCACGCCACCGGCTCGCGTCGATCGGCGGTAGCAGATGTTGCGAGGCCACGTCATTGCAGATCGTTCGTAGCACACCGGCAGGTGCCGGGTGTTGCAGGGCAGGAAGCCGTTTACAGGAGCCCGACGTCCGGTGCGTATGCCCACGCCTCGATCTCCACGAGGGCACCGAGGGGCAGCCCAGCGACGGCGAAGGCGGTGCGTGCTGGCGGGCTCTCGGCGAAGTGGGCCTGGTATGCCTCGTTCATGGTGGCGTAGTTGGCCATGTCGGTCAGCAGCACGGTTGTCTTCACGACGGCGTGCAGGCCGGAGTTCTTCGACACGAGCAGCGTCGAGACATTGCTCAGGGCCTGGTGGACCTGTGCGGTCAGGCCGCCCGCCACGAGGACGCCGTCGGCGAGGCCGAGCTGGCCCGAGCAGATGAGGAAGTCACCAGCACGCACGATCGGCGTGTAGGGACCAACGGCGAGCGCCATGTGGACGGTCGGCTAGCTGAACGACGACCCGCAGCCGCAGGTGCGCGTGGCGTTGGGGTTCGTGATGTGGAAGCCGGCCTCAGACAGCCCGTCCTTGTAGTCGAGCGTGGCGCCGGCCATGAGCCCGGCGCTCTCGGGGTCGATGACCACCTTCACGGCGGCAAAGGTGCGGACGATGTCGTCGTCGGCGATCTCGGAGTCGAAGAACATCTCGTAGCTGTAACCCGAGCAACCGCCTGGGCGAACGGCCACCCGCAGTGCCAGGTCGTCGTTGCCCTCCTGCTTGAGAAGCTCGGCGACTTTTGCTGCCGCGGCGTCGGTGAGGGTCACCGGACTAGGCCGCTGGCCGATCTTCACTGACGTAGTTGCAATGCTCACGAAACGAGCCTCCTCGTGACTCAGGCGTCCTCCGGACGATATTAGCCCTGGAGTGGCTGTTTCCTGCCGGCGATAGCCTCGCGAAGACCGTGACTCCGCCTGTCGACCCTCAGATGACCAACGAGCCTCCTCCGGGCACCTCGGCGGTGCGAACACCCGCGCCCACTTCTCTCCCCGCGGCGCTCGCCGATGATGTGCGCTCCGCCCTCCGGGGCGTCATCGACCCCGAGCTGGGCGAGAGCATCGTCGATCTCGGAATGGTCCGCACGATCTCGGTCGATGACGGCACTGCGACGATCGAGGTCGCCCTCACGATTGCGGGGTGCCCGCTGCGGAACCAGATCCGATCGGACGTCGAGCGGCGGGCGACCGGTGTCCCCGGCGTCGCCAGTGTCGTCGTCACGACGGGCGCCATGTCCGCCGAGGAGCGCGCCGCCGTGATGTCGCGGGCACGGCTCAAGGCTCAGGAGCGCTCCGCGGTGACCATCGACCTCCCCCCGACCACCCGCGTGCTCGCCATCGCCTCTGGCAAGGGTGGGGTCGGCAAGTCATCGGTGACGGTGAACCTCGCCGTGGCGCTGGCGGCTGGTGGCCTCACCATCGGCGTCTTGGACGCCGACGTCTGGGGTCATTCGGTGCCCCGCCTCCTCGGCATGGAGGGCGGGATCGAGGCCCGTGACAAGAAGATGGTGCCCCTCAGCCTGCAGGTCGGGGAAGGGGTCGTGAGGGTGGTGTCGATGGGGTTTCTCTCGGGGGAGGATGAAGCCATCATGTGGCGCGGTCTCGTGCTGAACCGGGCCGTTCAGCACTTCCTCGAGGACGTGCACTGGGGCGATCTCGACTACCTGCTCGTGGATCTGCCGCCGGGGACGGGTGACGTCCAGATGGGCCTCGCCCGCATGCTGCCGCGAACCGAGGTCGTGCTTGTGACGACTCCGCCGATCGCCGCCCAGAAAGTAGCCGGCCGAGCGGCCGACATGGCCCGCAAGGGCCATCTCCGCGTCGCTGGCGTCATCGAGAACATGTCCGCCTTCGTGTGCGCTCACGGCGAGAGCTACCCTCTCTTCGGTGAGGGCGGCGGCCGCCGTCTGGCGGAGGAGATCGGCGTCCCCCTCGTAGGCCAGGTGCCACTCGATCCCGCCGTCTCTCTCGGCGGCGACGCGGGGCGCCCGGTGGCGCTGGCGGAGGGTGAGGCCGGGGCGGCCTTCCGGGCCATCGCCGAGCGGATCCTGTCGGACATCGCCCCCCGCGTCGAGATGTCGGGTTGTTCGGCTCGCATGCTCGAGCGAGTGGAGCAGGCGCTCGGGGTGGTCGGGCAGAGCTGACGAGCCTCACCGCCTTCGAGAGGGTCGTCGGCCGCGAGCACGTGCTCACGGATCCCGACCTCGTCGCCTCGTACGTCGTCGACTGGACGGGGCGCTATCGCGGCCGGTCGGCCGCCGTGGTGCGGCCCGGCTCTCTCGAGGAGGTGGCCGCCCTCGTCGCCGTCTGCGCCCAAGGCGGCATCGCCTTGACCCCGCAGGGCGGCAACACGGGCCTCGTCGGCGGCTCGGTCCCGCTCGCAGGAGAGGTCGTGCTCAGCCTGACCCGCTTGTCCTGGCTTGGCCCGGTCGACGACGTCGCTGGTCAGGTCACGGTGGGATGCGGCGCCACCGTCGGGGCGCTGCAGCGGACGGCCGCAGCCAGCGGCTGGGCCTACGGCGTCGACCTCGCCAGCCGGGACTCGGCCACCCTCGGCGGCACGATCGCCACGAACGCCGGCGGGCTGCGGGTGATCCGCTACGGCGATACCCGCGCCCAGCTGCTCGGGGTCGAAGCCGTTCTCGGCGACGGCTCCGTCATCTCGCACCTCGGAGGGCTGTGGAAGGACAACACGGGCTACGACCTGAGCCGGCTTCTCTGCGGCAGCGAGGGCACCCTCGGAGTGGTGACTGCCGCCCGGATGCGACTCGTGCCGCCCGCACCGGAGCGAGCCGTCGCCTTGCTGGCCTTCGAGGAGGTCGCCTGCGCCGTCGAGGCCGCCACCACCCTGCGCCATTGGGTGGGCCTGCTGGAAGCGGTGGAGCTCTTCCTACAAGCGGGCTTGGAGCTGGTGTGCTCCGAGTTCGGCCTGCAGCCGCCCTTTTCGAAGGCCTTCTCGGCCTACGTGCTCGTGGAAGCGGCCGCCGCCGTTGACCCGACTGATGCACTCGCCGAGGCGATCGCTTCCCTCACCGGCGTGGGCGACGTGGCGATCGCAACGAGCTCGCGGCGCCGGGCGGCGCTCTGGCGGTATCGGGAGGCGCACACAGAGGCCATCGCCCGTCTCGGTATCGCCCACAAGCTCGATGTGGCCGTGCCGCTCGGGCGCCTCGGCGAGCTCGTGCGGCGGGTGCCGGCTGTCGTGGCCGATGTCACCCCCGCTGGTCGGGTGTGGCTGTTCGGCCATGCCGCCGACGGCAATCTGCACGTGAACGTCACGGGTGCGGACCCCGCCGACGACCGGCTGGACGGCGCCGTCCTCGAGCTCGTCGCCGAGCTGGGGGGTTCCATCAGCGCCGAGCACGGGATCGGCGTCGCCAAGCGCCACTGGCTTGCGCTCAACCGCTCACCGGCGGAGATCGCCGCCATGCGAGCGGTGAAGGCAGCCCTCGACCCGGCGGGCATTCTCAACCCGAACGTGCTCCTCTGAAGGTCGCTCAGCTCGAGGCGGCGCAGCGCTCCATGGCGTCTGCGAACACGGCAGCTCGGTCCTTGTAGTCACGGAAGTGGCCGAAGCTCGGTGCTGCAGGAGACAGCAACACGACGCCGCTCCCCTGCCGCGCCCAGGCAAAACCCAAGCGAACCGCCGACGTCAACGCCTCGCACTCCGTCACCTCGGCGCTCGCTCCGAGGTGCTGACGGATCTGCGCCGAGATACGGGCGCCGTTCTCCGGCAGGGTGAAGACGGCCACGACGCCGTTCTCGGCTCGCGCCGCGCGGGCCGAAAGAGCCTCCGCCAGCGGGCCGTAGTCGATGCCGCGGTCGTGCCCACCGACGATGAGGGCGACCCGCTCGCGGCCATAGGCCTCGAGGGCCGCCACTGTCGGCAGCACGTTCGTCGCCAGGCTGTCGTCTACGAACCTCACGCCGGCGACAGTGCCGATCGTCCGCAACCGGCTGTCGAGACCCTCGAAGCCTTCGGCGGCTGCCGCCATTGCCTCGCCGTCGGCGGCCTCCGGGACACCGAGGCCGAGGAGGCAGGCGCGGGCGATCATGGCGTTTCGTCGGTTGTGCACTCCCGGGAGACCGAGGGTCTCCAGCCACCTGCCCCCGAGGTCCTGCTCCGAGCTGCCGACCCAGCGGACACGAGGGCCCAGCTGCCCCACCCGCTCGTGCAGGAGCGGGCTGCCGCCGTCGGCCACGGTGAGATCTGCGCCCGGCTGGCTGCAGGTTGAGAGCTTGTCGCGGAAGTACTCTTCGACACCGCCGTGCCAATCGAGATGGTCAGGGTGGAGCGACGTGACGGCCACGACGGGCGGCGAGACGGCGAGGTCGGTCGCCTGGAAGCTCGAGACCTCGATGATGGCGTAGTCGAACTCGCTCGGCAACGACGGGTCGTAGGGCGCGCGGCCGATGTTGCCGGCGACGAGGGTGCGGTAGCCGAGCTGGTCGAGCAGGTGACCGGCGATGGCGGTCGTCGTCGACTTTCCCTTCGTCCCCGTGATCACGAGGACGCGCTCTCGAGGCGCCTCCTGCAGCCAGAGGCCGAGCCCGCCGACGACGGGGATTCCGGCGGCTTCGAGCTGGGCGACCTCGGGCCGGCGTCGGCGCACGCCTGGCGTCTTCACGACGACGTCCCGCGTCCGCAGGGCCTCGAGCCCCCCCTCGGCGATGGCGAGCACCTCGTGGCCGAGCACCCGCGCGGGCGGCGGACTGTCCTCGACCACGACGAAGTCGGCGCCAAGCTCGCCGAGGCGTTGCAGGTTGGCCGTTCCCTCGATCCCGAGGCCCCAGACGCCGACGCGGGCGCCCGAGAGGTCAGACCAGCAGATCGCCGGGCGCGTACGCATCGGGGACGAAGTTCGGGCCGGCGGGTTCGAGCAGCTGCGCCGTCAGTGCCGGCTCGTCGGGCAGCTCGGCGAGAAGGCGATGCACGAGGGTGTCCCCGACGCGGTCGGCTCGCTCTGCCGTGAGCCGCAGAGCTGCGCGGCACTCGGGCGGGTCGCCGACGCAGTCGAAGGGTTTCGGGGATGGGGAGATGCCAAGGAGCGTGCGGAAGCGGTCCGCCAAGGCGTCGTTGGCGAGCGGCTCACGATCGTCGAAGACCTCCTCCAGCCGGGCGCGCTCCATGAACGGCGCCAGGATGAGATCGACGAAGCAGCATTTGTCGCATTCACCGCACCAGTGGTCCATGCGAAGGGCGGCGTCGACGTAGAAGGCTCGGTTGCAGCTGCGGAACACCCCGTGATACCTCGTGAGAGCGGCGAAATGCCGCCCCACCCACAGCTCGGAGGCAGAGCGCAGGAGGGAGAAGTACTCGACCGGTACTCGGTTGCGGACGAGGGCGTCTCGAAACGCCGTCTCGAAGGCCAACCCCTTCGACCACTGGTGGTTGACGACACGGTCGCCGAGGTCGAGGTTGCCGGCTGAAGCAGACGCTTCGTTGGACATGACGACTGCGTCGCGCCCGTGCAGGAGGGCCGCGAGCACGGCGATGGCCGAAATCATGCCCGTGACCGGCACGTGTCCGTTGAGGAAGCCGAGCTGGCTCGACCGCAGGATCCGCCGGTCGAGCTCCCGCTCGGCGCGCAGGATTGGCAGCCCGGTGACGGCGGCGGGTGCCTCGATGGCTGCGAAGCGATCGCCCGCCTTGCTGACGACGAAGAGGGCCGTGCGCTCCCCGTCGTCCCCCCCGCGGGCGCCGTGGCGGACGAGCTCGGTCGTCACGATGGAGTCGATGCCGCCCCCGAATGGGATGAGCGGGCGGAGGGCTCCGGTTCCGACCTGCTCGGCGCTGAGCGATGGCGCCGGCGGCGGCGAGGTCAGCGGGGACCGGGACCGGATCTCGAGCTCGGAGAGGTCGATGCCGTTGCGGTAGGCGAACTCGCCGAGTCCGTCGATGTAGTACTGGCGGAGGAACTCGACATCGGGCGCCGAGAGAGCGAGATCCCCGAGATCGACCACGGGCGGCGCACCGGCCTTGTAGTAGGAAACGCCGAGCAAGAGGAACACCCAGCGGGCGGCCGCCTCGACGCCGGGAAGAGCCCACGCCTGCGGGTCGACCCCCTCGAAACCGACTCGCTCGACGAAGCCCTGCCCATCGAGGCTGTAACGGCAGCGCAGCTCCCCGAGATGAGGGTCGGCCTCGAGCTCGTCGTAGGTGAAACGCTGCGCCCGAGCTGAACCGGGCGCCGGCGCGGTGGGTGGGTAGGTCACGAAGGCGGGCGGAGGCGCACGAGGATGGAGTTCCTCCCGCACGGCCGGACGGCTCGGTCGCTGAAGAAGGGTCCCGCACCGCCGCTCGGGACCGCGGCACACACGATGTGGTCCGGCCGGACGCCGGCTTCGACGAGGATGCGCTGGTTTGCCTTCCACAGGTCGAACAGGTAGGTGCCCGGCGGCCCGCCGGCATCCGGGCGGACGAGGTCGTCGATCTCACCGGCGAAGCCTGCTGCCGCCGCCTCTCTCACCTCCGGACCGACTTGGTAACGGTCCGGGTGGATGGCCGGACCGATGGCGGCGACGATGTCGTCGGCGGAGGCCCCGAGCCCGGTCATTGCGTTCACGGCTGCGTCTGCCACGCGAAGAACCGTCCCGCGCCAGCCTGCGTGCACGGCGCCGGCAACGTGCGCCCGCGGGTCGCACAGGGCGATCGGCACGCAGTCAGCCACCATCATCGCCAGCACGGGCCCGGCCTCCGCCGTCACGACGGCGTCGACGCCGTCGATTGCCGTCGTGAGCGACGTCGTGCCACGCCCGCGATCGGATCCGGTCACGACGAATACGCTCCGGCCGTGCGTTTGATTGCAAAAGACCAGGTCGCCGAGGTGCGCACCGATGGCTTGGGCAGCTCGGCGGCGATTCTCGACCACGAGGTCGTCGTCGTCGCCGACGTGCAGAGCGAGGTTGAGGCTTTCGTAGGCGCCCGCCGAAACTCCGCCATGGCGTGTCGTCATGACGACGTCGACATCGAGATCGTCGAAGGCGGGCCAGGTCATGACCTCGAGGCCGCCGATGGCCCGCCAAGCCACGGCCTCGACGGACAGCGGTTGCATAGTCGCAGGTTAGTGGCCTAGAGCGGGAATCTCAGACCGTCCTCCAGCTTGCCGAGAGCTCATTCGGGTCATCCGAGGCGGCCCGGCCCTCATCGGCGAGCTTGCGCAGGTGCGCCCACACCGAGAAGCGGGCGATCGGGTGCAGAGCCGCCGGCACGTCGGTGTAGACGTCCGAAACGATCTCCTCGATGTCGGCCGAGCGGCGGGTGCCGAGGGAAGCGAGGATGGCTGCTTCCCGGGCGAGTCGGTGCTGCAGGTAGCCCTCGATCACCTCCCGAGGCTGGGGCATCAACGGGCCGTGCCCTGGGGCGATGATCGTGATGGGTGGGTCGAAGCTGAGCAGACGCTCGAGGGAGGCGAGGTAGGCACTCATGTCGCCGTCCGGGGGTGCGATGACGACGGTCGACCCGCCCATGATGTGGTCGCCCGAGAACAGCAGGCGGGTGTCCGAGCCGTCGTGGTGGGGCACGACAGCGAGATAGCAGAGATGGTTCGATGCGTGCCCAGGCGTGTGTACCGCCCGCAGCAAGACGTCGCCCTCCGCCACCTCGCTGCCCTCGCCTAGCGTGTCGTCCGGCTCAAAGCCGTCTCTCGGCCCGTAGCCGAGCACGCGGGCGCCCGTGCGGGCCGCCAGCGGGGCCGCACCTGGGGCGTGGTCCGGGTGCGTATGCGTCACCACGATCGCCCGAAGGCGCCCGCTGGCGGCACGGACGATCGCCTCGAGATGGCCGTCGTCGCCCGGCCCGGGGTCGATGACGACGAGGGCGTCGTGGCCGACGAGATAGGTGTTCGTCCCTGGTCCCGTCATGACGGAGGGGTTCGGAGCCGTCAGCCGCGTGATGCCTGGTAGCAGCGTGACGGGCGTGCCGGGAACGGGTGCCTCGAGCACGGCTCCCACCTCTGCCTCAGCCACCGGCCGTTCTGCGGTTCTCTCCCCGGCCGGGCCCGCCCGGTCTTCCCAGCTGGTCCGAGGCGGGGGAGCCGATGGGTTGCGGCCGATCCGGGAAGGGCACACCCGGCGGCAGCCCGGTGGCGTCCTCGTAGCCGTCGTCGCCAGGCAAGACGATGCGGACCCCTTCTCCCTCGACCGTGATCCGAGGCAGGATCGCCGGCACCTCGGCCGCTGCAGCCGCCGTCATGAGATCGGCCGCGCGGCGGAAGCGACCGATGGCTTCCAGGTTCTTCATCGTAGGGAACATGAGGTCGAGCTCACCGGCGCGGTGTCGGTCAAGGGCCGCCGCCGGCTCGATCCAGGTGCTGGCGACGACCTCGGAGTCGTCGTGCAGCGCCTCCTGGCCCTCCGGCACGACGCCGACGAAGAACCTCGTGTCGTAGCGCCGGGGCGCCCCTTCGGGCGTGATCCAATGGCTGAAGTAGGCGACCCGGTCGAGGTCGAGCGAGAGGTTCTCGGCAGCGCAGATGTCGGCAAGACGAACCTCCCCGGCGTTCAGCCGGCGCCGGTGCTCCACGAAACGCCCCGCCACCTCGGCGTCGGCGAACGAGAGGGCCTCGCCGCCGGTGAGCGCCAGCAGGATGCCGGCCTCCTCGAAGCACTCCCGTACGGCAGCGACGAAGAAGCTCCTGCCCCCTTGCTTGATCCCGAGGATCCTGCTCGCCTCGGCGTCGTCCCGTCCGGCGCAGTGCCGGGCCGTCTCCTCGCTGCCGTCGTCTGGATCCACGGCACCGCCGGGAAAGAGGTGAGCACCGGCCACCCAGACCGACTGGGCGTTGCGCCGGAGCATGAGCACCTGCATGTCGGTCCCGCCGGTCTGGGCGCTGACGTCCCGCACGAGCATGATCGTGGCCGCGTCCCGGGGCACGAGCGGCGGGCTCATCACGCCACCGTACCGGGCGAGGGCGAGCGGGAGCTCAGCGAGCTGCCAGCGGCAGAAGGTGGGAGGCGATGACGCGCCCGAACGCCGCCGGGTCGGCAAAGGGCCATCCGTGGTTGCCGGCGACGACCGTGCCCTCGCAACCCACGGCGATGCACTGGTCGTCGAAGCACGCCTTCGTCACCACCCGGTCGCCGTCCGCCCACACGACCGATACGGGGATGCCGAGCTCGGCGATCAGCTTGAGCTCTGCGCGGATGTCGAAGCGCCGCGTGAGGTGGGCGACGAGCCCGAGGCTCGGAAGGTGCCAGACGAGGTTGTGACCGAGGTCGAGCAGCACCGACGTCGCCGCCGAGGGAAACTCGCTCAGGGGGAACTCGTGGACGAGGTGAAGCGCCCAGTCCCACAACGGGCGCTCGGCCAGCAGACGTTCGGAGTCGTCGTGACGTGACCAGGTGACGCCCGTGGCGGCGTCGACGAGCACGAGCGAGGCGACGTGCTCTGGGGCGTCGTGGGCGAGGCGGGCGCTCACGGCGCCGCCGAAGGAGTGGCCGACGAGGTGGACAGGAGCTGCCGGCAGGCCGTGCATCTCCTGCACCTTCAGCAAGAAACCCTGCAACGACGTCGCGAACGATTCAAGGCTCACCCGTCCAAGCGGCAGGTCCGAGCTTCTCCCGAAGCCGGGCAGATCCGGGATGAGAACGCGAAAGCCGTGGGCGGCGAGCGCTCGCGCCGCCCGCTTGTAGGAGGAGTGGGCGAGACCCCAGCCGTGCACGAGTACGACGGTCGGGCCGACCTCGCCGTCGGGGCCGCACCCGACGACCTCGCCGTAGCCGAAGCGGCGTCCGTCCACGCGGCAGGAACGCTCGCGCAGGCGGAGAGGGTCTGGTGCGAACGCTGCCAGCGGCAGCAGGCGCGTAACACTCGGCAGAAGCCGTATCCCCCGGAACATCAGTGACATCCTACCCCCGTGCGGATGAATTGTAACGTGTTACAAAAGGTACTATGACCTGCGATTTCACCCGGCTACGGGCGCGAAGATGCCAGTTGAACTGACGCGGACGACTTCGATCCTTTCAGGCGAGGTGCGAGAGCGGCGCCGCCACGCGGTCGAGGAGCTGCTTGCGCTCCGCTTCATTCAGCCCGCCCCAGATCCCGTGCGGCTCGCGAATCCGGATGGCGTACTCGAGGCAGTCCGGCCGAACACAGCAGGATCGGCAGATCGCCTTGGCCGAGCGCTCACGGATGAGACGCTCTTCCTTGCGCTCGACGTGAGACGGCGGAAAGAACACGACGGCATGAGGACCACGACAGGCGGCTCGCGCCTGCCACAACTCTTCACCCCGATTGGCGACCACGTTGCCCCTCCTACGCACTCGGCAAGCGACTCCGGAACCATCACCGGCGTCCCAGCGGGCAACGCTGCCTGCGTCCCAGGATCTCTGAGCCATTGCCCCCATAGCCGGATCTATCGCTCGCGGGCTTGTTGCCAGGCCCACTGACGGCACCCTACCCGGCAACATGTCGGGAAACAAGAGGTGAACTTCAGGAGATCGCCGGTAGTGTCCCCGCCGATGGAGCGGGCACGGTTCTTGCGCCAGAGCAGGGTTCTCGTCGTCGGCGGCAAGGGCGGGGTGGGCAAGACGACGGTGACCGCCGCCCTCGCCCGCATGGCGGCCGATGCCGGGCTCGACGTCCTCGTCCTCGGCCTTGACGACGCCGGCGCCTTGCCGGTGCTGTTCGGGGCCGACGTCACCTTCGGCTACGACGAGGTCCTGCTCTACAGCGGGCCTGTCGGGCAAGTGCGCGGCCGGGTGATCACGCCCGACGACGCCCTTCTCGAGTACTTGATGGATCACGGCCTCCGCAGGGTCGCCAAGCGGCTCGTCTCCGCCGGGGTGCTCGACGTCGTGTCGACGGCGATCCCGGGGATTCGCGAGATACTCGTCCTCGGCAAGGTGAAGCAGCTCGAGCGGTCGGGCGCGCCCGACCTGCTTCTGCTCGACGCCCCCGCCACGGGTCACGCCGTACGGTTCCTCACGAGTGCCAACGGCCTCATGGACGCCGCCCGGGGCGGGCCACTGCGGACACAGGCGGCAGAGGTCGTCGAGATGTTGCACGACCCTGCCCGGCTGCAGGTGCTCCTCGTCACGGTGCCGGAAGAGACGCCCGTGAACGAGCTCGTGGAAACGGCGTTCCGCCTCGAGGACGAGGTGGGCGTCATGCTCGGGCCTGTTGTCGTGAACGCCTGCTTCCTGCCGGCGGCCGGAGTCGGGCAGGGTTGGTTGGCCGACCCGCAAGTGCTTGCGGCCGTGGCGGAGGAGCCGCTGGAGGCGAGAGAGGCGGGTTCGTTGCGGAGGGCGGCGGCGTTTCGGGCGGGTCGGGAGGCGGTTCAGTCAGAACAGATCGCACGACTGAACACCGACCTGCCGCTGCCTCAGCTGCGGCTGCCGTTTGTGTTCAGCGACGACATCGGCCCCGAGCAGGTCGCCGAGCTTGCCGACGCCATCGGTCGGGCGATCGAACAGCTGGATGAGCGACAGCTGCAGGCGGCCCTGGCAGCCGCATCGACGGGGGAGGAAGCCCCTCCGGTCGGGAGCGAGCCGCCGGTCGGGAGCGAGCCGCCGGTCGAGACGCAACCTCCGGTGGAGACGCAACCCCCGGTCGAGACGGAACCTCCGGCGGAGATGGAACCGCCTGTCGAGAGGGAACCCCCACTGGCGACGGAACCGCCGGTTGAGACGGAACCTCCGGCTGCGGCGTCGTCGTGAGCACGGGGACGGATCTCGGGCATCTCCTGCGGGAGCGGTCGATCATCATCTGTTGCGGGTCGGGCGGCGCTGGGAAGACGACCACCTCGGCCGCCGTCGCCCTCGCCGGAGCCTTCGCCGGCCGCAAGGCCTGCGTCGTCACGATCGACCCGGCTCGCCGGCTGGCCGACGCCCTCGGCGTCGGTGCGCTCACGAATGAGCCGAAGCGGATCGAGGGACCCTGGCCGGGCGAGCTGTCGGCCGTGATGCTGGACGCGAAGAGGACGTTCGACGATCTCGTCGAGCGCTACTCGGCCGACCCAGAGCAAGCCGAGCGCATCTTGACCAACCGCCTCTACCGGAACCTCACGTCCGCCCTCGCCGGTACGCAGGAGTACATGGCAGCCGAGAAGCTGTACGAGCTGAACGCCTCGGGCGAATTCGACCTCGTGGTGGTCGACACGCCTCCGACCCGCAACGCCCTCGACTTCCTCGATGCTCCAGGGCGGTTGACGAGGTTCTTGGAGAACCGGTTGTTTCGGCTCTTGCTCATGCCGACGCGGGCCTCCCTGAGGGCTTTGACGATGGCGACCCAGGCGCTCCTCCGCACGATCTCGAAGGTGGCCGGGTCCGAGATCGTCGAAGATGCTATTGCGTTCTTCCGAGCCTTCGACGGGATGGAAGAGGGCTTCCGGGAACGGGCACGAGGCGTCGAGGCGCTCCTGTCCGACCCGGGGACCGCCTTCGTGCTCGTCGCAGCCCCCCGGCGGGACTCAGTGGCGGAGGCCCGCTTCTTTGCCGACCGGTTGGCGGAGGCGCACCAGCCGGTGGCGGCGCTCGTCGTGAACCGACTGCACCCGGACTTCCGCGGGGGAGAAGCTGCCTTGGACGCGACGGACGGCGCCTCACCGTCGGCCGAGCCCGAGCCCGAGCCCGCCGCCTCGGTGCCCGCCGACTCCGGGCCCGCCGCATCCGAGCCCGCCCACTCCAGGCCCGCCGACTCCGAGCTCGCCGACTCCGATGCCGCCGACTCGGCGTCCGCCGCATCCGAGCCCGCCGAGATGAGGGCAGCAGGGCGCAGCGGGATCCGTCAGCGGGCGGCTGTGGAGGCGCTCGCCGGCCTGCGTCAGAATCTCGCCGACCTCCAGGGGCTGGCGGACCAGGAACGGGAGTACCTAGGGACGCTTGAGTCGAGGATCGAGGGCGCCGTGGTGAAGGTGCCGTATCTGTCGAAGGACGTCCACGACCTCGAGAGTCTCGGCCTCGTGGCCGAGTGTCTCACCGGGCAGGTACTCTCCGGGCGTGCCTGACATCCTCATCGTGGCGGACGCACCCACGGTTCTCGCAGAGGTTCGCTCGGCCCTCGAGAATGACGAAACGGACATCCGCGAGGTGCGATCCGGGGCGGCCGTCCGCGACGAGGTCGACGTGGATCCGCCCGACCTGCTCATCACGGACCTGCAAGTGGGCAGCATGGGTGGAGTCGCCATCTGTCACGACCTCCGGTTGGAGGAATCGGGTGAACGGCAGATCCACGTGCCCGTGCTGATCCTGTTGGACCGCCGAGCTGACGTCTTCATCGCACGACACTCGGGAGCCGAGGGCTGGCTCGTCAAGCCGCTCGACCCGTTGCGCCTTCGCAAAGCGGCCCAGGCGCTTCTCGACGGCGGCACGTACTACGACGAGTCGTACAAACCCGTGTCTCTGGCTGCCGACGCCTGGGCGTAGGTGCGCCGGGACTTCCCGGTCGCGCAGGCGTCACGCCTGGATCCGGGTCAAACCTTGCGCCTAACCTGACTGAACTGACCCGGACCGGTCACCGCAGGCCCACGATTCAGCCATATCTCCGGGGAGCCGCCGGGCGCGTCCGCCAAGGCGTGCCGCACAAGGCGCCCGTCGGCCTGTCCCGCGTTGTGACTGCCGACCCGCGCCCGGCCGGCCGGGTACCGGCGCTCTTTGCGCTGACTACGATGTCAGCTGGCGGGCTTGACCACCCGCCGCCGGGAAGTAGCGCAGCTTGGTTAGCGCGCAGCGTTCGGGACGCTGAGGTCGCGGGTTCGAATCCCGCCTTCCCGACTCCGAGGCCTTGTCATAGACCGCGGGCTACCCGGCGCTCCGACAGCTCGGCTGCCACATGGAGGCCGGCCGGCGCCCTCTTCGGGTACGAGCGAGACGTCCCGCTCCGCCTCAAGTCCAGCTATCCAACAGCCGACAATTCTGTGGACTGTTCCGCAGGAGCGCGCCGATGAGCCCGTACCGAGACACCACCGCCCGAACGGCCCCCTGGACCCGCCTGCTACCTTCTCTGTTCCAGTTCGAGGGCGACGTCAACGGGCCTGGTGTCAAGCGGGTCTTGAAAGCCGTCACCTTCATGTACCTCGGGCTGCCCGCCTACGCGCTGGCGCTGGCGTTGCTCTGGCGGCATGTCCGATCCGAAGCCGACCTCTTCGTGGGCCTCGGAGTGATGGCCATGTTCCTCGCCATCAACGCCTCGGACTTCTGGCACCTTCAACATGGGGCCATGGCCGAGTTCACGCCCTTCAAGGCGCTCGTTGAAGTCTGGCTCGCCACGGTTACGTTCGCCCTCTTCGGAGCCGCTTTTGGGGCGCACGGGGGGGCGTTTCTCCTCCTACCGTGCCTGCCGTTCCTCATGACTGCGTTGATGGGCAACCCGGTGATGATCGCAGGCGGCTGGCTCGGCCTCGTCGCCGCCCTCAACTTCGAAACGACCGCCCAGTGGCCGGCATCCCAGGCGTTGCCCATCGCCGCTCTCTTTGCTATCGGAGCGGGAGCCGCCGCTCTCATGGTCAACGAGGTCGTGAAGGGCTCGATCCGTGACGGCCACGTCAGTCGTTCCCTCGCCGAGTTGGCGGCTCACGCGAGCACGCTGCGGGAGTGGCCGGACGGCCTCCAGACCGTGGCGGCAACGCTGGCCACGGCGATGGACGTGGATCGCTTCGCCGTGTTCGTCCGTCTCGCCCCTGGCTCTTCGCTCGAGCAGGTGTTCTCGTGGCCCGCAGCGGACTGGGCGTTCCATGCCGCCGCGACGGATGTCGGCGAGCTCGCACGGGAGGCCCTCACAGAGGGGGACCCGCTCCACGACGAAACCGTCTACGCGACGCCGGCGTTCAGCGCCGCGGCCGGACTCGTTGTCGTCTGCCCCTTCCGGTGCCGCAACGGCTCACCGGTCGACACCACGATCGCCACCACCGTGGCCCGCCTGCTCGCCTTGATGTTCGACCGCAGCCGCGTCATCGCCGGCCTCATCGACCTGGCCCACACCGACGAGCTGACCGGCCTCGCCAATCGGCGCCGGCTGTTCGAAGTGCTGCACCGAGAGGCGGCCCGTTCGAAGCGGAGCGGGCGAGCCTTCAGCGTGGCCATGTTGGATCTGGACAACTTCAAGGGCTACAACGACCGCTTCGGCCACGCGGCGGGAGATCACCTGCTCCGGCTGTTCGCCGAGCGCACCGTTTCGAGGCTCCGGGGCCAGGATCTGATCGCCCGATACGGCGGCGAGGAATTCTGCCTCGTGCTGCCCGAAACCGATTCCGCCGGTGCAGCCACCCTGGTCGAGGCTCTCCGGCGCGTCGGCGCCGGCGTCGACCCACTCGGGGAACGCGTGACCTTCTCAGCCGGCATCGCCACCTGGGAAGCAGACGAGTCGATCGACGACCTCGTCTTGCGGGCGGACACCAACCTGTACGCCGCCAAGGAGACCGGGCGCGACCGGGTCGTCAGTCTGGCTTGAGCCGACGGGCGCCAGGATGCCTCCGGTGGCGGCCCAGGTGCCGTCCGATTGAATATCAGTATCCGGCGATAGGGGCACCGCGAGGTCGCGCCATCTGCCCGCCGTCTCCATCCTACGGCGCGACGGTGGATTGCTTCAAACCAGGATCGCCGCTTCACTCACGTAGCTGAAGGTCTCAGCCGGAGACCACACGAGACGTCCAACGGCGCACGCCATGTGTTCGACAATCTTGGGGAGGCAGCATGCAACTGACCGATGCTTCGGCAATGTCACCGGTGACGCCGAACGTCTTCGAGGGGAGTGGCCGGCGATGGACGCCGATGTGATCATCGTGGGCGCCGGCCCGACCGGTCTGATGCTGGCCGATGAACTTCGCCTGGCTGGCGTGCGGCCGCTGGTACTCGAGCGGCAGCCGCAGATCCGAGACGTCCCGAAGGCCGGCGGTCTCAGCGGGCAGATCTTGCAACTGTTGCGCTATCGAGGCGAGCTGGAACGATTCGAAGCAGCCAGCACCGATCCCATCCCGGCTCTCCGATTGCCGTTCGGCGGTCTGCATGTGGACTTCACGCACCTGGCCCCTCCCCCGATGCAGCTGCTGCCGCTCCCACAACCGCGACTCGAGCGCCTCCTCGACGAACGCGCCCGCGAGCTCGGCGCCGAGATCCGCCGCGGACAGGAGGTGGTCGGGCTGAGCCAGGATGACGCCACTGTGACCGCGGACGTGCGCGGGTCGGACGGGCAGTATCAGGTGACCGCCCGATACCTCATTGGCTGCGACGGCTCGCGCAGCAGGGTCCGTGACTTGGCCGGCATCCCGTTCCCCGGCACCACGTACCCGGAGGTGCAGCGGCTCGCCTCGGTCACCGTGCCCGAGTCGGTGACCGTACTCGAGAACGGCGACCTCGACGTCGCGGGGGTGGGCAGGATCAGCTTCGGTTGGACGGCAACCGAACGCGGTTTGTTCGCCGTCGGGTCGACCAACCCTGCGCTCCTGGGGCTCTTCACCAGCGAGGAGGAGGCCGCCGACTATGACGACGATGAGCCGATGACCTTGACCGAGTTCCGGGACAGCATCCGCCGTGTGCTCGGCGTGGATCTGCCCTTGGGAGAACCGATCCGGCTGACGCGCTTCACCTTTCATGCTCGACAGGTCGAGCGATACCGCGACGGGCTGATCCTGCTGGCCGGTGACGCCGCCCACCTGTTCCCCGCCCCAGGCGTGGCCCTCAACGCCGGCATGCTCGACAGCGTCAACCTTGGCTGGAAGCTGGCCGCCGCCATCCACGGCTGGGCGCCGGCCGGCCTGCTGGACACATACCACGACGAACGCCACCTGGCGGGCGAACGCACACTGCTCCACACCCGAGCCCAGGTAGCACTGCGGCGCGGACATGACCCAGCCGCCGAAGCACTTCGGGAACTCTTTCTGGAACTGATGCGCGATGAACAGCCATTGCGCCGCCTTGGAGCCATGATCGCCGCCACCGACATCCGCTACCAGCTCCCGAACCCCAACCAACACGCCTTGACCGGCACCTTCGCACCCGACCTCAGTCTGCGCACCGACAAGGGCACAACCAGCCTCGCCGAGCTCATGCACACCGCACGGCCCATCCTCCTCGACCTCGCCGACCGCCCGGACCTTCGCGAGACCGCCCGGGACTGGGAGCATCGCATCGAGATCCACACCGCCGAAACCGATCACCGGCCAGCCGACGCGCTCCTGATCCGCCCGGACGCCCACATCGCCTGGGCCGCAATCGTCGATGAACCCGCCGACACCGCCGCACCCGCCCTGCGAGAAGCGCTCTCCGGCTGGTTCGGCGCACCCCTGAAGACCGAACCGGGGCCATTCGCCTCTGGCGGGACGGCCGGTACGGGCTCATGCTGATAGCGGTCAGAGCAACGCCTGAGGCGAGTTCGTTTGGGTAGTGGGGTCCCGTCTCGCGCTGCAGGAGGCAGCAAGGCGCGCTCATCTTGTTAGGGAGACCCGGCCCCGGTCTCGAAGGAGGTCGGAAGATGGATTTAAAGGGATCGCACACCTATGACGCCCCGATCGAGGCCGTGCTCGCCATGCTCCGCGACCCGAAAGCCACGATCGCCAAGTACGAGAGCATGGACCAGCGGGACGTGAAGGTTCTCGAGTGCAAGGAGAGCCGCGGCAGCCTGCGAATCTGCTCGTCGCGGGTCGTTGACGTCGATCTGCCCAGCTTCGCGAAGCGAGTGCTGCGGCCGACGAACACGATGCAACAAACCGACGAGTGGCACAAGGGCTCGGACGGCTGCTGGGAGGGCACCTTCGACGTGCAGGTGCAGGGGGCGCCCATCCACATCTTCGGCACCATGACCCTTAAGCCGCAAGGCCAGACCTGCACTCACGACGTCGCCCTCACCGTAGACGTCAGGGTTCCTTTCATCGGAGGGCGCATCGCTGACTGGGCTGGCAAGAACGACGTTCGCCGGAGCCTCGACGGCGAATTCGCCTTCAACACCTCTTGGCTCGCCCAGCTCGCCTCCCGCTGAGGACTTGCCCGGTCCCAGCTGGGTCGCCGGCGTCGGCGGTTCCCGCACCCTACGCCGGGCGCGATGCCGCTGACACTCGCAGATGGAGGTGTCGGCGCTGTGACGTCAGCGTCGGCGGCGGATCACGCCGGCTGGGCGTTCGGCACGAGGCCTGCTCGTGGCTCGAACTTCGCCCCGTGCTCGAGAAGGGGCTCGATGACGGCTGGGAGCGCCGGCCGGGCGATGAGGAATCCCTGCCCGTGGTCGCAGGAGAGGAGCTTCACGGTGTGCATCTGCGAGGGTGTCTCAATGCCCTCGACGACGGTGCGCAGACCGAGGGCATGGGCGAGCTGGGTCATGAGATCGATGAGCACGACCGTCGTGTCGTCGTCGTCCAGCTCGTTCGTAAAGGTGCGGTCGATCTTCAAGATGTCGACGGGGAGCCTGCGCAGGTACTCGAGCGAGGAGTAGCCCGTGCCGAAGTCGTCCACGGCGATGAGGACGCCGAGCGCCTTCAGCTCTCTCAGTCGGCCGATGGCGAGCTCTCCCTCGTGCAACATGATGCTCTCGGTGACCTCGAGCGTCAGTTGGCCGGGCGGGATCGCATGGCGGGCGAGGGCGTCTCGCACCGTGGCGACGAGGCTGGGGTCGCGCAGCTGGCGTGCTGAGACATTGACGGCCAGGTTGGAGCACTCGAAGCCCTCGCTCCTCCAGGACGAGAACTGGGCGCAGGCGAGGTCGAGCACAGCCGCCCCGACGAGCACGATCGTCCCGTTCTCTTCGGCGGACTGGATGAAGGCATCCGGGTACAGCAAGCCGATCGTCGGATGGCGCCAGCGGACGAGCGCTTCGACGCCGGTCAGATGGCCGCTTCGCACGTCGACGATCGGCTGGTAATGGATCTCGAGCTGCTCGGGGTGGTCAGCGAGGACGAGGAGGTCGTTCTTGAGGGAGATACGGGCGAAGACGTCGCTCAACATCTCCGAGTCGAAGACCCTGTAGCAGCTCTTACCGGTCGCCTTCGCTTCGTAGAGGGCCACGTCGGCCGCCCGTAGCAAGCTCTCGGAGGTGTCGCCCGGTTCCGAGGCGATGGCGATGCCGATGCTCGTGGACGTCACCACCCGCTGCCCGCCGGCGCGCAGCGGTGGGAGGATGGCCTTGGTAATTCGCTCGGCGGTCTCGAGGGCCACTTCGGCCGTTTCGAGGTCCTCCAGGAGTACTCCGAACTCGTCGCCGCCGAGTCGGGCGATCGTGTCGACCCTCCTCGTCGTCGCCGTCAGGCGTTGGGCGACTACGCGCAGAACCTCGTCTCCCGCCAGGTGCCCGAGCGTGTCGTTGACCGACTTGAATTCGTCCAGGTCGCAGACCATGACCGACACCGTCAGCCGGCTGCGCAGCTGCCGGTCGAGGGCACGCTCGATGCGGTCGGTGAACAGGACGCGGTTGGCCAGCCCGGTGAGAGGGTCGTGTGAGACCTGATGGGCCAGCTCAGCCTCGCGTACGCGCAGTTCCGAGATGGTGGCCTGCAGCCGGTCGGCCAGCGAGGTGTTCTCGTTGAGCGTGAGTAGCTGGCGGACGAGAACGGTGGTGATGGTGATGAAGCCTGTGGCCACGAGCAGCCCGTCAAACCTGGCGCCGGTGGCCGCTTTGAAGGCGGCGATGCCGGCGGCGAGACCGAGCGGGATGTAAGGCAGCAGGGTCTGGAAGGACGAGGCGCGGCCCAGGTCTCCGACACCGTCGTCCTGCGGGCTGGGCACGAGAGCGGCGAGGAGGATGCACAGGTAACCGACGACGTACCCGACGTCGAAGACGTTGCCGTTCCCGTAGGTGTTCGTGTAGGTGAAGTAGCTGTAGGCGCTGTCGGCCACGGAGAAGGCGAGGAGGCCGGCTCCGATGAGACCTAGCTCATATCGGCGCCGACCGCTCACCCTCGACAGAGCGGCGAGCGCCGCCGTCGTCATGATGATGTCCGTGGCGGGATAGGCGAGGTCGACAACGCGGCTGAGCAGGGGCCCACCACCGAGCCGGTAGACCACGCCGAGAGCGGTCGACCAGCTGATGAACAGCAGCGATCCAGTGATGATGATGCCGTCGAGCACGAGGCGGAGGCCGCTCCTGAGCTCGCCCTTGCTGGCCGCCAACAGGACGATGCCGACGACCGCGAGCGGGACACCCAGGAGGTAGAAGACATCGGCCACGGACGGCGACGGCACGGGCTCCACCCGGACGAGGGCGTACCAGTCCCAGATGCACTCGCCGATCGTCCACGAGGCGGTGCCCGCGGCGATCCAGGTCCAGCCGGACCTGTGGCGCCCACTCGTGGACCGCGCTTTCGCCGCAGAAGCAAGGAAGGCGGCGAGAGCGACGGCGGCCGTGCTGCCATCGTCGACCCAGACCGACGCTCGCGCTCCGGCCGGGTTGAGGACCATGAAGACGCTGAAACCCGCCACGAACATGACGCTCACGATCGCCGTGAGGCGTAATTGCGCCCGCGCGCGAACTCCCGCAGTAATCACCGAAGGGGTTATCGGCGTCCCTGAACTGGGTCTTGAGTAGAGGCGCCCGCCAGGCCGCCCGCACGGTCGCTCGCCTCAGCGGCCTTCGGGTTGACGCCTTGGAGAGCTGGGGTCAAGGAGTGCCGCCGCCGCCGGCTTGGAATTCGGCCCGCACGTGCTTCAGCCCGTTGATGAAGCTCGACCGCAGGCGCTCCGGTTCGCCGACCGCTCGGATGTCGGGCACTCGGCGCAGGAGCTCGCTGAACATGACGGAGATCTCACGCCGGGCGAGATGGGCCCCCAGGCAGAAATGCGGCCCGGGGCCGCCGAAGCCGACGTGATCGTTCGGGCGACGCCCGACGTCGAAGCGGTACGGGTCGTCGAAGACCGCCTCGTCGCGGTTCGCCGAGTTGTACCACAGCACTACCTTGTCGCCCTCGGCGAACCTCTGACCGTCGAGCTCGGCGCCATCGCGCGTGACCGTACGGCGGAAATGGATGACCGGAGTTGCCCAGCGCACGATTTCCTCCACGGCCGTGGGCATCATGCCGTCAAGGTCGGCGATCAGCCGCCGGCGCTCCTGCGGATGGTCCGTCAGCGCCACGAGCCCGTGGGCGATGGCGTTTCGAGTGGTCTCGTTACCTGCCACGACGAGGAGGATGAAGAACGACCCGAGCTCCTGGGGGGAGAGGTGGTCACCTTCGACCTCTGCGGTGACAAGACCCGTGATGAGGTCGTTGCGCGGGTGCCGCTGTCGCTCCGCCCCAAGCTGCTCGACCATGTTCGCCAGTTCCTGGCCTGAGTTGAGCATCGCCGTGATCACCGAGTCCGTCGACTGATCGGGTACGTACTCGGGATCGAGGGCGCCGAGGATGATGTTGCTGTGCCGGAAGATGAACGACTCTTCGCTTCGCGCAATCCCCATCAAGTCGCTGATGACGCGCAACGGCAAGGCCGCCGCCACCTCGGTGACGAAGTCACAGCTGCCCATGTCGATGAGATCGTCGACGATGGCGGCGGCGATCGCTGCCACCGAGTCCACCGTCTGGTCGAGCATGCGGGGCGTGAAAGCTCGTGAGACGATCCGGCGCATCCGGGCGTGCCTGGGATCGTCCAGGTTGATCATGGAGCCGAAGAACTCTCGGAACGACTCAGGCAGATCGGGGATGTTCGTGCCCCCGCCTGAGGAGTAGACATCGGGTTGGCGGCTGGCGGCAATGACCTGGTGGTGACGGGTGAGGGCGTAGTAGCCACGACCGAGCGGCATCGGCGGCTCCTCGTGCTCGGCGAAGAAGCGGATGGGGTCGTCCCGGCGCAACAGCTCGAAGGCCCCCTCCCGTTCCGCGTAGGGGCGTTCCCAGAACGCCACGTCGGACAAATCGATCTCGCCGAGAGAGCGCGGCAGCACACGCCGCATCGTCGCCTCCGCACGGTCGAGCGAATGAGGCGTTGCCGGCTGGGGCGACGGAACCGAGGTAGCTGAAGCGGGCACGCCATACTCATACACCCTCGGTCGGGGTGCTGCAGGCACGCCCCGATGACATGGCGCCCACCGGAGCCACCGGTATGATCCGGTGGCCACAGGACCCACTTGGCGAAGGGTTGCAGGCCTCCATGGCGCGCGATCGTTGACCGTCTCAGGCACGACTGCCACAATCCGTCGATGAGCACGGGACCTCCCGCAGGTTGGCACCCCGACCCGGGCGATCCCAGCGAGTCCACCTTGCGTTGGTGGGACGGGACCCAGTGGACCGCCCAGACTCAGCCCAAGCCGGGCTCGGCGGGACCGCAGGTCGCATCGGGCACTGCGGGATATCCGAGCCCGCCCGCCACGCCCATGTCGTACGGGCAGCCGAGCTACGGCCAGCCACCCTCCTACGGCCAGCCACCCTCCTACGGCCAGCTACCTCCCAACGGCCAGCCACCCTCCTACGGCCAGCTACCTCCCAACGGCCAGCCACCCTCCTACGGCCAGCTACCTCCCAACGGCCAGCCGTACGGGCAGGGTCGGTTCCCTCGCGGGCAAGGACCGATGTACCGAGGCGGCATGGGGCGAGGCGGGGGAAGAGGCAACACTTTCGGCGCACGCAATCAGGCGTCCCTGACGGCCATCGTCGTCTCGGCTGTCTACGTGGTCATCGCGATCACGGTCAGGTTCGCCTTCTTCGGGATCTTCCCCGCCTTCATGTGCTTCCGGGCGTTCCAGCGCAGGGAGCAGCTTGCGCCGCTCGCCGCGCTCGCAACGGCCGGTGCGATCGCAGCCGCCGTCGTCCTCTACTACCACTGAGTCAGCCGGAGCACCTCCCGGCTGGACTGTGCACGCAGAACGCCCGGAACGTGGCCCTCCGGTCGTTTCACGCACGAAGTTCCGGCGCCGCCCTCGGCGACGGCGCCGGGCCGCCCTCGGCGGCCGGCTCTTTCCTGAGCTGAGCGCATCGCCGAGAAAATTCCCGTGAGAATTTCGCGCTGACGCGCTGCCCAATCCGATATAACGATATATCGTTATCGTGTCCTGGTCCGAATGGCCAGGACAGCAGCGGCCTCGGAGAAGGCCGGGAAGGAAGTGTGTTTCGTGAGGAATAACGACGATTTCGGTTCCGGGCGCCCTCGCCGGAGCCACGGCGGCGGCGACCGCCGGCGCCGCCCGCAGGGACCGGGTGGCCGAGAGGCCAGAAGGCGGAGTGACTTCAGCGGTGGCTGGGGAGGCTACGGCGGTGGTTCCGGCCGGCGAAGCGCCTACGGCTCCCGGCGGGCGGAATTCGGTGGCGGAGGCGGGAGACATGGAGGGGGTGGCCCTCGTCGCGCCCGCCGTGGCAACGTCCGGGCCGCCATCCTTGCCCTGCTGTCCGAGCAGCCGATGCACGGCTACCAGATGATTCAGGAGCTGTCCCGCCGCTCGGGGGGCGCGTGGACGCCCAGCCCCGGCTCGATCTACCCGACGCTGCAGATGCTCGAGGACGAAGGGCTCGTCATCAGCAGGCAGTCGCCCGATGGAAAGCGGATGTTCGAGCTGACCGACGCCGGCCGAGCCGAAGCGGGCAAGGCCCGTTCAGACACCGGTCACCGGCCCTGGGAAGAGTCGGGTCACGGCCGCGGTGGGATTCCCCTCGACCTCGTCAGCGCCATCCGGGACACGGCTATTCCGCTCGTGTACGCGGCCACCTCCGGCAGCGACGAGCAGCGCGCCCAGGTGATCGAACTGCTGACAGAGCTCCGCGAGAAGCTGAACGCCGTCGTGCCGGGCGCCCCTTCGCCCGGCGATGCCCCGGGCCCGTGGGGCGCCGGCAGCCGCTCGCGGGGCCGTTCCGGCCCGGGTTGGTCCTTCGGCCTTCCGGGCTGGCTGTTCGGAGGCCCCCCTGGGGGTCCCTTCGGTCCCGGCGGTTTCTGGGGCTCGAACACGGAGGAAGGGAGCACCCGAGGCGCCCCTCCGTGGGCGGCTGCACCCGACGACGACGGCGACACGATCGACGGCGACGCGGAGGACTTGGACGAGGAGGGCGACCTCGAGGTCTGAGGTAGCCCGCTGCCCGGGTCAGCGCAGGATCGGAGAGGCCTCCCAGGATGCTCTGAGGCGCCTCTCCCACGATGGGAGCCAAGCCCACCGCCGGCAACGGCGGCGATCGAAAGGACGACAGGCATGGCTCCCAGTCTCGGAACACACCGGCGGCGTCGCACCTCGGGCGACGACATCGTCGTCTCCGGGGTGCGTCGGCGGGAAGCGGGCACGAAGTGATCACCGTCCCACCGCAACCGGCGCTGTCGTGCGGCGAAGTCGTCGACACAGGCCCTTCCGGCGACGATCCCTTCGGCGCATCACCCACCGCGAGTGCCCGCGCGGCGGCGCCCTCCCGGCGACGCCGGGAGGTCGCTGCCTTTCTCAGGCTGCTGCTCGGCACTGCCCTCCTCTACCTGTGGGCACTCGACCGCTCGGGTTGGGCGAACAGCTTCTATTCGGCGGCAGTGCAAGCCGGAACGAAGAGTTGGAAGGCGTTCTTCTTCGGCTCCTCGGATGCCTCCAACTTCATCACGGTCGACAAGCCGCCGCTGTCGTTGTGGCCGATGGAGATCGCTGCTCGCATCTTCGGTCTCAGCTCGTGGACCGTCCTTGTCCCCCAGGCGCTCGAAGGCGTGGCGTCAGTTGCGCTCCTCTACTCGGCCGTCCGGCGTTGGTTCGGAGCGCGTGCCGGCCTTCTTGCCGGCGGCGTGCTCGCCCTCACGCCGGTGGCGACGCTCATGTTCCGGTTCAACAACCCGGACGCTCTCCTCGTGCTGTTGTTGACGGCAGCTGGCTACTGCACGGTGAGGGCACTCGAGAACGGAAGTACGCGTTGGCTGTTGGGAGCGGCGGCGCTGGTGGGCACGGGTTTCTTGACCAAGTACCTGCAGGCCTACCTCGTTGTCCCGGCCATGGCCGGGGTCTACCTGGTGGCAGCCCCTGTCTCGCTGCGCCGTCGTGTATGGCAGTTGCTTGTAGCGGCGGGCGTCCTCGTGGTCTCTTCGGTGTGGTGGCTCGCCATCGTGCAGCTCACCCCGGCCCGTGACCGCCCCTACATCGGCGGCTCGCAGGACAACAACGTCTTCAATCTCATCTTCGGCTACAACGGCTTCGGGCGGATCACGGGCAACGAGACCGGCAGCGTCACCGGCGGTGCCGTCAGTGGTGCCTCCGTGTGGGGGCCGACCGGCTGGGACCGCCTCTTCCTCCCGTCGATGGGCGGTCAGAATCTCCTGGCTGATCCCCGCCGCGCTGATCCTGTTCGTGGGGGCGCTCTGGGCCATCGGCCGTGCCCCCCGCACCGACCAGTTGCGAGCGGCCCTCCTCCTCTGGGGAGGGACCCTCGTCGTGACGGGCGCCGTGTTCAGCTTCGCCAAGGGGATCATCCACCCCTACTACACCGTCGCCCTCGCCCCCGCCGTCGGTGCGCTCGTCGCCATGAGCGTCGCAGTGCTCTGGCCGTTGCGCTCGGCCCTCTGGGTCCGATGCGTACTTGCCGTCTGCCTCCTTGCCACCTCGGCCTGGTCCTTCGTGCTGCTCGATCGGTCGCCAGGGTGGAACCCCTGGCTCCGCGACGCCGTCGCCGTCATCGGTGCCCTCGCCGGCCTCGCGATCGTTGCCGGCCCGGCCCTCGGCCGCGTCCTCCGCTCCGCCGCCATCGTCATGGCGCTGGCGGCCGCGCTCGGCGGCCCGCTCGCGTACTCGCTGGCGACGGCCGACACCGCCTACGCCGGCGCCCTCCCGAGCGCGGGTCCGGCGGTGGCGGCTGTGTCCGGCCCGGGCGGGGTACTCGGACCTGGCGGCCTCCACGGCGGTGCCGTCCCGGGAAGCGGCGCCGCTGGTCGCAGGCCCGGTGGGACTGGCCCGCCAGGCGCCGGACTCGCCAAGGGCTCTGCAGGCGCAACGGGCGGTTCGAGCGCCCTTGGGGTTCCCGCTGGACCGACGAGCGGGAGCCGACCGACCAGCGGACCGACGAGTGGACCAACGGGCGGACCGACGGGCTCAGGATTGAGGGCGCCGCCGGGCCTTGGCCGCGCCGGGGTTGCCGGGGCGGGCAGGGCGGGCGCTGCCGGTGGTATCGGCTCGTTGCTGAACGGCTCTACTCCCGGCAGAGCCCTCGTGACGCTCCTCGAGCAGGACGCCTCCCGCTACAGCTGGGTGGCGAGTGCCGTCGGGTCCAACACCGCGGCCGGATATCAGCTGGCGACAGACGACCCGGTGATGGCCATCGGCGGTTTCAACGGCACAGACCCCGCCCCGACTCTGGCCGAGTTCCAGCGGTACGTGCACGAGCAGAGGATTCACTACTTCATCTCGGGTGGCGTCACAGGAGCCGGCGGCAGCAGCGACAGCAACGCCAGCAGGATCACCACATGGGTGGAGGATCACTTCCCGGCACGAACCGTCGATGGAGTGACGGTCTACGACTTGACGAGCGACGTCCCTTGAGCACGCTTGCGTTGGTCGCCGTGCTGCTCGTGCTGTTGGCGCTCGGCGTCGTCGTCGCAACGCTCCCACTGACCTCGCCGGGAAGGGTCAGCCGCGGGCGGCTTTCGCCCACAGCACCATCTCGAGAAACACCTCCGCCGCCGGCGGCGCCTTCGGCCCGGCCACGAACAGCGAGACCCGGTTGGCGAGCCGGAGCGAGAGCTGCTGGCGGGCCTCGGGCGTATCGCCGTCCCGGTTCCCGAGGAACACCCTCGCCACTGCGGGTTCCTCCGCACGTCGCCGCTGTGGTAGCACGGGCGCGTGGCTCCCGATGACCCGACCGCTGACACCGACTTCACGGACCGAGCTGACACCGTCACACCTCGCAACGAGCGTGGGGTAACACCGCAGAGCGAGGACTTCTCCGCCTGGTATAACGAGCTCGTCTTGAAGGCGGAGCTGGCCGACAGAGGCCCGGTGCGCGGCACCATGGTGATGCGCCCCTACGGATACCGAATCTGGGAGCTCATCCAGGCGGATCTCGACCGTCGCATCAAGGAATCCGGTCACGAGAACGCCTATTTCCCTCTCCTCATTCCGGAGTCGCATCTGCGGCGGGAGGCGGAGCACGTGGAGGGTTTCGCCCCAGAGTTGGCTGTGGTGACCCACGGAGGCGGGCGCGAGCTCGAGGAGCCTCTCGTGGTGCGGCCGACCTCCGAAACCGTCATCGGACAGTTCATGGCGAAGTGGATCTCCTCCTACCGCGACCTTCCGCTCCTACTCAACCAATGGGCGAATGTGATCCGGTGGGAGCTGCGCCCGAGGTTGTTCCTGCGGACGACGGAGTTCCTCTGGCAGGAGGGACACACCGCCCATGCCAGCGGCGCCGACGCCTGGGAGGAGGTCATCCTCGCCCTCGGCATGTATGAGGCACTCGCGACCGAAGTGGCTGCCCTGGCGCCCTATGTCGGCGAGAAGACGGCAAGTGAGCGCTTCGCCGGGGCGGAGCGCACCACGACGATCGAGGCGATGATGCGCGACGGGCGCGCCTTGCAGTCCGGCACGTCGCACTACCTCGGGCAGAACTTCGCCCGTGCCTTCGACATGACCTTCCAGGACGAGGACGGCGAGCTCGAGTACTGCTACACGACCTCCTGGGGGTTGTCGACGCGCATGGTGGGCGCCGTGATCATGGGGCACGGGGACGACAAGGGGTTGATCCTGCCCCCCGGCCTTGCACCCCATCAGGTCGTGATCGTGCCGATCGGTCGGGGTGAGGAGGCCACCGCCGTGGTCGAGGCCGCTCGAGACCACGCACGCCAGCTTGCCGCCGCCGGTGTGCGAGTCAAAGTGGACGACCGGATGCAGCTGTCGCCTGGTTTCAAGTTCAACGAGTGGGAGTTGCGCGGCGTTCCGCTGCGAATCGAGCTCGGGCCTCGAGATCTCGCCGCCGGGACGGTGCTGGTGGCATCGAGGCTCTCGACGGACCGCAAGGACAAGGTCACGATGCCGATGGCGTCGCTGGCGGCCGACATCCCGGAGCGCCTCTCGGCCTTCCGCCGCGAACTGCACGCTCGGGCCTTGGCGTTCCGTGAGGATCACACGGTGCGAGCCGACACCTGGGACGAGCTCGTCGCCGGCGTGGAGGACGGTTTCGCCCTGGCACTGTGCTGCGACGACCCTGCGTGCGAGAAGCGCCTCAAGGACGCCACGACGGCGACACCGCGGTGCATCCCCCTCGACGGTGAGCCCGAAGCGGGCTCCTGTGTGATCTGCGGGTCCCCTTCTGCCTACGGCACGAGGGTGGTCTTCGGGCGGGCCTACTAGGGGCCAACCCACCAGGCTCCGACCACAACCTCGGAAACGTCTGCCGCTACTGGGTGGCGGTGAAGTTGTAGGTCACGCTGAGCGAGCAGTTCATGAGCTGTTCGCTCACGCCAGCCGTGCCGCCCGTCGAGCACGCCCCGCTGTTGTAGCTGTAGGCATCGGCATAGGTGCTCGGAAGGGTGACGGTGATGACGTAGTAGGTCGAAGCTCCCTCGATGGGCGCCGACGACGTCATGTCGCTCACCGACCCGTTGAGGGTGCCGAGCGCGACGTTGTTGACGACGGAGGTGAAGCCGCCCGTGCAGGCGTAGGTCCACGGCCCGGCGACGCCTCCGGTCTCGGTCGGCGCCGTAGCGCAGGACTGCACCGTCACGTGAAGGCCGTTGGTCGTGTCGGTCACGATGTCAGAGCCGGCGTTGCTGCCCGAGACGGATGTCTTGAGCGTCAAGCCGTTGACGGCGGCGAGCCCGGTGGTTCCCGCCGCGCCCACGTTGGTGTTGTTCGTCAGCTCGACGACGCGGGCCACGGTGTCGCCCTCTGCCATGTTGTTGATGGGGCCGACGGTGATGGCCCCGTGGTCGCCGGCGGGCGTACCGAGCACGATGTGGAGCTGGGCTTTCGAACTCATCGAGGCGGTTGTGGCATGGGCGCCGCGAGATGCCGCCGCCGCCAGCGTCGCCGGCAGGAGGACGATGGCAAGGGATCCGACACCCATCGCTCCGCGGGCGAGAGCGCGGCCGAGCGAGGGGTGGTTGCGGAGCATCGAAACGGCCATGTCCTCTTCCTCCCTCGGCGGCCAACCCCTTCGGCGCTGACCGTGCCTCAAGCTCTTGTGTCATGAGGATTTTCGACGGGAGAAGACTTCGTGAGTAGACGCGTGAGCGCGATCTTTGTACTGACGCGTACGCACTACGTCCTGGGTGGGAGCAGCCCGCGGCGCCCGGCTTCGGCAACGGCTTCGAGCTTGGAGTGTGCAGGCAGCTTGGTGAGGATCCGCTGCACGTGGTTGCGCACGGTGTTGAGGCTGACCGTCAATCGCTCGGCGATGACCTGGTTGGAGAGCCCCTCGGCCATGAGGACCAGGACCTCGTTCTCCCGCCGCGTCAAGCCAACGTCGAGCTTGGCGGAGCGGTTCCTGAGCAGGCCCAAGAGCCGGCCGGAGGTCACGACCGGCTCGCCGCTGTGGGCGGCGGCTATGGCGGCGCCCAGATCGTCGAAGGCGCGGTCGCGCACGACCACGCCGGCGCAACCGGCATCGAGGGCGCTGAGGACCAAGGCATTGTCGTCGCGGGCGGCCAGCAAGATGACGGCCGCACCCATCTTGAGGGCCGGCATCCGTCGGGCGAAGTCGAGGCCGCTGGTGTCGGGGAGCTCGGCGTCAATGACGACCACATCGGCGTCGCGATCTTTGAGGAGGCTCTCGGCCTCGTGGCCCGATGCCGCCGTCCCGACGACGAAGATCCCTTCAGAGGTGTCAAGGAAGCGGGCAAGGGCGTCGGTGAACAGACGCCGGGAGCCTACGACGAGCACCCTGACGGCTGCCCCGAGCGGCGCGTCCGCATACTCATCGCGGATGGCGAGCATCTCGATCATGGAGCTCTCGAACAGGTCGAGCAGGTCAGGGTCGAGCTGGCGGCCGCGCTCGGCGAGCATCATCTCGATTGCCTGGTCGGCTGCGATATCCCGCCGGTAGACGCGGTGACTGGTCAAGGCGTCGAAGACATCGGCCACGGCCGCTATGCGGCCCTCGAGGGGGATGGCCTCGCCGGCCAGGCCTGCCGGGTAACCGGCGCCGTCCCAGCGCTCGTGATGGGTGAGGGCGATGCGGGCTCCAAGCAGCAGCACGCGGCGACGTTCCTTCGCCGATCAGGCTGGCCCCGAGCGCCGGGTGGCGGCGGATGATGGCGAACTCTTCCTCGGTGAGCGGGCCCGGCTTGAGGAGGATGGCGTCGGGGACGCCGATCTTTCCGACGTCGTGCAGCATCGTGGCCACCCGGAACTCGTCGCTGGTCCACGTGTCGACCCCCCACCGCGCAGCCAGAGCGGCCGCATAGCGGCTCATCCGTGCGATGTGGGCGCCGGTTTCCTCTCCGCGCAGGGTCAGGGCGCTGACCAGTCGCTCCACCGTCTCCTGCTCGGCAAGCTGCGTTCTGGTCTCGACCTCGGCCAGCCGCGTGAGCGCCGTGCGCAGTGCTGAGCCACGAGCGAGGAGTTTGCCTTCGAGCTCCTCCACGTGGGCGCGGCGGGCCTTCTCCAGCTCCCGGCGCCGCAGCCCGGAGGCGACGCTGATGAGCACCTCGTTGGGCAGGAACGGCTTGGCGAGGTAGCCGCACACCCCCAGATCCAGGGCCTCGTCGGTGACGTCTGGGTCCTGCACACGGGTCATCAGGAGCACCGCCGTGTCCGGCAGCTCGGCCGCCACCTCGCGGACGAGGGCCAGACCCGACTCGCCGCTCATGCTGATAGCGCACAGCACGAGCTCGAAGGTCTCCGCTCCCAGACGGTCGCGGGCCCCGGGGAGGCTCGTCGCCTCTTCGACCGAGTACCCCCGGGCCTCGAGCACCGGGCGCAACCACTCCCGCAGCTGGGCGTCGTCGTCAACTATCAACAAGCGAGCCATGGGTACGCATCACCGCCCTTGTCCCGTCGCGCCAGTACGGCTCAGCTGAAGGGGCTTCCGGGAGCACGATTGCGGTCAGCGGCGGCCTCGACAAGGCGAACCGGCGGCCTATCGTGCACCTTCAAAGGGACCTCCTCCTCTTGACTGGGTTCGCCTTGCCCCCGTCATTCTTCTGCGTGAGGAGACGGCTTGCGCGGATAGGTCGCGGCGGGCCTTCGAGACAAGCCCAGCTCGAGCAGTTGAGAGGTGGCACGCCGCCCGGTCAATGCCCGCCGCGCCAAGGCGCGCCCGGTTCGCGGTGGCGGGACGCGCTCTACTGCCAACCGCCCGTATTCCACCCAACGGGGACCATCGTGGCGGTCGAGGCGTCGGACCGCCATTGCGAATGCGTCGCCGTGGCCTCGTACCAGTAGTCCTGTGGAGGGACGGCGACCATGACGGGGTAAGCGCCGACGGTTGCGGCTGCGAGCGTTGTCACGGCGTTCGTGGTGGTGTTGAGGATCTGCGTATCGCCGCAGCTGTAGTTCTCCGGCACGATCAGGTACTGGTTGTCGGGCGTCACCTGCATCGCTTGCGGATCCTGGGTGTCGCACGTCGCCACGAAGGCCGTCGACTCGGTGCTCGTGGTCGTCTTGATGAGGAAGATGTCGTTCGACGGCCAGTCCGCCGCGTAGAGGAGGCAGCCGTTGGGCGACATGGCGAGATCGATGGGTTCCGACCCGGCGCCGGTGGACACGGATGCCGCGATCGTGTCGGGACTCGTGGCGGCGAGCGCCGTGTTGAGCTTCTGGACCTGCGCTGCCCCGAACTCGGCGATGTAGAGGGCAGTGCCGCTGGGCGTCATCGCCATGACATTCGGATTGCCTGCGCCGGTGAGGATGGTGTCGTCGAGGGCGCCGGCGGGAAGTGCGATGTGCGTGCTGACCGAGTTCGACGACACCGTGATGTCGTCCACGTAGCTGTTGTTGCGGTCGGCGACGTAGACGTGTGAGGAGTCCGGCGTGACGGCCAACGCGATGGGGTCGGCAGTAGTGCCCGGCAGTGCGACGCTCGTCACGGCCGCCGTAGCCGTGTTGACGGCCGACACGGTGTGCGAGCCGTAGTCAGCCACGTACACCCACGAGCCGTTCGGCGTGACGACGACGGCCGTCGGGTTGGCTTGGAAGGCGATCGTGATCGGGCTGCCGAGGGTGCTCGACGCACCGTTGAGTGTCAGCGGATAGACGTGCCCGTCGGCTGCGGCGCCTCCGTCGGACACCACGTACGCCGTGTAAGTGCCGGCGGCTGGAACTGGATCGATGGCCACTGCCGTCGGGAGCGTCATCGGGATGGTCTTGGTGACGGTCCAGCTGCCCCCGCTGAAGGACAGGACCTGCACCTGTCCTGCGGTGGACTCGGCGATCACGGCGTTCAGTCCGTCGGGCGAGACCTGCACGGCGTTGGCCTCCGTCCCCGCCACGCCGATGCTGAGCGATGACGCCACCGTCAGCGTGCTCTCGGACAGTTGGTACGCCTTCGCCGAACCGGCGGCCGTACCGTCCAATACGAGGGCCTGAGGAGCGGCGGCGCCGGAGGGGTTGTCGGTGAAGGAGGTGGCCGGGGGCGCCCCCGACACGGTGCCTGCAGCCGCGTAAGCGCCCGCCTGCGACGTGGCACGGCCGACCGAGTAGCCGCTCACCACGTAGCCACCGGAGGCATCGGTCGCGGCCGATTGGCTGTCGGTCCACGACAGGTTGACGTTGTCGGTTGTCGTCGAAGATGCCGTGCAACCGCCGTTCGTCGCTAGGGGAGCGCTCGGTGGCGGGTTCAAGGCGGCTGTCACGAACTGCTCAGGACCCGCGGCCTCGAGGTCGGTCCCGAGGGCAAAGACGCCTCCGGTGACGGCGAATGGCAGGAAGACGGCCGCCGCCAGCGGGGCTGCCCACCACCAGGCGGCTCTGCTCATGCTCTTCGCCATATGCGTGTGATTGCCATGCCGCATACGAGAGTGACGACGAAGAGGGCGAGGAGCAGGCGGACCATTGGCGTCCTCGCCCACACGGTCACGAAACCGGCCTTCGGGATGACCGCCTCGACGACCCAGACCCGCGAGCCGAGAATCCTGATGCGGCCCCACGGGTCGTCCGCATCGTTGGCGTCGCCCTTCGTCGTGATGTAGGTGCCGGCGGCGGTCCGCTGCAGAGCAACGACGCGGTGGGTGACCGTGAAGGTGTCGTGGGGCGGGTGGAAGGCGACGATCTGGCCGAGGTGCAAGGCCGCCACCGCTTCCGAATGGAGGATCTCGACATCGCCCGGATTGATGCCGGGACGCATCGAACCGGACAGCACTGTCTCCGCCCGCCACCAACCGAGTGCGCTCCCGGTCACTCCGAGGCCGACGGCGAGAAAGACGATCACGAGAAGGGCGTTGACGGCAAGCCACAGCACCCGCTTGGCCGGCGCTGTGGTCTCGGTCGTCGGCGCCGGTGGCGCCTCGACGGGCGGGTCAATCGTGGTTGTCATCATGGCGAGGGGAACCATCGTTGCGAGGAGGGAGCGGAATCATCCCGCCCCCTCCTCATCGCAACTTTGGACGTGTCCGCCGCTACTGACTGCTACCGGCCCGCTGGGTGGCGGTGAAGTTGTAGGTCACGCTGAGCGAGCAGTTCATGAGCTGTTCGCTCACGCCAGCCGTGCCGCCCGTCGAGCACGCCCCGCTGTTGTAGCTGTAGGCATCGGCATAGGTGCTCGGAAGGGTGACGGTGATGACGTAGTAGGTCGAAGCTCCCTCGATGGGCGCCGACGACGTCATGTCGCTCACCGACCCGTTGAGGGTGCCGAGCGCGACGTTGTTGACGACGGAGGTGAAGCCGCCCGTGCAGGCGTAGGTCCACGGCCCGGCGACGCCTCCGGTCTCGGTCGGCGCCGTAGCGCAGGACTGCACCGTCACGTGAAGGCCGTTGGTCGTGTCGGTCACGATGTCAGAGCCGGCGTTGCTGCCCGAGACGGATGTCTTGAGCGTCAAGCCGTTGACGGCGGCGAGCCCGGTGGTTCCCGCCGCGCCCACGTTGGTGTTGTTCGTCAGCTCGACGACGCGGGCCACGGTGTCGCCCTCTGCCATGTTGTTGATGGGGCCGACGGTGATGGCCCCGTGGTCGCCGGCGGGCGTACCGAGCACGATGTGGACCTGGCCGGTCGTCAACGGCTCGGGGCCAGCGGCCTCGGTGTCGGTGAAGTTGGCAAACACGCCGCCGATGGCGGCCATTCCAAGAAGCACAATCCCCAGCGTGAGCGCGAGACGGCTGCTCACTCGACGCTGACGGGGCAAGTCTCCCTTGCTAGACTCTCCCTTGCTAGACACTTTCAGTTCCCTTTCTCGGTGTGCAGCTTCCACTCGACAGATCCAGTGGCAGTGCAGCTGTCATGAATGTCATTCACGGTTGCTAGTTATCGGCCTGATCGCCCTCAGGCTTGAGGCTTTTCTGCAATACCTGTTGCGCAACACATGTTGACAATGTTCTGCCAGTATCACTGACGATTCATGTCTGAGTCCCGATCGGCTGCCGGACCCGCGAACAACGAGGTCAACCCCACAATTGGTGGCGCCTGTGGCGCTTCGACCTCCTCATGGCGTTGCAGGAGTTGGGGCGGGCGGGACGAGAGACAAGACCGGACATCGATCACGAAGACCGCTTGGAGCGCAACGAATACTCAACCTTGGCCGCTCTGTCTCCGATACGGTGATGACACGCATCGTGAGAGTCCCCGCGACGATGCCGTGGGCACCGGAAGGTGTTGGTGGGCTGGCGCGCGGTCGAGCCGACCCTCCAGTGCTTCAACTCGGGCTGCAGGGCCGAGCTCGTGTCGATCAGAGGTCGTGGACGCGGGCCGACCGGTCAATTCGACCGAAGGTGAGTGGAGATGGAGAAAGAGCGGACGGTCATCGTCGAGCGCATCGCTGTTGTGATCGAGGCTTCCAACAAGGCCCGACGGGCCTTGCGCGAGGCGGAGACCGTCTACGAGCGGTTCGCGCACAGAATCCAGAACGGATCGAGTGTTCACGATGCGTTCACCACGCTGCGCGTCGGTGAGCTCCGTAGAGACGTGCACGACAACCTCGAGGCGCTCGAGCAGGCGCGCTTCGAAACCCGACAAGCCATCATCGCACTCGGGGTGTCCGAGGGGTTGAGTCTCGGCGAGCTGGCCCGCATGTGGGGCCTTTCGCGGCAGCTCATCAATCGGATAGCCAAACACGGTCGGTAGGCGCTCGCCCGAGGAGGCGACGAACTCACCCCAAGACGGCTGTCAGCGGCCGTGCCTCAGGAGCGGGCTTCGAGCACCTCCGCGATCTGTACGGCATTGAGAGCGGCGCCCTTGCGGAGGTTGTCACCTGCCAGGAAGAACGCCAGGGACTTCGGGGCGCTCTGGTCGACCCGGATGCGTCCCACGAGCGACACGTCGCCTCCGGCGACCGCCAGCGGTGTCGGGAGGTCGGACAGCTCAACCCCGGGCGCAGCAGCCAGCGCCGCCCGGGCCTCATCGGGTGTGATCGGTCGCTCGAATTCTGCGTTGATGGCGCTGCAGTGCCCGGTGAAGACCGGCACGCGCACGCACGTGCAGCTGACGAGCAACTCGGGCAGGGAGAGGATCTTGCGAGCCTCGTTCCGCCACTTCTGTTCCTCGTCCGTCTCACCGTTGCCGTCGTCGACGATCTTGCCGGCGATCGGCAAGACGTTGAAGGCGATCGACGCAGGGAACTTCACCGAGGGGGGGAATTCGACGGCCGACCCGTCAAAGGTGAGGGCGGCCGCCTCGGGCGCCACCTTCTGCGCTTGCTCGTCGAGCTCGGCGACCCCGGCCAGTCCAGCACCCGAGCACGCTTGGTAGGTGGCCACCACGACCCGCCGGAGGCCGGCGAGGTCGTGCAGCGGCTTCAGGACCGGCATGGCGACCATGGTCGTGCAGTTTGGGTTGCCCACGATGCCTTTCGGAACGGAAGCGAGCGCCTCGGCGTTCACCTCCGGCACGACGAGGGGAACGTCCGGGTCCATCCGCCAAGCGGAGGAGTTGTCGATGACGATGGCGCCGGCGGCGGCCACGCGGGGCGCCAACTCCCGTGAGGCCGCCCCGCCGCAGGAGAACAGTGCGATCTCGAGCCCGGAGAAGTCGGCCGTTGTGGCGTCCTCCACCACGATGTCCTTGTCACCCCAGGGAAGCAGACGCCCTGCAGAGCGGCTGGAGGCGAAGTAACGCATCTCCTCCACCGGGAAGCCCCGCTCCGCCAGCACCGAACGCATGACACCACCGACCTGGCCGGTGGCTCCGAAGACGCCGACTCTCATGGGGTGATTCTACGGGCCGGGCGGACGAGACCGAGGATCACCCGGTGCCCCACCCGGCGCCGCCGGTCGCCACCGCCCCGAGCTGGGAGCGTCAGCCGCCGAGCTCGAAGGCCGCGTGGAGCGCTTGCACGGCGCGTTCGGCCACGGTGGCGCGGACCATGCAGGAGATGCGGATGGGAGACGTAGAGATCATCTCGATGTTGATGCCGGAGTCGGCGAGGGTTTCGAACATCGTCGCCGTCACTCCGGGGTGGGTCTTCATGCCGGCCCCCACGAGCGACACCTGGGCGACCTCTTCGTCGGCGACGACCGAGACGGCGCCGAGTGACGGTCGCATGGTTTCGGCCACCTCGAGAGAGGCCGTCACGTCGCCCTTCGGCACGGTGAAGGAGATGTCGGTCGTGCCGTCGTGGGAGATGTTCTGCACGATCATGTCGACGTTGATGGAGCGGTCCGCCAGACCCCTGAACAGGGTGGCGGCGATCCCGGGGCGGTCGGCGACGCCCGACAGGGTGATCTTGGCCGACGAGGTGTCACTCGTCACGGCTGAAACGACCGGCTGTTCCATTTGAGGGTCCTCCTCGGTGACGAGCGTGCCCGGCTCCCACGTGAACGACGAGCGCACCAGCAGTGTGACGTGGTGGTTGCGGGCGAATTCGACGGAGCGCAGGGCCAACACCCTGCCTCCGGTGGCGGCGATCTCGAGCATCTCCTCGAACGAGATCCGGTTCAGCTTGCGGGCGCTCGGGACGATGCGTGGGTCGGCCGAGAACACTCCGGATACGTCGGTGTAGATCTCGCAGCGGTCGGCGCCGAGGGTCGCTGCGAGGGCGACGGCGGTCGTGTCGGAGCCCCCGCGGCCGAGCGTCGTGACGTCGCGGCTGATCGAAACCCCCTGGAAGCCAGCCACCACCGGCACCGCCTTGGCGGCCAACGCCTCCCGGATGCGGTCACCCCTGACTTCGACGATGCGGGCGTTCGTATGGAGGTCGTCGGTGATGATGCCGGCCTGGCTGCCCGTGAAGGAGGTGGCGTCCACGCCCCGCTCGGCCAGGGCCATGCACATGAGCGCCATCGAGATGCGCTCCCCGGCCGTGAGGAGCATGTCCATCTCGCGGCCCGGGATGACTTCGGAGACCAGGTTGGCGAGGCGGAGCAGGTCGTCGGTCGTCTTGCCCATGGCGCTCACGACGACGACGACTTCCTCGCCGGAGCGCTTCGTGCGGGCGATATGGTCGGCGACGGCCTTGATGCGGTCGGCGTCGGCCACAGATGTGCCACCGAACTTCTGCACGACGAGAGCCACGGCCGACAAGCTACTTGGGCGGCGGTGCTACCTCGGACCAGCCCTGAGTTCCTCACCCTGCCAACAACCGGTAGCCTCTCCCGCCGTGCCGAGCGAGAAACGAGCCCGTCGAGCGCGCTATGCGCGCCGAGAAGCAAGCAGTCATCCAGAAGCAGCGCAAGCGCCGCGCCACGATGCGCAGAACTGCCACCTTTGGTGCCGTCGCGGCAGCCATCATCCTCATCGTCGTGTTGATCCAGGTCAGCGGCGGCCACAGCAAGAAGACGGCTGCCAAGTCCACCACCTCCACGACCACCACGACGTTCCCGCCGCCCTCGACACTTCCTCTCTCGACGGCGGCGGTGGCGCCCGTCTGCCCGCCCGCCAACGAGACCAAGCGCGTCGTCTGGTTCACGAAGGCGCCGCCCGACTGCATCGGCAAGCGCTCCGTCTGGGACGCCACCTTCGACACCTCGGTCGGCACCTTCGTCGTCAAGATGGACGCCGCCGCGTCCTACGCCGGCGTGAACAATTTTGTCTTCCTGGCGGGGTGGAACTACTACAACGGGACGTTCTTCCACCGGATCGTCACGGATTTCGTCGTGCAGGGCGGCGACCCGACCGGAACGGGGTCCGGCGGACCGCACCTCTTCCCCGGCTACTCGTTCACCGGCAACCTGCCGCCGAAGTCCTGCGCGGCGAAGTCGGACTGCTACGCCACGGGCGATTTCGTCTACGCCAACAGCAACGGCCCCAGTACCGACGGCAGTCAGTTCTTCGCCATCCTCCCGGGTGGGGCAGCCAAGCTCTCGCCGGACTACACGCTCTTCGGCAAGGTCATCTCGGGCCAGAGCGTTGTTGACAAGATCGGAACCTTCGGCATCGCCTCCGAGACGGGCACGCCGAAGCTGAAGGTGTACGTCTTGAAGGTCACGCTCAAGAAAGTCAAGGCCTAGGAGGTCAACGTGCCGACCGAATTCCCCCCGGCGGACGGTTCCGCCCCGAAGACGCAGCGATTCGACGGCCAGCCGCCCATGGGCATCGATCTCTCCAAGCGCTACAGCGCCGAGATGGTGACGTCGAAAGGGACAATGGTCTTCGCCCTCGATGCCATCGCGGCGCCGAGGACCGTGAACAACTTCGTCTTCCTCGGCCGGTACCACTACTTCGACGGCATCGTGTTCCACAGGGTGATCCCCGGTTTTGTCATTCAGGGGGGCGACCCGGAGGGCACGGGCGCCGGTGGTCCGGGGTACCGTTTCGAGGACGAGCTGCCGGCGGCGGGCAAGTACCAAATCGGCTCGCTCGCCATGGCGAACGCCGGCCCTGACACGAATGGAAGCCAGTTCTTCGTGATCTCCGGGCCCGATGGCGTCCGCCTGCCCCCGCTGTACTCGTACTTCGGGCAGCTCGTGACCGGTCGGGACGTTCTTGCCGCCATCGACAAGATCGGATCGTCGTCCGGCACGCCCCGCGAGCAGGTCACGATCGAGGCGGTCACGATCGCCGAGGCCGACTGAGCGACGCCGACTGAGGCCCGACTGAGCGAGGCCGACTGAGGCCGACTGAGCGAGGCAGACTGAGGCCCGACTGAGCGAGGCCGACTGAGGCCCGACACCCGATTCGGCGGGCGCGCTCAGCTCGGCAGGGCGTCGATCGAGGTGGGTTTCCCGTCGAGAAAGACGGTGACCTCGCCCTCCCCGGCAGTCCGCCAGGACCCCCCTGGTTCGCGGATGAGGGCCGTCCGTTCGGGGATGCCCACGACGGACACGCCCGCGGGTGCAAGTGCGAGCGTGCGCCAGAGGAGGCCGGCGCCACCGCCGTCGTGGTGCGGGATGACAGCGAGTTGCTCGAGGAGGCCGAGCCCGACGGTGTAGGCACCGCCCCGCGGATCGACCATCGGGTCGCAGAGAACCATCGCCCCCGCCGAGGATCCAGCGACGACAGCGCCGTTGCGCCATGCTTCGCCGAGGGCCTCGAAGACGGCGGAGCCCTTGAGAACGGATCGGAGGTGGAGCGGCGAGCCTCCCGAGAGATAGACGAAACCCGCCCCTCGCACCACGGCGGCGTTCTCCTCCAGGCACGCGTCGGCGTGGCTCAGCACCATGAGACCGTCGGCGCGTCCCCCGATGGAGGCAAACCAGGCGCGGGCCGTCTCGACGGCTCGCTCAGGGTGCTCGTAGGCAGCGGCCGTGGGAAGGATGACGACGTCGCGGCGGCCGGATCGCTCCAACAGCTCCGCATCGAAGTCGCAGCCCTGTTGCCACTCGGCTCCGCCCACGAGCGCCAGCACGCCGGAGATGTCTGCTCGCTCGCTCACGTTCTCGCCTTTCTCGCCGTCTCGGGCAGGTAGAGGCTGGCGCTGTAAGTCCGCGGCGACATGGTGATGATCCAGACGCCGCCCTTGGGGGCGTCCGGTCGCGGACCGAGGTCGACACCGAGGGCGTGCAGTCGATCGATGATGCCCAAGATGACGTCACCATGGGTGCAGGCAGCCACCGGCCCGCCGGCGCCGGAGGGGCGATCGAGCCGAGCCGCCAGCTTGCGAAGTTGCTCGAAGGCGCGCTCGGGATCCGAGCCTTCCTCCAACCAGTCGGTCTCGACGACGTCGAGCTTGCTGGCCTCCGCCAAAGGCTCGACGGTCTGGCGGCAACGAATCGCCGGGCTCGAGAGAACCCGCGAGGGCCGGCGGTCGACGAGGTCGACGAGGTGGCCGGCGATGACTCGCGCCTGCTCCCGCCCCCGCGGTGTCAAGGGACGGAGGGAGTCGGGCTCTTGCCACCGTTCCCGGTTCTCGGCTTTGCCGTGACGCACGAGATACAGCGTGGGGGTGATCCGATGTCCTTTGGGGGGCGAAGTTGAGTTCCCGCGGGTGGGCGTCATCCGACCCCGCTCGCGCCGATGGCCGACCCGACGCCGTAGGTGATGGCGCCGGCCGCTGCGCAGATGAGGAGCTGGCGAACTGCCGAGAACCACCATTTGCGGCCGGTGAAGAGGGCAAGGAAGGCGCCGACGACGAGGGCGGAGACGCCGGCGATGGCGACGGCGAAGAGCGTGGCCCTCGAACCGTGCGTGAACAGGAACGGCAACAACGGCATGAAGGCACCCAGGGCGAAGGTCACGAACGACGACACGGCTGCCTGCAAGGGCTTGCCCGTGGAGCTCGGATCGATGCCCAGCTCTTCGCGTGCATGTGTCTCGAGTGCCACTTCTGGGTTCGCCATCATCTCCTTGGCCACCTGGCGCGCCAGGTCGGGTGGCAGGCCGCGGGTCTCGTAGAGGTGGACGAGCTCCCGCATCTCGCCTTCGGGTCGCCGCTCGATCTCGCGGCGCTCGATCTCGATCTCCCGCTGGAACAGCTCGCTTTGGGCACGCATGGAGATGTACTCACCTGCAGCCATCGAGAAGGCACCCCCGAGGAGTCCGGCGAGACCGGCAAGGCGCACGATCCCTGACGCCGCGCTGGCGCCGGCGATCCCGAGCACGAGCGAGGTGTTCGACACGAGACCGTCGCTGATCCCGAACACGGCCGCTCTGGCTCCGCCGCCGCGGATGTCTCGGTGGTGGTGTTCGGGAAGCCCGCTGTCGCGCCGGTGCGAGCTCGTGTCGCGTCGCCTTATGGCGGCGAGGCGGTTCAAGCCGGAGACGCGAGGAGGGCCGCCCACAGCTACACGGTCTAGTGCGGATGAACGTGACGGGTGGCAGCTGCGCCCGACTTTGGGCTCGTTCGTGGTTCGCGGGATCCTCCCGCACCCGCGAGGCGCGGCCTCCGTTCCGTCAAGCCGCCCTAGTATCGGTCCGCTTATGGACGCGACCGTGATGTCGGACGCAGACCTTCATGACGAGCTCCGGCAACTTGTGCTCGCGCGAGGTTACGAGCGGCGGGCGGAGCCATTTGTGCTCTCCGCTGGCGGGATGAGCCGTGACTACGTCGACATGAGGCGGGCGGTTGCGAGGGGGGCCGATCTTCGCATCGCCGGCCTGGCGGTCGCCGCCGCTCTTGCGAGCCGCGGCGTCGTGTTCGACGCCATCGGCGGCATGACCATGGGAGCTGACCCGGTGGCGCACGCCGTCGCCATGTTGACCGATCACGCCTGGTACTCGGTGCGCAAGGCCGTCAAGGACCATGGTCGCCAACAACGGATCGAAGGTACGCCGGTCGGCCCCGGGGTCCGCGTCGTGGTGATCGAAGACACGGTTTCGACGGGGAAGTCGCTCTTTGACGCCTTCGAGGCTGTGCGCGCCACGGGCGCAGACGTCGTCGCCGCCTGCACGATCCTCGATCGAGGGGAGTTCATCGCTCCGCGCTTTAGCGAGATCGGCGTCGAGTATGTCGCCGTGCTCACTTACCGCGATCTCGGGATCGAACCGATCGGGACGGGCACCGCGGGCCTGCCGGGCGATCCCCTGACCCCGTGACCCGAATCTCCTGCGCGCCCGCCTAGAGGTCGAGTTGGACGCGCTCGACATCATCCTCATCGTCGTCATCCTGGCGGCCGCTGTCCACGGGCTGCGGCTCGGTGCCGCCGTTCAGGTGCTGTCATTCATCGGCGGGCTCGTCGGCCTCGCTCTCGGCATCGCCCTCATCATCGTGGTCCTTCCCCATCTGCACGGCGTCTTTGTGCGGACCTTTGTCTCCTTGCTGCTACTGCTCGTACCGTCCACGCTCACCTGGGGGATAGGGCGACAGTTGGGAGCGAGGGTCTGGCACCAGCTCCGAGGGCACGCCATCGCAGCGGTCGACGCCGGCAGCGGTGCCGTGATCGCCATGGCAGGCACCCTCGTCCTCGTCTGGCTGCTCGCCTCCTTCCTCGCCAACAGCCAAGTCAGCCTCATCTCGAGTGAGATCCAGAACTCGCAGGTGCTGCGCTTCGTGTCGGGCGTGATGCCTCAGATCCCGAGCGCCCTCTCCAGCAGGGCGTGCCTCGTCGACCAGACCGGACTCCCCCTCCCGTGCCTCGGGTTTCTGCAGCCGAGCGGTCCCGTCAAGGTCGCCACCTCGGCGCAGGTTCGCCGCGCCGACGAGGTAGCCGGGCGCTCGACGGTGCAGATCGTCGCCACGGGCTGCGGCAACGTCGTCGTCGAAGGGTCCGGGTTCGTGGTCGCACCCGGTCTCGTCGTCACCAACGCCCACGTCGTGGCGGGTGCCAACAACATCACCGAGTACGACGGCGTCCAGTCCGAGCGGGCGACCCCCGTCTTCTTCGACCCCAACTTCGACCTGGCCCTGCTGAGGGTGTCGGGCCTGCCGGCGCCGCCCCTCCCGATCGACAGTCGCTTCGTGCCGCGGGGGACGAAGGCCATTGTGCTCGGCTATCCGGAGGGGGTCAGCGTCGTCACGGCCCAGCCCGCCGGGGTGCTCATGCGCTTCGACCCGGACTCGCCCAACATCTACGACAGCGCCTACACGCAGCGCCAGATCTACGAGCTGCAGGCCCTCGTGCAGCCGGGCAACTCCGGCGGCCCGCTGCTCGAGCCGGACGGGGAGGTGATCGGCGTCGTCTTCGCGCGAGATGACGACAACGCCGACGTCGGCTTCGCCCTCGCCTCGCCAGGCGTGCTGCAACGAGTGCGCACCGCCGAGCAACTACCCCTCGACGCGAGCGTCAGCACGGGCAGCTGCCTGTCGGGCTGACAGCCGACACCGCGGCCGTCTCGTCGGCCATGATGGCGCCGTGGCTCTGCGCATCGAGGACTACGGAATCATCGGCGACACCGTGACGGCAGCCCTCGTCGGCCGCGACGGCTCGATCGACTGGTGCTGCCTCCCACGCTTCGATTCGGCCGCCTGCTTCGCCCGGCTGCTCGGCACGGAGGACCACGGTTTCTGGCGCATCGCCCCCAAGGCGAGCCCGAAGCCGGGGCAGGGTGACCCGCTGCTGGCGACCCGCCGCCGCTATGTCGGCGACTCGCTCGTTCTCGAGACCGAGTGGGAGCTGGCGGAGGGCACGGTCCGCATCACCGACTGCATGCTGGTCCGCGACGAGTACCCCCAGATCGTCCGCATGCTCGAGTGCATAAGGGGGGCGGTGGAGATGCGGATGGACCTGACGATCCGCTTCGAGTACGGATCGGCCATCCCGTGGGTGCGCCACGTCGACGGCACGCTCATCGCAATCGCCGGACCGGACGGCCTGGCGCTGTGGTCACCGGTGCACGGCCGTGGCGAGAACATGTCGACCGTCGCCGAGTTCATCGTCCACGAAGGCCAGAGCGTTCCCTTCGTGATGAACTACTTCCACTCGACCAACGAGGTCCCCCGGCCGGTCGACGCCGCCTATGCCGTCCACCAGACCGCCCGCTACTGGCAGGACTGGGCCGAGATGGACGCCCTCTCACTCGGCGAACGGCAGGAGCCGGTCGTCCGATCGCTTCTCACCCTGAAAGCCCTCACGCACCGGCCGACGGGCGGCATCATCGCGGCTGCGACGACGTCCTTACCGGAGGCGCTCGGCGGCGGCCGCAACTGGGACTACCGCTACTCCTGGCTGCGCGACGCCACCCTCACCCTGTCGTCGCTGATGGCGGCCGGCTATGCCGAGGAGGCGACGGCGTGGCGTGACTGGTTGCTGCGTGCCGTTGCGGGCGAGCCCTCCAAGCTCCAGATCATGTACGGGCCTTCCGGCGAGCGGAACCTCCTCGAGTACGAGATCCCGTGGCTGCCCGGCTACGAGGGCTCGTCGCCCGTACGCGTCGGTAACGCCGCCGCCAACCAGTACCAGCTCGACGTCTACGGCGAAGTCATCAGCGCCTTGCACGAAGCCCGTCGCCTCGGCATCCCCTCGAGCGACCCCGCCTGGGATCTGGAGCGCGCCATCCTCGACTTCCTCGAGTCCGGCTGGAAGGAGCCGGACGACGGCATCTGGGAAGTGCGCGGCCCGAGGCGTCATTTCACTCACTCCAAGGTGATGGCATGGCTCGCCGTCGACAGCGCCGTGCGCGACATCGAGGAGTACGATCTCTCCGGGCCGCTCGAGCGCTGGCGGGCGCTGCGAGACGAAATTCACGCCGAGGTGCTCGAGAAGGGCTACGACGCCGAGCGGAAGACCTTCACCCAGTACTACGGATCGAAGGAGCTGGACGCCAGTGTGTTGATGGCGCCCCTCGTGGGGTTCCTGCCTCCGACAGACGAGCGCATCATCGGGACGGTGGAGGCCATCCAACGCGAGCTCACCCAGGACGGTTTCGTCATGCGCTACGACTCGACACAGTCCGAGCACGTTGACGGCTTGACGGGACGCGAGGGGGCGTTCCTGGCCTGCTCGTTCTGGCTGGCTGACGACCTCCACCTGATCGGCCGGCATGACGAAGCCGTCGAGCTCTTCGACAGGCTGGTGGCGCTCCGCAACGACCTCGGGCTGCTGTCGGAGGAGTACGACCCGGTCGCCAAGCGGCAGGTCGGCAATTTCCCACAGGCGTTCTCGCACGTCTCGCTCGTCAACACGGCCGTCGGGCTCTTCCAGGAGGACCTGGGCACGGGCATGACGCATGCCGAGCGCCTGCGAGGCGTGCAACTACCGATACGGCGGCAGCGCAGGCGCCGGCACGGCGTCGCTCGCCACCGCCTCGGGCTCGGCCATTAGGTCGGCCGTCATGGAGCGCGCGGCGCGACGGCTCCGCTCGGAGGGGGCTCAGCGTCCCCGCGCGCCGGGGGCGGCGGTCCTGGTTTACGGTTGCCGGGTTTGCGGTACCCCGACTCACGGCACGAGGAGACAGTCTTGAAGGCGATCACCGTCCTTCCCGGTACAGCAGGCAGCGCCCGGCTGGAGGAGTTCGCCGAGCCGCCCGAGAGCGACGGCCCGGTCCTCGTCGACGTGCTCGCCGTCGGCATCTGCGGAACGGACCTCGAGATCGCCGGCGGCGAGTACGGATGGGCCCCGGAGGGCCACACGCGGCTCGTGCTCGGCCACGAGTCGATCGGCCGCGTGGCCGCGGCGCCGGCAGGCTCGGGCTTGGCGGAGGGCGACTACGTCGTAGGGATCGTGCGCCGCCCCGACCCGGTGCCCTGCTACAGCTGTGCCAAGGGCGAATGGGACTTCTGTCGCAACGGGCAGTACACCGAGCACGGCATCAAGTCACTCGACGGCTTCATGCGGGAGCGGTACCGCGCCACCGCCGACGCTGTCGTCAAGGTCGACGAGAGCCTCGGTCTTCTCGGTGTGCTGCTGGAGCCGACGAGCGTCGTGGCGAAGGCGTGGGAGCAGGCCGAGCTCGTGGGTAACCGCGCCGCTTGGGAGCCGAAGCGTGCAGTCATCACCGGTGCCGGGCCCATCGGGCTGCTGGCGGCGTTGATCGGCGTGCAGCATGGCCTCGAGGTGCACGTCATCGACCAGATGACCTCCGGCCTCAAGCCGGATCTCGTGGCCGCCCTCGGAGCCAGCTATCACACGGGCAAGGTCGAAGACGCCTGCGACTCGCCGGACGTCATCATCGAGTGCACGGGCGTGGGCATGCTCATCTTCGACGCCATGGACCACCTCGCTCCAGGTGGGGTCCTCTGCCTCACCGGTGTCTCGCCGAGCGGTCGGTCGTTGTCGATCGACGCCGGTATGGTCAACCGGGGCATGGTGCTGAAGAACGAGGGTGTCGTCGGGTCCGTGAACGCCAACCGGCGCCACTACGAGGCGGCGGCCGACGCCTTGGCCAAGGCAGACAGGGGCTGGCTCTCCAAGCTGCTCACCCGCAAGGTGCCGATCGAGTCGTTTGCGAGCGCCCTCGAACGCCAACCGGACGACGTCAAGGTCGTCATCGAGATGGGAACCTCCAGCTGATGCGAGTTGTCGATCTCATCCCGCCCACACGGGGCCCGAAGGACCGGTTCCAACGGCGCTACAACGAGCTCAAGCGACTCAGCATGGACCTCACCCGGCAGGACTTCGACACCCGTTACCCCGGTGTGGAGTTCGCCCCCGTACTCGTGCTCATCGCCGCCTACTTCGAGGCCGACAACATCGGAGCGGTCTTGAAGGCCGTTCCCGCCGAGGTGGACGGGCTCAAGACCTCGATCCTCGTGGTGATCGACGGCGGCGACGACGGCACCGAGGACATCTGCGACGCACATGAGGTCTTCTGGGCGAAGTTCGGCACCAACCTCGGCCACGGCGTCGCCCTCCGCCTCGGCTACGAGCTCGCCATCGAGAAGGGTGCCAGCTACGTCGTCACCCTCGATGCCGACGGCCAGAACGACCCGGTGGAGATCCCCGATCTTCTCGAGCCGGTCATCGCCGACGAGTTCGACTTCGTCGTCGCAAGCCGCCGCCTCGGCGTCGACGAAACGGGCGACCGCTCCGGCGACCAGCTCCGCAAGACGGGCGTGCTCGTCTTCGCCGCCGTCATCAACCGCCTCACTGGGCAGGCACTCACGGACACCTCGAACGGCTTTCGCGCCCTTCGCACCGACGTGCTCAAAGACGTGCTGCTGGAGCAGGACCAGTACCAAACAGCGGAGCTGATCATCAGTGCCGCCGCCCGCGGCTGGCGGATCGGCGAGCGGCCAACCGTGTGGCACCCGAGGGCCTCCGGCCGGTCGAAGAAGGGGAACAACTTCCTCTATGGGCCCCGCTACGCCACCGTGGTCGTCCGCACGTGGCTGCGGGAGCGGCGGTGACGGCGGTTCCGGTCGTTCCGGTCCAGCGGTGACGATCCGCCTCGCACCCGGCGTTCTCGAGATCGACACCCTGCTCGGTGGCTGGGAACGCATGACCGCCGGCTACCTCATCGAAGGCGAGCGTCCAGTGCTCGTCGAGACGGGCAGCCAGAGCTCGATCGAGACGCTCCTTTCGGCCCTCGAGGAGCTCGGCCTCGGTCCCGACGACCTCGCCGGGGTGGCCGTCACGCACATCCACCTCGATCACGCCGGCGGGGTGGGCGATGTGGCGCGGGCCTTCCCGAACGCCACGGTGTACGTGCACCCGAAGGGCGCCCGCCACCTCGTCGACCCGACCAGGCTGATCGACTCCGCCTCCCGCGTCTACGGGCCGCTGCTCGACTCGCTCTACGGGCGCCTCGACCCGACGCCGCCGGAGCGGATCGTCGTGCTCGAGGACGCAGACGAGATCACCCTCGGTGGCGGGCGGACCCTGCGGGCGATCGATTCGCCCGGCCACGCCAAGCATCATCTCGGGCTGCTCGACAGCTCGAGCGGCTACCTCTTCGCCGGCGACGCCGTCGGCGTCCGGCTGCCCGACGGCGGCAGGCTCCGGCCGGCTACGCCGCCGCCCGACTTCGACCTCGATCAGGCGCTGACGTCGTTGCAGCGCTTCGCCGATCACTCGCCGATCGGGATCGCCCTCGCCCACTACGGGCTCGTGCCCGTGCCGCCCGCGGAGCTCCTCGGCGAGGCCGCAGACACCCTTCGATCCTGGGCGGCAGAGGCCGAGCGTGCCTGGCGGGCAGGCGAGGACATGGCCGATGCACTCGAAACCCGTTTCGGTGCCGAGACGGCGCCCTCCGATGAGTCGATGCGGGAGAAGTACGACATCCTCAACGGCTTCCACTCGAACGCCGCCGGCTTCCTGCGGTGGCTGGAGCTGCGCTCGGCCGGCGGGGACGCATCGAGCGCCCGGCGCGGTTAAGGCACCAGTCCGCTAGGACAGCACCCGCTTGCGGAAGTTCCGCAGTCCGAGGGTGAGAAACAGCACGCAGAAACCCACGAGCACCGGGTAGATGATGTACAGGTGCATATGGCTGGCGCCGGTGAAGGCCGCCCTCATCCCCTCGGTGATGTAGATGAGCGGGTTGACGAGCACGAGGGTCTGCAGCCAGTGGAAGCTGCCGATTCGCACCGGCGCGAGCTTCGTCCACTGGTAGTAGGTGCCCCCGAGGAACGTCAGCGGCAACACGATGAAGCCGAACATCAGGCCGATGTTGCGTGGCTCGAACTTCGTGCCGAGGAGGAGCCCGAGGGCGGTCATGGCGACGCTGGCGAGCGGGATCAGCGTGAGGACGATCGCCCAGTGGAACACGAGGTCCGGCTTCACCCCCTGGGCGTGGATGACCGACGCGATCGGGAACACGATGATGGCCGACAGCACGGCCTGGGCGGCGCCTGAGAGGACCTTGGCCATGGCCACGAGCCAGATCGGGCACGGCGCCTGCACCCGGTCCTCGATCTCGCGGGTGAACCCGAACTCCTGTGCGAGCTGGAGGGCGACCGCCTGGATGCCCTGGAACATGATGCTGATGGCGACGACACCGGGGACGAGCACCGTGGCGAAGGCGGACTCTCCCGCTCGAGCGGCAGCAGCAGCAGCGGCGGCGCCAGCCGCTCCACCTGCGAGCGAGGTGCTCGGATGGGATCCGCCGATCCCCTGACCGATCGAGGGGAAGACGTAGAGGAACACGAAGACCAGCAAGAAGGGCTGGATAAGGACGCGCAGCACGAACTCGACGAGGTGCTTGCGGAGCACGAGGAGGTCACGGCGACAGAGAGCCCCGAGCGCCGTCCAACTCGCCTGCAGGGTGGATCGCAGCGGTTCGGTCCCGATGCGGGGCTCTTTTCGGGGCAGTTCTCCGCTCCGCCTCGCCCCGGTGGCGGCCGCTGAGGCGGCCGGCGTGGCCATCGTCATTCGCGCAGCTCCTTGCCGGTGAGGTTGATGAAGACGGTCTCGAGGGTCGTTTCCGAGACGCGAAGGTCCACCACGTCGAAACCGCCCCCCTCCGCCGCCTCCACGACCCGGGTAAGTATCCGCTCGGCGCCCTTCACGCGCAGCTCGACTCCACCGTCGATCGTACGGGCGGAGATGACGCCTTCGACGGCGGTGCGCAGGTGCTCGGAGAGCGCCTGGGCGTCGTCCGCCGAGAGCACCGTCACGAGGGTGTCAGCCCCCACACTCGCCTTCAATGCGGCCGGGGTGTCGAGAGCGAGGATCCTGCCGTGGTCCATGATGGCCACCCGGCCACACAGCTGATCGGCTTCCTCCATGTAATGGGTCGTGAGCATGATCGTCTGGCCCTCGCTGTTCAGCTCCCCGAGGATCTGCCAGAGCGCCAGGCGGCTCTGTGGGTCGAGCCCTGCCGTCGGCTCGTCCATGAACAGCACAGCCGGGCGGTGGAAGATCGCTCTCGCCACCATGAGCCGCTGTGCCATCCCACCGGAGAGGGCGTAGACGGAAGCCTTCGCCCATCGGCTCAGGTGGAATTGCTCGAGCAGCTCGTCGGCGATCGCGTGCGATCGCTTGGCGGCGATGCCGAAGAGCAGGCCGTGGTAGTAGAGGTTCTCCCACACCGTGAGCTGGCGGTCGAGAGTGTTCTGCTGCGAAACGATGCCGAGCAGCTGCTTCGCCAGCGCCGGATGGGCGACGACATCGACTCCGCCCACCGTGGCGTTGCCAGAGGTCGGGATCACCCGCGTCGTGAGCATGCCTGCCGTCGTCGTCTTGCCGGCGCCGTTCGGACCGAGCAAGCCGAAGATCTCCCCGGAGGTGACCTCGAGATTGAGCTCGTCGACGGCCCGGAAGTCCGTGCCGGCGTACACCTTGGTCAACCCGACCGTGCGGATGACGACGTGGTCCTGTGTGGCACCGGCTGAGCTCGCCATCGAGCACGAGCATCGCACAGCTGGGTCGGTTCAGGCAGTTCACAGCCGGCGTGAACGCGACCAGGCGATGACCGCCGTCGTCATGGCACCTCCGGCGGCGAACACGAAGGACCAGCGCGTACCGACGGTATCGACGAGCACCCCTCCGAGGGCAGCCCCGCCAGCAGCTCCCATCTGGATGCCGCTGCCGACCCAGCTGAAGGCCTCGACGGAGCCGGTCGAGGGAGCGAGCTGTCCGACTAGCCCGTAGATGCAGCTGAACCCGGGAGCGATCGACATACCGGCAAGGAACAGCAGTCCATAGAGCACCCCCACGCCCGGGGCGGCCGCCAAGCACAGGAAACCCAGACCCGCTGCCGCCAGCACCGGTGCCAACACCCTCGTGCCGGCATGGGCCGTGCGGGCACCGAACACGAAACCGCCTGTCATCGAGCCCGTTGCCCAGACGGCGAGGAGCACGCCCGCCTGATCGCTGGCGTGGGCGCAGCCGGCAAAGGCCACGACGGTCACCTCGACGACGAGGATGGCCGCCAGGTACACGAGCACTATCCCGACCAGCGTGGCGAGGCCGGGGAGCCCGGCGGGCTGGAACCGGCGGCGAAGCGCTACCGGCCTGGCGGGAGGGTTGGGCGCCTCGGGCGGCTCAACCCGCTCGCCGGACGCCGTCTCTGCGGCCTCGCCCGCGGCGCTCCTGGCCTGGCCCAGGCTCGTTGCCCCCTCCCCGTCCGCCCGCATCTGGGCGATGGGAGACGAGATCGCCGGGTGCAGCGACAGAGCCACCGTGCCGCCAAGTCCGATGGCGCCGCAGGCGATGAGCGCTGCCGGCGGCCCGGAGAGTGTGCTGAGGAATGCCACCAGGGTCGGTCCGACCATGAAGGTGGCTTCCTGCATGGTGGCATCGAAGGCGTAGAGACTGCTGCGCAGCTCCCCGCTCACGAGTCCTGGCCACAGAGACCGGACCGCCGGCGCAACCGGAGGAAGGCTCGCCCCCGAGGCGGCCGCCACGATGAGAACGAGCAGCGTCTCGTGCACCGGGATGAAGGCGAGGGAGATCAAGCCGGCGGCGTTGGCGACGGCCGCGAGCAACAGGACCGGCCGACGCCCCACCCGGTCGGCCAGACGGCCGAGCACCGGACCCATGACGCCCGTGCCGACGACATAGGCTCCCGTGACGGCTCCCGCCCGGGCGTAGGATCCCGTCGCCTCGGCCACGCGGAGGATGATCGCCAGGTTCGCCATGGCTACGGGGAGGCGGGCGACCAGCGAGGTCGTGAGCAGAAAGGCCACTCCGGGGGCGCGAAAGACCATCCTGTAGCCCCCAGAGCTCATGCTCCATCTTGACCTCTGGACGGGCAGGCACAGCTGAGCCGACATGCGCTCGGCGCTGTCAGCGGGGCGGAGGCGGGCAACTTCGCCGGGCGGTGACGCCGTGCCGTTTCTCTCTGGCAGAGAGCGCCGGCTGGCAGGCCGCTACGTTGGTCCGATGGATGCTGTGAGCAAGGCGGAGGGGTTTCTGGCGCTGCACCACGGCGACAGGCCCCTCCTGATGCCGAACCCATGGGACGCCGGGTCCGCAAAGGTGCTGGCGTCCCTCGGTTTCCAGGCGCTGGCGACGACGAGCAGTGGCTCCGCCGCCACGCTCGGGCGACTCGACGGCTCCCTGACACGGGACGAGGCCCTTGCGCATGCCGCCGCCATTGTGGGAGCAACCGACCTGCCGGTGTCCGCCGACCTGGAGAATTGCTTCGGAGCCGACGCCGCCGGCGTGGGCGAGACGGTGAGCTTGGCGGTATCGATCGGCCTGGCCGGATGTTCGGTGGAAGACTCGACCGGGCGGGCAGACGAGCCGATCTTCGAGTTGGCCGAAGCGGCAGAGCGGGTCGTCGCCGCCGCCGAAGCCGCCCATACGGGACCCGTGCATCTCGTGCTGACGGCGAGGGCCGAGAACTACCTACATGGGCAGGCGGATCTCGGGGACACGATCGCCCGTCTGCAGGCCTACGAGGCGGCCGGGGCAGACGTGCTGTATGCACCGGGCCTTCGTGACCTCGCCGAGATCCGCACGGTGGTCGAGTCGGTCGGGCTGCCGGTGAACGTGCTGGCGCTCTCGGGCGCGCCAAACGTGGCCGCGCTCGCCTCCGCCGGCGTGAGGCGCATCTCGGTCGGCGGGGCCTTCGCCTGGGTTGCGCTGGGCGCCCTCGTCGAGGCGGCCCGCGAATTGATGGAGCAGGGAACCTATGGTTACTTCGACCGGGTGGCCGTCGGCAGTTCGACGGCGCGGGCGGCATTCGCCGCCGGCTGACGGCGTCGCCGCCCGCCGGCCAAACCGCCCGCCCGCCGGCCGGCCGGCCGAACCGTGTGCACAGACCGACCAGACCCGGCCTTTCCGGTCGCGCTCGCCGCACAGTTCGCCCTCGAGCCGTCGCCCGCCGGCCGGCCGGCCGAACCGTGTGCACAGACCGACCAGACCCGGCCTCTCCGGTCGCGCTCGCCGCACAGTTCGCTCCGATCGCAGAGCTCCCTCGTGCCCGGCGCGCGCCGGGCGGCACGCCGCGAGCCTTCCGGCTGCCCGAGTAAGCGAAGATACGCCCGTGACACAGGCGGACGAGGTGCCGATGAAGCGACGGACCTTTCTTCGCATGGCTGCCGGCGCCGCCGGCGCTACCGGTGCTTTCATCGCTGGTTGCAGCTCCCCGTCAGCGGGACGCGCTTCGAGCACCTCGAGCACGACGAGGAGCACGACGCCCGGCCACGTCGGCCTCCCACCGAAACCCTCGGCCCCCATCGGCTCCGATCAGCTACCGCAGTTCGACCACCTCGTTGTCGTGATGATGGAGAACCACTCGTTCGACAACGCCATCGGTCTTCTCGGCCGTGGCGACGGCTTCACGCTCGGGCCGGACGGCCGTCCGACGGCCACCAACCCTGACGGTCATGGCGGCCTCGTGCACGCCTTCCCCATGCCGACACCGTGCCAACTCGCCAACCAGCCAACCCAGACCTGGAACGCCTCCCATCAGCAGTACGACCACGGGACGAATGAGGGTTTCGTCTTGTCGGCGTCGGGGCCGGTGGCGATGGGCTATTTCACGGTCGAGGATCTGCCCTTCACTTACGGTCTCGCCCGCACGTTCCCGATCGCCGACCGTTGGTTCTGCTCAGTACTCGCCCAGACCTTCCCGAACCGGCGATATCTGCTCGCGGGAACGTCGCTCGGGCTCATCGACGACTCGCTGCTCATGACGCTGCCGCCCAACGGGACGATCCTCGAACAGCTGGAGCGTCACGACATCTCCTGGAGGGACTACTCGTCGAACCTGCCCGGGATCGGCGTGTGGCCCGGCCTCCTGGCTCAGCCCGCCATCTCGAGAGGCATCGTCGGCATCGAGTCGTTCTATCGAGACTGCGCTGCGGGCACGTTGCCGTCCTGCTCGTTCGTAGACCCGAACTTCAACTCGACGTCGGAGGAGAACCCGCAGGACGTGCAGTTCGGTGACGGCTTCCTCGCCAAGGTCGTGAACGCCGTGATGTCGGGGCCGAAGTGGTCAAAGACGCTCCTTCTCTGGACCTACGACGAGCATGGCGGCTACTACGACCACGTCGTGCCGCCGCCGGCGCCGGCGCCGGACCGAGTGCCGCCTCTGCTCGCGGCGGGCGACGTCGCGGGCTCCTTCGACCGGTTCGGCTTCCGGGTGCCGTCAGGTGTCGTGAGTCCGTACGCCAAGAAGGACTACGTCTCTCACCGCGTCTACGACCACACCTCGATCCTCAAGCTCATCGAGACGAAATGGAACCTTCCAGCCCTGACGATACGTGATGCCTCCGCCAACAGCCCGCTCGACATGGTGGACTTCGAGGCGCCGGCCGCCTTCGCCCGTCCGCCTCGGCTGCCCGCACCGGCGAACCCGGCTCGCCAGGACAGCTGCGAGGTCTCTGGGGCTGGCACGATCCCGCCGCCTGGGGCCGTCACGGGCCCTTGAACGGCCCCGTTCAACTCAAGCCGAGTCGGTCCGGCACCGAGCTGCCACGGCGCCGGCTGCTCGGCTCCTTCGACCCTGTCCTCATGGGGTGGACGTCGAGGGCGGCGATTCTCGGTCCATACCAAACGGTCGTGACGACGAACGGCGTCTTGCGACCGATCGCCCTCGTCGGTGGCCGCGCCGGCGCCACCTGGACGATGTCCGCCGGGCGAGTCACCCTGGCGCGCCCTTCTCGCCCCGCCCTTCTGAGGACGTGACCGCCCCGCGACGCGAGGGCGACGCTGTGATCCGCTTTCCCGCCCGGTGACTGGCGGCCGGGCGTCACAAGCGGGCGCGTACCGCTGCGTCGTCGGCTTCTATGGCACGGCTGATAGCGCTCAGTGCCTGGCCTCTCGTGCGGAGCTTGGTGGCGGCGTGCGCCTCCATGTTGAGAGTGGTCAGCTGAACGGCGGCGGCGCGGGCGACGGCGTGCAACTCTGCCGGCGGCGCCACCCGATCGAAGAACCCGGCCGTCACCGCCTCGTCGGGGGTGAAGATCTCCGCATTGATGACGGCACGGTTGAAGAAGGCGGGGGCGAGACGTTGCCGGCATATCTCGATGGCCGTCTCGGGCATCGTGAGGCCGATAGCGACTTCATTCGCCGTGACCCGGTGAGCACCTTGTGCCCCGACTCGGTAGTCACCGGAGAGCAGCAAGAACGCCCCCATGGCGATGGCATGCCCGGGGCAGGCGATGACGACCGGTCGCGGGAAGGACAGGAGCCGCCTTGACAGCTCGAAGCCGCCCCGCAGCATGTCGGCCGCGTCGGTACCGCCCGCCGTGAGCACGCGCAGGTCGAAACCCGCCGAGAAGATGCCGTCCCGGCCCGTGAGCACGACGACGGCGCCGTCGCTTTCCGCCTGATCGAGTGCGCCGTTCACCTGCGAGAGCATCTGCAGCGAGAGGACGTTCACCTTGCCGTCGTTCATGGCGATGGTGGCGATGGCGTCTCGCAGCTCGTAGCTCACAAGTGTCTCCATGACCTGATCCTCTCGTTCCGGGCATCACCGCTCGCTGCCGGTCACTCATCCTGGCTTGCCGGAGCTCGCCAGGCCAGCGCGCAATGCCTGCGCTCAGAGACGGTTCACTCGGCGGCCCAGGCTGCTCCCCATGATCACGTCCCCGCCCGCACTGAGGGTGGCGCCTGCATGACAGGTACGTCTTTGAAGTACATCGCCGGGGTGAGGCCGGTCTCGCGGCGAAAGGCGGCGACGAGCGCACTCGCCGTGTCGTAGCCGACGAGCCTGGCGACGTTGCTGACCGACTCGCCTGATGCGAGCGCCTGCAAAGCCGCCTGCAGCCGCAGCTGCGTGCGCCAACGTCCGAAGGGCACGCCGGTGTCGGTCGAGAAGGCACGTGCGAGGGTCCGCCCGCTGGCGCCGACCTCACGGCCCCACTCGTCGAGCGTCCGCTTGTCGGCCGGGTTCTCGCTGAGGCCCTGCGCGACGTCGCGGGCGCGCTCCTCGACCGGCAGCCGCAGATGGATCGTCGCCATGGCGACCGGCTCGAGCAGATCGACCAGCACGGTTTCGGCGCGTACACGCCGAGCCGGCTCGAGCGTTTCGTCCTCCAGGTACGCGATCAGCTCCGCCAGCAGCTGCCGTGCGGCTACGGGGGTGGGCTCGGTCCAGGCGATCGGGCAGAGCTCCGGTCTCACATAGAGCGTTCGCATGAGGGCGCGGCCGGAGGCGCGGGTCTCGTGCGGTAGCTCGGCGGGGATCCAGAGTGCACGGGTGGGAGGGAGTACCCACGTCGCTGACCCCGTCACCACCGTCAGGACACCGCTCGAGGCCCAGGCGAGCTGATGGTCGCGGTGAGTGTGCCAGTTGAAGCGCGTACCCGGGGCCATCGGGAATGTCGCGACGACCATCGCAGACGGAGTCGGGGCGCTCGCCGGAGAACTCTGTCCGTCTTGCGACACAGGATGTCACCCTACGCCCTAGGCGTCGAGGCGCCCGTTCCGTACCGTCGAAGCGGTGAACGAGAATCATGCCGCCCTGTGCCCGAGTCCCGAGTGGGCCGCACACATGCAGACCGAGGTCCTACCGTCGCTCGTCGCCGGCGTCGACCTTGGTGACGAGATGCTCGAGGTGGGCCCAGGCCCGGGTGCGGCCACCGACTGGCTGCGCCAGCGTGTCGGTCTCCTGGCCGCCCTCGAGCTCGACCCCGAGGCGGCGAGCAGGCTGTCCGAGCGCTTTCACCGAACCAACGTGGAGGTGATCGTCGGTGACGCCTCGGCAATGACCTTCGCCAGCGCCACCTTCGACTCCGTCGGCTCGTTCACGATGCTGCATCACGTTCCCACCGTGTCGCTGCAGGACAAGGTCATCGGCGAGATGTTTCGCGTCTTGCGCCCGGGCGGGGTTCTCATCGGGTCCGACAGCCTCGCCAGCAACGACCTGCACCACTTCCACGTGGGCGACACCTACAACCCGATCGAGCCGTCGTCGCTCCTCACGCGCCTTCAGACCATCGGCTTTCACCGGATCACCGTCATCGTGGACGACATCGTCAAGTTCGTCGCCTACAAGCCGTCCCCGCTCGGCCCTGCCAAGTCAATCGAAGGAGGAGTCTCGACATCGTGAACGAGGTCGTGCATCTGCGGTCCGCCATCGTCGGCCTCCTCGGCTTTGCCGCCGTCGAAGAGGAGTTGTTGCTCGCCGCCATCACTGGAGCCCCGCCCGAGAACGGCAGCCCGCAACGGTGGGCGGCGCTGCCGCTGGTCGCCCATAACACGGAATTCAAGTTGCAGCAGGTCGAGCGGCTCGAGGCGATCTCGCAGGGAAGAACACCTCCCAGCTTCGGCGAGATCGATCACCTGTCGGCCAACGTCTACGGCCATTACAGCCAGCAGTCGTCAGGGGCTGTCGCCCGCGAGAGCCGGAGGACCCTCGGCGCTCTCCTCGCCGCGCTGGAGGCGATCTCGGCCGAGGATCTCCTCGACCCCTCTCGACACCCGTGGTTACAGGGCCGTCACCTGTGGCTGCAGATCATTGTGAGGGGCTTCTGGCATCCGACGGGCCATCTGGGCGACTACTACCTCTCACATGAGCGCTCGGATCGGGCACTCGCCCTGCAGGCGCATGCGGTCGCAGTCTGTGACTACCTGGGCGCACCTGATCCTGCCTGCGGCATGGCCCATTACAACCTCGCATGCACGCAAGCTCGTGCGGACCTGGGCGACGCCGCCATGGAAACCCTTGCCCGGGCCATCCAGCTCAACCCTGACCTCACCGCCAACGTCGCCCGTGACGCCGACCTCGATGGCCTCCGCGCCGATGGGCGCTTGGAGATACTGCTCGGCTCCGTAGGAGGTTCTCGCCACGGGCGGGCTCCGCGGTGATACTTCGCGAGCGATGACGCCGTTTCGGTCTCGTAGGCTCCGGTCCTGTCGACTGCGCGGGCGCGGCGAGCGGTGAGCGCCCCACGACACGAAACCGTGCCCCTCGTGACCATCGCCGGTGAATGGTCCCGCATCGGGATAACAGGGTTCGGTGGTCCCTCAGCCCACATCGCTTTGCTGCGCAGGCTGTGTGTCGACGAGCGGCAGTGGCTTCCGGCGCGCGAGTTCGAGGACGGCATCGCCGCCACGAGCCTGCTTCCGGGGCCGACCTCGACACAGCTCGCCATCTTCTGCGCTTGGCGACTGCGGGGCCTGGCCGGAGCGCTCCTCGGTGGTGTCTGCTTCATCGCCCCAGGCCTCGTCATGATCCTCGGGCTTTCGTCGCTCTTCCTCGCCCGCAACCCTCCCCTCTGGGTGCTCGGGGCCGAGCTGGGCGCCGGCGCCGGCGTGCCGGCCGTGGCGGTCAGCTCGGCTCTCGGGCTGCTGCCGGCGGCGTGGAGACGCCTGAGCGGCGACGCCACCAAGCAGAGGATGTGGATCGCCTATGCGCTGGTGGGCGCCGCCGCAGCCGCAACCGTCGGCCAGTTCCTCGTACTCGCACTGTTGGGCTGCGGGCTGCTCGAAGTGGGACGCGAGCGTCGGACCGGCACGCCGAGGTCTCGTCGCCTCGCGGGCGGATTTCCGCTTTTCGTCGTGGCTCCCGCCGTCGGCGGCGTCGCCAGCCTCGCCTGGGTGGGGTTCAAGGTGGGCGCCCTGTCCTATGGCGGAGGCTTCGTCATCGTCCCACTCATGCAACATGACGCGGTCAGCGCCTATCACTGGATGACGAATGCACAGTTCCTCAACGCGGTCGCCTTGGGTCAGATCACGCCCGGGCCGGTCGTGCAGACCGTCGCAGTCGTCGGCTACGCCGCCAGAGGGCTCCGCGGTGGACTGCTGGCGGCCGGGGTGGCCTTTGCGCCCTCGTTCGTGTTCGTGACCGTGGGGGCGCCTCACTTCGACCGGATTCGTGCGAGCGATGCCGTGCAGGCGTTTCTGACCGGAGCCGGTGCCTGCGCCATCGGCGCCATCGGGGGCGTGGCGGTGCCTCTCAGTCTCGAGATCGGCCACCTCTGGCAGGCGGGCATCGCCGCCTTGGCGGCGGTGGCGCTCCTCGGCCTGCGGAGGAACGTCGTGATCGTGCTGCTGTCGTGCGGGTTGCTGGGTGTCGTGGCGGCACTGGCCGGGGGGCCTACGGGCACCTTCTAGGAGCGGCATGGTGCGCGCAGCCCGGCTGCGACGCCTCAGCGCGAGTTCGCCTCGCGGTCGAGGCCATCGGGCGCTCAGACGCTCAGCCGCTACTCCTCTTCATCATCGGGCGGAGCGTTCGTCAGGAGCTCCCGCCAGCGCTCCTCGGGCACGTGAGCTGGCGTTGTCGTCTTCAGGAAGTCTTCAAGGACGGCCAGGAAGCGGTCGGCGTCCTGCCACGGCAGGAAGTGCCCGGCGCCTTCGAGGATCTCGAGGCGAGCATTGGGGATTGCCTCGCTGGCGCGGTAGGCGTGGGCCACGGGAATGATGCGGTCGTGATCGCCCCAGACGATGAGCGTCGGGACCGCTTCGGCCAGGTAGAGCCGGTCATGGGCACTGACTCGCTGACCGCCAATGTCGATGACCGAGCGGACGGTGTGGATAAATGCCATCTGGCCGTGCCGATCCGTCAAGGTCGTGTAGCTGCGCCACACCTCCGCCAGGGTGTCGCTCGGTCGCCAGCCCACCCGGTGGGCCATGACTCCGGGCCACTCGGCTACTTCCCGGATCCGTGTGTGCAGCAGGAGCGGCAGCACGTATTCGGCTCCCGGCAGGGTCACCGCTTTGAGGAGCGGGCTGACCTCTTTGCCGAGTCCGCCCGAGGCGACCAGCACCAACCGTTCGGCCCACTCGGGGAACTGGTAGGCGAACTGCATGGCCACTCCACCGCCGAGGGAGTGCCCGACGAGGGTGACACGTTCCCTGCCCAGCACCGTCAGCAAGTCCCGGATGCCGCTCGCGTACGCCCCTAACGAGTAGTCGCCGCGAGGCTTGGCGGAGTGTCCGTGGCCAAGCAGGTCGGGCGCGATCACGGTGTAGTGCTCGGCCAGGGCGGGCATGACCGCCCGCCACGTCGTCGAGCTCCCTGCGATCCCGTGGATGAGCAGGACCGCAGGTCCCTCGCCGGCCATGCGGTAGCTGACGTCGTGGCCGTGAATCCGGACGGTGCGGGAACGAAACGGACTCGTCTTCATGGTGTTTGCGCGTCGCTTCCAACGTGGAGGAGCTTGACTCGTCGGACAGAACGTCGGGGCAGAGACATGCTCAGAACTTCGACGGTCCTCTTGCCTCACGTCCCTGTCCCGACGAGGCGGCTCTTGGGCGCCTGATCACACTCAGGACCCAGAGGTTCCTACTTCTTGGGCGCTCCGGCATTCTTCTCGAATTCGCCGAGCGCGTCCTCCGTCACCTTCACGATCTTCTGCGCAAGCTTGTTCGATGTGGCAACCAGCTCTTCGGTCATCTTGAAGGCCGAATCGATGATCTTCCGGCGGGGACCGCCATCCCTTGTCACATCCGGGAAAACTGCGTCGACAGTGTCGAGGAACTTCCTCACAGCCTCGAGCGCCGATTGGTCTGCGTCCTGGACCGACTCGATGACGCGGAGCGCACCCTCGTGGCGCGTCGCCTCTGCGGTGTTCGTCATGGCGGCCTCCTTTGCTTCCGTTTGAATACACCTGTTTCAGCAACAACCATGCTGGCGAGGCTGGCCGACCCGGAACAGAGGCTTTCGGCAGGTTCTCCTGTTCGCGCCGTGTGCTCCGCAACCTCGCTCGATCCCCGCGGGGGCGGCTCAGCGAGATGGGGCCTCATCAGTTCTCTTCCAACCACTTGTTGATCTCCCAGGCGTTCCCATCGGGGTCCTTGAAGTGTGCGCAGCGCATGCCCCAGCTGCGAGTCTCGGGCGTGCGGATGAACTCGACGCCCTTCGCCCGCACTTCTTCGTAGGTGGCGTCGACATCCTCGACGGGTTGCAAAATTGGACAACTGATGTAGCCCCAAAAAGTGGACCACCCCGGCGCCACAGAGCGCTCGGCTACCTCACGCCGAACGAATTCGAAGCCCTCACCCCACCCCAGGCCACGTTGTCCTAAAAGTGGTCCACTGAATGGGGTCAAGGCGTTTTGGCGGAGGGAGTGGGATTCGAACCCACGGTACGCATGACGTACAACGGTTTTCGAGACCGCCCGATTCGGCCACTCTCGCATCCCTCCGGAGGTCACACTAGGCGCTTTGGGACGCCACCTCGCCAGGGTGAGTCGGAAGGGTCGGCGGCTCAGGACGGACGCAGCGCCCGAAAGAAACCCTCCATCATCTCGGCCGAACGCTCCGCCAATACCCCCCCGAGCAGGCTGACCTCGTGGTTCAGTCGCGGATCGGCGCACAGGTTGTAGAGGGAACCGCAGGCGCCCGCCTTCAGGTCGGGGGCACCGAACACGATGCGACCGAGGCGGGCGGCCACGGCAGCGCCGGCGCACATGGCACATGGCTCCAAGGACACGACCAGCGTCGCGTCCGAAAGGCGCCAGCTCCCGATAGCCGTGGCGGCATCGCGCAGCGCCAGCACTTCGGCGTGCGCGGTTGGGTCGCCGGACAGCTCGCGCTCATTGTGACGGCGAGCCACGACGGCCTCGCCGACGAGCACGACAGCCCCGATCGGAACATCGCCATGAGCCGTCGCCCCGAGCGCTTCGTCGAGGGCGATGGACATGGCAGAGAGCTCGACCTCAGTCGGTCCGAGAGGGCTCCGGTCGGTGGCCACGGGCGAATCGTAGGGGGAGGACCAGACGGGCGGTGGAATCGCTGAGGGATCAAAGAGACGGACGCCTTAATCTTGGGGTCGTGACACAGCGAGGCCGCCACCACGTGCGAGGTGTCATCGGGACGCGAGCTGAGCCTGTTCCACATCTGGTTCGATGAGCGACTCGGTGGGCCACCCCCCCGACGAGGATCCGACTGTCCCGCTGCCACCAGCCGAGGGTGACTCGACCGACGGCTGGCAGCAGTCCTGGCAACCGGGCGCGCCGCCACCACCGCCACCACCGCCATCGCCACCAGCGGCCGGCCCGGGCTACCCACCCGGCCCGGGCTACCCACCCGGCGTGGGCTACCCACCCGGCGTGGGCTACCCGCCCGGCGTGGACTACCCACCCGGCGCTGGCTACCCGCCCGGCTACGGCTACCCTCCCCGCGCTGGCTACCCGGGCGCTGGCTATCCGCCCGGCTACCCAGGTCAGGGGTACCCCTACCAACCGGGCGAGCCCGGCGGGGGTTACAACTATCCCGCGTTCCCACCTCCCCAACCGCAAGGCGGCCCCGGCTTCGGGCCGTACCCGCCTCAGCAGCCGTATGCGCCCTACGGCGGCTCTTCGCCCGACGGCGGCTATCACTCAGCGCCGGGACACCCCGGCTATCCACCTGGAGCGCACACCTGGTATTGGGGGTACCCGCCGTACGGCTATCAGCCGCCCCCTGGGTTCCCGCCAGCGGGATACCCGCCGGGATACGGACCGCCGCCGTATCCCGGCTACTACCTGCCACCGACGCGGCGGAGGAGTCGCTCTGTTTCCATCATCATCACCGCGGTGGCTGTTGCTGTCGTGACGGCTCTGATCCTGGGCGGTACCAAGCTCGGCAGTTCGGGCGTATCTCCGAACAGCCAGACGCCGCAGCTGGGCTCCTTCGCCGGTTACATCGGCTACGTATCAGTCGATCAGATCAGTGCGAGCTGGCGTGTACCGCCGATCCCCAACTCGTCACCCGCCGGAGGTGCCTCGACCTGGATCGGCGTGCAAGGCCCCAGCCAACGTGAGTTCTTCCAGGTAGGAACGACGGAGTCATACGAAGGCGGCACGCCGTTCTACGACGCCTTCTGGTCGGATCCGGCTCAGGGGTTCCACGCGCAGATCCTGATGCAAGTCAATCCAGGCGACGAGATACAGGCACAGATAACCGAGGCTTCGGGGAGCTGGGCGGCCTCAGTTGACGACGTGACGACGGGCCAGTCGCAAGCCGCCCCGACGTCGAGCGGAGTGTTCACAAACCTCCAGTTGGCGGAGTGGATACAAGAGGATCCCTCCCTTCCTCACAACAAACACGTGCCCTACCCTGACATCGACCCGACGACGATCTCGCAGTTGAAGGTGAACGGATCGGCGCCCCGCTACGAAGACCTGCAGCCGCAGATCATGGTGTTGCCGGGCGGCAAGCGGATCGAGCCTGCGCCCCTCGTCGGCGACCAGTTCACTACCAAAGAAGTGACCGCCAGCTAGCACGCCGAAAGCAGGGCGAGGAGCCTCACGCCGGACGCCCGTGGGGGACCCCTCAAGGGGTCCGGTTGCGTTGTCTGCCGTCGAGCCAGACCGTCCAGGGCTGAATCACACCGATGCGCAGGAGTCCCATCAGCACCCAGGGATCCTCCCCGAGGCGCGCCTCGATGTCACGCTGGTCCTCGCCCTCGACGACGAGCAGGACCTTCTCGCCCTCGCCGATCGGACCGCCCAGGACGATGAAGCCCTCGTCGACGAGTTCGTCCATGAAGGCCGCGTGCTCGTCCCAGGCCTCCTGCTCGCGACGGTGCCGGGAGGCGTCCCAGCTCGGGCCGGAGACCATCGTCAACGCGAAGCACGCCACGACCTGAGCGTACTGGTGCCTTCCCAGGCCGGCCGACTGGACGCTCCTGAGAGGGCCTTTGCGGTGCGGCCGCGGCGGGTGTCGTCAGAGGCTCAGGGCCGACACCTTGCCGTCCGCTAGCTCGAGGCGGAGCGTGAGCCGCACCTGCTCGAGGAGGCGACGGTCATGGGTCACGAGGATCAGGGTCCCTTCCCAAGCCTCGAGCGCCTGTTCGAGCTGCTCGATGGCCGGCAGGTCGAGGTGGTTCGTGGGTTCGTCGAGGACGAGGCAGTTCGTCCCTCGAGCCATGAGGAGCGCCAGCTCCGCTCGCGTGCGCTCCCCGGGAGACAAGGAGGCAGCCGGCCGGAGGACGTGATCGGCGCCGAGCCCGAATTTGGCGAGCAGTGAGCGTGCTTCGCCCGTCGCCAGCGGCGCCGCCGTCAAGAAGGCCTGCAGGAGCGTCGCCTCAGCAACGGAGAAGCGCATCCGCTCCTGGCCCAGCTCCCCGACGACAACAGATGGGCCGAGCCATCGCTCGCCGGCATCGAGCGGCACTCGCCCGAGCAGCGCTGACAGCAGTGTCGTCTTGCCGCTGCCGTTGGGCCCGAGGAGGGCCAGTCGGTCCGCCCAGGCGAGCTCGAGATCGACCGGCCCGAGCTGCCAGCTGCCCCGCCGGACCACCGCCTCGTGCAGGCGACCGACGACGGCGCCGCTCCGGCGGGCACTGGCGAGGTCGAGGTGCAGCTGCCAGGGCTCGAAGGGCCGTTCCACCACTTCGAGGCGCTCGAGTGCCTTCTCGGTGATGCGCACCTTGGACGCCTGCTTCTGCGTGCGATTGATGCGGAAGTCACGCTGCGCCTTGTCGTTGTCGCGAGGGTTCTTCTTCTCCCTGGCCACGCCCTGCACCGACCACTGACGTTGCTCACGCTCCCTCGTCTTCAGGCGCTCGCGTTCGTCGAGGTAGTCCTCGTAGGCCTCGGCGGCGTGGCGGCGGGCCGTCTCCTTCGCCTCGAGGTAGGCCGCCCAGCCACCCCCGTACTCGGACGACCGGTGGGTGCCTTCGTCGATCTCGACGACTGTGGTGACGATCCGCTCCAGAAAGGCCCGGTCGTGCGACACCACGACCAACCCGCCACCGCGCTGCTCGAGGAACGTCTCGAGCCGCTCGAGGCCGTCGAAGTCGAGGTCGTTCGTTGGCTCGTCGAGCAAGAGCAGGTCGAAGCGGGACAGCAGCAGCCCGGCCAGCGCCGAGCGCGACCGCTGACCTCCGGAGAGAGCCTGCGTGGCTACATCGAGCAACCGCTCGGGGAGACCGAGGTCGGCGAGCACGATCGCCATCCTCGCTTCGACGTCGGGGCCCCCGAGGGTGAGGTAGCGGTCGAGTGCTGCGGCGTATCGATCGTCGGCGCCGGCGGCGCCCGCGGCGAGATCGGCCGCAGCCGACTCGAGAGTCGCCTCGGCCTCGGCGACGCCGGTGCGTCGGAGGAGCAGGTGGCGGAGGGTTTCGTCCGGATCGGCCTCTGGCTCTTGTGCCAGATAGCCCACGGTGGCGCCAGGCGGGTTGACCGTGACGGTCCCGGAGTCGGGCGCCTCCAGGCCGGCGAGGATGCGCAGCAGCGTTGTCTTGCCGACGCCGTTCGGACCGAGCACACCGATGCGCGCCTCGGATCCGAGCACGAGCTCGACGTCGACCAGGATCGGGGCGAGGCCGCGGGACTTCGAGACGTGATGCGCCGAGATGGTGGCGAACGGGGTGGGTGAAGCATGGGGCACTGACGATCTCCTAGGACACGGCGGGACACGACACGCGGAGCCAAAGATCAGATCAGCACGCCGGCGATTCTATCCCCCTTCGGTCCGGGCGGCGGATCCGTCGCCGACAAACTGGAAGAAACCCACCCCTCTCCTCACGACACCAACCTCCCCCGGCCAGCGATGAGCGCCGACACCGACGTAGGGCAGATCGGCAGATTCGTCACGGGCGATCTCCTCGAATCCGGCTTCTTCGAACCACGCCCGAATCGCCGGCGTAAGGTCAGGCGGCCGACGGTGTCGAGTCCAGACGACGGTCGCCCCGTGCTTGCACAGCATCGGAAGCAAGCTGACGCACTGGCGGATGTCCGCCTCGCTGATGTTGCCGAAGATGCCGCAGGCGAGCACGACCTGAGCCGGAGCTGCACCCAAGTATGCGTCGCTCACCGAGGCGTCGCCTGTCACGATCTCGACGAAGGGCAGGTCGGCGGCGTCCGCCAGCTCGCGGGCGATGGCGGCGTTGGCCGGGTCGAGCTCGACGAGCCGCGCTTCGATGTCCGCCTTCCTCGGGTGCTGGCCGACGGCACCGATCACGTCCCGCCCCTGGCCGGCGCACATCGAGATGATCCGGACGGCGCCCGGTGGTGCCTGGTCGAGCGCCCGCGTGATGTGGGCCTGTACGAGGCCGAGGCGTACGGCGAGAGACGAGCCGGGCACGTCATAGGGGCGGTGCCACTCCACCCAGTCGCGAGCACCCTCACCGTGGGTCATGCGCGAAAGGTAATCCGGCTCTGGCACGATTGTGAGGTGACGTCTCGAGCTCGCCTGCGATCGGATCGCCGATCGGGTGTGCCCCGGCGTGGCGTTCGTCGCCTCGTCGTGGCAGCCACCGCTTTTACCCTTGCCACGGTTTCGTCGGCCGTGGTCGCCTCGTCGCCAGGGAGGTTGCCTGTCAGCGGCGCGAGCGTCCTCGTCGGTCATGGCGCCGGCGGCCTCACCGACGAGAGCGTCGTCCCGTTGATCGAATGGGCGCCCTCGATCTCGCATGGCGCCTCGGGAGCGGTGAGTGGTCCGTACACGCCGGAACAGGTACAAGCGGCGTACGACCTTGCTCCCGTCTACAGCGCCGGGATCACGGGCAAGGGCGCCACGATCGGGATCGTCGACGTCTACGGCTCGCCGACGATCCGCGCGGACCTGGCCAACTTCGACGCCCAGTACGGCATCGCCGCCCCGCCGTCGTTCAAGATCGTTCGACCGGCCGGCAAGGTGCCGCGGTTCGACGCGGCCAATTCGGAGATGACCAGCTGGGCAGGCGAGACCACGCTGGACGTCGAGTGGGCGCACGCCATGGCACCGGGTGCGTCCATCGTTCTCGCCTTAACCGGCGTCGACGAGGTGGAGGGAACGTCCGGTTTCGCCGAGATCATGAAAGCCGAGCGGTACCTCATCACGCACGAGCAGGTCTCGGTGATCAGTCAGAGTTTCGCTGCCACGGAGGAAACCTTCCCGACGAAGGCGTCACTGCTGGCGTTCCGGGGGACCTACCAGCTGGCGCAGAGCCGTGACGTCACCGTGCTGGGGGCGACGGGCGACTCGGGCGCGACATCGCAGATGGCCAATCTCGACTACTTCGACCGTCGTGTCATCAACTGGCCGGCGAGCGACCCGCTCGTGACCGCCGTTGGTGGAACGCAGATCCTGCTCGACTCAGCCGGCACGCAGGTGTCGCCGACGCGAGTCTGGAATGACGACGGGACGAGTCGCCCGCTGCCGCAGTCGACTGGGGGCGGTCTGTCGGTCGACTTCGCCCGCCCGAGTTGGCAGGATGGCGTCGCCGGAGTCGTAGGCAAGCATCGTGGCATCCCGGATGTCTCCATGGACGCGTCATGTGACCCGGGTGCCGCTGTCTTTGCGAGCTACCCGGGTAGCTCGAGCGACGAAGTGTGCGGCACGAGCCTCGCCACCCCGCTGTTCGCCGGCATCGTGGCGCTGGCGGTTCAGCTCGCCGGCCACGCCCTCGGGCTGTTGAACCCCACCCTCTACCGCCTCGGCGCCGCCCACGCCGCCGGTCTTGTCGGAGTGACGCGCGGCAACAACTCGGTGCGCATCCCTTACAAGGACAGGACCGCCGTGGTGACCGGCTATGCCGCCTCGAAGGGCTATGACCTGGCTACCGGCTGGGGCACCGTGAAGGCGGCAGATCTCGTGCCCGAATTGGCGGGCACCTCGCTTCCGTGAGCCGCCGCGCCCCGGGCGGCTAACCCACGGAGGCGAGCTCGAGCTCAGCGGGGATAGCAGAGACGCCGCGGCGGGGCAGGATGATCTCGTCGATCAGCCCGTAGGCCTTGGCCTCCTCCGCCGTCATGTAGCGGTCTCGCTCGATGTCGCTGGCGACCTCGTCGATGGGCCGCCCGGTGTGGTGGGCGAGGATCTCGACCATCCGTCGCGTGGTAGCGAGGACCTCGCGCAGATGAATCTCCATGTCGCGAGGTGCGCCCCGGGTGCCCGCGCTTCCCTCGTGGATCATGATCTTGGCGTTGGGCAGGGCGAACCGCTTCCCGGCAGCTCCGCCCGTGAGGATCATGGCGGCGGCCGACATCCCCATGCCGACGCAGATGGTCGACACTTCGCACCGCACGTGCTGCATCACGTCGTAGATCGCCATGCCGGCGTAGCCGAGGCCGCCAGGCGAGTTGATGTAGAGGTGGATGTCCTTCTCGGGGTCTTCGGCCTCGAGATAGAGGATCTCCGCCACGAGGAGGTTGGCGATCTGGTCGTCGACCTCTTGGCCGAGAAAGACGATTCGCTCCCTCAGCAACAGCGAGAAGATGTCGTACGCTCGGTCTCCCCGGCTCGTCTGGTCGAGGACGGTGGGGATGATCGAGTGTCGTGGAGGCTCTCGGTGGACTTCGTCGGTCCAGTGGGTCACGTGTCTGCTCCTTTGCGGCGATGGGTGGTGCTTGCGCAATATCGCGAATATAAGATATCGAGAACGAGATAACGATGTCACAGCGACGACATGAGCCGGTGTTCCCTGGGTTTCGAGAGATGTCCGCACGGCGCCACGAACTGGTGTCCGAGCTGGAGGCGCGCCGCCTCGACCTCGGCCTCACCCAGACCGAGGTGGCGGCCCGCATGGGAACATCCCAGTCGGCCGTGGCACGGCTCGAGTCCGGAGACGCCGATATCCGACTGTCGACGCTGGAACGCTACGCGGCGGCCTTGTCGCAGGAATTGGAGTGGCACCTCAAGCCGATGAAGGAGGGCACGTGATGAGTCCGGAGGACTGGACAGAGCGAGGCGACTGGCTGGAAGGGCACATGTTCGACCGGCGCATCGTCTCCCTGCGGGGAGCGCTCGACGATGTGACAGCCACGCGCGTCGCTTCTCAGCTCATGACGCTCGACGCCACGGGCGACGACGTCGTGCAGCTACAGCTCGACTGCCCTGGAGGATCCCTCGAGGCCGGCTTCGCCGTCGTGGACGTCATCGACGCGCTCGGTGTGCCGGTGCAGGTGACGTGCTTGGGTCGGGTCGAGGGCTCGGCGGCCCTTGTCGCCGCCGTCTGCGGCAGGCGCCTTGCCATGGAGCACACACGATTCCGCCTGACGGACCCGGACGCCGCCTTCGAGGCGAGGGCGAGCCAAGTCGAGTCGCTCGTGGAGTACCACCGGCGCAGCTACCTGCGATACCACGAGCGGCTGGCACTGGCGACGGGCCGCCCGCTCGAGATGATCACGGCAGCCTGCGAAGGCGGCCGCTACATGAGCGCGACGGAGGCGGTCGCTTTCGGCCTTGTCGACGAGATCGTGCGGTCCCAGCGCGCCCCGGTGCGGGCACTCCCCGGCCTGCGCTGACCGGCCGTCGCCCCCTGACGCCCTTCAGCGCCAACTGTCGGTCGCGACGACGTGACCCTGGTACGGGTCGAGAAACTGGTTGACGAGCGTCCGCTCGTCATTGCGCATCCGCCAGCGCAGCAGCATCTGGGCGGCGTCGAACGCCATCTGCGTGTGCCCGGGTTCATCCGACACGTCGGTGAGCTGGTCGGGGTCGTCGGCGAGATCGAAGAGGAGTGGCGGGAGGACGTCGGGCTCGGCGGCGAATTGCACGTACTTGAAGCCATCCGACCGGACGACGTTGAGCAGGCAGTGGGCCGACGGCACGCCGAGGAACTGCTCCGCCATTCGACTCACCGGGTGGCGGAAGTCCCATTCGAAATGCGCCTCCGTGCGCCAATGATCCGGTGGTGTGCCCTGCTCGAGGAACGAGGTGAGGGGCCAGCCGTCCACCTGGGCTGGGATCTCTGCACCGATCCAGGTGAGGATCGTCGGTAGCACGTCGACTGACTCGGTGACGGCGCGCACGACGAGGCCCCGCGTGCCGTCTGCCGAAGTACGGGGGTCGCTGATGATGAGGGGGATCAAGAAGCTCTCGTCCCAGTAGCCCCCCTTCTCGAAGAGCCAGTGATCGCCGCCCATTTCACCGTGGTCGCTCGTGAGGACGATGAGAGTGTCGTCGGCGAGCCCGGAGCCGTCCAGCCATCCGAAGAGGCGGCTCAGCTGGTCGTCGACCTCGGTTTGCATGCCGTGATACGTCGCTCGCAGCTGGCGGCGCTCGGATTCGTCGTCCGGTGCTGCCAAGGGCGGCAGGACGAGGAGCGCGTTGTTGAGCGGGTGCATAGCCCGTTCGGCCTCACGGGTGGGGTGCGCCACGAACGGCGGGACGTCCTCGAGGGAGTAGAGGTCGTGATAACCGGGGGGGTTTCGATATGGGGGGTGCGGGCGGATGTAAGAGGCGTGCACGAAGAACGGCTCGTCGCCGTTCTCCTCGAGGTAGCCGATGAGCTGTTCGGTGAGGAAGGCCGTCTCGGTCTCGTCGGCCCTGAAGCCCCCTGGTGCCCACGCCGGCGGATGGTCGGAGGCACCGGGGTAGGAGAGGTCCGGGTCGTAGAGTCGCCTCGGGTCGGAGGGGACGTCCTTGCCGCGTGCAGCCAGCCACTTCGCCCACTCGATGCCGACGCCGCCGGCGTCGTAGGGGTCGTTCACGATCGGGCGAAAGCCCGGGAGGATGCCTTCGTAGGTGCGAAGTCGCGAGTCGTCGGCGGGCACGGTTCTCGGGTCGACGCTCGTGTCGGTGTAGCCGAAGAGCACGGGGTCGTAGCCGACCGCCCGCGCCTCGAGGGCAACGTTCGTGAATCGGGCGTCGAGGGGTGTGCCGTTCAGGGCGGAGCGGTGGTTCTGCAGGTACATGCCCGTGTACAGGCTGGCGCGACTCGGTCCGCACGGCGCGGCATTCGCCCAGTGGTTGGCGAACAGGACGCCTCGCCTCGCCAGGGCATCGAGCGCCGGCGTCCTGACGAGGGGATGCCCGAGGGCCGACAGCGAATCACCCCGCCACTGATCGAGCGTGATGAACAGGACATTGCCTCTCGGCGCGCCCGTGGGATCGCTGGCCATGGCAGAGCGTACCGAGAGGGGCGTCGGGCGTCGCTGGGCGGGTGTGGCGTGTGCCTCGGCCCGCCCCCACGGACTGTGCGCACAAAATGAGCAAACTTGCCCCGGTTCCGCCAGTCTGGGCACACAATTCGGTTGTGCAACGCCTGACCTCGGCCCGCCCCCACGGACTGTGCGCGCAAGGTGGCCAAACTCGGCTCGGTTCCGCCCGTCTGGGCACACAATTTGGACCTGCCGCGCCCGCCGGCTCGTGCAACGCGCCCGCCCGCCCCGCCGGCCCGGCCCCGCTCCCGGCCCGCCGGCCCGCCCCGCCGGCTCGTGCAACGCGCCCGCCCGCCCCGCCGGCCCGGCCCCGCTCCCGGCCCGCCGGCCCGGCCCGCCGGCCCGGCCGGCCGGCAGCGAGCGCCGGTCAGTCCTTCTTGGTGCCGTAGAGGTCGAGGATGATGGAGTCGACGAGCTCGGTCGCCACGGTGTGATCGAGTTCTCCAGCCTCCCGCAGCTCACGGACCGAGGGCACCGGGTCGGCGTCGGCGAAGAGACGATCGTCGCTCTGGTCGGCCGGCCGCCCCGTTGGGTCGAGCGTCCACCATGACGCCTCGAGGGCGATACCGGTCGGATCGCTGAAGTAGATGGAGCGCAGGAATCCGTGGTCGACGACGTCGGTCACCTCGCACCCATGGCTCTTCAGGCGGTCGCGCAGCCTAAGTAGGGCGTCCTCGTCCGGAAGGTGCATCGAAAGGTGGTCGAACTGGGAAGCGGCTTCGTAGGGGATGCCAGCCGGCTTGGCATAGGTGGCGAGCTTCTGGCCGTGGTACTCGAAGAAGGCGATCGTATTGCCCGACCCGATCTCGAAGAAGTAGTGACGGAACGCCGGCGTGCCGATGGTCGCCACGAGGCGGGCACCGAGCACACCGTGCCAAAAGCGCACCGTTGCGTCCATGTCGGAAGTGATCAGGGCGAGGTGATGCACTCCACGCCAGTGCACCGTGTCAGTGGAAGCAGCCATGCCTACAGGGTACGACTGGCCCGCGGAATTGCAACCCGGAGGAGCGGCCGGGCCGATCAGGACCAGCTGATCCGGAGGGTCCTCGCCCGCGAGGCGACGATCGCGGACGTGAGTAGCCGCTCACCGGTGCGCCTCGCCGATATGCCGCACGAGGTCTCATGTGGTCCAACCCGGGCACGTCGGCGCTTGATCGGTGAGCGCACACATCTGGGTCATGATGTGCGACACGGTCGCCGGCGGAGAGGAGCAGCGGTACGAAATGGCGCGGATCAGAGCCCTTGGCCAAGCAGGGATCGTCGCGGCCGCCGTCGCCCTCGTCCCGCTGGCCCTCGTCTCGCCGGCAGGTGCCGCCGCCACGAAGGCAGCGCCGTCGCAGAGCACTGTCGCCCAACCGGTGCCGCCGGTGAGGGCCAGCGCCTTCCGCTTCGAGCCGAAGGGCGAAGCCCCAGTTCGCAACAACGGCCGCATCCCGAACCCCGCCACGCCGACCGGCTCGCCCATCTCGCCACCGTCTTTCTGCTCGGTCACCTTCATCGCGGGACACGGTGGCAGCGCGGCGACGGTCAACTCCTGGATCGCCACCCACGAGAACTCGATCAGGCGGCGGACCGCCGTCTGTCTGTCGGGCGTGTTCACCGAGCCTTTGCACATCTGGTCGAAGACGACGGCCGCCCTTCTCGAGGTGGCGCCGGCGCCCGATGAGACGGCCACGTTCGACCTCGGAACGGTCCGCGCGAGCGGGACGAACCGCAACCAGTACTGGAGCGACTCCGGCGGGATCAGCATCGTCGACTCGCGGAGTGTCGAGATCTACGGGCTGACGGTCGAGAACTACACCTACGACGGCACGGCACAGACGCCGGCCGGCATCTACGTGACAACGCGCAGCGACACGCAGAACAAGAAGCAAGGGACGTTCCCGCATCTCTCGGCGTGCTTCCTGCACCATGGCTCCTGCGGCGACATCTTCATCATCGACAACACCGTGGCCGAGATCACGAACAGGGCCGACGAGAACCACACGTCGCGCGCCCTCTGCGACAACGCCAACGTCGACGCCTACGGAATCGCCGTCATCGCGGCCGGGAATGCCACGTCGCAACGGCTGCAGCACGTCGTCGTCGAAGACAACACCGTCACCGGCACGCGGACCGGCCAGAGCGAGACGATCACCCTCAACGGCGCGCTCAAGGACTTCCTTGTCGCCGGCAACGTGGTTGACGATGTCGACAACATCGGCATCGACACGATCGGCTGGGAGACCGGCGATGCTCAGGCGAGCCACGGTTACGTCGCTGGCAACACCGTCTACAACGTCGATACGTGGTCGAACGCCGCCTACGGCAAGTGGGACTCGACGACCAAGACCTGTGACCCGCTGCCGGAGAACGCCGCCGGCCTCTACGACGACGGCGGGTCCTACATCTGGTTCGCTTCCAACACTGTCTGGAACACCGACCAGGGCATCAACCTCGATGTCGAAACGCCGGGCAAGGAGACCGACCATCTGCTGGTGTCCGGCAACGTCGTGCACGACGACCCCGGTACCGCTGCGTCCGACCCGAGCAGCGGGCAGAACCCTCCCGGAACGGGCGGGACCTCGACGGTCGCTGGCCACGACCCGTACGCCATGTACATCGATGCCTTCGGCGCCAGGGCGACGATCTCGGACGTGTATGTGTACGACAACGTCTTCCAGAACGAAAGCCAGCACTTCCTGAACCGGAGCGACGGCATGCCCGTCGTGGATCTCGGCGGCGCCTGGTCGAACGTGGAGATCTGGCACAACACCATCGGGGGCTTGGGCCGCGCGGACCGGTACAACCCTCTCCTGGAAGTCGACCGGCTCCCGAAGGCCGGCTCGACCGACCCGATCGACTGCAACGACTATGAGAACCTCTCGATCGCTGGGAACACCGTCAACGGCAACTTCGCCTCGCCATCGGCGAGCTATCTGAGTTTGGCTTCCTGGCAGAAGGGCAACAAGGAGGGCTGGGACGCCCACAGCGAGGTCGATGGGTTCTCACCAAGCTGCCCCAGCACATCGATCCCGTAGTCGCCGTCTCCGTTCACGTGTCGGGGCCGAGGTGCTCAACCTCGAGGAGCGTGAACGAATCGATGACGGCGCGCAGCACCTGACGGGCGATGCGCGGGTCGAGGCCCTCAGCTGAAGCGACCTCTTCGATGCGTCCGAGCATGACGTCCTCGCGTCCCCGGTCGATCACGGGCATCCCGTGCGCCCGCTTGAAGTGGATGACTTCATCGATGAGGCTCGACCGCTCGAGCAGAACGTGCACGAGCTTGCGGTCGACGACGTCGAGGCGCTGGCGAATCTCGTCGAGGTCGGAAGGCTGATCCGTTGTCACCCTGGCATCATTGCCGAAGACTCGCGCGCAGGCGGCGCCAGTTCCAGAAGCAGCACCAGCTCTAGAAGCAGCGCCGGACACCTAGACAGTGCCAGCCGGAGAAACCCGCCGAACCCCACCCCGCTCACTAGCATCGAACACATGCGCGACGCGTCCGCAGTGCAGCGCCGTACCTCGACGTCGCGTTTCGGGGTGGGACGGCGTGAGAGCCATGATGCGTCCGTTTTCTATGAGCGGTTCACGGCTCCGGAGCTGTCCACCGACGAGCACGTTGCCGAGCGGAGACAGATCGACGACATCTTCGTCGGCGACGCCCGCCACATGGCCGACATCGACGACGCCTCCGTTGCCCTCGTCGTCACGTCACCGCCCTACTTCGCCGGCAAGGAGTACGAGGCGGCGCTCGGGGAGGGACACGTTCCCGCCACCTACGCCGAGTACCTCGCCATGCTGGAGGACGTGTTCGCCGAGTGCGTCCGCAAGCTCGAGCCGGGAGGCCGGATCGCCGTCAACGTCGCCAATCTCGGCCGCAAGCCATACCGGTCGCTCTCGGGTGACGTCGCCTGGATCCTGCAAGATCGCCTGCGTCTGCTACTGCGGGGTGAAGTCATCTGGCTGAAGGGTCGTGGCGCTACCGGATCGTGCGCTTGGGGCTCGTTCCAGCGGCCGGCCAACCCGGTGATCCGTGATCTGAGCGAGCGGGTCGTCATCGCCAGCAAGGGGCGTTTCGATCGGGCCTTGACGGCCCGCCGACGTTTTGCAGAGGGGCTGCCGTCAGAGAGCTCCATGTTCCGTGACGAGTTCATGGAGGCCACGACCGACATCTGGGAGTTCCCCGCCGAGAGTGCCAGTCGCGTCGGGCATCCAGCGCCGTTCCCCGTCGCTCTGCCGGAGCGACTGATCCACCTCTATACGTACCGCGGCGACCTCGTCCTCGACCCGTTCATCGGATTCCGGCTCGACGGCCATCGCCGCCATGCGGACGCAACGGCACTTCGCCGGCTACGACACTGATGCGCACTATGTCTCGCAGGCCAAGCAGCGCGTGGAGGCCGAGCTCGCCGGCATCTTGGCGCGGCCCGACGGCCGCCCGCGAGCGGCCCTGGCTGTCGGCCCGCAGCTGGCTCCTGAAGGCGAGGACTACCAGACGCGCGCGCTGCGCGAGGGGCGATCGGCGAGAGAGCTCGCTCGGTGGGCGCTCGAAGCGTGCGGGTTCTCGGGCCTCGAGGCGAACGTCCGGATGCCCGGCGTCGAGGTCAGTTTCGCTGCCAGGGATGCCGGCGGGAATCGATGGCTCTTCGACGTCTCGGGCGGTTTCACCTCGACCCGACCGGGTCTGCGGCGAGCCGAAACGCTCTGGAAGTCGCTCGCCAAGGCAGCCATCGTCCGACAGGCTCAGCCGCCCAACCCCTTCGTGCTGTTGACGACTGCTGTCCCCCCACTCGAGTCAGCGGCCGAGGCGGCGCTGTCGGCTCTCCTCGGTCCTGACCGCCCTATCCGGGACGTGATCGTGCTGAGCAACCCGAGGGACCTCGAGCGGTTGCAGGCCCACGCCGCCGCCGTGGAGACGTCGGCTGCGCCATAGGTCCTGAGCAAGGCCCAATCTGCTGTTTGGGCGAAGTCTTTGACAGTCCTGGGGTCACAACGAGCTTTTGTCGGGACGGGAGCGGCCGGCGACGCCGTCGCAGTGAGGTCTCGATTCAGCCGCCTTCTGCCCACGAAATCACGCGATCCGGCGTGATGGTCACTATGGTCCGCAAGACGGGCCAGTCATTGATATAGGGCTCGATCTCCTCGGGGCGGACGTACCGCCGCGTGATCGCCCGGATCTCCTCAAGGACGGTGGGTTCGTCGCCGGTTCGCACCGAGGCGCTTCCGTGCATGACGGCAGCCGGATACGGCATCTCGAAGGTCTGGACCGAGAAGGCGGCTCGCGGGTCACGTTGCAGGTTTCGCACCCACGCCCGAGTGTCAGTCGTCCAGATCGTCACGGCGGTGCCGTCCCAACGGAACCAGACGGGCGTCAGGTTGGGAGAGCCGTCCCGCCGCAGCGTCCCGACGACTCCGAGGGGCGTCGGAAACGTCTGGGTGAGAAATGCGTCGAGCTCAACTTGGTTCATTTACAATCTCCTGCCCGTCAACGTCGCCACTGAGGGTACGGGAGAATGGGCGGACGCCGCGCTCGGCGGCGGTTGAGTTCGTGACGCTCGAGGCGCCAAGCTGTCGAGAATGACTCTCGTGGGGCGAAGTCGGGAACTCAGTGAGATTCACGGCTGGCTGGCTGTCAGTGGCGGCCCGCGGTCGACGACGGCCCTCATCATGGAGGGTGAGGCAGGAATCGGGAAGACTGAGCTCTGGAACGAGGCACTGCGCCTCGCAGCCGACGGCGGTCACCGAGTCCTCAGTTGCCGCACCAGCCCGTCCGAGGCTCACCTGGGCTACGTCGCCCTGTCCGATCTCCTCCGGTCGTGCCCCGATGCTGACTTCGAACGGCTGCCCGACTTGCAACGGCGTCCTCTCGAAGTCGCCTTGCTGCGCGCCGAGCCCGGCGAAGGTGAGCTGGAACCCCGTGCCGTCGGGACGGGGTTGTTGTCGCTGCTCGAGGCGATCTCCTCCCAACAACCGTTGCTCCTCGGGGTCGACGACGGGCAGTGGCTGGACGCCGCCTCCGCCAGGGTGCTCGCCTTCGCGCTGCGGAGACTGAGCGAGGCGCCCGTTCGCCTCGTCGTCACTATCCGGACGGGCGAGCAGGCGACGGGAGGGATCCTCTCGACCGCCCATCTCGAGCGGGAGCTCGGCGCCGCTTCGATCGCTCGTCTCGAGGTCGGTCCCCTCAGCCTCGCCGCCATCCACGAGCTGGTGCGCGATGCGCTCGGGGTCGCGGTCGCCCGGCCGGTGCTCGTGCGGATCCACCGGGCTGCAGGGGGAAACCCCTTCTACGCTCTCGAGATCACCCGCGAAGTGTTGCGGCGGGGCGCCCTCAGCCCCGGAGAGCCGCTGCCGGTGCCGACGGACCAGCACGACGTGGCTCTCCTCAGGCTCCGCCGCCTTCCTCGCCGGACTCGCGAAGCCCTCCTCGTCGTGGCCGCACTCCCCCGGCCGGCCGTCGGAGACGTCCCGCCCGACGACATCGCTCCGGCCGAGCGCGCCGGAATCGTCCATACCGACCCGAGCGGTCGTCTCTCGTTCAGCCATCCGCTCTTCGGCTCGGCGCTCTACTCGTCGATCTCTCCGGACGAACGACGCGCCCTGCACGCCCGTATATCGGAACGGGTCGAAACCCTCGAAGAGCGAGCCCTGCACCGAGCGCTCGCCGCGGGCTCGGCCGATAGCGAGACTGCTGAGCTTTTGGACTTGGCGACCGAGTCGGCCATGCGTCGCGGAGCGGCAGACGCCGCCGTCGAGCTGAAGGAGCTGGCGCTCCGCTTGACCCCGGCAGACGATGAGGCCGCCGCCCTCCGCCGGGAGCGGGACCTGGCTGACCGGCGCTACTTCGCCGGTGACGCCACCGGGGCCAGGCGTCAACTCGAGGAGATGCTCTTGCGGCCAATGCCGGGGGAGGACCGTGCCCAGGTGCTACTCGAGCTGGGAAGCGTGCTGTGGACCCAAGGGGAGCCGGACAGCGGCCTGGACCTGTTGTCCGAGGCGCTCGAACAGGCCGAGAGTACGCCGCTGCGCGCCCGCATCCATTCTCGGATCTCGTCGTTCTCCCTTGACTGCGACGCTGGTCTCGAACATGCGGAGGCCGCCCTTGCCCTCATCGACGAGAGCACGGACCCGTTGTTGTATTCCTTCGCCCTTCACAACATGGCCATGTGGAAGCTCTACGCCCTGGGAGTCGCCGATCACGCCGCCGTCGAACTCGGTACGAAGCTCCAGGAGGCGGCCGCCGCCTGGGAGATGAGCACGCTTCCGGCGACGTGGGCACGGCTCTTCGACGACTTCGCGACGGCTCGTCGCCTCAACGAGGACCTCCTGCGGGCCTTCGAGGAGGCCGGCGACGAGGCCAGCACCGCTGGCATCCTCGCTCACCTCGCCGTCCTCGAGGCGGTCACCGGGCACGCCGAGCGGGCTGCGGAGCTGGCTGACGAGGCGCTCGAGCTGGCGCAGCAGACCGAGCAGGAGACCTACGTCACACTGGCGCTGCATGCCCGAGGGTGCGTGGCGGCCCATTGCGGCGATCTCGCAGCGGCCCGAAGCGCCGGCGAGGAGGTGCTCAGGCGCCTCGAGGCGGAGCCCGATCTCACCTTCGAATCCATCGCGAGAGGGATGCTCGGATCGGCGGCTCTGGCCGCTGACGATGCGGCTGAGGCGGACCGCCAGTTGACTCGCGTGCAGGAGATCCTCGACGCTCTACACACCCGCGAACCAGCGGCCGACCGGATTCAGGCTGATCATGCCGAGGCAGCGATCCGGCTCGGACAGCTCGAGCGGGCCGAGAAGATGATCGAGACGATGGAGGAGCGGGCTCGCCGCCTCCCACGGCCCTGGATTCTCGCCGTCTCGGCCCGTTGCCGCGGCCTGCTCAAGGCGGCGAGGGGTGACGTGGACGGGGCGATCGAGGATTGCCGGCTGGCCCTCATCGCCCATGAGCGTCTCGATATGCCCGTTGAGCGTGGTCGCACGATGCTGACACTCGGCCGTCTCCACCGCCGCCGGGGTGAGCGGCGCGAGGCGCAGGCATGCCTCCAAGACGCCCTGCACACCTTCGAAGCAGCCGGCGCCCTCGGATGGGCAGAGACGGCCAGCCGCGACCTCGAGCGGGCGACTGCCCGGCGGGGTTCGGACCATGAACTGACCTCCACCGAGCGGTCGATCGCCGAGCTCGCCGCCTCCGGCCTTCGCAACGACGACATCGCAGCCCAGCTGTTCGTGACGACGAAGACCGTTGAGGCGAACCTGACTCGCGTCTATCGCAAGCTCGGTATCCGCTCGCGGGCGTCCCTCGAGCGGCGGCTGGCCGCGAGAAGGGACGTCCAAGGGCAACCGTAGGGTTTCCCCCGATGCCGGCGCCGCCGGGGCTGTTTACCGTCGAGCTATGGCCCAGGTTGCCGAGTCCAGCTGCCAGCTCGTGGAGTGCATGCTCCCGGGAGTCACCGAGGAGCAAGCGCGGGCGCTTGACCGTCGCGTGAGGGGCGGCTTGCCCGCCATGCCGGGCGTGTCGTACCTCGGCGCCCTGCTCATGCCCGACGACGAGGTCGTCTTCTGCCTCTTTGCGGGCCCACTCGAAGACGTGAGGGCCGTGAGCGAGCAGGCGGCGGTTCGCTTCGAGCGCATCGTGCCCTGCCGGGTCATCGGCTTGCTGGCGCCGAAGCCCGACGGTCCATCCGCCATCTGACTTTCACAACACAGCGAAGGAGAGACATGCAAAAGATCATCAGGAACACGTTCGGCCTCGCTCGGACACCCCACCCGCGAGGCACCCGCCACGGCGGGGCCGGTGTGCGGGCGCGCCGGGTGCTCCTCGTCGCCCTCATGGCGGCTGTTTTCGGCTTTGCCAGCACGGCTGCCGGGGCCGCAACGACGCCACGGCGGGTCACTTCGCCGGACATGCTGACGTCGCCCGCGCCGGGCAAGTGGACAGAGATCGGCACGACCAACTCGGGAGGACCGGCGGCCATGTGGCGGGCGCCCGACAACCGCGACTGGGTGATGTGGGCGCCGAACTCCACGACTTACGACCTTGCCCTCCTCGCCCCTGACGGCGGCATCGCTGCCGGCCGGAAGGTGGCGATGAAATGGGCGGGCCTCGCCAACAACCCGACCTTGATCTCGAACGGCAGCACGCCGCTCGTCGTGTTCAGCGGAATGAACGGCGGTAAGTACGACTTCGGGTGCATTGTCGGAGCCGTGCCGGGCGCGCCCTACTGGACGCCAACAGGGTGGTCGCTCTCCAGCGCCTGCGACTCGTCCAACGTCGGCTGGGGCAGCGCGGCCGTCAACGCCAAAGGCGTGATTTCGGCCGCGTATGGGGCGATCGGAGGCGGCGTCTTCTACCAGATCGGCGTGTCCCCTTTCATTCCCTCTCCGGGAACGGACCCGTCCTTCCTCAACGGAATGGGTCCCGAGAACGAGTACCACGACGTCGTCGACAGCGACGGCAACGGCGACTTCTACTTGGCGTTCAATCGCTACTTTGCAACGCCGGCGAGCGGCGACGGAGTCTGGGTCAAGGACCTCAGCAGCAACGGCCCGCTTGTGCAGGCCCCCCGCTCGAGCACGTACAACACGAGCACAGCCCCGAACAGCCAGCCGGTCGCCTTCGCGAACCGGACCGGCAGCGGTGGCGGTGTCTTCGCCGCCTACTGTGTGGGGAACTCCTGCTCGCACCTCGTGCTCTGGCGCGACGGGGCGAAGCACGCTCGCGTCGTCCCCGACAGCGCCGGTGCGTTCTTCTACGAGATGGCCTCCGGCCCCGGCGGCCGTCTCTGGATCGCCTGGATGACCAGGAACGCCTCGACGCTCTACACGGTCCGTACCAACGAGGCGGACACGAAGTTCGGGCCTGTCGAGAAGTACGCGACCCCTTTGTTCACCGTGGACAGCTTTGCGATCAGCGGCGGTCCACTTGGGCGTCTCGATGTCACTGCCGCCGGCGACAACAACAGCCTGAAGCCCGTCTTCCTGGCGACGCAGTCGCTCACTGCCCTGACTCTCTCGGGAGGCGGGACGATCGCCAACACGACCAGCAACAAGGTGACCTTCGTCGTGACCGACGCCGGTGACCCGGTGGCCGGCGTCAAGGTGAGCGTCGACGGGCACACCGCCCTCACCAACCCCGCCGGAAAGGCCGTGGTTACCTTCGCCAAGGGAACGAGCCCGGGCAGCTACACGGTGAGGGCGTCGGAAGCCAACTACTTCCCTGCCCACGGGAGCGTCTTGGTCGAGAAGTGAGCCATCGTGTCGGGAGCACTCCTGCATCCCGCATGCGATGACGTGACGGTCACGCCCCAAGATCACTGGCTCGGCGCCTCGTCTGCCCTCTGGGCAGCGGGGCGCCGAAGTCGTGCGCTGTGGCGCCAGCGGCGACGGGTGAGGATGAGCATGCGGGCGGGGCGTATTTGTCGACGCGTCGTCCTCTGGTCCTAGACGGGAATCCCAGTGCCGTGCTCGGGACTCCAGTTCGGCAGCCTCGCCTGCACCCGGAGTCGTTCAGCCCCTTCACTGCCCTCTGACGGCGCCCGTACTTCTCGTTACCCTTTGGGACATCGAGGCGAGGAGGGCTGAGATGGATCCGGACACGATTGACGCCGAGTACACCAAACTGCAGCAAGAGGTCGAGCAGATCGGGCAGGCGATCAACGCCTTTGGCCAGAAGCTCCAGGCGGTGGCAGCCAACGGCGATGTCAACGCCCAGCAATGGCTGGGTGATTTGCGTGCCATCGCCATGCAAGTGCACGACGAGCAGACGCAGGTGGAGAATCTCTTGCAGGCGATGCACGGCTTCACGGTCAGCTCGCTACAGCAGCATGTCGACACCGTGTCGTCGATGCAGGGCGGCGGCGACTTCGAGACAGGGACGCTGCCCGGCGGCGCCATGGCAGGCAGCATCCCTGGCTCCATGATCGCCGGTGGACAGCAGGTCTACGGCGGGACGCAAGTCCCCGGCGTGCCTGGCGAGTATGGGCAGCAGGGTTACGGGCAGCAGGGCTACGACCAGGGTTACGGCCAGCAGGGCTATGACCAGGGTCGCCAGCGCTATGGGCAGCCTTGGCAGCAGGGCTACGACCAGGGCTATATGGACCCGACCCAGGGCATGGCCGGCGGGATCGGCGGCCTCGAATCCGAACTGCTCGGCGGCGGCATGATGGGTGGCGGCGGCATGATGGGTGGCGGCGGCATTGGGGCATAGGCCCCAGGGGGATGCTCGACCGCTTCATGGGCGGCTCGTTCTCGAAAGGCATGTCAGGGCCGAGAGAGGGATTCGCCGAACGTCACATCATGCGGGAGCTCCTCTGACCGCCAGCCCTCAGACTCCGTGATGTCGCCGCGTGACCGGACCACTGCGAAGTCAGTCGCATTGGCGCGGGACTGACCGAATCATCAATCCGCTTCAACGTGTCGTCGAACTCATCAGCGGCGTTGTCCGCAGAGGCAGATGAGGGCTCGCCGCCAAGGAGAACACATGTGACGCGGTTCCGATCGTCCAGCAGGTGATCGAGAGCTGCTGACGTATGGTGATCCTCTATCACGATGCGGTCATCAGGCTGGCGTGCGGGGGCATCCTTGATCGCTTCGAGGGCCGACCGCAGGAGCAGCTCTTTGATGAACGACGCGGTCACTCATTCGGTGCGGGCGGCGACCCAGTTGAGGTCATCGACTGGCAAACACGAGACCAGGTCACGCTCATCGCCACACGTTGAGCGGGAGCCCGGCGTTGTCGGCACGGTCGGCGCCTAGGTTCTTGCCGGACATACGCTTGCCGCGTGAGATCCTCGGCACCGTCGGGCACTCCCGTCGCCGATCCGGATGTGGCCGCCACCCTGCGACTGCTGCACCGTCGCCACAGCTGGAGTCGGATGGCCGCCACCAGTCTCTTCGCATTCATATTGGCCCTCGGGGCCTACTCGAACGCGCGGTCAGCGGGGACGCCTCCTCCGTTCTGGTTCCGGGTCGTCGTCATCGTGCTGGGCGCCCTGGCCGTCGTTGGCATTCTCGCGATCGCCTCGGATTCCGCCCGCCTGCGGCGCACGCCTCCCGCCGTGCGTGCGAAAGCCGTTCCGCTCGTCGCACACCACCCGAGCGGCCCGCACCACTACCCGCCATCGCACCGGGTCGTGTGGGCCCTCCGCTGGGTCGGGATGCTGCTGATACTCGCCGTGGCGGTCGTTAGCGTGCCAGGGGTAGTCGACGGGGTCGCATACCTGGCCGGCGCCGGAAACAGGGGCACATTCGACCCAGTCTCGTACCAGACAACCTGCTCGGTGCGCGGCGGCTGCGTGACGTTCACCGACGGCACCTTGGAGACCGGCGGCGCCCGCATCGAAGCCTCCTGGCCGGACGTGGTACCGCTCGGCCAGCCATTCCAGGTCCGGGCGCCGTTTTGGACCTGGGGCCTGGGCGCCTCGCTTGTCAACAGCGACGGGGACGCCGTCGTCGAGCTTCTCGCCAGCCTGTTGGTTGTGGCGGCCGGCGTCTTGGTGGTGTTCTACCTCGTCAGGCTGGTCCGCAACTTGCGACGGCACCGGCGACAGCGGACGGCGTCGCCGGGGGTCTCGGTGACCTGACCTCGGTCACCAACCTGTCGTATCGCTCACGCGGCGGGTGCGGGGTGTCACGAAGGGCGGAGGTAGCTGAGCAGTTACGAGCTGCGCAGTGATGTTGTTCGCGGGGTCCTCGCCGCGGGCTCCACCTGGCGCTATGCGCATCAGGTGTGCTGCCCAATGCGCCCCTCGCGGACAACTGACCATCCCTCTCACCTGACCGTTCTCGGCACCGACGAGGCGAACCGTCCACCTCGCGCCTAATTCGCGCCTTAAACCGAGTCAAGCACTGAGCTGCGCGGAGCGGGAGCGCGGATCGCCGCGGCGAATAGAGTGACTAAAGCCTCTGCTTCGCCGGCGACTGCTCAACGATGATCCGAGAGTGACGATCAGTGCCACCACCCCCCGTACCGCATCCACGACCCTCGTGAGCGGCGAGCCCGCGGGAATCAGAGCCATCGGTTTGACCAAGTCCTACGACACGGTCCAGGCGGTTCGCGGCATCGATCTCGTGATCGCGCCCCGTGAGACCGTCGCACTGCTCGGCCCGAACGGCGCGGGAAAGACGACGACGATCGACATGGTGCTCGGCCTGACCCGCTCGGACGCCGGATCGGTGTCCGTCTTCGGGGTCCCTCCGGCGACCGCCGTGAGATCGGGTCTTGTAGGCGGGATGCTTCAGACCGGGTCGCTTCCGGACCACCTGCGTATTCGTGAATTGCTCACGCTTGTTGCTTCGTACTACCCCAAGCCTCTCGGTGTCGACGATGTGCTCCGCCGCACGGGGCTCAGCGACCTCGCGGAGCGTTGGACGACGAAGCTCTCCGGCGGGCAAGCCCAGCGGGTGCGCTTCGCCACGGCTCTCGTCACCAATGCCGATCTCTTGGTGCTCGACGAGCCGACCGCCGGCATCGACGTCGAGGGCCGACACGAGTTCTGGGAGGCGATGCGCGGAATCGCTGCAGAAGGAAAGACCGTCGTATTTGCTACTCACTACCTCGAAGAGGCCGATGCGTTCGCGGACCGGATCGTGCTCATCGCCCGTGGGTCCATTGTCGCCGACGGGCCGGCCACCGAGATCAAGGCGAAGGCAGGGTCTCGAACGATTCGGGCGACGCTGCCGGTGGGCGACCTCCAGTCGCTTCTCGCCCTGCCCGGCGTGATGAACGTCGAGCGCCACGGTGAGACGGTGGTGCTTTCGTGCGCGGACGCCGACGCTGCGCTCCCGGCGCTGTTCGCAAGGTTCCCTGAGGTGCGCGACGTCGAAGCGGCTGGCGGAAGCCTCGAAGAAGCATTCCTCGAGCTGACAGCCGAGCCGGTCGAGCCTCGTCCAAAGGAGGTGGCTGAATGAGTGCGGCCACACACGTGCGCTACGAGCTCCTCCGCTCCTTCCGCAACCGCCTGACGTGGGCGCTCTCTTTGGCGCTTCCACTCGTCGTTTACTACGCGGTCGCTTCGGGCCAGCGTCACGCATTCGTCTACGCCGCGGGCGTCTCCTTTCCTCTCTACTTCATGACCGGGATGGCGGCCTACGGCGCGATGTTCGCCGCCATCGGACCCGGTGGCCGTCTCGCGCGCGACCGCGCTCGGGGCTGGACCCGACAGTTGCGGATCACGCCCCTGCGGGCCCGCACCGACTACCTCGCGAAGACGCTCGCCGCCTACCTTGTGGCGCTGCCCGCGCTCGTCTTGGTCTTCCTGGCTGGCGTAACACTTGGGGTGCGCCTCGGCGCAGCACAGTGGCTAGAAATGAGCGGCCTGCTTCTTATTGGCTTGGTGCCGTTCGTCTTGATGGGCATCATCTTGGGCCACCTCGTCGCGACGGACGCGCTCGTGCCAGTCATGGGCTGGCTCGTCGTCTTCTTCGCCCTCTTCGGCGGCGCGTTTGGGAGCTTGTTCAACAGCGGAGCGATGCTGACCGTCGTCAAGGGGCTGCCTTCCTACTGGCTCGTGCATGCCGGCGCGGCCGCGCTCCTCCACGGGGACTGGCCAGCAGAGGGATGGATCGTCCTCGCCTGCTGGACCGCCGCGCTCGTCCCACTTGCCGTCCTCGCCTACCGGCACGACACCGGCGAGGCGTGATCGCGCGTCCTCACAGCCGACCTTCGTCGTCGTCAGCACAGTGGTCCGCGCAGAGTTCTAACCCAACTTGACGCCAAGCCCGGTGGTGCGGATCGCGTCGAGTTTCGCCGCTGCCATTGTGTCCGCCTCCGGGAAGAGATGCCCATAGCGGTCGTAGGTGAATGTCACGCTCGAATGACCAGCAGGCCGCGCGATCTCCATCGGATCAACCCCCGCAGCGGCGAGCAGTGCAACTCCGGTGTGTTTCAGATCATGTGGGCGGAGAGGCGCGAGTCCGCCGCCTCGACCGCGGGACGCTACGCATTGGTGCGCCAATCCTCTGCGTGCCAAAGCTGGTTCTCGGGCGTGGTGAACACATAGGGGCCTACGCCGAAGCGTGACACGTGGAGGCGGAGCTCGGTGACGATCGACGGCGGTAGCGTCGTCGAGCGTCGCCCGGCCTTCGTCTTCGGCGGCCCCTCGTGCAGCTTGCTGGAGACCTCCACGAGGTCAAGCGATTAGCAGCCACACCAACTGTCACGGCGTGGTGGGTGGCTCCGAGGGGGCCCCACGGCCTAGTCCATCCCAGCTACCCGAGCCGGCAACATTGCACGGAGGCCTTCACTTGGCCAAGGTCGGGACCAGCTCGCGCAGCCGCACCCGTCTGCCGGTTCGGAGCACGGCCGTGCGGTAGATGCGAGCCGCCGCGAGCGCCACCAACACGGTGCACACCACGCTCACAACAACCGACAGTTCAAACTGCCACCAGGTGACTTCCCCGAACCCGACCAATGTCGGCATAGCGAAGGGGGCGGTGGGAGGCAGGTAGGCCAGCACCTTGACGAGCAGCGAGGCATGGCCTGAGCTGACCCCGATGAGCGAGACGATGTAGCCAAAAATGAGCGGCGCGCTCAGCGGCAACGCCAAGCTCTGCACCTGGTCCTGGCGCTCGCATTCACCGGCGCATCGCCTCCCTGAACACCTCGGACAGGCGACGACGTCCGAAGACGAATTCCGTGACGCGCCCAGCAGCCCGCGCCGCGTCCAGTACGACGTCGCTGTCGGTGGAGTCGTCGAGGACGAGGCGCACCTCGCCCCCGTCCACCTCCGACACGGTCACGCCCGGGATCCCCCGCGCCCAGGCCCCCTCGCGGTCTCCCTCCAACCGGACGCTGAGGCGCCGCGCGCCGCTCGTTGCCAGCTCGTCGACGGTCCCCCTCGCCACCAACCGACCACGGTCGATGATGGCCACCGACTCACAGAGGTCCTCGACCAGGTCGAGCTGGTGGCTCGAGAACAGCACACAGCGCCCGGCGCGAGCCTGCTCGACGAGCACCTCGCCGATGGCATCGATGCCCGTCGGGTCGAGCCCCGAAAGCGGTTCGTCCAGCACCAGCACCTCGGGGTCATGCACCAGGGCCGCCGCCAGCTGCACACGCTGCTGGTTGCCGTGTGACACGGTCTCGACCTTGCTCGTGGAGCGGTCGGCCACGTCTAGGCGCTCCAGCCACTGCTTGGTGGCAGCCGCGGCGCTGCGCGTGTCCATGCCGTGCAGGCGGCCAAGGTACTCGACCTCTTCTGCTACGAGCATGTTTGGGTAGAGGCCCCGCTCCTCGGGCATGTAGCCGAAGTGGCGGCGCTGGGTGCCGCCGACCGGCACGCCGTTCCACCGCACCGACCCGGCATCGAGGTCGGTGAGCCCGAAGATTGCCCGCATCGTGGTGGTCTTGCCGGCGCCGTTCGGACCGAGGAACCCGACCACCTGACCCGAGGGAACCGAGAAGCTCAGATCGTTGAGGGCGGTCACCGTGCCGAACCGGCGGCTCAGGCCGTCGAGTTCCAACAGGCCGGCCACTAGCGCACCCTCCGATTACCTGTGATGGTTCCCGGGGTCATCAGACCCACCCGCCAGCGCGGACTTTGGTGGTCAGTTTGGTGGCCAAAGCGGTTGCTTAGGCTCCTCGGCGCAGCGCTGACCAACGAGGTGCGAGCTTCTGAGCAGGGGAGTTTGCAGCGGAGGAGGTGGGATTTGAACCCACGGACCCTTGCAGGTCACACGATTTCCAATCGTGCCGATTCGGCCGCTCTCGCACTCCTCCGAGCCGGCGCGGTTTCTCGCCAGCGGCGCCTCAGGGTATCTTGTTGCTTCGGCGCTGCCGCGCGCAGCGGCCGGGTTCTGCGCAATTGGCGACCGTGAACCGAGTCAGGGCCGGAAGGCAGCAGCTCTCAGCGGACTTGCCGGTGTGCCGCAGGCGACCTGGCTGCTGCGCTCGGCAGCGCCGTTGGCGTGAAGGGTTCCCGCCGACGGCCCGGTGGGTGCGCTCAGGTTCTCCTTCCCCGGCACGGCCGGGCGCCGGGCGCCCTAATGTCGGGCCGTGGCCGAACAGTTCCAGTCGCTCTATCGGCGGTACCGGCCGCAGCGCTTCTCCGAGGTCCGCGGGCAGGGGCACGTCGTGCTCGGGCTGCGTAATGCGGTGCGGGACGAGCGCGTCGCTCATGCCTTTCTCTTCTCGGGCCCTCGCGGGACGGGCAAGACATCGACGGCCCGCATCCTTGCCAAGGCTCTGAACTGCGCCAAACCCGAGGACGGTGAGCCCTGTGGCCAGTGCGACTCCTGCGTCGACATCGCTCGCGGAGCCTCCCTCGACGTCCACGAGCTCGACGCCGCCTCCAACAACGGCGTCGATGCCATGCGGGACCTCGTTGCTCGGGCGGCCCTGGCCACGCCAGGCAAGTGGAAGGTGTACATCGTCGACGAGGTTCACATGCTCTCGACGGCGGCATCGAACGCCCTCTTGAAGACGCTCGAGGAACCGCCTGCGCACGTGGTCTTCGTGCTTGCCACGACTGACCCGCAGAAAGTCCTGCCCACCATCCGTAGCCGCACGCAGCACTTCGAGTTCCACCTTCTCGAGGCGTCCACCCTCGAGAGTCTCCTCAGCGACATCGCCGACGACGCCCACCTCGAGCTCCCTCCGGACGGCATCGAAGCCGCCGTCCGCCGTGCACACGGCTCGGCTCGCGACGCTCTCTCCGCCCTCGACCTCGTGGCGGCGGCTGGGGTCGTCGAGGACGACGATCGCTTTGTCCGCGAGCTCATCTCCGCCATCGCCGACCGAGACACCCGCCTGGCATTGCACACCGTCGACGCCGCCATGGCGGCCGGCTTCGACGCCAGCCGCTTGGCTGGCGAGCTGGTGGACGGGCTGCGGGACGTGTTCCTGTCCGCCATGGCGCCCGAACTGCGTCGGCCCAACTCCGTCGCACCCGCCCCGAGCGACAAGGCGGAGCCGCTCGTCGGACCCGCCCGCTGCGTGAGGTCGCTCGAAGTGATCGGGACGGCCATCGTCGACATGCGGGAGGCGCTCGACGCCCGTACCACCTTCGAGGTGGCCCTCGTGCGCTTGACCCATCCCGAGGTGGACGACAGCCCCGGTGCCCTCCTCGAGCGCATCGAGCGGCTGGAGCGCCGTATCCAGGAATTCAATTCGAGCGCGGGACCGTCGCTGACGCCGTCCTCCCGTCCTGCCGCCGGCGCGCCCCTCGGTCCAACCGGGGCAGCAGCCCAGGGCGACCGAACCGCGCCGGGGCCGAAGGCGGCACCCCGAGCTCCGGGAACGCCCCTCCCGGGCGGCTCGCCAGCGCTCGGCGCCTTTCGCCAGTCACCTCCGGAGGCGGTAGCTCCCGCAACGTCGACGGCGGTCGCACCACCACCGCTTGCCGCAGGGGGGTCGGCTGGGCGCCTCCGACCCGACGGTCCCGCTTCCGGCACAGCCGCTGCCTCTGCGGCGTCCTCGACAGCGTCGCCCTCCGAGTCCCTGCCCACGCGGGACGATCTCGTGCTGGCCTGGGGCGATCACGTGCTCTCGAGCCTCAAACCGCGAGCGCGGGCGGTCTACACCGCCGGCCGGTTCGTGGCCGTGGAGGACGGTATCGCCGTCTTCGCCCTTCCCAATGCCACCCACGTCGAGCATGCCGCCCCGCTCGTGGACGAGGTGGCCGAGGCGATCACTCTCCACCTCGGGGCTCGCGTCGGCTTGCGACTCGTCACCGAGGCAACCGACTACCCGGCAGGACGCGAGGACGCCGACGCGGGTGCGGAGCGAGCCGGCGACGTCGGCGCCGCCAGCTCCACCGCCGGCGATTCAGACGATCGACCGCCCGTGTCGCCGGGCGTGTTCACCCAGGCGCCTGCGCCTGCGGACGTGGAATCCGGGGACGACATGTCGGACTTCGAGGACGTCGGCTCGGGCGAGATCGCCGGGCGCCACGACTCGGTGTCCTGGGCGGAGGGCCGCCTGCTGGAGGCGTTCCCGGGAGCCGAGGAGGTGCCCTGATGTCATCGGACGAGGACGAGAGCCGCCACGAGGCGGCCGAGGACGCGGGTGACGACGAGACTCACGAGCTGGCGGGCAGCCTGAGCGGTTTGCTCGCCCAGCTCGAGGCCGTGTCCGGCGAGCTCGACGAGGTCGCCGAGGAGGCATCGGACGTCATCGTGGAGGGTTCGTCCGCCGGTCGTTCCGTCGTCATTCAGCTGACCGGAGCGCTGGAGGCGGTCTCGGTCCGCATCGACCCCGCTCTCGTCGATCCGACCGATGTCGCGATGTTGGAGGACGCCGTCCTGGCGGCACTGCGCGACGGGCTTGCTCAGGTCGTCGAGTTCCGACAGGAGCTCGCCGATGAGATCGAGAGCACCGAGGTCGACCTCTCCGGTCTTCTCGGGAAGCTCGGCGGGCTTGCGAGCTTCGGCGGTCTCGGCCTGCCCGATCTCGGGAATCTCGGCAACCCCGAGGACCTCATCGCCGGCTTGACCGGAGCCCTCGGCAGCCTGCCCGGTGGTCTCGGAAGCAGCCTCCCCGGCGGCCTCAACGACATCATGGCCGGCCTTGGGATCAACACCGGGGCGCCCGCCGCCGGGAGTCGCACCGACGGCGGTGCCACCGGCGACGTCAGCTCAGAGACGTCCGGCGACAGCACCCCAGGCGCGGGCACCGAGGGCGAGGGCGCCGTGGGCGATGACGGCGATCGCGGCGGCGATCGCAGCGAGGGCGACGGCGCCGACCCGGCAGGGGAATCTCGGAGCGGCGCTGCGGATCACGCCGCCCCGGAGTCCTGAGTGACGGTCTTCGCCGGTCCCATCCAGGAGCTGGTCGACGAGCTCGGCAGGCTGCCCGGCATCGGTCCAAAGTCGGCCCAGCGCATCGCGTTTCACCTGCTCGAGGTGCCGAAGGAGGAGGCGCTCCGCCTGGCCTCCACCATCGCCGAGGTGAAGGACCGCATCCGGCTGTGCGAGCGCTGCTTCAACGTCGGCGAGGGTGCCTTGTGTGCGATCTGCACCGACTCGCGACGGGACTCCTCGATCGTCTGCGTCGTGGAGGATCCTCGCGACATCGTCGCCGTGGAGCGGACCCGGGAGTTCCACGGGACCTATCACGTTCTCGGCGGGGCGCTGAACCCCATCGACGGAGTCGGTCCCGATCAGCTCAGAGTGAGGGATTTCCTCGAGAGGCTCACGCCCGAGGGTGTCGTCGAGGTCATTCTGTGCACCAACCCGAACCTCGAGGGAGAGGCGACGGCCATGTACCTCGCCCGCTTGCTGGGACCGCTCGGTGTGAAAGTGACCCGGATCGCGAGCGGGCTCCCGGTTGGGGGCGACCTCGAGTACGCGGACGAGCTCACTCTCGGCCGAGCGCTCGTCGGCCGCAGGGAGATGGCGAAGTAGCCCCGAGCCCCCCGCTAGGCGAGCGTGCGAAGCAGGGCGGCGTCTCCCTGGCCGCCCCCACCGCACAAGGCGGCGGCGCCGAGACCTCCGCCGCGACGGCGCAGCTCGTGCAGGATCGTGAGGGCGAGGCGAGCCCCCGACATGCCGATCGGGTGGCCGAGGGCGATGGCGCCGCCGTTCACGTTCACCACATCGTCGGAGATCGACAGGTCGTCCATGGACGCCACCCCGACGGCTGCGAACGCCTCGTTGATCTCGAAGAGGTCGACGTCACCAAGGGTCAGGCCGGAATGGGCGACCGCCTGCAGGATCGCCCGCGAGGGCTGGGTCAACAGCGAGGTGTCCGGCCCGGCTACCTGGCCGTAGGCGATGAGCTCGCCTAGGGGGGTGACACCGAGCTCGTCCGCTTTGGCACGGGACGTCACGATGAGGGCGGCAGCACCGTCGGAGATCTGGCTGGCGTTGCCGGCCGTGATCGTGCCGTCCTTGTCGAAGGCGGGCTTCAGTTTGGCCAACGACTCGACCGTCGTCTCGGGCCGGACACCCTCGTCGGTGTCGACCACGATCGGGTCACCCTTGCGTTGCGGGACATTGACAGGGATGATCTCGTCGGCGAAGCGCCCGTCCTTGATGGCGGCGGCCGCCCGCTCGTGTGACGTGGCCGCGAAGGCGTCCTGCCGCTCGCGGCTGATATTGGCAGCCTGGCTGTAGCCCTCCGTGCCCGCCCCCATGGCGACGTGGTCGAAGGCGTCGAAGAGACCGTCGTACATCATGGAGTCGATCACCTTCTGGTCGCCGGCCCGATAGCCGGCTCTGGCGCCTGGCAGCAGGTAGGGCGCCACGGTCATCGACTCCATGCCGCCGGCGACGACGATCTCGGCCTCGCCAGCCTGGATGAGGAGATCGGCGAGGTAAAGGGCATTCAGGCCCGACAGGCACACCTTGTTGATCGTGGTCGCCGGCACCGTCAGCGGGATTCCCGCCTTCACCGCCGCCTGTCTGGCCGTGATCTGGCCTTGGCCCGCCTGGAGGACTTGGCCCATGAAGACGTAGTCCACATCGCCCGGCGCCACGCCGGCACGCTCGAGCGCCGCCGCGATGGCGAAGCCACCCAAATCCATGGCGGTGAACGCGGCCAAGGATCCGGCGAGCTTGCCGATCGGCGTGCGAGCCCCTGCGACGACGACAGCTCCGGGCATGTGACCCTCCTGAGTGCTGGGTGGAACAGGCCCAACCGGGCCTCCGAATCGTCGTCGAGCCTACCCTCGGTCGACGCCACCGGCACCTTGAGGGCCCCAAATGACCCCGTAGTAGCCTCCGCCCATGGAAGTCTTCCGCGACGCCATCGTTGCTGGCGCACCGGGCGAGGACCTCGCCGCCCTGCCCCTTCCGGAGTCGTACCGGGCAGCCTTTGTTCGCAAGGACGAAGCGAAGATGTTCGCCGGCCTCTCCTCCCACGAGAAGGACCCCCGGGCGTCGTTGCACGTCGAGGACGTGCCCGTGCCCGAACTCGCCCCCGACGAGTGCTACGTCGCCGTCATGGCCAGCTCGATCAACTTCAACACCGTCTGGACGTCGATCTTCGAGCCGCTGCCGACCTTCGCCTTCCTCGAGCGCTTGGGCCGCGAGAGCGAGTGGGGCAAGCGCCACGACCTCCCCTACCATGTGGTCGGCTCGGATGCTTCCGGGGTGATCCTGCGGGTGGGCTCCGCCGTGCGCGACTGGAAGCCGGGGGATCGTGTCGTCGTCCACTGCAACTACGTCGACGCCCAGGATCCGCGGGCGCACGACGACGCCATGCAGGCTTCGAATCAGAGGATTTGGGGTTTCGAGAGCAACTTCGGCGGTCTGGCCGATCTGACCGTCGTGCGGGCCAACCAGCTCATGCCGAAACCTGAGCACCTGAGCTGGGAGGAAGCTGCCGTCAACGCCCTCTGCAACTCGACCTCGTACCGCATGCTCGTCTCCCACAACGGTGCGGCCATGAAACAGGGCGATGTCGTGCTCGTCTGGGGGGCCACCGGCGGGCTCGGGGGCTACGCCATCCAGTACGTGCTGAACGGCGGCGGCATCCCAGTGGGCGTCGTCAGCTCGGCTTCAAAGGCAAAGCTGCTGGAGGGCCTCGGCTGCGAGGCGGTCATCGACCGGGCGGCGAAGAACTACCGGTTCTGGGCCGACGAGCACACGCAGGACGAATCGGAGTGGAGGCGTCTCGGCAAGGACATCCGCTCGCTCGTCGGTGAGGATCCCGACATCGTCTTCGAGCACCCGGGCCGGCAGACGATGGGAGCGTCCGTCTTCGTCGCCAAGCGAGGCGGCATGATCGTCACCTGTGCCGCCACGTCGGGCTACATGATCGAGTACGACAACCGTCACCTCTGGATGAAGCTCAAGACGATCAAGTCCTCCCATTTCGCCAACTACCGCGAGGCATGGGAGGCCAACCGGCTCATCCGGCTCGGGAAGATCCAGCCGATGCTGTCGGCCGTGTACCCGCTTGACGAAGTCGGCGAGGCTGCCTCCCAGGTGCACTTCAACCTGCACGAGGGCAAGATCGGCGTGCTCTGCCTGGCGCCCGCTGAAGGGCTCGGGGTGGCCGATCCCGAGCTGCGGGACAAGGTGGGGGAGGACAAGATCACGATGTTCCGGAGGCTCGGGGCGTGAGCGTCCCCGGTTTCGAGCTGACCGAGATCGATCACGTCGCCATCGCCGTGCGTGATCTCGATGCCGCCGTCGCCTGGTACGCGCAGACCCTTGGCGCCACCGTCGCCCACCGTGAACGGATAGAGACCGATGGAGTCGAGGAGGCGCTCCTCAAGGTGGCCGATTCCTACGTGCAGCTGTTGATGCCCACCCGCGCCGATTCGCCGGTGGCGAGGTACCTCGAGCGCCGGGGCGAAGGCATCCACCACGTCGGCTACCGCGTGACCGACTGCGCCGCCGCCCTCGACTCCATGCGGGCAGCGGGGGCGACGACGATCGACGCCGAGCCCCGCCCGGGCTCGCGGGGCACGACGGTGGCCTTCGTCCACCCGAAGAGCGCCTTCGGGACGCTGATCGAGCTCGTGCAGGAGTAGCCGGGGAGTAGGCGAAGCCGCCGGCCTGGATCAGTGCATACGGCTCACCTCGCATGATCCTGGTAGTCGATTACGCGCACGGGTGCGCGAAACCCACTACCACGTTGTGCGTCCGCCCCGGTTGAAACACCAGGTGCGGAGCAATCGCCGTGAGAGTCGGCCGCCCCGCCGGTAGCCTTCCGACATGGCTGACGAAACGACTTCGGAGCCCGCCCTGCTCGTCGACGCCGACACCGTCGAGACGGAGCGAGTCGTGATCCACGACCACTCCATGACCGCCCGCCTGGAGGCCCTCGAGGAGCAGAAAGCCCAGGCACGCAACCCGGGCAGCGAGCGCTCGGTCCAGAACCATCGCTCCAAGGGCAAGATGCTGGCGAGGGAGCGCCTCGACTACCTGCTCGACGAGGGCTCGTTCCAGGAGCTCGACCTGCTTGTGCGCCACCGCTCCCATGGCATGGGGTTGGAGCGGAGCCGGCCCTATACCGACGGCGTCATCACGGGCTTCGGGACGATCGACGGTCGCCGAGTCTGCATCTACAGCCAGGACTTCACGGTCTTCGGGGGCGCCCTCGGCGAGGCGCACGCCGAGAAGATCCAGAAGCTCATGGAGCTTGCGCTCGACGTCGGCGTGCCGATCATCGGGCTCAACGACGGTGGTGGAGCCCGCATCCAGGAGGGCGTCGTTGCCCTCCACGGCTACGGCGGCATCTTTTATCGCAACGTGCTCGCTTCGGGCGTCGTGCCGCAGATCAGTGTCATCCTCGGGCCGTGCGCCGGCGGGGCGGTCTACTCGCCGGCGATGACGGACTTCATCTTCATGGTGCACGAGACGAGCCACATGTTCATCACGGGCCCCGATGTCGTAAAGACCGTGACAGGGGAGGAAGTGACCCTCGAGCAACTCGGGGGTGCCATGAGCCACGCGACTCGCTCGGGCGTGGCCACGTTCGTCTCGGCGGACGAGAAGGCGTGCCTCGACGACGTGCGCTATCTGTTGTCGTTCCTGCCCTCCAACAACCTCGAGATGCCTCCGACGACCGAGCGGCCGGACGACGCCGAAGCCCAGGTCGAAGAGTTGCGCGAGATCGTCCCTCCGAGCCCGAACCAGCCGTACGACATGCGCAAGGTCATCCAGGCGATCGTGGACGACGGCGAGTACATGGAGTACTTCCCGCATTGGGCGATGAGCTTGACGTGCGGTTTCGCCCGGATCGGGGGTCGGGCCGTCGGGATCGTCGGCAACCAGCCGGCGGTGCTGGCGGGCGTGCTCGACATCGACTCGTCCGAGAAGGGGGCGCGTTTCGTGCGCACCTGCGACGCCTTCAACCTGCCGATCGTCACCTTCGTCGACGTGCCCGGTTTCATGCCGGGAACGGACCAGGAGTACGGCGGCATCATCCGCCACGGCGCCAAGCTGCTGTACGCCTACTGCGAGTCGACCGTGCCTCGGATCCAGGTCATCACGCGGAAGGCATACGGGGGCGCCTACGTCGTCATGGACTCCAAGTCGATCGGGACCGACTTCGCCTTCGCGTGGCCCTCGGCCGAGCTCGCCGTCATGGGTCCGCAGGGCGCCGTCGAGATCGTCTACCGACGCGAGCTGGCCGACTCCGCCGATCCGGTCGCTCGCCGCGCCGAGCTCGTGGACGACTACATCGGGCGGTACGCCAACCCGTACGTGGCGGCCGAGCGCGGGTACGTGGACGACGTCATCGACCCAGCCGACACGCGTCGAGTGATCGTGCGCAGCCTCGACCTGCTGGCGTCCAAGCGCGAGGAGCTCCCCCACCGCAAGCACGGGAACATCCCGCTGTGAGCGGCCCGGCCAAGGGGGCCGAGCATGATCTCGGCGCGCCGCAGCCGGTACCTGCCGGAGCTCTGACGGCGCCCCCGGAGGTGGTGGCGGCCATCGCCGCCGCCGTAGAGGCGTGCTGGCCGCGGCCGCAAGTGCGGCCGGAACCCGGGCGCGAGCCGGGAGCGCCCGAGTACGTCTGGCGCATGTCGGGCCGTTGGTGGTCGAAGCCCGTCGCCAGGCGACGCGACCGCCCCTGGTCCGATCACCGCGAGCACGGAGCGCTCGAAGGCGGCCGGACCTGAACAACGGCTGTCAGGAGAGTGTGGGCGGCCTTCAGGATGTGGTGAACGTCACGCGGGTGCCCTCGGCCGTCACGTGGAAGGTCACGTCGTGGACGGCACCGATCTGGCTCAACCTCGTGATCCCGAACAACGGGGATGCTCCCAGTGCGGTCCACGGAACGACGGTGCTCGAGCCGGGCCGTGTCGTCGTGACAATCACCCAGTCGAAGCGCCCCGAGGCGTACCTCGTAGGTGACAACCCGCTGAGGACGATGGCCCACACGGGTGTATTGCCAGGAATCCCGGCGAAGCCGTCTTCAACCTGGGGCCTCGAGAACGACTCGAGGGCCGCCACGGTGGTCTCCGTCCACGTGCCCTCCACCCTCCTCGGCACGTTCAGGTACGAGGTCGTGCTGTATCGCTGTTCCAGATCGCTGGCGACGGCATCAGCCACGAGGGGCGACAACGCAGGCTGCAAGCTGGGTGCGATCCAGGCCTCGTACACCTGCCCGAACCGTTTGCGGTTGGGGAGACCGCTGAGCTGCGACAGGCCCGGCGGGTTCCCGAGCCAGCTGTGCTGGGCCGCCCCCGCCACGCCGAGGGCAAGGACCCAGAGGGGGCTGTCGACGGCTCGAGGGTTGCCCTGTCGAAAGCCCGCGGCATAGTCGACGATCCACACCGGCGTCCCGGCTGGAGCGGTCGCCGTGAGCGTGAAGTCCTTTGCAGCGTCGGCGCCGAGGACATGGCGGAACGTCCCGGCCGTCGTCTCCACCCACAACGCCGGCGCAGCCGGGTATGGCTCATGGTTGGCGCGGGCGTCGGCCTCGAGCGTGGCGGCGATCGAGGGCGGCAGCGACCGCAGGAGGGGTTGCGCCGGCGGCGCCACCAGCTGGAGGCTGTGCACCGCTCCGAGCCTGCTCAGGTCGCTCAAGGCGCCCCAGCCGTTGCCGAGAGGGCCGGTCACCCCGACGATGGGCGACGGTGATGCCGGGACGTAGAAGCCCCAGTACTCGTGAAAGATCGAGCTCTTCTCCGCCGGATCGCCGTAGAACGAACCACGCATCTCTGTCTCCCATACGAGTGCAGAGTCGGGCAGTGTGCGGTCCAATGGGTATTCACCGCCTGATACCGAGCGAACCCTGCCCAAGGTCGTCTTCACCCAGAGGAGGGGTTGTTGCGGGTACGGATCGGCGGAGTAATCCGCTTCGTCCTTCATCGCCGTCAGCATCGCCGCAGGCATCTGGGCTCCGCCCTGTGTCGGGCGGCTCGTGCCGGCCGGCCGATGCACTGCGGCCAAGGTCAAGCCAACCGTGAGAGCGAGCACGAGGAAGATGACCGCCGCTGCGCGCAGCGGCCAGGCGGCTCTGCGTGTCGTGACCTCGAGCGCGTCCTGAGGGCGCACTTCGACGTGTAGCTGCAGATCCGGGCGTGCGGGCGCGATTGCATCCCGCAGTCGCTGGCGTTCTCCAGCACCGTCGTGCGGACCCGACCCGTCGTCGCCGACCTCGGTCTCGACGTCGCTCGCGCCGGAGTGGGCAGCCACGAGCTCGAGCAACGAGACCAGGTCGTAGATCTCCGCGCGGGCGCTCGCATCGAGCGGTTCGCCCAACGCGAGATCGAGGGGCGGCACCTTCAACGTGGCGAGCCCGCGGGAGGCAAGCCAATCGTCGATGCCGCGGTCGAGAGCTTGCACGAACTCTTGTTCAGATACGTTCATGGCCTCTCCTCCTGCTTCCTCGCAGGTGACCCCGCGCGCGCCCAGCCCAGTGCGGTGAGCTCGTTGCGGAGCGTCACCAGAGCGCGGTGCTGAATTTGGCGAACTGCGGCGGGAGTCTTCCCGGTCAGCCGAGCCGTCTCCTCGGAGGATCGCCCTTCCACCACGCGCAGGTTCAGCACTTGGCGTTTTTCCTGGTCGAGGCGCCCGAGGGCGGCTCGCACCAGCTCGCCTTCGAGTCGTGTCTCCACGAGCGCATCCGCACTCGGGCTGGCGCCGACCTCGCCGGCCGCCAGCCGGACATTGCCGTGCACAGCGCGACGCTCGCGCTTCCAGCGGTCCCGCAACACATTGCCAGCGACCGTGTGCAGGAAGGCGCCGGCCCCGTTGCCCGATCCATCGAGCCGGTCCCGGTTGGCGAGGGTCTTGACGAAGGCATCGTGCGTGAGGTCCTGGGCGTCGTCCCGTCGCCCGAGGCGGACAAGCCGGCGCCGCAGCGAGGGCTCCTGCCGCCGGTACAGCTCGGCGATATCGACCGCCGGCCCCTGGCTGCTCTCGGTGACCGGCGAACCACCGCTATCCGCCGTGCGGCCTGCGCCGGATGTGGCGCTCGCCTCGGCGTCGGGACCGACCGAGGTCCGTTTCGGTGTCCTCACATCAATATCAACGACGGTCAGCCCGTCCTGTGACGCGGTCGCGAGGGCTGGCGACGCCGGCATCGCTGGCCGGGTGCCAGGTCGCACCACCACCGGGCGTGGCCGCCGACCCGGAGTCCTGGCGGCGGGGGATCAACCGCGCTCTCGGTGGGAGGCCGCCAGGCCGGCCATCTCTACGAGGATTTCGCCCATGGCGAAGTCCTTCGGCGTGTAGACGGCTGCCACCCCTGCACTGAGGAGCTTCGCCTGGTCCTGCTCGGGGATGATGCCGCCGACGACGACGGGGGCGTCGACGCCTCGGGCGCGCAACTGCTCGAGAATCTCCGGGACGAGCTCGAGGTGGCTGCCCGAGAGGATGGATATCCCGACGACGTCGACATCCTCGTCGAGGGCGGCGCCGGCGATCTGTGCAGGCGTGAGGCGGATGCCGTCATAGACCACCTCGAAACCCACGTCGCGGGCGGCCACGGCGATCTGCTCGGCGCCATTGGAGTGGCCGTCGAGGCCGGGCTTGGCGACGAGTAGCCGCGGAGGACCACCCGGCACGGAGCGCACCGCCTGGGCGGCTTGCCGAAGCTCGGCGCCCCGGTGGCCGATGCCACCGGCGACGCCCGTCGGCGCCCGGTACTCGCCGAACACGTCGCGGAGCGCCCCCGCCCACTCACCTGTGGTGCCGCCGGCGTGCGCCAGGTTGATCGTGGCTGCCATGAGGTTCTCGCCGGACTCGGCCACGCGCTTCAGCTCGTCGAGGGCCGCCCGGGCGGCGACGGCGTCTCGGCCGGCGCGCCAGGCTGCGACGTCGGCCCGAAGCTCGGCTTCGACGGCGGGATCCACCGTCAGGACGGACGCCCCCGGGTCGCCCGCCTGATGAAGCGGCGAGGGTTCGCTGCCGGTGTAGCAGTTGACGCCGACGACCTTCTGCTCGCCCGACTCGATGCGTCGGAGGCGCTCGGTCTGGGAGGCGACGAGGCGGGACTTCAGCTCCTCGATCGCCTCGAAGGCTCCGCCGAGCTCGAGCACCTCGTCGAGCTCGGCGGCGGCTGCCTCGGCGATCTCGGACGTCTTGGCCTCGACGACCTTCGAGCCGGCGAAGAGGTCGGGGTACTCGAGCAGGTCCGACTCGAAGGCGAGGACCTGTTGGATGCGAAGGGACCACTGCTGGTCCCACGGTCTGGGGAGGCCGAGCGCCTCGTTCCAGGCCGGCAACTGGATCGCCCGCGCCCGGACGTCACGCGAGAGCGTGACGCCGAGCATCTCGAGCACGATCCGCTGGATGTTGTTCTCCGGCTGCTGCTCGGTGAGGCCGAGCGAATTGACCTGCACGCCGTAGCGGAGGCGCCGCAGCTTGGGGTCCTGCACGCCGTAGCGCTCGGCGCAGATGCCCTCCCACAGCCGCGAGAACGCCCGCATCTTGCAGGTCTCCTCGACGAAGCGCACCCCGGCGTTGACGAAAAAGCTGATGCGGCCGACCACCTGGGGCATCTCCGTCGCCGGCACCTGCCCCGAGGTGGCCACGGCATCGAGCACGGCGATGGCCGTGGAGAGGGCGTAGGCCACTTCCTGCACCGGCGTCGCCCCCGCCTCCTGCAGGTGATACGAGCACACATTGATCGGATTCCAGCGAGGCACGTTCCGCACCGTGTAGGCGACGAGGTCGACGGTGCACCGCAGGCTGGCTGCAGGCGGGAAGATGTAGGTGCCCCGGGAGAGGTACTCCTTCACGAGGTCGTTCTGCGTCGTTCCGGCCAGCGCGGATGGCTCGACGCCCCGGCGCTCGGCGTTGGCCACGTAGCAGCCGAGCAGCCAGGGCGCCGTTGCGTTGATCGTCATCGACGTGTTCATCTCGTCGAGAGGGATGCCTTCGAGGAGTTGGGACATGTGCCCGAGGTGGGCCACGGGCACGCCCACCTTGCCGACCTCGCCGGCCGCCTCGGGTGCGTCGGGGTCGTAGCCGAGCTGGGTCGGGAGGTCGAAGGCGATCGAGAGGCCGGTCTGCCCCTTGGCGAGGTTCGTCCTGTACAGCTCGTTCGAGGCAGTGGCCGACGAGTGCCCCGAGTACGTCCGCATCACCCAGGGCTGGTCGGTCATGATGACCTCAGCCTACGAGCGTTGATACGGGTAGAAACCCTCCCCGGTCTTTCGCCCCAGGCGCTCGGCTGCCACCATGCGGCGGAGCCGAGGCATGGCGGCGTAGTTCGGGTCACGGTGCTCCTCGTAGAGGGCGTCGAGGATGGCGACCGAGGTGTCGAGACCGACGAGATCGAGCAGGGCGAAGGGACCCATCGGGAAACCGCAGCCGCCCTTCATCGCCTCGTCGATGTCCTCCATGCGGGCCACGCCCTGATCAAGGAGGCGAACGGCGTTGTTGAGGTAGGGGAACAGCAGTGCGTTCACGACGAAACCCGCCTGGTCCTTCACCACGATGGCCGTCTTGCCGCACGCCTCGGCGAAGGCTTTCGCCTCCTCGATCGTCTCGTCATCGGCCGTGATCGGTCGGACGATCTCGACGAGGGCCATGAGCGGTGCCGGGTTGAAGAAGTGGATGCCGCAGACCTTCTCCGGCCGGCCCGTCTCCATCGCCATGCGCACGACCGGGAGCGTGGAGGTGTTCGTCGCCAGCAGCGTGTGGTCCCGGCAGATGCGGTCGAGCTCGGAGAAGACGTGTTGCTTGGTGGCGATGTCTTCCACGACGGATTCGATCACGAGGTCGCAATCGGCCAGCTCGTGCAGATCCGACGTCGCCGAGATCCGGGCGACGGCTTCGGCCCGCTCCTCGGCGGTGAGCGTTCCCTTGTCGACCCGCTTGCCGAGCGAGCGCTCGACGCGGGCGACAGTACCCTCCGCCGTCGCCAGCTCGCGGGAGCGGAGGATGACGTCGTGCCCGGCCAAGGCGGCGCACTCGGTGATGCCGCCCCCCATGATCCCGGAACCGACGACACCGACGCGCTTGACGGTCATGGGCCTATGTTACTTGCGAGTAGGTCGTGAACGCATATGCGGATGCAGTCTTCCCCGGCGCATCCGAACACCCGTTCGGATACACTGCGAGCGTGGCAGAGGCCCACCGTCGCATGTCGGCCCCCGAGCGATCGGCCCCGGAACGGTTGGACCCGGTCGCGGGGTTCCACCCGGCGGTGGCGGAGTGGTTTCGGCGTAGGTACCCAGGTGGGCCGACCGAGGCACAGGAGCTCGGCTGGACGGCCGTGGCTGCCGGTACGGACACCCTCATCGCCGCCCCGACCGGATCGGGCAAGACGCTGGCGGCGTTCCTCGTCGCCATAGACCGCTGCTACCAGGCCGCCGCCTGGGGCGAAGGGCGTCGCGGGACGGATGTCGTCTATGTCTCGCCGCTGAGAGCACTGACGGTCGACGTGGCGGAGAACCTGCAACGCCCGCTCGCCGAGATCGCCGAGGTCGCCCGCGAGCTGGGCCACGCTGTCCCCGATGTGCGCGTCGCCGTCCGCAACGGGGACACGCCCCAGTCAGATCGGGCGGCCATGATCCGCAACCGGCCCGAGATCGTCGTGACGACGCCGGAGTCCCTTTATCTGCTGCTGACGTCGCTGCGTGGGCGCGAGCTGCTGGGGACGGTCCGGACCGTCATCGTGGACGAGATCCACGCCCTCGCCCGCGACAAGCGAGGTTCGCACCTCGCCCTCAGCCTCGAGCGCCTCGATGCCGTCGTGGCCGCTCATCGGCGCCAGCAGGAGGATCCACCTACCCTCGCCTCGCCGATGCCGTCAGCCGCCACCGCCGTCGTCGGCGAAGGCCGGCCCGTCCGGATCGGCTTGTCGGCCACCCAGCGCCCCATCTCGACGATCGCCCGGCTCCTCGTCGGCTCGGGGCCGGGACGCCTGGATTCCGGCGGGAGCCCGCGGTGCACCGTCGTCGACGTCGGCCACCGACGGGCGCTCGATGTCGCCATCGAGCTGCCCGACGACGAGCTCGGAGCCGTCTCGACCCACGAACAGCTGGCAGCGGTGCTGGAACGGATCGCCGAGCACGTCAAAGGGCGCCAGACGACGCTCGTGTTCGTCAACACGCGGCGGATGGCCGAACGGGTCGCCCACCGCCTCGGCGAGCTCGTCGGCGAGGACCTCGTGCAGGCACACCACGGCAGCCTCTCGATGGAGCGCCGCCTCCGCGTCGAGAGTCGCCTGCGCGCCGGCGACCTCAAAGCCGTCGTAGCCACGGCATCGCTCGAGCTGGGCATCGACGTCGGGCCCGTTGAGCTCGTCTGCCAGCTGGGCTCGCCGCGGGCGATCTCGACCTGGCTGCAGCGCGTCGGCCGTGCTCAGCACCACGTGGGCGGGACACCGACCGGGCGCCTCTATCCCCTCACGCGCGACGAGCTCGTCGAATGCACCGCCCTGTTCGCGGCCGTGCGGCGGGCGGAGCTCGACGCCACCGTCCCACCGGTGGCGCCCCTCGACATCCTCGCCCAGCAGATGGTGGCAGAGGTGGCAGCAGCTGGGCCGGACGGCATCGAGGTGGAGGCGCTCCTCCGGCTCGTGCGGGGCGCCACGCCGTACTCGGCCCTCGATCGCGGGCGCTTCGACGAGGTGCTCGAGCTCGTCACCGAAGGTGTCGTCACAGGTCGGGGCCGGCGTGGGGCATACGTGCACCACGATCGTGTGAACGGCGTGCTCCGGCCCCGGCGAGGCGCCAGGCTCACGGCCACCACCTCCGGCGGCGCCATCCCGGAGGTGGCCGACTACCGAGTCGTGTTGGAACCGGACGAGACCTTCGTCGGCACCGTCAACGAGGACTGGGCCATCGAATCGATGGCCGGCGACGTCTTCCTTCTCGGCAGCCACACCTGGCGTATCCGGCGGATCGAGTCGGGCACGGTCCGTGTCGTCGACGCCGAGGGTGCCTCGCCCTCGGTCCCCTTCTGGCTCGGGGAGGCGCCCGCCCGCACCGATGAGCTCTCGCGCGCCGTGTCGCTGCTGCGGGAAGAGCTCGAGCGCTGGTTGGAGAAGTCGGTCGCTGCCGCCACCGAGTGGTTGAAGGCGGCTGCCGGCGTCGACGCCCGTGCCGCCGAGCAGGTGGTTGCGTACCTCGCCGCCGGCAAGGCGGAGCTGGGCGCCTTGCCGACGACGGATCGCCTCGTCGTCGAGCGATTCTTCGACGACACCGGCGGCATGCAGCTGGTGTTGCACTCACCTCGAGGTGCCCGCATCAACCGCGGTCTCGGCTTGGCACTGCGCAAGCGTTTCTGCCGATCCTTCGACTTCGAGCTGCAGGCGGCCGCCAACGACGATGCCGTCGTGCTTTCGCTTGGCCCGCAGCACTCCTTCCCGCTCTCCGAGGTCGTCGGGTATCTCGCCCCGGCCACGCTGCGCGACACGCTCGTGCAGGCCGTGCTGCCGACGCCGATGTTCGGGGCCCGTTGGAGATGGAACCTCTCGCGCTCCCTCGTGGCTCCGCGCTTTCGCGGGAGCCGGCATCTTCCACCGGCGATCCAGCGCATGGAGGCCGACGATCTCATGGCGGCGATCTTCCCGATGCTGGCGGCGTGCCAGGAGAACGTCTCGGGGCCGATCGTGATCCCCGATCACCCCGTCGTTCGTCAGACGGTGGACGACTGTTGCACGGAGGCGATGGATCTCGCCGGACTTCTCAGGTTCCTCGAGCGGCTTCGAGCGGGGGAGGTCGAGACGCGTTTCGTCGACTCGGTCGCCCCGTCGATCCTCTCGGAGGAGATCCTCAACGGGCGCCCATACACCTTCCTCGACGACGCTCCGCTGGAGGAGCGGCGCACTCGGGCGGTGCAGCTCCGCCGCGGCGTGCCCGTGGAGGCCTCCGACCTCGGCAAGCTCGATGTGGAGATCGTCGCCCGTATCGCCGAGCAGGCCCGGCCCGAGCTACGGGATGCCGAGGAGCTGCACGACCTCCTCGACTCTCTCGTGCTGGGCGAGGCCGATCCAAGCTGGGACGAGTGGTTCCGGCGCCTCGTCGATGACGGCCGGGCGCTCGAGGTGCACCTCCCCGCCGGCAACGGCAGCGTCGCAGTCCCCTCGGAATCGGCGGAGGCGGGTGCATCCCCCCCGGCATGGGCAGAGGGCCGTCGCTGGGCGGTGACCGAGCGCCGAACAGCCGTCGAGGCGCTCATCCCGGCGGCCGTGTTCTCGCCGGACCGGCGTCTGCGAACGACGGAGGATCCGCCGCCGCTCGCAGAAGACGTGCTCGTCGACGCCGTGCGAGGTCACCTGCAGGTGAGTGAGCCGCTCACCCTCGAAGATCTCGCCGAGCGCACGGGCGTCGGCCAGGGCCGTATCGGCGAGATCCGAACGGCCATCGCCCGATTGGAGGGAGAGGGATCGGTTCTGCAGTGTCATGTGGGGGATGACCCGAAGGACCGCTACTCGGCCCGCCACCTCCTCATGCGCATCCACGCTGCTGTCCGCGACCGGTCGCGGCGCTCGGTCGAGACGTTCTCGGCCCGGGACCTCATGCGCTTCCTGCTGTCCTGGCAACACGCCGGGCCGGGGCGCCGGCTCGTCGGCTCGGGCGGCCTCTCGGAGGTCATCGAGCAGCTGCAGGGGGTGGAGGCACCCGTCGAGTCGTGGGAGTCGGCCATCCTGCCGGCCAGGGTTGCCGGCTACCAGGCCGCCTTGCTCGACGAACTGTGTAACCAAGGCGAGGTGGGTTTCGGGCGCCTTGGGCTCAGGACACCCGAGCCACTCCCCGGGCTCGGGGAGCCACCGGATCGTCGCCGGCCAGGGGCGACGCCGTCGCCGGCCACGCCCGTGGGATTCTTCCGGCGGGAGGACCTCGAGTGGCTGCTGGCCGCCATCCGGGCGGATGCGGTGCCCGAGTCGCCCACCCTGGGTGCTTCCGCCGACGTCGTGGCGGCATTGCGCGAGCGGGGAGCGCTCTTCCTCACGGACCTCTGCTCTGTCACGGGTCGGATGCCGATCGAGGTGGCCGACGCCCTTTGGGACGGCATCGCGAGGGGACTCGTCACTGCGGACGGCTTCCAGGCCGTGCGGTCACTCCTCGGGGGCAGGGCCCGCCTCGGCAACCTCGTGCGCGACGCCGGTTCGACTCAGCTGGCTGCGGCCAGATACCGCCCGGTGCTCCCGCGACCGGGGCGGCCGCGGCCCCGCCTGCGACCAGCCTTGACGGGTGGCCGCTGGTCGCTGTTGGGCGGCAGCCCGGCGGGTGCGGGCAACGCCGAGGACGGTGAGGACGGCAGCGTCGGCCGGGCGCGCAGCCACCCCTACGACACGGACGAGCTCGCCGAGGCGATGGCAGGCCAGCTCCTGCAGCGATGGGGCGTCGTCTTCCGTGACCTTGTCGTCCGCGAACTGATGGGGATCGGCTGGCGAGAAGTGCTCTGGGCGCTTCGCCGGCTCGAGGCGCGTGGAGTCGTGCGAGGCGGCCGCTTCGTGAGCGGCTTCACCGGCGAGCAATTCGCCCTGCCGGAGGCGTACGAGCAGCTGCGCTCCGTCGCCGGGAAGACGGCCGAGGGTCATGTCGTCCGGCTCTCGGCGGCCGACCCGCTCAACCTGACGGGCGTCATCCTGCCCGGGCCGCGTATCCCGGCTGTGCGAACGCGCACGATCGTCATCGCCGATGGAGTCGTGACCGACGGCAGCACCACCGCCTCACCAGAAGGGCCGCGGGCAAGCGGTCGAGCGGGCTGAGCGCCCCATCGGAAGCGGCGGAACCGAGGACGCTCACGGGCGAAGTTACCGAAGAGGGAATGGCGCCGGCATCACGAGCTCGACGTTGCGGTCTTCTCGCCGGCCCTCTGCGACCGAGCCAAGACCGCGATCAGGTACGTTTGCCGCCAGCTCCCGGTGGATGGCGGCCAGGCGGGCGAGTCCCTCACCATCTCGAGGATCGGCCTCGCCGGCGTGGTCGAGCATCGTGCAGAGGATCGAGAGCGTGCCGTCGTCGTTGGCGGCGAGCTCGACGAGGCGAGCCTGCGAGGGCCAGTCCGACATGGCCGCCGTCGAAACCTCCCAGAAGCCGCCCCTGGCGCCCTCGCCGGGCGGCCGCCGGAACTCGACCTCGTTGCGGTGGCGGTGGCCGTTCAACCACAGCACGACGTTCGGGAAGCGGTGGAGGAGCCTTCGCATGTCGTCAGCGGTGGCTCGAGGTTGGTCGTCCTCCGGGCCGTCGACGCTCTCACGGTCGTTCGTGAGCGAGGCAAGCCCGTGGTGGGAGGCGAGAATCACAAGGCGGTCCTCGTTGCGGGTCGTGGTGAGGCTGTCCTTCGGGCTCAGGTGCTGCCGGTGGACTTCGATGAGGCGCTCCTCCAGCCAGGCGAGCTGCCGCGGGCCGAAGCTGCCGTCGGAGCGGCCGTTCAGGTTCGTCGAGTCGAGCAGGATGACACGCACTCCCTCGATGCCGTCGTGGGCGGCATAGGCGGTGCCGTCTTTGAGGTTGCGCTCGTTGTAGCCATGGCCGGCCGGCTCCCCCCCTGCCCGCAGGTGGGCGGCGACGAAGTCGCGCCGAGAGACGATCGTGCGCCCGGCATCGGCGGTCACGGTCCGGCTCGGGCCCGCCCCGAAGCGCTCTGGGTATCGGAAGAGCTCCTCCTCCCGCCCGAGGGGGTCGAGCCCGACGGGCAGCGCGATGGGCTTGCGCGCCTCGGCGAGGAGCCGGCGGTAGGCGGCCGTCGGGAGGCACTCGCCGAAGGCGAGGCCGTCGTGATTCCCGAAGCACGAGAGCCATGGCACGCCCACCCCGCCGGAGTCGAACGCCTCTGCGGCCTCCGGCAGCAGGCCTGGGTAGTCGGGGAAGCCCCACCGCTCCCTCCAGCGGTCGTGTCCTCCGTCCGGGTGCCAGTAGAGATCGTTCGGCCAGTCTCCGCGCTGCACGCCCTCGTAGAGCCGGCGCTCGGAGAGCGGGCTCAGCCGCCCGCCAGCGAGCAGAGTGAGGTACCACGTGAGCTCGTTCAACTGGGCGTTGTCAACGTTGTCGCCCGTGCAGATGGCAAGACCGAGGGGTGCACCCGTGTCCGGGCTGCCGCCGCAGGTACGGATCGAGCGTGCCATGGCCTCGACGGCATGCACCCCGAGGGCCTCCTGTGGCCGTTGGCCGGGGCTGAAGGCACCGACGCCGGGCAGCCCACGCAAGTACTCGAGGAACTCGAAACGACCGGGCGATGCCGTATCAGCGAGTTGCAGGTCGGTCAGCTGCACGAGGACGAGCAGGCTGCGACGATTGGGTGCCTGCGTCCTGCCCACGTTGGCGTACGCCTCGGCTCGCACGAGGCGCGGCTCACCGCTCGCAAAGCGGAGGCGGTGGTACGGCTGCTCGCTACCGAGGCGCGCCCTGGCCCCGGCGGCGAGGGTTCGGTCAAGGGTCGTCGGTGCCGACATGGGCGTGGACGTGACCAGCGGCACCGACCGCGTCCGTCAGGACAGCAGAGCCGTTGGCGACGAGTCCGAGGAGGACGAATCCGGTGTCGTCGTCGAGGAGACGAGCGAGCGGAGGGCGTCGGTTTCCAGCCCGACCGAGACCGGTGTGTCTGCCGCCAGGTTCAGTGCGACGGCGCTCGACACGTCGGACAGCAGAGGCCCGAGATCGGTCTGGAGACCAACCCGCGTCACAGGCCCAAGGAAGGTGAGGCTCGTCACGCGCCCCTCGAAGGAGCCCGCCCGCGGTGAAGCGCCGTTCGAGAGCAGCTCGAGTCGCACGTCCTCGGGTCGGACATACAGCTCCACCGTTTCGCCGACCGAGTGGCGGAAGCTCGGGTCGGGCACGGTCACGGTGAGAGGGCCACAACGGACGACCCGGTCCTCGCTGGAGATGACAACGCCCTCCAGCTTGTTCATGGTTCCGACGAAATTGGCGACGAACGACGTCCTCGGACCGTTGTAGATCTGCGCCGGCGTGCCCAGCTGCTCGAGCCGACCTGCCGACATGACGGCTACCCGGTCGGAGATCGACAGCGCCTCCTCCTGGTCGTGGGTCACGTACAGGGTCGTTATGCCGAGCTCGAGCTGGATCCGGCGGACCTCCTCGCGCAGCTGCACGCGCACCTTGGCGTCGAGGGCAGAGAGGGGCTCGTCCAACAGCAGCACCTTCGGCTCAATCGCCAGCGACCTCGCGAGGGCGACCCGCTGCTGCTGGCCCCCGGACATCTGGCGGGGGTAGCGGCTCATGGCGCTGGCGAGGCCGACGAGGTCGAGCAGCTCACGAGCCCGCCTCGCACGCGCCTCGTGGTTCTGTTTGCGGATCCGGAGGCCGAATTCGACGTTCTGTTGGGCCGTCATGTTCGGGAAGAGGCTGTAGGCCTGGAAGACCATGCCCATGTTGCGCTTGTTCGCCGGCAGACCGAGCACGTCGTGGCCGTCCACGACCACTTCGCCCGAGTCCGGCCAGTCGAAGCCGGCGATGATCCTGAGGGCGGTCGTCTTGCCACACCCGCTCGGCCCGAGCAGGGATACGAATTCGCCGGAGTGAACATCGAGGTCGAGACGATCGAGAGCGACAACGCTCCCGAACGTGCGGCGCAAGCCGCGGAGCTCAACGGTTGACATGACGAGCCATTTCTACTCTCTGATCGCCACGCCGGCCGCCGCTCGACCGCCTCGGCCGAGCAGGTACAAGGCCAGCATCATCGCCCAGACGAGGATGAAGCTGATGAACGTGAGGGCGACGCCCTCGTAGGCCGTGCTCGTCCCAATTTCGTAGGTGTAGTTCGGGAACGTGAAGAACCCGAGCAGGCTCGCCACCGTGTATTCGCCCATGCAGATGGCGACGGTGAGGAGCGACCCGCCGATGATGGCGGCGCGCAGGTTCGGGAGGATCACCCGGAACAAGGTTCCCGGAATCGACGAGCCGAGGCTCTCGGCTGCCTCCACAAGGGTTTTCAGGTCGATTGCGCGGAGTCCGCCATCGAGCGCCCGATAGAGGAACGGGAGGGCGAACACCACGTAGATGAAAGCCAGCACCTCGGGTCGGACGGCCAGCCAGCTGAACTTCTCGATGTAGGGAGCCAGGCCGACGATGAGCACGATCGGCGGCACGACGAAGGGCAGGATCGTGATCAGGTCCATTACCGGCCGGAGACGGGGAAGGCGAAGGTGGATCCAGAACACGGTCGGCACCATGAGGACCAGACTCACGGCCACCGTCTCGAGGGAGATCTGCACCGACAGCCAGAACGAGCTCCTGAAGTTGGGGTCGTCGAACACGGTCTGGTACCAGTGAAAGATCCCCTGCCCCGGCAAGATGCCCTCGAGGCTGAACCGCACCACCGAGTAGATGGGCAGGAGAAAGAAGATTGCCGCCAGAACCAGCCAGAGCACGTGCCAGAGGGGCACACGGCTCCGAGCTCGTCGCAGCCGATGGGAGGCCGGCGCAGCCGAGGCCGTGCTTACTTGAGCCATCGGCTCGTCCGCCGCTGAAGGAGGCTGTAGATGATGATCGTGATGACGATGACGACGATCATCCCGAAGGCGAGGGCGTAGGCATCCTGTGGGTCGTATCCGTTGTTCCCGTTGACGAACTGCCCAATCTGAATCGTGGGGAGGTTCGAGATGCCGAGTGCATAGGCCGTGGCGTAGGCGGAGAAGGCGTTGCCGAACAACAGCACCATCAGGCCGAGGAGCGAAGGCGTGATGACCGGCAAGCCGATGTGCCGCCAGAACCCGAACGAGCCCGCACCGAGGTTCGACGCAGCCTCTCGCCACTCCTTGCGGAGCCCCTCGATCACCGGGACCATGAGCAGGATCATGAGGGGGAACTGGAAGAAGAGGTACACAAGCGACGCGCCAAGCAGACCTTGCAGGCTGAACGTGGGATAGATGTTGATCCCCAGATGCTTGAGGAGGACCGTCACGACGCCGAGACTGCCGAGGGTGGCGGTGAAGGCGAACGCCAACGGTACGCCGGCAAAGTTCGCCGCCATGCCGGAGAACGACAGGTACGCCGGTCGGACCCAGCGCGGGATGCCGTGGTGCAACACGGCGTTGGCCACGAGGAATCCGAGGATCCCACCCCAGAGGGCGCTCAGTGCCGAGAGCTCAATAGAGAACTCGAACGCCGACGGGTAGGGGGCGTGGAAGATGGCGTCGACGTTGGAGAGGGTGAAGCCTCCGGTCGCCGTCTCAAAAGTGTCGAGAACGATCTTGCCGGTCGGTATCAGCAAGAAGAGGGTGATGAAGGCGAAGAAGGGCAGCACCCCCAGGAACGTCCATCGCCGGGCCCGCCTGCGCTTGCGCGACACGGTACCGGCGAGGACGTCCGGTTGGAGTCCGCCCTCCGCGGTTTCCACGAGTGCCATATGCCCTCCTGGTTACCGACGGTCTCGCGCTATACGCCGCCCACCAACTTGTCCCAGTTCGCCGCGCAGACGGCGAATGCCGCGGTGATCTGAGCCTCCGTCGCGAACTGGGTACCCGCGTACTCGGCTGCTGTTGGCAGCTCTGCCGCCAGCGACGCCGGCACCTTGCCGGCGGATACGAGTGCCTCATAGCGGGCCGGGTGGACGTAGCCGGCGAGGTACTCGAGTTGGCCCGCGTCCGAGTAGAGGTATTCCAGCCAGAGCCTGGCTGCGTTCGGGTGCGGTGCCTTGGCATTGATCGCCTGGCAGTAGATACCGCCGTACTTGCCCGTCGTCGGCAGGCTGACGGCGTAGTTGATGTTCGGGTACTGCTTGCGATAGCCGATGTTGAGGTAGTCCCAAATGATGGCGATCGGCGTCTCGCCACTCACGATGTTGGCCGAGTAGCAGTCGACCGGGTTCCAGTTCCCGATCGACTTCAGGTGAGCGAAGAATTCAATGCCCGGCATGACGTTGTCGAGGGACCCTCCGTTCGCGAGGGCGGCGCTGAAGATCGCGCCCAGGGCATCGCCGGCCGCCGCCGGGCTGCCATCGATCGAGACCTGGCCTTTGTACTCGGGCTTCAAGAGGTCCGACCAGGTCTTCGGCGGGTTCGGCTGAACCTTGGTGTTCGTCCCGAAGGAGATGACGCCGTAGTAGTCGCCCGTCCACAGGCCGTTCGGATCCTTCATGCTGGCGGGGATCGAGTCCCAGGTCTGCACCTCGTAAGGGGCGAACAGGCCCTGTTTGACGCCCTGGGCGGCGATGGCGAGGGAGACGTCGACGGCGTCGGGCGCTTTGCTGTTGCCATTGTCGGTGACGATGGCCGCCAATTCCTCTGCAGAGGTGCCTTCTGGGTTGGTCACCGGGCAGTTGATCCCGTAGAGCGAGTGGAACTCGCCGATGACGGTGTTCATCGTGCTGTCGGTGCCGTAGTTCGCCCAGTTGTAGGGGTCGGCGATGAGGTTGAGCGTGCCTTCCTTCTTTGCGGCGGTCTCGAGGGCTGACATGCCGCTGGCTGGGGTGGAAGTGGCCAGCGTCGTCGTCGTCGGGGCCGCTGTGGTCGTCGAGGAGGAGGACGAGCTTCCGCAAGCCTCGAGAATCGAACCTGCAGCCAGGCCACCCACGCCGAGACCGGCGTTTCGAAGGAATCGACGCCGGTCGTACCCCGGTCGCCCGGATCCGATGGGACGGTCTCCCTGAGCCATGGTGCTCCTCCTCGTCACACGGACGTAATGGTTGAATTGTCTGCACCATACACGCCGTCATGGCACTCGGGAAGGGTCGAGGTGAACCGGAGGTGTCGTCCGTGTGAACGTGAGGGAAACATCAAGTGCGAAACGCTGACGCGCCCTCGCCCGGACAGGGCGCCAGGCCTGCCGGCATCGCCGGAGGGTGGTCGAAGTCAGCTGGCGGCGCCACGCTCGAGGGCACCCGAGGCGGACTTCCTCAGCTGGTAAGCGACCATCCAGGTCGTGTGAGCTGGGCGGTGACGTGCCCGGCGCTGGACCCGATCGAGATCGCCGGCGCGCCCGATGCCCACATGAGCACGGGCTCCACCGCCCGTTGGGCGGCGAGGCGCTGGGCGATCAGGTAGCTGAGCGCTGGGTGCGCAACCCGCGCGAGGAGGTCGTTGTCGTCGCAACCGGCCTCCCCACGCGGGAACGCGTTCCGCCACCCGTCGCAGCCGGAATCATCAGGACCTTCCGGATCGGACTGCGCAGAGAAGCGGGCCCGACGGTCGTCGTCGGTGCCCTCATGCCGAGGCTGGGCAGCGCCATCGGCGACCGCGGCGTCCAGGCGAGCAAAAGCGGTGTCCCTCGTCACCGCTTGCTCGTCGGACCCGCTTCCTGCGACATTCGGCGGCCCGGAGGCATCGCTTCGGGGCGATGCCTCCGGGACCGACTCCATCGGACCTGCCTGTGGCCCCCGCGCCGATGGAGAAGCTGCCTGCACGCAGGAGGCTCTCGACCGTGCGACGAGCTCCCGGATGCGGGCTACGAAGTTGGAGATGTGGAGGGGCTTTTCGAAGAAGTCGTCTGCACCGTGCGATCGCGCCACCAGCTCGGTCTGGTTCTCCGCGAACGACGTCATGACGGCGATACCGATGCCGGGCTGTGACTGCCGAATGTCGCGAGCGAGCTCCATGCCGTTGCGGCCCGGCAACCGGTAGTCGGCGAGCAGGACGTCGAAGGCTTCGCTGTCGAGCCGCTCGCTCGCCTGCTCGGCGTCGGTCACCCAGGAAGCGTCGAAGCCGTTGCGCGAGAGGACTCGCGTGACGAACAGGGCCGTGGACTCGTCGTCCTCTACGACGAGCACACGCCCCGCTCCCGCGTCCCTCGCAGCCATGCCGCAATAGTGCCTGTCGCCGGTGAGAACCCGGTTCCCGCCGGGTTGCAATCCGGTAGCAAAGGGGGCGACGAGCTGCCGTCTTTGCCGCAGGCGTTGCGCCCTGTTCAGCCGCGGTCGCTGAACCGGTACCCGAAACCCCTCACCGTCTCGATCGGACCCGCCCCCGGCGCCGACCACCCGAGTTTTCGCCGGAGGCGGAGCACCGTGAACTTCACACGGTCCGGGCCGGTCGCTGTCGGGTCATGCCAGGCGAGCTGCAGGATCTGCTCGGTCGTGAGGATCTTGCCGGCGTGACGGAGGAGCACGTCGAGCAGACGGAACTCGAGTGGGGTCAGGTCGACGGCGCGGCCCTTCACCTCGATGCGGTGGGCGTCGATGTCGATGAGGACGTCGTCGTCGTGGTAGCGCGGCTCGCGGAGGGGCCGGGCCATGGCGCCCGTCGCACCGCCCGCGCCGGGTGCGTGACGCCGCAGGAGCGCTTCCACGCGGGCGAGCAGCTCCTGGTTGCCGAAGGGCTTCGAGACGTAGTCGTCGGCACCCCCGCGAAGGCCGCGGACTTTGTCCATCTCGGCATCGAGCGCGGTGAGCATCAGGACGGGAGCGGGGCTCAGCTCGCGGATGCGGTCGAGCACCGTCCAGCCGTCCAGGGAAGGGAGCCCGACGTCGAGGATGACGAGCTCTGGAGCGATGGCATGGAAGCGGCGAAGCCCCTCCAGGCCATCTGCCACGACGACGACGCTGTAACCCGCCCGCTCGAGCAATGTGGACAACGCCCACCCGATGTCGTCGTCGTCCTCGATGACGAGCACGGTCTTCGCCGGCGGTTCCGTCTCGGAGCCATCGTGTTCGCCCTCACGCATCCGTCGGTGCCTCCGTCGCTCCGGCGGCCCTCGCTGTTGGTTGCACAGGCTCCGGCTCGCCGTCCTGCCCCTGATCGGGCTCGGACGTCGCCGCGTCCGGGTCGCGCTCCGGCTCGACCTCCGCTTCGCGCTGAGGCTCGACGCCCGGCTCGACCCCCGCTTCGCGCTCGAGGCTCGACGCCCGGCTCGACCCCCGCTTCGGGCATCTCCAGCTGGGCGTCCCGTGGGAACCCGACGGGCAACGCCACGTGCACGACCGTCCCGCCCGGCTCACCGCTCGAGATCGATATCTCCCCGCCGTGCAGCTCAGCGATGGCACGCGCCACGGACAGGCCGAGGCCTGACCCGGGGATGCGGGCGGCGCGGGCGTTCGACGCCCGGTAGAAGCGCTCGAAGAGCGACTCCCGCTCAGCTTGTGGCACGCCGATGCCAGTATCAGCGACCGAGATGAACCAGTGGTCCTCGCTCGGCGTGGCGTGCACGCTCACGCGTCCGCCTTCGGGTGTGAACTTGATGGCGTTGGAAAGCAGGATGTCGAGCAGCTGAGCGATCCGCTGGGCATCGCCGGCGATGAGCACCCCTTCGCCAAGGTTGCTCTCGAGAGAGATGCCCTTCGACTGGGCCAGGCGGGAGAACGTCGTTACGGCCGCCTCCACGAGCGAGGGCACGTCGAAGGTGCCCCACTCGAGCGGCAAGATGCCCGTCTCGGCACGGTCGAGGAGGACGAGGTCATCGACGAGGCGCAGCAACCGCTCGGCGTTGCGCGTGATCACGTCGAGGAACTCCACCTGTTCGGCAGGGTCGTCTCGCCCGACGCCGTCGCGGAGCAATTCGGTGAAGCTGAGGATCGAGGTGAGGGGCGTCCGGAGCTCATGGGAGATCTCGGCCAGGAAGGACGCTTTCACTCTGTCCAGTTCCACGAGGCGCTGGTTCTCGTCCCGCTGGGTGGCGAGCAACTGCGTCCACTCGGCCTCGTTGCGCGCCTGGGCGGAGATGTCTCGGAAGAGCCAGAGGTGGCCGCGATACTCGTGGTCGACGAAGATCGGTACGTAGTCGCGCTCGAGCACCCGCCCATCCTGCATGGCGATGCGGTCTCCGACCACGCGGCGGCGTTCCCGCAAGATGCGGGCCACGCGGTCGGGGCCTGGCACCCGCGTCGGGTCACCGAAACGCCTCGTCAGCTCCGGGCCGAGCGCTGCCAGCGTCCGGCCAATGAGCTTGTCGGGCGGGCCCGGGACTTCGAAGAGGTCGACAAAGGCCTCATTCGTGAGGACGATGGCGCGATCGGTGTCTTCCACGAGGGCGGCGATGTGGAGCGATCCGATGAGCGTGCTCAGACGTTCGTTCGCCTCAAGCAGGCGGGCTCTGGCTTCACGGCGCTCGGTCACGTCCTCGGAGCGGATGACGATGCCCTGCACGACGGGATCCTCGATGAGGTTCTCGCCCGTGCTCTCGAGGTAGCGCCACTCGCCCTTGTGGCCGAGGATTCGGACCTCGAAGGTCTCGCCCGCGGGCAGCTCACCGGTTTGGATGCGACGGAGCATCTCGAGGGCGACCGGGACGTCGTCGCTGTGCAGCAGGCTGAGCACGCCCGTGGCGGGGTCGAAGTCAGGCAGGTCACCCAGCAGACGGGCAGCGGCGGCATTGGAGTAACGCCAGGAGCCATCGGCGTTGAAGACCGTGACGATGTCGGGTGCACTGTCGAGAAGGGTCACGACGAGTCGCTCGCCCGCGCTCAGCTCGATCTCAGCTGCGGTGGCCTCGTCCGTCGTCCGCGTCCGTCCGCGTCGGCTTCGGTCGGATCGTCACCCGGCTCCTCACTCGGGTCCCCGAGCCGCTCTTCCGCCGGGCCCTGACCCGGCTCCTCATCCGAAGGAGCGTCGAGGTGATCCCGCGCAGGTTCGGATTCGGACTGCATGTCGCCGCGCCCCGACGAGCGCGCCGCTTGCGCCGGCTCCACGAGCGGATCGTACCGTCGCGAGCAGGTCGCTGCCGGATGGCACCCAGCGTGCCGCCCTGTTGGCCTCGCCGGGCGGCTCGACTGCACGATGACGCCTGCTAGACACTTGACAGACATCACGGATGATGTCATAGTGACATCATGTTGCTGGCACCGATTGTCGAAGGCCTCGAGGATGATTTGAGGCGGGCTGCGGCCGTCGGGGGCGACGACACCCGCCGCGTGGCCGACGTGCTGGTGGAGGCCCTGGGCTCGGCCGTGCGCCTGAGGTTTCTCGACGCCTTGCAGCAGGCTGCCGACGAGCTGACGGCCTCCCTGCCAGGCACCGCCGTGGAGGTGAGGCTGCAGGGGAGCGATCCGGTCCTCTCACTCAGCGTCTCGATGGTCGGCGGCGCCTCCAGCGAGCCGGATTCGGCTGAGCGGGGCGAGGAGGAGGTCGCCCGCGTCTCGCTCCGCATCCCCGAGCGGCTGAAAGCGCAAGCTGAGCGTGCCGCCGCTCGCGACGGCGTGTCGCTCAACAGCTGGCTCGTGGACGCAGCTGCACAAGCCCTTCGCCTGCCGCCGACGCCGAGGCGCGGCTCGCGACGAATGACCGGATTCGTGCGGGGGTGAGCGGGTATGTGGATGATTACCGGATCGCTCCCGTCGCCGCCGTCGGCCCCGCGTTCTGCACCGACCTCGGAGCGGCAAAGCCTCGTCAAGACCCGTAGCTGCTCTCGCAACAATGGAAAGGACAACACCGATGGAATGGACCTTCCCGGCCAGCGGACCACTCAAAGCGGATCTGGAGCTGGCGGCCGGTAGCGTTGAGCTCGAGCTCAGCGCCACTGACGAGGTGCGCGTGCAGCTCGAAACGCTTGGGCGCGACAACGACTCAGCCCGCGACCAGATCGCCAACGCCTCCGTCGCCTGTGACGGCTCTCGGCTCGACGTTCGCGTGCCGAAGCGCAAGTTGCGCGAGGCCTCCCTGCGACTGCGTGTCCTCGTGCCGCCGGCGTCCTCTCTGCGTGTCCGGACGGCCTCTGCCGACGTCAGCTGCGCAGGAGCCGTCGCGACCTTTGAGGCGAAGACCTCGAGCGGCGATGTGACGGTGCAGGACGGATGCGACGCCGCCAACATCTCCACGGCAAGCGGGGACGTCCGTCTCGCCGCCGTGCTCGGCGAGGTCGATGTGCAGACCGCCAGCGGCGACGTCGTGACCGGCTCGATCGGCGGGCGCGCCTCTGTCACGACGGCGAGCGGAGATATCCGACTTGCCTCGATCGCCCACGATGGTCGCCTACGGAGCGCATCTGGTGATATCGCAGTCGGCTGCGCCTATGAGGGCGACCTGTCTGTCAACACCGCCTCCGGCGACGTGCGCATCGGCGTCGGTGCCGGCGTCGGGGCGTGGCTCGACCTCATCACCGTTTCGGGCGATTCACAATGCACCCTGACGACAGAGGGCGAGGGCGAGGCCGCCGCCGAGCTACGCATCTCGTGCCGCACGGTGTCCGGCGACATCCTCGTCCACTCGGGCGAGCCGGCGACCGGCGGGCGAGGAGGCGACGCTGGCACCCGTGATGCGAATGGTGGCGGCGGGAGCGGCGGGAGCAGCGGGGGCGGTGACGGCCCCGGCGGCCCCGGCGGCCTCGGCGGAGACGACCGCTTCGCCGGACCTCTCGACGCAGCGGACCTCCCGGCTGCCTCGGCCTTCCCTCGAAGCGATCCGTTCGCGCTCCCGGACGGTTTCCCGAACGCGGCGGACGTCTCTGCCACCGGCAGCTTCGTATCCGAACATGCCGAGAGCGTCCCCGATGACTTGGGTGTCTCTGCGCCCGCCATCCCTGGTCTCGCCAAGCTGGCGGACTTGGCTGACCTCGCCGGCCTGGGCGACATCGCCGACTTGATGATGCGCCGGTCTACCAGGGCGGGCGAGACACGCCTGCCCTGGTGGAAACCCTGAGCGCTGGATCTTTCATCAGTCGGTGTTCACGGTCGGCAGCGCAGTCTCACGAGCGATGCTCTCTCGTTGCTCTTGCGACCTCTGCCGGCTGGAACGCCCAGTCGCGAAGAAGCAACCGATGATGATGAGCACGAAACCCGCCACCGTCGCCAGCCCGAACGGCTCCCCGAGCACGGTCACCCCGAGCAGCACGGCCACGGCTGGGTTGACATAGGTGATGATCGTGGCCCGATAGGCACCCACCTCACCGATGAGGGCGAAGAAGATGACGAAGGCCAACACGGTGCAGACGAGGGTCAGTGCGACGACGGATTCGATCTCCGGTGCTCGCAACGCATGGTGTGGCAGTTGGAAGGCCGCTATCGGGATGTAGACGAGAGCGCACAGCACCAGGGAGCCGGCGACGAGACCGAGCGGTGGCGCCTCCGAGAGGTGGTGGGCGACGATCCAAGGTCCGAGTGCGTACCCGACGACGACGCCGCCGATGGAGGCGGCCGCCCACAGGTCGGCGTGCCCAACATCGAAGCCGACCAGCAGGGCCACGCCGCCGAAGCCCACTACGAGACCGAGGAGGCGGCGAGGGTCGAGGCGATCGGACCGGGTGAGCCAGGCGAGGACGGCACCGGCGAGCGGCACGGCGGCGACGAGAAGCCCGGAGAGGGAGCTCGGCAGCCGCTCCTCGGCATGGAACAAGAGGATCCACGGACCGCCCATTTCGACTGCCGTGTAGAGGGCGAGGGGGCGCCAGTACTTGAGGACGGCTCGCACCTCGCCCCGAATGGCGGCGATGGGAAGCAGCACGAGTGCGCCGCCGCCCGTACGCAACAGTACGAGGAACGACGGGCTGATCTCTCGGACGGCCACCTTGATCAACAGGTAGGGCAGCCCCCAGATGATGCCGAGTGCGATGAACAAGGCCCAGCCGCGTCGTGTCATCGGCCCGCTTCCATGCCCGGCGCGGTCATGGGGTGCCCGGGCGATGCAGGGTCTCGTGACGGGCGCCACTCCACCTGTGCATCCTGCCGGAATTCAGCCGCCGAGCCGGCAGCCGTGCCGCATTCCCGCCACCCGAACCAGACGGCATGTGGCTTTGGCCCGGGCCGGCAGGCGTGCCGAAGCAGGACTGAGAGCCGTCGTGGCTCCGGGTAACGTCGGTCGACTTGGACGGGCATGGTCCGGAGGTGGCTGCGATGAGCGCGATCGAACGCCAGGTGTCGGCCGACGTGGGCCGGCTGTCGTTGCCGGCCATCGTCGTCCACGGAGGGGCGGGGAATTTCGACCGCTTGCATTCGGAGGCCGATACTTCCCGTGTGTGCGACGGACTGGCGTCGGCGCTCGAGGCGGGCTGGGCGGCGCTCTCTGCCGGCGGAACCGCCTTCGCGGCCGTGGTTGAGGCCGTCGCCAACCTGGAGGACAGCGGTCGCTTCAATGCCGGCCGAGGGGCGGTGCCGACGTCGGCGGGCACCTTCGAATTCGACGCCAGTGTCATGGACGGCACGACGGGCAAGGTAGGGGCGATCTGTGCTGCCACGTGGCCGGCGAACCCTGTGCGGGTGGCGAGCAAGGTGGCCGAGATCGGCGGCCCTCCCGTGGGTCCCGTCCTGCTGGCGGGCGGGGGGGCCGACAGGTTCGCGCAGGAGTGGGGCTTCGAGAAGATGTCGACGGCGATGTTGGCCGGCGCCACCGGTGAGACTGAGGACGCGCTCGGTCCCCGCTCCGAGGTGGGCACGGTCGGGGCTGTCAGCGTCGACGCCGAGGGCCGGATCGCGGCCGCCACGAGCACGGGCGGGCGGGCGGGGCAGTTGTCCGGCCGCGTGGGCGATTCGCCCATACCGGGTGCGGGCGTGTGGGCGGACTCGGCAACGGCCGCCGTTTCGGCTACGGGGGCCGGTGAGGCCTTTGTCGTGGCGGGTTTCGGCCATCGGATCGACTGGGAGATGCGCGCCGGCCGCGAGTTCTCTGCCGCAGTGCGCGAGGCCTTGGCGGCGGTCGCCCGGCTTGGCGGCAGCGGCGGCGGCATCGCCATCACGCCTGATGGTTCGTTCGCCGCCAGCTTCAATTCGACCGCCATGGCGCGGGGCTGGCGGGACGCCGCCGGGACCGTCACACGTGTGTTCCCGATGGCAGAGTGATCGGCGGGCGCTAGGGTCCGGCGGACGGACCGAGGACGAGCACGGAGGCACCGGCATGCCAGAGCGCACGGGTGAGGCGGTATGGGAGGGCGACCTCTCGGGTCAAGGCAAAGTCAGCCTTGGGAGTGGGGCATTCAGCGGGCCGTATTCGGCGAAGTCGCGCTTTGAGGACGGCGAGGGCATCACGGGCACGAACCCGGAGGAGCTGATCGGCGCCGCCCACGCCGCCTGCTACTCCATGGCCCTCTCAGTCGGGCTCTCGCAGGCCGGACATGTCCCCACGAGAGTGCACACGAAGGCGCACGTGCGCCTCGAGCGCCTGGATGCGGGGTTCGCCATCACCCGCATCGATCTGATCACCGAGGCGCAGGTGCCCGGCCTCGACGCGGAGACCTTCCAGGTCGAAGCCGAGAGTGCCAAGGCGAACTGCCCGGTGTCGAAGGCGCTCGCCGGCACCGAGATCACTCTCGACGCCACGCTCGTCTGACCGGCGCCGTTTCGGGGGCCGCTTGCTCTCGCCCGCCGGCGCCGAGCCGAACTGTGGCGCCCGGGTGACCTGGCACGGCCTCTCCGGTCACGCTCGGCCCACAGTTCACGCCGCCGAGCCCGCCCCGCCGGCGCCGCCCCGCCGGGCAGCCTGCGCCTAGCTGCGGGGCACCTGCGACCAGGGCAGATCCTTGTCGGTACGAACGTCGCCCGGAAGGCCGAGGACGCGCTCGCCGAGGATGTTGCGCTGAATCTCGGAGGTGCCGCCCTCGATCGAGTTGGCCCGGGACCGGAGGAACATCTTGCGCGCCGAGCCGGGCGGACCGACTAAGCCGAGGTGCTCGCTGCGCCGCATCGTGTAGTCGTAGTCGACGAGGGCGGCTGCGCCCAGCAGGTCGGTGCAGAGGTCGTAGATGCGCTTGTTGATCTCGGCGAACTGCAGCTTGGCGATCGAGCCCTCTGGACCCGGGTTGCCGGCCCGCCGGTTGCCCCCGGCCCGCAGGTTGGTGAGGCGGAGCACCTCGGCCTCGGTCCACAAGCGCATCAAGCGATCTCGCTGCACGGCGGTCTTGGCGCCCGGCTCCTCCTTCCAGATGCGGACAGCTTCCGCGATCGGGCCCGAGCCGCGAACGGGTGCTCCGCTCCCGCCGATCGAGGTGCGCTCGTTCATGAGCGTGCTCATCGCCACCCGCCAGCCGTCGCCGACGTCCCCGACGCGGTCGGCATCCGGCACGCGCACTTCCGTGAGGTACACCTCGTTGAATTCCGCCTCCCCGGTCATCTGGCGGAGCGGCCGCACCTCGACGCCGGCTGCGTGCATGTCCAGGGCGAAATAGGTGAGGCCCTTGTGTTTCGGCGCCTCGGGGTCGGTTCGGGTGACGAGCATCCCCCGGTCTGAGACGTGGGCGAGCGTGTTCCAGACCTTCTGGCCGGAGATCACCCACTCATCGCCGTCGCGGACGGCCCGCGTCGAGAGCCCGGCGAGGTCCGAGCCGGCTCCTGGCTCGCTGAAGAGCTGGCACCAGGAGTCCTCACCGCTGAACAACGGGGGCAGCAGACGCCTCCGGATCTCGTCGGAGCCGTGGGTGACGACGGTCGGACCGGCCATGGCGAGCCCGAAGAATTCGAAAAGGCCATGGGGCTTGGCACCGGCGACTGCGAGGCGATGGTCTACGTCGCGCTGGAACGACGGGGGCAGTCCCAACCCCCCGAAACCCACCGGGAAATGCACCCACGCCAACCCCAACTCGTACTGGCGGTGCCGGAAGGCGACCGGGTCGGTGGTCCTCGGGTCGGAGTCGGAGAGCAGCTGTTCGAGGCGCTCTGCGACGAGGGCGGACGGGCCCGCCGCGCTGGCGGGGGCGGTAGTAACGGCCTGGTCTGGCATGGCACACATTCTGCCGCGTGCGATCGTTGACGGCCCAGCCGGGGGCGGCGCCGCCCAGCTACCTGCCCTGTCTTCAGTTGACGAAGCGGCAGATGAACGTGCCGAAGAGCTCCGGTCGGCCGAGCCGATGAACCGCCCGCGAGTACCAGCGCGGGAAGGCGACGGAGCGACCGGGGAAGTACGTCTCGAACACGGCGGGGTTCTCCAGATGGCGGATCTCCAACGACGAGAAACCCGCCTCCCTCGCGAACCGCCTCAACGACCGGACCGAATTCGCCCGGTATGCGACGGCGAAATGGGCAGCGTGGTGATCATGGTCTCGGTTGGCCCCGCGCAGGGCACCGAGCAGCCTGTCTTCGACGCCGAGGGCCATCGCTCCCTTCGCGAGGAGGCCGAAGTAGTGCCAAAGGTTCGGCGTGATGACGAAGAGCGAGCCGCCCGGTCGCAGGCACGCGCGGGCTGCCGCGAAGAAGGCGGCGGGATCGGTGACGTGCTCGAGGACGTAGACGGCGAGGGCGATGTCGAACTGGTTGGAATCGTGCGCCGAAGATGACGCAACCCCCCCCGGTCCGGTCGCTCCGGGCACGCGGTTCGCCTGCTCGGAGGTGAGCCGGGCGGCGAAGGCCTCGATGCTCGACTGGTGCCACTCGTCCAGGCCTGTATGGGTCGAGGTTTGGGGGTCCGGGTCCACCCCCACCACACGCCCTACGAGGGGGCGGACAAGCGGGAAGTAGGCATCGTCGCCGTCACCGGCGCCGATGTCGACGAGAGCGTCACCGGGGGCGGCGACCTCTGCCACCCAGCGGGCAAGCACGTCGTACTGGTCGTCCGACGTGGCCAGCAGGCGGCTGCGAACCGGCAGGTCGTCTCCCCGGTGCGAGCTGGTCACGCGGCCAGGTTATGGACCGCCCGCGGTGAGTCGGCCACGTGGCGTCCGGGAGTGACGACGGTGGCGGCCCGCATCACGAGGATCGTCATGGGCTTGACCGGCGCCGGGCAAGCCCTCGCGCCGGCTCAGGCGGCGACAGGCCGAGCGGCCTCGCGCTCGTCGAGGAACGCCCACCACGCCCTGGCGGCGTCGTCGGCTGCGGCCGCCATGGCGACGGCGCCTTCCGCCTCGCCGACTAGATCGACGAGGGCTTCGACGACCCACTTCGCGTGGTCGAGGTCGGCGGTGGCATGGACGTCCCAGAACTCGGTCGCAGCCGCGTCGAGCCCGTAACGGTCCCGCAGACCCGCAGCCTTGCTCGCTGCCACTTCGGCGGCCTGTACCTCGTAGGCGGCGAGGGCGCCGACTGCGGCCGCACTCGGGGCGTCTGCCCAGCGGGCGTAGCACGACACGAGCGCCTGCGTCGCCGGCGTCGGGAGCTCGGCTTCGGCTCCCACGGCCGCCGAGAAGGCGTCGAACAGCGCCAGGTGCGGGGCGGGCACGGAGAGCTCGTCGGTCAGGTTCGCCTCCACGAGGTCATGGGCCGGACCCGGCGGCAACTCCTCGAGCACCTTCGCGAGGAAACCCGGCAGCTGCGCCTCGAAGTAGCGGTATTGGGCGGCGTAGGCCGTCAGCTCGCCAGCTTGCAGGCTCCCGTCCAGCCATCGCTGGTAGAAGGGGTGGCTCAGCAGGCGCCGGCTGCCGATCGCCGATGAGATGACTGCCTCGACATCGACGGACGCAACGGGCGAAGCAGTGCTCTCTTTCTTCACGAGAAGCTCCTTTTCCAAGTGTGGGCTGGTTCCAAATCGATGGGCTGGGCGACTGAACGGCTTGGCGGCATGAGCCGCTCACATCCGGCACGGCGGCGACGACGTTCGCCCGCGGGCAGTGCCGTCTCGCCATGGTGTAGCACGTTCGCGCACGAGACGGCGGGAGCGGCTCGTCGCAGCCGTCGCACTGGCGTGGGCCGTCGCAGGTCTCAGCGTGGCGAGAGTGACTGCAGGTGAGTCGTGACCCAGCTCAGGCGGTTGAGGACGAGCAACACACCGTAGCCCGCCATGGCGACCGTGGCCGTGGCCGTGATGGCGGCGACGTGGCGACGAGCGAATGCCAGCGCTCCCGTGAGCCGTCCGAAGGCCAGGCTCACGGCCAAGCAGGGAAGCCCGAGCCCGAGGGAGTAGGCGATGAGCAGCCCGGCGGCTCGGGCGACGTCGGAGCCGGAGGCGGCGACGGCGAGGACCGAAGCAAGTACCGGTGTGGCGCACGGCGTCCACCCGAAGCCGAAAGCGGCCCCCGCAACCGGGGCTGCGAACGGCCCGAAGTGGGATAGGTCCGGGTGAAAGCGGGCCTCGCGGCCGATTCCGGGCACCTTGAGGAGGACCCCCGCCGCGAGGACGGCCGCCATGACGAGGAGCACGATTCCCGAGACCCGCGTCAGGAGTTGCTTGTCGTGGGTGACCGTCTGTCCGACGACGGTCGCTGACAACCCGACGAGCACGAATACCAGCGAGAAACCCGCCACGAACAACAGGGTGTCTCGTGCCACCTTCCCGAGATGGCCCCGCGTCTCGGTCACCGTCGTGATGTCGGTACCGGTCACGACCGAGAGCACGACCGGCAGGATCGGCAACACGCAGGGGGAGACGAACGACACCAGGCCACCGCCGAAGGCGGCCAGGTAGCCGATCTCGATCGCACTGTTTGCTGCCATGACTGTCCCATCCTGCCTGCTGGGGCGCGGTGCTTCAAAGCCGGTAGCTTGGCGGGCACGATGTCCGAGGTCGCCGCACCCCCCACTCGCGTCCGCTTTCCTTGGCGCCTGCGCTTGCTCATCGTGCTCGCCGTCCTCGTCACGGGTGTGACGGTGTTCGGTGCCGTGCAGGCAATTCACTACTCGACGCCGTCGTCGAAGACAGGCACGACGTCGATGCAGCAGGCGGGTTTCTTCGTTCCGAGGTCCACCAAGCCGGTGCCCTTCTCGTTGTCGTCGCTCTCGGGCACAGGCCCCAAGACGGCTCTGTCGCAGCTGCTCGGTGAACCGCTCGTGCTCAACATGTGGTCGAGCACCTGCGCTGTCTGCCAGACGGAGACGCCGGCGATCGAAAGCGTCTCACGAGGACTCAAGGGACGGGTCACGTTCGTGGGCATCGACTCGGCCGACGAGCGCGGACCTGCCATGGGCTTCGTGCGGCGTTATGGAGTGACCTACAGGCAGCTGTTCGATCCGACGGCTGCCGTCGTCACCGGCTACGGCATCTCCGCCCTTCCGGTGACGGTGTTCGTGACGGCAGGGGGAAAGGTCGTCGGGGAGAACCTGGGTGCGCTTTCCACGGCGAGCCTCAGGCACTACCTGTCCCTGCTTTTCGGGGTGTAGCCGGTACAACTCCGAATGGCCGGTCGGTATTCGGCCACATCGGCCTGAGCGCCTCTGTCAATTTAGTACTGCAGATTGACTGTCTCAGTACTTGTCTGTAGCGTCAGGGCCGTGGAGAGCGCCCGAGGCGAAGCCGCCGCAGCACTGAGCGACTCTCCCGTAGTGACTCGGAGGCGGCCCCGGTGGGTGCTTCCGGCTCTGCTCGCCGTCACCGCCTTTGCGGGCATCACCTACGGCTGGGGCATGGCGAACCGGACTCTCGAGCTCTACTACGAGGCGGCCGTTCGCAGCATGGGGTCGAGCTGGCACGACTTCATCTTCGGGGCGTTCGACCCTGCTGGCACCATCACCGTCGACAAGCTCCCGGGCGCGCTCTGGATCCAGGCGCTCAGCGTGCGAATCTTCGGCTTTCACGGCTGGGCGATCGTGCTGCCGCAAGTCGTCGAAGGCGTCCTGACGGTGCTGGTGCTGTATCGCGTTGTCGAGCGGACGGCCGGCCCGATCGCTGGGATCGTCGCTTCTGCCGTGCTGGCGATCAGCCCGGTGACCGTTGCGCTCAACCGCGGCAACATCTCTGATTCGCTCCTCATCCTCTTGCTGGTACTCGCCGCCGACGCCACCGTCACGGCGCTGGCGAGGGCGAGCACCTGGTGGCTGTTGCTGGCCGGCTTCTGGGTGGGACTTGCCTTCCAGGCCAAGATGCTCGAGGCGTGGCTTGTCCTGCCCGCCCTGGCGCTCGTGTGGCTCGTGGCGGCTCCTGTTCGTCTCCGGCGGCGTCTCCTGCAGTTCGCTGCCGCCACGCTCGTGGCCGTGACCGTCTCGTTGAGCTGGATGACGGTCGTGAGCTTTGTGCCCGAAACGAATCGACCGTACGTCGACGGGAGCACGAACGACTCACTCTTCCAGCAGGTGTTCGAGTACAACGGGTTCACCCGCGTCGGACACGACAGAGCGGTCGCCTCAGAGGGCTCAACCGTCGCTGGCTTGGCGAGCATCCAGGACTTCCGCTTGCCGAACGGCCCTGGGCCGACGCGCTTGTTTGCGGGAGCAGGCGGCCGGGACACGGGCTGGCTCATCCCGGGCGCGCTCGTCGTGGCCGGTGGCGTCCTGCTCGAACGACGTCGGCGCCGACGAGGCGATCTCCTGCGCGCCGGCTGCCTGCTCTGGGGGAGCTGGCTCGTCACAGATCTGGTGGCCTTCAGCGCCATCAGCGGGATCAACGCGTACTACGCGGCGGCGCTCACGCCGGCGATCGCCGCCTTGTGCGGCATCGGCTTCGAGGTGCTCTCTCGGTCCGGGCAGCGAGACAGGGCGGTCGTGTACACGGTGCTCGGCCTGGTGCTCGTCGCCGTCGGCTATGACGCCTGGCTCGCGGGACCGGCGCCATCGGTGCTCCGACTATCCCTTCTCGTCTTCGCGCTCGCATGCGCCGGCATGGCATCGTGGCTGCTGGTCAGCCGGAGGAGGAGCGGCGCCGGGGAGGTGGCTCGCCAAACGGGGCAACGGCGCGCCGTCGCATGGGCGGCCGCCTTGGTCGCTCTCGCAGTGTTCCCCTCGGCGGCATCGATCGACATCGTCGTCGCGGGTCTCGGCCCCTTCGACACACCCTGGCAGCCGCATTCCATCACCGAGATCACGCAGGTCGAGCCTCTGCAAGCACTCGCCTCCGTGGAGCCAGGGCTTCCTCTGCTGCTGCGCGCCAACAGCGCCGACCGTTATGTCGCTGCGACAGAGACATCCATCCTGGCCGCCCCGCTCATCATTGACACGGGGAGGGAGTTCGAGCCGATCGGAGGTTTTGGGGGAGCGACCCCGGAGCCGAGCCTCGCCCAGCTGCAACGCCAGATCGACAACGGCGAGCTGCAGACGATCATCTCGCCTCTCGTAGGCGACCCTCGCATCGTCTGGGTGGCGGACCATTGCATCAATGTCCCGGCGGGCGCCAGCTCAGGCTCACGCGTGCCCGGGATCAACATCTACTTCTGCCGTCCGCCCTAGTTGCAGAGCTGCCCCGCCCCGACGAAGTGGCTGACGATACGTATATATAGTGAGCGGTACGATCGAATGGGTAGCGATACGCACGAATAGGAAAGGCTGATGCTCAGGCACCGGGACCTCGTGGCGGAATGACCGAGGAGGGTGCGATCGGGCCGGCGATCCCGCCACGGCTCCCCCGAGCGGGCGCTTGCGGGAGAACCGCCGCGGTCGGTCAGCCGACCTTCCACTGCCCGATGGTGCTGCCGATACCGCCGCCAGGCGTGAACTCAACGCTCGCCACCCTCACCGTCTTCTTGATCACGATGGCCACGCACTCGGTCACGCTTTTGCCCGCCGTGACGGTGAACAGGCCCGCCTTCGGGCAGCCCTTGAGCCGCTCGGCGCCGGCGCTGTAGGTGTCATCGTCGTCTCCGAGGATGGTCACTGCTCCGGCGGCGTCGTCGTTGTAGGCGCCGCTGACTCCGGTCACCTTGACGACGACCTCGGCCAAGCTGTCACCTGCCGGCGGTGCATCCGAAGCTGAAGCCGGCCGCGCCGGATCCACCACCCTCAAAAGGGTGACCGTGAATTCCTCGCTCGAACCTTCGCCGTCGCGCAGGCTGAGGGTCGAACCGACCGCCGGCAGCGACGTCGTCGTCGAGGACGAGCTGCCGCTGACGGAGCTGGGTGGTGTCGAGCTGAGATGGTTCGAGGCGGCCGTGCAGCCCGCCAGTGCCGTGAGTGCGAACGCCACCACAGCGGCGATGCGTCTCGTCAAGCCCTTGCCTTTCCTCCCCGGCGGCCCATGATATAAACGCAAGAGGTGCTCGACTGGTCGCATCGTTGCCCTGGCAGGACCGTTTGCCTCCGGCCCCGGGCCGTTCAGCTGGTAGTCCAACCCGCCGGCGGTCCCGGGCGCCGCATCTCCGGGCCCTCGGTGGTGGGCGCCCAGAATCCGCGCCAGCATCGCCTTGCCGCCAACCCTGTCGGCGGGAACCCCGCCTTAGCCCCTCTCAGCAGGGATATTGCTGTGGGCGAGGGGGGACTTGAACCCCCACGTCCTTGCGGACACAGGAACCTGAATCCTGCGCGTCTGCCAATTCCGCCACTCGCCCGGTTCGCACGACGATAGCCGCGCGGGTGACGGGCTTCTACCAGGACAGGAAAGCGCCCCGTGCCCACTTGGCCGTGCCCACGGCCGGTATCCTCATTCCCAGGATGGGACTCCAGCAGTTCGAGCGCCGCCTGGAACGCCTCGTCGAGGGCGCGTTTGCCAAGGCGTTTCGCGGTCAGCTTCAGCCGGTGGAGCTTGGCCGCCGACTGACGCGGGAAATGGACCTCCGTCGCACGGTCGGAGTCAAGGGACTGATCGCGCCCAACCACTTCGAAGTCTTCCTGGCGACGGCGGACTACGAGCGATTCGAGAACTTCGGCGACGTCCTCAACCGGGAGCTGATCGAGGCGGTGCGAGAGCACGCCGGGCAGGAGCGCTATCAGTTCCTCGGGCCGGTGGAGATTGTCATCCATGAGGACCCTGACTTGTCCACCAGCACGTTCGCCATCGAGAGCGACTGGGTGGAGGGTGTCGGCGGTCCTACCGACTGGATCATCCTTCCCGATGGGCGGAGGGTGGGAGTCGCCGACGAGATCCTCACGATCGGCCGCTTGCCCGAGTGCGCCATCGCCCTCGACGACCCCAACGTGTCCCGTCGGCACGCCCAGATCCGCCGCGAGGGGCTGGACGTCGTCATCGTCGATCTGGGATCGACCAACGGGACGAAGGTGAACGGTGTCACCGTCCGTGAGCACCGTCTCCTGCCGGGGGACACGATCACGATCGGGACTACGACGCTGAGGTTCGAGCCCGCCTAGCCGGCGGAGCGAGCCATGCCCCACGCGTTGCTTCATCTGCTTCGGTACTTCCTTCTCGGGCTGCTGTGGCTCTTCTTCCTCTACGCCGCCCGTATGGTGCTCGTCGAGATGCGCAGGTCCCGTGGCGACAAGGCGGTGGCTGCCACGCCACCACCTCTCGGGACCGACCGCTCCGTGCCCCTCAAGCTCAAAGTGGTGGATCCGCCCCAGCGCCGCGGACGGGTGTTCGAGCTCGGCGAGGAGGTCACCGTCGGGCGTTCGCCCGGCTGCGCCGTGTCGCTCGAGGACGACACCTTCACGTCCTCGATCCATGCCCGCGTCTACCGCAGAAACGGCGAGCTGTGGCTCGAGGATCTCGGCTCCACGAACGGGACCTGGCTGAACGACAACAAGGTGGGCACGCCCGAGCGCCTGCAGCGGGGCGATCACGTGAAGATAGGAAGCACGATCCTCGAGGTGGCGCGGTGACGTCGAAGTCCCTCGGTTCGGCCGTGCGCGGGATCGTCTCTCTATGACGGCTCTCCGCGCCGCTGCGGAGACGCACACGGGCTACGTGAGATCCACGAACCAGGATCTTGCCCTCGTGAGCGGCGATCTCGTCGCCGTCGCCGACGGGATGGGTGGGCACCTCGGCGGTGAGGTCGCCTCCCGGACGGCCATCGAGGAGCTGCTCGAGGTCTTCGCCCGCGACCGAACGGGCGACGGCTTCGTGGCGGCGGCGCGGCGCGCCAATCGAGCGGTCTGGCGGAAGAGCCGGGTCGATCGCACGTTGCACGGGATGGGCACGACGTTGACGGCGGCGGCGCTCGTCCCAGGTCGGAGCGGCGCGGCGCCCGTCGGCGACGGCAACAACGACCCGGGCGTGCACCTCGTGCTCCTGAACGTCGGCGACTCCCGCGCTTATCGCTTTGACCGGACGACACGCCAGCTCAGGCAACTGACCGAGGACCACTCCGTCGTCGAGGAGATGGTGCGTCAGGGCGAGCTCACTCCAGAAGAAGCCGCCGTCCATCCGCATCGACACGTGCTCACTCGTGCGCTCGGGATCGAGGCCGAGGTGGCCCTCGATATCTGGGATCTCGAGGCGGACCTTGGCAGCAGGTTCCTGTTGTGCAGCGACGGCCTCACGAACGAAGTGCCCGACGCCGAGATCGCCGAGATTCTCTCCGACGCCGGCAGCCCGGAGGAAGCGGTCGCCGAGCTCGTCGGCCGTGCCCTCGGACACGGTGGCATGGACAACGTAACGGTCGTCGTGGCCGACGTCGTCGATGGCGACGACGACCCGGTTGCCGTACCGATCCAGCTCGTGCCGCCGGGTGCGCCCTTGCCCGAGGACCCGGTCCTGGGTACTCCGGAGCTCACCGAGGCGATTCCGGTCACGGATCCGCCCGTCGCATCGGCGAGTGGCCCGCCGAGCCCGGCGGCCCAGACAGGCCTCGACCCTCTCGTGCCGGACGCTGTCGGCGTCGTCGCCAGCACTTCGGCGGGCGCTTTCGCCGATGCCGCCCTCCCCGCAGATGCTGCCCCGCTCAGCGCCGCCGACACCAGTGCCGCCGACACCGCCGTGAAGGCTACAGACGCCGCCGCGGCTGAGGCGAGGGTCCGCGACACCGGCAACGCCAGCGGCCCGGACACGCAGGCGACCTTCTTGGTCGATGAGGGGGCACCCTCGGGCGGTGCCGAAGAGGCCGCCGGAGCGGCGGCACAACCGGGGCTGGGCGAGGAGGCCGCCTCAAGGGCGCTTCACCGCAAGGGCCGGAGCATGACCGTCCGCCAGCGGCGTCCTCCGCCCTCGATCGACGGCACCATCGGCATCGGCGTCGGGAACGCCTGGTCGGGCCGCGGCGGGTCGGGCAACGACGGCCTGGGCGGGCCGCAGAGCCGTCCGGTCGTGCTCGTGCCACGTCACCGGGCGAGGGCGACCCGGGACCGCATCGTCACGTTCCGGGTGGCGTTGTTCATCGTGCTACTGGCCGGCTTGCTGGCGGGCACGGTCGGCGTCGTCATCTGGTTCGATCAGTCGTCGTATTTCGTGGGCCTCAATGGCAACGCCGTCGCTATCTACGAGGGGCGTCCCGGCGGGATCCTCTGGTTCAAGCCGCAGCTGATCGAGACGAGCCAGATCCGCAAGAACCAGCTACTGCTCTCGACGTTCGAGACGCTCAAGAGTGGCCTCACGGAGTCGTCGCTCTCGGCGGCGGAGAGCGTCGTCGCTCGCCTCAGGAACGAGAAGCAGATCGCCCTCGCCGCTGCCACGCCGACGACCCTCTCGACGGTGCCCACGACCACGTTGCCCATCACGACGACGACGTTTGCCACCACCATCCCGGCGTCGAGCACGACCACCACGCAACCGAAGCGGTCGAGGACGACGACGACGAGCTCGAGCACCACCACGACGACAGTCCCGCCGACGACGACGACCACCACGACGACGACAACGACGACGACGACGACCACCCTGCCGACCACGACGACCGCCGCGACGGCAGCGACCGACCCATGAACTCGAGAGTCCGGCGCATGGGCGTCGTGCTGCTCGTGTGTTTCGCCGTGCTGTTCCTGCAGCTGACGAACATCCAGGTCCGCCAAGCGGCAGCCCTTGACCGAAACCCGCTGAACCAGGTCGCCAAGCCGAGCCCGTTCTTCGAGCCCCGCGGGGAGATCATCAGCGCCGACGGATATGTGCTGGCGGAGTCCAGGCGCACCCTTGACAAGTACCGCTACCTGCGCGTCTACCCGCCGGTCACGGCCGAGATGTTCTCGGACATCACCGGCTACTACGCCACGGCCGTGCAGGCGAACCCGTTCGGTATCGAGGCCTCCTACGACCAGTACCTCTCACAGCACGAAACGCCCATCGGCTCGCTGCACGACCTCCTCAGCCAGCACGCCGAGACCGACGACGTCATCTTGACGGCGTCGGAGCGCCTGCAAGCCGTCGCCATGGAGGCGCTCGACTCGCAGACGGAGGGCCAGAACGGCGGGGCGGTCATCGCCCTCGACCCGCGCGACGGCGACATCCTGGCGATGTACAGCAACCCCGCCTACGACCCGAACCTCTTCTCCGTCCACAACCCCGTCGCCGTGAACGCCCTCGCCAGCAAATACAACTCCCTCCCCAACCAAGACAACCCGTTGTTCAACAACGCCATCGAGGCGCTCCACCCGCCGGGGTCGACGTTCAAGGTCATCACGACGTCGGCGATCTACGATCACGATCCAGCCCTCGCCACGCGCATGTATCCCGTCGAGAGCTTCTACACCTTTGCCAATTCGGGCAACCCGCCCAAGACCATTCACAACTACGACTACGAAGAGTGCGGCGGTGCTCTGGCCACCGTGTTGGCGCGATCCTGTGACACGGCTTTCAGCCAGATCGGCAACGAGCTCGGTGCGAGCAGCCTGGCGCTCGAGGCGCAGTCGTTCGGGTTCGGGAGCATCCCGCCGATCGACCTGCCTGGCGCCGTCGCCTCCCAATTCCCACCAGCGAGCGCCATCGATGCCCCGAGTGCGAGCCCCTATCTCGGGTACTCAGCCATCGGCCAGTACGACGACACCGCCTCCGCCCTCCAGATGGCGCTCGTGGCCGCCGCCATCGCTGACAACGGCACGATCATGGCACCTCATCTCGTCAGCAAAGTCGTCGGCAGTGCGGGCAACGACGAGTTCGTCTACCAGCCCCATGTCTGGCGGCAGGCAACCTCAGCGGCGACGGCGGCGACGGTCCGCCAGCTGATGACCGGGGTGACGACAATGGCCGACGGCACCGCCTACAGCCTCTTTCAGGGGTACTACTCCTCCGGGTACCCGACGGCGGCTGCCAAGACCGGCACGGCGGAGCCTGGCGGCACCCAATGCGGCACCTACAACTGGCTCCTTGCCATGGCCCCGGCCGGCCCGGGTCAGACACCGTCGGTCGTGGTGGCCGCCATGGTCCCTGTCCTCAGCTCGCTCGCCTGCAGCATCGACCCGACGGGCGCGTCCGTCGCCGGGCCGGTGGCACTGGCCGTCCTACAAGCCGCCCTGCAACCGAGCCGACGGTGAGCGCTCACCGGTGACGACGTGAGGGTGTCGGTACGAAAGATGGAGCCGACGAATAGGCTCGGCTCGCCATGACAGTGAACCCCCCGCCGAGCGGGGAAGCGGCCCCTCCCATCTACAACGGTCGCTACGAGCTACGCAACCAGATCGCTCGCGGGGGCACCGCCCAGGTGTACCTCGCTCGTGACCTGCTCCTCGACCGACCTGTCGCCCTCAAGGTCCTCTTCCCTGAGCTCTCGAGCGACAGCTCGTTCGTGGAGCGCTTCCGCCGGGAGGCGCAGGCTGCCGCCAACCTGTCCCACCCGAACATCGTGCCTGTCTTCGACTGGGGAGAGTCAGACCGGACGTATTTCATCGTCATGGAGCACATTGACGGCGAGCCGCTCTCCTCCATCATCCGGAGCCAGGCACCCCTGCCGGCTCTGCGGGCAGCCGCCATCGGAGCCGACATCGCCAAGGCCCTCAGCTATGCACACCGCCACGGTGTCGTGCACCGTGACGTCAAGCCGGGCAACGTCCTGATCACCCGCGACGGCCAGGTGAAGGTGGCTGACTTCGGCATCGCACGGGCGGTGGGGACGGACGACAGCGTGACCCAAACGGGCCTCGTGATGGGCACGGCGACGTATTTCTCGCCTGAACAGGCACAGGGGCTCGGGGTCGACGGGCGCAGCGACGTGTACTCGCTCGGCGTCGTGCTCTACGAGATGGTGACGGGTCGGGCTCCCTTCGTCGCCGACACCCCTGTGGCGATCGCCTATAAACACGTCTCCGAGTCGCCGATCCCGCCTCGGGATCTCGAGCCCCGCCTGCCGGCTCCGTTCGAGGCGATCATCATGCGGGCGATGGCCAAGAACCCGGCCGACCGGTATGCCACCGCAGAGGATCTGCACGCCGACTTGCAGCGTTTCATGCAGGGAGCCACCGTGCTGGCGCCGATGGTGGCAGGAAGCATGCTGACCGGACCCGTCAGCGCCGGAGGCGCCACGACCGCCCTGCAGGCTCCCGTCGGCGGAACCACCACCGTCGCCCTCGGCGGCCTGGCAGCAGGAGCCGGCGGGGCGGGCGGAGCAGCCACGATCGGCCAGACGGCGTTGGACAACGGCCGCGGGCCCGGCGGGCCGCCTGGTGCGCCTGCCATGCCGCGACGCCGATGGATCCCCTGGGCGATCGCCGGCGTCCTCCTGCTTGTCGTGCTCGTACCCCTGATCGACTATGGGGCGCACCAGCTCGGCTACCTCGGCGGGGACGGCTATTTCTACATGCCGAAGGTCGTAGGTGAGTCGCTCAGCTCGGCGGAAGCCGTCTTGAAGAACGACGGCCTCGTCCCGATCGCCACACCCGAGAAGAACAACGCCACCGAGAAGACGGTGCTCTCCACGACCCCCCCGCGGGGCCAGCAGGTGCGCAAAGGCCAGACGGTCGCCGTCGTCTACTCGAGCGGGCCCGGGACCGTGCCGGTCCCTCCGGTGTACGACGACACCTTGCGAACGGCGGAGGCGAAGGTGACTGCCGCGGGACTCAAGTACCGCACCCAAGGGGTCGCTCCTGCCGTCGGGCAGGCGTCGAACATCGTCGTTCGAACGGACCCGCCGGCGAACAGCCCGGAGCCGCCGGGCTCCTACGTCACGCTCTTCTACACCTCGGGGCCCGCCCAGGTGAAGGTACCGAAACTGGCAGGTGACACCGTGGCCGTGGCGGATGCCAAGCTCAGCAACGTGCCCCTCGATGTTGGCCCCCCGATCCAGCAGCTGTCCGCCACCGTGAAGGTGGGCTTGGTGATCGGCAGCAGCCCTCCCGAGGGGACGGTGCTGAACGAGCACGCCAGCGTGTCGCTCATCGTCTCGGAAGGCCCGGGCATCACCGTGCCGCCAGCGCTCGGGCAGAACTACCTCTCGGCGGAACAAGCCATCCGCAGGGCCGGGCTCGTTCCGGAGGTGACGTTCCGGCCGAGCTCCCCGATCAAGAAGAACATCGTCGTGGGTGAGACTCCGGCGGGAGGTACCCAGCAGGCTCCTGGCACGACCATCATGCTGACGGTCGGTCAGGGACCGTTGGCGACCGTCACGGTGTCGAGCCCAGGGGCGCAGACCTCGACGGCGAACACCGCCATCACCCCGCTGCAGATCACCGCCACCGACTCAGCCGGCAACGGCCTTGTCTTCTCGGCGACGGGTTTGCCCCCGGGGCTCTCGATCAGCTCTTCGGGCAGTATCACGGGAAGCCCGCAGAGGCCGGGGTCCTACACGGTCATGGTGACGGCGACGGACACGACGACAAACGCGAGTGGCAGCACGACGTTCCAATGGACGGTGACTCCCGGTGGCGGTCCCGGTGGCGGTGGAGGTCCCGGTGGCGGGCAGCTCACAGCCGCGAGGCTGCAGTCTGGCGAGTTGCCGTCGGCCGCCTTCCGCTCCGGGGGAGCGGTCGCAGCCCGCTGACTCAGACGGCGCCCCGAGCCCCGGCGGCGGCTCCGGTCATGGCAAGGAAGTTCGCCAGGAGATCCTTGCCCGCCTGCCCCGTGAGGATGGACTCGGGGTGGAACTGCACGCCCTCGATGGCCAGCTCGCGGTGGCGGAGACCCATGACGAGGCCGTCGGCCGTGCGGGCAGTCACCTCCAGGCAATCCGGCACGGACCCCGCCTCGACCACGAGCGAGTGGTAGCGGGTCGCCCGCAACGGGTTGGGGAGCCCGGCGAGGAGTCCCTTGCCGTCATGGGTGATGTCGGACGCCTTGCCGTGGACGACCTCGCCGGCCTGCACGACCTCGCCGCCGAACACCTCACCGATGCACTGGTTCCCGAGGCATACGCCGAGGACCGGCAACCCGGCGCTGCCGAAGAAGTCGATGGCGTCCTTGCTGATGCCGGCGTCCGCCGGGCGCCCGGGTCCGGGGGACACCAGGAGTGCTGCCGGCTCGAGGGCCTGCAGGCCGGCGAGGTCGACGACGTCGTTTCGGACCACGACAGGCTCTGCGCCCAGCTCGCCGAGGTACTGCACGAGGTTGTAGACGAAACTGTCGTAGTTGTCGATGACCACGACCCGTGCGCCCGTCATGGTGAGGGAGGCTACCGGCATGCTGGCGCGACCACTCTCGTCCGAGGCCCTATCCTGACCAACCGTGCCAGAAACGACCTCCGGCGAAGGCGAGCCCCTCGACCTGACTGACGCCGTCGACGACGACGGCGAAGCTGCCCTCGTCGACGACGACGACGGGGGTTCTGCACCTACCGGAGCAGAGCTGGCGGACGCCGGCGATGAGGCCGAGCCGCCCGGCGACGACAAGGCCGTCGCCGGCGATCTCGACGAGGAGGAGGCGCAGGACGACGACTCGCCGGCGGAGACCACGTCGAGCGCACCGAAGAGAAGGGAAACCATCAGGGAAACGGCCGCCGCCAAGGCGTCCTCGACGGCTCCGAGGGCACAAAAACCCGGCCGGGCAACTCCCAAGGGTGGGCCGAGCCAGCCGCCCCCGCGTTCCGGCCGGTACACACCCCCCATCCCGAAGGAGAAGCGCCAGAGCCCACGGTGGTTCGCTCCGATGCTGCTCGGGTTTCTCGTCTTGGGTCTGGCGACGATCGTGTTGAACTACGTGAACGTCCTGCCAGGTGGGACGAGCAACTGGTACCTCATCACGGGCATCGTTTTCATCGTCGTCGGCCTCTTCATGGCGACCTTCTACCACTGAGGCCTGTCGAGCGGATCCGGCCCGCGCGGGCCGAGGCGGCTCAGAGCCGTTCGATGATCGTGGCGTTGGCGAGCCCGCCGCCCTCGCACATCGTCTGGAGGCCGTAGCGGCCCCCGCTGCGCTCGAGTTCGTTGAGCAGCGTCGCCATGAGCTTTGCGCCTGATGCGCCGAGCGGGTGCCCGAGGGCGATGGCGCCACCGTTCACATTCACGCGGCTCATGTCGGGGTGGTGCTCCTTCTCCCATGCGAGCACGACGGAGGCGAAAGCCTCGTTGATCTCGACGAGGTCGATCTCGTCCATGGAGAGCTTCGTCCGCTCGAGGATCTTCGTCGTGGCCGGGATCGGGCCGGTGAGCATCGTCACGGGGTCGACGCCGACGACGGAGAAGCCGACGACACGGGCGCGGGGCCGCAGCCCGAGGGCTGCCGCCCGCTCCTCCGACATCACGAGCACGGCGGAGGCGCCGTCGCTGATCTGGGAGGAGTTGCCGGCGGTGATCTTGCCGTCCGCCTTGAAGGCCGGCTTCAGGTTGGCGAGCGTCTCGGCCGTGGTGCCGGCCCGCAGCCCCTCATCGGTAGAGAGCGTCTCGCCCGTGAGGTTGCCGTCGGCGTCCTTGATCTCGACGGGGATGATCTCCCGCTCGAAACGCCCCTCCTCGGTCGCTCGCACCGCACGCTGCTGGCTCTCGGCCCCGAAGGCGTCGAGCTCCTCTCGGCTCAAGTTCCACTGGTCGGCGATCATCTCGGCGGAGATGCCTTGGGGGACGAGGCCGCCCACCGGCTCGTAGCGCACTCGCACCGTCGGGCCGAACGGGAACCCCACCCCACTGCCGATCGAGGCCCCCATGGGCACACGGGTCATCGTCTCGACGCCGGCGGCGACGGCGATGTCGTAGGCGCCCGCCATGACGCCTTGGGCGACGAAGTGGAGGGCCTGCTGGGAGGAGCCGCACTGGCGGTCGACCGTCGTGGCGGGAACGGACTCCGGCCAACCGGCCGCCAGGACGGCGTTCCGGCCGACGTTGATGGCCTGATCGCCGACCTGCATGACACAGCCCATGACGACGTCGTCGACGAGGGCGGGGTCGAGGTCGTTGCGCGCCGCCAGCGCCTTGAGCGTCTCGGCGGCGAGGTCGGCCGCGTGCCAGCCGGAGAGCTTGCCGTTGCGCTTGCCTCCCGGCGTTCGGACGGCGTCGACGATGACAGCATTCGGCATCCCTGCACTCCTCTGGGACTCGTGGGCGGCCGACGAGCGGCTCGCTCTCGTGGACAAACTGACGTGTCAGTCAAGAGAGTAGCGGGAGTCGCAAAGGCGCACCACCGTGCGGTCGCCTACGGTGGCCATCCGTGGCCAAGGACATGAAGCGCTGGCTCGGGGATGGGGGAATGGCCATCCTCGGGGCGATCGGGGTCCGTTTCGATGACTTCGGTGTCGAGGACGACGACCACGCCGGTTGGGCGACGGCGATCTGGGAGCCGGCGGCGCTCGCCTGTAACCCGCACGGGACCGTGCAGGCCGGCGTGCACGCCGTCGTTCTCGACGCCGCCATGAACTTCGCCGTCAACGCCGGTCTCTCCGGGCGGGACCGGACGAAGGCGACGCTCGAGATGAAGACCGAGACGATGCGCCCCGCCGCCGCCGGCGACGTACTTGCCGTGCGGGGTGCCGTCGTGCGGGAAACTCGTCAGGTCGCCTTCGCCGAGGCGCGCATCGAGAGCGCCGAGGGCAAGCTGGTCAGCCGGGCGACGGGGACGTTCCTGCTGCACCGGGCGGAGTAGCCGCCGCCGGCTTCAGGCACTCGCTCGGTCTGCCGCCTCCGGCAGGCGGCTCGAGCGGACGGACACGAGTTCGGCGACTCCCACATCCACGAGTCCCGGCACGACGAGGCGGTCGCCGCCGGTGCGCCCGATGGTGCGAGCTCGCACGCCGGCGTGCTTGGCAGCAGCCAAGAGGGCGTCGGGATCGCTCGAGGCGACGAGCACCCTCGATGGCGCCTCGCTGAAGAGATCCTCCACGGTCCAGGTCTCGTCGATGACGATGCCGATGCCCGAGGCGCAGCACAGCTCGGCCATGCACACGCCGAGACCGCCGTCGCTCACGTCGTGAAGCCCGGCGATCGGTACGGTGGCCCCTCCGGAGCAGGCGGCGGCCACGAGACCTCGGATCAGCTCGCAGAGGCGGCGATGCTCGTCGAAGTCGAGCTCCGGCAGAACCCCACCGACGTGATCGCGCAGCTGGCGTGCCCAGCGGGATCCCCCGAGGGCCACGAGGTCGCCCGGACTGCCGGCGTCGCCGCCGACGAGGGTGATCGAGCAACCCTCGGCGAGGCCGATCCCGGGCGGGCGCTGCGCCAGGCGGTCGATGACGCCGACAAGGCCGACTACAGGAGTGGGCTCGATGTCGACGCCGCCACTCTCGTTGTAGAGCGAGACGTTCCCGCCGACGACGGGCACCCCGAAGGCGAGACACGCCGCCGCCATGCCGTCAATTGCCTCGGAGAGCTGCCACATGACTTCGGGATGCTCAGGGTTGCCGAAGTTCAAGCAGTCGACGACGGCCACGGGTCGGGCACCCGCACAGGAGACGTTGAGGACAGCCTCGGCGACGGTGAGCTCGGTACCTCGCCTGGGCGAGATGGAGCACCATGCCGGGTTGGCGTCACACGTGAGCGCCAGCCCCTTGCCCCGCCACGGCACACCCGGAGCGGCGAGCTTGAGGACAGTGGCGTCCCCTTCACCCGGCGCCAGCACGGTGTTGAGAAAGAGTTGATGGTCGTATTGCCGGTACACGAACGACGGGTCGTACAAGAGAGCCAACAGCTCGCCGGCGGGCGACAACTGCCCGGCTATTGACGGCGCGCCGACAGGCGTAGTAGCCGCTGCCGGAGGAGCCAACGGACGGTGATAGAGCGGCGCCCCATCTGCTAATGAAGCCGCTGGCATGTCGGCCACGATCTCGCCCACGCCGGCCGGCCCGTCCCGGATCGTCAACCGCCCGACGCCGTCAGGCCCCGCTTCGACGACCCTGCCGATCACCGTCGCCCGCACCTCGTTGCGGGCGCACGTGGCGAGGACGGCGTCGAGCGAAGTGGGCTCGACGATGGCGAGCATCCTCTCCTGACTCTCGCTCGTCATGATCTCCACGGGGGACATGCCCGCCTCACGCAGCGGCACGGCGGAGACGTCGAGCTCCATGCCGAGGCCGCCGCGAGCAGCGGTCTCCGACGTGGCGCACGCCAGGCCGGCGCCGCCGAGGTCCTGGATGCCGACGACGAGGCCCTGATCGAGAAGCTCGAGGCAGGCTTCGATGAGGCGTTTCTCCTCGAAGGGATCGCCGACTTGGACGCTCGGGCGTTTCGTCGCCTCGCCGGCCCCAAAGCCCGCCGACGCCAACACGCTCACACCCCCGATCCCGTCACGTCCGGTGAGTGAGCCGAGGAGGACGACGACGTTTCCGACACCGGTGGCTTGCGCCAGCACGAGGCGCTCGACGGGCAGCACCCCGAGGCAGAAGACGTTCACCAAGGGGTTGCCCTCGTACGTGCCCGCAAAGGTGAGCTGTCCGCCGACCGTGGGCACGCCGACGGAGTTGCCGTAGCCGGAGATTCCCCGTATCACGCCATCGAAGATGAAGCGGCTCCTGGCGTCCTCGAGCGGGCCGAAGAAGAGCGGATCCATCAAGGCGATCGGGCGTGCTCCCATGGTGAAGACGTCTCGCAGGATCCCGCCGACGCCGGTGGCGGCTCCCTGGTATGGCTCGATGGCGGAGGGATGGTTATGGCTCTCGATACGCAGCGCGATGGCGATGCCGTCGCCGACATCTACGACGCCGGCGTTCTCGCCCGGGCCGACGAGTACCGCCTCGCCTTCGGAGGGAAGGCGGCGGAGGTGTACCCGGGAGGACTTGTACGAGCAGTGCTCGCTCCACATGACCGAATACATCGCAAGCTCAACGGGCAATGGCTGGCGGCCGAGGGCATCGATGATCATCTGGAATTCGTCGTCAGTGAGACCGAGGCTTCTGTGTACAGAGCTCATTGCCCACCCCGATCGGATCTCTGATGGTTCCATGATGTGGTCATCGTGGAGTCCCAAGGCCACGCGATGGAATCCGGGTTGCGCTTTTCGTCTGTCGCGACGACACTTGTTGTATGCCTCCACGGAAAAGACAGACCAAGAGCAAGACCACTCTGAGCGACGAGCACAAGGACGCCCTTGCTGAGGGTCGCCGCCAAGGGAATGCGGTGCGCCGTTATCTCGTGGCGCTCGAAGAGAACCGGCCCCGCCGCGGTCGTCAAGTGAGCACCGAGTCCCTCGTGTCGCGACGCAACGAGATCGACGGCAAGATCGCTGCCGCTGACCCGCTCAAGCGGGCCCATCTCATTCAGCAGCGTCGGGACCTCGATCGGCGCCTCGCCTCCGCCGAGGACACCGACGAGGTCGACATCGAAGCTCTCGAGGAGGCCTTCATCGTCGTCGCGGCCGAATACGGCGACCGCAAAGGGATCGAGTACAAGACATGGCGTGAGGTCGGTGTGCCTGCCGACGTGTTGGCTCGCGCCGGGATCCACTGGAGCCGTCGCTCCTAAACGCCGGCCGCAGCCACAGCGGCAACCGTGCCGGAATTGCCGGCGCGGTCCGCTGCGGCCTGCACGAACGACCCGAGGAGCACCTGCCCGTCCGTCGAGCCCATGAGAGCGGTGCACGCACGTTCCGGATGCGGCATAAGGCCGACGACGTTGCCTGCCCGGTTCGCAACGGCGGCGATCGAGCGCATCGATCCATTCGGGTTGGAGACGTATCGGAGCGCTATCTGTCCGCTGCTTTCGAGTGTCTCGAGCGTGTCAGGAGCGCAGGTGTAGTTCCCCTCGAAGTGATTGATCGGCAGCCGCAGGCGTTGCCCGACCGACGTGTTGGCGGTCAACGCGGACGACGTCGAGATCACCTCGCACTCGACGGTCTCGCAGAGGAAACGTCCGCCTGCATTGCGCATGAGGGCACCGGGAAGCAGGCGCGCTTCGGTGAGGACTTGGAAGCCGTTGCAGATACCCAGCACCGGGACACCGGATGCAGCCGCCTGGCGGACCGCCTCCATGACCGGAGAGAAGCGGGCGATGGCACCGGTGCGAAGATAGTCACCGTGGGCGAAGCCTCCGGGCACGACGATGGCGTCGAAGCCCTCGAGGGAAAGTTGCGTGTGCCACACGAGTTCTCCCCGGGCATCAACAGTGGAGAGGGCCTCGACCGTATCGTGCTCACAGTTCGATCCCGGGAACACGACGACGGCGACGTTGACGCCACCGGAACCCGATGAGCTCACGCCGCCCCCTCCGACTCGAGAGGGTGCACTGCTACCTCGGCTCGCTGAATGACGGGGTTGGCGAGCAAGCGGTGGGCGAGCTCCTCAGCGGCCGCCTGGGCGGCCGCGGCATCGCTCGCCTGCACGACGAACCGGAACATCCGTCCGACACGCATGTCCCCGACAGCGTCAAACCCCAGCAACGGCAGTGCCCGCTCGATCGTGGCGGCTTCGGGATCGGCGATTCCCTCGAGGGCGCTCACCTCCACAGCGGCGGCGAACCTCACGAGGACACGCCCCACCACTTCGAGAAGGAACGCCCGCTGATCTGCTCGTAAGCGGAGACATAGCGCTCCCGCGTGGCTGCGATGACCTCGAGAGGCATCCGCGGTGGCTCGGAAGCCTTGTCCCAGCCCGTGCTCTCCGCCCAGTCGCGCACTGGCTGCTTGTCGAACGAGGGGGGTGCCGAGCCGGGATGCCAGTCATCTGCCGGCCAGAACCGGCTCGAGTCCGGTGTCATCACCTCGTCGCAGATGGCGAGCTCACCGTCGATGAAGCCGAGCTCGAATTTCGTGTCGGCGACCACGATGCCGCGCTCGAGCGCCCGCGCCGCCCCCCGTTCGTAGGCCGTGAGGGAGATCTCCCGTGCTCGCCCGGCTGCCTCCGCCCCGACGGACTTCACCGCCTCCTCGAACGAGATGTTCTCGTCGTGGCCCACGGACGCCTTCGTCGAGGGGGTGAAGACGGGTTCAGGCAGGCGAGCGGACTCGAGGAGGCCTGCGGGCAGCGGGATGCCGTGCATCGTTTGCGTCGCGCGGTACTCCTTCCAGGCCGAACCGGCGAGGTAGCCGCGAACGATGCACTCGAGTGGGAGCATGTCCGCCTTTCGTACGAGCATCGCCCGCCCGGCGACGTCGGGTATCTCCATCGCTCCGGCAGGGAAGACAGCCGGATCGGTCGCCACGAGGTGCGAGGGCGACACATCGGCGAGCTCGTCGGCCCAGAACGCCGTCATGGCCGTGAGCACACGCCCCTTGTCGGGCACGGGCTCGGCGAAGACGCGGTCGAACGCCGAGATGCGGTCGGACGCCACCATGAGCAGGAGCCCGTCGCCGGCGTCGTAGACGTCGCGCACCTTGCCCGAGTAGATGTGGGGCAAGCTCACGGCCGCGTCTCCGGCAGGGCGTCGAGGGCGTCGATCGTGCGACGGGCCTGTGCCAGGGATCGGTCGAGGTCAAAAGCCTCCGCCAGCACGCCTTCGAGCGATCCGCCGAGAGCGGCTTCCACATCCGGATCCTTCTCGAGCACGTCCCGAAACCCCCGACGCTCCTCCACCGCACGCCGGGCATCCCGTTGCACGATGCGATAGGCGGCATCGCGGGTCAACCCGGCTCGCACGAGCGCCAGCAGAACGGGCTGGGAGAAGACGAGGCCGTGAGAGCCCTCGAGCAGGTTCTCTGACATGCGATCGGCATGCACGACGAGCCCCTCCACGAGACGCGTCAGGCGCTTGACCGAGTAGTACGCCACAAGGCTGGCATCGGGCAGGACGATGCGCTCGACGGAGCTGTGGGAGATGTCTCGCTCGTGCCAGAGGGCGACGTCCTCGAGGCCGGCCACGATGTAGCCGCGCAGCACGCGGGACAGCCCGACGAGGCGTTCGGAGGTGATCGGGTTTCGCTTGTGGGGCATGGCGGAGGAGCCCTTCTGCCCTGCGCCGAACGGCTCCTCCACCTCCCCGACCTCCGTGCGCTGTAGGTGGCGGATCTCGGTGGCGAGCGCTTCGACCGTCGTGCCGATCGCCGCGCAAGCGTAGAGGTACTCGGCGTGGCGGTCGCGGGCGATCACTTGGGTGGCCGGCACGGGAGTGAGTCCGAGGGAGTCACAGACGTGCGCCTCGACCGTCGGATCGATGTTCGAGTACGTGCCGACGGCGCCCGACAGCTTGCCGACGGCGATGCCCTCGCGTGCCCGTCGCAACCGCTGGCGGTCGCGGTCGGCCTGCAGGCAGGCGAGCGCCAGCTTCGTCCCGAAGGTCGTCGGCTCGGCGTGCATGCCGTGGGTACGGCCGACCATCGGGGTTCTCGCCTCCTCCCGTGCGCGGCGGCGCAAGGCAGCCACCAGCCCGTCGAGTGCGCCCGAGAGCAGGTCGGCTGCCTTTACGAGCGTGGCGCAGAGGGCCGTGTCGACCACGTCGGACGACGTCAGGCCGTGATGGATCCACGACGCGGCCGGCTGGCCGATCGACTCCTGCACGACGTCCACGAAGGCGGCGACATCGTGATCGGTGACGGCTTCGCGCTCGAGCACTCGCTGCACGAAGGCGGCGTCGACCTCAGGAGCACGCGCCCGGCAGGCCTCGGCGTCGGCCTCGGGGATGACGCCCAGCTTCGCCCATGCCTCGACGACAAGCAGCTCGATCTCGAGCCAGAGGGAGAACTTGGCCTCGTCACTGAACAGCTGCGCCATCTCCGGCATGGAGTAGCGGGAGATCATGCTCTCAAGTTACTCGGCGCCTCCTCTCCGGTGGTCGTACCGTCAGGCGGCGAAGGAGACGTACTGCTCGCGCCCCGGGCCTACGCCGGCATAGGTCACCGGGACGCCGGCGTGACGAGCGATCAGCTCGAGGTAGGCGCGAGCCGTCGCGGGCAGGTCCTCGACGGCAGTGGCGCCGGCGAGATCGGTCCTCCAACCGGGCAGCTCCTCGAAGATCGGCTTGACCTCGTGCAGGACCGACTGGTGGTACGGGACGTGCTCGTAGCGCACGCCGGCGGCTTCGTAGGCGACGCACACCTTGAGCGTGTCGAAGGCGGAGAGGACGTCGAGCTTCGTGACAGCGAGCTCGGAGATCGAGTTGAGGCGGACGGCTTGCCGCAGCATGACGAGGTCGAGCCATCCTGGCCGGCGGCGGCGGCCCGTGTTCGTGCCGTACTCGTGGCCGCGCTCGACGAGCTCGTCGGCGATGGCGCCCTCCAGCTCGGTCGGGAAGGGCCCGGAGCCGACGCGGGTGACGTATGCCTTCACGATGCCGACGATGCGGTTGATGTCGCGAGGGCCGATCCCGCTTCCGACGCAGGCGCCGCCCGCCGTCGGGTTCGACGACGTCACGAAGGGGTACGTGCCGTGATCGAGATCGAGGAAGGTCGCCTGGGCACCTTCCAGCATGACCTGCTCGCCGGCGGCGAGGGCTTCGTGGATGAGGGCGACAGTGTCACCGATCATCGGCTCGACGCGGGGTGCGAGCTCCTCGAGGTACTTCGTGGCGATCTCGTCTGCATCGAGCGGGAGGCGGTTGTACACCCGAGACAGGATCGCATTCTTCTCGCGAAGCACGACGTCGAGCTTCTGGCGGAAGATCTCTGGGATCGAGGAGATCCTGCACCCGGAGCCCGATGCGGGCCGCCTTGTCGGCGTACGCCGGCCCGATCCCCCGCTTGGTCGTTCCGAGCTTGTTGTGCCCGAGGAAACGCTCGGTCATGCGGTCGAGCTCGTAGTGGTACGGCATGATGAGGTGGGCGTTGCCGGACACGACGAGCCGGCTCGTGTCGATCCCGCGGCTGGAGAGCATGTCGCACTCGCTCAACAGGACGGCAGGGTCGACGACGACGCCGTTGCCGATCACGGGCACGGTGTGGTGGTAGAGAACCCCGCTCGGCACGAGCTGGAGGGCGAACGACTCGCCTTCGACGACAATCGTGTGCCCGGCGTTGTGCCCGCCCTGGTAGCGCACGACGAGGCGCATGTCCTTGGCGAGGAGGTCGGTGAGCTTCCCCTTCCCCTCGTCGCCCCACTGGGTTCCGACCACGACAGTGGCGGGCACGTTGTTGCCTCCGGTTCGCTTGCCGGGGCGCAAATCTAATCGGTCCGGGCGGCTGCCTCCGCCAGCGCCGGATCTCGCCAGACGTGGGTGCGCCGGGGCGATCGCTCACCGAGGCCGCCGACGCCGGTCGCCTGCGAGAGGGCCTCGCCGTAGACCTCGTCGACCTCGAGGCGCCGCAGCTCCTCGGCCAGCAGGTCACCCAAGTCGCGGCGCAGCAGCGGCAGCTCCCGGTCGGGCTGACCGCTACGCGAGAAGGTCGCCGACCGACCGTCCGGGCGGCTGATGCGAAGTGTCTGCTCCTCGTCCGAGCCGGCGAGGACGATCTCGACGTCCGTGATGCCCGGACCGGAAGACGTCACCACCTCCGCAGGCACGCCGAGGCGGGCAGCCAGCCAGCCGGCGAGGAGGGCGGCCGTCGGGTTGCCCTCCTCGGCGGACACGCGGGCCGAGCGCGCCGTAGCCTCGGAGGCGTCGAAGGCCGAGGCGAGCAGCGAGCGCCACGGCGTCGCCCGTGTCCAGGCGAGGTCGGTATCGCCGGGGGCGAAGTCCTCCGCCCGGCCGAGCAGGGCTGCCATAGGGTCGGGGGCGAGGGCGCAGTCGGTGACGCGCCGCTCGGCGAGCACGCCGAGGGCATCGGTGGCGATGCGATCCGGCGGAGGGCTGTGCCACCATGTCACGACGGGCGCATCAGGCGCCAGCAGCGGGAGGACGACGGACTCCGAGTGGAGGGTCAGCCGCCCGTACATGCGCATGACGACGGCTTCGATGGGGCCGAGTCGCCCGCCCACCTGCACCTCGGCATCGAGGCGGTCGGTGGTGTCGATCTGGCGGCGGATGACCATGAGAAGCCGGCAGGGGTGCGCCTGGGCGGCGATGGTGGCCGCCCTCTCAGCGTCGCCGATGTTCTTCTCGTCGACGACGGTCACGAAGGTGACGGCCAGTCCCGAGGCGACCGCACCGCCCGCCCGCCGCTCGGCGCTGAGCGCCTTCATGATGTCGCCCCCATTGGTGTCCCACAGCGTCGTCGTCATGGCCGCCTCCAGGTTCGCCCTTCGCGGGCGAGCATCTCGTCGGCGGCGCGCGGGCCCCACTCGCCCGCCCGGTAGTGCTCGGGCGTAGTCGTCGTCCAGAACGCCTCGAGGGGGTCGATGACCTGCCACGAGGCCTCCACCTCCAGGTGGTCAGGGAAGAGCGTCCTGTCGCCGATGAGCACGTCCAGCAGCAGACGTTCGTAGGCTTCCGGGCTCGACTCGGTGAACGAGGCGCCGTAGAGGAAGTCCATGGAGACCTCGCGCACCTCCATGGCGGTTCCGGGCACCTTCGACCCGAAGCGCAACGTGATGCCCTCGTCCGGCTGCACCCGCACGACGAGCTGGTTGTGCCCGAGCTCGGCCGTGTCGGTTTTGGCGAAGGGCAGGTGGGGGGCTCGTTTGAACACGACGGCGATTTCGGTCACCCGGCGGGGGAGCCGCTTGCCGGTGCGGAGGTAGAAGGGGATGCCGGCCCAGCGGCGGGTCTCGACGCCGAGGCGCACCGCCGCGTAGCTCTCCGTCCTCGAGTCGGGCGGGATGCCCTCCTCGTCGAGGTAGCCCCGTACCCGCTCGCCGGCGAGCCAGCCCTGCTCGTACTGACCGCGTACCGTGAAGGCCGCCTTGTCCTCCGGGATGGAGATCGCCCAGAGGACCTTGTGCTTCTCGACGCGGAGGGACTGGGAGTCGAAGCTCACCGGCTCCTCCATGGCGGTGAGCGCCAGCAGCTGCAGCAGGTGGTTCTGGAGGACGTCGCGGGCTGCCCCGGCCGAATCGTAGAAGGCCGCCCGGCCTTCGATGCCGACGTCCTCGGCCATGGTGATCTGCACGCTGTCGACGTAGTTGGAGTTCCAGACGGGTTCGAAAAGCGTGTTGGCAAAACGGAGGGCGAGGAGGTTCTGGACGGTTTCCTTGCCGAGGTAGTGGTCGATGCGGAAGACGTCGTCCGGCGTGAAGACGGAGTCCACGAGGGTGTTGAGTTCACGGGAGGAGGCGAGGTCGTGACCGAAGGGTTTCTCGACGACGACGCGGCGCCACCCGCCTCGCTGGGCGCTGTCCGCCATCCTCGTCCGGTCGAGCTGCTTGAGCACCTGCGGGAAGGCGGCCGGCGGGATGGAGAGGTAGAAGGCGGCGTTGCCGGCGATCCCGTGGCTCTTCTCGAGGTCGACGAGCGTCGCGTCGAGTTGGTCGAAGGCGTTGTCGTCGTCGAACGAGCCGGGGACGAAGCGCACGCTGTCGGCGATGCGCCGCCAGACGTCGTCGCGGAACTCGGTGCGCGAGTGATCCTTGGCGGCGGCTCTGGCGAGCTGTTCGAAGTCGCCGTCACCCCAGTCTCGGCGGGCGAAGCCCATGAGCACGAAACCCGGCGGCAGCAACCCGCGGTTCCCGAGGTCGTAGACGGCCGGGATGAGCTTCTTGCGAGCCAAGTCGCCCGTGGCACCGAAGACAACGAGAGCGCACGGGTCCGGGATACGTGGGAGGCGGCGGTCCCTCGGGTCGCGCAATGGGTTCGACGTCACGGCGCGGGCGTCCCCTCCTCGTCGTGGGCATGGGCAAGGCAGCTCGGGTTTCCAGCGTGAATCTATCGGGCCTCGAGGGCCGGCTCTCGCCGCGTCGCTGCACTCCCCGCCTGTGCCGGGCCGGCTGACCTACGGTCGGGTCATGGACGAGCCCGGCCGCCTGATTGCATCGGGACGGGACTCCGACATCTTCGAGTACGGGTCGGACCTGGTGCTGCGGCGTGCCCGCACCGGACGATCAATGGCCCTCGAGGCCAGGACGATGGAGTACGCACGCTCGCACGGTTATCCAGTCCCAGCCGTGGACTCCCTCAGCGAGGACGGCGCCGAGCTCGTGATGGAACGCCTCGAGGGCCCGTCGATGCTCGGCGCCCTCGAGCGACGACCCTGGCTCCTCCGCAGGTGCGCTCGAATCCTGGCGGACCTGCACCAGGCTTTGCACGAGATCCCGGCGCCGGAGTGGGTGGCGTCTGCCCCTTGCGGGGAGGGCGACCGCCTCCTCCACCTCGACCTTCATCCGCTCAACGTGATCATGACGCCGGGCGGACCGGTCGTGATCGACTGGCCGAACGCCATGCGGGGCGATCCGGACGTGGATGTCGCCCTCACGTGGGCGCTCCTGGCCTGTGGCGAGATCCCGGGCGGAGGCGTGAAGACCGCCCTGCTGGGTCGCTTCCGTGCAAGCCTCGTCCAGAGCTTCCTTGCACATTTCGACCTCGATCCCGTGCGTGCCTGCCTCGTCGGCGCCGTCACTTGGAAAGCACGAGACGCCCACATGAGCGCGTGGGAAAAGGCTGCCATGATCGAGCTTGGCCGGCGGGAGGGGTTCGGGGCCTAGCCCTCGCTCGGTGGCCCCGGCGCAGTGAGACGTTTCTGCACGATGATGGCGTGGGCGCGCTGGCGGAAGCCGAGCTCGTCGTTCACCCGGGACATGTGCAGGTTCGTCTCGCCGTTCCAGGTGCAGACCGTGCGTGTCTGCGGCGAGTGCTCCATGAGCGCTCTGAGGTTGGCGATCTTGACGAGGAGTCCGAGACGATGGCCGCGGTCGGAGCCGATGACGACGGTGCCGTACTGGTTGGCGCGCTCGGGTGCCTCGGCGGAGACGCCCAGTCTCGTGACAGCGACGAGCCGACCCGTCGCCTCCGCGATCGCTCCGGCGTGGTAGACGAGCTGACCCATATCGGCGACGGTGGCCTCGCTCGCGCGGAGGCGGTCCTCGTCCCACTCGCCCTCCTCGTGCTCGAGGTCACCGTGGGGACTGTCGCGTGAGATCGCCCGCTCGAGCTCCACGGCGCCCTCCACGAGCTCGCCCGGGGTGCGTCCCCGCCAGGTGACGATGCGGTAGCCGGCGGCAGAGGACCGAGCGGCGGCTTCGAGGGCCTCGAGTCGGGCGGCGTCGAGCGGCAAGGCGAGGTCACGTCGGATCTCGGAGAGGGCGATCTCGTAGCCGAGGACGGCAGCGAAGGCCCTGCCCGGGGCGGGGTCGTCGAGATGCTCCTCGAAGCCGCCCGTGAGCGTCGTGCGTCCCTCCGCCCGGGCCAGCTCCTCGAGATGGAGGGCGAGCGCCCGTCCGACCCCGCTGCGGCGATGGGCGGGATCTACCTGGATGTCGGCCTCGATGACACGCGTGTTGTCCCGGGTGGGAAGTCCCAGGAGAGAGCACCCGATGATCGGGCCGGAGGGGCCCTCCGAGGCCACGGCGAGCACGAAGCGCTTGGACCCGAAGCCGCCGTTGGCCATGGCCCTCACCTCCGTCAAGGTGATGGGAGGGTCATCCGGCCAGTCCGCCCGCCTCGAGGCGTGCTGAACGGCCCACCAGGGCTGGAGCTCGTCGTCCTCATTCGGCTCGATCTCACGCACGTGCACGTTTGCAGCCCCCCGGCCTGGTGGCCCCGCTCTCAGCTGAGGGCGAGCGACTCGGCCTTCTCGTCGACGTCGACGTGCACGGTGTCGCCTTCGGAGAAACGCCCCTCCAGCAAGGCGACCGCCAACGGGTCGCCGATGGAGCGCTGGATCACCCGACGAAGCGGGCGGGCACCGAAGGCCTCGTCGTAGCCGTGGTCACCGAGCCAGACCTTCGCAGCGTCGGAGACCTCGAGAGTGAGGCGCCTGCCCTCGAGGCGCTTTCGCAGCAATCCCAGCTGGATGTCGACGATGCGGGTGAGGTCCTCGCGGGTGAGGGATCGGAAGCGCACGATCTCGTCTATGCGGTTGACGAACTCCGGCTTGAAGACCGAGAGGGGATCGCCCTGCAGGTTCGACGTCATGATGAGGACGGTGTTCGTGAAGTTCACCGTGCGGCCCTGGCCGTCGGTCAGGCGCCCGTCGTCGAGCACCTGCAACAGGACGTTGAACACGTCCGGATGGGCCTTCTCGATCTCGTCGAGGAGCACGACGGCATAGGGGCGGCGTCGCACCGTCTCGGTCAGCTGGCCGCCTTCCTCGTAGCCGACGTAGCCGGGAGGGGCCCCGACGAGACGGGCGACGTTGTGGCGCTCCTGGTACTCGCCCATGTCGATGCGGGTGACCGCCCGTTCGTCGTCGAAGAGAATCTCGGCGAGCGCTCTGGCGAGCTCGGTCTTGCCGACACCTGTGGGACCGAGAAAGAGGAACGACCCGATCGGGCGGTTCGGATCCCCGAGGCCAGCCCGGCTCCGCCGGATGGCGTTGGCGACGGCCGTGACGGCCTCGTCCTGTCCGACGACGCGGCCGTGCAGCAGATCCTCCAGGTGGACGAGTTTGGCGACTTCACCCTCGACGAGGCGGGAGACGGGCACCCCGGTCCAGCGGCTCACGACTTCGGCGACGTCCTCGGGGTCCACCTCTTCCTTCAGCATCTTCTGGGTGGACTGCAACTCGGAAAGCTTGTCCGTGGCCTCGTCGATCCTGTGTTCCAGCTCGGGCACCCGCCCGTAACGGATTTCGGCCGCCTTGGCGAGGTCGCCCTCCCGCTCGAAACGATCCGCCTCTCCCCGGGCCGCTTCGACCTCGCTCTTGAGCGAGCGGATGGCGTCGATGGCCGCCTTCTCCGCCTGCCAGTGAGCCGTCATCGCAGTCTGCTGCTCGCGCAAGTCGGCGAGTTCGGTCTGCAACCGAGTGAGACGCTCTTTCGAGGCCGAGTCCTCCTCTTTCGAGAGGGCCATCTCCTCGATCTCGAGCTGACGGATTCCGCCGCGAGACGACGTCGAGCTCGGTCGGCATGGAGTCGATCTCGATCCGTAGGCGGCTGGCGGACTCGTCGATGAGGTCGATCGCCTTGTCCGGCAGGAAACGCCCGGTCACGTAGCGGTCCGACAGCACGGCTGCAGCCACGAGGGCGGCGTCCTGGATGCGGACGCCGTGGTGGACCTCGTAACGCTCCTTCAGTCCCCGCAGGATGGCGATGGTGTCGGCCACCGACGGCGGATCCACGAGGATCGGCTGGAAGCGGCGCTCGAGGGCGGCGTCCTTCTCGATGTGCTTGCGGTACTCATCGAGCGTCGTGGCCCCGATCATGCGGAGCTCGCCGCGGGCGAGCATGGGCTTGATCATGTTGCCGGCGTCCATGGCGCCCTCGGCCCCACCGGCTCCGACGATGGTGTGCAGCTCGTCGATGAAGGTGATGATCCCGCCCTCGGCGTCGGAGATCTCCTTCAGCACGGACTTCAGGCGCTCCTCGAACTCGCCCCGGTACTTCGCGCCGGCCACCATCGAGCCGAGATCGAGGGCGACGACGCGCTTGTTCTTCAAGCTCTCCGGCACGTCACCTTCGACGATCCGCTGCGCCAAGCCCTCGACGATGGCCGTTTTGCCGACGCCCGGCTCGCCGATGAGGACCGGGTTGTTCTTCGTGCGACGCGACAGCACCTGGATGACGCGGCGGATCTCCTCATCTCGGCCGATGACCGGGTCGAGCTTGCGCCGCCGGCCGAGATCGGTCAGGTCCTGGGAGTAGCGCTCGAGGGCGCGGTACTGCTCCTCGGGCTCTTGCGTGGTGACGCGGTGGCTGCCCCGGATCTCGCGCAGGGCCGTGAGGAGGGCGTCGCGGGAAACGCCGAGCTCGTCTGCGAGGGCGAGCAGGAGGTGTTCGACGGACAGGTACTCGTCACCCATCTCGTTCTGAGCTGCCTCGGCACGCTCGAAGGCCTGCATCATCTCCCGCGAGAAAGACGGCTCGCCACCGCCGTAGGCCTTCGGGAGCCGGCCGAAGACCTCGTCGAGGCGGTTCCTCACACTGAGGGGCGAGATCCCGAGTTTGTCGAGGAGCGGGATGGTCACGCCGCCGTCCTGGCCGATGGCGGCGTAGAGGAAGTGCTCCGGTGTCACTTCGGCGTGGTGGTACTGGCGGGCGAGGGCGACGGAGTCTCGTGCCGCCTCCTGGGTCTTCTTCGTCCAGCGGTTCGGATCGAATGCCATGTCTGTCAGGAAATCCTTGTGGTCGTCGGTTTCGTGTCAGCCTCGTGTGCCCCGCCACTTGGCGGGCAGGCGGCTCTTTGTGACCGGGACGAGGTCCCGGCGGTAGAAGCGGTGCGTGCGGACGACGGCCTCCTGGGCCTCCACCCGCACGCGGTCGAGCTCGCGGGTCAGCCGCTCGAGCTCCGCCTCGAGGGCGAGGATGCGGCGGACGCCCTCGAGGTTGATCCCGCCTGCCGTCAGGTGCTGGATGCGGCGAAGTTGGGCGATGTCGGCTTCGCTGTAGCGGCGGATGCCGCCGTGCGTCCTCGCGGGGTCGAGCAGACCCTTGCGCTCGTAGATGCGCAGCGTCTGCGGATGCACTCCCGCCAGCTCGGCGGCCACGGAGATGACATAGAGGGCGCGGGTGCTCGGGTCGGAGTTGCCGCCGTTGGTGACGGCGTCCGCGAGGCTGACGTCGTCGGCGTTGCCACCGGTGGCGTTGTTCGAAGTCCTCACGTCACTCACGCCTCGGTCAACAGTTTGGAGCGGGGCGAGTCCGCCGTCGCTTTCGCGAACGCCTCGACGGCAGCGCGCTGCTCATCGGTGAGCGTCGTGGGGACGTCGACCTCGACGGTGACGAGCAGGTCGCCCGCCGTCGCACCGCTCTTCACGCCTCGTCCCTTGACGCGGAAGGTCTTCCCGGTCGGCGTACCGGGCGGTATCCGCAAGGTCACCGGCTCCTCGAGGGAGGGCACAGTGATGTCGGCCCCGAGGGCGGCTTCGGTGAAGGTGACTGGTACCCGCAGTGTGAGGTTCTTGCCGCGGCGCCCGAACAGCGGATGCCGGTCGACGTGCACGACGACGTAGAGGTCGCCCGGCGGCCCGCCGTTCTCGCCCGGCTCGCCGCGGCCTTTCACCCGGATCCGCTGGCCGTCCTCGACCCCGGCGGGGATGCGCACCTTCACCTTGCGCTGGCGCCGCTCGACGCCGGTGCCGTCGCAGCTCGGGCACGGGTCGACGACCTTCAGGCCGCGTCCGCGGCACTCCGGGCAGGGCGAGGCGAGCGAGAAGAGCCCCTGGTTGTCGTTGAGGGTGCCCGTCCCACCGCATCGCGGGCAGGTGATGGGCAGCGTGCCGGGCCGCGAGCCCGAACCGGCGCACGTAGGGCAGATCGCCCCCGTGACGACGTTGACGGACGCCACGGCGCCATGGATCGCCTCGTTGAAGGGGAGGTGCAGCTCCGCCTCGACGTCCTGGCCGCGTCGGGCGCTCGTCCAGGTCGTCGTCTTCTGGTTGCGGGCCGCCTTGCCTTGCCCGAAGAGGTTGCCGAACAGGTCTCCGAGGTCGTCGATGTGGAAGTTGAAGCCACCGCCCTCGCCGGTGGTGCCACCGCGCCCGAAACCCCCAAGCCCTCCGGCCACAGGCCCGAGGCGGCGGATCTCGTCGTACTCCTTGCGCTTGTCGGCGTCGCCGAGGACGTCGTAGGCGGAGGCGATCTTCTTGAACTGGTCCTCCGAGCCTGGGTTGGCGTCAGGGTGATACTTCTTGGCGAGCTTGCGGTAGGCGCGCGTGATCTCCTTCTCGGTCGCTCCGGAGGAGACGCCGAGCACCTTGTAGTAGTCGGTTTCGAACCAGTCGCGTTGTGGCGCCATACCTCAGCCTGAGGCCCTTCCTCGCCCGCCGCCTGTCAACGGCGGACCCGGACCATGGCCGGTCGGATCACCCGGTCACCGATGCGGTAACCGGACCGCCACACCTCCGTGACGGTGGGGCCGGCGGGCTCGTCGTCGTTCGTGTCGTCCCCGGCGGCGAGTTCCGTCTCGTCCACCGCCGTGGCTTCGTGAATCGTCGGGTCGAAGCCGACACCGACGGCGTCTATGCGCTCGAGGCCCTCCCGCTCGAGGATGTCCCGGAGCAGGCCGTTGACCTGTAGCAGCGCAGCCGACGCCTCGTCGGTCGGAGCGGACTCCCCGAGGGCGAGGTGTGACATGGCGAGATCGAGGGAATCGAGCACCGGCAACAGTCGGGCCACGAGGGCTTCGCTGGCGCGTCCCTTCAGCTCGGCTTGCTGGCGCTCGGTGCGCTTGCGGAAGTTGTCGAAGTCGGCTTGCATCCGCTTGAGGGCGTCGAGGAACTCGTCACGCTCGGCGCTGATGCGTGCGAAATCATCCGAGAGCAGCGTCTCGAGACCGGACAGGTCGTCGCTCAGCTGGAGCTTGAAGAAGTCGTCGGGCTTGCCGCCGCCCGGGGTCGTCCCCGGTCCGGCGGCTTTCTGGCCTGGAGCTTTCTGGCTTGCGGCTGTCTGGCTTGCGGCTGTCTGGCTTGGCGCTTTCTGGCCGGGAGTGTCGACAGGCTCTGCACCTTCGAGGAGCTCCGCATCCGCCGGTTCGCCCTCGTCTGCGGCAGGCCCTTTATTGCCGACGGGCCCCCCGCCGTGGACGCTGCTCGCCGTGGAGGCGGCGCCGTGGCCGGCGTTGGTGCGACCGGCCTCAGCGGCCTTCCCGCCACCGTGGCCGGCGTCGGTGCGACCGGCCTCAGCGGCCTTCCCGGCACCGACGCGGCTCTCCGGCTCAGCCCCCGGCTCGTTCTTGGCAAGCGGCTGCGCCGCTTCGTCGAACGCGTTGCTCATGCGTCGCCTGTGCCCGGACCATCCACGATCTCGGCGTCGACGACCTCGTCGTCGGAGGCGGTGTTGTCGCTCGAGCCGGCCGAGCCGGAGCCCGATCCGTCGCTGCTCGAGCTCGACGCCGCCGCCCCGGCAGCCTCGTAGATCTTCTGGCCCATCGACTGGGTCGCGGCCTTGAGCGCTTCGAGGTCGCGGTTGATGGCATCCACGTCGGTGCCCTCGAGGGCGCTCTTGAGGGTCTTCAAGGCCTCCTCGACCTTCGCCTTCTCGTTAGCCGGGGCCTTGTCGCCCTGCTCGCGCAGCAGCTTCTCGGTCTGGTAGACGAGGGTGTCGGCGTTGTTGCGGGCCTCCGCCTCTTCCCGGCGCCGCTTGTCGTCGGCGGCGTGCTCCTCAGCGTCGCGGACCATGCGGGCGATGTCGTCCTTCGGAAGCGAGGACTGACCCGTGATCGTCATCGACTGCTCCTTGCCTGTGGCAAGGTCCTTGGCCGAAACGTGCACGATGCCGTTGGCGTCGATGTCGAAGGCGACCTCGATCTGGGGGATGCCCCGAGGTGCCGGTGGTAGGTCCACGAGCTGGAACTTGCCGAGCGTCTTGTTGTACATGGCCATGTCCCGCTCACCCTGGAGCACATGGATCTCCACGGAGGGCTGGCCGTCCTCTGCGGTCGTGAAGATCTCCGAGCGACGCGTCGGGATGGTCGTGTTGCGCTCGATCAGGCGGTGGGTGATGCCGCCCTTCGTCTCGATGCCGAGGCTGAGGGGTGTCACGTCGAGCAGCAGGACGTCCTTCACCTCGCCCTTGAGCACGCCGGCCTGGATGGCGGCGCCCACGGCGACGACCTCGTCCGGGTTGACACCCTTGTGAGGCTCCTTGCCCGTCAAGTTGTGCACGAGCTCCTGCACAGCAGGCATACGGGTGGCGCCACCGACGAGGATGACGTGGTCGATGTCCTCCTTCGTGAGGTTGGCGTCAGAGATGGCGGACTCGAAGGGCCCGCGGCACGCTTCCACGAGGTCCTCGGTCAGCTCCTGCAGCTTTGCCCGCGTCAGCTTGAGGTCGAGGTGCTTCGGCCCCTCGTTCGTGGCCGTGATGAACGGCAGGTTGACCGTCGTCTCTTGCACGGCGGACAGCTCGATCTTTGCCTTCTCCCCGGCTTCCTTCAGCCGCTGCATGGCCATCTTGTCGTTGGAGAGGTCGACACCTTCGGTGTCCTTGAAGGACTTGACAAGCCAGTCGATGACGCGTTGGTCCCAGTCGTCACCACCGAGATGGGTGTTGCCCGCCGTCGCCTTCACCTCGAAGACGCCCTCGCCGATGTCGAGGATGGACACGTCGAAGGTGCCGCCCCCGAGGTCGAAGACGAGCACCGTCTGGTCGGCACCCTCCTTGTCGAGGCCGTAAGCGAGGGCGGCTGCCGTCGGCTCGTTGATGATCCGCAGCACTTCGAGGCCGGCGATCTGCCCCGCCTCCTTGGTGGCGGTGCGCTGGGCGTCGTCGAAGTAGGCCGGGACGGTGATGACCGCCTGGGCGACGGTGTCGCCGAGGTACCCCTCGGCGTCCCTCTTCAGCTTCTGGAGGATGCGGGCGGAGATCTCCTGAGCCGTGTAGGCCTTCCCGTCGATGTCGATCTTCCAGTCCGTGCCCATCTGACGCTTCACCGATCGCACGGTCCGGTCCGGGTTCGTGATCGCCTGGCGCTTGGCTACCTCGCCGACGAGCACCTCACCCGACTTCGTGAACGCCACGACCGACGGCGTGGTCCGCCCGCCTTCCGCGTTCGGGATCACGGTCGGCTCGCCGGCTTCAAGGAACGCAACCACCGAGTTCGTCGTCCCGAGGTCGATTCCTACGGCCTTCGGCATCTCAATTCCTCCACTGTTCGATTACTTTCGATGTGAGCAGTATAACGAACTTGAGTGCCTCATTGTCAAGTTTGCTCCAAGCGCCTTTCAAGTACTAAGAGCCTGGTCAGCTGATCATGCAGGCGCCAGCGGCGTCTCGCAGGCACCGATGGGGCCGCCCCGGAGCTCGCGCAGCACGAGGCCGGGCCCGGGACGGAACTGGCGACGAGCACCACGGCGTCCTCGGTCGTGACTCCCGCGACGGCGACGATGTCGGCGCAAGGCTCTTTCTGTTGGAGACCCCAGCGAGGCCCCACTCCGCTGTGCGGTCGTCCGGCACGTGGGACGTCGCCGTCTCCACTTTCACCCAGCCGGCAGACCCGCCGCGGTCCGAGCAGCTCACACGCAAGCGGGTCAATGGCCATGTGGCGTGTCTAGCCGGGGCAATCGGTCTGCGATGTAGCCTGCGGCCCGTGCCGACCCTCGTCATCCTGCGCCACGGACAGAGCACCTGGAACGCCGAGAACCGCTTCACGGGTTGGACCGACGTGGATCTCAGTGCCCGCGGCGAGGAAGAGGCGCGTGAAGCGGGCCGGCTCATGGCGGCCGAGCCCGCTTTGGAGATCGACACGGTGCACACCTCTGTGCTGAAGCGGGCCGTGCGCACGGCCAACCTCACCCTCGACGAGATGGACCGGAGCTATCTGCCCGTCCGTCGCCACTGGCGGCTGAACGAGCGCCACTACGGCGCACTGCAGGGGCTGAACAAGCGCGAGATGGCCGAGCTGCACGGCGCCGAGCAGGTGAGGCTGTGGCGACGCAGCTACGACGTCCCGCCGCCGCCGGTCGGTCTCGACGACCCGAACCACCCAGTCAACGACGCCCGCTACCACGGCGTGCCGCCGTCGGCTCTGCCGGCGACCGAGTGCCTCGCCGACGTCGTCCGCCGGCTCCTCCCTTACTGGGAGGACGCCATCGGCGTCGAGCTCCTCGAGGGGCGCACCGTCCTCGTCGTGGCCCACGGCAACAGCCTGCGGGCGCTCGCCAAGGAGCTCGAGGAGATCTCGGATGCCGACATCGTCGACCTCAACATCCCCACCGGCTTCCCCCGTGTGTACGACCTCGATGACCGTCTCCGCGTCCGCAGCGCCTGCTACCTCGGCGACCCCGCGGCCGCCAGCGCCGCGGCGGAGGCCGTCGCCCTACAGGCCGAACACTGACAGCTGGCACTTCCTTTCCCGCACCGCTCCGGGAGCCATTCACACGCCGTTCACATTCGGGAAACACGCGCACGGTACTGTCCGGAAATGCCCAGCCTCAGGCAACGCCCGCCGCTCGATCCTCCTTCGGCGAAGCCGGACGAGGACCCGGACGAGGACAGGCAGCCGCTCGGCATTCGCCTCCGCCGGGCCATCATGAAGCCGGTCGAGTCCGATGCGGTCCCAAACGCGGCCGTTGCTCACGAGGCGCCTGCAGTCGAGCAGCTGGAGGCCGCAGTCAGGTCGGCCAACGACAAGGAGCGGCTCATCGGGTTGCTGGCTGCCCCGTTGGCAGCCGCCATCGGGTTTCTCGTGATCAGCGCACTCATCGTCAACGACCCCGCAACCCTGTTGAAGAGCGGGCAGATCAACAAGCTCCACGTAGCCGTGTCTGTCTACTACGAGCTTGGAGGCGTCCTTCTTGCTTTGTCCGTCCTGATTCTGGCCACTGCGATGCTCCGGAAGCGCCTCCTCCTCGGCATTGTGATGGCCCTCTACGGGCTCGCCGTCTTCAACCTCCATTACTGGGGTTTCGGGATCCCGTTCATCATGGGCGGAGCCTGGCTGCTGGTGCGCTCCTACCGGCTGCAGCGGGACCTGCGGGAGGCCACCGCCGGCGGGGCGCTCGGTGGCGCCACCTCGCGGACCTCGGTTACGAGGGCAGCGAACAAGCGCTACACACCGCCTCAGCGGTCGTTCTCCGCTCAGGCCGAGTTCCGGCGAGGGCAACGGCAACGGCAGGGGCGGAGCGCCGGCTGAGCCGCTGCGCCGGCTGAGTGGCTGCGCCGTCGTGAGTGTCCGCCGACGAGAGCTACGAGACCGACGAGAGCCAGCGCCACAAGGGGCAGGTCCCGCCGGAACGCTAGGGCGCTGACACCGACTCGAGCGGTGAAGCCGTGCGCAGGTGCGCTCGCCTGAGCAGGAGGACGCCTAAGAGGAGTCCGAGAACGGCGAGAAGGATCGCCGGCAGAGTGAAGACGCCCCACGTGGCGCGCTCGGTTTCGAGGGCGCCGACGGTGGAGACGAGAGCCGGATCGCCCGGCACGGTGACCGCCCGAAGTGTGGCGCCGGGAGGGTGAAATGCGTTGCCCGGTATGGCCTCGTCGTAGCGGTGGCCGCCGATGTTGAAGGTTCCCCTGCACGAGTAACCGGCCAGGTTGCTGCCGCTGCCCCCCATCAGGCCGAGGCACCCGGAGACGGTGACGTTGACGGCAACCCCGCTCCGGCGCAGGCGGGTGATGTCCTCGTTCTTGCGGGCTCCGGCGATGAACAGCACCACGACCACGAAGGCGAGGGCCACGAGTAAGAGGCAGACGACAGCACGCGCCACACGGCGGCCGTCGACCTCAACGCCCGCACCCCGCAGGGTCATGACGGGCTGGCGAGACGTGTCGAGGGTGCTTGTCACGGCCGGTGTGCCTGAGGAGGGTCGTTGCGAACCGTTCGCTCGGGAGCGCGCCTCAGCCGCCCGACGCCGTCCTGCATCTGCTTGCCGGCCGGCCGGTGTCCTGTATCGATCCGGCGATGGTAGCGGCGCGCCGTCCACTGCGATCAGTCCGCCTCGTCCGCCTCGTCCGCCTCGTGGCTGGCCGCAGGGCGCCGCGACGCCGTGACGATGGCTGCCGCGTGCCCTGCGCGCACTTCACTTGTGACAGCAGCGGTGTCTGAGTCTCTAGTTCACGCATTGGTAACACGAGCGTGATCATGCGGAAATCCCTGCCTTGCATCCTTGGGGCGGCAGGGCGAACCGCCCGCTGTGGCCTTGGCGAACCGGGTGATCCGGGGCGCCCTGCCCATGGCTGGCGGCCGCCGGAGTTGACAGCGAGAGGAGTGCTTGAGCAGTGCACATGTTAGGGACCGTTCCCGTCCCGTATCCCAGTTGGCTGAATCCGGGCGACAACACCTGGCAGATCACCGCTGCCACGTTCGTCGGCCTCATGAGCCTGCCCGCCCTGGCCGTTCTCTACGCCTCGATCGTGCCGAAGAAGTGGGCGGTGAACGTGCTGGCGATGATGTTCGCCGGGTTCTCCCTCGTCCTGATCGCCTGGGTGTTGTGGTCCTACAAGATGGGCTTCGGCGCGACCTCCATCGGAAGTGGCGTGAAGAATGGCGTGCAGACCCAGCTCTCCGGCGTCGGTTGGGTGAAACACTTCTTCGACAACTTCGTCGGGCGACCGGGCGGCATCACCAACGCCACCGGTGAACAGGCAAAGGCAGTGTCGGCGGCCAACACCGCCGTACCGTTCCACTTCCCGACGTCATCGCTCGCGTACTTCCAGTTCGTCTTTGCCGCCATCACGCCCCTTCTGTTCATGGGGAGTGTGCTCGGTCGCATCAAGTTCAGCGCCTGGTGCATCCTCGTGCCGCTGTGGTCGACGTTCGTCTATGGCGTGGACGCCTTCCTGCTGTGGGGTGGCGGCTACCTGGCCCAGGAGGGTTCCCTCGACTTCTCCGGCGGCTACGTCATCCACATGTCGGCCGGTGTTTCGGGGTTCGTGGCCGCCTGGGTGCTCGGGCCCCGGCTGCTGCGGGACCGCCAGCACGCCGTCCCCAACAACCTCGTCATGGCCGCCGTCGGGGCGGGCATCTTGTGGCTCGGCTGGAACGGCTTCAACGGTGGAGACCCCTACTACGCCGGCGCCAGCATGGCGGCCGCTGTCATCAACACCAACATCGCCACCGGGACCGGCGTGCTGACCTGGATGGCAATGGACGGCCTCTTCTCCAAGTCGAAGAAACCCACCTTCCTCGGCGGCGTGAACGGCATGATCTGCGGCCTCGTGGGGATCACGCCCTGCGCCGGCTGGGTCAACGGCCGGGGAGCCATCTACGTCGGCCTCATCGCCACCGGCGTGGTCTGGGTGGCCTGGAACTACCTCTCCAAGGTGCGGCCGTTCTCGAGGGTGGACGATGCCCTCGGAGTCGTCTACACCCATGGCATCGCCGGCTTCGTCGGCGGCATGCTGCTGGGCATCTTTGGCGACCCGAACATGATCGAGTACGGCTGCGGCAGCCTGAACTCGGCCGGCCAGGTCGTGAACACCTCGCAGTCGACCTACGTCACGGCGCACGGAGCTTGCGTTCCGTTCTCGGTGAGCGGCCTCATGTACACCGGTTCGTCCCACCAGCTGTGGGAGCAGTTCCGAGCAGCCGTGTGGGTCATCTTCTGGTCGGCTCTCGTCACCTTCGTCCTCATGAAGCTCATCGGGCTCGTCCTGCGGGGCGCCCGTTACAAGGACGAGATCCTCGAGATCGGCGACCTCGCCATCCACGACGAGGAGGCCTTCCCAGAGGAGCGCCTGGCACTGCGCACAGGGGCCTTCGCTCTGGCGGGCATTGACGCCGGGAGCGTGTCGCGACCGGTGCCGTCGCCCCCACCCGATCCACTGCAACCACCGGGTGAACGGTCCTAGGGCGAACAGGACGAAAGGAGCTCAATCATGAAGCTGATCGTGGCAGTCCTGAAGCCCTTCAAGCTCGACGACGTCAAGGAGGCGCTGAAGGCCGCCGGCGTCGCAGGCATGACGCTGACCGAGGCACAGGGCTTCGGCCGGCAACGCGGCCACACCGAGGTCTACCGGGGCGCTGAGTACGAAGTCGAGTTCGTCCCGAAGGTGCGCCTCGAAGTCCTCGTTGACGATTCGCAGGCCGATGACGTCGTCGACGCCATCGTCGCCAGTGCTGCCACCGGCAGGATCGGTGACGGCAAGGTCTGGGTGGTCGACGTAGAGACAGCCGTGAGGGTGCGGACGGGCGAGCGAGGGGCGGACGCCTTGTAGCTCCCTGTGCTGTCCTGATGCTGGCCGTCCAGGCGCCGCAGTCCCGACGCCTGGACGGCCTGTAGGTACGGTGAGACGTTGACGAGCCGCCCAGAGTCGTGCAGGCGAGCATTTATCACCGCAATTACATCGTGCGGATCTCGTGCATAGGTCGCTCGTGGCCCGCATATCGACAACAAACTTGGAGAACGTGGTGCCGATTCCGTTGAGTTCATGCGAGAGCAGATGAAGAGCCGCCGCGGGTCCGTACACTTGGAAGGCGTTGTCCCACCGCTGTCCCGGATGGGACCCGGAGCTTGCCGTTGCGTGCGGCAGTCGGAAGGGAACTCAGTATGAAGCTCGTCGTGGCTGTGATCAAACCCTTCAAGCTCGACGACGTGAAGGAGGTGCTGAAGGACCTCGGCGTGCAGGGCCTTACCGCTACGGAGGCACATGGATTCGGTAGGCAGCGTGGCCACACCGAGACGTATCGAGGTGCCGAGTACACGATTGACCTCGTGCCAAAGGTGCGGCTCGAGATCGTCGTGGACGAGTCCGATGTGGCCGAGGTCGTCGAGGCGATCGCCACGACCGCCCGGACCGGCAAGATCGGCGACGGCAAGATCTGGGTCGTGCCGCTCGACGATGTGGTCCGCGTTCGCACGGGCGAGCGCGGGGCAGACGCCCTGTAGCGAGGGGACTGGTCTCGGGCAGCCGGTCTGCTCGTCCTCATGATCATGCAGCGTGCTCGCACTACGCTTCGCTCATGTCTCCAACGAGCTCTTTTGACTTCGGAAGCGTGTGGCTATTCAGCGAGTGCTCTCGCGCCGAGCTGAGGAACATCGCCAAGGCGTCCGAGTCCATCACGGTGAAGGCGGGGACGACAGTCTGTGACGAAGGCGAAGTCGGTCAGACCTTCTATTTCATCGTGAGCGGCACGGCCGCCGTCATCCGCAACGGCCGCAGGGTGGCCGAGCTCGGCGCCGGCGGCTACTTCGGCGAGCTCGCCCTGCTCGACCGGCTGCCGCGCTCGGCAACGGTGAAGGCGGTGACGGAGATGGAGCTGCTTGCCATCGCCCAGAAGGACTTCAACAAGCTGCTGAGGGACTCGCCGACGCTCACCCGCAAGTTGCTCGTGGCGACGGCGTCACGGCTGCGGAACGCCGATGCAAAGGCGCTCGGAGCCTCCGTTCACTAAACCGGTCCCGAGGTCATAGGCCGATCGGCTCTCCCAGCGATCCGGCCGGCGGCGGTGGCGGTGACATCGATCGCTCGAGGATCTGGGAGATGTCGAGAACCTTGACCTCCTCGTCCCGTTGGCGCTCCTTCACGGCGTCGTCGAGCATGATGAGGCAGAACGGGCAGGCGGTCGAGACGACGTCGGCCCCGGTCCCGAGGGCCTCGTCGGTCCGCTCGAGGTTGACGCGCTTGCCGATCTTCTCCTCGAGCCACATGCGGGCACCGCCGGCGCCGCAGCAGAAACCCTTCTCCCTGCAACGGTGCATCTCGACGGACTCCACCCCCGGCACCGACTCGATGACCGCCCGCGGCGGTTCGTACACCCGGCTGTGGCGCCCGAGGTAGCACGGGTCGTGGTAGGTGACCTTGGCGTTGAACCGCTTCGGTGTCAGCTTGCCCTCGGCCACGAGCCGGCTCAACAGCTGCGAGTGGTGGATGACCTCGAAGTCGCCTCCGAGAGCCGGGTACTCCTTGCTGAGTGAATTGAAGCAGTGGGGGCAGGCGGCGACGACCTTCTTCACACCGGCGGACTTCAAGGTCTCGAGGTTCTGCGTCGCCTGCATCTGGTAGAGGAATTCGTTCCCGAGCCGCCGGGCCGGGTCGCCCGTGCAGGACTCCCGCGGCCCGAGCACGGCGAAACCCACCCCAGCTTGGTGCAACAGCCGCGCCACGGACTGGGTCGTCTTTCGTGCCCGCTCGTCGAGCGCCCCGGCGCAGCCCACCCAGAAGAGGTACTCGATGTCGTCACCGATGGTGTCGGTAACGACGGGGACATCGAAGTCGACTCCGGCCGTCCAATCGAGCCGCTTCGACGAACCGAGGCCCCAGGGGTCCCCACGGTTCTCGATGTTGCGAAGCATGAGCCCCGCCTCGGTCGGGAACCGCGATTCGATCAGGACCTCGTAGCGCCGCATATCGATGATGGCGTCGACGTGCTCGATGTCAACGGGGCACTGCTCGACGCAGGCGCCGCACGTCGTGCAGGACCAGAGGACGTCAGGGTCGATGACTCCGGGCACGAGCGTGGGGTTCTCGGCGGGAGCGGCGCCGTCGCCGGCGGGGGCGCCCGTCTTGGCGGCGGCGGCGGCTCCCGCCAGCACCCGTCCCGACTGCCTGAGGAGCTCGTCCCGCAGGTCCATGATCACGAGCTTCGGCGAGAGCGGCTTGCCTGTGTTCCACGCAGGGCACTGGCTCTGGCAGCGCCCGCACTCGGTGCAGGTGACGAAGTCGAGCATCTGCTTCCAAGAGAAGTCCTCGATCCTGCCGGCCCCGAAGACGGTGTCCTCGTCCATGTTCTCGACGTCGATGAGCGGTGTCGTGCCAAGCGCGCCGAGCGCCCGCGGTTGACGCGAGAAGGCGACGTTGAAGGGTGCCATCACGATGTGAAGGTGCTTGGAGTGCACGAGGAACACGAGGAAGCCCATGACGACGACGACGTTCAGGTCCACGAACACCGTCGAGAGGGCCTCGTTGGTGGACGCCCCGAGCGGGCGGAGAAGATGCCCGATCCCATGGGAGGCGAACGCCCAGTGGGTGTAAGGGAAGTCGTGGTCGACGTTCGTCTGCGCTCCCCGGTACATGAGGAGCGTCACGATCACGCCGGCGATGAGGGCGAGGGTCACCCAGGCCGCACCCGTGTGCGAGCCGTAGAAGCGACTCTTGCGGTCGAGGCGGGCGGGGGCGTTGCGGAGGCGGATGGTGCTGAACACGATGAGGGCGACGAGCACGGCGACGGCGAAGAAGTCCTCGATGAAGCCGACGACTGGGTTCGTTCCGATGAGGGGGATATGAAAATTGCGTTGGAAGAGGGTGCCGTACGTCTCGATGATCGTGAGGAAGAGGATCGTGAAGCCCCAGAACGTGAAGGCGTGGGCGAGGCCCGGCACGGTCCATTTGAGGAGGCGCTTCTGACCGCCGACCTCGACGAGCTCCACCTCCGCCCGCCTGCCCCAGTGGGCGAATCGCCCAGATGCCGGTTTGCCTGCGGTGATCAGGTGGAAGAGGAAGAACAGGCGCCTGCCGGCGATGGCGAGGGCCACGGCAGTTGCCGCCAGGGCGATGGGGTACCTCGTGAGCAAGAGCCCTCCTCAGGGAGCTGACCGGCGGCGCCGGCGCAGTGCCCGGTCGGCGTCGAAACCTAGTCTCCCGTGCTGATTGAGCGGAAGTTCTCGAAGTAGCGGCTCGGTGTCGGTCCCCGTTGCCCCTGGTACTTCGAGCCCAGCCCGGCGGAGCCGTAGGGGACCTCGGCCGGCGTTGTCATACGCAGGAAGCTGATCTGTCCGATCTTCATCCCGGGATAGACGGTGATGGGGAGGTTCGCCACATTCGAGAGCTCGAGCGTCAAGAAGCCGTCCCAGCCGGCGTCGACGAACCCGGCCGTCGAGTGGATGAGCAGACCCAGGCGTCCGAGGCTCGATTTCCCCTCGAGCCGCCCGACGAGATCGTCCGGCAGGCGGACGCGCTCGACCGTCGAGCCGAGCACGAACTCCCCCGGGTGCAAGATGAGCGGGTCCTCGCCGACCGACTCCACCAGCTCGGTGAGCTCCTCTTGGTTCTCCCGGACGTCGATGACCCGCTGGCTGTGGTTGCGGAAGACGCGGAAGTAACGGTCCACGTGGAGATCGACCGATGAAGGCTGGATGCACCCCTCTCCGAGCGGGGAAATCCCGATGCGTCCAGCTTCGAGCTCCTCACGGATGGTCCGGTCCGACAGGATCACGGCTGCAGGCTACTTGTGCGAACCTTCTCACTGTCGTGGTAAGGTTCCCATGATGACGGGGCTGACGATCCACGAAGCCGCCGCGACGACCGGCTGGTCGGCCCGCATGCTTCGCTACATCGAGGACTCCGGCCTCGTCGTACCGACCCGGTCGCCTGGTGGCTACCGGCTGTTCGGACCGGCGGAGCTGCAGCGTCTCCGCACCCTGCGAGAGCTGCTGGAGGAGTACGGCATCGAGTTGGCAGAGGTGGGTTTCGCCTTGCGGCTCCGCTCGGATCGACCGTTACGCTCCGCCATCGACGCCTGGCTGTCGGCGGAGGCGGTTCGGCCCGCCGAGGTCGACCCGTCGGAGTGGCTCGCCTTCGAGCAGCGCAAGCACGTCCGCCTGCTGGCCGCCGCCGCCGTCACCAGTCCCTACACCAAAGACACCAGTCCCTACACCAAGGACACGAGTCCCTACACCAAGGACACGAGTCCCTACACCAAGGACACCAGTCCCTACACCAAGGAGATGGAATGAGCTTCGACTACAAGGTCGCCGACCTGTCCCTGGCGGAGTTCGGCCGCAAGGAGATCGAGCTGGCGGAGAACGAGATGCCCGGCTTGATGTCGGTGCGGTCCGAGTTCGCCTCGTCCCAGCCGCTCTCGGGGGCACGCGTATCCGGGTCTCTGCACATGACGGTGCAGACGGCCGTCCTCATCGAGACGCTCGTCGCTCTCGGTGCCGAGGTGCGCTGGGCCTCGTGCAACATCTTCTCGACGCAGGATCACGCCGCAGCCGCCGCCGTCGTCGGCCCTGGCAGCGTGGAGGCTCCTGCCGGCGTGCCGGTCTTCGCCTGGAAGGGCGAGACGCTGGAGGAGTACTGGTGGTGCACCGAGCAGATGCTGCGGTGGCCCGACGGTGGCGGCCCGAACATGATCCTCGACGACGGCGGCGACGCCACGTTGCTCGTCCACAAGGGTGTTGAGTTCGAGAAGGCCGGTTCCGTGCCGGATCCGGCGTCCGCCGACAGCGAAGAGCTGGCGGTCGTGCTGTCGGTGCTCACACGATCGCTAGCCGAGGACGCCTCCCGCTGGACCTCTCTTGCCAACGGCATCCGCGGGGTGACGGAGGAGACGACCACCGGCGTCCACCGCCTGTATCAGATGTTCGAGCGCGGTGAGCTGCTCTTCCCGGCCATCAACGTCAACGACTCGGTCACGAAGTCGAAGTTCGACAACAAGTACGGCTGCCGGCATTCGCTCATCGACGGCATCAACCGGGCGACGGACGTGCTCATCGGCGGCAAGGTGGCCGTCGTCTGCGGCTACGGCGATGTCGGCAAGGGATGCGCCGAATCGCTCCACGGGCAAGGTGCCCGCGTCATCGTGACGGAGATCGACCCCATCTGCGCCCTGCAGGCGGCCATGGACGGTTACCAGGTCGCCACCGTCGAGGACGTCGTCTCCTCCGCCGACATCTTCGTGAGCGCCACCGGCAACCGCTCGGTCCTGACGGCCGAGCACATGGCGGCAATGAAACACCAGGCGATCGTCGGCAACATCGGCCACTTCGACAACGAGATCGACATGGCCGGCCTGGCAAAGATCCCGGGCATCAAGCGGGTCAACATCAAGCCGCAGGTGGACAAGTGGGTATTCCCCGACGGTCACGCCGTCATCGTGCTGTCGGAGGGCCGCCTGCTGAACCTCGGCAACGCCACCGGTCACCCGAGCTTCGTCATGTCGAACTCGTTCACCAACCAGACGATCGCCCAGATCGAGCTGTTCACGAAGACGGCCGAGTACCCGGTCGGCGTCCACGTCCTGCCCAAGCACCTCGACGAGAAAGTCGCCCGCCTCCACCTCGACGCCTTGGGCGTCCATCTCACGACGCTGTCACCCGAGCAGGCCGAGTACATCGGTGTCCCGCTCGAGGGGCCGTACAAGCCGGACTCCTACCGCTACTAGTCAGTCAGGTATGCGAGGCTGCTGACCGTTGGACTAAGGGCTTGCCGACCAACACTGATCGGAGTTGAGGATGGCGATTCAGAAGGCAGCAGCCAACGGCATCACGCTCGCATACGAGGAGATCGGCGATCCGGCCGGCCGGCCGTTGCTGCTCGTGAACGGTCTCGGCTCCCAGATGAACGGCTGGCACCCTGAGTTCTGCGACCTGTTCGCCGGACGTGGCTATCGCGTCGTGCGCTTCGACAACCGCGACGTCGGCGAGTCGACCCACTTCACGCAATTTGGTTTGCCGCCTTTCCTTGCCGCCTCCGGCGACGAGGCGGGCTCGTCGTCGCCGGCGTACCTCCTCGAAGACATGGCCGACGATGCCGCCGGCCTGCTGGATGCGCTCGGCATGGCTCCGGCGCACGTGCTCGGCGCCTCGATGGGCGGGATGATCGCGCAAGCCCTCACCATCAGGCACGGCGACAAGGTCCGCAGCCTGACCTCGATCATGTCCACGCCTTCTCGCTCCGTCGGGCAGGCGACCCCCGAGACGGGCGCGGCGCTGCTGCTTCCACGGCCTGCCGATCGGGAGGCCGCCATCGAGCAAGCCGTCCAGACGTTCCGGCTGATCAGCTCGCCTGGCTTCGAATTCGACGAGCAGTGGCGACGAGACACCGTGGCGGCCGCCTTTGACCGTGATCCCGACCCGTACGGACGGGGCCGGCAGCTCTTCGCCATCCTGCGCTCGCCAGATCGAGCTCCGGGCCTGGCGAACGTGCGGGTTCCGGCGTTGGTCATCCACGGAGCGGCCGACCAGCTCGTCCAGCCATCGGGCGGCCGTGCCACGGCCGAGGCAATCCCCGGCGCCGAGCTCATGATCATCGAAGGCATGGGCCACGACCTGCCGAGGGCTGTGTGGGGCAGGATCGTCGACCGGGTGGTCGCCTTGACCGATCAGGCCGACGGGATCGGAGTGTCGACGGCGGAATCTGCCTGATCCCCATTGAGGACCTGAGCCTCGTTGGCACCTATGTCTGCCGGTCGCGTCCCTCTTCGCCCCCCTCTTCCCATCCTCCCTCCCTCGGTGCGGTCCACCGCCAGTGCCCGGGACCGCCGCTGATGCGATAGCTCTTGTGGGTCTTCATGGCGTGGTGGGGCGCGCATAGCCGACATAGGTTCTCGAGCGTCGTGGGACCGCCCTTGGCGAACTCGACGATGTGGTCGTACTCGAGGCCGAAGGTCCTGCCACAGCCAGGCACGACGCAACGGCGGTCGCGGAACTGCAGGGCTGTCTTCAGGTGGGCGGGGATGCTCCGCCCGTAGTGACCGACCGTGCGCACGTCAATGCCGTCGCTGATGACGAACTTCAAGAAGCAGTCCCCGAACAGCTCGCGTGCCGCGGCCAGCGGCACCGCGCCCACACCTGGTATCTCACAGCTCTCACCCGGCAGCAGTCTCCCTCTCCGCAGCGCCGCCAGGTCGACCCGGCAGATGACGGTGGCTCCAGGCGGCTGCGGTCTGTCCCTTCGCCGGCGTCTCGGTTGTCGGGCGGGCTCTTTCGACGTCGGTGGGACTCCACTGGGCGATGGGCAGCCACCCGCCACGACCTGCAGGTTGCCGGCGGCGCTGGCGGGCAGCTCAGGAGCGCTGTCGTGTTCGGCAGAATCGCCAGTCGCTCTTCTCTCGGGGAGGCCTTGGCAGTCGGTCCCCCAGGCCGCCCCCGTGATCGCGGGAGCCCCGTCTGATTCCAACTGGCGCCCGCCCAGCCGTCCACGGTGCTGCTTCCCCGCGCCGGAGTCGGGAGTGAGTTGGCCACCGTCGGCCTGGTCTTCACCGTCGGCACCGGCCCCGTCGCCGTCAGCCCCGTCGTCACCGTCGTCACCGTCGTCACCGTCGGCCCCGTGGTCACCGTGGTCACCGTCGTCACCGTCGGCCTCCCCGTTCCCGAGCCACTCGCCGGTGACGACGGCGACGAGGGCGTCTGCGAGATAGGCCTCGTTGTGCTCGCGGCGGCCCTCTCGCCGTGCCTCCTCGAAGAAGAAGTCGGAGGCCGGCTGCAAGACGGCGAGCACCTTGGCGCCTGCATCGGGGGTGAGAGAGAGCTGACCCTTGAAGCCGCCATCACGGCCGGTGAAGGTGCGTAGGTGGCGGCCCTTTCGTATCTCCTCGTAGCGCCGGGTGTCCTCGAGCTCTGAGCGGGCGGCCGCCTTGACTGCCTCCGCCCCGTCGCGGAGCTCGCTCAGCGAGCCCTCACGTGCCACCTCGAGAAGCTTTGACTCGGACGCCGGGTCCATCGAGGCCGCCTCGGCGACGACGCGCGCCTTTGTGGGCGAGAGCTCGCCGGAACGCACGGCTCCGTCGAGCTCACCAAGGCGAGATAGGGCGGCAGCGGTGTCGAGGGCGTCACGGGCACGTCCGCGGGTCTCGCCCGAGCGCTCAGCCAGCCAGCTGGCAGGGTCGATATGCCCAGATCGTCGGTGCTCGCCGGCCCGGGCGGCCCGATCAGCGCAGAGGGCTTTGCCGGTGGCACAGAGGTTCTCCCCTCGCACGAAGACCGAGACGGCTGCTGCCGCCTCCCCGGCCGAGAGGGAGTCGGCATCGAGCCCCGACAAGATGGAGGAGAGCTCGTCGACAACGCCGGCCAGTGACGCGATCGACACCACGGCCTCCTTCGACATTCACGCCACGAGAGAACGCCCGAGGCGATGGGACCTTCACGAAGGCGCCGCGAGAGCGCGAGATGCACACCGGCACTGGGCGGAAAGTCGAAACTAAATCAGTGCAAACGTACGTTCGTAACGATAGCAGAGGGGTGCGCGTTGGCCAACCCGCCGGGGCGCGACGCCGCGCCTAGGCCGAGGCGTCGCTGGCAATCTCGAACACGGCGCTCACGCTGACGGCCACTTCCTGGTCTCCAACCTCGACGGGCACAGGGGCCTTCGCGCCCGACAGCATCCGCCCTACCGGCCGGGCGGCAATCCACCCACCACTTTCCTCCAGCGAGATGAGACGTCCAAGCCTTACCCCCGCTGCCGCCGCCAGCTCCTCAGCAATCCGACGGGCGTCGAGCACTGCCTGCGCCCGAGCCTGCGATCGCTCTTCGGTGTCGTCAGCGACGTCGAACTGGATGTTGTCGATGGCGAGGGCGTCTCCCCCGGCCTCGACCGCCACCGCGAGCACCTGACCAGCCCGCTGGGGTGGCCGCACCGTGACAACGAGAGTGTTCATTCCGATGTAGCGGCTGTCGTCGTGCCGCTGGGACAAGGCGATGCCCGAAGTCGAAAGATCGCCGTCGTCTGCACCCGCCTCGCGAAGCGCGGCGATTACCGCCGCAGTGGCTGAAGAGCAAGCATCGAACGCGGAGGCCGCCCGATCGTCCTCGCCCAGGCATCTCAGCCGCAGCCGAGCGAGGTCAGGGCGCACGGAAACAGACCCGGTCCCCTGGACGGAGATGCGGCCGTTGTCCGTCATGATTGGCGAGCCTACGACGCCTGGCCTCGGCCGCGCTTCGCGCGGGACAGGCCGGCCGGGATGCGCTCAATGGCGGTCCCACCGGCCTGTCGCAAACGACTCAGGCGGCAGCTGTATGTGTACCCTGCCCGGAGGTCACCGCCTTGCCGGACGCATCGGATTCAGCCAGCGCGACGGACAACACCTCGCTCACGGCCGCCGCCAAGTGGAAGGTCATCTCGTCCCGCACCGCCTCCGGTACGTCCTCCAAGTCAGGTCCGTTCCGCATCGGCAGCACGACTTCCCGCAGCCCGGCCCGGTGGGCGGCGAGCACCTTCTGCTTGACACCGCCGATCGGCAGCACGAGGCCCTGCAGCGTCACCTCGCCCGTCATGCCGACCGGGGCGCGGACCGGCCGTTCTGTCAGGAGCGACACCAGTGCCGTCACCATCGTCACGCCGGCTGAAGGGCCGTCCTTCGGTACGGCGCCAGCGGGCACGTGCACGTGGAAGCGCCGACCGTCGAGCAATGCGGGGTCGATCCCCAGCTCGGCGGCGTGCGAGCGCACGTACGACAAGGCGATCTCGGCGGATTCCTTCATGACGTCCCCGAGCTGACCGGTCAGGACGAGGCCTTCGGGTCCGTCCATGGACGTGGCTTCGACGTAGAGGACGTCGCCGCCCGTACCCGTGACGGCCAGACCGGTCGCCACGCCCGGGACCGCAGTCCGGTCTGCAGCCTCGAAGAAGAAGCGCGCTCGTCCCAACCAGCCACGCACGTCTTCAGCCCTGACAAGAACTGGCGCCTCGAGCGCCCCGCCGGCGAGTTTTGTGGCGACCTTGCGCAGCAGGCGTCCCAGCTCCCGCTCGAGCGAACGGACGCCCGCCTCCCGCGTGTAGTCGGCGATGATCGCACGCAAGGCGTCCTCATCGACGGAGACCTCATCTGCCCGCAGTGCCTGCCGCCCGACCTGGCGGGGAAGCAGGTGGTGGCGGGCGATGGCGAGCTTCTCGTCCTCGGTGTAGCCGTCGAGGCGGATGACCTCCATGCGGTCGAGCAAGGGGGAAGGGATGGTGTCCACCATGTTCGCTGTGGCGATGAAGAGCACCTTCGACAAGTCGAGCTCAACCTCGAGGTAGTGATCGCGAAACGTGTGGTTCTGCGCAGGATCGAGGACTTCCAAGAGCGCAGAGGAGGGGTCGCCCCGGTAGTCGGAACCGAGCTTGTCCACCTCGTCCAGCAAGATGACGGGGTTCATCGTGCCGGCCTCGCGCAGCGCCCGCACGAGGCGCCCGGGCTGAGCGCCCACGTAGGTACGGCGATGGCCCCGGATCTCCGCCTCGTCCCGCACGCCACCGAGGGCAACGCGGACGAACGACCGACCGAGCGCCCGCGCGACTGACTCGCCGAGGGAGGTCTTGCCCACGCCGGGAGGGCCGACGAGCGCCAGGATCGCCCCAGCGCCCCGGCTCCCCTTTACGGGCGTGAGCCCGCGCTCGGCCTGCAGCTTGCGCACGGCGAGATGCTCGAGGATCCGGTCCTTCACGTCACGAAGGCCATCGTGGTCCTCGTCGAGGATCCTGCCGGCCTCGCCGATGTCGAGCCGGTCCTCCGATTCCTTGCTCCATGGCAGCTCGAAGACGGTGTCGAGCCACGTCTGGATCCAGCCGTTCTCCGGGCTCTGCTCACTCGTCCGCTCGAGGCGGTCGATCTCCTTGGTGACGGCGGCGCGCACGGCCTCGGGAAACCCCGCCGTCTCCAGCCGCTCCCGGTAGCCGTCCGGCCCGGTCGCCGCCCCCTCCTCGGAGAGCTCGCCGAGCTCCTTTCGGATGGCCTCCAACTGACGCCGCAGGAGGAATTCCCGCTGCGTCTTCTCCATACCCTCCTCGACGCTCGTCTTGATCTGGTCGCGAAGGGTGAGATCGGCGAGGGTTTCTCGGGCGGCGGCCAACACGAAGCGCAAGCGCTCGGTCACGTCGATGGTCTCGAGGACCTTCATCTTCTGTTCTAGGGATAGATCAGGTGAGTAACCGGCGAGGTCGGCGATCTGCGAGGGGTCGGTGACGTCGCGCAGGCGCTCGGCCATACGCCTGGCACCACGTGAGAGCAGGATGTTTTCGAGCACGGCGCGATATTCGCGAGCGAGTTCGTGGGCGCTTACGGAGGGCTCGGGCTCCTCGATCGGGTCGACTTGGATCCACAGTGCTTGCCCCGTACCGGGCACGCCAGTTCCGATCGTCGCCCGCTTGTCGCCGCGGACCACAGCCGCAGGCGGTCCACCGGGGAGCTCGCCGGTCTCGAGGATCTCCGAGATGACGCCGATGGTGGCGTAGCGGCCGTCGATGCGGGGCACGAGAACAAGGCGACCACCAGCGGATCCGGCAGCGTCTACGGCCGCGCGGGCCTCATCGGTCTCCAAGGCCAAGGTGAAGACCATTCCGGGAAGGACCACTCCCGAAGTGAGTGGCAGTAGCGGCAGGGTTTGCTGTTCGTCGAACTCAGGCACGCGGACTCCTTTAGTTGCTCATGCAAACAATAAGGGGTGCACGCCGTATTCCGGCACCCGGGCGGCGGCACCGAAGGTGGTCGGGGGAAGGTCGGGACCCTCGCCGGTGTTGCTGTCATCGTGATGAGAGGAATGAGCGCGAGCGGAGGTGGCAGCCCGGCGAACTGGGGTTTGATGCGGTCCTTCCGCCGCGACGAGAGCGTGAAGAACAAGCAGCTGCCGAAGGGCATCGTGAAGCGCATCGGCGGTTTCGCCAAGCCTTACCGCCTGCAGCTCGGCGTCTTCCTGCTGCTCATCATCGTGAGCGCCCTCATCGGGGCCGCCAACCCGCTCATCGTTCGGGGGATCATTGACGACGCCATCGTCAAGCACCGACCCGATGTCGCCATCATCCTCGCCCTTGTCGTCGCCGGGCTCGCCGTTGTCACCGCCGGACTGACGCTGTGGCAGCGTTGGATCTCCGCCCGCATCGGCGAGGGCCTCATCTACGACATGAGGACGAAGGTCTTCACCCACGTCGGGCAGATGCCCATCGCGTTCTTCACCCGCACCCAGACCGGCGCCCTCATCTCCCGCCTCAACAACGACGTGCTCGGCGCCCAGCAAGCCTTCACCGACACGTTCTCCTCGGTCGTGGGCAACCTCATCACGGTGGCCGTCACGCTGGCGGCGATGTTCGTGCTCTCCTGGCAGATCACGTTGCTGGCGCTGGCGATGTTGCCGGTGTTCGTCTTCCCGTCCCGTTGGGTCGGTCGGCGCCTGCAGGCGCTCACGCGAGAGAGCTACTCGTTGAACGCCGAGATGAACATGACGATGACGGAGCGCTTCAATGTCTCCGGCGCCCTCCTCGTCAAGCTGTTCGGTGACCCGAACGCCGAGACGCGGGTCTTCGATCGCCGAGCAGGCCGCGTGCGCGACATCGGCGTCACCCAGGCGATGTACGGGGGCGTCTTCATGACCTCCCTGCTGCTCACGGCCTCGTTGGCGACGGCCCTCGTCTACGGCTGGGGCGGCTACGAGGCGGCAAAGGGCGTGCTGCTCGTCGGTACCGTCGTTGCGCTCACCTTGTACCTCACCCGGCTCTACGGTCCGCTCACGGCGCTCTCGAACGTCCAGGTCGACGTGATGACGGCCCTCGTGTCCTTCGACCGGGTCTTCGAGGTGCTCGACCTCCCGCCCATGATCGCCGAGCGCACAGATGCCGTCGTCGTGCCCCGCGGGCCAGCCACCATCGACTTCGAGCACGTCGACTTCAGCTATCCGACCGCCGAGGAGGTCTCGCTCGCCTCCCTCGAGAGCGTGGCCGTGCTCGACCAGGCTCCGTCCCAGCAGGTTCTCTACGACGTCTCCTTCCACGTGGAGCCGGGTCAGATGGTGGCCCTCGTCGGGCCGTCCGGGGCAGGCAAGACGACGATCAGCCATCTCGTACCCAGGCTGTACGACGTCACGGCGGGGGCCGTGAAGGTGCACGGCATCGACGTTCGCGACGCCACGATGGATTCTCTGCGCGCCGCCATCGGCGTGGTGACACAGGACGCCCACCTGTTCCACGAGACCATCCGATCGAACCTGCTCTACGCCAAGCCGGACGCCACCGACGAAGAGCTGCGCGAGGTGCTTGCCGCCGCCCAGATCCTGAGCCTCGTCGACACGCTGCCGGACGGCCTGGAGACGGTCGTCGGCGACCGCGGCTACAGGTTCTCCGGCGGCGAGAAGCAGCGCATCGCCATCGCCCGCTTGCTCCTCAAAGCGCCCGACATCGTCGTGCTCGACGAGGCGACCGCCCACCTCGACTCTGAGTCGGAAGTGGCGGTGCAACTGGCACTGGCGACGGCGCTCGCCAGCCGCACGTCGCTCGTGATCGCCCACCGCCTCTCGACCGTACGCGACGCCGACCTCATCCTCGTCGTGGACGGCGGGCGCATCGTGGAGCGGGGCTCACACGAGGAGCTTCTTGCTGCTGAGGGCCTGTACGCCGAGCTGTACCGGACCCAGTTCGAGCATCAAGCGGTCGCGACGAGCTGATCACAGATGAGAAAGAAGAACGCCGGGCCTTGCGACCCGGCGTTCTTGGTTGTTGGTAACTGCTGGCGTCCTAGTGCGCCGGGGCATCTAAGGGCGGGTAGACGTCTCGGATGTACTCGTCCACCTGGTGCTCGGGCAGCCGAGAGGCAACCGCCCAGAAGTAGATGGCGAAGCTGAAGGCCACGACGATGAGCATGTCCCACCAGAAGTGGATTTTTCCGTCTGGTCCGATGAGGTGCGTGTTGAACCAGCCAATGCCACCGACCAGCTTGTAGCCGACGCCAAAGTTGCCGAAGTACGAGATGACCGCCATGCCTGCGAGGTAGACCGGGATCCAGATGCCGCTCTTGAAATCGAGCGAAGGCTTCGTGTCGTTCAACCCGAACAGTCGCGAGATGGCCATCAACAGGTAGCCGATGAGGATGACGATCATCAGGGTGCCGACCGTGTACCAGCCCGCCCAGTAGACGACCAGGTTGGCCCCGGCGAATGACAGTGGCGCCATGACGGCCGCGCCCGGGTACCGGTAGATCCTTGGAAGGGTCGGCTTGGACTGCCGGAGGGCGCCCAGGGCCAACGGCGCACCGGCGTACATGAGCACGGAGGCGCCGGTCACGATCGATACCAGGCTGTTCCAGCTAGGGTAGGGGAGAAGGAACAGGACGCCGATGCACGCCGAGATGACGATGCCGATGGCCGGGACCTTGGTGCGGCCGGTCTTGTTTTCGAAAAACTTCGGGATGTATCCGTTCTTGCTCAAGCCGTAACTGATCCGGGACGTGGACGTCGTGTACACGAGGCCCGTTCCGGCCGGCGAGATGACTGCGTCGAAGCGGAGCACGTAGGCCAGCCACGACAACCCCGCCAGCTTCGAGATCGTCCAGTACGGCGCGGCGTTCAGACCGGCGTCAGCGGTCAGGTTGGACCACGTGTGGTACTGGAGGATGACCGACGGCTTCAGTGCAGCGATGAAGGCGAACTGGGCGAGAATGTAGATAGCGGCGCCGAGGAGGATCGAGTAGATGACCGCGCGGGGCAGGTCGCGCGGGTTCTTGCTCTCGCCTCCGAGTTGCACGGCCTGTTCGAAGCCGAGAAGCGAGAACACGATGCCGGCTCCCGGGATGGCGATGAAGATGTCCTTCCAAGCGTCCGTCTTTTGGAAGAACCCACCGCCCGCCGTGAAGTTGCCGCCGTGGTAGTGGGTGATGAGCAGAACGGCGATCGCGAGGATCGGGACGAGCACTTTCCAGCTGGTTATCCAGCTGTTGACGTCCGCAAGCCAGCGGATACCGATCAGGTTGATGATGACGAAGATGACCAGCAGGCCGATGGCTGCGGCGATGCCGGCGCCGTGCAGCGACCCACTCAGCTGACCAGGCCCTGGGGGCTTGTACCAGTTGCTGGCCCAAGACGCCACCGAGGCGTACTGAATGACGGCGAGCACCTCGATAGGGGCAACGGTGGCGGCTTGGATGTAGGCGAACCAACCGAAGGTCCCACCGGCGAGGCTGCCGTAGGCGTAGTGCGGGTATCTGCTCGTACCTCCGGCGACGGGGAACATGCCGCCGAGCTCCGCATGCACGAGGGCGAGCGGGATGATGATGATCGTCGCGATGATCCAGCCGAGGATGGCCGCAGGTCCGGCGATCTCGGTGGCGTACAGCGCAGCGAACAACCATCCGGACCCGATGATGGAACCCTCGGATGCCCACGTGAGACCGAGAAGCGAGACATCACGCTTCAGGTCGTCCGCGGTGAGGCTCGCTTGTTGCCCGACGTCTTGCGTTGCCATGCTTGGGCCCTCCCCCCAGAGAGAATCTGTGTTCTCAGGCTTGCCATGTCCAGGTCGCTGAAGTGACCGTTCGCACGAAAGATATCAGCACTTCGTTTGAATTTCACGGAGCTGTTGCCGGTCTGTGGATAGCCGCTGTCGTCCGCCGGTCAAGCAGCCTCAGCCAACATGCTGATTGCCCCCGGATCGTCGTGGTCCGGCTGACGAATCGGCCGACACACAAAGGTCGGCGGTAGCGCTCGCGGAGGCTCGAGGGCCGTCGTTTGCAGGAGTTGCCTCACTGCTCTCCCCGTGTGGTCGCATCTCGAGCAGGACAACGGTGGCCCGAGCCGCGACCGAACTGTGGCGAGGTCTTGCCTAACGACCTGGGCGTTCCGCTGCGACCCTGGGCCACGGTGAGGCGAGTACGAGGGGTATGTGGAACTCCTGAACGCGACTACCCTCTAGAGGATCGCGGGCGTAGTTCAGCGGCAGAACATCAGCTTCCCAAGCTGAGAACGCGAGTTCGATTCTCGTCGCCCGCTCCAGTTATTGCTCCCGCTCAATGTCGTTTTTGCCTGTTCCGCTGACTGCTCTTCGCTTTCTCGATCGCGCGTTCATCGCGCGCAGGCCTCAGGCGAGCGCGAGGAGGAAGTCACTTCGACCTGGCTGGGTGAGGTGACCCGCGATCGCCACGAACGAGGCACGGTGGTACGGACGGGCGGCCGAGGATCAGTCGTCAGCGGCGGGTGCTCGGGCTCACGGCCGCCGCGAGCATTAGCTTGACCGTCTGGACCAGAGGAGGAGGCGCGAACCGGATTGAAAGTAGACGACAAGCGGAAGACGCTCACCATCGACGCGCTGACGACCTCCTGGATCAACCACGCCATCCACCCCAACCCCGAGTACCAGCGCGGGTCCACGTGGGGCCGGCGGCAGCAGCAGCTGCTGATCGACTCCGTCCTGCGGGGTTATCCCTTGCCACGTTTCTACTTTCAACAGAAGGCGAGCACCGATCCTTTGGGGAACGCGCAGGTCAGCCTGGACGTCATCGACGGACAGCAGCGCCTCATCGCGCTCAGCCAGTTCCGCCAAGACATGTGGCCGTTGTTCGCCATCGACGATCCAAAGATCCCCCTGCCACCGTCGATTCGTCAGCAACCTGCTCCGTGGTCAGGTAAGACCTTCACGTCTCTGTCTGAGGCATTGCAGAGACAGTTCCTCGACATAGAACTGCCAGTAGTACTCATCGATGAAGTTACTGGCGACGAGGTACGAGACCTTTTTATCCGGCTCCAGTCGGGAACACCGCTGACCCCACAACAAGTGCGGGACGCCTGGCCAGGAAACATCGGCCCCTACATCGAACGTCTTGCCGGCCGGCGAGAAAAGCTCGGCCAATTTGACCAACTCTTCAAGGCAGTGGACCGTCGGGGCCGCGGGCAGCGCGAGGAGGAGTACGAAGACCCGGCGCTCGACGCCAGGCAGACTTGCGCGCAGCTCCTCGTCCTGCTCCTCACGAAGGAGCGCGGCCGTGGTTATCTCACGCTACGCAGCTCGGTCTTGGATGACCTGTACCACGAGAACACGGACTTCGACACCAAGTCGAGAGTCGCCGTTCAGTTCGAACAAGTGTTGACCAACATGCAGGAGGTCATCGCCCTGTGCCCTCCTGGCCAGGGACGAAGAGCTGTTCGGAAGAGTCAGCTGTACTCGCTCTTCCTGTTCCTCCGTTTCTTGCGCTTCAGCCCCATCAACCTTCCCCGGGCGATCAAGCCGATCGCGCGCATCTTCTGGTCGGGCGCGGCCGATGACACCGAACCCAAGGGCCAACAGCATCGAGTTGGCTCAGCCGACACGCTGGAGAAGCACTTCCACTGGTTCATGGACGAGCACATGGCCGGTCTACAACTGCCCGAACTCGACCCGAACCGACTCTTCTCTGTGGAACAAAAGCGTGAGATATGGGCGAGGGACAACGGCGTGTGTGGCGAGTGTCAAGAGGCTGTTTCTGAAGGTTTCGGCGAGTACGACCACATCAAACCTTGGATCCTCGGGGGGCGAACCGAGATCGACAACGGTCGCGTCGTGCACCCACGGTGCCATCGCCGCGGACTTGCCGCTGTCGACGGACGCGAAGCGCCGGTTCCAGAGTTCGAGCGACGCGACTCGTAACAGCACGCAACGTTGGTTCAACAGGCGCGACAATCAAGATCATGCCGTCAGGTCCGAAGTTCCTCCGTTTCTTCTGGCCAATCGTGCAGGCCTTCCGCGACCTCGGAGGCGCCGCCCCTCCTCGTGAAGTCGTCGACCTGGCTATCGAGAAGCTGGGCATCGGCGACGACGAGCGGGCTGAGCGGACAAAGAGCGGTTCCCTGCGAGTCGAGAACCAAGCCCACTGGGCAAGGAACTACCTGGTGTGGGCCGGGTTGCTAGATGGCTCACAGCGGGGACGGTGGCAACTCTCGGACGCGGGTTGGCGTCTCGACCTGAATGGCCAGACCGCCGGAACAGCATCCGAGCTCTTCAAGAAGGTTCGCCAGGAACACAGTGGCGTTTGGGGCCAAGCGCTTCCGGATGATGGCGCTGACCCCGAGCAGCCTCCGGAGCCCATCTCGGAGACCGACGCCGAGGAAGTGGCGCTCGCAGATGATCTGCGTTCTACCGTCGCGAAGCTGACTCCCACCGGATTCGAGCATCTCTGCAAGCGACTACTGACCGAGCTTGGCTTGGAGCAGTTGCGAACCGTCGGCCAAGCGGGAGATCGAGGCATCGACGTCGAGGGCAATCTCCGTGTCAACTCGGTCGTCTCCTTTCGGGTAGGCGTGCAGTGCAAGCTTTATGCCGACTCCAACCAGGTCACTCCTCGGCAAATCCGTGAGTTCCAAGGAGCACTCGGACCTTTCGATCGTGGCATCTTCATGACAACCAGTGTCTTCACGAAACAGGCTGAGGAGCAAGCAACGTCGCCGGGGTACAAGCCGATCGACCTCATCGACGGTGAGCGACTGATCGGGCTGCTCCTGGGCCATGGTCTCGGTGTCAAGACTGTGACGATTGTCGACCAACCGTTCTTCACGCCGTTCACATGACCACTCAGGTCGCGTGGAGAGGGTTCACTGAAGGATGACCGCCGACTTCGAAGAGCTCGTTGGCGCGAATCTCGGAGACCCACGACCCACCAACGCATCTGAGGCCGTCCTCGTGGCCCAGCAGCATCTCGCCGATCTTCATGGTCTGATCGAAGGCGAGTTCGGCCGTGCCGGCTTCTATGGACGCGACGCCACACCGTACCCGTCGCCCACCGTGCCGGTAGATGCGCCACGTCCAGGGCGCTCACCAAAGGTCGAGGGAGCGCGCAATGTTTGGGTGGGCCGTTGGGACCCGTCCGACGAGCGGTTCTTCGATGGCGTTCGGCACTGGAGTGATATCGCCGATCCCGGTTTGTTCCCTTGGGAACATCCCGAAGCGGCGCTTTCAGACGGATGGTGGGTGAGCACCGACCGGTGGCCCGACTCCACCTTGCACGGTCGGGTTGGTGACCTCGTAATCACTCAGCGGAAGCGGCCCGACAAGAACCAACGAACGTCGGACCTGCTCGATTCGGACTCGATGTATGTGGGGCTCGCCGCCGTTCTCGCAGTCACTTCGTGGCTGGATGACGTGACCGGTCGGTTTGACAGCCAGGCCTGCTTGATCCCTTTATGCAGCTTCGATCACCCCGTACCGCTTGGCATAGCCAAGAGGATCAAACAGCGACTCAAACACCCTGCTTTCTCGCGACTGCCAGCGACGCCGGACATGTCCGGCATGAATCGACAGCTATCGGCTGTACCGCAAGACGCAGTCGTCGACTTGCTCTCGGTTTGCGGCGTGAGCCCTGAGGTTCTGGCAGAGGACACCCTGGCGACCATCGCTGCACGCCTCCGGGCGACTTCGACAGGCAACAAAGAGTACCTGGACCTCCGCTACGACCATCAAGTTGCGCACAGCGCGAGGCGCGCGAACGAGATGCGCGCGGAAGGCGCCGCACGAGCGTGGGCAAAGCACCAGGGATACACCTTCGTCTCGCGGGACGCGCTCACCCCACTCCTCGGGTATGACCTGCTATTCAGAGACGACGCAGACGATGAGCTCCAAGTCGAGGTGAAGGGCTACTCGTCTGACAAGCTCAATGTCGTCCACCTTCAGCCATCTCAAGTTCGCCGGGCCGAGGAGGCCGCGGCTGGCACGCCACCTGATTGGCGGCTGTACGTGTTGCTTCGGGCGTCCACTCAGCATCCCAAGGAGGTCGTCTTGTACCCGGACAAGGTCGTCGAGCTTGTCCGGTCGGGCGGCCTTGCAGTCAGCGCCTACGGACCTGGTTTCCCAGCCCCGTAATCTTTGCAGGTTGCGCCAGTTCACTCAGCGCCTGGGCGATCGCTCGATCCCGGTCGGCGGTGGCGTGCTGGTAGCGGAGAGCAGCCGCCGAGTTGGCATGGCCCATGCGGGCCATCAGCTCTTTCGTAGACGCGCCGGTCGCCGCGGCCCAAGTGTTGCCGGCGTGGCGCAGATCATGAAGGTGAAATGCCGGCAGGCCGACAGCTGCCTTGGCCCTGACCCATGCTTTCTGCAGCACGTGCGGGCGGAGCGGACCGCCTTTCTCGCCGGTGAAGACGAGCGCGTCGGCGTCGATCCCAACGAACTGCTCCAGGTGGGCCTCGACGTCGGGGACGATGTGCGGCGGCATGGCAATCGTGCGCCGGCCGGCGTCGGTCTTGGGCGGTCCCGTGACGAGCGTGCCGTCGGCGAGCTGTTGCATGGCGCGCTCGACGCGTACCGTCCCGTGAAGCAGGTCGATGTCGTAGCGCTGGAGTCCCATCAGTTCGCCTCGGCGCAGACCGCACCATGCGGAGAGGAGAACCAGGGCTCGCATGCGCGGCGAGATTGCGTCAGCGAGCACGGTCACCTCTGCGACGGTGGCGACCGGCCGCTCGGGCGAACGCTCGACGCCGGCACGCTCGACCTGGCATGGGTTTCGGACGATCACCTCGTCGGCGACTGCCGTCCGCATCATCGCTCGTAGGAGGCGGTACGCCTTCGCTGCCGTCGAAGCGCCGGGTCCACCGTCACCTTGCAGCCGGGCGTGCCAGGCGCGGACCTGCGACGGTGTGATCTTCGACAGTTCGACCGAGCCAAGGTCGGGAAGGATGTGGCGATCGAGCAGACCCCGGTACAGCTCACGGGTGCGCACCCGGAGGTCGGGTCGCTGCGACAACCAGTGCTGCGACCACTCCGTCAGCGTGACGTTGCCGCGGCGCGGATCGACCCATGCTCCTCGTGAGCGGTCAGCTCTTTCGCGGGCCGAGAAGGTCTCGGCTTCCTTCCGGGTGGCGAAGGTCCGGGTGTAGACGCGCCCGGAGGGATCACGAAGCCGGACGTCGTAGCGCCGGCCGGACTTGGTGTTGCGGACCGCGATCATCGGCCGTCCTCCCTTCGCCGTAATCCTACGGAGAGGGTGTAACGGTGCGTCTCTGCCGGAGGATTGCAACCTTCCAGCATCTCGACGAGCTCGACAAGTGCCGATGCCGGCACGCGGCGACACTTGCCTATCCGTACCGAGCGCAACGTGCCGTCGCCGATCAGCTGGAAGAGCTTGGTCCTGCCGAGCGAGAGCATGTCGGCGGCCTCTTCGGGCGTGAGCAGCAGCTTGTCCATTTCCGTCAGCTCCCGGTCGTGCCGGCTGGTGAGGTGCGGCGCTCAAGGCGAGCGATGGAGCGAGTCTCGGCGGCGCGCTTGGCGGCGGTTTCTGCCAGCCAGCTGTCACCTGCCGTAGTCCAGCCCCGGCCGGCGTACTGCCACTCGCCGATGGTCAGCTCCTCGTCGGTGACTGCATCACCGGCGTTCGCGCGCTGCCAGTCCCGGCGGGTCGATCGCAGGTCGGCGAAGGTCGTCGACCACGCTCGGCTCTTCGTGAGCCAGTGGCCACGGAAGCCCAGCGTGTGAGCCCAGTTGCGGAGCCGGAGGTGTTCGAGCTCGGGACGGCCGCCGAGGTCCCATGCGGTTCGCACCATCCTGGCCAGGTGTCGTGATAGCGCCTCGTCGAGGGAATCCGAATCTCCGGCCCGCACTCGACGATCGAGGAGCCCCGCCGGGTCCGTGGACTTGGTCGCGTACTTCGCCAGATAGCCGGCGACCGCCTTCGGAACGGCGCCGTCGTCGCCGATGGGGCGCAGGTCGAGCTGTGGACCCCACCGGAAGGAGCCGGCGACGCCAGCCGTGTGCGGAGCTGGCACGGAGACCGAACGAACAGCCCGGGCGACCGCGACGGTGAGGAGGTCGGCATCGAACGGCGCCGGCGGGGCAGCCGTGATGTCGCCAGCGGCGTCCAGGCGGACGACCGTGTGAACGTGCACGGAGCCTCGATGTTGGTACTCGACGACCTTGGCGAAGCTGATGCGCACCGGCGGCGTAGTTCGCCCCGAGGGACGCCGGCGAGGTTGGCGAGGGCTCGCGCGATCCCGATCGTCGTGCGCCGCCAGAGCTCGCCGGCGTGGGCGTTCCAGAGCACCGCAGCCGCGTACTGGAAGCACTCTGGGCAGATCGGCTGCCCGATGGCGTCGTCGTCAGGCTCGTGGACCGCCACGCAAGAGCGCGGGCGATCGTGCTGGCACATGCCGTCAGCGCGCTGGCAGGGGCTCGGGTTGGCCTCAACGGGCCGACGTGTGTGCACGGCACCGAAGCTCGGTGCGGTCAGGGTGACGAAGACCATCGGGTGCCCGCTCACCGTCTCGGGGATGCCCTTGCCACCTCGCAGCCCGGCGGCAACCAGCTGGTAGGCGTCGGCCTGGTACGTCGCCGAGCAGGTCGGGCAGCGGGTAGCGCGACGCTGGCCACAGGCCTTGAGCAGAGCGTGATCGGGCAGGCCGGCGCTGCCGGAATGCCCGACGATCTCGCCGGTCTCCCCGTTGATCCGGTCGACGGCGCCGACCAGGCGGACAGGGCTCCGGCACCACCCAGTGGCCTTGCTCGTCTCAGCCAGGCGTCGAAGGTCTCGGCGTCTGCGGCGCGTGTGAGCGCCTGTTGCAGTCCGACGATCTCGTTCCGGCCGGCGGCGCTCATGCGGCTGCCTCTCCGCGTCGCCAGGCAGCGCGTGCCGCAAGCACTGCGAGAGCTGCGTCGTCGAGGTAGGAGGCTACGCATGCGACAGGGACGCCGCCTTCGTGCAGGAGGTAACCCACGCCCCGATAGGCCGGATCGATGTCGGCGGCCGAGTATCCCTCGGCGGCCCAACCGGCGCCGAGGATGGTGTCGAGAGTCCCTGGTCGCGCACCTCATCGCCCACCGGAACCCGAAGAGATAGCGGACGCTCGTCGGCACGATGTCTGACGATGGCCTTGCGTCGCGGCGAGGACGATCACACCGGCGGCTCGGCCACGGGCGATCAGGTCGCGCAACGACTCCGCGAAGCCTTCTCGCAGCCTGCGATCACCAGTCGCCAGGTACAGGGCCAGCTCGTCGATGACGACCAGTTGCAGTCCGAGGCCGTCCTCAGGCGACACCTTCCTGCGCTTCGACGCGAGAAGCTGCCCGTAACGAGGTCCATCTCCTCCCGGAGCTGGTCGAGCACGCCGAGCGCCTCCTCGAGACTGGGACCGACAAGGCGAGCTGCACATGGCTCCCACGTGGCGAGCTCGACCCGCTTGCCGTCGAGCAGCCAGAGCGTCACGGCGGGGTCGAGCGCCGCGGCGGCAACGAGGAGCGAGAGGGCAACCGACTTTCCGGCCCCTGGCTCGCCACCGATCAGAACGTTGTGCTCGGGCAGCGACACCGAAACGACAGCTCCGTCCTCGTCAACACCGACCGGGATGGGGTCCCAGAGGCTCCAAGAGTCGACGTCAGACAGCTGCCACGGCAGCGGCGGGCCGGCGAGCGGCTAGCGTTCGATGACGGACACTCTTGCGATGGCGGCGTTTCGAGGGTCGCGAGCGATTCGTAGCTGGGCCACGCCCATCGCCGCGGCCGCGACCTCGGCCGAGTTCTCCAGTCCGTGATTGACGTGCCCGCCGGCACCTGCACCGTGAGCCTGAAGCCGGACGGCGTTTGGCGGACCCCGACGACGCGCGGAGTGCGGTCTGCCTTGGAGCGATCGAAGCGGGACACTCGGACAGCCGAGGCGAAACGGCGGCGGACGTGAGCGCAGCGGAGCTGTCGCCACGAGAACCGTCGAGTCACAGGTATGGCGACCAGGGCGACGAGCCCGAGCCCGACGGCGAGGGAGCCAGCGAAGCGCCCGAGTGCCCGCGTGGAGCAAGCCCAGACGCCAGCGATGGCTCCCGCCGTCGCGAGCTCCAACCGAAGGCCCCAGATCAAACGGGCGATCACGGTAACGATCGTCTCGATGGTGCCCTCGGTCTTAGCCACCGGAGCCCCCGACGAGATGGCCGACGGCCTGGATGACGGCCCGCACTGCTTCCTGAGCGACGCCTGTTCGCGAGCGCCGGGAAGAGAGCGACGACCAGGACGATGATGACGGCTGCCTTGAACCTCATCGGGGGGCGCTCTACTACGCGGCGGACCGGGCGGCGCCGGCCGGCTCGATGCGTGAGGCCCGGAAGGCGATCCCCGATCGGTCGCCCATCGCCCAGGGCTGGGCGATGAGCCCGGCGAGCTTGAGGGCGAGACCCTGGCTCGCGCCCTTAGGCTCACCGGCGACCTTCACGGAGATCACCTCGGCGCCGCCGTCCGTCACGCGACGACCTGCAGCGCGTAAAGCGCCTGGCCGAGCTCGTCGACCTTCGCAGCCTTGGTCTCGAAGTGGACGACCGCCTCGGGTGCGCTGGCGGCAATGAAGGTGATGCTCGCCGTATCGACTGGCAGCTTCATGCTTCCTCTCCTTGTTCATTGCGAGCCGCACGACTTGTGCGGCCCAAGAACGAACCGTAAGGAAAGGTCCTGGCAGCGGCTACGGGAGGACTGCGACTCGCAGTTGGATTGCGTCTATTTGTGGGTGGCGACGCCGCAGGCGCCGGGGTCGGAGGCCGATGCGCCAGCCCTTCGCGAGGTGCTCAAGATCGTCGAGCAGCTCGCGCACCCGCCTCGAATCCGACACCTCGCCGAAGGCGATCTGCTCCGCCTCGGTCAGCGCAGCCACAGCAGGTGTGACCGCTCGGCGCTGGTCTGCGCACGGGCGACATCGACGAGAAAAACGCGCCTGCCGTTCCGGAGACAGGACCGAAGCGTCGATGCGACCGGCGAGCCGCAGCGCTTCAGCGGCATTCCCTGACTCGACCTCGACGGCAACCTCGTGCAGGGCGACGTTGGTCGCCGAACTCGGTGCCATGGTCGTTGCGGTCCTCGCCGAGAGTCCGGGCGAGGGCCGACACGACCTTCGGTGCCGACGTGCCTCATAGGCATCGCCTGGTCTCAATTCGAGCACTGCGGGCGTGGCAGAGGCGAGGATCAAGAACCACGCGGCCTTCATCTGGTCGGTCGCCGACCTGCTGCGCGGCGACTACAAGCAGTCCGAGTACGGCAAGGTCATCCTTCCTCTCACCGTCCTGCGCCGCCTCGACTGCGTCCTGGAGCCGACCAAGGCCGCCGTCCTCGCCCGGGCCGCGAAGCTCGAAGGGCCAGGTCGAGAACGTCGAGCCCGTTCTCTGCTCACGTTGCCGGCCAGCAGTTCTTCAACATCTCGCCCCTCGACTTCCGTCGCCTCTCGACGACCCGGCCCAGGTCGCCGGCAACCTCCGCGGCTACATCGCTGGGTTCTGCGCCGGGGCCCGGGAGGTCATCGAGAAGTTCGACTTCGACGTCCAGATCACCCGCCTGGCCCGGGCCGACCTGCTTACCTGGTCGTCGTCACGCTTCGCCGACATCGACCTTCACCCCGACAGTCTCCAACCTCGAGATGGGCTACCTCTACGAGGAGCTGATCCGGCGCTTCTCGGACTCTCCAACGAGACGGCCGGCGAGCACTTCACCCCCCGCGAGGTGATCCGGCTCATGGTGAACCTCCTCTTCGCCGAGGACGACGAGCTCCTCACCGGCCCGGGCGTCGTCCGGACTCTCTTCGACCCGGCCTGTGGCACCGGCGGGATGCTCTCTGTGGCCGAGGACCACCTCCGGTCGCTCAACCCCACCGCCCGGCTCGAGGTCTTCGGCCAGGAGCTCAACGACGAGACCTACGCCATCTGCCGCTCCGACATGATGCTGAAGGGCCAGGACGCCTCCCACATCGTCCGGGGAACTCCTTCAGCGAGGACGGCCACCAGGGCAAGAGCCTTCGACTACATGCTGGCCAATCCTCCGTTCGGCGTGGAGTGGAAGAAGGTCGAAGAAGGCGATCCGGACGAGCACGAGAGCTCGGCTTCGCCGGGCGCTTCGGTGCCGGGCTTCCCGCATCAACGACGGCAGCTTCCTCTTCCTCCAGCACATGATCTCAAGATGAAGCCGTCCGAAGAGGGGGGAGCCGGCTCGCCATCGTCTTCAACGGCTCGCCGCTTTTCACCGGGGCGGCTGGCTCGGGCGAGTCCGAGATCCGGCGCTGGATCATCGAGAACGACTGGCTCGAAGCCGTCGTCGCCCTGCCTGACCAGCTCTTCTACAACACCGGGATCTCACCTACTTCTGGGTCGTGACCAACCGGAAGAGCCCCGAGCGGCGGGCAAGGTCCAGCTCGTCGATGCCCGGGAGTTCTGGATCAAGATGCGCAAGAGCCTCGGTGACAAGCGCAAGGAGATCAGCGACGACCAGATCGAGGAGATCACCCGGCTGTACGGGGACTTCAAGCGAGGGCGAGCAGGTCAAGATCTTCCCCAACGAGGCCTTCGGCTTCCAGCGGATCACCGTCGAACGGCCGCTGCGGCTGCGCTACCAGGTCTACCGAAGCCAATTGCCGGCTCTGATGACCAAGGCCTGGGCGAAGCTCAGCCAAAGCAACAGGCGGAGGTGAAGGCCCACCTGAGCTCCCTAAAGCTTCTCCACAGTGGACCGCAAGACAATGGACGCAGAGCTTTGGCCTTCCCGAAGGGCCTGGACAAGGTGCTCTGGGAGGCCTCGCTCACCGACACGCGGAGGCTCCGGCGGTAACCGGTCGCAAGGGGGCTCCCGAGCCCGATCCCGATCTCCGGGACAACGAGAACGTCCCACTACCGGAAGCTAGCGTCTCGTGGGAGGCGGATCCGACGGAGCGGCTCCAGTCACCACGGTACCGCAGCGTTCGTGGATGAGTACATGGCGACAGAGGTGCTGCCGTACGTGTCCGACGCCTGGGTCGACTTCGCGAAGACCAAGATTGGCTACGAGATACCGCTGACCCGGTACTTCTACAAGTATGTGCCACCCCGACCGCTAGCTGAGATCGACGCCGATATCAAAGCGCTGGAGGCGCAGATCCAGGAGCTATTGAGGCAGTTCAGGACATGAATACCATCCGGCTGAACAACGCCGCCGAGGTCACCGTTAGCAACGTCGACAAGAAGTCGGCGGAAGGTGAACTCCCCGTCCGACTCTGCAACTACACAGACGTCTATCACAACTACCGTATCACGACTGCTCTTGATTTCATGGAAGCTACAGCCACTCCGGAGCAAGTGAGAGCATTCCAACTGCGCGGCGATGATGTGCTCCTAACTAAGGATTCCGAGACACCCGAGGACATCGCCGTGCCGGCGCTGGTGACGTCAGAGCTTCCCGAGGTTCTGTGCGGTTATCACCTCGCAATCTTGAGAGCGCGGCCAGGAATCGATAGCAGATTCCTCTTTTGGGCGATCGCATCCCAGGTCACGCGCCAGCAGTTCACAGCATCAGCAACGGGCGTTACGCGATTCGGTCTGCGTGCGGACGCCTATGCCGAAGTCCGTATTCCCCAGTACGACCTAAACACTCAGCGCGCGATTGCCGACTACCTCGACGGGCAAGTGGATCAAATCGACTCTCTGATTCGCGCCAAGCACCGCCTTGTCCTGTCGATGGAAGAACGAATCGACGCCAGAGTGCGGATGCACATCGGGGACAGCGCTCTGGTTCAGACGGAGAGCGGGAGGCCGACACAGGCGATAAAAAGGCAATTGCGCAAGATGTTCCGCGGAGCTGATGGGGTCGCCTATGAAATGGTGACCGCCTTTCGTGATGGACAGGTGACAGCCCGTTCACAGCGCCGTGCAGAAGGTTACACAGAGTCATGGACCGACGGCTCTCAGGTGCAAGGAGTGTATGCGAATGATGTAGTTATCCACGGCCTTGATGGATTCGCCGGTGCAATCGGGACTGCAGAGGTTAGCGGAGTCTGCAGTCCCGTTTACCATGTCTGTACGCCGACACTGGACGGCGACGCGGATTTCTTTGGCCGCTTGCTGAGAATCCTTGCCGTGTCCGGATACCTCGGTCTGTTCGCATCCAGCACGAGGGAGCGGGCGGTCGATTTTCGTAATTGGGATCTCTTTGGACGCATTCCCGTTCCCCTCGTCGAGTCTCGGAGCAGCGCTCAATCGGCGATGCCATCAGGAAGATGAGGCCCTTTCGGGTTTCAGTCGAACGATCGGCGCTCCTGGCGGCGGAGCGTCGACAGGCGCTCATCACTGCCGCCGTCACCGGTCAGCTCCCGATCCCAGGGCTCGCGGCATGAAGGTTGACGAGACGGATTCGAGGAGCGCATCGAGGCTGCGCTTCTCGCAGGCGGGTACCTGAAGTCCGTCCCGGCGCACTTCGACCGCGGTCTCGGGCTTGGACACGGCCGAGCTCTTCGCCTTCATCGGCGCCACCCAGGCCAAGGACTGGGAGTCCCTCCTCGGCCGCTACGGCAACGACCCGACGACGCCCAGCGCGGCTTCGCCAAGCGCCTCGCTTCCGAACTCGACAACCGGGGACGCGTCGACGTGCTGCGGCACGGGGTCGTCGACCTCGGCGTCACGATCCGCCTGGCCTTCTTCAAGCCGGCACACGGGCTGACCCCGGAGCTGCGAGCAGCTCTATCAGGCGAACCGCGTCACCGTCACCCGCCAGCTCGCCTACGAGCCCGAACCCACAAGACGCTCGACCTGGCGCTCCTCGTCAACGGGCATCCCCACCGCCACCGCCGAGCTGAAGAACCCGCTCACCGGACCAGAACGTCGAGCACGCCATCAAGCAGTACCGCACCGACCGCGACCCGCGAACGTCACCCTGTCGCGCCGGGCGCTCGTCCACTTCGCCGTGGACCCCGACCGAGTGGCCATGACGACCAAGCTCGCCGGCCAGGCGACCCAGTTCCTCCCGTTCAACCTCGGCCACGACGGGGGCGCGGGCAACCCGCCGAACCCCGCCGGGCACCGCACCGCCTACCTGTGGGAGCGGGTCTGGGCGCGGGACGCCTGGATGGACATCCTGGCCCGGTTCATCCACGTCGAGCGGCCGGCGCAGGGTCCGGCGGCGCCCGAAGGCCGCCGAGTCGTGATCTTCCCTCGCTTCCACCAGTGGGACGCCGTGCTCGCGCTCGAGGCCGACGCCGAGACCACGGCGCCGGGCAGAGCTACCTGGTCCAGCACTCGGCCGGCTCGGGCAAGTCCAACACGATCGCCTGGACCGCCCACCGGCTGTCGACGCTCCACGACGCCCACGACGAGAAGGTCTTCGACAAGGTGATCGTGATCACCGACCGGGTGGTCCTCGACCGCCAGCTCCAAGAGACCATCTACCAGTTCGAGCACGTCCGGGGCGTGGTCGTGAAGATCGACAAGGACTCGGCCCAGCTCGCCGAGGCCCTGGCCGGCGAGCAGGCCCGGATCATCATCACCACCCTGCAGAAGTTCCCCTTCGTCCTCGACAAGATCGGCGCAGCTCCCCACCCGCCGCTACGCCGTCATCGTCGACGAGGCCCACTCCTCCCAGACCGGCGAGGCGGCCAAGGACCTGCGCCTGGCGCTCGGAGCGACCGAGGAGCAGGAGCTGACCGCGGCCGAGGCCGAAGACGCCGGCTTCATCGCCGAGGCCAGTCGACCCGGTCGAGGAGGCCCTCGCCAAGGCGGTCGGCGCCCGGGGCAGGCAGGCGAACCTCTCGTTCTTCGCCTTCACCGCCACCCCGAAGGCCCGGACCCTGGAGATGTTCGGGACCTTGCAACCCGGACAGCCGGCAAGTTCGAGCCGTTCCACCTCTACTCGATGCGCCAGGCCATCGAGGAGGGCTTCATCCTCGACGTGCTGGCCAACTACACGACCTACCAGACCTACTGGCGGATCGAGAAGGCCGTCGCCGACGACCCCGACCTACGAGGCGCCCAAGGCCCGCCGGGCCATCGCCCGGTTCGTCTCCCTGCACCCCTCCAACCTGGCCCAGAAGGCCGAGATCATCGTCGAGCACTTCCGGGCCCACACCGCCGCCAAGATCGGCGGGAAGGCCAAGGCCATGGTGGTCACCTCCTCCCGTCTCCACGCCGTCCGCTACAAGCAGGCGATCGACGCCTACATCGCCAAGAAGGGCTACACGCGACCTGGCGGCGCTGGTGGCCTTCTCGGGCGGGTGATCGACGAGCAGAGCTCACCTACACCGAGCCGAGCATGAACGGCTTCCCCGAGTCGCAGACCGCGGAGCGGTTCGGCACGGACGACTACCAGGTGCTGATCGTGGCCGAGAAGTTCCAGACCGGCTTCGACCAGCCGCTCCTGCACACCATGTACGTGGACAAGGTCCTCACCGGGCTCAACGCCGTCCAGACCCTCTCCCGGCTGAACCGCATCCACCCCGAAGGCGGACACCTTCGTCCTCGACTTCCGCAACGAGACCGAGGACATCGTCAAGGCCTTCGAGCCCTACTACGGCCGGACCGTCGCGCCGCCGACCGACCCCAACCTGCTCTTCGACACCCGGCGCCGGCTGGACGACTACGACGTGCTGCGAGCCGACGAGATCGAGGCCGCGGTCGCGCTGCTGCTGACCGCGACGGACGAAGGACCACGGCCGGGTCTACGCCGCCCTCGACCCGGCGGTCGAGCGGTTCCGGCCTCGACGAGGAGGACCGCCTCGGCTTCAAGGACGCCCTCGACAAGTTCGTGCGGACCTACTCGTTCCTCTCCCAGATCGTCGCCTTCGGCGACACCAAGCTGGAGCGCGACTACATCTACTGCCGGGCCCTGGCCGCCCGGCTGCGGGACGCTGACCAGCGTCGAGCGCCTGGACCTGGGTCCGAGGTGGAGCTCACCCACCTCGAAGCCGAGATGACCTTCGAGGGGTCGCTCTGCCTCGACGCCGATGACGGCGAGGTCAAGACGCATCTTCGGCGAGGGTCGGGGCAAGCAGCATGAGCCGCAGCTGGAGCCGCTCTCCGAGATCGTCGACGAGCTCAACGAGCGCTTCGGGCTGAACCTCAACGAGCGGGACCAGCTGCTCTTCGACCAGTTCGAGGAGACCTGGGTGGCCGACCCCGAAGTCGTCGCCCAGGCCCGGAGCAACACGCTGGAGAACTTCCGGCTCGTCTTCGACCAGCGCTTCCTCGACACCGTCGTCGCCCGCATGGACGAGAACGAGGCCATCTTCAAGCGGATCCTCGACGACGAGGAGTTCCAGCAGGTCCTGATGGACCTGTACGCCACACGGGTCTACCGGCAGGCGCGCAGAAAGGACGAGACGTATGAAAGTGACTGAGGCTCCGAACGCTGGCACTGCTCTCGCTACTGCGGCGAGACGGACACGCCGTCGTCCCTCGTGGATGCCACTGTTACAGCCCGAAGGTAGGTTTTCGCAATGAGCCAGGTGCGACTGGAGATCTACGGCGAGCGCGGCGTCATCACCGCAGACACGTTGGTGACTGCGGTCCAGCGCACGCTGAAGGTGCTGCGCGAGGTGGACCCGACCTCCCGTGGCGGCGACGCCTCGCGCGTCACTGGCGCGTGAACGAGGTGTGGAACGGGAGCATCGGCCTAGCGCTGGAGCCGTCCGCCGACATCGCGCAAGAGGTGCCGCTTGGGCTCGTCGGCGGGCTCACCGTGCTGGAGCAGCGACCGGAGCTGCCTCAATGGTTCTCCGAGGCGGCGATCGAGAACGTGCAGAAGCTCGGACGCATCCTCGCTGACCCCGGTGTCACCGGTCTCGGCCTGTCGGCAGTGGCCGACGACGGTGCGCAATCCGAGGCTCGCGTGACGCCCGTCGTCGTACAGCATGCCTCCGAGGCATTCCAGGGCACGGACGAGGCGATGGGGTCGGTCGCAGGGGTCCTCGATGTGGTCAACCTCCGCAAGGGACGCACCGTCAGCCTGTACGACCCGGAAGAGCGACACGCCGTGCGCTGCACGTACCCTGCCGAGCTCCTAGAGACAGTGAGGGCATACCTGGGCTCTCCGGTGAGAGCAACGGGAGCCATCACGAGGAATCGATTCGGCCAGATCGCTGCGGTGAAGGCTGAGTCGCTGGAACAGGTCGAAGACCTCGGCGACGTTCCGAACGGTCGCGGAGTTGACCGGTGCAGCCCCTTGGGTCACGGGCGGCAAGGACTCGGTCGAGTACCAGCAGTGGATGCGTGGTGCCTGAGACACCGCGCTTCTACCTCGACTCCAATGTCTACCTCGCTTGGCTTCGAGGGGACGCGGGGCACGTCGACACCCCGCGAGAGTCCTCACGGCAGGCGAGCAGCACCGGATCGTCATCGTGGCAAGCACCCTCGTCTATGCCGAAGTCTGCGGGCACGGTGAGGTTCGCACGAACGAAGCTGAACAAGTGGACGCCAAGATCCACACCTTCTTTGAGCGGGGCTTCCTACATTGGGTCGAGGTGGAGCTTCCGACTGTCCGCCTTGCCCGAACCCTCTCCCGACAGCACGGTCTCCGTGGCGCCGACGCGGTGCGCCTCGCGTCCGCCATCAGAGGCCGTGCTTCGCGGTTTATGACCTGGGACACAAAGGACTTTCCGATCGGCCAGACGGTTGACGGTGTCCAGGTACAGGAACCAGAGGCGTACGGCCAGGGGACTCTGCCCATCGAGTAGAGCGCGACGGCGCGTCTGACCGGACGCTGTCGCGCGCGTCCTGGCGAGGTCAGCTGCCTGTCGCCCCACGGCCGCTCAGCTCAGCTCAGTCAGTCAGTCAGGTCAGCTCAGCCATCAAGCTCGCCGCGCAGCATGCGCGCGGCGACGGAGCGGATCGCGGCGACGAATGGCGAGTCCTCCGCCTGGGTCTGAGCATCAAGCTCCGAGAAGGGGACAAGGGAAGCATGTTCTTCGCCCCGGGACAGCATCCACGCGACCCAGGCGTTATGCACGTCTTGACGAGATACGGCGGCTCCCTTGCTCAAGAGCAACACGGCGTAGAGGCGGAACAGGTCCGTCGTGTCGTCCGGCGGCAGTGCATCGCGAGGAACCGCTCGTTGAATCTCACCGGCGAGGACGTCCAAGTACGTCACTGAACGACAACTCGGGTCAAGAGGACGAGGTAGACGACAACGAAGACAAACGGCACGATCTGTTCGACGGCCGTCGCCTCGCGGTGTCTCGTGTGCCGCCACCACCGGCCCGCCCGGTTCCCCCGCTTCTGCTCGGGGCTACCTTGCTCCGCGACTGCCAGCGTCTCGTCCGGGTACATGCCCTTCCACTCGTCCGTGAATGGGTGAGCTGGCAGCAGCTCCTCCAGCTTGTTGATGACGTCCCACTTCGCCTTGCTCAGCCGTCTGTAGTACCTGAGCAGAAGCCACCACACGACCGAGAAGATGATGCCGGCGACAGCCGTCACAGCGAGGCCGAACGCGTCGAAGGAAGGAAGGTTCCCGTGCGGCGGCGGCTTCCGCGCGGCGCTGACAATGCCGATCACGGCGGCGAGCGCCGTGTTAAGCGTCACGAAGAAGCTGTTGGCCCCGTTCCGGCGTGCCGTGTGACGATCGGCCATTTCTACTGCGGTCTTGTACAGCTCCAGGATCGTCGATGTCTCGTCATCTGGCACGGTCTACCGCACCTTCGCCGTCATCTTGCGAAGGTTCTCCCAGCTCCAGTCGTAGAGCGGGTCCCACAGGAACGAGGTTCCCCACGGTCGCCGAACGAATCCGTTCTTCCGTCCCCGGAGGAGGAAGAACGGTGTCTCCAGCTGTCGGGCGATTGCAACTTCCTTTGCAACGCCGACCGCCTCGTGAGTATGAAGACCGCAGATCACGACCACAAGGTCGACCGTGCCGATTCTCTTGCGAGCCTCGTCGCGCCACCCACGCGAGGCCACCTTGATTGACCAATCAGCGATCGTAAACGGCGTCTTACCGTTCCGACCTTGTCCGATGAGCAGCGTCTTCAGATCGCTGTCGTGGTCGTAATCGAAGCTGACGAACGCTCGGCACCCCTTCTTCACTGGCACCGTGGAATCAGCTCCGGCCGCGCATCAACGAGCGCCTCCGATGAGGCTCTTCAAGTTGTCCCACGTCCACTTGTACAGCTTGTCGCCGTCCAGCGCCGCCGTCGGCTTCTTGTTGTTGCCGTCCTTGTACCCGGCGAGCAGGAAGTACGGCGTCGACTCTCCGCGGGCGATCCCGATCTCTGCGTTCACGCCCGTGGCGGTGTCGGTGTGTTCCCCGCAGATGACGATCACCTGGTCGGACCGCCGGATCGCCGTACGCGCCTTCTCCTTCCACTCGGGTGACGCCACCTTGATGGAGTGGTCGATGATGCTAAACGGCGAGTCGTCCAGCTTCGACTGTCCGACCAGGAACTCCTTCAAGGTGGCGTCGTGGTCGTAGTCGAAGCTGATGAAGACCGGGGTCTTCGTCGTGGTTCCCATGTATGGCTCCTGCGGTGCTGGGCGTGGTGGGCACGCCGCCGTGTGTCCAGGTCATGATACGGACGGGGTGTGACAGGGTCCCAGAGGCTGGCACTTCCCGCAGCTGGCCTGCCGTGCCGGTCCGCACCAAGGAGTCGGCCTCGTGGTCGGGACGACGACCATCGCGCGCTCATCGCGCGGACGCCGCCAAACGGCTCAGTTCACCGCCGGCCGCACACCCCGGCCCAACAGCCACGATGCGCCATTACCGTTCACGATAGACTGCCTCCGTCAGCTTCCCAAGCTGAGAACGCGGGTTCGATTCCCGTCGCCCGCTCCGACAATGTTCCTAGTAGACGCCGGGACGCCGGCGGGTCGCCGCTGTCGCCACCGTCCTTCAGCGGTGCTGCAGGCGCACCTCGGAGGCGTCCCGCAGGGCGTCGCCGATGAAGTTGAAGGCCACCACCGTTAGGACGATGAGGATGCCGGCCGGGTACACCTGCCACCAGTAGCCGTCGTAGACGTAAGTGATGCCGGCCGAGAGCATGCCGCCCCACGTGGCGGCCGGTGGCGACAGGCCGAAGCCGAGGTAGCTGAGGAGCGCGAGGGCGAGGATGGCGTCGGCCACCTGGAAGGTGGCGTTCACGATGAGGGTCCCGATGGCGTTTGGGAGGATGTGGCGGAAGACAACGCGCCGCCGGCTCCCTCCCATCACCTTGACGGCCTGCACGTACTCGCGGGTGCGCAGCGAGAGCGTCTCGCCGCGCGAGAGGCGGGCGGGCACGAGCCAGGAGAAGATCGAGAGGACGAAGATGATCAAGAGCAACGTGGGGCGAATGACGCTGGCGAGGAAGAGGAAGAAGAAAAGGCCAGGCACCGCCAGCATGCCGTCGACGAATCGCATCATGAGGGCGTCGACGATCCCGCCGGCATAGCCGGCGATCGCCCCCCAGACGGCCCCGAACGTAGATGCGAGGAGGGCGACCGAGAGCCCGACCTCGAGGGAGCTCTGGCCACCGAGCATCAAGCGCCCGAGGATGTCGCGCCCGGAGTCGTCCGTGCCGAGCGGCCAGCCGTTTCCAGGCGGCATGTTGGTGTCGAGCAGGCGTGTGTTGAGCGTGTCCGAGTGGTAGAAGACCGGGCCGAGGAAGCAGAAGCCCGCCATGATTACGATGAGGGTGGTCCCGGCGACGGCGAGCCGGTTCTCGACGAAGGTGCGGGCAAAGAGCCGGAGGACCGAGCCGCCGAGTTCGCCACCCGCCTCGCCCCCTTCGGGCACGGGCTTCCCGCCCGGGCGGACCGCCGCCAAGAGGTCCGCCGTCGCCGGCTCAGTCATAACGGACCCTCGGGTCCAAGATGGCATATCCGACGTCTGCCAGGAGGTTGCCGAGGACGGTGGCGACGCCGATGAGGAGGATGACCCCGAGCTCGACGGGGTAGTCCTGCTCGCCGACTGCGGTGTAGAAGGCCAGGCCGATGCCCTGCAGGTTGAAGATCTGCTCGACGATCAACCCGGCCGTGAAGATGAGCGGGAGGGAGAGGCCGACGAGCGTGACGATGGAGATGAGGGAGTTCGGCAGCACGTGGCGATAGCGGACGGCCCGCTCCGACAGCCCCTTCGCGCGGGCGGTGCGGACGTAGTCCTGGGCGAGGGTCTCGATGACGGAGGAGCGCATGTAGCGGCTGAACCAGGCGACGTTGACGAGCACGAGGGTGAGCACTGGCAGGACGAGGCCCGACGGGTGGGCGAGCATGTCGAGGGCCGACGATGTCTGCGGCGCCTCTGCCGGGAACCACCGAAGGTCGACGGCCAGCCAGCCGACGAGGAGGAGGCCGAGCCAGAACGAGGGCATCGAGTAGAGAAGGAAGGAGACCGCCGTCGCCCCGTAGTCGAAGGCGTGGTTTCGGTGGGCCGCCTGATGGAGCCCGACGGGGATGGCGATGAGCAGGCTGATGATGAGCGCCGGCACGACGAGGACGATGTCGTTGGGGACGTCGTTCTTTATGAGCGAGAGGACGCTCTCGTTCAACTTGTAGGAGAAGCCGAGGTTTCCGTGCAGCAGGCGCCAGAGGTAGTCGAGGTACTGAATCGGTACCGCCCGGTTGAGCCCGTTCGCCGCCTCGAATGCCCGCAGTTCTGCGGGGCTGGCGTGCAGCCCGAGGATGGCCCGGGCGGGGTTGCCCGGGAGGAGGTGCTGGAGGATGAAGACGATGATCGTGACGATGAGCACGACCACGATCGCCTGCACTAAGCGGCCGAGGATGAATCGGATCACACTCGATGTCTCGGGATCTCATAGCTCCACGTGCGCCGCCGCCTCCGCTGGCCGCCGTCGTAGAGCTCGCGGCGGAAGCGGTAGCGGTACTCACCCCCTTCGCTCTCGAGGCGAGTGGCGATCCGCCAAGTGAGGCGGCGCCCGGAGACGGTGACGTCCATCACCGCCTCCCCCTCGGCCGACGCATCGATCTCGGGCTGGCCGCTGACGGCGTAGTCGAGGCGTGCGAGGGAGTCGATGCGGGCAAAGCCCAGATCGGCCTCGCCGTGCGTCGACCACGTGAAGCTCGCCTGCCCGTTTCTCTCCTGAAGATCCCAGACGGGCACGGGGCGGAGGTAGCCCGCGGCGCTCCCGAGAGCGTCCTCGGCTGGCGGCACCTCCGGGGGAGCACCCTCGCGGCCCCAGCCCGCCGGCGGGACCGGCAGGACGAGGGTCGCCTTCGAGAGCGACAGCTCGAGCGGGCCGCTCCGGCGGGCGGGCCAGAACATCGGCCAGAGGGCGGTGGAGAGCCCGAGGCGGAGGCGGTGCCCCGGGGCGAAGCGCCACGACGTCCAATGCAGGGCCAGCTCCACCTCGGCCTCTCCCTCGGCCAGGGCAAGGCCGGCGCCGGTGACGAGGGTGACCGATCCCTCTGGCGAGACGTCCTCCAAGCGGGCGAAGAGGTGCACGCCCCCGGGCGAGGAGAGGCGGGCGCGCAGGCGGGGAGCGCCGAGGGTTTCGAGCATGTCGGCCAGCTCACCCGAGTCGAAGACGGCACAGTCGGCGTCGAGGGGGGCCTGGTCGAAGGCGACGTCGCCCCACCAGTGCCCGACCTCGCTACCGATCCAGGGGGGCGAGTCGATGACGACGGCCTCGGCGGCGGCCCCGCCGCCACCCGCCTCGACGAGGGCCCCGGGGGCGAGCCGATAGGCGGCCTCCGTCATACCGGGGAGCGGCCAGGCCTCGAGGGCGCGCCAGCTGCCCGGGATGGAGTCGCAGGCCGGCGCCGGCGGGTGCCAGTCGCGGGCGAAGAGCTGCACCCGGCGCCACCGCTCTGGCGGCGCCTCGCTCTCGCCGACCCTGAGCCACCGGTCCCACCAGTCGCACGCCTGGGCGATCCAGTCCGCCGGCGCCCCCGGGCCGCCCATGTTGGGGACGGTGTGGCTCCACGGCCCGACGCATGCCTGCACGGGCACCTCGAGGTGGTCGAGGAGGCGGAAGACGCACTCGTGGTAGCCGTCGTACCAGCCGCCGACGAGGAAGACCGGGCAGGCGATCCGCTCCCAGCGGGGAGCGAGGGAGCGCTCCCGCCAGAAGCCGTCGTTCGTCTGGTGGGCCAGCCAGCGCCCCATCCAGGGAGGCTGGTCGAAGCGATCCTGCAGCACCGTTTCGCTCAAATCGAACTCCGGCCCCGGCCCGATGCTGTTCAGCAAGTCGATCGAGAGCTCGTAGAGGTCGTAGTGCAGGAGGCCGTCGATGAAGTGGATGTCGCTGGCGAAGAGCTCGTCGGACGGGTGGAGGGCGATGCAGGCCTTCAGGGCGGGCGGGCGGCGGGCGGCCACGAGGAGGGCATTGATGGCGCTCCAGGAGATCCCCCACATCCCGACCGATCCGTTGCACCAGGGCTGCGCCGCCAGCCAGGCGATGACGGCGACGGCGTCGGTGATCTCGATCTCCGAGTACTCCGACGGCGGGGTGCTCCCCCGGCTGCGCCCGGTGCCGCGCACGTCCAGGCGGGCGGTGGCAAAGCCTCGGGCGTTCAGGCCCTCGTAAAGGCCCGAGCCACGGAACGAGAAGAGGTCGTCCTTGCGGTAGGGGTGGCAGTCGAGCACGACCGGCGCCGGCTCCTCGCCGGAGTGGGCGCTGGCGGGGATGCGGAGCCCGACGGAGAGGCTGACGCCTTCGGCCATCTCCACCATCGCCTCCCTCTCGATCACGGGCGAGGCGTCCTGGCCGGCGTCGCCCATCAGGTGGGCGTGGCCGGTCGGCTCACGACACGAACCTCCAGGACTCCGGGGTGATGTTCAGCTGCGGCTGCTGTGGGTTCCAGCCCTCGAGATGTTTGTCGACAGCCGACACCTGTAGGAGGATCTCGGGCATCCACAGCAGCGGGAGCTGTTCGCCGAGGTAGTTCTCGTACTGGTAGACGCTCGCCGCGCCGGCCGAGCCGGTGTACATCGCCTTCAGATTTGCATCGTTCGTCGCGTCGGAGTAGCCGCCTGCGTTGGAGACGCCGCCCGTCTCGAGGAGGCTCCCGAGCTCGGGGATGTTGTAGGTCGGCTCGAAGCCCCACCCACCCCCGTCATAGATCATCTCCCACGGGCACGCCTTGCCGGGCGTGCAGGGGAAATAGATGGAGAAGAGCGAGTCAAGCGAGTCGGCTGAGAGCTGCATCTGAATGCCGACGCTCTGGAACGACGTCTGCAGGGCCTCCGCCTGCTCGAGGACGGACTGGTTGCCGCTGATGTAGATGAGCTGCAGCTTGAGGGGAGTGCCCGCCTTGATGCCGGTGCCGCACTCGTTGGCGGCCGTGCCCGGGCGGACGCAGGTGGTCGTGCCGCCCGTCTTCACGCTCCAGCCGTGCGCCGTCAGGAGGCTGACGGCGTCGCTCGTCGAGTAGGGGTACCAGCCGGTCTTCTCCTGCGGGGAGACCCACTGCGAGGCCGGCTCGAGTGGCACGGGGCCGTTCGTCGGGTAGCCGTTCCCGGCCATCGTCGCCTTGATCAGCCCCGGCTGGTCCACGAGGTGCTGGAGCGCCTGGCGGACGTAGAGCTGCTTGAAGATCGGCCCTACGGTCGGGTTGGTGAAGTTGAACGACACGAAGTTGATGTTCCACTGCACCCACGGCTGCACGACGAGACCCTGGGCCTCGAGCGAGCCCACCTGCGGCTCGTCAGCCGGTGGGACATAGCCGTAGGTGATGTTGCCGGAGCGGAGCTGGTTGTACTCGGCCGTATCGCTCGTGAAGGTTTGCAGCTCGAACTCGGAGATGGTCGGCTTCGGGCTGCCCGACCAGTGCTTGTTGGGCGCGAAGACGGCGTCGAAGTTGGAGGCGTCATAGGAGCTGAGCGTGAACGGGCCGTCGACGATCTTCCAGAGGGGGTTGGAGGCGTACGTCGTGAGCTTCGAGTTCTGGGCCGAGAGGAAACTGAAGACCTTCGTCGCCCCGACCCTCGTGTCGTCGTAGTTGCCGACAGGGCCGGTGGCGGACGTGCGGTCCCAGGCTTGCTGCGGGATCGGGATGATCTGCGAGAGCTCGTTCAGCACCCAGTCCGGGTTGTAGTGGCCCTTCATCACGAGCACGAACGAGTGGGCAGTCGGGTAGTTGGTCGAGACTATGTTGTCGGGGAACTCGCCGGGGATGTAGTCCCACCACTGCAACTTGTTCGCCTCAAGGAGGTTGATCCAGAACTCGACGTCGCGGCTCGTCACGGGCGTGCCGTCGGACCAGTTGTAGGACTTGAGGGAGATGGAGATCTCCGTATTGGCGCCGTCCGCGGTGACGACGGGGGGGTCGCCGAGGCTCTCGGCGTAATTCACGCCCACGGTTCCAGGACCGCCCATCCAGTAGAGGGGTCGCCAGAGGAGGAACTGGAAGTCGTTGATGTTCGTCTGCGTGGCGTAGTCGGCGCTCACGAGCGGCAGGATGAAGTTGGGGGGAGCCCCCTGCGTGGCGGCGAAAACGACGTGGCCGCCGGGCTCCACCTTGGAGCTCGGGACCGTGCTCGTCGTGCCGCTCGAGCTCGAGGCGCACGCCGCCAACAGGAGGGAGGCGACGAGGAGGCCGACGGCGAGTCGGCCGCCTCTCCAGCTCTCGGCTCCTCCCCCACGAGCGAAGGTACGAGCATGTCTCGAGCGCCCACGTGCCATGATTTCCCCCGTTTGTCCAGCAGGTTGGATCGCTGTTTCAGCCCGAGTCTGACCCTAGAGAGTCGCCTCGTCAATGTCACCCGCGTGCGGGGTCGGGGCGAGTACTGCGATGTCCCGTCCGGCAAGGGGCGCAAGGAGGCCAGGGTGGGCAACGTCGGGGCGAGCGATCGTTGCACCGCACCGGCGGTGGTGCTGGCGGCATGGGTCCTCGCCGCCCTCGCCGCCCATGACGGCAGCGCCACCCTCGACGAGCTGACGGACGCCGTGCGCGAGCCGGGAGCTCCGTCCACCGTGTGCTGACGACCCGCCTCGCCCAGGACCTCGTCCGGCGAGCCGGCAGCCGCTCCGGCTACCGATTCGGGCCGAAGATCATGGCATGGGGGGCCGCTTTCCTGCGCGAGGTCGATCTCCTCGACGAGTTCCGAAACGTCGCCGGCCCGATCGTCAGGCGGATCAACGAGACGATGCAGCTGGCGGTGATGGACTGGTCGGACGCTGTCTTCGTCGCCCACATCGACTCCCGCCGGCGCGTGCGACTCGTCGCCGAAGTCGGTCGCAGGGTCCCTGCCCATGCATCGGCCGTCGGCAAGGCACTGCTGGCTTTCTCGTCTCCCGAGTTTCTCGAGTGCTACCGCAGCCGTCCCTTCGAGCGGCTCACGACGCACACGGTCGTCTCCTTCGACGAGCTCGCCGAGCAATTGGCGGCCGTGCGCCGGCGGGGCTGGGCGGAGGCCTTCCAGGAGACGGACGAGAGCCTCTGCTGCCTGCGGCGCCCGTCAGCCGCCACGACGGGGAGGTCGTGGCGGCCGTAAGCATCTGCGTGCCCGAACCGTCGCTCCGAGACTCGTACCGCCGCCGCCTCGGGAGCAACCTCCTGCAGGGCTGCGCCGAGCTGTCGAGCCGCCTCGGCACCGCCCGTGCCGGGCCGGCCTTGAGCAGCGGGTCACGAGCTGCCCTTGCGAAGGGGTGAGCTGAGAACGCGGGTCCGATTCTCGTCGCCCGCTCCGAAGAGGTTCCTGCCCAGGAAGGGCTGGGCGCGCCGGGCACTGCCGCTGGGTTCATTTACCGGCGGTCACGGCCTTCAGTTCGCCGAGAGATTCTCGGGTGATCACGTTGACCCCTCCCGACCGGGTTCCCCTCCCCGTCCACCTGACCGGCCGATTGGGTTTGGAGGAGAGCCGACGGCCGGGCGCTCTCAGCGAACGACGACGACCGGGAGAGTCGACAGATGCAGCACCTTGTGGGTGACGCTGCCGATGACGAGACCCTCGAGCGCGGTCACGCCCCTCGAGCCGAGGACGATTACCGAGGCGCCAAAGTTCTGGGCCTCGTCGATGATCTCGGCGGCTATCCGACCGTTGTGTGAGTTGCGCACGTCGCCCGAGGCGGTGATGCCCCGATCGGTGAGGCTCTTCACGGCCTCGTCGAGGTAGGTCTGCGCCCGCTGGGTCGGCTCGACCTCAGTCAACGGCCCTCCCATGCCGAGCGGCACCTCGCGGACGTGAAGTACACGGACCTCGCCTTTCGACATCTCTGCGAGGTCGCCGGCCGTGGCGAGCGCCTTCTTGGAGTGGTCGGACTCGTCGAGCGCGACCAGAATCTTCTCGAACATCGAGGCCCCCTTTCGTCCCCAATCTGGGCTGGCTCAAAATGTAGCCGTCATTCGGCGGCCGTGATCGGTCCTCGGGTGAGGCGGGGCCGAGCGAAGCTTCTCGCCGGCGGTTCGCGTGGTCTAAATCCTTCGCGATGGGAGAAGGTGGGTGCGCTGTCCGTCGTGGTCGAAGATGCCCAGTATCTCCGCCGGACCGCCGTGAGCCCCGAAGGCGTGGGGAATCATGGTGGAGAATTCGGCCGCTTGACCGGCATGGACGAGGATGGTCCGTTCTCCCAGTAGCAAGACGATGGTTCCTGCCAAAACCGTGAACCAGTCCTTCCCAGGGTGGACCTCCAACTCGACATTGCCGCGCCGGGGTTCCGCACTGGTGATGCGCATTTTGCACACGGTGACGCCGTGCGGCCCAGGCTCACGGCTCAGCACCCAGGTAGTCATGCCCCGTGTTTCGTCGCGCTGCGGTCTAATCACCACGTCGTCGTCTGTGGCGGACTCCACCAGCTGGTCGAGGGTCGCTCCGAGGGCCCGGGCGATCGAACTCAGCTGGTCGAGGCTGATCCGCCGGTGGCCCGTTTCGATACGGCTGAGAGAGGAGGGACTCAGATAGCAGCGCCGGGCGAGATCGTCGAGTGACCAGCCCAGGGCAGTGCGCAACCCCTTGATCCGCTTGCGGACCAGCGTGTCGAGGTCGCCCTCTTGCGTCATACGCAGGATTATATGCCAATAGCGCATGACAGCCCTAATGTGAAGGCATGGCAGGCCATCACCATCCTCATGACCAGCACGAGCGCCACTCCGCAACCGAGCCCGACGAAGCGGCAATGGCCGAGCTCCTGGACCTGGACGGGGAAGTCCTGCACTCATACCTGTGCGAAGTGACCGCTTGGATCCACGAGCTAGCTGCCGACCTATCTCCCCGACGAATCCTCGACCTCGGCAGCGGCACCGGTACGGGCGCCTTCGCCTTGCTCGAGCGCTTCGCACGGGCCAACGCGATTGCCGTAGACATCTCCACGTACCTGCTGGGCCACCTCAGAGACAACGCCCGATCTCTCGGGGTAGCCGACCGCATCGACACCGTCCAGGCGGACCTCAACACAGCGTGGCCCTCCATCGACACCGTCGACCTGGCTTGGGCGTCCTCGTCCCTCCACCACATGGCAGACCCCGATCGGGTGCTGAGCGAGGTCTTCGCCCACCTCCGCGCCGGCGGTCTCCTCTTCGTGGCAGAGATGGACTCGTTCCCGAGGTTTCTGCCCGACGACCTCGGCCTCGGCCATCCGGGGCTCGAAAGGCGCCTTTATGCCGCCCTGGCCGAGAGGCAAGCGATCGAAGTACCGCATCTCGGATCGGACTGGGGTTCACGTCTCTCCAAGGCTGGGTTCATCGTCGAGTCGGAGCGGCCCTTCGTCATCGACTTGGCGCCGCCGCTCCCACCGTCGACCGGCCGGTACGCCCAGGCATCCCTCAGACGCCTCCGGTCCAACCTCCATGATCTGATGAGCGCCGACGATCAGGCCACCCTTGACACCATCATCGAAAGCAACCGGCCCGACGGCATCCTGCAACGCGACGACCTCACCGTCCGCACTGCGAGGACCGTGTGGGCGGCCAGGCGTCCGTCGAATGCCTGACGAGCGACGACACTTTGAGGCGCCCCTAATTGGCGCAGCCGGACTGTCACGGGGTCATGTGCTGCCAGGCACTGTGCGCGAGGTTGGCTCGTCACGCACGTCTTGTCAGCCACGCTGCGAACTGCTCGCTTGAACGAACTCCGTCTTCGAGCACGGCGCGGTAGATGTCGTAACTCGAGACAGTCTTCCCATACTCGGCCCGCTCGACCCATTCCGACTTGATGGCGAGGATGGCATCACGGCTTGCTTCGGTGAGGAGGGTCTCGGAAGTCCGAAGATGCTCGAGGTCCGGCTGGCGCTCGGGTTCATCGACGAACCAAATGTCGAGGGTCCAGTCCCCGCCCAATGACCGGTACACCGGACCGAGATAGAGGCCATCCGGATACCGGGGGTCAGTGTTCCAGGCGTGGGTGTCGTTTCGAAACAGCACGCGGTGGATGCGCGGGTGGCTTGCGAGTGCGCTGGCAATGACAGTGACAGGCGCGATCTCGAGTGTGTCGCAGATCACGGTCACATCGATGTCACGTTGCACCATGAGCCCGAGGGCGGAGGCTCCGGTTCGGACTGGATGGCCGACCGCAGCGAGCAGCTGGACGAGTTCAAGGTCTCCGAGGACCTCATCGGCCTCGCGCTGGAGTGCTGCCTGCCGTCTTCTCAAGTCGAAGATGTTGGCGGCCATTTTCAACAGTCTTGTCCTCGTCGCTCGGAATGCCGGGACGCGCCCGAGACCGGCGGGTCACGAGGGCAGATTCTGGCCCGGCCAGTTCTGCGCCGGACCGCGTGCAGCCGAAGGACCGGGCCTCACTCGAACAAGGGCGATGCCATCCGCTCGTACAGCAACCTGATCCAGCCGCCTTCGGTGGTCACACCGGGCACCGCCCGCAGCACGACGTCGGAGTGCTGGCATCGGGCGCCGTAGGCGCACTGGAGCAGGTTGGCCGCATCGAGAAGGCCCCGCTCCAGCGGGTCGAACGGTCTATCCCTGCTCTCCTCGTACTCGCGGACGAAGACGCGCATCTCGACGGGGGAGGGGAGGGCGGCGCCACGGCGCCAGTCGGCACAGAACTGAGCCGCCGCCGCGCCGACTATCACCGGCTCGGGCGAGAGCGCCAAAGAGTCCCAGTCGTATACCGCCGCCCATCGGTCTCCGTCGAAGCCCAGGTTGCCGGCGCACCAATCCAGGTGACCGACGACAGGCTGCAGGTCGAATCCCTGGATGCGACCGCGGGCATCGCGTGCCAGCTCGTCGATCCATTCTGCGCCGAGCGAGCTGGATGCGAAATCGAAGCGCAGGTCATGGGGCTCGGGCCACTGCGTGTCGTCGGGCTGAAAGAGGGCCGGTTGCCCGAGCTGGGTCAGTCCTCGCAGCGGACGCGCCGCAACGACAAACGAACAGAGGCCTTCTGCGATGGCTCGGCGGATCGTCGGGTGGTGACCGTCGCCCGGCTCTCCGCGTCGCATCTCCTCCACCGTGGCGACGCCAGCGCGGAGCGACTCCGGCGCCAGCAGCGGCCTCGGGGCAGGGAAGCCTCCGAGAGCCAAGTGCTCCTGCACCCTCTGCACCGCCGAGAGTTGGCCGACTGATGCACGCCAGCGGTGGACCTTGATAACGACTTCACGGCCGTCTGAGAGCAGCACACCCGCCACGATGCCGGTGCCGCGGCGGTAGAAGATGGCGGCTCCGACCGGCGCGAGCCGGGCAGACAGGAAGCCGCTCAGGAGCGCTGCGATCTCGTCGGGATCGTCGCTGCCGAGGGCGGCGAGCTCGAGATCGAAGTCGTCGCCGCTCGTCGCTTCCCGGACAAGGTGAGCAAGAGGTGGCACGAGCGCCATCTTCTCGCACGGCGAGTGAGGATGCCGTCGGGGTTGGGGGTGAGGACCGCGCTGGCTCAGGCGTCTCGGCGCACGAGCAGAATGCCGCCGATGACGAGGGAGGCTGCCGAGTAGCCGGCGAGCACGAGAAGACCGGCCCCGGGAGCCAAGGTGAGCGGACCACGATGGAGCAACAGGACGGACTGGCCGATGTGAGTCGGGAGGTAGGGCAGGACCTTGTTCGCTATTGATGACGGAAGCGCCTGAACGATGATCGGAAGGACGAGCAGCACGCCGATGAAGGCGCTGATCGCTCCCGCCGTGTGCCGGATGATCGTGGCGAGCCCGAGTGCGAACAACCCCAGCAGGAAGATGTAGAGACCACTTCCCGCCACGGCGCGGAGCGCACTGGGGCTGCCGATCGTCGTATGGATTGCCGGCGCGGTGAGTAGTGCTTGGCCGAGGAAGAACGCCATGAAGGCCACGACCTCCGAGACCACGAGCGTGACGACCCCGAAGACCACCGCCTTGGCTACGAGCACGAGGGGCCGTCGCGGTGCGGCGGAGAGCGTCGCTCGGATCGTGCCGGTGCCGTACTCGGCGCTCATGATCAGCACACCGAGAATGCCGATCGTGAACTGCGCGACGAAGACGCCGATCAGACTCAGGCTGGTCGCGTCGAAGCCAACCGCGTCCGAGCGTGTCCAGTGGAGACGCGTCTCGATACAGGCGATGGCGCTGAGTCCGATCGCGAGCACGACCGTGGCGCCGAGCGTCCACATCGTCGATCGGACGGTCCGCATCTTCGTCCACTCCGATCGGAGCAGTCCGGACATACGGTACCGGCCTGCCGGCAACACCTTGCCGACTCCTCTTGAGGCGTTGATAGCTGAGACACTCATGCTCCTGCTCCCTTCGAGCTGCCGACGGGTGACGTTGCCCCGTGATATTCGATGCTGTCCTCGGTGAGCTCCATGAAGGCCTCCTCGAGTGATGCGGACTGCGGAGAGAGCTCGTGAAGAACGACGGGAAGGCGGCCGGCGAGCTCGCCGATCTCGGTCTCATCCGTGCCGCGGACCGACAGCGAGCCGTCGTCCTCGAGGACGGTCGTGGCACCCTGGCGATCGAGAGCTGCCCGGAGCTTGGCCATCTCGGGCGAGCGGACGCGAACGAAGCGTTGCGAGCTCTGGGCGATGAGCTGCTCGGTCGGGACCTGGGTGATCAAACGGCCCTTGCCGATGATGATGACGTCGTCGGCGGTGAGCGCCATCTCGCTCATGAGGTGGCTCGAAACGAAAACCGTTCGCCCTTCGCGAGCGAGGTTCTTCAGGAGGTTTCGCACCCAACGGATACCATCGGGGTCGAGGCCGTTGACCGGTTCATCGAAGAGAAGTACCTCCGGATCGCCGAGGAGCGCTGCGGCGATGCCGAGCCTTTGCCCCATGCCCAGTGAGTACTTGCCAGCCCTCTGGCCGGCCACCGAGGTGAGCCCAACCGTGTCGAGTAGCTCGTCGACTCGGGCAAGCGAGATGTCGTTGGTCTCGGCGAGCATGCGAAGGTGGGCACGGGCACTGCGGCCCGGATGGATCGCCTTGGCTTCCAAGAGGGCTCCGACCTCGTGGAGTGGCCAGGGAAGGTCATGATACCGCCGTCCGTTGACGGTGACGTGGCCGATGTTCGGGGCGTCGAGGCCCATGATCATCCGCATCGTCGTCGACTTGCCGGATCCGTTCGGGCCGAGGAACCCCGTCACGACGCCGGGCCGCACCTCAAAGCTGAGCTGGTCGACAGCCACTTTGGTCCCGTAGCGCTTGGTCAGGCCCTTGGCCTCGATCATCTCAGACTCCGAATCATGGGGAGGCCCTCCTTGGGCGAGCGAGCCGGACAACAGTTCGACTGAGACGATGGTCGCACTAACGGCCCTCCGGGTCGTCAGCCTGGGGCCGCTTTGTCGCCTACCACCGGGGTTGTAGCCAGCCGCTGCTGGCGCCAGATCGCCTACACCCGTGGGCGTACGAGCGAACCTGATCCGGGCTGATGACGGACGACCCGCCGCTCAGTAGGGTCCTTTGCATGGGCGCATCGGATCGAATGGCGCCAACGCCACGTCCTCCGCTGCTCCTTCGCGTCACACCGAGGCGACTGCAGGCCATCGACGCCGGGCTTGCCGTGCTCTTGCTGCTCACGACCGTCCACTACGCCATCGGCTTCGGCCGAGAGAATCGCTCCCCGGAGGCGTTCGTGCTCGCCGTCGTCGCGGGCTTGTCGATCGTCATCCGACGTCGAAGCCCAATGACAGCGCTCGTTCTCATGACGATCTCCGTCTCCATTGCCACTGCGCTGAGCGAAAGCTGGGCGGGCGACCCGCTCGTCGCCATTCCGATCTATCAGGTGGCGTCCGCGTACGGACGCCGGCAGTCGCTGCCGGCGTTCATCGTCTCGGGCACGGCACTCTCGATCGCCTCGGCCGTCGCCACCGCCGCACAGCGGCTGGGCGGTGCGTATTTCGTCGTCGTCGTGGGCGTCGCAGCCTGGTTCGTGGGCGACAGCGTTCGAGTCCGGCGCACCTACATCGCAGGGCTGGCCGAGCAGGCAGCCCAGCGTCAGCGCGAGGTGGTCGAGCGCGCCCAGCGCTCTGTGGCCGAGGAGCGTCTCCAGATCGCCCGTGAGCTGCATGACGTCGTGGCGCACAGTTTGAGCGTGATCGCCGTGCAGTCCGGCGTCGGCCATCATGTGATCGACGAGCAACCCGACGAGGCAAAGAAGGCGCTTGCCGCCATCGAAGTCACGAGCAGGTCCGCCTTGGACGAATTGCGTCGCATGCTCGGAGTTCTTCGACGCGACGATCGCCAGCCGGCCTCCCTTGCCCCCGCACCCGGTGTGAGCGCTCTCGAACCTCTCGTGGAGCAGGTGCGGGCAGCCGGATTCGACGTCGACCTGGACGTCCAGGGCGTGACCGTCGGGGCGCTCTCACCAGCGGCAGAACTGTCCATCTACCGGATCGTTCAAGAGGCACTCACCAATGTCGTGAAGCATGCTGGGCCGGCAACGGTGCACGTCGAGATCCGCGACGAAGCGGACGCGCTCGTGCTGGAGGTGAGCGACGATGGCCATGGGCTGCCGCCTAACGGCCAACTGGCCGGCAGCGGACAGGAGACCCACCATGGCATCGTCGGCATGCGCGAGCGGGTCGCCCTTTTCGGTGGCTCGCTCACAGCCGAGATGCGACCTGAGGGCGGCTTTCGGGTGCTTGCCCGCTTTCCCTTCGAAGGCCTCTTGCCATCGTGATCAGCGTCGTCGTGGTAGACGATCAGGCGCTCGTCCGCGCTGGCTTCAGGGTCCTCGTCGACTCCTCGCCTGACCTCGAAGTGCTCGGGGAGGCCGCGGACGGGAAGGAGGCCGTACGCATGGTCCGGCAACTCCGACCCGAGGTCGTCCTCATGGACATTCGGATGCCAGTGATGGACGGCATCGAGGCAACGCGGCAGATCGTGGGAGCTCCGGAGGGAGCGCACACGCGAGTGCTGATCCTCACGACATTCGAGCTCGACGAGTACGTCTACGCGGCGTTGCGGGCAGGGGCGAGCGGGTTTCTCTTGAAGGACACACCGCCTGGCGACCTGCTCGATGCGATCCGGGTGATCGCGGCAGGCAACGCGCTCTTGGCTCCGAGCGTCACGCGGACGCTCATCGCCGAGTTCGCAGGGCGCGCTCCGCCCCTGTTGCGGAACGCCGACGTGCTCGGGACGATCACGCCCCGCGAGCGAGAGGTGCTCCTGCTCATCGCACGGGGGAGGTCGAATGGGGAGATCGCTGGCGAGCTTCATATGAGCAGCGCCACGGCCAAGACGCACGTGAGCCGCCTCTTGTCCAAGCTCGGCGCTAGAGATCGGGCCCAGCTCGTCGTGATCGCCTATGAGTCGGGCCTGGCGACAGGCCGGTGAGCGCCAAACTTTCGGTTCGACCTGACGGAGTCTTTCCTCACCTCATCGCTCGGAGCAGGCCTCCCGGCGGAGGGCGCACGGTCGCCGGGCCGGCTCAAGGTATGGCCTCGAGCGCCACCCGGTCCCATCCGGCCAGGTCAGCGGCCGCCTCGTAGGTGCTTTGGAAGAAGGCGAGGAGCATGGCGTCGGGATCTTCGGACGCTCGCACGTCGGCATACGGCAGGACGAACTCGCGGAGGCTGGTGTCGTAGGAGGCCGCGTGGGGCTCGACAGGCCAGTCGGCGAAGCCGTCGGGCTCGGGATAGACATAGGAGTAGAAGGAGCCCTCGGCGCTCCCGCCGGGCCAAAAGCCACAGCTGCTCACCTCATGGCTGTAGGCAAGCTGCATGACCCAGTCAGCGCAGTTGGGTGCGCCACCTGGATGCTTCGGGGCTGGCCTGCCCGAGAAGCGACTCGTCGCCAAGTCGATGGCGCCCCAGAAGAAGTGCACCGGGCTGGCCTTGCCGACAAAGCGCCCCCGGAACTGAGACATGACATGATGCGCCTGCAACAGTGCCAGCCAGAAGCGGTGCACCGCAGCAGCGTCGTAGGAGCAGTGGCGCTCGTCCTCGGCGAAGGCGATCGCCTCGGGCACCTCCACCGGGCGAGCCAGGACGGTCACCTTCACGCCGAGGCTGTCGAGGGCGGCCATGGTCGCCCCGTAGAAGTCGGCGACCGATCGCGGCTCGAGGGCGACCCGGCGGGTCTGGCCGTCGGAGGTTCGCAGGTCGAGGACATGATCGACGAAGTCGAACTCGATCTCGAGACCCCGGCTGCCGGTGTGCATCAGCGAGGTCGTCATTCCTCGGGCCGAGACGTAGAGCGGGACCTGCCACCAGTGGTTCATCATGGGTTCCAACGCGAGGCGAACCTTGCCGACGACCTGAGTCCACATGTGCAAGGTGTCGCGGGTGTCCTGCCACTGCGAGAGCGTCAGCTCGGGCCACCTCCCGGCGTCACCCGGGTCAGTGGCTGCGTGAGCGCTCACGGCGTCCGGCCCCGGCGCGCGCCCGCAGGGCCGAAGAACCGCAAGGCGGCGGACTGGTCTTCGGCGAACACAGTGATACCGACGATCATGTCGGCGACGTCGAACTTGATGAGGAAGAGGTGGCGCATCGTCATCAGCTGCCCTTCGGCGAGCATCGAGATATTGGCCAAAGCCGCCACATGATCCTCGCCCACCAGCCAGTCTTCCCACTTGGTGGCATTGAAGGTCCCCAATGTCCGGTCGTCGAGATTGATGAGGTGTTTCCTTACCTCTTCGGCACCGGAGAAGGTTCCGGCGAGGGCGTGATTTCCGAGAACGCGATAGGTCACGCTAGGAGAGAGCAGCTCGACCGCTTGGTCGATCTCGGCACGGCCGATGCGCATCAGGAACCGCTGCGCAGCCTCGAGACGCGTGGGATGGGCTGATGCAGTCATGTCTTCTCCCTAGGTGATGAGGGTGACTCCGATTCGGGCCGACTCCGCGCCACGGGAAAGCTCGAGCTCATATCCCGGTGTGTTCGGCCCGGATCGGATTGGGGTCGGGCACGTGTGGCATGAGGGCGTTCGGGGGCACGGTGCCGAGGCGACCGGCTTGGAAGTCCTCCAGTGCCTCCATGATCTCACTGCGTGTGTTCATCACGAAGGGTCCGTAGTGGGCGACGGGCTCCCCGATGGGCTCACCCCCGAGCACGAGGAGCTCGAGGTCGGCCGTGCCTGAGTCCTGGCGGTCGTCGGCCCGCACCGACATCCAGTCTCCGGGGCCGAAGGCGGCAAGTTGGCCGCGCTGCACGGGCCGGCCTTCGCTACCGACTCGGCCGCCTCCGGCCAGCACGTAGACGAGGGCATTGAAGCCGGCGTTCCAGACAAGCTCCAGCAGCGCCCCGGGCGACACCGTGGCGTGCATGAGCGCCATCGGCGTGTGCGTCGACCCCGGGCCGCGGTGCTCGCCAACCTCGCCGGCGATGACCCGCAGCAGGCATCCGCCGTCGGCGGAGGACAACAAGGCCACCTCGTCGGCTTCGAGGCCCTGGTAAGCGGGTGGAATCATCTTGTCCTTCGCCGGCAGGTTCACCCAGAGCTGGATGCCGTGGAAGAGCCCACCGGAAACCACGAGATCCTCGGGTGGCGTCTCGATGTGCAGAATGCCTCCACCTGCGGTCATCCATTGCGTGGCCCCGTCGGTGATGAGGCCACCGCCTCCCTGCGAGTCCTGGTGGGCGAAGGTCCCATCGATCATGTAGGTCACGGTCTCAAAGCCACGATGAGGGTGCCAGGGGGTTCCCTTCGGCTCCCCGGGGGCGTAGTCGACTTCGCCCATCTGGTCCATGTGCACGAAGGGGTCGAGGTCAGCCACGCTCATGCCGGCGAAGGCGCGGCGGACGGGGAAGCCCTCGCCCTCGAACCCGGACGGCGCCGTTGTCACCGACCGCACGGGACGTTCCCTCGTCAACGCCCGGTCCGGAACTGGGATTGTCGGCAGCGCCCGCAGGTCACTGACGGTCACAGCAGGCATGGCGCCCTCCCATCGATGTGTTCCACACGGTCGTTACTCCAACATTCTGCCAACTTCCAACGGAATCTTGTCCCGAGGACCGCCGACTCCGACCCCTCCTGTGACGCCGGCCCGTGCTGCTCAGGCGATGGCGATGATCGATCGCTGGAGCCCCTTGCGGGCCTCGTCGCCGAAGAACTTGGCGTCACCGAACCTGAGCACTCTGCCGTTGGCCTCCGCCAGCCAGTACCCGCCCGCGTCCGGGCTCGCGATCCCGATGATGTCGGTGGCGCCCCTGCAGCCCGAGCCCCTCCGGGTGCACGAGCCATGGACACGGGCGGTGCCGAACGCGAAAACCCGACCGTTCCTCGAAACCAGCCAGTAGCCGCTCCCACCGATGTTGGCGGCTCCGACGATGTCGGAGACGCCATTGCAGCCCGAGGCCCCTTGGGCACAGGAGCCGTGGTAGCGGGCGTCACCGAAGGAGTAGACGATGCCGTTCGCCCCGACCAGCCAGTACCCACCACCATCTGGGCTCACGATGGCCACGATGTCACTCACGTGGATGCCCCGGCCAGGCAGCGATCCGTGGGAGGTGGCGTCACCGAAGCGGTAGACGGCGCCGTCGGATCCGACCATCCAATAACCTCGGCCGTTCGGGGTGGCCGCCATGCCGACGATGTCGTTGACGTTCTCGCCGCGCTGAGGGAGCGAGCCGAAGAAGTGGGCGTTCCCGAAGCGGAAGATGCCACCATTCGACTCCACCAGCCAGTACCCCTTTGGGGAGTCGGCCATGCCGACGAAGTTGGAGAGGTCACGTCCGAGGCCAGGGACCGATCCCAAGTAGGGCACATGGAAGTCGAAGACACCGCCGTCGCTGGCGCCAAGGCGGTACCCGACGGCGAGGGCGCGGAACGACTCGCATGGCCCGGCGGACGGCAGGTAGTCGGCGTTCCCGCTGTAGGCGGCTCGGTAGGAGTAGTGGGCCGGCGAGAGCCCGGCGGTCCTGGCGGAGTCGGGAGCTCGGCCGCTCGAGAGCGTCACCGTCTGGGTGGAGGCAGGCTTGCCTGCGCAAGAGCCGTCTTCGAAGAGGCTGTAGGTGAGCGTGCCGGTCGGCGTGTAGCCGGCTACGCCCGTGACTTTGGCGGTGTCGTAGGCGGAGGCACCTTGATCCTCGTCACGCGACCACGGCCGGTGGGTGGCCGAGTTTCGGACCACGGTCGCCGTCGACGAGGCCGCTTTAATGACCGAGAACGGCTCGCACGGGCTTGCCGAGGAGTCATAGTTCGAGTCGCCCGCATAGGCGGCCGCGAAGCTGTAGGAGCCGTCGGTGAGGGCGCCGGTGGCACGCGAGTTGGGCACCGCGCCGTGCGTCAGGGTGACCGTGTCGGTAGAGGTGGCTCCGCCTGAGCAGGTCCTGTTTCCGAACAGGCTGTAGGTCACCGAACCGGTTGGGTCGAAACCCGTGATGCCCGTCACCGTGGCGGTGTCGTAGGCGGACGCTCCGATTACTTCCGTGCCGTTCCAGGGCGATCGGTGAGCGGCGTCGTAGACGAGGGTGGACATCGGGGCATGGGCGGGGGCGACGAAGAACTCCTCACAGGTGCTCGTCGATGCCAGGTAGTTCATGTCGCCGGAGTACGCAGCCTCGAAGCCGTACGTCCCGGCCGCTAATGGCGCAGTGCTGCTGGAGTCCGGCACGGCGCTACCGCTCAAGGTCACCGTCTGCGTCCTGGCCGCCTCCCCGCTGCAGGCGCCGTTGTCGTAGAGGTCGTAGGTCAGCGTCCCCGTTGGCGTGAACCCGCTCACGCCGCTCACGGAGGCGGTGTCGTAGGCCGAGGCGCCCGTGACCTCTGTGCCGTTCCACGGAGTCCCCTGCCCGGCGTCGTACACCACGGTGGCCGTGGCGGCGGGGGACTCGAGGACGGCGAACGTCTCGCACGATCCGGTGGCCGGCAGGTAGTTGTCGTCGCCCGAGTAGGAGGCCTCGTAGGCGTATGAGCCGGGGGCGAGCGCGCCTGTGGCGTCCGAGCTCGGCACGGCGCCCCCGCTCAAGGTCACCGTCTGCGTCCTGGCCGCCTCCCCGCTGCAGGCGCCGTTGTCGTAGAGGTCGTAGGTCAGCGTCCCCGTTGGCGTGAACCCGCTCACCCCGCTCACGGAGGCGGTGTCGTAGGCCGAGGCGCCCGTGACCTCTGTGCCGTTCCACGGAGTCCCCTGCCCGGCGTCGTACACCACGGTGGCAGTGGCGGCGGGGGACTCGAGGACGGCGAACGTCTCGCACGATCCGGTGGCCGGCAGGTAGTTGTCGTCGCCCGAGTAGGAGGCCTCGTAAGCGTATGAGCCGGGGGCGAGCGCGCCTGTGGCGTCCGAGCTCGGCACGGCGCCCCCGCTCAAGGTCACCGTCTGCGTCCTGGCCGCCTCCCCGCTGCAGGCGCCGTTGTCGTAGAGGTCGTAGGTCAGCGTCCCCGTTGGCGTGAACCCGCTCACCCCGCTCACGGAGGCGGTGTCGTAGGCCGAGGCGCCCGTGACCTCTGTGCCGTTCCACGGAGTCCCCTGCCCGGCGTCGTACACCACGGTCGAGACCGACCCCTCCGTCATCGTCACCGCGAACGCCTCGCACGAGCTCGTGGACGACGAGTAGTTGCCGTCGCCCGAGTACGTTGCCTCGAAGCTGTAGGGTCCGGCTCCGAGGGCGGAAGTCGTCGTGGAGTCAGGCACGGCACCGTCCGAGAGGGACACGGTGTCTGTCGTGCTCGGTGATCCGCTGCAGGCGCCGTTCGTGAAGAAGTCGTAGGTCAGCGTCCCCGTGGGAGTGAACCCGCTCACCCCACTCACGGTGGCGGTGTCGTAGGCGGCTGCACCCGTCGCCTCGTTGCCGCCCCAGGGCGCGTTGTTGGCGGCGTCCTCCACGACCGTGCCGGTCGAGGGCGGGGCTTGCGCCACCGCGAACGCTTCGCACGAGCTTGTGGACGGCGAGTAGTTGCTGTTGCCCGAGTACCTGGCCTCGAAGCTGTAGAACCCCGCCCCCAGAGCGGAGGTCGTGCCGGAGTCCGGCACGAAGGCCCCGGAGACGAACACGGTGTCCGTCGTGCTCGCCGGTCCGCTGCAGGCGCCGTTCGTGAAGAAGTCGTAGGTCACTGTTCCCCTCAGGGCGAACCCGCTGACCCCGCTCACCGTGGCGGTGTCATAGGCGGAGGCGCCCGTGACCTCGTCGGCGCCCCAGGGCGAGCTGTTGGCGGCGTCGTCCACGACCGTGCCGGTCGACGGGGATGCCTTGGCCACCGAGAACGCCTCGCACGAGCTCGTCGACGAGGAGTAGTTGCCGTCGCCCGAGTACGCGGCCCTGAAGCTGTACGAGCCGGCTCGGAGGGCGGCGGTCGGGCCGGAGTCCGGCACCGTGCCCCCCGAAAGGGTCTCGGTGTCCGTCGTGCGGGGCTCCCCCCTGCACCTGTTGTTGCGGTAGAAGTCGTAGGTCACCGTCCCCGTCGGCGTGAACCCGCTCACCCCGCTCACCGTGGCGGTGTCATAGGCGGAGGCGCCCGTGACCTCGTCGGCGCCCCAAGGCGAGCTGTTGGCGGCGTCGTCCACGACCGTGCCGATGGAGGGCGAGGCTTGCGCCACCGCGAACCCCTCGCACGAGCTCGTCGACGACGAGTAGGTGCTGTCGCCCGAATAGGTGGAGGCGAAGCTGTAAGAGCCTGCTGCGAGGGCGGTGGTGGCACTCGAGTTGGGTACGGCGCCGTCCGCCAGCGTCACTGTGTCCGTCGTGCTGGGCGTCCCGTCGCAGGTGCCGTTCGTGAAGAAGCTGTAGGTGACCGTGCCGGTCGGAGCAGGCGCTCCGCCGCCAGCCTCCGTGCCGACGGTGGCCGTGTCGAAGGCGGACGCCCCCGTCACCTCGGTGCCCACCCAGGGCGTGTCCTCGCCGGCGTCGTAGACGGTCGTAGCCGTCGACGTGCCCGGCGGGACCGTCACCGTCTCGACCTCCGAGCAGTCGCTCGCGGACGGCCCGTCGAGGGCGTCACCGGAATACGAGGCTTGCCAGTAATAGGTACCAGCGCTCGCAAGGCTCACCCCATCCGACGCCGGGACAGTCCCGTCGGTGACAGTCACCGTGCCACCGGAGCCGACCGAGATCGTGCAGGCGTCGTCGGCGTACACGTTGTAGGTGACGGTTCCACCGGCGGTGCCGACACTCGCCCCCGAGAGGGAGGCCGAGTCGGTCACGGCAGTGCCGGTGGGCACCGAGATGCTCGTGCCGCTCTGTCCACCCCCGGACAGCGAGGTGGTGATCGATGTCGGCGAGACGTCGGCTGGGTCCGGGTGGGGTACGGCAGCAGGGGTCGCCGCCGCGGCGGGTCGAGCGGAAAGACTCGAGAGAGAGGGGGCAATGAGGGCGGCGCCGAGCAGGGCGAACGAAAGGACTTTTGCAAAGGTCCGGGGTGTGTCAAGGTGCCGGTCACGTTTGCTCGAATGGACCATTCGTGCCTCCTCCGCTCAGCCGAGACGCGGCCCAGCGGGCTCCCTCTTTCGGCCACATGCTTACTACGAGGAGTCACTCAATCGGGGGATCCCCGAGCCCTCTGCGCCGCCCCCGCGTGGGACAATTCGGTGCGTGGTGCGCAAGCTGTCGTGGCCCGGGCTCGTCGTGCTGCCGGTCGTGTTCGGCTGGATAGGGGACCTCTACGCCACCCGCATCTGGCATCCGGTCCTGCTCGGCCACTCCTGTCCCCGCTCCGGTGCGGACTGCCTCTTTCACCCCTTGCTGGTGGCGGGCATCACCTGGACCGTGCTCGGTGGGCTGATCGGCCTCTGGGCGGCCGTCACGCTCGTGCGGGCGACACGACCCTGGCGGCCGCGGAGGTTCCACCTCAGCGAGCTCATCATCGTCACGCCGCTCGTCGGATTCGCGTTGTGGTGGGGCCACCACTTCGGGATGCAGCAGGGCGGGACGTCGGCTGATTTCGACCGGTTCGCAACCGTGGTGCTCGCAGCCATCGTCGTCCGCTTCGTGGCGGCTGCCCAGATGAGGCGTGCACATGGTCGGGCGCCGTCGAGGCCGAAGTCCGTACCAGCCGGCACCTGAAGAGGGCTCGCGCCTCGAGTCTGCATCTCCCCTGCCGTGGCGGAATGGCCGACGCGGCAGGGGAGGCAGCAAAAGGTCCCTACCGCACCCGCAACCTCGCGTCGAGGGTGTCGCGCAAGGCGTCACCGACGAAGTTGAAGGCGACGACGGTCACCATCACGATGAGGCCGGCGGGATAGACCTCCCACCAGTAGCCGTCGAGCAAGTAGGTCGTTCCCTGCGACAGCATGCCGCCCCAGCTCGCTGCCGGGGGCGGCAGGCCGAAGCCGAGGAAGCTCAGGGTGGCGAGCAGGATGATGGCGTCGGCCACCTGGAACGTGGCGTTGACCGAGATCGTCCCGATCGTGTTCGGGATGATGTGCCGCCCGATGATGCGCGAGTTGCGGCCGCCGGCCACCCGCACGGCGTCGACGAACTCCCGCGTCCGCAGCGACAACGTCTCGCCGCGGATGAGGCGCGCCGGACCGAGCCAGGCCAGCAGTGAGAGCACCACGATGAGCAGCGGCACCGTCGGGCGGAACACGCTCGCGAGGTAGATGAGGACGAAGATGGCAGGCACGGCGATGGCGATGTCGACGACCCGCATCATGACGGCGTCGAGCACGCCGCCGGCGAAGCCGGACACCGCCCCCCAGAGCGCTCCGAAGCTGGTCGCCACGATGGCGACGGCAAAGGAGATCTCGAGGGCGCTCTGACCACCCACCATGAGCCGCCCGAGGATGTCGAAGCCGTTGGCGTCGGTGCCGAGTGGTCGGCCGGGCCCCGGCGGCTGGTTGGTGAGGAGGATGTTCGCGTGCACCTGATCGGTGTGGTAAACGAGCGGGCCCAAAAAGCAGAAGGCCGAGACGGCAGCGACGACGAGGACGCCGGCGACGCCCAACCGGTTCTCTGCGAATGCCGCCAGGAACGACTGCCCAACGCCGCCCGGCGGAGTCACCTCCGGCGGGCTCGCCAGCGCCGGCTGCTCGCTGACGCCGTTCAGCGCGCCGGAGGCCGGCCGGAGCACCCTGATCCCGCCAGCGGGCGAGATCGGCACGTGTCGGGCTGCTTCCTCGGCTCGCTCAGCCATATCGGACTCTCGGGTCGAGCACGGCGTAGGCGAGATCCGCCAGCAAGCTTCCTAGAACGGTGGCCAACCCGACGACGACGGTGATCCCGAGCTCCACCGGGTAGTCGGCGTTCACGGCGGCGTTGTAGTAGGTGAGGCCGATGCCGGGAAAGTTGAAGACGTACTCGACCACGAGCCCGCTCGTGAGCACCGCCGGTATGGAGAGGCCGACGAGGGTTACAACCGAGACGAGCGAGTTTCGCAGCACGTGGCGGACGAGCACTGCCCGCTCGGGGAGCCCCTTCGAACGGGCGACGCGGACATAGTCCTGTGCGAGCGTGTCGACGGCCGAGGAGCGCATGTAGCGACTGAAGAGGGCGACGTTGACGAGCGTGAGCGTCGCGATCGGCAGCACGAGCGCACGCGGGTCGGCGAGGACCCCGGCTGGCGTAGCCGCCTGCGGAGCTTCGGGCGGGAAGACGTGCACGCCGATGGCAAGGCCGCCGATGAGCAGCAACCCGAGCCAGTACGACGGCATGGAGTAGAGGAGAAAGGCGACTCCGGTGGCCGCGTGGTCGAGTGCCCGGTTGCGCCGGACAGCCTGAGCGACGCCGAGCGGGATGGCGATCATGAACGCCAGGACGAGGGCGCTTCCCACGAGAATGAGGTCGTTGGGCATCTCATGCACCACGAGGGAATCGACGCTCACGTTCAGGCGGTAGGAGTATCCGAGGTTCCCGTGCAGGACGTGAGAGGCGAACGTGAAGTACTGCACCACGAGCGGGCGGTCGAGACCGTTGGCTCGATCGAAGGCGGCGATCTCGGCCTGGCTCGCTCGCGGCCCGAGGATGGCGCGCGCCAAGCTGCCGGGAATGAGGTGCTCGAGTAGGAACACGAGCACGGTCACGCCGAGCACGACGACAACGGCCTGGGCGAGCCGCCGCAGCACGTATCCGATCATGCGGTCCAGCCTTCCATTCGAAGCGCCCTCGTCGGTTCAACCGTTCGTGAAGTACCACTCTTCGGGGCTGATGAACCCGTAGGCGTTCGGCACGAAGCCGTGCAGGTTCGACGAGAGGGTGACGAGCGTGCCCGGGCTCGGCTGCCAGAAGTTGGGCAGCTCGAGACGGATCTGGTTCTGGTAGGCGTCCAGCGCAGCTTGGGCGCCCGCAGACGAGGTCTTCGTCGTGGCGACGATGAGCTTGTCAGAGGTCGGGTTGGAGTAGTTGGAGACGTTTCCGAGGGCGCCGGTCTCGAAGATCTCCTCGCCGCTCGGGTAGTGGTCGGGCTCGAAGACCCAGCCGGCGCCGTACTGGCCGAGCTCCCAGCTGCAGGCAGCCTCGCCGGGCGAGCAGCTGTCGATCGTCTGCGCGATCGTGCCTGCCGTCACCTCCTTGAGGGCGATCTCGATACCCACCTCCTTGGCGACCGACTGCAGGTCGATCATCGAGCCGTCCGTGTAGGAAAGCCCGCTCGGGTACATGAGGGTGAAGTTGAGGCCCTCGCCAAGGCGGATGCCCTTCCCACACTCGCCGGCGCCCGTGCCGGCACGGGCGCAGGTCGTCAGCCCGTTCGGGATGACGTCCCACCCGTGCGCCACCAGCAGCGATTTCGCCGCTGGGACGCTGAAGGGGTACGGGTTCACGGAGGCGTTGGCGTCTGCATACGGGTTGGACGGGCTCGCAGGCACCGGTCCGTAGGTGGGCAGACCGAGGCCGCCGTAGTAGGCGTGGATCCAGCCGAGCTGGTCGACGAGGTGCTGGAACGCCTGACGGAAGTACCACTGGCGCAGGATTGGACCGACCGTCGGGTTGTTGAAATTCGGCTCGAAGTAGTCGAACTGGAAGGGGTACCAGTCGACGAGCTGGTAGCCCTGCGCTCGCAGGGCGGAAGATTGCGGCACGTCGTTGTCGGGCACGTAACCGACGGAGATTGCGTCGGAGGAGCTGGAGCCTGAGCCGCCGGTGGAGGCGCCCGCTCGAAGTACCAGGAACTCCGCCGCCGCGCTTGTGAACGGCAGCTCGACGAACTTCGCCAGGCGGGGCTTGTTCGGGCCGGAGAACGTGCGGTCGGGCACGAAGGTCGCCGTCCCGTCGGTCGTGAGGCCGACGAGCTTCCAGGCACCGTCGACGACCGACCAGATCGGGTTCGATGGATAGCTCGCGACGTCCTTGGCTTGGCCGTTCAGGAAGTCGTAGACGGCCCGCGCCCCCGCCGGCGTGGTGTCGGGCAGGTCGGTGTCGCCCGTCGAGGGAGCCGGGGCGGCCAGCGACGTTCGGTCCCAGGCGAGCGGGAGGGGAGTGATCTGCGAGAGCTCGTTGTAGGTGTACCAGAGGGGGTTGTAGCTGGCGTTGAGGTGCAGCTGGACGGTCGTGGCGTTGAGCGCTCTCGCCCAGGTCACGTTGTCGGGGAAGCCGCCCGGCACGTAGGAGGCCCAATCATCGGCGTTCGCCTTCAGCAAGTGGATCCAGAAGAGGACGTCACGGGCACTTACCGTCTCTCCGTCCGACCAGAGGTAGTGCTTGAGGGTGATCGTGACGACTGTGTTGTGATCGCTGTACACCGGAGCGTTGCCGATCGAGAGCGGGTAGTCGATGGCGGTGCTCCCCTTGTCGCCGAACCAGTAGAGAGGCTCGTAGAGCAGCGTCTGCAGATCGGCCGTGTTGGCGACGGTGAAGAGATTGCTCGAGATGAGCGGGAAGATGTAGTCGGGCGGCGTCTCTGGTTGCTCGGCGAAGTAGGCGGTCCCTCCGTCGATGGGCACGCCGGGCGCCGTTGTGCTGCCAGAAGTACCGCCCGCCGACCCGGGTCTCGAGGAGCTGCACGCAACGAGCCCGAGGGCGCCGAACACCACGAGGACGAGCACGCCGAGAACTCGACGCCCCCGCGCTCCTCGAGGCAGCATCACCGTTCTTCTCATGTGCTGCTCAGCCGTCTCCCAGCGCCGGGAACCCCACTGGTGCTGGCGTCCCTCCAGGGGTCCCGCTCGACGAGCACCCCTTGGCACGGCGGAGCCGGAGGAAGCTCGTCGTCCGTTCCGGGTACCACGAGGTCGAACGAGCGACGCGGCCGCTCGCGAGTGAAGTACGCCTTCTCGGCCTGCAACCACTCGTCATCCCAATCCTCCGGTGCGACGGTGGCTCGAAGACGGCGCAGGCGGTCGGGCGCGGGAGTGTCCACGTAAATCGCCCGGCAGACGAGATCGGCCAGCTCCGGCGCGGCCGAGTAGACGCCTTCGAGGAGGACGAGGTCGTCGGGTGCGACACGCGCCGTGTCGTCCGAGGCGGTGCCCGAGGTCCAGTCGAATGGGCGGAACACCGCCTCGCGGCCGGCCAGCAACGGCTCGAGGGCCTGGACACGCAACCGGGCCACGTCGTAGTACGACCGGAGCACTCGGTCGGGTACCTCCCGTGAGAGGTCCGCCCCTCGTGACTGCGGCGTCCGCATCGGCCCCCGTGCATCTCGATCCGTGGGAACGAAGAAGTCGTCGATGTGGACGACGCTCGCGTCCGTCGCCGCACGCAGGCTCTCGGCAAGTGTCGATTTCCCCGAAGCTCCGTACCCGTCAATGGCCACGAGCGTCACCCCCGCCTTCTGCCCGCGCCACTGCACGAGGGCGGCGAGGACAACGGCCAGCGCGCTTGCGGCTGGGCCGCCACCTCTCTGCGGCCTCGCGGTCGGGTAGTCGCTTCGGCGATCGACTGGCGTCACGGCGCTAGTTAGCGTCGCACACGCGGGGCAAAAGGGGGGTGGCGAGCCGTCTGCTTCGGTGATGGAGCTGCCCAGTCGGGTCGTGCGCTGCACCATCCGCCCAGCGCGGCTCGCTACAACGCCATCCTCAACGGCCTGAAAGGTATCGTACGGGACTCCAACGGCACGGCCTGTGCGGCCTACGCCGGTACCCGTATCGAAGCTACCGCTGGCGGAAAAGACAGGCACAGCACCGGTCGAGCGCCGGTGTTCGAGTACCTCGTCGCTCACGGCCTGCCGAGGCTCGACCTCCACCCGAGTGCCGACGGAACCTGACGGCGACCGTCTGCGCTCCGGCGGCTCAGCTCCGCCGCGCCGCCACCTCCGGGAACCTCACGGGGGCGGCGTAGTGCTCGATGAGCATGAGACTCCCGGTGCCGGTCTTGTTCAGGCCCTCGCCGACGGCCCAGCAGTCCACCGCCGATGGGCAGGCGACGCCGGTGAGTGTCTGGATGCCGTACAACGGACTCGGGCTCAGCTCCTGCGACCAGGCGGACCCGTCCCAGCCTTCGGTCAGCACGCGCGACTCGTCCTCTCCCGAGCCGCGTGAGCCGACCGCCTGGCAGGCGGCGCGCGAGGCGCACGCCACCGCTGCAGGCTCCGGGTAGTCGCCGGCGCTGCCGAGAGGACTCGCGATCAGCTTGAAGGCGCTTCCGTTCCAGCGCTCGACGAGGGGGCGGATGGGACCGAGCCCGGAGCCCTTGGCGGCCGTCTGTCCGACCGCCCAGCACGTGGTCGGCGCGTGCCCGGGCAGACAGGTCACGCCTTGCAGGGCGCCGCCAGCCGAGAGCTGCCCGGGCACGGTCACCCGCGACCAGATGCGGCCGTTCCACCGCTCGGCCAGGGCAACACCGGCGCCATGCTTCGGGGTTGCGAAACCCACCAGTAGGCAGTCGTCGGCGGTCGCACAAGCGACCCCGCTCACCTGCACGAACGAGGCCGTGAGGGGGGCGGCCGCCACCGAGTGCCAGGAGCCTTCGACCAGGTGGAAGGTGATGGCTCGGGTTCCGTTCAGTGCTGCACCGACCGCCCAGCACTGGCCGTCGGATCCATCACAGCTGAGTGCAGACAGTTGACCCTGCGGGGCTGGAGTCCCGACGGCGGTCCAGTGGCCGCCGGCGCCGTAGTGCTCGAGGAGGTTCCCCGGGTGGGCGCCGCTGCGCATGCCTGCAGCCCAACAGTTGTCGGCCGACAGGCAGCCGACGCCCAACAGCTGGTCGAGCGTGCCCGCCTTCGCGGGCGCTGCCGTGACGGTGCTCCAGAGACCGTCGGCGTAGTGCTCGATGAGGGCAGGTCCGGAGTTGGACGACGATGACCTGAAGCGGCTGCCGACTGCCCAGCAGTCGGCAGCGGTCACGCACGTCACCCCGACGAGCGAGGTGATGGGGGCGCCCGTCACGGTCGGCGTACTTGCCGACCACGTAGGCGGCGCGACCGGAGAGGCGGGACCGGCGGCGACAGGGGTTGCCAGCGCCAGTCCTCCACCGAGAAGGCTGGCGGCGATGACAGCAGTGAGGCGGAGACGTGACATGGGTTGCATGCTGTCACACCGCAGACGATTGTGGGGCGGTGACATCTCCAGCTCTTTCGCCTGACCCGGACAGCGCCGCATCACAGTGGAAGCGCCACCTCGAGTCCTGGGCTATTCCCGAGGAGATTCTCCGAGCGGCGCCGGAATCGCCCTGGGGTTTCCCGCCACGGCTGTTCGCGAGAGCCGCCGACGCCGCCCTGTCGGCCACCGAAGCGACCCCCTCGCGCACGCGCGCCCTCGAGGCGCTGCCCCCGGGAGGGTCCGTGCTCGACGTCGGGGCGGGTGGAGGGGCGGCCAGCCTTCCGCTCGCTCCGCCTGCCGGGTTACTGGTTGCCGTGGACGAGAGCGCGGCGATGCTCAGCTCGTTTGCCGAAGGGGCGCAGGAGCGACGAGCCCACCACGAGGAGATCTCCGGACGATGGCCCGACGTCGCAAACCACACGCCGTCTGCCGACGTCGTCGTGTGCCACCACGTCCTCTACAACGTCGCCGACCTCCCACCGTTCCTGCGGGCGCTCACCGACCACGCCCGTCGCCGCGTGGTCGTCGAGCTGACGGAACGCCACCCCCTGAGCGGCCTTGCGCCCCTCTGGTTGTCTCTCCACGGGCTGGAGCGTCCGAAGCGGCCATCCGCCTCGGACGCGGTCGCGGTGGCGAACGAGCTCGGGTACGACGTGAACGTCCTACGGTTCGCGCACGCGTCGCTGTGGGACGGCGCTCCCCTGGACGAGCGTGTGGCCTTCGCCCGCCGGCAGCTCTGTGTCGGCCCCGAGCGCGACGACGAGATCCTCGCCTACTTCGAAGCGGTGGGCTCCGACACTCGCCGCCAGCTCGTCACCATCTGGTGGGATGGGCCGGTACCCAGTCGCCCGTGACGACGGTTCACCGGATCAGCTGGTCTTGGCCGTGGGCGCCTCTATCTCACCTTCGTAGGGTGCAGCAGTGGCTGAATCCACCTGGGCCGTTTCGTTGAAGCCGGGACCACTCAACTCGTCCGCCTCGCTGAAGGCGGCTTCGAACGCCTCGGTAGCGCGCGACATGGCTGCGTCGTGATCACGCAAGGCGCTTTGCAGGTGTTCGGCCCGCGACTGGGACGCCTCAAGCACTGCGACCTCGTACGAGCTGATGGCGTCTCTCAGGTTGGTTGCCCGCTCCACACCGGCGCGGTAGATCGATTCAGCTCTCAGCGCCCCGGCCCTCTTGATGGCCTGCGCCCTCTCGGTGGCGCTCTGGGCTGCGACCTCGGCTGCGCGCAGGGCCTCCTCGTGAGCTCGCTGCGCTGCGGCCAACTCCTCTTGATAGGCCTGCTCGACGGCGCGTGCAGCTACGTCCTCGGCTCGTTGCAGGGCGTTCCCATAGCGCTCCTCCGCAGCCCGAGATGCAGCAGCACGGGCGGCCTCGGCTTCCCGCAGCTGTTCGTCGTGGCCTTGTGTGAGCCGCTTCAGGGCATCCGCCCGCGCCACGGTCGCCGTTCGGATGATGTCCGCTCGGTCCACCGTCGCCTTGCGAACGAGACGGGCGCGGGCGAGCTCGGCTGAGGCCACTTCCTCGGCGGCGAGGAGCGCTTCGTCGCGCGCCTGCTCGGCAGCTCGCATCGCCTCGTCCTCTGCCTGGGCTCCGGTCTCCAGCCGTATGACGTTGCTTTTCATGTCGCTCCTTCCCTCGAAGCGGTAGCGCCTCCTCGGAATAAGCCGGCACCCCATCACATGCCCGCATCCCCCATCTGAGCGCCTCTGATCACGAGATGCAAGAGCGGGGTGAGATCTTCTCTCCATAGAGGTGAATCCCGCCAACACAGGCGACACCGCGCCCGGGGGCGGCCGCGGTACGTCTCGGGTCAAAATTCGCCCCGATCTGGGCGCGCCTTACGTTGTCACCCTGCCACTGCGCCCCATCGACGTGCTCGCCCAGCTCGTCTTCTGCAAGTGTGTGCACGTGAGGTCGGTCCGCACCGTCTTGCAGTTGGGAGGCGATGCGCTCCTGGGTTCCTTTGGGCGCGAGCCGGTGGGTCGACGCCTCAGGATGAGGCGATGCTCGGATGATCGGAGACGTGAGTGAAATTCGGCATCTTCTACGAGCACCAGCTGCCGCGGCCCTGGGGCGAGGACAGCGAGCAACGACTGATCAACGACGCCCTGGAGCAGATCGAGTTGGCCGACAAGCTCGGCATCCAGTACCTCTGGGAGGTCGAGCACCATTTCCTCGAGGAGTACTCCCACTCGAGCGCCCCGGAGGTCTTCCTTGCGGCTGCGAGCCAGCGGACCCGTCAGATGCGGATCGGCCACGGGATCATCCAGACTGCGCCGGCCTACAACCACCCGGCCCGCACGGCGGAGCGTGTTGCCATGCTCGACCTCGTGTCGAACGGTCGGGTCGAGTTCGGATCGGGTGAGTCGTCCTCCGAGGCGGAGCTCGGCGGCTTCAGGATCGACCCGGGTATCAAGCGGGAGGCGTGGCTCGAGGGGCTCGAGGTCGCCATCCGCTGCATGACTGAGACTCCCTTTGGCGGGGTGGAGGGCCGTTTCGTGCAGATGCCGCCGCGCAACGTCATCCCCAAGCCCGTGCAACGCCCACACCCCCCTCTCTGGGTTGCCTGCAGCCGCCGTGACACCATCCTGCTGGCGGCCGAGAAGGGGATCGGTGCCCTCAGCTTCGCCTTCATCGAGCCGGAGGACGCCAGGAAGTGGGTGGACGACTACGAGTCCGTGTTGCTCGATCGTTGCGTCCCCGTCGGCCTGGCCGTCAACCCGCAGGTCGCCTGCGTCTCTCCCATGATGTGCGCGCCCGACGAGGACGATGCCATCGCCCGCGGTCTCGAGGGCGCCAACTTCTTCGGCTACTCATTGGCCCACTTCTACGTCTTCGGAGACCACGTGCCCGCGAGCACGAACGTCTGGGAGGAGTTCCGCGAGCGCAGGGAGAAGATGGGCTACTCGCCGGCAGCCGCCCTGGCCAGCCGAATGGGGACCCTCGGAGCCAAGGTGGGCTCGGGGGACTCGACCGGTTTGCGGGGTGCGACCGGCACCCCTGCTCAGCTGCGCGAGTTCCTTCGCCGTTACGAGGCGGCGGGCGTCGACCAGTTGATCTTCGTGATGCAGGCGGGCAAGAACCGCCACGAGCACATCATGGAGTCGATCGAGCTGTTCGGCACACAGGTGCTGCCCGAGTTCGTCGAACGCGACGAAGCCGCCGCCGCCGACAAGGCCGCCAAGTGGGCGCCACTCATCGAGGCCGCTCTGGCCCGGCGGGAGCGCCATGACCCGACGATGCCGACGGACTATGTGATGAAGGCCATTCCGAAGCAGATGGTGGACGCCATGCAGAGCGAGCCGGCCGAACAGTGGCTCCAGGCCCTCGCCGACAAGCAGGCCGCCGGTGTGGAGGACGAGGAGTTCCGCAAGCTCGTCGACGGGTAGTTCGCGGCGAACAACTACCGCGCGTGAGAAGATGGCACAGGATGCTCACTGAGCGTGAGAAGATGCACGGTGTGGAATTTGCGAGGAGTGACTTTGTGACCGAAGATTCGCGGCTCGACCTAGAGCTGATCGCCGAAGAGGCGTCGTCTGACCTGGCGGCTACAGCCTCGGAATCAGTGCCTTGGCTGGATGTTCCCCGAATCCTGAAAGGCGATTCGATACAGATGGCCTTCCAGCCCATCGTGAACCTCGGGTCGCGGGAGAGCATCGGCTACGAGGCCCTGGCTCGCTTTCCGGAAGAGGAGATCGTCTCGCCGCAGGGCTGGTTTGCCGCTGCCGCCGCCCAGGGACTCGAGGAGGAGCTCGAGATACTGGCCGTGGCGTCGGCCCTCTCGCAGCTCGATGACCTGCCCGCAGGTGCTTTCGTGTCGCTGAACGTGTCCCCGGCCACTGCAGGCTCCCCTTCGGTGCGGGACCTGATCGACGTCGAGCAGCGAGCACGCGTCATCTTCGAGATCAAGGAAGACGCCGCCATCGAGGACTACCAGCGTTTCACCGGGGTCATCGACGAGCTGCGGGCGACTGGCGTGCGGATCGCCGTCGACGACGCTGGGCTGGCCGACGTGAGCTTGCGCCACATGCTCGACATTCGCCCCGACTTCATCAAGATCGACACCGACGTCACCCGCGGGGTGGATCATGACCCGGTCAAACAGGCAATCGTCATGGCTTTCCGATCCCTTGCGGCTCAGGCCGGAGCACTCAGCCTGGCCGAAGGCATCGAGACCGAGGAGGAGCTCGAGACTTTGAGGTCGCTGAACATCGATCTCGGTCAGGGCTATCTGCTCGGCCGTCCGGCCTACCTCGACAAGGTCCCAAAGCATCGCAAGCGGCGTCGCCCGTCGACTACGTGACGCCACCGCCCCGAGCGCCGGCGCGCTGAGATGGGTGGCGTCGCCATCGTCACGGGGGGAAGCCGAGGCATCGGGGCCGCCACGGCGCGCTTGCTCGCCGAGCAAGGCTTTGACGTCGCCGTCGGGTACCGAGAGGACTCGGCCGCCGCCGAGGAGGTCGTGGGCGCCTGTCAAGAGGCCGGGCGCCGTGCGCTGGCAATCGCCGCCGACGTCGCCGTCGAGGCCGACGTCGTGCGCCTCTTTCAGACCGTCGACTCCGAGCTCGGGCCCCTGCGAGCGTTGGTCAACAACGCCGGCATTGTGGCGTCGACAGCGCGGGTCGACGAGCTCTCAGCAGCCCGGCTGGAGCGTCTCTTCGCCGTCAATGCCGTCGGCACCATCCTGTGCGCCCGCGAGGCCGTTCGGAGAATGTCACTGCGCCATGGCGGGCAAGGCGGTTCGATCGTCAACGTCTCCTCGGCGGCCTCCCGCCTCGGCAGCCCGGGCGAGTACGTCGACTATGCGGCTACCAAGGGTGCCGTCGACTCCATGACGATCGGGCTTGCCAAGGAGGTGGCAGAGGAGGCCGTCCGGGTGAACGCCGTCCGGCCTGGCGTCGTCAGCACGGAGATCCACGCCAGCGGCCCTCAGCCGGACCGGGCGCAGCGGTTCGCCCACCTCATCCCCATGCAGCGGCCAGGTGAGCCACACGAGATCGCCTCAGCGTCGCCTGGTTGTGCTCGGAGGAAGCCTCCTACATCACCGGTGCCTTGCTCGACGTCAGCGGCGGTCGCTAGCGCACGAGCCGCTGCCGCCTTCGCTGAGGTACGAGTGACCGTGCCGCGCCTCCTCGATCACGGACTCGTCGAGTGACTCGGAGTCGTAGGGGCAGAGTAGCCAGAAGTCGCGGGTGTTGGTGAAGGCCAGATTCAGCAGGCGTTCGTGCCGCTGGCACTCGGCCATCTCGGCGGGGCTGCGCTCGGACCAAAGGGGCTCACCGATACCGCGAACGGGATGACCCGGAGGGGCGTGCCGCTCCACGAAGCGCTGCCATAGGGCGATGATACGCACCGGATTGAGCCCCACGTCCTCCATGTCGGCGAACTGCACGCTGCCAGCCTCGTCGCCGAGCTCGTCGCGAAGGGCATCGATCTTGCTACCGCTCACGACAACGAGGGCCGGTTCGTTCGCCTCGATCCCCTGACGAAGAAACGGCGAAGTGGCGGACACGAAAGCGGCATCACCGCTGTAGAAAATCGCCTCGTGACGAAAGCCGGTGCTCGCTCTTGGTCGACGCGACCGAACGCGATGATCTCCGAACCCCGCCGAGCCGGTTGCCCGCGTCACGCGTCGCAAGCTTACCGGCCGGCAACCTCTGATTTGCGACGACGCGAGAGAGGAGATCCTCACGTCCCGCTGCCGATGATGTTGGTCCGGCTCACGGGATATAGGCGCCGAGGAACGCCAAGAGGGCGTAGCCGGCCAGCAAGGCCCCGGAGACGGCGAAAGCCGACCAGCACACCTGGGGGCGCTTCGTCAGCGTCGTGAGAGCGAGCGCGAACGGGAAGCAGTCGAGGGCATATCGTTCGAAGGAGGTGAGGTTGGGTGCCGTCAGCGTGATGGCGAGCGTCAAGGCTGCGTAGGCACCATAGGAGACCGGCCAGCGCCTGAACAGAACGATCACGAGAGCCACGAGGAACAGCGCCCACGGGGCGTGCAGCGACGTCCCGAGGTGCTCTCCGTGCACGAGATCACGGAGGTCACGGGCCACAGTGACGATCGGGTCCGCCAGCCCGCCCCGGTTCTGGCTCGACACCTGGGCCGAAAGCGGCAGGAAGAAGCTCCCGTCGTGCGCCTTCGACCACGCCAGATAGCAGGCGGTGCCGACCGGCGCGGAGGCAACGGCGGCTGCCCTCACCCATCGGCGGCGCAGGGGGATCTGCCCGAGACGCCGCCCCGCCTCGATGACGGCGGGCAGGGCGAGGAGCAGGCCGACCGGCCGACTCAGACCGGCGAGGACGCCGGCGATAGCGGCAAGCGCGAAATGGCGGGAACGGAGCGCCAGGAACATGGCCAGACTCGTGACCAGCAGCAACGAGTCGGCATAACCCATGGAGAGCACGAACGCCGTGGGAAACATCGCCAGCCACCAGGCTGCCCTTGACGCCATCTCCTCGTCGTCGGTCTCCACGACGACGAGTCGGTGTATGAGCGCCACAGCCACGAAGCCCGATACGTTCGCGATGACGAGGAGAGCAGCGTCCGTGCTGATCCCAGGCAGGGCGGAGAGCGCACGCGTGAGGAGTGGGTACAGCGGGAAGAAGCGCACCGATGTACGACCCGCCCGCCCATATCCAAGGGCAGCGATGCGCCGGTACCAGTTGGCGTCCCATCCGAGCAGACCTGCATGAGCCGCCACGATGGCCGCCCCGGAGCGGGGGCGCACTTCGGTGACGACGAACCGGGCGAGCAAGAGGGCGCCGAGCACGATCGCCCGGGACACCACGAAAGGCCAGAGCGCCGCCCGAGCCGAGCGGATCGACGTCACCCGCCATCTGTCAGCGCTCGGCGGCGGCCCGGAGCCCTCCCTAACCATGGCGGTGAATCACCCGCGACGAAGTGCCCGGGATCGGTGCCACCGGGCGAAACGTACCATGCTCCTTCGCGCCCGAAGCCGCTCACTTGACGCCCTAGCCTGCAGAGATGCTCATCGATGACACGCTCGACGCCGTCCTGCTGGATGCCGGCGGCGTCCTCGTGCTGCCCGACCCGGAGCGCATGCGGGCTGCCTTGGCGCCGCTCGGGGCGACCCCCGACGATGACGCCTGCCGACGTGCCCACTACGCCGGCATGCGGGAGGTCGACCGCCTCGGCAAGGCGGACTGGCCGATGGTCGACCGCGTGGTCGCTCGCACCGCAGGCGTTCCGGAGGATCGCATCGAGGAGGCGCTCGCCTCCATCGAGCGCATTTACCTCGCCGAAGACTGGGTCCCGGCTCCCGGGGCGGCCGATGCCCTCCTGGCCCTCGAGGCCGCCGGCCTGCTGCTGGCAATCGTGTCCAATGCCTCCGGCAGGATGGAGCAGCTGCTCCTCGAGCACCGTATCTGCGGGCTGGAAGGCGACGCCATGGCGAAAGTCACCGTCGTGATCGACTCCCATGTCGTGGGTGTGGAGAAACCCGACCCGCATATCTTCTTCCTCGCCCTCAGCGCTCTCGAGGTTCCGCCTGAGCGTTGTGTCTTCATCGGTGACAGCGTGCACTTCGACGTCGACGGTGCCCGCGGTGCGGGAATCCGGCCCGTGCACCTCGATCCGTTCGCCCTCTGCCCGTTCACCGATCACGAGCACCTCGCCAGCCTCGGCGAATTCGCCGCCGGCACACCCGCGGGCCGCTGAGGTGGAATTCAACCTGGCCGAGGTCCAGGAAGCGCTCGGCGAACGCCTCGGCGAGCGTGAGGCCATCGTCACGCCCGACCGGCGCTTCAGCTGGGCGGAGCTGACCGAGCGCACGCGGCGCTTCGCCAACGTGCTCTGCGCAGCCGGCCTTGGCACCTACGCCGAGCGCTCGCAGCTGGCTGATCACGAAGCCGGCCAGGACCGTGTCGCCATCTGCCTGTTGAACGGACATGAGTACCTGGAGTCGATCCTCGGCTCGCTGAAGGCCCGGACGGCGCCGTGCAACGTCAACTACCGCTACGTCACGAGCGAGCTCGAGGAGCTTCTTGCCGACATGGCGCCCCGCGCCGTCGTCTACCAGGCTCAGTTCGCCCCTCAGATACAGGCGTCCTTATCCAAGCTGTCCCAGGCGGGGGTCATCAAGAAGCCAACGCTCCTCCTGCAGGTGCCCGACAAGAGCGGCGCCGCTCTGCTCAGCGGCGCGGTGGACTTCGAGTCGGCCCTGGCGGCCGCCGCCTCGGTGCGGCCGGCGATCGAGTGGTCGCCCGACGACCTCTATGTCCTCTACACGGGCGGCACGACGGGCAAGCCGAAGGGCGTGTTGTGGCGGCAAGGTGACATCTTCGTCACCGCACTTGGTGGCCGCAACTTCCGCCAGGGCGGTCACGAATGGAGCTCGCTCTCCGAGCTCGTGGAGGCGGCCGCCACCAGGACGGGGGCACGGGGCCTGTCCGCCGCTCCCTTCATGCACGGCACCGGGCAGTGGGTGAGCTTCCAAGCGCTGCACACCGGGGGGACGGTCGTCATCCAGAACGTCGTCGACCGTTTTGACGCCGGCGACGTGCTCGACACGGTCGAGCGTGAGCGGGTCAGCCTTCTCACGATCGCCGGCGAGGCCTTCGCCGCCTCCCTCATCGAGGCCATGGATGCCCGCCCCCGCGACCTCTCGTCGCTCGTCGTCCTCTCCTCGAGCGGCGCCGTACTTTCGCCGAAGTCGAAGGAGGCGATCATGAGGCGGCTGCCGGGTGTGCGCATCCGCGACACGATGGGGTCCTCCGAAGCCGGGCCGCTGGCCGACTCCGTGGACCTTCCCGGTGACGGGGTCCGTCGCGTGGCGCGCTTTCGGCCGGATCCGCAGACCTGCGTCATCGACGAGGAGCGGGGAGGGCTCCTCGAACCCGGGCATACCGGCACGGGCTGGTTGGCCCGCTCCGGCCGAATCCCCCTGGGCTACATGAACGACCCCGAGAAGACCGCGGCGACGTTCCGCTCGATCGGCGGGCGGCGCTTCAGCGTCCCGGGCGATCGCGCACGCCTGCACGCTGACGGCACGGTCGAGGTCCTCGGCCGCGACGCCGTCACGATCAACTCGGGCGGCGAGAAGATCTTCGCCGAGGAGGTGGAGGCGGCCGTCCGCCACCACCCAGGTGTGCGCGATGTCATCGTCGTCGGGCGCCCGAGCGAGCGATGGGGGAGCGAGGTGGTGGCGATCGTGGAGCGCGAGCCAGGAGCCGGCTTGGACGACGAGGAGCTCCTCGCCACCTGCGCACGCGAGATCGCCCGGTACAAGCTGCCGAAAGCCGTCATCACGGTCGATCGCGTGAAGCGCAACCCCGCCGGCAAGGCCGACTACGCCTGGGCGAAGTCGGTGGCAGCGGCCGCCGGCGGTCGAGCTGAGTGAGTGCCGGCGACGACGACGCTCGTCACTGCGTCAGGCGGTCCTCGTCGGTCTGATCTGCAGCATGTGCTCGGCCCGACGCGCCATGGCCTGCTGGGTTCCGATGTCGCCCCGGTGGCGCACGGGGCCGCTCACCGACGATGCCCCCCGCTCGGCGAGCGCTTCGGCCGTCGCGAGCGTGTCGCCGATCCCGACAAAGGCCAAGCCGCGAGATCCCGTCAGCCGAATGGATGAGTCCGTCGCCAGCTCCGTGGCGGCCCAGTAGCAGCGGAGATCACTCCCGAGCGCCGAATCGTCGGTGGAGACGACGCCGCCATCGGAGCTGCCCTCGGGGTAGGAGCTCGGTACGACGTACTTGCAGACAGTTGCCCGCGTCTCGAAGGACGTCTTGGTCTGACCGAGCCGGCCAGTCGACGTCGCCCACATGAGCTCGACGAGGTCGCCCGTGAACAACGGCAACACGTTCATCGCCTCGGGGTCACCGAAGCGGGCGTTGTACTCGATCAGACGGACGCCACCGGCGACCGCCATGAAGCCGCCGTAGAGGACGCCGCGGTAGGGCGTGCCCGTCTCCCGCCCGAGGGCGGCGATCGTGGCTTCGTTGACGGTGCGGGCAAGGGCCACATCCTCCTCGGTGAGGAACGGCAGGGATCCATCTGGGCACGAGTACGAGCCCATACCGCCGGTGTTCGGGCCCGTGTCCCCGTCGTAGGCGCGTTTGTGGTCCTGTACGAGCGGGCAGTGCACGACGGCCTCCCCGTCGGTGATCGTCTGCAGGCTGAACTCCTCGCCGTCCAGCCGTTCCTCGATCACGACCGACCCGTCCGCGGCAAGCAGCGAAAGGGCGTAGGCGACGGCCTCATCGAGCGAGGCCAACTGCTCGCCCTGCACCTTGACGCCCTTGCCCCCCGTCAGGCCGTCCGGCTTCACGACGACCGTCCCGAGCTCGTTCATGTAGTCCGCCAGGCCGGCGGCGGCGTGGAAGGTGCGATGGCGTGGGTTGCCTGCGATGCCGTAACGGGAGACGAGTGCGCGCGTCCAAGACTTGCTTGTCTCCACGCGGGCGAGCGCCTGCGTCGGGCCGAAGCAGGCCATGCCGAGCTCGGCCAGGGCGTCGACCAGCCCGACCGACAGCGGGTCCTCCGGGCCGACCACGACGAGGTCCGGGCTCAGCTCACGTGCGATGGCGACCATCCGGCCGAGGTCGGTGAGTGAGGCGGTGACGAAACGATCTGCCTTGCGAACGAGGCCGGGGCTTCGAAAGGGGGCACAGACGGAAAGTTCGCACCTCGTGTCTGATCGGCGCAGGCCCTCGGCGATGGCGTCCGTCCGAGCGTCCTTGCCGTAGAGGAGAACCTTGAGGGGTCTGTCGGTCATCGATGGAACCGTACCGGCCCTCCCCCGGTCGCGAGGCGCCTGCTGCGCCGGCTCGCCGGAGCTCAGACCGGCGGAGGGAAGATGTCCGAACGGAAGTCGTAAGCGAGCGGGTCGCCCTCGGATGTCACCTCGACGACCGGTTCGGGGCGGTCGTCGAACTCGGTGCGGAGTGCCCGGCTCATGACGGCGTGCATGAGGTAGAGCGCAGTCACGTACGTCAGCTCGAGTATCTCCTCGTCGGAGAGGTGCTGGCGCAGCGCTTCGAAGACGCCGTCCGGCGTGCGCCCGGCGTCGAAGGCGAGGCAGTCGGTGTAGGCGAGCACCGCTCGCTCTGCTGGCGAGAAGCCCTCCGAGGTCTGCCAATGCGGGATGGCCTCCACCTTGGCAGAGTCGATGCCGAGGCCGCGGCACGCCTTGCAGTGTTGTGAGAACACGAACTGGCTGCCGATCGCCCATCCGACCCGGGTCTGGGCAAGCTCGCGAAGGGTGGGCGGGAGGAGCCGTTTTGGGCTGGCGTACAACGAGAAGCCCTTCACGGCATGGCTCAGCACGTCGGGAACGAGGGCGAAGACGGTGAACCAGTCGCCGGGCGTCCCCGTTGCCGTGCCGGGCTCGGCCACAGGGTCCCGCTCGCCGAACAGCTGCGTATAGGTTCTCCGCACCAGCTCGTCGTCGACCTCGGAGCGCGGCACCTGGCGCAGGCGCGGCATGGGAGCGCCTGACCCTACGCCGTCGCGCCGGAGGCCGTCTGCACGGGCCGCAGGCCGTTGGCGCGCGCCGGGGCGTGGCGCACGTCTTCCGGGCGCAACGGCCGCGTCCAGGCGGCGAACTCGAGCAGGATGCCGTCGGGATCGAAGAAGTAGACGGATCGCACGTAGACCCCGGGGTGAAGCTCTTTTGAGACCTGGTACTCGCTCTCGTCGTGGTTGGCCAGCGCCGTGCACTCGATCCCCTTGGCGGCGAGGCGAGCGGCGTACTGTTCGATCTGCTCCGGGTCGACATCGAAGGCGACGTGGTTCATGGATCCGTGGGCCGTCGCCAGCTCGCCCCGGCCGGGAAGGGCGGAAGGCGCCGCTACGCCCGGTGCGTGCGACGGCGCATGCGGGAACCAGAAGAACGCCAAGCAGTCGCCGTTGCCGACGTCGAAGAAGAAGTGCTGGCCCATTCCGAGCGGCAGCTCGATCGTTTTCACGAGGGGCATCCCGAGGACGTTGCAGTAGAAGTCGACCGTGCGCTCCATGTCAGAGCACACGAGCGCCAGATGGTTGATGCCCCGGAGCGTGAACTCACTGTTCGTTGCCATGACGCCCCCTCGTGGGCCGATGCCGTCCCGAGAGACGCTACTGCGGCGGAGTCACCCCTTCACCCGGGCGATGACGGCCGCTCCGAAGCGCGAGATGGCACTGAGCTTCGCCGAAAGGGGCTCGGTGTCGGGGCCGGGGCGGTAGGTGTCCCGGAACCCGATGATCACGTCCGTGACCCCTATCTCCTTCAAGCGGCGGCAGCCCGCCGCGCTGTAGCCGTCGGTCGAGATCGCATGGATCTCGAAGGGCTCACCCTCCCGGCCGAGCCGGGCCCGCATCGACAGCACGGACGCCACCAGGTCGGCGAGCTGCCCGCTGTCCGACCCGGCGTGCAGCCATCCGTCCCAGCGTGCTGCCCGCTCGAGGGCCGCAGGGGCGTGACCTCCGACGAGGATGGGGATGCGGGGATTCGGGACAGGGCAGATTTTCACGGGGGTGAGATCGTAGAACGACCCGTGGTACTCGAAGAAGCCGCCTGCGCACAGCCCGTCGATGATGTCGAGCTGCTCGTCCATCCGCCTCCCTCGAGAGGGCCAGGGTTGCCCGCATGCCTCGTAATCCTCCGGCCAGGGCGACAAGCCGACTCCGAGGACAAAGCGGCCACCTGACAGCACCGATACCGATGCCGCCTGTTTGGCTGCCAACACGGGATGGCGCAGTGGCAGCTTCACGACGAAGGTCACAAAGCGCAGGCGCTCCGTCAGGCTTGCCAGCGAGCCCGCCAGCACGAAGGGGTCGATGAACGGCTTGTCCTCCAGGAACTCCCGCCCGCCTCCTTCGACGTAGGGGTAGCTCGTGGCTGAGTGTTGCGGGTACACGATGCTCTCGGGCAAGAGGAACGAATCGAAACCCGCCGCCTCCGCTGCAATGGCGAGCGGGCCATAACAGCTCGGATCCACCATCGCCTCCGCGTAAGAGAAGCGCATCAAGCCCCTTGAGGACGCCGGTTCTCGAGCTGGTCGCTGAACCAACGCTCGAAGTCCTGCGGTGCGAGCGGTGGCGACCACAGATAGCCCTGCGCCGTCTCGCAACCGAGGGCGACGAGGGCCTGACGCTGCTCCTCGGTCTCGACGCCCTCGGCGCAGGATCCCATGCTGAGCGCTCGTGCCAGGGCGATGACCGCCTGCACGATCGACGGGTCATCGGGGTCGTGGAGGCGCCCCAAGCCGGCGACGAAGGACTGGTCGATCTTGAGCGCATGGACCGGCAGCACCTTCAGGTACTCGAGGGAGGAGTAGCCGGTGCCGAAGTCGTCGATGGACACGGGGATGCCGAGCTGGCGGAGCTTCTGGAGGACGTCGATCGCCGTGGTGACGTCCGACATGAGCACGCTCTCCGTGATCTCGAAGCCGAAGGAGCCGTCCTCGGCGTCTCGGGCGATGAGCTGCTCGCAGAGTGCCACGAGGTCGTAGGACAGCTGGGCGGAAGAGAGGTTGATGGAGACCCAGAGGTCGGCGGCGCCCGGAAGCTTGTCCCGCCACAACCCGATCTGCCGGATCGCCTCGTCGATCACGAACCGCCCGATCGGACGGATCAGCCCCGACTGCTCAGCCACCGGGATGAACTCTGCCGGGCTGACTTCTCCCCGATCCGGGTGCCGCCAGCGGCAGAGCGCCTCCACGGCGATGGCCGAGCCCGTCCGGAGATCGACGATGGGCTGGTACGCGAGGCGGAGGTCGCCGTTCTCCACCGCCAGCCGCAAGGCGCTCTCGAGGTCGAGCAGGCGGGCGGCGCTCGACAACATCTCCTTGTTGAACAGCTCGACTCGTCCGCGACCGAGCTCCTTGGCTCGGTACATAGCGATGTCACCGTCGCGAAAGCACGTGTCGGTGTCCTTGGGACCGGGCAGCACGACGCCAGACGACACCGTCAGGTAGATGTCGCGGTCCGCCACATGAAAGGGCCTGTCGAAGGCGGCGCCCATGCGGCGGCTGATGGCAGTGGCGCTTTCGCTGGAGCCGACGTCCTCGCAGATCATGACGAACTCGTCACCGCCGAATCGCCCGACGGTATCGCCTACGTGTGCGAGGGTCTGTAGACGCCCGGCGAGCTCCACGAGCAACTGATCCCCGCTGGCGTGGCCGAGCGAGTCGTTCACGAGCTTGAAGCGGTCGATGTCCCCGAAGATGACGGCCACGCGGCGCTTGTAATGGCTCGCTCGGGCCACGGTCCCCTCGAGGCGATCCTGCAGCAGCAGACGGTTCGGCAGACCGGTGAGCGGATCGTGCAACGCCATGTGCTCGAGCGTCTTCTCGGCGTTCTTGCGCTCGGTGATGTCCTGCACCTGCACGAAAGCGTAGGCAGGCGAGCCGTCGTCGTTGCGCACGAGCGCCAGGTTCACGAGCCCCCAGACATAGGTGCCGTCAGACCTGAGGAAGCGTCGTTCAAAGGGCAGCCGGTCGCCCCGGAACGCCCGTTGCACCGTACCGATGTAGTCGCGGTCATCGGGATGCACGAAGTGATTGGCGGGGAGCCCAACGATCTCGTCCTCCGTGCGGTGCACGAACGCGAGCATGGCGGGGTTCACGCGCGTCACGGCGCCCTCGAGGTCGATCATGGCAGAGGGGACCGCCCCCCACTCGAAGCCGAGCCGGAAGCGCTCCTCTGCCTCCTGCCTGGCCGCTTCGGTACGGTGGCGGTCGGTGACGTCAAGGGCCGTTCCGATCACCTTGGCGAGTTTGTTGTGGCTGTCGTGCATCCTCCGTGTCCGCAGTTGCAGCCAGCGGATCTCACCGTCGGGCCGCACGAGGCGGAAGGTGTCCGCGAAGTTGCCGTCTTGCCGCCGCCAGGCCTCGGCGATCTTGGCTTCGGCTTCGGCGCGGTCGTCGGCGTGCACGCGCGAGAGGAACAGCTCGGTCGAAGCGGGATCTTGAGGATCGACGCCGATGAGGCGCCGGAACGACGGCGTCCAGCGGAGCGAGCCGTCGGCGGCGTCGAGCTCGAAGCTGGCGAGTTGAGCGACGTCCTGTGCCTCGGTGAGGCGACGACGGTCCTCTTCGGCCGCCCGCTCGAGGCGGTTGCGCTCGGTGGCATCGCGGGCGATCGAGGCGGACCCGATCACGGCGCCGTCGCCGTCGCGCACGGGCGACACGGATACGTGGATCTCGACGATCTCGCCGTTCTTCCTCCTGGCGGGAAAGTCCTCCAGCTCGATGCGGTCGCCGGCCTGCCAGCGGGAGAGCACGTTCCCGTAACCGCCGTCGTCACCGGCCGTGACGAGCCGGGAGACGTCGTGGCCGAGCGCTTCGGCGGCCGAGTAGCCGTAGAGCCGCTCCGCCGCCTCGTTCCAGCTCGTGACGCGACCCTCCAGATCCGTGCCCACAATGGCGTCGAACGACGACTCCACGAGAAAGGAAAGCCGCCGCATGGCTTCATCAGCTCGCATCCGTTCCGTCAGGTCGGTGGCGACCGAGGCGATACCGACGAGCTCGCCGTCCTGCAGCACCGGCGTGATCGTGGACAGGACCGGGAAGCGCCTGCCGTCGCGGTGCATCATCCAGTAGTGGGCCGTTACCTTCTCGCCCTTCATGATCCGGCTCATGACGAGGGCGTCGCGCTCGCCTTCCTCCTCTGCCCGGGCGACCTCGACGACGTCCCGCCCGATCACCTCGGCCGCCGTCCAGCCGAACATCTCCTCTGCAGCTTTGTTCCAGTAGAGAATGCGACGCTTCAGGTCGTTCACGACAATCGCCTGACCAAGGGCGGCCAGTGCGCTCGCTTCGAAAGAGCTTGATGTCTCGCCCACTTGCCCATCTCGCATGCCAGCGATCCGGTGGGGCGCCAGATCTGCGGCGCAGCGAGCGCCTTTCCCCTCAGTGCTGGCCGGGAGGCATCATCCCGGCTGAGGACCGGTGACGCTGCCCACTGCAAAACGGTACCCGTCACAGCCGCCCAAGCGAGGACAAGGGTCGCTTGGGGCCGCGCTCGCCACGCCGACGGGCCTATGGTCGCGTGCATGGTGACCGTCGCCCCCTACGGTTCGTGGAATTCGCCGCTCACGGCGGATCGTTTGCTCGAGGACGTGGTGACGCTGGGGTTTCCCGTCGTCGTCGGCGACGTCGTGTACTGGTGCGAGGGACGGCCGGCGGAGGGTGGCCGCGTCGTCATCGTGCGGTGTGCAGAGGGTGGGATCCCCGAAGACGTCTTCGGGCCGGACTACTCGGCACGGACGCTCGTGCACGAATACGGCGGCCTGTGTTACACGGTCGCTGCCGACACGGTCTACTTCTCCAACTTCGGTGACCAGCTCCTCTATCGTGTCCGAGCCGGAGCCGAGCCGGAGCCGATCACCGCAGAGCCTCCCGCGCCCGCCTCGGTTCGTTATGCCGCTCCGGTCGTGAGTCGCGACGGTCACCATCTCTACTGCGTGCGGGAGCGCCACGGGACACCTGGGGTCGCTTCTGAGGTCGTGAACGACGTCGTGATCCTGGCCACCGACGGTGAGGCGGAACCTCGCGTCGTCGCCGAGGGCCATGACTTCTTCTCCTTCCCCACCGTCTCGCCCGACGGCAAGCGCATCGCCTGGATCTCCTGGGACCACCCCAACATGCCCTGGGACGCCACCGAGCTCTGGGACGCCGAGCTCGGGCCGGACGGGCTGCCGGTGAACCCGCGCCTCGTGGCAGGCGGGGAGTCCGAGTCCGTTTCGCAGCCGAGGTACTCACTTGATGGCCGATTGCATTTCGTCTCGGACCGCACCGGCTGGTGGAACCTCTACGTGGACGACGAAGACGGCGGCGCGCCGCTCGCACCGGCGGAGGCGGAGTTCTCCTCTCCGGACTGGGCCTTCGGACAGTCCAGCTACTGCTTCTTGCCGCAGGGAGACATCGTCGCACTGTCGTCGAGTGCCGGCCTCGGTTCCATCAATCTGATCGGAGCAGGTGGGCGGTCCCAGATCGAGACGCCCTATACGGCCTTCTCATCGGTGGCTCGCCGTCGCAGTGGTGTCGTCGTCGTGGCGGGCTCGGCGCGGCATGCGACAGCTCTCGTCGCTGTCGAGGTCCCCTCGGGAGAGACGACGGTGCTGAAGGCCGCAGGCGACGACTGGCTCGACGAGTCCTATCTCACCGAGCCTGAGCCGATCGAGTTCCCGACCGAGGGGTCGATGACGGCGCACGCCCTCTTCTACCCACCGAAGAACCCGGGGTTCGTCGCCCCGGAAGGTGAGCTGCCACCCCTCATCGTCTCCAGTCACGGTGGGCCGACGTCGTCGGCGTCCTCCTCGCTCAACTACGGGATCCAGTACTGGACCTCGCGGGGGATCGGCCTTGTGGACGTCGACTACGGCGGCAGCTCCGGCTACGGCCGCGAGTACCGGGAGCGACTGCGGGACCGCTGGGGCATCGTCGATCTCGACGACTGCGTGAACGCCGCTCGCTACCTGGCGGCTGCGGGTCGTGCCGACGGCGATCGCCTCCTCATCCACGGGGCGAGCGCCGGCGGCTACACGACGTTGTGCGCCCTGACCTTCCGGGACGATTTCGCCGCCGGGGCCAGCTACTTCGGGGTCGCCGATGCGGGCGCCCTCGCTCGCGACTCGCACAAGTTCGAGTCTCGTTACTGCGACGGGCTCATCGGACCGTGGCCCGAGGCGGCGGAGATCTACCGGCAGCGATCGCCGATCTTCCACACCGACCAGCTCCGGACCCCGCTCATCTTGTTCCAGGGCCTGGAGGACAAGGTGGTCCTGCCCGTCCAGAGCGAGGCGCTGGCCGCAGCGCTGCGGGAGAAGGGGGTGGCCTTCGCCTACTTGGCCTACGAGGGCGAGCAGCACGGCTTCCGCAAGGCGGAGAACATGAAGGCGACGCTGGAGGCGGAGTTGTACTTCTACGGACGCGTGCTGGGTTTCGAGCCTGCGGACGACCTTCCCGCAATCGAGATCGAGAACGCCGGGGCACTCGCCCACGGCCGGGGGGTGCGGCTGGGACGATGACACCCGCCGAGACGTGGTTCGTTCGGCTCGCCGAGCTGGCCTCGGAGCCAGCTCAGAGTCCATAGAAGCGCTCCTCCACGACGCGCCGAGCTCGCCGCGTCACGCGTCGATACGCCTCTCGCAACTCGGTCGGCGACGTCCCGAGCGACCGCGCCAAGCGCGAGAGCACCTCTCGATCGGCTGGGAGCGAGTCAGAGCCGGCCTTGCTCACGATCCCTCCGGCGCCGGCGACGAAATTGCCCACGAGGTGCCAACGGTTCCTCGTCGCCGACAAGAATCGGTACGCCTCGCTCAACACCGCTCCCTCGCCCGCCTCCAGGTGACCGGCGCCCACGAGGAGCCTGATCGCCTCGACGGTGTTCGTCTCGGCGACGCCGTGCTGCAGCTGCAGCAGCTGCACCGCCCATTCGACGTCGGACAGTGAACCCTTTCCGAGCTTCAGATGGAACTGCGGATCCTCGCCCGCCGGGATGCGTTCCCTTTCCACTCGGGCCTTCATGCGTCGGATCGCCCGAGCCTCTTCGTCTCCGAAGGGAGCCGACCAGAGCGCCTCGGAGACAAGCGCCATGAAGCGCCCGAGCACCTCCGGGTCCCCCGCCACGGGTCGGGCCCGCAGCAGCGCTTGCCGCTCCCAGGTCTCGATGCGGCGTCGGTGGTACTCGGCATAGGCATCCAGGCTGCGAGCGAGCGGCCCGTGGCGGCCTTCAGGACGCAGGGAGGCGTCCACCGTGATGATCCGCTCGGCCGGCGTGGTGCCGTTGAGCAGCCGGAAGACAGAGGTGGTCGCCTCGTCGGCCAAGGCGGCGTCGCCGGCGCCCGAGCCGTCGTAGACGAGTAGGACATCGAGGTCGCTGCCGTAGGCGAGCTCTTCTCCGCCGAGACGGCCCATGGCCACGATGCCGAAGGGCACTCTGGGAGCGGCCGCTTGCAGGGCGGCGGCGAGGGTGGCGTCGCCGAGAGCCGCCAGCGCCCGCGACGTCGACGCCGTCGAGCTCGGCAGCAACAGGTCGGCGGCGAGGGTGCGCAGCGTCATCGACTCGACGAAGCGCCGCAGCGCCGGCCCGCCTCGCACGGGGCCCTGGTCGACCGCAAGGACGGCACGCTCGAGGAGCTCGGCCCGGGCGGGGTGCTCGAGCTCTCGATCGTCGTCGAGGCGGGTGGCGATCTCCGGATGACGGCCGACGAGTTGTCCGACCTGCCGCCCGGTGCCGAGGAGGAGGCAGAGTCGCCGTGCGAGCTCCGGTGACTCCCGCCAGGACGCCACGAGCACGTCGCGCCGGTGCCCGACAGAGACAAGCGTGCGGAGGCTGAGCAGGCCCTGGTCGGGGTCGGGCGTGTCCGAGAGCCAGCCGAGAAGCACCGGGAGGAGCTGCTGCATGAGCCTCGACGAACGCGTGAGCCCCCGAGTCAGCTCCCGCAGCGCCTGTCGCGTGCGGTCGGCCTGCCGGAACCCGAGCGCCTCCAAGCGACTCTCCGCCGCCGCCACGCTCCAGCGAGCGCCGTCGATCAACGGGGTCTCGGCGGCAAAGACCTCCAGCAGTGGACGGAAGAAGAGCCGCTCGTGAATCGCTCGCGCCGAGGCCTGGTGACGCCCGATGACGGCGTCCATCCGCTCGCGGCTCCCGCTGGCGTTCCTCGCCTTGCCGGTGACGTCCGGCCCACCGGTACCGGCGAAGCCCAGAACCTTCGCCAGGGTGTCTCGCGCCTGCGGGTCGCCAGGGACCGTGTGAACCTGCGTCTCCTCGACGAGCTGCAGCCGATGCTCGACGGTGCGAAAGAACCGATACGACAAGGCGAGGGCGGCCGCATCGCCGCCGTCCACGTACCCGGCCTCGGCCAGCTCGCCGAGAGCCTCCAGCGTGGAAGGCTGCCGGATCAGCGGGTCGGCCGCTCCGTGCACGAGCTGCAGGAGCTGCACGGAGAATTCGATGTCGCGTATGCCGCCGCGGCCGCGTTTGATCTCACGCTCGGAGAGGCCCTTGCGCGAGACGATCTCCTCGGCGCGGCCCTTCATCGACCGCAGCTCGGCGAGATCGTCGGCGTCGAGGCGGTGACCCCAGATGGCGCTCGAAGCGGCCGCGGCAAATTCCGCGCCGAGCTCGGGGTCCCCGGCGCTCGCCCGCGCCTTCAGGAGGGCCTGGAACTCCCAGGGCCGCGCCCAACGCTCCCAGTAGCTTTGGAACGATTCCAGCGAGCGGACGAGGGCGCCGCTGCGGCCCTCAGGTCGCAAGTCGGTGTCAACCCGGAAGGCACGGCCCGCGATGGCCAGGACTCTGCGTGCGCACCCGGTGTCGTCCTCGCCCACGAACATGACGTCGACGTCGCTGGCGTAGTTGAGCTCGCGGGCGCCATGTTTGCCCATGGCGATCACAGCGAGGCCCACCCCGACGCCCGCCAGGGCGCATGCCGCCTGAAGGACACCGTCGGCGAGGTCGGAGAGCGCCTCGCCCACCTCCTCCAAGGCCGTGAATCCGGCGAGATCCTGCGCGGCAATGGCAAGGAGGCCTAGCCGCTTGCGGCGCACGAGATCGGCGGCGTCGCCCGCCAGCCTCGGGTCTGCGATGGATGGACGGCTCATCGAGGCGGTCACGGTGGCCTCGGGGCGCTTTGGCAGGCAGGAGGCGATGACCTCGAGAGCCGCCCGGTCGGTGAGGACGAGGCTGCTGAGCGATCGGCTGCCCGCCATGACGGCGGCGACGACGCCGGCGAGGCGACCGTCGCTGCCGAGCCGCTCGGCCGAGGATGCATCGCTCTCGAGCAGCCGCTCGAAGTTCACGCGCACGAGCTCGGGCGCGGCCGAGGACCGAGCGGCCGATTCGAGCTCTGCGGGCAGCGTCATCCCATCGCCTCGCTGAGCAGGCTAACGGGGCCTGTGGGGTACGCTCGTGACGTGGGCCGCTTGCGTGTGGCCCTGTGCCAGCTCGATGTAGTGGTAGGTGACCTCGACGGCAACGTCGCCAAAGTGCTCACTACCCTCGCCGAGGCCGAAGGTGCAGGGGCCGATCTCGCCGTGTTCCCTGAGCTCGTCATCACGGGTTACCCGCCCGAGGATCTGCTCGTGAACCCGGCGTTCGTCGAGGGCAACCTCGAAGCCGTGCAGACGATCGCCGCGAAATCGGCTCGGTGCGCTGCAGTTGTCGGCTTCGTCGACGACGACGGCGATCTGTACAACGCCGCTGCCGTCTGCGCAGGCGGCAAGGTGCACGGCGTCTGGCACAAGGAGCTCCTGCCCAACTATGGCGTCTTCGACGAGCAGCGCTGGTTCCGGCCGGGCGCCTCGTCGGGCTCTGAGGATGATCTCTACCTTGTGAACGGCGTTCGCATGGGCGTCGTCGTGTGCGAGGACGCCTGGAGCCCGACCGGTCCCGTAGCGCGCCTCGGTGCTGGTGGGGCCGAGCTGATCGTCGTGCTCAACGGCTCGCCCTACCGGGCGGGCGTGCTCACCGAGCGCCGGCGGATGCTCGCCACGCGGGCGGCCGACGCCTCGGCCGTCCTTGCTTACGTCAACCTCGTGGGTGGGCAGGACGAGCTCGTGTTCGACGGCGGCTCCATGATCTTCGACCACGACGGCACCCTTCTGGCGTCTGCACCCCAATTCGAGGAGGCGGTGCTCCTGGTCGATCTCGAGATCCGTCCGGCGTATCGAAAACGGATCCTCGATCCTCGCGGGCGCCCGGACACCCCGCCGCTGCCCGAGCGCCTCGTCACACCCATCCGACCTGAGGAGCCCTCCGTCGCTCTCGCCCCCGCCATGGCGCCCGAGCTCGGAGAGGCGGAGGCGGTCTACAAGGCACTCGTGCTCGCCACCCGCGACTACGTCGAGAAGAACCGCTTTGCCGACGTGCTCGTAGCGCTCTCGGGCGGGATCGACTCCTCCCTCGTCGCCACCGTCGCCGTCGATGCCATCGGGCCGGCTCGAGTCCACGGCATCCTCCTGCCCTCGAGGTACTCGTCGGAGGGTTCGGTTGCCGACGCCCTCGCGCTGGCGGGCAATCTCAGAATCGACACCCGCACCATCGAGATCGAGCCGGCCCATGCGGCCATGCTGACGATGCTGGAGCCGGAGATGGCCGGTGCGTCCGCTGGCCTGGTGGAAGAGAACCTGCAGGCCCGCGTGCGAGGAACCGTCGTCATGGCGATGTCGAACGCCTTCGGATGGCTCGTGCTCACGACGGGCAACAAGAGCGAGATGGCGGTCGGCTACGCAACCCTCTACGGGGACATGAACGGAGGCTTCGCCGTCATCAAGGACGTGCCCAAGACACTCGTCTACGAGCTGTGTCGATATCGCAACACCACCCGGTCCGTCGCCGTCATCCCGCAGAGCATTCTCGACAAACCTCCCTCGGCCGAGCTGCGGCCCGGACAACGCGATGACGACAGCCTGCCGCCGTATGAGAATCCTCGATCCGATCCTGCAGGGATACGTGGAGCTTGACCGAACGCCGGCAGAGCTTGTCGGGGAGGGTTACGACCCCGAAGTGGTCGAGAAGGTGGTCTCCCTCGTGGATCGGGCGGAATACAAGCGGCGCCAGGCAGCGCCGGGGCCACGGGTGACGAGCCGCGGGTTCGGCAAGGACCGGCGCATGCCCATCACGAACCGGTTCACCCATTCGTGAGCCCAGCCCCGCCCTTGAGCCCGAGCACACCGGACTTCCGGCGGGCCGATGTGGTGGCGGAGCTCCGCGGCCCGGACGGCCCGCTCACGATGGCTGCGACGGCGGGCGTGCTCGGTGGCCTTTGCGGCGTTGAGCTGGAACTGTTCGGGTGGCTCGGGCGGGCGGCACCTTCGCGTCCTTCACCGGGCGAGGTCGTCTGGGCCTCGGCGGCCAGCCTGCGGGCGGCCTGGAGAGCCTCGGAGCTCGAGACGCTCATGCCCGTCTCGGTCGGACTGGCGCCCACCGACGGGCGCAGCTCACCCGCGCCGGCGGTTGCCGCCGGGCTGGCGTTGCTGGCCGCCGGCGCCGCTGTCGATCAAGCGGTCCCGGAGGCCGCCCTCGCGTGGTACGACGTCCTGCTCGAGGCGTATCGTTTCCGGCTCGAGCGCAGGTCGGCTGCGGCTGACGGTCCCCTCGCTCGGGTGCTCGAGCGGGTCGCGACCGATTTGGAAGCCGAGCGATCCGTGGCGCGGAGGTTTGCGAAAGCACCTGGTAGGTACGCTTGACTCCACCGTTACACTGAGTCCCGGACATACGGCAGTGCAGGTTCGAGGGCTGAATCCCGGCGGGCGTGCGTGACGGGAGCTGTTTACCGCTTCGTGCGGCTCGGGCTTCTTTCCTCACAACCGACGGCACCCTGAGTCGGCGCTCGATCCCCCGATCTGCGATACATGGAGGCTTCGGCTTTGGCGAAGGAGCGAGTCGAGCGAGATGAGGAAGACCTCGTCCGCCTATACCTGACCGACATCGGTCAGTACCCGTTGCTCACCAAGGACGATGAGGTTCGCCTGGCGCAGGCGATCGAGTCACGCTGGGAAGCCGAAGAAGAGCTCAAGACGAAGAAGGGCCTCACTCCGACGCGTCGCCGCGAGCTGAACCGGGCGGTCCGAGACGGCGAGAAGGCGCAGCGCACCTTCGTGCAGTCGAACCTTCGCCTCGTCGTGTCGATCGCCAAGAAGTACCAGGCATCCGGGCTGCCCCTGCTGGATCTCATCCAGGAAGGCAACCTCGGCCTCATGCACGCCGTCGAGAAGTTCGACTGGCGGAAGGGCTTCAAGTTCTCGACGTACGCCACGTGGTGGATCCGTCAGGCGATCACCCGTGGAATCGCCAACACCGGCCGCACCATCCGCCTCCCGGTCCACGCCGGCGACACGCTCGCCCGTGTGCAAAAAGCGCAGGCACGTCTCGAGCTCAAGCTCGGCCGTCCGGCCACGCTCTCCGAGCTCGGCGCCGAGGTGGAGCTGCCGGAGGACAAGCTGATCGAGGCGTTGCGCTTCCGAGCCGAGCCGCTCTCGCTCTCCGAGCCGCTCCGCGAGGACGGAGATGCCGAACTCGGCGACGTCGTCGAGGACCGCTCGGCTGAGTCACCCTTCGAGATGGCGGCCACTGCGCTGCTACCGGTGGAGATCAACAGGTTGCTCGCCCCGCTGGACGAGCGCGAGCGGGAGATTCTCCGCTTGCGCTTCGGCCTCGACCGCGGCGAGCCGCGGACGCTCGAAGAGGTCGGCGAGCACTTCAACCTCACCCGCGAGCGCATCCGGCAGATCGAGGCGCGGGCGATGTCGAAGCTTCGCCACCCCTCGAGCGACACGGGCGCCCGCGACCTCCTCTCCGTCTAGAGGTCGGGACCCCGCCGGCAGGCAGCCGGGCCTCAGCGAACGGAACCGGCAGCCGGCGGCATATGATCCCCTGCATGATCAAGAAGGTCCTCATCTTGGCCGTGCTCGTCGCCCTTGGGGTTGTCGCTGCAAAGCGCCTGCGCGGCGACTAAACCGCTGTCAGGGCTCTGCCCTTAGGGCCCGGCGCGTCGTCGCCTCCCGCCGAGCCACCATCCGAGCACGAAGCCGGAGGCTCCCACCCCGACGGCGACGGCCGACATGGCGAGGGCGGGTCGCGGTGGCACTGGCACCGACACCGAGGAGATTCGGTGTCGCACGCCGCGGACGCGGTCGCGCAGGCGCACTGGCTGCACGAACCGCGTGATCTCGTAGTCGTGCTCGCGGGCGTAACGGGCGAGCACCCGGTCAGGGTTGACGGCGACCGGGTGGCCGACCGCTTCCAGCATCGGCAGATCGGTGTACGAGTCGCTGTAGGCGTAGGACTCGGCGAGGTCGATGCCCTCCCGCTCGGCCAGGGCCTGCATCGCTTCCGCCTTGAACTCGCCGTAAGCGTAGAACTCCATCGTGCCCGTGTAGCGCCCGGCCTCGTCCACGCGAGCCCGGCTGGCGATCGTGGCATCGGCGCCCAGGTAGCGCCCAAGGGGGACGACGATCTCGGCCGGCGAGGCGGACACGAGCACGACGCTGCGCCCGGCCGCCCGATGGAGGTCGATCAGGTCGGCAGCCTCGGCGTAGATGATCGGGTCGACGATCTGCTCGAGGGCCTCGTCCACGATCTCGGCGACGCGCGCCTGCTCCCAACCGCGGGTGAGGCGGAGGAGTGACTCGCGGATTCGCTCGAGCTTCTGCTCGCTGGCGCCGAGATGGAGGTAGACGAGCTGGCCGTACAGCGCCCGCAGGACTGTTCGCCGGTTGATGAGCCCGCCGTGGTAGAGGGGTCGGCCAAAGGCGACCATCGACGCTTTGGCGATCACGGTCTTGTCGAGATCGAAGAAAGCGGCTTGTTTCGTGTGGTTGGTCGTCACGAGCCCGGGGCGAGGAGATCTCGGATCTCATTGTCGTCGATGGCGGCGCTCGCCAGCAGCAGCACCTCGTCGCCCGTGTCGAGCACGGTGTCCGATCGGGGCACGACGACGTGCCCCTCGCGTACGAGGGCGACGATGGTGGCGCCCCGGGGCAGTCCGAGCTCTCCGAGGGCTTGACCGCGCGCCGGAGACTCCGCCGCCAGGGTGACCTCGACGAGCCGGGTGTTGCCGCCCTCGAACTGCAGGAGACGCACGAGCACACCGACCGAGACGGCCTCCTCCACGAGGGCCGCCAGCAGCTGCGGTGTCGACACGGCGACGTCGACGCCCCAGGCCTCGTTGAAGAGCCAGTGGTTACGCGGGTGGTTGACGCGGGCGATGACGCGGGGAACGGCGAACTCCTGCTTGGCGAGCAGTGAGATGACGAGGTTGTCCTCGTCGTCGCCGGTGACAGCCACCATGACGTCGACATCGTCGAGGTGGGCCGCGTGCAGCGAGGAGACCTCACAGGCGTCGGCGGCAACGCAGGTCACGCCTGACGGTGGCTCGATCGAGGCGGCGAGGGCGGGGTCCTTCTCGATCAGGAGCACCTGATGCCCGCTCCCGGCCAGATCCTCCGCCAGGAAGCGCCCCACCTTGCCCGCCCCCGCCACGGCCACCCTCATGGCCGAGACGCCTCGTCTGCCGTCAGGAAGCCTGCTTCGAGCCGTTCGACGGCGTCGATCGCGACCATCAGATGGAGCATGTCGCCCTCTTGGCCGACGAGGTCGGCGACGTCGAGCGTGGGGACGGTCGCCCGTGTGACGGCGACGAGGCGGACACCCTGGCTCGGCAGGACATCGGTGATGCGCTGGCCCGCCCACGAGAACGGCAGCGGCCGCTCCATGAGGTGGAGGTGACCCGAGCCGTCCGACCAGACGAAGGATCTTGCACTCGGCAGGACGCGCCGGAACACCTGGTCGATCGTCCAGCTCACGCTCGGTACCGTCGGGATCCCGAGCCGTTGGAAGATCTCCGCCCGCCGCGGGTCGTAGATGCGGGCGACGACGTTCGGTATCTCGTAGGTCTCGCGAGCGATGCGGGCGGTGAGGATGTTGGAGTTGTCCCCGCTCGTCACCGCCGCCAAGGCGTCGGCTCGCTCGGCGCCGGCCAGCTCGAGATGAGTGCGGTCGAAACCGAACCCCACCACCTTCTGCCCGGAGAACTCCCAGGGCAGTCGCCGGAAGGCGCCCGCCTGCTTGTCGACGATGGCGACGCTGTGGCCTTCTCGCGCAAGTCCCGTTGCCAGCCCTGAACCCACACGGCCACAGCCGACGATGATGACATGCACCGCACTCATCCTTCCGGATCAGGTGGTGGCGTACAAGGCAATGCGGTTTGGGCCCGGCGCGGTGGCATGGAGCAGGCCAAGATAGCCGGGTGAGTTCGACGCCTCCGCAGGATGGCAGCGCCCCGCAGGCCGCCGCCTACGTGCTCCCGGAGCCGTTCTCGTACCGCCTGAAGAAGAAGCTCCTCGGCGAGCCGCTCATCACCGAGCGTCTCTCCGAGGAGCGACTCAGCAAGGTGCTCGCTCTCGGCGTGCTCGCGCCCGACTGCATCTCGTCCACCGCCTACGGCAGCGAGGAGATGCTTACCCAGCTCATCCCATACTTCGGCCTGGCCGCTTTCAGCCTGTTGCTGCCGATTACCTTCACGATCCTCACGGTGCTGTTCTTCGTGACGCTGTCGTACCGCGAAGTCGTCATGGTGTACACGAAGGCAGGCGGCTCCTACGTCGTCGCCCGCGACAACTTCGGTCCGCGCATCGCCCAGGTCGCCGCCGTTGCCCTCATCATCGACTACATCCTCACCGTGGCCGTACAGACCGTGGCCGGCACGGACGCGCTCACGTCGGCGTTTCCGTCACTCGCGGGGACGACGCCGTCGGTGGCGCTCACCGTCGCCGTCGTCGTGCTGCTTACCTACGGGAACCTCCGCGGCATCCGGGAGGCGGGAAAGTCGTTCGCTTTGCCGACGTACCTGTTCATCGCTTCGATCGGCGCCCTCGTGGTCATCGGGGTCGTGCGAACGGTCCTCGGGCAGTTGCACGCCCACTCTGTCCACAACGCCGGCGTTGTGGCCATCGGCACGCACGGCTCCGCCTCCCTCTTGGTCTTTGCGTCGGTCTTCGCGATGATGCGGGCGTTCGCCAACGGTGGCTCGTCCCTCACGGGCCTTGAGGCGATCTCGAACGGCGTCGCCAACTTCAGGGAACCGACGGGTCGAAACGCCCGGCGCGTCCTCGTCCTCATGTCGACCACACTCGGCACGCTTGTCCTTGGCGTCTCCTACCTCGCCCACGTCACCCACGCCGTCCCCTACGTTCACGGCACCCCAACCGTGCTGTCGCAGGAGGCGAAGTACGTGTTCGGGCACGCGCTGGCGGGCCGGGTCGGCTACTACGCCGTGCAGGCGTCGACGATGCTGATCCTGTACACCGGAGGCAACACCAGCTTTAACGGGTTCCCGAACCTCACGAGCTTCGTCGCCCAGGACGCCTTCCTACCGCGGCGGCTCACCCGGCGTGGTCACCGGCTCGTCTTCTCGAACGGCATCATCATCCTCGCCGTCCTCTCTATCGCCCTCATCGTCGCCACCAAGGCCAATCTGACTGCGCTCGTCGCCTTATATGCCATCGGGGTGTTCACCGGCTTCACCATGGCGGGCTCGGGCATGGTCAAGCACCATCTGACCTATCGCGAGCCGGGCTGGCGGCGCAGGATGGCCATCAACGGCTTCGCGGCGGTGCTCTCGGCCATCGTGGTTCTCATCTTCGCCATCACGAAGTTCACCCAGGGCGCCTGGCTCGTCGTCGTCCTCTTCCCGATCCTCGTGTTCGTGCTCATCCGCCTGCACAAGCAGTACACCGAGGAGACCGCTGAGCTGGCGGCGAACGCCCCCAAGGCGGCCATCGCCCCCGTGCTGCGCCGCCACGTCGTCATCGTCCTTGTCGAGCGCCTCGACCTTGCCACCGCCCGCGCCTTGCAATACGCCCGGACGTTGTCGCCCGACGAGCTACGAGCCGTCCACTTCGTGCTCGACACGGCCGTCACCCGCGAGCTCGAGGATGAGTGGAGCCGGCTCGGGCTCAACCGTTTCCCGCTCGACGTCGTCGAGTGCCCGGACCGGCGGCTCGAGCGAGCCGCCATGGAACTCGTTGCCGAGGCGGCCGAGGACGGTCAGACCGAGGTGAGCGTGATCCTGCCTCGCAGGGGTTTCGAGAGCTACTGGCAGCGTGTCTTGCACGACCGCACCGCCGACCACATCGCCGCCTACGTGAGCCAGCTCCCGAACGCCAATGCCACCATCATCCCGTTCCCGCTCGGCAAGCGTCGCAAGACCCTCGTGCCCTGGGTCGCCGGCGGGATCGAGCGCACCCCTCCGCAGCGCCGCGACGACGCCGGAGGTCATCGCCGTACACCCATCCACCCGTGGGGCATGGCCGGCGGAGCCCGCGGCGATGGCGGTGCCCCCGTGGTCACCGGGGGTCGGGTTCGCGGCGAGGGCCGACCAGCTGATCGCGCGGCTGCAGCGCGCGACGATGTGGCCGGCACTACCCCGATCCACGAGCTGCGCCCGAGGCAGCGGGCGCGGGTCTCCGGCCGCATCCGGGCGGTCCGCGTGCAGGCCGGCGCCGGCGTCCCGAGCGTCGAGTGCACGATGGCCGACGACACCGGGCAGCTCATGCTCGTCTTTCAGGGGCGCCGGCGTGTGCCGGGCATCGAGCCGGGCGCCCGTCTCGTCGTGGAGGGCATGGTGGGAGAGCGCGGTCGACGCGTCGCCATGGTCAACCCGCTCTTCACGATCCTGCGCCCGTCCGATTCCCACGACGAGCAGCCGGCGCATCCCCGCGTGCCACCGCGGCGCTGAGGCGCCGGAGGGCATCGCCCTCGCCGTTACGGTCTGGTGCGGCTTGGCTCTACCACGCCTCGCCAGCCGGCTCGTGAGCCGATCCCACCCCACCCCTGTAGGCCGCAGGCGGCGGTCGTTGCCGAGGGGACAAGTTTGAACGAGCGGCAATGAGCGTTTATCCTGCCCCCCGACTTCAGCAAAGGAGCTAGCGGTGACACCCCACCTCCTCGCGAGCGCTGGCGGCTACCAGGCCTTCACGCTCGGTGGGGCCGAGCGCGGATGGCTGGTCTTCGCCCTCGCAACCGGCCTCGTGGCAATTTCCATGGCGATCTACCTCGTTCGTGGCGTCATCGCGTCCAACACCGGGACCGACAAGATGCGGGAGATCGCCGCAGCCATCCAGGAGGGTGCCGAAGCGTTCCTGAAGCGTCAGTTCAAGACGATCGCCATCATCGTCGTCCCCCTCGGCGTCCTCGTGTTCTTCACCGCCACCAAAGTGGTCGAGCCGAACGGACACGTCGCCCTCACCTTTGTGCAGTCCGGCTTTGCCAGAGCCATCGCCTTCCTCTGCGGGGCGACGTTCTCGGGCTTGACGGGCGTCATCGGGATGAGCATGTCAGTGCGGGGCAACGTGCGAACTGCGGCGGCAGCCCGGGACGGGCAGCTGGCGCCGGCGCTCAAGGTCGCCTTCCGCACCGGGGGCATCACGGGGTTGCTGTGCGTCGGCCTCGGCCTCATCGGAGCGACCACGATCGTGTTCATCTTTCAGAACACGGCGACCGCCGTCCTCGTCGGCTTCGGCTTCGGGGCTTCACTCATCGCCCTGTTCATGCGAGTCGGCGGCGGTATCTTCACCAAGGCGGCCGACGTCGGCGCCGACCTCGTCGGCAAGGTGGAGGCCGGCATCCCCGAGGACGACCCTCGCAATGCTGCCACGATCGCCGACAACGTCGGTGACAACGTCGGCGACTGCGCCGGCATGGCCGCCGACCTCTTCGAGTCGTACGAGATCACCATCATCGCCTCGCTCATCCTCGGGTACTCGGCCTTCAAGACACTCGGCCTCAACCCCGCCCTCGGCCTGCTCTACCCGCTCATCGTCGCCGGCATCGGCATCCTCACCTCTGTAGTGGGCATCTTCCTCGTAAAGGCCCGTGACAAGGACTCGAGCGCCATGGCGCCCATCAACCGGGGGTTTCGCACGTCGGCCGTGCTGACGCTCGTGGGCGCATTCCTGATCGCCCAGTTCTTCATCCACGACCTGAAGGTCTTCTGGGCCGTGCTCATCGGCGTCGTCCTTGCCAACGTGGCGAGCCTCATCACCGAGTACTTCACCTCCACGGAGCTCCCGCCCGTGAGGGAGATCGCCGAGGCGACGCGCACCGGCCCGGCCACGACGGTGCTCTCCGGCATCAGCATCGGCCTCGAGTCGAGCGTCTGGGCGATCATCGCCATCACCGTCGCGATCGCCTCCGCCGTCGCCCTCGGCGGCGGCAAGCTGACGGTGTCGCTCTATCTCGTCGCCCTCGTCGGCATCGGCATGCTCTCCACGACCGGGATGATCATCTCGGAGGACTCCTTCGGGCCGGTCTCCGACAACGCCGCAGGCGTGGCCGAGATGTCCGGGGAGTTCACGGGCGAGGCAGAGCGCGTCATGGTGAAGCTCGACGCCGTTGGCAACACCACGAAGGCGATCACCAAAGGTGTCGCCATCGGCTCAGCCGTCATCGCAGCCGTCGCTCTGTTCTCCTCGTTCATCGAGACGATCGGCAACCAGCTGCCGGCGCTCAAGAACGTCACCGGGGACGCCCTCTTCACGGCGCCGCTTACGCAGGTGAACGTCGCCAACCCGCACATCTTCATCGGCCTGTTGATCGGCGGCTCGATCGCCTTCCTCTTCTCGTCGCTGGCAATCCGGGCCGTGGGCCGCTCGGCTGGGACGGTCGTCCAGGAGGTGCGCCGCCAGTTCCGGGAACACCCCGGCATCATGGACTACACCGAGAAACCCGAATATGGCAACGTCATCTCCATTTGCACCGCCGCCTCCCAGCGTGAGCTCGCAACGCCCGCCCTCCTCGCTGTCCTCTCGCCCGTGATCGTCGGCTTCGGGATCAGCTACCTCGCCCTCGGAGCCTTCTTGACCGGCACGATCCTCACCGGACAACTGATGGCGAACTTCCTCTCCAACTCCGGCGGTGCGTGGGACAACGCCAAGAAGTACATCGAGGACGGGCACTACGGAGGGAAGGGCTCCGACTCCCACAAGGCCGCCGTCATCGGGGACACTGTCGGCGACCCGTTCAAGGACACCGCCGGCCCGGCGCTCAACCCGCTCATCAAGGTCATGAACCTCGTGTCACTGTTGATCCTGCCGGCCGTCATCACGCTGCAGCATCACGCTGCGACTCGCTTCGTCATCGCCGGCGTCGCCCTCGTCGTCCTGCTCGCCTCCATCGTGTTCTCGAAGCGCTCTACGGGCTCCATGGCCGATGAGACCGCAGGGGAGACGAAGGCGGCGGTGACCGCCTAAGCCCGGCAAGCAACGTATCCTCGGCCTCCCATGGCCAAACCACTCGTCATCGTCGAGTCGCCGGCGAAGGCCAAGACCATCGCCGGCTATCTCGGCCGCGACTACGTCGTCGAATCGTCGATCGGGCACATCCGTGACCTGCCCCGCAACGCTTCGGACGTGCCGGCGGCCTTCAAGGGCGAGCCGTGGGCACGCCTCGGGGTCGATGTCGACAACGACTTCAAGGCGCTCTACGTCGTCTCGAAGGAGCGCCGTGAGCAGGTCGCCAAGCTCAAGCGGCTGCTCAGCGACGCCAGCGAGCTGTACCTCGCAACGGACGAGGACCGTGAGGGTGAGTCGATCGCGTGGCACCTCGTCGAGGTGCTCTCGCCGCGGGTGCCCGTGCACCGTATGGTGTTTCACGAGATCACCCCGGCGGCCATCAGCGCCGCCGTCGCCAGCCCTCGTGAGCTCGACCGGCGGCTCGTGGACGCCCAGGAGGCGAGGCGCATCCTCGATCGCCTCTACGGCTACGAGGTCTCGCCCGTGCTCTGGAAGAAAGTGGCGACGGGTTTGTCCGCCGGCCGGGTGCAGAGCGTGGCGACCCGGATCGTCGTCGAGCGCGAGCGGGAGCGCATGGCGTTCCGCTCGGCGTCGTGGTGGGGGATCGTGGGCGACTTCGCCGCAGGAGGGCAGGGCTTCGCTGCCCGTCTCGTCGACGTCGGTGGGCAGGCAGTCGCCACGGGCGACGATTTCGGCCCGGACGGGCGACTGTCCAACCCCGGAGACGTCGTGCTGCTCGACGAGCCTGCAGCCTCCGGTCTCGCCGCCGCCTTAGGGGAAGCACCCTTCCGGGTCGCCTCGGTGGAGGAGCGGCCCTACCGGCGCTCCCCGGCAGCACCGTTCATGACCTCGACGCTGCAGCAGGAGGCGGCGCGCAAGCTCCGTTACTCCGCCCAACGCACCATGCGGCTGGCGCAGGCGCTCTATGAGCGTGGCTACATCACCTACATGCGCACCGATTCAACGACGCTCTCGGACATGGCCGTGCAGGCCGCCCGGCAGCAGGCGGCGGCGCTCTATGGGGCGTCGTCGGTGCCGGCCGCACCACGCACGTACCGCAACAAAGTCAAGAACGCCCAGGAGGCACACGAAGCCATCCGGCCGGCCGGCGACCGCTTCCGACAGCCGTCGAGCGTCGCGCGTGGAGCTCTCCGCCGACGAGCTGCACCTCTACGAGCTCGTGTGGCAGCGTACGGTCGCCTCTCAGATGATCGATGCCACCGGGACGACGGCCCGCGTGCGTCTGGAGGCGATCACGCAGGCGGAGTCGCCCTCGCCGGTCGGAGCGCCGGCTCCCCAGCCGGCGGGCACGGTGGCGGGCATGTTGGCGACGGGGACGGTCATCACGGTTCCAGGCTTCTTGCAGGTGTACCGGGAGGACGACGACGAGACGGAGGACTCGAGGGCGAGAGACGAGGACGCCCGCCTGCCCAGGCTGTCGGAGGGGCAAGAGGTCGAGTGCGAGGCGCTCACGACCGAGAGCCACGACACGCGACCCCGGCGCGCTACACCGAGGCGTCGCTCGTCCGCCGGCTGGAGGAGCTCGGGGTCGGCCGCCCCTCGACCTACGCCAGCATCCTCCAGACGATCCTGGACCGTAACTACGTCTGGCGCAAGGGCACGGCTCTCGTGCCTTCGTTCACCGCTTTTGCGGTCGTGAACCTGATGGAGCAGCACTTCCCGAGCCTCGTCGACTACGGGTTCACAGCCTCGATGGAGAACGACCTCGACGAGATCGCCTCTGGGACCGAGGAGAGCGTGCCCTGGCTCGAGCGCTTCTACTTCGGGGAGTCGCACCATCTGCCTGGGCCAGAGGCCGGCCGCGGGCGCCAACCCCGTCATGCTCTCGCCGTCGACGGAAAGCGCGGGCTGAAAGACGCCGTCCTCACCCATCTCGGTGAGATCGACGCCCGCGAGGTCAACTCGATCCCCATCGGTGCCGATCCGGACGGCGAGGAGATTGTCGTTCGCGTGGGGCGCTACGGCCCGTACCTGCAACGAGGCGAGACGCGGGCAGCCGTGCCGGAGGACCTGGCACCTGACGAGCTCACCGTCGAGCGTGCTCTCGAGCTGTTGTCCAAGCCGTCGGGCGATCGTGTGGTCGGAACCGATCCGGAGAGCGGGAAGATCGTGCTGGCGCGAGCGGGACGTTACGGGCCTTACGTGCAGCTTGACGAAGCGGAAGAGGGTTCCAAACCCTTGCGGACGGCCTCCCTCTTCGCCTCCATGTCGCTCGAGACGATCACGCTCGAGGAGGCCCTTCGGCTCCTGGCGCTTCCGCGCGTCGTGGGCGTCGACCCGGCCACCGGCCATGAGATCGTGGCGAGGAACGGACGCTACGGCCCCTACCTGGAAAAGGGCACCGAGACCCGCTCGCTCGACAATGAGGAGCAGCTGTTCACCATCTCGCACGAGCAAGCCTTGGCGCGCTTTGCTCAGCCGAAGCAGCGCCGTTACGGCGTGACGGCCGCGCCGCTGCGCGAGCTCGGTCCCGACCCGGTGAGCGGCGGGCCGATCGTGCTGCGATCGGGACGTTTCGGACCCTATGTGACCGACGGGACGGTGAACGCCTCGCTGCGTCGGGCAGACGATCCCGACACGATCACGCTGGATCGGGCGGCCGAGCTGATCGCCGCTCGCCGCGAGACCGGACCGTCCTCTCGCGGCGGTGGACGCCGCGGCGCCAAGAAGGCCGCCGCCAAGAAGCCTGTCGCCAGGAAGGCCGCCGCCAAGAAGGCGACGGCGAAGCAGACCGTCCCCAGGAAGGCGACAGCGAAGAAGGCCACCACGAAGAACGCAGCCACGAAGAAGGCCGGCACGAAGAAGGCCGGCACGAAGAAGGCCGGCACGAAGAAGGCCGGCACGAAGAAGGCCGGTGTTGTCGAGAAGCTGACCGCCAACGGAGTCGGCGGAATGCAGAAGGCGACCGCTTCCAAGCCAGCCGAGGATGCCGACGGCGCCAACCCGTAGATTGCGGAAGATGACGAGACGTGGTCGCCTGATCGCCTTCGAGGGCGGCGAGGGAGCCGGCAAGTCCACGCAGGCGAGTCGCCTCGCTGCCAGTCTCGACGCCGAGCTCACGAGGGAACCGGGCGGGAGCCATCTCGGTGAGCGCATCCGTCAGCTCCTCCTTGATCCAGCCGGGGAGCCCGCTGCAGCCATCGACCCTAGGGCCGAGCTCATGTTGGTGCTGGCCGCGCGCGCCCAGCATGTGGCCCAGCGCATCCGGCCGGCGCTCGAGTCCGGCCGAGACGTCGTCGTGGACCGCTTCTCCGGGTCGACGCTGGCCTATCAGGGGTACGGGCGGGGCTTGCCCCTCGCCGCCGTCAGGCAGGCCTGTGACGTCGCCACCGGCGATCTCTGGCCTGATCTCACCATCCTCCTCGAGGTCCCGCTGAGCGTCGGAGCGGCTCGCCGAGCCGGCGGCTCGGCGCCCGATCGGATCGAGTCGGAGCAAGGGGGGTTCCACCGCAAGGTGTCGGAGGGGTTTCGCGCTCTGGCAGCGGCGGATCCGCAGGGCTGGGTGGTGATCGACGGCAGCGGCGAGGTGGAGGCGGTGGCATCGCTCGTGCGCCAGGCGGTCGAATCACGGCTCGGCCAAGGGGCGGCGCCATGACGGCTCCTGTGCTCGGGCACGTGGTCGGCCAGCCGAGGGCGATCCAGCAGTTGAACGCCTCGATCGCCACGCCCGTGCACGCCTACCTCTTCCTCGGGCCGGCGGGGACGGGCAAGCGCGAGGCTGCCATCGCCTTTGCGGCCGCCCTCACGTGCCCGACAGGTGGGTGTGGGGTGTGCAACTCGTGTCGCGAGACGCTTTCCGGGCGCCACCCCGATGTGGTCGTCGTGGAGCGACAAGGGGCGTCCATCCTGACCGGGCAAGCGCAAGAGGTGGTCCGGCTGGCGTTGCGCACGCCGCGGGCGGCCCGCTTCCAGGTGCTCATCCTCGTCGACTTCCACCTCGTCGAGCAGGCGGCTCCCGTTCTCCTGAAGACGATCGAGGAGCCGCCCGACACCACCGTCATCCTCGTGCTGGCAGAGAACGTCCCGCCCGATCTCGTCACCATCGCAAGCCGCTGCGTGACGGTGAATTTCGATCCGCTCGCGAGCGCGGATGTCGTGAACGTGCTCGTGCGGGAGGGGGCGGACCTGGCATCGGCCATCGCCGTTGCCGACGTCGCCGGCGGTCGCCTCGACCGGGCCCGCTTGCTCGTGAGCGAGGAGGGTTTCCTCGATCGGCTGGAGCGATGGCGGTCGCTGCCCAGCAGGCTCGACGGCACAGGCGCCACGGTCGTCCTCCTCGCCGAGGAGCTGGTGGCGGCCGCTTCGGAGCCGGTCGAGGCAGTGAAGGGCCGGCAGGCGGTCGAGATGGCGGGGCTGGCGGCACAGGCGGAGCGGCTGGGCGAGCGGGCGATCCCCGGACGGACGGTCATCGAGGACCGGCATCGCCGCGAGCAGCGTCGTGTGCGGACCGACGAGATGCGAGCCGGCCTGGCGGCGCTCGCCGGCGTCTACCGGGGCCGGCTGGAAGGGTCACCCCCGGCCTCGGTCATGTCCACGGCGCTGCGGGCGGTGGAGCTCGTCGGGGAGGCGGCCGACCGTCTCACACGCAACGTGAACGACGTGCTGCTGCTGGAGTGGCTCCTGCTGCGTCTCGACTCCCTCGCCTGAGGGGCGGGCGGCTGGACCGTCAACGCAGGTGGAGGCCCCCGTCGACGACGACGACTTCGCCCGTGACCTGGTGAGAATGGACCAACGCCATGATGACCTCGGCCACGTCGGTTGGCTGAGCACTCGACTTGAGCGGCGCCATGGCGCGCACGTAGTTGCGCTCGAGCTCCCATTCGGCCGTCCAGGGCGTGTCCACGAGGCCGGGGGCGACGGCGTTCACACGGATCTCGGGCCCGAGCACGTTCGCGAGCATCAGCGTCATGTGGTTCACGGCGGCCTTCGAGATGGCATAGGGGATCGACGACCCCGTCGGCCTCAGGCCGGCGAGCGAGGACACGTTGACCACGACTGACGCCCCCGCCTCCTCGTGTGCGGCTGCTCGCAGGTAGGGGACGGCGGCGACGGTGACGTTCCAGGTGCCGAGCACGTTGACGCGGAGGATCTTGTCCCAGACCTCCCGTGTGACTTCGTCGAGCTCCCCGTGGGGGATCTTCACCGTCGTGCCGGCGTTGTTGACGAGGATGTCGAGACGGCCGTTTCGCCGGGCGGCGGCTTCGACGAGCTCGCGCGCCTCGGTCTCGTCGCCGATGTCGGCTCGGTGGTAGCTGGCATCCCCCAGCTCGGCGGCGAGCGCCTTTCCGGCCTCGACCGACGAAGCGGAGTTGACCACGACCGTGGCGCCCTCGCGACTGAGAGCGCGCGCCGTGGCGGCACCGATGCCGCTCGACGACCCCGTCACGAGGGCCACCTTGCCGTCCAGCCGTCCGCTCATCGAAGGGCTCCTCTCACGATCTCGTCACGAAACGCCGCCGCCACACCGCTAATTACCGGCACAACCTCGTCGGCGTCCATCTCGACGGCGATCTCCACGTCCTCGTCGTAGCCGGCGACCCGAAGCTCGGTGCCCGACCTGGACGCCCGCACGAGATCGGCCACTCGGGAGGCTGGGAGCCCGGCGACGGAGCGGGCGGCCACGGACGCCTCCGCCGACAACTCGACCCCGGCGTCCGCCAGCCCCCCGAGCACGAGCCCGCTGGCGAACAGGTCCTCAATGGCCGGGCGCAAGCTCCCGTCCGCCCAACGCTCGCCGGCGGCGATAACTGCCACGGGCAGGGACGGGTCGCCGAAGCCGCCAGCGAGCAGCCAGGCCACGACTGCGGTGGCGTTGCGCAGGCTGGCGGCGATGACGGGCTTGCCGGTCTCGGCAACCATGGCCGAGATGGCCGATCCGTTCGGGGACGGGAGCACGAGGCGTGCGACCGCAGGCCCGGCGGCCATGCCGGCGGGCGACAATGACCAGGGGTGGAGCTCGTCGACCTCGTGGCGGCTGACGGCGAGCTGGGCGCTCGTCGCCTTCGCCAGCTGGCGCCCGACGTGATCATCAGCACAGGCGAACACCTCCGTACCTCGTCCCACGGCGACAGAGACGGTGGTCGTAAAGGAGAGGACATCGACCACAGCCACGGTGGCGCAGGTGGCGGCGAGCGCCCGGGCTCCGGCCGCCCCCCACTCGAACTGGGCGCCTGGACCGCCCCGGCCGCCAGCCTTGCGCGCTGGGGGCGGCTGCTCCTGCGGACCCTCCTCGGGGAACTGAGCGATCAAGGGGTTCTCGTGCCAGCTGACGTTCGGCGATGATGCCACAGCCCAGCGCCTAAGCTTGCCGGGCGTCCTCGAACGGGACGCCGACTCGGCGGAGGAGGAACACGATGAGCGGCGGCTCTCTGTCACGCAGGATCGCCACGGTGGCGGTGTCCGTGGCGTGTGCAACGGTCGTGGCAGGAACCGGCGCCTCGGCCTTGGCGGCGCCTGCACCGCCGAGGACCACACCCGGCTCGGCCACCGTGGGCGTCGGCGTCACGCTCCCGGGCACGAAGTGTCCGGCGTTTCCGGCTGACAACGTCTGGAACACGGCCATCACGGGGCTCCCGGTCGACTCGCACAGTGCCACCTGGTTGGCGGCCATGGACTCCTCCAGCACGTACCTCCACCCCGATTACGGGCCCTCGGGCGGCTTCCCCTACGGCATCCCATGGCAGATCGTCAAGCCCACGCAACCACTCGTGAAGATCCGCTTCCTCTACGCCAGCGAGAGCAACAAGGGCCCCTACCCCTTCTCGGCCTCGACGCCGATCGAGGGTGGCCGCCACGCCGGCGGCGACCGCCACGCCATCATGGTCAACCCGTCCACGTGCGAGCTGTACGAGCTCTGGGACGCCTACTACCACGCCGGCGGCAAGTCGACCGCGGGCTCGGGCGCCACCTGGAGTCTCGAGTCCAACAAGCTCCGCCCGGCGACATGGACCTCCGCCGATGCCGCCGGCCTGCCCATCCTTCCCGGTCTCGTCAACTACGACGAGGTGAAGTCCGGGGCCATGGACCACGCCATCCGCTTCACGGCCGAGTGCACGCAGGAGTCGTTTGTCTGGCCCGCTCGCCACGAGGCGGGCCAGAGCGACCCGAGCTGCCCCCCGATGGGGGCGCGCTTTCGCCTGAAGGCCAGCTTCAGCTTGCCGAAGTCGGAGTGCTCGGCGATGTGCCAGACCGTCCTCAAGACGATGAAGACCTACGGTCTCATCCTCGCCGACAACGGCAGCAACTGGTTCTTCCAGGGCACCGCCGACGCCCGCTGGACCTACGACGAGGTCGATCAGCTGAAGGCGATCCCGGCGTCAGAGTTCGTGGCTGTCAACGAGGCCTGCTTACGGGTGAGCCCCAACTCCGGGCAGGCCTACCAGCCGGGGACTGCCGCCTACACCAAGCACTGCGGCTGAGGACGCCTCCCAGCGTCGCACCTCCAGCGGTTCGGCCCATTCTGTAACGACGGGACGCCGCCGGGGACGGTCCGAAGAGGGGGAAACATCCTCCCCCGAGGAACCAGGAGGTCACACAGCAATGCGACGAACGAAATCTCGCGCCTTCCGCCTCGCGCTCTGCGTTGCCACGCTCGCGGGCGTCGGAGTGGTCAGCAGCGTCGGAACCGCGGCCGCCTTGGCGTCAACTCCTCGTCACCACGGCGGTCCCGCCCATGTGGTCGGTCGGATCTACGTGAACGACAACACGACGGGCGTGAACACCGTTGCCGGCTTCGACCGGCGCTCGAATGGGACGCTGACGCCCATCCCAGGCTCGCCGTTCCCGGTCGGTGGCGCCGGTACGGGGCACGCCACGGCCTCGCAGGGCTCGCTGCAGCTGAGCGGAAACGGGCGCTATCTGCTCGTCGTGGATGCCGGCAGCAACCAGATCTCGGTTGTCCGCATCATGCCCGACGGCTCACTCCGGCCAGTTCACAGCGGGCCGGTTTCGTCGAACGGCGGCAACCCGGTGAGCATCGCCGTCTACAACCGGCTCGTCTACGTGGCGAACGCCGACCCCGTCAGCCCTAATTACACGGGCTTCTGGCTCGGCCGCGGCGGCCGCCTGCACGCCATCGCCGGCTCAACGGTCTCCCTTCCCGCTGGCTCTCAACCTGGCGACGTCCTCTTCAGCGGCGACGGGACGAAGCTTGTCGGCACTCGTGTCGCCACTTCGGAGATCGACAGCTTCACGGTCGGCGCCGGCGGCCTGCTGACGGCCGCCCCGGGCTCTCCGTTCCCTGCCCAGGGCGTGGGTCCGTTCGGCAGCGAGTTCCGCCCGACGAACCCATCGCAGCTGTTCGTTTCGAACGCCCACAACGGGGGGATCCTCGGCACCGTCTCGGCCTTCCGCGACAGTGGCGACGGCAGGCTGACCTCGATCGGCTCCTCCCCCTTCGCCGACGAGGAGTCAGCGCCCTGCTGGGTCGAGATCAGTCACGACGGTCGCTACCTCTACGCGGTCAACACCGGCAACTCGGAGATCTCGAGCTACGCGATCGCCTGGGACGGCGCTCTGACGCTGGTCGGCAGCACGCCGTTCAAGAACGGTCTCGTCGGGCCTGAGGATGCCCGCCTTTCGCCCGACGGCTCGACACTCTGGGTCGTCGAGTCCGGGGCCGACGCCATCGCCGGGTTCTCGGTCGACGGAGCCAGCCTGACCGAGCTGTCCTCGTCACCGACGGCCGCTCCGGCTGGCGCTTCGCCGTCCGGCATCGTCGTCACTCAGTTGCTGCCGTTCTTCCATCGGTAGACGCTCCTTCCGGAACCGGATGGGGTGTGAGACGCCCACACCCCATCCGGAAGCCGGACTCCGGCAACGGGCGCGGGACGAGATGACCGCAGTCATCCGAGGCGGCGGAGCGTGACGCCGCCCCGTACGCTTGGCGGCGTGCCCGACCCGGACGAGGAGGAGCTGATCGAGCGATTGCGGGCGGGCGACGAGAGCGCATTCGGCAGTCTCGTCACGCGCTACCACCCTTCCATGGTGAGGGTCGCTTCCACGTTCGTGCCGAGTCGAGCTGTCGCCGAAGAGGTTGCGCAGGACACCTGGCTCGGGGTCGTGAAAGGGCTCCCGCGCTTTGAGGGGAGATCGTCGCTCAAGACCTGGATCTTCAGAATCCTTGTGAACCGCGCCAAGACGACGGGAGGACGCGAGCCCCGTACGGTCGAGCTCGACACCGGCGACGGTCTTGGCTCGGAACGCTTCACCGCGGCGGGTACCTGGCGGGAGCCTCCGGTCGTGTGGACGGACGACATCGAGGACCGCCTGGCTGCGCCGGAGATCGCAGCCAGGATCCTCGAGGTAGTGGATCAGTTGCCGGAGTCGCAGCGTCAGGTGGTAACGCTGCGAGATATCGAGGGACTGTCCAGTAAGGAGGTGTGCGACGTGCTCGGCATCTCCGAGGGCAATCAACGGGTGCTCTTGCACAGGGCACGCACGCGCGTGCGGGCGATGCTTGAAGACGACGTGAGGAGGTGGGGGAAGTGATGCGGCTGCTGAGTTCGTGGCGACGGGACATCGTCTGCCGCGACGCGGTCGTGCTCATGACCGACTACCTCGAGGGCGTCATGCCGGCACGCCAGCGAGCTCGGCTCGAGCGGCACTTGGCCTCCTGCGATGGCTGCGAGGAGTACCTGCGGCAGATGCGGGTCACGATCGCCATGCTCGGTCGGGTGCAGCCGGAGGATCTCGCTCCCGAGACGCGAGACGGGATCGTCGAACTGCTGCTGGCCTACCGGGAGGAGGCGGAGCTGGACGGCGAGGGGGGCGACGGCGGCGGCGACGACGGAGTTGCCGGGAACACCTGAAGCAAGCGGATGCGTTAGCACTGTTGGGTTATGAGAGTGAAGGTGAGAGGCGATGGGTTTCTTCCGATCGAGCAAGCAAGAGATGGTTCCGAGCGACGAGGCGTTGCCGGGTAGGGCCACGGCCATTCGGGTGAGAGGCGTGCACGAGGTGCTCGGTCACCCGCTCGTGCCGCCGTTCCCCGAGGGCATCGAGACGGCCGTCTTCGGCCTCGGGTGCTTCTGGGGGGCGGAGCGCAAGTTCTGGCAGTCTGACGGCGTCTACACAACGGCCGTGGGTTACGGCGGCGGGTACACCCCGAACCCCACCTACGAAGAGGTCTGCACTGGCCGAACGGGACACGCCGAGGTCGTGCTCGTCGCCTTCGACCCTGCGGTCACGAGCTATGAGGCGCTCTTGCGGCTCTTCTGGGAGAGCCATGACCCTACGCAAGGAATGCGGCAGGGCAATGACGTTGGCACGCAGTACCGTTCGGCCATCTACACGACGTCCGACGCCCAGCTGTCGGCCGCCAAGTTGTCCCGCGACCGCTTCCAGGCGGCCGTGAAGGCCGCCGGCTACGGCGAGATCACCACCGAGATCGCCGAGGCGGGCCCCTTCTACTACGCCGAGGACTACCACCAGCAGTACCTCGCGAAGAACCCGTCGGGCTATTGCGGGCTCGGCGGCACCGGCGTCTCTTGCCCGGTCGGTCTGACGGCCGCGGAGGGCTGATCAGGCCTTCCGGACCGTGAGGCCGGCGGCCATGCCTCAGTGCCCAACAATCAGATTGCAGGAGAAACCGCACCGGGGATTACGGGACGATGCAGTAAAGGGCGGCTTTGGTGGTGTGGTGCTTTGTCACCACCACCGTCCCAGCACCGCAGGTCGTGCCATTCTTGACGACCTGCGACCCTTCCACCTCCTTGATGGACGCCGTCCAGCCCACGAGCTTGTAGGTACCGGGTCGGAGATTCAACCTGAATTGGCCGTCCTTGACCATCACCTTTGCGTGCCCATGTGCGCCGGTCGCGGTGATGAATCCGTCGAGGGCGTGGAGAGGGGGGTTCGGACCAGTCGGGCTCATCGCCCCGCCTTCCAACTGATAGGTCCCGGTTACGACGCCGAGCACGGCGTGGGTGTTGCTGGTCGACTGCACGTGCCCGGCTCCGCGGTCCGAGGTGGTGGCGGCTAGGCCGCAAGCCCCGAGGCCAAGCGACAAGGCGGCGCCGAGCGCGAGCAGGCCGGCCAAGCCGGCGCCCCTGCTCCTGAGCGGGAGTGTCGTTTCGAGAGCTGGAGTGGCTGGTCGCATGTGTTCTGGCCCCCTTCGCAATCGTTCGCCTGTACTGCAAAGGTGCGCAGGACTGCTTTCGCGTACCGCTCTGTCGTGTGACCGACGGCGCACGCTTTCGGAGGAGTCAGCGGTAGTCAGCGCCGCCTCAGCCGAAGAACACCTCTGCCACAGAGCGGAAGAGCTCCGGGTCCAAGGTCTTCAGCTTTGCAACGGCGTCGGCGATCGGCACCCGCTCGACGTGGGCGCCGTGCAACGCCACCATCTGGCGCCAGTCGCCGTCGTGCGCCGCCTCGACGGCGGCCGTTCCAAACCGTGTCGCCAGCACCCGGTCGAAGGCGCTCGGGGTCCCCCCTCGCTGAATGTGTCCGAGGATCGTGACCCTCGATTCGTAGCCCGTCCGCCGTTCGACTTCCTCGGCTACGACCGTGCCGATGCCGCCGAGGCGCTCGTGCCCGAATTGGTCGAGCTCGGGGGCAACTATCGCCAGCGTCCCCTCCGCCGGCTTGGCACCCTCCGCCGTCACCACGATGGAGGCGTAGCTACCCGAAGAATGCCGGTGCCGGAGGTAGTCGCAGACCGACTCGATGGCGAACGGCTCCTCCGGCACGAGGATGACGGTGGCGCCCCCGGCGATGCCTGCGTAGGTGGCGATCCAGCCCGCGTGGCGCCCCATGACCTCGCAGACGATGACCCGGTGGTGGGACTCGGCGGTCGTGTGCAGCCGGTCGATCGCCTCCGCGGCGATCTGTACGGCGGTGTCGAAGCCGATCGTGACGTCGGTCTCGGACAGGTCGTTGTCGATCGTCTTCGGGATGCCTACGACGGGCACGCCCTGCTCGGCGAGCTTGTTGGCAACGCCGAGGGTGTCCTCGCCGCCGATGGCGATGAGGGCGTCGATGGCGTGGCGCTCGAGCGTTGCGATCGCGCGCTCAGGACCGTTGTCGACCCGGTACGGGTTCGTGCGTGACGTGCCGAGGATGGTGCCGCCACGGGGCAGGATGCCGCGGCAGCGTTCTACGTCGAGCGGCATCGTCGAGTCCTCGATGACACCCCGCCAGCCGTCGCGGAACCCGATCACCTCGTCCCCGAAACGGACCTCGCACTTTCGCACGACCGCCCGTATGGCGGGGTTCAACCCTGGGCAGTCGCCGCCACCTGTGAGAACTCCGATGCGCATAGCGCCATCGTGGCACGCGGCGGACATTCCCGCCTGCTGCTGCGAGCAGACGGATCAGGCGAGGATGCGGGCTCGTTTCGGGTCATAGAGCGGCCCCAGTTGCACCTGAGCGGGGTAACGGCGACGGTTCAGCTCCACCTCGAAGGTCCCAGCACTGAGCCACGCCCCCGTGACGCCATCTTCGCAACGCACGGTGGCGATGGCGGCAGAACCGCCCAGCGTGAACCCGTAGGCACCCGCCTCGACCTCACCGACGAGCACCCCGTCGCGCAGGACATCCTCACCGCGGAACAGGAGCGGCTCCGGGTCGAGCACGAGCACGTTCACGAGGCGTTCAGTAAGTGGACCAGCGTCGCGTTGCTTGACGAGCGCTTCCCGCCCGCTGAAGGCCTCCTTGTCGTAGTCGACCACGAAACCAATGCCGGCCTCGAGCGGCGTGTCGTCGTTCCCGATGTCGTGCCCGTAGTCCCGATAGCCCTTCTCGAGCCGCAACCCGTTGAGGGCGGACATTCCGACGTTGCGCAAGCCGAGATCCCCACCCGCCTCGAAGATGGCGTCGTAGACGGACACCGCCAGGTCCGCACGCACGTGCAGCTCGTAACCGAGCTCGCCGACGTAGGTGACTCGCTGCACCCAGACCGACGGGGCGTAGGCGATGTCGATCGCCCGGCCGCTCAGGTAGGCAAAGGCCTCGTTGGAAACGTCGGCCGACGTGAGGCGCGACAGGAGCTGGCGGGACTTCGGGCCCTGCAGGCTGAAGAGGCTGTAGCCGGCGGTCACGTCCGTCACGGCGGCGGCGTCATCGGCGGTCACGGCGCGGCGGAGCAGCGCCTCGAGCCGACGGGTCACAAGGTCAGTGCCGATCACGACGAATCGGTCCTCTGCCAGGCGAGTGAACGTGCAGTCCAACCACATCCCGCCCCCCTCATGGCACATGGCCGTGTAGACGACCTTGCCGACGGCGGCATTGGCGGCGTCGGATACGACGAGGCGGTCGATGACGGTGCCGGCGTCGCCCCCCTGCACGAGGAACTTGCACATGAACGACATGTCCAGCAGACCGACGTCCTCCCGCACGGCCCGATGCTCGGCTTCGACGAGTGACCAGTGGCCCTGGCGCCGGAACGAGGGTTCGACGCTCGAGGGCGTGCGCCCCAGGCCGGCGAAGAAGTCCGCCCACTCCCAGCCAGTCGTCGTGTCGAATCGCGCCCCGTAGGAGGCGAGCCGCTCGTGCACGGGCGAGCGGCGCACTCCACGAGCCGACTTCGGCGTCCAACCCGGCGCCACGGCATCCCCGAAGAGAACGCCCAGCTGCTCAGGTGTCCGGTCGCGACGGAACTTCGGCGTCGCCTCGTGCGGGCTCGTACGGTCGAGCGTGAAGCCCGTCAGGTCGATCGGTGGTCGCCCGGTCACGATCCATTCCGCCACGACGTTGCCGACACCGCCCCCGAGAAGGATGCCGAGCGAATTGAGACCGGTGGCGGCATAGAGGCCCCTCAGCTCCGGCGATTCGCCCAGCAGCGGGTGCACGTCGGAGGTGAACGACTCTGGTCCGCAGAAGAACTTTCGCACGCCGACGTCGCGGAGCGCAGGCACGCGGGACATCGCCAGATCGACAAAGGGGCCGATGCGCTCCCAATCCGGCTCGATCTCGCCGAAGGCGAAATCCTCCGGGATGCCTTCGGCCATCCAGGCGGCCGCCTGCGGCTCGAACAGCCCCACGAGCAGGCCGCCCGTCTCCTCTCGAAAGTAGCCGTAGGTGGCCGGGTCCTCCAGCACGGGAAGGTCGGCATGCACCCCTTCGAAGGGCTCGGTGATCAGGTAGTAGTGCTCGGCCGCCTGCAGAGGAACACGAACTCCGATGGTGTCGCCGAACTGGCGGCTCCATATGCCGGCGGCGAGCACGACGGCATCGGCCTCGATGGCACCCTGTTCGGTGAGGACCCCCGTCACGCGGTCGCCCGCCGTCGTGACTCCGGTCACCGGCAGTCCCTCGATGATCCTCGCCCCGCCCTGACGCGCTCCCTTGGCGAGCGACATGGCCACGTCGTGCGGGTTCGCCCGTCCTTCGATCGGCACATAGAAGCCCCTCAACAGATCGGACGTATCGGCCATCGGCCACAGCTCGGCGATCTCTGCCGGGCCGATTTCGTGCGACTCCTGGCCGAAGCGCTTGGCGTAGGCCGCCTCGCGCTGCATCGCCTCGACCCGCGTCGGCGTTGTGGCGACATGCAGGTGGCCACAACGGCGAAAGCCAGTGGACAGGCCCGTCTCGGACTCGAGACGGGCGTACAGCTCCCGAGAGTAGATGCTCATGGTCAGGGAAGCCTCGTCCGTCATGCCGGCAGACGTGATCAGGCCGGCGGCATGCCAGGTCGTCCCGGAGGTCAGCTGATGGCGTTCGATGACGACGACGTCGCTCCAGCCCAGCTTGGTGAGGTGGTAGGCGGTGGAGAGGCCGATGATGCCGCCGCCGATGATCACGACTTGCGCCCGTTCGGGGACGGCGACCGGCATGCTTGCCTCCTGCCTGCTGTTGGTCAGACCCGCCTCCCGAGCCGAGAGGTTGTCCAGCCGTTCAATGCTGCCGCGGCTCATGCTGGCACGGCCGGCGGGGTGGCTGCGACCGCCGGGAGTAACCTCCGCGGCGATGGTCGCAGCGGACGACACGACGTCTCTCCACATCGATGAGCCGCTCTCTCAACACCTCGGCGTCCTCGGGACGATGTGCCCGGACGGGTTCGTCGGGTTGTGGGATCCGCTGGCGCCTGCCGTGCTGTGAGCCACTCCTGGACACGAGAGCGCTGTGAGCGCCTCGACCGGACGGATCCGCTGCGAGCGGTGCGCGGCCGGTTCCACCTGCCGGACGGTCTCGTCTACCTCGATGGCAATTCGCTCGGCGTGCTCCCGAAAGACGTGCCGGCGCGCCTGGCCGAAGTCATCGAGCTCGAGTGGGGGACGGCTCTCGTCGGCAGCTGGGACAGCTGGATGTCGGCGCCGGTTCGCGTGGGCGACAAGATCGCCCGACTCATCGGTGCGGGCGAGGGCGAGGTCGTCGTCGTGGACACGACGACGATCGCCCTCGTCAAGCTCCTCGGCGCCGCCTTGTGGGCGCGTCCCGGCCGCAACGTGATCCTTACGACGGCCGAGAACTTCCCCACGGACCTCTACGCCGCCGAAGGGATCGCCCGCCTGCTTGGCGAGGTGGAGGTCCGTTACGCCGAGGCCGACACCGTGGCGGAGTCCTTGGACGAGACCGTCGCCGTGTTGATGCTCACCCAGGTCGACTTTCGTACCGGAGCCATGTTCGACATCGCTTCGCTCACGAAGGCAGCTCATGAGGCTGGCGCCCTCATTGTCTGGGACCTGTGCCACTCCGTCGGCGCCGTCGTCGTCGAGTGCGAGCGCGACGGCGTCGATCTCGCCGTGGGCTGCTGTTACAAGTACCTGAACGGCGGGCCAGGCGCTCCGGCCTTTGTCTACGTCCGCCGCGAGCTGCAGGACGTCGTCGAGAACCCGCTCCCGGGCTGGCTCGGCCACGAAGCACCCTTCGACTTCACGACGACGTACCGGCCCGCACCGGGTGTCGGGCGCTTCCTCTCATCCTCGCCCTGCGTCCTCGGGATCTCGGCGCTCGACGTCGCTCTGGACGTCTGGGAGGGCGTGACGATGGAAGCGGTGCGGGCGAAATCCGAGGCCCTGACCGAGCTGTTCATCGAAGCCGTCCTCGAACGCCTCGGAGACGAGCTCGAGCTCGCCTCCCCCCGCAACCGAGCCGAGCGCGGCTCGCAGGTGTCGTTCCGGCACGCGCAGGGCTATCGCATCGTGCAGGCGCTCATCGCCCGTGGCGTCGTGGGCGACTTCCGGGCCCCGGATCTCTGCCGCTTCGGCTTTGCCCCCTTGTACCTCCGTTTCACCGACGTGTTCGATGCCGTGGAGGCACTGGCAGAGGTCGTGTCGTCCCACCAGTACGAGGCGGAGCGCTACTCGATACGCAGGCTCGTCACCTGACTCTCGGCCTCATCCCTCATCGCCGTAGGCGGCCTTGGCCGCCTTCAGGCCTCCGCGCACGCCGAGCAGGCGATGAACGAGGAGGAGGTACAGCAGGATGACGAGGTTCAGGGCGAGCGTGCCGACCTTGAGGGGAGTAACGGAGTTGGCGAGCTCGTACAGCTCGAAGGGCACGAAGCACGCCAGTTCGACGAAGGTCAGGTACTCCGCCCAGCGCCGGGCGTTCCAGAGGCCGACGCACTCGATGAGGAGCACGGCCACGTAGGCAGAAGCCGCCACACCCACGAGGTAGAGCTTCCAGTGGGGGAGGGCGAAGAGCTTGTTCACGTCCTTCACGATCCACGAGCCGGAATAGGGCTGGAGGGCGTTGAGGATCCTCTTCCAGGCGTGCTGCAGGCGGCCGGCGTTGGCGGCGAAGGCCAGGATGGCAGCCGCTAGAGCTGCGAAGACGAGAGCGTGCAGTATCCGTTCGAGCACGATCAACCGGAGGACGTATCGGTCCCGCAGCCGGCGTCCCCTCGTGGGAATGTCGAGGTCGACGGCTTCGGGCAGGTACTGGCTCGTCGGGTTGGCGGGGAGGTCCTGCACGATCCAGGCGTCGCAGCGCAGGCACCGGTGCCAGCGGAGCCCGCCGTACTGGCGGAGGATGTCTGCGTCGGACGGCCGGACCTCGGCGACGTCCAATCCCACGAGGACATGGCCGTGCAGGCCGCAGGAGATCAGCTCGTAGTCGATCCGAGGCCGGTAGCGCTTGCGGATGGCGGTTCCCGGCGTGGCGGCCGGCACCGTGTGTGGCAGAGGGCCGGGTCGTGCCGGGCCGTCGTTTTCCTCCGTCGGTACTGGTGCCGTTGCCACGAGCACAGCCTTGCGCATTTTGGCGACGGTCGTGGGATCCATCGCCTCGCCCTATTGGTGGAGGTCACGCGGGGTGGCCCGCGTGCGGTGGACGACCATTGGGGCGAAGTTCCGGTACCGTGTGGGTCAGTAGTGGCGGACTCGCGACCGGCGGCGGCAGGGGAGACCGGCGTGCTCGGCGGTATCGCAGCGTTCAGCCACCGCGGCGGGCAGTTGGACAGATTTGAGGAGTCGATTCAGATTGCCGGGGATGAGCAGCGGCCTAGCACCGGGCAATTCCGTCATCGTGTCTGCCTTCCAGGCTGCCCTCTTGCGTCAGGCGCTCGTCGTCGTCGTCGTCCTCGTCTTCCTGGCGATCGCCTGGAGCGTCCTGCGATCCGTCCAGCTTCGCAACGCCGCCGCCGTGAGCGCTGCCCGCTCCGGGGTGATCGGTGGCGCCGTGGTCGGCGGAGACGCCGGCCTCAGCGGGCTTGCCGCCTCACGCAGCAGGCAGGAGGCCTTGGCGGACCCCGAGCCGAGCGGTCGTCGCTTCCTCCGGATCGGATTCGGGTTGCTCTGGGTCTTCGACGGGTTGCTCCAAGGCCAGACCTCCATGCCGCTCGGGATGACGTCCAAGGTGATCGCCCCAACTGCGGCCGCCTCGGCCCATTGGGTGCAGCACATCGTCAACTTCGGGGCGACCATCTGGAGTGATCACCCGATCGTCGCCAGCACTGCGGCCGTCTGGATCCAGCTCGGAATCGGCCTGTGGCTGCTCGTGGCACCCCGGGGATTCTGGTCGAGGGCCGCTGGCGCCACCAGCGTGCTGTGGGGGCTTGTCGTTTGGGTATTCGGCGAGGTGCTCGGCGGCCTCTTCGCCCCCGGTGTCAGCTGGATGTTCGGCGCACCCGGGGCGGTGCTGTTCTACTGCTTCGCCGGAGCGCTCATCGTCTGCGACGAGCGCCGCTGGGGGACCGGTCAGCTGGGGCGGCTGATCCTGCGGACCATGGCGGTCTTCTTCATTCTCATGGCCGGGCTGCAGGCCTGGCCGGGCCGAGGGTTCTGGCAAGGGAAACCCACCAGCACCGGCAGCGCCGGCACGCTCACGAGCATGGTGAACACCATGGCGGCAACCCCGCAGCCGCACGATGTCGCTTCGTGGATGAGCAACTTCGGCTCCTTCGCGGCGGATCATGGCTTCGCCGTCAATCTGTTCGTGGTCGTCGTGCTGGCCGGGATCGGGTTGGCGTTCCTGTCGAGCCGAGCCCTCGTCGTGCGGTCGGCGGTCGTCGTGTCGGTAGTGGTGTGCTTGGCCGACTGGGTGCTGGTGCAGGACTTGGGCTTCTTCGGGGGGACCGGCACCGACACGAACAGCATGATCCCGATGCTGCTCGTGATCGTCGCCGGATACGTGGCCCTCACGCGAACCTCTGTGGTGCCCGAGGTGCTCTCTCCCGAGCTCGAACTGCCGGCCAACCTCGAACCTGATCTCGGGTGGGTCTCGGATCCTCTTCCGCCCGGACCGCCGCCGACGTGGCGGGAACGGGTGCGTGCCCGTCCGGTGTACGCCTTCCGCGTGCTTGCCGCTCTGGGAGCGGTTGTGGTCGTGCTCCTCGGCGCCGCTCCGATGGCGGCCGCCTCCCTCAACAGCCAAGCGGACCCGATCGTCTACCAGGCCGTGGATGGCTCGCCCAGCCGCCTCGACGTGGCCGCACCCGTCTTCGTGCTCCGCGACCAGGCCGGCCAGCTGGTCGGCCTCTCAGGGCTGCGAGGCAAGGTCGTCGTGCTCACGTTCCTTGACCCAGTGGGCACGCTGGGAAGCCCCGTCCTCGCCCATGAGCTCCGCAAGTGCTCACTGCTGCTGGCCGCCGACAACAGGCTCGTCGAGTTCGTGGCTGTGGTGACGAACCCGTTGTATCGCTTGCCGGCGGCGACTCAAGCTTTCGACGCCGACGAAGGCATCGCCGGCATGGGCAACTGGCTGTTCTTGAGCGGACCGGTTCGCCACCTCACGGCGGTCTGGAAGTCGTACGGCATCGAGACCCGCGTCGGACTGGCGGGTTCCACGGTCGCCAACAGCTACCGGGTCTTCGTCATCGACGGCAAGGGGACGGAACGGTACCGGTTCAACGCCGCTCCCGGGCCAGCGAGCTCGGCCAGCGAGGCGTCCTTCGCCAACGTGCTCGCGGGAACGATCGAGCACATGTTGACAACCCCGTGAGGCGCTTCTCGGTCGTTGTGAGGCGGGTGGCGCCTCTCGGCCTCACCGGCCTCCTCCTGTGCGGCTGCGGCGCCGGCTCCGGGTCGGGCCGCCCGACAGCCGCTCAGTCGGCCGCCCTCCACATCCCGTTGGCGACCGCTGTGGCGACACCCGGCAGCCTGGGCCCTACGGAGCTGTCGGCTGCCACCGGCTGGGCGATCGTGCCCATGGGCGATCTCGGAGTCCCTTCCGACACCTTCTGGCAGCTATTCGTGCTGGCTGGGGCGCGTCCCTCGTGGATCCTCGTGACGCCGGAGGGAGTGGCTGACAACGGCGGGCTGGCGGGTTCCTTGGTGGCGGCCGGAGGCGTCGTGGGGGTGGAGTCGACTGGCCTGCTCGACTTCTCACCCGTGGCGACGACGTCGAGCGAGGGTGCCCACTGGACGGCGGGGATCCTGCCTGGCCCGCTCACCCCGGTGCCCGACTCCATGGCGGCGGCCCCGGGCGGGCGGCTGCTGGCGCTCCTCGGCGCCGCCGGCTCGACCATCGTCGCCAGCGATGATGATGCCTCGGGCGGGGCGAGGGACATCTCCTTCCGCTCAACCCTCGCCGAAGTGGCTGGACGGTCCTGTGAGCTCACGGCGCTCACGGCGGTCGCCTACGGACCCGCTGAGCAGCCGCTCGCCGGCGGGAGGTGCGAGGCGCCCTCGCACATCGGCATCTTCGAGCTCTCGGGCGGGAGCTGGAAGCTCGTCGGCCCACCGGTCCCGACGGCAGGCTTGACGGAGGGCGTGACCTCGCATCAGCGAGCCTCCGCCATCATGCGCTCGGCCGCCGGCCGGTCCGTCATCACACAGGTGCTCCGCCTCTCGATGGAGGGCACTCAGGTCGTGGCGCTCGCGGAGGCCGTGGCCGCCGACGGAACCGCCACCTTGTTCCGATTGACGTGGAGCGGCTCGCGGGGCTGGACGTCGTCGCCGGTCTTCGACGTACCTCCCTCCGAGCGGCTTGTCGCCACGGGCGACGGCGCCAACGGATCGAGTTTCCTGTTGATGTCACGGTCGAGCTCGCTGACCGCCGAGGTGCTGCCTGCCGCTGGCAAGAGATGGAGCGAGCTCCCGACACCGCCAGCAGGCACGGCCACGCTGCTGCTCGACGCCGATGGGGTGACTGAGGCGCTGGCCGTCCACGGCTGGACGCTCGGCGTCTACACCCTCCTGCGAACCGGTGCCTGGGCCCAAGTCCAGGCGGTCGACGTTCCGGCGCAGGCTGCGACGCCATCGTGACCCCAGTGGCGACTGTGGGCCTTCGCTGAGGTCCAGCGCCCTGTCGTGCCGGCCGCCGCGGTTGTGATTTCGGGCGAGCGGTAGAACACTAGGAGCATGCCTGGAATGGCCCACGTCGGCTTCTCCGTGCACAACGCCCTCACCCAATGGGAGTTCAGCGCCTTCCCCGTGAGCGTCGCCGTCGTGCTGATCGCCGTCGCCGTCTGGTACCTGCGGGCCGACTGGCGCCTGGCCGCGCGGGGACGGCGCTGGAGCGGCTGGCGGACCGCCTCGTTCATGGCGGGCCTGCTGGCGATCGATCTCGCTCTGCAGTCCCCCGTGGCGGCCATGACGGGGACGTATTTCGAGGCCCATGTCATCCAGCACCTGCTTCTCATGGTCGTGGGGCCTCCATTGCTCGCCCTCGGAGCGCCTTCGACGTTGCTGTTGCAGACAAGCAGCCGCCGGATGAAGGCGCGCTGGCTCGACGTGCTGCGGTCGACGCCGTTCGCGGCGATCAGCCACCCCGTAGTCGTATGGGGGCTCTACTACGGCGTCATGTTCCTCTTCTTCCTCACCCCGATCCTGAACTTCGCCATGTTGCACATGTGGGTGATGGACTTCATCAACGTCGGGTTTCTCTTCGGGGCGACGCTGTTCTGGTGGCCGATGGTGGGAGTCGACCCGATCATCCACTGGAGGATGAGCTACCCGGCGAGGATGCTCAACATCCTTCTCGGCTCCGGCGTCGAGGCGTTCCTGGGCGTGGCCATCCTCAACAGCCACAGGCCGCTCGCTTCGATGTACACCCTTTCGAGCTCCAAGACCGGCGGAGGGATCCTCTGGGCGGCGACCGAAGTCGTCACCCTCGGCGCCTTCGTCCCCATCTTCTTGCAGTGGATGCACTCTGAGCAGCGAGTCGCCCTTCGCTCGGACGCCCGTGGTGGCGATTCGGTGTCGTTCGTCGGCACCGGAGCGGGGCTTTACGGGCTGGACGACGTCCCCAGCGGAAACAGTGACGGCGATGCCGCCCCCTCCCGGGCGCCCGCCGCGGCCGGGAGCCTTTCCCCGGCGTCTCTTGCTGCCCGTGCGGCCGCTGCCAACGCCTCCCGCGGACTCGGCCGTGTCCAGCTCGACGTGCCGCTCTCTCAGTTGTCGCCGTGGGAGTACGCCTGGCTGGCGAGAACGGGCACAGTCCCGAGCCGCTTCGTCGTGCCCGACCATGCCCCCGGTCCGGAGGATCTCGAGGAGGGTGCTGGTTCGGGCGGTTAGCGCTCGTGCTGGGCAGGGATCTCGTCGGCAGCGAGCACCTCACCGCTCTCGACGGCGACCGTCGACTTGCGACTCCGATTGCTCCCGCTGGTGAGCACGTGGGTTCGGACATCACCGAGGGCGCTCCGGTCGGCGGAAGTGGCGATCGATCTCGTTGGCGTAGCGCAGCCCCAGCTCGTGGCCGTGCTCGGCGACCCATTTCGAGACGAGGACGCGACCTGTCGCCTCGCCGTCGGTGTCCGCCCGCCCCTGCATCATCGAGTGCAACTCGTCTCGAGTGAGGAGGACGTCGTGCAGCACCTTGCCGAGGACGGCTGATACGGGCGGCACGATGGCAGCGGGAACGTGCACGATGCGTGCCCGGGACTTCGTCGCCTCCGCAACCCAGCCGACGAGCTCATTGAAGGTCGGACGCTCCCCACCGACGGCGTCTTCGAGGAGGTCGGGCCGGCGAGAGCCGTCGGCAGCAGGGGTGCCGGCGTCGGCACAGAGGCGGGCGAGATCGTCGATGTGGATCGGCCGCACGCGGTACTGGCCGTCGCCCGCGATGGCGAACACGGGTAGATGACGGAGCAGCCAGGCGATGTTGTTGATGAGCACCCCGTCGCCGCCGAACAGGATCGCCGGGCGGAAGATGGCGTAGGACATCTCCGTCTCGGCGAGCGACTGCTCGACGGCTGCCTTCCCGCAGAAGTACGAGTCCTGCGACTCGGAGCTCGGATGGGTGATGCTGACGTGTACCACGCGGGAGACGCCTGCCCGCTGGGCAGCGTGGAAGAGCGCCCGCGAGTTGGCGACGGCCGTCTCGTGGGTGACATCGCCATGGGGAAAACGCACCCAGTAGGTGTTGTAGAGCGTCGTGGCACCTTCCAGGCTGGCGGCCAGCCGGACAGGATCCTGGAAGTCCAGCGGGGCGACCTCGACGTGGCCGGGGCCTTCCGAAGTGTTGCTCGTGCTGCTTGCTCGCTCCGGGTGGCCCGTGAGCGTCCGGATCCGCCTGCCTCGCTCAGCGAGCTCGCGAGCGATCGCTCCGCCGGAGTAGCTGAATGCCCCCGTGACGACGTCGAGGCCGGTGTCGCTCACGCACGTCCGGGTCCCTGCCGGGTCGTCCGCCTCGGTGGCGGCCGCCCTACTTCTGGTGTCTGTCGAGGTCATCCCAGCTGCTCCTTTGAGTGTGTTCGAGCGTGCGGGCCCGAAGCCGCCTCGCCGGAGGTACGGGAGGGAGCGGAGGCGCCGGCGGGAGCGAACAGGCCGGCGAGCAAATCGGCGACGTGTTTGGCGGTCGAGAAGAGCGACTCGGCCCGAGAGCGGTCCCCGTCCAGGTGGGCGAGCATTTCGATCCCGAGATAAAGAGCGACGATGGCGTAGGCGACGTCGCTGACTGGCAGGAGGGTTGCGAGGGGGCCGGACCCGGTGACCCGGCTGATGGCACCTTCGGTGAAGGTGATCCAGGGGTCGATCCGAGTTGCAACTTCGTCTCCGAGGCCCGGGACGGAGGAGGCGCCGGCGATCATCTCGGCGAGGACCGAGAGATGGCCGCCGTCCAGGTCCTGGCGGAAGATGGTCGCCGCGACCTCCACCAGCTCCTCGATGCCGCCTGCGGCTTCGACGGCTTCGCTGTACCGCTCCATGCGACGCCGGCTGGTCTCGTCGAGGGCAGCCAGCAGCAGGTTGACGACAGAGCCGAAATGGTAGAAGACCAGGGCCTGGTTGGAGCCGGCCGTGCGGGCGATCGCTCGCGCGCTCGCCCCTGCGAAGCCTTCCTCCTGCAGCGTGGCAATCGCCGCCTCGGTGAGGGCCGCCCTCGTGACGGCGCTCTCCGGGCCGGAGCGCACACCGACGTGACCGGCGCTACCTGGCTTGGCCAACAGGTTCCCCCTGTGCCGTTCGAGACGGGTTTGTCAGTTGAGCGATTGTATTGAGCATTTGCTCAATAGTGCACCGGCGTCTGACGCCTGTCAAGCCGGGGTTCTGCGGCGGTCGCTCTCGGCTCGCGCTGTTCGGAGATGGCATTCATCGTCGTCGCACGAATCGCGTGCGCAAAACGCTCGGACCGGCCGTATGCGGTCACTTTCGGAACACGATTCGCCCGATCGGGGTGCGATCGGGCCTGCTGACCTACCGCCGGACGATTTGTGTGCTCACGCCGCGCTTACCGGTCGCGGTTGGTGGCTGCAGGCGCACGATTCGCCGGCGGTGCCGTCTGTCACTCCCACCGGCGTGCGGTGAAGGCACGACCGGTGGGCGCCGGCTCGGCGGCAGCCTCTAGTCAGCGAGCTCCTCGATCGCGTACTCGGGGCAGTTGGCGATGGCGAGGCGTGCCCTCTCCTCGAGCTCGGCAGGCACGGTGCCGTCGCCGACGACCGAGCTCTGCCCGTAGTCGTCCACGGAGAACAACTCGGGCACGAGCGCATAGCAGCGGGCGTGGCCCTGGCATTTGCCGGCGTCGACCCTGATCTTCACGGGAACACGACGGGCAGGACCCGCGGCCCGCGTACCTGACCGCCCGCCCACGTCAGCTCGGCACCCTCCACGAGTCGAAACTCCGGAATCCTCTCCAACCACTCCTCGAGGGCCACCCTGAGCTCCATGCGGGCGAGGTTGGAGCCGGCACAGCGGTGGATGCCCGACCCGAAGGCGACGTGGCGGTTGTGCTGACGGTCGAGCACGACCCTGTCGGCGTCCTCGAAGACGTCCGGATCCCGGTTGGCCGCGGGGAAGTTCATGAGGAGCTTGTCGCCGGTCTTCATCGGACAACCCTTGAACTCGATGTCGGAGGTCACGAGACGGGCCATCGTGACCGGCGAGTAGGCCCGCAGAAGCTCCTCGACGGCGAGCGGCATGAGCTCCGGCTCGGCGACGAGGCGCTTACGGTCGTCCTCGTGGGTGGCGAGGTGCCATAGCGACGAGCCGATGGCGCTCCAGGTCGTGTCCACGCCGGCGATGAGGACGAGCGCCGCCATGCCGAGCACGACGCTCTCCTCAATGGCGGCTCCATCCACCTCGGTCTGCAGCAACTCGCTCAGCAGGTCGCTACCCGGGGACTCGCGTCGCTTTGCGATCTCGGCGACGAAGTACGTGAAGAGCCCTTCCATCGCCGCCATGTTGCGTTCCTTGTCGTCGCCGAACTCGAGGATGTCGCGAACCCAGCCGGTGAAGGTGTCGGAGAGATCGGCGGTCACCCCGAGGATGTGGGCGATGACGCGGACCGGGATCTGTTGGGAGTAGTTCTCCGCAGCGTCGGCGTGACCTGTTTCGACGAACGAATCGATCAGCCCGCGGCAGAGATCCCTGGTCATGGCTTCGTAGCCTTCGACGCGGCGATGGGAGAACCACGGAAGCAGAAGGCGTCGCGTCCAGGTGTGGATCGGGGGATCGACCGAGATCGGAGGCAGGCCGTAGGGCAGGAGCGGCTCTTCCGGCTCTTCACCGTCGAAGGGGATGACGGCGACCTCTACCGAGCTGAAGTGCTCGATGTCGTGGGCCATGGCCGTGACGTCCTCGTAGCGGGTCGGCAGCCAGTTCGAGCCCCTCCGGTTGCTGTGGGCGATCGGGCACGTCTGCCGGAGCTGGTCCCAGAACGTGAAGGGATCTGCGATGTACCCTGCATCGAGGACATCGAAATCCTGTGACCAGTCGCTGACCGGTGCTGTCCGCCGCGCCATGTCTTGACCCCTTTCGTCCTGATTCGAGGCTATCACCGGCACCTGCGCCGCTGGCACCCGCGCTGACATCAGTTGGGTTGACGGGCCCGTCCGCCGCTGGCGTACCTGAGGCCGGATGCCCGAATCGCCTCGGCGGTAGCCTCGGGACATCGACACCGCACCCTTCGGCCGGACCGGACACGCCAGTAGCCGGGTCATCTTCGGGGCGGCCGCCCTCGGCGCCATGCGACAGGAGCGTGCCGATGAGCTGCTGGCGACGCTGCTCGAGTTCGGCGTCAACCACCTCGACACGGCGGCTGACTACGGTGACTCCGAGCTCCGCCTGGCGCCGTGGATGTCGCAGCACCGCGGCGAGTTCTTCCTCGCCACGAAGACGGCGGACCGCACCGGTGCCGCTGCCCGCGCCAGCCTCGAGCGTTCCCTCGAGCGCCTCGGCGTCGACCACGTCGATCTCATCCAGCTGCACAACCTCGTCGAGGAAGACGAGTGGCAGGTCGCCCACGGCCCCGGAGGTGCCGTGGAGGCGCTCATGCAGGCACGAGACGAGGGCCTCACTCGTCACGTCGGCGTCACCGGCCACGGGTTGCGCATCGCCGGCATGCATCACCGCAGCCTGGAGCGCGCCGACCTCGACTCTGTTCTGTTGCCGTACAGCTACGTGCTGTTGCGCGACGAGAGCTATCGCGCCGACGTCGAGGCGTTGCTCGAGCGGTGCGCCGAGCGGCGGGTGGCCGTGCAGACCATCAAGTCCGTGGCGCGGCGCCGCTGGAGGGACGACGACCCCGGTGCACGCTTCAGCTGGTACAAGCCGACAGAGGACGAGGGCGCTCTCAGTCGAGCGGTGCGCTTCGTCCTCTCGAATCCGCAGCTGTTCCTCAACTCCTCCAGCGACGCCCGCCTTTTGCGGCCCATCCTCGCCGCCGCCTCCTCGCTCTCCGACCTGGGGGCGCCGTCAGAGGTAGAGCTGGCGAGCGACGTCGCGAGCCTCGGCATCGAGCCGCTCTTCGACGGCGGCGAGCTCGAACGGATCTGAAGCCGAGCGATGTCGGCTCGCAGAGCGGCGCTGCGTGCAGGATCAGAGGACGGAGAGGCCGGCGAGCACAGCACGGATGGATTTGGTGACGACGTCACGAGTGCTCGCCGGGGAGGCAAGGGTCGACGCCACCGGCGCCGAGGCGACGCTGGCGGCCGTCAGGAGGCTGCGGGTCTTCTGACGGCTGGCACCCTCGACCACCGGCTCGGGCCCCGATCTCTGAACCGGGTCTCACCCGCAGTACAGTCCCGCGACGATGAGCGAGGCAGACGCGCCGAGTGGTTCTGACATCGTGACGGACACCGGCCGGATCGAGGAGCAGCTGACCGGGCCGGGCGGGCTGTTCGAGGTCGTCCGCGCCGATGTCGGCGGGGTCGAGATGAACGTCTACCGCAACCGTTTGGGCTCGCTCCGCGAAGTCGCCCTCGGGGCGGCGGGGCGGGCAGCCGAGGACACCTTCCTCGTTTACGGCGACCGTCGCATCAGCTACCCATCCTTCGTCGAGCTGGCACGGGCCGGCTCCGGTGAGCTCGCCTCCGGCCCCGCTGCTGTGGCGCCGGCGGATCGCGTGGCCGTGCTGGCAGCCAACTGCCCGGAGTGGTGCCTGACCTTCTGGTCGACGGTTTCGATGGGGGCGGTCCTCGTCGGCCTGAACGGTTGGTGGAAGGCAGACGAGATCCTCTACGGCCTCGAGGACAGCGGGGCGAAGGTGCTCGTGGCCGACGCCGCCCGCTACGAGAGGATCGCCGGCCAACTCGGCTCCCTTCCGGCGCTTCGGGTCGTCTACCTCGTCGGTGTCGAGCCCTCCGATGCGGCCGCACCCGGTGGTGAGGTCGAGTTACGCTCAGCGTCGGATCTCTTCCCGGACCGAGGAGGGGTCGCTGACACCTCGGCGTCGTCCGACCCCTGGAGCTCGCCCATCACCGAGGACGCGCCGGCGGTCATCTTCTACACGAGCGGGACGACCGGGCGACCGAAGGGTGCCATCTCCACACATCGCAGCATGGTTGCCAACCTCCAGAACACGTTCTTCATCGGGGCGAAAGGTGCGATGGCCGCCATGGTCTCGGGCGAGGGCGGCTCCGTCCTGCCGACGACGGCGGGTGGGCAGACCGTCGGCATGCTGACCTCGCCCCTGTTCCACGTCTCCGGATGTCACTCGAACCTCGTTGTCTCCTTCGCTGCTGGGATGCGGCTCGTCATCCCGCCCGGGCGTTTCGATCCCGAGGTCATCATGGAGACGATCCAGCGCGAGCGGGTCTCGATCTGGTCGGCCGTTCCGACAATGATCTGGCGCGTCGCCGACGACCCGAGGCGGCACGACTACGACCTCACGTCGGTGACCTCGATCGCCTACGGGGGCTCCCCTTCGGCAGGCGAGCTCCAGCGGATGGTCCGCGAGACGTTCCCCAACGTGGCGTCCATCGGCAACGCGTACGGGCTGACGGAGACGAGCTCGGTGGCGACCGTGAACACCGGAGCCGACGCCCGCGAGCGCCCGGACTCGGTGGGGCGACCCATGCCGGTCGTCGAGCTGAAGATCATCGACCCGATGACTGCGACGTCCGACATCCGGGCGGTCGCCTCGCTGCCAGCGGGCGTGGCGGGCGAGATCTGTGTGCGTGGCCCCATCCTCATGGCGGGCTACTGGAACAAGCCGGCGGAGACGGCCGCCGTCCTCCAGCACGGCTGGCTGCGGACCGGGGATCTCGGCCACCTCGACGAGGACGGGTTTCTCTATGTGACCGACCGGGCGAAGGACATGATCATCCGAGGCGGCGAGAACGTCTACTGCATCGAGATCGAGAACCGCCTCGTCGAACACCCGGCCGTCGCCGAAGCTGGCGTGGTCGGCGTTCCCCACCCGGCCCTCGGTGAGGAGGTGATGGCGTTCGTGCGATTCGAGGACGCTCAGTCGGCTTCGCCTGACGAGTTGCGGTCGTTCGTGGCCGAGACGCTGGCGGATTTCAAGGTGCCGGCCTACATCCGGATCTCGGTCGAACCCCTGCCGAGGAACGCCTCCGGAAAGCTCCTGAAGACGGTTCTCCGATCCAGCGTCGCGCCCGCCGAGTCGCAGCCGTCGAGCTAGCGGCCGTCGGCACCTCGTGCGCGAGCGCCCGGAGCCTTCCTGAAACCGACCCGGCGGACAGTTAGGTAAGTTACGCGCGGCCGATTGACGCGGGAGGATGGTGCGACCATGAGCGCGGGCACGCTGGCCGGGGTCACCCGTGGGTGGTCGCTGCGCCGCGTCGTCCCCCGGGCGGAGCCATGGTGCGCACCCGACTCACGTCGGATCCTCCAGCTGTCACTCGCCGCCGTCTGGTTGTTCGACGGCGTCCTGCAGCTGCAGCCCTACATGTTCACCCAGGCCTTCGGCACGGGGATGATCGCCCCCATGGCCCACGGCAACCCTGCCGTCGTGGCCGACGCCATCACCTGGTCGGCGCGGGTGACGGCCGGGCACTCGATGCTCGCCGGCACCGCCTTCGCCAGCATCCAGCTCCTGATCGCCGTCGGGATCGCCTGGCGCCCGACCGTGAGGGCGGCTCTCACCGTCTCGGTCGTCTGGTCGCTCGGCGTCTGGTGGATCGGTGAAGGTGCCGGCGACCTCTTCGCCGGAACCGCCAGCCCGCTCACGGGCGCTCCGGGTGCGGCCCTCCTGTACGCCCTGTTGGCCGTGCTCCTCTGGCCTTCCCGAAGCGACGATGAGACGGCCGGTGGAGGCTTTGTTGCCGATCGCCCTTTCGGGGCGCTCCCAGCCCGGCTGATCTGGCTCGTGCTCTGGGGCGGCCTCGGTGCCTTGTCGCTGTCGTCGGGGAACCGCCAACCGGAGGCGGTGCGTGACGCGATCAACACGATGGCCACCGGACAACCGCACTGGCTGTCTAGCTTGGACCAGGCGGTCGCTCGCGAGGTGGCCGGTCGCGGTCTCGAGGCATCGGTGGTCGTGGCGGTGATCTTCGGGCTGGTCGCCCTCGGCATCTTTGCGCCTCCACGGATGGTGAGGGGCGTCCTCATACTGGCCGCCGCCGTAGCAACAGCCATCTGGGTGGTGGGGGAAGGCTTCGGCGGGGTCTTTGCTGGGCCGGCGACCGACCCCAACAGTGGTCCTTTGCTGATCCTGCTGGCGGCGGCGTTCTGGCCGCTGCGGCTCTCCCGCCCGGCTGCAGGCCCGCCGGCGCCGGCCACTCCCGGCGTCTCCAGCGCCATCATCGCCGCCGGCGCTCGTCCCGAGCTGCCCACGGAGATGCCCACGCCGGGGCTCACGGCGGGTCGGCGGTAACAGCATGCGTCCCACCTGGCTCGTGGAGGCCCTTGCCGCCGTGATGCTCCTGACGGCCGCCTACTGCCTAGGGCGCCTCGTCTTCGCCAGGGTGCGGGCTCGTTCCACCCACGTCGACGTGGACGTCGCCCACGTGGCCATGGGCGTGGCGATGGCGGGCATGCTGCTGCCATCGCTCCGCTCGTTGTCGTCGGGCATCTGGGAGATCCTGTTTGCGGCTATGGCCGTCTGGTTTGCTCTCCAGATCGTCCATTTCGTGCGGCGCTGGGGCGTGCGGGGCTGGGACGACGACCACCTGCACCACGCCTCCCACTACGCGACCCACTTGGCCATGGTCGTGGCCATGCTGTACATGTTCCTCGCGCTGCCGGTGGCGGGCTCGGTGGCGGCCGAGGGCATGTCAACCATGAGCTCTGCGCCGTCCGCTGCCGCCGCCTCGGGCCTGCCGCTGATCTTTGCGTTCGTCCTCTTCGTGGCCGCTGTCTGGTACGGGGACAGCCTCACCCGCTTCGCACGGGCGCGCACCGCCGGAGCAGGTCCGGCGCCCGCCCTCGTCGTCCTCGAGCTGGAGCAGCCCGAGCCGGCAGGGGGCGTTCCCGCCGCCGAGGCAGCTGCGGGTGGGCGCGACGCTGGGGCCTTGCTCCCTGTGGCCGGCCAAGGGCAGGTGGCGACGGTCGTTGCTCGCAGCCGGCCGACATTCGCCGGCGCCAAGGTGCTGTGCGCCCACGACCGCCGTTGGCTTGCTCCCCGTCTCGAGATCGCCACCCACATCACGATGTGTTTCACGATGGGCTACATGCTCATCGTCATGCGATAGCTCGGTGTTGCATCCGGCCCGCCGTTGGGCGGGTCAGCGCAGCTGACGAGTCACCGAAAAGGCGACATGATGTCCCTCCACCGTCGCTCGGATGGCAAAGTGCCAGGTACCTCGGGTGAGCACCGTGTAGCCGAGATAGTGGCCGGTGCTCAGCAGGATGAGGCGAATGGGGTTGGCGGGTGACCCGCCATGAGATGCCGTCACGGAGGCGTCGGTGACTGCGATCGGGTTGCCGGCGCGCTCGACCACGAGATGGAACTCGTTCACGCCGGCGTCGCCGGAGTTGAGGTACACCTCAGCGGTGGCGCCCGCCGCGAGGGGAACGTCGACGATGCTCGGCAGGGTCGGAAGCAATGGCTGGCCCCGCGCTGGCGAGACGGCCTCGCCGATCACCGTGGCGCCGGCGAAGAGCACGATCGGCAGGGCGATCGACAGCGCCATCCCGCGGATGCCGCGCATCACCCGCGGTGCCTGGATGCGCCCGAGCCCGGACCGGCCGAGGCGCCTGAGGCGCAAGCTGTTGAGCACGACGATCAGGCTCGACACGCCCATGGCGACCGCGGCCACCAACGGATCCAGCAGGCCGGCCGCTGCCAGCGGAAGGGCGGAGATGTTGTAGCCCATCGCCCATCCGAAGTTCTCCTGGATGATCGAGAGGGTCGAGCGTGCGACCCCAACGGCGGCCGGGACACCCTCGAGGTCGTTGCCGAGCAGGGCGATATCGCTGTTGGCGATGGCGGCTTCCGTCCCGCTCCCGATGGCACAGCCGACGTCGGCCGCTGCCAGGGCGGGGGCGTCGTTGATGCCGTCGCCCACCATGACAACGCCGCGGTGCTTCGCTTGCAGACCGTGTATGGCGTCGAGCTTCTCCGCCGCCGTCAAGGTGGCCGAATAGCTGTCGATGCCGAGCTCGGCCGCCACCACCCGGACGGCCGGCTCGGTGTCGCCACTCAGGATCGTCGTGAACACCCCCATGGAGCGGAGGTGCGCCACGGCTGCGACCGCCTCCGCCCGGATGGGCGTGCTCACTGCAATGGCACCGACGATCGACTCGTCTTGCTTGACGAGGACGAGGGTTTCGCCCCGCTCGAGGCGCTCCGACACGACGACGGCGACCTCGGCCGGCAGAGGGCTGGCGTCGAGACGCACGACCTGAACGAGGCGCCCGTCGATCGTGGCCTCGACTCCGATCCCTGGTAGCTCACGGCTTCTGCTCGACGGCGGTGGCTGGGGACCAGCGTCCTCGAGCTGGGCGGCGCGGATGGCGGCGGCGATGGGATGGTCGCTGTCGGCTTCCACGGCGGCGGCGAGGGCGAGCAGCCGTGCTGTCGACACGCCGGCAGCGGGTGCCGCCGCCGACACGCGGGCGGCGCGCTCGGTCAGGGTGCCTGTCTTGTCGAAGGCGACGGCGTCCGCCCGAGCCAGCTGCTCGAGCGCATCGCCACTGCGGATGAGGATTCCGAGAGCCGAGGCTCGACCGCAGCCCACCATCATCGCCACCGGGGTCGCCAGGCCCATGGCACACGGGCAGGCGACGAGGAGTAGGGCGATGCCGCTGAGGACGGCCACGCCAAAGTTGCCGGCCGCCAGCCACCACGCAAGAAACGTCACGACCGACCCGAGCAAGACAACGGGAACGAACACCGAGCTGACGCGGTCGGCGATCCGCTGCAGGGGAGCCTTGTCGCGTTGGGCGTCTTCGACGAGCCGCTGCAGGCGGGTGAGCACGGACTCGGCCGCCACGGAGCCGACGCGAACCACGAGGACGCCGCTCCCGTTGCGCGTGCCGCCCGTGACGTCCGAACCCGGACCGCGGTCGAGCGGGAGAGGCTCTCCCGTCAGCATCGACTCGTCCACGGCCGACCAACCGCTCACGACCGTGCCGTCGAGCGGGATCGTCTCGCCGGCACGCACGCGGACGAGGGCGCCCACCGGGATGCTCTCAGGTGCGACGAGCTCACCTTGCTCGTCCTCCACGGCGGTAACGACCCTCGCTGTCGGCGGTCTGAGCCGGAGCAACGAGTGCATTGCCCTAGCGGCCCGATCACGCGCCCGCTCCTCGATAGCCCGGCCGGTGGCCAGGATCGAGATGATGAGCGGGCCCATCACTCCGTGCAGCTTGGCGGCGAAGGCTCCGCCGCCCCCGAGGTGCACGTGGCGCCCGCCGAGTGCGATGGTCTCGACGGCGGTGACGGCGAGAGCGGCCAGCGTGCCGACAGCGATGAGCGTGTCCATGCTGGTGGCAGCGTGGCGGAGCAGTCGCACGGTCGTGCGCAGGAATGGCCAGCCACCTCCGAGCTCGACGGCGACGGCGAGCGCTAGCACGCTCCAGCCGACGGCTGCCGTCGCCGGTCCGAACATGGCCAAGCAGAAGGCCGCGATCGAGAGGGCCCAGGCGAAGGCGGCGCGGGCAACCCAGCGGTCGGCGTGCGCAGCCGTCGCCGACGGAGCACCAGATTCGATCGGAGCGGCCGTGTAGCCGATCCCGGCGACCGCCTCGCACAGCGTGCTGGTTCCGACGACGCCGGCGTCGTAGGCGACGAAAGCCTTGTTCGTGGCGAGGTTGACGGCGGCGCTGGCGACACCTGCTTGGCCGGCCAATGCGCTTTGGATGCGGGCAGCACAGGCGCTGCAGTGCATCCCTCCGACCGCCAGCTCGGCGGTGGCGAGGGGAGGCTTGGCTTCCTCGTTCGGCGCCGGTGACTCCGCTCCGCCGGCGGATCCGGGCGGGGCGGTGATCATCCGGGAGGCGGCTCGCATTCGGTCAGCGGGCTCGGCGAGGCGTCGTAGCCGAGGATGAGCCCCGCTACCCGAGCGGCTACGGCGGCAGCCGCCGGAGGCTCTTGGCTGGCGGCGGAGGTCACGCCTATCAGACTAGTTTCCGCAGGTGGTGGCGACGGTCGGCGCCCTCTGGCGACCCGACCCCGTGGCGAGGGTGACGGAGGCTCTCTCGACCGTCGACCCTTCCGGCGTCGCCATCGGTCGACCTGAGATCGACCCTCTCCCGCAGTATGGTCCCGGACGTGCGACAGGCAAGGCTGGCTCTCTTCGCGGCACTGGCGGCTCTCGGCCTGCTGAGTTCTGCCTGCGGCCGTTCGAACGCGGTGGCGGCGGCTTCGACGAGGGCCCGGACGACGGAGGCGCCCTCCACGACGGAGGCACCCCAGCCGGCGGGCAAGGATCCGTCCCACATCGCCAAGATGGTGTGCGCAGCCGAGGCACAGGCCGAGATGGCACGCGTGCTCGGAGTACGTGCTCGTGTCCGCACACCCACCTGGTCGGACGACCTGTACACCTGTCGCTACGCCTATCCCAACGGGTCCTTCCTGCTCTCGGTGAAGGAGCTCTCGAGCTGGGCGCAGACCCTTGGCTACTTCCACTCACTCGGTGCCTCGATGGGCGACACGGGCTCGCTCGGCAACCTTGGCCAGGGAGCCTTCACGACCTCCGACGGCTCCGTCGTGGTACGCAAGGACTGGAAGGTGCTCCTCGTCAACATCGCCCCCCTGCCGAAGGAATTCGGCAAGCCACCGACGAGCAAAGCCGACGTCGCCTACACCGTCGCCGCCATCATCCTCGGGTGCTGGGACGGCGACTGAGGAGACTCACACCCCCGCACGAGCTCCCGAGTCTCCCGAAACCGGCGGCTCAGCCGGGAGGCGTCATGGCGACGATGGCGAGACACATTTCGTCAGCCGAGCCGTCGCCCCAGGTGATGTACTGCGCTGGCAGGTCGCGTAGGTAGGGAATCTCCTGGCGGAGCCGGGGGTTGTAGGTGCAGGTCACCTGGATCTTGTCGGAGGGTGTGACCGGGACGGGCTTTGCCATGTTCCAGGCGCGCTGGTAGTGGAAGTCATAGTGCCGATCGTTGAGCAGCACCTGGGCCTGAGGCGTGCCCGGGTTGAGGACGACCTTCAACGTCAGCCCGAGCAGGTGCATGTGGGCGCCGATACGGACGATGTTCCCGTAGTGGCCGACCGACCACGTACAGGTCGTCGAATCGCCCGCCGGCGGGTCGGCGGGGTTGCGTCCGCAGATCTCCTCGAGAAGGTTGATGAAGTTGATTTGGCTCTGGCCAAATTCGCGCCCTGTAAATGCGAGCGATGCCGCCCGGTTGCAGAGCGGGCCGTGCACGCCGGACGGACAGGGGATGTCAGGTGGCGCGGCGTACTCCACCAGGCTCAGCGGCTTCAGGGGCGTGCTTGCCGGCACGGTCAAGAGTTGCATCCTGCTCTGCACGGGCTTGTCGCCGAGTAGCAGGTTGTAGTGGATCTGCATGATCACGAGGCTTCCGGCCGGGAGGGGCATGCCGGTGCCCGCCGGCTCAATGTTCTCGGGAGCACCCGGCCCCCAGGCGGCCAGCCAGGGGGTGCTGGCGAACTGGAAGCTCGAGCTACCTGGGATGGGCGCCTCTCCGAAGCATGACCACCCCTTCCCATCCTTGTTCGCTTGCTCCGCCGCCTTCGCGAGGCTCGGAGGGACGAGGAAGAGGATGGAATGATGTACTTCCACGCTCTCGGGGTAGAACTGGCTCGCGACGATGAACGAGTCCTGCGTGACATGCGGGTTCAGCAGGGTGCAGTGATAGTCGTCGTACGAGCCCTTGGCGGCGTGCGGTGTGTACGGCCGCGAGCCTTCGAGATCGATCGTCGTGACGCGCTTACCGTCGATGAGCTTCGCGGCCGCCAGATCGGCGGCGGTGCCGCCTGGGGGGGCGACCTTTGCGGCCATAGGGGCGGGGGCTGTGAGGCCGTAGGCGACGCCGGCGACGCCCGCCATCGCCAGAGCAGCCGTCGCTGCTAGGCGCGAACTTCTACGAAACCCCACGCCAGACACCCTATCGCGTTCCTCTCGCCCAGCTCCTTCGACGCCGGCAACGCCCGGCTGCCGTCGCCGGCCGACCGGCTCTTTAGGCTGACCGCTCGTGGAAGAGACCCTGTACGACCGAGTCGGCGGGCAAGGATGGTTCGACGACCTCGTTGCCCGTTTCTACGCCGGCGTCGAGTGCGATGTGGTGCTGCGACCCCTCTATCCGGCCGACTTGAGCGAGTCTCGTAGGCACCTGGCGATGTTCCTAGCCCAGTACTTCGGAGGCCCCCCGCGATACAACCAAGAACGCGGACATCCCCGCTTGAGGATGCGGCATGCCCCCTTCGCCATCGGCGAGGCGGAGCACGATGCCTGGCTCCGGCACATGACGGCAGCCGTCAGTTCCGCCGGGCTGGCTACGGCGGACGAGGCCGATGTCCTGCGGTACTTCGCTTCGGCCGCCGCCATGTTGCGCAACGCAGAGGCGACCGACCCCGGCGAGACGGTCGCTACGCCGAGCCGAAGACGGTTGAAGCTCGTTCCGCCGGGCTGATCGAACACGCCGGCGCCTTCCCGGCAAGCACCATCTGAGCGACGTTGCCTGGTACTGTCACCCAAAATGAGCGCCGAGGCCTCCAGCGACGACGGCCGCACGACGCCCGGCGATCCCGCCAGCGTCACTGCAGAGGCGCCTGCGGCGGAATCACCGCCACCGTCCAATGAGCCCGTGTGGACGCCCACGGCCGCAAGGGTTGACGCCCCTCGGCGGCCGGCGCACCGACCGCCGAGGCGGTCGCTGCTCCGGAGGGGCGGACCGCCGCTGCTGTGCATCCTCATCTACAGCGTTTTGGCCGCTTTCGTCTACGGCGTGCACCCGCCAGCCACGAGCAGCACGCTGCCTCCGTGCGCCTGCGGCGACATCTCCTCCCAGGTCTGGTTTCTCGCCTGGCCGGCCTACGCCCTCTCTCACGGACTCAACCCCTTCTACTCGAGCTGGGTCGACTATCCGCACGGCGTGAACCTCATGAACAACACGGCGTACCCGTTGCTCGGGATCCTTTTCGCCCCGTTCACCCTCAAGTTCGGTGCCCTCTCGACCTTCAGCCTGCTCATGCGGCTGGCCTTTGCTCTCTCGGGCATCTCGATGTGCTTCGTGTTGCGACGTTGGACGAAGTGGTGGCCGGCCGCCTTCATCGGAGGTCTCGTCTACGAGTTCTCGCCTTTCATGGTCGGGCAGTCGCAGTCCCACCTCTTTCTCACCTTCGTGCCCTTGCCTCCGATCATGATGGCGCTCTTCGACGAGCTCGTCGTCCGGCGTCGGCACCTCATCCGCAACGGGGTTCTTTTAGGCGTCGTCATCGCCGCGCAGCTCATGATCTCGCCAGAGATCCTGGTCATCTCGCTCCTCGCAGCCGTCTGCGCCTTCATCGTGATGGCCGTCCGTCACCCGGTGGCCGCCCGCGAGCGGGTCGGGGATCTCCTTCGGGGCTTCGCAACGGCAGTCGTCACGTTCGCGATCCTCGGCGCCTATGCGATCTGGATCTACTTCCGCGGCCCGTATCACGTGTCGGGTCCGCCGCACCCTGTGGCCGATCTCGACCAGTACCACTCCTATCCGGCCTCGCTCATCTACCCGACCAACCTGCAACGCATCAGCTTCGGCAGCTGGCTGACGAAGGGAATGGCCCTCCTGCAGAAGAACGGCGTCGAGCACACGACGTACGTCGGTATCCCTCTTTTAGTGCTGCTGGCGTTCATCGTGATCCGCTGGCGCAAGGTCGGCCAGGTGCAGCTGTTCATGCTCATCGCTCTCGGTGGCTGGGTGGTGACGCTCGGGCGCGGGACGCGCACGATCAAGCTCCCCTTCGATCTGATGCTCAAGATCCCCATCCTCAACGGCGCCCTCGACCTGCGTTACTCGCTGCTCATGTACCTCGGGATCGCCGTCGTGCTCGCCATCGGGCTCGACCGGATGCGCCGGGAAGGCATCCTCGGGGGTCTCCGACGGTCGCGCCCGGCCGAAGTGCCGGCGGGCGAGGCGACCGCCTCTCGGGCGAAGTCGGGGCGATGGGCGCCAGGCGGGCTCGGCCCCTCCGTGGCCTGCCTGGCGATCGCAGCTGTCGCCCTCGCACCCCTCTTCCCGGCGCTCCCCTACAAGTCGGCCCCGCCCAGGGTGCCGGCACTGTTCACCGACGCGGACTCACCGCTCTATGCAAACCACGACACGACCCCGGTCGTGCTCTCCTACCCGCTACCGATCTCCTACGAAGGGTCGAACGACCAGGCTCTGCTGTGGCAATCGGCTGCCCGCATGCGCTTCAAATTGATCGCCTTCCGGGGTGCGGTAGCAGGGCCGACCGGCCGGCCGATCCGAGGCGCCGCCCTCTTGTTGCCGCCCTATGAGGCCGAGCAGGTTCTCCTGTGGGCGCTCTACGGCGAGCCGAGGCCGCCGCCGGCAATGGATCAGGCCACCGCCAAGGCGATCGAGATCTTCCTGCGGGCCTGGGGCGTCGACGCCGTCACGGTGGTGCCGCACGGGCATCGGACGGCTCTCGTGCTCGACTACTACGAGGCGGCGCTGGAGGCGCCGCCGATCCTGTTCAAGGGCGCTTACGTCTGGCCCGATGTGCAACAGGATCTGAGGCGGATCGGTCTCGGCTCCAGCTGACGGTTGCTTCTCCTGAAGGGCCAGTCGGCTCGCCCGCAGCAGCGGCCGCCCCTTCGGCTCAGGGCCGTCGGTGTACCGAGACGGCGTAGTTGCCGCCGTCGAAGGGCTGGCGCTTCCAGCTGGCGAAGCGTTCCGCCAGCTCCAGGCCGACGGCGGCGCAGTGCAGGTCGTAGGTCTCGAGCGAGTAGCCGCCGTCGAGCTGGAAACCTCCGACGAGCACGCCCCCACGGCGCACGTGGCGCGCCGCCCCGGCGACCAGGGCCGCCTCCGTGCCCTTGGGCGTGAAGAGTGGGACGTTGCCCGCCATGAGGACGACGTCGAACGTCCCCCCTGTGTCGAGCTCGGCAAGGTCGGATTCCACGAAGTGGATACGTACCGCAGGGAGCTCCTCCGACAGCTCGTCGCGGAGCCGCCGTGCCACGGCGAGCATGGACCGATCGCGGTCGACGCCGATCACGTACACGCCCAGACGGGCAAGCTCGAGGGCCACCCGGCCCGTCCCGCAACCGGCGTCGAGGACGCTCTCGGGCGCATACGTCATGACGAAGCGCGCCTCGCCGTGCACGTCCACGCCCGCCTTTACGAGCTCTTCCAGCCGCGCCTGGTAGCTCTCGCCGTCGAACTCGCCTGGAGCGGAGGTCACCCAGACGACCCTATTCGGCACGACACCGTCGTCGAGATCAGGCCACGAGCCTACAGCGGCATGTCCCTCCCGACCGACCGGTGGCGGCTGAGGACGCCGCCGTACGGCCGTCTCCCAGCTTATTAGGAGGCGACCGCGATCGAGAGCGTCATCGTCATCTTGGTGGATTTACCGTCGTTCACCCGCAGGGTGAAGCGGTACGTGCCCCGTCTGGTCGGTGTCCCGCTCCAGGCACCTCCACGGGAGAGCGTCAACCCAGGCGGCTTGGCTCCGCTGGTCATCGTCCACGCGTAGGGTGAGGCTCCGCCGGAGGCGCGGACACCGGACTTGTAGGGGACGCCTACTTTGGCGTTCGGCAGCGACTTTGTGGTGATGGCGAGGTTGTCCGCCACCGGCACGTTGGCGTTCCCTGTCAGCTGGGCGTCGTGGTGGAACTCGGGCCAGGCGCCCGCCTCCGTCACACCCGAGCCGTGCGAACCGACGACCTCGAAGTGCTCGATAACGGCGTGTTGCGTCGCCCGCGAGCCGGTGTAGCCGGCGACCGTGATGCCGATCGTGCCATTGGGGTCATCGGTGACGAGCGGTGAGTTCTGCAGGCCGACGGAGTGCTCCAGGGTCTGCACGATCCGTCCGGTCTTGCCGTCGAGGATGAAAGCACCCGCCGTCGAGGGAACGATGACGTCCTGATAACCGTTCCCGAGGTCGGTGGTGACGACGCCGCCGATCACGATACCGGGCACCCGCGTTCTCCAGTGGACGTCCCCGGTGAGCGAGTTCAGGCAGTACACATAGCCGTTCTGCGTTCCCTCGATCACCTGCAACCGCCCGTTGCCGAGCACGTCGGCCAGCGCCGGGCTGCTCGTCGTGGCCCCGTCGAGGGACGTTTGCCACACGCGGCGGCAGGCGCTGTTGACGGCGATGACGTCGTCGGTCATGGTCTTGCCCGCGCGCTCGGTGCTCGTGCCGACGACGATGCCAGGTCGGCCATTGAAGATGTCCCCCACGGCGGGTGACGAGTCCACGCCCTGGTCCGTCGTGTACTCGCAGTAGAGCCCTGAGTTGGGCCTGGCGGCGTGGCCGCGATTGCCGGTCTCCCCGAGGATGCGGATCTGACCGCCGTCGATGTAGGTGGTGTCGAAGACCGTGCCGGCTGTGGTGTTACCACCTTCGATGATCTGGTTCTGACCGTTGCCTTCGACATCGGCCACGGCGGCCGTGGAGAAGTTCGTGTCAGCCTGGAACCAGGGGAAACCCTTCAACTTGCTCCCGCTCGAGGCGTTGAACAGGTAGGTGTTCTGCCCGAGAGACGGACCGACGAGGGCGTCCTGCGACTGCAGGCTGCCGATGGTGAGACCTGCGGCCACTCCGGCGTCCCTCACGGGGTCAGACGCTGGGTTGACGGCGTCTTTGAACCATCTCACCGAACCGTTGACGTTGATCGCCTCATAGCCCCCGCCATGCTGGCCGGCCCAGCCGATGCCGAAATACACGACGCCGTCGAAGCTCGACGGAGAGGAGTCCACGCCGATCGGACCGTCCGGCCCGTTTGCCGTTACGGTCCATGCTCTTCTCGCCCCGCCGTTGCGGCCAGGCTTGAGGTAGACGGCATAGACGTGTCCCGACCGATCGCCCACCACCAGAGCTGGCCCTCCGGGGAGCTGGGCGAGGTCGGGCGACGACAGGGCGAAGGGATGGTGATCGTTCGGGAACGAGGCCGTCCACACGAGGGTGAAGTTGACGTGGGCGGCGGAGTCCGGCTGGGCGGTGGCGACCCCGCCTTGACCGAAGGCGACGCCTGCCGCTGCGGTCGCCACGAGTGCCGCCGAGACGGTGACCCGCCCAAGGCGTCGGGCTCTACAGGTCCTGGTCGTGGTGTCAGGGCGGGTTTCGCTCATGGTCAGATGTCGCACAGGTCTCACCGTGTATACATCGGCGCGAAGCAGCTGTCACTTGAGGTGCCCAGAGCGCCAACGCGAGGCTTTGAGCAGGGCGCGGCGGGCATGCCGTCCATCGTTGCCGACGAGGTTGCGCCGCGGGTTGCGCTCGTCTGGCGCGGTCGCCCGTGGTGCCGACTCGATTGCGGCCTCTCAGCAGGCAGCGGCGGCGGACCGGTGTCAGCTCGGGCTGTCGAGCGACTTGTCGCCTGCGACGAACTCACCGGCGGGGGCGGGATCCCGCGGGGCCACCTCGAGGAAGCGGTAGTGCCTGGCGCCACTCATGTGCAGGCGGTACTGGGCGGTGGTCTGCAACACGCCGATGCCGTAGCGGACGCTCCTCCTGAAGTTGATCGAAGACGAGTCCGCCTCGTAGCGGGTGGGACAGGAGAGCTCCCCGATGTTGGCTCCGAAGGCGACAGCCTGAGCGATGATCTGGTTGTCGAACACGAAGTCGTCGGAGTTCCGGTCGTACGGCAGGGACTCGAGCAGGCTCCGGCTATAGGCACGCAGCCCGGTGTGATACTCCGACAGCTTCTGTCGCAGAACGATGTTCTCGCAGAGCGTCAGGACCCTGTTGGCCACGTACTTGTACCGAGGCATGCCCCGTGCGACCGAATCCTGCGCAAGGATGCGGGACCCAAGGACGAACTCGTACTCGCCGTAGGCGATCATTGCGGCCATGGCGGGTACGAGCAGTGGCGAGTACTGGTAGTCCGGGTGAACCATCACGACGACGTCGGCGCCGAGATCGAGTGCCGCCGTGTAACAGCTCTTCTGATTGGCGCCGTAGCCTCGGTTCCCCTCGTGTCGTATCGACGTGAGGCCGAGTTCTTTCGCTTGCTCGTAGGTGTCGTCCGTGCTGGCGTCGTCGACGAGGAGAATCTCGTCGACGACGCCACGATCCAGCTCGGCGACCGTCCTCTTGAGGGTCTCGCCGGCGTTGTAGGCGGGAAGCACCGTGATGATCCGCTTCCCGTTGAGCACCGTGCGAGTGTAGTCGGGCCGGCACGAAACTGAAGTCGCCGCAACGGCGCTGGTAGTAATCTCGCCCGGTGCTCGCCACCCGCAGCGCGGCTGCCGAGTCGACTTCGGAGCCGCGTCCGCCACGGCGCTTGAGCTGGACACTCGTCGCCGAGAGTGTCTCCGTGCTGCTCTCACCGCTGATCGCGGCGTTCGTGTTGAGGGTGCGGACGATGGCGCCTGTCGACCTGCCGGACCCCAGCATGCACACGATCTACATCGTCGATCCGGCCGAGATGTTCACTCGTTACATGGCCGCCCTGAGCGCGACGGCGCGGTTGCGCGAGGGCGCCCAGGCGGGGTTCCTCGTCGTCGCCCGTCTCGCCTACCTGGCCTTCGGCGCCGTTCCCGGGTTCTTCGTGACCCGTTACGTCTTCGCCCTGATCGCCATCGTGCCGGCCTACGTGCTGCTTCGGCGGCTCTACGGCATCCCGGCGGGCGTACTCGCCGTCGTCGCCCTCCTCAGCTGCCCGGTCGTTCTCACGGCCTGGGGAACCGACTACCCGGATTCCGCAGTCGTCTCCTACGTCGTCGGAGCGGTCGCCTGCCTGGTGATGCCGTGCCGGGACCGGTGGCGGCCGGCGTGGCTCGCAGCTGCCGGTGTCCTGTTCACGATGGGGATCTGGTCTCACGGCATGGGCGTCGTGCTCGCCGCCACTGCGATCGGTGTCTACCTGGTGGTGCGCTTCCTACGGGACCGGCGGCACCTTCTAGGCGACGTCGTGTTTCTCGCGGGCGTCGCTGTGTCGGTCACCCTGCTCCTCATGATCGGCTCCCTCGCAGTGCTCGGCCGGTTCGACTTCATCCGACCGACCATCCTTGCGGCCATCTACTTGAGCAAGCCGCCGCAGGTGCAGGCGTTCCACTCCAGCAACCCCCGGTGGGTTCTCTACGTGGCCTACCTGTTGGTTCCGCCCGCTGTCGTCGCCGCTTTCTGGGTGACCTTCGCCCGCAAACTGGCAGCCATCCCGACCCCCCAGCTCCTCGTCGGTCTCGTGTGCACCGCCCAGTTCGCCGTCTTTGGAATCCTGCAGTTCTTCGGTGATGTCGAGACCCTCGAGATGCACTTCTTCTCGTCCACGCTCTGGGGCGTGGTCTGCCTCACCCTCGCCGTCACGCTCGCCGAGGTGAGCAAGCCGCTCCTTGCCCGCCCGTGGGGGCGCTGGCTGCCACCTGCTCTTCTTGTGGCTGTCCCGCTCGCGTACGAGCTGGCGCCTCGCGTGCCAGCCTTCGGGTGGCTGTTCACGGGGGCGGTATTGGCGGTCGTCCCCTTGGTCCTCGGCGCGATCATGCGGCTCGGGAACCGTCTGGGTGGAGCGCGCTCGCCAACAGGCGTGGTACGCGGCTTCGCCATGGCAGTGACGATCGTCGGGATGGCGGGGTCGCTCCTCGTGCTCACGGTGGCGCCGCAACCTCGCCACGCACGTCTTTCCGGGATCGCGCTCGCCGGCGACCCGGCTCCGGACTACGCCGATGCCCTCGGTGGCAACGCCAGCCTGCTGATCGACTGGTACCGGGTCAGCACGGAACTCCCGTCGTTCGTCGGCAAACCTACCTATCAAGGCGAGCAGTTGCTCATGTGGTACTCCCGGCGCCAGCTGAGGACGCTGAACGAACCCGCCGGCATGTTCCACGACGGCTTCAATACGATCCCGCCGCCGTTTGCGATCTTCACGCCCGGGGACAGGGCGGCGCTCGCTCGCCGGCGGCCGGCCGAGGTGCTGTTTCTCAGCACCACGGGCGCCCAGTTCACGACGGCGCTGCGGGCTCTTCTGCCCTACCACCCTGTCCTGCTGCGCACGACCGTGCTGCGGCAAGGGCCGGCGATGCTGCACGCCTGGCTGATCGTCCTGCGATCGTTCGCTCGACCCGGCGTCACCTGAAGCTCCCGCCCCGCCGCCTTGTAACGGCCGGCCGGGGCCAACTAGCTTCCAACCCGTGGCAGCTCCTGGCGACGCCAATACGCGCGCCGTCGCGGTAGCTGCCCCTCGAGACGAGGATCTTCGAAGGGGCGCCCTCCAGGCACCCTCGGGTGCCGAGCCAGCAGGAAGCTCTCAGACGCCATCGCTGGCATCGGACGCTCGGGTTCCGCTGCTCTTCATGGCGTCAGGCGCAGCCGGCCTGATCTACCAGGTGGTCTGGACCCACGACCTCGTTCTCGTCTTCGGGAACACGACGCAGGCCATCGTCACGACGGTGACAGCATTCCTCGCCGGGCTCGGACTCGGCTCACTTCTCGGGGCGGCGCTCGGAGCGAGGCTGCGACGCGCACTCGTCGTCTACGGTCTGCTCGAAATCACCGTCGGCTGTCTTGCCCTCCTCATGCCGCTCGCCTTCGGCGCCATCGCCACGGTGTTCCGAAGCGCCTACCTCTCGCTCCCGCCCGGAGAAGTCGGGCTGATCAGATTCGCCCTCGCCTTCTGCGTGCTGACGCCCGTGACGCTGATCATGGGGATGACCATGCCGATTCTGACCCGGCAACTCGTGCGAACCGACCCCGACGTCGGCGAGCGCATTGCCCGGCTCTATGGGCTGAACACACTCGGGGCTGTGCTCGGCACGGTGGCGAGCGGCTTCGTCCTCCTCGAGCTGTTGGGCCTCCTCGGTACCACCTATGTGGCTGTCGTGCTCAACCTCTGTGCCGGCGTCGGTGCCCTGCTCATCTCGCGTACCCTCCCCATCCGCCGAGAGCCCCCGCCGCCGAGAGCGGAGAGTCGGCCTCGCCTGGACGGCCGCCAAGGGATGCTCCTCGCAGTCACGTTCGCCTCAGGGTTCGTCAGCCTGGCCCTCGAGGTGCTCTGGACCAGGGTGCTCCTGCAGGCCACGGGGTCGTCCATCTACATCTTCGTCGCCGTCCTGGCCGTCTACCTCATCGGGATCGCCGGCGGCAGCTTGGTGTACGAACGCCAGGGTTCGGGCGCGCCTCAGATCGCCACGCTGGGTGGGTGCCTGATGGGTGCTGCCGCCCTCACGCTCGTGCCGGTCATCGTCAGCGACCTCCGTGGTCCCGGCGCCCTGCCGATCGTGGTCCTACTCATCGTCCCGGTCACGGCCCTCCTCGGCTACGCCTTTCCCCTCACGGTCCGGCTCTTCGTCGCCAGCGTCGCCCATGCGAGCCGCGGGGTCGGGTTCGTGTACGCCGCCAACACGGCCGGATGCGTCCTGGGGACGGTCATCGCCGGTTTCGTGCTCATCCCGACGCTCGGGTCCAACCTCTCCATCACCGCACTGTGCATACTCGAAGCCGCCATCGGCGGCGCCTTGGCAATCGCCTTTGCACCGAACAAGGGGTTGCTGCGGGCAGGAATAGCGTTCCTTCTCACCGGGGCTCTCGTCGTGATGCTCTTTGTTCCCGCCGCCAGGCTCACCTACCGGCAGCGGACGATCGCCGGCACGGGCCTGCCGACGAGGCACTTCGAGGACACCGTGGCAACGGTCGATGTCGTCGGGGGGCCGGCCTTGTCCCGCCGCCTCTATGTCAACGGGACCGGCATCACCCGCCTTACCATCGACACCAAGCTCCTGGCCTACATTCCGAAGGCACTCAGGCCGAACGCCTCCACCATGCTCGATCTCTGCTTCGGAATGGGCTCGACGTACCGATCCTCGATCATTCTCGGCATGAACACGACCGCCGTCGAGTTGGACCCGACCGTTCCGTCCGTGATGTCCTGGTTCTACGCCGACGCCAACAAGTACCTCCATAACCCGCTCGGCCACATCATCATCACCGATGGGCGCAACTATGTGCGTCTCACGAACAAGCGCTACGACCTGATCACGGCTGACTTCCCGCCACCGATTTGGAGTGCGGGGACCGTCGTCCTCATGACGCACGAGTTCTATGAGGAGGCGAAGGCTCGCCTCAACCCCGGCGGGATTCTCGCCGTCTTCCTCCCGTACAGCCCCGGGCCGGAGCAGCAGCTGTTCCTCAGGACGTTTCGGGCGTCGTTTCCCTACATGACGGTCATGGAGGGTCCGCGGGCCGAAGGGCTGTACATGCTCGGGTCGGATTCAGCGATGATCTTCCACGCCAGCACGATCGAGCACGTCTTCGGGTCGGCCGCAGCTCGAGCCGACCTCGCCAACGCCCCCGACTACCCGCGAGTTGCGACCAGCTCTTGGCCCAGGAGGCTCCACAGGCTCGTGTGGCTGACAAACGGCCAGGTCAATGCCTACACCGGACCAGGACCGCTCCTGACCGACGATCACCCTCTCTCCGAGTACTTCCTCCTCCACGGCGCCGGGCTCTTCCCCAACGACCAATATGGGGGTTTCGAGGGACCCGCCTTGGAGCTGGTGCTCGTCATATCCGTCCTACTCGGTCTGCTCGTCCTCGGTCTTGTCGTGGACGGCCTGCGTCGGCGCTGGCGCGTGCCACCGCTCTAAGCCCGTCGGCGCGTTCCTGTTGGCGCGTGACCATCTCACCTCGCTGCGCCTGCCAACGTGCTGCCGGCGCCCGGTGGCGCTGCGCCCGACCTGTCGCCGAGATCCGTGTGAGGTGGTGCCGGTTCGGTCCAGGCGGTTCAGGCCTTGGGCAGCTCGTAGGCGCCGGAGTCGCACTTCGTGACCGGGCGGGGCCGGCCTCGCTGATCGGTCGGGAGGCAGGCAAGCCCGATCCTGCGGGCAGGCGAGCTCGCCTCGAGCGCCATCGTCTCGGTCGGCCCGCCGTTGCTCGCCAGCGAGCGGAGCTTCGGGTTGCTCGAGACCTTGTCGCTCGCCGCCAGCTCCACGACGCAGCCCGCCGACCCGAGGACGTTGCCGCCCTCGGAGGCGGCAGCGATGGCCACCTCCCCGCTGGCCGTGGACAGGGCGCAGTCGTTCTCCGAGCCACCTCGGCTCTTCGTCCTGTTGTGGCTGATGATGGAGTCTTTCACCGTCACGACTTGGTCGTTTGCCTCCGTGTAGAGGGCGGAGCCGCTCCCTGCCACGTTCGAGGTGATCGTGTCGGAGTCGAGCGTCAGGAGGGGGCCCTCGTTCCAGATCCCCCCGCCTTCGCCGCTCCCCCCACTCGAGTTTCCGGTGATGGTCGAGTTCGAGATCACCCCGATCACCTCGTCAGCGACGATGGCGCCCCCGTCGCCGTGCGAGATCGGAGTGACGTTGGCGCTAAAGGTGGAGCCGGAGATTGAGAAGAACGACTCGACGATGGCGAGCGCCCCACCCTCGTCGGATTCTGTTGTGGGAGAACGAGCTCTGCTGGATCGTGGCGAGTTCGGAGAAGACGACCAACGCACCGCCCGCGTCCACGGCGGTGTTCGAGGTGAACGTGTCATCGGCGAAGGTGAATGCCGACTCGTTCTCGTCGAAAACCGCTCCGCCGGCCGATTCAGTTCCCTTGGCGGCGTTGTCGTGAAATGTGCTGCCGGTAATTGTCCCGGTCGTCTCCGGTGAGATCGACACTGCTCCTCCGTAGGTGTCGGCTGTGCCGGAGGAGGTTCCGGCCGTGTCGTGCTCGAACGTGTCGTCTGACATCGAAACGGACGTCTCGCTGAAGTCTCCCGAGGTCCCGGTCGAGGCGATGCCGATTGCGCCGCCACCACCACCCGTGCCGACGGAATCATGCTCGAAGTTCGAGTCGGTGATCGTGACCGACAGCGGCGAGTACACGTGTGGCGTCACGGACGAGTCGCTGACGCTTTCGAGCAGCACGGCTCCGGCGCTCAAGCTCGCTCCGGGCGCCGAGTCCTCGTCGACCGTGTCGCCTTGCAGGTCGACTGAGCCCGAGCCACCGCCAGAGGCGACCGCCTCGACGGCTCCTCCGAGCTCCTCTGTCGGCTGCACACTGTTCCTGTCGATGGTGTCGTTGGCGAGAGTGAGCTGGACGGTGCCCCCATCCAAGCCTGTGGCGCACACGGCCGCTCCGCAGGGTAGGAGGGCTGCGAGGCTCGTGTGGTTGCTGTCGAGTCTCGCTCCCGAGATGTCGAGGTTGACCTGGCTCCCGGCGCCTGACCCGAACGCGAAGACTGCTTCCGAGGTGTTGTCGGAGACTGATCCGCCCGTGATGTCGAGGGTGGCCGGCACCCCCTCCTCACCAATCGCGACGATTCCCCCGGCGTTGGCGGTGTTCGAATCGGCCACGACGTTGGTGAAGCTGGCGCTGACGGCACCCAGCGCCGCAGCCCCGCCCAATCCTGCGCCCACGGCGGAGTTGTGCGACAGCTGACCGCCTTGCATCACGAGCGTGCCCTCGACTAGCCCGAGCCCGCCTCCCTCGCCGCCGTCGTCAGCCGTGTTGGAGTTCACGGTTGTCCCGCCCAGGGTCAACGAGGCGTCCTCGCCGAAAATGCCGCCTCCCTCCCCCGAGGTGGAGCTCGTGCCAGCGGTGTTGAACGACACCGAGCCGTCAAACACGGTTGCCGATGCCTCGGCTAACAACAGTCCGCCACCGGCCTCGTCCGCGGTATTGGCGACGACGGTCGAGCTCGCAAGGACGAGAGACCCGTCCGCGACGGCGATGCCACCGCCGGCGTCACCGGCTGCGTTGTTCTTGATGATCGAGTCCGTGGCCCAAAGGTGGCCGTCCTCAGCAAAGATTGCCCCGCCCAGGTCGGTTGCGAGGTTCGACTGAAGGTGGACATCGGTCACGACTGCGCTGCCGTTGTCGGCGTCGAGGAGCAGGGCGCCACCGTCAATGGCGGTGCCGCCCTCAATGGTGAGGCCACTCAAGAAGAGCACACCGCCCTCGTGGTCCAAGTTATCGACGACGACGAAGGGCTCGATGTGGTCACCCGTCATGACGGAGATCGTCGTGCTGGCAGGCGACACCCCCTCGATCGTGACGGCACCCGGGTCAGAGACGACCATCGAGCCTGCCGTTGTGTCGTCCAGGACGTAGTCGGACGATGACAGCTTGATGTTCACTGCTTTGCCGAGGTTGTCGGCAGCCGAAACCGCAGCGCGCAACGTGCACTTGCCGTTCGTGGCAGTGCAGCTCGTGCTCGTCGGCGTCGCGATCGGATCGTCAACCGTGGAGTCCACGGTGAAGGTCGTGGCCGTGCTCGGTATGCGCGGCTCAACGAGCGGTGCCCGCGAGCCACCGTTGAGAGGACGTCCCGAGAGCACGTCGCTCGTTCTGGAGTCTCCGAGGCCCTCGGTGAAAGCAGCTGCGCGGCGACCGAAGGCGGCAAACTGGCTCAAGGGAAGGTGGCCCTGATGCAAACGAACGACCTGGCGTAGCCCTCCGAAAGGCGACACAATCGCCGATGGTGGCCGAACCGCTGCTCGAGCGGCGGTCGCCGGTGCGAGCGAGGTCGCCGACAGTCCGCCCACGAGGGCGCACGCCCCGGTGAACCGAATCGCCCGCGAATGTGATCGAGTTGTCATCCGTCGCAACATTCCAACTCCTTCGGGGTTACAAGCGAGTGGCTCCAGCCGAGTTCCGGACGTCCGAAACAAACATTTTGGAGCTGGGCGTGAGAACGCTTGGCGTATTTGCCTGCGTAGCCTCGTTCATGGACCGTTGCGGATCAAGGACTCTTGTTCATCGACGTGACGAGGTGCCAGGACCGTTGCCCCACAGCCGAGCTGACGCACGCGGCAATGCCGTGCAGGCACCGTCGAGGTCGTTCCTACGCGTTGTCGGCAGCCGACGCGCCCACGGCCGGCAGTAGTGGGCAGAGGCGGGTAGGGGAGGCAGATGGCAGGATCCTGTCGTGACCGAGACGAGACGCGGCCGGCTGCACATCTTCCTCGGTGCTGCCCCAGGCGTGGGCAAGACCTTCGCCAGCCTGCAGGAGGCTCGCCGGCTGGCCGATCGAGGGGTGGAGATCGTCGTTGGTCTTGTCGAGACTCACGGTAGACCGGCGCTCGTCGAGCAACTGGACGGACTCGTCGTTGTGCCGCCACGAGAGGTCTTTTACCGGGATCGCTACTTTGACGAGCTCGATCTCCCCAGCCTCCTCGAACGGCATCCAGACGCGGTCGTTGTCGACGAGTTGGCACATTCGAACACGCCCGGGCTCGCTCATGAGAAGCGCTGGCAAGACGTCGACGAGCTCTTGGAAGCCGGCATCGACGTCATCAGCAACCTCAACGTCCAGCACCTCGCCAGCCTCAGCGACGAAGTCGAGATGATCACGCGGCTGCCTCATTCCGAAACCGTGCCGGATGAGCTGGTGGCGACGGCCGACCGGATCGACTTCGTTCGCGTCTCTGCCTCGGTCCTGCGGGAGCGGGTGAGCGCCGGCGGGATCTTCGACGCCAGAGTGACGAACACAGCGCTTGGCGGGTTCTTCAGTCCCGGACGCCTAGAGGCGCTCGATCGCCTGGCACTGAGCTGGATGTCCCGGCGTGGACGTCCAGAGGCTTTCGAAAGCCCGGAAGAGAACGACGTGCTCCAGCCGAGTCCGATGAGCGGCGAGCCGGATTTCGCAGAGGGCGCCTCGAGACTGCAAACCCAACGGCTCGTCGTCCTCCTCAGCGGCGCCGTGGAGGGCGACCGGCTGCTACGCCACGCCGGCCAGCTCGCCAGGTCGACCGGTTCGGAGCTCATCGGCCTGAGGGTGCGCGAGCCGAGCGATCCGAGGGTTGCGGAACCGGCCTGGCTACAAAGCCAGCGCGGCCTCTTGACCGAGCTCGGTGGCCGGTACGCCGAGGTCGGTGGGGAGGACGTCGCCCGCGCCGTGTTGCAGTTCGCCGAGGTGGAACGGGCGACCCACCTCGCCCTTGGAGCTACGCGGCGATCTCGCCGCTACGAGTTGGCTCACGGCTCCGTGGTAAATGACGTCATCCGGGCTGCCCCGGCACTCGACGTTCACATCATCCCGACGGCTTCGCCTGGAGCACGCCGGCGTGCCGGCAAAACGGACGACACCCTCCGGCCGGTGGCGTCCAGGATGACGGGCGACGAGCCCTTGCGTGTGCCGCAATGGCGCCGGCACCGGAGCGGGCTGCCGGCGCGTCGCAGGGCTCTCGCCTATGTTCTCGCCCTCGCTGCGCCGGCAGCGATCGCCGCCGTCCTGGTGCCCTTTCGTTCGTCAGTCGGCTTGCCGGGGACGCTCTTGGCTCTGCTGCTTGCCGTCATCCTCGTGGCGGGAGTTGGTGGGCTGGGTCCGGCGGCGGTGGCGACGGCGGTCGGGATCCTTCTTGCCGATTACTACCTCACGCACCCGCTGCACAGTTTTGTGCTCGACCGCATCAACGAGATCCTCGCCCTGGTCGCCTTCGCCGTGGACGCCACCGTCGTGAGCATCCTCGTCAACGTGCTGATCAACGAGGGCGTGGTGGGCGCCCGCAGGCGGGCCGTGGCCGACGGTCTGGCGCGCTTGGCAGCTGACTGCCTTGTGGCCGCTGGCTCGGCGGCGATGCTGAAGACCGTGGACTCCCTCCGCCGCACGCTCCAGCTCGATGGCGTCGCCCTGTTGAGGGCGGACGGGCGCGAGTGGAGCGTCGAGGCGGCCGCCGGCGAGGGCATTCCTCGGAGCCCGGAAGAAGCCGCATCGTTCGTTGAGGTGGGCGAAGGGTTCGTGCTCGTCCTGGCCGGAGCTCAGGCTGTCGCGGAGGAGTCCGATCTCGTGCGGGCGTTCATCTCCGAGATTCGTCTCGAGCAGGAGCGAATCCAGCTGGAACGGATTCGCGGGCTGTCGGGATCCGTCGGGCCAGACGGCTGATCGCGAGCTGTCCGGCGCCTCCGACGCGCAGGGGCGGCGGGACGCCCCTCACCGATCAGGCTGGAGGTTGCGCAACCGCACCGGCGCTATCGGAGTCGGCGTTCCTAGTCTGTTTGATGACCGAAACGAGCAGGGTAGATGGCGAAACCACGGCGTCGACGCCCCACGACCCGTCGAAGAGCATCTCATTCGCCACGTCGTTCACGCGAGCGATCACTCGAGGCACGTCGAAGCGCCTCTTGGCGAGGTAGGAGACGACGAGGTTGTCCTCGTCCGACCGCGTACAGGCGACGAGCACGTCTGCGCGGAGCGCTCCCGCTGCCTCAAGCGTCGATGGAACGGCCGCCTGCCCCCGCACCGAGCGCAAGCCAGCTTTGACGAGTGCGGCTTCGCGACCGGGATCGGTGTCGATGACCGTGACTTCATCGCCCGCCTTGTGAAGTGCCACGGCCACCTGTTCGGGTAAGCCGGCTCCGCCAATCACGATGATGCGCATCACGACAGCCTCCCGTCGAGGAAACTCCTCAATCGACCCAGTGAACCCGCCGCGACCACGAACGAGACGACGTCGCCGCCCTCGAGCGGCGTCGAGTGTTCAGGAATCCTCGAATGGCCCGCCCGGCTGAGCTCGACGACCTGGATCTCGGCGGGGACGTTGAACTCGAGAACTCGTCGCCCGGCCAGGTAGTCGGGAACCCGCGATCGTACGAGCAGCGTCTCACCATTGCCGAAGGTCTGCTGCGGCTCAAGCGTCAGGTGGTGGAGCAGTTGCATCACTCGGTTGACGGTCGTGTGCACCGATCCGACTGTCGCTATGCCGAGCTCGCTGTAGACGGGGGCGCGGTCGGGATCGTGGAGACGCGCAATAACGTGCGGGACTCGGAAGAGGTCACGGGCCACCCGCGAGGCCACGATGTTTGCGTTGTCGTTTGGTGTGAGGGCGACGAACGCCTCCGCCTCCTTGATGCCAGCTGCCTCGAGCACTCCGGGGGTGATGCCGTTGCCCGCCACAAAGCGTCCGCCAAATCCGAGAGGTAGACGGCTCCTGCAGCTCTCCTCCAACTCGATGACGGTGACCTGGTCGCCTTCAGTTTCGCATCTGGTCGCGAGCGCCGAACCCGTCCTCCCGCAACCCAGGATCACGACTTGCATGGCTCCTCCTGTCTGAACGACGAAGTGTCGAGTTCGAGTGGGCGTTTGCGTTCCTGTCCGGCGCCGTGTGCCCGATGCCTCCGGCGGCGGAGCGCCTTGCGCGTCTCCTCGGCGACGAGCAGGACTGCCCCCATCGCAATCAGGATCAGCCAGTCGCTCAGGCGCAGTGGCGCCGTGTCGAACACCGATTCCAGGGCCGGGACATAGCTGATGCACGAGATGATGCCGAGTCCGAAGAACCCCGCCAGCACGAGCGGCTTGTTCGAGAACACGCCCACGCGACGCACGCTCTGCTCGTCCGTGCGCACGGCGAAGCTGTTGAAGAATTGGCTGATGACAATGCCCGCTTGGGTCATGGTGAGGGCCTCTCGATAGGTCGGGTTTGTCCGCGTGAAGGCGCTGAATGGGAGGTGAGCCGTATGGATCCGCCAGAAGAAGGCAGCTACGACGCCCGCCGACTGGATCGATCCGAGGAAGCAGAATCGCCTCACGACCCCCCAGTTGAACAGGTGCTCATTTGAGGGCCGGGGTGGACGAGACATCGTGCCCGGTTCCGAGCGCTCGGTTCCGAGGGCGAGGGCAGGCATGACGTCGGAGCCGAGGTCGATCGCCAGGACCTGGAGGGCGCTCAGGGGAACGAGGGGAAACCCGACGAAGACCGCCGCAAGGATCGGTGCGAGCTCGGCGAGGTTGTGGCTGAAGAGGTAGATGAGGAACTTGCGGATGTTCGCATAGACGGTGCGGCCGAGCTCGACGGCGGTGGCGATGGAGGCAAACGAATCGTCGAGCAGGATCATGACCGAAGCAGCCCGTGCGACATCGGTGCCGCCCTCACCCATCGACACGCCGATACTGGCGCGCTTCAGCGCTGGGGCGTCATTGACGCCGTCTCCCGTGACGGCAACCACCTCGCCGCGGTCCTGGAGAGCCCCGACGATGCGCATCTTGTGCTCGGGCCTTGCACGCGCGAAGAGCAGCTGTTCGGTCTCGAGCGTCGCATCGGCGAGCTCGTCGTCGCTCATGCCGTCGAGATCACTGCCGCTCAGGATCCTCACAGTGCCCGCGCCGACGATGCCGACCCGCCGAGCGATCGCCTCGGCCGTGAGGCCGTAGTCGCCGGTGATCATGTAGATGCGTATCCCCGCCTGCCGACAGGCGGTAACGGCGTCGGTGACCTCGGGCCTCGGCGGGTCTGACATGGCCACGAGACCGAGCAGCGTCAGATCGTTCTCCGCGTCAGAGACCGTTGGATGGCCACCGGCGAGCTGACGCCGCCCCACCGCCAGCACTCGGAGGCCCTGGGCTGCCATCTCGTCGTTCGCCGCGACGATCTGCCCACGTGACCGCTCGTCCAGCGTCTCGTCCTTTCCGTCCCATCGGACGGCGACGCAGCGCTCGAGCAACGCCTGGGGCGAGCCCTTCACGCACGCCTCCAGCGATCCGTCGGCGAGCTGGTGAACCGTGGACATGAGTTTTCGGTCGGCGTCGAAGGGGAAGGTGGCGATTCGGGGGGTGCGGGCCTCCTCGGCGGCGGGGTCTATACCGGCCTTGCCGACGGCGACCAGGATTGCGCCCTCCGTCGTGTCGCCCAGCACCCTCCAGCCCAGGCGGCGGACTGGGTCGGGTGGCAAGAGGCGAGCATCGGAGCACAGCCCACCGACTCGCAGGAGCTCGGCGACCCGGCCCGCTCCCTCGACTTCTCCTTCGGGCGCGTAGCCCACGCCGGTCACCCCGTGCAGATGGCCCGACTCCCATATCGTCTGAACCGTCATCTCGGCCTTGGTCAGAGTGCCCGTCTTGTCGGTGCAGATGACGGTCGTGGATCCGAGCGCCTCGACGGCGGTCAGCCGCTTGATAAGGGCGTTGTGACGTGCCATTCGGCGTACGGCCACGGCGAGCGATACCGACATCGTCGCCGGGAGTCCCTCCGGCACGAGCGCCACCATGACGCCGAGAGCGAACACGAACGACCCGACCACGGAGTGGCTGACGAGGGCGCGCAGGGCGAAGAGGCTCGCGCCCGCCGCGATCGCCACGGCGGCGACGCGTCTCGCCATCACGGTTACCTCGCGCTGGAGTGGACTTTGCTCCTGCGGCATCTCGGCGGTCAGCTGATAGATGCGGCCGAATTCCGTCGCGAGCCCGGTAGCGAACACGACGGCTCTGCCGCCACCGTTGACCACGGACGTACCCATGAATACGCAGTTGCGAGCGTCCGCAGCTTGTGTCTCCGGGAGGGCCTCGGAGATCCTGGGCGTCGGGCGACTCTCTCCGGTGAGGGCTGCCATCTCGACGAGCAAGTCGTGCACCTCGATCAGACGGCAATCCGCCGAGATGGCGTCTCCGGCGTCAAGTACCACGAGGTCGCCCGGCACCAGGTCGATGGCGGCGATCTCTGTCAGCTCGCCGTCGCGAATGACGCGCGCCGTCGATGGGACCATCGCCTGGAGTGCCTCGGCCGTCCGTTCGGCGGCGTGCTCCTGGACGAAGCCAATGGTGGCGTTGAGAACGACAACGCCGAGAATCCCGATCGCAAGCTCAAGGTTGGCCGCCTGTCGTGGAAGGCTGAGGACGTAGGCGAGGAAGGTGATGGCGGCGGCGACCATCAGCACGACAGCGAACATGTTGGAGAACTGAGAGCCGAACTCTGCGAGGACGGATCGGTGATGCGCCTCCGGCAGCTTGTTGGCTCCCACCTGTGCTCGTCGTGCTTCTGCTTCTCCAGCCGAGAGTCCGCGGGGCGAGCTCTTGAGCTCTGCGAAGACCTGTTGAGGCTGCAGCGTCGGCACCGCCGGCCCCGTCGGCCCCGCCGGCGTGGTCCGCTCGTTGGCGAGCCTCAAGGATCGGTACTTTCAGAGGACGCTGCGGGACCGGGCGCTGGCACCAATCGGCCGCGGGCCGCGGATAACCGCAGACGCCATATCCCACCGTCAGCAGTTCCGCCCGCGATCCGATTCAGGCCGGTCGTCGACCAGACTCCCACGGCCCGATGATCACAGCTTCGCCGGCGGCGCGCATAGGGCCAGAAGTCACAGTTGCCGGCAAGGGTCCGGGGTGGCTGTCTACGATGTCGCACGACATCTGTCTCCGATGTCTCGCGACATAACATGGCGCCCTCGGCAGGGGCGCCCTCGGCAGGACTCGAACCTGCGCACCCGGCTCCGGAGGCCGGTGCTCTATCCGCTGAGCTACGAGGGCGGGGAGGCAGAATGACATGGGCGGGCTGAAAAGCGCGCTTCCAATCCGCTTCTTGCATGCTACCCGCACTTCGGCCATCCTCACTTGTGCCATGAGTGCCGCCGACGTCCTCGCCGAGTCCATCGCCGCTGAACTGAAGGCCCTCGGTGTCGAGACTCGCTCAGAGGACGTGCACCTCGAGCGCCCCGCCCGTCCGGAGCATGGCGACTTCTCCACCAACGTCGCTCTTGCCCTCTCCAAAAAGGCCGGCCGCCGGCCTCGCGAGCTCGCCGACGAGCTCGCCAGCGCGCTGCGCGCTCGCCCTCCGGCGCACGTGGAGATGGTGGAAGTGGCTGGCCCGGGTTTCGTCAACTTCCGGCTGCGACCGACTTGGCTGCAGGAGGTGCTCGGCGAGATCGTCACTGCTAGCGAATCCGGTTATGCCACCCCCGACCTCGGCCACGGCGAGCGCACCCAGATCGAGTTCGTCTCGGCCAACCCGACGGGGCCGCTGCACGTCGGCAACGGCTGGTTCGGCTCCTACGGCGACGCTCTCGGCCGCATCATGAGCCGGACGGGCTGGGACATCAGCCGGGAGTTCTACGTCAATGACACAGGCGGGCAGATCCGCCGTCTGGGCGAGAGCGTCCTCGCCTTCCGTCGCGGCGACGCCCCACCGGAGGACGGCTACCAAGGGGAGTACGTCCACGAGATCGCTGCCGTCTATGACGGTCCCGAGGATGTGGCGCAGGCCGGCCGTTTCGCAGCCGAGCGCATCCTGACGAACATCCGGGAGACGCTCGATCGCCTAAATATCTTCTTCGACGAGTGGTACTCGCAGGCCTCCATCGAAGAGAGTGGCCGGGTTGCCGTCACGATCGGGGAGCTGCGCTCCCGCGGTCACATCTATGAGGAGGGCGGGGCCACCTGGTTCCGCGCCACGACGTTCGGGGACAGCCGCGACCGTGTGCTCGTCAAGTCGGACGGCGACGCCACCTACCTGGCCGGCGATCTCGCGTACCACCGGAACAAGTTCATCGAGCGTGGCTTCGAACGGGTCATCGATGTCTTTGGCGCCGACACTCACGGTCACGTGGCGAGCCTGCGCGCCGGCATGCAGGCTCTCGGAGTCGACCCGAGCCGTCTCGAGGTCCGTATCGGCCAGATGATCTCCCTCGTCGGCGGGCGCATGTCGAAGCGCAGCGGTAACTACGTCCGCCTGGACACCCTCATCGACGACATCGGGGCCGACGCCACGCGGCTGCTCTCGCTGCTGAATTCGATCGATCAGGCGACCACGCTCGACCTCGACATCTTGAAGGAGCGCTCAGCGGAGAACCCGGTCTTCTACGTGCAGTACGCCCACGCTCGCATCGCCTCGATCAGTCGCGTGGCGGCTGACCGCGGAGTGCAACGCCTCCCGCTCTCGGAGGTGGATCTCGGTTTGCTCGAGCATCCGCGCGAGCTCGAGGTGCTGCGCACGCTCGTCGACCTGCCTCGGGTGGTCGAGGAAGCCGCTGTCGAGCGTGCTCCGTACAAGGTCACGAACTGGGTGCGCGCCTTGGCAGCCGACTTTCACGGCTTTTATCACGACTGCTACGTGATGGGAGAGGGCGTTTCCCCGGCGCTGACACAGGCTCGCCTCTGGCTCGTGGAGGCCGCCCGGGTCGGCCTCGCCATCGGGCTTGACCTGCTGGGCGTCGGCGCTCCGGACGAGATGTGAGCGGTCTGAGCGGTGCGGGTGATGTGAGCTCGGCGGAGCCGTCAACGGCCTCCGACCCGGAGTCGCCCGAAGCCCCCGTCGCGCGCCATCTCCTTCCGATGACGGCCGCGCGGGCTCCGTCGGGGTCTCTCGCCGTTGGTGGCGTCGACCTCGTCGCCCTGGCCGAGGACGTAGGGACGCCAGTGTTCGTGTACGACGAGGACCACCTGCGGGCTCGATGCAAGGAAGCGGTGGCCTGCTTCGGGGGCGGAGCCGTTGCCTACGGGACGAAGGCCTTCCTCTGCAAGGCGATGGCTGCTCTCGCCGTCGAGGAAGGGATGCTGCTCGACGTCTCCACGGGCGGAGAGCTCGCGGTCGCTCTGGCGGCGGGCGCAAGGGGTTCCAGCCTCGTCTTCCACGGCAACAACAAGTCCGTTCCGGAGCTGAAAGCCGCCCTGGCTGCCGGCGTGGGCCGCATCGTCGTCGACTCGTTCGACGAGATCCAGCGCCTGGCCGCCCTCTCCGGCGCCGGCCTGCTCGCCAGCGGGGTGGATGCGCTGCTTCGCGTCACGCCCGGGGTGGCGGCACATACCCACGAGTACGTCATGACGGGCCAGGAGGACTCGAAGTTCGGCTTCAGCCTCGCAGAAGGCGCCGCCGACCGTGCTGTCGAGGCGCTCCGGAGCGTCCCCGGGGTTCGACTCGTCGGAGCCCACACCCACGTCGGCAGCCAGATCTTCCGGGTCGACGTCTACGCACGCGTCGTCAGTCTGCTGGCGCCGTTCCTCCGGCGCCACGGCCTGGGGGAGTGCTGCGTCGGCGGCGGACTGGGCGTGGCCTATCTCAACCGGGAGCACGCTCCCTCCATGGCGGAGTGGGCGAACGTCGTGCGCACCTCCTGTGCCGTCGCCAGGATGCCGGAGGACGTCCGCGTGACGGCGGAGCCCGGACGTTCGATCGTGGCAACGGCGGCCATCACGCTGTATCGCGTCGGCACGATCAAATCGCTGCCTGGAGTGCGGACCTACGTGGCGGTGGACGGCGGGATGAGCGACAACCCCCGACCGGTCCTCTACGGCAGCGGCTATGAGGCGTTCCTTCCCCGCGCGCCCGACGCCGAGCGGCCGTGGGCGGTGCGCGTCGTCGGCAAGCACTGCGAGTCGGGCGACATCCTCGTGGAGGATGCCCGTCTGCCGGCCGACCTCGAGGTCGGTGACGTGCTGGCGACGCCGGTCACGGGCGCCTACGGCTGGTCGATGGCCTCCAACTACAACCGCGTCGAACGCCCGCCTGTTGTCTTCGTACGCGGCGGCGAGGCGCGAGTGGTCGTCCGCAGGGAGACCATCGAGGATTTGCTGCGCCTCGACCGCTGAGGCGGCCAGCGCCGCCGTGGCGCCCCCTTTCGGGGACCCGATCAGCGTCTTGTACCTTGGTGCACGTGAGCCCGACAGAACCGACGCCAGACACCGTGCTTCGCGTGGGCGTGCTCGGCTGCGGCAACGTCGGAGCCGCCTTTGTCGCCCTCGTCGACTCCGGTGCAGCTGCGATCTCGGCCCGTACCGGCATCGACCTCGAGGTGACCCGCATCGCCGTGCGCGACCTCGCCCGCGAACGACCCGGGCTCGACCGGGTCGCCTTCGAGAAGCGAGTGACCACCGACGCCCACGCCATCGTCGTCGACCCTGAGGTCGACCTCGTTGTCGAGCTGATCGGCGGGGTGGAGCCGGCGCGCTCTCTGATCCTGGCGGCCCTCTCCTCGAAGAAGCCCGTCATCTCCGGCAACAAGGAGCTCCTCGCCACAAACGCCGGCGAGCTGACGGCGGCAGCCGAGTCGGCCGGCGTGGATCTTCTCTTCGAAGCATCCGTCGCCGGCGCCATCCCGCTTGTCCGTCTCCTGCGGGAGTCGCTTGCCGGCGAGCACATCGTTCGCCTGACGGGCATCGTCAACGGGACGACCAATTACGTGCTCACCAGGATGAGCGAGGAGGGCATCGGCTATGAGGAGGCCCTCGCCGAGGCGCAGGCGCTCGGCTACGCCGAAGCGGACCCGACAGCGGACGTCGAGGGCTACGACGCCGCCGCCAAGGCGGCCATTCTTGCCGGCATCGCCTTCGACGCGGACGTGCGCGCCTCCGATGTGCATCGGGAGGGGATCGCCGGCATCGAGGCGAGGGACATCGCCTTCGCCCATCGCCTCGGCTATGAGGTGAAGCTCCTCGCCGTGGCGGAGAGGTGCGACCGGCCCATCGACGGCGCCGAGCGGGCAGGCGATCCGGCACCGTCGGTTGCCGTGCGTGTGCACCCGGCGATGGTGCCGGCTGCGCATCCGCTCGCCTCGGTACGCGGCTCGTTCAACGCCGTGTTCGTCGAAGGCGACGCCGCCGGTGAGCTCATGGTCTACGGACGGGGCGCCGGCGGGCGGCCGACGGCGAGTGCCGTGCTCGGAGACGTAATCGACGCCGCTCACCACTTGCGGGAGGGCAGCCGCGGTCGGTCCGCCCGGCGGCGGTCCCCGGACCTGCGCCCGATCGCCGAGCTGCACAGCCAGTACTACCTCACACTCGACGTGGCCGACCGGCCAGGCGTGCTCGCCGCCGTCGCCTCCGTGTTCGGTGACCACAACGTCTCCATCCGTTCGATGGAGCAGACGGGCCTCAACACAGAAGCCCGCCTCGTCTTCATCACCCACATGGCCCTCGAGGCCGACGTTTCTGCCACGCTGATCGCCCTGGGCGGGCTCGACTCCGTCGAACGGATCGGCTCGATGCTCCGGGTCATCGGGCCGGAGCCCGACGGATCGTGAGCTACCCGGCTGGCACGGCGGAGCGGGCGCCGCGTCAGTGGAGGGGGGTCATTGAGGAGTACCGCTCGTTCCTCCCGGTCACCGAGGCGACTCCGGTCGTCACGCTCAACGAAGGCGGCACGCCGTTGCTGCTGGCGAGCCGGCTGTCGGAGCGGGTGGGAGCGGAAGTGTGGCTGAAGATTGAAGGAGCCAACCCCACCGGGTCCTTCAAGGACCGCGGGATGACACTGGCCATCTCGCGGGCCGCCGAGGCGGGAGCCGAGATGGTTGTCTGTGCCTCCACCGGCAACACGTCCGCCTCCGCCGCCGCCTACGCGGGGCGGGCAGGCATGAGGTGTGCCGTCCTCATACCGGAAGGCCACATCGCCCTCGGCAAGCTGGCGCAGGCTCTCGTGCATGGGGCCGTCGTCGTCCAGATCCAGGGGAACTTCGACGCCGCCTTGCGTATCGTGCGCGACCTGCCGGCACGGGCGCCCGTCACGGTTGTCAACTCCATCAACCCGGATCGGATCGCCGGCCAGATGACCGGCGCCTTCGAGATTGTCGACGTGCTCGGGGACGCGCCGGACGTGCACTGCATCCCGGTCGGAAACGCCGGGAATATCACTGCCTACTGGCGGGGTTACTGCGAGTACAAGGCTGCGGGTCGTTCGACAGGCATGCCGCGCATGTTCGGTTTCCAGGCGGCCGGTGCCGCTCCGATCGTGACGGGAAAGCCGGTCGATGAGCCTCAGACGATCGCCACGGCGATCCGCATCGGCAACCCGGCGTCCTGGTACGGTGCCACGGCGGCTTCGAGTGAGTCTGGCGGGCGCATCGAAGCGGTGACAGATGAGGAGATCCTGGGGGCCTACGGATGGTTGGCCCGAGAAGAGGCGGTCTTCTGCGAGGCCGCCTCAGCAGCCTCAGTCGCCGGACTGCTGAAATTCGGTGTGCCAGCAGGGTCCCGTGTCGTCTGCGTCCTGACGGGGCACGGCCTGAAGGATCCGGGGCTTGCCATCGACCAGGTCGCTGTCGGGACCTCCATCCCGGCCGAGACCGCTTCGGTGCTCTCGGCCCTCGGCTTCTGAACGCCCCGCGGAACGCCTCCCTTCGTGAAGCGGTAAAGTATTTGCAGTGCCGTCGGGCGGTGCGGGCTGTGTTGTTGCCCGCTCCTGTGTTCGGCGCTAGCATCACAGTGTCTTCCTCGTCGTCGCGGAGGCGGCCCCCAACGGATTCGTTCGGGGCAACCGGGGCGGGCGGGAATCGCCGGAGTTTTTCGGTCTGCATCCTCCATCGCGTTTCCCTACCTCTCCTCATCGTGCCGACCGAGCCGAGCGTCCTTTGATCCCGGAGCCAGCCCGAAGCGAATCGGACAAACCGATGCGTGTCGGGTATCCGCTGCCGGTTCCAATGTGGCGCCGATAGAAGGCGAAGCGGAGGCGGCGACCTGTGTCGCCGCCGGGGGTGGACGCCGCCGCGCACACACCCGTCGAAGAAACGACGGGGGTGCGAGGGGGTCGTCCTGTAAGACAATCACCAGCAGACCGAGTCTCAACAAGAGAGGAACTCGATGAGCGGAGAGCAGCTCGAACGTTCGATCCTGGAACGTAAGGAGCGCGAGGAGCTCAAGGCGATCGCCACGGCGATGTCGCTCGAGCCGGTCGCCCGGTTGAAGAAAGCCGACCTGGTCGACCAAATCCTGCGTGCAGCGGGCGTCGAAGTCGGCGCCGAGGGCAACGGGGCCTACGGCGGGCCTGCCGAGCCGGCATCAACACCCGAGCAGGGGCAGTCGACCGACGCCGTTGCCGGACAAGATGCGGAGGCAGTCCCGAACGGCAAAGCAACCAGGGCGCGCACGACGCGGGCTCGTACGGTGAAGGCGAAGTCGGTCACCGACGCCGTCTCGCCCGACGGCTCCGAGAGCACGCAGGGCGACGGTGGCAGCGATGGCGGGGGCGGTGACGGCACGGCTCGTACCGCGGGCGTCGTGGCCGATTCACCCAGCGACGAGCGAGCCAGTGCTCCAGATGACGGGCGCGGTGACGCCGGCGAGGGCGCCGAGACGTCGCCCGGGCGAGCTGGGGTGGCGGCCGAGCACGACGGTGAAGCCGGCGCACGCAGACTCGACGCCGCCCGGTCGAACGGTTCCGGTGTCGTGTCCGGTGCTGCCCGGTTCGTGCATGAAGATGCCTTCGGCAGCGAAGCTGTCACCGAGCGACCGGATCGCTCGGACCGCAACGACCGCTCCGGCAACAACGAGCGCGGTGGCAGCCAGCAGCAGACCCGTCAGCAGCGTCAGCAGGGTGGCGCTCAAGGTCAGGGCAACCAAGGTAGTGGCGGACAGGGCCAGCAGAACCAGAATGGCCCGATCGAGGCGGGCAACCGCCGGAGCCGCCGGCGCCGTGGCCGCGACCGCGTCGACCGCGAGCTGCAGGGCGGCCCTCAGGCAGATGCACCCTTCTCGGGTGAGCTTGTGCCGGTCAAGGGTCTGCTGGATCTGCGGGAGGAGGGCTACGGCTTCCTGCGGACGAGTGGGTACCTCCCGAGCGCGAAGGACGTCTATGTCTCGGTGAGCCAGGCGCGGCGCTTCTCCCTCCGCCGCGGCGATGCCGTCGAAGGTGCCTGCCGTCCGGCCGGCCCGAGCGAGAAGTACCCGGCGCTGTTGCGCATCGATTCGATTAACGGGATGACACCCGAAGACGCAAGGGAGCGGCCGCGTTTCGAGGACTTGACACCACTGTTCCCCGACGAGCGGCTGCGCCTCGAGAACCGCGAGGACCCGACCAACGTCACCGCCCGGATCATCGACCTGATCTCGCCGATCGGAAAAGGCCAGCGAGGAATGATCGTGTCGCCCTCGAAGGCTGGCAAGACGACGATCATGAAGCAGATCGCCCATTCCGTCGAGCTGAACAACCCGAGCGTCCACCTCATGGTGCTCCTCGTGGACGAGCGTCCCGAAGAGGTCACCGACATGCGCCGCTCGGTGAAGGGCGAGGTCATCGCCTCCACCTTCGACCGCCCGGCGGACGAGCACACCGCGCTGTCCGAGCTCACGATGGAGCGGGCGAAGCGGCTCGTCGAGATGGGCCGCGACGTCGTCATCATTCTCGACGGCATCACCCGTCTTGCTCGTGCCTACAACCTCGCTCAGCCGGCCACCGGCCGGATCATGTCGGGCGGTGTGGACTCCGGTGCTCTCTACCCGCCGAAGAAGTTCTTCGGCGCCGCCCGCAACGTGGAGGAGGGTGGCTCGTTGACGATCCTCGCCACCGCCCTCATCGAGACGGGATCGAAGATGGACGAAGTCATCTTCGAGGAGTTCAAGGGCACGGGCAACATGGAGCTCCGGCTGGACCGCAAGCTCGCCGAGCGCCGGATCTACCCAGCGATCGATGTCAACGCCAGCTCGACGAGGCACGAGGAGCTGCTCTTCGACCGGTCTCAGCTGCAGCAGGTCTGGAAACTCCGCCGTGTGCTCAACGCCCTTGGCGCTGAGGGGAGCGCTGCTGCCGGTCTCGAGCTGCTCGTGGACAAGATCAAGACGACGCGCTCGAACGACGAGTTTCTCGCCGAGATCGCCAAGGCTCCGACGCCCTCCAACTGAGCTGCGAGGCCGGAAGAAGTTGCCGACCCCGTGTGTTGTCTACTTCGAGACAGAGCCGTTGCTCAACGGTGCTGAGTTCGTCATCGATGGAGAGTTGACCGCGGCGTCGGGCACCGCCCTGCGAGCGCCGGATGCCCCGAGCGCCGGCCGCCGCAGGCTTTCGGCCCCCTCCCTGACCCTAGACTGGAGATCGCCATGAAGACTGAAATTCACCCGACGTATGGGCTCGCGAAAGTTCACTGCTCGTGCGGTAACACCTTCGAGACCCGCTCGACGGTGTCCGATCTGCACGTGGAGCTGTGCAACGAGTGCCACCCGTTCTACACGGGCAAGCAGAAGCTGGTGGACACCGGTGGCCGGGTGGAGCGCTTCGAGCGCCGCTATGGCCGCCGCAAGGGCAAGAAGGCCTGAGTCCCAAGTCCTCCTCGGCGGGGCGCCGCACGTCGGTAGCCTGCTGACGTGCTCGAACGGCTGCCGCAATTCGAGGCCGAGTACGAAGACGTACTGCAGCGCCTCTCTCGTCCCGACCTCGGGCGGGACCCGCGCGCCCTGCGAGACCTCTCGCGCCGGCGAAAGGAGCTCGAAACCGTCGTCGAGACGATGCGAGCGCTCCGCAGTGCCCTGAGCGACGTGAGCACCGCTCGCGAGATGCACGCAGAGTCCAGCGGCGAGGAGCGCGGACTCGCCATGGAGCAGCTTGACGACGCCACCGAGCAGGTGGCCGAGCTGCAGGAGAAGCTTCGGACACTGCTCCTCCCGAAAGACCCCAACGACGGTCGCAACGTCATCGTCGAGATCCGGGGTGCTGAGGGCGGCGAGGAGGCGAACCTGTTCGCCAAGGCGCTCTTCGACATGTACTTGCGCTACGCCGAGCGGCACGGCTGGCGAGTCGAGGTGCTCGACGCCCGCCCCTCCGATCTTGGGGGGATCGACTCGGTCACCTTCGTCGTCAAAGGGGAGGACGCCTGGCAGAGGATGAAGCACGAGGCCGGCACCCACCGCGTGCAACGCGTCCCCGTGACCGAGTCGCAGGGACGCGTCCACACCTCGGCCGCGGCCGTGAACGTCCTGCCGGAGGCGGACGAGGTGGAGATCGAGATCGACCCGAACGACCTGCGGATCGATGTCTACCGCTCTACCGGTCCGGGTGGGCAGTCGGTCAACACGACCGACTCCGCCGTGCGGATCACGCACCTTCCGACCGGGGTGACAGTGGCCATGCAGGACGAGAAGAGCCAGATCCAGAACCGCGCGCGGGCGATGCAGGTGTTGCGTGCCCGCCTCTACGAGCAGGAGCGCGCCAAGCAGGAGGCGGCTATCGCCAAGGAGCGCAGGGCACAGGTCGGTGCCGGTGGACGGTCGGACAAGGTCCGCACCTACAACTACCAACAGAACCGCGTCACCGACCACCGCATCGGGCTCACGCTCCACAAGCTCGACCGCGTCCTGCTGGGTGAGCTCGACGAGCTCGTCGACGGCCTCGTGGCCGACGAACGATCGCGGCAGCTTGCGGGCGAGTGAGCCCGCGTGAGCAGCCATCGGGGCCGGCGGGCCAGCCCTGCTCCGAGCTGGCGGACGGTCATGGCCGAGACGGCGCGTGACCTCGACGATCCGCACGAAGCCGGCTGGATCGTGCAGCACGCCGCCGGCCTGCAGGCGGCCGCCATCATGAGCCGGCTCGACGCCCCCGCCCCGCCGTCGGTCCTGCTCCGGGTGCGCGCCCTCGTCGAGCGCCGGCGCTCCGGGGAGCCGTTGCAGTGGGTGCTGGGGGGATGGGGGTTTCGCGGGGTCGAGGTAGCCGTCGACGGGCGAGCACTCGTCCCACGACCGGAGACCGAGGTCGTCGTCGAACAGGCGCTCGCTCAACTGAGGCTCGCCAGTCGGCCCTGCCGTGTGGCGGACCTCGGGACCGGATCGGGTGTCATTGCCCTGGCCATCGCCTCCGAGGACCCGACCGTGCAGGTCTACGCCACGGACGCTTCGGTCGAGGCGCTCAGCCTGGCGACGGAGAACCTCGCCCGCCAGCCCGAGCACGTGCGGGCTCGAGTGCGGATGCTGGAGGGTGACTGGTTCGGGGCGCTGCCACCGAAGTTGGCGGGGGGCATTGCGGTCGTCGTCTCGAACCCGCCCTACCTCGCCGCCGGCGAATGGTCGGCGCTCGACCCGGTCGTGCGCGACTACGACCCCTACGAGGCACTCGTGGCGGGCGAGACCGGACTCGAGGCGATCTCACGGCTCATCGCCGAGGCGCCGCGTTGGCTGTGCGCCGCTGGAGCGCTCGTCCTCGAGATCGCCCCCCATCAGGGCGAGGCCGTTCTCGCCCTTGTGGCTGACGAAGCCGGCTACTCCTCGGCCGAGGTCGCCGAGGACCTTGCTGGGCGTGCACGCGTGCTCGTGGCGAGACGCCGCTCGTGATCGTCGACGAAGCCCAAGCCGTCTCGGCGCTTGCCGCCGGCAAAGTCGTCGCCATCCCGACCGAGACGGTGTACGGCCTCGCTGTCGATCCCGCCCTCGTATCGGCGACCGACCGCCTCTTCGCCGTGAAAGGCCGGCCGGAGACGGTGGCATTGCCCGTGCTCGTCGCCGATGGCAATGTCGCCGGGCAGCTCGGGGTGCTCGACGCCCGAGCAGCTCGGCTCGTGGAGCGGTACTGGCCGGGGGCGCTCACGATCGTGATGAGGCGACGGGGGGGCGTGGCCTTCGAGCTCGGCGGCGATCCCGCCACCATCGGGTTGCGGTGCCCGGCGCATCCGGTGGCGCTGCGACTGTTGGCGATGACCGGTCCGCTCGCCGTCACGAGCGCCAACCGTCATGGAGAGCGGCCGAGCCGTTCTGCGGCCGAAGTGGTCACGGCCCTCGGCGAGTCGTTGCTCGTGCTCGACGGGGGCAGGTGCGAGGGCGAGGCGTCCACCGTGGTGTCGATCATCTCCCCTCGGGTTGTCTGCCTTCGCGAGGGAGCGATCCCCATGAGCGAGATCGTGCTGGCGTTGCGAGGCGGTCGGCCGGAAGATTCCTGAAGACGGCGGGGTTTGTGAGGGTCGTGCAGGCCGAGCGTCAGCCCTTTCGGGCGGGCGTCCATCGAAAGCACCGCACACCGACCACGAGCGCCAGGGCGCACCAGATCACCATGGCGCCGACTTCGTGCCACTCGATGCCCGAACCGTGAACGAGCGGGTTGAGGGCGGCGAAGGAGGCCTGCACGAACGGCCTCACCGGAAAGTAGCTGGCGATCTTCGTCAGGATCGAGCTCGACGAGAGGGGGAAGAACGTCCCCGAGATGAACATGAGCGGCAGGTAGATGCCGTTGACGATCGCCGGGGCGGCATCGGCGTTCGGGATGGCGGCCGTGATGGCGATCCCGATGGCGCTGAAGGTGACAGAAGCTATCCCCACCACGACGACGAGGGCGAGCGCCGCGTGCGCCGGGAAGACGAGCCCGTAGAAGAGCCCTCCCACTGCCAGCGTGATGCCTACGAGCACGGCCGTGCGGATGAGACAGCTCAGCACGACGGTGAACAGGTAGGCAGCCGGTGGCAGCGGCGAGGAGCGGACGCGCTTCAACAGACCGGCGTCGCGCTGGTTCGACAGCTGAATGGCGAGCTGGGTGTAGCAGGCCGAGATGACGCCCAGCGTCAGGATCGCCGGCACGAAGTACTGGTCGAAGCTGATCGCCCCCCCGGCGTCGAGGACCGAGGGCGCCTTCTGATTGTTGTAGAGGCTGCCGAAGATGACGAGGAACATGACGGGCATGAAGAAGGTAAAGAACGCCCCGAGCGGGTTGCGCCAGTAGCTGAGCTGCTGGTACTTCAGCTCCGAAGCCATCATTCGAGCGGTCTTCACGACACGCCTGCGGTGCCGCTGTCGGAGGTGATCTCCAAGTAGACGTCCTCGAGGGAAGGCCGGGTCACTTCGAGGCCCTCCAGTTCGATCTGGCGTTCCACCGCCCAGGAGGTGATGCCTTGCAGCAATCCGGTCGGAGCCGTCGTGACGATCTCGACGAGCGGACCATCGGGCGAATCGGCCAACGCCACATCCAGCGCCGCCGTCGGGACGGGCAGCTCACCCAACCCCTTCAGACCTGCCGGCAGCAAGAAACGGACTGTGGTCGCGCCCGTGTTGCGCCCACCGATGGAGCTGGGTGTCCCGAGGGCGACGATCTGGCCGCGTGCGATCACGGCGACTTGGTCGGCGAGCGCCTGCGCCTCGTCCATGTAGTGGGTCGTGAGCAGGATGGTGCGGCCTTCCGAGGCGAGCCGTTTCACGACGTCCCAGGCCTCGCGCCGGGCGTTCGGGTCGAAACCAGTTGTCGGCTCGTCGAGGAAGAGCACCTCCGGATCTCCGATGAGCCCAAGGCCGAGATCGAGCCTCCGCTGCTGGCCGCCCGAGAGCGAGCGCACCCGGGCAGCGGCTTTTTCCTCCAGGCCGATCGTCTCGATCACCTCATCCGGCCGGCGCGGGTGCGGGTAGAGGACCGCCCGCCGGGCGAGGGTCTCGCGCACGGTGAGGAATGGTTCGACGGCCGTCTCCTGCAGCACGATCCCGACCCGCTCGAGGAGAGCGCGCCGGTCCTTTGCGGGATCGAGGCCGAGCACGTGCACGTCGCCCGCATCCCGGTCGAGAAACCCCTCGAGTATCTCCACCGTCGTCGTCTTCCCTGCACCGTTCGGTCCAAGGAGGGCGAAGACTGTGCCAGCGGGGACCTCGAGGTCGACCCCGCTCACCGCGTGAACCTCGCCGAAGCGCTTTTGCAGACCGGCCACGGCGATGGCTGCGGTCATAGCCGGGAGCCTACCGAGGCGTCGCCCTAGACTCTGCCCATGACCGCCGACACCTCGCCGCTTGCCCGCGATCCTGAGGTGCGTGCGCTCCTCGTCGACGAGCTCGAACGCCAGCGGACGACGCTTCAGCTCATCGCCTCGGAGAATTTCACCTCCCTCGCCGTGATGATGGCATCGGCTTCGGTGCTCACGAACAAGTACTCCGAGGGCTACCCGGGCAAGCGCTACTACGGGGGCAATGTCGTCGCCGACGAGGTCGAGGACCTCGCCCGTGAGCGGGCGAAGGCCCTCTTCGGTGCGGAACACGCCAATGTGCAACCGCACGCCGGGGCGCCTGCCAACCTCGCCGCCTATCTCGCCCTCGTGCAGCCGGGCGACACGATCCTCGCCATGCGGCTCGACCAGGGCGGTCACCTCACCCACGGATCACCGGTGTCGATCACCGGGAAGCTCTACCGGTTCGTCGCCTACGGCGTGACACCCGCCCAGCCGGACGGCTCCGGTGAGCGCATCGATCTCGACCAGGTGCGCGACCTTGCCCTGCGGGAGCGCCCGAAGCTCATCGTCGCCGGAACGACGGCCTACGCCCGCACCATCGACCCCGCCCCGTTCCGGGAGATCGCCGACGAGGTGGGCGCCAGGTTCATGTTCGACATGGCGCACCCAGCAGGGCTCGTGGCGGCTGGTGTCCACCCGAGCCCCGTCGGCGTGGCGGACGTTGTCACCTTCACGACGCACAAGACGCTTCGCGGGCCGCGGGGTGGCTGCATCCTCACCCAGGCGGAGCTGGCGCGGTCCATCGACTCAGCCGTCTTCCCGGGTTTGCAGGGCGGGCCGCTCGACCACGTCATCGCCGCCAAGGCTGTTGCCTTTCGCGAGGCCTCACAACCGTCGTTCAAGGAGTACGCCACCCAGGTCGTCGCGAACGCCGCCGTTTTCGCCCAGGCGCTCGTGGCTGAGGGGTTCCGCCTCGTCGCCGGCGGGACCGACAACCACCTCGTGCTCGTCGACCTGCGCGACTTCGATGCCGAGCTCACTGGCAAGGTCGCCCAGGAGGCCCTCGACCGGGCTGGCATCACCTGCAACCGCAACCAGATCCCGGACGACCCGCGCCCGCCGTTCGTGACGAGCGGCCTCAGGCTCGGGACGGCGGCCGAGACGACGGCGGGCATGCGGGAGGCGGAGATGGCCGTTGTCGCCGGCCTGTTGGCGCGCGCCCTCAGAGGCCGCGAAGATGCCTCTGAGCTGGAGGCGGTACGCCAAGAGGTGAGATCTCTGCGAAAGACGTTCGATCCGTATCCCGAGGGAGTGGGAGGCTTGCTCTGACGCAGATTCAGGGCTGCGCCGTCGTCTTCGGCGTGGCCGCCGTCGCCACCTTCCTCCTGACCTTCGCCGTCCGGGCCGTCGCCGTCCGGCGCAACTTCATCGTGATGCCCGACTCCGAGCGGGTGCACACGGTGCCGACGCCGACCGCCGGTGGCACGGCGATGTTCCTGGCCTTCGCCGTGGCGCTCGCGGTCGCCCGACTACTGCCCGGTCCCTCATTTCACCTCGTGTTCCTGGAGCCACGGGAGGCGTGGGGCGTGCTCATCGCCGCCGCCGCCATGTTCCTCGTCGGCTTCGTCGACGACCTGCGTGAGGTCTCGGCGCCGGCCAAGGTCGCCGGCCAGGTGCTGGCGGCCATGATCCTCTACTTCGCCGGCGTGACGATGTTGCAGTTCAAGGTGCCCTTCGCGGGCTACCTGGTCCTGTCCCCCTCGATCCTGCCGCTCGTGACGGCCGTGTGGGTCATCGGGATCGCCAATGCCGTCAACCTCATGGACGGCCTCGACGGGCTGGCGGCCGGCGTCGTCGCCATCGCCTCCGGCGCCCTCTGCGTTTACGGCCTGCGGCTCGAAATGCTTGGCTTGCTGCAGAACAACAACATCGGCCCGCTCATCGCGGCGGCGACGTGCGGCTTGTGCATCGGGTTCCTTCCCCACAACTTCCACCGCGCCAAGATCTTCATGGGGGACACGGGCGCCATGGTGCTCGGCCTCCTCATGGCCGCCAGCACGATGGTGATCGGCGGTGGCGCCGAGCCGGCCTGGGGGCAGACGTACTTCTTCTTCGTCCCCTTGCTCGTGCCCTTTGTCATCCTCGGCGTGCCCATCCTCGATACGGCGTTCGCCATCGTTCGACGAACGGTGCATCGCACCGGCGTGGCGGTGCGGGATCTCGAGCATCTTCACCACCGCCTCATGCGCCTTGGGCACGGCCACCGCCGGACCGTCGTCGTGTTGTGGGCCTGGACGCTGCTGCTCTCGGCGCTCGTGCTCTACCCGACGTTCTCACCATCGTGGAGCGGCGTCACACCGATCGCTCTCGGAGTGCTCGGCGTCGCCCTCTACACCCTCTTCCAGCCTGGACTCCGCAAGGACCCCTTGCTCGACGCCGCCGTGGCGGACGCCGAGCGGCCCTCTCCGGAGCTGCCGGACGCCCAGGAAACGCCCGGGGCCTCCGTGTCGGCGACGCCGGCCGTCCCTGCCGCCGCCTCCGTCGGAGGAAGCACAGCCTCCGAGGGGGGCGGACCGGAGCTGGCGTTGACGGCCCACCGGACTCACCATCGGCGCCGTTTTGCTCGCCACGACCCTCCGACGCGAGGATAGAGGCACGAAAGTGAGCAACAAGCCCATACCGAGCCTGGCCACCTTGCTCGGGATGGGCGTCACGACGGCACTGTGCGTCGGCGTCGGAGTCGGCGGCGGCTACTGGCTGGACGTGACGCTCAAAACAGGGCTCACGTTCACCTTCGTCGGGCTTGGCATCGGGATCGCCGCGGCCGTGGCGGCGGTGTATTTCGAGATCAAGGCGTTTCTCTAGGTCCTGTTTTGAGCCAGCAGCGTGGCCGGCCGAGCCGGTCGCCCGCGCTTAGGAAGTGACATCAAAAGGGTATGAACCGACTCGCAGAGCTCTTCGAGCAGATCACGCTGCCCGAGATCCAACGTCTGCTCAGACGCACGGTGTTCTCGGCCATTGGCGTGGCCGTCGTCGTCCTCGTCGTTGCCGGACTACTCGGGCACCTGATCTTCGGTCTCGGTGTCTGCGTCGGTCTCGTGCTCGGGATCGTGAACGTCCGGCTCATCACTCAGCAAACGGCCAAGGTGAGCGAGTCCAAGCCGGCCAGACCCATCCGAGCGCTCGCATCGCTGACGTTGTTCCGCCTCGGCGCCACGACCCTCGTCATCGTCGTGCTCGCCGTCGTCACGACCCAGCTCGGCTTCGGGGCCGTTGGCGGAGTGGCAGTCTTCTACTTCGTCTTCCTGGCGAACCTCATCGTGCCCCTGCTGCGCAAAGGGTTCCTGGCGTGAGCCTGGCGCCGGTCCTGGCGGCGGCGGGGTTGGGAAGCTTCAACCCCAGCACGGACAACATCACGGTCAACCTCGGACCTCTCGGGCCGATCAACGTGGGCGACCTCCTCTCGGTCGGCATCGCCGGTCTCGCCGTCCTGGGGATCGGCCTGAGGCTGCGGATGAAGGTGACCTCCGGCGTCCCCGGCAGGTTGCAGCTCGCCTTCGAGACGATCGTCGGGGCCGTCGAGAATCAGGTCTCGTCCATGATGGGCGATCAGGGACTCTTCATCGTCCCCCTCGCCGTCACGCTGTTCATCTTCATCCTGTTCTGCAACTGGATCGACATGATCCCGACGACCTGGCCCGGTCATGACCAGCTGCTGCCGGCGCCGACGGGCGATATCAATATGACGGCCGCCCTGGCTGTGCTCGTGATCCTCCTCGTCCACTTCACCTGGATCCAGAAGAACGGTTTCAGGGCCTACATCAAGCACTACTTCAACCCGCCGGCGATGTTCCTCATCAACGTCGTAGAGGAGATCGCCAAGCCCCTCACTCTCGCCCTTCGACTCTTCGGCAATATCTTCGCCGGCGGCGTCATGCTGCTGCTGATCTCCTATCTGCCGGCGAAGTTCATCGTCCCGATCCCCCTCCTCGACGTCGTGTGGAAGCTCTTCGACGGCCTCTTCGTAGGCCCGGTGCAAGCATTCATCTTCACGTTGCTCACGATTCTGTACTTCTCGTCAGCGGTCACGGGAGGCCACTGAGCGCGGCGGGTGCCGTTCGGCTCAGCGTCAAGGATCACCAAGCTCTGTTCCATCCAAAGAAACAGGAGAAAAGGCAAAATGGCAGTTGAGACCACAGCAGAAGCGCTCAGCTCCGCTGGAGCGTTCATCGGCGGCGGCCTCGCACTCGGCGGTGGCGCCATCGGCGCTGCCATCGGCGATGGCCTGGCCGGTAGTCAGACGATCGCCGGCATCGCCCGGCAGCCTGAGGCTCAGAGCCGCCTGTACACGACGATGTTCATCGTCGTCGGCCTGTGTGAGGCGATGTACTTCATCAACCTCGTGTTCATGATTCTCTTCGTCTTCGTGCTCTACAAGAAGTAAGCGGTCCCCTCATGGTGGTATCCAACCTGTTCCTCCTCCCGGGCTTCACCTTCGTCCTGGAGCTCATCGCCTTTTTGATCGTGCTCTGGCTTGTCGCCAAGTACATCCTGCCGCCCCTGCGCAAGGCTATGGATGAGCGCGCCGACCACATCCGTAACTCAATCCAGGCGGCCGAGGATGCCAAGCGCGAGGCGGACGAGCTGGCGGCGAGGCGACGGGAGCTGCTCGAGGGCGCCCGCCAGGAAGCCCGCGCCATCGTCGACCAGGCGAACGAGATCGCTGAGCAGCTCAAGGAGGAGGGTCGTCAGCGCGGTCTCGAAGAACACGCTCGGCTCGTCGCCAGCGCTCAGGTGGAGATCGACCTGGAGCGCGATCGGGCGCGCTCAGAGATCATGAGCGAGCTCGGCTCGCTCGTGCTCGAGGCGGCCGAGAGCGTTATCGGCGCCGGCCTCGACGACCAGCGGCACCGCGCCCTCGTGGAAGAAGCGATCACCGCCGCGCAGGCGAGCAGCACTCGCGGCGCCGGGACCGACCGCTGATGCTCGAGCTCGTGCGAGGCTACGCGAAAGCCACCTTTGATGCCGCCGAGCGTGTTGGACGTATCGATGTGGTGGCGTCCGATCTCGCCGAGCTCTCGCGCTTGCTCATTGCCTCCGAAGAGCTCCGCAATGTGTTGACGGACGGCTCGATCCCAGCTCAGAATCCGCCGAGCCGTCCTCGAGGACCTCCTCATGGACAAGATCTCTCCGGAGGCCTTGTCTCCGGTTACCTTCGCCATACTGAGCGAACGGGCGGCCGAGCTCCCAAAGACCGTCGAGCGGCTCGTCGAGATGGCTGAGATCGCCAGCTCACTGGTTACGGCGGGCGAACCGCCTGACGGCGAGCCGCCAATCGGACGCTCGGGTGCCTATGAGCGCATCCGCGGCTACGGCGAGCGGATCTTCGAACAGCAGCGGCACACTGACGACGTGGACGAGATCGAGGACGACTTGTTTCGCCTCGCCCGCATCACCGAGCACAACTTGCCTCTTCGCGAGGTCTTGTCCGACAGCGCCGTGCCGACGGAGCTTCGGCTGGCGGTGCTGGCGGACCTTCTCAAGGATCGCGTTCGGCCGGAGACCGTGTGGCTGGCCGGCTATGTGCTGCGATCCGGGCGGTCTCGTGACTTTGTCGGTGCTCTCGACTATCTCGTGGAGATCGCGGCGGCGGAGCGCGGCCGGCGGATCGCTGACGTTCGTGCCGCCGTCGAGCTGGATGATGACGAACGCGAGCGGATGTCGCAAGCGCTTTCGGTGATCATGCGGAGACCAGTGGAACTGCGCGTCCGCATCGATCCGGCCGTCCTCGGTGGGGTCAGCATCAGCGTGGGCGACACCGTGATCGACGGGACGGTCAGGCACCGGCTGGATCAGCTTCGAGAGTCGCTCATGCAGCGAGCCTGAGCTTCACCGCCCGACTGCGCCAACACAAGTCGACCGACAAGCACGGAAAAGGACCACAGGACAGCACATGCCAGAGCTCACGATTAGCGCCGACGACATTGCGGCGGCGCTGCACCGCCACGTGGCGGACTACAACGCAGAGGTGCGGGCCGAGGAGGTCGGTCGCATCGCTGAGGTCGGAGACGGCATCGCCCGAGTGACCGGCCTTCCCAACTGCTCCGTCAACGAGCTCCTCGAATTCGAGAACGGAACCGTCGGACTCGCCCTCAACCTCGACGAGGAGACGATCGGAGCCGTCGTCCTCGGCCCCGTCGACAAACTGGACGAGGGCCAGATTGTCCGGGCGACGGGTCGCATCCTCTCGGTCCCCGTCGGCGATGGGCTGCTCGGACGCGTCGTCGACCCGCTCGGCAACCCCATCGACGGCAAAGGCACCCTCTTCAACACCGAAGACCGCCGCGTGGAGATCCAGGCACCCGGCATCGTGCAACGCCAGCCCGTGAAGGAGCCGCTGCAGACCGGCATCAAGGTCATCGACGCCATGACGCCGATCGGTCGCGGTCAGCGGGAGCTCCTCATCGGTGACCGGAAGACCGGCAAGACGACGATCGCCGTCGACACGATCATCAACCAGCGCGGCCAGAACGTGAAGTGCATCTACGTGGCCGTCGGCCAGAAGGGATCCACGGTCGCTCAGACCGTGGCCACCCTGGCCGAGCACGGGGCGCTCGAGTACACGGTCGTCGTGGCTGCCCCGGCCTCTGAGCCGGCGCCGTTCAAATACCTCGCCCCCTATGCCGGCTGTGCCATGGGCCAGCACTGGATGGAGCACGGCGAGCACGCCCTCATCATCTACGACGACCTCTCGAAGCAGGCGGAGGCCTACCGGCAGCTGTCGCTCTTGCTTCGGCGTCCCCCCGGTCGTGAGGCCTACCCGGGTGACGTCTTCTACCTTCACAGCCGCCTCCTCGAGCGTGCGGCGAAGCTGTCCGATGCCATGGGCGGGGGTTCGCTGACGGCGCTGCCGATCATCGAGACGAAGGCGGGTGACATCTCCGCTTACATCCCAACGAACGTGATCTCCATCACCGACGGGCAGATCTTCCTCGAGACAGACCTCTTCTACTCGGGCGTACGCCCGGCCATGAACGTCGGCAACTCCGTCTCCCGGGTGGGTGGCGCCGCCCAGATCAAGGCGATGCGTGCCGTCGCCGGCACGCTGAAGATCGACTTGGCGCAGTTCCGAGAGCTGGAGGCGTTCGCGACCTTCGGCTCTGAGCTCGACAAGGTTTCCCAGGCCCAGCTCGATCGCGGCTATCGACTGACCGAGCTCCTCAAGCAGGGGCTGAACGACCCCTTGGCCGTTGAGGATCAGGTTGTCGTTATCTACGCGGGAACGCACGGTCATGTCGACGACATCGCCCTTGAAGACGTGCAGCGATTCGAGCGTGAGCTGCGCGGGCACTTCCGGGCGCGCCACGCAGACCTGCTGCAGCAGATGCGCGACACCGGCCAGCTGCCGCCCGAGGCCGACATGGACGCGGCCATCGAGGAGCTGAAAGTGCAGTTCGTCCAGGTCGATGACGAGCCGGACGCCGCCAGTGCTTCAGGGTCCGCCGGACCGAAGACCGATGGAGCCGAGGCTCCCACGGCAGACGCGGCTCCCGGGGCCGAGGCCGGCGAGGCGGAGTAACTCATGGCCGGCGGCCAAGAGCGGATTCTGCGGACGCGAATCCGCAGCGTCGAGTCGACGAAGAAGATCACGCGGGCGATGGAGCTCATCGCCGCCTCGCGGATGTCACGCGCCCAAGCGCGTATAGCCGGCGCCCGACCCTACCTGCGCGGCATGGAGCGAGTGCTCGCCGATGTCGCCTCCGACGGCACGGCTCCGGCCCGCCTGCTCGGCGTCCCCGAGTCACCCGTGCACATCGCCGTCGTCACGATCGTGTCCGATCGGGGGCTGTGCGGCGGCTACAACGCCTTCGTCCTGCGTGCGTCCGAACGCCTCATGAATACGGGAGAGTCGGCCGGGCGTGACTATACGGTGACGAGCGCCGGCAAGAAGGCGATCGGCTACTTCCGCTTCCGAGGTCGCGCGGTGGCACACCCATTCTCGATGCCGGACGCGCCCACCTACGAGCACGCCCGCGAGCTGGCCGGCACGGTCGTTCCAGGGTTCATGGCCGGGGCGATCGACCTCGTGCAGCTCGTGTCTACTCGCTTTGTGAGCGCCGGCATTCAAACCGTGGAAACCCGTCAGATACTTCCTCTCCCGCCGCTCGGAGCCGAGGCCGGCAGCGGACATCCACGACCGGGGCCAAATCCACCGGTCGTGGCAGTTGCAGGCGGGGCGGAGCCGGCGACAGCGCACACCCCCGAGGAGGAAGCCGCTTCAGGTGGCAGCCGGGCCGGTTACTTCGAGTTCGAGCCGGCCCCGGAGGAGCTTCTCGGCCTCCTCGTGCCGCGCTATGCCGAAGCCGCGTTGTACGGAGCCCTGCTGGAGGCGTCGGCGTCGGAGCAGATCGCCCGCCAGCGGGCCATGGCGGCTGCCACCGACAACGCCGACGATCTCATCAAGAACCTCCGGCGGATCATGAACCGGGCCCGCCAGGACACCATCACGAGCGAGATCATGGAGATCGTGGGCGGTGCCGAGGCCTTGCGCGCGGGAGCCGGGCGCGAGGCCGCCAAACCATTGGACTTCCAAGTCGAGGAGAGAAGCGCATGACGACGACCGACATAACCGTCGAGGCCGAGCGGCACCTGGAGGACGGGCGAGTGGTCGCCATCACCGGACCGGTGGTCGACGTCGAGTTTCCCCCACACGCATTGCCAGAGATCAACCAGCTGATCGAGATGACGATCGAGGCCGAAGGCATCTCCATCGTCGTGCCGGCCGAAGTGGCCCAGCAGATCGGCGAGGGCAGGGTGCGCGCGGTCTGCCTGAAGGCGACCGACGGTCTTCGCCGCGGTGCGATGGCTCGCAACACCGGCCGCGGCATCTCGGTGCCCGTCGGTGACGCCGTCCTCGGGCACGTCTTCAACGTCACCGGTGACCCGCTCGACACCGACCACATCGAAGAGCCCGACGACCATTGGGATATTCACCGCAGCGCCCCTGACTTCGACAGTCTCGAGCCTAAACGCCTCATGTTCGAGACCGGCATCAAGGTGATCGACCTCCTCGAGCCCTACGTGCAGGGTGGCAAGATCGGCCTGTTCGGCGGCGCCGGCGTCGGCAAGACGGTGCTCATCACCGAGATGATCCGGCGTGTCGCCCTGAACCACGGTGGCGTCTCGGTCTTCGCCGGCGTCGGTGAGCGCACGCGTGAGGGCACTGACCTCTGGCTCGAGATGCAGGAGTCGGGCGTCATCGACAAAGCCGCCCTCGTCTACGGCCAGATGGACGAGCCACCCGGCGTCCGTCTGCGGGTGGCACTCGCCGCCCTCACGATGGCGGAGTACTTCCGGGACGTGAAGAACCAGGACGTGCTGTTGTTCGTGGACAACATCTTCCGTTTCGTGCAGGCCGGATCGGAGGTCTCCACGCTGCTCGGCCGGATGCCCTCGGCCGTGGGCTACCAGCCGACGCTCGCTGACGAGATGGGCGAGTTGCAGGAGCGGATCACCTCGACGCGGGGTCACTCGATCACCTCCCTGCAGGCCGTTTACGTCCCAGCCGACGACTACACGGACCCGGCGCCCTTCACGACCTTCACCCACCTCGATGCCACGACCGAGTTGTCCCGACAGATCGCCGCCCTCGGTATTTTTCCTGCCGTCGACCCGCTGGCCTCCACGAGCAACATCCTTGCCCCCGAGGTCGTCGGCGAGCGCCACTACGCCTGTGCCCGTCGGGTGCAGGAGGTGCTGCAGCGCTACAAGGAGCTACAGGACATCATCGCCATCCTCGGCCTCGACGAGCTCTCCGAGGACGATCGCATCACGGTCACGCGGGCCCGGAAGATCCAGCGGTTCCTCTCCCAGCCGATGTATGTCGCCGAGGTGTTCACCACGATCCCGGGTGTGACGGTCCCGATCGAAGAAACCGTCCGCTCCTTCGAAGCCCTCATCGGTGGCGACCTTGACGACGTTCCCGAGCAGGCGTTCCTGAACGTCGGCGGCGTCGACGACGTCCTCAAGAAGGCGAAGGAGATGTCTTAGTGCCGACGTATGTCGAGCTCGTCACGCCCGAGCGCGTCCTTCACTCCGGAGAGGCGGACTTCGTGGTGATGCGCGCCGAGGGCGGCGAGATCATGTTCCTGCCCCACCACACAGATTTTGTCGGTGCCGTCGACATCTGCGTCGTCCGTGTCGCTGCGGTGGGTGCCGAAAGTGGCGACGGCGAGGCGGCAGAGGTGCGGGCAGCCATGGCCGGCGGGTTCGTGCACGTCGTCGACAACCGCGTGACCATACTGGCAGGTATCGCCGAGCTAGCTGGCGAGATCGACATCGCCCGAGCCCGCCGCGCCCTCGTGGCGGCCGAGGCAGCCGAGGGCGAGGGTGGGGGTGGCGGTCCTGCTACTGACGAGACCGCGACCGAAGTCGAGGGGTTCAAAGGCGAGAAGGTCCTGGCGGGGCCCACGATGCTGGCGCTCCTGCAGCCCGACCTTCCCGAAGTGCGTGCCCGTCGGGCGCGCGCTCGCCTCGAGGCAGCCGGGGCGCTCGAAGGCACAGGGGCGTCCACGGCGGCGCCGTCACACTGACACCCCCGACGACTCGCGCCCGCCGCCGCTTGGCGGCGGCCCTGATGGTCCCGGCTCGGACCGCCGACGAGATCGACGGCCTCCGCCGGGCCTTGTCGTCGGCGGAGGTCGCCCGCATCGCCCCTCATGTCACGCTCGTGCCGCCGGTCAACGTCCGAGACGACGACTTGCCCGCTGCCTGCGATCTCGTGCGGGAGGTGGCGGCCGAGTTCCCGCCGCTCGCCCTCGAACTCGGGCCGGCGTCGTCGTTCCTGCCTGCGAACCCCGTGTGCTACCTGGCCGTTTCCGGCGAGGCGGGCGTCGTCGAGGCGCTCTCCGTGCTCGTGTCGAAGCTGCGCCGCGGGCCGCTCGCCGCCCCTGCGCGGCGCCCTGAGTTGCCGTTCGTGCCGCATGTGACCATCAACCAGCACATGGCCCGCGAGCGGATCGCCCCGGCGGTGGCGGCGCTCGACGGCTATCGGGCACACGTCGTCTTCGAGGGCGTCACGCTGCTCGAGTTCTCGGAGACGGAGCGGCGATGGGCCGGTCTGTTCGAAGCGCCCTTCCTTGAGCCCGCCGTCGTCGGCAGGGGGGGTGTCGAGATCGAGCTGTCGCTGAGCGACCGGCTGGATCCGATCGCAGCCGACTGGTCGCGCCGCGCCTGGGAGCTGTACTCGATTCAGCGGTTCGGGCCGGCAGGGCGTGCAGCGGAGGCATTTGCGATCACGGCACGGGTGGCCGGTCAGCTCGCCGGCGCGGCCGAAGGAGAGGTGCGGGGCGCTCTCTGCCGCCTCGGCAGCTTGATGGTGGGGGCGGACTGGCGGGGAGCGGGCGTAGGAACACAGCTGTTGCGCGCCTGCGAGCACCACGCCCTCGATCGGGCTTGCGCCAGAGTGCGGCTGGAAGTGCTGGCGGGGGGCCGGGCGGAGGGTTTCTATCGGGGGCGGGGGTACGAGACCGTGGCCAGGCTGCCGCGATGGCGGCAGGAGCGGGACTTCGTGTTGATGGAGCGGTCGCTCTAGCAGCCTTGCCCCGACGTGCCCTCCCGGCGACGCTCAAGGCTGGGCGAGACGGTCGTCGAGGTGTGCGAGTACTCGCGGCCAGGCCTCGGCATGCCGGTCCCGCGAGGCTGCATCGGGGAAGCCGGCATGGGTCAGGAAGACGAGGGTTCCGTCCCCGTCAGGTCGAAAGTCGACACGGACGACCGTCTCGGCACCGCCCGTAGACGCCGTCAACCAGGTCATCTCGACACCTCGGTCCTGCTCGAGGGCGAGAAACCTCCCGTAGTGAGGATGGCGATCGTCCTCGAAGCGAGTCTCGAAGAAGAACACCTCGTCGACGCCGGGGCGCATGAGCAAAGTTCCCGGCTCGGCGAACCAGTTGTCGAAGCGCTCCGTCCAGGCGCTGTAGAGCCTCGCCGGTGACGCCGTCATGCGGCGCTCGGCGGCGGTTTCGTACGGGCGGGACGTCAGGTCAGGGCGAGTGATCGGATCGGCCACGGGGCAACGATACGCCCGCCGTCGTGAGCCAGCTGCCTCAGAACCAGGTCGTGCACCAGGGCGCTTTGTAGGAGCTGAACAAAGACGCTGCCTCGGCGAGGGCGCCGGGTCGCTGCTCATCGATCCGACCCGCCTCGGCGAGGGCGGAGACGGACGTCCCGCCGAGGTAGATCGAGCCGAGGACCTCGACCGGCAGGGTGAGGTCCGCCGATTGCTGGCTCCGCCGGCACTCGGCGCCGGTGGGCCCGCCCTCGAGCAGGTACCGGCCCTTCGCAAGGCCGAGGTCGTCGGTCACCTCGATGACGAGGCGCCCTTCGACGGGGTAGCGGCGCGCCGACAAGGAAGCCGTCACGTCCAGCAGGCGCACCCAGATGAAATCGTGCCGTCCCGTCTGTTGCACGGCTCGCCCGTCGGTGAGCAGGAAGCCGAGGGGCTCCGAGACGCTCCGCGTTCCGGCCTCGATGGAGGACGTCAGATCTATGTCGCAGCAGTGCTGCCAGAGCCGCTGATAGGCCGCACTCGTGCTGGAGCACAGCTCCTCCACGACGAGTGTGTGCCGCGGGCGCATGTTGTCCCAGTTCGGCGTTCCTCGGTATCGCAGGTACCCCTCCACCGAGCCCTCCTGTGAGCGGTAGAGAGCCCAGAAGCTCTTCTCGGGTGCCTTGCCCGGGACCTCCACCTGTCGCAGCTCGCGGTCCCACCAGTAGGGAGTGCGCTCGATCGAGCCCGGCTGAGACGTCCGGAACCGCTCGTAGACGGCAGGTGCCTCCCGTCGGGCGGTGGCGGCGTCCACGTGGTCGACACTGCCGCAGCTCGGCTGCCGGAAGCGGGCACTCGCACTTTCGATGGAGTACGAGGCGCTCTCCACAGCAGGTCCGTATCCGAAGCGACCATAGATCGGGTACTCGGAGGCGATGAGGATGCCCAACTGCTCGCCCCGCTCAGCGGCCGCCGCCAGGTCCTCGCTGATCATGCGGGTGAGCAGACCCGCCCTGCGATGCGTCGCCGAAACCGTGACGTTCGTGAGCGCCGCCGCCGCCACGACTCGTGGGCCCGGCACGGTGAACTCGGTGGCGAACGAGCGCAACGTCCCGACCACCCGTCCGTCGTCCAGCGCGGCCCAGGTCCGCTCGAAGTCGACCTCGCCGGCCAAGTAGTCGGCGTACCCCTCGCCGAGGTCGTGTAAGAAACCGGCTCCCATACAGGCCACCCAGCCAGGCAACTCCGCCGCACCGATGGTTCGAACCGTTGGTGGCATACAGGGACCGTAGCAATCCGCCCGCAGGCGAACGCCGCCCGGCTCCTAAGGGGCGGGGCTCACGAGTTGTACCGAGGCGAGCCAGATCCTGACGTTCGCCGGGGCGTCGTCGTAGCCGACGGCGAGCACGAGTACGCGCCCGACCGAGAAGGCCGTGATGCCCGAGTATCGGTCGCCGCTCGAGAAGGGGATGGTGCTGAGCTCGTGCAGGGCCGGTCTGCCGTAGAGCGTGGTGTTGGTCTTGCCGGCGTAGCTTGCGAGGAAGGCGTCGATGTCGGCGGTGCTGGAGCCGGGTGGGAATGTCGCCATGGCGAGCTCGTAGGAATGCACCTCGAGGGCGCCCACATCTCCCAGGCTCCACGACGTCACCTTCGTGTGAGCCGGCAAGAGGGCCGTCAGCGTCGGAGGGTTCGTCTGAGCGACCGGCGTGCCCGGGAAGGCGGCCCTGACGGCGACGTGGCCGGTTCGGTAGACGGCCGGGCGAGGAGCCAGCGTGCTCGTCGGTATCGTCGTGGTCGTCGTCGTGATGATGATCGGGCTGGTCGTCGTCGTCGAGCCCGCCTGGCTGCTGCAACCCGCCACGGTCACGCAACTGAGCACGAGCAGACCGGCGATGGTGCTGCCGTCGTACCGGCTCACGCAGACCCGAGCGGTGTCGCTGTTTCGTCGCTTGCGAGGGGAGAGTCGATCGCGCCGCCCTCCTCGTCGCCCGTCTCGAGAAGGCTCATCGCCACGGTGGAGACGACTTCGTCTGCTGCCTCGGCCGGGTTGGTGCGCTGTGCGGCGAGTTCCTCGATCAGCCGCGATCCAGGGCGGTGGAGCTCGTCCGTCACCGACTTGGCGAGCCGGGCCGTGGCAAGACGCTCCGTCTCCTCCACGAGGCGGGCACTGCGCCGCCGCGCCAGGCCGCCGGTCGCCTCCAGGTGGGCGCGATGGGCGTGGAGAGCTGACCAGAGCTCATGGATGCCGTTCCCGCTGGAGGCGACCGTCTCAACGATCGGAGGCATCCATTCGAGCCCTTGGGAGAGCTGGAGCATGTGGACGAGGTCGCGTTTCGTCTCGCGGACGCCGGGGCGGTCTGCCTTGTTGATGACGAGGACGTCGGCCACTTCGAGGAGCCCCGCCTTGTTCGCCTGCACCGCATCGCCCCACCCGGGGTTGAGAACGACGATGACGGTGTCGCAGCTGGCGGCGACTTCGACCTCGATCTGGCCCACACCGACCGTCTCGACGAACACGAGCGGCCAACCGGCGGCGTCGAAGACCCGGACGGCGTCCGGCACGGCGGCCGCTAGTCCGCCGAGGTGGCCTCTCGTCGCCATGGAGCGGATATAGACGCCCCTGTCGAGAGCATGGTCCTGCATGCGCACGCGGTCGCCGAGGATGGCGCCGCCCGACAACGGGGACGACGGGTCGATCGCCAGCACGGCAACCGGTTCCCCGGTCTCGATCAGGGCATCGGCGATGAGACGCGCCACAAGCGTGGACTTTCCGGCGCCGGGCGCTCCCGTGAAGCCGACGGAATAGGCCGCGCCCGAGCGGGGGTAGGTGAGGCGGGCAAGGTCACGGGCGATCGGGCCGCCCTGTTCGGCGATCGAGAGCAGGCGGGCGAGCGATCGACGATCGCCTGCTGCTCCACCCGCTGCGAGCTCGAGCAGCTCCGCTGGCGTGGCGCGCCGCCGCGGCAGTGCCCCGTCGCTCATGAGTCGCCTGCGACCCGGGTCACATCGGCTCCGAGGGCGCGGAGACGGCCGTCGAAGTCCTCGTAGCCGCGCTCGATGTGGGCGACACCGCTCACTTCGGTCTCGCCGACAGCTACGAGGCCTGCCAGCACGAGGGCCGCCCCAGCTCGGATGTCCGGCGCCCGCACCTGGGCGCCCGAGAGCCTGGGTATCCCCCGGACGACGGCGTGATGTCCCTCGATCGAGATCCTCGCGCCCATGCGCCGGAGCTCGTCGATGTAGCGGAACCGCCCAGCGAAAATGTTCTCGCTCACGATCGCCACCCCGTCGGCCACCGAGAGCAGCGTGACGAGGGCCGGCTTGTAGTCGGTGGCGACTCCTGGGTAGGGCAGCGTCGAGACGTCGACCGAGGACAGCCGGCCGTCCGAGGTGGCGAGGATGCCGTCGGAGTTCGGGACGCAGTGAACTCCGATCGTGCCGAGCTTGTGCAGCAGCATGTCCATGTGCTCGGGACGGGCATGATCGAGCTGGATCTCACCGCCCGCCAGTCCTACGGCGGCAAGGAAGGTGGCTGCTTCCACGCGGTCCGGGATGGCCGTGTGCTCGGTCGGCCGCAGCTGCTCGACTCCCTCGATTTCCACGTGCGAGGTGCCGGCTCCTTCGATCCTCGCCCCCATGTCCGTCAGCATGGCGGCGAGATCCCTCACCTCGGGCTCGCGGGCGGCGTTCTCGATCACCGTCGTTCCTTTTGCGAGAACGGCCGCCATGAGGACGTTGTCCGTGGCGGTGTGGCTCGGGTACTCGAGCACGATCCTTGCGCCCACGAGACGGTGGCAGCGCCCCTCGACGTAGCCGTGCTCGGCGCTGAACTCGGCGCCCAGCTCCTCGAATGCCCGCAGGTGCATATCGATCGGGCGCTCGCCGAAGTCGTCTCCGCCCGGCATCGACACCTTGGCGTACCCGTAGCGAGTCAGCAGGGGGCCGAGCACGACGATGGAGGCGCGGATGCGCTCGACCAGCTCGTAGGGGGCGATGGGGGTGACGTCGGCCGGCACATCGATCTCGAGGGCGCCCTCGGTCCCGCGCCCGGAGTGAGTCGTCGTCGCACCCATGGCAGCGAGCACGTCGGCCATGATCGAGACGTCGGTGATGGCGGGGACGTTGCCGATCCGGTGGCGCCCTGTCGCCAGCAGGCAGGCGGCCATGCACTTGAGCACGGAGTTCTTGGCCCCGTTGATCGCCACGGTCCCGCTGAGCGGTCCGTTGGCGCGAACAAGAAGACGTTCCATACCGGCGGCGACGCTATCGCTGGAGATGGCTGCCGGAGGGCATAGCCCAGGTTATGACACCGGGACGCCCGACAGGTCCCTCCTGCGATCCCGCCCGGGCGAGAACGCCGCGCCGCCGTCCTCGCCCAACTATCGTCGGCTGCCGATGAGCGCTGCAGAGGGCAACCGGCCGACGACGGAGGCGGACCCACCGACGAACGCGCTCCCGCACGGGCAAGCGCCTGACCGGAACCTCGCCATGGAGCTGGTCCGGGTCACCGAGGCGGCTGCGCTGGCGGCTGGCCGTTGGCTCGGTCGGGGCGACAAGGAAGGGGCCGACGCGGCCGCCGTCGACGCCATGCGGGTCGTGCTCCAGTCCGTCTCGATGGACGGCGTCGTCGTGATCGGAGAGGGCGAGAAGGACGAGGCGCCCATGCTCTTCAACGGCGAACGGGTGGGTGACGGCAGCCGCCCGCAGACCGACATCGCTGTGGACCCCATCGACGGCACCGAGCTGTGCGCCCTCGGCCGGGGCGGTGCCCTTGCCGTCATCGCCGTCTCGGAGCGCGGCGCCATGTTCGACCCCGGGCCGTGCGTCTACATGGAGAAGCTCGCCGTCGGTCCCGAGGCCGCCGGAGCCATCAACCTCGAAGCGTCCCCGACCGAGAACCTCAACGCCGTCGCGGCGGCGAAGGGGACATCCGTCCGAGACCTGACCGTGGTCATCCTGGACCGCGAGCGTCACCGCGACCTCATCACGGAGGTGCGAGGCACCGGCGCCCGCATTCAGCTCATCACCGCAGGTGACATCGCCGGAGCGATCTCGACGGCCTGGACACAGTCGGGCGTCGACGTCCTCTACGGGATCGGCGGCACCCCGGAGGGCATCATCGCCGCCGCCGCCTTGAAGTGCATGGGTGGCGAGTTGCAGGGGCGCCTCTGGCCGAGGCACGAGGGCGAGCGGCGAGCGGCGGAGGAGGCCGGCTACGAGGTGACACGCGTGCTCGGCACCGACGACCTCGTGAAAGGCGACAACTGCTTTTTCGCCGCCACTGGGATCAGCGGTGGGGAGCTGCTGCGGGGCGTTCGCTATGACCATCACGGCGCCACGACGCAGTCGCTCGTCATGCGCTCCAAGTCCGGCACCGTGCGCCTTGTCGAGGCGCGGCACCGGCTGGCCAAGCTACGGGCGTTCTCGGCGATCGAATTCGGCTGATATGGGGGAGGAACGCGATTGGCGGACCGGCAGCTCGGTGGCGCTCGCTGGTATGAGGCTGCGGTGTTCTATGAATTGCTGCCGCGGAGCTTCTTCGATTCCAACGCCGACGGGATCGGTGACTTCAAAGGCCTGACCGCGCGTCTCGATTACCTCGAGTGGCTCGGCGTCGACTGCCTGTGGCTCCTCCCCTTCTACCCTTCTCCCCTACGCGACGGCGGCTACGACGTGAGTGACTTCATGAGCGTCGCCCCCGAGTGCGGCTCTGTCGAGGATCTCGCCGCCCTCGTCGAGGATGCTCACCGACGCGGCATCCGCATCATCTCCGATCTCGTCATGAACCACACGAGCGATCAACACCCGTGGTTCGCCGAGTCCCGCTCCTCCAGGGACAACCGCAAAGCGGACTGGTACATGTGGGCCGACGACGACCAGGGCTACGCCGACGTCCGCGTCATCTTCGTCGATGCCGAGCCGTCCAACTGGACCTTCGACGTGCCGCGGCAGCAGTACTACTGGCACCGGTTCTTCCATCACCAACCCGATCTCAACTACGACAACCCGGATGTCGTCGAAGCCATGCTCGGAGTCGTGCGGTTCTGGCTCGATATCGGCCTCGACGGCTTCCGGCTCGATGCCGCCGCCTATCTGTCCAAGAAGGAAGGAACCACCTGCGAGAACCTTCCCGCCACTCATGAGATGCTCAAGCGCATCCGCCGCGAGGTCGACCGTCATCACGCCGACGCCGTCCTGCTGGCCGAAGTCAACCAGTGGCCGAGCGACGTCGTCGACTACTTCGGCGACAGCGACGAATGTCACATGGCCTTCCACTTCCCGCTCATGCCGCGCATGTTCATGGCGGTCCGCCGCGAGCAGCGCTTCCCCATCACGGAGATCCTTGCCCAGACTCCGCCCATCCCCGAGGGCTGCCAGTGGGGCATCTTCCTCAGGAATCACGACGAGCTCACCCTCGAGATGGTGACGGAAGACGATCGGGACTTCATGTACGCCGAGTACGCCCGCGACCCCCGCATGCGCCGCAACGTCGGGATTCGGAGGCGGCTGGCGACGCTCGTCGGCAACGACCGGCGCGTCGCCGAGCTGCTACATGCCTTGCTGTTGTCGCTCCCCGGTGCTCCCGTCCTCTACTACGGCGACGAGATCCTCATGGGAGACAACATCTACCTTGGCGATCGAGACACCGTGCGCACGCCGATGCAGTGGACGCCCGACCGCAATGGGGGTTTCTCGACGGCGGATTTCGCACAGCTGTACCTGCCCCCGCTGATGGACCCGGTCCACGGCTACCAAGCCGTGAATGTGGAGGCGGAGCGGCGCGACTCCTCCTCGTTCCTGCACTGGCTGAAACGCATGCTCCAGGTGCGCCGTCAGTACCCCGAGTTCGCCACCGGCTCGCTCGAGGTCCTCTCGGCGGACAACCCCTCCGTGCTTGCCTACCTGCGGGCGCCTCGGTCCCGTTCCGAGGCGATCCTGGGCAACGGTGCCGACCGAGGAGTGCCGACGACGGACGCCGCCGCGGCCGACGAAGAGGAAGGGCAAGGCGCCACGGTGCTGTGCGTGCACAACCTGAGCCGTTTTGCTCAGCCGGCGCAGCTGAGCCTCGCCCGCTGGGGGGGAGCGACGCCGGTGGAGCTCCTGGGGCGAGTGCCCTTTCCGCCCGTTGCCGAGACGCCTTACTCCCTCACGCTTCCTCCTTATGGCATCTACTGGTTCGAGCTCCGTGAGTGACCCCGTGAGCTCTGGGCGCGTGCCCGACTTCGGGCCGCTCGTCGGTGCCTACCTGGCGCGGCAGGACTGGGCGCAGTCGGCCCTCGGATCCTTCGGTGCGACGAGTCTGCCGGCGCAGGTGGTCGACGTCGAGGTGCTGCGAACCGAGCATCCCGGTATGGCCAGCGTGATCGTGCAGTGCCGGGACTGCACCTTCCACCTCGTTCTCGGTTGGCGCCCGGTAACGGTCGCTCCAGGGGTGCTCGGCGCCCAGTCGGATGCCGTCCTCGGCCCCGGCTGGGACAGCACCGGCGAGGTGCTCGTATATGCGGCGCTGGCAGATTCCGAGCTCGTCGTTCGCTTGCTCGAGTCGGTCAGCGGCGGTGGGGAACGGGCTGAGCGGGGGCGGGTGGTCCAGTCGCTCGTGAGCCACGCCTCCCTTGTCTACGACGATCGGCTCTTCATGAAGTGCTACCGGGTGATCGAGCCACGGCCCCGCCCCGAGGTGGAGATGGTGTGGCGACTTGACGCCGCCGGGTTCAACCACATGCTGGCGCCGGTCGGTCACTGGCAGAGGAACGGGCGCGATCTGGCGCTCGTGCGGGAGTTCGTGCCGGGCGCCGTCGAAGGGCTGGCGCTTGCCCGCACGTCCCTGCGCGACTTGCTCGCCCGCGCCGATTCCACCAACAACGGCGCCCCCTTTGCCGACGTCGGGCTCGCCGGTGGCGACCTCGGTCCGGAGATGCGCCGCCTCGGCGAAACGACGGCGCGCATGCACCTGGCGTTGGCGACGGCGTTCGGCACGGAGCCGCTGCCGAGGGGGGGTGTCGGGGCGGCGGGCGGCGGCGGGGCGGTGGTGGCGAGCGCCGTCCGAGTGCACGGCGACTATCACCTTCGCCGTGTCATGAGAACCGACAGCGGGTGGTTGGTGGCCGGTTTCGGGGACGACCCGCTCATGGGGGCGGCAGCCGGCGCCGCCAGCCAGGGGGAAGGCCGCTTCGCCTCGCCCCTCGAAGACGTGGCGGACCTGTGCTGCTCGCTCCAGATCGCCGCCGCCGAGGCAGTGGCCCTCCAGACGCGGAGCACGCGTGCTCACGCCGGCGTGCTCGCACAGGGCTGGCTGGAGCACAATATTGCCGCCTTCGTCTCCGGGTACATGTCGATGGCGGGCATCGAGCGGCTGATCCCCGGCACCCGCCCGGATGTCGACCTCGCCCTCAGCGTGCTGCGGTCCGCTCGGGACTCCGAGGGGGGCTCGGAGGGCGCGTAGCTCCCAGTGCTCCGCCCTCTCGGCTCCCGGGAGCGGAGGCGGCCTTTGGACTAGAGCAGGGCGCTCAGCCCTCCGTCGACAGCGAGCACCTGACCGGTGACGTAGCTCGAACGGATCGAGAGCAGCCAGACGACGGCATCGGCCACTTCCCAGGCCGAGCCCATGCGACCGAGCGGCACCGGCGTGCGGTCCCGTGAGGGCCGGCCAGCAGAGGCCCAGCGGCCGAGCGGGGTATCGATCAGGCCGGGTGCCACGACGTTGGCTCGGATCTGACGTCGGGCGCCTTCTGCCGCCACGTGGCGGCAGAGGCCGGCGAGTGCCGCCTTGGAGGAGTCGTAGGCCGGGATGCGGCTTCCCGGCTTGAGGCCGGCCACCGAAGAGATGAAGACGACGGCCGAGTCCGGAGGCATCAAGGGCAGGGCCGCCCGGCAGGCGAGGAAGTGCGCCCGCACGTTGACGGCAAAGGTCGTGTCCCAGTCGTCGAGCGTCGTGCCCGAGATCCCGCGTCCACGCCCGATGCCGACGTTGAGTACGAGCCCGTCCAGGCCCCCAAGGCCCTGAACGGCCTCCGACACCGCCAGCTCGCAGGCGTTCTCATCGCTGGCGTCGGCCACCACGACGACGGCTCGCGACCCTTCCTGCTCGACGAGCCGCGAGGTGGCCCGCGCGGCATCCTCGTTGCGGTCCCAGCAGCACACGGCCGCGCCCTCACGGGCGGCGAGCACGCTGATCGCCCGCCCGTTGCCGATGGGCGGGCCCGCGTCGGGGCTCGCTTGCGTGCCCGCTCCGAGCACGAGGATCCGACGTCTCGCCAGCAACGGGCTCTTGCCGGCGGATGCCGGCGGCGGAGCCCCGGCGTCGCTCATTGCGGAAAGCCGGTGAGGCCCGAGTCCAGCTGCACGCCGAGGCTGTTGAGCGTCATGGCCACGAGGTGGTAATGGCCGACGAGCATGGGCAGCTCGATGAGCTGCTCGGTGCTGTAGACGGCCGACAACTCCGACCAGGTGGCATCGGAGATGCGGAAGTCGCGGTGGAGCTCGTCGGCCGCCCGCAAGAGCGTGGCGTCGAAGCCGGCCCAGCCTTCGGCGTCCGGACCGAGCACGACCCGGTCGATCTCCTCGGCCGTCAGACCGCAGGCGAGGGCGATCGGCGCGTGCTGCGCCCACTCGTAGGCGGCCCCACAGTTCCAGCCGGTGCGAAGGATCATGAGCTCACGCTCTCGCGCCGGTATCTTGCCCCTCAACAGCTTGCCGCCGAAGGGCAGCCAGCGCCGAAACAGCCCCGGTGCCTGCACGAGCGTTGTGAAGATGTTGGCGTCGGAGCTGGCGCCCACGCGGGCTTGGTCGAGCAGCTCCCGCACGACGCCCTCCCGCTCCTGTGCCGGAACGGGCGCGATCCTGGGTACGGAGGACCGATCTGGCGACGGGTCAGCCATCGGATCTTCACTTTCTCGTCGAAGGCGACGGGAGATGGCCACGCCACAGCCGGGTGCCTCAAGGGTCTCGGGTGCTCTCCCGCATGGCGATCTTTTCGAGGGCGTCGCGCAGATCCTCAGCGGCCCGCTCCGGCGAGACGACGTTGATGAGCACGCCGGTCCCGAGCTCGAAGCCCGCCCGCGTCGTCAAGTTCGGCAAGACGTGGATGTGCCAGTGGTACATGCCGGTCGCACGGTAGGGAGCGGAGTGGAACACGACGTTGTAGGCGATGTCTCCAAGGTGCTCGGAGAGCGCCTGCAGGGAGGTGCGGACGGCCTTGCCCATCGCCACCACGCGGCTCGTCGGAGCCCGGTGAAGGTGGCTGCCGTGTTCCCTCGGCACCACGAGTAGTTCGTAGGGCGTACCGCTCCAGAAGGGGGCAAAGGTGACGAACTCCTCGGAGGACTCGAGCACCCGGTAGCCGACCCGCTCCTCTGAGGCGGCGGCGGCGCACAGGAGGCAACCGCCGGCGAAGCGGGCAAAACCCGCCTGCTCGTCTGTCAGCTCACGGGGCACGAAGGGGATGCCGAGCAGCTGTCCGTGCGGATGGGCGACGGACGCTCCAGCCTGACGACCGTGATTGACGATCACCTGGCTGTAGCGAAGCCCGTGCGTGCTCTGGTGCTCCTCGACGCGGTCCCGGATGGCCGCCATCACCAGCGAGAGCTGATCGTCGGGCAGAGAGGCGAAGGTCCTCTCGTGCTCAGGGGAGAGGACGAGGACCTCGTGGATACCGCTCGCAGGCGCCTCGGTGAACACGGGTCCGCGGTTCTCGACCACGAACGGGGCATCGCCCTGGAACGCCGGGTACCGGTTCGGGACCACCCGCACCATCCAGCTGCCAGACGGTCCATAGACCTCGAGCGCCGGCAGCGTGTCTCCCTCGTTCCCCGGACAGAAGGGGCAGTGGGCCACGTCATCGGCGTCGGGCGTGGGCTGTCTCGGGAGGAAAAGCCCCGGGCGCTGCGCACGGTCCGTCGACACCGTTATCCATCGGCTCGACAGCGGATCGAGGCGAAGTTGGTTCACCCTCGCTGAAGTCCCTCCTCTTGCCCCATTCTCCTCCTGCAGATCATATTGCCAAGGCTACCGTCGGCCGACGGTGAGGGCGCGCATCATCGGATGGAATTCCAGCTGCAAAACTCCCAGTTTGTGAGCCAGCCCCTCTACGATCTCCTCCTCGTCGCCCACGTGGTCGTGGCCGTCGTCGGCTTTGGGGCGATCGCCGCCGCCGGGCTGGCGGCATCGTCGGCCCGTGGCTCACGGGATCCGGTGAGTGACGAGGCTGTGCGGCGTTTCTTCAAGACGGGGCCAGACTGGCCTGCCCGCTTCATCTTCGGCGTCCCGCTGCTCGGTCTGGCGCTCCTCTTCGGCGGTGACCGCAGCGCTGCGCATGCGCCTTGGCCTTGGATCGGCCTTACCCTGTGGACGCTCGCCACGGGAGTTGCCACGGCGCTGTGCTGGCCGGCCGAGCAGAGCGCTCAGGAAAAGCTCACGGCCTTGCAGGGAGCCTCGCCTGAGACGAGCGAGGCGCTGCTCGGACAGTTCCGGGAGGCGTGCCGGCGCATGGAGCTGGCGGCGGGAGCGATCTCGGTCTGCTTCGTGGCGGCCGTGTTCGTGATGATCTTCCAGCCCTAGCTCCCGAAGCCGCCGGGAAACCCCCCTCGATTAGATTCTTCAGCCGTGACCCCGGAAGCAAATCGGCCGCGCCGTCGCGTCCCGGCGAACGCTCAGAGCACAGGTCCGGCTCGGCTCGACACCGCCGCCCACCTGGCGAGCCGGCACCAGGCCGCCTCGAGGAAGCGGACGATCCGTCGCCGGCGCGCGGGCGTGCTCCTCTCGACGCTCGTGATCGTGGCCGCCATCGTGGCAGCCTGCAACGCCGTCACGAGCGCCAGCTCCAAACCGCCCAAGAAGACTGCAACCAGTGGGGGCACCACCGCGTCCACAAAGCCGCAGACCACGACGACCACGCTTCCGGCGTCGTTCGACGTCGGGATCCACGCCTTCTACTGGGACGAGAAGGGCCCTGGGATCACTCACGTCGGGCCGACGGGTGCAGCCCTCCCGGGCCGCCTGCTCACGACCGAGGTGAGGTACCCGACGCTGGACGGATCTGCTGGTACGGAGTCCCTGAACGCCAGTCCGGCGACGGCAGGCGGGCCGTATCCGGTCATCGTCTTCGCGCACGGGTTTGAGACCGAGCCCCTCGACTACGCCGGTCTACTGGACAGCTGGGTGCGGGCGGGTTTCGTTGTCGTCTCCCCGATCTTCCCGGACGAGAACCTGCAAACGGTGACCGCCGCCGGCGGCATGTCCAACCCGGCCGTCGCCTCTGCGCTGGAGAATGACGTCTACAACGAGCCGGGCGACATCGTCTATGTGCTGAAGCGGTTGCAGGACCTCGGTGCCCAGCCCTGGGGCAGCCATCTCAGAGGGGTCCTGAACCTCGACGACGTCGGGCTCGCCGGGCAGTCGGACGGCGCCAACGTGGTCGCTGCCCTCAGCTTCGCCTCCGGCCTGGACACGCTGGACGCCGAGATGCCCTCCGCTGTGAAAGCGGTGGCCGTCCTCTCCGGCAGCGCTTGGAGCTACCTGCCGGACGGGACGATCGGGACGTACGGTGGTTCCTCCACCTCGCCGGCGCTGTTGCAGGTGCAGAGCGACGCCGACGGGTGCAACACGCCCGCAGACGGGACAGATCTGTTCGCCAGCCTGCAGGCTGGCGTGCGTGCGAAATGGTTCGTGACGCTGCTTGGAGCGGACCATCTCGGGCCTTACGAGGGGGTGGCTCCGTGGGCGAGTGTCGTCGACGCCGTCACGACCAAATTCTTCGAGCACGAGCTGCACTGGAGGTCGGCATCGAGCTCGGCGGCCTCGATCGAGACGGCAGGCGCGCTCAGCGGCGTGGCCGAGATCACGACGGCCGTGAGTGACTCGACGGTTCCGCAAGTGTCGCTCATCCCGGGCTGTTGAGGCAGATCGCCGGCCGGGTGAAATGACGAGCACGCCGTCCCGTCAGGTGGCCTATCTCGACAATGCCGCCACGACGCCCATGAGGCCGGAAGTCCTCGAGGCGATGCTTCCTTGGATGACGACCGCCTTCGGCAATGCGTCAGCGGGACATTCCATGGCCCGCACGGCGCGCCGAGCTGTCGATGATGCCCGGGACACCCTGGCCGAGGTGCTGGGCTGTGATCCGGGCGACGTGGTCTTCACGAGTGGCGGGACGGAAGCGGACAACCTCGCCGTGACCGGGGTCGCCCTGGCCGCCCGCGAACGAGGCGTCGACCGCCCGCTGATCGGTTGCAGCGCCGTCGAGCACCCGGCCGTGCTCGAGCCGGTGCGCGCGGCCGGCGGCGAGGAGCTCCCCGTGGACGCCGACGGCCTCGTCGACATTGCTCGGTTGGAGGACTGGCTCTCGCGCAACTCCGGTCGCGTCGTCGAGGTCTCCGTCATGCTCGTCAACAACGAGACCGGTGTCATCCAAAGCGTCGCAGACGTCGCCCGACTCACCCGCGAGCTCGCTCCGCGGGCTCTCGTCCACACCGATGCCGTGCAAGGGCTCGGCTGGCTGGACGTCGCCTCACTCGCCGAGATGGCCGACCTCATCACCGTGAGCGCTCACAAGATCGGGGGCCCGAAAGGGGTAGGGGCGCTCATCGTCAGGTCCGAGGCTCGCCGCCAAGTCCGTCCGGTGCAGCGCGGAGGACCGCAGGAGCGCGAGTTGCGCGCCGGTACGCACGACGTGGCCGGCATCGTCGGGATGGCCTGCGCAGCTCGACTGTGCTCGGCCGAACGAGCGGTGGACTCGAGGCGGGTGGAAGTGCTCGCCGGCAACTTGGTGACAGGCGTGCTTGCTGCCGTGGCGGGATCGGGAGCTGCCGTGCCGGCCGATCGCCGCATCGCCGCCATCTGCAACCTCTTCTTCGAGGGCGTGGAGTCCGAGGAGCTGCTCCTCGTCCTCGACGAGCTCGGAGTTTGCGCCTCCGCCGGTTCCGCCTGCGCCAGCGGCGCCCTCGAACCGAGCCATGTCCTGCTGGCGATGGGCCGAAGCCCGCAACAGGCGCGGCAGCACGTCCGGCTCTCGCTCGGTCGCTCGACGACGGTGGAGGATGTGGACCAGGCGGTCGCCGCCATCCCTGAGGCGGTAGCTCGCCTGCGGGGCGGCCGCTGACGCTCGCCTCGCCGTGCCGCTGCGGCGCTGAGGTCGTCTGGGAAGCTGTTCCGGTGCGACGCCTTGCCGCCCGGGCTCGCTGGCGATCAGGCTGCGCCCGAGCCGTCGCACTGGCGTCGGCGGCAGCCCTGAGCGCCGCCTGCGGCGCGCCGGTCGGTGGCACGACGTCCTCCAGCCGAGTGACTACGACGACCGTCCTTCCCGCCTCGTTCCATGTCGGTATCCACACGTTCAGCTTGGACGACACGGCGGCCACGCATATCGGGCCGAGCGGTGGACAGCTGGCTGGGCGGATCCTCACGACGCAGGTGCGGTACCCGACACTTGCGGGCTCTTCGGGTAAGGAGCTGCGGGACGCCACAGCCGCCACGGCCGGCGCACCATATCCCGTCATCGTGTTCGCGCACGGGTTCGACACCGAGCCGTCGCAGTACGCCGCCCTGCTGGATTCCTGGGCGAGGGCGGGTTTCGTGGTCGTGTCGCCGATCTTCCCGGACGAGAACGCCAAGGCTGTGACGGCCGCCGGCGGTCCGGGCAACAACGACCTCGAGAGCGACGAGTTCAACGAACCGGGCGACATCGTCTTCGTACTCCGGCACCTGAGCGCGCTCTCGGGCCTGCCGTGGGGGAGCCACTTGAAGGGCGTCCTCAACCTGTCCGACATCGGCCTCGCCGGCCAGTCGGACGGAGCCGACGTCGTCGCCGCCCTCAGCTACGCCTCCGGCTTCCGCGGGCTCTACGACGAGCTCCCAAGTACCCCAAGAGCCGTTGCCGTCATGTCAGGGGAGCTCTGGACGACCACGCTCAGCGGGACGTCCCTGGCCTATGCCGGTAGTCCAAGCGCTCCCGCCCTGCTGCAGATGCAAAGTGATGCCGACGGGTGCGTGGCGCCTTCCTCCGCCGTGGCGCTTTGGAAGAAGGTCGAGGGCGGACTGAGCTCGAAGTGGTTCGTCACCTTCCTCGGGGCCAGCCACCTCGACCCGTTCCAGGGCGCATCGCCGTGGGCTGCGGTGGCGGCGACGGTCACGACGCGGTTCTTCGAGCTGACGCTCCGGTGGCGGACGGCGTCGGTCTTTGACGCCTCGATCGTTCGCGCCGGGACGGTCAGCGGCGTGGCTGAAACGAGCCAGCGGCGGGGTGTGCACATGCCGGCGGCACGGGCAAACGGAGGCTGCTTTCCTTAGCTTCCTGCCCGTTGGCGGCCATTCTGGGTGGACGAAAGGGACGCCCAGCGTCCCTTTCAGCCTCCAGTTCGGACTGGTCGGCGGTGTCGCCGCCGACGGGGCGAAGGTAGGTGGTCCGGGCGCTAGAACGGGGCTGCACGGCTCGCGAGACGATCAGGGAGGCAGCGATGACCACACGACCCACGGCGACGGCGGCGGGCACGATCGATATCGGCGGTGACCTCACCGTCAACCGCATCGGTTTCGGGGCAATGCGGATCACCGGTGAGGGCATCTGGGGCTGGCCCGCCGACCGCGACGCCGCCAAGGAGGCACTCCGACGAGCTGTCGAGCTGGACGTCAACTTCATCGACACGGCGGATTCCTACGGACCCGACGTGAGCGAGACGCTGATCGCCGAAACCCTTCACCCCTACCCCGACGACCTCGTGATCGCCACCAAGGGTGGCCTCGTACGTCCCGGGCCGGGGCGTTGGGAGCCGGACGGCCGGCCGGAGCACCTGCGGGCCGCCTGCGAAGGCAGCCTGCAGAGGCTCAAGCTCGATCAGATTGCCCTCTATCAGTTCCACCGGCCTGACTCGAAGGTGCCGCTGGCAGAGTCGATCGGGGCGCTCATGGAGCTGAAGGACGAGGGCAAGATCCGTCACATCGGCGTCTCGAACATCACCGAGCAGCAGTTGCAGGAGGCCGAAGGGCTGACGCCCATCGTGTCGGTGCAGAACCGGTACAACGCCAGCGACAGGTCTTCGGAGTCGATGGTCGATCTCTGCGAGCAGGAAGAGCTCGTCTTTCTCCCGTGGGCACCCATCCAGGAAGCCGGGGGCCGCAAGGCGGTCGCCGCCGCTGCAGGCCGCCTCGGGGCGAGCGGGCGTCAGGTGGTGCTGGCATGGCTGTTGGCGAGGTCGCCACAGATCTTGCCCATCCCCGGGTCCGGCTCGGCCGACCACGTAGAGGCCAACGTCGTGGCTGCCTCCCTCGAGCTGACCCGAGAGGAGATTGCCGAGATCACGGCGGGAAGCTGAGCAATGGACGCCACCTCCTGATGGGCTGAGGTGGTTCCTCGGGGACCGGGGCACGTCGCTGCCCGGAGGGACACAGCCTTCTGAGAAACTGTTGCCGTGCGCGTCCTCGTCGCTCTCTCCGGTGGAGTCGACTCCTCAGTCGCCGCCGCCTTGCTGCGCGCCGACGGCCATGACGTCGTAGGCGCCACGATGAAGCTCTGGGGGGGTGCTTCCGACTCCGGCTGCTGCTCGGTCGCCGACGTCGACGACGCCAGGCGGGTGGCCGACCGGCTCGGTATCGATCATCACGTCTTCAACTTCACCGAGGAGTTCGAGGAGCACGTCGTCGGTCCTTACGTGAGGGCGCACGCCTCGGGGCTGACGCCGAACCCCTGCATCGAGTGCAACCGTCACCTCAAGTTCCGGAGCTTCCTCGATCGGGCGATGCGGCTCGGCTACGACGCTGTCGCTACCGGCCATCACGCCCGCGTCGACCGCGAGAGTGGGCGGCCGCGCCTGCTGCGGGGCGCCGATGTCGCCAAGGATCAGTCGTACGTGCTCTCTTGCCTGACCGAGCGAGAGCTCGACCTTCTCCTCCTCCCCATAGGTGGGATCACAAAGGCCGACGTGCGCTCCGTGGCCTCCTCCCTCGGGCTCTCGACGGCGGCCAAGCCGGACAGCCAAGATGTCTGCTTCGTGCTCGGCGGCTCGGGCCCGACCGCCCGCAGGCGTTTTCTGTCCGCCCGGTTGACGCTCCACCCCGGGCAGGTCATCGACGTATCGACCGGCGAGGCCGTCGGGACGGTGCCGGCTGTCGAGCTCGTGACCGTCGGCCAGCGCCGCGGTCTCGGCACCGGTGGAGAGCGGCGTCGCTTCGCCGTACGCGTCGATGTCGAGGCGTGCCGAGTCGAGGTCGGCCAGGAGGCGGATCTTCTCGCCACAGAGGTGCCGCTCGCCCACCGGACGTGGATCCACTCCGCCCTGGCGGTGGGCACAGAGGTGTTGGCGCAGGCGAGCGCTCATGGCGGCGCCTTCGACGCTGTCGTCACGGAGGACGGGTTGGGCTACTCGGCGCCACGGCGCCGGGTCGCACCCGGCCAGACGGTCGCCCTCTATGTCGGCGACGAGGTCGTCGGTTCGGGGATCGCTCGGAGTGAGGCGGCATGAGCGAAGCGGCCGAACCGTTCAGGCCTGACGCCCCGCTCGAGGCGGCAAAGCGCGTGCGGGAGCTGCGGGACACCATCCGCTTCCATGCCGAGCGGTACTACAACGATCCCACCGCCCCGGGGATCCCGGACGCCGACTACGACGCCCTCGTCGACGAGCTCGTCGGGCTGGAGTCGGAGCATCCGGAGCTCGTGGCCGAGGACTCGCCGACCGCCGTGGTCGGTGCCGTGCCGTCAGGGTTGTTCGCGCCGGCGCCCCATGCCGAGCCGATGATGAGCCTCGACAAGGTTGTCAGCTTCGAAGAGCTCGTCGCCTGGGGCAACCGCACCGAACGGCTCCTCGCCCTCAGCCCGGAGGAGTCGTCTGCCCTGGCCTTCGTGTGCGAACCGAAGATCGACGGGCTTTCGATCTCCATCACCTACCGGGAGGGCAAACTCGCGCGAGCGGCCACGCGCGGTGACGGGCGTGTCGGGGAGGATGTCACGGCGAACGTCCGCACGATCAAGGACGTACCCCAGGAGCTCGCCGTCGATCCCTCTGAGCTTCCACAGGAGATCGAGGTCCGCGGCGAGGTGTACCTGCCCCTCGTGGCCTTCGAGGAGATGAACGCCCGCCAGGCCGCGGCGGAGCTGCGGTTGTTCTCCAACCCGCGCAACACGGCGGCCGGCTCGCTCCGCCAGCGGGACCCTGAAGTCACCGCCAGCCGGGCGTTGTCGATCTGGGCATACCAGCTCGTCATTGTCGAGGAGGAGGCGGTGGGCCGAGCGAGCACCTCGATCGCTCGGCCGCCGCACCACGGCGAATCACTCGACATCCTCCGGCGGTGGGGTCTACCGGTCAACCCGGAGACGCGGCTCGTGACCGGGCTGCAAGCGGTCTACGACTTCTGCACGGACCTGCAGGATCGCCGTCACTCGCTCGACTACGAGATCGACGGCGTCGTGGTGAAGATCGACGACATCTCCCTCCACCGCCGTCTCGGGGCGACCTCGCACGCCCCCCGCTGGGCTGTCGCCTACAAATTCCCACCGGAGGAGCGGTCAACGCTCCTGGAGGACATCATGGTCTCGATCGGACGCACCGGTCGGGCGACACCGTTCGCCAAGCTGAGGCCCGTCTCCGTCGGAGGCTCCACCGTGGGCCTTGCCAGCTTGCACAATCAAGACCAGGTGGCCCTGAAGGACGTCCGTCCCGGCGACACGGTCATCGTGCGAAAAGCGGGCGACGTCATCCCCGAAGTCGTCGGCCCAGTCCTCTCCGCTCGGCCCGAAGGCCTTCCACCTTGGCAGTTCCCGAACCGATGCCCCGCCTGTGGCGGCGAGCTCGTCCGCCTGCAGGGAGAGTCGGACACCTACTGCGTGAACAGCGACTGCCCAGCCCAGCGGGTGCAGCGAGCGGCCCACTTCGCCTCCCGCGGCGCCATGGACATCGAGGGTCTCGGGGAGCAGCGGGTTAGTCAGCTCATACGCGACGGCCTCATCAACGACGCCGCCGACTACTACCAGCTCACGGCAGAACAGCTGGAGAGCCTCGAGGGCTTCGCGACCATCTCCGCCCGCAACCTGGTGGCGGCGGTCGACGCCTCCCGCACGCGGCCCCTTCCGAACCTGCTTGTCGCGCTCGGCATCCGCCACGTCGGGGGCACCGTGGCGGGATCCCTCTCGTCCGGTTTCGGCGGTCTCGACCGCATCATGGAAGCGGGCGAAGAGGAGTTGGCCGCCATCGAGGGCGTCGGGCCGACCATCGCAGCCAGCGTCGCCAGCTTCTTTGCCCACGAGGCGAACCGGAGCTTCGTCGAGCGCCTGCGCCAGGGCGGTGTCTCCTTCGGCACGCAGGTGTTCTCCGACCTGCCGCAGTTGCTCGCCGGCAAGTCCGTCGTTGTCACGGGGACGCTCGACGGCTGGTCGCGCGATGAGGCCGAAGAAGCCATCACCGCTCGGGGAGGCAAGTCGCCGGGCACCGTTTCCGCCCGCACGACGGCCGTCGTCGTCGGCGCCTCCCCCGGCGCTTCCAAGCTGACGAAGGCGCAGCAGCTAGGCGTGCCTACTTTGGACGAGGAGGGTTTTCGCGCGCTGCTCGACACCGGCGAGCTTCCGTGATCGAGGGCGCTCCCTCCGCCCGCTCGCGACCGCGACGCGTCGCCCTCATGGTCGGCCTCCTCTTGCTCGCCTCAGGGGCATTCGGGGCGACCGCCATCATCGTCTCGTCACAGCCCACGCCCCAGCTGCACGTCAACGCCGCTCCCGGCGGCTCAGGCGGCAGCGGCACAGGCCCGCTCGGCTCGGGCGCCCTCGTTCCGGCCGCTGACCTCGTCTCCGATCCGGTCTTCGTGAATTCGAGCGTCGGCTTCGCCCTCGAGACCACCCAAGACGGCAACCTCGCTATCGAACGCCTCGCCCGCAGCAACGACGGCGGGAAGACGTGGCGGGTGACGGGATCGCCGTTCCCGGTGGACTGGGGTTTCTCGACCTTGCAGTTCATCTCGCCGCAGCAGGGCTACATCTTCGGCAACTCGGGACTGCTCGACACCTCGAACGGAGGGCGATCCTGGCGCCAGGTGACCGGCCTGGACGGAACACTCGAGCGGGCCATCCCCATCGGCAGCAACGTCTGGGCGACCTACACCACCTGCCCCTCGCCGGGGGTTCCCGGTCCCTGCTCGGTGGGCGTGGCCATCTCCCTCGACGATGGCAACCACTGGGAGGACGTCCCGCCTCCGGGCATCACCGAGGCCTCGGACGGGGGCGACGTCCTCGCCCGATGGAGCCTGAATGCCGCCTACGTGCTGTCCTACGGAGCCACAGGTGGCGGACTCGTCTACACCGCCAACGACGGCCACACCTGGCGACGTCTCGCCGACCCCTGTTCAGGGCCTTTCCTCGAGGAGGATTTGGCTGCCCCTCCCGCTGCCGCCGGGGAGGCGTCAGCGCTCTGGTTGATCTGCGGGGCCATCACGAGGCCGGGTGAGGAAGGCCAGCCGAAGCTCGTGTACCGCTCCTACGATGGCGCCAAGCATTGGACACTCGTGTCGTCCACCGGCTTCACGAGCGCCGGAGCGACCCCGCTTGGGCAGATCCCGCTCTCCGGCTGGGTCTCTCAGCTTGCGACCATCAACTCCACCCAAGCCTGGCTCGGCATCCGAGATGTAGGGGTCATCGTGAGCTGGGACTCCGGTGCCACCTGGGTCCCCGTCCAAGGCATCCCGGACTCCGAGCCGAACTCCGAGGTGGGCGTCACGTTCAACAACAGCGAGCTCGGCTGGGCGATCGTCTTCCGACAGGGCGTGTGGCGCACCGGCGACGCCGTCCGATGGCAGCTCATGGACGGTCACTGAGCCCGGGCGCAGGGCGTCGCCGGGTACCCCTCCACCGCTCCAGCACGGTGAGCCGGTACCGTAAGGGCCGAGTTTCATGACGAGCATCGCAGAACAGGTGGGCCGCGTGGTTGGCGGCCGGTACCGGCTGCTCGCCCCGGTCGGTGCCGGCGCGTCCTCCCAGGTCTATGCCGCGAGTGACACGCGACTAGCCCGTCGCGTCGCCGTGAAGGTGTTGCATCCGATGCTGGCGGCCGATCGCGCCTTCCTCCGGCGTTTCCGTGCCGAGGCGCGGCTGGCGGCGTCCCTCGACCACCCGCACATCATGCGAGTCTTCGACTGGGGTGAGGAGGCCGAAGGTCCCTACCTGGTGCTCGAATACCTCGGCGGCGGCAGCCTGCGAGCGCTGTTGGACACCGGCGCTCACCTGAGTCACGCCCAGGTGGCGTCCCTCGGCGCCCAAGCGGCCGCTGGCCTGGCCTACGCCCACCGCCGCGGGATCGTGCACCGCGACATCAAGCCGAGCAACCTGCTCTTCGACGACGAGGGGCATCTCCGCATCGCTGACTTCGGCGTGGCTCGCGCCCTGGCGGAATCGGCCCTCACCGAACCCCTCGGAGCGATCTTCGGCACGGCCCGCTACGCCTCGCCGGAGCAGGCAGAGGCGCGATCGCTCGACGACCGGACCGACGTGTACTCGCTCGCCCTCGTCCTCTACGAAGCCCTCACCGGCCGAGTCCCCTTCAGCGGCGACACCATCACAGCGGTGTTGATGGCCCGCGTCGGAGCCGTCCTGCCTTCGGCTCCTGAGCTTGGCCCGCTGGCGCCGATACTCGCTCAGGCGGCCATCTCCGAGCCGCTCGCCCGCTTGGATGCGGCCGCGCTGTACTCCGATCTGGAGCTCCTCGGACGCGAGCTGCCACCCGCAGCCCCGTTGCCGCTGGCCCGTACGTCGGCGGCCCCCGGCGCTGTGACCTGGTCGGAACGCGACCCGACGGTCATCGACGACATCGGCCTCGAGAAGATGGCGCCCGAACCGCCAGCCGCAGGCCAGCCGGTCGCCGGCGCCGGACCGGAAGCCGGCAGCGCCGGCGGCACCGAATCCGCTGGCGAGCTCCAGCACGAGATCGAGCTCACGCTGCTCGAGCTTGGCGCAGACGCAGCTCCGCGCGACGGGCCGCCGGCTGGCCCTGAGCTGCCGGCCAGCGCCGGCCCGGCTGCGAGCGCCGGCCTGGTTGCGAGCGCTGGGCTGTCGGACGGCAGCGGGTCGATCGGCGGCCTGGCAGCGTCGCCGCACCCCGCGCTGGAAACGCCCAACGGGGGTGAGCGCTCCGGCCAACACCCGCACGATGCCCCTGGCCAGGCGCAGGTGCAACGGAGGGGCCGCAAGCGCCTGCGCTGGGTGAAGTGGGTTGTCGCCGTCGTCATCCTTCTCGGTGCCGCCGCCGGCGCGACGGTGATCGGTATCCACAACTCCGTCTACGGTCACGTCGTACCGACTTTGAAGTCGTTGACCCTCGCCAAGGCCGAGAAGGCTGCCGCCCGTGTCGGTCTCGTTGCCACGGAGACCTCGACGGCGTACTCCGCCACGGTGCCGGCCGGAGTTGTCATCGCCCAGTCGGTCCCCGCCGGCCGCCACGAGCGCGCCCATAGTGTGATCGGTCTCGAGGTGTCGAAGGGTGTCAAGCCAGTCCCCGTGCCCAGCCTTGCGGGGGACGGCGCCGTCAAGGCGGTGAGAACGCTCACGGCTGGCCATCTAGGTCACAAGATGGCCCCCACGGAATACAGCGCCACCGTTCCCGCCGGCTATGTGATCACTTGGCGCCCGAGCGGCGGAACCGTCGCTCCCAACACGGTCATCACCATCACCGTCTCGAAAGGTCCTCCTCCGAGGTCGGTCCCCTCGGTGCCGACGACGGACACCTTCACGCAAGCTCAACAGCTGCTGACCTCCTACGGCTTCAAGGCCGTGAGGGCGTTGGCCTACAGCCGCACCGTCGGAGCGGGCTTCGTCATCTCGACGTCGCCGAACCCGTCGTCCGGCCTCCAGCCCTACGGGACGACGGTCAGGATCACGATCTCGCGAGGACCCGAGTACTTCCAGATCCCGAGCCTCATCGAAGGTGAGAGCGTGGCTCAGGCCACTCGGCTGCTCGAAGGCATGGGCTTCGCAGTGATCGCCGAAGGCCACGGAAGGGTCATCGACACATTCCCGACGATCGGCAGCCTCGAGCCGCAAGGCACGACGATTTACCTCTTCGCCGTCTGAGCACACGACGCCCTCGGCGGCCGGGCCAACGACAAGTGCGTGCGGCCTCCACGCCGGCCGCTAGCTGTAGCGTCCACTTGCCGTTTGACCTGCCGGTCCAACCCTGACAACGTGGCAGCGCCAGCGGTTCGCTCCGCCACTACCGCAATACCTTTGCTTTGATCGACACCGAGGAGGACGCCAGGGTCATGGGTGCACTGGACGGGAAAGTCGCCATCATCACCGGAGCTGGCCGTGGCCTCGGGCGCGAGCACGCCCTGCTGTTCGCCAGCGAGGGCGCCAAGCTCGTCGTCAATGACCTCGGCGGCGCCGTCGATGGCTCCGGGGACGACCGTTCGCCGGCCGAGCAGGTCGTCGACGAAATCAAGAAGATGGGTGGCGAGGCCATCGCCAACGCCGACAACGTCGCCGACTGGGAGGGCGGCCAGCGCCTCGTCAACGCCGCCATCGAGGCCTTTGGTGACCTCCATGTTCTTGTCAACAACGCCGGCATCTTGCGGGACCGCGTGCTCGTGAACATGACGGAAGAAGAGTGGGATGCCGTCATCCACGTACACCTGAAGGGCCATTTCGTCCCGACGCGATGGGCGGCCGCCTACTGGCGCGAGCAGTCGAAGGCGGGCAAGGAAGTGAAGGCGGCAGTCGTGAACACGTCCTCCACCTCCGGTCTGCTCGGCAACCCCGGGCAGTCGAATTACGGCGCCGCCAAGGCCGGCCTAGCGGCGTTCACCGTCATCACCGCCCAGGAGCTGTCCCGTTACGGCGTACGCGTGAATGCCATCGCCCCGGCGGCCCGCACCCGCATGACGGAGTCCACGCCCGGCCTCTCCGACATCGTGCAGCCGCCGCCGGACCCCGGGTCCTTCGACTCCTGGGACCCCGCGAACGTCTCACCACTCGTCGGCTACCTCTCGAGCGACCTGTGCCCCTTCACGGGCAAGGTCTTCTTCGTGCAGGGCGGCAAGGTGCAGTACTTCCAGCCCTGGACGCTCACCCACGAGATCGACAAGGGAGATCGTTGGACCATCGCCGAGCTTGCAGAGCAAGTGCCGGGCATCCTCGACGGATCGGTTGCCCGCGCCTGACGCCCCACGCTGAGACGCCTATTCGGTGATCTCGCGCATCCGCTGGGCCATCTCGACGTGGAGCGGGTCGGTTGGGGCGCCTTGGAGCGCCAGCAGCTTGGACATGTCGCCTTCGACCCTGATGCGCCCGGCCATGAAGGCCTGCATTGCCGCTTGCGGGTTGCCCTCGACAAAGATGGCCTTGGCCGTGTCGTAGTCGATGGTGACCTTGAGGTCTGCCGTCTCGAGGTGGCCCTCCTCGAGCACGAACTCACCCCCGGAGGTGTCAAGGTGAGCGTCGAGCGACCTGTCGCCGAAGGGCACGTCGTTCACGACGAGGTTCATCCGCATCGTCGCTGGCAAGGGGGGCACTCGGTCGGCGAACTCGATCCGTAGCTTGCGCGCCTCCTCGGTCCACTCAGGGCTCAGGAACTGATACGCAGCCATCGGGCAACTCCCTCTGTTCTCCTCGCGAAGTGCTCCGGGAGACTACCGGCTGCGCACCCGAACGAGGGTGCGCACGCCCTTCCCGGGCGGCTACGACCCCGCATTACGATGGGCGGGTGACCGCCGACTCTCCAGCTTCTGAGCCCACCGTGAGCGACAACCAGGCTGCGCCGGTCATGCCGGGGGCGGAACCCTTCTCCGTCATCAGCGGACCGACCGGCGCCCTCGTGATGCACGGCTTCACCGGCAACCCAGGCTCGATGCGTCCGCTCGCCGAGGCGTTCGCCGACGCCGGTTTCTCCGTGGAGCTACCCCTCCTACCGGGGCACGGCACCGCTGTCGAGGACCTCCTCCCCACCCGCTGGCAGGACTGGTCAGAGGCAGCTGAGCAGTCCTACATGGCCCTGTCGGCCCAGTGCGACCGGACGGTCGTCGCCGGCCTGTCGATGGGCGGCACGCTCAGCCTCTGGCTCGCCAGCCGGCACCCCGAGATCTGCGGTGTCGTCGTCGTCAACCCGCTCGTCGAGCCACCTGCCGAGGCGTTCATCGACATGCTGCGCGCCGCCGTCGATGGAGGCACAGACCGGATTCCCGGCATCGGCTCCGACATCGCCAAGCCGGACACCACGGAGGGTGCCTACGCCGAGACGCCCATCGAGCCCCTCCTGTCGCTCTTCGAGGGAGTGAACGATCTCGCCTCCAACCTCGGCCAGGTCCACGTCCCGCTTCTCCTACTCTCGAGCCGCACCGACCATGTCGTTCCAACGAGCTCGGGAGACCTCCTCGCCGAGCGCTACGGCGGTCCCGTCGAGCGCGTCTTCCTCGAGAACAGCTATCACGTGGCGACGCTCGACAACGACGCCCAGGAGATCGAGGAGCGCGCCGTCTCCTTCGCCCTCAAAACCGCTTCGGCCTAGATGACATCGAGCGCAGCACGCATCTCGCTCGACGAGGTCCGCCACGTCGCCAGGCTCGCCCGGCTCGAGCTCACCGAGGACGAGATCGCCACGCTGCAAGGTGAGTTATCGGCTCTGCTGGATCACGTCGACAAAGTCCGCCGCCTGGACACGGCCGACATTCCCCCGACGGCGCATCCCCTCCCGCTCGAGAATGTTCTTCGCCCCGACGAGGTGCAGCCGTGCTTGGATCGGGACGTCGTGCTGGCGGCCGCTCCCGCCGTGGAGAGCGATCGCTTCCTCGTGCCTTCCATCCTCGGGGACGCGCCGTGAGCGAAGCCCGCGACGGACATCCGCTCGACGGCGGCGTGCGGGCAATCGCCGAGGCTGTCCGCTCCGGAGAGGCGACGGCGGTGGGCATCGTGGAGGAGGCCTTTCGCCGCATCCGCGAGAGCGACACCGAGCTCCATTGTTTCAACCTCCTCACCGAAGAAGCCGCCCTGGAAGCGGCCGCAAGCGTGGACGAGTCGGTCGCCCGTGGTATCGACCCCGGTGCGCTCGCCGGCGTCCCGGTGGCTCTCAAGGACAACCTCTGCACGAAGGGCACCGAGACGACCTGCTCGTCGAAGATCCTCCAGGGATGGAAGCCGCCTTATGACGCCACCGTCGTGTCCCGGCTGCGCGCGGCCGGTGCCATCGCCGTCGGCAAGACCAACCTCGACGAGTTCGCCATGGGATCGTCGACGGAGAACTCGGCCTTCGGCCCGACCCGTAACCCGTGGGACGTCACGAGAGTGCCGGGGGGTTCCTCTGGGGGCTCGTCGGCGGCTGTGGCCGCCGGTCTCGTGGCCACGAGCCTCGGCTCGGACACGGGAGGCTCCATCCGCCAGCCGGCCTCGCTCTGCGGCGTCGTCGGCATCAAGCCGACGTACGGACTCGTCTCTCGCTACGGGCTCATCGCCTTTGCCAGCTCGCTCGACCAAATCGGGACGTTCGCCGTCGAGGTCGGCGACGCCGCCGCCACCCTTGAGGTCATCGCCGGACACGACCCGGCCGACTCGACATCGCTCGGGCAGCCGGCTCCCTCTCTTCTCGACCGGCTCTTCGATGGGGTCGAGGGGTTGCGCGTCGGCCTCATCTCCGACTTCCTCGCCGACGTGGCGGCGCCCTGCTCGAAGGCGGCCGATGACGCCGGGGAGGCGCTGGCGCGAGCCGGTGCCAAGGTCGAGCAGGTCTCGATCCCCGAGATGCTCCTCGGCTTGCCCGCCTACTACATCATCGCTCCGGCGGAAGCGTCCTCGAACCTCGCCCGCTACGACGGCGTGCGTTACGGCTTGCGTGTCGACGGGCCGGACGTCGAGACGATGAACGCCCGAACGAGGGCGGAGGGTTTCGGGCCGGAGGTGCGCCGACGGATCATGATCGGCACCTACGCGCTCTCGTCGGGCTACTACGACGCCTATTACGGGCAAGCACAGAAGGCACGCACGCTGGTGATCCGGGCGTTCGAGGCGGCCTACGAGCGGTTCGACGTCCTCTTGGCTCCGACGACGCCCTCGACCGCCTTCAAGCTCGGCGCCAAGACAGCCAACCCGATCGAGATGTACCTGTCGGACCTGTGCACGATCCCGTCGAACCTCTCTGGCCACCCGGCCGTGTCGGTGCCGTTCGCCCTCGACCCGGACGGGCTGCCGGTCGGCGTGCAGGTGCTGGCGCCGGCGCTCGGAGAGGCCCTCATGCTGCGGGTGGCCGCCACAGTGGAGGCGTTTGCCTCGCCGTCCGCCCGCGGCCCGGTTCGACCGCGACCGACCGGTGGGGAGGTGGAGCCCGGTGGGTGAGACCGCCTACGAAACCGTCATCGGCCTCGAAGTCCACTGCGAGCTCTCCACGGCCACGAAGCTGTTCTGCGCCTGCGCCAACCAGTTCGGCTCGGAGGCGAACACGAACATCTGCCCGGTCTGTCTGGGCTTGCCGGGCTCCCTCCCCGTCCTCAACCGCCGGGCGGTCGAGCTCGCCATGCGCATCGGCGAGGCACTCTCCTGTCGCATCGAGCCGTCGATCTTTCACCGGAAGAACTACTTCTACCCGGACATGCCAAAGGACTACCAGATCAGCCAGTACGACGCTCCCATCAACGTCGACGGAGCGCTCGAGCTGCCGGACGGCTCGCGCGTCGGCATCGTGCGGGCGCACATCGAGGAGGACACGGGCAAGACGACCCACATCGGCGGCGGTGGCGGCCGCATCCACGGTGCCGACCACTCCCTCGTGGACTACAACCGCGCCGGCGTGCCGTTGGTCGAGATCGTGTCCGCCCCCGACATCCGCTCGGCTGCCCAGGCGCGCACCTACGTGGCCGAGCTGCGGGCCATCGTCATAGCAGCCGGCGCTTCGGACGGTCGCATGGAGGAAGGCTCCTTGCGGGTCGACGCCAACGTCTCGGTCCGTCCGGCCGGCACGCCGGAGTACGGCACCCGGTGCGAGGTGAAGAACCTCAACTCGTTGCGATCGCTCGTGCGGGCCATCGAGCACGAAGCCGAGCGGCAGGTGGCCATCGTCTCGGCCGGTGGCAGCATCGCCCAGGAAACCCGCCACTTCGACGAGAACACGGGCCTCACGCACTCACTCCGCTCCAAGGAGGAGGCCTACGACTACCGCTACTTCCCCGAGCCGGACCTCGTGCCCGTCGTGCCCAACGCCGAGCTGCTGGCGGCGGCCCGCGCCGGCATGGGTGTCATGCCGGTCGAGCGACGCCGGCGCTTGGTGGCGCTCGTCGGGTCGGAGGGCACCGCTGAGCAGATCCAGACGGTCATCGAGCTCGACCTCGACGGGCTCGTGCTGGCGGCGGTCGGTGCCGGTGCCGAGGCTCGGCTGGCCCTCGCCCGCACGGCAAACGAGGCGGCTGCCAAAGCAGAGGGGGCGCGGTCATTGGATCCGTCCGCCTTCGCCGCCCTGCTCGGGATGGAAGCCGGCGGCAAGCTGTCCGCCACGCAGGCCAAGACCGTGCTCGCAGAGCTCATCGACTCGGGCGGGCAGCCGGGCGACATCGCCCGGCGTCTGGGCTTCGAGGCGATGGAGTCCTCCGAGATCGACGCCCTCGTCGACGAGCTCATCGCCCAGCACCCGATGGAATGGCAGCGGTACCAGGCCGGCGACCCAAAGGTGGCTTCGTTTCTCTTGGGCCAGGTGATGAAAGCCACGAAGGGCCGGGCGAACGGTCGTCTCGTGACGGAGGCTCTGGAGGCCCGCAAGGGCTGATCGCCATCTCCCTGTCCGGTGTGGCGCCGTTAGCGTCCGACAGCATGGATATCGGGCTGTTCAACACCAACGCAGGGCCGTGCAGCTGGCCGGATGGGGCGCAGCGCATCGCTCAGCTCGCCGAGGAGCTTGGCTACGAGTCGCTCTGGATGGGCGAGCACGTCGTCGCCCCTTCGCCCCGAGTGGCACCGTCGCCAATCGAGCCGACGGCTCGGATGCTCGACCCGCTCGTCGCGCTGTCGTTCCTCGCCGGCCTCACGCAGCGCGTGCGCCTCGCCACCGGCATCATCATCCTCCCGCAGCGCAACCCGCTCGTTCTCGCCAAGCAGGTGGCCAGCCTCGACGTCCTCAGCCGGGGCCGCCTGCTCCTCGGTCTTGGTGTCGGGTATCTCGAGCCGGAGTTCCGTGCCCTCGGCGTTCCTCTGGCCGACCGGGGAGCCCGATCGGACGAGTACCTGGAGGCGATGCGACGCCTCTGGGCCGACGAGGCGCCGGTCTTCGCCGGCCGCTACGTGAGCTACGCCGGGATCGATGCCCACCCTCGCCCTGTCGATCGTGCAGGTCCACCCGTCGTCATCGGGGGGCACACCCCGGTGGCCTACCGTCGGGCCGTGGCGCACGGCAACGGCTGGTACGGATTCGCTCTCACGCCCGAGGCCACGGAGGCCTCCCTTGCCGGACTCCGTCGTGCGGCCGAGCAGGTCGAGCGGCCGAGCAGTCTTGGACCGCTCTCGATCACCGTGACACCACGAGGGCGAGTTGACCGATCGGCGGCGGCTCGCTTCGGCGAGCTGGGCGTCGACCGACTCGTGATCCTCCCACCGGCGGTCGACGACGTCGAGTCTTGGGCGGAGTTCGTCGCCGAGCACGCGCCAGCTGAGCTCGTCGGCTGAGCACCTGTTGGCCGCGCGGGTGCCTCCGGGGTCGTGGGCAGTCGCCCGGCGCGCCTAGCCTTCGGCCATGGCCGAGCCGACACCGACGCCCGTGAAGATTCACAGCCAGGACGTGACCGAGGGCCCCCGGCGGGCAGGCGCACGCGCCATGCTGCGCGCCGTCGGGTTGCGCGACGAGGATTTCGCCAAGCCGCAGATCGGCGTCGCCTCCACGTGGAACGAAGTGACGCCGTGCAACATGCCCCTCGCGCGGCTGGCACAGCGTGCGAAGGCAGGCGTGCGGGAGGCCGGCGGCTACCCGTTCGAGTTCGTCGCCATCGCCGTCTCCGACGGGATATCGATGGGGCACGAAGGGATGCGGGCCTCGCTTGTGAGCCGCGAGGTGATCACCGACTCAGTCGAGATCGTGATGCACGCCGAGCGCTTCGACGGGTTCGTGGGCATGGCGGGCTGCGACAAGTCGTTGCCGGCCATGATGATGGCGGCCGGCCGCCTCGACCTGCCCATGGTCTTCGTCTACGCCGGCTCCATACTGCCGGGGCACCTTGGAGATCGCGTCCTCGACGTCGTGTCGGTGTTCGAGGCCGTCGGGGCGTACGCCGCCGGCGAGTGCTCGGCGGAGGAGCTCGACGCCATCGAGCGGAACGCCTGTCCGGGAGAGGGCGCCTGTGCGGGCATGTTCACGGCCAACACGATGGCGTCGATCTCCGAGGCGATCGGGTTGGCGCTGCCGGGCAGCGCCTCGGTGCCGGCGGTCGACCCACGTCGCGATGAGATCGCCGCCGAGAGCGGCCGCGCCGTCGTGCGCCTGCTCGAACGCGGTATCCGTCCGCGCCAGATCCTCACGAAAGAGGCCTTCGAGAACGCCATCGCCGTCACGATGGCACTTGGCGGCTCGACCAATGCCGTCCTCCACCTGCTGGCCATCGCCAACGAAGCCCGCGTCGAGCTCTCGATCGACGACTTCTCGCGCATCGGCAAACGCGTCCCCCACATCGCCGACATGAAACCCCACGGTCGCTTCCACATGGTCGACCTCGACCGCGTGGGCGGCGTGCCCATGGTCATGAGCGCCCTTCTCGAGGCAGGGCTCCTGCACGGCGACTGCCTGACCGTGAGCGGTCGCACGGTTGCGGAGAACCTGGAGGCGCTCGCGCCTCCCGCCCCCGACGGCACCGTGGCGCGTCCGGTGAGCGACCCCATCCACCTCGACGGCGGTCTTGCCATCCTGCGCGGGACACTCGCCCCAGAGGGCTCCGTCGTCAAGATCGCCGGCCTCGACGCCCCGAGCTTCGAAGGCACGGCCCGGGTCTTCGACGGCGAGGACGCCGCCATGGACGCCATCCTCGCCGGCTCCATCACGCCCGGCACGGTTCTCGTCATCCGTTACGAGGGTCCCAAGGGCGGACCAGGCATGCGGGAGATGCTGGCGGTGACGGGCGCCATGAAGGGCGCCGGCCGCGGGGCGGACTGCGCCCTTGTCACCGACGGTCGCTTCAGCGGGGGGACGCACGGGTTCTGCGTCGGTCACGTCTCTCCCGAGGCCACCGTGGGCGGACCGATCGGCCTCGTCGCCGACGGTGACCGCATCGTTCTCGACACGACCACAGGCCGCCTCGACCTGCTCGTCGACGCCGACGAGCTCGACCGGCGCCGTGCCGGCTGGAAGCCGCTCGCCCCTCGCTACACGACCGGCGCCCTCGCCAAGTACGCCCGCCTCGTCACGGGTGCCGAACGGGGCGCCATCACCGAGCCCTAGCAGCCCGGCGCCGAGCGTCCTCAGCGGGCGGGCCGGTCTGTCTTGCCCGCGGTTGCGACCGGCGGCAACGTCGGTCATACTTGCTCTGTGAGCTCGTTCGACCGCGTCCTCGTACTTATTCGCTAGCGCACGACGTCCCCCCGCGTCCGTGCGCCTCGACCTCCCCACAAGGGGAGGTCGTTTTGTTTTCCGGGGCGGCCGAGCCGGCCCGGCTCGCAGCACCGCTCCACAAAGTCCCGAGACCGCCCACCGCCGACACCCAGGAAGGACCTACGGCCATGCAGTTGACCGGAGCACAAGCCCTCGTGAAGAGCCTCGAAACCCAAGGCGTCGAGGTCATGTTCGGCCTCCCTGGCGGTTGCATCCTGCCGGTGTACGACCCGATCATCGAGTCGCCGATCCGCCACATCCTCGTGCGCCACGAGCAGGGGGCCGGTCACATGGCGGAGGGATACGCCCACGTCACGGGCCGCCCGGGCGTCGCAATCGTCACGAGCGGCCCGGGGGCGACGAACATCGTCACCCCGCTGTGCGACGCCTACATGGACTCGATCCCGATTGTGGTCATCACAGGGCAGGTGCCCACGGCCGCCATCGGCACCGACGCCTTCCAGGAGGCCGACACGACGGGGATCACGATGGGCGTGACGAAGCACAACTGGCTCGTGACCGACGCCTCCGACATCCCCCGCGTGATCGCCGAGGCGTTCCACGTCGCCACCACGGGCCGGCCGGGCCCGGTGCTCGTCGACGTGCCGAAGGACGTCTCCCTGCAGATGATGGAGTGGTACTGGCCCGAGAGCCTGGACCTGCCCGGCTACCGGCCGCCCTCGCAGCCGGCCGCGGAGCTGATCGCGGATGCGGCCGAGCTCATCGCCGCCGCCCGCCGCCCGGTGATCTACGCAGGGGGCGGAGTCCTCAAGTCGCGCGCTTCGGGGGCGCTGCGGGAGCTGGCGGAGCAGACCGGCATCCCGGTCGTCACGACGTTGATGGCCCGGGGCGCCTTTCCGGACAGCCACCCCCTCTGCCTCGGGATGCCGGGCATGCACGGCAACTACACCGCCGTGACGGCCATGCAGCAGGCGGACCTCCTCGTGGCCCTCGGGAGCCGCTTCGACGACCGCGTCACCGGCAAGGTCTCGGCGTTCGCCCCACACGCCAAGGTGATCCACGTCGACATCGACAAGGCCGAGCTCGGCAAGGTGCGCCGCCCAGAGGTCGGCATCGTCGCCGACTGTCGCCTCGCCACGGAGGCGCTCGTCTCGGCGTTGACCCCCCGGGCGGCGGCGGGCGAGCTCAAGGCCGAGCGGCTGGCCGACTGGAGCGCACAGCTGCGCCATTGGCAGGAGCAGTTCCCCCTCGCCTACGACCAGCCGGCCGAGACGGAGGCGACGACCACCGGTAGCGGGGCCGGCGGGCGCCCTCCGTTGCTCAAGCCGCAGTTCGTCCTAGAGGTCCTGCGCGACAACACCCCGGCCGGCACGATCCTTGCTTCCGGGGTGGGTCAGCACCAGATGTGGGCGTCGCAGTACTGGCGCTTCGAGCAGCCGAACACCTGGGTGAACTCGGGCGGGCTCGGGACCATGGGCTTCGCGGTGCCGGCCGCCATCGGCGCCAAGGTCGGCCGCCCTGACGCCATGGTGTGGGCGGTTGACGGAGACGGGTGCTTTCAGATGACCGCCCAGGAGCTCGTGACGGCAAGCGCCGAGCGCATCCCGGTGAAGATCGCCATTTTGAACAACGCCTATCTCGGCATGGTCCGCCAGTGGCAGCACATGTTCTACGAGGAGCGCTACTCCGAGGTCTACCTGTCGCCGGATCTGCCCGACTACGTCGGATGGGCGGAGTCGATGGGTTGCGTGGGCCTGCGCGTCGAGACGCCCGAGGAGGTGCTGCCGGCGATCGACAAGGCGAATCAGATCGACGACCGGCCCGTCGTTATCGACTTCCGGACGGACTCGATGGAGCAGGTCTTCCCGATGGTCCCCGCGGGAGCATCCAACGACGACATCGTCGTGCACCCGTCCCAGCGCCACCGCTTGGCAGCGCCATGAGGACAGCTCGCCATCACCTGCTCTCCGTGCTCGTCGAGAACAAGGCGGGCGTGCTGACGCGAGTCGCCAGCCTCTTCGCCCGGCGCGGCTACAACATCTTCTCGTTGGCGGTCGCTCCGACCGACGACCCACGTTTCTCGCGCATCTCCATCGTCGTCGACGTCGAGTCCTCCCCCCTCGAGCAGGTGATCGCCCAGCTCGACAAGCTCATCAACGTCGTCGAGATCTCCGAGCTGCACCCGGATGAGGCCCGCGAGGCCGAACTGCTGCTCGTCACCGTGTCGGCTGACGCCGACCAGCGCGCCCAGGTCATCCAGCTCGTCGGCGTCTTCGGCGGGCAGATCGTCGACGTCGGCCTCGGCGCCCTCACGGTGATGCTGGCGGGCGCCCCCGACGCACTCGACGACTTCGAGGAGCTGATGCGGTCCTACGGGATCGTCGAGCTGCAACGGACCGGTCGCGTGGCACTCCCTAAGCTGGGGGCAAGCAGCGGTGCCGCCGTCGATCACAGCGCCGAGAGCGCCTGACGCCGGCAGAGACCGCCGACCGCCCAAACGCCGGCTCACCCGTCCCTTGTTACCCGCACAGGAGAGGAAACCCCAACCGTGGCACAGCTTTTCTACGAGAAGGATGCCGACAAGGCACTCGTGCGCTCGCGCAAGGTGGCGATCATCGGATACGGCTCCCAAGGTCATGCGCATGCCCTCAACTTGAGCGAGTCGGGCGTCGACGTGCGCGTCGGCCTGCGGGAAGGGTCGGCCTCACGGGCAAAAGCGGAGGCAGCGGGACTTCGTGTCGTGCCGGTGGCGCAAGCGGCCTCGGAGGCCGACCTCGTCATGATGCTGCTGCCCGACACCGAGCAGGCGGCTGTCTACGAGTCGGAGATCGCCCCTCACCTCGGTGACGGTGACGCCTTGTTCTTCGCGCACGGCTTCAACATCCGTTTCGGCCTCATCAACCCGCCGGCGGGCGTGGACGTCGGCATGGTGGCCCCGAAGGGGCCCGGCCACCTCGTACGGCGCACCTACACCGACGGCGGGGGTGTGCCCTCGCTCATCGCCGTTTCGGCCGACGAGTCCGGCAAGGCGATGCAGCTGGCGTTGTCGTATGCCGACGCCCTCGGCGCCACCCGCGCCGGCGTCCTCGAGACCAGCTTCGAGGAGGAGACCGAGACCGACCTGTTCGGGGAGCAGGTAGTCCTCTGCGGTGGGGTGACGGCACTCGTGACGGCCGCCTTCGAGACCCTCGTCGAGGCCGGCTACCAGCCGGAGTCCGCCTACTTCGAATGCCTGCACGAGCTCAAGCTCATCGTCGACCTCATGTACGAGCAGGGCATCTCCGGCATGCGCTTCTCCGTCTCGGACACGGCCGAGTACGGCGACATGACAAGGGGCCCGCGGATCATCGACGATCACGTCCGTGCCGAGATGCGCACGATCCTCGACGAGATCCAAGACGGCCGCTTCGCCGCCGAGTGGGTGGCGGAGAACGCCAAAGGTCGGCCCCGCTATCGCGAGCTTCGCGAGAAGGGTCGCCAGCACCAGATAGAGCAGGTCGGTTCGCAGCTACGGGCGATGATGCCTTTCGTCTCCGCCGGCCGCCAGCGTCTCGAGGACATCTCCGGAGGCTGAGCGCTGGAGAAGCCGAGGCGCTTGCGAGCCATCACCAGCGGGGCGACGGCCCACGTGTAGCCTCGACGGATGAGTCGGCAAATGACGATTCCGCAGATGACACAACGCAACGAGCTCACCCCCGAGCACCCTGCACCGGTGCTCGTCGTCGACTTCGGCGCCCAGTACGCCCAACTGATCGCCCGGCGGGTGCGAGAGGCGCACGTCTACAGCGAGATCGTCCCTCATTCGATGCCTATCGAGGAGATGCTGGCGAAGCAGCCGGCGGCGATCATCCTGTCGGGTGGGCCTGCCAGCATTTACGAGGAGGGAGCGCCCCGCGTCGATCGGGCGCTGCTCGAGTCGGGCGTTCCGGTGCTCGGCGTCTGCTACGGCTTCCACGCCATGGCTGACGCCCTCGGCGGCACCGTGGCGCGCACCGATACGGCCGAGTTCGGACGGACCGAGGTCACCGTCTCGCCACAGGCATGCCTGTTTTCCGGCCAGCCGGCGGAGCAGCTGGTGTGGATGTCGCACCGGGACGTCGTCTCGGAGGCGCCGCCAGGTTTCGAGGTGACGGCCGCCTCGCCATCGGCGACGGTGACGGCCTTCGAGCGCACCGAGGCCCACCTCTTCGGCGTGCAGTGGCACCCGGAGGTGGTGCACACGGTGTACGGGCAAGAGGTGCTGGAGCGGTTTCTCTACGCCGGAGCCGGCATCGAGCCCTCGTGGACCCCCGCCTCCATCATCCGCGAGACCGTGGCGTCGATCCGGGCACAGGTCGGTAGTCACCACCTGATCTGCGGCCTCTCCGGCGGCGTCGACTCGGCCGTGGCAGCGGCTCTCGTGCACGAGGCCGTGGGCGATCAGCTGACGTGCGTCTTCGTCGACCACGGGCTCTTGCGCGAGGGAGAGCGGGAGCAGGTCGAGCAGGACTACGTCGCCGCCACCGGCATCCGCCTCAAGACGGTGGATGCCCGGGCTCGCTTCCTCGAGGCCCTCGCCGGCGTCGTCGAGCCAGAGACGAAGCGAAAGATCGTCGGCCGCGAGTTCATCGCCGCCTTCGAAGAGGCCGCCGCCGAAGTGGTGGCGGAGCAGGGGAGCGACTCGGTCGAGTTCCTCGTGCAGGGCACGCTCTACCCCGATGTCGTCGAGTCAGGCGGCGGTGCAGGGACAGCGGTGATCAAGAGCCATCACAACGTGGGCGGGTTGCCGGCGGATCTGCGTTTCTCCCTCATCGAACCGCTGCGGTCCCTCTTCAAGGACGAGGTTCGCCAGCTGGGACTGCAGCTCGGATTGCCGGAGGCGATCGTCTGGCGCCACCCCTTCCCCGGCCCAGGCCTCGCCATCCGCATCCTCGGCGAGGTCACGGCCGCGCGCTTGGACATCTTGCGGCGCGCCGATGCCATCGTGCGAGAGGAGATGGCGGTCGCCGGCCTCGAGCGCAGCGTCTGGCAGTTTCCCGTGATCCTGCTGGCCGAGGTGCGCTCGGTGGGTGTGCAGGGTGACGGCCGCACCTATGGTCACCCGATCGTGCTCCGCCCCGTCAGCAGCGAGGACGCCATGACGGCGGACTGGTCCCGCTTGCCGGAGGACCTGCTCGCCCGCATGTCGACTCGGATCACGAACGAGGTGGAGGAGGTCAACCGCGTCGTACTCGATGTCACGAGCAAGCCGCCCGGCTCGATCGAGTGGGAGTAGGCGGGCGCCCTCGCCCGAGTTCCGCCTCGCCTGTCAGGCGAGCTCGCCGACGACGTAGTCGATGCAGGCGGTGAGCGCCTCGACGTCCTCCGGGTCTATCGCCGGGAACATGGCGATGCGCAGCTGGTTGCGGCCGAGCTTGCGGTAGGACTCCGTGTCGACGATCCCGTTGGCGCGAAGGATCTTGGCGACACCGAGGGCGTCGATGGTCTCTTCGAAGTCGATGGTGGCCACGACGCGTGAGCGCTCATCGGGTTTGGCCACGAAGGGAGTGGCGAACGGTGAGCGGTCAGCCCAGCCGTAGAGGATCTCCGCCGAGAGGTCACAGCGCGAGGCGGAAAACTCGAGGCCGCCGTTCTCGTTGAACCACTCCAGCTGACTGGCGAGCAGGTGCAGCGTGGCGAGGGCGGGTGTGTTGTAGGTCTGGTCGAGGCGGGAGTTGTCGAGGGCGATCTGCAGGTCGAGCGAGCTCGGGACCCACCGCTCGGCTGCCAGCTTGGCGATGCGGTCGACCGCCGCCGGCGAGACGGCGGCACACCACAGCCCGCCGTCGGAGGCAAAGCACTTCTGGGGGGCGAAGTAGTAGCAATCGAAGCTACCCGGCTCGACCCGCAGGCCACCTGCGGCCGAGGTGGCGTCCACGAGCACGAGGCCGGCCGCAGGCGTGCCGTCGGCGGCGAGTGGCCGGCAGATGGGCATTTGAACTCCGGTGGAGGTTTCGTTGTGGGTGAGGGCGTAGGCATCGATGGCGGCGTTGGCGACCGCCTCCGGGTGCGTTCCCGGCTCGCTTTCGATCACCTCCGGCTGGGCGAGGAACGGAGCTGCCCTCGTGCCGGCGGCGAATTTGGAGGAGAACTCGCCGAAGGCGAGGTGCTGGCTCTGGCGCTCGATGAGGCAGAACGCCGCCGCGTCCCAGTACAGCGTCGTCCCTCCGTTGCCGAGCATGATCTCGTAGCCGTCGGGCAGCGACCACAGGGCGGACAGCCCCTCACGGACCTGGCCGACGACCGCCTTCACCGTGCTCTGGCGGTGGCTCGTGCCGAGGAATCTCGGAGCGGCCGAGGCGAGGCGTGCCACCGCCTCCTGACGGACTTTGGAGGGTCCCGAGCCGAAACGCCCGTCCCTCGGCTTGAGGACATCGGGAATCGTGATGGCGGGCATGCCGTCAGCATGACAGGCGGCTCCGCGGCCGCTCACATCGGGCTGCTCAGCCGCCCGGGCGCCCCGAGCCCGGCGCCCTCGTGGCGCCCCGCGCCCTGGCGGATGCTGCGCCGGCCGGCCATGTGCCAGCATGGGCTATGGCCGCTACGACCGAGGTTTCGACCCGCCAGTCCCGCATCTCCCGCCGCATCGCTGCGGTCACGCCCTCTGCCACCCTTGCCATCGACGCCAAGGCCAAGGCGCTGAAGGCCGCTGGTGTCGATGTCGTCGGCTTTGGTGCGGGCGAGCCCGACTTCCCCACGCCGGCCCCCATCGTCGAAGCCGCTATCGCTGCCTGCCGCGACCCGAAGAACCACCACTACACGCCCACCGCCGGGCTGCCCGAGCTGCGTGAGGCGATCGCCGCCAAGACGCTGCGGGACTCGGGCTTCGAGGTGAGGCCCAACCAGGTCCTGGTCACCAACGGTGGCAAGCAGGCCGTGGCCAACACCTTCGAGACCCTCCTCGACCCGGGCGACGAGGTCCTCCTCCTCGCCCCGTTCTGGACGACCTACCCCGAAGCGATCATGCTCGGAGGTGGCGAGCCCGTCGTAGTGTCGACCGGCATCGAGTCGGGCTTCAAGGCGAGCGTGCAGCAGCTCGAAGCGGCCGCCACCGGGCGTACGAAAGTCCTCCTGTTCGTCTCGCCTTCGAACCCGACCGGGGCGGTCTACCCCCGCGCCGCCATCGAGGACATCGGCCAGCTAGCGGCCGAGCGCGGCTGGTGGGTCGTCACCGACGAGATCTACGAGCACCTCGTCTACGGGGACGCCGAGCACCACTCGATGCCCGTGCTCGTGCCGGAGCTCCGGGACCGCTGCGTGGTGCTCAACGGCTGCGCCAAGACCTACGCCATGACCGGCTGGCGGGTCGGGTGGATGATCGCTCCATCAGACGTCACCGAGGCGGCCACCAACCTGCAGTCCCACACGACCTCGAACGTGAACAACGTCGCCCAGAAGGCGGCCCTCCAGGCGGTGACGGGTGACCTCTCGGCCGTGGAGGAGATGCGCGCCGCCTTCGATCGGCGGCGGAGGACCATCCACCGCCTCCTCAACGAGATACCCGGCGTCAGCTGCTTCGACCCGGAAGGCGCCTTCTACGCCTTTCCCTCTCTCGAAGGCCTGCTGGGTCGGCCTCTGCACGGCCGCACGGCCGCCACCACCCTGGAGCTGGCGGAGATCATCCTCGAGGAGGCCAACGTCGCCTTCGTGCCAGGGGAGGCATTCGGGGCGCCGGGGTACGGGCGCTTCTCCTATGCCTTGTCCGACGAGGATCTCGAGCGCGGCATCGGCCGCATCGCCCAGCTTGTGGGCGAGTCGGCCGGTCGCTGAGCATGGGGCGCATCCTCGTCACCGAGACCCTCGCCGAAGGTGGCCTCGCCTCCATGCGGGCGGCCGGCCACGACGTCGACGTGCAGACGGGCCTCACGCCCGAGCAGCTGCTCGAGGTGGTACCCGGCGCCCAGGCGCTCGTCATCCGCTCGGCCACGCAAGTGACGGCGGAGCTGCTCGAAGCCGGACGCGACCTCATCGTCGTGGGCCGGGCGGGCGTCGGCCTCGACAACGTCGACGTCGGCGCCGCCACCGATCGCGGCGTCATGGTCGTGAACGCCCCGGAGTCGAACATCCTCTCGGCGGCCGAGCACGCCGTCGCCCTGCTCCTCGCGCAGGCTCGCAACATCCCGCAGGCGCATGCCGCCCTCGTGGCAGGGCGTTGGGAGCGATCCAAGTGGGAAGGCGTCGAGCTCCACGGCAAGACGCTCGGGATCCTCGGCCTCGGCCGCATCGGCGCCCTCGTCGCCCAGCGTGCGCACGCCTTCGGCATGCGCCTCGTCGCCCACGACCCCTATGTCTCGGAGGAGCGGGCGAGACAGATGGGCGTCGAGCTGCTCGGACTGGAGGAACTCGTTGCCCAGTCGGACTTCCTCACGATCCACCTTCCAAAGAACCAAGAAACCGCCGGACTCCTCGGAAAGGATCTCCTCGCCAAGGCCAAGCCGGGCATCCGCATCGTGAACGCTGCCCGAGGCGGCGTTCTCGACGAGGAGGCCCTGGCCGATGCCATCGAGTCCGGCCACATCGGCGGCGCCGCCCTCGACGTCTTCTCGAAGGAGCCGTGCACCGCCTCGCCGCTCTTCCAGCTGCCGAACGTCGTCGTCACCCCCCATCTCGGCGCCAGCACGGAGGAAGCCCAGGACAAGGCGGGCGAGCAGATCGCCGAACAGATCATCCTGGCGTTGGCGGGCGACTTCGTGCCCTACGCCGTGAACGTCGCCGCCCGCTCGGCCTCGGAGGCGGTGCGGCCGTACCTCGGACTCGCCGAGCGCCTCGGGCATGTCATCGCCGCCCTCTGCGAGGGCCTTCCCGACACCATCGAGGTGGTCGTCGAGGGCGCCCTCTTCGGAGAGGATCTCGGCATCTTGACCCTGGCCGCCCTAAAAGGGGTGCTGGCGGCGGGGAGCGACGAGCCTGTCTCCTACGTCAACGCGCCCCGGCTCGCCAGCCAGCGCGGCCTCGAGGTGAGGGAGACCTCGACGTCCTCCGCCATCGAGTATGTCAACCTCATCACGCTGCGCAGCAGCCACCACGCCGTGGCGGGAACCTTGGCGGGCAGGAGCGCCACAGAGCGAATCGTCATGATCGACGACCACGGCGTCGAGCTGCCGTTCGCCGAGAACCTCCTCGTCGTCCGCAACGACGACCGGCCAGGCATGATCGGGATCGTCGGGCTCGCCTGCGGCGAGGCGGGTGTCAGCATCTCGTCGATGGCGGTCGGCCAGACGGGCGGGCAAGCCAGCACCGCCCTCATGGCCGTGGCCACCGATGTGCCGGTGCCGTACGACGTCATCCGCTCCCTTCGCGCCACCGACGGGATTCTCGACGTCCATCGCGTGCACGGCGGAGGGGCGGCCGAGCGCTAGGTGTGACGACCGGGCATCAGCGCCTGGTGCGGCAGCCTCGGCGCAGCCTCAGGGCGAGGTGCTGACTCGGCCCCGCCGGACCCTCGGATCGGGCGCCGTTCGGCGGCGAGCTCGCCGCAGGAGCACCTGCTCAGGTACTTCGGGCGCCTCCGGCGGCGCTCCCCACGAGCGACGTCGCCCGAGGAGCACCGTCACTCCGATGATGAACACCAGCATGGCCCACAGGTAGGAGTCCCCCACGACGAGCTCCCACACCTTCTCGTGCAGCCCCCAGTCCTCGCTCGGCACCCACCAGATGGGGCCTGCCCAGAAGAAGAGAGCGGCACCGATCGCCCATCTCCTGCCGTGCACGGGGCGATCGGGCGCCAGCGCCAGCCAGAGGATCGCCGGCACGCTCCACACCAGGTGGTGCGACCAGGTGATCGGTGAGATGACGAGGCCCGTCGTGGCACACACGACGGCCCCCAGCATCGGCGAGGACGTGCGGTAGGCCCAAGCGGCGAGCACCAGCCCGAGCACGGCGATGGCGATGCTGAGCGGCAGCAGGATGGACAAGGGCACGTTGCCGTGAGCGATCCGCATGGCGGCGCTCTTCAGGTTCTGGTTGCTGATCGACAGCAACGCCCCGGCGCGAGACGAGTTGAAGACGTCCTGTGTCCAGAACACCCACGAGGCGTGCGGCGAGACGACGCCGCCCACGGCGCTGCAGGCCAGGAAGCTGCCGAGCGCCACGCAACCCGCCCGGTACTGGCGGGTGAGGAAGAGGTAGGGCACGAAGATCAAGGGGGTCAGCTTGATGGCGGCGGCGATGCCGGTGAGGACTCCTTTCGGGATGCGATCCCAACCCACTCCCAGATCGGTCATCACGAGCGCCACGACGAGGATGTTCACCTGTCCGAGGTAGGCCGTCACGAGCACCGGATCGAGCACCATGGCCGGAGCGAGCAGGAGGACGGCGCGGCGGCGGGCGACAGCGGTCGAAGCCGCAGGAGACACGGTGCGCAGGCTGACGTACAGCAGCCACAGCAGCACAACGACACTGGCAAGTCCCCAGATGACTTGGGCAGGCGTGCGGGTCAGGAGGGCGAGCGGAGCGAAGACGAGGGCGGCGAAGGGCGGATAGGTGAAATACAGGTGGTCGGAGGTGAGCGAGTACAGGTTCGGGCTGAGGACGTGGGCGCCGCCCATGAGGTAGACGTCGATGTCGACCTGGTTGCCGTGGATGGCGAGTCCGAGGGCGAGACCTACTGCGAAGGTCACGGAGAAGATGCCGAGGAGGCGGGAGGCTTTCGGGCTCAGCCGGCTTTGGCCACCACCGGCGAGAGCCACGGCTCCCAAGGGCGCCTGCACGCGGCCACCATAGCAAGGGTGGCCGCGAGCGCACCCGGTCAGGCGCAGGTTCAGGCGAAAGCTCCCATGCGAGAGAGAATCCGCAGCATGACCTCGTCGGCCCCTCCTCCGATCGACAGCAACCGCGAGTCGCGGAAGTAACGAGCCGTCCAGGTCTCCTCCATGTAACCGACGCCGCCGTGGAACTGGATGCAGGTGTCGGCGACTTGGCGCTGGAGACGCCCGGCGATGAGCTTGGCGATGGAAGCCTGGCGGGTGACGTCCTTGTTCTGCATCATCTTCTCGGCACAGGCGTAGCTGTACTCGCGTAGCAGGTCGAGCTCGGAGTCCAGTTCGGCGAGGCGATAGGCGACGTACTGGTTGTCGAGCAGCGGTGCCCCAAAGGCACGGCGCTGTCGCAGGTAGGTGATCGTCCGCTCGAGTGCCCGCGTCATGCCGCCGACAGAGAGGTAGGCGGCGATGAGCCGCTCGTGCTGGAACTGGTCCATCTGCTGAAAGAACCCCTGACCGACCTCCCCGATGGTGTTCGCCAAAGGCACCCGAACGTCGCTGAAGCTCAGCTCGGCCGTGTCCGAGCTGCGGTTGCCCAGCTTGTCGAGCTTGCGGCTCACCTCGAGTCCGGGCGTGGCCGTCGGGACGATGATCTGCGACATGCCGGCATAGCCGCCGTCACCGGACGTGCGGGCGAGCAGGCACAGCCAGTCGGCCTGCACGCCATTGGTGATGTAGAGCTTCGCGCCGTTGATCACCCACTCGTCCCCGTCGGCCACCGCCCTGGTCGAGATGGCGGCGACGTCCGAACCGGCGTCCGGCTCCGTGACGGCGATCGACACGACGACCTTTCCGGCGATGGCGGGAACGAGGAAGCGCTCCTTCAGCTCCTCCGATCCGAAGCGGTGGAGCGAGGGCGTCGCCATGTCCGTCTGGACGGCGATCGCCATCGGGATGCCACCGCAGCCGATTCGCCCGAGCTCCTCGCCGAGAACGACCGTGAAGGAATGGTCCGCCCCCTGGCCGCCGTAGGCGGGGTCGTACTCGAGGCCGAGGAAGCCGGCGCGCCCGAGCTTCGGGAACAATTCGTGACCGGGAAACCCCCCTGCCCTCTCCCACTCGTCGACATGGGGCTCGATCTCGCGCTCGACGAACGACCGGACGGACGTGCGGAAGGCGTCATGCTCCTCGGTCAGTTGCACGCGGAATGATACGCCCGCCCACGGCGGCCGAGCGCCGTAGGGTTGCGACCGTGGTGCCGGAGATGGCGGGCAAAGAGGTCATCAGCGGAGAGCGGTTCCGGGCCGTCCTCGGACACGTGCCGACGAGCGTCGCCATCGTCGCCGGCCTCGTCGACGGCGCTCCGCGGGGGCTCAGCGTCGGGACCTTCGTGCCCGTGTCGTTGGTGCCGCCGTTGGTGGGTTTCTTCGTGGATCGGCGCTCGACGAGCTGGCCGCCCATCTCGGGGGTCGGAGCCTTCGTCGTGAGCGTCCTCAGCGCCGATCAAGCTGAGCTGTCGAGGCGGTTCGCCGTCTCGCAGACCGACAAGTTCGCCGGCGTCGCCTGGCACGAGGGTCCCTCCGGCCACCCGGTGATCGAAGGAGCCGTCGCCTGGGTGGACTGCGAGCTCGGCTCCCAGACCGATGCGGGTGACCACGTCTTCGTGCTCGGGAGGGTGCTCGACCTCGGTGTCGAGACCGGGGGCACGCCCCTGTTGCACCACCGAGGCGGTTACCGGCGGGCGCATGACCTCGATCCGTGAGCGCCGCGGGCGCGAATGGGGCAAGGCTGCCGGGCCGATTAGGGTTCGCCCCAGGAGGACGAGATGAACGACGACAGCGCACCAGCAGGGGTAGATCGGCGCAGGTTCCTTCAGCTCATGGGACTGGCCGGTGCGGGCGTCGCTCTCGGCGCCTGTGGCAGCAGTGGCGGTAGCGGGACCACGACTTCGTCGGGGGCGCCACCCTCGTCCACCGTGCCGAAGGCGCCGGCGTTCCCGATCGGGGCGGCCGCCAAGGCGACGAACAAGCCAGTGCCGGTGACGATGTGGCACTCGATGACCGAGGCGAACCTGACGACGCTCCAGAAGCTGGCGAAGCAGTTCAACTCGTCACAGTCGGACGTCAAGGTCTCGCTCGTCAACCAGTCGAGCTACACCGACACGATGACGGCCTACACGGCGGCCGCCGGGTCGAACTCTCTCCCGGACCTCGTGCAGATCGAGAACATCGACCTGCAGATCATGATCGACAGCCAGACCGTGATGCCGGCCGAGTCCGCCGTAGCTGCCGACAGCAGCTTCGACATCGCCAGCCTCCTCCCGTCGGCCGTCGAGTTCTTCAAGGTCGAGGGCGTCCTCTGGGCGATGCCCTGGAACGAGTCGACGGAGATCCTCTACTACAACCAGCACGCCTTCACGAAGGCCGGTCTCGACCCGGCGAACCCGCCGGCCACGCTAGCGGACTACAAGAGCGCTGCGGAGACGATCGTCTCCAAGGGTGTGGCCAAGTACGGCACGAGCCTGAAGCTGACGCCGTCCGAGATCGAGGACTGGACGGGCATGCAAGGCGCCCTCCTCGTCAACAACGGCAACGGCCGCACGCAGCGCGCCACCGCGGTCACCTTCGGTGGAGCGGACGGCCTGGCGCTCTTCAGCTTCTACGAGGACATGTACAAGTCCAAGCTCGCTCAGGCGACGCCGGGCAATGGAACGGGCGCCTACGACAACCTTCTCGCCATCGCGGGATATCAGGGCTCCGTCGAGACGGCCGCCATGACGAGCGACACGAGCGCCGCCCTGGGCACGGTCTTGACGGTGATCGGCACCTACCCGAAGGTGAAGCTCGGGATCGGTCCTTTGCCGGCACCGCCCGGCCCCGGAGGCGTTCCCTACGGAGGCGGCGGGCTGTTCATGGTGAAGACTTCTGCCCCCGAGAGCCAGGATGGCGCTTGGCAGTTCATCAAGTTCCTCCTCGAGCCCGGTCCCATGGCGACCTGGTCGCTCGGTAGCGGTTACATCCCCATCACGACGGCCGCCGTCACCGAACCGAACCTCGTCGCCGCCTGGGCGAAGACGCCGGTCTACAAAGTCGCCTACGAGCAGGTGCTCAACACCAAGCCGAGCGCTGCCACGGCTGGCCCTGTCGCCGGTCCGCTCAGCCAGGTGGAGACGGACATCATCAACGGGCTGACGGCTATCTCGAACGGAGCCTCGGCGGCGACGGCCCTTGCGTCGACCGTCTCAGCTTCGAACTCGGCCATCGCTTCGTACAACTCACGGGTCTAGATGGAGCCAGCCAGCGTCGAGCTCGAGCACATCGAGAAGCGCTTCGGCTCCACCGTCGCCCTGGCGGCGATCGATCTGGCGGCGGCGGCCGGCGAGTTCCTCGTGCTGCTGGGCCCCTCCGGGTGTGGCAAGTCGACGTTGCTTCGCATCGTCGCCGGTCTCGAGGTGCCTTCGGCCGGCATGGTCCGCATCGGCGGAACCGATGTCACCGCCGTTGAGCCCCGCGATCGCGACGTCGCCATGGTGTTCCAGAACTACGCCCTCTACCCCCACCTGAGCGTGCGCCGCAACATCGAATTCCCCCTGAAGGCCCGCCACGTGCCCGCGCCCGACCGTCACCGCGTCGCCGAGGAGGCGGCGGCATCGCTCCAGCTCGATGAGCTCCTCGAGCGCAAGCCCTCGCAGCTGTCCGGCGGGCAACGCCAGCGGGTGGCCCTCGCCCGAGCCATCGTTCGCCAGCCGAAAGCGTTCCTCATGGACGAGCCCTTGTCGAACCTGGACGCTCGCCTGCGAGTCGAGATGCGGGCGGAGCTCGTCGAGCTCCACCTGCGGACTGGGACGACGGTCATCTACGTCACTCACGATCAAGTCGAAGCGATGACGATGGGCGACCGCATCGCCGTCATGAGCCATGGAGTCCTCCGTCAGCTCGGCGTCCCCCAGGACGTGCACGACCGGCCGGCTGACGTCTTCGTGGCGGGCTTCATCGGCAGCCCGCCGATGAACCTGCTGCCCGGGGACGTCGTGGCCTCGAGCACGGGCGGCCCCCCCATGGCGGTCGTCTCGGGCGGGCGGGTGCCCATTGGCACCTACGAGCCCGGCAAAAGGGTCACGATCGGCATCCGGCCCGAGCATCTCGCCCTCCGTGGAGACGGGACCATCGAGGCGACCGTGAGCCTCGTCGAGTCGCTCGGTCACGAGCGCCACCTCGCCTGCCGCCTGCCGGACGGCTCACTCGTGATCGTTCGCGAGGGGGGTGCAGGAGCCGTCATGCCCATCGGGACGCCCGTGCGCCTCGGCCTCGCCGCCGGCGCCCTGGTTCACGTGTTCGACCGCGAGAGCGGGAAACGGCTCGATGTGGCTGCGTAAGGTCCGCGAGACCGCTACCGGGTACCTGTTCCTGTTCCCGGCGATCGGGCTGTTCGGGCTGTTCGTCTTCTACCCGCTCGTGAAGACCGCCTATCTCGGCTTCTACGCCCAACCGGTGTTCCCGGGCCTGCCCGCGAAGTACATGGGCTTCTCGCAGTACTCGAGCGTGCTTTCGTCCTCCGAGTTCCTCGGTGACCTTTGGCGGACGGTCCTGTTCGTCCTGTTCACGATGCCCCTGGGCATCGCCCTCGGCCTCGCCATGGCGGTGCTGGCTCACAAGAAGCTCGCCGGCATCCGGGTGTTCCGCACCATCTTCTCCTCCACCATCGCCACGTCGGTGGCTGTCGCCTCGGTGATCTTCTTCACGCTCCTCGACCCGCAGGTCGGCCTGTTCTCCTACTGGCTCGGGCAGACCGGAGGTACGGGCATCCTCGGCAGCCTCACCTGGGCGCTGCCCGCCGTCGCCGTCACCACGATCTGGTTGAACCTCGGCTTCACGTTCATCCTTATGAGCGCCGCCCTGCAGTCCGTGCCCGACGAGCTCCTCGAAGCGGCTGCCGTGGACGGTGCGAGCCCGACGGCGAGCTTTTGGCGAGTGACGTTCCCCTTGTTGTCGCCGCAGCTGTTCTTCGTCGGCGTCATCGGCATCATCAGCGGCTTCCAGGCATTCGGCCAGATCGACATCCTCACCCAGGGTGGCCCAGAGAACCACACGACGACGGTCCTCTACGACATCTACGAGAACGTCTTCGACTACAACAACTCGGGAAAGGGCGCCGTGATGGCCATCGCCCTGTTCGTGATCCTCCTCGTCCTCACGGCCCTGCAGTTCCTCGTTCTCCAGCGGAGGGTGTTCTATGCCGGCGCCGGACGCTGAATTCGCCGGCGTGCTGAGCGGCGACTGGGCATCTGTCCCCGTCGCCGCACATCGAAGCCGCCTGCGTGCTGTCCTTCGCTACGTCCTGTTGGTCGTCGTGGCTCTCGTCGTGCTCTTCCCGATCTACATGACGATCGTCACCTCGTTGCTGACGTCGCCGCAGATCGCCCACCGGCCGCCGCTGTTGTACCCGCCGAGCCCGCAGTGGTCGAACTACTCGACGGCCTTCACCACCGGGGACCTCGGCGTCTACCTGCGCAACAGTGCCATCCAGTCGGTCTCCATCACGGTCGCTGTCGTCCTCACGTCCGTGCTCGCCGCCTATGCCTTCACGTTCGTGCGTTTCCCATTCAAGCGCGTCTTGTTCGCGGTCTGTCTTGCCAGCTTGATGGTGCCGGCAGAGGTCACGATCATCCCGAACTACCAGACGATCGCCGCCTTCGGATGGCTGAACTCCTTCCCGGCGCTCATCGTGCCGTTCATGGCGAGCGGCATCGGGATCTTCTTGTTCCGCCAGTCCTTCCGCCAGCTGCCCGGCGAGCTGCGCGACGCTGCCAGGCTCGACGGCCTCGGCCATCTCACCTACCTCACGCGAGTCGTGCTGCCGCTCAGCACACCGGTGATCGGCGCCTTCGGCGTCTTCGCCTTCCTCGGGGCGTGGAACCAGTACCTGTGGCCGCTCATCGTGCAGCCGGCCGGCACGGTGCGCACGGTCCAGATCGGGCTCCGCCAGCTGGCGGGAACGAGCTTCCATGACATCGACGTACGGGCGGCCGGCACGATCCTGGCGGCGCTACCGGTCTTCATCGTGCTCCTCATCTTCCAGCGCTCGCTCGTGCGGGGCCTCACGACGGGAGCGGTGAAGGGCTGAGCGGCCGAGGAGCCCGCCGGCGGCGCCGGCGTGTCGACGTCCTGCGACTGAACCTCGTGCTCACGATGAGCAAAACCGGCGTGTTTGGTCACTTCGGGCGCAAGGTTGATCCGTGCAGGCGCCGCCCGCTCCCGCCCAGTGGCCGACGGCACGCCGGCGACCGCCCCGCCCGCCGGCTTGACTCTCCGCCGTCGAGTCGGCACACTTGGCCCTGATGAAGCGTACCTGGACCCTCCTTCTTACCTGACGGCAAGCGCCCTCACGCGCTTGCCATCACCTCCTGTGCCCGAAGGGCCAGGAGGTTTTTTGTTGGCCCGACTCGGCTCCACCGCACACCCGAATGCAACCCCCCATCCGACCCACGATCACAGGAAGGCTCCGGCGATGACTGAAGCCCCGCACGAGACGAACGAGACAGTCGTGATCTTCGACACGACCCTTCGGGACGGCGAGCAGTCCCCAGGCATCTCGCTCGACCCCGCCGAGAAGCTCGAGATCGCCGAGCAGCTCGCCCGACTCGGCGTCGACTACATCGAGGCCGGCTTCCCAGTCGCCAGCCAGGGGGACTTCGAAGCAGTGCAGGCGATAGCCCGCTCCGTGCACGGTCCTGTCATCGCCGCCCTCTCGCGCACCCAGCTGGCCGACGTGGACCGCTGCTACGAGGCACTGCGCGACGCCGAGCAGTCTCGCATCCATGTGTTCATCTCGACGAGCCCGAGCCACATGGAGCACATGTTGAAGATGACCCGGGCGCAGGTCCTCACCGAGGTCCGCCAAGGCGTCTCTCGCGCCCGGGAGCACACCGACGACGTCGAGTTCTCACCGCAGGACGCCACTCGGACGCCCCTCGATTTCATGCTTGAGGTGCTTGCCGCCTCCGTGGCGGCTGGTGCCACGACCCTCAACATCCCTGACACGGTCGGCTATGGCATCCCATGGGACTTCGGCGACCTCATCGCCCATGTCCGCAAGGAGATCGCCGGCGACTACGTCCTCTCGACGCACTGCCACAACGATCTCGGCCTCGCCGTCGCCAACAGCCTTGCCGGCGTGCAGGCAGGCGCCCGCCAGGTCGAGGTGTGCGTGAACGGGCTCGGGGAACGCGCCGGCAACGCCGCTCTCGAAGAGGTCGTCATGGCACTGCGCATCCGTCCCGACATGTTCGATGCCACCACGACCGTCCGCACCGAGGAGCTCGCCCGCACGAGCCGCCTCGTCTCCCGCCTCACCGGCTACCAGGTGCAGTGGAACAAGGCCGTCGTCGGCAAGAACGCCTTCGCCCATGAGTCAGGCATCCACCAGCATGGCGTCCTCGCCGAGCGCTCCACCTACGAGATCATCGACGCCGCCTCCGTCGGCCAGATCGGGAGCCAGATCATCCTCGGCAAGCACTCCGGCCGCCACGCCTTCTCCGAAACCCTCACAAAGCTCGGCATCACGGTGCGCGGTGACGCCCTCAACGCCGCCTTCAGCCGCTTCAAGGAGCTGGCCGACCGCAAGGTGCAGCTGACCGATGCCGACCTGGAGGCGATCGTGGCGGAGGAGCTGGGAACGGCGGTCGAGGCGGGTTTCGCCTTGGAAGTGCTCGAGGTCCACGGTGGCACCGTCGGAGTGCCGAAGGCGCGTGTCGTGGTGTCCCGCGACGGCCGCAAGTCGGAGGCGAGCGCCGAAGGTGACGGGATGATCGATGCCGCCTGCCGGGCGATCAAGGAGGCGACGGGTATCGACGCCCGACTCACGGACTTCAACGTCTCCTCGGTGACCGGGGGGATCGACGCCCTCGGGGACGTTGTCGTGCAACTCGAGTCAGATGGAATAAGAGTGTCCGGTCGTGGGCTCTCGACCGACGTCGTCGAAGCCGCCGCCCGCGCCTATCTGGCGGCGGCCAACCGGGTCGTGCGTGCACGCGCCAGCGCTGTGGCCAGCCCCCGAGCCGAGATCGGGCCGTGAGCGCCCCAAGCTGATCGCTGCACTTGCCGTGGTGGTGCTCGCACTGGCGGGCTGCAGCAGCACGCCGGCTGCCACCCGCCAGGCGACGACCACCACAGCGCCGGCCGCCGACGGCGGCGGGACCGGCGCCCTCACGACCGGGGAGATGGCAGCGATCGTGGCAGCCACGATGGCGACGAACAACCGGGCGAACGCCTCGGCGGACGTGTCGCTCCTGCGGACCTACGAAGCCGGCTCCGCCCTTTCCATCGATGCCGCTTCGTATGTCGAGTCGGCCAAGGCGGCAAGCGCCTGCGACAACCTGCCCTTCGACATCAAGGTGCTGCAGTCGGCCGTGCTGGGCGGGCCGGGCTACCCGCGGCGCTTCGTCGTGCTCGGCAGCTCGTACGCCCTGCCCTTGCCGAAGGGCTGCACGGCGGTTACCTCATCCTGTCCGGACGCCGATTCGATCTTCGAGTTCGAGCAGTCACGTCCGGGATCTCCTTGGAAGATCGTCCTCGAACCGTCGGCCGACACCGGCAGGATCGTCGCCCTGTCGGCGGCCGGGGCGGCCGCCGTCCCCCTGACGGCGCGGGAGTCGGTCGCCGCCAGGCGCCTGCCCGCAACGATCGCCGCCACCCTTGGGAACTACGGGGCGACCGGCCACCTGGGCGCCTTGCGGGCGAGCGAGTTCACGTCTGCCTGTTGGTTGCTTCCGAACCCCCGCGCCTCCTTCGAGCAATACCTGAACAGCGGCGTCAGCGAGCAGCAGCACTACTCGTCGGCAGGCGACGAGGTGTCGGTCCGCCTCGCCGGCGGTGGGGCGCTCAGCCTGTTCACGCTTCGGTTCGTGACGACGCTTGTGCCGAACGCCGCCGGCAGCTCGATCGACTGGATCTCCGACCCCTCCGCCGAGCCGGTGACTGGGCTGCTGCCAAGCGGTCAGTACGCCCGCATTGTCGAAAGGGGCTTGCTCGAGCTGGCTGCCGAGACGAGTGGCGACGGGGGCTTCACGATCGTCGGGGCATACTCGGGCGTCACGTCGGTCGCTGGCAGGCCTGGTTCGAAACCTGCGGGCTCGGGCGGCGGGATCCTCGTCTCTGACGTCTGGCCCAAGGCTCAGCCAGCGCGGCTCAGCCGGTCTGGAGCTGCGGCAGCCAGTCCGGCCGCCCACGCTCAAAGGCGTCGATCTCGCCCAAGTGCTGGAGCGTGACGCCGATGTCGTCCAGTCCGGCGAGGAGACGGTGGCGGGCGTCATCGTCGAGACGGAAGGCAAAGGACCAGCCGAGCGACGGCACCTCGACGGTGCGCCGCTCCACGTCGACCGTGAGCTCGAGCCCGGGGTCGGCGGCGACGGCCGAAAGGAGCTGCGTGCCCGCCTCGGGGTCCACTTCTGCCGGCACGAGGCCCGAGCGAGTGGAGTTGTTGCGGAAGATGTCACCGAACCTCGGGCTCACCACGGCGCGAAACCCATAATCGACCAACGCCCACACAGCGTGCTCCCGCGACGAGCCCGTGCCGAAGTTGGGGCCGGCGACGAGGATCGTGGCGCCGGCGTACTCGGCCTGGTTGAGCACGAACGCAGGCTCGTCCCGCCACTCGGCGAACAGCCCCGCCCCGAAACCCGCCCGCTCGATGCGCTTCAGCCACTCGCTCGGGATGATTTGGTCGGTGTCGACGTCGGAGCGATCGAGCGGCACGGCCCGGCCGCTGATGACGTGCACGGGCTCCATCAGTCGAGCTCCTCCGGGGCGGCGAAGCGCCCGAGCACGGCGGTGGCGGCGGCGACAGCGGGTGACACGAGGTGAGTGCGGCCGCCGCGACCTTGCCGCCCTTCGAAGTTCCGGTTGGAGGTGGAGGCGCAGCGCTCACCGACCGAGAGCTGGTCCGGGTTCATCCCGAGGCACATCGAGCAGCCGGACTCGCGCCACTCGAAGCCGGCCGATTCGAAGATCCGGTCGAGCCCTTCGGCCTCCGCCTCGGCTTTCACGTGCCGTGAGCCGGGCACGACGAGCACTCGCAAGCCGTCCTTCACCTTGCGGCCGTCGAGGACCGCGGCCGCCGCCCGCAGGTCCTCGATACGCGAATTCGTGCACGATCCGATGAAGACCGTGTCGACCTCGATGTCGCGGATGGCCGTGCCCGCCTTGAGACCCATGTAGACGAGTGCCCGCTGGGCGGCTTCCTGCTCGGCTGCCGTGGGGAGATCCTCCGGGTGCGGGACGGCGCCGTCGATGGCCACGACCTGCGCTGGGTTGGTGCCCCAGGACACGAACGGGCGGAGGACGGCTCCGTCGAGGTGCACCTCAGTGTCGAAGCTGGCGTCGTCATCGGTCCGCAGCGAGCGCCAGACGTCGAGCGCCCGCTCCCAGTCTCGGCCCTTTGGCGCCTGCGGGCGTCCCTCCACATAGGTGAAGGTGGTGTCGTCCGGGGCCACCATGCCGGCGCGAGCACCCGCCTCGATGGACATGTTGCACACCGTCATGCGCCCCTCCATCGAGAGGGACGTGATGGCCGAGCCGCGGTACTCGACGACGTGGCCGACACCGCCCGTCGTACCGAGGCGGCCGACGATGGCGAGCACGAGGTCTTTGGCGGTCACGCCCGCCGGCAACTCGCCCTCGACGGTGACCGACATCATCTTTGGGCGTTTCTGCGGCAACGTCTGGCTGGCGAGGACGTGCTCGACCTCGGAGGTCCCGATCCCGAAAGCGAGGGCGCCGAAAGCCCCGTGGGTGGACGTGTGGCTGTCACCGCAGACGATGGTCATGCCCGGCTGGGTGAGCCCTTGCTCCGGGCCGATGACGTGCACGATGCCCTGGTTCTCGTGACCCATGGGCCAGCACGTGATCCCGAACTCCCGGCAGTTCTCCTCCAGCGCCTCGAGCTGCCGCCGCGAGACGGGGTCGGCGACACGTCCGTCGGCGGGCATCGTCGTGGGGACGTTGTGGTCGGCCGTCGCCACCGTGAGGTCGGGGCGGCGGACCCTGCGACCGGCCAGCCGCAGACCGTCGAAGGCCTGTGGCGAGGTCACCTCGTGGATGAGGTGCAGGTCTATATAGAGAAGATCCGGCTCGCTGGCGTCGCCGCGGCGAACGACATGGCGATCCCGAGATCTTCTCGGCGAGGGTCGGCATCAGCCTCCGATGGAGACGATCTCGGCGGAGAGGGATCCGCTGGGTGCTTCGTACTCGACGCGCTCGCCCGGCTTGCGACCGATCAGCGCCTTGCCGAGCGGTGATCCCGGTGAGATGACGGCGACGCCTTCGCGTCGTTCCTCGATCGAGCCGACGAGGTAGCGCTCGGTGTCCTCGTCGCCCTCGTAGCGGATCTCGACGACGACGCCGGGGTTGACGACCCCCTGCTGGCCGACCGCCTCGTCGACGATGACGGCGTCCCCGAGCATCGCCTGCAGCTGGCGGATGCGGGACTCCATCTTCCCTTGGGAGTCCTTGGCGGCGTGGTAGTCCCCGTTCTCTGAGAGATCCCCGAGCATGCGGGCCGCCTCGATCTGGCGGGCTATCTCCACGCGACCGCGAGTCGTGAGGTCCTCGAGCTCGGCGACAAGGCGCGCATGGGTTTCTGCGGTCAGTTGCGTCTCGCTCATCGCCATCAAGGCTAGTGCCGTCGGTTGCGACCCGGCCCCAGTCCCGGCGGCAGGCACCCATGTCGGTGTCGAGCGATGGCCAGGTTGACGGGAGGCTATCGCCCGGTCAGACTTTGAGGGATGAACCGGGCTGTGACCTCGACCGACTTCGGGGTCGTAATTCCCACCTAGACGCGCCTTCCCCGAGCGCGTCCAAGGCCGTCCACCCGGTGGGCGGCCTTTTGCTTTGCCGAAGCCACCCTGTGAAGAAAGAGCCACTGAGACGTGAGCGAGAACGAGAGTCGAGGCCACGAGGAGAGCGATGAGCCCACTCGCCGTCACCGCGTGGCCGTCATCGGCGGCGACGGCATCGGGCCCGAGGTGCTGGCGGAGGCGCTCAAGGTGGTGGCAGCTGCGGGCGTCGAGCTCGCCGCGACCCACTACGAGCTGGGCGCCGACCACTACCTGGCAACGGGTGAGGTGCTGCCCGATGAGACGCTGGAGCAGCTCAGGACGGCGGACGCCATCCTCCTCGGCGCCGTCGGGCCGCCCATCGGCTCCACGGCAGTGCCTTCGGGGCTGTTGGAACGTGGGTTGTTGTTGAGGATGCGCTTCGAGCTCGACCTCTACGTCAATCTTCGACCCTTCATCGGAACCCCGAGCTCGATCGCCCCGGCGGCCGATTTCGCCGTCGTGCGCGAGAACACCGAGGGGCCGTATGCGGGCGAGGGGGGATGGCTGCGCAAGGGCACGCCGTACGAGGTGGCGACGCAAGGCTCTGTCAACACTCGACACGGCGTCGAGCGCTGCGTGCGCTTTGCCTTCGAGCTGGCCCAGTCGCGTAGTCGGCGCCACCTCACCCTCGTGCACAAGACGAATGTGCTCCAGTTCGCCGGCGACCTCTGGTCGAGGACCTTCGCAGCGGTGGCGAGCGAGCACCCCGACGTCGAGACCGCCTATCAGCACGTCGACGCTGCCTGCATCCACCTTGTCGAACGGGCTGACGGCTACGGCGTCGTCGTCACCGACAACCTCTTCGGCGACATCCTCACAGACCTCGCCGGTGCCTTGACCGGCGGCATCGGGCTTGCCGCCTCCGCCAACCTGAACCCCGCCCGCACCGGGCCGTCCCTCTTCGAGCCGGTGCACGGGGCAGCCCACGACATCGCCGGCACCGGCGCGGCCAACCCGCTCGCCGCCATCGCCTCGGCGGCGATGATGCTGGACTACCTGGGCGAGCTTGATGCCGCCGAACGAGTCGAAAAAGCCGTGCGTGGCCTGCAGGCCGACACGGGGTACTGGAGCAAGCCGTGGAGCACCGCCAGCGTGGGCGATGCCGTTGCAGAGAGGTTGTGATCATGCCACTGACACCGACTGAGAAGATCTGGATGGACGGCGAGCTCGTCGACTGGGATCAGGCGAAGATTCACGTGCTGACGCACAGCCTGCACTACGGGCTCGGCGTCTTCGAGGGCATCCGGGCGTACGCGACCTCACAAGGGCCGGCCGTCTTCCGTCTCACCGACCACATCGCCCGGCTCTTCAGCGGCGCCCACATCCTCGGGATGAAGATGCCCTTCAGCCCGGAGGAGATGGTCGAGGCGGTGAAGACCGTCGTGCGGGTGAACGGTCTCGACGCCTGCTACATCCGGCCGATCGCCTACCTCGGCTACGGCGAGATGGGCCTCAACCCGATGCTCTGCTCGGTGAACGTCTCCGTCGCCTGCTGGCCGTGGGGCGCCTACCTCGGCGACGAGGGCATCGCCAACGGCGTCCGCTTGAAAGTGTCGTCGTGGGCCCGCCATGACAGCCGCGCCATGCCGACGGCGGCCAAGAGCACCGGCATGTACATCAACTCGTCGCTTGCCAAGGTGGAGGCCGTCATGGCCGGCTACGACGAAGCCGTCATGCTCACGACGGACGGTCAAGTGTCCGAGGGAACGGGCGAGAACATCTTCGTGGTGCGCCACGGCCGCATCCTCACGCCGCCGGCCTCGAGCGTCGGCGCCCTCGAGGGCATCACGTCCGACTCGGTGCGCACGATCGCCGGCGATCTCGGCTACGAGGTGGCGGAGGCCCACCTGCGGCGGACGGATCTGTACATGGCGGACGAGGCCTGGCTGACGGGAACCGCTGCCGAGGTCGTGCCCGTGACCTCGGTCGACGACCGGATCGTGGGCTCCGGGAAACCCGGCCCCATCACAAAGGCCATCCAGGAGCAGTTCTTCCAGGCGGTGCGCGGCCAGATCGACCGGTACAAAGACTGGGTGGAACATGTCAGCTGACGCCGGCGACGTATCCGGCGAGGCAGTCCCCGGTCCGCACACTCACGGCCACGGCGGCGAAGCGCACTCGCACGGTCACGTGCCCGGCCTGCCCGACGCCGTCCACGTCTACGACACGACCCTGCGGGATGGCACCCAGCAAGAGGGCATGTCCCTCACCGTCGAGGACAAGATCGCGCGTGGCCGAACAGCTCGACCACCTCGGCGTCGCCTTCATCGAAGGCGGCTGGCCAGGCGCCAACCCGAAGGACGAGGAGTTCTTTCGCCGCGCCCGCACGGAGCTGCACCTCGGTCACGCCACGCTCGTTGCCTTCGGGTCGACGCGCCGGCCCGGCATCGCTGCCTCCGCCGACGACGTGTTGCGCCACCTCGCCAACGCTGGGACATCGGCCGTCTGCATCGTGGCGAAGTCGTCGGATCTGCACGTCACCGAAGCGCTGCGCACGAGTCTCGAAGAGGCGGTGGCGATGGCGGCGGACTCGGTGGCGTTCCTGCGATCGGCCGGGCTGCGGGTGTTCTTCGACGCCGAGCACTTCTTCGACGGGTACCGCCGAGACCCCGACTTCGCCCTCCGGGTCGTGTCGGCCGCCGAGCAGGCCGGCGCCGAGGCGCTCGTGCTGTGCGACACGAACGGCGGGACGCTGCCGGACGAGGTCGAGCACATCGTCGCCGAGGTCCGCCAGCGCACCTCGGCCGAGCTCGGCGGTCACTTTCACAACGATGCGGGCTGCGCCGTTGCCAACACGCTGGCGGCCGTCCGCCAGGGGGCGACCCAGGTGCAGGGGTGCGTGAACGGCTACGGCGAGCGAGCCGGCAACGCCGACCTCTCGGCCATGATCGCAAATCTCAGCCTGAAGATGGGCGTGCGCACGATCCCGCCTGACCGGCTCGAGCGCTTGACGGCGGTGGCGCATCATGTCGCCGAGCTCGTCAACCTCACCCTCGATCCGCAGCGGCCCTACGTTGGGACGGCGGCTTTCGCCCACAAGGCGGGGCTGCACACGAGTGCCCTCATCCGGCGCTCCGACGCCTACGAGCACATCCAGCCCGATCTGGTCGGCAACGGGACCCGCGTCGTCGTGAGCGAGCTGGCCGGCCGTTCGACCCTGCAGATGAAGGCGGCTCAGCTCGGGCTCTCGCTCGACTCACCGGCGCTGCAGCGCGTGCTCGACACGCTGAAGCGCCTCGAGCACGCCGGCTACCACTTCGAAGCGGCCGACGGCTCACTTGAGCTGCTCATGCGGGCGGCCTCGGGCGCCACCGAAGCGCTCGACGCCTTCCGGATCGAGTCCTACCGCGTCATCACTGACTGGCGGGCGACCCCGGCCGGCGCCGAGCGAGATGCCGACCGCCTCGTCCACCCCTGGGCGTCGGCGGGTGAGCTGACGACCGAGGCGACCGTGAAGGTCCACGTCGGCGACGAGCGCATCGTTGCGACGGCGGAAGGCAACGGCCCAGTGAACGCTCTCGACGCCGCCCTGCGCATGGCCGTCGAACCGCACTTCGCGGCGTTGCAGAACGTCCACCTGACCGACTACCGCGTCCGCGTGCTCTCCAGCGAGCAGGCGACGGGCGCCGTCACGCGGGTGCTGCTCGACACGTCCGACGCCGACGGCACCTGGTCCACGATCGGGGTGTCGGAGAACATCATCGAGGCCTCGTGGCAGGCGCTCGTCGACTCGGTCGTGTTCGCCCTCGTGCGGGCGGCCGCCGCCGATCCGAGCCGGCGGCGAGTTGAGGGCGACCACAGTTCTCCGAGTAGTCCCCCTGCTGAGGTGGCGATTCTTCTCGGTGAGGGTGACGCCGCTACCATCGCCGTCGCCGAGGTCGAAGCGATCTGAGCTCGGCTGTTGGTTCGCCGACGACGAAACGAGCCCGATGACGCAACCGAAGTTCGCCCCTGTCACCGACCGAGCAGAGGTCCGCGAGGCCTACAAGCTGCCCGGGGCAGGCGAGTGGTACTCTCACCGGCCGGCCGACTACCGGCCGCAACCGCACTCGAGGCACCGGCCGAACACGGGCATCCCCGGCCCCGACCAGGGCTACGCCCTCTTGCTCGCCGAGCGGTTGCGCGACCGGTTGCGCCTGACCGATCTCGAACACATCGACGACGTCCTCGCCGGCGCCGTCGCCGTCGCCCTCCGACGGGCCTCGATGGTCGGGCGGGCGCCCGTGCTGCAGGACATCGAGCTGGCGCTCCACCTCTTCGGGTACCTCGAAGGCGCCCCGGAGGAGCTCGTGGAGGCCCGCGAGCGGCTCTTTGCCGGCATCGCCCACGACTACTGGCAGCAGCGCGACCTTGCGGACCTCATCCCAGAGCCCAGCCTCCGCCTCTCGCCGGCGGGGGTGAGCGAGGCGATGAGGTCGGATCCGAACCTCTGGCGGGTCCTGACCGGCTTGCCCGGCTGAGAGCGGTCCGAGCCCGGGCGGACAGGCGCGATACTCGGTCCATGCCGCCGTTTGAGTTGACTGAGGACCAGCGCGAGTTCCGACAGGTGCTGCGGAAGTTCGTCGAGGAGAAGATCGCCCCCGGCGCCGCCAGCTACGACGAGCGCGAGGAGTACCCGTGGGAGAGCTTCAGGGCCTGCGTAGACATGGAGCTACCCGCCCTCTGGGTGCCAACTGAGTACGGCGGCCACGGCGCCGACGTCGTCACGCAAGCCGTCTCGATCGAGGAGGTTGCCCGAGCGTGTGCCTCCACCGCCGTGACGCTGCTCATCTCCAAGCTGGCCATGCTCCCGGTCATGAACTTCGCCAGTGAGGAGCTGAAGCAGCGGTACCTTCCCCGCATCGCCTCTGGCGAGGCACAGGCGAGCTACTGCCTCTCGGAGCCGGACGCCGGCTCGGACGTGGCCTCCATGACGACGCGAGCGGTTCGAGATGGCGACCACTACGTCATCTCGGGAACGAAGTACTGGATCACGAACGCTGGCATCTCGGACTTCTACACGGTGTTTGCCAAGACCGACCCCGCCGGCGGCCATCGAGGCATCAGCTGCTTCCTCGTGGAGAAGGACTGGGGGGTGAAGGTCCCCAAGCTCGAGCACAAGATGGGCCTGCGGGCGAGCCCCACCGGCGAGGTGCTCTTCGACGAGGTGCGTGTTCCGGTTGAGAATCGGGTGGGGGAGGAAGGGCGGGGTTTCTATATCGCCATGCACACCCTCGACCGCAGCCGGCCGACGATCGGGGCGCAAGCCGTCGGCATCGCCCAGGGGGCGCTCGACTACGCGGCTGCCTACCTCAAGCGGCGCCAGCAGTTCGGCAGACCACTCGCCGACTTCCAGGGGCTGCAGTTCATGGTGGCCGACATGGCCATGCGAGTGGAGGCGGCGAGGGGTCTCGTCTACCGGGCCTGCAGTGCCGTCGACGCCGGAGATCCGGACGGGGAGCTGTCGTCGCTCGGGGCGATGGCGAAGTGTTTCGCCTCCGACGTGGCCATGCAGGTGGCTACGGACGCCGTCCAGCTGCTAGGCGGCTACGGCTACTCGCGGGAGTTCCCCGTGGAACGGTTCATGCGGGACGCCAAGATCACCCAGATCTACGAAGGCACGAACCAAATCCAGCGCATCGTCATCTCGAAACACGTGTTCAAGTAGCATTTTTGGCGCGACCTCTTGGCTGTGTGGTGGCGCAGAGCCACTGCCATCCCTACAAGCATCCCTACAAAACGCGCAGCCGGTCGCTAGCCTCACGGGGCAATGGCGACGATCCGTGAGCGCTCCCCAGGTGTGTTCGAGGTGCGAGTTTTTGTGGGGCGCGACGAGAGCGGGCGTCCTATCCAGACCAGTCGCACGCTTCGCGGTTCGCGTCGCGAGGCTGAGCGCCTCGCCGCGTCGTTGTCGCTGAAAGCTCCGCCGAAAGCAGGTGCTCGGACCGTTGCGGACGCTCTCGAGGCGTGGCTCGAGGTGAATCTCCCAACATGGGCTCCGCAAACTGCCCGCGACTACCTCAGCCGCACGAAAGCTGTTACCGAGGACACCCTTGGCTCCATTCCACTGGCGCGCCTGTCCGTTCAGGACATCGAGCTCTGGCACGCTCGACTGCGTAGGAGCGGCGTTGGTGAGGGCGGAGTTCGGAACCGTCACCTCGTGCTGCGCGCCGCACTTGCTCAAGCGGAGACGTGGTCGTGGCTCACGTTCAACCCTGCCCGACTCGCACGGCTCCGCAAGCAAAGAGTGCAAGCTCGCGGCGTGATGACGCCGGCCGAAGTGTCCGCAGCCCTGGACGCTGCGTACCAGATCGAATCTCGGTCCGGGTTGGGCGCTGCGTCTGGCAGCGATCGGAGGACTGCGGAGGGCCGAGCTGGCCGCTCTACGTCAGGTAGACCTCCGGGAGCGGGAGCTCGTGGTCGACTCGGCGGTAACGATCGTTCGCCGGGGAACTCGGCAGGACCCCGGCATTCCCGAGTTGCGAGACGACGTCACCAAAACCGGGAACGTCCGCACGGTGGCGCTTGACGAAGCGACGGTTGAACTCTTCGCCGAGGTGCGTCGGGAGCATCCTGAGAATGTCTACGTGTTCGGTGACGGGAAACGACCTGCGAACCCGGAGCGAATCGGTTGGTGGTGGCTGAGAGCCCGGGAGCTCGCAGGTCTTGACCCTCGTTGGCGACTTCACGACCTCCGACACTTCGCCGCCTCTATGGCGATTGCCGCCGGCCATGACGTACGCACTGTTGCCGGCAGGCTTGGGCACGCGAATCCCGCCATGACCCTGCGCGTCTATGCGCACGTCGTCCAGGGGGGAGACGCCCGTATCGCAGCTGACCTCGGAAGGCTTCTCCCGCTCCCACCAGGCCGAGATGTCGCTCCGGGCGTCGTTGACTCGGCTATTCGTGTTTGATCACTCCTCGGCTCGAATCACTCTCGGCTCCAATACAGCGTTCGAGGCTTGGCCTGTGGTTCAGAGTGCCGACGCGCCCTCACCGCTCCTTCCGGCGCGATGAACGCCGCATTGCCGGCGCTGATCGATTGCAGTGAGGGTTCCTCGGCTGCTGTCGGGCGATCCCCGGCGCCGCTCAGCCGCCCCAGCGGTGCTCCGGCGAGCGCCTCGGGACTTCCGACCCTCCTCGTGCACTCAACAGCGCCCATAATCAGATTTGATGCAACATCCCTCGCGCCCGAGGCGTCATTCCAAGTGATGCAGCACCGGTGGCCTCTTTTCGGATGGACGGCCCTCGCTGGCATCCTGCTCGCGAGTTGCGTGACGGCGTCAAGAGTCACGACCACATCTCGGCAGGCGGCTACGACAGTGCCCGTGGCTGCAACCACATCGCCGGCTCGAACACACATCGAGTTCCTGGCACAGTCGGTCAGTTTCGTCTCCGACGACGATGGGTGGGTGCTCGGGGCGGCCACCTGCTCGACGGGTTGGTGCACCGTCCTCTTGCACACCACCGACCGGGGCGGCCACTGGAAGACCGTGGCTGCTCTGCCGGGGCCGTTCAACGAGAGCCGCGCCGACGGGGTGAACGAGCTGCGTTTTGCCGACGTCAGGAACGGGTTCGCCTTCGGGCCGGGCTTGTGGGTGACACACGATGGTGCCGAGCACTGGAATGAGGTCCATCTCCGAGGCGGGGTCTTGGCCCTTGCGACAACGGACCGGGCCGCCTATGTCCTAGTAGCTCCGTGCTGGCCATTCACTCGACCCTGCACCACACCGGCCACTCTCTACCGAAGCCGGGTCGGCTCGAATACCTGGAGACGGGTGCTCAATGTGGCCTCGGTGCAAGGCGGGCAACTCGCACTCCATGGCTCGGCCGTCTACTTCCTCGCCGAAACGGCGCGCTGGTACCTGCTCGCCTCACCCAACGGCACGACGTTCACTCGGTTCGGCGACCCCTGCCGGGCAGCCCGATCGGGCGTGGGGAACTCGCCGACGAGCATTGCCGTCAGTCCGGCGGGTCGCCTTGCGGTCGTGTGTTCCGGCGCCTACGTCGCGGGCGGGAGCGAAGTCAAGCAGGTCTACGTGTCGGCAAATGGCGACAAGACCTACCGGGAGGTCGGCGAACCCCCTTCCGAGGGTGACGCCGGAGGGGAGCTGGTTGCGCCAGGCGACACCACGCTCCTCATGACAGCACTCTCGGGCGCCAGCTTCGTCTTCCGCACGACCGGAACCGACAGGACATGGACAACGCCGCTCTCGTCCGATGACGGCGGGGCAGGTTTCTACGACCTCGGTTTCAGCGATGCCACCGACGGCGCCGTCATCCATGCCCCGGCCCAGATAGCCGAGACGATCACTGCCAATCCCCCTGCGCATCTGGGCACGCTCTACCTCACGAACGACGGGGGCGCATCGTGGTATCCGCTGAGCGTCAACGCGTAGCAGGGACGATCAGCACGAGCCGGAGCCTCTGATCTGGTCCCGCCTCCGGGCCTATTGGCGAAACGTCGCCTTGCCGGTCCTCAATCCTGCCCATTGAGCCGCCCTCCCTCCCCGCTCGTCCGCTAGTTGCCACTCGCTCTTCCGCAAGCACCCTCGCCTTATCCGCCCCTCGCTTCCCGCCCCTCGCTTCCCGGCCCGCTTCCGCCCCGGCGTGCACGCAACGACAAGCAGGCGACATGCTTGCAAGGAAGCGGTGGCGCTGGGAGTCTGTTTGGTCGGTGAACATGAGCCACACGTCCAAGCGAGCACGCTCGGGCGCCCTGATCGCAGTCACGTGCTTTCTACTCGCGGGCTGTTCGAATGCAGCGGCAGTTGCTCCGGGCCGAGTCAGTCGCGTGGTTGTCCCGCGAACGCCTGGTTCGCTCGCCGTCGGACCGAATGGGCGCCTGTATATCGCCGACGACTCGCTCCAGGAGATCCTCGAACGACTCCCGACCGGGCGCTTCGTCGTCGTGGTTGGTACCGGGCACGCGGGCTTCTCCGGTGACGGCGGTCAGGCCACCCGTGCCGAGATCGACCAACCGGAGGGCATGACCTTTGCCCCGAACGGGACGCTGTACTTCGCTGACCTCGGGAACAACCGAGTCCGCTCCGTGCGTCCGAACGGCGTCATCGTGACGATGGCGGGCAACGGGAAGGACTCTTCTCAGCCGCCGCTCTCGGGCACACCGGCTCTCCAGGCCAGGTTGGGCGGACCGGCCGCCGTCGCCATCTCACCGAGCGGCCATCTCTATGTTGTCCTTGGAAATGCAAACGCCGTGGTCGAGATCACGCGCTCGACCGTCGCGGTGACCGCCGACGCTGCCGACTTCGCCGGACTCGACCCCCAGTACCCCGGTGCCGACTGCGCACCCTCCGGGCTGGCCTTCGACCGCAGCGGTGATCTCTACCTGAGCTGCGGAAACTTCTCCGACGTCATCATGCGGCCGCCCAATGGGCGCTTCGTATATCGAGGGTTCCTCAAGCCGCACGACCTCTATGCGGGACTGACTCGGGGACCCGCTGACAGTGTGCTCGGCTTGTGGGTGAGCCAACTCGTTCGGCTCACTCGGACGAAGCGCTCGACGTTGCACGCTTTCGACCTCGTTCGCCACGTCGGGCCGTTCTGGCCGACTGGAGTGGCCCTCGGGCGGGACGGCACGATCTACCTCGATCAACACGGATACGGTGGCGTCGGCCCACCGGCCATCGTCGCCCTGTCCCCGAAGGGCAAGGTGACGGTTCTCTGGCCTCTCGGGACTGGCAACGACACGTAGCCACTTCCTTTGCGGCCCTATTGGCGAAAGCCGGGTTACCGGTGCTCATCGTGCGGACGCGGTCGGTCCCCTGAGTAGGACTAGCCCGTTGGCCACACTCCAAAAATCGGTACCGATGCAGGATGGTAGGCGGACACGAGTAGTTGATGACTCGGATAGGACCCGGGGCACACCCGGAGTGTTCCGAGGGAGAGTTCAAACAGCTTCGCGGAGCGCGTGATCCTCACGCCCATCGATGTTGCACAACCGGACGTACTATCCGACACGCGTCCGACCCAGACGAGCACCGCCGCCAGACCTCCGGTCTTGAGCCTGACCCGAACCGGCTTGAACTTTCCCAAAGTGGAATCCACAGCGTCTGTCTGATGAAATGCAACCCGGTGCCCGTGCGACTTCAACGAGAGCACTGGATAGCCCTTCAGGTCACACGGCCCTCCCCTGTTCCGGAACCAAATCGTGAAGATGTCGCCCATCGGCACCACCGCAACATCTCCCGCGTGATCTGGCAACGACACTCGGAGGTTCGCGCTCTCGCAGAACGAAGATGTCTTCTGCGGCGTTGATGACGAGGCTCCAACTGGACCCCACGCACCGTCCACTCCCGACAGGACCCCCAGAGGTAGCGTCGTCGACGACCGTGAGACGGAGGCCGTCGCGTGCGATCCTTGTCCAGCAGAACTCGACCCGCACCCCGCAAGTGAGCACGAGACGAGCGTCGCAAAAGAGAGAAGCAGCAGCCTCCTACGCACACCACAGTTTCCCACGTCGACCGGTTGGCGGTCCCGTCGCGCTCGCTGTCGGATAACAGCGGCGTCGACCCCCCGACCCGCCGTCGCCGAGGACGGCCTCTGGCCCTATTGGCGAAACGCCGGGTTGCCGGCGCTCGTTGCCCGTCGGTCGCCCGAGCGGGCTCAGCGAGCCCCGGCCACCGATCAGCTTGAATCGAGCATGCCCCGTCGTTGCAGTTGGAGCAGTTGCTGCCGAGCCTTATCCGTATGCCAGAACAAGAAATACTCGGGATCAGCGTCAGAGAGCGAAACCTCTACCCAGGGACGGCTGATCGCAAGAAGCGGGTTCGGCAGATAATCGACAGGTAACCCGATTTCTGCGGCCGTTATGTCGGGAGCGAGGCATCGCCAGGTACGCGCCCGCAATACAAGACGGTCGGGTAGCGTGGGAACAAACACAGCCGACGAGTAACGAATTGTCAGGAAACCGCCATTATATCGGTTTCGACCGACCATTCTGTTAGCCAAAAAACGTCCCACTGGGCGCTCACGACTGATCGACCCGGGAAGTGACCGACCCTCGAACTCGTGAGGACCGCACGGCCTACGTCCGGTCATTAAGGCCTGGCAGGCGAAGTGTGTCCACGTGGGCGAGGTGAAGGCTGCTTCCGCTGAGCATGCCGTCAGCGTAGGGCACGTCCTCCAGCGGATGGCCTTATGGGCGACCCATCAGGCCCTGGTGATCGCACCTGACGGGTCGGATCGTGTTCATCCAGCCCTCACCTGCGGCCCCATTGGCGAAACGTCGGGTTACTCATGCTTATTGCTCCGCGCGGTCCGCGTCGGCGGTCCGTCTGGGTCTAGGCGCGGTCTAGGCGGCGAGGGAACCGAAATCGTCGCCATGGCACATGACGAGGCTGGGCTCGTCGCTCGGTGAGGAGCTGGCGTTCGCCACGATTGCTTCGCCGGCTGCGAAGCGGAGGAGAAAAGAAGTAGGAACGAGTCGGTGATTGGCGCAGGTATTACCAGTCAGGCTGATCTGTCCCAATAACTCACTGAGGGGGACTTCACCGCTCACGATCGGCTTGCCCAGCGCGCTGAGGACAAGCAGGGACGGTTGAACGCCGAGATCGGTTCTGAGCCCGACCTTCGCCGAGATCGTTCTGGTGATGGGCTCGCCGGCTGCGTTCAGGCCTCTCACCGTGATGAAGCTCGGAAAGGTGCACGCCTGACGGGAGACGTCCCGGACAACAATCGAACCCACGTTCTGGAAGGAGCTCAAGAGCCCGCCACCCACGTACTGGAAGACCACGTCGGCCGATGAACAGGTCGGCTCCCGACCGACAGCGATGACAAGGTCTAGCTGGCGACCGATTCCAGGAAATCCTGGTGGCGGAAACTGCAACAACACCGTCCCGAATTTCACGAAAGGATCGAGCTCCTCGCCTCCGTTGCCTGCGTCAAAACCTCTGGCGCCGGCGACCTCGCCCGCCATCGGAAGAGACAGTCCCTCGAGGTTCGGGGCGAGAGGGCCGGCGAAGTGCGCACCGGCGGAGCCTGCCGTTGCGACAAGGGTGGAAGTGAGCGTGAAGTCCAGCACTCTGCTGTGCTCGCCGAGGTAGGCGAGCGACCGAGGACAGCCGAACTCGACGACGTCGATGGCGACCTCCGGGCGAGAGGAGTACCCGAACAACAGCACGACCTCGGGGGCGACGGCGGCACATCGCTTCGTGAGGGCCCCCCCTGGCGGCGCCTCGTTGATGAGGACGGCGAGGGCGTCTGCGGCATAGGAGCCGAGGAGGACGCCGGCCCTCGGTCGTCTCGAGATCGTCTTCGACGGGCCGCAGAGCCGGACGCCGGTCGCCCCGGGCGGCACGTCGGACGGCTCGTCCTTGGCGACCGCTGTTTGCTGTCGCGCTGGCTCACCTTCGCAGAGGCTCAAGGCGAAATGCTTGGGTGAGATGACGAGGTGGTGGGTGGCGCTCGGGGCAGTAGTGCACGCGGCGATGAGTGACGCCAGCAAGAGTGCAGGCAGGACGGTGACCAGTATCGGGTGTCGCGCGACCGTCACACCCTAGAGACGCCTCGCACTCCGAACACCTTGCGTGCCGTCACGATAAGACAGTCGAAAAGGCGCCCGGGTTCGAGGTTCGGGTGCACCTCGTCCGGGTCTATTGGCGAAGGGCCGGGCTGCCGGGCCTCATGGCTCAGCAGACGGTCGGCCCAGCCTCTCGCTGGGTGGCCTGGCTGTAGGTTGAAGGGGGGTGGAGTACGAGTCAGATCACACAGGGGCTTGGGTGGCGTACGACCCGATGTCGAAGGCTGATTGCCGTCGTTACCGCCTCCGGTACCCGGTTTAACCCCCCCATGCCTCGGTACCTGCAAAACAGATTCCAGCGGACGATCTGGCGGTTCATTCAGCGCTTTGTCCTCGGTGACAACGGACACCGGCGCCGTCGCCACTCAAACACAGCGTCCAACTAGCCCCGACGCCGTAGGCGCTTGCCACCCAGCGGTCCCATTGAGAGACAGCCGTGTTAGTTGTGATCATCGCGCCCACCTGCGCGTTCGCTTCGACGAGGACTGCACGAACCGCGCCGGACGCGAACCCTGGCGGGGAGGCTTCATGAGTTGATGCGGACTGTGCGCAAGCTCGGAGCAGTCGCAATGGTGGTGCTGGCGCTGCTTTCCGGCTGCACCAGCGGTACGCAGGCCGCTTGCGCTGGCCAGTGCCACGCGCCTTATGAGTTGGATGTGTTTTTCCATCCTGGCGTGTCACCGACTCGGGCCGTCCAGTTGCTGAAGGAGTGTGAGCATCTCCCAGGCGTGCTCCGTGTCGGCTGGGACGGTGCGGCGAGTCTGGGGGTCGTGTATACGACCTTTTTCGGTCCGAACTCTCCCTCGCAGGGTGCGTCATTGTTCTCTTGCCTGAAGCGCCTGCGATTGGGGAGCGCCTGGCCTGACTAGAGCCAGAGCGGAGGCCCCGAGAAGGCCGCGCAAGGGCGTCGGGTCCTGGTCGCTCGGCGGCCACGTGAGCGCCCACCTCTGGCCCTAAAGTGAGCCGCCGGATCGTCGGCGTTACGAAGGACCGCAATCCATGGCTCGCCGGCGACATCCTCCAGGAGCTGGGAGATCGGCTCACGAGGAACACGACCAGAGTCTCGAGTTGAACCACGGTCCCCAGACCGCGTAAGCGGGCTGGGGACCTGTCGCCTCCGCTCAAAGAAAGCGCAGAGCTCGTCAGTGATCCTCCTGATCTGACTAACGACGGCAGGTGGAGTACCGAGGTGGACAACGCGCCGGCACTGGAGGTCGCATTCTTCGAGGCGCTCATCGATACAGGCTCACTTGAGGACGACCACGTGCTGGGCCTCGAGGATCGGGGGCTCCAGCGGAATCACGGTGACGGAGGATTGGGTGGTGTCCGAGTCGGCCTCGTAAGGATGCTCGACAACGCCCGAGAGGGCAACCGCCCGGAGGGCGGGCGCCAGCGAGGACCGTCCTGCGGGTCCGTGTCCTGTATCACAGGACCCGCAAACTGCATTTCTGCGCTCATTCGTGACCTTCTACCTGTTGAAGCCTTGACGACTACGAATCTAAGCGCAATAATGCGCTCATGATTGATTCGCCGGACTTCAGGTCCGACAAGATGGAGTCCCTCGAGGGCCTTGGAATCGCCCGAGGGCGCTGGAGGGACTTCCACGACGCCGTGCCCGACGAGCTCTACGAGGAGATTTACGAGGCAAGAGGCTCCGACACCAACCTCGAGGAGGCACCTTTCGATGTCCTCATCGACATTGCGGAGGATGCGATCGAGCACAGCGAGCTACTCGGCTTCTGGCTCGCCTGGCACCTCGCCGGCGGCTTCTCCAACCTCGAGCGAGGCGGCTGGCATCGCGCCACCATCCATCGCAAGATTCGGCGCTTTCGCGCTCGCTTCGGCCGTCACCCGGACGAGTTTCGACTTCCCTGGCTGCGCATCGACTTGAAGAAGGCCTGGCAGGATCAGCTCGACGAGGCCCGCCGACCCGTCGTCGAGCCCGACTTCGACTGAGGTCCTGGTGCGATGGCGGGGGTGGGTGGAGGCTGTTCGGACGTCGGAAGCGCTCTGAGCTCGATTGGGATGGCACCGGGCGGGCTTCGAGAGCTCGCCTCCGGTGTCGATGCCCTCTACCTCTCGGGACGAGCATCGTTGCCGGCTTCGCTCCTCGACCGCTTACGGTCGGCTCGTCAGCTCGCAGATCTGACCTCGCAGCCGATCGCCTTCCCGCTCGGTGAGCTCAGCTGCCACCTCGCCCCCTTCGGGTGGGGCCGTTACCGATTCGTGCTCGGACACGAGCTCGGTCGCATCGGCTTCAGCGAGAGCGATCATCTCCCGGCGATCCGCATCCAACCAACGGCGGCTCTGCTTCACGCTGTCGGACCGGAGGCAACCGTGGCCGGCTTCTCCTCGGTCCTCGAGGCTGAGTGCGGCAAGGTGCACCTCTCGGTCAGCCGCCTCGATCTCTTCGTCGACTTGCAGGGCTGGTCGCTGTCGGCGGGCGACCGCAACCGCTTCGTCTGTCGGGCGACCAACTGCAGGATCTTCGAGGAAGGTGCCAGCTTCCGCGGCTTTCAGTTCGGGACTCGGACGACGAAGACCTTCAGTGCGCGTATCTACGACAAGACCGCCGACGTCGAGCGCCACGGAACCGACTGGTGGTTCGGCCTGTGGGGCGATCGCTACCGAGCTGGAGCCTCGGTGCTCCGCGTCGAGTTCGAGATCGGGCGCCAAGGGCTCACCGACTTCTCTCTCGACGCACCGCACGACGTCCTCACGGCAAAAGGGGACCTCTGGCGTTACGCCACCGAGGAGTGGCTGACTTATCGCAGCCCGACGGCGGACTCCATCCGGTCGCGCTGGCTGATCGCGGACGAATGGACCCACGTGCAACGGGCGTCACTTCGCGGGAAGACGCTCGGACTCGAGCGAGTGAGCGCCGGCCGCATGACCGGGTCGCTTCGACGCCTGATGCCTCCGCTCGCCGGCTACCTTGCCGCCTTTGCGACCGTCGTCGGCACCGAGGAGATCGACGACACGCTCGGGGCCCTCGATCACCATCTGCGTTCGGACGAGATCGCCCGACAGATGGCTTTTCGCGACCGCATCGCCGAACGACGTGCACGACGGAGTGCATCGTGATGACGTCTGCGCAGTCACCCGTGCCCCGGTTGCTCCTCACTCCCGAGGAGGCGGGAGAGAGCCTCGGCGTCAGCCGGAGCCTCGTCTATGAGCTCCTCCGCTCGGGACGGCTCGAGTCAGTGCGGATAGGGACGTGCCGGCGGATACCGATTAGAGCACTCGAAGCCTTCGTCGACGAGCTCCGGCTCAAGGCTGTGGCGCAGCCAACGCCTCATCCCGTTCATATCTGGGATCGACCTGCTTCGTGACGGCGTCGCTAAAGCGCAGCATCCAAAAGATCCACGTCACGACCTTCGTTTCCCCGAGAACCTCCCACGGCTGTGGCGACCGACGGCAGTAAACTTCTTCGAGACGCACCAGACCGGCGGCGACCAGGAGCAACGAAGACGCATGACGAAGATGGCTGGGGATGTCGATAACGGTTTCGAGCAACTGCGCCGAGCTGCCGCGGTGAACGACCTCCTCAACCAGATCGGATTGTCGGATGGCCGCAAGACCGAATGGTGGAACTTCTCTGCCTACCACGAGTTAGGCGACCGGACACCTACGCAGGCGTGGTTAGCTGGCGACCACGAGGCCGTCCGGCGATTAGTCGACAAGTGGTACGCAGACACGGAAGCCACGGGTCGGCGACTGCGATCAAATCCGGAGGTCATCGGGAAGATGCGATCTCGGATCGAGAAGCTCCGCGGAGCAGTCCCGTAGCGCTCGGCAACCTCGACCCCCTCTGGCAGTGGGTGGCAGATTACGAACCCGCCCAGGACGTCGCCGACTCGGTCCGAAGCTGGGTGCAGGCTCTCGCCTACGCGCCCTGGCAAGCCCCGAGTGTTCCGGTCCCGGAGCTGAGCCGCCAGCCGTTCTACGAGACGCGGGAGGCGCTGCTCCCGTTCGGCGTCTACGTCGTCTATCAACAGGACTACCAGACCGGCACCATCGATCTCGTGATGGTTCTACCTGCGGAGTAAATGGGTTTCCATCAGGAGCCGGTCCCAAGCGCCGAGTCCGATAATCCCGAGCCGGAACGGTCGTTCTCATCCCTACTGTCATCCCTACAACGGCCAGGGCAGGGGGCGATTCGAGTGGACGCGTGTGGACGAACGCCCTGATCAGGGAACCTGTGTGGACGACTATGGACCCCGAGTTTGATCACCCAGATCTACGAAGGCACGAACCAAATCCAGCGAGTCGTCATCTCGAAACGCGTGCTCCGGTAGGCACCCGCAGCGCTGCACGCCGGCGTGCCGGTCCAGCCCGCCGCCCCGTCCCGGCTCACTCTCGCTTGGCCTCGGAGGGCTCGGACACCCGCGCCGGCAGCCGTGTCGTCAAGGCGAGCCCGAGGCAGCCGGCGACCGCCAAGGCGAGTAACGCAACATCAGGCCTGCCCATGAGCGCCTGCGTCGTCAGAGCGAGGACGACTCCACCGAGGTTCCCGGCGAGCATGAGGAACCCGACGGCGCCCCCTTGGCGTTCAGGCCCGGCATGCAGCTCCGACCAGTCCAGCGTTACCGGCAAGCTCGTCATGAGGACGAAACCCTCGACGAACAGGAAGACGGCGATCCAGGCAAGCCCGTGGCGGGCGGCGATCACCAGGAAGCACAGCGCCGTCAAGCCGGTGGCGGCCGACAGCATCGCTCGGCGACGGTTCTTGGCGGCGATGACGGGCGGCAAGATGGCGGCGCCGAGGATGCCGGCGAAGGTCATGAGGGCCACGAGGTTGCCGGCAGAGGAACCCTCGTGGAAGTGGTTGAGGATCGTCTCGAGCCACGTGGCGACGGCGTTGTAGATACCCATGCCGACGAAGAGCAGGCCGGCGAGCACCCACATGAAGCGGTCCCGTCGCAACCACCCGAGCGCTATCGAAGTCGAGGGGTTGTCCGGATACGTCGCCGGCGTGCGGAGGGCCATGAGCATCCACACGGCGGCGATGACCGCGGGGACTGCCTGCACGGCGAGGAGAAGTCGCAGACCGCCGGCGTCGAAGAGCGGGCCGCCGGTGAGCATGGCGACGAGGATGCCCAGAAACAGCGACACGCTGCCGACCGAGATGGCCGTGGCCCGCTCACCCCTCGGGAAGTGTTGCCCGGCGACCTTCGTGATGGCGTTCAGCACGAGCGGTTGGCCGGCGGCGATGACGACCTGTCCAGACAGCTGCACGGCGAACGAGTCCGGCGCCGCCAAGCGGATGAGGGCCCCTGCGGCGGTGAGCAGGGCGCCGGTCGTGAGCGCCCGCTTGAAGCTGCCGTCCAGCCAGCGGCCGGTCGGCAGGCCGAGCACGATGTAGACGAACGGGAAGATGATGGCCAGGTCGCCCGTAGCCCCACTCGAGACGTGCATCATCCGAGCCGTCTGGGTCGTGATGGGGGCGAACGTCAGCCAGAGCAGTTGTGTGCTGGCGGCCAGCAGGCCGTAACCGGCCAGGATCATCCACCGGCTCATGCCAGGCAGTGGCCGGATCTGCGAGTCGGCCTCCGATCGGTCGGAGGACGACGGTGCCCGGCTCATGAGCGGACGCACCTGCAGCAGGCGGAAACCCTGCACTCGCCGCCATCAACACCCTCGGGCAGCAGCACCAGCTCGGAGAGAAGCTCAAGGTCGTCCATGACCCCTCCTAACGGCGTGCTGCTCGCATGCCAGGAATCGAGCCTACGGCTTGGGCCCTCAGGGCGTAAGAGACGAAAGTCGTCTCGATGAGAGTCGGATGGCCCTAGTTCAGGCCCCACCTGCCCCGGCGCCGAGCCGGCGACTCACTGCGGGAGCCTGCTCACCCCGATGTCGGCTCCGGCTCCGAGGATGACGTCGCGGATCTCGTCCCCGACGAGCTCGTTGCGCGCCAGCAAGGCATCGCGCAGCGCCTCCACGATGTGGCTCGTCCCCTTCAGCATGTCGGACGCATCGGCCTTCGCACGCCTGAGGAGCTCCTCCACCTCTCGGCGGCCCTCATCACTCGCCATCACCCTCGAGGCGACGCTGCCGCCTACAACGCTGGCCGAGGCGAGCGTGCTTCCCATCCCCAGGTTCCCGACCATGTGGCACGCAGCGTTGGTCGCCGCCTGGAGGTCGCCTGCCACGCCCGAGCTTGTCTCCCCGAAGAAGATCTCCTCGGCAACCATGCCCCCGAAGGAGATCTGAATGAGCGCCTGAAGCTCGGAGTGTGTCTGGGTGAAGCGCTCCTCGATGTCAGCGTGGGACAGCAGTCCGAGGGCGTCGCGCCGCTTCACGATCGAGAGCACCTCGAGGCGACGCCCCTTTCCGACCAGCCAGGCAACGGTGGCGTGACCGGCTTCGTGGGTGGCGATCGTGCGGCGCTCGGCTTCGGAGTACTCCACTGGTTGGGCGAGGCCGATCTCCGCTGTCATCTTGGCTTGTTGGATGTCGCTCCAATCCAGGCGATCGGCGCCCCGTCGCAGCGCCCACACGAGCGCTTCGTCGAGAAGGTGCTCGAGCATCACCGGCGAGTACCCCGTCGTGAGAGCGGCCAGGGCATCACGCTTGGCGGGGTCGTCGATCTCGGGCTCGTGGGCTTTCTTGTCGAGGTAGTAGTCGATGATCTCCCGCCGCCCGCTTCGCGAGGGCAGGTCGAAGTAGATGCTCCGGTCGAACCGTCCTGGTCTGAGCAGCGCCGGGTCGAGCTGCGACGCCCGGTTCGTTGCCCCGATGACCAAGATGTTGGCCGGGGGCGGCAGCGGCTTGCGCAGCTGTGCATGCGTGGGGAGCCAGGCGTTGACGAGATCCACGAGGGAGCGGGCGAAACGGGTGCCGGGCGACGGCTGGTCGAACGACTGCAGCTGGATCAACAGTTCGTTGACGACGCCGGCAATGCCGCCCTGGTGGCTTCCGAGACCCTCGCCCCCGCGGGAGCCTCCGATGGCGTCGATCTCCTCGATGAACCCGATGGCGCCCCCTTCTCGGCGGGCGTATCGTCGAAGAGCTCGGAAGTACGAGCGGATCTTCCGGTTCGTCTGCCCGTAGAACATCGACTGGAAGGCCGAGGACGAGACGAACAGGAAGGGCACGCCCCCTTCGGCTGCCATCGCCTTGGCCATGTACGTCTTGCCCGTGCCAGGTGGCCCTTCGAAGAGGATCGCCCGCCGCGGGCTGCCGCCCATCTGCTCTGCAAACGTGCGATGGGCGAGGAAGAGGTTGAGCGTCTTGACCGCCTCCTCCACGACGACGGGGGCACCGCGTACGTCGTCGAAGCGGACGTCGATCTCACCGGGCCGGTAGAGCACGTGCGGCGAGCTGCCGGCGCCGAGCATAGGCCCGGTCATCACGAGGAGCAGGATGATGATGAGCACCATCGCCGGGAGGTAACGCGCCTCGGTGGAGGAGAGATGCGGCAGGGAGATCACCTGCGTCGGCCAGAGCAGCGCCCGCACGCTGACCCACACCGTCAGGGGCAGGAGGAGGAACAGCAGCCGCGTCAGGCGCCGCCTTCGGACGAGCTCCCGTGTCGCACCGACGTCAGCGCTCGCTGCCGAGATGACGTGGGTCTGGCGGAGGGCACCGAGCTCGAGTGCGCTCGTCGGGCGGGGCACCGCTGGCGGCGTGTCCGAAACGGGGGCGGGCTCGTGCGAGTGCTCCTCCCGACCGGTCGCTACGGCAGCGTCATTGGCGAAGCGCTGCCGTCTTTGCCCCGTTCTATGGTGCCTCGATGTCTGCACGAGTCACCCAGCCTTTCTTCGCAACCTTGGTTCCGGTTCTCGGCGTCAGATCGCAAGAAAATCCACCGCAATCATGCGCCGCTTGCCGGACCGGCGCAACCGCCGCCACGGTGCGTGAAAGCTCGTCACGCTGCGTGAACCCTTCGGTCTCTCAGGCCAGGATCTCCGGATGCTGCGGGACTTCGTCCCGCGGTTTGAGCTCGACTGCTCTCGGCTGCCGGCGATGCGACGAATCCGCCATGTTCTTGCCGGCCGGCATTGAACCAACACCTTTATGGACAATGCCGAGAGCAGGAGACCTCGGATTGAGAACGACGGCGAGCGCTGCATAGATCGGCCCGAGCGAGCAACGGCGGAGTGCTATAAGCCGTCCGGGGACTCCACTAGCGAGCCTCGAGCCGTCGGTTCCGCCTCGCCCGGCGTCGGCACGGTCCAACCGCTCTTCCATACTCGCTGGCCACGCCGCAGGCGATCAACACGGCCACCTGACGGCCATGCCCGCCGCTCAGTTGCTGTAGATGCGCGTCGGGGTGACGAGGACGACGGTGCGGCGCTGTTCGGCCATCTCGCGGTCGTAAGCATCCCAGTTGTCGTGCGTGCCCCCGGCGGCGGTGAACACCTCGCGCAGGAGCAGCCGCAGCCGCTCCGCATCCACCCCCGGCCTCGGGTCGTCCGGCCCGATCAGCTCGGCGAGGCCCTCGGTGGCCGCCCAAGCCCAACCGGAGCGGAACGTCACGGTGATCTGCGGCCGGGCCCGGAGGTTACGGAGCTTCGATCGTCCATAGGTCACGAAACCCACCACCTGCCCGTCGCCGAACGGGTGCTCCAGCACGCCGGCGTTCACCACCGACGATTGGATGCTCGAGTCGGCCCGCAACGTGGCCACGACGGCCAGGAACCTCTCCCGCCCGGCAAGCTCGGCCACCTCCTGCATTGTTGTCATCGATCTCTCCTTCCCTTCTGTGCGGCTCCCTCGCCCTTTGGGCCCCTCAGCTGGGATCGAGCACGCCGCTTCGAGCGAGCCACCGGCCGATCTCTTCGGAGACGTTCCGACCCGTGGCGATGGCGGGAGCACCATCGAACCTGCTGATCTTCTCATTGACCCGTTCGATGGCTTTGCGCGTGGAGTCGGTGGACCGACCGAGGCGACGGGCGGTTTCGTCGTGGGAGCGTGGTCCGAGCGTCGTCGGGCGCGGCAGGACGGCGAAGTCTGAGTAGTAGGCGAGCAAGACCTCGAGTTCGAGCGGGGTCAAGCTCAGCACGAGGACACCCTCCAGCCCGGCGGTCGGCTCCTCCTCGGCGGCCTCGCCGGCAGGCTGCCATGCGCCCCGGCTGCGACCGGCGATCCCTGCGGGACCAAGGTGGTCATCGGTCATGCAGACGACGTGAAAGCCATGGCCGGGGCGGCCGATGCTGTAGCTCCAGCGATGCCGCGCCGGCACCCAAGCTCGTCCCGACTCGAGCGGGACCTCCTCGTAGCCGGGTTCGTACACTTGCAGCAGACCCGGTTTGTCGCTGAGGTTCAGCGTGGTCCAGCGACTGCCGTCCCAGTGGATCTCGACGTGGGTCTTCGAAACGGTCCAGCGCCCTTGCACCCGCTCGTGCCCCACGCACACGTCGACCGAGCGCCCCCGTCCGAGCCGGACGGTCTGGTCGCGCCTGAAGCTCCTCGTCTCCTCGGCGGGCAGGACTCGAATCTGCAGCGTCATGGCGGACTGTGCCGCTCGAGCCGCGCAGCTCTAGGTGCCGGGCGCATCCCCCGAGGATGTCATGTGGCGAACGACAGCGGCGGTGACGTTGTCGACCGCCCCATGTCGAAGAGCGAGTTCGACGAGCGAGCGGGCCGCATCTGCCGGGCGGGCGGCGTCCGCCATCACTCGGCGGATGTCGTCGGTGGTGAGCACGTCGAGGCCATCAGAGGCGAGCAGCAAGGCATCGCCTGCGTGCAGCCACACTTCAGACGTCTCCGGCACGACTCGATCCTCAGGCCCGATGGCGCGTGTGATCCAGTGGCGCCCGGGGTGGGCGAGGGCTTCCTCCGGCGTGAGGGAGCCCGACCTGACGAGCTGGGCGGCGACGTTGTCGTCTTCTGTCAGCTGTATGGCCGAGGTCGTGTTCACGAACCAGGCGCGTGAGTCTCCGATGTTGGCGACGAGCCATCTGCTCGCCACCTCCTCGACGGTCGTGGCAATGGCAACGGTCAGCGTGGCTGCCATGGCGGCGACGGTGGCGTCGGCTCGGCGCCGAGAACGGACTTGCCGGTTCGCGCGTGACGCCGCCTCCTCGAGGAGGCGAGCATCGAATGCCTTGGCGTCGGCGAAACAGGAGACGACGCTCTCCACCGTCAGCTCCGCCGCCAGTGCCCCACCTGCGTGCCCGCCTGCGCCATCGCTCAGCACGACCCAACGCGGGGAGATGGCGCAGCGGTCTTGATTGTCTGGCCGGGCACCGAGAGCCGTCGCGTAGGCGCACGCGATCAACGAGTCGCCACACGACTGATGCCCGTCGCCTCGGTCACGCTCCGGACGTGACCGGGACGGTCGCGCTCGTCGCCGCCCGAAGTGCATGTCATGAGATCTACATGGAGTCCCGCTCAAGTGAAAGGACCACTTCTGGCCCCCGGAGCACCCCCTACTGGCTCCGCGAGCACCTGACAGATGAGCGCGGGGGACTCGGCGACGCAGGCATAGCCTGCCATCACCGTTCGCGCCGTCCAGCTTGGCGCCCGCTGGGGACAGCGCACACCTTCGGCAACGCCGGTGAGGGCGAGGCCGCCTGTCGTGATCCATGCCCCTGCGGACGTTCTCCGCCGGCGGGTCGTCGATCGGCAATGCCCTCGAGGAAACAGCCGCGGGTACGGTGGCGGGGAGGATCGGAGGTCCGATGGCGACCGACTGGGCACGGCCAGTAGTGCACTTTGAGATCGGTGGGCGCGACCCCGATCGACTCCGGGAGTTCTACGCGGCGATGTTCAACTGGTCGATCGGCGACGGCCCGATCATGACGATCGCCGCCGGCGTCGGTGGTCCCGAACCTGGACCGGGAGGACACCTCCGCCAGACGGACCGGCCCGGAGTGTCCCTCTATGTCCAGGTACGAGACCTGCGTGACTCACTTCAAAAGGTCGTCGAGCTCGGCGGCGCGACGGTGACCCAGCCTTTTGACATTCCGAACGGCCCGACGTTGGCGGTCATCACCGACCCCGAGCACAACCAGCTCGTTCTCGTCCAGCAGTGAGGCGGGCTCAGCCGAGGCTGACGTAGCGCTTGGTCTCTTGGCCGGCGGCAGCTGCCATCTCCCCGAAAGCCCGCGCGGCGGGGTCTTCCATCGGTGTCTGCCGAGAGTGGTCGGCGTCGGCAGTCGCCTGCCAGAGGGTGATGACGAGCCAGCTGCGGCCATCACGTGCCGTCGTCCTCCGCAAGAAACCCTCCCTCGAGCTCAGCTCGGCCTGCACGGCCCGATCGGCCGCGAGCAACGCATCCTCGTCGGTTCCCTCCGCCAGCCGGAACGTCGTCACCTCGATCAGCATCGTGCGCCTCCCTGGCTCGTCCGCGAGCGCGAGTTTTGTGCACTAGACGTGCTCCGATTCGCGGGCGCGGGTTTCGCAGGAGTTCTCACGGTCGAAATCCTGCGTTCACAACTCGTGTCTACCCTGAACCCATGACGCGTTACGTGGTCGTCCGGGTGTGGCTCGCCGACCGCCCGGGGTCGTTGGGCCAACTCGCCAGCAAGATCGGTGCGGTCGGCGGCGACCTCGTGGGGATCGACATCCTCGAGCGTGACGGAGCCCGCGCCGTGGACGAACTGACGGTCGAGCTTCCGGACGGGTTCAGCCCGGAATCGTTGGCGGCTGCGCTCTCGGATCTCCCCGGCGTCGAGGTCGAGGACCTGCGGCATCTTGTCTCCCGGGTGCCGTATTCCGGGCGGGACCCACTCGACGCCGCCGTGCTCATGGCCGAGGCGATCGGCCCGGCTGAGCTCCTGAACGTCCTGGCGCAAGGGGTGTGCGTCGCCTTCGCGTGCGATTGGTCCACGGTCCTCGACATGGGCGAGAGCACTGCGACCGCTCTGGCCGCCGCAGGAGACCCGCCGAGTGCTGCCTGGCTGGGTGCTTTTGTGGCGGGAGCGAGAGCCGGCCTTTCGCGGTCGCCGTCGGAGGGCTTCGGCCTCGTCGGTCCCCGCGACGTCGCTTGGGCGCCGCTCGATTCGTCGGACCTGGTGGTGCTGGCAGGAAGAGACGGGCCGCCATTCCGCGGCAGGGAGCGTCGCCAGCTCCATCAGTTGTGCCGTATCGGACACGCAAGATGGCAGGACCTCATCCGCAATGTTGGCCGCGAGCCCGATTCCCCTCGGGCAGCGCAGTCCGGCAAGCCCTCCTTCATCGCTTCCTGACGTCCGCTTTCGGGACGGCGGACGCGCCGGGTGCAAGTGCCCGGCGGCTTCCTGAGCCGGCAAGCGGCTCGGTCCGGCGGCTCGTATGCGGCCATGGCTGCAGAGAGCTAGCGTTCGGCCAGGTCGAAAGGAGAGCTGCCGTGGGTTTCATGGACAAGGTGAAGGCGCAAGCGGACCAACTCGCTCAAAAGGCGCAAGAAGGAGCCAAGGCCGGGCAGGACAAGCTGTCTGGCTTGCAGGCCAAGCGCCACGCGGACGCGCTGCTGCAAGAGCTTGGCGGGATCGTCTACTGCCAGCGCGCCGGCCGCCCCGGGACGCCGGGCGACGATCGCGTAGCGGCGATCATGAGCCAGCTGCAAGCGTATGAGGCCGAACACGGCCAGATCACGCCCACGTCGGCCGACGCCCCGGCGGCTCCGGCGGGAGCTGCTGACGTCGGGTACGTCCCAGGCGCAGGAGGCAACGTCGGAAGCCCGCAAGGAGCACCTGCTTACGCGGGCGGCATCCCAGACTCCGGCAGCATCCCGCAGTCGGGTGGCATCCCACAGTCGGGTGGCATCCCGCAGTCGGGTGGCATCCCGCAAAGCGGTGGCATTCCACAAAGCGGTGGCATCCCACAGTCGGGTGGCATTCCGCAAAGCGGCGGCATCCCGCAGTCGGGTGGCATCCCGCAGTCGGGTGGCATCCCGCAGTCGGCCGCTGTCCCCGACGCCGGCGGCATCCCGCAGTCGGCCGCCGTCCCCGACGCCGGCGGCATCCCGCAGTCGGCCGCCGGCCCCGACGCCGGCGGCATCCCGCAGTCGAGCGGGATCCCCTCGTCTTCCCTCGCGTCCGAGGAGGGTTCCTCGGAGAGCTGATTCGGCTGCGAAGCGGCGCGCAGCATCGCCCCGGGGAGGCGGTGCCGCGTCGCCGCCTTTCGCAAGCTCCACGAGTCGAGCGTCGGCTCAGGGTTGTGGGCAACGGTGTAGATAACGTTCGCCCGCGTCGGTAGGTGCATCGGTAAGGGGTGGGCGCAAGCTGACCTCGTGGTTCGCCTCCGCTCCGTCGCCCCACTGGTTGCCGTCTTCCTTGCCCCCCGCCAGGCGCGGCACCTCGGGCGCACCCTGTTTCTCACGGCCGTCCTGGCCGCGGCAGGCTGCTCTTCGGCGGCGGCGCGGAGCGAGCCGTCCAATCTCGGCGACGAGCCATCGAGCTCTCTCGTCCCCACGTCGCTACACGCGGGCGCCACGACCGCGACTTCAACCGGCTCGACGTCGGTGTCGTCCCGCACGGCTGCAGCAATAGCCGTCGAGATGGCGTGGGCAGAATCGAAGGAGTCCTTCTACCAAGCGGCCCTCGTCGGCAACCCGCACGCTCCGTCTCTCCTCGCGACCCTTGTCCGGGGCGGTCCCGTATACGTGCACTCGATCGCTTACCTGAGCGCGCTGGCGAGCGCCGGCGTCCGTGGGCCGCCGAAATGGCGAATCGGCAACGAACACGTCGTCAGCATCAGCGCCACTCGTGCGCGCGTCGAAGGCTGCCTGTTCGACACCGGGAGTGTGTGGAAAGTCACGGGCGCGCCCGCGCCAGCATCGCTTGGCGGAGGGCCGGGTTTGACGGCCTCCGATGCGACCCTCCTGCTCGTGCGAGGCAGGTGGCTCGTCTTGGCCGATCACGTCAGCGCTGTCAGGTCTCCGAAGGAGCCCGGACCATGTCACGGTTTCTGAGCTGTCGTCCGGGCCGTAGGGTCCGCCTCGGTGCGCGGGCAGCCTTCGCCGTCGTGCTGGCCCTCGCGGTCGCGGCGGCGGCTACCGGCGTGGCCAGGCCGGGGCCCGGTCCTTACCGGCTCCTCAGCGTGGGTGGCGGCTCCGGCGGTGTCTCAGGGCAGGCCATTTGGGCGACAACCTGGTGGAACGGCACGCCCGAGGGCCCCGGCCCATGGGAGGGATCTTCTCGAAGGCGGCGAGGCGATCTGCACCTGGCACGATCTCGGGCCGGGGCTTGCCAATCTCGACGGTGGCCTCAGCGAGGCGAGCCTGCCGCTGTCGTTTTGGGAAGAGCCCGACGGCGGTGGCCATCCGGGCATTTGGGGTGTGAACCAGTGGGCGAGCAGTCTGATGGGCCAATCGAACGCAGACGACCACTTCGACCTCGTCGCTTGTCCCTCGAGCAACCAGGTGCCGCCGACGAGTGCCGACGTGGAGGCCGACCTGCCCCTCGCCTATCCTCCGAGCAGTCCGCCGTTGCACGTGTGGCTGTTCTGGGACACCGTGCCGGATCCGCCGAGCGGCAGTCTGCCGGGAATCATCGGGGAGGCCTACAACGAGACGCACCTTCCCGCCCCGGTCATCGGCACGTCGCCATCCGATGTCGGCGGCGTCGCCGACTCCACCGTAGTGAACCTCGCCACCTGGATGTGGGTCGACCCTGCCCGGTGGCACGTCTACAGCGCCGTGGCGTCAGGCGGGGGCTACGTCGCCAGCGTGTGGGCGGTGCCGATCAGCGTGACATGGAAGGCCGCCTGGAATTTCCCGTCGCCAGCCGACGACCCCGAAGGCGGCACGACGTTCGGCCCCGAGGTGCTCGATCAGGTCTGCGCCGGCCCGGGCACCGTCTACAACCCTCGAATCCGAGGCCAGACGACCGCGTGCTCGTTCGACTTCACGCAGTCGAGCTTCGGGAGGAACGAGAATCTGCAGGCGTCAGTGAGCTGGGACGTCTCGTGGGCTTTGTCGGACGCAGCCGGTATCGTCGGCGGTGAAGGGAGCCTCGGCACGATCGCGACGACGGCGATCCGCTCCCTGCGGGTGTTGCAGGTCGAGTCGGTCATCAGCGATGGGTGAACGAGCGAGCTCAGGTGACGCGATGCAGCACCGAGCGCGTGTGAGGCGTGAGCTTCTCGTTGTTGACCGCTATCTCGACCTCGGCCACGAGGGAGCCGTCCTCGATCCGCAGCTGTCGCCGGCACGCCGTGACGTTGTCGGTCGTGGGTGTATGGCCGATCTCCACCGAGGTGAGGACGAGTCTGTCGACCTCCGGTCTGCCGATGAGCACTTCGGTGATGCCCGACGGCTCAGCGAGCGTCACGTGGACGTCGCCGTTGTCCTGGATGGCAAAGAAGCCGGTCTCAGCGTGCGACGGGCGCCCGTCGGGACCAACGGTCGTCTCGTCGTATCGCAGAAGCGGGCGCCCGTCGTGCGAGAACCGCATTGAATCTCGAAAAGAAAAGCCACCCGCCCAACAACCGTCCCCTCGGCCCTGCCATCCACCAACGAGGAACGCAAGAGGTTGCAGCAGCTCGTGAAGGTCTGGGGCATCGTCGCGCACGAAACGAGGGTACTCGGAGAGGGGGCCGCCACTGGGAGGCGCAAAATAGGAACACGTTCTAAAATCACCCAAGAGCCACTCACGACTACGCCCATTAAAGGGAGTTATCACCGTGCCCACGCCCGTCATCGTCGAGGCGGCCAGATCGCCCATCGGCAAGAGAAATGGTCTCCTGTCCGGCCTCCACCCCGCTGACCTCCTCGGGGTTGTTCAGCTGGAGACCGTCAAGCGTGCGGGGATCGACCCGGGTGACGTCGGGCTGGTCGTCGGCGGCTGTGTGACACAGGCGGGCGAACAGGCCTCCAACGTCGCCCGCAACGCCTGGCTGGCGGCCGGACTTCCCTATTCCGTCGGGGCGAGCACGGTCGACAACCAGTGCGGCTCATCGCAGCAGGCGAACCACTTCATCGCCGGGCTCATCGCCGCCGACGCCATCGACGTTGGCCTGGCGTGCGGGGTGGAGTCGATGAGCCGGATCGGCCTCGGCGAGAACGTGTACAACTCACCTGGCACGCCCAGACCACCGAGCTTCCCGTACGACATGCCCGATCAGTTCACGGCGGCCGAGCGCATCGCCACGCTCCGCGGTATCACCCGGTCAGACGTCGACGCCCTCGGGCTCGCCTCCCAGGAGAACGCCGCCAGGGCATGGGAGGAGGGGCGTTTCGATCGGGAGGTCATCGCCATCGAGGCTCCCGTCGTCGGTCGGGAGGGTCCGAGCGACGAGGTCCAGGTCGTGACTCGAGATCAAGGACTACGCCCGACGACGGCCGACGGTCTGACGGCCCTGAAACCGGTCCTCGAAGGTGGCATCCACACGCCAGGCAACTCGTCGCAAATTTCGGATGGAGCGGCCGCTGTGCTGTGGATGTCGGAGGAGCGTGCGAAGGCCGAAGGCCTCCGTCCCCGTGCCAAGATCCTCGCTCAGGTTCTCGTCGGCTCCGACCCCTGGTATCACCTCGACGGACCGGTCGACGCCATGACGGCCTTGCTCGACAAGACGGGCATGAGCGTCGCCGACATCGAGTTGTTCGAGGTCAACGAAGCCTTCGCCTCCGTCGTCCTCTCCTGGGCGAGCGTGCACAAGCCGGACATGGACCGGGTCAACGTGAACGGCGGTGCCATCGCTCTCGGGCACCCGGTCGGCTCGACTGGCAGCCGCCTCATCACGACCCTGTTGCACGAGCTCGAGCGGCGCGACGCCACCATCGGCTGTGTGCTCATGTGCTGCGGAGGCGCCCTCTCGACCGGGACCATCATCGAGCGGCTCTGATGCGGACTGCCGGGATACAGCCCACCGGAACCGAACACTGTGTCGTCGAGCGCCACGGGACGGATGGGAACGTCGTCGTCGTCACGCTGAACCGACCGGAGGCGAAGAACGCCCTCAGCCCGGCGATGCTCGTCGGCATGGCGGACGCCTGGCAGGAGATCGATGATGACGACGACGTCCGCTGCGCCATCTTGACGGGGGCAGGTGGCACGTTCTGTGCCGGCATGGACCTGAAGGCCTTTGCCGACCCGCGGGACAACCCGTACCAAGACCGCTACCGAGACGACCCTGACCTGCACTGGAAGGCGCTCCTGCGTCACTACCACCTGAAGAAGCCCCTCATCTGCGCAATCGAGGGCTATGCCGTCGCAGGCGGCACCGAGCTGCTGCAGGCGACCGACATCCGCGTGGCGGGCGAGAGCTCGACCATGGGGATCTTCGAGGCCCGCCGCGGCCTGTTCCCGCTCGGCGGTTCGACGGTGCGGCTCGCTCGCCAGATCCCGTTCACCGTCGCCATGGACCTCCTCCTGACCGCCCGCCCCGTGAGTGCGGAGGAGGCCTTGCGGATCGGGTTGATCGGCTACGTCGTGCCGGACGGAACCGCCCTCGACAAGGCGCTCGACATCGCCGAGCTCATCGGTGCCAACGGCCCGCTGGCGGTCGAGGCGATCAAGCGGTCGGTCCGCGCCGCCGATGGCCTTCCCGAGGACCAGGCGCTCAAGCTCGAGCTCGAGATCGGCCAGCCGATCTTCGCGACCGAGGATGCCAAGGAAGGTTCCCGGGCCTTTGCGGAGAAGCGCCCGGCCGACTTCAAGCGCCGCTGACCGACCATCCCGGGTCCTGACACAGCCGCCGCGTAGGGTGATAGCGATGGCTCGTAGCGCTCGTTCGGGTTTCGTGGCACAGGTCTTTCCGTCGCCGGAGGCGTCGTCAGGACGCGCTGTCGTCGTGGCGTCGTCTACGGAATCGGTGCGTGTCGGCTTGGCGCCAAGGCGGTCAGCCGCCACGGCAAAGAGCGAGGCGGCCAAATCTCTGCAGCGTTTCGTTCGCCAGGAGTACTGGAATGGGCTGGCGGCGGGCGACGTCGTCAGGGTCGCCGGTCACACGGCGAGGGGACGGCACTGGCGGTTCCGGGCCCACGTTACGAACACCAGCAACGGCGCCACCTGGGTCGAGGTCGCCCTCGTGGACGGGCCACCTCCCTCGCGGCGCCCGGTGCCGGAAGCCGACGGATCGACCGACGAAGCGGGCCGTGAGGGCGCCGGGGCCCCTGGGGTCGCTGGGCGCGTGGAGAAGGTCCGCTCGTTCGACCCGTCCCTCGTCACGCCACGGTGGCGGAGGAAGGGCCGGGTGGCGACGTTGCTGCGACCTTCTGCCCACGGCGGCGGGAGCGTCGCGGCTCCCGTGAGCGAGGACCAAGCCGCGCAGCCTGCCTTGTTCTGAGCCGTGCGCCTCCGGGCGGCTGGATTTGCCGGCCCGCTCTGCTCGCTCGCACCTCGCCAGCTCAACACCTGGACACCTCGACACCTCGACACCTCGGCACCTCGGCTCGCTCGTCACGTCGGCTTGGGTCCCCCGGGTGCCGGCGAGGCAACTGTGCGCCCAGAGCGATCGCACAGGCCGTTCATGGGTCACCCTAGGCACGATGTTCGATCGGGCTGTGGTGGCCCCGCCGGCCTGAAGGTGAATTGTGCGCCCAGGGCGACTAGACAGGCCGCCTTTGGTCGCTCTGCGCACGAGGTTCAGTTCGTAGCCGCCGGCCCCGCCGCCCCGCCGGCTCCGCCGGCCCCGCCGCCCCGCCGGCGTAGCCCTCAGATGGCGCGCTCGTGCCCAGCCCAGTACGGGTCGCGCAGGCGGCGTTTCAAGAGCTTGCCGTTCGGATCGCGGGGGAGCTCGGCCACGAAATCGATCGACTTCGGAACCTTGAACTTCGCCAGCCGTTCACCTAGGTAGGCGATCAACTCCGCCTCGAGCTCGGGACCCGGAGCCGGCTCGACGTCGTCCACCGGTTCGACGACCGCCTTGATGATCTCGCCCCACTCCTCATCGGGAATGCCGAAGACGGCGGCGTCGATCACCTTCGGGTGGGAGACGAGCTCGCCCTCGATCTCGGCCGGATAGATGTTCGTGCCGCCCCAGATGATCATGTCGATCTTCCGGTCACAGAGGAAGAGGTAGCCCTCGTCGTCGAGGTAGCCGAGGTCGCCGACGGTGAAGTACTTGCCGATCCGATTGGCAGCCGTCTTGGCGGGATCCTTGTGGTACTCGAAGTCCGCCCCCGGCATGGACATGTACACGGTCCCGATCTGACCCGCCTCGACGGCGTTTCCGTCGTCATCGAGGATCGAGACCTCCGAGATCGGCCATGCCTTTCCCACGGTGCCGGGTCGCTTCAGCCACTCCTCGGAGTTCACGACGGTCCCGCCACCTTCGCTGGCGGCGTAGTACTCGTCGACGACCGGACCCCACCATTCGATCATGCGTCGCTTGACGTCGATCGGGCAGGGAGCTGCTGCGTGAATCATGTGGCGCATCGACGACAGGTCATAGGCGTTGCGCTTTTCCTCCGGCAGGGCGAGCATCCGCCGGAACTGCGTCGGCACGAGATGGCTGTGGGTCACCTTGTACTTCTCGATGCGCTCGAGCATCCCCTCGGGCGTCCACTTGTCCATGAGGACGACGGTGTGCCCGAAGCTGAGGGCCGCCCCGGAGAACACGAGCACAGCCGTGTGGTAGAGGGGAGAGCCGACGAGGTGGACGTTGTCGTCGCGGGGTTGGATGCCGAAGAGCATGAGAATCCCCCCGAAACCCAACCCTGCCTGCTCCGGCGTGATGGGGTTGAGGGCGCGCCGGATGCCTTTGGGCCGCCCGGTCGTGCCGGAGGTGTAGTTCATGACGGTGCCGGCCATGCGGTCCGGTGGGGTGTCGGCGCTCTGACTGTCCAGCAGGTCCCCGAAGCTGCGAAACCCGGGGATCTGGCCGACGGCGAAGCACCGCTGCGGGTCGAGACCCGCCTCCTTGGCAGCCGTCACGGACATGTCGGCGAAGCGCTCGTGGGCGACGAGAGCCTTCGCCTCGGAGTTCTCGAGGATGTAGGCGATCTCGGGGCCAACGAGGTGGTTGTTGATGGGAACGAGGTACCAGCCCGCCTGGGTGCAGGCAAGGTAGACCGTGTAGAACTCGGAGCAGTTCGGCAGCACCGTCGCCACGGCGTCGCCGTGGGCGAGTCCGAGCTCGCGGAGGCCGTGCACGAGTTGGTTGCAGCGCGCCAGCATCTCGCCGGCGGTGATCTCCGTGCCGTCCGGCTCGACGACTGCAACCAGGTGAGGCTGCTCGGTTGCCATTGCCCAGAAACCGAACTCCACGATTCCCCTCCCAGCGGGCGACTAATCGGCCCGACAAACTGAAACGTGTTCTCGTGCAGGGTACCTGGCGTTGACGGGATCTCGCATTCCGAATGACCCGCTGCCGGCAGGGGCCATACTGGGTCATGACCGGGGCGCCGCCACCGCGCGACAGCGACGTGCCGCACGTCCCCGAGCTGCCCGATGGCGCCGAGCAGGCAGCCGGTCCCGAGGCGCCGGCGACGCGGCCGGTGCAGCGGAACGACGACCCGCTCGTCCCGCAGGCGTTTCGCAACACGATCCCACCGCCGCCGCGTGGATGGTCGGAGGACGACTGGCGCAGGAGCTTTCTGGGCGACGAGCGACGACGCCCTCGTGGTCAGGGGCTCAACTTCGGCAAGGGCTGGTTGTTGGCCGTGCTGTTCGCCATCGTCGCCCTCGTCCTCGTCGTCCTCATCATCGTCGCCCGCTAGCAGGGGGCACCGAGCCTACGTAGGCGGCTCGCAGACGAAATCGCAACCGGTGGCCGTACTCCTCGATGGCGTGTGCCAGCCATCCTGCGGTGCGAGCGACGGCGAAGATCACCTCGGCAGCGCCCTCCACCATCGAAGCGCCGGCGACGAGTGCAGCCAGCATGAGGTCGACGTTCGGGAAGGTGTCGCCGTGGGCGGTCACGGCGGAGATGATCTCGCCAGTCGCCTCCATCACAGCGTTGCCGGGCCAGGCGTCCTGCAGGCGGGGCCAGAGGGCGGCGGCGCGTGGGTCCCGATCGGTGTACACGACGTGCCCGAAACCCCCCACCGGCTCTCCCAACCGCCACCTCGTGGCGATCGCCTCGGCTGCGCCGCGGGCGACTGCCTCGTGCAGCATCGGGACCAGTCGGTCGCCGACGCTGCCATGGAGTGGTCCGCCGAGGGCGGCGAGCCCGGCGGTCACAACGAGATAGGGATCCGCCCAGGTGGAGGCGGCCACGCGAGCGGTCAGTGTCGAGGTCGCCATCTCGTGGTCGGCGAGCAGGATGAGCGCTCCGTCGAGGACGGCGACCTGCTGAGGCGTGCCGGCGTGGACGCACAGCTGTGACCAGAGGCGCTCGGCGATCGAAGGGAGCGAGTCTGATCCGCCCGCGGCCGAGGCGGCGGCAGACGATCGCTTCTCTGCCGGGGCGGCGGTGGACGATCGCTTCTCGGCCGGAGGGAAGGCGTCGACCATTGTGGCGATGATCCGCCTGCCGGCAGCGGCGACGGCTTCCGGGCGGCGGTCGAAACGGAGCGGATCGGCCGTCGCCGCCGCCGGCACCGCCACGCGGAGCCGATCGATCGGCGGTGTCGGGGGCGCCAGCGTTCCTGCCGCCCGTCGAGCGACCGCCAGGACGTCCTTCGGTGCCTCGAACGGCGCGCGAGCCTGTGTCAACGGCGTCGAAGCACCCGCGTAGCCGGCACGCTCGGCGCCGATGTCCTCCCGCCGCGAGGCGCCCGTCCAGAGCCACTCCGCTACATCCTCGAAGCTCGCCTCCCGGCAGGCCGCCTCGGCGTCCCAACCGCGGTACCAGAGCTTGCCGGCGGGATCGAGCAGCGTGAGAGCCGAATCGATGACGATGTCGAGCCTGCCGGCGCGCCCCCCGACCGTGTGCGTTCGGCCAAGCGGGCCACCTCCGCCGGATCGAAGCGGCTCTCCCGCCCGCTGGCCTGCCGCTCGCTCGTCAGCATCCCCCGTGAGACGTAGGCGTAGAGGGTCTCGCGCTTGATGCCGAGCCGACGGGCGGCTTCGGTGGCGGAGAGCCACCCGGCGTGGGGGGCGGGTTCCGGTCCGGTCGCCATAGTCCATCGTACATTGATGCGATCAATGTTGACAATATATGGAGGGAGGTCCATGATCGCGCCCATGGAGCACGCGAATCTGGCAGCCCCGAGCTTGCGCCGACCTTTGCCTGCGTCGGCCAAAACAGTGGCCGACCTCATGACGAGCCCTCCCGTGAGCGCCGGAGCCACCGAGACCCTCGAACAGGCGGGCGCCCGCATGAGCGACAGCAGGGTCGGTTCGGTGCTCGTCCTCGAGGGCAAGCGACTCGTCGGTATCCTCACGGAGCGGGATCTCGTTCGCGCCGCCGCCGCCGGCGCCGATCCCGCGGCTGCCACCGTGGGCGACTGGATGACCCCCGACCCCGACTCGGTCGGGCCCGACGTGGAGGTCGTGGATGCTTGGCGGAGCCTCGCCTCTCACGGCTATCGCCACATCCCCGTCGTGGACGGTGAGGACGTACGCGGCATCGTGTCGATCCGCGATCTCGTGCGGGTGGCGCAGCTTCGCCCCGTCGACGGCGTCTTCACGGACGTCCCCCGAGGGCTCGAGGGAGTCATGGCGGCCGAGACGTCCGTTGGCTCGGTGAGAGGGTTGGAGGGCTTTTACCACTACCGCCAGTACTCGGCCATCGACCTCGCCAGCAAGCGAAGCTTCGAGGACGTCTGGCGGCTCCTCTTCGACGGCGAGCTCCCGGACGCCGAGGAGTCGGTCCGTTTCACCGCCGAGGTCATGCCGCAGCGACGGCTGTCGGCGGACGTGAAGGAGCTGTTGCCGCGGCTCGTGGCGGCCGCCGATGGAGCGCCCCCGCTCGACCAGCTGCGGACCGCTGTTTCGCTGCTCGGGACAGCCGAGGGCTTCCGGGCGACGCGGGACCTCGACCGGTCGGAGGTGCGAGCCGACGCCGTACGGGTGTGCGCCGCCGTGCCGACCCTCGTGGCCGCACTCTGGCGGACCGGCCGTGGCGAGCAGGTGGTCGACCCGGCCGAAGGTCTCGGCTACGCCGCGAACTACCTCTACATGCTCTTCGGCGAGGAGCCCGAGCAACGCCACGCACGGGCGATCGAGCGCTATCTGATCTCGACGATCGACCACGGACTGAACGCTTCGACATTCACGGCTCGAGTCGTGACTTCGACGGGGGCCGACGTGGCGGCCGCAGTGGTGGCAGGCATCGCCGCCCTCTCCGGGCCGCTGCACGGGGGGGCGCCCAGCCGGGCGCTCGACACCCTCGACGCCATCGGGACACCGGATCGCGCGGACGCCTTCATCCGGGAGGCGGTCGTGCGGGGCGACAGGATCATGGGTTTCGGCCATCGCGTCTACAAGACGCTCGATCCCCGCTCGGAGATGATGCGAGAGACCGCCGAGGAGCTCGGCGACCCCCTCGTGGACTTCGCTGAGCAGGTCGAGCAGACCGTTGTGCGGGTGCTCGACGAGCTAAAGCCCGGCCGCCAGCTCTACACCAATGTCGAGTTCTACGCGGGCGTCGTCATGGAGCTCTGCGGCATACCCCGTGAGCTGTTCACTCCGACGTTCGCCGTGAGCCGGACGGTTGGCTGGTGTGCCCATCTCCTCGAGCAGGCGAGCGACAACCGCATCATCCGGCCGAGCTCCCGTTACGTCGGTCCTCCTCCGCCTCAGCCGGTGCCCGAGGCGGGCGCAACCCTGTAGCAGCCGGACGGCCGCGGCCGGACAGTCGTCGGCCCGGCGGTGAGCCTGCCCTGTAGCGTCACCTGCGTGACAGGGGAGCCAGACGGCGAGGGCGGCGACCGCCGGACCGGCGATGACGCTGAGCCCGCCTCCGTCGCCGAGGTCGCCGAGCCGCCGCCCGCAGACGACGCCCTCGAGAACCGGTTGCAAGAGACCGGAAACAGTCATCCAAAGGTGGCTCCGCTACGGATTGCTGGTGACGTGAGAGCCGACCTGAAGGAAGCGAGCGACGAGCGGCTCGTTCTGGCAATCGCCCGCTGGCGCGACGATGCCCTCGCCGAGGCCTACCGCCGGCATGCCGGTCCTGCTTTCGCGCTCGCGAAGCGGCTGCTCTGGGACGGAGGAGTGGCCGAGGAGGTCGTGCAGGAGGTCTTCGTCAAGCTGTGGCACGATCCTGAGCGGTTCGACCCGGCGCGGGGCACGCTGCGCTCGTTCCTGTTGGCTCAGACGCACAGTCGGGCCGTGGATCTGCTCCGGTCGGAGACAGCCCGGCGTCGGCGGGAGGAGCGAGAGGCCCGCATGACGGCTGAGTCGGGCTACGACGTCGAACGCGAGGTGGGCGACCTCGTCCTCGCCGAGCACATTCGTGACGCCCTCAGCGAGATGCCCGACTCCGAGCGCCGACCCATCGAGCTCGCCTATTTCGGCGGGCACAGCTACCGCGAGGTGGCACAACTTCTCGGGGAACCAGAAGGTACCGTGAAAAGCAGGATTCGAGCAGGGCTGAAAAGGATGCACCGCATGCTATCGGCGGCGGGCGTGCTGGTAGGGGGCGAACTGTGACGCACGCCGAGATCGCCGAGCTGCTGGGCGCCTACGCCCTCGACGCCGTCAGCCCCGACGAGGCCGCCGAGATAGAAGAGCACCTCGCGGAGTGCCCCCGTTGCCGGGCGGAGGTTTCCGCTCACCGCGAGGTCGCCGGCGTGCTCGGCAACCTTTCTGGTACGGCACCGGCCGGGCTGTGGGGCCGCATCGCCGACGAGCTCGCCCTCTCCTCGGGAGGACCGTCGGTCGCCGGCAGCCAGGACATCCCCGCAATCGGTCGACCGGCGTTCGGCGATCTCAATCCTTCAGGTGACTCTGAGGCGGGGGAGGATCTCGATTCGCCCGAGGCGGTCGCCAAGGCTCCCGCTCCGGTCATCTCCATCGACAGCGTCAGGCCGCCCAGAGCTGGTCGCCCGGAGGGAGCCGACGGCTCCGGTCTGGCCATGACCGGGCGCCGGCGGAAGGTCCTGTTCAGCTCGGTGGCTGCCCTCGCCGCCGCCCTTGCCATCGTGGTGGGCGTGCTGGCGAGCCGGGTCGTCAACCTCGACAACCGCGTGAGTGCCCTCACGACGGCGGTCATCACCGGAGGCATCAAGGCGCAGGTGGCGGCGGCCGAGCTCGACCCGAGCCACGTCGACGTCGCCCTCACGAGCGCCAAGGGCTGGTCGGCGAAGGTGGTGGCGTTACCCGGTGGGCAGGCGTTTCTCGTGCCTGGCAAGATGCCGGCGATTGCGGCCGATCAGACCTTCCAGGCGTGGGCGCTTGTGAGAGGCAGCTACGTCTCCCTCGGCGTTCTCGGCCGCACACCGGGCGACGTCGTGTTGCAGCTGCAGCCGGGCATGTCGGCCATCCTGGTCAACACCGAGCCGCAGGGCGGCTCGTCGCATCCGACGACGGCGCCCTTCGTTGCCGGCTCGATCCCGAAGACCCTCTAGCACGACGACCCCGGCAGGCAGGCGGGAGCGCCGCCGATGCGGTTCAGCCGAGGAATTCTCGCGCCAGGTGCTCGAACATGGCAGTCGACATCTCCAACGACTCGACGTCCACGCGCTCGTCGTCGCCGTGGAACATGACGGCGAACTGCTCGAAACTCAGCCTCTCCGAGAACATCCCATAGCCGTACGCCGTCGTGCCGAGACGCCGGAAGAAGCGGGCGTCGGTGGCGCCCACGCTGAAGAACGGCACGAGCGGGGCCCCCGGATGAAAGCCGTCCGAGACCCTCTCCATCGCCGCCCACAAGGGCGTATCGATCGGTGACGAGGTGGCGGGGTCGTCGATCATGAAGAGGATCTCGACCTTCGCCCATAGCTCGGGGCCGATGGCTTCGGCCACGAGCGAGCGCACCTCGGCCTCGCTCTGGCCGGGCAGGGTCCGGATGTCGACCTCTAGATCGACCGTGTCGGGAATGACGTTGATCTTCGTGCCTCCGTGCAGGATCGTCGGGGCCATGGTGATGTGCGTGCAGGCGTGCGCCTGGCGAGCCATGCCGACGTCGGGCATGACGTCGAGCAGCTCCTCGATATCGACGGGGTCGAGGAGGAGGCGGGCGATCTCGGGCGGCCATCCCATTCCATCGATGAACTGCCGCCAGGCGTTATGGATCTGGGCGGTCGGGCGAAAGGCCGCCAACCGGCCGACGACGGCCGCCGCCGTCACGAGGGCGTTGTCCGTCCGCAGGGGCTGCGAGGCGTGCCCCGCCTCACCGTGGATACGCAGCTGGCACCAGCAGCTGCCCTTCTCGCCCACCATCACGGGCAGCCGCCGCCCTTCCGGCCCTTCGAGTGGGATGCCGCCGGACTCGGTGATCAGGTAGTCGCACTTGACGGCATCGGTCTCGTGCTGGGCCAGCCATCCGGCTCCGTGGGAGCCGAGGGCCTCCTCGTCGGCGACGGCCGCCAGCACGAGGGTGCCTTTCGGCCGGAAGCCGCTTCGTGCCAGGCGGTCGAAGGCGACCGACATGGAGGCTGTGATGTTCAGCATGTCGACCGCCCCGCGACCCCACACCTCGCCGTCGACGAGCTCGCCGCCGAAGGGGTCACGTGACCAGGTGTCCGGGTTGGCGGGTACGACGTCGGTGTGGCCGAGCCAGCACATCGAAGGAGCCCCGGGCTCGGAGCCCTCGATCCGCCCCACCAGGGAGGCACGACCCGGCGTCGGTTCGTAGACCTCGAAGTCCACACCGGAGCCGTCGAGCTCGGAGCGCAGGAGGTCGACGCTGCGTCGCTCGTGGCCCGACTCGACCGAACCGTCGTTCACGCACTCGTTGCGGATCATCCGCTGGATGAGGTCGACGACCTCCAGCCGCTGCGTCATTGCCCGCTCCCCTCCGCCTCGACCAGGCGCCACATCACGACGTGAGTGACGTCAAAGCTCTCGAACTCCTCACCCCACTCCGCGAAGCCGCCCCGCGCATAGAAGCGTCGCGCCGGCACTCGGGCATTGCACCACAAGAAACCCCCTCCCTGCGCCCCCACATGCCGCACACAGGCCTCCAGCACGAGGGCGCCGATTCCCCGTCCGCGCAGGTCCTCGCGGGTCGCCATGCCCCGGAGCCGCCAGGGAGCGGCCGTGCTGTCGGGGGCGACGTCCTCGCGCAGGCCGGCAGGCGGGTCCTCCCGCCGGACGTTCGCCGTGGCGACGAGCTCGCCGCTGTCTCGATCGATCGCCCCGAAGACGCCCGTGTCGGGAGCATCGTCGCCGAAGAGGGCCATCTCGTCCACCGACATCTGCGGACGGAGGACGTCGCGACGCAGTTGGTACGTGCGGGAGGGGTTCACCGGCTGTACGACGATCCGGTCGAGCATGCAGGCGATCGTACCGAGGCGGCCGCGCGATGATCGGGGTGTGAGGCAAGAGGTGGAGGGTTTCTCGAAAGTCGCCCCGCAATACGAGCGCGGCCGGCCCGACTATCCCGCCGAGGCGGCCGACTGGATCGCTGCTGCGGCAGGCCTCGGACCCGGTCGTGTAGTCGTCGACCTGGCGGCCGGCACCGGCAAGCTGACTCGCCAGCTCGTGCGCAGCGGTGGGCGCGTTATCGCCGTCGAGCCGTTGCCGGAGATGTTGAGCGAGTTGATCTCGGTCCTGCCGCAGGTGGAGGTGGTGATCGGGACGGCCGAGGCGACGGGATTGCCGGACGCCGTCGCCGACGTCGTGGCCGTCGGTCAGGCATTCCACTGGTTCTCCACCCCGGCGGCCCTCAGTGAGATCGCCCGCCTTCTCGTGCCCAACGGCCACCTCGCCCTCGTCTGGAACCGCCGGGACCCGACGCAGGAGCTGCAGGCAGATCTCGATCGGATCATGGCGCGGTTCCGCCACGCGACGCCGTCGTACGAGTCGGGTGCCTGGACCGAGGTGATGGACCGTACAACGCTGTTCGAGAAGGTCGCAGAGCGTCGGTTCGGTTTCGTGCAGGCGCTCGACGCGGATGGCCTGTCCGACCGTGTCGCTTCCACGAGCTTCATCGCCAACCTGGCCCCGGAAGAGCACGCGGCGGTGTTGCAGCAGGTACGGGAGCTCGTGCCGGGGGACTCGGTCGAGCTCGCCTACGAGTGCACCGTCTACCTGTTCCGAAAGCGCTGAGTTCGGCGTGATGTGATGGCTGCACTCGCTGTGTCGATGCCATGATGACCGGGTGACCATCACCGGCCAGATCGATCTTGTCGAGACGGCGCTAGCCGCCCAGCCCTCGGAGGTGCCCGATGCCAGCCGGCTCGGGATCGCCACCGCCCGCCAGCACACGAGTCGGCTGAGCCAGGTCGTCACGCTCGTCGCCGTGCTGGTGCCGCCGATCGGGCTGCTGTCGGCCATGGGCTTGTTCTGGGGCGTGGGTTTCCGGATGACCGATCTCGTGCTGTTCGGTGTGTTCTACCTGCTCACGGGTCTCGGTATCACGGTCGGGTACCACCGCTATTTCACGCATCGCTCTTTCGAGGTGGTCGCCCCCGTCAAGGTCGCCCTTGCCATCCTCGGGGCGATGACCCTGCAAGGACCGGTCACGCAATGGGTGACCGACCACCGCAAGCACCACGCTCGCTCGGATGCGGAGGGCGACCCGCACTCGCCCCATCTGTCGGGCGACGGTCTCATGGGGACGGTGAAGGGCCTTTGGCACGCCCATATCGGTTGGATGTTCTCGACAAAGGGCATGGAGCGCTCCTTCGCCTACGGGCGCGATCTCTACGAGGACCGGACGATCCGCTGGATCGACCGCCTCTACCTCGTCTGGGTGGCGTTGTCGTTCGGCGTGCCCTTTCTCGTAGGAGCGGCTATCGGAGGCTCCTGGGCGCTCGGGCTGGAGGCGATGGTCTGGGCGGGTCTCGTCCGCGTGTTCGCCTTCGAGCACTCGACGTTTGCTGTCAACTCCATCTGCCACACCTTCGGGCGGAGAGCCTACGAAGCCCGCGACCAGAGCCGTAACAACTGGGTGGTCGCCGTCCTCGTGTTCGGGGAGGGGTGGCACAACAACCATCACGCCTTCCCGCGCTCGGCCCGACACGGGCTCGGGCGCCGCCAGCTGGATCTGTCGTGGTGGACGATCCGATGCCTCGAGAAGCTGCACCTCGCGCGGTCGGTGCGGGTGCCGACACCAAACCAGGTCGCTCGCATGCGCCGGGCCGGCGCCAGCGCTTCGACCGCAGCCGGCTGACGGCTGGCGGCCGCTCGCCCGGGCGAAGTTGGTGCGACCCATCAGCAGCTATCTCGACTACTCCGGCCGGGACGACGCCCTGAGCGGAGGCGCCCGAATGATCCCGGTGGACACGCCGACGGGCAGATATCGGGTGTGGACGAAGCGGATCGGCAACAATCCCGACCTCCGGCTGCTGTTGCTGCACGGCGGACCGGGGGCGACCCACGAGTACCTCGAGGCCTTCGACAGCTATCTGCCGGCCGCCGGCGTCGAGTACTACTACTACGACCAGCTCGGCTCGGGCTACAGCGACCGGCCGGACGACCCGGCGTTGTGGGAGCTCGACCGCTTCGTCGACGAGGTGGAGCAGGTGCGCGGCGCCCTCGGGCTGGATCGGGACAACTTCGTCCTCTACGGCCAGTCCTGGGGCGGGCTCCTTGCCACCGAGTACGCCCTCCGCCATCAACAGCACCTGCGCGGGCTGGTCATCTCCAACATGATGTCGAGCGTCCCCGCCTACAACGCCTACGCCGAGCAAATACTGATGCCGGAGATGGACCAGGATGCCCTTGCCGAGATCAAATCGCTGGAGGCGAGCGGCCAGATCGAGAACCCGAGATACATGAAGCTGCTGTACGAGCAGCACTACGTTGAGCACGTACTGCGCATGCCCGGCGAGAGTTGGCCCGAGCCGGTGCAACGTGGCTTCGCCCACATGAACCCGGCGATCTACGTGACGATGCAGGGTCCGAGCGAGCTCGGGATCACCGCGGAGGCGAAACTCGCCCACTGGGACCGGAGCGGCGACCTCAGCTTGATCGACGTGCCCACCCTCGTCATCGGTGCCCGTTACGACACGATGGACCCGGCCCACATGGAGATGATGGCCAGCCGCCTGGAGCGCGGCCGCTATCTGTACTGCCCGAACGGCAGCCATCTGGCGATGTACGACGACCAGGAGACCTACTTCGGCGGCCTCGTCGAGTTTCTCCATGGCCTGGCCGACTGACGGGCAAGGGTCGCTGCGGCCGGGCGGCCGCGTGCCGGGGCCGCGCCGATCTACGGCTCGTTAGCGGCCGGCTGGCTCGTCGCTTGCTCGAGTGTGCCTGTCCGCGCAGCCCTCAGCCGACGGAACCGAGAAGCCCGAACCGGCCGGGTAGCCCGTTCGGTGGCCGTCGCGGTCGAGTACCCAGGCTGACTGGCGACCAGCCACGGTGAAGTGGCGCCCGCCGCCGGCGCCGTCGTTGCCGCCGGCGGCGTCGGTCGTCACGATGGCGGTGTCCTCGTCGACGCCGACGACGGTCACGTCCTCCGGTACGCGGCTGGCGAAACGGTCGGCGATGTCGGGTGCCCACCGGGCCATGCGGTCGAAGTGAGGGATGACGGCGACCTCGGCGATGGCCGCCAACCCGGTCGGCTCGGGGCCGGCGCCGACGGCGGATGCGGCCCGGGAGGCACTAGCCGACCTCGGAGCGCCCGCATCCGCAGCCGCCCGCATGGCCCGGACATCCTCGGCCACGTAGGTGAGCGCACAGGCGCCCGCCGAGCAGCCGGCCAGGGCGGCGCCGCCTTGCCATGCGGCCACGATGGCCGACCACACGGCACTGTCTCGCAGGACGGATGCCAGATAGCCCGGGTTGCCGCCGGACAGGTACACGAGGCCGGCCCCGGCTACGAGTTCAGCGAAGTCTGGGCGGGCGGCGTCCTCTCGGGTGAGCACGGGCAAGGGGACGGGCTCGACTCCGAGGCGCTCGAAGTGCCGGCTGCCGAGATCCAGCCAGCGCCGGACGCTTTCTTCTCCCTCCTCGGCGGCGGCCGTCGGCAGGATCACCGCCCGCGCCGGCCGCCCGGCCAACAGGGCCCGGTCGACTTCGACCATGACGTCGAGGTACTCGCCGCTACCGACGAGGGCGACCGGCCCCCGACCCGGCAACGCCGCGACAGATGGCGGGGACGCTTGTTCGGGAGGCGCAGGCACCGGCCTTACGCTACAGAGCGAGCACCATGTTGACCGTCACTGATCTCGAGCTCGTTGTCGCGGGCCGCCAGCTCCTGCAGCCGGCGACCTTCCAGGTCGCGCCTGGTGATCGGATCGGTCTCGTCGGCCGCAACGGCGCCGGCAAGACGACGCTCGCCAAGGTGCTCGCAGGCGAGGCTCTGCCCGCCAACGGCCAGGTCCGGTGCTCTGGGGCGGTCGCCTACCTGCCACAGGACCCCCGTACCGGGGACCTCGAGGTGAAGGCGATCGACCGCATTCTCGGCGCCCGCGGCCTCGATCATGTGGTCCGCCAGCTCGATGTCGCGCGGCACGCCATGTCCGACGAGGACCCGGAGCGCCAGGACGACGCCATGCGCAAGTACTCCCGCCTGGAGGAGCGCTTCCACCTGCTCGGAGGCTGGACGGCCGAGGCCGAGGCAGCTTCCATCGCCTCCAGCCTCGGCCTGCCGGAACGCGTTCTCGCCCAGAGCCTCGGGACCCTCTCCGGCGGTCAGCGGCGACGCGTCGAGCTCTCACGCGTGCTGTTCTCGGAAGCCCCCACGCTCGTGCTCGACGAGCCCACGAACCACCTTGACGCCGACTCGATCGTATGGCTGAAGGGGTACTTGAAGGCACATGAGGGTGGGCTGATCGTCATCAGCCACGACGCCTCCCTCCTCGAGTCCGTCGTCAACAAGGTCTTCCATCTGGACGCAACCCGTTGCGAGCTCGACGTCTACCGGGTCGGCTGGAAGGCCTACCTCGAGCAGCTGGCGACCGACGAGCGCCGCCGACGCCGGGAGCGCCAGAACGCCGAGCGCAAAGTCGTGGCGTTGCGGTCGCAGGCCGATCGGATGCGGGCGAAGGCGACGAAGGCACGCATGGCGCACAACCTCGACCGTCGCGCTGCTCGCCTCGAGTCGGGTATCGAGCAGGTGAGGCAGTCGGACAAGGTGGCCAAGCTGCGCTTCCCGAAACCGAGCCCATGCGGTCGAACCCCTCTCACGGCCACCGATCTCATGAAGTCGTACGGTTCGCTCGAGGTCTTCTGCGGCGTCGACCTCGCCGTCGACCGCGGCAGCCGCGTCGTCGTGCTCGGCCTCAACGGCGCCGGCAAGACGACGCTCCTGCGGCTGCTCGCCGGGATCGAAAGCCCCGACGCCGGCGAGGTTCACAACGGCCACGGCCTCAAGCTCGGCTACTACGCCCAGGAGCACGAGACCCTCGTGCCCGGTCAGTCCGTTTGGGACAACGTCCGCCACACGGCACCGCCTGAGGTGACCGACGCCGAGCTGCGCCGGATGCTCGGATCCTTCCTCTTTGGCGGCGATCGGATCACTCAGCCGGCCGGGACCCTCTCGGGGGGCGAGAAGACTCGCCTGGCGCTCGCCACCCTCGTCGTCTCGTCGGCGAACGTGCTCCTGCTGGACGAGCCGACGAACAACCTTGACCCCGCCAGTCGCGCGGAGGTGCTGAATGCGCTGCGGACCTACGAAGGTGCCATCGTGCTCGTCACCCACGATCCGGGTGCGGTCGATGCACTCTCGCCGGACCGCGTCATCCTCATGCCCGACGGCGTCGAAGACTCTTGGAGCGATGACCTCGAGGATCTCGTGGCCCTCGCCTGAGCGTCGTCACGTGAGCGGGCGGCGGTAGCGGATCTCGACGGCTTGACCCCCGCCGCGCTCGAAGATGGCGGAGGCGCCGTCCGGCCTCCATCCGAACCGCTCGTAGAAACCCCTCGCCCTGCGGTTCTCCTCGAACACCCACAGGACCGCCTCGGTGAACCCATCGCCGGCGAGCTGCTCGAGCGCCTCCGCCATGAGGGCGCCGCCAGCGCCCCATCGCCAGTACTCCGGGTGCACATAGACGGCCTTGACTTCCCCCTCGCTCTCGTGTGGGTCGTCGTCGCGGCTCGGCCCTGCGCTGAGCCAGCCGACCACCTCCCCGCCGTATTCGGCGACGAGAGCGAATTCCCGCGGGTCGTCCGGGAGCGCGATATGGATGCGATGGCGCTGCGCAGCGCTCGCCTTGTCCTTGTCGAGGGCGTCGAGATAGCGGTCGGGCATGATGCCGCGGTAGGCCGACTGCCAAGCCGCCACCTGAGCTTCCGTGATGGCTTCGGCGTCGCCGATGGTCGCAGGGCGGACCGTGATCGACGGCTCAGGGCTTCTGTCCGGCATCGGCGTCGATGTCATGTTTGATTCTCGCGGATCCGGCCGGTAGCAGCGTCGCTTCTGCCCATAGCCCTCTCGGGGCTGCCGCGGCCCTGGCGTCTGCGAACACACGTTCGTATACTGTCCACATGGCCATGGCGGCTGCTGCCCCTGCTGAGGTTGTGGCGCCGACTGGCAGGGTCGCGGATCTGCCGGAGCTGCACCGCCTCGGAACCAAGGTCAGGCCGACCAGCTTTGCGGGCGAGCGCCTGTTGCCGGTCACTCCGGCGCTGCAGGAGATCCTCCCAGTCAGCGGTCTCCAGCGCGGCTCGACCGTCGTGGTCGATTCCCACCGGTCGTCGGGGGCCACGACTCTTGCCCTCGAGCTGCTCGCCGGCCCGTCAGTGGGAGGTTATTGGTGCGCCGTGGGGGGTGCCCTCGAGCTGGGAGTCCTGGCGGCGGCCGAGCGGGGGATCGACCTCGCCCGGCTCGTCATCGTGCCCTCGCTCGGGACGGCGGATCGCTGGATGCAAGTTCTCGCCGCCCTCTTCGACTCGGTCGACGTCGTCTTGTTCGCCCCACGAGCGGCGGTACGACCGTCGGCGGCCAGGCGGCTCGCCGCTCGCTCACGGGACCGCGGGTCGGTGCTTGTCGTGCTCGACCATGAGGGGAACTGGTCTGGCCCGAGCGATCTGCGCTGCACGGTGACCGGGTCAGAGTGGTCCGGGTTGTCACGGGGGCACGGACTGCTGACATCACGTCGGTATGAGTTGGAAGTGAGTGGGCGGGGTGCGGCGGCTCGTCCCCGGCAGGCAGCGCTGCAGTTACCTGCGTGAGCTCCCGATGATGCGCACTCTTGCGGTCTGGTGCCCTGACTGGCCCCTCGCCGCCGCCGGTCTCGCCGACAGCCCATCGGCCGTGCTGCGGGGGAACCGGGTCACGGCCTGCTCACCGTCGGCGCGGGCGGAAGGCGTCCGTCTCCGGCAGCGCCGGCGGGAGGCTGAAGCGGCCTGCCCAGGGATCATGTTCATTGCCGAGGACGTGGCCCGGGACGTGCGGGCTTTCGAAGCCGTCGTCAGCGCCGTTGCCGCCTTCACCCCTCGCGTCGAGGTGAGCCGACCCGGGGTGTGCTCGCTGCCGGTGAGGGGACCGGCCCGGTATTTCGGGGGCGAGCCGTCCCTGGCTGTGGAGCTCAGCGAAGCCGTGGGGCGGGTCGTTTCGGCTCTGAAAGGGCCGCCCTGCCGGATTGGGATCGCCGATTCTCCTTTCGTAGCTCGCCTCGCCGCCCAGGGCGCCGCCACGTCTATCGCCGGCGGGCGAGGTATCGGCAACGCGAGCGGCAACGTGTTGATCGTCCCCGCAGGGGAGGCAGCCGCCTGGCTGGCGGATCTCCCTGTCGGGGCACTTGGTCGCCATGATCTCGCCGATCTTCTCAACCGGCTCGGCATCCGGCGGCTCGGCGAGTTCGCAGTGATGGATGAAGGGTTGGTAGGGGCGCGTTTCGGGGCAGAGGGGCTCGAGGCTCATCGATTGGCACGAGGGATCGACGACCACACGCTTGCCCTCTCCGACCCGCCGCCCGACCTCACGGTCGAACGTGCGCTCGAGTCGCCCGTCGATCAGGTCGACACAGTGGCGTTCATCGCTGCCGGGATTGCCGAGGAATTGTTGGGCCGCCTCGGCCCCCACGGCCTTGCCTGCACCCGCCTCCTGGTCGAGGCGACTACCGAGCACGCCGAGGAGCTGAGTAGGTGGTGGAGGGCGGACCGGCCCTTCACGGCGAGGGCGATGGTCGACCGGGTGCGTTGGCAGCTGGAGGGATGGATGTCCTCACCTGTCGATGCCCCGAGCGCGGGCATCACCTTCGTCCGTCTGACCGCCGGGGAGGTCGTACCCGATTCCGGTCGCCAACTCGGGCTCTTCGGAGGTCCAGCCGAGGCGAGCCAGCGGGTCGAACGCGGGATCGCTCGCATCCAGGGCCTGCTCGGGCACGATGCGGTCGGCACCGCCGTATTGGCAGGGGGAAGAGGACCGGCCGAGCAGGTGCACATCGTCCCATGGGGAGATCCGCGAGAGGAAGCAGAGGACGTGCGCTACCCCTGGCCCGGCCGTGTCCCGTCTCCGGCACCGGCCATCGTGTACGTCGATCCCGTGCCCGTCGAGCTGCTCTCCACAACGGGGGATTCGGTCGGCGTCACCGGCCGCGGACACTGCAGCTCGGCGCCCGGGCGGGTCCGGCGGCTGCCAGCAGGTCGTTCAGCCGAAGTCGTCGGTTGGGCCGGCCCCTGGCCTGTAGACGAGCGCTGGTGGGATCCAGGCGGCCATCGCCGCCGGGCGCGCCTCCAGCTGCTCCTCGAGGACGGGAGTGCTCATCTCCTCGTCCTCGAAGACGGTCGCTGGGGCATCGAGGCGACCTACGACTGAGCACGAAACGACCCGCCCACGACCTGCCCTACGCTTGACCGACCGGCTGGGGGATTCTCTCAGCCAACTATCAGGCGCGGCGCAGCTCAGGCACAGCCCCGACGGGCACGATGGTCACATCGCCCGGCCGGGTACCCCCTTGCCTGGACGGGCGGACAGGTGGAGCGGGCTGGGTCCCGACCACTCGGAGTCCAGACGTGCATGCCAGAAGTGAGCACCCATGGACGAAGGGAACCAAGGCAACGAGGGCTTGAAGCGGGAGGAACCTGTTCCCCTCCCCGCTCGGCCCCGCGGGCTTGGGGTAGAGCAGTCCGCCGTCGCCCCCCCGGCGGACGGCTCCTTCCCTCCGTCCAGCTCACCCTCGGGGCCGTCCGGCACCGGGTGGGTCGGGACCCAGCCTTCCACGGCAGGTCCCTCGCCCGTCGCCGCAAATCCCTCGCCCGTCGCCGCAGGCCAGTCGCCCGTCGCCGCAGGCCAGGGAGGAGCGCCTCCGGCTGACCCTCCTCCCGGCAAAGTGCCCCCCGCCGACGGGGGGCCGAGAAGGAGAACCCCCGCCCTTCTCGCCGTGGTCCTCGTCCTGCTCCTCGCGGCCGGAGCCGCCAGCTTCGGACTCCTATCAAGCCAGCGTCGCCATGAGGCCTCGTCTCCGACTTCGCTCGTGTCCCCGGAGGCGTCGGGGGCCAGCCCGAGCAAGATCGCCCGCTTGCTAATCCCTGCGGTCGTGGACATCAATACGGTCAACCAGACCGCCACCGGCTACGCCCTGTCGGCGGCGACAGGGATGATCGTCTCGAGCGACGGCTACATCGTGACGAACAACCACGTCGTCGAAGACGCCACGAGCATCAAGGTGTCGATCGACGGTCACCAGACTCCCTACGCGGCGTCCTTCGTCGGAGCTGACCCGTCCGCCGACGTTGCGGTCATCAAGGTGGGCGGACTGGGCGGGTTGCCGACAGTCCACTTCGGCGATTCGGCAACGGTCGCCATCGGCACCACCGTCGTCGCCATCGGCAACGCCCTCGGGCGTGGCGGCACACCCGCCGTGACGACCGGAGCCGTCACCGCCCTCGGACGCTCGATCTCTGCCAGCGACGAGCTCATCTCGAGGCCGGAGCAGCTCAGCGGCCTCATTCAAACCGACGCCACGATCAGAGCCGGCAATTCCGGTGGGCCCCTTGTGGACGATGACGCCCAGGTCATCGGAATGAACACGGCGGTCGCGGCCGACGGCTTGGTGAGCTTCGCACTGCCGATCAACCGCGTCTCGACCATCGCCGGCGCCATCGAAGAGCGACACAGCGGGGCCGGCGTGGTGCTCGGGCTGCCGGCGTTTCTTGGGGTCGTGGGGCAGCCGCCGGAGTCCGGGGACGCCACGACGGGAGTTCCCGTGACCCGGATCGTGCTCGGCGACCCCGCCGCCCGAGCCGGCATCGAGCCAGGCGACGTCATCGTCGACTTCAACGGCACGCCAACAGCGACGGTCTTCGTCTTGAGGTCCCTCGTCACGGCGGAACGACCCGGCGAGACGGCGAAGGTCACCTTCGACGGGCCGGCAGGCACGCGGACCGTGACGGTTCGCCTCATCGACGGGCCGGCGCCCTGAGGCGAGCTGGCTACCTTGCGACCAGTATCTGCGACGGCTCTCCAGCTATTCTCAGCAATCTCACAGCTTTTCCTGGCAAATTGAGAGGGTGATGCTCGCCGAAGGCCAAGGAAATGGCCGCCGCGTGCTCGTGGTGGACGACGAGGAGTCGATCACCGAGCTCGTGGCGATGGCCCTGCGGTACGAGGGTTTCACGGTTGAGACGGCGAACGCCGGCTACCCGGCGCTCCAGCGGCTGGAGGACTTCCGCCCGGACCTGCTCGTGCTCGACGTGATGCTGCCCGACCTCGACGGCTTCAGCATCGCCGAGCGTGTGCGGCGGGACCGCCACGACGTTCCCGTCCTGTTCCTCACTGCCCGGGATGGAACCGAGGACAAGGTCCGCGGACTCACGATCGGCGGTGACGACTACGTCACGAAACCCTTCAGCGTCGCCGAGCTCGTCGCCCGCATCCACGCCGTCCTGCGACGCACCGGACACGGCGAGGCGGCCCACAAGCTCGTCCTCGCCGACCTAGAGATGGACGATGACGCCCACGAGGTCCGACGCGCCGGACAGCTCATCGACTTGACGGCGACGGAGTACCGCCTGCTCCACTACCTGCTGGTGAACGCTCGTCGCGTGCTCGACGCGGGCGCAGCTCCTCGATCACGTCTGGAGCTACGACTTCGGCGGCGACGCCGGCGTCCTCGAGACCTACGTGAGCTACCTCCGCAAGAAAGTCGACTTCGTCGAGCCGCATCTCATCCACACCGTGCGCGGCGTCGGCTACGTGCTGCGCCCGCCGCGGGACTAAGCCGGCGGGCGAAGGCCGACCGTGCCCCTCCGCACACGACTCATCCTGCTTCTCGTCGTTCTCGGAGCGGCGGCTCTCTTCGTCACTGACGCCATCACGTACAGCTCCCTCAAGTCCTCCCTCATCTCTCAGACTGACCAGGGTCTGCAACAGAGCGCCGTCTCGCTCAACCACGTCGTCATTGGAGCGATACGCGGGGAGGCGCCCCCGGACGCCTGCGACGGGATCCAGCTGAACACCTTCGCACGGGCCTATGAACAGAGCCCGACCTCGACTTTGACCGCCGCCATTCAGGTTGTCTGCAATCAGAACAGCGGGTACGCGCCGAACATCCCAGCCTGGGCCCTCACGGAGGCGTTTGCGGGCAACCGGGTGGTCTTCACGAGCGTCGATCAACGCGGTCAGAGCTACCGGGTCCTTGTCGAGCCGGGATCGGAGCTCAATGCGCCATTTCCCGTCGTGGCCTTCGGTGTGCCCCTGACAGCAGTCGACACCACCCTCAATCACCACCGGACCGTCGACCTCATCGTCAGTCTCCTCGTCCTGCTAGCCCTCGTCCTTGCAACCGGCGCGCTCGTGTGGCTCGGCCTGCGTCCGCTTGAAAAGATGGCCCAGACCGCAGGTGAGATCGCAGCGGGAGATTCTGTCGCGTCGCGTCGAGGACACCGACGAACGCACCGAGGTCGGGCAGTTGGGGGCGGCCCTGAACGCCATGTTGACCCAGATCGAACGAGCTTTCCGGGAGAGACAAGCATCGGAGGAGCGGTTACGGCGCTTCGTGGGCGATGCCTCTCACGAGCTGCGAACGCCGCTCACCTCTATCCGCGGCTACGCCGAGCTGTTCAAGAACGGCCCTATCGGGCGCCCGGAGGACCTGGCGGCGGCGCTCAGTCGTATCGAGAGCGAGTCGGCCCGCATGGGCGGCCTCGTGGACGACCTCCTGCTGCTGGCACGGCTCGATCAAGGCCGGCCACTCGGGCACGACCGGGTGGATCTCGCCCAGCTCGCGGCCGATGCCGTGCAGGACGCCGGCGTCGTGGAGCCGGCCCGTTCGATCCGCCTCGTCTCGACGGGGCCGTGCTTCGTCATCGGCGACGAACAGCGACTTCGTCAGGTGCTGAGCAACCTCATCATGAACGCCATGACCTACACACCGGCAGGGTCACCGATCGAGGTGGCGATCCACCTGGATCGGGCACCAGTGGACGTCACCGGGTTGCCGGGGGCCCCGACCCTTCCGACGGTCGGCGTGTTCGGTCGCCTCAGCCGCTCGGCTCGACCGTATGGACCGACCGACTCCCAGGGTCAGCCCGTGCGACCGCTGGGTGCGTCCGATCTCGTCGTCGGGGATCGCGATGGCGCTGGTCAGGAGAACGGGACAGCTGCTGGCGGGGTCGGTGCTTCGCCGGTCACGGCCGATAGCTCCATGTGGCAAGGAACCCGGGTGGCGGTCTCCGTGATCGATCACGGGCCTGGCATCCCTTCTGAGGAGATGCCGTACGTGTTCGAGCGCTTCTGGCGGGCGGACCAGTCGCGCCAGCGGTCGAGCGGGGGTACCGGTCTCGGGCTCTCCATCGTCGCCGCCGTCGTGGCGGCCCACGGGGGTGAGGTGGCGATCCGCCAGACGCCTGGGGGAGGAGCCACCTTCGTCGTCGAGTTCCCCGCCGCTCCGCCGGCCTCGCCCGCTCCGCCGGCCTCGCCCGCCCCGCCGGCCTCGCCCGCCCCGCCCCAGCCGGCTGAGCCGGCCGAACCGGTGACTCCGGCGACGTCCGCCACGCCGGCCCCCGGCAACGATGCAGCCGACGCTGCCAGCCCGGCCGAGGTCGCCGAGTAGCGCCATCGGCGTTGGTCGCCGCCGCCGGCGAGGTTCTGGTAGCAGTTTGGGACGGCGGGCGTCCCAATCCGCTACCAGTTCGGCGTGAACGGCTCGAGTCGCCGAGAGTGAGGGGTCGGCGACCGGGTAGAGGGCGGGAGGCGTAGCCGGGTTACGGTCTACGAACAAGCGTTCGTGAAAGAGGCTATCCTTGTTTGAGTGACACCGAGGGGGACGGTCAAGGCCCCTACTCCGTACGCCGAGCTGCACTGCCACTCGAGCTTCAGCTTCCTAGACGGAGCTTCACACCCTGACGAGCTCGTCGCCGAGGCGGCACGCCTCCAGCTCGCGGCCTTAGCCCTGACGGACCATGACGGGCTGTATGGGGTGGTGCGTTTCTTCGAGGCGGCACGGGAGCTCGGGGTGCGCACCGTCTTCGGTTCGGAGCTGACGCTGGCGCCAGCAACGGGGTCAGGCCCAGCAGGACCGGCAACACCGGCACCGGCACCGGCACCGGCACCAGCAACACCGGCACCGGCACCGGCACCGGCGCGGACCCGCATCCCCGACCCGCAGGGTGCCCACCTCGTCGTGCTCGCCCGCGACCCGGAGGGCTACACACGCCTTGCCCGCGCTCTCAGCGAGGCGCACCTTGCCGGAGGGGAGAAGGGGAGGCCTCGTCACGACCTCTTCCGGCTGGGGGAGCTCTCGGGCGGCCACTTCCTCGTCCTATCCGGGTGCCGGAAGGGGACTGTCCCGGCCGCTCTTGTCGATGCGGGCCCCGCAGCGGCGGCACGGGAGCTGGACAAGCTGGTGGCGATCTTCGGGCAGGACAACGTCGTGGTCGAACTGTGGGATCACGGCGACCCACTCGACGGAGCCCGCAACGATGCCCTCGCCGAGATCGCCGCTCGTCGCGGTGTCGGGATCGTCGCCACGAACGTCGTGCACTATGCCGTCCCGGCCAACCGCAGGATGGCGACGGTGCTGGCAGCGGTGCGATCAGGCAAGCCGCTCGATGACCTCGACGGCTGGTTGCCGGCCGCCGGGATGGCCCATCTGCGGTCCGGGGCCGAGCAAGCGAGGCGGTTCGCCCGTTACCCCGGAGCCGTCGAGCTCGCCGGCGAGCTCGGGCGAGCGTGCGCTTTCGACCTGAAGCTCGTCGCCCCGCGGTTGCCTGACTTTCCCGTCCCCGCCGGCGAGACGGAGATGGGCTACCTCCGCTCTCTCGTCGAAGTGCGTGGGGCGATCCGCTACGGCCCACGCCACGCCGAGCGGGTGCCCGGCGCTTGGCAGCAGCTGGATCACGAGATGAGCTTGATCGAGGAGCTGGGTTTCCCGGGGTACTTCCTCGTCGTCTTCGACATCGTCGAGTTCTGCCGTCGGAGCAACATCTTCTGCCAGGGCCGGGGCTCGGCCGCCAGCTCAGCGGTCTGCTACGTCCTCGGCATCACGAATGCCGACGCCGTCACCCTCGGCCTGCTGTTCGAGCGGTTCCTGTCGCCCGAGCGTGACGGGCCGCCCGACATCGACGTCGACATCGAGAGCGGACGGCGGGAGGAGGTCATCCAATACGTCTACGAGCGCTACGGCCGTGAGCAAGCGGCACTCGTCGCCGTAGTCGTGACCTACCGGGCACGGTCGGCGGTGCGGGACACGGGCAAGGCCTTCGGGCACCCGCAGGGCCAGGTGGACAAATGGTCGAAACAGATCGACCGTTGGAGCGGTCTCGGCGGCCACCGACCGGTCAATACCGGGGGCCGGAGTGGGCACTGGTCGTGGTGGAGCGGGGCGGTGGCGCGTGACCTCGCCGAGCGGGAGGCGGCGCGCAAGTCCGGCAAGACCCGCAAGTCAACAGCCCCCGATGGGCCCGAGCTTCCGGGCCGTGACGACGTCGCCCCCGAGCCGATGCCGTGGACGACGGGCTCTCCTGCCGGTGGCACGGCCAGCCGAGGTGACAACGAGCTCGGCATCCCGCCGGCGGTGCTCGCCACGGCGACCGAGCTCGAAGGCTTCCCCCGGCACCTCGGGATTCACCCCGGCGGAATGGTGATCTGCGATCGTCCCGTCTCGGAGGTGTGCCCGGTCGAGTGGGCGCGCATGGAAGGTCGCACTGTCCTTCAGTGGGACAAGGACGACTGCGCCGCCGTCGGCCTTGTGAAGTTCGATCTCCTCGGCCTCGGGATGCTCGAGGCGATCCATCGAGCCGTCGATCTCGTGAAGGCCCACCATGGAGTCGAGCTCGAGCTCGCCACGATCCCGCAGGAGGAGGCTGTCTACGAGATGCTCTGCCGGGGCGACTCGGTGGGCGTCTTCCAGGTCGAGAGCCGGGCGCAGATGGCGACGCTGCCGAGGCTGCAGCCGAGATGCTTCTACGACCTCGTCGTCGAGGTCGCTCTCATCCGTCCGGGGCCGATTCAAGGGGGATCGGTGCACCCGTACATCAGGCGGCGGAACGGCCTGGAGCCGGTGACGTACCTGCATCCCATCTTCGAGCGCTGCCTCGCCAAGACCCTCGGCGTGCCGTTGTTCCAGGAGCAATTGATGGAAATGGCGATCGATGCGGCGGGTTTCTCGGCGGCCGAAGCCGATCAGCTACGTCAAGCCATGGGATCGAAACGCTCGGCGGACCGCATGGAACGCCTCCGCGCCCGCCTGTTCGGAGGCATGGCTGAACGAGGCATCACCGGCGAGGTTGCCGAGGAGATCTGGGACAAGCTGCGGGCTTTCGCCAGCTTCGGCTTCCCCGAGAGCCACTCGGTCTCCTTCGCCTATCTCGTCTATGTGAGCGCCTGGCTGAAACTGCGGTACCCGGCAGAATTCCTGGCGGCGCTGTTGAACTCGCAGCCGATGGGTTTCTGGGCGCCGCACACGCTCGTGGCCGACGCCCGCCGCCATGGGGTGAGCGTGCTCGGCCCGGACGTGAACCGGAGCGAGGCAGTGGCATCGCTGGAGGTGGATCGTGCCGAGCCCACGCTCGTCGTACGTCTCGGTCTCAACTCCATAAAGGGCATTGGGAACGAGCTGGCCGAGGAGATCGCCGCCGGCCGGCCGTATGGCGATCTGGAGGATCTCGCACGGCGGACCGGAGCCAACCGGACGGTGCTCGAGTCGCTGGCGACGGCCGGAGCCGTCAGCGCCCTCGACGATTCCTCGGCGAGTCCTGGTGCGGACGTGAGGGTTCCCGGCTACGGCCGGCGTGAGGCGCTCTGGGCGGCTGGTGCAGCCGCTGAGTCCCGTCCTGACCGGATCCCGGGTGTGATCCTAGGGACCGACGCGCCTCCGCTGCCGCCCATGAGCTCGGCCGAGGAGATGGCAGCCGATCTGCAGACACTTGGCCTGTCGCCGCACTCGTCGCCGATGAGCTTTGCCAGGGCAGAGCTCGATCGCAGGGGAGCCGTCCCCATCTCGGCGCTCATGGACGTGCCTGATGGCGCAAAGGTCACGATCGCCGGGATCGTCACCCACCGGCAACGGCCGGCAACGGCCGGCGGAGTCACGTTCTTGAACATCGAGGACGAGACCGGCCTTGTCAATGTCATCTGCTCGGCGGGACTGTGGGTGCGCTACCGACGGGCAGCTCGTTCGGCAGTCGTGATGCTGGTGCGGGGACGCCTCGAGCGAGCGACCGGAGCCCATCCGGAGGCACCCTCAGGGGCGAACCTGGTGGCCGAGTACCTGGAGGAGGTCGACTGCGTGCTCGCCGTCACGCCGTCGAGGGATTACCGCTGAATGCGACGGAGCCGGCCTCGACCCGACGCCGGTTGGTCCGATTCTGGAAGCAAAAAGGGACGGTATGCGACCCTTTAACCCCTCCAGAAGGGCAAGGACGCTCACATCACAACGAGCCGACGTCGCTGCAGCGGGGCGAGAGCGCCGACCGCTAGCCGCCGTAGCCCTTGTGCAGCCTCCCACGGGGCGTGATCTCGCCGTCCGCTTCGTGGCCCCAGGCGGACCACCCCGGGCGCGGGTAACGGGCGAACAGCTCGAGGTAGGGACCGGGTGAGCAGCTCTCGATGATCCCGTACTGCTCATCGGGCTTGCGGGAGTGCTCGCGCTTTCGCGTTGCCAACAGGTTGACCTGGCTGCGTCCCGGAGGCAGCGTCCGCATCGTGCCCCGCACGCCGAAAAGCACGATCTCGGTGACGTTGCGGAAATAGAAGCCCACACCCCGCCCATCTGATCCACCGTCCTTGCGCACTTTGTGCCAGACGAGGTTGGCCTTGTAGGTGAAACCCCACTCCTCGAGGACCATCAGGCCATCTGCCAGGAGGGCGTTGGGCACCCAGAGGTAGAGGTGGCTCCGCGGGGAGGCGATCTCGGCTACTGGCAGGGAAGCGATCTCCTTCGCCGTCATCGTGTCGTAGCGCGAGAGCCGCCGGTGCTCAGGTGCAACCTTGCCGGTCCGGTTCTGGAACCGCCAGGGCGGGTCAGCCAGCACGGTCGCAAACGGGCCTCCCGGCAGCTCGAGCAGCGACTGCTCAGCAGTCCGGGTCATAGCAGTCCTTCGTGATCGCAAAAGCGAGCAGCGGGCAACCGCCCCCGCCGCCGCCTTCCATCCTCGGCACGAGGGTGCTCCAGCGCGTCGTAGTCGCTCCATATGTCCCGGGGCTTCGCCCCAGAGCGATCGCCAAGTCGCGGACGTCCTCGCCTCTCGTGATGATGACTCCCACTCCGATCACCCGCAGCTCGAAGAGCAGGCGGAAGTTGTTCAGGTCGCGATCGAAGAACGTGTCCTTATTGTTCCACTCCACTTCGACACCGACATGGTTCTTGAAGCTGTCGACCTTGTGCGTCGGGCTCTTGTACTCGAATACCTCCTCCGAGCCCACGTTCGGGTGCTGGCGAACCGACACGCGGGTGTCGAAGTCGGTCTCCTGCCAACCGAGTGCTCTGAAGTGCTCGTCGATAGACCTGGCGATCTCGGTCTTGTTACCGCCTCCTGTCTGAAGGGCCGTGCGGCACAGTCTGAAGTCGCGCAGCACAGAAAGGAGATCGTCCCATTCGCCGGGATAGGCGCCTCGGAGGACGGCGATGGCGTTGCGCCACTCCCGAGAGACGTATCGAGCGGCGATGTCCTCCGGTATGCCGGCAGGACGTGGCTCGACCGCGCGCCAGGACGGCACCAGCCCGAAGTCCATCGCCATGAGCCGTGAGGATACTCAGGGGGTGCGCGTTCGCCCTGCGTCGGCCGGGGGCCGCGGCGCCGTAGGCGAGGGCGCTCAGAGGGAGGCGAGGACCGAGTCAGCCGAGCTGACGTCGAGGCCGCCCTTGGGCTCCACGAGGACGTGGCTGACGATGCCGTCATCGATGACGAGGGCGTACCGCTGCGACCGCTGGCCGAGGCCGAAGCCGCTGCCGTCCATCTCGAGGCCGACCGCCTTCGTGAAGGCACCGTTGCCGTCGGCGAGCATGAGGACGCTCGACCCCACGTTCTGGTCCCGGCCCCATGCGCCCATGACGAAAGCGTCATTGACAGAGATGCAGGCGATGGTGTCGACGCCCTTGGCCCTCAAGTCCTCGGCACGGCGCACGAAACCCGGCAAGTGGTAGTCAGAGCACGTCGGAGTGAACGCTCCCGGTACGGCGAAGAGCACCGTTTTGCCCTTGCCGAGCACCTCGCCCGTGCGAACCGGCTTCGGCCCTCGTTCAGTCATTGTCTGCACCTCGACGTCAGGGATGAGGTCACCAACTGCGATCGCCATGATCTGTCCTTTCAGGAGAGGGCTGCCCCCGCCGAGCATGTCGCGGCCGGCTCGCGCGGGCAACTTGGCGAGGGCTACGTCTCCTTCCAGGTCGACGACTGCCGGGCGGCGTCGAAGATGGTTCCGATCTCGTCGGCGCTGAGCCGGCGCGGCAGCGATCGCAGCCAGGGCACGAACGCCAGCCGGTTGATCACCTGCACGTCTCTCGGTTCGGCTTTGACCGTGAAGCCACCCGCGTTGACGAAGACGACCACTCCAGTGGCCGGAATCGGGAAGCGGCAGGCGGCCGAAAGGAGCCGACTCGCCCTGCCCGCTTCGTGACGGCTGTTGCGAACGTAGAACTTCCTGTAGCCGTTCACGAGGATCGTGTCCTCGGCGACCCACACCTTGGCGTTGGGATGGTGCTTGACGTTGACGGTGAAGACGCCCGCAGGCCCGATCACGACGTGGTCGATGTCGGCACCGCGGTGACCGATCGGGACGGAGTGCAGCACGTGCCATCCGCTCCCCAGCCTGGAGAGCTCGTTTGCGAGGGTGGAGTCACCTGTCGCGCCGGAGTGCCAGCCCCGCTCGGCGACGCTCAGGCCGAAGAGGCGGGCCAGCCACGTCCGTGCCGGCGCAGCTTGCTGTCGTGGTTCGGAGGTCGGCGGGACAGGTTGGCCGGCGAGGCTGGCTGCAACGTCATTCGACTCCTCGCCTGCGGGAGGGACCACCGTCAATGGCTGGAAGGCGACCGATCCGCCAGGGGTCACCTCGGGCGGCGTTTCGTAGCGTCCCGGCATGGCGTGGAGCCGTCGCCGTTTCATGCTGACGATCGGGGCGCCGTCCCGCTCGCTTTCGTCGGCGCTGGTTTCGTGCTCGCGAGTCGCAAACTGGAGGATGCTCGCCCCGTCCGGGTCAGGCGGGGCGCCCGCCGACCTCGGCCCAGTCCCGACGGTGTCGGCGCCCGCCGACTTGATGAGCTGCGCAGCCCTCCAGCGCTCGATCGCCTCCTCGAAGGCCGGCAGCATGGCTGGCCGCTCGAGGACGCATTCTCCGGTGGTGAGGTCGAGCCAACCGATCGAGCGCCCGTCGGAGGCGTTGACGTACAGCCGATCCCTGCCAAATCGCTTCCACCGGCTGACGGAGGACACACGCGTCCCACTCGCCTCGGTTGCTTCCGCCATCACGCCCTCACCTTCGTGCGGTAACAGTTCCCTATCGGCAGAACGCCGAAGCACCTTGAGGCGCCGGCGAGGGAAGGGCACCCGCGTGTAGCTGCTGCAACACTGCAGGGCGTGGCTTCTATCCGCCTCGCCACCACGGGGGACGACTACACAGCTTTCGGCACGCTTGTTCGCGAGTACGTGGCATCGCTCCCCTTCGCACTCGACTTCCAGGACATCGACCGGGAGCTGGCGGCCCTCGAGGACGAGTACGGCCCCCCCGCCGGGGCGGCCCTGCTGGCCGAAGTGGCCGGTGCGCCCGTCGGGTGCGTCGGCATCCGCCCGCTGGAGCCGCCGGTGGTCGCCGAGCTGAAGCGGATGTACCTGCGGCCGCAGGCGCGCGGGCGAGGGCTCGGACGGGAGCTGGCCGAGGGTGCGCTCGAGGCTGCCGCTCGGCTCGGCTACGAGCGAGTCCGCCTCGACACGGTGGCGGACATGATCGAAGCCGTGGAGGTGTACCGCAAGGTCGGCTTCGTGGAGATCGAGCCGTACCGACACAACCCGCTGCCAACTGCCCGCTTTTACGAGGCGGTGCTCCGCGAGGCAGGCTCGGGGTAATGCACGCCTTCTTCGCGGCCCTCGGTCGCTTCTCCGTTCGCTTCCGCTGGGTGCTCGTCGTCGTCTGGTTGCTCGGGACATTCCTCGCCACCTACTTCCTCCCCTCGCTCGGGAGCGTCGTGAACAACAACAACACGGCGTTCCTGCCCGCGAACGCCCCCGACGTGAGGGCCACCAACCTGGCGGCGCCGCTCGGCGGCACGGAGAATCTCGAGCCCGTTGCCATTGTTGCCTACGCCTATGAGAAGAACGCCCAGCTGACGGCCACCGACCTCGCCGCCATCGAGCGGGAAGCGGCCCTTGCGCGCGGGGTGCAAAACGTCCAGCGCGTGCAATTCGTCGGCATCTCATCCGACCACAAGGCAATCCAGCTGTCAGCGCTCGCCGACGTAGCGGGTTTCAGCCCCGTCAAGGCGGAGAACACCGTGAACGCACTCCTAGGCACCTTCGTCAAGGTGAACCCACCCCCGGGTCTCCACTTCTATCTCGGTGGGCAGGTGGCCGACGCCGTCTACCAGAACAAGCAGTCCAACTCGACCGGCAACAAGACCCAGGATCTCTCGATCCTGTTCATCCTCGTGCTCCTGCTGCTCATCTTCCGATCAGCGCTGGCCCCGTTCGTCACGCTGCTGCCCGCCATCGTGGTCCTCGAGCTCTCCGGGTCCATCATCGGCGAGCTGGGCACTCACGCCGGCTTGCAGGTGTCACAGATCTCCCAGCTGCTCCTCATCGTCATCGTGCTCGGGGCGGGAACGGACTACGGGCTCTTCCTCGTATTCCGAGTGCGTGAGGGGTTCCGGGACGGCCTCGACCCGAGGGAGGCCGTCTCTCTCGCCGTCGCCCGTGTCGGGGAATCGATCACGGCCTCGGCCGGCACCGTCATCCTGGCATTGCTGAGCTTGCTGTTCGCCTCCTTCGGCATCTATCACGACCTCGGCATCCCGTTGGCGATCGGGATCGCCACGATGCTGCTGGCAGGTCTCACGCTGCTGCCGGCCTTGCTGGCCATCCTCGGTCGGGCAGTCTTCTGGCCGTCTCGTCCTCGGCCCGGGCAGGCACAGGGCGGCGCCTGGGGACGGGTGGCAGGGCGCATCGTGCAGCACCCCGTGCCGACCCTGCTGATCGGTCTCGTGGCGTTCGGGGCGCTGGCGACGGGGGTGGCGTTCTACAAACCGGCCGGTTTCGGAGGGGCGACAAGCGCCCCTGCTGGCACCGAGGCCGCCCAGGGCGACCAGCTCATCGCCGCCCACTTCCCGCACGCCTCCACGAACCCGACGAACCTCATCTTCGAATACCCGAACTCGGTCTGGAACGACCCGTCCGTCCTCGTTCGCGCCGAGCAGTCGCTTCGGTCCTCCGGTCAGTTTCTCTCGATCGACGGACCGCTGTCACCCGGGGGCGCTCCCTTCACGCCCGCCGAGTTGCAGCAGTTGCACACCCGATTCGGAGCACCGAAGACCCTGTCACCGACGCCGCCAAAAGGGGTCTCGCTCGCCTCCTACGAGGAATATCGAGCCGAAGCGTTGTTCGTGAGCTCCTCGGGCCGGATCGTGCAGTTCGAAGCGACCCTGAAAGCCGGCAACGGCAACCCTGGGAGTACGGCCGCTCTCGACGCCGTGCCCTTGATCCGCACGGTCGTTGCCAAAGCGGCGACCGCGTCCGGTGCCACGGCCGATGGCGTCGCCGGTGAGGCGCCCGCCCTCTACGACATCAGCGCCACCTCGGACAGCGACCTCGTGCACATCATCCCGCTTGCCGTGATCGCCATCGCGATTCTGCTGGCGCTCGTTCTTCGCAGCGCCGTGGCGCCCTTCTACCTGATCGCCAGCGTCGTACTCAGCTACCTCGCAGCCCTCGGCCTCGCTTCGTTCGTGTTCATCGTGCTGGGCCACAGCGGAGGCCTGACGTTCCTCTTACCCTTCTTGATGTTCATCTTCCTCTTAGCCCTCGGCGAGGACTACAACATCCTCGTCATGACGCGCATCCGTGAGGAGGCGCACGACCACACGCTCAAGGAGGCCGTCGTCCGAGCGGTCGGGTTCACGGGGCCGGCGATCACGTCGGCCGGACTCGTGCTTGCCGGGACCTTCGCCGTGTTGACGTATGCGGGCTCGAGCGGTTCCGGCGGCAGCCAGAATCCGAGACATCGGGTCCGGGCTGGCCGCGGGCATCCTGATGGACACCTTCCTCGTGCGTACGCTGCTCGTTCCTTCGACCGTGGCGCTCCTCGGCCGTTGGAACTGGTGGCCTCGGCAGGTGGAGGCGGGGATGGGTTACCCCGGGGCAGCGGGCTCGCAGGTGCCGGAGACGCTCGCCGTCACGGTGGCCGCGGGGGAGTCTCGCGACGGCGAGCCCAGCTGAGCCCCCAGGACCTCCAGGACCTCCAGGACCCGCCCGCCGGCCGGTAGCGAGCTCAGCCGAGCGGCCGAACCTCGCCGAGGAAGCCGAGCAGCAGGGCATTGACCTCGTCCGGTTTCTCCTGCTGCACCCAGTGTCCGCAGTCCTCGAGGATGTGCGAGCCCCGCAAACGAGGCAAGGTCTCGCCGAAGCGGGCGATCGCACCGGCGCCCCACTGCGTAGGCCCGTCCTTGTCACCGCCGATGAACAACGCCGGCACCGTGATCGGCCGGCCGCGAAACGCCGCCAGGTCTGACCAGTCGCGGTCGAGGTTGCGATAGCGGTTCAAGCCTCCCCTGAACCCGGAGCGCTCGAACTCGGTCACGTAGTGGTCGAGGTCGGCCGTCGGCAGCCAGGAAAGCTCGCCTTCTGGTTGAACGAGGAGGTCCTTCATCCGCTGGCCCTTCGGTACGACGGCGAAGCGGGTGGCTTCGGGAGGAGCGCCGGCGGCAGCTCCGTAATAGAAACCCAACAGCCACGCCCGCACGTCGGACTCCGCCTCCGCCTCGGCACGGCCTGGCTCCTGGAAGTACGTCATGTAGAACTCGGCATCCGGCCCGAATAGCTTGGCGAACACCTTCGTCGGTTGCTGCACGCTCGGGGGTGCGTAGGGCACGCTCAGCATGACGAGGGCCGAGAAGAGATCCGGGCGCAGCAGTGCGGAGCACCAGGCGATCGGAGCGCCCCAGTCGTGCCCGACGATCACGACCTCGTCAGCTCCGAGGGCTTCGGCGATGCGGACGTTGTCGGCGACGAGACGCCCCATGGAGTAGTCCTCGATGGCGTTGGGCCGCGACGACCTTCCGTAACCGCGAACGTCGATGGCGACCGCCTGATAGCCAGCTGCCGCCAGCACCGGCAGCTGGTGCCGCCAGGAGTGAGAGGTTTCGGGGTAGCCGTGCACCAGCAGGACGATCGGGCCCTCGCCCTGTGAGACCGCATGGATGGTGATGCCGTCGTGCTCGAAGTCGCGATGGCGCTCTGGGTCGCTCATAGCTTCACGACCACCTTGCCGGTGTTGCCACCCGTGAAGAGGAGGTTGAGCGCCTCGGGAGCGTGCTCGAGGCCTTCGACGATGTGCTCCGCGTGCTTGAGCTTGCCCTCCAGCAGCCAGGCGAAGATCTCCCGTTGGGCCTGCGGGAACCGGCTGGCGTAGTCGAGGATGATAAAGCCCTCCATGCGGCCCCGCCGCCGTATGAGGTTGACGTAGTTGCCAGGTCCGGGCACGGGCTCGGTGGCGTTGTAGGCAGCGATCGCCCCGCACAGCACGACGCGACCGCGCATTGCCAGCTGCGCGAGCGCCGTGTTGAGGATGGTCCCGCCTACGTTGTCGAAGTAGACGTCGATCCCGGCCGGGCACTGCTCGTGCAGCCTGGCGCCAAGGCTCGGTGCCCGGTAGTCCACGGCCCCGTCGAAGCCCAGCTCGTCGACCACGTAGGCGCACTTCTCCGGCCCGCCTGCGATGCCGACGACCTTCGATGCCCCCTTCAGCTTGGCGATCTGGCCCACCGTCGAGCCCGTGGCGCCGGCGGCGCCCGAGACGACGACGGTGTCCTTCTCCTGCAGCGCTCCGACGTCAAGCAGGCCGAAGTACGCCGTCATGCCGTTGATGCCGAACAGGTTGAGTGCCGTCGGCGGGTCGAGCCCTTCCGGGATCGGCTGCATCGAGCGGTCGGCCTCGTCGGCGATGGCATACTCCTGCCAACCTGTCATCCCGAAGACGAGATCGCCGAGCCGGTAGCGATCGCTCTTCGTTTCGACGACCTCGCCGATGCCCCCGCTGCGGATGACGTCCCCGATGCCGATAGGCGGCAGGTAGCCGGGGGAGTCGTTCATCCAGGTGCGGATCGTCGGATCGATCGAGAGGTGGTTCACCCGCACGAGTGCCTCTCCCGGCGCCGGCTCCGGGCGGGGGTCGGTCTCGAGACGCACAGTCGCCTCATCGACCATGCCCGTGGGGCGGGCGGCTAGAACGATTCGGCGGTTCGCTTCGGGCATCAGCTCTGCTCCTTGTCGTGTGGAGCCCGAGCCTTACACCTCGCACCGTGGCTCTGCCCAGCGGCGGACGCCCGCATGCTCAACGAGCCTCGGCCAGCCCTCTGGCCCGCCCAGCTGCAGGCTGCCTGGCTGCCCGTGCGGGACGGTTGCCGCCTAAGCTTCGGGCCTCCGGCGACAAGGGGCGGTCGTGGCCTTCAAAGACCTCTACTTCAAAGGGTTTACCGACTTCCACCGTCTGTTGTTCGTCTCCTCGCGCGGCCGCCTGGCCGGCAGGCTCGTCGGCATGCCGGTCGTGATGTTGACGACGACTGGCCGCAAGAGCGGCAAGACACGCCGCTCGATGCTGACGACGCCGCTCGAGCTCGGGGACTCCTTCGTGCTCGTCGCCTCCTTCGGTGGTGACGACCGTCATCCGGCCTGGTTCCTCAATCTTCGTGACCAGCCGGAGGTGGAGGCCACCATCGGGAGTCGGACCCGGAAGATGGTCGCGCGGATCGCCACCGGAGACGAGCGCGCCGACCTCTGGAAACGGCTGTCGGCCGCACACCCGAACTACGGCTCCTACCAGACGAAGACGGACCGACAAATCCCCGTCGTCGTCCTCGATCCCGCCGACTGAGGCCCGCACCTGCCCTCGCTCGTGCATCGACCCGTACGATGTCGTGAGGGCTTCATTGAGTGGAGGGCTTTCGATGCCGAGACGGAAGAGCATGCGCGGACAGTTGTATCGGGCGGCCCGTGACCTCGGCAACGTGCAAGCTGCCGCCAAGGGCCCCGGTGCGTACGGCAAGCGCGTGGCGCGCCGCGCCGCCTATCGCAAGGGCAACTCCGGGATTCGTAAGGTCCTTCGCGTCTTCGGGCTGTAACCGGGCGCCCTGGACCGCCGGCCGCATCCCATAAGCGCCGTTACCGCTCGGCGGCGGCGACCGTGGTGCTGACGAGCCCAGGCGCCTCATCGCTGGTGCGTGCCTCTTCGGGGTCGTGGTAGACGAACCTGCCGCCCCGGAGCCAGGAGGCTGCCGCTGCCACGAGGCAGGCGATGATGGAGAAGTCGAAGGCCTCATGCAGTCCGTGGTGGAACGGCTGGCTGATGAGTGAGGGGAAGAAGCTCCGACCGTTCAGCAGTCGTTGCTGAGCCGCCGGAAGATGGGAGAGGACGCCTGGGCCAAGGAGATGGCTCACGGGGCTGTATCCGAGAAACGCCGCGAACAGCGTCGACACGGGCGGCAGCCCGGCCGCTCGGTGGGCGGCCGCAGCCGGCACGCCATGTGCCAGCAGCCCGTGGTAGAGGGCCGACGGGAGCGTGGCGGAGAGCCCGATGATCATCAGCGTGAAGAAGACGCCGATCGACAAGACCTGTCCGGAGTTCTGGAACGTCGAGTTCATGCCCGACCCGACGCCGCGGTGCTGCGGCGGGAGGCTGTTCATGACGCCGGCCCGGTTGGGGGCGGCGAATGCCCCCATGGATAGCCCGTTCAAGAGCAGCAGGCTGGCGAAGACCGGATAGCCGAAGTTCACGGGCAGCAGCTCGAGCAAGCCGAACGAGACGGCGGCAGCGAGCATGCCGCCCGTGGCGAATGGTCGCGACCCGAAGTGGTCGGAGAGGTAGCCGGAGATCGGCCCGGCGATGAGAAACCCTGCCGTCAGTGGCAGCATGTAGATGCCAGCCCAGAGCGGGGTGCGGGCGAAGTCGTAGCCGTGCAGTGGTAGCCAGATCCCCTGTAACCAGATGATCAGCATGAACATGAGACCGCCGCGTCCAATCGACGCCAGCAGGCTCGAGAGGCTGCCGGCGGTGAAGGCCCGGATCCGGAACAACGGCAGCCGGAACATCGGGTCCGGTGAGTGGATCTCGATGAAACAGAAGGCCACGAGCAACACGACACCCGATCCGAGAAACGACAGCACCATCGGGCTCGTCCAGCCCATCGTGCGGTGGCCATACGGCTGGATGCCATACGTGATGCCTGCCATCACGGCCACCAGGCCAAGTGCGAACGTCACGTTCCCGGGCCAGTCGATGTGCGTGTCGAGCTTCCGGGGGAGCTCCCGCAGCTTCTTGTAAGCCCAGACGGTGCCGAAGAGGCCGATGGGAACCGAGACGAGGAAGATGAGCCGCCATTGGATCGGTCCGAGAAGGCCCCCAAGCACGAGTCCGATGAATGAGCCGCTGATGCCTGCTACCTGGTTGATACCGAGCGCCATGCCGCGCTGGTCCTCCGGGAAGGCGTCGGTGAGGATGGCGGCCGAGTTGGCGATGAGCATTGCCGCCCCCACACCCTGGAACACCCGCATCACGACGAGGTAGATGGCGGCGCTGCTCCCCGACATCCACGTCACGGTCAGGAGCAGGGAGAAGAATGTGTAGACGGCGAAACCGAGGTTGTAGATCCGGACTCGGCCGAACATGTCGCCGAGGCGCCCGAGGCTGACGACGAGCACGCTCGTGACGACCATGAAGCTGAGGATCATCCAGAGCAGGTAGAAGCTGTTGCCCGGGAGCAAGGGGTCGATCCCGATGCCCCGGAAGACGTCCGGCAGCGCGATGAGCATGATGGACGTGTCGATCGTCGCCATGAGCACGCCCAGGGTCGTGTTCGACAAGGCGACCCACTTGTAGCGGTCCGGACTCGCGATCATCTCGCTTCATCGTAGGGGGACCGCTCGGAGAGGTGACGACGCCGAAGGCGGTCTGCGCCTCCGAAGCGGTGCGCAGTCATCGCCCACACCTTTGGGGGAGCTGTGATTAGCTCGAAGTTGTGGCGAGTTCTTTCCTCACCGGGCGAGGGTGATCGGCCGTGGCTGAATGGCTCGGATCAGGCCTTCCTCCGTCCGCGCTCGCCCGCATCCGGACAGCGACCGAGTCCGGCTTTCGCTTCAGTCCGTTGCCGGCAGCGGGCCACCTCGCTGTTGAGTCCTGCGGTCTTGAACCGATCGGTCCCGTCGTCGGATGCGCCGCGAAGTGGTTGGACTGGGGAGAGTTCGGTCTTGGAGAGGTCGGCTGCGGCTTCGTGGCCTCGGCCAAGGGCGGTCCGATTCTCGCACCGAGTCACGTCAGTTACGCAGCCCCCGCCTACTCCGCCTGGCGCTCCGCCATCGACCGGATGGTGCTGGAAGCGTCGAGCCTCGGAGCTGACGGAGTCGTCGATGTCGTGCTGACGGAGAAGCGCGCCAAGGCCGAAGTACGCGAGTTCATCGTGACCGGCACGGCCGTGCGCTCGAAAGCAATGACTCATTTGCGGTCCCCGTTCACGACGACGCTTTCGGGTAGTGACGTCGCCAAGCTCATGACGGCCGGATGGATGCCAGCGTCAATCGTGCTCGGGTTGTCATTCGCCATACGGCACGACACGTTCCGGGAGCGCCGCGCACGTGCCCGGTTGAGGTCATCGTGCGAGGTTCTCGGAGTCAGCCAGCTCGTGCAAGCGGCACGGCAGGATGCTCGTCATCAACTGGGGTCGCGCACGCGAGAGATCGGGGCCGATGGCGCCGTGTTGACCTCACAGCTGACGCTCTCGATTCGGCAACGCAAGGTCAGTCGCACCCATCGTGACATCGTCGCCGAAGTGCGGGCGACGGCGAGCGCAATCGTGGCAGTGGCGGGGGTCAGCGCTCTGCATCGGACCGAGAGCACGTCGGTCATTCCACTGACGAGCGTCACATCGTCGAGGTGGCAGTCTTGAACGACGCCACGGTCGTGGTGCGACACTGTCACGGTTAGCATCGGTGAGGCCGTGGGCGGGTCCACCTGATGACCTACGCCGGTCGGCCCCGAACGTAGGTACGCCCGTCGCCTCAGTCATGGTCTGCGTACACTCGAAGTTCTCCGACTCTTGGCCGGCCTGACGCCTGGGACCTCTCAGCACGGCCAGTCGTGGATGGACAAGGGTGACGTACATCGAAACCCGAGATGTCCAGGCAGGGCCCGTAGCTCAGTGGTTAGAGCAGAGGACTCATAATCCTTCGGTCGTGGGTTCGATCCCCACCGGGCCCACGCAATAAAGCCCAGTTCAGTGGCTATTTATGTGAAGCCACCGGCAGGGTCGTCACGGGGGCGTGACCCAAGCGTGACCCACGGGAATCGGATGAGGCGGCGCGAGCGGCTCGTCCGAGGTCGTCGAGACCGACTGTGAGGCGCTCGTCGATGCCCGGCAGGAGGTGGCCGTAGGTGCCGAGTGTGACCTGGATCGAGGAGTGCCCGAGTCGCTCCATGATCGCCCTCGGGTGGGCTCCCTGAGCGATGAGGAATCCCGTAAAGGAATGTCTGAGGTCATGAAACCGCAAATCCGCCGGGAGGCCCGCTTGCAGCACTGCGGGCTTGAAGTGGCGGCGGTAGAAGTTGTTGTGCCGCAGCGGACCACCCTCAGGTGCGGCGAAGACGAAGCTGTCCGGATCGTGCGGTCGGGTCCGGAGGAGAGCGGCGAGGTCGTCCCTAAGGAACGGAGGGAGCGGCACGGCACGCCGGTGATAGTTCTTGGTTGGCCCGTAGACGAGCTGGCCGTTGACCTCGGTCGCCGATTCTGCGACTTCCACGGTGGAGCGGAGGAAGTCGAGCCTCCCGACCCGCAGGGCGCCGATCTCGCCCGCCCTGAGACCGGTGTAGGCGGCGAACCGGATCAATAGCCCGTACTCCGGGAGATCGGTGCGCCAGTGTGGTCCGGCGCCATGGCCGGCGGTCTTGGGCGCGGGGACGGCAATGGTCTCGGCCAGGTCCTCTACTTGGTCGGCCGTGAGGAAGTGCATCTCCAGGCGTTTCGGTCGTTGCACCTTGATGCCAGCGCAGGGATTGACGACGATGGCGCCGGCCTCGACCGCCGTCCCGAGCAGCAGCCGAAGCACGGCTCGCACGCCGAGGATGGTCGCAGGGCTGACCCCGTCGGCGGCCATCTCGGCCACGAAGCGGCGAATCGCCGGCGTGTCGAGGCTGATGACCGGAACGCCGCCCAACCGCGGCAACACGTGGGCTCGCAGCTTGCCCTCGTACCCCGCACGGGTCGAGGGACGCAGGTGCACCGTTGTCTGCATCCATGCGCCGGCCCAATCGGCGATGGTGATTTGTCCAAGCCTCGGATCCATCCATGCGCCGCGCCGGCGATCAGTCTGCTGGGCCGCCAGCCACGCGTCGGCATCTGCCTTCGTTCGAAACCCACTGGTATGGCGGTGACCGTCGGGCCCGCGGTAGCGAGCTCTCCAACGGCCGGAGGGCAGTCGGTCAACCGATCCGGAGAGGCGGCGACCCATGGAGATACCTCCCGTGCGTAGTGCTGTGAGGACTGGTTGCTACGGGCTGACCGTCGTGAGAGGTCTGCGATGTGGGCACCACCGTAGTCCGCGGCTGTGTCAGCCGGTCAGGCGCTGCGGTGCCCATCGACCCGAGTCCGAGCGAGCCAGCTGGCCACGTCGGCCGGGTCGAAGCGAATCAGTCGACCGACCTTGAAGTACGGCACGCGGCGTTCGGCGATGAGCCGGCGGATGTGGCGGACATTCACGCCGAGGTGGTCGGCGAGCTCGTCGATGGTGAGGAGGTGAGGAAGCGGGTCTGGCGCGGTCATGGCTGACTCCTTTGATGACGGTTTGTCCGCCGCTGCCCGACGGCTCTGACGCATGACCGTGTGCCGCTCCACATATGGACCGATGGCGGCCCGGCAGGAGCCGTCAGTCGCCTCGGTCCTACAATTACTGCGCGATGGCACATCCAAGCTATCTGCGCGACCGGCTCAGCTCCTTGCTCACTGCCCCAGCCCCAGCAGCCACCCGCCATCACCAATCCCACCACTTCTTCCTCACCATCATTTACCATTACTCACCGCTACTTACCGCTCACAAATCAACCCCTTTACATCCCTCACCAGCTCCTATATACCCAACTAGAGCAGAACACGATTGCAACCTTTGAGGTTGCCAAAGGCCGGACCGTCGTACGGAAGTGGTGACAGAGCAGTGGCGTGGATGCGGATGATGGGGGCCGAGTCGGTGGAGTACCACCGGGCCACGGTGCTCGAACGCGCCGACGACTTTCCCGGCATGGCACTTCAGTACTACGCCTCTCGGGGCGAGACTCCGCTCGTGTGGGGCGGCTCTGGCGCGATGTCGCTCGGTCTGTCCGAGTCGGTATCGCCCGAGTCCTACGAAGCAGTCTTCGGGGCGGGTGGTGCCCGGCATCCCGCCACGTTGGATCGGCTGGTGGCCACCCGCCGTCCGGGCATGGAGCTCGTCATCTCGGGCCACAAGAGCGTCGCAGAGCTGGGCGTGATCGGCCGAGCCGAGGACATGCACGCCATCATGGACGCCGAGCGAGACGCCACCCTGGCCTATCTCGACCGGGTCACCCGTCAGATGGGCGGCCGGCGAGGGAGAGCCGCAACGGCGAGCCAGACGGGAGGGCTCATCTACGCCCACACCCGTCACGCCACCTCGCGGGCAGGCGATCCCAGCCCGCACGATCACGTCCTTGTGGGCAATCTCGTCGAGATGCGGGACGACCGTGGCGGCTGGAAGGCAGCCGACACGACCTTGTGGCGAGAGCACCTGCATGCCGCCACCATGGTGGGGCGGGTGGCCTCTGCCCGCGTAGCCGTCGGGCTGGGTTATGGGATCGAAGCCGATCCGGGTCCGTCCGGGAAACTCGGACACTGGCGGATCGCCGGCATCCCCGACGAGGTCCTCGCACTGCACTCGAAGCGCGCAGCCGAGATCGAGGCCGAGTGCCAGCGCCGCGGCGCGACGTCCTATCGCGCCCGAGGCATCGCCGCCCGCACCACCCGGTCCTCCAAGGAGCACGAGGCAGAGAGGGAGCTGGTGGACCGCTGGCGCGCCGAGCTCGAAGCTGCCGGCTGGCCGGTCGAGCGGCTGCTGGCATCGGTCGAGGCCGCCCGGGACGAGGTTCGGTCGCTGACGCCCAAGGATGGCCGCCGGCTCCTGTCCGAGGTCCTCGGACACGACGGCGAGCTTGCCCGCCGCAAGGTGTTCTCCCGGCGACACGTGGTCGTCGTCCTTGCTCCCCACCTCTACGGGCGGGGACCGGCCCTCCTCGACGCCTTCGTCGACCGCGCCCTCGCCGATCCCGAGTGCGTCCCCCTCGTCGGGGTGAGCGGCGCCAGAGAGCAGGTGTACTCCCTCGCCTCGGTACTTGCCCGCGAGACGGCCATCGCCGAGAGCCTGCAGCGCCAACTCGCACGCGATGACGCCCCGGCGGTCACCGAGGTCGAGGCGGAGGCGGCTATCGACGAGGCCGAGGCGAGCCTCGGGGCCGAGCTCTCGGAGGAGCAGCGCTCGGCGGCCGTGGCCATCTGCACCTCCGGTCGAGGCGCCGAGCTCGTCGAGGGAGTCGCCGGCGCCGGCAAGACGACGATGTTGAAGGTGGTGGCGGCCGCCTTCACCGAGGCCGGCTACCAGGTGCTCGGCACCGCCACCTCGGGCCAGGCCGCTCGCACCCTGTCGAGCGAAGCCGAGATCGGCGAGTCGCGCACCCTCGCCAGCTTGATCTGGCGACTCGACCACCATCAACTCAGCCTCAGCGAACGAACGGCCGTCATCCTCGACGAGGTGGGGATGACCGACGACGTCGACCTCGTCCGCCTGGCAGCCCATGTGGAAGCGGCCGGCGCCAAGTTGATCCTCGTCGGCGACCACCATCAGATCGGGCCGGTCGGCCCCGGCGGCGCCCTCGGCGCACTGGTATCCCGCCACCCGGATGCCGTCCATCATCTCAGCGAGAACCGACGCCAGCACGACCCCGAGGAGCGCCAAGCTCTGGCGGCACTTCGCGACGGCGAGGTGGCCGAGGCGATCTCGTTCTATGTCGAGCGCGAGCGCATCCACGCCGAAGCCGATAGAGGAACAGCCTTGCAGGCAGCCGTGGACGCCTGGAGCGCCGATGTCGCAGCGGGGCACGACGTCGGCCTCTACGCCTGGCGACGGGCGAACGTCTCCGAGCTCAACGAACGGGCGAGGAGCTGGATGGACGCAACGGCCCGCCTCTCCGGCCCCGAGCTCGTCTGCCCCGGCGGCAACGCCTACCGCGCCGGCGACGAAGTGGTCACCCTCGCCCCAGGCCCGGGCGGCAGACTCGTCACCTCCGAGCGGGCCGTCGTGCATGCCGTTCATCCAGCCACCGGAGCGATCGATCTCCGCACGAGCGACGGCCGAGAGGTCCGGCTCACCGGCGAGCAGGCCGGCGCCGAACGCCTCGGCTACGGATACGCCACAACGGTTCACCGCAGTCAAGGCGCCACGGTGACCCGAGCCCACCTCTTCGCCGACGGCGAGGGACGCGAGCTCGCCTACGTGGCCATGAGCCGCGGTCGCGAATCCTCACACGCCTGGACCGTTGCCGACGGTCTCGCCCAGGCCGCCGAGGACCTGAGACGTGACTGGTCGACGCAGCGCACGCCAACCTGGGCCATCGACACCGGTCTGCTCGATCACGAGAAGCTCACCGCCGAGGCCGTCGCCGGTATGGGCGACGAGCAAAAGTTCCAGATCGCCGCCATCGTCCACGCCGAGACCACGATCGTCGCCCAGGCCAATGCGAGGATCAGACCGCCCGATCTCGCCCCGGCCCTCGGCGAGGCTCAAGCTGCCTTGGGCCAAGCCCAGCAGGCCAGGGCCGATCTGGACACAGGTTCGGGCAGCTACGCGTACTCCGAGGCCGGCAGCGCCGTCGTCGATCTTGCCGAGGCCACAGTTGGGATGGCCTCGGCACGCTGGCGAGCAGAGCACGCGAGTCGTTGGCGCGAACGCCGTGTGGCCAACAGAGAAGCAGGCAGCTGGGCCGAGCGGGCGAAGGACGCCGAGCAGCGCTCGCAGACTCACGTCGTCCCCGAAGCCGCCCGTCTCGACGCCGAGATCGCTCGCCACCGAGGAGACGTCGAGCGGCTCGCCGCCCGCCTGGAGCGCCAGGAGGCTCGTTCCCGCCTCTCGCGCGAGCGAACGTGGGATCTATGTCGGACCGCCGATGGACTAGCTGCCGGCCTCGATGCCCACCGGGACCGACTCGACGGCATCCGAAGAAGGTCAGCTCCCCAACCCGTACCCGCTGGGAACCGCCAGCTACGACGCCCCGATCCGACACCCCATCACGAGCCGCCGCGGCCGCAGCTCGGCCCGGGGCTGTAGCCGTTTCTCAGGCTGCGCTGTGCAGAATCGTCAGCGGGGAACTGACCCCTGGCCGGCGGGGTCATCCACTCGAAGGACGACGGCAGTCCACGGAGTTACTTGTGCCCGACGGCTGGCAGTTGTGCGACGACGGTGCCGCGGCGGGATGTGGGCAACTTCGTCGCCTGCGATGCGGGAGGGTTCTCGACGGTCACATGCAAGGTTCGGCATCCGAGCCCAGCCGCTGGTGAAGGGGGTCCGTATCCGTCAGGCCCTGTTAGTGGCCCTCGTGATGGCAGCGCTAACCGTTTGAGGCGGTACCTCGGAGACGCCGCCGCTTCCGACGGTCCAGAGGTCTCCATCGCCGTCGGCAACGACATCAAAATATCCAGGCGCGCCACAGACTGTCCCCTCGGTGGACGTGCCCGGACCGGGAGCGTCTCCGCTGGGGCCGCAAACCTGGGCCGACGGAATGAACGTCGACTCCTCTGTAGCTTGGGCAACAGAACTTGCATCGTCGGGAAACGCAACCAGTCCACCTTGAGCGTGTCCGACTAGGACGTCGCCGCCTGCGACGACAAGGGGCGTCATTGGCTGCCCGCTTCCCACCAAGGCACTCGGTGAATTGATGCTCGTGATAGTTCCAGAAGTGGTCGCCAACTCAGGCGATTCATCTCCGACGACAAAGCTCGACGATCCTAAGGGGGCGATGTCCCAGGCTGATCCCGGTGTGAGAAGTGAGTAAGTTGCGGCTTGACCATTAGGGCTCAGGATCATCAGGTTGGAAGCAGTACCGCCCGTGCCTTCCTCGACTGCTGAGAAGCCAATGCACAAGGTCCCGTCTCCTGAGAACGCCGCAGCGGTCGGAAGGTCGTCATCGGTCGGCATTGAGATGCTGTCGAATTCGGACGATCGAGGGTCGAATACCTCAACTGTGCTCGAATTACTGGTCAATATGGCGATCGTCCCCAAAGGGCTCGCCGCCAAGCCGGTCACTGCGATCTCAGCCGCGCCCGACGGTTCGAAGCTAGCAGCCGCGAGATTTGCACTCGGAGTGGGAATTGTCCAAGTCTCCGTGGCTCCCGTCGCCGGGTCCAACTCGATGAGCGTCAGGTTAATAGCCAACCAAACGTTGCCTTGCGGGTCGACTGCCAACCCGCCCGCCTGTTCGCTCTGCTGAAAGTTGCTACCCGATAGCACAGGCCACTCTGAGATATTGCCTGCGCTTGAGTTGAAAATCACGTCTTCGTTGGAGGTACTGTCCCAGAACCAGGCGCCAGTTCCGTTCGGGTCACCGGTCAGGCTCTGCAAAGTGCTGAATCCGGCTGGGAGCAACCAAGAAGGTCCGTTGGCTGGCACAACTGTTGACCGAGTGAGATAGCGGTACGCAGCTTGGTTGGGTGGTTTGCTAATGCGGGAATGACCGTTGCTCGTTTCGATCCCTCTTCCACATGCGGACAGCGTCACGGCGCAAAGGCAGACGATACCCAGAATTGCTAGCCTATTACGCCTCTCCCTGTCCGGTGATCCAACTCGAATCACGGGGGTCCACCCCCTGGGCCGTTAGTTTGGAAATCAGCTGGCCAATGACCTCCTTCAGTTACCCAATAGGGGCTATCCGAGAAGGGAGCACTGGGTCCATCAGCAGTCGACCACGGACTGAATGTATCGGTCGAGGAGTTCTCGACCTGAAGTTTGGCGGATCCACCATCCCAGCTACCATCGACTTGATCGCCGAAGTGCTGATACGGCGAGCCACCGGTTAGCGTGGGACAGGTTGTATCGCTCCCAGTGTGAATCTCTGCCTGTGCTTCCGCGTGAATGTCGAGGTAGTAGAGGTCACCAGTGCCGATTTCAACGTAGTGGTCAGAGCTGTCGACAACCTGAGATTCGTATTGGTAGCCTCCATCGATATACTCGCCTGTCCAGTTGTCTTGAAATGGAACAGCGTCGCTCGTATCAATGTCGACAGTGCTCAGCACGTCCGCGCAACCGTTGATATCGTACCGTTCGAAGTAGACCTCGTAGCTCGTGTCCGAAGTCGTGGTCCGCGGATTGCCTGGGCAATACGGATCTCCGAACGTGCCCATTGCTAGGCCTACCTGGGTCCAGCAGTAATGGGTAAGCTCGCCATCCAAGTCACAGTAGTAACCCGTAGGAGTGGAATACTCTTCCATTCCAAGCCAAAGCAGCAGCGCCTGATCATCTGAAGTATCAACTTGCGAGGGACCTGGAGCCGTAAGTGAACCAATGATTCCAACGAACAAGCTGCCTGTGTTCTGACCGACATTGAGACTTTCGCCCAGCTTCCCAGAGCAAGAGTACCGCAGAGGAAAGTGGCACATTAAGCGCCTGGGAGATCATAAAGACCGTTACTTACCGACCATCCCAGTCCGCCTCACGCTGGGAGTGTACGCGCAAGCGAACGGCGCGTCAAGGAGCTCGTGAGCCTTCGCCGCTAGTCTGCCGTTGACGGTCCGCGGTTGTAGCTCGCTCGGGGCCGCGGACAGGGTTATGGCTCGACGTGCTGGAGGTGAGCTTGGCGTGTTTGCATGCGCCCAGACGCGGACTAGCGGAATACCCGGCTTGGATCGTGCAAGGCCTGATGGCTGAGTGCGCGCAGACGGTGGCGTCGATGGACGTAACGGAAAGTTGGCGTCATCTGCCGAGCGACCTCGGGTGGTCACCGGAACATGACTGTGGTCGAGGCTCCGGAGCCCCGGAACTGCTCATACAATCTTACAAACACACCAATCTGAACGTCTATTGATAGGTGTAGCGGCCTATTTCCGAACGAACTGCTGTTGACAGCAAACCCCGTTGAGCATTCGGCATAGGGGCCACCTCGCCGTGTGGGTCGCCGGCCCGCAGCAGCCCGACGAGCTTGGTACGCCCTTTGTCGCTCAGCCGCTCGTCGGCCCGCGTGAGCAGGCGACGGCACCGGTAGAGAGGGTCTCCCTTCCGTCCGCGGTGGCCGAGGACGTCGTTCTGCACGCGGCGGCGGCAGTCGTCGAGACGCTCGTTGGCGAGCTTGACGACATGAAACGGGTCGGCGACGAGGACGGCACCGGGAAGTACCTCCTCGAAGACGGCCCGGTAGGCGCCGGAGAGGTCCAAGGTGCCGTAGCGGATCGAGGAGCGGAAGTCCTCGCTGCGACTGCGCAGCCAGGCCGCCGGCTCGGCCCCGCCCCTGCCGGGCACGACGTCGAGGAGCTGGCCGGCTCTCACGTCGACGATGGAGGTGGAGAACTGGGTGACCCCGTAGGGGGCCGCCCGTATGTCAACCGTCACGTAATTCCCTGACGATTCCGTCAAGTAATTCCCTCATCCGGCGTGCAACTCATGTCTAGCTGATCGTTCCTCCTCTCGGTCGCGACGGTGCCAGGATCGAGAGGATCTCACCGGCGAGGTGCTCGGCCGAGGGGCGTCCGAGTCCCTCGGCGACCGTCACGGTCTTGTCGCCGCGGCTGAGCTTCACCGAGAAGATGCGGCCGGCGGGACGAGCATCGTCAGTCGGCTCGTGGGCGATCTCGACGGCGACGGGGAGATTCGCCGGCGGGACCTTTCGACACGAGGGCGAGCAGTAGATCGGGTTGCGCCCGAAGCGCCCGTTCCTCGGCGGCACTTCGTTCTCGCACCCCTTTGCCGCGCAGGTCCGTCTCACGATCCTGCTCGATTCGGCCGGTTCTTCGGTCGGTAGGACTTGCCGTCCATATGGACGTGATGGGCGGTGTTGACGATGCGGTCGAGGATCGACTCGGCCACGACGGGGTTCGGGAACAGCCCGTACCAGTCCTGGCCCATCCTGTTGGCCGTAAAGATCGTCGCCTTGCCGGCTCTCTCGGTCACAAGCTCGTAGAGGTCGTCGGCCTGGGCGACGGTGAAGTCCCGCATGGCGAAATCGTCGAGTAAAGCCGACTTCGGGTTTACTCGACTAATACCGAGGGCGGGATAACCCCGATAGTCGGAGGGTTGGGCCTACTGGCCCCGAGTGCTCGGTGGCGCCCGGCAGTGCTGGGACACTTAAGCCGTCGGGATTATCACAGACTCTCCAAGAAGGCGAGCAACTTGTCCGGCGCCTTGTAGCGTCCCGGCTTCGATGAGGTTGGCGCCGCTCGGGCCAACGCCCGTTCCTTGATGCTCATGTCGGCGTGCAAATAGCAATGGGTGGAACGGATATCTGCGTGGCCAAGCCAGAGGCTGATGACAACGACCTCGACGCCGCTTCGAAGGAGGTTCATGGCGCAGGTGTGGCGCAGTACGTGCGGCGTCAGCTTCTTCGCACCAATCGAAGGGAGAAGGCGGGCGGCCGTCTGTTTGTGGACACCGAGACGAGCCTCAACTGCGTCGTCGCTGAGGCGACGTCCCGTTCGAGTCGGGAATAGCGGTTCGTCGCGAAGCCCGCCCCGCTCCTGTAGCCAGACCTGCAGGACGGCGATGGTGTCTGAAGTCAGCGGGACACAGCGTTCCTTACGCCCCTTTCCGATGCAGCGCACATGCGCCCCAGTCCCTAGCTCGATGTCGCCACACTTGGCGCCTGTGAGCTCGGAGAGACGCAGCCCGGTCTGCACGGCGAAGCAGATCAGTGCATGGTCACGTCGACCCTCCCACCGGCTGCGGTCCGGAGCGGCAAGCAACGCGGCGACCTCGCCCGGCTCCAGAAAGGGAACCAGTGTCCGGTCGTAACGCTTCTGCGGTATGGCAAGCACCTGCTGGATCAGGTGTGCGTGCTCGGGATGTCGAAGTGCCGCATACCGGAACAGCGATCGCACTGCGGCAAGGCGAGTGTTCCGACTGCGGGCGCTGTTGTGCCTGTCGTGCTCGAGATGGTCCAAGAAGTCCGAGATGACACCCGCCCCGAGGTCCGACCAGTCGAGCGTGGACGGCGCCTTTCCCGTCTGGCCGTGCACAAAGCGCAGCAGGAGCACGAAGGTGTTCCGATAGGACTTCACAGTGGCTGGGCTCACCTGGCGCTGCTTGGCGAGTCGATCGGTGAAGAACATCTGCATGGTGGGCGCGACCGAACTCATCTCTCGCCCCTTTCAAGGCGGTCGGCCGCTAGAGCCAACAGCTCCGGGGCAGCCGAGAGGTACCAATAGGTGTACCGCACCTCGATGTGCCCCATGTAGGTGGAGAGTCGTGGCAGGAGAGCGCCGACATCTTCTCCTGCTCGATACCATCGGACGAGGGTGTGGACAGCGAAAGAATGTCGCAGATCATGAACCCGCGGCCGAACCGGCGAGTCCTCGCCGACTCGCGAGGCCGCCAGCAGCCGGCGGAAGATGTCGCCGAAGACCCCATATATGACGGGAGTTCCGCGACCCGAGATGAAAAAGGCTGGACTCCCGGGCTCGGGCACGTTCCCGTCACGCACCTCGGCGTAAACCCGGAGCGCGGCTACCGAGCTCGGGGCCAGTGGTATCTCTCTTGACTTGTTGAACTTCGATTCCCGCACGATCACGACGCCGTCGGACCAATCGACGTCGGACCGCGACAAGCCGATGGCCTCGCCGATCCGCATGCCGGTCGCAGCCAGCAAGCCGATCATTGTTTGGAGCGTGAGAGCCCGAAAGGGCGTTGGGACGACTCGTGGGACTTCGTTCATCAGCGCTACGACGTCGTCCTCGGAGTAGATGAACGGCGGCCGCCAGCGCGGGCGGAAGGTCACCAGCCCGAGTGGCGGCACCTCGGTCCTCGGGTCGATGCCCGACATGTAGTGGGCGAAGCCTCGGACAACCGTCATGCGTCGCAGCCAGATCGAACTGGCGGGATCGGCGTCAGGGCGCTGTGCCCACTGGAGCCCGATCTCAGTCGTGATCGCCGGAGCGCCTATCGCTTCCAGGTGGGCGACGAAGCGGGGAAGGAGGCGAACGGCGTCATCGAGTTCGTGCCCGAGCGATCGGCGCAGGCGCAGGTATTCCTGTGCTCTCACGGCGAACTCGGTCATCGGCCTTCTCCCGGCCACGGCTGAGCGACCGCCCGCAGGGCTTCGCGGTCGACCTTGGCGTATCCCGAGGTCGTGGCGAGATCCGACTGCCGAAGAGCCTGGGCGATCTCGATCAGGTTCCCACCCTGGCGCAGCATTTCGCTGGCGAGCGCATGACGGAGGCGGTGCCCACCAACGCGAGCGAGCCCAGCTCGTTGGCTGGCGTGGTAGACGACGTTGGTGATCGAGGATGGTCGGATCGGGCGCGGCGGTGCGTAGAGCGTGAGTATGACCTCTGGGTACTGAGACGACGGGCGGCCGGCTTCCAAGTAGGCCACCAGTGCCTCTCCTACCTCGACCGGCAGCGGGAGCACATCCTGGCGCCGTGCCTTTCCTCGCACGAGCAGCTGACCGGCGCGCCAGTCAACGTCAGCGAGCCTCAATGCGGCCACCTCTCCGGAGCGGAGCCCCAGCCTGGCCAGGAGAATCAAGATCGCGTAGTCACGACGGCCGCTCACGGTCGAACGATCACAGGAAGCCAGAACCGCTGAGACATCAGCAGCGCTCAGCGTCGGTACCAGACGGGTACCCCGCCAGGTGGCCACGGGCGCCATGGCGAGCCCGAGGTCTGTCTCAATGAGCCCCTCTAGGTACAGGAAGCGGAGCAGCGAACGCAGGTCAGCCGCTTCCCGCTTGGCCGATTCGACGACTAACCGAGAGCAGGTGTCAAGCAGGTAGCCGTTGATCTCTGCGATTGACAGCCCTTCGGTGCCGATCCCGGCACCCCGCGCGGCTGCCCTGTTCGCGAGGAAGCGTCTGGCGAAGGTGTCGTAGCGCCGCACGGTGACCGGCGTCAGGCCACGGTCGTTGACCAAGTGGTGGCGATAGCGATCGAGTAGTTCCGTCCGTGGTGTCCGTGTTGGGGCCGCCACCGGCGCAATTGCACACTGTTGCCTGAGGAAAGCGAACAGAGGTACCAAGCTGGCCAGCGTCGGCACTCGCTGTACGCCGGCGGCTCGGAGTGATGAGAAGAACAGCTCGGCCTCAACGGGGTTGAGATCGCCGACACCGAGGTGTTTGCCCGTGAGCCAGCGGTTCAGCTGGCCCATCAGGTGCATGTGATGCCTCGCGGCGCTCGGCGGGTGGCCGAGCCGACGGAGCTCCGACTCGAAGCCCTCTGCGAACGGCGCCAGGGGGCCATCGCCCCGTGTCCATGAAACCTTGCCCATCGTTCCTCCTTTGTCGGAGCAGAGCGCTCCAACTACAAGGCTTCAGGGCCGAGTGGGATTATGCCGAGTGTCGCAGCCCGCCCACGTGTCGTGAGCAGCGCCGACCGCGAGTCGCCGCTCCCGCGTCGGGGTTATCTCGCCCTCGGTATTAGTCGAGGATCAGCACAGCCGGCTTGGCGAGGCGCCGGAGGCGCTGGGCCCAAGTCCGGTCCGCATGGCCGCCGCCGAGCTCGGCGAGCAGGCGGGAGGTCTTGGTGAAGATGACGTGGTGCCCCCGCCGACAGGCGGCATGGCCGAGGGCCTGGGCGATGTGGGTCTTGCCGACACCGACGGGCCCGTGGATGATCACCCCCTCGCCCGATTCGACAAAGCGGAGGGTGGCGAGGTCGCGTATCTGGGCGACCGGCACCTTGGTGTTGTAGGAGAAGTCGAACTCCTCGATGGTGCAGGCCTTCTCGAAGCGGGCAGCGGCCAGGCGGTTGGCGAGCCCGGCTGCTTCCCGCCGTGCGATCTCGTCCTCGCAGAGCACCTGCAGGAGTTCGAGGTGGCCGAGTTCGCCCGCCTTGGCCTGGGCGAGTCGTGCATCGAGGGTCTCGAGCATGCCCGAGAGGCGAAGTGACTTCAGGCTCTCTTCGATCTGGTGCGGCCTCGTCATGACACCGCCCCCTCGATCTCGAACAGGGCGAGCGGCCCGTGCAGGTGGGCGGGCACCTCCGGGACCTGTGGCGCATCGGCGCCGTCGTTCTCGAGACCGGCGCGAAGGATGCCCTTTATGGTGCGGTAGCTCGGGTCACCAAAGGCAAGTGCGCGGGCACAGGCGGCATCGAGGCGGTCGTTGCCGTGCAGCTCGCCTAAGCGGATGACCCCTTGTGCCTGGCGGAGGCGGTAGAGGGCGTTCACCTCGAAGAGCACGGCGATCACCGCCGCCACACTGGCGCCCGCCTCCTCGGCTCGCTTCTTGCACCAGACGGCGGATCGCATCGAGAAGGCGATCTTCTCGGGCGGATAGTCCGCCGGGTCGGTCTGCTTGCCCTTCTCGATGCGGGCATGGGTCTTCACGAGGACGCCGTCCAGATAGGCCTCGACGACCCGGTAGCCCTCGCGGACGTCGAGGCGTTGGCCGATGAGGCGCCACGGCATGGAGTAGATGGCCTTTCCCACCTTGACGTGGATGTCGTTCCTGACCGTGACCTTCGACCAGGAGGCGATCTCGAAGGGGAGCATGGGCACGGCCGTCATGGCGTCGCGCTCTTCGGTGTCGTAGACAGCCTGGGGCGAGAACCGGTCGAGTCCCCGGCACTGGCGCAGGTTGCCGACAGCCCGGCACCAGCGAAGGGCATCGGCCTGCATGGACTCGAGGTCGGCGAACTCGGCGGATCGCCCGGCGAAGAACGAGTCCCGCACATAGGGCACCGGCCGCTCGACGCGTGCCTTGTCCTTCGGCTTCAAAGCCCTGGCGGGGTCGATGAGGCAGTCGTAGTGGGCGGCCATCTCGGAGAAGGCCTTGTTGATGAGCGGGTCGTAGAGATCAGGCTTGACGACTCCGGTCTTCAGGTTGTCGGGCACGATCCGGCGGGCGACGCCGAGGAACTCGAAGGCGGCGACGTGGCACTCGACCCAGTTGCGGGAGTCCATCTTCAGCACCGGGCGCACGAACATGAGGCGGCTGAAGGCGAGCACCATGATGAAACCCCACACCCGGCGCACCTTGCCCGTGGCCGGGTCGACCCAGCGGCCGAGCAGGCCGTAATCCACCTGTGCCTCTTCGCCGGGCGGAGGCGTCTCTCTCAGCACCGTCACCTGGGCGCGTCTCACCTCCTCGGGCATGTTCGCCTCGAGGTAGCGCCGCAGTGAGGACTCCGAGGCGACAAGGCCGTGATCGTCCCGGAGCCGTTGATGGATGGTCGAGATCGTCACGAGCCCGAGCCAGGACTTGATCAGCTCGGCGTGTCCTTCGATCTCGGGCCAGGTCGTCTGGCGGGACGAGTCGTCGGTGAGCTCGGGGAACCAGCCCCGCGCCAGCTGCGACCACTCGTCTGGCGACAGCGGCGGGCCGCCGGGCGAGATGCCCGCCGCCATGGCCGGTGCGGTGTACTTCCTCACGGTCTTCGGGTCGATGCCGAGCGACGAGCAGAGCTCGCCCATCCTCCGCCCGGCATGCCAGTGCGTGAGGACCTCGACGATGTCGATCACTTTCATCGTTCTCCTTGCCATCTCCCCTCCCGATCTCTCGACGGGAGGAATCCTCGGTCGGACAGCCGCCGGAGGAGTGGATGTCCCCTCGCCGCCAGAGGGAATTCCGTGACGGGGGCGTCAGGGAATTACGTGACGGCGAGCGAGGGAATTACGTGACGGAGAATCGAAGAAGCGAGGGAATTACGTGACGGTCGACACCCGTACGAAGGCGACCTCGTCGAGACCGATCGCCTCCACTTCGCCGAAGCGGCCGGGCGCATCGACGAGTGCTCGCCCATATGCCATGACGGCGTCGTTGAGGGTGTGCCAGTCGCAGCCGAAGCTCGTCGCCACCTCGTTGACCGTGCGGCCGTGGAACCCCACCTCCTTGGTGGCGGCACGTCCGGCTCTGTCGGTGAGCTTCATGCGCGGTGGTGCGATGCGCCGATCCTCCTCGGTGACGTGCCCCTTTGGGCAGGCAGCCTCCACACAGGAGAAGCGCCGCTTGTGCCAGTGCAGCCTCGTCGGCTTGGCGAAGGCAGGCAGGTCGGTGAGGAGTACCTCGCGGAAGCCCTTGAACCTCGCCACGACACCGCACTCGGGACAGCCCGCCGTCTCGGTTCGCGTCTCGACATGCAGCTCGGTGTGGGCCTTGTCGACGAAGATGCCGAGCACGTTCACCTCCGGCAGTCCGACGAGGAGCTCGAGAGCCTTCGCCGGGTCGGTCTCAAGTCGGGCCGGGAGCTTGCGTGTGGCGGACATCGCCCAACGCTGGCAGCGGGCTCAGGCGAGCTGGTGGATCGTCATGCCCCCGCCAATTCCGAAGTGCCGGTTTAGCTGTTCGCTGCGCATGTCTTGGCTGGGCTCAGCAGCCAGTGGTCAGCTCTGATGCGCTATAATTCTGTACATGACGACCTTACCCGTAGCGGAGGCTCGGGCCCAGCTGTCGAGGCTGGTCGAGGAAGCCTCATCGACCCACGAGAGGTTCGAGATCACTCGGAACGGTCAGAGGGTCGCCGTGCTCCTCGGCGCCGACGACTACGACGCCCTACGCGAGACGATCGCCGTGCTCGCCGACGCCGATCTCCTACGTGACCATCTAGTGGGTGTCGAGTCGTTGAACCAGAGTGACAGCCTCGACAGAGACGAACTCACCTCTGTCATGAGAGCCGCCGGCCGTCTTCCCGCCGCTGAGTGAGCGGCGAGCCCTACCGGCTACGGATCGCCCGGCCGGCCGCACGAGCGCTTGCTGAGGTATTGCCCGAGACGGTGGCCGTGGCGGTCTACGCGTTCATCACCGGGCCTCTGCTGGACAACCCGCATCGGGTTGGAAAGCCGCTAGCGCCTCCGCTCGCGCCCGCCTGGTCGGCGAGGAGGGGGAGCTATCGGGTGCTCTACCTCATCGACGACAACGCCCGCGAGGTTCAAGTCGCCGCCATTCGCCACCGGCGTGACGCGTACCGGAGATGATCGAGCATTTCCAGCTGGGCTCGGAGAGTGCGAGTGACGCCATCAGCGCTGTCAACGGCTAGGAGGACACCATCCGCGTGACCCGGCGTGACCCAAACGTGACCCAACGGTGGGTCACAGAGGGGTTCTAGGGGTCACTACCGGTCACTCAGAAATGGCCTGTGACCTGGACTTACGTCAAAATCTGCTGGTGACCGAAATGGCCCCCACGGCACTCATAATCCTTCGGTCGCAGGTTCGATCCCTGCCGGGCCCACCGTTGAAATTCAGGTGGAATCCGCTTGCTCAGCCGGCGAGGGGTAATAGAGCGGCGCCGAACGGCAAGAGCGGCGGCCAGTACGCTGGATCATTGAGCACATGCGTCCCTCCTCGAGCCGAACACTCCCCCAAGTGCGAGGCGTGGGGGTGGCGCTAGGGCGCATTCGACCGTTTCGGCGGGTGGAGCAAGTACCAGCGTTGGTCGTGTCCCACCCGGGGTCGGTCCGCCGGGGTGGCGGGTGGCACGGTGCCGTCCGAGGTCAGCCAGCCGCGGCGGCGGAACATGACGACCAGTGCGGCTGCGGTGACAAGCTGCAAGCCGATGCCAACCACAAGAAAAACCAGCACGGAGCTCAGCCGGTTGACCATCCACGTGAAGTTCTGGCCGAAGAACCCGGTCAAGAAGCTCATCGGCAGGAAGATGGTGGCGATGATGGTGAGCTGCTTCATGACCACGTTCAGTCGGTTGGAGACTGTGGACAGGTGAGTGTCGAGAGCGCCGCTCGTCAGATCGCGGTAGCTGTCGACGAGGTCGCTGATCCGAATGAGGTGGTCGTACAGGTCACGGAAGTAGCGCTCGGCGTCCGGCGTCATACCCGGTAACAGGTCTGCGCCGGTCAGCAGTGTGGCAAACATGTCCCGCTGGGGGGTCACCACCTTGCGCAGCGCGATCAGGGACCGCTTCAGGTCGAACAGCTGGCCGAGCTGCTGCTCTGTCGGTCGCTGGAGGATTTCGTCTTCCAGTTCGTCGATCCGGTCGTCGAGACTGGCGAGCACGGGAAAGTAGCCGTCCACCAGGGCGTCGACCACCCGGTAGAGAAGCATGACGTGGTCCGGCTGAGGACCGGCTTGCCGTCGCAGTCGGTCGGCCAGGGCGATCAGGTCCAGGCACGGGTCGTGGTGGACGGTGACCAGATAGTTCTCGGCGTAGAAGCAGTGGACTTCTAGCAGTTGCCCGGTCGGCGTGGCGCCGTACACGACGAGCAGTGCGAACCCATCGTAAGAGTCGAGCTTTGGGCGTTGCCCGAAATGCTCGGCATCTTCGACCGCGAGGGGGTGAAACCCGAAGGTGTCGCGCAGCAACCCCGTTCCGGTTTCTTGGTCAAGGCCGGCCAAGTCCAGCCAAAAGCGGGCTGAGGAATCAAGCAGGCTTTTGACGTTCTCCGCGGTGACGTCGCGCTCGGAGCCGTCCACCAGGATCAGATGACCGTCCATGTCGGCCATTCTCTCCTGCCGGCACGCGGCAGCGTGGGATATGAACACGTGCTCATCGCAGGCAGGACGAGCCACTGCTCAGGCAAGCGTCGCCGAGAGAGGCGACTCGACGACTCAGGCGAAGGCATTGTGTTGGCGCTGCGACGTCGTGGCGGAGTGCCTCGAGTATGCGCTCGCTCAGACCCGGTTCATCCGGCAGCGCACAGCCGGTCACGTTGGCAAGAGCGTTCCCCCTTGTTCTTGCTGATCCTGCTCCGCGTCGCCGTCGTGCTCGTGGCGCTCGTGGTGGCGACGACGTTGCCGTGGCCGTCGTTGTTGATCGAACCGACGGCCACAGAGTGGCGCCATGTCATCGCAGCCTGTGGTCCTGCGCTGTCGGCGGGATCACTCACCGATCCGGCCGCCCGCCTTCAGCCGCCGGATCGTGCTGGGTTGGACCGGCGAGAGAGGAGAAGAACAGGGTGACCGTGGTTCGGCCGGAACGGAGGCGGCTCAAGTCGGCCTCATGCCGGTTGGTTCAGCCTGGCCTCTCGACCGCAAAGCCAAGATCCTGGGCGGCGTTCGCCATCCGACGGTCGTAGGTGACGACAGCTCGCAGGTCCCCTCCGACGAGCTGCGCGGCTGCAAGATGGATCGCATCGAGACTTCGCAATTGGACGTTCGGGGCTAACGTCGCGGCGCGGTCGAGCACTTCGGTGCTCAGCAGGATCTGGTCGAGGCGGGAGAGCTGTCGACGCGCCTGCGCGAGAGCGGCAGGGCCCCCGATGAGGACCGCTCTCACCACCTCGACTCGCGCGAGTGCGCTCGTCACGAGCTGGTCGGCACGGTGACGGCGGAGGAACCGTCGCAAAGCGTCCGACTCCTTCTCTCGCTGGACGAGCTTCACCAACGCGGACGAGTCGAGGTAGAGCCTCATCGTTCCTCCGCGCGCATCGCCGCCAGTCGCGCGGAGGCGTCGATACCGTAGTCGCTTGGTGCGTCGTCGACCACATGGCCCTCACCGGTCGCGGCGAGAACCTGACCGCTGGCCACCAGGTCCTGCCACCGGTCTTCGTGGGTGGGAACGAGCAGCGCGACCGGCCGGCCTCGGTCGGTCACCTCAATCGTCTCTCCCGTCGCAACCCGGGCAAGGTAGCGACTGGCATGCTGGCGAAGCTCTCTGACCCCGATCCGTTCCATAGTGCTACATGGTAGCACTATGGAACGCCTGGCGGCGTCTTCGCGAAGCCCTGGAGGTCGATCGGCGGCCTGGACGCGTGGTGCCGACGTCGCTCGCGTCCCGACAATTACCTTGCAACTCGTCGCACCCGGTTGCATCCTGTTCGCTGTTGCTCGCCTCGCGCTCTTTATGACCTGTGAGGACGCAACCCGGCGCCAGTCTGCGCAGAAGAACGAGCTGCTCCAGCCGGGCCTCATAATCCTTCGGTCGCAGGTTCGATCCCTGCCGGGCCCACCGTTAAAAGTCCAGTTCACGGCCTATGCAGTGCCGCTGGCAGGGGAATGGAGGCGCCGTGGCTGGCAGCATCCGACAGCGCCCGGATCGCGGAGCAGATCGCGGAGCAAATGCCTGGGAATTGCGCGTCTTCGTCGGCCGCGACTCCAACGGTCGCATCCGCCATCACAGTGTCACGTTCCGCGGTACCGAGCGAGCTGCCGAGCGTCAGCTCGCCCGGCTCGTGGCCGAGCAGGAGGCGGTGCCCGCCGTTATGCCGGAGGAGGGTCCTCGCACCTGGGGTCCCACGACCACGCTCAACGACGCCCTCGCCGCCTGGCAGGCGAACGGCTGGGAGGACCTCAGTCCGTACACGACCAAGCGTTACCAGAGCCTCTGGGATGTCCACATACGTGACGACATCGGACGGCGCCGCATTGCATCGTTGTCCTCCTACGACCTCGAGCGCTGGTATCGCGAGCTGAAGCGAAGCGGCCAGGGGCAGTCGAGCGGCGCGCTGTCAGACCAAGGAGGATCCCCACAATGAGCGGCGCGATCAAGGGCTCACGGAGTTCGGTCCGTGCTCGAGAACTGCAGCATGACTAAGGCTGTCACCCAGGGTATGCGAAGTGGATGGTTCTCACCGTTTCGTCGGGACAGTTTGGCTGCCTTGGTCGATTTGCATGTCAGCCGCTCAGACTCCAGGGTCTCAAAGTCCTCAGAATCACGACGCCGCTCGCTTGAGGTGGGCCTCGTGAGCGAGCTTGATGATGTCCTCTGACACTGATCTCTTGTTGCCTTCGTGCGCCGGATGGTGCGCCGGGCAAGCAATATACGGGGTGCCTTCGACCGGCTTCCCAAGTCGTAGACATCCCTTAACGTGGCAATTGTGGTGGCGGTAGATGGTGATGATGCTGCCAAGGATGAGAAAGTCAGGAATCGCACCACCGAACCCAGACCAGAACCCGTACCAGGTTCCCGACTCGGCATCCGCACCGGTGTAGCGCAGGAACCAATGAGCAGAGTCAGTCCAGAAGACAACGACGAGTATTAAGAAACCAACTAGGACAAGCAGCAAGCCGATAGTAAGACCTCGCCTCATAACCCTTCTCCCGACCTTTCGATTTAACGTTCGCTCCAGAAAGCTCTTCGCTACCTCACTGATTCAACAGGCCCAGCTCCCTCACCGTCCAAGAAGTATCACACGGGATTGTGTCAACGTCATTGATGTGGGATCACTGGCTCCTTGCATCGGTCTCCTTTCGAGGAACCTCGTCGCGGAGGAGCAACACAAAAGCTGATTCTGACGATGTCCGTGGGCCGACTGACGACGCTCACGGATCTGGTTCGACCGGCCCGTTCGCCGCAGCCTCGGCGTCTGCGACCGCATCCACCGCCGCCACCTCAGCTGGCGTGGCGCCGAGCCGGCGTTCGACGTCGGCCAGCCGGTCGCTGATCACCGATAGCTGCTGGCCCAGGTCGGCGTGGCCCTTCTTGAACTCTTCCTTGTTGTCGTCGGTGTGTTCCTTGATGAACACGGACGCAACCGTCGCGGTCAGCACGCCGATGAGGCCGATTCCTACCAGCATCAGGATCACGGCCACGACCCGTCCACCTTCGGTGACGGGGAACCGGTCCCCGTAACCCACGGTGGTGACAGTAACGATGGCCCACCACAGCGCGTCGGGGTAATCGTGGATGTTGCTCCCTTTGGCCTTCTCTTCAAAGAGAAGAACGAGCCAGGCCCCAAGGAGGAGGGTTACGACGACGGCGATGAGCACCCGAAAGAGGCTGTGGTGCTTCAGGATGGACTCCACTCGCAGCTCCCCCTCATGCAAAAGGAGGCTCATCTTCTCGATTCCTACGACGTGCCAGCCCTGGAGGACAGGCACCAACACGGTCGCCGGCTCTACCCACCGCCGCCTGAGATAGCCGGGCGTGTCAGGGGTGACCACTAGGCGCACGAGGTACTCCGCCAGCATGACCACCCAGAGCACGAAAAGGCCGCCGACGAGGACTTTAGAGGCCGAACCTTTGAAGCCAGTGCTGAGCACGACGATGGCGAGGACGAGCCAGGCGACCCCCAGGAGGGTCATCGGGAACTTCGTGATCCGTTCGATTCGGTCGACGAGATCGTGGCGCCCGCCGGAGGGCTTCGCCCCGGCGATCACCTGGCGCCGACGTTCCTCCTTGTGCGCCTTCTCTTCGAGGCGCTCCTGCTCAAGCTTCTCCAACCGCTGAATTCGTTCGATGCTGGACGGCTTCTTCGCCGTGGTGGTGGCTTGAGAGGTCGTCACATCAGCCGAATCCTCCACAATCAGAAAAAGCTAGTGCGTGGCCTCCCCACCGGCCGGTCATCGCTGTCGGCCCCGATCGACCCAAGGGAGTTCGATTACGAATTGCGGAAGGTGATCGGGTGATCAGCTGCCCCCATCGCGGGGTCGGGGGTCACAGAGTGACGCTCGGAGCCTGCGCCGGCAGGCATGCTAAATCGGCGTCGGGCCGGGTTCACCGGAGAGCCGGTTCGCTTGAGAGTCCTGATTCGGCAAAGTCTGTTCCTGCCCCAATATTGCGATCGCTCCGTTGCCTGAGAGCGTCCCTAAGGTCCCGTTCGCGGGCAGGCAACAACCACGAGCGCGACCGCTCGATGCAAGGGGTCGGCATCGTCCAGAACGCCGAGCCGAAGTCCTCCGAGTCCTTCCGAGCATGTGGCGGTGGTGGGGCCCGATTCGGTAGGGGCCTATGCAGCCGGAACCAAGTCGACAATCAGTGGCCGTGCCGTGACCCGATGGAGGAGCCCCGGCCACGGACTCAGCACTGATTGCTCTGAACCACTCACCCCCTCGACGTTACAGAACGAGTCGGGCCACGTCGTCAGCCTCCGGGGTCGCGGCTACGCCCCTCGATGTACGCGCCAGCCACTGCTCTACCCCCTACGGCTTACGCGAGAAACCTCCCGCGAGCCGACGACACGGACGCACTGGAATGCGACCCTAATGACAGGGAGTCGACCACTGCCAGAGTCCCAGACGGAGGAGAGCGGATGACGGCAACAGGGACTGAGTGGGCAGTCGAAACCCACGGACTTACAAAGAGTTTCGGGCAGAACGTCGCCGTGAACGACGTCGAGCTCCGCGTGCCAAGAGGCTGTGCCTTCGGCTACTTAGGCCCGAATGGTGCTGGCAAGACCACGCTCATTCGGGTCCTGCTCGGTTTGACCGAGGTCGACTCAGGCACGATGTCCCTGCTCGGCCACGAAGTGCCGAAGCACCGCGATATCGCCCTAGCAAGGGTCGGCGCCATCGTCGACGAACCTCGCTTTCACGCCCATCTGACGGGCAGGCAGAACCTTGAGATCCTCTCCGCCTCCCGAGAGCCAGAGTCGCGCCGCCGCATCGCCCCGGCACTCGAGCGGGTCGGCCTCAGCCAGCGAGCCGACGACCGCGTGGCGGAGTACTCAATGGGCATGCGCCAACGCCTTGGTGTGGCGGCTTGCCTGATCGGAGATCCTCAGCTCCTCATGCTCGACGAGCCGATGAACGGCCTCGATCCCGCGGGGATGCAAGACATGCGGGAGATGATCAAGTCCCTGGTTGAAGAGGGGCGCACCGTCGTTCTCTCGTCTCACTTGCTCGACGAAGTGGAACGCACGTGCGATGCCGTGGCCATAGTCGACAAAGGCCGAGTGATCCGGCAGGGATCGATCTCGGAACTGCTTGCGGGTTCCTCGCTCGTCGTCGAGATCGAGTGCTCGGACTCGGAGCAGGCAAGGTCACTCGTCGAGCAGGGGAGGCCGGCGACCCAGGTGACGAGCGGGCCCGAGGGCATCCGGGTGACACTCCCAACCGGGACGTCGCGGGAGGTCATCGCCACGCTTGTGCGTGATCTCGCAGACGGAGGCATTTCGATTTACCGAGTGCAGCCGATGCAGACGTCGCTCGAGTCGTGGTTCCTCGAGGCTACGAGTCGCTTTGGGGCGCAGTCATGACAATCGCAATCGAAGCCAGCCCAGCCGGCCCACAGATGCCCGGGATGCAGCCCGCCGGACGAGATCGGCGGGGATCGTGGATCCCCAACGGCAGGATGATCGCGGCGAAGATCTTGGAACTGCGCAAGAGGCGGGGTCTCATGATCGCCCTCATCGCCGTCGACATCGGGCTTCCGGCTATCTTCCTAGCGGTACGCCTGATCAGTCACGCAGTAGACCCGAAGTCCTATGGTCCTGCTGGCGGCTACGACGTCTTTACACCTCTCGTGAGCAACTTGATGTACGTATTCGGGTTTATCGTTGCCGCCACCTTGGGGTGCACGGCCGGATGTTCGGACTTGTCCGATGGCGTCTTTAGGCACTTGGTTGTGACAGGCCGCTCTCGCTTAGCGTTGTACCTCGCTCGGATTCCAGCCGGCACGGCGATATTCGCCCCTTTGGTGGCGGTCGGGTTTGCCATCGTGTGCGTGGTCTGCGTCTACGCCGCACCGACCACCCTCAGCTACCAGGGCGTTGCCGTGCCCCAAGGTCTGTCAGTCACGGGTTTCGAGACATGGGCGGAAGCCCACTACAGCGAGGTGATCTGTGACTTTCCGTATCCAGGCAACCTTGGCAACTTCCCATGCGGGCCGAACGGCCTGATCAGTCCGACGGGAGCAGCTGCGGGTGGCGTGACCACGACCCCGACGGCCGAGTACAAGGCCGCCGCCGTCAAGATCGCCAGGTTCAACTACGACTCTTACAAGAACACCTTCTTGGTTCCGCCTGTGTCCCTCATGATTGAGAGCGGACTGTGGGTGGAGTTGGAGGCCCTTACTGGATTCATGATCGGGTTAGGGTTGGGCTCGCTCATAGGCCAGCGAACGGTGTCGGTGATCCTGATGATCGTCCTCGAACTCATCGTGACCCCGATCGTTGCTCGGACGCCCATACCGCACCTCGTCAACCTGCAGCGTGCCATCGTGGGAGTCTCAACGGCCCATCTCGAGCCTAAAGCCCTCGTTCCGGTATTCGGCGGCGGCGGCGGGCCTGGCGCAGTCAGTCACTCGGTGCCCGAGACGACGAAAGAGGCGGCGTTCGTGATCGTCTGCTGGCTGGTGGCCTGGAGTGTGATCGGGGCCCGTCGGATGATGAAGCGGGACGTCTAAGCCACCTGCGCCCGCAGCTCCTGGTGCCCTGGCCACCAACCCCTGACCACCAACCTTTGCAGGTACGTCCACCACTTCGCCGGCCCCGCGCTGAGACTGGGTGAGCAAACCTGTTTCGCGACCGGCGGCTCATCGACGAGGAAGGCGCCCAGCCGCAGCGTATCGTGCGGCGCGGTGTGGGGAAGACGGACAAATCGATCGTCAAAAGGCGGCGAGCCCTCGTCGTGCTGGCTTCTGTCGGCGGGTAACGCCAGAAGAGTCTCCGATGTGCTACACTTGCAGCACATGGAAACTATCGGGGTACGAGAGTTACAGCAGCGAGCGTCTGCGGCGTTACGCCGGGTCGAGCGCGGCGAAACGCTCGGTGTCACCGATCGGGGTCGACTCGTTGCCATACTCGCCCCGCCGTCGGTGGCGGGAGGAGTCGGCGCGCTGATCGCAGCGGGGCGCGTCCAGCCTGCCCAGTCCTCGGCTGCGGACCTGCCCAAGCCTGCAGCGGCGCGCCGTCGGACTGGTGAGGTGCTCAACGAGTTGCGCGACGACAGCTGAGGCCGGCGTGACCTGGTACCTCGACACCTCCGCGTTCTTGAAACTGCTCATTCAGGAAGGCGAAACGACTGCGCTGCGGGAGTGGTTCGCTGCCCACGAACCATTGTGGTCGTCACAACTTCTGCGAACGGAAGCCCTACGGGCCGCAAGCCGATTGGAGATCGATGACACGACGATTGAAAGAGCGTTGGCCGCGGTATCGCTAGTCCTGCCGGCCGTCTCGACATTCCTCACCGCCGGTCGCTTGGAACCGCCAGAGCTTCGTTCGCTCGACGCGTTGCATCTGGCGGCGGCCCTCGAGTTCGGCGACGATTTGGAGGGTGTCGTCACCTACGACGGGCGCATGATCCTCGGCGCAAAGGCCGCCCAGATCTCAGTGGTATCGCCGGGCGCCTGAGTGGGCGACCCGAGACGCGAGGTCGGCTCGACCGCCCTCCCAGCGCTCAGTGACCTTGTGGTCGGCTCGCGCCTCCTCTTCGCCATCGACGCCACAGACCTCATCGTTCTGGCCATCCGGCCGGGCCAGCACGACCAGGCGGAGCTCCGGCGGCGCGCCGGAGCGCTGCTTTAGTCTGCAGCGGAATAACTTGCGGGTGGCGGTTGTCCGCATCGCGGTTCAGGCGGAACGTGCCGAGAGGCGTGCTGTCATGAACCTGAATTGCTCATAGGGTGGGGTTGTAGCGCTTCATACACGACTGTGAATAGTTGACCAGCTTCATCCTTCCTGCCCGTCAATCGTAGTCGTCTTCTTGCTATTTTGGATCTCGCCTCCACTAGATAAAGAACACCTCTACTAATGTTTGCTATTATATCTCTCACAAGCGCATCAGTGTATTCATCATAGAGGACAATTGCCTCTTCCTCTCTGTGGGCACGCCATAGCATGCATGTGGCAGCCCTATTAGCATCTTCGGCTGCAGGTAAGCGGTCCAGGTTCTCCATACGCCTTCTGGCGAGAGCCACTATTTCATCAACATTGTCTGTTCCATTGAAGAATCGCCCGACCTTCTTGGAAGCTGCTAATGCATCGAAGAACCTTCTAAAGGACGAACTATCTAATAGGAGTGGCGCGTGTACAATGAAGACCGATTGCCTGGAAAATTGTTCCAACTCTGCACGTGTCTCAATTGCTTCCCGAGTCCTATGTCTGCTATCGAATGCTTCCATAGCATACTTGTACTGCTCTTCAGTCCTTGCGACGAGGTAGCTGCCATGTACGCTATCCGTAGCTTTTCGTGAGATCTTGGCAATCCTTCTGGCTTGTGCCAGCAGCCCTTCGGGGTCGGGATCGGGTTGTCCCAGTCGTCCGTTGCCCATATTCAATCAATCCTCGAAAAAAACAAAGTCTTCCCAGATGGAATCCCACGATGGATCCGATCCAGCCCTTCGGTGTCGATCGTCAAGTAAGTCTGCGGTCGGGAGCTTTGTCCAGTCCACGCCAACGCCGCCAAATCGTAATGGATGCCACAACAGGTTACTCGAATCTCCCAGTCGTCCTCGCCATTCCGGTAGCGCCGGTGAGGCGGCCGAGATGCTTGCGGCTGGCGTCCCTGCATTCTCCTTCCAACTCGTCGCACCCGGTTGTGGGCTTGATCCGGCCGGGTGCCGGTTACTCGTGATGACCTGCGAGGGACGCAACTCGCCGCCATTCTGAGCAGGGGAAAGCGGTTCCCTGGCCGGGACTTGTAGTCTCTCGGCCGGGGCTCTGCAGGGCGCCCAAACCTAGGTCTCCAAGAGCCCTCCGTGTAAACCGGACGTACGCACGGATCAGTTATTGACGATGGTGGTGAGATCGTATGTTGGCAAGCTTGGAACGTGGCGCCCGACTATGCGCCTCAGCAGGGCGTTCGCGACTACTTCGAGCAGTTCGTCGTCCGCTCGCTGCCTCCCGCCGAGGCCGTGGCGTCGTCAGGCCTTGGCGAGCACCTTGATCACGTAGGCGTTTGACGCGCTCCCGCCGTACTGGTTCGTGGCGGAGATCGTCACCTTGCTTGTGCCTGCGGCGGTCGGCTTGCCAGCGATGGCGTTGCTTACGAGCTTGAGCCCGGCCGGGAGACGCCCCGAGGAGACCGAGAACATGTAGGTGCCTGCTGGTCCGATGACGGTGAGCTTGTCGTCGACCTTGGTTCCGACGCGGAATGGTCCAGGAAGCGTCGCGGGCTCGATCGCCGGCCCGGGCTCTGCGGGCCGCACCGACAGCGAGTTCGCAGCTTCCGGTGAGCCCGCCAGCGCAACGGACCCCAAGAGCGCGGCCGTTGGGGTCGTGGTCGCCGTCCAAGTCTCGAGTTGCACGCCGTCCGCGGTGACGAGGTCGCCGTCGGCGAGATAGGCGAGGTCGGTCACGTCGTCGCCGCTCGCCGGCGTGAACGTCTCGACCTCGGCGAGTGGTGCGGTCGTTGAGGCCTGCAGGACACCGCTCAGGACTTCCACGGTGTCGCCCTCCGCGACAGCTACATCGTTACCGCCGGGACTCACTGCCACCGCCTCGACGTCGTCATCTGAGCCGACGATCGTGGTGTTCTGAACGACGGGGTTGGCTGGGTTGGCGAGGTTGAGCACCGCCACACCCGACGGGCTGGCGATGACGGCGCGCGTTGGCGTCACAGGCGAGAAGGCAATGCCGCCGTTGCCTACGTCCCCGTCGCCGATACGGCCGAAGGCCAAGCTGGAGGCGATAGCCGTGACCTTGGGGTCAGCCGTCCCGACGCCCGTGATCACGGCGATCGCTCCGGGGTCGCCGCTCGAGAAGTCTCGATCGATGGTGACCGCCTCGTACCCGCCGCTCTTGAGCCGCACCGGGCTGATTGCGACCCCGTCGAACGTCGTCGCCTCGGCCCCGGTCAGCTTGAACGCGATCCATCCCGGCTGCTGCGGCCAGCCGCCGTCGGCGAGCCCCTTCGAGTGGACCCGCGTGTCGACCTTCCAGCTGCCCGAAGACTCTGTCAGCTGCACGAGACCCTGCTCATCACCGGTGACCAGGGCGGTCGTGCCGGCGATGGCGACGCCCGAGTCGTAAAAGCTGTAATCGGGCCCGCCCTCGCCTCCGAAGCTGCCCAGATCCAGGACGCGCGAGATCTTCGGCTTAGTGAGCGGGTTTGAGATCACCTCGAGTCCGGCAGTGCCCAACGCCACGAGCGCGTTCGCGCCGGACGGGCTGTACGCCGTACCGGACAGGTCGCTGTCTTCGCTGATCACCGTGCCGAGCGAATGAGGCGAGGACGTCGCTACAGAACCGAACGCCTGCGTGGTTGATTCCCCAGCCGCGATGAGGGCACCCGACACGGGCGCCTTCGCCGAGGGTCGCACGGTCGCCGAGGAGGGTGACGCCAGTGCGAGCACACTCGCTGCGCCGAGCACTCCCGCCACCACTGTCATCATCGAATTGCGCGTCATCGCAGGCTCCTCGCTCTCGATTCCGCCGTTTCGGCCGAGAGGGTATCCCGTCAGCCAGCCCTCATCGGTGTCATTTGCGGTCGGGCTCACCGAGTCAGTCCCGCGCGGGCGAGGCGCCCGCGACCCCTCACGCGCCAGATCGGACGTAATACGGTGAGTCTCCATGACGATAAAACTCGTAGTGCTCTACACCCAGCCGGCGGATCCCGAGGCGTTCGACAGCCACTATCTCGCTGTGCATGCCCCCCTCGTTGAGAAGATTCCCGGTCTCGAACGATGGGAGAGCGCGCGACTGGTGGCGGCAGCAGACGGAGGGGATCAGCCGTACTTTCGTATCGCCGAGCTGTACTTCGCCGACCAGGAGGCGCTCGGGGGCGCACTGGGGTCTCCTGAAGGACAAGCGACGGCGGGGGACTTTCAGCAGATTGCTCCGCCAGGGTCTCGTCTTCTCGTCGCCGCCATCGACTAGCGCTCGTCAAGCCGACGGACGGCGAGCGGACCCTTGCTCACTGCCGCCAAGCCTCCGGGCTCGGGGTGAGCCGTCTCGAGGCGCCATGCTCCTGTCGGCAATCCGATCTGCCCGTCCACGACCGGTGGGGAGGTCGAACAGGGCCGAACGGTGACGAGACTGGAGTGGGTCGCCGTCCGGTGCTATCAATCTGTGCGATGACCATGAACCGCGCGGTTGCCGCAGGGGTGGTGACGGTCCTGGCTGCGTTCGGCACTCTGGCGACGACGGCGATCCCGGCATCGGCCGCGCACGCGTCGGCCAGCCAGCCGCCGTCCGTCATCGCCCCGGCAAAGACGCTGCCCGGCAGCATTTTTGCCGGTTACTGGCTGAAGAAGTCGGGCGTGACGTCCGCCACAACAGCTTTTACGGTCCCAGCGCTGAAGTGCTCGAAGGCGACGTCGGGCTTCGTTGACGAGAATCTCGAGGTGGGCAAATCGAGCACCGACGGCACGCCGGAGCAGGGCGCGGTGGTGTCGTTCATTGGCGCGTGCGGTGCCAAGGGCGCCGAATACATCGCACTCGTCATCTTCCCTCCCCAGACGAAGGGTAAGTACCTGACGGGAATTGCGTCGGGCGACAAGATCACCATCAAGATCACCGACACGGCGTCGAGCAGTTCCGTGACCGTCTCCGTCAAGGGCCACGCCCATAAGTTCACCGGCCCAGGGTTCGTGGCCACCGCCACCCTTGTCGGTGTCGTCGTAGAGCCAGCCGCTGCCTCGGGGCCCAAGTGGAGCGACGTCAAGTTCTCCGACAGCAAGGTCGATGGCAAGTCGTTGGGGAGCTACCCACTCGTCAAGGTCGACGCCACAACCCCGAAGGGGAAGGTGCTCGCCGAGCCAACGCGTCTGAAGGTCGGCGGCACCGAGTTCGTCGTGAACTACGCCGCATAGCCTTCTCCTCGGCGCGGATCACGCGGATGAGGGGCTGTCGGCTCAGCCGAGGGCTCGCTTGCGAGCCAGCCCTAGGCGCAGTAGGTAGATCAGGGCCGATGCGGCGAAGAGGATCCCGGTCACGACGAGCCAGTTGGCGAGGTAGACGTTCTCGCTGAATCCGGTGCTGCCTTCATAGTAGGTGTTGGAGAGGCGGAAGATCAGCGGGAAGAACATGGCCAGCAGGACGCCAGAAATGACGGTGGGAACCCGGACGTGGTTGATCCAGGGCACGAGGGGACGCCGCCTCTCGCGGCGGCGCTGCATGCGGACCAAGGCGCGGTCGGCCGCTGAGTAGATCGGCCAGCCGATGAGGTCGTGACCGATCAGGCAGGCCACGAACCACAAGAAGATTCCCTTCCATCCGCTTTGGCCCAGGACGCGGGTGACGGCGTAGGCGGCGACGGCGAAGCAGGCCAGCACCCCCACGAGGTGGAGGGGGCCCGCTCCGTAATGGCGGCGAAGCCACTGCACCTCAGGACGGCCCTTCGGAGAAGACAATCTCCGACATCCATTTGGTGTTGAGCGTCCCGGGCGCCGACGGGACGATGACCCGGGCCGGGAACCCGTGGTCCAAGGAGAGGTCGGCTCCATTCACCCGCAAAGCCAGCATCGATTCGGGCGCCGACACCTGTGAACCCGACAGGGTCACGACGTCGGTGTCGAGCGACGTGAGCTGCAAGGTGCCTGGGTTCTCGACACCGGCGAGGCGAGCGAGGTCGGCAAGGGGGACGCCTGTCCAACGCTGCGTTGTCGACCAGCCCTCGGTGCAGGCAATCGGCAGGTCCGCCGTCGTGAGCGGCATGGCCAACAGGTCCGTCCTGCTGAGCGAGAGGCGGCGGCCACCTACAAGGACGAGGCGCCAGTCGGGACCAGTGTTCGAGGCCGTGATGCCTCGGGAGGCTGCCGTGTGGTTGACGGGGAAGTGGTTGGCTCCGACGTCAGGTGAGCGGTAATGCGTGCCGAAGAGCGCCAACCGCCGCATGGCGCCGCCGATGGTTTCGCCGGCGGTCAACAGCACGACGGTGAGGGACGTGCCACCCACGAAGGCGAGGATCCCCCGGCGTGAGATGGTCGGCGCCGCCGGGTTCTGCGCCACGAGATCGTCGTGGACCGTCTCGGGCAGCGTGTCGGCCAGCCCGGTCCGCAGCTCGGTCCTGAAGCGCCTCGAGCGGAGGGCGCGAACCATGTCTACGAACTTCACGGAGACGTGCAGGACGAAGCCCGCCATAAAGGCCCAGGCACCGTAGAAGTGCCCGCTGTAGAACTCGATCGGGTTCTTGTAGTCGATGTTCAGGATCCCGGTGCTCATCTCGAAGACGATGCCGCCGACGACGAGGACGAGACTGACGCGCTCCAAGAGCTGTGCCACCGACCGCCACGGCGGCCAGGTGAACAGTTTCGGGATCACCGACCACAGCTTGGCGAGCACGACTGGCACGAGGGCCAGGCCGAGCATCACGTGGACGCCCTCGTTGAGGCGGTAAAACCAGCTCGGCGTCGTCAACCAGTTGAACAGGTAGAGCCCGAACAACCCGTGATTCGGGTTGGGCTCACCGGCCAGCCTCGGGTTGTAGGCATCGTAGGAGAGAAGCCCTGTGACGAACTCGATCGGGATGCCGATCAGCAGCACGAGCCCGAACACCGAGGTCAGCCACGGGCCCCGCACCGGGCTTGCCCATCGGTCGGGCGAGAAGGGGCCCTCGTCCCCCCCGGGCGGCGCAGGACGGCTGCGCGGCTCGCCAGGCTGGTCGCTCCTGGTCGGCTCGGAGCCGTCTTGAAGGTGGCGGCGGCGCGGCGTGCTGATTCCGAAATCCTAGATTGAGCGCTCAAGCGGGCGACAGGCGGGCGCTCGGCAGGGAGGTGGACGATGGGCGATCCTCGAGCTGTCCACCGCGAAACCGCCTCGCTGAGCGTCGGTCACCTCGAGCGGCGAAGCGTCGAATTTTCACCCGTTGCCTCCCGGGCGGAGCGTCGGTAGGGTTCCCATCGACTCGCTGAACCGGCGGGATCTTCGTAGCAACGCTGCTCGAAGGAGGAAAGATGAAAGCTGCCCGATCGTGGGCCTTGCTGGGATCAGTAGGGCTGGTCGTGTCCGTTGTGGTGGCAATGGCGGTGCCGTCCGCCGCCTCCGCCACCTCCGCCAGATCGGCACCGCGTCGTGTCGAGTTGCGCGGATCGCTCGCGCCCGCCGCCGAGCGCGCTCATCCGAGGGGGAAGGTCTCACTGAACACCCAGGTGAAATTTGACCTCCTGCTCACGCTTCGCAACGCCTCCGGGGCGGAGGCGTTCGTCAAGGCCGTCTCGGACCCGGGCTCCGCCCTCTACCGTCACTACCTGAGCGACGCGCAGTGGAACGCCCGCTTCGCGCCGAGCCGGGCCGACGTGGCGCGAGCCGAGAGCTGGCTGCGCAAGGAAGGTTTCGTCGTCGGTTCCGTGCCGAAGGACCGCCTCTTCGTGTCCGCCAAGGGCACGGCCTTGCAGGTCGAGCTGGCGTTCGGCGTCACTCTTGGCTACTTCGACGTGAACGGCCACACCGTGCGTCTCGCCAACGGCGCCCTCTCGATTCCCGCCTCGCTTGCCGGCATCGTCTCCGGCGTGCTCGGCGTCAACCAGTACCTGGCGACAACCGACCTGGCGCTCGAGTCGCAGGCTCCAGCCAAGAAGAAGGCGAAGCCGGCACAGGAGCCCGCACCGCCGGCCGGATTCCGCAACCCGCAGCCCTGCTCGAGCTACTGGGGTCAGAAGACTGACACCGCAGACGCCTCCTCGCTGTACGCGCCGTACACGGCTCCGCTGCCGTACGACACCTGCGGCTACAAGCCGGCTCAGCTCGAGGGTGCCTACGGGCTGTCGGGGGAGATCAAGGCGGGCGACAACGGCAGTGGCGTCGCCATCGCCATCGTCGACGCCTACGACTCACCGACGTTGTTCTCCGACACCCACAGGTACTTCCAGCAGAACGACCCGGCGATTCCGCTGAAGTCAAGCCAGTTCATCAACCTGCCTCCGTCGACGGTCGACGACCAGGCGGAGTGTGACGGGAGCGGTTGGTACCCGGAGCAGGCCCTTGACGTCGAGGCGTCGCACACGATGGCCCCGGGGGCCGACATCTTGTTCGTGGGAGCGCAGGACTGCTTTGACTCGAGCCTCCTCACCGCTCTGACGACCGCCGTTGAGAGCGGGGCGTCGGTGGTCACCGACTCGTGGGGCGACACCCTCGGTGACCTCTTCGACGACGCAGCCACGCACGCGGCCTTCGACGACACGTTCATGATGGCCGACGTCACCGGCGTGAGCGTTCTGTTCTCGAGTGGCGACGACGGGGACAACTTCGCCATCAGCGGAATTGCGGCGCCGGATTACCCAGCGAGCAGCCCGTACGTGACTGCCGTCGGGGGCACGACGCTCGAGATCAACGGGGCGAACGCTCGGACGGCCGAGTACGGCTGGTCGACCGGCAAGCAGGTGCTGTGCGAGACCTCGTCATCGACGACCTCCTGCGGTTCCTCGACTGCCCCGGCGGGCGCCCTTGCCTTCCAGGTAGGCGGTGGCGGTGGAACGAGCTACTACTACACCCAGCCCTACTACCAGGCCAGTGTGGTCCCGAGCGACCTCGCGCTGAGAAACGAGCCACTCTTCGGACCTGTGCCGCTTCGCGTGCTACCTGACATCTCCATGGACGCCGACGCCCAGACCGGCATGCTCATCGGGCTGACGCAGACGTTCCCGGACGGGGTGTACTACGACCAATTCAAGGAGGGTGGCACCAGCCTCGCCTCGCCGCTGCTCGCCGGTGTCGTTGCCGACGCCGATCAGGCGGCCGGGATAGCCCTGGGGTTCCTCAACCCGACCCTGTACAAGGCGTACTCGGAATACCCGACTGCATTCAACGACATCGTGCCGCCGTCCAGCCCGGACTCGGCCGCCGTCATCCGGGTCGACTACGCCAACAGCGTCAACAACTCGGCCGGATACATCGTCAGCCTTCGCGTCTTTGACTACCAGGGGCCGGAGACCTACTGCGATGGAACCGGCAACTGCGCGACGCGTCCCGTCACGCTGACGACCGCTGCCGGGTTCGACAGCATGACAGGGCTCGGATCCGTCGGCGGCGCCTTCATCTGGGCTCTCTCGAAGTTCTGAGCAACCCGTCGAGGGGGCGCCGGACTCTGCCGGCGCCCCCGCCACGGGCGGCGGGGCATGTCGGCGTATCCTCGTCGACGATGAACCTCTCCGAGAAGGCAAAGGCTGCCCAGCAGGCGCTTCGCGAGGCATCGGCCTCCTACCAAGCGCTGGTCGAGCAAGTCATCGAGAACCCACGAGGGCCGTTTCTCGAGAAGCTTCGCGAGGCTGAGGAGCACGTGGCGGAGGCGGCCGCCCGCTGGGCGCTTGACTACGCCGAGGGTGCCGAGTCCGATTCCTCCGGCGGCTAGCCGCTCGGCCGTCCCGGCGCAGGTCAGGCGGCTCGGCAAAAGACCACGTTTCGGCCCGGCGTGCGAAATACTGTTCTCGTGATCACGGAAGCTGCCGTCAGCTACGAGTGGCGGGGCGCCGCAGAGGAGCTCGAGCTCGACTGGCTTCACGCCGAGGCGTTTGATCATCCGCCGAAGCCCGCGCAGTGGCAACGCCAGCTGGAGAATCACTCTCTTGGCTGGGTGTGCGCCCGACTGGACGAGGAGCTGGTGGGTTTCGTCAACGTGCTCTGGGATGGGGGCGTGCATGCCGTCCTCCTCGACACCATGGTTCGGCCGGGTGAGCGGCACCAGGGGATCGGCTCGGAGCTGGTCAGGCTGGCGGCGGAGGCGGCGCGCCGATCCGGGTGCGAGTGGCTGCACGCAGACTTCGACCGCGAGGTCGCCGGCTTCTATCTGGAGAGCTGCGGCTTCACGCCCACCGAGGCTGGTCTGCTGAATCTGCGTGCTGAGCTCGTCTACGCCCAGCAGGAGTGAGCTCCGCCTCGCCGGCGGTCGCTCTGATGAGGCGGTGCGCCTGGGTCCGGCTCAAGTAGATGAATCGAACACGTGTTCGCTACCATGGGCGCATGGCCGATCTGACATCTTGGGAAGTCGAGCGGCTTCGGCGCTCGGTGGCGATGCTGCCGTCCGAATCTCCGCAGGGGCTGTCCCGCGAGAGGGCCCTCGGAGTCCTCGAACAGCTCCGACGGCTGCTGGAGGAACGTGAGCACCGTGAGCGGCCCGGGCGGGAGGCCCCCTGAGCCCTCGGTGTCGGGGCAGCAGGCCACCGTCGCCGCCGGAGTCGTGGTCCGGTCGGCGACGGTGAATGCGGCCGGCATTCAGCAGCTGCTGGGGGTGCTGGCGGTGACCGGCACGATCTGGTCGCCCGTGAGGGCCGTGAACACGTACATCTCGGCGTCGATGAGCTGGAAGACGCCCCAAGAGTTGTCACCGGACTCGTACCAGCCGACCTCCGTTCCGCCGGCGAGCGGGCCGAAGATGGTGGGGTAGATGAGCGGGCCGCCCGAGTCACCGCCGATGCCCACGGCGGTCACGAGGTCGAGGTCGTCGAGGCTCTCGCCGGCGATCACCTTCGAGACGTCGTAGTAGGCGACGGTGCCTTTCTCCTCGAGGCTCACGGCTCCCTCCGTCTCGATCGCCGCCCCTTGCGGTGGGTCGTCCCAACCGGAGACGTAGATGCGGACGTCGTTCGACGTCTTCGTGCTCTTGTCACCCCACGAGATGCACGACGAGTCCGTCGTGACCAGCTGTGCATCGATCGTCCGCGTCATCACCGAACCGGCCAGCGTCTTTCCGATGAGGGTGCCGCTGTCGTAGACAGGGTCGTTCGTGCCGGTGTTGTACCAGGTGGCGCTTCCGCAGTGTCCCGCCGTCAGCAAGTACGTCTGGCCTGTCTCGGCGTCCTGCATGCCGAAGCCGGAAGTGCACGTCGTCTCCCCGTAGCTCGGCGTGACGATCTCGTCGCCGCCATTCCAGGCGGGTGAGTCGTTGTACCGGCCGTCGGTGAGTGCTGATCCGGAGTCGCGCAACACCTCGACTTGAGAGCCGTAGTCCGCCTTGACCGCGGCGGCCCCTCTCGCTCGGCCTGTCATCACAACGACACGACCGCGCTCGACGTCGAGACCCGCCCCATCGATGCCGTCGCGGCGGAGGGAGGGGTTGTCCAGGATTGCAGCCTTCAGCTCATAGAGGTGCTGGAGCGTTGCCCCCGTGTCGGCGTAGCCCACGCGGAGCAACGGTCGCGGACCTGCCCTGCTACCCAGGACGCGCGCCACGGTGGCAAAACCGTCCTCGACTGATTGCCGCATCGCAGCAGGCGGTGAGCCGTCGGTGGCAACCACGAACTGACCGCTCTTGTCGACGTAGATTCCGCCGAAGCTGCCGGAGAACCTCGACATCAGATGGAGTTGGAGTTCGCTCAGCGGGTCGCCCTGGCTGGCGGGCACGATGAGAGCCGAGACTTGCTTTGCTGTCGGCGTGACGAGCGCGGTGGCTAGCCTGGCGTGATCGGTGGCGGTTACGTCCTTGCTTGCGCTTGCCGCCGCGGCCCAAGTGATCGTCATGGCCACGGCGAGAACGATGGCGAGGACCACCCGCCTGGAGCCCGAGAAGCGGTGAGCGCTCTGTGATTTCATTGACATGGCATCCCCTTTAGGACTGACGGATTTCGTACCTCCATCGCTGACCGTACCGAGCGACGTGCGAGCCGTCGAGACTTCTGCATTCCCGGCAAAGTTTCTTGATTTTCTTTGCGTTTGCTGCAGTCAGAGGCACCCGTCACGTGTGTTACTTAATGGTGAGGTGTGACCTTGAAGACGGCCAGCGAGGGCTTCGACGACCTCTACGTGTCCTGTCGCGACCGTTTGATTCGCCAGATCTACGTGTTCACCGGCGACGAGAACGAGGCGCGAGACCTTGTTCAACAGGCATTCGAGAAGGCCTGGATGCGCTGGCGTCGCCTACGAACGTTGCAGGACCCGGAGGCGTGGGTACGGCTCGTCGCCTTCAACCTTGCCAAGAACCACCGCCGGCACGCCCGCCAGCTTGTTTCGAGCGCGGAGGTACCGGAACGCAGCACCGACACGATCGAAGACGAGCAGTCGATGATGGACTTTCGTCAGGCGCTCGACCAGCTGACACCAGACCAGAGGCGCGCCCTGATCCTGTATCACCTCGTGGGCTTGACGGTGAGCGAAGTGGCCGACGAGATGTCGGTTCCCGCTGGGACCGTGACGTCATGGCTGCATCGGGGCCGCACCCAACTGGCGAGCGAGCTCGACCGGATGAACGACACGTTGCCAGGCGAGTCGGAGGTTCGAAATGAGCAGCCAGCAGAGCGACCCGTGGGGAGACGTCGTCGTCCGGTTCGCCGCGAGCCTGCCTGAAGTCGGGTGGACGCCGCCTGCGGAGATTCGCCGACGGGCGGAACGGCGTCTTCGCCGACGTCGCCTTGCCGTCGGGTCGGCAGCCTCCGTCATCGTGGCTGTATCCCTGGTGGCGGCGCTGGCACTTCCATCGACGGCCCCACGGCGGCCGGCGGTGGTCGGCGGCCAGGCGGTGATCAGCCGGCTTGTCAGCCGCACGGCCTTCGAGCAGGTTCCCCCGGGTTCTCCGGCTGAGTTGGCCGTCGAGCACGCCGAGCAGGGCTTCGCGCTCGCCCTCACACAGAGGCTCCTCTCGAGCGCCGGCAGCAGCAACATCGTCGTCTCGCCGGAGAGTTTGGGCGTGGCGCTCACGATGCTCGAGCTCGGCGCCGCGGGAGCCACGCAGCAAGAGATAGCGAGCGCCCTCGGCGAGGGCCGATCGACTGCCGCGGCGCAGGCGGTCGGTTGGGACGCCCTCGTCGCCAGGCTGCAGTCGGACGCGGCTGCCTCCCGCGTTCAGCTGACCGACGAGACGTGTTTGTTCCTGCAACGGAGCCTGGCGGTGAAGCCGGCGTATCTGGACGCCCTCCAGCGGTACTTCGATACCGGCTTGGAGCGCGTCGACTTTGCCGCTCCGCACGCGGCGGCGGCCGTCAACGCCTGGATTGCGAACAGCACCCGTGGTGCCGTGCCGCAGCTCTTCGCGGAGCCCTTGCCCTACATGACGGAGCTGGTGTTGACCGACGCCGTCCGCTTCGCGGCCCGATGGGCGCCGGAGGTCGACTTCCTGACCTCCCTCGATACGCCCGGGTCCTTTGTCACCGCCAGCGGGGCTCGCGTGCCCGTGACGATGATGAAGCTCGAATCGAGCTCGTTGGCGTATGTCTCCACCAACCGGCTGGAGGCGGTCGTGCTGCCGTACGCCGGCGAGGGGTTCGAGGCCGTCGCTGTCGAAGCCCGCGGCGGCTCGCTCAGCTCGGTCGTGGACTCGCTGGATTCTGCCGAGCTCACGAAGCTGGCGAGCTCCGCCCGCGTCGGCTCCGTCACGCTGACGATGCCGAAGTTCTCGATCTCCTCAGAGGCGAACCTCGATGAAACCCTGCGAGCCATGGGTATCGCCGGGGCGTTCGGGCTCAGGGCCAACTACACGGGCATCACGACAGCCCTCGGTCTCCAGCTGCAGGCCATCGCTCAGGCAGACTCTCTCACGGTCGACGAGCGGGGCACGGACACCTCGTCTGTCTCGGGCGTCCGCAGCGGACCGACCCTGCAACACGGCCACATCGAGACGATCTCCTTCGATCATCCCTTCCTCTTCGTCATCCGCGACCGTGCCACCGGAGCCATCGTGTCTGATGCCATCGTCGCCGATCCGGGCAAGTCATGACGAACCGTGTCGGCTGCGGGCGTCCCGCCGAGCTCATCTGGCGGTGCCTCATCACCCTCGCGTTCCCCGAGCGAACTGTGTGCCCAACGTGGCGAGAGTGTGCGTTCGCACGCCATGTTGGGCACACAGTTGCCGGCACGGGACGCACTTTCGCACCACAACCACCTTCCCACCCCGAATGGTCATGCACAGGCCTGCTGACCGGCCGGGTCTCCGCGTTTCGCCCTCCCTTTTTAACCCTCGCAAAAGGTGAGCTGGCATGCCCACGGAGACCCGGCCGTCAGCATCACCGCAGCCGGTATTCGACTCGGATGGGCTCCGGGGGAGAGACTCGAACTCTCAACCACACGGTTAACAGCCGCGTGCTCTGCCATTGAGCTACCCCGGAATGCTTCGGCCCTAGCGGTCCTGAAGGCGCCCTCATCCTACTCTTGGCGCACGGACCTCAGGAGTCGTTCACCCAGGCGGTTCCGTCCCAGCGGAGGTGGGAGGTCCAGGCAGTTCCGTCCCAATACCTCTGCCGGTTGGGATCGCCCTCGACGGCATGCCAGCCCGCTTCGACAGGGTGATCCGGCGCCGCCGCCGGCGGCGGAGCGTCGATCACGGTGGCATCGTTGCCCCCCACCACCGGAGGCGCTTGCCTGACAGGGGTCGGAGCTGCCGCCGGCTGCGTCCCACCGTAGAACCCGGCATCGCCGCCCTCGGAGGGTCGCGGCCGCTGGTAGGGCACGGGTCCGCTTGCTTCCGCTGGCGCAGCACCTGCGTCGAAGCCCGAACCCGACGGGTAGCCGCCGGAGCCTGCCGCGTAGCCGCCGGCCGGTGCCCCCGCCGGCGGAACGCTCGAACCGGCCGGGTACCCGCCGGCCGGGTACCCGCCGGCCGGGTAAGCGGGCGGCCCAGCCGCATAGCCGCCGGGGCCGCCGTACGGCGTAGCGCCCGGAGAGGCAGCCTGCGCGCCCTCGTATCCCCACGGGGGTGCTGCCCCTGGGGGCGCCCACTGGCCGCCGGCGGCCGGAGCCACCTGCGCCTTCGAACGTCGACGGGCAACGATGATGCCGATGACGACGGCGGCGACGACCACCACTCCGATTCCAGCCTCGAGCCCGCTCGAGGACGAGCTGCTGGCTTCACCGATCCCGTTGGCTGGCAGCTTGTCGTCTTCGTTCACGGCTACCTGGTCGACCTCGGTCGCCCCGAGCCCTTCCGCCTCGACGAAGGCGACCACGTTTCCCTTCGGCCAGGCCGCCACCGTGAGCGGATTGCCGCTCGAGGATTGGCAGGTCTCAGAGGCGGCTCCGGGAATGCCCGCGATCGGGGTCACCGTGCCGGGGGACTGTCCTGCACCGCCGCAGACGCCGTTGATGGCCGAGGTGGAATTCGAAAATGAAGCTGGGATGCTGGACCCCGGGAAGCGCACGAGGATGATGATGAGCACCCCGTTGCCGCCGGGCCCTTCCCAAACCCCGAGCGCCGTCGTGACGTTCTCGTGAGTTCTCGCGACGAGCGGGCCTGAGACCTCGGTGTCGACCCTCTGCGACACCGAGGTCGGGGCAGGAGTCCAGCCCGGTACCGGGTTCGAGAGGATGTAGGGCTCGAGCGTGGCATTGCCGGCCGCCCATGCGTCGGCGGCCCCGAGCAGGGAGACGCTCACGAGCACGAGGGTTGCGAGGAAGCCACGGGCGGTCAGGGCCATCACGCGCTGAGCGCAAGTTGCAGGGGGGGCGATCACCCGTCGCAACCTAGTCGGCCCGCCTCGAGCCGGCGAGATTGCCGTTCTGCGCACGCGTCGCAGAGGGTCCCGAGTGGCGGGCGGCGCTCCGGAAGGGTAGAAGGTGTGGATGCGGTTCAAGGTGGGTTTCGTTCTCGGATGCGCCGCCGGAGCGTGGGCGGCCTCCAAAGCGTCGCAGCTCAAGAAATCGGGTCACCCCCGGGCGGACTGGCCGCGGGTGGCCAGCTCGCGAGCGGAGGCTGTCAATGCCGAAGCGACGGCCGAGAGAGTCCGGGCGCTCGGCGACCTCGCTCGAGATCGGTTCAGCGGGCTCCTTGCGAGCCCTCTCGGCGGTCTCGCCCGCGCTCGCATGGGCGAGATGCTGAGCGCTTCCTCCGGGCGTGCGAACGGCGCTCAACCTCGCCGGCCCAGTTAGCGCGGGCGGCTCAGCCAGTCGGCGGCTCTGGCCCGGTGAAGCCGTACCGCAGCAGCTCCATGACTGCCTCGTAACCGAGTCCTCGATAGACGGAGTTGGACGTGGCGTTGCCGAGGTCGGTGTAGAGGACGCACTCGAGACCGGCGTCGCGCAGGCGTTTCGAGAGGTGGCCGACGCACGCACTGGCGTAACCGCGCCGTCGCCGCGCCTGCGGCGTGTACACGGTGTGAATGCGGGTGACGCCTTCAACGGGCAGGGAGTGCAGGGCTAGGGTGACCGGCTCGTGGTCGACCCACAGCCAGGCCTGGCCGCTCGCGAGCCGGCGCGCCAGTACGGCAGGGTTGGGGGGCGACTCGCCGATGAACTCGGCGAATTCGGAGACAAGGGCCGCCACGAGGGCGTGGTCTGCCTCGGTGGCGGGACGGAGTCGGCCGTTGACGCCGTCCGGTAGCCTGAGGTCGCCCAGGTGGTAGAGGCGCTGGCCCGAGATCGGTTGCGCACTCGTCTTTCGGACCTCGGTCCAATGCCCGGTGAAGGCCGCCGCCGTGGCGGCTTCGCCCGAGACGCCCGGAAGCTCTGCGCCAGCACTTGAGGCCGCCTCCGCCACGGCGCGGGCGGAGTGCGGGTTCATGGGGCTCAGCGTCGCCGGGAAGTCCAGGGGTGACTGGAAGGCGACTCCGCCGACGTCGGCTTCCTCCCGAGCGATCCAATACCTGCCCGGCTCGGGGTTGGCTGCCCGTTCATGCAGCAGCGTGAGGAGGAGGTTGTGATGAACCGGGCGCGACGCCAGAAACCTCCCTGCCCGCTCGAGCACCTCGGAGGCGCTCTGTGTCGCTTCGACCGTCACCGACATGCCACATGATCGCAGTGCTGGCGCCGTTCAGTCGCCTTCGACGTAGTCGCGCAAGGGTCGGGAGACTTGCGGGTGCCGCAGCTTCGCCAAAGTCTTCATCTCGATCTGGCGGATGCGCTCACGCGTGACACCGAAGATTTGCCCGACCTCCTCCAGCGTTCGGATGCGGCCGTCATCCAACCCGAAACGCAATCGCACGACTTCCTGCTCCCGCTCGCTCAGCTCTCCGAGGGCGCGCTTGACCGCCTCGTTGAGGAGGATGCGGGTGGCGGCGTCCGACGGGACCTCGGCCGTCTGGTCCTCGAGGAGATCCGAGAGGCTGAAATCCTCCTCGTCGCCGAGGGGTTGTTCGAGGGAGATCGTGTCCTGGCTGATCCGCTGCAGCTCACGAACGCGGTCGACGGGGTATTCGATGCGGGCGGCGATCTCTTCGACCGTGGGCTCCCGCCCCAGCTCCTGAGACAGCTGGCGCTGCGATCGGGTGACTTTGTTGATCGTCTCGACGAGGTGGACCGGGATGCGGATCGTTCGGGCCTGGTCGGCGACGGCTCGGGTGATGGCCTGGCGTATCCACCAGGTTGCGTACGTCGAGAATTTGAAGCCCCGGCGGTGGTCGAACTTTTCCACGGCCCGCATGAGGCCGAGATTGCCCTCCTGGATGAGGTCGAGGAAGGGCATCCCTCGGTTGCGGTACCGCTTCGCGATCGACACGACGAGACGGAGGTTGGCTTCGATGAGCAGGTCCTTGGCGTCCTGGCCCTGACGGATGACGCGCTCGACCTTGCGGCGTTCGGCGAAGGGCACCTCGGCGAGGGTTCCCTCGGCCTCCCAGGACTCGTAGATGGCTGAGGCTTCGACGCCGGCTTCGATCTGCTGGGCGCAGAGGACTTCGAGCTCGGGCGTGAGGAGGGATACCCGCCCGATCTCCTTCAGGTAGGCCCGTACCGGGTCCGTGCCCGAACTGGACGGTCCGCTGTAGTCCCGCAGGCTCAGAGCCGAAGCGATCCGGGCTCGCCGCGCCTCGCCCGAGCGAGCGTTCTCGGCAGTCGGGTCGATCGGTTCGCTTGGACTGCTCAAGCCCCCTCCCCTCGGCGACTCCGCAGCCACCCTAACAACCGGTCGGCAGCGTCGATCACGGGCTGGGGCGGCGATTGGTTCACGCCGGGTTCTTGCATCACCTCGAGCTCGGCTTTCAACAGGGCGATGTCGGCGCCGGCGGTGAGGAGGCGCTCCTGGTCGCCGTCGGCCTCGGCAGTACGGGCGTCGGCCTCGAGATCTCCGAGGGCCCGTGTGGCCGCCGCTCGCACGAGTTGCACGATCGTGGGATCGGCGTCGGCCTCGGGCTCGCTCACCGCAAGCTGACGGAGAAGGTCGGCGACCGCCTCGTCGGAGCCTTCGATCGCTTCGTGCAGGCTGGTGGCGCCGGCGAGGGCGAGATAGGCGGCACGCTGCAGGGAGTCGGCGAAGAGCGACTCGTCCAGCCGGCCGGCCATCGTTGCCGGCGCGTGAATTGCGAGGGCGAGACCGTCCCTGGCGGCGCGCTGGCCCGGGCCTCTCTGCGGCCTCGGTGCTGCCGCTGCCACCGTCTTCGGGTCGAGCACCGGGCGATCGAGGTACGGACGCAGTCGCTCCACCGCGATGTGGGTGCGGTCGGCGATCGTGACGAGGTATTGGTCTCTCACGAGCTCGTTCGGGTGCTCGGCGATCATGGCCACGGCCGCCGCCGCCGCCCGGGCGCGCCCTTCAGGTGATCGCAGGTCACATGAGGAGAGTGCCCGCTCCACCCGGAAGCCGAGAAACGGCTGCGCCTCCTCGATCGCCTTCTGCAGCCGTTCCGGGTCGATCTGCGCCAGCTCTCCGGGATCGCTTCCCGGCGGCAGCGCCGCCACGGCCACCTCGAGGTCGTGCAGCCGCTCCCACTCATAAAAGCGCGATGCCGCCGACTGCCCGGCGGCGTCGGCGTCGAAGGCGAGCACGACGCGCTTGGCGAAACGGGCGATCACCTGAAAGTGCTCGTCGGTGAGGGCCGTTCCGCACGTGGCGACGGCTCGAGGGATGCCGGCCGTGAAGAGGCCGATGACGTCGGTGTAGCCCTCGCAGACGACGATCTCGCCGGCTTGCACGATCCCCTGGCGCGCCCAGTTGAGACCGTAGAGGGTGCGGCGCTTGGAATAGATGGCGGTCTCTTTGGAGTTGCGGTACTTCGGACCGGGGCCGGCCCCTTCGGAGGTCTGGTCGCTGCCGGGCAGGATGCGCCCGCCGAGGGCGATCGGCGTGCCCGACGGGTCGAAGATGGGGAACATCACCCGGCCCCGGAAGCTGTCCTGCGGGCCGTAGTTGCCCTCGTGGGCAAGCCCGGCGGCGGCGAGCACGGCGGCCGGCATCCCGAGCACCTTGGCGAGGTTGGTGCCCCGCTCCGGCGACCAGCCGAGGCGGAATTGCCGCACGACGTCGCCGTCGTAGCCGCGAGATCGCAGGTACTGACGGGCGCGGTTGGCGTCGGCGTGGCCGAGGAGGCGCTCATGGTAGAAGGCGACGGCCCGTCGCATCGCCTCCTTGAGCGCTTCAGTCTGGTCGCGGTCGTGCTGGGTCTTGCCCCCGGACTCCTGGCGCACGGTGATGCCGGCGCGGGCGCCCAGGCGCTCCACCGCCTCGACGAAATCGCATCCCTCAATCGCTCGCAGGAACGTGATGGCGTCGCCCGAGGCCTGGCACCCGAAGCAGTAATAGAGGCCCTCCTCGCCGTTGACGCTGAACGACCCGGTCTTCTCGGCGTGGAAGGGACACAGCCCGACGAACCTTCGACCGACGCGCTTCAGCGGTGTGTACTCGCTGATGAGTGCCACGATGTCGGTCGACGACCGAACCTGCGCCACGTCCTCGTCGGGAATGCCCATCGAGCGCACGGTAACGCCTGGCTCGACGTCGGGGCACCCTGCCTCGCCCGACGAGGGCACCGGTCCGCCGTGGCCGACCGCGTAGGGTGACGCCATGGAGCACACCGTCGCCGCCTTCACGCTCGACTCGTTCGAGGCCGAGCCGCCCTTCCACGAGGACTCGGGCGTGCAGTACGGGCGCACCCGGATCACCAAGACCTTCACCGGCGACATCGAGGCGACGAGCACCGTGGAGATGCTCTCGGTGCGGGCGGAGGCCGGCGGCGCTGGCTATGTCGCCCTCGAGCGGGTCAGCGGGAGGGTGGACGGAAAGGTGGGGGGTTTCGCGTTGTTGCACGTGGGGACGATGACGGCCGCCGGCTCGTGGGCGAAGTGGCCCATCGCGCCTGGTTCGGGCACGGGCGAGCTGGCGGGCATCTCCGGCGAGGGACGCATTGAGATCGGCTCCGACGGCGCCCACACGCTCTTTCTCGACTACGACCTGGCCTGAGCCGTCAGCTGAGCCGTCAGCTGACGGCAGGCGGCATTCTGGCGGGTCGTTTGGGACAGCATGTGTCCCGTTCACCCACCCAGAACGACCTGCGGCGAGCGGCCCGAGGAAGAGAAACCCCTCCCGCCGCCGCCACCTACCCGCGGGCGGCCAGCACCGACTGGGCCGCCGCCAAGCGGGCGATCGGAACGCGGTAGGGCGAGCAGCTCACGTAGTCGAGGCCGGCGTTGAAGAAGAAGTCGATCGACGCCGGATCGCCGCCGTGCTCGCCGCACACGCCGCACTCGAGGCCGGGGCGTGCCGCTCGCCCGCGCTCGACGGCGATGCGCACGAGCTCCCCGACGCCGACCGGGTCGAGGTTCTCGAAGGGGTTCGCCCGCAACAGACCTTTCTCGAGGTAGGCGGACATCATGCGGCCCTCCACGTCGTCGCGGCTGAAACCGAAGGTCATCTGAGTGAGGTCGTTCGTGCCGAAGGAGAAGAAGTCGGCTTCCTCGGCGATCTCGCCGGCGACGAGGGCGGCGCGGGGCGTCTCGATCATCGTTCCGATGAGCACCTCGACGTGCTCGGCTTCACCGGAGGCGGTTTGCTCGACGGACGCGATCGCCTCCCTCACCCAGGAGCGGGCGAGAGCAAGCTCCTCGCGGGAGATCGTGAGCGGGATCATCACCTCGACGACCGGTGTGCCGCCCGCCCGCACGCGGTCGAGGGCAGCTTCCATGAGGGCCCGCACCTGCATGGCGTAGAGGCCCGGCTTGAGGACGCCGAGGCGCACGCCGCGGGTGCCAAGCATCGGGTTGACCTCCTGCCAGGCGCGGGCGGCGTCGTAGAGGGCGTGCTCTTCGGCGGTGAGTCCTTCGGTGGCTTCCTTCACGGCGAGGTGCTCGACATCGGGAAGGAACTCGTGCAGTGGCGGGTCGAGGAGTCGGACGACGACCGGAAGGCCGTCCATGGCTTCGAGGATGTCGGAGAAGTCCGCTCGCTGCGCCACGCGGAGCTCCTCGAGCGCCGCCGTCTCCTGCTCGTCGGTGGCGGCCAGGATCATTCGGCGCACGATCGGGAGACGATCCTCACCGAGGAACATGTGCTCGGTCCTGCACAGCCCGATGCCCTCGGCGCCGAGCTGGCGAGCATTGGCGGCGTCGGCTCCGGTGTCGGCGTTCGCTCGCACGCCGAGATGGCCGCGGCGGATCTCGTCCGCCCAGCCGAGGATCTTCTCCATCTCCGGAGGGGCTGCGGCGGCGGTGAGTGCCACCTCACCGAGCACGACGGACCCGGTGGAGCCGTCGATCGAGATGACGTCGCCCTGGCGTACGACGGTCCTGCCCACGCTGAATGACTTGTCCGCCTCGTCGATCTTCACCGCCTCGGCGCCGACGACGGCCGGCTTGCCCCAGCCCCTCGCCACCACGGCGGCGTGGGAGACGAGGCCGCCGCGGGCCGTCAGGATCCCCTGAGCCGCCAGCATGCCGTGGACGTCCTCCGGGCTCGTTTCGCTGCGGACGAGGATGACGTGCTCGCCGTTGCGGGCAGCTTCGTCGGCGTCATCAGCGCTGAGAACGACCTTTCCGACGGCAGCTCCCGGCGAGGCACCGAGGCCCTTCGTGAGCACCGTCGCGCTCGAGTCCGCGAACTGCGGGTGCAGGACCTGGTCGATGTGCTCGGCGCTCACCCGTTGGATTGCTTCGTCATGGCTGAGCCTGATGACGGGATCGGCGACCATGTCGACGGCCATGCGGAAGGCCGCCCGACCGGTGCGCTTGCCGACGCGTGTCTGCAGCATCCACAGCTTTCCCTGCTCGATAGTGAATTCGGTGTCGCACATGTCCCGGTAGTGCGCCTCGAGGCGACCGAAGATATCGAGCAGCTCGGCATAGATGGAAGGGAAGACGTCCTCGAGGGCCGACAGCGGCTGGGTGTTGCGGATGCCGGCGACGACGTCCTCGCCTTGGGCGTTCACGAGGAAGTCTCCGTAGGCACCGGCGGCACCGGTGGCCGGGTCCCGCGTGAAACCCACACCGGTGCCGGACTTGTCGTCGCGGTTGCCGAAGACCATCGCCTGCACGTTCACGGCCGTGCCGAGGTCGTGGGGGATGCGCTCCCGAACGCGGTAGGCGACGGCGCGGGGGCCGTTCCAGGACCCGAAGACCGCCTCGATCGCACCTCGGAGCTGGTCCATCGGCTCCTCCGGGAAGGCGGCGCCCGTCTCCTGCTGGACGATGCCCTTCAGCTCCTTCACGAGCATCCTCAGCACCTCAGCGGAGAGGTCTGCGTCCGACGAGGCGCCGCTGCGTTCCTTGGCCTGCTCGAGCGGCTCGTCGAGGGGCGATGCGGAGATGCCGAGCACGATGCGCCCGTACATCTGGACGAAGCGCCGGTAGGAGTCGAAGGCGAAGCGCTCGTCGCCGGTCTGGGCCGCCAACGCTTGCACGGAGTCGTCGTTCAAACCCAGGTTGAGGACCGTGTCCATCATCCCCGGCATGGAGAACTTGGCACCGGAGCGCACCGAGACGAGGAGCGGGTCGCTGCCGTCGCCGAGCTTGCGGCCCATGAGGCCCTGCAGGCGCTCGAGGTGCGTGCGAACCTCCTCGGAGAGACCTGCCGGCCAACCGGCGTCCATGTAGGCGCGACAGGCGTCGGTCGAGATCGTGAAGCCATGAGGCACGGGTAGTCCGAGCACCGACGTCATCTCGGCCAAGTTGGCTCCCTTGCCTCCGAGGAGGTCCTTCAGCTCCATGGGCGGGCGAGGGTGCTCGTGGTCGAAGTCGAAGACGTATGCCATCGGGTGAAGATCCTTCCTCAGGTTGGCGTCCCCGCGTGGGTGGCAAGGGCTCCGGTCGAGCCTAATGAGCGTGGGCGGGAGGGCTTCACCGGACGCGCACCTCGCCTTCGCCTTCGATGGCACTGCCGCCGTCGGAGTGTCTCAGACGGCGAGGTCAGGGTCCAGTCGATGGGCGATCGTGTCCGCAAGGTCGGCGATCGGGACGCGCACCTGCTCGGTCGAGTCGCGGTCGCGCAAGGTGGCGGCTTGGTCCTCGAGCGAGTCGAAGTCCACAGTCACGCACATGGGCGTGCCGATCTCGTCCTGGCGTCGGTACCGTCGTCCGATCGCCTGCGTCTCGTCGTAATCGCAGACGAAACGCCGCTGCAGTGTGTGCAGGATCTCCCTTGCCAACGGGGTGAGCGTCTCCTTCTTGGAGAGCGGCAGCACGGCGACCGCATAGGGGGCGATGCGGGGGTGCAGCCGTAGGACCGTCCGGTCCTCGCCGGCGACTACGTCGGTGTCGTAGGCGGCCAGCAGGAGGGCCATCATCGTCCGGGTGAGCCCGGCGGCCGGTTCGATGACGTAGGGCATGTAGTGCTCCCCTGTCGTCTGGTCGAAGTACTCGAGTTTCGTGCCGGAGTGCTCCGAGTGGGCTCGCAGGTCGAAGTCCGTTCGGTTGGCGATGCCCTCTAGCTCGCCCCAGCCCCAGGGGTAGAGGAACTCGACGTCGGCCGTGCCCGCCGAGTAGTGGGAGAGCTCGGAGGCGTCGTGCTGGCGCAGGCGCAGCATGGCCTCGGGGATGCCGTAACGGGCATACCAGCTGAGCCGCTCGGCGCACCAGTACTCGAACCAGGCGTCGGCCTCGGCCGGCGGGACGAAGTACTCCATCTCCATCATCTCGAACTCGCGGGTGCGGAAGACGAAGTTCCCCGGCGTGATCTCGTTGCGAAAGGCCCGCCCCGTCTGGGCGATGCCGAAGGGCGGTCTCTTTCGCGTCGTCTGCAGGACATTGAGGAAGTTCACGAACATGCCCTGGGCCGTCTCGGGGCGGAGGTAGGCAGCCGCCGCGCTCTCTTCCACGGGGCCGACGAACGTCTTGAACATGAGGTTGAACGGCCGTGCCTCCGTCAGATCCTTCGAGCCGCAGTTGGGGCAGGTGTCGCCGATCTGATCGGCCCGCCACCGCTCCTTGCAATTGCGGCAGTCGACGAGCGGGTCCGTGAAGGCGGCGAGGTGGCCAGAGGCCTCCCAGACCTTCGGGTTCGTGAGCACGGCGGCGTCGATGGGGACGATGTCATCGCGCTCTTGCACCATGGAGCGCCACCAGGCTTCGCGAACGTTGCGGAGCATGAGGGCACCGAGCGGCCCGTAGTCGTAGGTGGAGCGGATTCCCCCGTAGATCTCCGCCGACGGGAAGACGAAACCCCTCCGCTTGCAGAGGTTCACGACAGCGTCGAAGAGCGCCGGATCGGGCGTGGGTTCGGTCTCCGGGGGCCTCATCCTGCGAAGGATACTGGGAGGCCGCGCCGAGCCCTCTAGGGCGCCTGTCACGCCACCCGACAGGACGCCGCCGGGGCCATCGGGAGCACTCTTGACCCCAGCGAGCGCACCAAGCAACATCGACCAAGCATGAGCGAAGACCTTTCCAGCGCACCGGCGCCCATTCCGTCATCTGTACCTGCGCCCATTCCGGCGTCTGTACCGGCGCTCATCCCGGGGCCGACGAGCCTGACGATGCTCGCCGATGGGGTCACGCTGACGGACGGCCTGCAGATCGAAGCACCGGAGGAATTGGCGCCAATCGCTCGCTGGTTTCGCAGGGTTGTCGAGCAGGCATCGAACTGGCGCGTGGAGCTCGCTCACCCGGAGGCGCCGTCGAGGAGCCAGATACGCCTTGTCCTCGAGCCGCCAGCTGGGGCGGAGGCGGATGCCGCCCGGCGGCGCTCTGACGATGGTTACCGCTTGCGCGTCGCCGACGACGCCGTCACCGTGGCCGGGCGCAGCCCGGCTGGGGTGTTCCACGGCTTGCAGACGCTGCGCCAGCTGCTGCCCGACTCGTGGTGGCGTTCCGCCGCCGGGGAGCTGGCGCCCTCGGTCGAGCTGACGGGGATGGAGATCTCCGACGAGCCAGTGTTTTCTTGGCGAGGTGTGCACCTCGATGCTTCCCGGCACTTCCTGCCGAAGGGTTTCGTGCTGAAGCTCATCGACTTGATCTCGATGCACAAGTTCAACGTGCTCCACCTCCACCTGACCGACGACCAGGGGTGGCGGTTCCCGGTCGAGGCCTACCCGCGGCTCGTCGAGGTCGGGGCCTGGCGACGCGAGTCACCGGTCGGGGCGGATGACGAGGAAGGCGGTGACGGCCAGCCGCACGGGGGCTTCTACTCGGCCGACGACCTCCGCGAGATCGTTGCCTACGCTTCCGAGCGGTTCGTCCACGTTCTGCCCGAGATCGACATGCCGGGGCACATGGTGGCGGCGATCGCTTCCTATCCCGAGCTCGGCAACTCGAGCGAGCCATGCGAGGTCCTCACGACGTGGGGCATCTCACCCCACGTGCTCAACCTCGAGGAGGCCACGGTCAAGTTCTGCACGGACGTCCTCGACGCCGTGATCGATGTCTTCCCCTGGGACTATGTCCACGTCGGGGGGGACGAGTGCCCGACGACGGAATGGGAGGCCTCCGAGACAGCACAGCGTTTGATGGTCGCCGAGGGCTTCGAGACCGAGCAAGAGCTGCAGGGATGGTTCACGGCGCGGATGGCCCAGCACCTGTCCGAGCGCGGGCGTGTGCTCGTCGGCTGGGACGAGATCCTCGAGAGAGGCGCGCCTGCGGGCGCCGTCGTCGTGTCCTGGCGCGGGAAGGAAGGCGGCGTCGAGGGGGTGAACGCCGGTCACGATGTCGTCATGGCGGCGCAACAGTGGCTGTATCTCGACCACGCCTACGCCGACGATCCCCGCGAGCCGCTCGCCATGCACCCGGCTACGAGTCTCGAGCGGGTCTGGTCCTTCGACCCCGTGCCGGAGTCCGTGGCGGAGGCTCGGCGCCACCGATCCTCGGCGCCCAGTGCCAGCTCTGGACCGAGTACGTGTCGAGCTCCGAGCATGCCGAGTACCTGTACTTCCCCCGCGTGTGCGCCTTCTCCGAAGTGGTCTGGCGGGGGCCTGCCGCAGGCGACCCCGTCGGCTCCCGCTCGTTCGAGGAGTTCGAGAAGCGTCTGCGCCGCCATCTGGGTCGCCTCGACGCCGTCGGCGTCAACTACCGGCCCCTCGAAGGGCCCACGCCCGGACAGTCGCGGATTCTGGTCGCGGGAGTGAGCGGCCGCACGGGTGCCTCCATTGCGAAGGCGCTCGGCTTCGGGCCCTGGGCGACGAGATGGGCCGAAGGGCTCGACGGCGTTGGCGAGCCACCAGGCGAGGTCTCCCTGCCGCCGCCCCAGGAGGCCAGAGAGCTCCTCGGGCGCCTCGGCGTCACGGGCGCAGACGCCGCCGACGTCGTCTCCACGCTGCCGTCGGCGGCCACCTCGCCCGAGTGGTGGTGGCTGCTCGAGCGCTCGTGCCACCGGCTCACCCAGGCGATGGGCCGCCCCGCCGAGCCCCATGGCGGTTGGCCGTCGTGGGTCGGTGGCGAGGACGAGTGTCCACTCGAGCGCCGGTGCTTCATGGCGCACGTCTTCTTGGCGACGATGCCCCGGACGATGGCGTGGCATCGCTCGCGAGGCATCAGCGAGGACATCTCGTGGGCATCGATGGCCGATCTCGCCCGGCACATGGCCGTTCACCGACAGATGTACTCCGCCACGGGCGTGGATGCCCCTTGGTGGCTGACCATGTGCCTCCGGGCCGAGATGTTCGACCTCGGTCGCCTGCAGTTCAACTGGCTCCATCTCGGCGTCGGGGATGAGAGCCCGCCCTGGTACCCGGCCGAGGAGGCCGAGCGGCGCGGCGTGGGGTTCCGGTATGGGGACGCTTGCGTCGGCGTCCACATCCCCGAGTCCGGCCCTATGACGCCGGCAGCGTGCGACGATTCGTTCGAGAGGGCGAAGGGCTTCTTCGCCGAGTTCTTCCCACTGAGGGACCAGCGTCGCCGCCTGGCCACCTGCTGGTCTTGGTTGCTCGACGACCAGCTGGCCGATTGGCTGTCGGCTGAGTCGAACATCATGCGGTTCCAACGGCGGTTCGAGCTCGTGCCCGGCTCGGTCGAGGACGACGAGGAGATGCTCAGGTTCGTCTTCCGGGTGCCCGAGCCGCTCGCCTGTCTCGATTCCCTGCCGCAACGGACGGCGCTGGAACGGGCCGCCGTGGCCCACCTGCGCGCCGGTGGGCATTGGCGACTGCGGTCGGGCTGGGTGGATCTGTGAGCAGCCTCAGCCTCGGCGGCAGGGCACTGCCTGTCGCCTTGGGTGTGATCGGTCTCAAACGACGCATGCAGGACCCGGCGGCGCTCGGCCGAGAGATGTCGCGAGCGCGAACACGACCTCGGTCACCTGCCCCGCCATGGGGCCTCGTTCGAGGCGTGGACATCGCTGCCGGAGTCTCAGAGGCGGGCTGGCGGGTCTACACGGTCCGTCCTCGGCGCCCGAGCGCCGCCGCGAGCACTGGATGGCGGCAGCGGGCCGTCTACTTGCACGGGGGCTCCTATATCCACGAGATCACCCGCTTCCATTGGATGCTCATCGCCAATCTCGCCCGGACGACGGGCACGGAGATCAGCGTGCCGATCTACCCGCTCGCCCCGATGGGAACGGCCTCGTCGGTCGTGCCGGCTGCGACCGACCTAGTGAAGGCGATCCTGCAGGTCACAGGTCCGAAGAACACGGTCCTGCTGGGCGACTCGGCCGGCGGTGGCATGGCCCTCGCCGTCGTGGTCTCGTTGCGCGACGGCGGCTCGGTGGTCCCGCGGGACACGGTTCTCATCACGCCCTGGCTCGACATCGCCTTGACGGACCCGGCCATCGCCCGCATCGCCCCCCGGGACCCCATGCTGTCGGTGGCGGGCCTGCACATGGCGGGCGTGGCGTACCGAGGGGAACTCGAAGAGACCGATCCCCGCGTCAGTCCCGTGATGGCTGATCTCAACGGTCTTGGCCGGCTCACGGTCTTCGCGGGTACGCGGGACATCCTCCAGCCCGACGCCCTCCGGCTGCGGGAGGGGGTGGCCGCAGGCACATCGGGCACCCAGCTCGAGCTGCACGAGCTCGCGGGCGGTATCCACGTCTACCCGCTGCTGCCGATCCCTGAGGGCAAAGCGGCTCGCCGCATCATCAGAGCGACGATCACTCGACACTGAGACTCGGCCGGAGGGACGCTTCGTTCAGGCCGGGACAAGGCTCGTCCGGCGAGCCTCAGCGAGGGCCACGTGGCAGGCGGCAAGCTGGCTCGGCGCCACCTCGCCGAGCTGAGGCGTGACGGTCTTGCACTCCTCGATGGCGTAAGGGCATCGGGGCTGGAAGCGGCACCCAGGCAGCGGGTCCACGACCCTCGGGGGTTCGCCGGCGTCGGCGGTGGCGGATTCGTCGAGAGGCCTGCGGGGATCGGGCACCGCCGAGAGGAGGAGCTTGGTGTAGGGATGGCGGGGGCCGGCCAAGAGCTGCTCGGTCGGGCCGACCTCGACGACGTGGCCGGCGTACAGGACGATGATCCGGTCGGCGATGTATCGGGCCGAAGCGAGGTCGTGGGTGATGTAGAGGATGGAGACGCCCTCCCGTTTCCGCAGCTCGGCCATGAGGTTGAGGACGCCGACCCGGATGGAGACGTCCAGCATCGAGACCGGCTCGTCGGCGAGGATGAGCTTCGGGCGGAGCACGAGCGCCTGGGCGAAACCGATCCGCTGCCGCTGGCCACCGCTCAGCTCGTAGGGGTACTTGGCGAGCATCGCCTCGGCCGGCTCGAGGCCCACGGCTTCCATCACCCGGGTCACCTCGGAACGCTGGGTGGAGGCATCGAGGTCCCGTCGGTGCAGCTTGATCGCCCGCCTGATCGCGTGCGAGACCCGGTAGGAAGGGTTGATGGCGGTGTACGGGTCCTGGAAGACCATCGGGACCTCGCCGCGGTACGCCAACTTCGCCCTCCGCCCCTTGATGGTGCCGATCGGCTTGCCGTCGAAGCGAACCTCCCCCGAGGTCGGCCGGTAGACCAGCGCGAGCAGCTGCGCGATCGTGCTCTTGCCGCTCCCGCTCTCGCCCACCAACGCGACGATCTCGCGCCGGCCGATGGTGAAGCTGACGTCGTCGACGGCGTGCAGGAGCCTCTTGGAGCGGAAGCCCCGCAGCCCGAAGTTCCGGCTCAGGCCGGACACTTCGAGGAGCGGGAGCTCGGGTTGGCCGTCGCCGACCGGCAGAGGCGCCGACGCCGGAGCGCCGCTCGTCTGCGGTAGTGGCTCGGGCGGTGACACCGTCTGCAGTCCAGCCCCGACGACCGCTGCGCCGTCGCCCGCCTCCCGGGCGGTTCGGCCGGCGAGACTTCCCGTCCCCGCCTCCGCCTGCCGGTAAAGCAGGCAGCGGACGTCGGACCCGCCCACCCGGTAGATCGGCGGGTCGACGACGGTGCACTCGGGCATCGCGTCGGCGCAGCGAGGCTGGAAGCGGCACCCGCGTGGGGGCGAAAGGAGATTCGGTGGGGAGCCGGCGATGCCGGTGAGGGCGACCCTCTCACCCCGGATCGAGGGGTACGCCTCGAGCAGGGCGCGGGCGTAGGGGTGGCGTGGCGTTTCGAAGAGCGTCGAAGTGGCGCCGAGCTCGGCCACCTGTCCGGCGTACATGACCATGAGGCGGTCCGCGTAGTGGCTCACGAGCGAGATGTCGTGGGTGACGAAGATCACGGCGAAGCCCAGCCGGTCCTGCAGCTCCTTGACCTGGCGCATGAGGGAGCGCTGGCCGACGACATCGAGGGCAGAGGTTGGCTCGTCCATGACGACGAGGTCCGGCGTGAACAGGAGTGACATGGCGATCATGGCGCGCTGGCGCATGCCGCCTGAGAGCTGGTGGGGATAGCTGCCGAGGTGGAGCGGGTCGATCGACACGAGGCGCAGCACCTCGGCCGACCGCTTGGCGATCTCCTCGTTCGTCATCGCCGAATGCGCCTTGCAGGCGTCGCGCATCTGCTGGCCCACGGTCATCACCGGGTTGAGGGCGTTCATGGCGCTCTGCATGACGACCGAGAAGTCCCGCCAGCGGATGTGGCGGAGCTGCTTGTCGCTCATTTCGGCCATCTCCTGACCGCAGAAGGCGACGCTCCCGCCGATGATGCCGGCGGGCGGGCTGAGCAGACGGCTGATGGCGAACACGAGCGTGGACTTGCCGCAACCGGACTCGCCGACGATGGCGAGGAACTCTCCGCGGTCGAGGTCGAGATCGACACCGTCGACGGCCACGACGGGCCCGTCGTCGGTGGCGTAGGCGACCGAGAGGTTGCGGACCTCCAGCAGCCGGCTCGACGACGAGGTGGCTACACCGTCGGTCGCCCGCGCAACGTCGGGCTCCCGGGGGCGCCACGAGACGCCGTGTGACGGGAGAGCGGTGGCGGGTCTCTCTCGGCCGTCGGGGGCGACTGCATCTCGGACCTGGGCAGGCCCGAGGCCGGACTGAGCCAGCCGTTGGCGCGATATGCGGCGGACAGGCCGCAGTGCCGGGTTGGAGATCTCGTCGAAGGCGAAGTTCATGAGGGCGAGCGACCCTCCGAAGAGGGCGATGCAGACGCCCGGCATGATCGCCCACAGGGCCAGCCCCGACTGGAGCGCCGCCTGCTGATAGGCCCAGTAGAGCATCGTGCCCCAGCTCTGAGCGTTCGGGTCGCCGAGCCCGATGAACTGGAGCCCGGCGGCGGTCAGCACGGCGAAGACGGCGTTGAGACAGAAGGCCGCCACGATGATGGAGCTCATCGACGGCAGCATCTCGGCCGCGATGATGTATCTGGTGCGCTCGCCCCGGACCCCGGCTGCCTTGAGGAAGTCGCGGTTCCGCATCGAGAGCGCTTGTACGCGCAGCTGGCGGGCGCTGTAGGACCAGTTGAGGGCGCCGAGGATGATGATGATGTCGACCAGGCCGGCGCTGCGCAGGTAGGCGGCGATGACGATGAAGAGGGGGAAGATGGGGATGACGAGCAGGATGTCGGTGAGAGTCGAGAGGACGCCGTCGGTGAAGCCCCCGATGTAGGCCGCGGCCACTCCCACGAGCACGGCGACGCACGTTGCGATGCCGCCGGCTGCGAAGGCGATGATGAGGGACTGCCGCGCCCCCCAGATGAGCTGCGAGAAGATGTCCTGGCCGAAGGAGGTCGTGCCAAGCCAGTGGATCCCAGAAGGCGAGAGGTTTGGTGCGAAGGTCTCGGCGCTCGGATTGTAGGGGGCGATCCGACCGGGGAAGATGGCGAGCACGAGGAAGAGCAACAGCAGGATCGAACCCACCATCGCCTTGCGGTTGTGGAGGAGGCCTCGCCAGATGTTGTTACTCCGCCGTCGCTCGGCGGGCCTGTCCGGCCGGTTGCCGTCGCCACGGTTCTGGCCGGCGGCGGCAGTGTCGTACCTCGTCACATCCTGCGGCAGGGGGCGGTCCGGGTGGGCTGGCTTCGACATGGCGGGCTGCTAGACGGACTCTCTCGTCCGTGGGTCGAGGATGGCCGTGAGTACGTCGCAAACGAGCAGGCTGAACAGCACGGCGAGCGTGATGAGGAGGAAGAGGGCCTGCATGACCGGGTAGTCGAGGCCTTCGACCGCCCGCAGCAGGAGGTTCCCGAGTCCCGGGTAGTTGAAGACGTACTCGACGAGGATGGCCCCCGACACCACGAAGCCGAGTGCCATGGCGAAGCCCGTCAGGTTGGGGAGGATGGCGTTCCTTCCGGCGTAGGCCCACATGATCCTCCAGCTCTTGAGCCCTTTAGCGCGAGCCATGCGGACGTAGTCCTCGGCGAGCACCGTGATCGTGTTGTTCCTCATGAAGAGGATCCACAACCCGATTTGCGTGATGAGGATCGTCATGCCTGGGAGGATCGCATGCTCGAGCACATCGCCGATGAAGGTCAGGTTCCAGGCCGGGGTGTCGGTGAGGATGTTGTAGGCGTCTTCATAGGGCAGCCATCCGAGGATGACGTTGAAGATGTATACGAGCAACAGGCCGACCCAGAAGTATGGGAGTGCGAACCCGATCACGGAGATGGGCGGCAGCAGAGCGTCGAGCCAGGTGCCCCGCCTCCAGGCGCTCACGAGCCCGATGAGGGTGCCGAGGACGAAGGCGAGGACCGTCGTCACGCCCACGAGACCGAGGGTCCAGGGCAGGGCGGCCCTCACCATGGCCCGTACGGGGGTACCGAAGCTCGTCGTGATCGAGATCCCGAAGTTGAACGTCACGACCTGCCGCCAGTAGTCGGCGTACTGCGTGGCGAGGCTCTGGTGGTATCCGCCCCCGAGGAGGGTCGTGAGGGCGTGGAGCGCCTGAGGCTGGAGATGGGGGTACTGAGCCAGCAGGGCCTCGGCCGGGTTGCCTGGCATGAGGCGCGGCAGCAGGAAGTTGAGCGTGACGGCCGCCCAGAGCGTGACGAGGAAGAAGGCCAGCCTCCGTCTGATGAATCTCATCAGGACGTCTCTGTAGCTCGGGCTGGAACCGGCGCGCTACTTGGAGAACAGGTGCAAGAGCACGACGCCCCAGTCCGGAAATTGGTACTGGTCGGGCTGCGCGTACGGGTTGCTCGGGGTCACCCACCCGCCGATGTCCTGGGTGTCGTACTGGTACCAGTCGACGGCCTCGGTGACCGGGATCACCGGCACGTCGTCGAGCATGACCTTCTGGAGCTCGTCGACGACCGTGTGCTGGACGGCGGCGCTCGTCGTCGAGGCGTACTGCGCGAAGAGGGCATCGGTCGAGTGGTTGATGTACCGCTCCCAGTCGTCGGCGGCCGACGTGCCGATCGGTGCCGTGTTGGGCGAGTAGAGCAGTGCCCGCAGCTCGTAGTAGGGCGTTGGCCCACCCGAGTCCCAGCTGTAGGCGAGCTGGTAGCGACCCGTGAGGAGGTCGGCATCCCAGGTCGTGTACGAGAGGTTGTCCGGGGTGATCGAGATGCCGACGGCTTTGAGGTCCATCTCGATGACGTTCACGGCTGCAACCCAGTCGGAGTAGCCGCCGTTGTTGATGATGGTGAAGGAGAGCTGCTTGCCGTCCTTGGCGAAGATGCCGTTGGCGCCCCTCGTGTAGCCGGCGGCTTCCAGGATCGAGATCGCCTTGGCGGGGTCGTAGGCGTAGGCGTTGCCGTATTGGGCTGCCTGGGCCGGGTCGTACCAGCTCGAGAACGTCGGCTTCACGATGCTCGTCTGGTTCGACGGCGGCTCGTAACCGGACTCACCGATGGCGGAGACCGCCGGGCGGTCGATGGCGTAGGACATCGCCTGCCGCACCGCCAGATTGCCAAGGATCGGGTTCGTCAGGTTGATGTAGATGTTGACGTTGTAGGTGGGCGCGAACCAGATGTGGTAGTTCGGGTTCTTCGACAGGTAGTAGGCCTTGATGTTCGGGACGTACTGGGAACCCCACTGGTCGAGGCCGCTCGCCAGGTCGGCATTGGCCGTGTTGTTCGAGAGGTAGGAGGGGAAGTTCACCGTTTCGATGTGGGGAAGCCCGGGCTGCCAGTACGTGGGGTTCTTCGTGTACTGGATGTTGGCGGCGTCGCACGTGTGTAGGACGTACGGCCCGGTACCGATCGGGTGCGGGTTGAGATACGTGACCGGGTCCTTGATGGTCGACCAGATGTGCTCGGGCACGATGGGCGTCTGGTCGGCGATGAAGTAGAAGTACGGCACCGCAGCCGTCTTGAACTGGAACACGACCTGGTCCGATCCCTTGGCGGACACGCTGCTCAGCACCGACCAGTCCCCGTTGAGGTCGAGGGCGGGGTACTTCTTCAGCAGTTTGAAGGAGAAGAGCACGTCGGCGGCGCTGAAGGCGACATGGTCGGACCACGTGGCGCCGCTCCTGATCGTGAAGGTGAGCGTCCTGTCGTTGTTGGACCACTTCCAGGCGGTCGCCAGCCACGGTGTCGCTTTCCCGTTCTCGAGCGAGTCCATGTAGACGAGCTCTTCGTAGATCGGCCCGAAGGAGTCGAACTCCACGGAGGCGGTGTACGGGTTGAACTGGCAGGGCCAGGTCTCCCCATACTCGTCCGAGATGGAGATCGAGCTGGTGGCGCTGGTGCTGGCGGGAGGCTTGCTCGAGGAGGAGGAGCCGCAGGCGGCGGTTACGACGCCGACGACGATCACCGCACCCATCACCATCAGCCGTCGTGCCCATGTCATTCTGGTCACTGGTCTCCCCTTCTTGTTGCAGCCTGCGTAGCCTCGCCTGTCCGGCGCGAACGCGTGCGATATAGCAACCCAATGCCGATCGTCCGGCGGAGGTCTCAGTCGGGCAACTTCACGAACGACTTCGAGGTGAACCTGAATTTTAACAGCCTGCCTTTCCCGCCGCCGGGCGAGCTGCTGTTACTCAGTCCTTGCGACCGCTGAGGGCGAGTCCCACGCCGACGGCGATGATGGCGAGACCTCCCGTGCCGCCGACGAGCTCCAAACGTCGAGGCGACTGGGCGAACCACGAGCGAAACACTCCGGCCAGCAGGCCCCAGACGGTGTCGGAGGCAAGGGCGATGGCGCTGAAGACGGCGCCAAGGGCAAGGATCTGAACGGGAACATGGCCGCTCGCCTTGTCCACGAACTGGGGCAGGATGGCGGTGAGGAAGATGATTGTCTTCGGGTTCGAGGCACCGACGACCCAACCCTGCAGTGCCATCCTCCAGTCGCTGGCGGCGGCAGGTAAAGCCGCCGCCGCCACGGCTGACTCGAGCGTTCGGCGTTTTCTGAACACCTGCACGCCGAGCCAGACCAGGTAGGCGGCCCCAGCCAGCTTCACGACGTTGAACACGAGTATGGAGCGCTCGACGAGGAGCCCGATCCCGACGGCGACGACGACGACCTGGACGTACTCGCCGAGGGTGTTGCCGATGACCGTCAGCAGAGCGGCCCGCCTGCCATGGGCGAGCGCGCGGCCGACGATGAACATCACGCTCGGGCCTGGGATCACGATGATCACGAAGGCCGTGAGCGAGAACGCCAACAGATGGTCGGTCGGCATGCGGAGATGGTATGCCGAGCGCCCACAACGCTCGTGCAGCGGCCAGCGGGGGCGCGTGGGATGCGGCCTATCCTTCGGGCGTGAGTCGAGCGGTGCCGATCCCATCTGGAACCGTCACCCTGCTCTTCACTGACGTCGAAGGCTCAACGAAGCTCTGGGAGGCGGAGCCGGAAGCGATGGCGGAGGCGTTGCGGCGCCACGACGAGATCCTCCGTCGGGCCATCGAGCACACGGGCGGCTACGTGTTCAAGACAGTCGGCGATGCCTTCTGTGCCGCCTTCTCGACGCCCGCCGCCGCCCTGCAGGCGGTCTTGGCCGCGCAGGAGGCGCTGATGGCCGAGTCTTGGCCAACAACGCGACCGATCCGGGTGCGGATGGGAGTTCACACCGGTGCCTGCGAGGAGCGCGACGAGGATTACTTCGGTCCGGTCGTCAACCGGACGGCACGCCTGCAGGCCGTCGCCCACGGCGGTCAGGTCCTCGTCTCCGGGGCGACGGCCGAGCTGTTGTCCGACGGTCTGGGTGACGGCGTGGCGTTGCGCGATCTCGGGAGTCATCGGCTGAAGGACCTGGGTCGGCCCGAACAGGTGTACCAACTCGAGGCGAGCTTCTTGCAAGCGAGCTTCCCGCCGCTGCGCTCACTCGACAACCCCGAGCTCTCGAACAACCTCCCCGCCGTGCTGAGCGTCTTCGTGGGCCGTGTCCGCGAGCTGGAAGAGGTCGGTGCCGTCGTCGGGTCCTCACGTCTCGTCACCCTCACCGGTGCGGGCGGATCAGGCAAGACCCGCCTGGCGCTGCAGGTCGCCGCGGAGCTGCTGGACGGGAGTCCCGACGGCGTCTGGCTGGTCGAGCTGGCGCCCATCACCGAGGACGAGCAGGTGGCGGCGGCGGTCTCGGCGGTCCTCGGTTTGCACGATCAGGGAGGGCGCCCCCTGCTCGAGGCGGTCATCGAGGTCTTGAGCGAGCAGAATGCCCTCCTGATCCTCGACAACTGCGAGCACGTCATCGATGCCACGGCGAAGTTCGCCGACCTCGTCACCCGGCATTGCCCGAACGTGCGCATCCTGGCAACGTCGCGCGAACCCCTCGGCATCGATGGTGAGCGGATCTACCGCGTGCCCTCTCTGTCGCTCCCGCCGAAAGACGCCGAGACGCTCGAGGATCTGGAAGGCTCGGACGCCGTTCGCCTCTTCGTGGAGCGCGCGCAGATGCAAGATGGCGGTTTCTCTCTCGACGAGTCCGATGCAGCTCTGGTGGCCTCGATCTGCCGCCGCCTCGATGGCATCCCTCTTGCGCTCGAGCTAGCCGTCGCCCGGCTGTCGTCGATGTCCCTCGTGCACTTGAGCGACCGCCTCGACCAACGCTTCCGGTTGCTGACGGGCGGCAGCCGCAGCGCCCTGGCCCGCCAGCAGACGCTGCAGGCGACGGTGGACTGGTCGTTCGGGCTCCTGAACGGTGCCGAGCAAGCCGTGCTGAGGCGGTTGTCGGTGTTCGTCGGGGGTTTTGAGCTGGAGGCGGCGGAGGCGATCTGCACGACCCACGACGCCGATGTCTTCGATGTGGCAGACCTTCTCGGGTCGCTCGTGGACAAGAGCCTCGTCCTGGCCGATCGGATGGCCGGATCCTTCAGGTACCGACTGCTCGAGACCATCCGTCAGTTTGCCGCCAACGAGTTGCTCCGAGAAGGGGGCGAGGCAGAGGTTGTGCAGGCTCGGGACCGGCACGCCGATTACTACCTGTGCCTGGCCGAGGTCGCCTCGGCAGAGCTGACCGGACGGCGTCAAGCCGCCTGGCTGAGGCGAATGGATCTCGAGTGGGACAACCTGCGGGCAGCGTTCGTGGAGCTCTCCGCGGCGCCTGTGCGGACCGATGACGTGCTCCGTCTAGGGGTCGCGCTCGAACGGTTCTTGCTGAGCCGCGGCCACTCGGACGCAGTCTCCTACCTCCGGGCGGCCGTCGAGCAGGCGGAGCCCGCCAGCACGCTGTTGGCGAGTGGCCTCGTCACCACGTCCCTGCTCGTGAGGTTCCTCCTCGGGCAGGAGAACGTCGTCGAGGCGAGCGCAGCCAAGGAGCTGGCGGGCCGTGCCCTCACCATGGCGCGAGCGCTCGGCGACGCCAGGCTCGAGGCGCGTGCTCTCACGTTGCTGAGTGATGCCAGCTACTTCGAACACGACCCGGTCACGGCAGGGGCTTTGGGTGAGCAGGCCGTCGAGATAGCCCGCCGGCTCGGCGACATCCAGCTCCTCGGAGAAGCCTTGAGGACCTTGGCGGTCCTGGCGCCCTCCAACGAGGAGTGCCGGCGGTATCGGCTCGAGGCGCTGGAGTGCTTCCGCCAGACTGGAGACAGTTTGCTCGCCTCGGCCGAGCTGTACTCGCTCTCGGGCCTGGCGGTGGCTGACGGCCTCATCGAGCAGTCCCGCGCTCTGATCGAGGAAGCCATCGCCAGGGCCGAGGACCTGGGCGCCGAGCTGTTCCTCTACTTCTACCGTTCCGATCTCGGCATCCACCTGGTGGTTGGGGAGGACTTCGTCCGAGCCGAGTCGATGTTGCGACACTGCTTGCTTCTCGCCCGTCGGATCGGGCTCTCCCAAGACCTCTCGAGCGTCCTGTTCGGGTCGGCCTGCTGTGCCACCTGGCGAGGGGATCACCATAAGGCGGCGCAGCTACACGGCGCCGCCGACGTCGCCATCGCCTCTGGGCTCACGGACGGAACCATCAGATGGACGGCGATCGAGGAGCAGATGCGGGGACAGGACCAGGCTCGACTCCGCCACGAGATGGGCGCCGAGGACTTCGAGCTGGACCGTCGCCTCGGACAGGCCCTCTCGCGCCAACAAGCCGTCGACCTTGCCCTCGGGAGGATCCCACCCGTCTGATGCGACGGGCGGCACAAGGGCGGCCGTGAGCCGGCGGCTGCCCTCGCGACGCAGGTTCAGCCCGGCGGTGCAGCCGCGACGACAGCCAGACGGCCGTGCGGGTCGAAGACCACCTCGCCTGCCACGATCGTCACCGCCACGGTGAGATCAGGCTCGAGGACGACGAGGTCAGCCGGCGCAGCCACTCGCAGCGACCCGAGGCCGGAGGCCTCACAGCCGGCGGATCGGGCCGCCACGGAGGAGGCGGCCCGAACGGCCTCCTCGAGCGTGAGTCCGACCACGAAGACGAGGTTCCGGACGGCTTCGGCCATGCTGAGCACGCTGCCGGCCAGTGTGGACGGGTCCGACGCCAGCGTCACCCGCCCGGCTTCGACGGCCACGTCCATACGTCCGATCTGGTAGCTGCCGGGTTCGAGCCCGGCAGCCGGTATGGCGTCGCTCACGGCCACTAGGCGTTTCGGGGCGCAGCGAGCAGCCAGCTGGAGGACGGCCGGATGCACGTGCTCGAGGTCGGCGATCACCTCGACGGTGACGCGGTCGTCCAACAGGAGGGCGGTCACGGCACCTGGGCGCCGGTGGTGAGGTGGGGCCATGGCGTTGAACAGGTGGGTGGCGTGGCGGGCGCCGGCGTCGATAGCGACGCGGGTCGTCTCGAAGTCGGCGTCCGTGTGGCCGATCGCCACGGCGATGCCGAGCTCGCGGGCGGCCGCGATGAGCTCGTGGCTGCCAGGCAGCTCCGGGGCCAGCGTCACCATGCGGACGGAACCGGCGGCGGACTCCGCCAACGTGCGCAGCTCGCCGACGTCGGGCGGGCGGAGCGAGGACGGGTCATGGGCGCCGAGCTTCGCCCGGGCGATCCACGGTCCCTCCAGGTGGATGCCGCGGACCGTCGCCCCGCCAGCGATCGTGCGCCCCACCAGCTCGCCGGCGGCGGCGACGGTCGTCAGCAAATTCCGGGGCGAGTCGGACACCGTCGTCGCCAGCAGCGACGTCGTGCCGTGGCGGGCGTGAAAGCGGGCGATCCGTTCGAGTGCCGCCGAGACGTCCTCGGCCCGGTCGCCGTTCACCTGAGCGCCGTCACCGCCGTGAACATGCACGTCGAAGTAGCCCGGCGCCACGATCCGCCGGCCGAGGTCGATGACGGGGCGAAACACCGGCTCATGACCCGTCCTTGCACGGCCGGCATCGGCGGCGGTGGCTGCCTCCCCGATGCCGCTGACTCGCCCGCCCTCGACCGCCACCCAGCCAGGGGAGAGCACTGCGTCCGGCGTGACGACCGTGCCGGCACGAAGGACGTAGGCAGGACCGCTCACGTGATCGTGACCTTCGTCAGCCCCTCCGGGGAGTCAGGGTCGCGGCCGAGCCTGCGAGCGAGCTCGAGGGCGAGCTGCTGGCCGCGCACGACCGCCAACACGGGGGCGAGGGCCTCGGGCACCTTCGCCGACCAGCTCGCCGAGCTTCCCGCCACAGGCCCGACGACCCGCACGGAGGCCTCACGCCGGCGGAGATCGCCGACGAGGTCGAGGACGTCGGCGGCGGCTGGGCCAGGGTGGGCGAAGGCAAGGATGGGAACCCCTGTGGAGGCGATGGCGATCGGGCCGTGACGTAGGTCGGCCGCAGAGAAGGCGGTGGAGAGGATGGAGGTGGTTTCTTCGACTTTGAGGGCGCTCTCGGCGGCCGCCCCGTACAGATAGCCGCGGGCGACGGTGACAAAGCGATGATCGACGCCCGACGCCCACACCGCCAGCTCCCGGCACGGCTCCGGCTCCGCGACGACGGTGCCGACAGCGTCGGGAAGGCCGTCCCAGTCCTGATCGGCGATGCCGACGTCGCCGATGGCCTGGGCGATCATGGCAAAGGCAGCGATCTCCGCCGTCACGGTCTTTGTCGCAGGCACAGCTCGCTCCTTGCCTGCACCGAGGCAGATGACGGCGTCGGCCACCGCTGCCAGCGGGCTGTCGGCGTCGTTCGTGATGGCGATCGTGCGGGCACCGGCCGAGAGCGCCCGCTCGAGGACGCTGGCGATCTCGGGCGTGCGGCCTGACTGCGAGACGGCGATGACGACGTAACCGGAGAAGTCCACCTCCGCCCGGTAGAGAAGGTGGACGCTCGGCGAAGCTGACGCCACCGGCCGCCGAGTGGCGACCTCGAGGAGGTAGCGCCCGCAGGTGGCGGCGTGGTCGGAGGAGCCGCGAGCGACGATGACGGTGCCCGCCAGGGGCGAGCGGAAGCAGGCGGTGACGGCCGCCTGCAGCTCTGCCCGATGGTCGATCAGCTTCTCGAGCGTCGCCGCCTGCTCTGCCATCTCTGCTTCCATCACCGTCCCGAGGGGAGGATCGAGGCTCATCGGCAGGGTACCGAGCTACCCGGCAGCTCTCGAAGCCGATGGCGGCGTGGACGACGTCGTGTGGGCTGAGCGCAGGCGGCGGTCGAGGTGGTACTCGGTGGCGAGCGTGGCCAGGCGCTCCACCTCGGCCGTGGCTCGGCTGGAAGGCTCGTCGAGGGCCTGGCGGAGGTGTCCTCCGAGAATCTGACGGATGAGTGCCACTGCCTCCGGGGAGACCGCCTGGCCGCTTCGGCACGACCGGCACAAGAAACCCCCCACTCCCTCGTCAAAGGCCACCAACTCCGCCGGCTCACCGCACGCCGTGCACTGGTCGACGACCGGGCTGACACCTTCGAGGGCCAGCAGCTTCCACAGGAACGCCCCGAGCAGGACGGCGCCGCCATCGCCGGCCAGTGTCGTCAGCGCACCCACGAGCATCTTGAACAGCTGCGGCATCGGATGACGTTCCACCGCCACCTGGTCGACGGCCTCGAGCATCGTGAAGGCGACCGGCATCTTGTCGAGGTCTTCGCGAATGGGCCGGAAGAGGTCGATGACCTCGGCCTGCGTGATGACGTCGAGCTCACGGCCCTTCCAGCACATGACCGAGACGTGGGTGAGGAGGTCGAGGTGCCCGCCGAGCTTGGACTTGGTCTTGCGCACCCCCTTGGCGACCGCCCGCACCTTGCCGTGCTCCGGGGTGATGAGCGTGATGATGCGGTCCGCCTCGCCGAGGCGCATCGTTCTGAGCACGACACCTTCGTCCCGGAATGTCGCCACTGCACCCAAGCTAGGGCGCTCCCACGCTGAGGACGGCGCTTTCGCGAGACTGGCTCCCGAAAGGAGCTGGACGTGGAACGTGGAGTGCTCACCGGCATCGGGTTGCTGCGCGCCGTCGCCTTCGTGTGGATGGTCGTCGTCCTCGTCGTCCAGGAGGACGACTTGCGGATCGCCTGGCTCGCCTGGGCGCTTGTCGGCCTCGCCGGTGTCGTGACGGTCTGGCTGACGGTACTTCGCACACGGCGACCGGAGTCTCTCCTCGAGCCGGCGGCCGTCCTCGTCGAGGTGGCGGTCGCCCTGGCGCTCGTGGCCTGCGACGGCGTCGTCTTCGTCCACGGCCATATCGGCTCGGACCAGAGCTCGCTCGAGGCGGCCTGGCCGCTCGCCAGCGTGCTGTCGGCCGGTGTGGCCTTCGGCGAGGGCGCCGGCCTCGCCGCCGGCCTCGGTATCGGAGCAGCGCATTTCGCCTCCGCCCCGCTCAATGGCGCCTCGCTCGGCTCGCTCCGGTCGCCCACGCTCGTGTCGTTCTTCAGCACCCTCGTCCTCTATGCCCTCGCCGGCGTCGTCGCCGGCTACGCCGTCCGCCTCGTTCGCCAAGCCGACGACGAAGTGGCGCGTGCTCGTGCCCGCGAGGACGTCAGTCGGGCGCTGCACGATGGCGTCCTGCAGACGCTTGCCCTCGTGGAGCGGCGGGCGACCGATCCACAGCTGGCGGGGTTGGCGCGCGAGCAGGAGCGGGAGCTTCGTGGCTTCCTCGCCGGTTACGGCGCGTCGCCGCCCGCTGTCGCCGCCGAGCCCGGGCGCCTGCGGTCGCGGCGACGGCCGGCGGCCGCGGCCGGTCAGCTTGAAGAAGGCTTGCGACGAGCGGCCGGGCGGTTCGAGACCACCTACGGCGGCAGGGTGGACGTCGTCGTGGCTCCTGACGTCCCGGCGCTCGATGCGGCCGTGGTGGAGGCGCTCACGGGGGCGGTCGCCGAGGCCCTTGTGAACGCCGGCAAGCACGGCCATGCCACCCGCGTGACGGTGTACGTGGAGCCGGCGGAGGCGGGCCGGGTGTTCTGCTCGGTGAAGGACGACGGGGAGGGTTTCGAGGCGGGCGTGACCCCGGAGGGTATGGGGCTGCGGGGGTCCGTGCGGGGACGGGTGGAAGGACTCGGCGGCCGCGTCGTGATCGATGCAGTGCCTGGAGGCGGCGCCGAGGTCATGCTGTGGCTGTGATCCGCGTCGTGCTCGCCGACGACCATCCCATCTGGTTGGATGGTGTGGCGGCCGATCTGGGCGAGGGCTTCGCGGTAGTGGGGCGAGCCTCGACGGCGGACGAAGCCATCGCTGCCATCGAGGCCACCAAGCCCGACCTCGTCGTGTGCGACCTGCACATGCCGGGCGGTGGCGGCATCAGGGTTGCGAGGACGTGCGGCGCCAGCACTCGGGTCGTGATGCTGACGGTCTCGGAGGCCGAGCACGACCTACTCGACGCCGTCGCCGCAGGCGCCGTCGGCTACCTCGTGAAGTCGACTCCGCCCGACGAGCTGCGCTCGTGCCTGGCGCGGGCGGCGGCGGGCGAGCCGGTGTTCTCCCCGGCGCTGGCGGCGCTCGTGCTCGGCGAGTTCCGTCGCCTCTCCCGCGAGGCGGCCGGGACCCAGCCGATCTCCGAGCGCGAACGTGAGGTGCTGCAGCTCGTCGCCCGCGGTCATTCCTACCGGGAGATCGGAGCTGAGCTCTACATCGCCGAGAAGACAGTCGAGAACCACGTCCGAAACATCCTCGCCAAGCTCCACCTCAACCGCCGCCAAGAGCTCGTCAGGTACGCCCTGGAACACGGGATCGAGTAGACGGCCCCTCGGGCGAAACCGCCTCGGAGCCTCGAAACGCCCTCTTTAGGGGGCTCCCCAGGTCGATTTAGGGGCTGTCCTGGATCGACGCCCGGCGGCACCTGCCTCACGCTGAGGGGTATGACGAACGATGAGAGATGCCCCGACTGTGGAGGGTCCGTAGGCGGCGTCGACTCCCTCCGATGCCCTCGCTGTGGATACCCGATGGATGCTCCCGAGACCGAGCCGCTCCGTGCCAACACCCGGCGCTACTGGCAGCTGCTCGATCAGCGGCAGCAGCTCGACGGGGAGCTCCGCTGGCTCGCCGACGAGCGAAACGATCTACTGAGGGTGGCCTTTGCCCGCGCGGGAGCGGGTGCCCGCCCCGCGACCGGGGCTGCGACCGGCCTCGGGGCCGCCAGCGCCGGATCGACCCGGACGGTCGCTGCCGGTGCGACCGACCATCGCTCGCCCGCTCCCGAATGGGACTTCCGACGCATCCGCAACGCCCTGCTCTGGCTGGGGTCCCTCTTGTCGGGGTTGAGCGCTCTCGGCTTTGCCGGCTATGAGTGGACGCGGCTCGGCCCAGGCGGCCGGGCGCTGATCCTCCTCGGGGTCACCGTTCTCGTGTGTGGCAGCGCACCTGCTGTTCGGCGCCGCCTGCCCGCCACGGCCGAAGCATTGGCGGCCCTCGGCCAGGGGCTCGTCGTGGTCGACTGGGCGCTCGCCCGCCACGCCGGCCTCGGTACAGGGTTGGGGACCGTCGCCTGGTGGGCGATCGGCAGCCTCCTGCTTGCGGGCCTGGGCGTCGGCCTCGGGTGTTTCGGACTGGCAGCAGGCCGCGTCGTGGCTGCCGTGGGTGTCGTCGCCGCCCTCCCCCTCTCCATCGCCACGCAGATCCCGCTCGGATTGGGGCCCACGGGTGAGAGCGGCGCACGGGTCGCGCTCTGGGCTGCGGTGGCGGTGGTGGACCTGGCGGCCGCCAGGTTGCTCTGGTCGAGCGCCCGTTGGCACCTCTCCGCCGCCGCCGGCCTCGTCGGTGCGGGCTGCGTGCAGGCGATCGCCTACTTGCAGGCCGGCGCGCTCGTCCTGCTCACCTGGTCTGGACAGGTGAACCACCCGGGCATGGCTGCTCTCGCCGTCGCTGCGACCGCCGCCGGTCCGGCTCTTGCCCGCGGCTTGTGGAGGGCGCACATGCCCGACCCCGAAACAGCCTCGTGGGCGGACGCCGCCGTCTTCGCCGCCGCGGCTTCGCTCACGGGAGCCGCCATCGTGGCCTCCTGGGCGGCAGTCGACCGAAGGTGGCTCCCGATCGCAGCGGTCGGGGCGGCTGTGCTCTGCCTCGCAGGGATGAGGCTCGCACCGGCGTCGTTTCGCCGGGGGATGTCGGCGGTCGGCCTCCTCGCCGGCGTCAGTGGATCGATCGTCGGTCTGGCGCCGGCGGCAGCGTCCGTCCTCGGCCCCCTCGGCTGGTGGCGCCACGGGTGGTCCGGATCGCTCTCCTTGCCAGCCGCCTCCCACATGAGCGGCCCTCTGGCTACACGGCCGGGGCTGCCCCCGTACGTCCGACCGTCTGCGCCGGCGCTGGCAGCCATCTGCGGAGCGGCCGCCTGCGTGGTCGCCATCACCGCCTGGTCGGCTCCGGCGCCCAGGCGGGGCGACCCGGAGAGGCCCGGCAGAGGTGCCCGCTTCGGCGCCATCCTCTCTCGCCCCCGCGGGATCGCCATCCTCGCGGCCCTCGCCGTCCCCGCCTTCGCCTTGGCGCCCCTTGTGGCCGGTGCGGACATCGGCGTGGTCATCGGAGCTGAGGCGTTCGCCGTGTCGGCGCTCGTCGCCGGCTCCTCGTGGGCCCTCCGCCGCCACCTTCCCGGGGCCGGCGCTCCTGCTGTCGCCGCCGCGGTGCTCGCCGTGACGTGTCTCGGTTGGTCGACGGCGGTGTCGTCGGCCACGCTCGTCATCCTCGGCCTCTGTCTCGCCTGCTCAGCCGCCATCTCGCTGAGCGCTGCCCGCCAGGCGCGGACCAAAGCCGTGTCCGCCGCCGCGGCCGCCGTCTTCCTGCTGTCGTTTGCCGGGGTCGCCTGCACCGCCGGCGGCCTGGCCGCTCCCGTGGCCAGCTTCGTCGTGGTCCTCGCGGCCGGCGGGCTCCTCGTCGCTCTGCACCTTTGGCCGGCGGGTTCGTCGCAGGCGTCCGGTCTCGTGCCCGCCCGCAACTCACTCATCGGCGTGGCCATCGCCGGGTTGCTGGCGCCGGATCTCATTACGTTCGAACGCCGATCCTGGGTCTTCTTGGCCTGCAACCTCACCGTCGCGGTCGTCGGTGACGCCGGTGTTGGTCTCCTGCCCGGCCGGGGCGCCTACCGGTGGGCAGCGGGGATCGGCACGATGCCGCTCACGTGGTGCTGGCTCGTGGCCTCGGACGTGCACCTCCTCGAGGCTTACACATGGACGACCGGACTCGCCCTCGTGGCCCTCGGCCTGGCCGCGACGAGGACGGACGCCACGGCGCCGAAGAGCTCGTGGATGGTCTTCGGACCTGGCCTGACGCTCGCGCTGCTCCCCTCCACCGTCCTGGCGATCTCGCAGAGTGGGCTGGTGCGACCGATCTGCGTTGCGGTCCTTGCCCTCGGAGCGGTGCTCGCCGGCGCCAGATGGCGACTGCGTGCCCCCGTCGCCCTCGGCGGCGCCTCCCTCGTGATCCTCGGGCTGGATGCTGCCTGGCCGTACGTCACGACGGGCCCGCGTTGGGTCAGCCTCGGGATCGCCGGCGCCGTCCTGCTCTGGATGGGGGCGACGCTCGAGCGCCGAATGGCCGGGCTTCGCTCCCTCCGCTCCTGCTACCGCCGCTTCAGTTGAGGAGCGCTTCGCTCAGCTGCGCCCCCGAAGGCCGTGCAGCCGGCCGCCGACGTAGATGAGGGCGACGCCCACCACGACGACCACGATCACGCCGAGCGCCTGCTGATCGCCCGCGGCCGCCAACACGACGAGAAACCCCAATACGATCAAGCCCAGGGCGACGCCCGAGATGATGCCGATGTGGTCCCAGAGGCGCCAGCGCACTGGCGCCCCAGGCTGCGGGCGGTGCTCGGCCGAGTCGTTCATCGCTTCAGACCGCCGTACCGCCGATCCCGGCCCTGGTACTCGCGGATGGCCTGGAAGAGGTTCTCCCGCCGGAAGTCCGGCCAGTAGACGTCGGAGAAGACGAGCTCGGAGTAGGCGAGCTGCCAGAGGAGGAAGTTCGACATCCGGTACTCGCCGGACGTGCGCACCACGAGATCCGGGTCCGGCATGTCGGGCCAGTACAAGCGGCTGCGGATGGCTCGTTCGTCGACCTTGTCCGCCTTGAGGCCCTCGGCGACGATGGCCTTCACGGCGTCCACGATCTCCGCTCGGCCGCCGTAGTTGAAACAGATCGTGAGCGTCATGCGGCGGTTGTGGGCGGTGCGGGCGGAGGACTCGTCCATGTGGCGAAGGATGCGCTTCGGCACGCGCCAGTCACGCCGGCCGGCGAAACGGATACGGACCCCCTTTTTTGCCAGGTCGTCGCGGTGGCGCGTGAGGATCCCCTCGTTGAAGTTCATGAGGTACCGCACCTCGTCCGGTGGTCGTCGCCAGTTCTCCGTGGAGAAGGCGAACATCGAGAGCCAGCGCACGCCGACCTCGAGGGCGCCGTCGACCGTGTCGAACATGGCTTCCTCCCCCGCCGCGTGGCCCGCCGTCCGCGGCAACCCCCGGGCGCGTGCCCAGCGCCCGTTGCCGTCCATGACGCAGGCGACGTGATTCGGGACGCTGTTCGGGTCGATGCCCTCGATTGGCACGTGGCGACGTTACTCCGGGCTGTCGTGACCACCTCGGTCGGCGGCGAGGATCGCCTCGGCCCAACGCTTGGCAGCAGATCGCGCCAGGTCCAGGTGGCCCGCCCGCACGAGCGGCCAGAGGGCACCCTCCACAAGATCGGCCCAGTCGAGTCCTTCGCTTGACACGCCGGCCTCGCGGACGGCCACGCGCGTCTCGCCGACGATGGCCGCCAGGTCGGCTACCTCGGTACCGACGACCTCGCTGATGCGGCCTCTCACCCAGCCGGCGAGCCAGGGGCTCACGCCCGCGGTGGAGACACCGACGGAGACGTCGCCTCGGCGCAACATGGCCGGCATGAGGAACGAGCAGGAAGCGGGGTCGTCAGCGGCGTTCACGAGCACACCGGCCCGCTCGCCGTCGAGATACACCTCCCGGTCCACCTGCGGGATCCCGGTGGCTGTCACCACCAGGCGGTAGCCGGCGGCCTCGCCCGGGCGGTAGCGGCGCCGTTGCACCGAAACCGGCAGGTCGTCGAGCTGGGCGCAGGTGTCAGGCGAGACGACGGTCACGACGGCCCCGCACTCGATCAGGGCGGCGGCTTTGCGGGCGCCGATTGGCCCGCCGCCGACGACGAGGCACGGCTGGCCTTCGAGCCTGAGCGCCATGTGAAAAAGGGGTGCAGGTGCCGTGAGCTCGACTGGATCTCCGTTCGTGCCGGGTGGGCCGACCTCGGAGACGGCGCTGCGGACGGCGGCAGGGGGAGGTGAGAGAGGTGTCATGGAGGTGGTCGCCCGGGAATACCCTCAAAAACTGATCGGTTTAGTCATATATAGTACTCGGGCGGATATCCGGGCTCTTTCACCGGCGATCCCCAAGGGGGACGATAACTTGAACAGCAATGAGGGAGTTGCAGTGATCGAGGCCGGAAGGGTAGACGAGCAGGAGCTCGTCGCCGTATCCGCCCGCCTCGAGTCGTTGCCGATTCGTGAAGCCGCCGTGGGTGCCATCGCCTGGGTCGTCGAGAATTTCGGGGACTCCTACGCCGTGGCGAGTTCGTTCCAAGACGCTGTCCTGGTCGACCTGGCCATAAAAGCGGACCCGAGCGCCGAGATCGTCTTCCTGGACACCGAGTACCACTTCCCCGAGACACTGGCCTTCGTGGAGCGGCTGCGCAAGAGCTGGAAGCTCAACCTCACGACGACCCATCCGGCCATCGGCCGGGAGGAGTCGCCGTGCGGGAGCCCAGGCTGTTGCCAGCTCCGTAAGGTGGAGCCGCTCAACGCCGCTCTCAAGGGCAAGGCAGCCTGGGTGACCGGCCTCAAGCGAGTGGACACACCCGAGCGAGAGGGCGCACCCATCGTCGCATGGGACCCCCAGCGGAACATGGTGAAGGTGAACCCGCTGGCTACCTGGACCGACGAGGACATCGACGAGTACCTCGCCGAGAAAGGCCTTCCGCTCCACCCGCTCACCTACGTGGGCTACGTCTCCATCGGCTGCGCCCCAACGACGCAACCGGTCGCCGACGGCCATCACCCCCGCGAGGGGCGTTGGCCGGGCAGTGACAAGACCGAGTGCGGGCTGCACGTCTAGCCCGCCCGGACTGTCCATCACTTCCTGCCGCCCGACCCGCAGCCCACCTCGCACGGAGCGCTCGCGACCACCGATGGAATTCATCCGACCCTTTCGCACGGGCACCACCCTCAACCAGAACGAGCAGTGGAAGCTGGCTCGCAACCCCCTCGAGGTGGCCGACGCCATTCGCAACCGCTACGCCCAGGAGGGCTACGAGTCGATCGCTACGGTCGACGGTGAGATCGAACGCCTGAAATGGGCCGGGATCTACCCGCAGCGTCAAGGTGGCGACGCCTTCATGATGCGCGTGAAGATCCCCGGCGGACGAATGACCGCAGCCCAGGTCCGGTGCATCGGCGAGGTGGTGGACCGCTACGCCGCCGCCCCCGAGCCGAGCCCCGTCTGGGGGGACCGCTACTGCGACCTCACTACCCGACAGGACATCCAGCTTCACTGGGTGCACATCGGCGATGTCCCCGAGATCTGGCGACGGTTCGAGCAGGTCGGGATCACGACCGTGCAGGCGTGTGGCGACTCGGCGAGGAACGTCCTCTCCTGCCCGGTCTCCGGCGTCGACCGTTACGAGGTCCTCGATGCCAGTCCTCTGGCGGCGGCGGTCTCGGACTTCTTCACCGGCAACCGCGAGTACGCAAACCTCCCGCGGAAGTTCAAGATGTCGATCACCGGCTGCCGGGAGGACTGCGCCCAAGCGGAGATCAACGACATCGGCCTGTGGCCGGCGCGGCGTTTCGACGACGGTGCCGTCGGCTTCAACCTGCTCGTGGGCGGGGGCCTCTCCGACGGGCCCCGCATGGCAAGCGACCTCGACGTCTTCGTCCTGCCCGACCAGGCCGTCGAGATCTGCCGGGCGATCGCCCAGCTGTACGGCGAGCTGGGCAACCGCGAGAACCGCGGGATCAGCCGCATGAGGTACCTCGTGCAGGAGCTCAGCCCGGAGGGGTTCCGGGAAGAGCTGGCGCTGCGAGCCGCCTTCAGGCTCGAACCGGCTGGCGAGGAGCTCACGAGGCGCTATCGAGGTGACCACGTCGGCGTCCATGCCGAGCGCCGCCGCGGCCGCTCCTACGTCGGCTGCTCGGTGCCGGTGGGGCGCCTCTCCGGCCTCGACCTCGTCGAGGTGGCCCGCCTGGCGGACGAATACGGCGACTGCGAGGTGCGCCTCGCCACCGATCAGAATTTCGTTCTCACGGGAGTCCCGGACGAGCGTCTCGAGGACCTCCTCCGCGAAACCCTCCTCGGTGGCTACTCGCCCTTTCCTGCCCCCTTCGAGCGGGGCGTCGTTGCGTGCACGGGCAGCGAGTTCTGCCGGTTCGCCGTCGTCGAGACAAAGGCGCGAGCCGTGCAATGGGCACGAGAGCTGGACAAGAAGTTCGCCGCCCGGTTGGGTGGAGGAGCCGGGTTGCGGGACCGGCCGCACGACTCGATCGTCCGGATGCACTTTTCCGGCTGCCCGGCCTCCTGTGGGCAGCCGCAGATCGCCGACATCGGGTTTCGCGGAGATACCGCCCACGTCGGCGACGAGATTGTCGAAGCTGTCGACATCGGCCTCGGAGGGAGCCTCGGGACCGATGCCGCCTTCGGCGACTGGGTGGCCGGGGCGATGCCAGTCGAGGACGTCCCCGGCGCCCTCGAGCGCGTAGTGGGTCGCTACCTCGACGAGCGCAAGTCGCTCGAGCGGTTCCACGAGTGGGCGAGGCGATCGGAGCGTGGCTCGATTCAGTTGGCGCTGCACGGCGAATCGCACGGCCAGCGGGAGCAGCTGCCATGACGATGTCGCCGCCGCGCATTCGCTTCGAGATGAGCGGGATCTCCGAGGCCCCGGGCAAGGTGTGGTTCTGGGAGCTGGCGGCGGCTGTCATCGACGCCGATCGGTGCGTGCAATGCGGCGCCTGCGTGGCTGCCTGCCCCACGGACTCGATCGGGATCGGTTCCGATGACCTCCCACGTCTGGTCAAGATGTGCACGGGCTGTTCGCTGTGCTGGGACTTCTGCCCGCGGGGAGGCTTGGCGTACGAGGCGACCTGGAAGGCGCCGCAGGCACAGGCGGAAGCTGCTGCCCCCCTCGAGCCTGTGAGCACGCCGCTTGACGACTGGCGCATCAGCGGCGCTGACCCGGCTCCCGGCCTCGGGAGGGTGCGCGAGCTCTTGGCAGCACGCGTCACGAGCCGAGATACACTGTTGCCACAGCACGCCCAAGATGGTGGCGTTGTGACCGCGATACTCCTCGCTTCCCTCGCAGCCGGGGAGATCGACGGCGCTGTCGTGGCGAGGGAGGACCCCGACCATCCGTGGAAGGGTGTTCCTCACCTCGCCACGACTCCCGCGGAGATCCGAGCGGCGTCGGGCAGCTTCTACAACCAGACGATGGCCTTGGCGCGCCTCGACCTGGCCTCGGTCGGTCTGCCCGGCGACGCCCGAATCGCCGTCGTGGGCACGCCGTGCGAGATCCAGGGCATCAAGGCGCTGCAGGCCCGTGAGTGGCGCCGGGGATCCTCCCGCGTCGACGCCGTCGTGCTCACGATCGCACTGTTGTGCACGAAGAGCTTCGACTACCGCAAGCTCATGGTGCAGGAGCTGAGCGAGCAGCGCGGTGTCCGCCTCGCCGAGGTCGGCAAGGTGGACGTCATCCACGGCAGGATGATTGTGCAGGACCGATCTGGTTCCACGCTCGTGGACGAACCCGTGAAGGACTTCCACGGGGCCGCCCTCAAGGGCTGTGACGAGTGCGCCGACTTCCTCGGTCGAGCGGCCGACCTCTCGATCGGAAGCGTCGGCAGCGGGGTCGGGTACTCGAGCGTGATCGTGCGGACCCCGGTTGGTGCGCGTGCACTGGCGGCCGCGCGCAGCCAGCTCGAGGTCTGCGACCTCGAGGAGCCGGAGGCGCTCGAGAAGCTCGACCGTCTGGACAAGAGGATCGCCATGCAGTCTCTGCAGCGACCCTTCGACCCAGACGGGTCGCTCTTCATCGATTTCGCCGAACACGTGACGTTCTACGGCGGCACCGACCGCGCCCCAATCTGGAGGGAGCGATGAGCACGACCGTGACCGCGGGTGCCGTCGCGAGCGGCCCCAGCGTTGCCGGCCGGCGGCGAGCCGGCGGCGGCCGGCCCGAGACGACATCGGCCGCCCTCAAGACCCTCGAGGAGCCGGTGGATGTCCTGTCGGAGCTGCGAGCGATCCTCGCCACCGAGCCGGCGGCCGCTCGGTCGGCCGCACCCGGCCTGCTGGCCGGCTATGCCGTCGACGTCTGGTCCGATCAGCTCGCAGCTCTCGGAGTGCCGCCGGCGGTCGTGACGCACGCCTTCGAGACGTTTCGTCGGGAGATCTGGCTCTGGCTCGAAGGCGATCGCCGGTGGGACCAGCTGGCGGGCCATCTGGGCGCACGGGTGCTGCGCAGGGCCTCTCCCTAGCGGTCATTTCGCGCCCACGCTGCACTAGACATCATCGGCGTGAGCGAAGCCCTCTGCGTCCCCACCGGCGCTCTCGGGGCCCGAGCCCTCCCGTGAGCCTTCGCCCCCCGGCGTCGCCGGCCGCCTGCTCGCAGCAAGCGACCCCCCGGGCGGGGCTCGGGCTGTGGGCGGTGGCCGTGGCGGGCTTCTTCCTCTTGACGGCGGCGTGGGCGCTGGCTGACCCGCTGCTGAGCGGGCCGGATGAGCCAGCCCACCTGATCCGGGCGGAGGCGATCGTGCGCGGCCAGCTGATCGGGCGGCCCGAGTCATCCGACGCGGACAACCCGGCGACGACGGTGCGCGTACCGGGTTTCCTGGCGCAGTCGAACTCGCTCCGCTACTGGTGTTTCATCTTCTCCACCGACACGACGGCCCTGTGCGCGCCTCCGCTGACTGGCCCGGACCACCTCATCCCGCTGCCGACCTACGTCGGGCACTACCCGCCCCTGTACTACCTGGCGGTCGGTTGGCCGAGCCTGCTGAACGACGGCACGACCGGGGTGCTCTTCATGCGGCTCGTCAGCGCCCTCATCAACTCCCTGCTGCTCGGTTCCGCCCTCTTCTTGGCGATACGGCGTTCCCGCCTTGTCATGCTGGCCCTCCTCGTGGCGGTCACGCCGACGGTCATCTACTACTCGGCGTCCGTCAACCCGAACGGATTGGAGATGACGTCGGCCGTCTGCTTCTGGTGCGCCGTGCTGGGCCTGACGATGCCGTGGCCCTCCCGCCAGGGCGCCAGCGTCACCATGTCGGCTCCCTCGAGCCTTGCGCCAGCCGAGATCGCCATCGCGGCCATCTCGGGCTGCGTGCTGGCGTCGGCTCGCGGCCTCTCGCCGGCGTGGCTGCTCATCGCTGTGGGCGCCGCCCTCATCGGCGGCGATGGCGCTCGGATGCGGGCCTTGGCGCACCGGCGGGGCGTGCGACTGACCGCTGTCGTGCTGTCGGTGGCGATAGCCGCTGCCGTCGCCTGGATCATCGGCGAGCACGGCTTGGACGAGCTCGGGTATCCGAGCCGCTCGAGCTTTCCCTCGCTGTTCCACCAGACGCTGACGGCGACGCCGCACTACCTGTCGGAGATGGTGGGCATCTTCGGGGCGAACAACGTGCCGGCGCCCCCGTTCGCGACGACGGCGGTGGTGGTCGGGCTGGCGCTCATCGTGCTCGGGGCCTTCGTCGTGGGTTCGTGGCGGGAGCGGGTCGTGCTGGCGCTGCTGTTGCTCGCCATCGTCGCCGTGCCCGTGGCATCGGGCGTCGCCACCGGGCACCACTACGGCCTGATCTGGCAGGGCCGTTACACCTTGGCGGTCGGTGTCGGCTCACCGATCTTCGCCGGCTACGTCGTGGGGGCGTGGTTCGAGAAGCGACGATTCGAGGTCGGCGCAGGCCGGCTCATTCCGGCGGTCGGGGCCGCCGCCGTGCTGTTTGCGCTCATCCTGGCGGTGGCCCAGTTCACGTCGTTCCTGTGGGATCTGAGGCGCTTCATGGTGGGTGCCGACGGGCCGCTGAGCGGGGTGTTTGCCGGCATCTGGCACCCGCCTGTGGACGGGTTCGTGCTGCTCGTCTGGGCGGGATGCGGAGCTCTTGCCGTTGCCCTCCTCACCCTGCGTGCGGCGCATGGCCGGCAGAGGGTCGATGGCGTGGGGCTTGGCCGGCGTTCCGACGGGATTTAGGGTCTTTCGCCCCTAGTCCCCCGCCTGCCGGCAGGCCGATGAACAAGGCATGGAAGTCCGTGTGCGGGAGTCCGGTGTCGACGTGGAGCACACCTTGCGCGATGGCCGACTTGCGCGACGGAGGTCCCGGGCGACCATCGTCGCCCTCGGGGTCACGGGGATCTTCGCGGCCTTCATCGGCTTGCACATCGGCGGCCACACGTCGGTGAAAGTCTTCGACGATGTCGTGACGGCCCTGGCCGCCCTCGTGGCCGCCGTGATGTGCCTACGGGCCGGTCTGATGCACAAGGGCAGGTTCCGCCGTTTCTGGCTGCTGATGGCGGCGGCCACGGCAGCCTGGACGATGGCAGAGGTGATCTGGGCGGTCTACGACTTGGTGCTGAACGTGCCGGTCCCCGTGCCCTCGTGGGCGGATGTGGGCTACCTGGGAGCAATCCCGTTGACGGTGGCGGCTCTCATCTCGCATCCGGCGATGCACCACAAGCACCAGCACAAGGCGCGAGCGACGCTCGACGGCGTCGTGCTGGCAACGTCGATCTTGTTCCTGAGCTGGACGTTCGTGCTCGGACCGCTGTGGCGGCACTCGGACCTGTCCTCCCTCGGCGGCATCGTGGCCGTCGCGTACCCGTTCGGGGACGTCGTCATCCTCTTCCTCGTCGTGCTCGTCATCAGGGCGATGAAGACTGGGGATCGATTCCCGCTGTGGAGCGTCCTCATCGGGCTCGTGGCGATGGCGCTGGCGGACAGCACGTATGCCTATCTGTCCGAGATCGGCAAGTACGCCACGGGCAACCTTGTCGACGTCGGTTGGGTCGCTGCCTACCTAGGCATCGCCCTCGGTGCCTTCTGCTCGAGCGGGGAGGAGGTCGTCAGGGAAGCACGCGCCTCGACAGCGACGTCGATGACCTCCATCATCGTGCCGTTCGTGCCCGTTCTCTTCGCCCTGACGGCCTCGTTCGTGGAGGTCGCGGAGGGCCGGAAGCTGCACTTCGCCGACTGGGTGATGGCGCTGGCGGTCACGCTGTTCGTGCTCGCCCGTCAGGGCCTGCTGTTGTTCGACGGCTTCGGCTTCGGGTCGGCTGGACCGGAGGAACAGGTACCCGCTCAACCGGGTACCCAGATCTCGGAGGAGGCGTCTCGGGCATGAAATCGGGCACACGGCAATGGCAACTCCCGGACTACGCCCTCCCCAGCAACTCGGACTGGAGCGCTCCGAGCGTCTCACCGGCGAGCACCGCCTCACGGGCGAGCACCGCCTCACGGGTGGTCCGTCCCCAGCCACGGCGGGGGATCAACCGGGCTTCCGCACGGCTGGCCTACGTGCTCATGATGGCGACGAGCCTCATGGCGCTCGTCGACCTCTACCTGCTCTCGAGCGCCATACCTCGTTAGCGACGCCAGGCGCTCGCTGTTGTGAGCGCTAGGCCTTCCAGACACGAAGCGGACGCAGTCCGTAGCTCCAGGCGAAGGCACCCTCATGGTCTGCATCCCAGGCGACGAGGTCGGCGCGCAAGCCGGCCTCGGCCCGGCCGCGGTCCGGCAGCCGGAGCGACGCCGCCCCGCCGGTGGTGGCAGCTTCGAGCGCCTGGCTCACCGACAGCCCCAGCTCGGCGACACCGAGGGCGATCACGAGGCTCATCGACGTGGTGCCGCACGTGCCAGGGTTGTGGTCGGAGCCGAAGGCGAGTGTCACACCCGCCTCGAGCAGGGCTCGCACGGGTGGAGTCCGGCCCATGGCGAGTGCCGTGACGGGCGCCAGGGTCGCCACGACGCCAGCCGCCGCCAGTGCTCGGGCGTCTCGCGCTTCGACGAGGAGCAAGTGATCGGCCGACGAGCAACCGAGCTCGGCGGCCAGCTGGGCGCCGCCGGTTCGAGCGAGCTCATCCGCGTGGATCCGGGGCAGCATGCCGGCAGCTGCAGCGGCCGTCAACAACCGCCGCGACTGGTCGATCGTGAAGTAGCCCTCGTCGCAGAAGACGTCGGCGTGGCGAGCGCCCGCCGCCCGGGCGGCCTCGCACCACTGGCAAGCGTCATCGATGTAGCCGTCAGGATCGCCGGCGAACTCCGGGCCGACACCGTGACCGGCCAGCCAGGTCACCTCGACGGACGGCAACGCCTCGTCGCGCCCGAGCCTGGCGAGGATGCGCACCCCCTCGAGCTCTCCCGCGCCGTTGAGGTGGTACCCGGTCTTGGCTTCGACGGTCGTCGTCCCCCCGGCCAGCCACGACTCCAGCCGGTCCCGGGCGGCGGCGGCGAGCAGGTCAGCAGGCGTGGCACGGGTGGCGATCACGGTGGAGGCGATCCCGCCGCCGGCGGCACCGATCTCTGCGTAGGAAGCGCCAGCCGATCGGAGGGCGATCTCGGCAAAACGGTTGCCTCCGTAGAGCGGGTGGGTGTGGGCGTCGACCAACCCCGGCGTCACGAGCGCCCCGCCGAGGTCCACGACGTCGGCGTCGCCGAGCTGTGCGGGCAACGACGCCTCCGGACCGGCGTAGGAGATGAGGCCGTCACGCACGACCACGGCCGCGTGCTCGACCACACCGGCGCCGCCGGCAGTAAAGAGGCGCCCGATCGACCGCAGTACGAGGAGGTCGCTCGTCAAGACGGCTCCAGCACGGCCGCGATGGCGCGACGCAGCCGCCCCGCGAGGGCCTGGGAGGGGCCCATGGTGACGTGCTCGCCGCTCTCGACGACGACACGGCCCCCGACGACGACCGTGTCGATGTCCGACGGCGATCCGGCGAAGACGATGCGGGCGAGGAGCTCCTCGTCGGCCGCCGAGAGCCCGGGTACGCCGCCGTTACCGCCCGAACCGGCGCCTGCTCTCGGGGCGGTCCCAAAAGGTGCGCCGGCGGAGGCGGCAAGGCCGCCGGACCATCCGCCCGCCAACCGGGGCGAGTCCAGGCGGATGCCGACCACGTCAGCCAGACCGCCCACCCGGATCCCTCCGCCAGCCCAACCGAGCGACCGGCACCCCCCCGATGTGGCGGCGGCGAGGAGCGCCGCCATCTGCCAGACGCCCCGGCGTTCCGTCGAGAGACGCTCGTCGAGCTCGATGGCGCGCGTCTCCTCGAAGGGGTCGATGACAGCCTGGCTGTCACTGCCTATCGAGATGACGGCACCGGCGTCGGCCAGATCAGCGAAGGGCCCGATTCCGTCACCGAGGTCACGCTCGGTCGTCGGACAGGCGCAAACACCGCAGGCAGCCAGTCCGAGGCGCCCGATGTCCATCGTGGTCACGTGGGTTGCGTGCACCGCCGTCGTGTGGCCGGTAAGGGCACCGCAGTCGTGCAGCAGGTCGGTCGGCGTGAGCCCGAGCACCTTCAAGCACTCCTCGTTCTCCCTCCGCTGCTCGGAAAGGTGCACGTGCAACGGCACCTCGGCGAGAGCAGCCAGCGAGGCCACGGTCCGGATGGCCATTGGCGGCGTGGCTCGAACGCTGTGGGCGGCAACGCCGAAGCGGACGAGACTGCCGTTCGCCGGCAAGAGTCGGGTCACCCGGTCCGACCACCGCTCACCCGACCCGTCGCCGAATCGCAATTGCACACCGGACAACGGGGAGCCGTCGACGCCCGCCTGCAGATAGCAGGCGTCGATCAAGGTCAGGCGGACCCCGGCCGAGGACGCCGCCGACAGGAGGGACAAACCCATCTCGTTCGGGTCGGCGTAGGGCACGCCGCCTTCGGAGTGATGCAGGTAGTGGAACTCCCCAACGGCGCTGTAACCGGCGAGGGCCATCTCGGCGTACACGAGCGCCGCCAGCTCGCGGTACGAGTCAGGGTCCAGCTCCGCAGCCACCCGGTACATCAATTCGCGCCACGTCCAGAACGACCCGGACGACGTCTCGCTCACTCCCCGCAGCGCACGGTGGAAGGCGTGCGAGTGGGCATTCACGAAACCGGGCAGGCAGACGTCGCCACCCAGGCGGACGGCCCCGGGGCACGAGGCGAGCGGCAGTCCGGTGCGCACGCCCGTGATCAACCCTGACGACGAGCACGAGACGAGGACGTCGGAAGCGAAACCCTCCTCCGGGCCGAGCCACGCCCGCTCCGCCCACAGCTCGCTCGCTGCCGTTTCGAGCGTGGACGGCGTGGGCGGAGCGCTCACGGGTGCCCCGGCCCGCCGATCCCTTCGGACGGCAGCCACATGCCCCGGTCCCGCGCCGCTTCCTGAGCGATGGCGTAACCCGCATCGGCGTGGCGCATGACGCCGGTGCCCGGGTCGTTCGTGAGGACGCGGGTGAGCTTCTCGGCTGCAAGCGCCGTGCCGTCGGCCACGGCGACCGTGCCGGCGTGGATCGATCGGCCGATCCCGACGCCGCCGCCGTGGTGGACGCTCACCCATGTCGCCCCGCTCGCCGTGTTCAGGAGGGCATTGAGGATCGGCCAGTCGGCGATGGCATCACTGCCGTCGGCCATCGCCTCGGTCTCCCGGTAGGGCGAGGCGACCGAACCGGAGTCGAGATGGTCACGGCCGATCACGATCGGGGCCGCCACCGAGCCGGAGGCCACGAGCTCGTTGAAGCGCAGGCCCGCCCGGTGTCGCTCCCCGTACCCGAGCCAGCAGATGCGCGCCGGCAGCCCCTGATAGGCGACTTTGTCCTCTGCCAGACGCAACCAGCGCAGGAGGTCTTCGGCCTCGGGGAACTCGGCGATCACGGCCTGGTCGGTGGCGCCGATGTCGGAGGCCTCGCCGGAGAGCGCAGCCCAGCGAAACGGGCCTTTCCCCTCGCAGAACAGCGGCCGGATGTAGGCCGGGACGAAGCCGGGATAGGCAAAGGCGCGCGCAAAGCCCTCCGCCAGCGCTTCGGCGCGGATGCCGTTCCCGTAGTCGAACACCTCGGCGCCCTTGTCCAAGAAACCGACCATCGCCTCGACATGCACCGCCATGCTCGCCTTCGCCCGCCGGACGTACTCGGCGACGTCGCTCTCGCGCAGCGCGGCGGCGGCTTCCAGCGAGAGACCAAGCGGCACATACGACGTCGTGTCGTGGGCCGACGTCTGGTCCGTCACTACATCGGCAGGGAAGTCAGCCTCCAGCAGTTCCGGCAGGATCTCTGCCGCATTGCCGATGAGGGCGATCGACAAGGGTCGCCGGTCGCGGGCGGCCTCGAGGGCGAGGGCGATCGCCTCGGAGGTGGATTCCGCCACGACGTCGACATAGCGGGTCTCGAGCCTTCGGTGCGCCCGCCACGGGTCCACCTCGACGCACACGGCGACGCCCCCGTTCATCGTGACCGCCAACGGCTGCGCCCCTCCCATGCCCCCGAGGCCAGCGGTCAGCACGATACGGCCGGCGAGCGTGCCGCCGAAGCGAGCAGTGGCGATGGCGGCAAAGGTCTCGTAGGTCCCCTGCAAGATGCCCTGAGTTCCGATGTAGATCCAACTTCCGGCGGTCATCTGCCCATACATCGTCAGGCCGGCACTCTCGAGACGGCGAAACTCCTCCGGCGTCGCCCAGTCCGGCACGAGGAGCGAGTTGGCGATGAGCACGCGGGGCGCCCATTCGTGTGTGCGGAAGACACCGACCGGCTTGCCGGACTGGACGAGGAGAGTCTCGTCATTCTCCAGCTGGCGCAAAGTCGCCACGATCGTGTCGAAGGCCTGCCACGAGCGTGCCGCCCTCCCCGTGCCGCCGTAGACGACGAGATCGTCCGGCCGCTCGGCCACGTCGGGGTCGAGGTTGTTCATGAGCATGCGCAAGGCGGCCTCCTGCGGCCAGCCACGGCACGTCAACGAAGTCCCCCGGGGCGCATGCACGACGCGGGGCCCGTGCAGCTCGGGGACTCCGTGATGCTCAGGGGTCAGGCTCATCGCAACACTCCGATCTCCTGCTCGACAGCGTCCACGAGCGCGCCCGAGGACACCAGCTCGATGACGGCGTCCACATCTCCTTTGAGCTCACGGTCGGCCTCGAGGTGGGCGACGACCGAGCGCACGGCGCCCACGGCGGCGGCGGCCGCATGAGAGGTGCGCAGGGGCGAGCGCAAGTCGCATGCTTGCGCCGCCGCCAGCACCTCCAAGGCGACGACGGTGTCTGCATTTCGGACGCAGTCGCGGGCATGCCGCGCGGCGATCATTCCCATGCTCACATGGTCCTCCTGTCCCGCCGAGGACGTGATCGAGTCGACGGTGGCCGGATGGGCGAGGCCTTTCGACTCCGACACTAGGGAAGCGGCCGTGTACTGGCAGACCATGAAGCCGGAGTTGATGCCGGCTTTCTGGACGAGGAAGGGCGGCAACCCGTTGGACGTCTTCGGATCGAGCAGCCGGTAGAGGCGCCGCTCGGAGATGGAGGCGAGACCGACGCTGGCCGCCGCCAGCGAGTCACACGCATGGGCGACGGGCTGTCCGTGGAAGTTGCCGCACGAGAGGATCTCGTCATCATCGGCCAGCACGATCGGGTTGTCGGAGACGGCGGCCAGCTCGTACTCGAGCGTACGGACGGTGTTGGCGAGCACGTCCCGGAACGCCCCGTGCACCTGCGGAGCGCAGCGGATCGAATAGGCATCTTGCACGATGTGATCGTCGTGGCGGTGTGACGACAGGATCTCGGATCCGGCGAGCAGTCGCAGCAGGTTCTCGGCTGAGGCCTGTTGTCCCGGATGGGGCCGCAGCCCGACGACACGGAGGTCGAAGGCCCTGTCCGTTCCGAGGATGCCCTCGATCGTGAGGGCAGCGGCGATGTCGGCGCTCTTGGCGAGCGTCCACCCATGCTCCGCCGCCAGCGCACCGATCGCCGTCATGCCCTGGGTCCCGTTGATGAGCGCCAAGCCCTCCTTCGCCGCCAGCTCTACCGGTCGCAGGCCACAGCGCGGAGAGCCTCCGCAGCCGCCATCTCGGATCCGCCGAAGAGCACCCGGCCCTCGCCGACGGCTCCGAGGGCGAGGTGGGCGAGAGGGGCGAGGTCGCCGGAGGCCCCGAGCGAGCCTTGCTCGGGTACGACCGGCAGGATCCCGAAGCGGATCATGTCGACGAATCGCTCCGCCAGCTCGAGCCGCACGCCCGAGTGCCCGAGACCGAGCACGTGGGCGCGAAGGGCGAGCATCGCCCTCACTTCCTCCTCTGACAGCGCCGGACCGACGGCGACGGCATGCGAGCGCAACAGGGCATGCTGCAGGGCGGCGGCATCCTCCGGGGCCAAGCGAACGTCGGCAAGGCTTCCGAAGCCGGTCGTCACGCCGTAGACGACGGCACCCGAGGAGACGGCTCGCTCGACGACGGACCTGGAGGCTTCCATGCGGGCTCGAGCGCCGTCGCCGAAGCGAACGGGCGCTCCCCGGGCGACCGCGGCCACGTCGGAGATCGTCAGGGTGCCGCCGAGCTCGACCACTCGCTTCTCGCCATCCGGAGCGCCGGCTGGGTCACCCATGTCGGTCACGCATCTGCGGAGTATGTCAGGTCGGCTTGATGGCGCGGATGGAGTACATGAGCGGAAGCTGGGGCATGCCGGCCGGCATCTGGTAGAGCCGTGGGCCGATCTGCTCCATGAACGGGAAGCGGGCGAAGGACGATTCGGCGAACTCGTGGAAGAGCTCGATGCGCAAACCGGCGTCGATGATCGAGCCGATGATCTCCGAGAGGGGATGAGGCCACTCGATGGTACGGGTGTGCTCGAAGACCGCCTCCGGGTCGGCGTAGGTGCCCGGCTCGTCCCAGACCTGCGCGCCGGAGTTGAAGTACGGCCACTCGAACTCGAGACGGTCGTCGGCCAGCATGAGCATGAGAGGGTGGTATTCAGAGAGGTAGAGGGCGCCTCCCGGCTCGAGGAGATCGGCCGCCACTTGCGCCCAAGTGGCCAGATCAGGGATCCAGTTGAGGGCGCCCTTGCCCGTGTAGACGAGGTCGTAGGTCTCCCCGAGGGCTTCGACGGCGTCATAGACGTTCGCCTCTACGAAGCGAGCGTCCAGCTGGAGCCTGGCCGCCAGCGCCCTTGCCTCGGCGATGGCCGGGGGAGAGAAGTCCAGGCCCGTCACGAGGGCGCCCCGCCTCGCCAGCGAGAGCGTGTCCATCCCGAAGTGGCACTGCAGATGCACGACGCGCCGACCCGTGAGGTCGCCGAGCTCCTCGGACTCAAAGCCATGGAGATGGTCCTCGCCTTCGAGGAACCGCTCGACGCCGTAGAAACCACTGGCCACGTGCACCGCCACCCGCTCGTCCCAGTTGAGCCGGTTGACCACGAGGTAGTCATCGGCGCTCGAATCGTGGCCGGGGGGTTGCATTTGCGAGACTGTAGGGGCTCATGGCGCAGGCTCCTCACGACACCGCTGACCGTGCAGTTCGCGCGAATCGAGGGCTGGCCTACCAGCCGGCGCTCGATGGCATCCGCGCAGTCGCCATCGTCGCCGTGCTCCTTTACCACGGCGGTGTCTCCTGGGCACAGGGGGGCTTCTTGGGCGTGGAGGCGTTCTTCGTCCTCTCCGGCTTTCTCATCACCTCGCTGCTCGTTTCTGAGTGGACCGAGACGAGCGCCATCCGGCTCGGCCGTTTCTGGGCGCGAAGAGGGCGACGGCTGCTGCCGGCTCTGTTCTGCCTGGTGGCGGTCGTCGGGTTCTATCAAGCAGCCGCGGGCGCCTCCAAGGCGGTACCCGACCTGCTCGCCGACGGCCTCGCCACGCTCCTCTACGTCGGCAACTGGCACCAGATTTGGACCGGCTCGGGCTACTTCGCTCGATCGGCGCTCCCTTCGCCGCTGCAGCACACCTGGTCGCTGGCCATCGAGGAGCAGTTCTACGTGGTCTGGCCGCTCGTGGTGCTTGGCGTTCTCCGCCTCATCGGACGGCACGGCGCCGAGGCGTCCACCCGCACGAGAGCTCTCAAAGTGCTCTTCGGAGCGGCCGTTGCCGGGTCGCTGGCCTCCGCCCTCGAGATGACGTGGCTCTACCATGGCGGCCCCGGCCTCGTCGGGCTGAATCGCGTCTACTACGGGACCGACACGCGGGCGCAGGGTCTGCTGGCAGGAGCGGCACTGGCGTTCGGCCTCGCCCTCTGGCATCGGCGGCCCGAGGGGGTCGAACGGTCCCGCCACAGTGTGTCCCAGTGGGCGCTCGGGCTTCTCGGCGTCGCTGGCATTGCGGCCATCGTCGTCGGCATGCACCTGGCCGGTGGCAATGCGGGCAACGGGGGTGGGCTGTACCGCGGAGGGTTTCTGGTGTTCGATATCGTCGCCGTCGCCCTCATCACCTCCGTCGTTCTCGCCCCCAGGATGCCTGCGGGCCGCCTCCTCGCCGCCTGGCCACTGCGTTCGATCGGGCAGATCTCATACGGGCTGTACCTCTGGCACTACCCCCTGTTCCTATGGCTGGACGAGCAGACGACGGGTCTGGCGGGCTGGGGGCTCCTCGCCCTGCGCATCGGCGTGACGTTCGCCGTAGCGCTCGTGAGCTACCTCGCCGTCGAGCAGCCGATCCGGCAGCGGCGCTGGCCGGCGCCGCTCGTGCGGGTGCTGGCCCTCCCGGGCGCAGCCGTTGCCGTCGCCGCCCTCGTGGTGGCCTCGAGCGTCCCGGCGGCCGCCGGCAGCCTGTCAGGGACGGACCTGTACCGGTCCGGCAGTGGTCCGACGACGACGATCACGCCCCTGGCTGGCGCTGCGTCCTGGGCGGGTGACCAGGGCCCCTGTCGGGTCCGACTACCCACGTCCATTCCGGCCGTCGGGACGTTCCACACCTGCCCCCCGGTAAGGGTGATGCTGGTGGGCGATTCGATAGCGCTGACCTTGGCGTACGGCATCGCCTCGGACGCCCAGCAGTTCGGGGTCTTGTTCTCCAGCCGCGCCCTGATCGGTTGCAGCTTCGGCGTCAAGGGTCTCGGCGAGTGGTCCGGGCAGGGGTACCTCCCCCAATACGCCCCGTGCCTCACACAGTTCGCCACTTGGAGGAAGCAGGAGGCCGCCTTCCACCCGCAGGCGCTCGTCGTCCTGATGGGCTACTGGGACTGCTTCGACCGGGAGTGGAACGGCCGGGACGTCCACATCGGCGAGCCGGCCTTTGACGCCTATCTCTTCAGCCGGATGGAGCTGTTCGTGCGGACCGACGGTGCCGGGGGCATCCCCATCGTCCTGTTGACGGTGCCCTACGTCGACCCGGCGCCCTTCGCCAACGGGTCCCCGGCGCCGGCGGCGTCGCCGCAGCGTCATTCGCTCATCAACCAGATGCTGGCGAGGCTGGCGGCGACGTTCCCGAACCAGGTGCACCTCGTCGATACCGACAGCTACGTGTCGCCCGGTGACCACTTCGACTCCACCATCGATGGCCATGAGTGTCGTTGGAGCGACGGCATCCACTTCTACCCGTTCTGCGGGGCTGTCGTGGGCGAGCACGTGCTCCCGCTCGTCCGCCAGCTCGTCGAAGCAGACGGAGGGCCGGGACCTTCCGGGGCCCCGTCACCTTGAGGTGCCCGGGAAGGGGTGGTCGTCAGCAATCTGACATGTTGCGATAGCGTTTCGGAGTGACAGCGACGCCACGAGGGCCGCATGCTCGTCGTGTCGGCGGGCTCGTCTGGCAGTCGATCTGGTGGCGGTTCGGGTCCTCGCTCGTCTTTCTCGCCGTGGCCGTTGCCGCCGTGACGGCGGCCACGGCAGGCCCGATCTATCTGGCGGCGGCGAACCAATCGGTCACCTACTCAACACTCGAGGCTGCGCCCGCGAGATCCGCCGGCATCTACATCCTGCCCGTCCAAGGGGTGACGGGAGGATCCACCACGTTTGTCGACCAGGCCGTCGCCCAGCTGCCGGGGGGATCTGGCACAGCCTCGAAGGACCGGTACGAACCGGCCATCGTCACGGTGGATGTCTCCGCTCGCCTGCCTAATCCGAGCAGCGGGTTGGCGGTCGGGCTCGACATCGAGGCGCGTACGGATGTCTGTGCCCACCTTCTGGTCGTGGCCGGTCACTGCCCGACGACAAGCAATGATGTCGTCCTGAGCACGCGGTCTGCGGCCCTGCTTGGTTTGCATATCGGGAGTCGCATCTTTCCGTCCGGCGCTCCGCTCGCTGTGTCGGGTCTGTACAAGGCCGGCAATCCGTCTGACCCGTACTGGTGGGGAGAGAACCCCTTTGCGTTCGGCGCGGCCGACGGAACCAGCCAGTACATCGACGACGCCTTCGTCACGAGGGCGGGTGCCGCCCGCGAATCGGCTGTGCTTCCCGCCACCGTGTTCGCGCAGGTGCCGCTGCGGCCTTCGGCGATACGAGCAACCCAGCTCTCGATTGTCCTCAGCCAGCTGGCGGCGTTCGAGGGTACTTTGCCGTCGCTCCACCTGACGGCGACTTCCGGATTGCCGACCCTCCTGCAGGGAGTCGACCTGCAAGAAGGGCAGATGCGCACGATCGTGGCGGCCGTCGCCCTCGAGCTCGTCCTGCTGGCCCTCCTCGTGCTCTATCAGGTGGCGGCCAGCAATGCCGCCGAGCGATCGGCCGACCTCGAGATCGCCGAGTTACGTGGCCTCGGGCGTCGATCGATCGCAAGCCTGGCGCTGCGCGAGCCGGCCCTGTTGCTGGCGGTTGCCACACCGCTCGGCCTCGTCCTCGGTTGGCTGCTCGTGGCCCTGCTCGCCCCTCACCTGTTCGAGCGCGGCACCACGGCGAGCCTCGACACCCTGGCGGTCACGGTGGCGATCGCCACCTTCGTGGCCGGATTCGTCGCGACCGCACTCGGCTCTCGCAGTTTGGTGCGTCCGGCCTTGGCCCGGGAGGGCCGCTCTGCCGCCGAGCGCCGCAGCCGTCGGAACGCCTTCATCGTCGATCTGCTGGCCGTCGTCCTCGCCGCCGCCGCCGTGGTCGAGCTGGCAGCCACCCACTCGTCGACCTCCGGCGGCGCTCCGCTCGACCCGCTGGCCTCCCTCGCGCCGGGCGCCCTCGCCCTCGCCGCCGGCATCGTCGGAGCCCGCCTCCTTCCGCTCGGCGCCCGAGGCGTCGCCCGCGCCACCCGCTGGTCACCCCGCGTCGCCCTGGCGCTCGCCAGCCGCAGCATCATGCGCCGCGTCGGAGTCGCCCGCCGTGTGGTCGTCCTCGTGATCGCTGTCGGCGTGCTGGTCTTCTCGGTCGCCGGATATGTCCTGGCGGACACGAACCGGATGACGCAGGCGACCTTCCAGGTCGGCGCTCCCGACGTGCTCACTGTCGCCCTCGCCCCCGGGGTGAATTTCGTGCAAGCCGTCGACAAGGCCGACCCGTCCGGACGGGAGGCCATGGCGGTGGCGAAGATCGCCTCGAACAGCCCGACGCTGGCGGTGGATGCCACCCGCCTGGCGGCGATCGCCAGCTGGCCGACGGGCACGACAACATCGCCGGCGACCGTGCAGTCGATCGCCTCGTACCTCCATCCGTTTGCGGTGCCCGAAGTCACTCTGGCTGGCGCCGAGGCGATCCGCCTGCGCGTGCACCTGTCGACCCAGGTTTCGCCGCCGCCACAACTCATGCTGAACATCTTCGACGAGCAGGACTACACGAGCGCCTCCCTCAACCTCGGGTCTCCCCTGCGCGCGGGCACGACCGAGGCGGGCACGTCACTCGACGGCGGCTGTGCTCTTGTCTGCCGGGTCGACTCCATCTCGCTGCAGTGGAGTCCCGGCCAGGGCATCAACGCCAACTCGGTCAGCGTCCCGCTCACGATCTCGTCGGTCGAGGTCGAGCGGGGCGGTCGCTGGTCGGCGACTGACATCGGGCTCGCCCGGCCGGGAGACTGGGGGCCGGACACGGTCGCCAGCGCTGCCCCCCAATCGAGCTCAGTATCGCTCGAGGCCTCCGGTGGGCAGCTGTCGGTGACCTTCGACGCCGTCGCCTCGGCCCCGCCCCCCGCCATCGCCCCCGACGACGTCCCGCCGGTCATACCGTCAGTCGTTACGACGATTCTTGGGGAGATCAACGCCAATCCGGCCTACCCTGATCAGTACCCAGCGACCGGTCTCGACGGTGCCGTCCTCACCTCCGTCGCCCAAGTCGAGGCGCGGGCGATCCCTGGCATCGGGTCCAACGCCGCCTTGATCGACTTGAGCTACGCCGAGGCGGTCTTCGAGGGGCCCGATGGCGGCGTCGCCTTCGAGGTCTGGTGCCACGACCCTCCGACCACCGGCCTGCTGCACCGCCTTGCGGACAACGGCGTCAGCGTGCTCGGGCTGCAGAGCGCCGCCGGCGCCGCTGGAACGCTCAGCCGAACGGCACCCTCCCTCGCCTTCGACCTCTTCGTGCTCGCCGCCGTCGGGGCGGCGCTGCTTGCCCTTGGGGCCTTGCTGTTCTCCGTGGCATCCGATTCGCGGCGCCGCTCGATCGAGTTCGCCGCCCTGGCGGCCGTGGGCGTTCCGCTGCGCGCCCTGCGACGCTCGCTCCTGCTCGAGCAGGCGGTCGTCATCGTCGTCGGCGTCGTGCTCGGCGTTGCCGCCGGCCTCGTCGGCGGCGAGCTCAGCTTGGGACTCCTGCCCGAGTTCCCGCCCGGGCGTCAAGGGCCTGTGCTGCCGACCTCGGTCGGCGTCGGCGCTCTGCCGGCTCTCGTCGTCGCAGCCGTCGTGCTCGTCCTCCTGCTCATCGGAGGAGTGCTGGCGAGCTTGCTGACGATGCGGCGCGTCCGACCAGAGAATGTGAGGTCGAGCCCATGAGGGCGATCACCGGTGGCGCCGAGCGCCGTGCCGGACTGTCGATCGACTGCTCCAACGTCGTGCACCTCTATCACCTCGAGGGCACCGAGGTGATCGCGCTGCGCGGCGTCGACCTCTCCATCGATGCCGGTGAGATCGTCGCGCTCCTTGGTCCTTCCGGCGCCGGCAAGTCCACCCTCCTCCGCATGCTCGCTGGCCTGTTGCGGCCGTCGGCAGGCCAGGTTCGCGTGGGAGACCGTGACGTCGGCCGAATGACCGCCGCCGAGCTGCGCAGTTACCGCGCCACTGAGGTCGGCATCGTCCTGCAGGATCCGCGCGCCAACCTGCTCCCCTACGCGACGGTGCGCCAGAACGTCGTCTTCGCCGGACGCGGCGCCCGCTCCAGCCGGCGGACGGACCTGCCCGCTCCACCTCCCCCTGACGAGCTGCTCTCGGTCCTCGGAATCGACTCTCTCGGCAATCGCAAGATCGGCAGCCTCTCCGGCGGCGAGCAGCAACGGGTCGCCCTCGCCGTCGGAGCTGCTGGCGGAGGCAACCTCCTCCTCATCGACGAGCCGACCAGCCAACTCGACCACCAGCAACGAGGAGAGGTCATCGAGGCCATTCACGCCCTGCACGCCGGCGTCGGAGCGACCATGGTCATGGTGACGCACGACCCAGCTGTCGCTGCTTCTGTACCTCGCACCGTGACCATCCGGGATGGGCGCGTGGGAGCCGAGGGACGCAGAGGTGGGCAGTACGCAGTCGTCGGGCGTGACGGCACCTTGCAGCTGCCACCCGACGTGTTGGCCCGCTTCCCCCCGCAGACGCTGTTCCGGCTCTCGGAGCGGCCGGACGGGATCGAGCTCAAGCGCGCCGACCCGGAGGGGGAGTGATGGCGGTTGTCCTCGAGGCCCACGGCGTTTCGGTGCAGCTCGGTGGTCGCGCCGTCCTCGACGGTCTCGACCTCTCCGCTCGGTCCAGTCGTTCCGTCGCCATCAGCGGCCACTCCGGCTCTGGCAAGACGACGCTGATGATGGTGCTCGCCGGCCTGGTCGTGCCGGACGAGGGCACCGTCGAGGTAGCTGCCGCTGCCCGCCGTATCGGTTTCGTGCCGCAGACCTTCGGCCTCGCTCCGGGGCTCACCGCCATCGAGAACGTCGCCCTGCCGATGCAGGCGGCGCTCATTCCGCTGCCTCGGAGCGAGATCGAGAGCCGGTCGACCGAGACCCTTGCTGCCGTCGGCCTAGGAGGGGCGGAGGACCGTCTCGTCACGGAGCTGTCCGGCGGCCAGCGGCAACGGGTCGCCGTCGCCCGCGTGCTCGCCGGCGAGCCCGACATCATCATCGCCGACGAACCGACCGCGGAGCTCGACGCCGACAGCCGCCAACGGGTACTTCGCCTCCTTCTCGGCGTTGCCGCTCGCGGCAGCCTCGTCATCATCGCCACCCACGACCCAGAGGTGGCCGACAGTTGCGAAGACTGGTGGGAGCTCGTGGACGGGCGGCTCGAGGAGGCCGTGCCGGTGGGCTGAGAGACGAAACGTGACGCCTTGACACAGCGCTCTCCTACCATCGTCTCCCATGGCAGGTCGGATAGAGCGAGTACTGCCGGGTGCGCCGGCAGAGGCAGCTCTGACCGCTGAGATTCGACGTGTGCAAGGCCGCGACCGACTCGCTCCGGTCACGGTCGTCGTCCGCAGCCCGATCGTGGGGTTGTCGCTGCGGCGGCGTCTCGCCGAAGAGGGCGCCTTCGCGGCGGTCCGGTTCGCCCCGCTGCAAGCCCTCCTACTGCAAGTCGGTGGCATTGCCGCCGCCGCCGGAGGGCGTCAGCCGCTCACCCAGGTGGCCCTGCGGGCCGCCGCCCGCGTCGCCCTTGGCGAGGTCCCAGGCGTACTCGGCCCCGTCGCCAGACACCCCGCCACCGAGGCGAGTCTTGCCGCCACGTATCACGATCTCCGTCGGGCAAGTGAGGCCGAACTCGACGGCCTCGCCGCCGACAGCGTGCGTGCCAGAGATGTCGTCGCCCTCGTGCGGGCGATCCGGCGCCTCCTCGGGGCGGACTACTACGACGCCACTGACCTGATCAAGGCCGCCATCGATCATCTCGACGGCCTCGCCGGCGCCGACGAGCTCGCGGAGGTCGGGAGCGTCGTGGTCTTCCTGCCCGATCCCCTCGGTCGCGAGGAGGCCACGCTGCTCGCCCGCCTGGCGCAGCGCCTCGACGTTCTCGTGCTCGCTGGCCGAACCGGCGACGAGCAAGCCGACCGAGCGGTCGACGGCTTCGTCGCCCTGCTGACAGAGAGGCTCGGCAAGGGGGCGGTTCTCTTGGCGACGGCGGACGCCGCTCCTGTGCCATCCGACGATGTGGCCGCCCGCGCCGGGTGCGCCGGCGGGCTGCTCTCGGCACCCGATGACGACGTCGAGGTGCGAGAGGCCGTGAGGCGCCTGGTGGCACACGCGGAGGCCGGCGGGGATCTCGGCCGCTGTGTCGTGACCTTTCCCGATGGCGCGCGCTCGGCCGAGATCGGTCGACGGGTCGCCGAGCAGCTCACCGCCGCCGCCATCGCCTCTAGCGGAGGCAGGCGTCGCCTCCTCGGCGAGACGCCTGAGGCGCGGCTGCTCGTCGGGCTGGTCGCCCTGGCGATGCCGGCGCCCCCCGAGCGCGAGCTCGACCGCGGCGAGGTCATCGCCTGGCTCGGGAGCGGGCCGGTCCGATCAAGCGGCGGCTTGACGGGAGGACTCGCAACGGTGGACGCGAAGCGGGGCGTGCCGGTCGGGGTGTGGGACGGCTGCTCTCGGGCGGCGGGTGTCTTGAGCGGGATCTCCCAGTGGCGGGACCGCCTGCGCTCCCACATCGCCCGCGCCCGGGAGGGCGCACGGGGCCGCGACAGCTACGCAGCAAGCGCCACCGCCGATCTCCTGGAGTTCGTCGAGCGCCTCTACACCCTCACGTCGGCGGCTGTCTCCGCCCAGAGCTGGGCGGCCCTCCGCGACTGGAGCGACACGGCTCTGGAGGAGGTCCTCGAGCCCGGCGACGACCGGACGACTCTCGCCGAGGCGCTCAGTGATCTCGCCCTTCTCGACCGGATCGACCCACTCGGTCAACTGCCTCCGTCGGAACGGTTGCGACGATTCGCCGGGGCGCTCGAGGTCGCATTCGAGCGTCCGGCGGGAGACCGCGGGCGCTACGGCATCGGACCGGTGGTGGGACCGCTTAGCGCCGTCGCCGGCGCCAGCTCCGATCTCGTGCTCGTGCTCGGTTGCCGTGAAGGCGAGCTGCCCGCCCGGCAGCTCGACGACCCGCTCGTCCCCAGAACCGAGCGCGAGCGCGTCGAGGCACTCGCACAGCGGGAGCGGGTCGAGGAGAGCGCCCGCCGTCATCTCGTCTCGGTCCTCTGCGCCGCCACGTGCTCGCAGGCCTCTTTTGCCCGCATCGACGTGCGGGCGGGACGTGCCGTCTACCCGTCGCGGTGGACCGCTGAGCTGTTCGCCGGCCGGCCGATCGAGGTGCCGTCGTTCGCCGGCTCGATCCGCCGGGTCCGCGATGGAACAAGCGCCGCCGCCGATCTGACCGACTTCGAACTGGCGTCGCTGAGCGACGGTGCAAGCCGAGCTTCACCAGACTGGTTGGAGCTCCTCGACGAGGACTACCGGCGCCGCTTCGCCTCGCTCGCCCATCGGCGCCAGGGAGGGCTCAACCCATACGCCGGGTACGTGCCCGCTACCGGTTCCGTCGAAGATTCCTGGTCCGATCCGCTGTCGGCAACGGGTTTGGAGGCGTTCGCGAAATGCCCCTTCCAGTTCTTCGTCGACCGCAAGCTCGGGGTGCGCAAGCTCGAGAAGCCGGAGCGGCTCGTCATGATCGACCCGCGCGACCGGGGGACGTTGATGCACGAGGTGCTGGAAGGTTTCTTCGGGGCTGAGGAGACAGATGGTCCGATCACGACCTTGTCCGAAGGACCCCTCGGGCGCCTGCGCACCCTCGCCGCCGCCCAATTCGAGCGGATCGAGTTGCTCGGCAAGACCGGCAAGGCCGTCTTCTGGCACACCGAGCGAGCGCGCATCCTCCGAGATCTGGAGCGATATGTCGCCCGTGACATCGCTGACTCAGTGGCGCAGGACCGGAGGCCGCTTCACGTCGAGTTCGACTTCGGGGGAGACGACCGGCCTGTCGTCGCCGAGGTAGCCGGGCGCCAGGTCATGTTCCGCGGGCGGATCGACCGCGTCGACCTCACGGGCGACGGGCGGCTCGTCGTCGTCGACTACAAGAGCGGGAAGTCCGATGACTACCAGGAGATCCTCAGCGACCCGCTCGGCCGAGGGCGCCATCTGCAGCTTCCGATCTACGCGAAGGCAGCCTTCGACGTCCTCAGCCGAGAGCATGCCCTGCGAGGGCCCACGCGTGGCGAATACCGCTTCGTGCAGGCGACGGCCGGCTACGCCATCATCCCGGTGGAGCTCACCGAGGATGTCGAGGGCGAGCTCCACGATGTGCTGGCGACGTTCGTCTCGACGATCGACGCGGGATGTTTCCCGCCGCGGCCAGGGGCGCCCGCGCAGGGGTCTCACTACGCCAACTGCCGGCACTGCGACTTCGACGCCTTGTGCACGATCGATCGCGCCGAGCTGTGGGAGCGAGCCAGCTGCGATCGGGAGATGAAGGCCTATACCGAGCTCGTGACGGGAACGGAGTGAGCGGCCACCGCGGCGGGCCGGAGCTCGCCGATGCCCGCGAGCGCCACTCCATCGAGTACCGGCTCGATTCGACCCTATTCGTCGAGGCCGGCGCCGGTTCCGGGAAGACGACGGCCCTCGTCTCTCGGATCGTTCAGCTGCTCAGGTCGGGCGCCTGCGGGCTCGACGACCTGGCGGCGATCACCTTCACGGAGGCGGGGGCGCTCGAGCTGCGGAGCCGGGTGCGAAGCTCACTGACCGAGCTCGTGCAACGGGGCCGCGACGGGCCCGAGCAGCGGCGCGTGCAGGTAGCGCTCGACCACCTGGATGAGGCGGCCATCTCGACGATCCACGGCTTCTGCCAGCGGTTGCTGGCCGAGCATCCGATCGAGGCCGGCCTGCCTCCCCGCATCGAGATCCTCGATGAGGTTCGCCAGAGCCTCGCCTGGCGGGAGCGTTGGTCGCAGGTGCTCGACGAGCTGGGCGCCGACGAGGCGATGCGCTGGCTCTTCGGCGTCGCCGCCACCATCGGGGTCACGGCGGCGCATCTGCAGGATCTGGCGAAGGAGGTGGCCGAGGAGTGGGACCGGTGCGGCCGGGTCGGGCCGGATGTGTCCGCCGCCTCCGTCACGGTGGCGGCCGCCGTGGAGCGTGGCACCGAAGCCGTCGTGTGCAGCCTCGATCGGGCCCTCGAGCTCGAGAGCTGCTGCGTCGAGGCCGATGACGCCCTCTTGGCTCGGCTGCAGGAGGCACGGGAGTTTCGCCACCTGCTGGTGGGCGCTGGCGTCGACGTGGGCGATGCCGCCGGCGATCCCCGGCTCGCCGTTCTCGCCAGCCTGCAGCCGTCCCTCCGGGTGGGCAACAGCGGGAAGAGAGAGGCCTGGACCTGTGATGTCGAAGAGGTGCGGCGTCATGTCGAGGACGCCCGAGCTGCGCGGGCTCAGCTCGTGGCCGACGTGGCGGACGCTGTGCTGCCTGCGCTCGTGGCGAGCTTCGACGTCGTGGCCCGGCAGGCGGCAGAGCGACGCCGGCGCAAGGGCGAGCTGATCTTCCACGACCTTCTCGTGTTCGCCCGCGACCTCCTCGTCGACAACCCGGCGGTGCTCGCAAGCGTCCGGCGGAGGCTGCGGTACCTGCTGATCGACGAGTTCCAGGACACCGACCCGTTGCAGCTAGAGATCGCGGAGCTGATCGGTGGCGGGCGCCGACTGCAGGCGAACGGGCGGGCTGCGGGCGGGGCCGCCCGGTCGGGCATCGACGCCGGACGGCTGTTCTTCGTCGGTGACCCGCAGCAGTCGATCTATCGGTTCCGCGGCGCCGATCTGGCCGCCTACGAGGCCGCACGCGACCGCCTGGCCGACGGCGGTGCCGTCGCGCTCACGTCCAACTTTCGATCGGTCCCGGGCATCCTCGAGTTCGCCAACGAGTGTTTCGCCACCTTGATGGGCAAGGGCTACTCGAGGCTGGAGCCGGTGCGGCCGGCCGGGGAGAGAGCCATCCCGGTACGCATCGTCGGCGGTGCCCTCGATCATGGGTCGAAGCGCCACGACCAGCGCGTCATCGAGTCGGAGGCGTGCGCCGTCGTCATCGACCGGGCTGTGCGGACCGAAGCGTGGAGCGTCGGCGAGGGCGGCGATCTCCGCCCGGCGCGCATGGGCGACGTTGCCATCCTCGTGCCCCGACGGACGGGCCTCGCCGAGCTGGAGGCCGCCCTCGACGCCCATGGCATCGGCTACCGAGTCGAGAGCGCCTCGCTCATCTACCGCAGCCAGGAGGTCCGTGATCTCCTCGCCCTCTGCCGGGCGATTGACGATCCGGCCGATCACGTGGCCCTGCTGGCGGCGCTCCGTTCGCCGGCCTTCGCTTGCCGGGACGACGAGCTGTACGCCTACAGGCGAAGCGGCGGCGTGTGGTCCGTCGAGCAGACTCTCGAGGAGGCGGAGGAGGAGCCGGCCGAGTTCCCCGCTCCCGACGCCGCTGGCCGTGACGCCCCCGCCTCGGTCCGTTCAGGCGCCGTCGTCGCCGAGGCGCTGCGGACGATCGAGGACTACCGTGCGCGGCGCTTCGAGCTCGGCCCTGTCGGCCTGCTGACGGAGGCGGTGCGTGACCGGCGACTGCTGCAGCTGTCCACCGGGTCGCCGAGGGCGCGGGAGTCGTGGCGGAGGATTCGCTTCCTCATCGAGCGTGCCAGGGCCTTCGTCGAAAGCGGCGGCGGCGGCTTGCGGGAGTTTGCCGACTGGGTGGACGAGCAGCTCTCCGAGGGACTGCGCTCCCTTGAGTCGGTGCTCCCGGAGCCGGACGAGGACGTCGTGCACATTCTCACCGTGCATGCCGCCAAGGGTCTCGAGTACCCGATCGCCGTCCTCGCCGGCTTCGGGACGACCGACGATGTTCCCCGCGGTGCCGGCCGCAAGGTCCTCCGCCGGCCGGACGGCCGGGCCGAGGTGCACCTGAGGGGGGAGTTGCGGACGAAGGGCTTCGAGACCCTGAAGACGGCCGAGCAGGCACTCGAGCGGGCGGAAGCCCTCAGGGTCCTGTACGTGGCGGCCACGCGGGCGCGGGACCACCTCGTCGTGTGCGTTCACCACGTACCGGTGGCGGGTGAGGGGACTCTCGGCCAGCGGTTGCACGAGGCGGCGCGAGAGGCGCTCGGACGGCGGACCGGCTTGTGGGAGGCGATCGAAGGTGTCGCCGGTGACTGCGGCGAACTGAACCGGCTCGAGTCGCTACAACGGGACTCCGTGGCAACTTCCGCCGGCGGCTCGGTCGTGCAAGGTTCCTTCTTCGAGCTGACCTCGGTCAAGGCCGCCGGCGGCACCGTCCAGCGGGTTGCTCGTCGCCCGGCGACTTCGCCGCAGGACTGGCACGCCTGGCGCGCCGAGCGCGCCGAGCTGCTTGCCCGCGTCGGCCGACGGCGCAGTGTGCGTGCGACGGAGGTCGCCGAGCTCGCCGGGCTGGTCTGGAATGGCGAGCCCGCCCGCGCCGGGGGCACGGGCGGGCTGGCGGAGGTGGCCTCGCCTGCTGCGGTGGGCGAGACCGGCTGGCCAAACCGGGGCGCAACCATCGCGGGGGACGGCCGTGCGGGCAGAGCGCCAAGGCGCGGACGGGGAGGCACCCAACTCGGGCGGGCCGTGCACGCCACCCTGCAGGCGGTCGGTTCGGAGACGGCTCGCCACATCGCCGGCGGCTCGCCAGCGCCGCCGGAGCTTCGTCAGCTGGCCGAGGCGCAGGCCCGCGCTGAGCGCATCGCCGCACGAAGCGACGAGGTCGCCAAGCTCGTCGTGGCGGCACTCTCGAGCCCGACGGTGAAGGCCGCCTTTGCTTCCGCGCGGCCGCGCCGAGAGGTCTACGTGGCCACCACGGTCGGCGATCTCGTGCTCGACGGGTACGTGGATCTCTGCTTCGAGGACGAGGGCGGCCTCACCGTCGTCGACTACAAGACGGACACGGTGCGAGACCGCGCAGAGGTGGAGGAGTCGGCCGAGCGATACTCCTTGCAGGCGGCCGCCTACGCCCTCGCTCTGGCGGACGCCACCGGGCTCCGCGTGCGACGGTGCGTGCTCGTGTTCCTCTCGCCACCCGGTCGCCCCATCGAGTTCGAGGTGCCCGAGTTGACCGCCGTGATCGAGAGGGTTCGCTCAGTGCTGGCGGCGTCGTGATCAAGTACCTCGGCTCCAAGCGACGCCTCGTTCCGGCCATCACGTCACTTGCCCGTGCGGTCGAGACCCGCCGAGCGCTCGATCTCTTCACGGGCACGAGCCGCGTCGCCCAGGCCCTCAAGCGGGCGGGGGCGCACGTCACCGCCGTTGACTCGGCCACCTACTCTCACGTCCTCGCCGAGACCTATGTCGCCACCGACGGGCGCGGCGTCGATCTGATGGAGCTCGCCGCGTTGCTGGCCGACCTCGCCACCCGTCCCCCCAAGCGCGGCTACGTCACGAGCGTCTTCTGCGAACAGGCCCGCTACTTCCACCCGGACAACGGTGCCCGCATCGATGCCATCCGGGACGGCATCGAGGACTACGCCGGGACGGCAGTCTTCCCGATCCTGCTGACGAGCCTCCTCGAAGCGGCCGATCGGGTCGACTCCACCACCGGACTGCAGATGGCCTTTCTCAAGCAGTGGGCGCCTCGGGCGCTGAAGCCCCTCGAGCTGCGGCCGCCCGCTCTCATCAGCGGCGCCGGCATCGCCGTGCTGGGCGACGCCCTCGAGACGGTCAGATCGCAGACCGGCGAGTTCGACTTCGCCTACCTCGACCCGCCCTACAACCAGCACCGCTACTTCTCCAACTACCACGTATGGGAGACGCTCGTGCGCTGGGACTCGCCCGAGCACTACGGCGTCGCCTGCAAGCGGGTCGACTGCCGGGAGCCGGCCTCTCACAGCCCCTTCAACCGCCGTGCCTCCATGGCCCCGGCGCTCGCCGAGGTCATCGCCGCCGTCAGGGCCGGCCTTCTCGCTGTCTCCTACAACGACGAGGCCTGGCTCACGCTCGAGGAGCTGACGGAGATGTGCCGGCCGCGGGGAGAAGTCGGCGTGCTGAGCTTCGACTCCAAGCGTTACGTCGGCGCACAGATCGGCATCCACGACCCACGAGGCGTCAAGGTCGGCGAGGTCTCCCACTTGAGGAACACCGAGATCATCGTTCTCTCCGGTTCTCGTGACCTGGTGGAGGCGGCCATGGCGGCGGGCCAAGGCCAGCTCGAAGGGGTGGCGGGCTAGACGGCTGGCTGGCTATCCCGACAACCGCCACACCCAGGCGCCGTCCACCTTGAGGGGCGTCACTCCGGTGGCGGCATCGACTACGGCGGCGAGCTGGAGGGGCTGTTTCAAGACGCGGTAGCCCTCGTACTCGACGACGACGTCCACATGCCAGGCCTTCAGGTCGGAGCGGACACCGTTGACCTCGCTCGGCGTCGGCGTGGGCGGGAGCAAGCCGACCTGGGCGTCCTGGAAGGCAAGGTACGCAGGGCTGGGAAGCATCTGGCCGGTGGGCACCTGGGGGTCCTGCGAAGGGATGAAGCCGTAGCCTGCGACGAGGTTGTAGGGCATGTACTCCTCCGCCTGCCAGACGAGCGGGTCGGCGAAGAAGCCGTTTGGCACCGGGTACCCGAGCAGGATCGTGCCAGCCGGCAGGTCGCGCAAGAGGGGCGACTGGTAGACGGCCGGCACGGCGATACGTCGCACGGTGTAAGGGATCGGCGACCCGAGGGCGGGCGAGGCGAGGGCGACGACGCCGATGCCGAGGCTGAGGGCGCCAGCGACCAGGCGCCGGCGGGCCGGCGTTGCAGAGGCGTCGTGAGCCTTGCGCTCCGTCCAGAAGACCCAGGTGCGATCGAGGACGATGGCGAGCGCAAGGGCGAGGAACATGTCGACCATGAGGGTGAAGCGCACCGGTAGGAGGTTCTTCAGCAAGGGCAGATGGCTGAAGAGCTTGTCGGGGAGCGGGATGAACGTGTTGAACTTCGAGCTCCAGTGCACGGTCCGGCCGAGGGCGAAGATCAAGGCCACGCCCGCCATGGCGACGGCGAAGCGCAGCATCCCGCTGCGGATCCGCCAGCATCCGACGGCGACGACGAGGAGGAGGGGGACGCCGACGTAGGCAGCCAGGATGGACTGGGGCCAGGCGCCCACGGGCCACAGCCAGGTGCGCAGCACGGCGACGAAGGCGTAGGGGTCGGGGAACACGGTGCCGCTGAAGCGTCGAGGTCCGGCGATGAGCTCGTAGACGGGGTAGGCGAGGAGCGCCCCGGCAACGAGCACACCGCTCGCCAGGCCGAGGGCCGCCCGGCGCCATCTCCGCCGTGCCTCAGCCGGGTGGCGCAGCGCCAGCAGGGCGATCCCGCAGAGTGCCAGCATCGCCATGATGGCCATGACCTCCTGGCCGGTGAGGAACTGGGCGGCGAAGACGAGCCCGAGGAGCGCTCCCTTTGCCACCGGGTTGCCGTGCCGGCGGACCAGCAGATCGTCGAACAGCACGAGGGCGATGGGCGGGAAGACGAGCAAGGAGAGGTGGAGATGCCCTCCGAGGAGGCTGCCGAGCACAAACGGCGAGAAACCGTAGAAGAGGCATGCCAGCCAGCGCCCAGGGGCGAAGGGCGCCCAGCGCCGGAAGGCGACGAAGGCCGCCAGCGAATTCAGCACGGGCGCCAGCACGACGGCGACGTTGAAGGACACGAGAGGGCCGAAGAGCTCGGTCACGGGCGTGAGGACGAGGGACGGCAGGAGGATGCTCGTGTTGACGACGAGGTTGATCCCTTTCGGGGCGAACATGGCCGTGGAGAAGAACGGGTTGAGGCCGTGCCCAAGGGCGTGCGGCACCCAGGCGAGGAACCAGACATCCTGGTCTGGATCGCCATAACCGCCGGCGATGATGCCGTGGCCGAGGCCGATCGGCCAGAGGTGCCACCAGAACATGACCGAGATGGCGAGGTAGCCGGCTCCGGCGACGAGGACGAGTCCGGCCCGGCGCACACGCACGCCGGAACAGTAGTGAAACAGGCCAATGACGAGGGGACGTGCCACGTCCGCCCGTTGCCGATCGGCCGCGACCGAACAGCGGCCGTGCGGGACGTGCCACGTCCGCCCGTGCTGCCGATGGGCCGCGACCGACCAGCGGCCGTGCGGGACGTGCTACGTCCGCACGAACTGACAGCCTGAAGTGACCTTGCGGCCGGCTGGCGGTCGCCCTGGGCACACAGTTCAGCCCAACCCAACCCATCCGCGCCTTCGTCGCCTCCTGCTAGCTAGGGTCGCCGCCGTGGCCGGGCTGTCCGTGACCGATCAGCTCGCAAGGGTCGTGGCGAAGCTGCCGGCGGGGCAGGTGCGCGAGGGCCAGCTCGCCATGGCGAAGGCCGTCGCCGAGTGCCTCGACTCAGCCGGCGGCCGGCCGGGCGAGGCTGGTCGGACACGATCCAGCCCAGGCGAGCGTGCAAGCGGCAAGCACGCTGACCACGACCCGGCAGGTTCCGCCCCCAACGGCTCGGCGGGCCATGACGGCGGCCAACTCCGCCATGTCGCCGTGAGCGCCGGTACCGGCACCGGCAAGTCGTTCGCCTATCTCGTGCCGGCGGTGCTCTCGGGCAGGTGCGTCGTCGTGGCCACGGCCACGAAGGCGCTGCAGGACCAGCTGGCGACGAAAGACCTCCCCGTCGTCGCCAAGAGCCTCAAGCTCGGCCACCCCATCCGATGGGCTGTTCTCAAAGGCCGATCGAATTACCTCTGCCGCCAGCGCCTTGTCGAGATGGAGCAAACCGGCCGGCAGGCGAGTCTCGAGGGACTCGGTTCGTCGACGACGACCCTGCGCGGCTCGCTCGGCGATCAGGTCGCCCGCCTCGTGCAGTGGTCGGAGACGACGATGTCCGGTGACAGGGCGGAGCTCGACTTCGAGCCGCAGCCGGCCGCCTGGTCAGCGGTCAGCGTCGCCGCTGACGAGTGCCCTGGCGCCCATCGTTGTCCCTCCGGCGCCGACTGCTTCACCGAGCGGGCCCGCGCTAGGGCCGGCGTCGCCGATGTCGTCATCGTCAACCTCCACCTTCTCGGCGCCGACGTACGGAGCGGCGGAGCCGTCCTTCCCGAGCACGGAGCGCTCGTCGTCGACGAGGCCCACGAGCTGGAGGACGTCCTCGCCGCCTGCCTCGGCGTGGACGTCAGCCCCGGCCGCTTGCGCGGCATCGCCGTCGGCGCCCGGGCGGCGCTCGAGGCGACGGGCGTCGGGAGCGCGGATGGGTCGAGCAGTGCCGCCCGTGGCAGGCGACGGCCGCGCTCCGCCGCCGGCAACGACGCCGTCGAGGGCGTGCTGGCAGCGGCCGTGCGCTACGAGCAAGCGCTTGCCACCGCCAAGGACCGGCGTCTTCCGGTGGGTCTCGGCGATGAGGTCGGCAGCGCCGTCACGCTCACCGTCTCCCGTCTCGTCGGGCTCGAGGGCGAGCTAAGGAGGGCGTCGGAGCCTGCCGGGACCGACCATGCCGGATCGGACGGCGACGCCGTCCAACGCGCCCTTCGCGCCCTCCTCGGCGTGGAGCGCTGCCGCCAGGAGCTGGAGTCATGCCTCCTCGCCGGCACGAGCGTCGCCACGGCCGGCCGGCCGGCCAGCGAGGAGGTCGTCTGGGTGACCGGCGGTGACCGCCAGTCCCTTCGCTCGGCCCCCCTCGACGTGAGCACGTTCCTGGCCACGCAGGTGTTCGCGGCGAGGCCGGTCATCCTCACGAGTGCCACTCTTCCGCCCGGCCTCGCCCAGCGCCTGGGTGCTCCCGATGCCAACGTCACGGAGCTCGACGTCGGCAGCCCCTTCGACTACGCCCACAACGGGCTTCTCTACTGCGCAGCCCGGCTGCCCGATCGCCGCGGGCCGAAGGCCGAAGCGGCCATCCACGACGAGCTCGAAGCGCTCGTCCGCGCCGCCGGCGGGCGAACCCTCGGGCTGTTCACGAGCCACCGGGCGATGCAGGCCGCCGCCGCCGCCCTCCGGCCGCGCATCCCGTGGCCCGTGCACGTGCAGGGCGACCTCCCCAAGCCGGCCCTCCTGCAGGCCTTCAGCACCGAGGAGTCCGCCTGTCTGTTGGCGACGATGGGCTTCTGGCAGGGGGTCGACGTGCCTGGCCCGACGCTCTCCCTCGTCGTGATCGACCGGCTGCCGTTCCCGCGACCGGACGAGCCCCTCATGGCGGCGAGACGGGAGGCGGCGGGCGCCATGGGTTTTCGCCTCGTGGATCTGCCGTGGGCGGCCACGTTGCTCGCCCAAGGCGCCGGTCGGCTCATCAGGACCGAGACCGATCGCGGCGTCGTAGCCGTGCTCGACGCCCGCCTGGCAACGGCGAGCTACTCCGGCTACCTCGTGAGAGCCCTCCCTCCGATGCGCCGGACGAAGGAGCGGGCGGAGGCCGTCGCCTTCCTCGAGGCGATGCGGGCCGCACCGGCAGCCAACCCGGCGCCTGCGAGCGCCGGGATCTAGTCGTCCTCCTCGTAGAGGGGCTCGCCGCGGCGGAGGCGGGTGGCGATGCGGACCACCTGCGAGCGCTCCCGCCGCGTGGGCGTGTGCGCCGCCAGGAAGCGGGCCGCGGCCGCCAGGATGAGCCGTCCCTGCTCGCTGCCGACGGGCCAGGCGGCGTACTGGCGCACGGCCGCCTCGAAGATCTGGAACCAATGGAACTCAGCGTCCTCGGCGAGCAGCGCCCGTCCGAGCGAGGCGATCAGCCGGTCGGGATCCCCGCCGCCGGCGAGGAAGCCGTAGGCGATCTGGCCTGCCTCGTCCACGCCTCCTTCGGTGTCCCAGCATGCTTGCAGCTCGCCCAGTTCCACCCCGGCCGACCCCGCCGGAGATGGCGTCGGCGCCGACGGCTGCCGTGCCGCCGGCACGTTCAGGAAACGATCGAGGTACACCCGCATCGCCCCCTGGTAGACGCCCCGAGCGAGCTCCACCGAGGGCGCTCGCACGACCGACTGGTGGACGGCGTTGGCCGCCGTGAAGGCGTGATGGACCTCGTTCCAGTCGCCGTGGTCGTTCTGGGTGTGGAAGCGGACGATTCGCAGGGCGGCGGCATAGGCGACGGCGCGTGCGAGTTGCTCGACGGAGGCACCGGCGTCGAGGGCGCGGTCGAGGCAGCCGATGATGCCCACGGGGTCGTCCGAGAGCAGGACCCACGAAAGGGCGTCCACGTCCTTGTCCGGGAAGGCCGCCGGCCTCTCGGCTCGCCCCGCCGCCGCCACGAGCCGGGCGCGCAGCACGTCCTCGGTCGCCGAGGCGGACAGCAACCCGGCCAGATCCACCGGGTGGCGCCAGGACGCCTCCTCCTCGTGGCGCCGAGCGGAGGCCGTCTGGGCGACGAGCGTCGTCAGCACCTCGCCGGCACGCGCCCAACCAATGTGCTCGAGGCACTCGAAGGCTTTGTTCGTGAAGTCGATCGTGTGGCCTTCGTCGATGAAGACGTGGTCGGTCACCGCCCCGCACAGCAACGTGGCGACAGCAGCGGCGTCGTGGCCGGCGGCGATGGCCGTGGCGAGGGTGCGTTCAGCGGCCTCAGCCGAGCGGGTGTCGATGAAGCGCCGGTACCAGCCCGTCAAGCGCTCGATCGGGAGGGCCGAGTCGAGGGGCATGAGCGGGAAGCGGGGCGACCGCCCGGCCGTGTCGCTCGACAGGAAGGCCAAGCCGTGCACAAGGGCAAGAGGCCTCTCGGCCGGATCGAGCGCGGGCAGGACATTCGCCATCGCCACGAGCACGGTCAGTCCCGGGCCCCAGCCCTCCGCCCGGTACTTCGTCCCGAAACCAACCCCCGTCTCGACGACCTCCTCGGCCGCCACGCCCGCTTCGAGCAACCCCAGCACGGCCTTGGCGATCACGAGCGTGATGCCCTGCTCGAGACCTTCCTCGAGACGGCGGTAGAGGCGGCCGACTCGGTCAGAGTCGGATGACGCCAGCACGTGCACGTCCCCGTCGCTGATCTCCACCGGGAAGGCGGGCACGTCGTCGGCGAAGGGGTCGAGCGTCCCACCGGAGGCGAGATCGAAGCGGGCGTGGTGCCAGTGACAGGTGAGCAGGCCGCCCTGCACGGTCCCGCGCCGCAACGGAAAGCCCATGTGAGGGCACCGGTCCTCGACGGCGTATACCTCACCCTCGTCGTAGAAGACGCAGACGGGACGGTTGCCGAGCTTGGCGGTCAGGCACCCTCGTTCCGCCAGCTCGGCGAGGCTTCCGACCCGGACTCTCTGAGGCTCTGTCATCGCCGATCACCGTAGGCTCGCCAGGGCCGATTTAGCAATGGTTTAGTTGTTAAATCGGGCGGCGTCAGTACCCGAGGCGCTCGATGAGCTCGGGCCGCCGCTGCCATGACTTCTCGACTTTGACGAACAGCTCGAGGTAGACCCCCGGGGGGAGCTGCTCTCGCACGGCGATGCCGGCTGCCTTCAGCACAGATCCCCCTTTGCCGATGACGATGCCCTTCTGCGAGTCTCGCTCGACGATGATCTCGCATCGGATGCGCGGCCACTCCCACTCCGTCACCCGGCAGGCGATGGAGTGGGGCAGCTCCTCTTCAGCGTGGCGGATCAGCTGCTCGCGTACGAGCTCGGCCACCCAGAACGCCTCCGGCACATCGGTGACCGTATCGGGCGGGAAGTAGCGCGGCCCTTGTGGCAGGCGGCCGATGAGATGCTCCACGAGAGCGGACACCCCGTCCCCCGTGCGGGCCGAGATGGGGAAGTACTCAGCCTCGGCGATAGCGAGGTCGGCGGCGGCCGTCGCCAGGTGTTCGAGGACGCCACCTCGGCTCGCCCGATCGGTCTTGTTGACGGCGACGATCGTCCCGCTCGGGAGCCGCTCGGCGATGAAGCGGTCGCCCGGCCCGATCGGCGTGTTCGCCTCCACCATGAACACGCACAGGTCGACATCGGAGATGGTGTGCGACGCCGTGGCGTTCAGTCGCATGCCGAGGGCGGTCTTCGGCTTGTGGATGCCGGGCGTATCGAGGAACACGACCTGGGCGTCCGGCCGGTCGAGCACTCCCCGCACCCGCGTACGGGTCGTGTGCGGCACCGACGCCGTGATCGTGACCTTCGTCCCGATGATCTGGTTGAGCAGTGTCGACTTGCCGACGTTGGGTCTCCCGAGGAGTGCCACGAAACCCGAGCGGAACCCTGCCGGCTCGCCCTCTCCCAGCTCACTCATCGGCTGTGGCGTCTGCCTTGGCGTCTGCCCTCTCCTCGGCTTCGATGTCACCGCCGGCCCTTCCATCGGCTGCGGTGGCCGGGCTCGGCTCGGTGCTCGGCTCGGCCGGCGAGTCGGCGCCCGGCTCGGCGCCCGGCTCGAGGAGCGCCTCCGCACGCGGCGGGCTCGGGGCGACGGCCGAATCGCCGGTTGCAGCCACGGCCGGGTTGGCCTCCTCGAGCTTGAGGGCCGGTCGGTCGTCGAGCGCCTCCACCGTCACCGACCCGATCCGCTGGCTGGCGACGTTCTCGGCGACGAGGCGGTAACCGTCGACTTCGATCTCCTCTCCCTCGCTCGGGATGCGCCCGGCCTTCGCCATCATCAGCCCGCCCATCGTGTCCCAGTCGTCGTCGAGGGGCAGCTCGGCGCCGAGGAGGTCGTTCACCTCGTCGACGGGCATGATGCTCGGGACGCGGTAGCGCCCGTCCTGCAGGCGCTCCACCGTCGGCTCGACGACGTCGTACTCGTCGGAGATCTCGCCCACGAGCTCCTCGATCAGATCCTCGAGGGAGACGATGCCCGCCGTGCCCCCGTACTCGTCGACGACGACGGCGAGGTGGAAGCGCTCCCGCTGCATCTCCCGCAGGAGGGGGGCGACGCGTTTTGTCTCGGGCACGAAATGGGGGGCGCGGGCGATCTCGGCGACCGGCCGGTCCGCCTGCCCGCGGCGGACGGCGAGCACGAGGTCCTTCGTGAAGGCGATGCCGACGACGTTGTCGATGTTGCCCTCGTAGACGGGCAAGCGACTGAAGCCGACGGCGATGGCACCCTCGAGGACCGGCTCGGCCAGCGTGGCGGCCTCGAAGGCGACGATATCGGGACGGGGGACCATGACCTCTCGCACGATCGTGTCGCCGAACTCGATGATCGAATGGATGAGCTCGCGCTCGTCGCTCTCGATCGCTGCCTCCTCGACGGCCACATCGGTGAAGGCCAGCAGCTCGGATTCTGTCACCTCACTGCCTTTATGGGGACGGCGCCCGCCGGGCGTGAGGAAGCGGGCGATGCCGATAAGACCGGAGGACAAGACCCGCACCGGTGGGAAGCGCACGAAGGCGGCCACCATGGGCGCCGCCAGGAGAGCGGCCCGATCGGCGTTGCGCACAGCCCACTGCTTCGGCACGGCCTCGCCGAACAAGAAGATCACGACGACTTCGAAGAGCGTGGCCACGGCGACGCCGAGGGCGCCGAAGAGGTGGGCGGCCACGACACCGACGAGCGTGGCCGCCACCAACTGGCAGAGCAGCACCAGCAGAAGTACGGGGGCGAGGAAACGCTCCGGCTGTTCCACGAGCCTGCGCAGGGACTTTGCGCCCCGCTGGCCCGAGTCATCCAGGGCCTTGGCCCGCGCCCGGGACGTGCGCGTGAGGCCGGTCTCCGCCAGCGCCAGCACGGCCGAGGCGATGATCAGGGCGACGATGGCGACGAGGATCCAGCTGTCGCCGGTGCTCCAGGAGATCTTGGCGAGCTCGGAGGTCATGTTGACCTCTCGCGGTAGTGGCTCTCGAGCAGCACCTGCTCGAGAGCCTCCATGGCGGCGGCCTCGTCCTCGTCCTCGTGATCCATGCCCAGCAGGTGCAAGATTCCGTGCACGAGGAGGAGCGCCAGCTCGTCGTCGTAGCTGCCGGCGTGATCGGGGGCGTTGCGCGCCGCCACAGCGGGGCAGATGACGACATCGCCCAGCAGCAACGGGATACCCGGGCCGGGCGACTCATCCTCGTAGTCGTCCTCGCGCCGGCCGGGACCGCTCCCGGCGGGCGCGACCGGCCCGGGTGGGCCGATCGGCAGCACGAGATCGTCCTCGATCGGGAACGAGAGGACATCGGTCGGCCCCTCGTGGCTGAGGAATCGCTCGTTCAGCGACGTGATGGCCGCCTCATCGACGAACAGGACGTTCAACTCCACATCAGCGCCCAGGCCACGGTCGCTGAGGAGACGTTCGGCGAGGACGCTCCAGCGCTTGACGTCGACCGGCTGCTGGGACTGCTCGTCGGCCACGAACACCTCGATGGGCACGAGCGTGCTCAGCTCACGTGCGAGATCGGGCCCGCCTGGCCGGCGGCAGGACCTGGGTCGCTCGCGGCGGTCCCGGGGATGGTGATGCCGGCTTGGGCGGCGGCGAAGCGGTCGTAGGCGTTCACGATCTCGCGGACGATGCGGTGGCGAACGACGTCGGCTTGGGTGAGGTGGACGAAGGCGACGCCTTCGATCCCGCCGAGCACCGGCTCGAGGCCGATGAGCCCCGATCGGCCGCCGGGGATGTCGACCTGGGTGGCGTCGCCGTTCACGACGACCCGCGTCCCGAAACCCACCCGCGTGAGGAACATCTTCATCTGCTCGGGCGTCGTGTTCTGCGCCTCGTCGAGGATCACGAAGCTCGAGTTGAGCGTGCGGCCGCGCATGTAGGCGAGAGGCGCCACCTCGATCGCTCCGCGCTCCATGAGCCGCTGCGTGCCTTCCGGCTCGAGCATGTCGTAGAGGGCGTCGTAGAGCGGTCGCAGGTAGGGGTCGACCTTGGCGAGGAGATCGCCCGGGAGGAAGCCGAGGCGCTCACCTGCTTCCACGGCCGGTCGCGTGAGGATGATCCGGTGTACCTGCTTGGCCTGTAGCGCCTGCACGGCGAGGGCGACGGCGAGGTAGGACTTGCCGGTCCCGGCCGGCCCGATCCCGAAGGTGATGACGTTCTCGGTGATCGCCTCGGCGTAGCGCTTCTGGCCGGCGGTCTTCGGGTGCACCCGCTTGCCTCGGGGGGAGCGGGCGACCTCCGCCGTGAGCACTTCCGAGGGCCGCAGATCTTCCTTCACCATCTCGATGGAGCGTCCGATGTTCGCCTCGTCGACGAAGTGCCCCCGCTCGAGGAGGGCGACGAGCTCCTCGAAGAGGTAGGCGACACGCGCCGCGTCCGGTCCGTCGACGCTGATCTCGTTGCCGCGGACATGGATCGTGGTGCCTTCGAAGGCCCGCTCGACGGTCCGGAGCAACTCGTCCTTCTGGCCGAGCAGTCCCACCATGAGGTGGTTGCCGGGAACGAGGATCTTGGCTTGGGTCGAGGGCACGCTGTGATCAGGATGAGGCTACCAGCCGGCCCCTGCTCGGCAGGGCGACCGTCGCCATGCGGTCGCCGTCACCACGCCGGCATCAACCGGGCGGCCAGGACAAGCGCCTGCCGCCGAGTACGTGGAGATGGAGATGGGGGACGCTGTTGCCTGAGTCCTCGCCGACATTGAAGACGAGGCGGTAGCCGCGCTCCCCGAGCCCCTCGAGCGCCGCTACCTCTTGGGCAGCGGAGAAGACGCCCGAGAGCACGGCGGCGTGCGACGGGTCGAGGGCGGCGGCGTCGGTGATGTGCTCACGCGGCACGACGAGGACGTGTGTCGGCGCCTTGGGGTTGATGTCGCGAAAGGCATAGGCGACCTCGGTGGAGAGCACCTCGGTGGAGGGAGTCTCACCGGCGATGATCGAGCAGAACAGGCAGTCCACGACCGCTTCAGCTCTCGGAGCGGACAGGTTCAGGGTAGAGGTGCTCCAGGCTGCCGGGGGCGATGCGGCTGCGCTCGATGAAATTGACGACGTCGGCCTCCTTCAAGCGGATCACCCTGCCGAACTTGTAGGCGGGCAGCTCGCCCTCGTCGATGAGCCGGTAGACGGTGCGCGTGTTGACCCCGAGGTACTCGGCCACGGCGGGGGTGCTCATCCAGGTGATGGGCTCGGCCACATGCACACACTACCCACGTCGGCCGCCCATCTCGATCACTTTCGGATCATTTGGGCGTAAGCGGCACGCCACCTCGTTCGCCAGCAGCCGGCCGGCGAGCGTCAGCACCAAGCGCCCGCTACCGGCGTCGGCGGCGAAGAGGTCAGCCAGCGCCGGCTCCGACTCGAGGGCCGCCGCCAGCGAGTCGGCGGGGACCCCCAGGCGAGTCCTGACGGCGAGCTCGAGGGATTCGAGGTGGCGCTGGGGGAGGGGGAGGGTTTCGGAGACGGATTCCGGTGAGGCGCCGGAGCCGACGAGCTCGATGTAGCGGTCGGGAGTGCGGACGTTCCACCAGCGCCGGCCGGCACGATGGCTGTGGGCGGCGCACCCGAGCCCCCGGTAGTCGCCCTCCATCCAGTAGTTGAGGTTGTGGCGGGACTCCTCGCCCGGCCGTGACCAGTTCGAGATCTCGTACCAGCCCATGCCCGCCCCCGCCAGCACCGCCTCGGCGATCTCGTAGCGGGTGGCCTGGGCGTCGTCATCGGGGTGGCGGGTGGGGTCGCCGGCCAAGGGGGTGCCCGCCTCGACGGTGAGGGCGTAGGCGCTCACGTGGCCGGGCCGAGGTTGCAGCGAGAGGACGCCAGAGAGCGTCTCGAACCAGCTCTCGTCGGTTTCGCCGAAGCCGCCGTAGATGAGGTCGACGCTGTAGCGGGCGATGCCGGCGGCGGCGATGTCGGTGGCGGCGGCGGCCACCGCCTCCGGGTCGTGCCGGCGGCCGAGCCCCTTCAACACGAGGGGGTCGAGCGACTGCACCCCGAGAGAGATGCGGTTCACGCCGGCTTCGACGCAGGCGTCGAGCCAGTCCGGAGTGACGTCCTCCGGGTTGGCCTCGACGGTGACTTCGGCATCCGGCTCCCGTTCGAGCGGGCGCATGAGGCGGACGAGCTCCTCGCCCGCGAGCTGGCTCGGCGTCCCGCCGCCGAGGAAGATCGTGCTCGCCCGTTCGAGACCGGACTGGCGGGCGGTGGCGTACTCGCGAAGGCAGGCATCGACGTAGGCCTTCGCCAGGTGGTGGCGGTCGGTGAAGGTCGCAAAGGCGCAGTAGTCGCAGCGGCTGGCGCAGAAGGGGATGTGGACATAGATGCCCGGGCCGACGCCGGGCAGGCGCGCCCCTTCGAGCTCAGCGGCGCTCGGCGAGAACGTTGCGTACAGGCTGGAAGTGCTCGTCAGCTCGAGCCGTTCGAGCTGGGATGGTAGAGAAGGCCGAGCTCCTCCAGCCGGGCGGCGAGCGCTTCGACGCTGCGGCCGAACATCGAGGCCATGACGCGGAGGTCGCCCTCGCGGATCGTGATGACCTTGCCGTTGAAGTCCTGGCGCTGCACCTGGACCGAGGCGAGGAAGTGGCGGAGCAGATCCCGCTCGGGCCCGGCCGCTTCGTTCAAGCGTACGAGGTCGACGGTGATCTTTCGGATCGGCCGCTCCTCGCCGTTCGTGGCGCGGGCGGCCGCCGCTGCGGCTGCCCGACCGAGCGGCTGCGACATGTCGGCGGGCAGGAGCTGGTCGACGGGCACGGAGTAGATCTGGGCAAGGCGTTGCAGGCGAGGCACGGAGATCGTCCGTTCCCCCCGCTCATAGGCACCGAGTACGGAGGCCTTGAACTCCTCGGAGGAGGCGCGCTCGACCGCTTGCAGCGACAGCCGCTTCTGCCGGCGCACCGCCCGGAGGCGAAGGCCCACTACCTGGGCGTAGCGGGCTACCTCGTCGTCGGTGAGCTCGGTGTTGGAACCTCTCGCCGTTCCGCTGCGCATGTGTCCCCTTGCTGACATGGCGGTGCCCTCAGCATGAAGCTCACCGTCGCCCCTTCCCGGCGGAGAGCCGCAGCAAACGGGGTCGCCGCTGGCTGCGCTGCTTTCACCACGTAACGCGGTCAAGGTTACTACTCTGAGCGGTCGGACGAAACTGCGGGTTGTTCTCCGGTGACAATTGGGGCGAGCACACCGGCGCGAAGCGCCGTGAGGATCGCACCGGCGACGACGGCAGCCGTCTCGATTCGAAGGATCGTGTCGCCGAGTGTGACCCTCGGGAAGCCAACGGCCAGCTCGCCGGCGGTGAAGCCCCCCTCCGGGCCGACGAGGACGACGGGCGTGGCAAGAGAGGGCGTCCCGCCACCTGGCTCGGCGAAGGCGATGCCGCCGCCGAGGCACGTTGCTGCCTCCGAAAGCGGCAGCAGGTCGAGCACCTCCGGGAGCCAGACGCGACGGGCCTGCATGGACGCTTCACGGGCGATGCGCCGCAGGCGGACGACGTGGCGGGTGGCGGCCTGCGGCTCCCACCGGACGGCTGTCCGCTCGCAGGCGAGCGGCACGATGCGGTCGACGCCGAGCTCGGACAGCTTCGCCACCGCCCAGTCGTTCCGATCGCCTTTGGCGAGCGAGAAACCCACCGTCACCTCCGGGCTGGTCCTCTCCCCCGCCACGACGTCGGTGTCGGGCAGGAGGGTGATCGCCGGCGGGCGACCCCGCCGCGCCGAGGCCGGCCGGGCCGCCTCGCTACCGGCTCCCCGAGCGCTGGCGTCACCCGTCGTCACGCGGCAGCCGCGGTAGCGTCCTGCGCCGTCGGAGGCGACGACGACCTCCCCCGGGCGGAGGCGCAGCACCGCCGTGAGGTGGTGGGCGTCCTCGGCTGCGAGCTCGGGTGCCGCCAGATCGGAGACGTAGACGAGGGCGGCCGCCTCCCGGAGCAGCCGCGACACCGAGGCGCCCGAGCTCACGGACCCGTCAGTTGATGCGAGAGCGCAGGCGGGAGATGAGGCCGTGCTCGGGTGGGGCGACCGCCTCCCCGCGCAGCTCGGCGAACTGCCGGACGAGCTCTTCTTCGTCCTTCGAGAGCTTGGTCGGCGTGTCGACCACGATGTGGACGAGCAGGTCGCCCCGACCGCGGGCACGGAGCTTGGGCACACCGAGCCCGCCGAGCCGGATGATCTTGCCCGACTGCGTCCCGGCGGGGACGTCGATGCCGGAGCTGCCGTCGAGTGTCTCGATCTCCACCTCGGTGCCGAGCGCCGCCTGGGCGAAGGAGACGTGCACGGTGGCGACGAGGTCGTGGCCCGAGCGGTCGAAGCGCGGATCCGCCGCCACCCGCAGGTGAACGTACAGGTCTCCGGCAGGCCCGCCGCGCAGGGCCGCTCCGCCTCCGTTGGCCACCCGCAATGTGGCGCCGTTGTCGACGCCGGCCGGCACGTTGATGGTGAGCGTGCGCTCCTGATTGCGGCGGCCCTGCCCCCGGCAGTCCGGGCACGGGGAGGCGACGGTCTCGCCCGTGCCCTGGCAACGACCGCAGGGCGTAGCCGTCACCATCTGGCCGAGCAACGACTGCCGCACGCGCTGCACCTGGCCGGAGCCGCGGCAGTCGGCGCAGCTCGACGGCGACGTCCCCGGCCGCGCCCCGTTGCCGGAGCAGGTGGCACAGGTGACGGGCCCGTTGACCGAGATGTCCTTCGTGCCGCCGAAGGCGGCCTCGGCCAGCAGCAGGTCGAGGACGAGCTCGGCATCGGCCCCGCGGCGGGCGCTTGGTCGCGACTGGCCGCCGAAGCCGCTGCCTCCGCCGCCGAAGAAGACGTCGAAGATGTCGCCGAGGTTGCCGCCGAAACCGAACGGATCGTTCCCCCCACCCCCCCCGCCGCCGGAGCCTCGGACACCTTCTGGGCCGAACATGTCGTAGCGCCGCCGCCGCTCCGGGTCGCGCAGCGTCTCGTAGGCGAGCGTGACCTCCTTGAAGCGGGCCTCGGTGGCGGCATCGCCGCCCGTGGCGTCTGGGTGTAGCTCGCGCGCGAGGGCGCGGTACGCCTTCTTCAGCTCGTCTTCATTCGCACTCCGGCTGACGCCGAGGAGCTCGTAGTAGTCAGTGGCCACGTGTGGGACATCCGGGATCGGAGGTGCGACGGTGTCGCACGACGGGGGTCGGCGCGCTCAACCTCGCCGCAGCTCTCGGGACAGCCGCTGGCCGACGACGGCAACGGTGGCGAGAGCTTGCGGATAGTCCATGCGCGTGGGACCGAGGATACCGATGGTGCCGACGGCGTCGTCCTCGCCGGCGAAGGGCGCCACGACGAGGGAGCACTCGGCAAGTGACGCCAGCCCGTGCTCGGAGCCGATCGCCACCGACTGCCCATGGGCGAGCACGTCGCGCAGCAACGACACGACGACGAAGGACTGCTCGAGAATGCCGAGGACGGCCCTCACCTGATCGACCGCCTCGAAGCGCTCCGCCATCCGTGCCGCCCCCCCGACGAACACCTGGTCGCTGTTCTGGGTGTCGTCTTCGGAGTCGATGAGGGCTCGGCGGCAGGTGGAGACGAGCTGGTCCACCTCCGACCGACCGCTCTCGGGCAGCGTCACCCCATCCGGCACGAGCTGGGTGAGGGGACGATCGGCGAAGTGCTGCTGCAGGAAGCTGCTGGCGGCGTCGATGTCGTGGTCGGCTGCGGCGGCATCCAGGCTGACGGCGTGCTTCTCGACGACCCCGTTGGAGAGCACGACGACGAGGAGCCCCGCGTGCGACGAGATGCGCACGAGGAGGGCGGATCGCACGACGAGCCGCTCGTGGCCGGGGCCGACGACGATGGCGGCGCTGTCGGTGAGGTGGGCCAGCAGCCGGCTCGTGTCCGCCAGCATGCGCTCGAGCTCGCCGTGGGCGCGGGAGAAGAACTCCTGGATCTGCTCCTGTTTGGACTCCCCGAGCAGCATCGGGGTCGTCAGGTGATCGACGAAGAAGCGGTAGCCCTTGTCCGTCGGCACGCGGCCGGCGCTCGTGTGGGGGTGCATGAGATAGCCGTCGCGCTCGAGGGCCGCCATATCGGAGCGGATCGTGGCGGGCGACACCTCGATGGCTGGATCGCGGGCGACCTGCGAGGAGCCCACCGGTTGTGCCGTCTCGACGTAATCGGTGACGACGGTCTTCAAAATGGCGGCTTTCCGCTCGTCGAGCTCTCTCGTATCCTGCGTACCGCTCACAATGCCGTTATTTTATCGGCAGATCGGTCTTGAGCAGGGCCAGAGGCGCCGTCCCGAGCCGTTTGGCCCGCCGCGGGTCAGTCTTCGAGCCGCAGGGCGGAGATGAAGGCCTCTTGGGGGATGTCCACCCGACCGATCGTCTTCATGCGCTTCTTGCCCTCACGCTGTTTCTCGAGAAGCTTTCGCTTGCGAGTGATGTCGCCGCCGTAGCACTTGGCGAGGACGTCCTTGCGCTTGGCCTTCACGGTCTCGCGGGCGATGATGCGACCCCCGATGGCCGCCTGGATGGGAACGTCGAAGAGCTGGCGGGGAATGAGCTCGCGCAACTTGGCGACCATCTTGCGGCCGTAGTCCTGCGATCGGGCTTTGTGCAGAATGGCGCTGAAGGCGTCGACGGGTGCGGCGTTCAGGAGGATGTCGACTTTGACGAGATCCTCGATCTCATAGCCGTCAGGCTCGTAATCGAGGCTGGCGTACCCCTTCGTCCGGCTCTTGAGCTGGTCGAAGAAGTCGACGACGACTTCGGCCAGCGGTACGCGGTAGATGAGCTCCAACCGCTCGGGCGAAAGGTACTGCATCTTCACGAGCGTCCCCCGCCGCGTCTGGCAGAGATCCATGACGGTGCCCGTGTACTCGGCGGGCGTGATGATCGTGAGGCGAAGCATCGGCTCGGCGATGGACTCGATGTTCTGCGCCGGCGGCATGACCGAAGGGTTGTCGACCTCGATGGTCTGACCGTTCGTGAGGTGAGCGACGTAGGCCACCGACGGCGCCGTGGCGATGAGGGAGAGGTCGAATTCGCGCTCCAGGCGCTCGCGGGCGATCTCCATGTGCAACAGGCCGAGAAAACCGCACCGGAAACCGAACCCGAGCGCCGCCGACGTCTCCGGCTCGAAGGTGATGGACCCGTCGGAGAGCTTGAGCTTCTCGAGGGCATCTCGCAGCTCAGGCAGCTCGTCGCCGTCGACCGGGTAGAGGCCGCAGAAGACCATGGGTTTCGGGTCGCGGTAACCCTCGAGGGGCGCAACCGCCGGCTTGGCGGCATCGGTCACGGTCTCGCCGACGCGGGCCTCGGACACGGCTTTGATGCCGGCGATGAGGTAGCCGACCTCGCCCGGCCCGAGCTCGGTCGTCGGCTCGTTATGGGGTGAGCGGACGCCGACTTCCTCGACGTCGTGCGTCGTCCCGCCGTGGAACAAGCGGACCTTCGAGCCCGAGCGGAGCACGCCGTCGAAGACGCGCACTGCGTTCACGACGCCGCGGTACTGGTCGTAGAGCGAGTCGAACACGAGCGCTCGCAGTGGCGCCTCCGGGCTGCCCTTCGGGGCGGGGATGCGCTCGATGACGGCGTCGAGGAGGCCGGCGACGCCTTCGCCCGTCTTGGCGGAGATGCGCAGGATGGACTCGGCCGGGAGACCCAGGACGCTCTCGATCTCTCCGGCGTAGCGGTCCGGATCTGCCGCCGGCAGGTCGATCTTGTTGAGGGCAGCGACGATCTCGAGGTCGTGCTCGATGGCGAGGTAGCAGTTGGCAAGCGTCTGGGCCTCGATCCCCTGGGAGGCGTCCACGAGGAGGACGACCCCTTCGCAGGCGGCCAGCGACCTGCTGACCTCGTAGCCGAAGTCGACGTGGCCGGGCGTGTCGATGAGGTGCAGGGTGTGGTCGTGCCAGTGGACGCGTACGTTTTGAGCCTTGATCGTGATGCCTCGCTCGCGCTCGATGTCCATGGAGTCGAGGTACTGCTCGCGCATCTCGCGGGCGTCGACGGCACCGGTCAGCTCGAGGATGCGGTCCGACAGCGTGGACTTGCCGTGGTCGACGTGGCTGATGATCGAGAAGTTGCGGATGCGGTCGATGGGGATCATGGCGAGCCAACCATGCTGCCACCTCGGCCGGTGCCTTCCGGCCAGGGATCGCCTAGCGGTGTCTGTGCTCGCTCTCGTCGGCCCCTGCCGGCACGCTCCGGCTTGCGGTCACCCACCCGGCGTCGTGCCGCCGCCATGGGCAGGCAATGCTCGTGTCGCTGCTACCATCGACGCCGTAGCGAGGGACTGTGTACCGGTGTAGGTCCGGTTTGGACGTAGGCCGGTACACAGTTCCTGCACACCGGGGTCCGCACCGTGAGCGATTCGCGTCCGAGGAAGACATGGCCAATATCAAGAGTCAGATCAAGAGAGACCGCCAGAACAAGCTGCGCCACGAACGCAACAAGGCCGTCCGCTCGGAGCTGAAGACGCGTACCAAGGGCGCCCTTCGGGCGGCCGAGATGGGTGCCGACGACATGGGTGAGCGACTCCGCCTCGCCGTCAAGCGCATCGACAAGGCCGCAGCAAAGGGAATCATCCACCCGAACCAGGCAGCTCGCCGCAAGTCACGCCTCGTGCGGCACTTCGCCGATCTCGTCGAGGAGCGTTCCGGCGAGTAGCGACACCCCCGGGGCTCTCGAGATCGCCCGAGGGCTGAGCGAAGAGCAGCTGAGCGGGATCCAAGCACTCGAGGCAGCCTGCCTGGCCGTCGACGGTGGCCGTCTCAAGCTCGAGTTCGGCACCCTGCGGGAGCGACGCCCCGACGCAGCCAACGACTTCCTCTGGCGGGACGCCCCCGTGAGAGACGACGAAGCCGGCGAGGTCGTGGGCTTCTGCGGCATCTATCAGAACCGGCCGACCGAGGTAGAAATCTGCGGCATGGTTCACCCGCGGCGCCGCCGCCGGGGTGTCTTCTCTCGCTTGCTCGACGAGGCCCTCGCCGAGCTGCGAGGCCGCGGGGTCGGCCGTGTCCTGTTGATCGTGGACCGGTCGTGCGAGGCAGGGGAGGGCTTCGCCAAGGCGTGGGGCGGAACGCTCGAGTCATCGGAATACAGGATGCGCCAGAGCGTGGCGCCGCGGCTGCAGGGCGCCTACGAGCAGCTGTCCCTCCGGCCCGCCACGCGCGCACCCGATGACGTCGAGTTCGTGCGCGACTGCATCCAGCGTGCCTTCGAGCTTCCCGAGGAGGATGTCGCCCGCGACGACTGGGCGGCGCGGGCCGAGCGCACCGTCGTCATCGAGCACGCCGGCACAGCCGTGGGCGTGATGCACGTAGACAGGGACGAGGAGGCCGCTGAGGCGGGTATCTACGGCTTTGCTGTACTGCCCGAGCTGCAGGGCCGCGGCTACGGACGAGGAGCGCTCTCCACGGTCACGCGCGCCCTTCGGGAGGAAGGCATCGAGTCCGTGCACCTCGAGGTACTCGTCGACAACCCGGCGGCGCTGCACCTGTACGAGAGCTGCGGCTTCGTTTCGGGCGGGATCGAGGACTACTACCTGATCCCCCTGTAGGGCTGACAGCCTCCTGGTGTCATGGCGGCCCGTCGGCTGCCTCCTCGAGCAGGCACCGTCCACCCCCGGCGTCCTTTGCCCGGTACATGGCGAGGTCTGCCTCCCGCATCAACATGGTCGGGTTCGCCGTCGACTCGCAGGTGAGTGCGACGCCGATGCTCAGGCTGGGGTTCATCACGTGGCCTGCCACCTCGAGCGGAGCCGCCACGGCCTCGATCAAGCGTTGGCCGAGGGCGAGAACCATCGACGCGTCGGTGACATCCTCCGCCACGACGACGAACTCGTCGCCTCCAAAACGCGCCACAGTGTCCGTCGCCCTCACCGTCTCCGACAGCCGCTCGGCGATGGCGACGAGGAGCTCGTCGCCCGCCTCGTGGCCGAGCGTGTCGTTGACGAGCTTGAAACGGTCGACATCGAGGAAGAGAACGGCGACGACGGCTTCCTCGCGTGACAGGCGGGCGAGCGCCTGAGAGAGGCGGTCGTGGAGAAGGGCCCTGTTCGGGAGACGAGTGAGCGGATCCGTGAGCGCCCGCCTCTCTAGCTCCTCGTCCGCTCTCACCTGCTCGGTGACATCCTCCACCTCGCAGATGCCCGTGAGAGCCGCCCCGGTCTCGTCGTGCAGCGCCGACGCGCTCAGGCGTGCGACGACCTCGGTTCCGTCCCCGCGCCGGTAGCGCAGGTGGACACGGAATCGGTCGATCTCGCCGGCGAACAACGCCGCCCAACGGGCACGTTGCTCGTCGGCCTCTGCCGCGTGCACGAGACGGTCGATCGAGATCCCTTGCAGCTCGGCGGCAGGGTAGCCGAGGCCCTCAGTGAGGGAGTGGTTGGCTTCCACGACCCGGAGATCGGTGTCGACGATCATCTTGCCGACGGGGCTCTCGTCGAACACGCGCCGGAAGCGCTCGGCCATGGTCCGCAGCGCCTCGAGCGCCTGCCTGCGATCGGTGACGTCGCGGAAGTTGCCCACGATGCCACCGACGTCGGGGTCGTCGGTCATGTCCGTCAGGGTCATCTCGAACCACCGCCAGCCGGCTGCGGTGATGACGCGCCACTCTCCGGTGACCGGTTGGTTCGGGGCGAGGTGATGAGCCACGGCATCTTTCACATCCGCGAGATCGGCGGGATGAACGAAGTCCCAGCCGCTCGAGCCGAGCAGCACCTCTGGTTGGAGGCCGGAGACGCCCCCGATGGAAGGGCTCACGTAGATCATCGTGCCGTCGCGCTGGAAGAGGATGGCGAGGTCGGACGAGCGCTGCACGAGCGCCCGGAAGCGCCGCTCTGAGGCCACAAGCGCCGTCTTGGCAGCGTGCTCGGTCGTGCGGTCGGTCGCCAGGCTGAGCACCCCGACGATCTCGCCATCGGGGCCCACGAGGGGCGATCTCGTGACATAGACAGGCACCTGCGAGCCATCCCCGCGGTTGATCCAGACCTCGCCCGACCAGTGCTCGCCCGCAAGCAGTTCGTCCCACACCTGGCTGCCCGGTCCGATCGGGTCGCGGGCCGTCGAGAACCGCACGAGCGCCCGCCCGATGATCTGGGCGCGAGGGCGGCGTTGCAGTCGCTCACTGGCGGCGTTGCAGTACACGACGATGCCGGAACGATCGATGATGAGGGCGGCTTCGCCACTTGCCTCGAGGAGGTCGAGACCCGAGAAGTCCCAGATATCCCAGGCGGACCGCGCCTCAGTGCCCACTCGCACGCCTGCAGGTATCGGCAGAACTCTGCCGCAGCCTGAGTGAAAACGCCCTGCGGGAGGGCTCCCCCGAGGCGGTCGTTAGCGCCCTGACCCCGGGCGATACGGCTCGGGCGAAGCTTCGGCCATCCGCAGGCCCGCAGCGGCCGCGATGCACCTGCCCCGGACTAGGACGCCCGCGCCACCTGGTCCCGGCCGGCGCGCTTGGCCTCGTAGAGAGCGGCGTCGGTCCGCTGCAGCAGGCGACCGAGGTCGGCGTCTCGCGTGGCCATCTCCGCCACTCCGACTGATGCGGTCACGTCGATGGGACCGGAGGCGGTGGCGATCGGCGCCTCGTTGATGACCTGGCGGAGTCGCTCGGCGAGGGCGTGCGCCTGCGGCAGGGGGGCTTGCACGACGAGGGCGAACTCCTCCCCGCCGTACCGCCCGACGATGTCGCCCGACCCGATCACCTTCGTGATCCGCTGTGCCACGATCCGGATGACATCGTCGCCCGACGCGTGGCCGTAGCGGTCGTTGACGTTCTTGAAGTGGTCGATGTCGAGCATCATGGCCGACAGGGGTGTGCCCGTCTGACGGGCGTCGCGGAACGTCCTGCCCGCCATCTCGAAGAAGTAGCGGCGGTTGGCGACGCCCGAGAGCTCGTCGCGCTGGGCGAGGGTCTGCACACGTGCGAACAGCTGGGCGTTCTCGTAGGCGACGACGCCCTGGCCGGCGAGAGCAGCTGCCACCTCGGTCTGAGTCTGCCCGAAGGCGTTCGGCCGGCGGGCGATGATGACGAGGGCTCCGACGGCCTGCTCGCGCACGACGAGGGGGGCAACGATGAACGAGCCGGCGCGCCCGAGGAGCCCGAACAACGGCGAGTTGCGCTCGCTGATGACGCTGGCGACGGCGAGGGGCCGGCGCGACCGGAGTGCCTCGGCGATCTCGGGCTGGTCCGCCTTGGCGAGGTCGTAGCCCTCCGGCGGAAGTGACACCCCACCGCCAACGGCGGAGGCAACCTCGAGTCGCTCGCCGTCGGCCAGGAGGATGGCGCCGGCGTCCGCGCTGAGGGCTTCGACGGAGGTCTGCAGGATGGCCCTCAGCACGCCGCGGGGCTCGAGGGTCTGGCCGATCGTGCGCATCGACTTCTGCAGCAGCTCGGCCACCTGCCGTTGACGGCGCTCGCTCGCCACCGACAGCTCCATCTCGGCGAGGCGGGCAGTCTCGAGGGCGAAGGCGACGTTCGAGGTGATGGCGCTCAGGATCTCGACGTCGTCCCTCGTGAAGATGCCTTTGGCAAGGCGGCTGTCGAGGTAGACGACGCCGAGGAGGCGGTCTTCGATCTGCAGCGGGGCCACGAGGATCGAGCGCAGTCCGTGGGTAACAGCGCTCTCCGAGCCGAGGGCGGCACCCTCCTCGGTCCCGGTGAGGACCATGGGCTCACGGGTGGCCACGACCCGGTCGACGACGGTCGAGGAGTACCCGTTGAGCTCCTTCAAGTCGTTGCCGGCAGCGTCTCGTCCGAGGTGCGGGCGCACGAGGCCGGAGTTCTCGTTCGTGAGGAACAGCAGCGCCCGTTCGGCGTTCAAGATGCGCACCGTCTCGTCGAGGGCGAGGCGGGCGAGCTCCTCGGGATCGAGCACGCGTGCCGCCGCCGCCCCGACCTGGAGGAGCGCCTCGAGCTGGCGAGCCGCTCGGCTGGCCACGCGCACACCGCCGGCCCCGATGGCATGGAACCCGGACACTCGCACGGGCGCCCCGACCGAGTGGCTGCGTACCGACTGTCCGAAGGGGCCGCGTCGCGACCGCTCCGGCAGCGGTGGCTGAATCCAGTGCACGAAGGCGGCGATGCCGAGGTCTTCCGACAGCCTGGCGGCCGCCACCGCCATCCGCTCGGACTCCTCCTGGTAGCCGGCGCCGCCGAGGGCGCGGCTGCGGGCCATCTGGATGGCCATCTCCACGCCCGGGCCGTCGAGGCCGACGAGGAGCGACTGGCCTCGCGAGCTCGCTCGCAGCGCCGCCTTGTAACGGCCTTTCGCCACGAGCAGACCGGTGCGGGCGGCGTAGTAGTGCGCCCGCAAGAGGGGCGTGCGGGCGGCCCAGTGGAGCTCCCTCACGGCCTTGCGGGCCTGGCGTGCGCGTTCTTTGCGGTCCTCGTCCGTCGAGTTGATGAGCTGGGAGAGCCGCCCGAACGCCTGCACGATCCAGAAGGACGACAGGTTGTACGGGCAGTTCCAGGGCGGGAGCTTCTGGGCCCGGAACTCCGAGATCGCCTGCTCGAAGGGACGGCCGAACTCGTTCAGCCCGAAATGGAACATCGTGAGAGCGACCTGATAGCCGGCGAGGGAGATGCGCGACGGTTGCGTGCTGGCGAAGCGCTCCTTGACCCGCGAGATCCGTTCCAGGCCGAGGGTGGGCTGCTCGAGGAGGCCGGCGATGGCGATGCCGACGAAGTCGAGCCCATTCACCGTCCCGTCGGCGATCCGCGTGGCCGTGCCCGAATGCCACGTCGCCTCCTCCACCCAGGCAACCTGCTCGAGAATGCGACCCCGCAGCCCGAGCCCGATGCAGGCGGCCAGTACGCCGCTCAGGTACTCGCCCGGTTGCAGCCAGCGCGTCTCGTGGCGGAGCACTTCCGCCAGCACGTGCTGTGACTGCACCGACTCGCCCTGGAACTCGAGGCTGATCGCCTCCAGGAGCTTGGCGTGGACGATGGTCCCCTGGTCGCCCGTCTTCTCGGCGACGCGTGTGGTGTGCCGCGCGACGATGCGAGCGAAATTCGGGAGCCGGATCTGGGCGAACACGACGCCCAGGTGCGCATAGACGCCGACGTACTCGCGAGAGTGGCCCAGGCGGTTGGCCGGAAGCAGTGCCCTGAGCGCCACGCCCACCGAGAGGAAGGACCGGTGCTCGAGGTCGGCCGAGTCGCCCGCCACCTCGAGGAGGCGGCACTCGAGGCGGACCTTCTCCCGCTCGCCGCGCTTGGCCCTTCCGAAGCCGAGCCTCGTCAGCCCGAGCACGAGCCCGAGGAAGCACTTCCACAGCGTCGACAGCACGACGAGGAGGTTGCTCGACGGCAGGGGAACCCCCAGTTCCGCAAGGCCTTCGCGGGCATGCTGGAGACCCATCGCACCGTTCGTCTGGGCGAAATACACGCGGGCGACGTGCTCATGGATGCGTGCCTTGCCGATCCGCTCGCGCTCGAGCCGGAGGGCGTTCCTGTAGTGCTCGAGGGCCAGACTGACGTTGCCGGCGCGAGCGAGCGCCGTCCCGTAGTCGGCCTCGAAGGCGCTGCCGACCGACAAGCGGTACTCGAGGGCGATGGCCTCTGCCGTCGCCAAGAACGCCAGGGCGTCGTCATCCGCCTGTGCCGCCAAGGCGAAGCGGGCGGCGCGGTGGCTGGCCTGGAAGGAGCGCTTCGGGTCGCTGGCGATCTCGCCGAGGGCGTAGTGGCGGGCGATGTCGTAGACCACCTCGGGCCGGCTGTCACCCGTCTCCTGCAGCGCCCTCGCCAGCAACTCGTGGGCGCGCCGCGATGATTTCTCGTCGATGGAGCCGAGCAGGACGTCGCGCACCCCTTCGTACAAGAAGACGTAGCGTTCGCTCTCCTGCGCCTCGACGACGCGAGCGTTGGCGGCCTCGCCGAGGGCGACGTGCACGTCCCCGGGCGGCCACCGGGTGATCGTAGCCAGCAGGTCGACGTTGAAGCTCGAGCCGATCACGGAGGCTTCCGTCAGCAGCCAGCGCGTCGCAGGGCGGAGAGCATCGAGACGACGCAGTGCCAGGCCGCGGATGTCGGTGGGGAGGTCGAGGCTGGCGAGCGCCTCGGCGTCGACCGAGAACGTTCCCCAGGACGGCCGCAGCACGCCGGCCTCGAGGGCGGACCGGAGGTACTCGACGGCGGCGTAGGGGTTGCCGTTCGCCCGGATCGTGATCTCGTTGGCGAGGCTGGGCTGGAGGGTGTCACCTCCGAGCTGCCACTTGAGGATGCTCTCGATCTGGTCGTCGCTGAGCGGTGGCACCTCGATGCGACGCCGCACTGACTCACCCATCCCGGCGCGCAGGCGCACGAGCGCCTCCGCGTTGGCGGGATCGTTGCGGGCGGTGAGGACGACGACGAGGGGCAGGCGATCGAGCTCCGGCGCCAGGTAGGAGAGGACGCGAAGGGTGGCGTCATCGGCCAGGTGGGCGTTGTCGATCACGAGCAACGTCCCGCTCGACGATGCGGTCGCCACCGACATCAGCAGATGGGCCGCTTCGATCACGGCGAACTCGTGGAAGCCTGTCTCGGCTGACCGCTCCTCGTCGATCGACAGGAACCGATCGAGGTCCTGCGAGAGCCCGACAAGCGAGTCCGCCGCCCCCACGCGGTCGAGTCCCATCTGCTGCTGGAGGTGGAGGAGCATGCTCGGGTCCCGCTTCTCGAGGTCGGCGAGGAAGCGCCCCAAGGCCTGCGCGAGCGGCCCGAGGGGGCCCGGATGGTCAAGACCGATGTGCGTCTCGAGAACGGTCATGCCGTTGCCGCGGGCGATGAGCGCCAGCTCGGCCACGAGCCGGGTCTTGCCTCCACCGGGATCCGACTCGATGAGCACCGCCGAGCCAGCGCCGGTTGTGCGGCACTCGTTCGCCATCTCGAGGAGCGCTCCCACCTCGGCATCCCGCCCGACGAGGGTGACCATCGTGGATGGACGGGCGGAGACCGAATGTCCGAGGGGGGCGTCGTCGGCGAGCGTGCCTCGACGGAGGGCCTCGATGTCGGAAACCAGCGAGCCGGCGTCCTGGTAGCGGTCGTCCGGGTCCTTTGCGAGGAGCCGGGCGATGATCCGCGACAGCTGAACCGAGACGTCCGGCTCGATCGAGCGCACGTCCGGCGGGGCGAGGACGGCGTGCATTCGCACGACCTCGCCGGCGTTCGAGGCCCTGAACGGCGGTCGTCCGGTCACGCACTCGAACAGGACGGCGCCGAGGGAGTAGAGGTCGGAACGGCGGTCGACAGGTCGGCGCACCATGCCCGTCTGCTCCGGGGCGCTGTAGAGGACCGTGCCGATAACGGAGTCCTCGGGTTGGTGGGTGCCGGTCTGAGTGGCGAGGCCGAAGTCGATGAGCACCGCCCGACCGTCGGCGCGCAGCACGATGTTGCGGGGGGCGACGTCGCGGTGCACGAGGCCGACTCGATGGGCGACGTCCAGGGCGGAGGCCACGTCGGAGGCGACCGACAGCACGCGGGACTCGGGTAGCGCCCCCTCCTCCCCGACGGCTCGATCGAGGGTGCGGCCGCCGATGAGCTCCATGGCAAGGTACGAGACGCGGCCGGTCTCTCCGACTTCGTAGACCTTGCCCAGGCAGGGATGGCGGATGGCGGCGAGAATCGCCGCCTCGCGGCGGAAGTAGAGCCGGGCCGGGTCGTCCGGGCCCGTCAGCTCTTGGATCTTTACGGCGTACTCTTCGCCCTCGCGAACGGCTCGGTAGACGGCGGTCGTCGCCCCACGGCCGAGCTCCTCTACAAGCTCAAACCCAGGTATCGCGATCCTTGACGCCTCGGTAGGCACCTATTCACCCATCCAAGGTTGTAGGAAAGCGGTCTCGATCTGACCACTGTGGGCTCCTCGTAAGCATACTCCTCGGGGTTGAACGACCTGGTGAATCACTGCGGAGAAGCTCCGCCGGATGCTGCAGGCCCGGGGGCGGTGAGCTTCCGGCGGCCGCGACCTAGGGCTGGGAGGCGAGCGGGAGCTTCACGACGGCGGACCCGCCCGTGAGCACCTTGATCATCTCCGGCTCCCCCTGCACCATTCCGAGCTCCCAAGCGCCAACTCCTGCGGTGTGGAACTGCGCTGCGAGTGCCGTCTTGAGAGCAATCGAGGTCGGGTTGTCGAACCATGTCTGGTGCCACTGGCCAGAGCGGCGGAAGACCGTATAGGGCGTGTCCGTCGCCGGATCCCAGAGCGGCTTGTGGCCGTCGTGGGCGATGGAGGCGGCGATCTGGTAGTAGGCGACGGCATACGGCTGCCCGTCGGCCTGCGCCCCGACGCGAGCGCCCGCCGCCGGGAAGTCGTAGCCGTAGAACGGCATGCCGAGGATCGTCTTGCGGGCGAGCCCGGCGGCGGAGTACGTGATGAGGGCGATGACGTCGCTCAAGGCAGCACCGGTAAGGGGGGCGTCGGCAGAGGGGATCTCCGTGTTGTCCATGTCGTATGCCATGACGAAGAGGTCGTCGACCGACGGCGCCAGCGCCGGCACGTCGAAGAAGCCCGTCGTGTCCTCCGCCGACTGCGGCAAGGTGTTCAGCATGATGGTCCAGCTACGATCCAAGCTTCGCAACCGCGCCGAAAAGGCCGCAACGAACGCCACGAAACCCGCACGATCCGAGGCGTCCTGACCCTCGAGGTCGAGGTCGACGCCGTCGAAGGCGAGTTGTGACAGTAACGGTGCCAACTCGTCGGCGAGGCGCTTCCCGGAGACGAGAGGATGGCTGGACAATGACCCGAGCACCGTCTGGCTCTCGGCGAACACGCTCAGCAGGACTCTGTCTCCATCGGCGTGACCGGCCGCCACGAGGTTGCCGGCGCCGCCGTCCTGCAGGGCGGTCCAGCCGCCGGAGGAGCTGTTCTCGACAAGGGCGCCGTTGCGGCGCACGTCGAGGGAGTAGTACACGAGGTCGGTGAAGGCGGCCAGGTTCGTGCTCCCGAGCGAGCCGAGCTCGTAGTAGGGCACGAAGCCGACGACCTCGTGCCTGCCGAGCGACCTGCGGTAGGGGCGGTCGGCCAAGGCCGGCGTGGGCGACCCTTGCACGGACGGGAACGTGGCGTTCACGTCCTGTTTAGCGGCGAGGACCGTCCGCGCCTCCTCGGCGGCGTACGGGTTCGTGGTAGTCGGGATGGCCGACGTGGTGCTGGGGAGGGTTTTCGAGGTCCCGCCTGTGGTGATCACACCGACGAGCACGAGGACACCGACGAGTACGACGGTGGCGGCGATGGCGATGCCGTTGCGTCGGCGAGGTGTCATGGCTCGCCGAAGCGTACCGGCGGCCGCCCGCCGGTCGGAGGCGAGGGGCATCGCCCTCACCCGCCTAGGGCTTCATTACGCTCTTTCAGAGTGGTGCGGACTCCATCGTGGTCGCCCGGAAGGGGTGGCTCGGCCTTCGTCGAGATTCTCCGCCTCATTGTCGTGCTCGGCGGCGCCCTCGTGGGGTTGTCAGTCACGAACCACTCCTCCTCCGACGGCCGCGTGCTCGGGGCGACGATCGGCGTGCTTGTCGCCTACGTCCTCGGCGGCGCCGCCGGGCGCGTCGTCGAGCGCCTCTCGCAAGGGGCCGACCGCCGCTGGCGCGACGTCCCGGCTACCGAGATCCTCGCCGGGGCCCTGCTGGGCGGAATCGGATTCCTCGTCGGTGCCATGATCTGCATCCCCCTGTTCGTATTCGTGAAGCAGGATTTCGACTATCCGATCGCCGGCTCCCTTGCCTGGGTGATCGGCTATTTCGGGCTCCGCGTGGGGATGTCGAAGGGTCGCCAGCTCTCCGATGCCGCTCGCCTCTCGCGCCGCTTATCGGTCGGTGACGACGATGCCAACCCCGGCGCCGTGATGGTGGACACCTCGGCGGTGATGGACCGAGCGTTTCTCGTGCTCGGGCGCGCCGGGCTCCTTGGCGCCGAGATCCTCGTGGCCGAACCGGTCGCGGACGAGCTGCGCACGCTGGCGGTGGCGCCGGATCCGGTCGCCTCCCGCAGGGCGCGGCGCGGGCTCGAGGCGCTGGAGGCGATTCGCGAGGCCGGCGTGACCGTCACCGTCGTCAGCGGCGACGTCCCGGCCGCCGCCATGACGGCGGAGAAGGTGCTGACGATCGCCGACCGTCTCGGGGTACGGGTCGTGACGGCCTCCGCCGAGGTTGCCCGCCAGCAGGACGCCCTCGGCATCCCGATCATCGACATGCGTGCGCTACTGGCGGATCTTGCTCCTGATCACGTGCCGGGCGAGCGTCTCCGCGTCGACTTGGTGCGAGCAGGCAAGCAACCCCGCCAGGCCGTGGGTTACCTGCCCGACGGCGACATGGTCGTCGTGAACGACGCCGCCCACCGCATCGGGGAGGAAGGCGTCGAGATCTCGGTGCTCTCCACGAGGGCGACGAGCCAGGGTCTCATCGTGTTCGGCCACGTCATCGACCCGTCCGGGCCGGACGACGACTGGGAGGCGACCGACGGCCACGAGATCACAGGTGCTTGATAGCCGCCACGAGCTTGGCGAGTGAGTCCTTGGCGTCCCCGAAGAGCATGGTCGTCTTCGGGTCGAAGAGCAGCTCGTTGTCGATCCCGGCGAAGCCCGGACGCATGGACCGCTTGAGGAAGACGATGTTCTTCGCCTCGTCGACGGCCAGGATCGGCATGCCGTAGATCGGGCTCCCGGGCGAGTTCTTCGCCGCCGGGTTGACGACGTCGTTGGCGCCGACGACGAGGGCCACGTCGGCCGTCTGGAACTCCGGGTTGGCGTCGTCCATCTCCCTCAGCTGCTCATAGGGGACGTTCGCTTCGGCGAGGAGGACGTTCATGTGGCCGGGCATGCGCCCCGCAACTGGGTGGATGGCGTAGATCACCTCGACTCCGCGGGACTCGAGCAGCTCGGCGAGCTCGCGAGCGGTGTGCTGCGCCTGGGCGACGGCGAGACCATAGCCGGGCACGATGATCACCTTGCGCGAGTAGGCGAGCAGCACGGCGATGTCCTCGGCGCTGGCCGAGCGGACGCTTCGGTCCGCACCGGCCTCGCTGATGCCGGTCGCCGTGATGACGGAGCCGAACGCGCTGAAGAGGATGTTCGGAAGGGAGCGGCCCATGGCGGCGCTCATCATCCTCGTCAGCAAGGTGCCGGATGCCCCGACGAGCGTGCCTGCCACGACGAGCACGACGGAGTGGAGCACGAAACCGCTCGCCGCCACTGCCAGGCCCGTGAACGAGTTGAGCAGGGAGATGAGCACGGGCACGTCGGCGCCCCCGATCGGCAGCACGAAGGCGATGCCGAAGACGAGGGCGAGCCCGGCGACGATGGCGACGAGCCACGCGTGCGGGCTCACGCAGGCGGCCACCGTGAGCCCGAGGATGCCGGCGCCGACGATGCCGTTCATGACCTGCTGGCCCGGGTAGGTGATGGGCCGGCCGGTCATGAGCTCCTGCAGCTTGGCGAACGCGATGGCTGAGCCGGCGAAGGACACACAGCCGATGATCACGCCGAAGAGGACTTCGACGACCTGGTAGACGGCGAGTTCTGCCGGCGCCGCCTTCAAGAACGTGGTGAGGGCGATGAGGGCCGCCGCCCCGCCCCCGACGCCGTTGAAGGCCGCCACCATCTGCGGGATGGCCGTCATCTTCACGAGGCGCGCGGCTGGGAAGCCGATGACGGCCCCGAGCGCCATGGCGCCCGCCATGAGGGCAAAGCGCGACAGCCCCGGCGTCGCGAACGTCATCCCGATAGCGATGGTCATGCCGGCTGCCCCGATGAGGTTGCCGGCCCGCGCCGTCTTCGGCCCGGAGAGCCCTCCCAGGGCAACGATGAAGCAGATGGCGGCGACGAGGTAGACGAGGCGGATTCCGGTGTCGAGGCTCATGGTTGGCTCCCCGTACCGCCGTCCTTGCCCGGGGCATCGGGCGTGCCCGCGCGGGGGCGGCCCTTGAACATCTCGAGCATGCGGTCAGTGACGACGAACCCACCGACCACGTTGATCGTCCCCAGCACCACGGCCACGAAGCCCAAGGTGATCTCCAGGGTCCCGTGTGCCGTCCCGAGCACGATCATGGCACCGACGACGACGACGCCATGGATGGCGTTCGTGCCGGACATGAGCGGCGTGTGGAGGATGCTCGGCACCTTCGAGATGACCTCGAAGCCGACGACGGCCGAGAGCACGAAGATCGTGATGAGCGTGAGGATGTCGGAGCCGTTCACGCCGTTCCTCCTTCGAGTAGCGCTGCGGTGGGCCCGTGGCGAACCTCACCGCCGAAGGTGACGCAGGTGCCGGCGATGATCTCGTCGCCGAAGTCGGGGTTGAAAGCGTTGTCGGCCGCGAAAAGGCCGAGCAGCTCGGCGATGTTGCGGGCGTACAAAAAGCTGGCGTGCGTCGCCATGGTGCTGGCGAGGTTGCTGGCCCCGTATACGGTCACGCCGTTCACGACGACGTCCTTGCCGGGCTCGGAGAGCTCGCAGTTGCCTCCCGTCTCGGCCGCCAGGTCGACGACGACGCTGCCCGGCCGCATGCGCTCGACCATGGCTGCGGTCACGAGCAGAGGAGCCCGGCGCCCGGGGATGGCGGCCGTCGTGATGACGGCATCGGCCGCAGCCACCTCGGTGCCGATCAGCTCGCGCTGGCGGGTGAGGAACTCCTCGGACTGCTCGGCTGCGTACCCGCCTTGGCCTTCCTGCGTCTCGAGCTCGAGCTCGACGAAAGTCGCCCCGAGGGAGCGCACCTCGTCCCGAGCTGCCGGGCGAACGTCGTAGGCACGCACAATGGCGCCGAGCCTGCGTGAGGTGGCGATCGCCTGCAGCCCGGCGACGCCGGCGCCGAGGACGAGCACCTTGGCGGGCGGAACCGTGCCCGCTGCCGTCATGAACATCGGGAAGAAGCGGGGAAGGCGTTCGGCCGCGATGAGCCCGGCGCGGTAGCCGGTCACGGTGGCCTGAGACGAGAGGGCGTCCATCGCCTGGGCGCGGCTGATGCGAGGTAGCAGGTCGAGGCTGAAGGCCCCGATCCCTCGGGCTACGAGCACCTTGACGAGCTCGAGGTTGCCTGCAGGTTGCAGCAAGCAGACGAGGGCGCACCCTTCCGGCAGGTGTCGCGCCTCCTCTGCCGTCGGTGCCTGCACTTTGCAGATGACGTCGGCACCGCGAAACAGCGTGTCGTAATCGGGCGCCACGGTTGCGCCGGCCTCCACGTAGGCGTCATCCGCGAAGAAGGCAGCTACGCCGGCGCCCGACTCGATGGTGACGTCGATGCCCTTGGCCGCCAGCCTCGGGAGGACGTCGGGCACAGCGGCGACGCGACGTTCTCCAGGCGCGGTCTCGCGTGGAACGGCCACATGCATGGCGGTGGTCTAGCAAACGCTGATGCCACCGGTCGACCTTTCCGGGTCCGCCCCGGCAGCCGTGCCGCGTCCTTTCGCCTCTTGCCTTAGAATTGCCTCGAGGGTTAGGGGTGTGATGTCGACGCAACACGCATTCAGAAACGTGCGCCTGCGGTGTCGGCCGTCCACATCGCGTGCCGGCTGACCCGGTTCCCATTCCCACGCCTCCCGGCGAGGGCTTCGACCGCACCGCCGCCCAGCTGCGCGGGGTTCTCCGCCTGGCGCGTCAGCTCGCCGTCATGGAGGACGAGCAGACGCTGATCCACATGGTCGTGAACACAGCGCGCTCCGCGCTCGGATACTCGGCCTGCGTGCTGGCACTCCGAGGTGACGACGGCAATTTTCACCACCGCGCCTCCGCCGGCGTTCAGGTCGAGGACGACCGTGCCTTCCGCAGTCTCGTCGTCAGCGCGTCTGCCTTCGAAGCGCTCACGCACGCCTCCATCGCCCTCGGCGGTGTCCATTGGGTTCCGCCCGGACACGCCGTCCGCGACCGCGACGACGTCCGGGCGGCCGTCATGGCCACCGGCGTCTCGGTGCCGTCTCGGACTTGGTTGCCGGGTTCGCTGCTGTTCGCCCCCCTCATCGACTCCGAGGGCAGGGCGATCGGGTTCATCAACCCGGACGACCCGCTGTCCGGTGAGCTGCCTCCGCCTGAACAGGCGCTCATGCTGGAGACCCTCGCCGAGCTGACGGTCGTCGGGCTCGAGATCGTGCGGGCGAGATCGACGGAACGAGCCGCGCGGGCGATCGCCGAAGCGCAGCGTGGGCAGCTCGAGGCCCTCATGGCCGCAAGCGCCCGTGTGCGCGGGGACATGGCGCTCGATCAGGTGCTGCAAGGCATCGCCCGCGCCATGTCGAACGCCGGCGGCTTCCGCCGGGCGGCCATCTACCTCCTCGTCGACGGCGATCGTCTCGAGGTCCGTGCCACCGTCGGCCTCTCGGCGTCGGAGGACTCGGCGATGCGCTCCAACGTCGTCTCCCTCGCCGAGTTCGCCCCGGCCATGCGCCCGGACATGCTCGTCTCGCGTTCGTACCTGTTCGACCACCGGCGCTTCAGCATCCCGGCCGAGCTCGACGCCAAGCTCAACACTCCCGAGCCCGACCCGGAGTGGCAGGAAGGGGAGTGGCACGCCGAAGACATGCTGACCGTGCCGCTCGTCGCCCTCTCAGGCGAGGTGATGGGCCTCATCTCGCTGGACGAGCCGAAGAACGGACTCCTGCCCGACCGTGCCCACGTGCAAGCCCTCGAATTCTTCGCCGACCAGTGCGCCACCGCCGTCGAGCACGCCCGCGAGTTCGAGGCGGTGCGGGCCGAGGCGCAGACCGACCCGCTCACCGGCCTCGCCAACCGGCGCGCCCTCGTCGACTCCGTCACACGAGCGATGGAGCGTCTCCGCCAGCGGGACGAGCCGAGCACGGTGCTGTTCATCGACATCGACCACTTCAAGCCGGTGAACGACACCTACGGCCACTCCCAAGGCGATCTCGTGCTCCAGTGGATCGGAAACGCCCTCTCCGACCGCCTGCGCAAACACGACGTGCTCGCCCGCTACGGGGGGAGGAGTTCGTGGCCCTGCTCGGCGACACGGACCTCGATGAGGGTATGGCCATCGCAGAGGCGTTGCGCGAGCGCATCGCCGCGCTCGACTCGACACAGCTCACGGGCGAGCTGCCCATCCGGATCTCGATCGGTGTGGCGGCGCTCTCGAGGGACTCCGTCTCGCCCGACGACGTGCTCAACGTCTCCGACGCCGCCATGTACGAGGCGAAGCGACGGGGTCGTAACCAGGTGTGGGTGGCGACGCCGGGGGATCAGGTGTTCCTCGAAGGGGTCGACCGAACCCGATCGGAGCAGCAGCCGCCGCCGTGATCGATCACGTGACCTTGCAGGTGTCCGACGTGGCGGCCAGCCGCCGCTTCTACGACCCGCTGCTCGCCACGCTCGGCGTGACGGTGGAAGAGGGCGGCGCGGAGTTCGTGGGCTTCTTCGGGGTGAGCGGTGGCTCGTTCTGGCTGATCCCGGCGGAACGGTCCGGCAACCGCGAGCTCCACTTGGCGTTCAAGGCACCCGACCGGGCGCACGTGCGGGGCTTTCATGCCGCCGCCGTCGCCATCGGGGCCGAGATCCTCCACGAGCCGCGGCTCTTTCCCGAGTACCACGACGCCTATTTCGCCACCTTCGTGCGCGATCCCGACGGGCACAACGTCGAGGCCGTCTGCCACGCCCCGGAAGACTGAGGTCGAGCTCGCCCAGGTCCCGAGCCCGGCAGATCCTGAGGGGAGCGAGTCGGCAGGGACGGCCTCGTAGACTCATGACGTGACAGACAGCGGCGCCGGTGAGGCGGCATCGGGCAACTGGAGCGAGTGGCGTCGACAGTACGAGACGACACCGCTGCGCGACACCGACTTCGAGACGCTCTCGGGCGTCCCCGTCGAGCCCGTCTACGGCCCTGGCGACGAGCTCCCAGGCCTCTACCCCTACACGCGGGGCCCGCATGCCTCCATGTACCGCTCGAAGTTGTGGACCATGCGCCTGTTCGCCGGCTTCGGCACCGCTGAGGACACGAACGTCCGCTTCAAGGAGATCCTCCGTTCCGGTGGTGACGGCCTGTCGACCGCCTTCGACCTGCCGACGTTGATGGGCCGCGACTCCGATGACCCCGAATGCCTCGGCGAGGTCGGTCGTTGCGGCGTGGCCGTCGACACCTTGGCCGACGTGGAGGACCTCTTCGCCGGCATCGACCTCGCCAGCGTGACGACGTCGATGACGATCAACTCCCCGGCCGCCGTCCTGCTGGCGATGTACCTCGCCGCTGCCGAGAAGAGCGGGACGCCGCGGCGGGCGCTCGGTGGCACGATCCAGAACGACATCTTGAAGGAGTACCAAGCCCAGAAGGAGTACGTGTTCCCGCCCCGCCCCTCGGTGCGGATTGTCACCGACATGATCCGCTATTGCTCGGCGGAGATGCCGAAGTGGAACACCGTGTCGGTCTCGGGCTACCACATCCGCGAAGCCGGCTCGACCGCCGCCCAGGAGCTCGCCTTCACGCTCGCCAACGGATTCGCCTACGTGGAGGCGGCCGTGGCCGCCGGACTGCCGGTAGATGAGTTCGCGCCCCGTTTGAGCTTCTTCTTCAACGCCCATCTCGACTTCTTCGAGGAGATCGCCAAGTACCGGGCGGCGCGTCGTATCTGGGCGCGCTGGTTGCGGGAGCGCTACGGAGCCGAGAGCGAACGCTCGCTGCAGCTGCGGTTCCATACCCAGACGGCGGGCTGCTCCCTGACCGCTCAGCAGCCGGAGGTCAACATCGTGCGCACCGCCATCGAGGCGCTCGCCGGAGTCCTCGGTGGTACGCAGAGCCTGCATACGAATTCGATGGACGAAGTGCTCGCCCTTCCGACGGAGAAGGCCGCTCGCATCGCCTTACGGACGCAACAGGTCATCGCCCACGAGACCGGCGTCACCAACGTCGCCGACCCCCTCGGGGGCTCGTACTTCCTGGAGGCGCTCACCGACGAGTTGGAGCGTCAAGCGGAGGAGGTCTTCGCCCACCTCGACGAGCTCGGGAACGGGTCGATGCTCGAAGGCGTCTACGCCGGCATCGACGAAGGCTGGTTCCAGTCCGAGATCGCTGACGCCGCCTATGCCTATGAGCAGAAGGTATCTGCCAAGCGCCGCGTGGTCGTCGGCGTGACCGGGTACTTCGAAGGTAACGAGGAGGACCCGCCGCCGATCCTCCAGATCGGCCACGAGGTCGAGGAGCTCCAGAACAAGCGTCTCGCCGACGTTCGCTCGAGACGCTCGAGTGACGCCGTCGAGGGTGCCCTCGCCGAGGTTCGGGCGACGGCCGCCAGGCCGGACTGCAACCTCATGCCGGCGGTCCACGAAGCTGTCCTCACCTACGCCACGGTCGGCGAGATCATGAACGCCCTGGCCGACGTCTTCGGCCGCTGGCGCGAGACGGCAAGCATCTGAGCGGCCGCTCCGGCTGGGTCGTCTGACGGTGGTGGCACGAGTCAGTGCCGGCCTGCTGCTGTTCCGGCGGAGGAACAACCCTGACGCCGCCGGCGGCCCCGCGCCGACCGGCGGCGTCGAGGGGGCCAGCCGCCCCGAGGCAAGAGGGCTCGAGGTCCTGATCGCCCTGCCGGGCGGTCCGTTCTTCGCCCGTCGGGACGACGGCTGGTGGAGTGTGCCGAAGGGAGAGCACGAGCCGGAGGAGGAGGCGCTGTCGGCCGCCTCTCGCGAGTTCGCCGAGGAGCTCGGGTCGCCGCCGCCCGGCGGCGAGCGGATCGACCTCGGGTCCGTCACCCAGCGGGGCGGCAAGCTCGTACACGTCTGGGCCGTCGAAGGCGACCTCGACACCTCGACGGTCGTGAGCAACGAATTCGAGCTGGAGTGGCCGCCGCGTTCTGGCTCGCTCCGCCGCTTCCCCGAGATCGCGCGGGCGGAGTGGGTGTCTGCGGCGCAGGCGCGACGCAAGCTCCTGCCCGCCCAGGTGCCCTTCGTGGATCGGCTGGAAGCGCTCCTGCGCGAACGCGACGGACCCTGAGCTTCAGCCGTCCGCGCCAGGGCGCGCACGCTACCGTTGGGCCGAATGAAACAGGAACATGTTTCAATTTCAACCGAGCTGCGCGGCTCCCAACAGGAGCGGCGCCGACGTGTGATGGAAGCGGCCATGACGCTCGCCTCCGACGGCGGTTACGAGGCCGTGCAGATGCGTGACGTCGCCGAGCGGGCGGACGTCGCCCTCGGGACGGTCTACCGGTATTTCAACTCGAAGGATCACCTGCTGGCGGCGTCTCTCGTGTACTGGATCGACCAGCTCGCCGAGGTCCTGACTGACGCCCCCGTGAAGGGCGACAGCTCGGCCGAGCGCGTTGCCAACCTGTTGGAGCGTTCCATGCGGGCGATGAGCCGCCAGCCGAAACTCGTCGCTGCCCTCCTTGCCGCCATGTCATCGCTCGAGCCGGGGGTGACGGAGTGTCGCGAGATGGTGGCCACGACGATGGAGGGCCTCATGATCCAAGCCGCCGGCGAGGGGGCGCCCGCCGACATCGCCGAGCGCACGCGCATGCTCGGGCACGTCTGGAATTCGGCCCTCCTCAGCTGGATTCACGGCACCCTCGACAACAGCCGTGCAGTCTCCGACCTCGGGATCGCCTGTCGGCTGTTGCTCTGAGGGCCGCCGCTGCGCCGGCCGTCTCGCGCGGCGAGCGCCGCCACCCGGTCTCAGCGACCCGATCGGGCCTCCGCCCAGGATTTGCCCGCCTCGACGTCCGGCTCGTGCGGGAGACCGAGCACCCGCTCGGCGATGATGTTTCGCTGCACTTGCGAGGTGCCGCCGCCGATCGTGAGGGCGGGCGCGAACAGGTAGCCGTAGGGCCAAGTGGGGTTCGGGTCCCCGAAGGGGGTCGCATCGCCCAGCAGGCCGGCGGCGCCGCACAGGTCCTTTGCGAGGGCCATGATCTCCTGCCCGTGGTCGTCGGCGAGCGCCTTGCGGAGCGAGGCCTCGGCGCCAGGCGTGCGGCCGGCTAGGGCAGCCGCCAAGGTGCGCAGGCGGATGAGGCGAAGCGTCTCGGAGTGGATGTAGAGCCGAGCCAGCCGCTGTCGCAGGATCGGGTCGTTGCAGCCGCCCGAGCGGCGAACGAGCTCGACGAGGTCGTTCGCCGTCGGGCCACGGCCCCAGAGCGCCCCTTCACCCGAGAGTGAGACGCGTTCGTTTCCGAGCGTCACCTTCGCCAGCGCCCAGCCGGCATTCTCGTCACCCACACGGTTGGCGACCGGGATGCGCACATCGTCGAGGAAGACCTCGTTGAAGTTGTGCGCACCGGTCATCTCGACGATGGGGCGGACCGTCAGCCCGGGGTCGTCCATCGGGCAGATGAGGTAGGTGATGCCCCGGTGTTTCGGGGCGTCCGGGTCGGTCCGGCAGATGAGGATGCCGAAGGCGGCCGTGTGGGCGTACGACGTCCAGATCTTCTGGCCGTTCACCACGTAGGTCTCGCCGTCGCGCACCGCCCTCGTCGCGAGGTTGGCGAGGTCGGAGCCGGCGTCCGGTTCGGAGAAGAGCTGGCACCAGATCTCCTCGCCGGCCAACAGCGGCATCAGGTAGCGATCCTTCTGCTCCTGTGTGCCCGCATGGATGATCGTCGGTCCCGCCCACCCGATGCCGATCGTGTTCTCCGGCCGCCGGACGCCCGCGCGGCGGAGCTCGTCGTCGATGATCAGCTGGTGGATCGGGTCGGCACCGAGACCCCATGGCGCGGGCCAGTGAGGGGCGACGTAGCCGGCCGCGGCGAGATCGCGGCCGGTGGGCGTCGGGTGGGCTTCCAGCCATGCCCGTACGGCGCGGCGGCGGACGTCGTCCTCCCCGGGCAAGGCCAGGTCCATGGCGGCACGGTAGCCCGCTCCCGGGCGAGGTGCCGCCACCTGGCACGAGCATTCGGCACGTGGTCGAGCCACGCAGCCCTCCGCGGCACCCACCGGCAGAAAACTAGAATCTGTTCTAGTTTTTCCCTATGGAACCGCTGCGGGCTCACCACGTGAGCGAGTACCCGTACCATCGGTCGGTGGGGGCGGTGCTGGGGGGTTTCTTCTCGGCGTTGCGCGACGGGCGCATCGAAGGCGTAAAGGCGGATGGCGGCAGCGTCGTCGTGCCTCCGACCGAGTACGACCCACGCTCGGGCCGCGCGACGGGGGAGACCGTGGCGGTGAGCGATGCCGGCACCGTGACGACGTGGTGCTGGGTCGCCGAACCGCTCCCGCACCATCTGCTCGACCGGCCCTTCGCCTTCGCCCTCATCAAGCTCGACGGCGCCGACACGGGCCTGCTGCATTACGTCGACGCCAGGTCGATCGACGCCATGTCGACCGGCATGCGCGTGCGGGCGGTGTGGCGGTCCGAGCGACGCGGCAGCATCACCGACATCGCCGCCTTCGTGCCGGAGGCGGAGGCCGGCAGCGGGCTCGTGCCTCGCAACACCGCCGTGCTGGACGACGCAGAGGCACCCGTCAGCCAGATCGTCACGCCCATCCGCCTCGAGTACGACGTCACGGCCGGGCACGCCCAGTCGGCCTTCCTGCGCGGTCTGCTTGACGCCAAGTTCCTCGGTCGTCGCTGCCCGACGTGCTCGAAGGTGTATCTGCCGCCGAGAGGGGCGTGCCCGACCGACGGCGTGCCCACAACGGACCTCGTCGAATGCGGGCAGCGTGGCGTGGTCACGACGTTCTGCGTGGTCAACGTGCCGTTTCGCGGGCAGGCGATCGACTTGCCGTATGTCTGCGCCCAAATTCTCCTCGACGGTGCCGACATTCCCTTCATGGCCCTGATGCAGGAGTGCCAGGCCTCCGAGGTTCGCATGGGCATGCGGGTCGAGGCCGTCTGGCAGGAGCCGGAGCTTCGTGAGCCGAGTCTGGCGTCGCTCCGGTACTTCCGGCCGAGCGGTGAGCCCGACGCCGACTATGACTCCTTCAAGGCGCACCTCTGAGGGGGCCCTGCTCGCAGCCAGGGCGACCCTCGCCGACGGCATGTACCGTTGCATCACTGACCTGGACAGGCGAGCTGGTCGGAGGGGAACGTGTTGCAGAGACGATCAGGCATGGGGCACCGCCTGCCTGCAGCGCTGGCCGTTGCAGCCATCGCCGTCTCGTCTCTCGTGGTCGTGGAATCTGCGGCCGTGGCCCAGGGGCGCACGGCCCGGAGCGGGCCGACCGTGTCGCACTTTCGCGCCACGCCGGCGCAGCTCAAGTTCGCAGGCGGCCGCGTCCGTCTGACAGGACGGACGACAGGCGCCACGAAGTGCGAATTCACGTCCGGCTCCGCCATCAAGGGCCTGCCGGTCACCGTCGCGTGCGCCGACGGCCACCCGTTCGTCACGGTCAGCGTGCCGGCAAACCACGGCTCGGGCGTGCACTCGATCTCCTTCCAGCTGACGGCCGAGGGAACCCACGGCGCCTACGAGGAGGAGGGCCTCTTCGTGCACGTCCTGCCGAGGCCGGCGTCCATCATCTCGTTCAGCGCCAGTGCCGGGACGCTCACGTCCGCCGGCGGCAGGATCACGCTGACCGGCAAGGTTCAGCGGGCGCTGCAGTGCGTCATCACGTCGAGCCCGCGGGTGGCCGGCCTGCCCGTGTCGCTGCCGTGCGCCCACGGCAAGGTGGCAAAGGCCGTGACGCTGCCGGCGGCGCCAGGGGGCTCGACCGTCACCTACGACTTCGCCTTGGCCGCCGCCGGTCTCGGGGGTGGCGGCCCCACCGTCGAGACGACCGTCAACGTCACGGGCAAGGCACCCTCGGTCTCCCGGTTCACGGCGACGCCCTCCAAGCTTCCCCGCCGGGGCGGCACCGTCGTGTTGACGATCACCGTTGCCAACGCCTCCGAGTGTGGCTTCGGTTACGACTGGAACGGCGGCAGCGACCCAATCAACGGGAGCTTGGGAACCATCGCCTGCACCTCGGGGACCTTCAAGTACAAGGTCTCCTTTGCCCGTAACACGACGCCCTCGGCGGACGCGGTCACCTTCGAGGCGCTCGTGACGTCGGACGGTGGCGACATCGACGCCCCGCAGGAGCCCACGGTCGTCGAGGCCGCTGGCTGAGCCGTCCTCGGTGGCAGAAAACAAGAACATGTTCTAGTTTCTCCGCGGGTGGCGAAGGCGGGGCGGGGCCGCCGAGGGAGGAGACCGGACGTGAGCGAGCTAGAGGCGGCCAAATCCAGATGAGTCGCGACGTCGCGGTCGTCGCCTTTGCGCAGACGCCGATGGTGCGTCGGTCGGAGGACGCCAACGAGGTGGAGCTCGTGATGCCGGTCGTCAACGAGGTGCTCGAGGCCACCGGGCTCACCATCAGCGACATCGGCTTCACGGTCTCGGGCTCCACGGACTACCTCATGGGGGTGCCGTTCAGCTTCGTCGGTGCGCTCGACGCCGTCGGTGCGTGGCCGCCGATCGAGGAGAGCCACGTCGAGATGGATGGAGCTTGGGCCCTGTATGAGGCGTGGGTCCGCCTCCAGCTCGGCGACATCGACACGGCGCTCGTGTACTGCTTCGGCAAGTCCTCGCCGAGCGCATCGCTGGCTGAGCTGCTCAGCCTGCAGCTCGACCCCTACGTGATGGCACCCCTCTGGCCGGACGCGCTCTCGGTGGCGGCACTGCAGGCCCGCGCCGGGCTCGACGCCGGGCTCTACACGGAGGCGGACATGGCGGCCGTGGCGGCCCGCAGCCGCACCTCGGCCGCCTCGAACGGCTCCGCTCAGCTACGGGGCTCTGCGCCGGCGGACGTATTGCTCGAGGAGCCCTACCTCGTCGCCCCGCTGCGGCGTCACGACTGCCCGCCCGTCACCGACGGCTCTGCCGCCGTCATCCTCGCCGCCGCCGACACCGCTCGGCGCCTAGCGTCGCGGCCCGCCTGGATACGTGGCATCGACCATCGCATCGAAACCCACTCGCTCGGCGCCCGTGACCTCTCCTCCTCACCCTCGACGGTGGCTGCCGCCCGGCACGCCGGTGCGTTCGGGCCGGGGCCGGGCGACGCTCCGAGAGCCGATGTCGACCTCGCCGAGGTGCACGCTCCCTTCAGCCACCAGGAGCTCATCCTGCGAGGCGCCCTCGGGCTGGGCGAGGAGGTGCCCGTCAACCTGTCCGGCGGTGCACTCGCCGCCAACGCCCTCATGGTCGCCGGGCTCGTCCGCATCGGCGAGACGGCGAGGCGGCTCTGGTCGGGCGAAGCCAACCGGGCGCTGGCGCACGCCACCTCCGGGCCGTGCCTGCAACAGAACCTCGTCTGCGTGATGGAGGGGGAGTGATGGCGAACGCCTGTGCGGTCGTCGGCGTCGGCCAGACCCGGCACGCGGCCAGGCGGGACGACGTCTCGATCGCCGGCCTCGTGCGGGAAGCGGCCGAGCGCGCCCTCGAGGACGCCGGCATGGAGTGGGCGGACATCGACGCCGTCGTGCTCGGCAAGGCGCCCGACTTCTTCGAAGGCGTCATGATGCCCGAGCTCTACCTGGCGCCCGCACTCGGCGGCGTCGGCAAGCCCATGATCCGCGTGCACACCGCCGGATCCGTCGGCGGGTCGACGGCGCTTGTCGCCGCCAACCTCGTGCGCGGCGGCGTCCACTCACGTGTGCTGACGGTCGCCTTCGAGAAGCAATCCGACGCCGACGCCATGTGGGCCCTCTCCTCCCCGCAGCCTTTCTCACCCCCGCTGCTGGCCGGGGCCGGCGGCTACTTCGCCCCGCTCATCCGGGCCTACATGCGCCGCTCCGGGGCGCCATCGCACATCGGCATGCTCGTGGCCGTGAAGGACCGCCAGCAGGCGCTCCTCAACCCGTACGCCCACCTGCACATGGAGGACATCAGCCTCGAGATGGTCGAGCAGTCGCCCATGCTGTGGGATCCGATCCGGTACCTCGAGACGTGCCCGTCGTCGGACGGCGCCTGTGCCATGGTGCTGGCGGACGCCCCGACGGCGCGCTCGGTGGCCGCCTCCTCGGCAGCCCAGGGCCGCTCGCCTGCCTGGATCCACGGCGCCGCCATGCGAAGCGAGCCGACGATGTTCTCGGGCCGCGACCAGGTCGACCCACGCGCCTCGCGGGACTGCGTGGCAGACGTCTACCGACAGGCGGGCATCAGCGACCCCATCGACGAGATCGACTGCGCCGAGGTCTATGTACCGTTCTCCTGGTTCGAGCCGATGTGGCTGGAGTCGTTGGGTTTCTCGCCGACCGGAGAGGGCTGGAAGTTGACGGAGTCGGGCGACACCAAGCTGGGCGGCCGCATCCCCTGGAACATGTCAGGTGGCGTGCTCTCGTCGAACCCGATCGGAGCCTCCGGCATGTTGCGCTTCGGGGAGGCGGCCCTGCAGGTGCGCAGGGCCGCCGGCGAGCACCAGGTCGACGGTGCCCGTTGCGCCCTCGGGCACGCCTATGGGGGCGGGTCGCAGTTCTTCTCCATGTGGATCCTGCGCGACACCGAGCCATAGCAGGCGCGCGTCAACGTCGGATGCCCGCGGCGGTGCGGACGGACGCCCGCCTACCATGGCTTTGACGCCGACACCGATCTGGAGGACCTCGTATGCGAGTCATCGTCGACTATGACCTGTGCGAATCCAACGCCATCTGCATGGGGATCCTCCCGGAGGTCTTCGAGGTGCGCGACGACGACTTCCTCTACGTGCTGAACGAGCACCCGCCCGAGGAGCTGCGAGGCAAGGTGATGGAATGCGTGAGGTCGTGCCCGAAGCAAGCGATCTCGGTCGAGGGGTGAGCTCCGAGGAGGCGGTGAGGTCCCGGCCCGTCCGGGTCCGTATCGCCCCGTCGCCGACCGGCTACTTCCACGTGGGTGGGGCGAGGACGGCGCTGTACAACTGGTGCGTCGCCCGTCGCAACGAGGGCACCTTCGTGCTCCGCATCGAGGACACCGATCGGGAGCGTCACCAGGAGGAGCAGTACGAGGGCATCCTCGGGGCGCTCAGGTGGCTCGCCATCGACTGGGACGAAGGGCCGTACCGCCAGTCGGAGCGCGGTGCCTTGTATGCGGTGACCCTCGACCAGCTGTGGGAGGGCGGCTACGTCTATGCCTGCGACTGCACCCGCCAGCAGGTGGAGGCACGCACGAAGGGCCACCCGACACCGGGTTACGACGGCTACTGCCGCCACCGCGGCCTCGAGCGCGGCCCGGGCAAGGCGCTGCGCTTTGCCGTGCCCGATGACGGGGTGACCGTCGTGCACGACATCATCCGCGGCGATGTCGAGTTCGCCAACGAGACGATCGAGGACTTCGTCGTGGCGAAGTCCAACGGTGACGCCCTCTTCGTGCTGGCGGTCGTGACCGATGACCGCGACATGGCCATCAGCCATGTCATCCGAGCCGAGGAGCACCTTCCGACGACGCCGAAGGCCGTGCTCATCTGGGAGGCGCTGAACGCCCGGGCGGCCGCGAGCGGCGTCGGATCGGTGCTTCCGCTTCCCGTGTTCGCCCACCTTCCCGTGCTCGTCAACGAGCGCCGCCAGAAGATCTCCAAACGGCGTGACCGTGTCGCCATCGAGGACTTCCGAGCGGAGGGATACCTGCCCGAAGCGCTCGGCAACTACCTGGCGTTGCTGGGGTGGAGCTTTGACGACGGTCGCGAGTTCTTCACCCGCGAGGAGCTGGTCGAGGCGTTCCGGCTCGAGGACGTCAACCACTCGCCGGCGTTCTTCGACATCCAGAAACTCCTCCATTTCAACGGCGTCTACATCCGCCGGCTGAGCGACGACGAATTCACCGACCGCTGCCGTACGTGGGCGGACGAGACGGAGGACCCCCTCGGCACGGCGCTGTACGACACGGCGGTTTGGACGGTGCTGGCGCCGCTCGTGCGCGAGCGCGTCGGGGTGCTGAGCGAGGTGCCGGCGTACGTAGCGTTCATCTTCGCTCCCGAGTTCTCCATCGACGAGACTCCGTGGCTGAAGGCCGTGGCGTGCGACGAGGCCGCCAGCTCGATCCTGATCGAGGTGCGGGGCGGCTTCGGGAGCCTGCGTGGGGAGGAGTGGCGGGCGGCCGCCCTGAAGGAGGTCCTGACGAAGGTGGGAGAGGCGCACGGGCGCAAGCTCGGCAAGGCGCAGGCGCCCGTGCGCGTGGCGACCCTGGGGCGCTCGGTCGGCCTGCCCCTCTTCGAGTCGCTCGAGGTGCTCGGCCGCGACGAGACGCTGAACCGCCTGAGCCTCGCCCTCGACCGCCTGCGCCCTAGTGTGGGCAGACAGCCGTAGAGCAGGGTCGGGCAAACAGGCCGTCGTCGCAGTCGCTGCGAGCACAGAGGGGGCTCAAGGTCGGTGTTCACGCTGTTCCGGTGGTTTCGGCGGCTCGTGTATCTCGTCGTACTGCTGGCCTTCGTCCTCCTCGTCGTCACCTCCGTGCAGGTGGTGGTCGCGTCCCGCTCCACGCTGGGCCTCGCACAGGTCAAACCGGCGGATGCCATCGTCGTGATCGGAAGCCCAACTGGGACCGGTCCGCTGGCGCCCGATCTCAAGCTGCGCTGCGAAGAGGCCGTCTCGCTCTACCAAGCGGGGCGTGCGCGCAAGGTCTTCACGACGGGCTCGAGCTCGTCGGCGGGGGCGCCCGCTGAAGCGTCGGCGGCGGCCGCCTGCCTACGCGCCCACGGCGTCCGCCACGTCACCGCCGTGCCCGTCTCGCCCATCCCCGCCCAGCTGAGCCAAGTCTCCCGGCTGCTTGGGTCCTCGGCCGGCACGAGCGTGATCCTCGTGGCCGACCCGTTGCAGACGAAGTGGCTGGAGGGCGTCGCCTCCGCCGAGAACCTGCACGCCCAGGTGGCTACCGTCCCCGCCCCCAAAGGGAGCTTCTGGAGCGACGTCGGCACGATCTGGGGCCAGAGCGTCGCCGTCGCCCTCGGTCACCTCGTCGGGTACGAGAACACCGGCTGGATCGGCGGTTGACCGCCTGTGATGCGACGGTCGTTGGGTCAGTCAGCACCCGGACAACTGTTAGCATTCGGCACGCCCATTCGGGGGTGGTGTAATCGGCAACACGACAGGTTCTGGCCCTGTTATTAGGGGTTCGAGTCCTCTCCCCCGAGCTCTCGGAGCGCCGGGGCCATCGTCCCTGGGTGGTCCCGGCATCGAGAGGCGGCGGCGGCGCGGGTGTGAAAGGGGCGGTGATGTCACATCTCTTCGGAGGGCGGTCGAGGAACTTCGGCCGCCTAGTCGGCACCCTCCTGTTCGTCGCGCTCGGCACGCTGTGCAGCGCTTGCGGGCTCGAGAACGACGTCAGCAGCGCAGCCACGGGGCCACTTCTCGCCCTGAAGGACAGCGACACCGTCGTCGAGACGAACCTGACGACGGTCTTGACCGCCGTGCAGAGCGGCGAGCCGGCAAGCCAGGGCGGTATCGCCACGACGTCGGGGCCCTCCACGAGCTACGGCCTCATCAGCGTGAGCGGGTCGGCGGGCCAGCCGATCGTGCTGGCGGGCTTCAACCAGCTGTCGGACGACTGCCTCGGCCTCGTCTACTTCGGCGCGTCCACGCCGTCGGGCACGAGCGTGCTCGGCCAGACGCAGGGCACCGCCTATTTCTGGGTCCTGCGCACGACCGCCTCTGACTGTGACGCTGCCAGCTTCGCGGCGACTCCGAGCGCCCCAAAGAGCTGGCCGAGCGGTGACCCGTCCTCGTCTGGCTTCCCGCTGCCCTGACCCTAAGGTCGTAGCACCCGAACGGATCAGGAGTTGACACGGACATGGACAACGGGCCACCGCGGGGCACCCGCGACCTGCTGCCGGACGCGGTGGCGCGCCGAGAGGCCGTCATCGCCGAGTTGGCGCGCTGTTACGGGCGCTTCGGCTTCCGGCGCATCGAAACCCCCTGCGTCGAGGACATCGATCGCCTCTCCTGGGGCGAGGGCGGTGACAACGAGAAGCTCATCTACCGGATCCTGCGGCGAGGGCTCGAGCCTGTCGTGCCCGCCGACACGCCCCTGGCCGACGTGGTCGATTTGGGGCTGCGGTATGACCTGACGGTCCCGCTGACACGTTTCTACGCCAACAACTCAGGCAAGCTCGCCTCGCCGTTCCGGTCCATGCAGATCGGGCCGGTGTGGCGGGCAGAGCGGCCGCAAAAGGGGCGCTACCGCCAGTTCACCCAGTGCGACATCGACACGATCGGAGAGCCGAGCGTGCTCGCCGAAGCGGAGCTGCTCGAGGGCACTCTGGCCGCGCTCGGTGCCGTCGGCATCGAGCGCGTGACCGTACGCGTGAACGACCGCCGCCTTCTGGGGGCGATGGCGGCGGAGGCGGGCGTGGGCGAGGACGCCCTCCCCTCCTTCTTCGTGACCCTCGACAAGCTCGAACGGATCGGATGGCAAGGTGTGAAGGCGGAGCTGGCCGACCGCGGCTATCCGGAGATAGCCGGCGCACGCTGCGAGGAGGTCGTGGCGCTGCTGGCGGGTGCCGAGTCCGTCTCCGAGGCGCTGGACCGTGCCGGCGACCTGCTGCCGAGACTGCCGACGGCCGTGCTCGACGATCTGCGCTCGACCTTTGATGCCCTCAGCACGATCGAGGCGGTGGCGGCGCCCGAGGCCGTGGCGTCCCGCCTCGATGCGAGCGTCGTCCGGGGCATGGGCTACTACACGGGGCAAATCTTCGAATTCGCCCACCCGGACGCACCGAGCTCCATCGCCGGAGGTGGCCGCTATGACGGCCTCATCGGTCGCTCGCTCGGCAAGCCCGTGCCCGCCTGCGGCATCTCGATCGGGTTCGACCGTGTCGTGGAAATGGCGAGTTTCTCGCCGCCGGATCTCGGAATCGCCGTTCTCTACGCCGACGACCAGTCGCCGTCTCTCGTTCTCGAGACCGCTCGCCGCCTCCGCTCCTCCGGTGGCTCCGCTGGCCTCGTCCTGCGGAGGGGGCAACCGAGGTTGCAGCTGGATTCCTTGAAGAGGGAGGGCTACACGTCGTTCGTCGTCATCGAGGACGACTCGGTCTCGCAGCCGCGGCCGCTTCGCGACTGACCCGATGGGTCCTCAATGGCCGCCGGCACCGTCCACAGCGGCGGTCGACACCTTCAGCGTCACGAGCTGGAACGGTGTGAGGTCGAGAGCGGCCGTGCCGGCCGGATCGACGTGGACGTCGGCGAGAGGGCGCTCGAGGGCATCGGTCCGTGAGACCGCCGCCGCTGGGGCCGGGAGCGCCTCGCCGAGACGCAGCGACATCGTGCCGTGCGACCCGGCCGGCTCGAAGACGCGCACGACGATCTCGTCGCCGCTGTCTGCGCGCTTGACGCTCGAGACCATCGCCCCGTCCACCTCCACGACAGAAGCCCGGGCCGGAAGGCGGGCACCGGCGCCCTCACCGTTCACCGGGACGGCCCGCAGGTGGAGGTTGAACGCCTCGGCCTCCTCCACGACCGAGCCCGCACGACGCAGTGACGAGGCCAAGCCGTCGTGCGCCATGAGGGCGTACGAGAAGCGATGCGAGCCTCTGTCCGCCTCCGGGTCAGGCCAGGTCGGGCCGCGCAGGAGCGAAAGGCGCATCACCGAGCCGCGCACGTCGTAGCCGTACTTGCAGTCGTTGAGCAGTGCCGCCCCGCAGCCTGGTTCGCTCAGGTCGGCCCATCGCTGTGCAGGGACCTCGAAGCGGGCGGCGTCCCAGGAGGTGTTGGCGTGAGTCGGGCGCTCCACGTAGCCGAACTGCACCTCGAAGCTGGCCGAGGGTGCCCGCACGGCAATCGGGAAGGCCACCTTCAAGAACCGGTGCCGCTCACCCCACTCGACCTCCGTGGCAATTTCCAGCCGGGCACTGCCGGCCGTGAGCCGGATGTCCTGGGTGAGGCGCGAGGTGCCGAAGGAGTGAACGACGCGGACTGCGACGCGCACGGGCCCTGCCTCCACCACTTCGATCGACTCGGCCTGGCGCAGCTCGACCGCCCGGGCGAAGGTGCCTTGATCGACGTCCCAAGCGTCCGTGTCGTTCGGTAGGTCGTAGTGAAGTTGGAAGACGTTTCCCTCCGTGCCGGCCGTGATCAGCTGCCGACCCGTCCTGCGGTCGAGGAGGGAGGAGACAGTGCCGTCAAGGTCGATGCGGGCTGCGAGCACGCCGTTGGAGAGGAGGAAGCCCTCCTCGTCTGCCTCGACCACGGCGGCCATCCCGTTGCCGGTGCAGCCGCCCGGGCTGTCGGAGGGCACGAGGGAGTAGCGCGCCCAACCGCAGCCGGCCACCGAGGCGATGAAGCCCAACCTGCCGTCCGCCAGTTCTTGCACCGGGGCGGCGTCGGCGGCATCCTCGGGGCCAAGCGCCGTGAGGGCGCCGACCTCACCGAGGGAGACGGCAGACAGGACGGAAGGGTCGAGCTCGACGAGATCGGAGCGGGAGTGCGAGCCGGCGTTGAAGACGAGCACGGCCGTGTCCGCTCCGCCGGCGCCGACACGTGCTGCGATCGCCCCGCAGGCGCGCTCGATGACGTCTTCTCCGATGAGGCGGACGGTGGCGTAGTCGGCCTCGGAATCCTCGTGCACCCAGTGGATGCTCGAGCCCGGCAACATGTCGTGAAACTGGTGCAGGAGAACGAGGCGCCACGCCCGTTCCAGCTCGCCCTGGGGGTAGTCGCCGGCCAGGCCGGCCACCGCCCACAGCTCGGCCTCGCGCAAGAGGTCCTCGGAGCGGCGGTTGCCGAGCTTCACGTGCGCCTGCGTCGTCTGCACCGCACGGTGCCGCTCGAGGTAGAGCTCGCCCACCCAGATGGGGAGGCCGCCGCTGCCGGCTGCATGGGCGGTCGCGACCGTGCCGGGGCGGGACTCGGCGATCGCCTCGTCGGCTCTCAGGGCGTCCTCCTCGATCGCGTGGAAGAAACCGGCCGCCGTCCCCAACTCCACCCGCGGGAGCGGCTCGAGGTCCTTGAGCCGCCGGTACGAGTCGAGCATCGTGCGGGTCGGGCCCCCTCCGCCATCGCCGTAGCCGTAGGCGTAGAGAGAGCGGTCGGAGATGCCGTGCTGGGCGAAGTCGCGCTGGCCTTTGAGCAGCTGGGCGACTCGGAAGTCGCCGTTGTAGGTGTCCGTTGGCGGACAGTGAGCCAGCACGCGGGATCCGTCGATGCCTTCCCACCAGAACGTGTGGTGGGGGAAGCGGTCGATCTCGTTCCACGACAGCTTCTGAGTGAGGAAGAAGCGCACACCGGCGGACCGCAGGATCTGCGGCAGGTTTGCCGAGTAGCCGAAGGCGTCCGGCAGCCAGCAGTCGTCCGTCTCGATGCCGTAGTGCTCGAGGAAGAAGCGCTTGCCGAAGACGAGCTGGCGGACGAGCGATTCTCCTGAGGGCAGGTTCGTGTCCGGCTCTACCCACATGGACCCGACCGGTTCGAACTGCCCGATAGCCGCCTTCTCCTTCATCTTCTCGAACAGGCGCGGGTAGTGCTCCTGCATCCAGGCGTGCTGCTGAGCCTGCGAGCAGACGAAGACGTAGTCGGGCTCGTCGTCCATCAGGGCGATGGCGGTGGAGAACGTGCGGGCGCACTTGCGGCGGGTTTCGCGCAGCGGCCATAGCCAGGCCGAGTCGATGTGAGCGTGGCCGACGGCCGTGACGACGTGGGAGCGAGCGGGTCCGGGGGAATCGAGGAGCCGATCCCACAGGTGGCGCTGTGAAAGCAGCGAGCGGCGGACGTCGCCCAAGTCGATGGCGAGAGCGACTTTGTCGAGCGTTCGCACGATCTCGACGGAGTGGTGATCCGCGGTGCCGACGGCCTCTGCGAGCTCGAAGAGGATACGCAGGTCGTTCCAGGCTGCTTCGAGCTCGCGGTCGGACACGGCGAGCTCGGCCCGTTCGAGCCGGTAGAGAGGGGCGCCCTCGTAGTCGGGCAGGAGCAGGGGCCACTCCATTCCGCCCCAGGGTACGTATGGGTTGGCCGCCGCCTCGAGGTAGAGCTCGACGGCCTCGCCGCCCCGCGCCGGGGCGGCCACCGTGGTCTCGTTGTGGCGGGGGTTGATGCCCTGCACGGGCTCCTCGCCCTCCCAGAGGAGACCCTCGCCTCCGAAGCCGACCATCCCCTTGTAGCCGAGGCCGATGCGGGCGACGACGTGTCGCCCTGCCCAGTCGCCTGGCACGGCTCCGGAGAGACGGAACCACGCCGTCGACCAGGCTCCCCCCCACGGTTGGCCGACGCTGAAGGGACGGAACTCGCGGGCGTACGCCTCGGAGGCCTCGATCGGCTCCCCCCGCACGAAATGGGCAGCCACCTCGAGCGGTTGCGTCGCCGGGTACAGCAGCGGGAAGACGACCTCCTTGATCAGCCGCTGGATCCGCTGGCGCTGGATGTCAGCTTCGTTGCCCACCTCGCCTCCTCGTGTGCCCGATGGGCAAGATGATGGCATGGCCGCGCCCGTGAGTCTCCCCAAGCGATCGACCGACGTCCTCGAAGCGCTCGTCCGCCGGCACCCCGACCTGGAGGGGTGCGTGCAGGCTCTCGCGGCCGCCGTCGAGCTCGTGACCGCTTGCCTGCGGGCCGGCGGGCGGCTCTACCTGTGCGGCAACGGCGGGAGTCACGCCGACTGCCTTCACATCGCCGCCGAGCTGGTGAAGTCGTATGCCGGGCCACGACCGCTACTACCTGCCCGCAGCCGCACACTCTTGACAGCAGGACTGCCGGATTCCGAGTGGCTTGCCACCTCGTTGCAGGCAGGCCTTCCGGCCATGGTCCTCGGCGCCAACGGTGCCGTCGCCTTCGCCATCGCCAACGACCTCGGCGCCGAGCTCGTCTTCGCGCAGGAGTTGGAGGCCTTCGGCCGGCCGGGTGACGTTCTGCTGGCGCTGTCGACCAGCGGCGAGTCTCGCAACGTCGTGCTGGCGGCCGAAGTGGCCCGGTCGCTTTCGATCGATGTCGTGGCCTTCAGCGGAGACGCCGTCGCCGCGAGCGCGCTCGGGGCTCTTGCCGCCGTCGTCGTGGCCGCCCCCGCGTCGGCGACGAACGAGGTGCAAGAGCTCCACTCGAGCCTCTACCACGGCCTCTGCGGGGCAATCGAGGCGGATCTGTTCGCCTGACTACGTCGCTGGAGGGGCGAGGCGGGAGCCACGACGGCGGATCTGATGCATCGGGCAGGTCACAAGTCACCCACTGCGGCCCCTAGGTACCGGTAAGCCACCCGCGAGTCCGCGAAGAGTCCGCGAGGATCTCGGCTGTGCGCTCATCGTGCATGGTCGCCATCCTCTGCGCGAGGGCACGATCCCGCTCGGAGTTCTTCGGAGCTTCGACCCGAGACGCGTGTCCGGTGAAAGCCCCCCCAACCGAGGGCTGCTACTCGCCCGGCCTCCTCATGACCACCGACCCGATGGGTGAGGGCGAAGGAGAGGATGAGTACGGTGGCGAACGTCGATTGCCACTACGTCCGGATAGCGCCGAGCTGAACGACCGGCAAGGAGTCTGCCTGCCCAGACGTCTCTAATTCATGAGGCTGGCCTCACGGTGCCTGCACACACGGGAGATTGGCTGGGTCGTCCTGTGTTCGCTCGTGCTGGTGGCGTGCTCGTCTCCTCACACATCCGCATCTACATCCACGGCGAGAGTCACTGTCAGCTCACCACTGGCACCGTCCGTAACCCGATGGCTCGTGCTTGGCGAGAAAGGGACCGGGCAGGAATTCGTCTCCGAGTACCGAAGCAGGTCGGAAACCGGGCGGGCGTACTCCATCGTCTTCGCGCAGGCGCCCGCGGTGCACTCCGTCTCGCCTGTGCCAAGGGGCGAGTTCCTCTACCGGACGAGTGCTCTCGGTAGCACGTTCGAGTTGTTGCAAGCTGCCACGGGAGACTATGTGTGCGTGCGCCTAAGAGGGAAGGCGTGGCGCTGCGCCGGGCCACCCCCTAGCGGGTTCTACGGCAACGGCCTCATCCTCTCGGTGATGTCGTTCGACCTCGAATCCCCGTATTACCTGGGGATGGTTCCCCACCCACCCCCGACCGGGTCAAGGGTCGTCCGCCGAATGAGCGAGGGCCGCACGGTCTCCTGCCTGCTGGTTGCCACCCGGCCCGTGGAGACCTTCTGCCTCACCGAAGCCGGCATCCTCGCCCTGCGCGAAGGCGCGGACGTGCCGCTCGAACTGAAGAGCCTGTCGCTCCGGCTGCCGAAGGCCGAGTTCGGCCTGCCGGTGGCACCGCGACCATGGCCCAAGCCGACTCCGAAAAAGCCGTACTGCGGCATCCCGTTCTGCGTGGCCCGCGACCTGGGAATGCCCGCGAAAGCATGGCTCGGCTCTCGTGGTGTCGGTTGACTCGCGGAGCTCAGGCGAGCTGTTCTCGACAGCGGGATGCCCCGAGACATGCCGGGGGAGTCACTCTGAGAGGCTCTGTGCAACCGTCCAGGTGAGGTAGAAACCCCGGCACAACAAGTTCATCGAAGTGCTCCGACAGGAGGCCGCTGCGGACCCCATGGGCGAGCATGTCGGCCATCGACTTGAACGCCCCGAACCTGAGGCGCGCCGCCCTCTCGCCCCAAAGCCGGGTTCGACCGTGCTCGGACGCCGAGCCGAGGAGGTAGAGGATTACCGCACCACCGTGGAGCGCCACGTCTCTGCGGCCCGGGCGTCGCCGAAGACCTCGACCTCACCCTCCACCGGGCGTCCCCAACACCAACGGGCGAGCGCCCAAGCCGTCCCCCGGATGGCGACGTCGCCTTTAGCGTGTCGCCGCGTGATGGTCCTTGCCGCAGTGGCGAGCGTCCATTCCGCCCCGTCTACATCGGTGGCGTGCAGATGGATCGTCGCCGGCCCCGCTCCGCCTGGCTCGGAGGCGCTGGCAAGGAGGCCGTCATCGGTGACATCGGCGAAGCGGAAGATCGTGAACGCCTCCGAGACCGTGTCGGCGGCGATGTCTGGCTCCAGCGAGGAGACGGGGACGCCGGCGGCGAGCTCAGCGTCGACGCGATGGATGGACGTTTCGTGTACCTGCCGGCGGCACCAGAAGTCCACGGAGGAGGGTGAGTCCGGACCGAAGTTCCAGACGAGCTCCTCGCCCGGGGCATCCCTGAGTGCCCCCACGAGCCGATCCAAGCGGCTAGCCATCCAGTCCGGCGGGCTTGTCTCCTTGGTTCGGCGGGGCATCTCCGGTCCGGGTGGCGCCAACAGGCGACCTTCGACGATCGTCCCGACCCAGTTGTAGACGTTGCCGAGGTGCTTCACGAGCTCAGCGAAGTCCCAGTCCGGACAGGACGGGACCGGCACGGCGAGGTCGCCGCCGCTGGCGTTCGCGAGCTCGAGCACGCGTCCTGCTTCCCGTTGCACGATGGAGATGGCTCGGTCGCGGTCCATACCTCGCAGTTTGTCTCGTCGTCGACGGTCGGGCCACAGGATGGCGGCGACAGGCTGGCGGTTGGGTGACGGCCGGCCACGAGCTCGCCACCACGATCCCGGTGATGATGGTGGGGTGGATCGACATCTGCCCTTTGGGAGGCCGCCGACGCTGTCTGCCGCCCTCGCCCGCTACCAACCTTCCGGCGAGCGAGAGCAGGCAGACACAAGCCGCCTCCTGCAACTGATCGCGACGACAACCGACCCGTGGTCACGATCCCAGCCGCTGCATGTGACGGCTTCGGCGATCGTGGTCGACGTGGCATCGGCCCGGGTGCTCCTGCGGTGGCACGAGCGATTCGGCCGGTTCCAACAGGTGGGCGGTCACGGGGACCCAGGGGAGAGTGATCCGCTGGCGGTGGCGCTGCGCGAGGCGGTGGAAGAGACGGGGCTCCGCGACTTGCGCCCTGTAGAACGGGCCGGACGCCTGGCGGCGGGCGACCTCATTCACGTCGCCGTTGTGCCCGTTCCGGCTCGAGACGGCGAGGAGGCCCACGAGCATGCTGACCTGCGATATCTCCTCGAGACCGACGACCCGGAGGATGCCCGAGCGGAGACTTCTACTGCGCCAGTGCGGTGGATGTCCTGGGACGAGGCGCTGGACCTCGCTGTCGAGGACAACCAGCGCGAGCTGCTAGGGCGCTCGAGAGCCCTGTTGTCCTAGAGGAGTTCCCTTCGATGCTGTCGATGCGGACGGCATCCTGCCGAGTCCCGAGGCCGCTCTCCGGGGGCGCACATCGTGGGGCGGCGGTCCGATCCGAGCCTCCGCAGCCGGACGCTACGATGAAGCGCTCCCGACGACCGACCGCCGGTCCAGCTGGGAGCCGCCGGCTGGCTCAGACGAGCACCCACCCGGCCCCATCGTCTAGAGGCCAAGGACACCACCCTCTCAAGGTGGAGACACGGGTTCGAATCCCGTTGGGGCTGCTCAGAGGCCTTGATCCCATTCAGTGGACCACTTTTTAGACAACGTGGCCTGGGGTTGGGGTAAGTGCAGGGCTTCGAATTCCTGCGGGGTGAGGTAGCCGAGCGCGCTGTGGCGCCGGGCTGGGTTGTAGAAGTGCTCGATGTAGTCAGCGATGGCGATGGCGAGTTCGAGGTTGGTCCTCCAGCGCTGGCGGTCCAACAGCTCGATCTGCAAGGAGCCCCAGAAGGACTCCATCGGGGCGACGGCTGCGAGGGGTTGCACCGAGAATGAGGAAGACGAGGCTCGCGGACAGCGGCGGCAGGACGTACCGCTGTGGAATGAGCCGACACGAGAACCGATCAGCGTTGGCGGGTCGCGACCTTCGGCCGGCACAACTGCAGCCACGGGACGCCAGCGACCGCCTAACGGTGGGAGGAGCCCCCAACCGTTAGGCGGTCGCTTTCGTCGAGCTGTCGGATGAGGCTGGCAGAGGACGCAGCGACTGCCAGCGAATCGCCTTACGAGGCAGGCGGTGTTGCCACTCCGCTGACAGTGATCGTGACGGCTGACGAGGCGCCGCCGATGTTCTCCGGGCCGCCGTAGATCCGCGCGCGGAGCTGCACCGTCCCGTCTTCACCGAACGTGTAGGTGAACGAGTACGTCGAGCCGCTGGCAACCACACCCGCGGCCACGTTGTGCCAGAAGCCGTGAGTGCCCAGGACCTGCAGGTAGATCAGGTGACCCGCGTGATCTGGTGTGACGGTCCCGCTCAGCGTCACGTTGCCGCCCTGCTCGCTCGTGGTTGAACTTGCGAGAATCGTCAAGACGTCCTGCACGCCCTCGTACAGGTTCGCGGTCTCCCGGAGAGGCTTCGAAATCGTCGCAACGAGATAGACCTTGTTGTGGACCGGGCTGCGAGTGAAGCTGTAGCTACCGTCGGGTCCGGTGATCGTCCTGGCGAGCAGCTCCTTCGTTCCGCCGGGCTTCCCGCCGTAGAGGCCGACAGCGGTGGACGGCTCAGGCGTTGAACCGGAGGAATAGAGGGTCCCGTAGATCGTCACGGACCCGCCAGCGGCGATGATCGGATCAGAGGAGTTGATCGTGAACAAACCGTGCTGCTTTTGCTGGACAGAGACCGTGATGCTGTCGGAATCGCCCTCAAGGTTGCGAGCGTCGCCCGGAAACACAGCCCGCAAGGTGTAGTCCCCAGGCAGGGCCCAGCTATGAGAGAGGTCGAAATTTGAGCCGGCATCGGTGTACGTGGACGCGATCGTGGTCCAGACGTTTCCGAACAGACCATTCTGTTCCTCGACCTTTACGAGCTGATAGGGATGCGACGGGCTCACATTGCCGGTGAACACGATCCGCTCGCCCGTGACGGCGTTCGTTTTGCTCGCGCTGAACGAGACGACTGCGGCAACACCCTCTGCGATCGTACGGCTATGGGTGCCGTCCGGCCCGGTCACGAACCAGCTTCGGTTCGTCGTCACGACGCCCTCGGCGCGGGTGAAGTCATAAAAGCCAAAGGAGTTGGTAGTTGTCGTCTGGACGAGGCTGAAGTGCGTCTTCGGACTGATGCGGTGGAAGAGCTTGATCTGCTGGCCCGAGTTATCAGCGGTATTCAACTGGCCGTAGATGAAGACCCCTTGGCCGGCAATGATGGGGTTCGGCGTAGCCGAAATCGTCAGGCCGTCGTTGTGCGCCGGCGCGGCTTGCGCCGCTGCCGGCAAAACCACGGCGACAAGCGTGCACAACAGTGTCAGAAGTACGAGAAGTCGAGTGCGCATGAAATACTCCTTTTTTTAGTAGGACTGTGAGACGATGGTGAGCGTCTTGGCGGCCAAGCTGCCGACTGCGTAGATGATCGTCGTCGTGTCGGCATGGAAGGTGAACTTCGTAGGGCCGATCACGGGGTGCGTTTTCGTCCCGGCGGCGAAGACTCGGACGTAAAGGGTCGTATGAGGGATGACGAGGGATGCTTGGTGCGGGTTCGTCAGGTCTTTGATGACCCTTACGCCGATCGTGCTCGCGGTCCCTACGAAGACGTCGACCGCCGGTGCTTCGGCGACGTGGCGGACGATGACACGGGCGTTGCCCGCAGCTACGGCACCCGTCGCGTTCACAAATGCCTTCAGCTCGGGAGTGCCCGTCGGGCTGAGGTAGATGACAACGGTGGCGCTCTCGCCAGGGCTCAAGATCTTGGTCGCAGAAAGGATCGGCTTCGACCTCGGCTTGGCGCCGGCTGGTCGAATGGCGAAGTGGCGGGCGCCGGCATCGAGCGGGTATTCACCAGTGACCGTCTGGAACGTGAAATCAGACAGCAACTTGGTGCCGCTCACGTAGACGTCAACGGGTAGTCCTGGAATAGCGTGGACGAACGACACCTCCGCCGTGACCGCACCGTTCGTTGCCTTGGAACCCGTCGCTGCGGAGGCCGATGTCACCGCCAGCACCGGTGCAGCGAGCCCGATGACCACCGCACCGGCGGCCACCCAGGTCCTTATTCTCATATGGTTGCTCCTAGGCCATAGTGGGCAGCATGTCGCGCCGCCCTTACTCTGTATCCGTGGCGGCAGCCCTCGCGGTTGCATCGGACTCAGATGAAGGGACACCGGAGACTCTTGAACGGGACCGTTGCAACCGCGAGACGGTGTTTCAACGGAGAAGAGATGTGAACGCACGCATGACCGCGTCAGTAGGTGACCGGCTGCGTGACGGAGACGAATCGGCGCTCGAGGAGACTTACCGACGATTAGGACCGCTTGTGCGCGACTATGTGCAGCGCTTCGTCCCGCGAGACGATGCTGAGGACATAGTTCAGATCACGTTTCTAGAACTTTGGCGTGCTCGCAAGCGGTACGACCCGAGCCGGAGCCTCGAGGGCTTTGTGTTCGGCATTGCTCGCGACCGGTCTATAGATCACTTGCGCCGTAGGAGACACGACGTGGTCGACGTCGATCACCTTCGCAATCTGATTGGCGACGACGGCCGCGAACTGGTCGAGCGCCTGGTATGGGCAGCGGAGGTGCGCGGGGCCCTCGGCGAGCTGCCAGAAGTTCAGCGCGAAGCGCTCGAGATGTCGTACTTCGACCATCGCACTCAGACCGAGATCGCCCACCAGCTCGGAGTGCCAATCGGGACCGTCAAGGCCCGTATGGCACGGGGCATGCAGCGTCTTGCATCATTGATTGGAGGAGTTGAGCAGTTGTGACGACCCACATGAACGAAGAGTTGCCTGCCTTGCTAGCCGGTGAGCTCGACGGCGAGGCGACGCGAGCGATAGCACACCACCTTCGCATCTGCGGAGATTGCCGCGCCGAGCTCGCCGAATTGGCGCTCGCCCATGGCAGCCTCACCGCGGCCATGCGCGCCGAGCAGGAGCTCGCTGTCCAGCTGAGGACCGGTTTGCCGGAACCGGCGGAGTCATCGCGCCGGGCCACCAGCCCCGGGGTCGCTCAAGCTCCCCTGCGATTACCGCGTCGACATCAGCATGCCGGACGGCTGCTTGTCGCCGCGTGCCTGGTGCTCGTCGTCGCCGCGACCGCGTTTGGGGTCAGCTTGTCGCAGCACTCTTCGCCGAGGCCGATCGCGGCAGTGGCAAGCTTGCACCCGCTCGTGGCTCCCGCCGATGCTCAGGGCGCGGTCGTCGTGACGGCTTTCGGAAAGACGTTGGAGATGTCGATCAGGACTAGGGGACTTCCACCGCTTCCGCCGGATGAGTTCTACGAGGTGTGGCTGCTGCAGCCCAAGACGAACAAGATGTTGCCCGTCGGCGTTCTCGCCCCGTCGGGCACAGAGAGCTATGGCCTGTCCGACCCGGTCATGGCTGACTTCACTGCCGTCGACGTAAGCCTGCAGGCCAACGATGGCAACCCTGTGCATTCCTTGTTGACCGTGCTAAGCGGGTTCGTGAAGACGGACGCCCACTAGCATCGTCGGCGTGTGCCGTTTGCCCAAGGGACTTGGGCTGAACAGAAGAGTTGGGGAGGGGCGGTCGCTAGCGGGATTTCCCCGCGGAAGGCGAAGACGTAGATGACGTAGACACCGCGGCGGAGGAGTCACCCGGCTTAGGCGGTCCGGCCGTAGCCTCGCGGGGTCAGTCTGAGGATCCTCGATCCCGGCGGCGTCGTGACGACGATGTCGGTCGGCCCGGACGACAGACCACTGCGGTACCGGATCAATCACATCGATCCCGACGGGTAGCCGCTGTTCGAGCTATTAATTCCGACCCCGTTCGACAACGCGGTCAATCAAGACTCGCTCGCGACCGCGGACGCGGTGCGGATCCCGCATCTCATTCAGACCCTGCGCGCTGTGGCGGACGATCTGCTCAGCGAGCTAAGGAACGGCCGCCCCTGAGAGGTGCGCATCGCTCCCGGGTGGGCTGACGAGAGCTCGCACTCCGCCAACCTTTCGCCAACCGACTTTGCGTGGCGGCGGGCCACAGGCGCTGCGACGGGGCTGCAATGCGCACCAAATCCAAGGTCAGCTGGCTGTAGCGGTGAACCGGCCACCCTCTCAAGGTGGAGACGCGGGTTCGAATCCCGTTGGGGCTGCTAAGTGACCTAGCCCCTCAAAGAGTGGACGACGCCTTGCGTAGACGTCGACGACGAAGGCAGGGCGGTCGGCCACCCCAGAGGCGGTTCTCGGGAATTCCGGTTCCTGCCCTGAGCCAGGGCTCGTCTTCGCTGGAGGGAGGCGCCCTGCCTGCCCGCGACAGCGGTGTGCCCCGGAGGGGCTAGCTGAAGGGGACGCTGATGGGACCTGGTAGGCGTCGGTAGACGGCGAAGAAGTCGCGGTCGTCGGGGACGAGGTAGCGGTCCGGCGACTGCATCGGCTGCGGTTCCACCATGGTCGGGTGGAGACCGTCATGGTGTGTGTAGGTGATCAGGGTGTGCCACTCGGGGTTGATGTCGAACTCCATCGCGTCCACCGCGCCGGCATGCTGCAGGATCTGGGCGAGGGAGATCACCGTCTGGTAGTCCGCCACGACATAGATAAGGTTGCCGAGACGATCGATGCCGACGCCGGTCCGCCAGACTCGGACGGCGCTGCCGAGCGTGTAACCCCACTGCGGGCTGTTCGGATCCGTATTCAGCTCGGGGTTGAGCTTTCCGTGCCAGACGATCGGCGCAAGGCTCTGTCGAGCCCATGCGACATTCGGCCCCGCGTTCGGACCACCCTTCCATGTCACGATGGCGACGTCGCCATTGCGGTAGCCGACGAGGGTCGCCTTGCCGTCGAGGAGTGGTTCGTTGACGAGGCCGTTGTCGGTGGAACCGTTGTCGCCGTCCGAATAGGTGAAACCCGCGTTGAAGGTGGCGAGCAGTCGCGAACGCTGGCCGTACGGGACCATCATCGGACCCCGGACGGCTGCGTTGGGCGGCTCGTAACGGCCCGGGTAGTACGCGAGTGCAGTGCGCGTGTGATCGAACCAGGCGACGTAGGCGACGATCTGCGGGTAGTCGAGCTCAGGGCGAAAGGTCGTCACGAGCACCGGCGGGCCGCCGTTGATCGGCGGTCCGGTCGGCTTCCATACTCCTTCTCCAGGAAGAGGATGGGGGAACACGGGCTTGATCGGAGGCGGCCACGTGGATGCTGTCTTCGTGGCGGGTGGACGCCCGTGAGCCGGTGTCGGCCCGGCAAGACCGACCGACGGAAGCTTCTTCAGCTGGGGGCCGCCCGGCTTCGGTGCTGTCCAGCTGTAGTAGTAGTGCTCGGACTCGTCGACGGCCCAGTTGCCTCCAGGCATGCCGCGCAACCACTCGGCGCTGCGCTCGCCGAACGACATGCTCGTCGGTTGCAGCATGTATCTCGTGTACGAGATCGCCAGCAACGCCACCGGCACGGAGAGGACGACGGCGACGCTGCAAACGGGGTGGCGGCCGACCGGCGTCTTGCGCGCGCGGCGCCGCTCCCACCGGTGCCGCCGGCGGGCCTTCCGCACGATGCGGCGCCTCTGGAGGAAATCGAGCCGGCGGTGCCTCGGGCTCGGCCTGCCGGCCAGAGACCGGACTTCGGCTGGCTCGGATCGTAGGCCGGTCCCGCTCGAGCCAGAATGCGGCTCAGACAGCGGGCTCCTCACCGTGGAAGATCGTACTGTCGATGCTGAGTGACTTGTCGGTCGCCGCAGAGCCCCAGCTGAGAAGTGACTGACCGACGAAGGCGCGCACGAAGCGATGCCCAAGGGCTGGCCTACTCCGAGGCGAGGCCGGCTTGGTTCCCGATCGCCTTGCGAAGCCGTGCCTGCGGCGCGTCCGCCGCTTCGGCAAACCCGGGGTCGGACCGAGTTCGGCCAGTCCGAGAGCGAGCGCCTGCGTCGCTGAGAGGCTCGAAAGCCATCCCCTTAGGGCTGCTCTGTGCGGTAGGGCGACGAAGTTGGTGAAGCTGCGGGGTTGTGCACCCTTCCCGTTTAGCCAGCCAGCGGTCTCTGGAGTCGGCTTCCTCGATCCGGGTGGGATCTATCCCCGGGCTTCGGCTCATCAGCACCACCGGAGTGTGGACAAGCAGTCCGGTCATCGTTCAGCGCACCGCCACCTCGACGACCTTCACGATGACGAGGGCAAAGGCAAAGATCAGATAGCCACGTAGCATCAGCATTCCGATCTTGCGCTGCCTCGACATGACAGGGCGCTCCAACAACGCGAGCGGTGGCATTCGCCAATTGGACCTTCGCGCCCGGAGCTCGCCTTTACCCAGAACTGCCCCCTGCCCCGAAGCCAGGGCGGCTGTACGGCGACGACGAGACTGCAGGCTGAGGTAGCCGCCGATCACAAGGCCAAGCCCAGCGCCGACAACGATGATGAGCTCGAGGTCGGGACCCGAGAGGTTGGGGAAGAGGACGGCGGCGGTGAGAATGAGCGAGAGGAGCACGAGCACGCCGATGATGATCGAGGCGATGACGTTCGTCTTCGTAGTGTTCGCCCACGGTCCGAGGACCTCCTTGTCGTTGCAGAGCAACAGGAGGAACACCGCTGCGCTCGGGAGGAGGACACCGGCCAGCGTCTGGACCCCCTCGGTGACGGTGCCGAGGGGCACGCCCGGTATGAGCACAAGGGCTGCAGAGGCGATCATGAGACCGGCGAAGACGGCGTAGAAGCCCTTCGCCCGCCGGACCGAGCGATGGAGCGAGTGCTTGAGGCCGAGGACATCCGACGTGGCATAGGCGGTCGAGAGCCCGATCGCCGAGGCGCCGATGAGGCTCGCGTCGAAGAGAATGATGGCGAAAAGAATGCCGGCCGCATGCGACACGTAGCGTCCGAGTCCCACAGCGACATGACGGGCGTCGACGAACTGACCGAAGAGTGGGGTGTGGGCGAACGCCGCCGCCGACGATCCCATCAAGGCGCCCGCCCCGATGATCACCACGACGATGCCGAGGATGAGGTCAACGCGCTCGTAGTTCACGAACCGTGTCGTGATCCGCTTGTCGATCACGTAGGACTGCTGGAAGAAGAGCTGCCACGGTGCCACGGTCGTTCCAACGAGCGCGATGATGAGCAGCATTACGTTCGACAGCTGAGAAGGCCCCCCCGGCAGGCTGACGAGGGCGAAGTTGTGCACTACCTGCCCGGCTGGCGGGTGCACCAAAACGTACAGGGGGATCACGACGAGCGAGCCGACGCAGAGTGCCATGGCGGTCCGCTCGAAACGTCGGAGACTCCCGGTGCTCGCCGCCACGATGATGAAGACGCCAGCGAGAATCACCGCCGGGACCTTCGACACGCCCACGTAGCCCGCGGCAAGGGACACTCCGATGAACTCTGTGACGATCGTGAGGGCGTTGAGCACGAAGAGGTCGATCACGCTGAACGCGCCCCAGAACTTGCCGAAGCGCTCCAGGATCAAACGGGCATGACCCACGCCGGTCACCGCTCCGAGGCGCAGCACCATCTCCTGGGCCACGTACAGCACCGGGATGAGCAGGAGCAACACCCAGAGCAGGTGCGTTCCGAAGTTCTGACCAGCCTGGGCGTAGGTGGCAACGCCACCGGCATCGTTGTCCCCGACCATGACGATAAGGCCAGGACCAATGATCGCCAAGAGTGTGAGCAGCTTTGCCTTCGAGGAGCGACGAGCGCCGGTGTCGCCGTAGGCGATGGTCCCGAACGCGCCTTTGATGTCGCCCACGTGCTCTTCATCGAGGACCGCACCGAGCTCGCGCGGCGTACCGCTGCTGCTTGCCGCGTCGGAAGTCGTCGCGGCGAGCGTCGTCCTGGCCCTGGGACGCTTACGCATAATCGTGACGGGAGGCGTCGCGCCCTCGGACATGATCTCCCTCCTTTCGTGGAGCGGCGATCTCGCCGTGATCTGCGGCGAGGTGGCCACGGCGCACGCCTAGTCGCGGGTGGCACAGATCGTGGGTGACCGCACTCATTGCTCGGCCGCCGTCATTCCGGCGTCACGCCCGGTGTGGGCGTTCGCCGACGCGCGCGATCAAGTCCTCGGCACGACCTATCCGATCGCCGATGCGGTCGACGAGTGGACACTTGACGATGCCGGGCGGTGCGAGGTGAAGCTTCATGATGGATGTCTCCTTGGATCTGCGGGGAGCATCTCGTTCGACGCCCCGGGTACGCACCGCCAGGCGCGGCGCGGGCCGTCGAAAGACACTGATTCCGTTGGTGTGCAACCGGTTCGTGAGAACGTGGTGCAAGCGCATTGGAGGCACGCAAGGCGGCAACCACCCGGAGGTGGGAGAAGAGCCGAAGACCCCGACGTCAGTGCGTCTGGCGACGCTGCGTCAGGAAAGTGATCCGCAGGTCAGAGAGACGCGTGAAGGACGCCGGGGCACGGCTGTGGAGGTTGGGGACTATGAGGTTCAGATTTCATGTGCCCCACCTCCCTTCGTGTCGACTCGTACGTTCCTCATGAGACCGTACTTCGGCGTGCCGGATAGTGCCACCCGCCAATCGCATAACGCGGAACACCCACAGAGTCGACGCCGGGCCTGACGAGCAAGAAAGATGGGCAACGCATCGGTCTGGGGCGGCGAATCCGCACCACCGGACGCGCAGCCCCGTCCGCAGAACCGCGCACCGAACGTCAGAGCGATTCTGAAGCCCTGTTGAGACACATCGACGATCGCGCTGCGGCTCCTGCCTGACGTTCGCGACGGAAAGGCAGCGGGCTGAGCGAACCGGTGGCTACGCCATGGATAGTGGTAGGGACGAGCAAGATGTAGTGTCCGAGTCCCCTTTTCCAAGCCTCTACCGCCTCCGAACTGGCGAGGTGGAGCGCGGCAAGCTGGTGATGAGTGCACCACCCGCCACTTCGGAACAGAGCCGGCCGATGATCGCAATCAGCGTCGAGCACTTGAGCAAGTCCTACGGACGGACTCGAGCCCTGGTCGATGTCAGCTTCGCGGTTCCGAGCGGCAGCATCGTCGCTCTGCTGGGGCGCAACGGCGCCGGCAAGACCACCCTCATCCGTATCCTCACCACCCTGCTGCAGGCCGACTCCGGAAGCGCGTTCGTGGTCGGCTCCGATGTCCGTGACGACGCTGGCGGTGTCCGCCGCCGCATCGGGGTCAGCGGGCAGACCGCGACCATGGACGACCTCCTCACTGGCCGCCAGAATCTGGTGATCATCGGCCGGCTCTGTCACCTGAAGCCGACCAAGGCTCGCGAGCGGGCCGCCGAGCTGCTCCAGCGCTTCGATCTCGAGGCCGCCTCTGATCGCTTGGTCAGGACCTACTCCGGGGGGATGCGCCGCCGCCTCGATCTCGCTGCCAGCCTCGTCGCCGAACCCGAGGTTCTCTTCTTCGACGAGCCAACTACTGGCCTCGACCCCATCAGTCGGGCTGAGATGTGGGAGTCGATCCGGGGTCTGGCTGGGCGTGGCGTCACCATCCTGCTAACCACCCAGTACCTCGACGAGGCGGATCAGCTGGCCCATCGCGTGGTGGTGATCAATGAAGGCCTGGTGGTTGCCGATGGCACCCCGGAGGAGCTCAAGTCCTCGATCGGCTGGCAGCGGATCCGGGTCACTCTCGCCGTTTTCGACCCGACGCAGATGGAGCGGGCCAGGGCGCTGCTGCCGGGGGCGGAGATCGTCGGACGTTTCGTCCAGGCACCAGCCCCCGACGGTCTGCGCTCCTTGATTCAGGCCGCCGACCGCCTCGCAGCAGCGGGCCTCGAGGTCCACGAGGTGGCGCTGGAGCACCCGACCCTCGACGAGGTCTTCAGCGCTGTGACCACCGAGCAGGGGGTGGAGGCGGCGGTGGCAAGGCGAGGGAGAGACGGGGGTAGCGACGAGCGCGAACACCGCGGCGGCGACGTGCGCATCGGAGAAGTTGAGAGCCCCGCCGTCGCCGTCCAGGGCGGACGCTTCCCGTCGCTACTGGTGGACAGCTACAACGCCGCCCGCCGCTACGTCCTCCGGGGAATGCGCCAGCCGGACGTGATCATCGGCTCGGTACTCATGCCAGTCATCTTCGTCGTCCTGTTCGGCTACGTCTTCGGCAGCTCGATCACGGTCCCGGGGGGCAACTACCGCTCCTACCTGATGCCGGGCCTCTTCGCCATGTCGGCGCTGTTTACCTCCAACATGGTCGCGGTCGCGGTCGCCACGGACATGCAGGGGGGCGTCGTCGACCGGATGCGCACCCTGCCGATGGCGAGGTCGGCGCTCGTCGTTGGGCAATCGGTGGCCTGGTTGATCCTCTGGCTTCCGGCCCTCCTCGTCATGATCGGCTGCGCCCTCCTGGTGGGGTGGCGCCCCACTACCGGGGTGGGCAGCGTGATTGCCGGCTTCCTTCTCATCGAGCTGTTCGCCTACGCCTTCAGCTGGATCGGCATCCTCGTCGGTCTCACTTCCCGCGGCATCCAGGCCGCCGACACCATCTCCGCCATGCCCCCCTTCCTGCTCGGCTTCGTCTCCAATGTCTTCGTCGATCCCTCGGAGATGCCTGCTTGGCTTCGGGACATCGCCAACTGGAACCCGGTGTCGGCGCTGGTCGCCGGTGTGCGCGACCTCTTCGGCAACTCCATCGGGCCGCCACCGTCCGGGGTGTGGTCCCTGGCGCACCCGGTGGCGAGCTCGGCGGGCATGTGCGGCCTGCTGCTGATCATCCTCGTCCCCCTCTGCGTCCGCATCTACACACGCACAGCGCGCTGAGGGCGCCCCCGGGAAAGCGCGAGCCCCTGACACGCGGCGCATCGGTTCCTGCCTCAACTCGCAGGCGTTCACCTGGACCCGACCCGCACTTGGATTCACCGTTCTCGACAGGCAAGCACTGATTCCGACGCCTGGGCCACGGCGCGTGTGGCTCCACCTCAAACACGGCGTCGTCGCCGACCTGCCGGCGGTGGCCACGCGGCAACGTCTCTCCCGCCTCCGATGGCGAAGGCGGTGGGCTCGCCCTTGCGGACGACGTCGGAGCGATCGCCAACTCGACCATCACCGGCAATTCGGCCGGTACGAGCGGCGAAGGCGGAGGGCTCATCCTCGAGGGTGTCATCTCGCTCGACTCGGACACCATCACGGCGAACGTGGCCAAGACCGGCGCTGGGCTCTACGTCTACGAGGAGGGCCAAGGCGTGACCGTCAAGGACTCCATCCTCAGCGACAACAGGACCAAGAGCAAAGGTGGCTCGGAGAACGATTGCGCCCTGTCCACCACCACCCCCGACGTGGCCGTTGCAGCTGCATCCGAGGGTGGAAACGTCCTCGGGTCGTCCGGGTGCGTGCTGCAGCTCGCGGCGAGCGACAAGGTCTCGACCAATCCGAAGCTCCGCCTGTTGGCAAACAACGGCGGCCCGACCGAGACGATGGCGTTGGAACCGAGCTCGCCGGCCCGCAAGATCGGTCTTGCCTGCCTCCCCACGGATCAGCGTGGCAGGCCTCGCCCCGCCACGCACTGTGATTCTGGCGCCTACGAGCTGGCCAAGGCCTGAACGGGGGGCGGCAACCCTCAGGTTCGCTTCGGCGACGAGACCCGAGCACGTGTCATCGGGAGCTTCGTTTCTCGCGCGCGGTGTCCTTGTTCCTCAGGCGAACGACGCAGAGGAGGGGATCGTCCGTCACGAAGGAATCGAGGCCGTCCACAACGAGGGACGTGTCCAAGCGCTCGAAGGTGGCCCTGAGCATGCCGAGATGGATTCCGCAGACTACGGAGCGGTTCTCCCTCGCCACTTCGGCGAACGGGCAGCGATGGAGCAGGATCCGATCGGGTTCCGCCGTCGGATCGGGCTCGGGTTCGAAACCGAGATTGTCCAGGATCTCGGTGGCGATCAGGACGGCTTCGCCGGGTGACAGCGAGCGCTGTGGCAGTGGTCTCGCATCGAGGGCAGCTGCCCAACGACGCCCGGCCCGGATCGCTTCGCTTCTGGCGCCGGCCACTCCGGTGAGCTGGTCCGCCAGCACTCGGGCGAGTTCTTGGTAACCGGCTTCGGCGGGCCGACGATCGGAGTCGATCGCCGGCGGTCGTGTGGCCTCGTAGAGGACACGGGGCCGACCGGGGGTCGACCGTTCCTCGAGGCGCCGGGTGACCAGCCCGGCCGAAGCGAGCACGTCGAGATGTACCCGGGCGGTGTTGCGCTGAAGGCCGACGGCCTCGGCGGCCTCGGCGGCGTCGAGCGGCCTTCTGTGCCGGCGAAGGACAGCGAGCAGAGCCTGCCGGCTCTCGCTGGCCAGGGCGCGATGAATAACGGCCCTCCCGCTCGTGGTTGGCACCCGACCATTATTACTCATTAACACGGAGGAAAACAAGACCACTGTCCAGAAACTGCTTGTAATATCAAGGTTATGGTGGCCGCTCAAGTTTGCAATAGTGCTTGCGATGGCGATAAAAAGGTCGCGAGGGCGGTAGTTGTCCTTTCGAGGAAGGACGGTTTGTCGAAGTGATGAACGCCCTCCTGCTGCCGACCGTCCTCGGCCTTCTGTTGGCCCTCGACTCGAGAGCACTGCCGAGCGAACATCGAATCCGCGGGCTCGCCGACTCATCACGATCGAGTTCTGCCTAGCTGTGATCGGCTTCGGTGTCTACATGATGTCGGCGACGCTCAGACTGGCATAGCTGGCCGAGACCGCTGAGCGAGGGTCGAGGAACGCCAGCTACCGGTTCAAGCAGGACTCTTAGGGATTTGTTCCGGGGCTTTCGGCCCTACTGGCGGCACCCCGCGAGGGCTTGAGTGGAACAACGAGCACAGAACGGGATCAACGAGCGGCCACATCTGCACCGCGTTTCGTTCGTCCTCGAAGCCGACAACACAAGGAGGCGACACGATGTCCTTCTCGAGACGTGCCTTTCTCGGAGGAAGCGCCGCCACCGTAGGTGGAATGATCGTCGCCGACCATCTGCGCTTTTTCCAGCCGCTCCTCAGTCAGGGTCCAATGGATGGCGGACCGGTCATCACCGGGAACGCCACCGTTTACCGGACCGGGCACTCGAACAACTGCGACGGTGCGTGCGGGCACCTCATCCACGTGGTCGACGGGCGCGTGACAGAGATCGGGCCCGCCCCCTGGGGCACGAAGACTGTCTCGGGGGCGCCAGCACCCACCTTCCACCCGCGCATCTGCCTGCGAGGGCTCTCGCAGATTTCGAACACCTACAACCCCGATCGGATCAAGTACCCGTACAAGCGCGTTGGCCCGAGGGGCTCGGGCAAGTGGCAGCGCATCAGTTGGGACGAGGCGACCTCTCTCATCGCCGAGAACTTCGCCGCCGCTCAGGAGAAGTACGGCAAGAAGTCGGTTTGGATCGCTCCCTACACCGGCTCGCTCGCACTCATCGAAGGGGTAGTGGGCGCCGGCTTTCGCTTCGCCAGCGTCATCGGTGCCTCTGCAGGCGACTCCGAGGGCGACAACGAAGGCGACTCTTCCACACCCGCAGGCTGGAACTACGTGCTCGTCGACCCGACGAACCCCGCGAACGGGGGCGGATTCTTCACCGGGCACGAGTCAGTCGACTTCCTCAGTGCAAAGGCGATCGTCTTTTGGGCGAACAACGTCGCCGAGACCTCGATCCCCGACTGGCGGATCATGTGCGACGCCAGGGACGCCAGCGGAACGCAGCTGATCTCGGTCGATCCTCGTTTCACCGTCACCTGTGCCGCCTCTGACGAGTGGCTGCCGATCCGTCCGGGCGCCGACACGGCCCTCATCGACGGGATCATCAACTACGTACTGTCGAACGGGCTCTACGACGCTGATTACATCCGCAGCTACACCGTCGGCCCCTACCTTGTGGACCCGAGCACGAGGAAGTGGCTGCGGGCAAACGACGTGATCGCAGGCGCCAAGGACGACTACGTCGTGTTCGACTCGTCGGACGGCACGCTGAAGGCGGCCGGCGACCCGTCGGTGAGGGACGCGGCGATCTTCGGGACGCACCCTGCCGGAACCACGCAGGCGCCGACGGCCCTGCAGCTTCTCGCCGACATGGCCTCCAAGTACACGCCCGAGTACACCTCGAAGCTCACCGACATCCCGGCATCACAGGTCGTCGCCCTCGCCCGGACGTGGGGCACGCAGAAGCCCTTGGCGGTCCGCGTCGGCTTTGGCCTCTCCCACTGGTACCACGGCGACCTGCACATGCAGGCACTCCTCACGCTGCAGGCCATCACCGGCAACATCGGGGTTCACGGCGGTGGCGTCACCACCTTCGCCGGTGGGATCACGACGACCGCCTTCGACTTCGTGAACTTCTGGGCCCCGAAGGGTACGACGATCTATCCCCTGCTCGAGCCGATGGACTTCTGCGACGCCGTGCTGAAGGACGACCCCTACCCGGTGCGGGCCGCCTGGTTCATGATCGACAACTTCGCCCAGCAGATGTCCGACCGCAACCAGGTCGTGAAGGCCATGATGGCGCTCGACTTCTGCGTTGTCTCCGACTACATGCTCTCGGCCACCTGTGACATCGCCGATGTCGTCCTGCCCGCCTGCACATACCTCGAGAAGACCGACCTGTTGTCGTCGAACAACTTCTACCTGCAGTACATGCCGAAGATCATCGACCCGCTCTTCGAGTCGAAGTCGGATCTCGACGCCATCGCCATGGTTGCCGACAAGATGGGCGTCGGGCAGTACTTCGACCAGTCGCCCGACGAGTACCTGCGCCAGATCATGCACCTCGGCCAGGCCGACGCCGACCCGACCGTGAAGGGGTTGACGTGGGAGCAGCTCACCTCCGAGGCAGTCCACCTCAACACCGACCCGATGCCCTACGTGCCGTTCTTCAACAAGCAGTTCCCGACCAAGAGCGGGAAGATCGAGTTCTACGTTGAGATGCTCCTCCCCTTCGGACAGGAGCTCTGCGAGCACCAAGAGCCCATCGAGGCTTCGCCGACGAACCCGCTCTACAAGAAGTACCCCCTCGTCTTCCTCTCCACCCACACCAAATTCCGGACGCACTCGCAGTTCGTGACCCTGCCGTGGCTGAATGAGATCAACAACGGCGGACAGGGGTTCCTCGAGATCAACCCGACGGATGCCACGCCTCGTGGGATCGGCGACGGCGACGTCGTGCGCATCTTCAACGATCGCGGCCAGCTGAAGGTACGCGCTCGTCTCACCGAGTCCATGAAACCCGGTGTCGTCAACTGCTACCAGGGCGGTTGGGACACGATCCGGGTCAAGCACTACATCGAGGGCCACCCGAACAACCTCACGCACCAGATCGCCAACCCTGCGCAGGCTCTCATCCCGAACTTCCCGTCCAATGCCGCCTACTACGACTGCCTCGTTCAGGTCGAGACAGTGAAGGGGTGAACGTGATGGCAGCCAAGAGGGATCCCTACATTCCACATCACGTGATGGTGATCGACACGAACCGCTGTGTCGGCTGCTGGACGTGCGCCGTCGCTTGCAAGGAGATCAACAACGAGCCGCTCGGCTTCTGGTGGAACCGGGTACTGACGGCGGCGCCAAACGAGTCGACGACGGCGAAGCCGCCGGCGAGCGAGAACATCGACGTGCCGTGGGGCGTCTTCCCCAACCTCGAGCTCGCCTACCTGCCGGTGGCATGCCAGCACTGCAACGACGCCCCCTGCGTGAAGGTGTGCCCGGTGCAGGCAACGTTCCGTCGGGACGACGGTACGGTCCTCGTCGACTACGAGCGCTGCATCGGCTGTCGATACTGCATGGCGGCCTGTCCCTACGGCGTCCGCATCTTCAACTGGGGCGACGCCGAGTATGCGCCCGGTGGCATCGTCGGCTATGGCAAGGACTACCGCTACGACGGTCGGCTCGTCTTCGAGCCGGTGCGCCCGAAGGGAGTCGTCGAGAAGTGCACCTTCTGTGTCGAGCGGATCGACGTCGGCCAGGAGCCCTTCTGCTGCGAGGTCTGCCCCATCGGCGCCCGCATCTTCGGGGACCTGAATGACCCCGACAGTGAGGTCAACCAGCTCGTGAACGAAGGTGGCGCCACCCAGCTCCACCCCGAGCTCGGTACGGATCCGAACGTCTACTACGTGCCCGTGCGCAAGCGCGTGGTGCAAGAGAGCTGAGGGGGTAAGCCATGGCCACCACCACTGCTTCGCTTCCGATGCCCGCCACGCGTGAGCGGGGCGAGCATCATGGCATCTACCTGTGGTACGTGCTACTGGCTGCAGCTGGCGCCTTTGGTCTCGCAGCGTGGATCTACGAGCTCAAGACCGGCCTGGCCGCCACCGGCATGCGCGACGTCGTGTCCTGGGGGATGTACATCTTCACCTTCGCCTTCTTCATCGGGCTGTCTGCAGGTGGGCTCATCATGGCCTCGAGCGCCGAGGTCTTCGGGATCAAAGCCCTCAGACCCCTCTCGAAGCTCGGGGTGCTCTCGGCGGCGGCCTGCGTGACGGTGGCCGCCCTGATGATCATCCCTGACCTCGGGCGGCCGGACCGGATTCTGAACATCTTCATCCACCCCAACTGGACCTCCCCGCTCATCTGGGACATCCTCATCATCTCGATCTACTTCGTCTTCTCTGTGGTGGACTTGGCGGTTCTCCACCGCCACGAGTCCGAGCCGAGCCAGCTCCGCAAGACGATGCGGGTGCTCGCCTACGTGGGGCTCCCGACGGCAGTGCTGCTGCACTCTGTGACGGCGTGGATCTTCGGCCTGCAGATCGCCCGCACGTGGTGGAACACCTCGCTCATGGCCCCGTTGTTCGTCGTGTCGGCCATCCTCTCGGGCACGGCACTCGTGACCCTGCTGGCCCTCGCCGCCGAGCGCTGGGGAGGGCTGGCGCTTCCGATCGAGACGAGACGCTGGTTGCGGGGTTTCATCACCGTCTCCCTCATCGTCGACCTGTTCTTCGTCGGCTGTGACTACATCACGGTCCTGTGGGGCAACGTGCCAGCGGACCGGTCGGCCCTCAACCTCGTTCTTCCGGGCGGCCCGTGGGCCTGGATCTTCTGGGTGGAGTGGATCGTAGGTGGCGTGATCCCGCTGGCGCTCCTGCTGGCGCCGCGGCTCCGCCGCCTGACGGGCTCTCTCGGCATTGCGGCTGGCCTCACGGTCGTCGGCGTCCTCGCCTTCCGCATCGAGCTCGTCGTCATCGGCTTCGTCAACCCCCTCACGCAGTACCCGCCGGGGAACGCCCTCGGCACGTACAACCCGACGACGACGTCGTTCCAGCTCATCGGCCGCTACTCCCCGACCTGGGTCGAGTACGGGATCGTCCTCGGCCTCGTCGCCTTCTTCCTCGCTCTCGTGACGGTGGGCTACCACCAGCTGATCGGTCGGTCAGCGCTTGGCGCCACGCGACAGGCGGCGCCCTCCGAGACGCCTGCGGCGGCGGATCCGGCAAGCGAGGATCCGGTGGCGACGGCCGATACACGCACCGACGACGAGCACTGAGGAAGGTCTGATGACGATCGACTCGCCGCCACTCAACGGCACGAAGGACGCCTCGATGGAACGATCAGCCTCGGAGACTCCGATCGACGGGGGCACCGTCATCGTCGCCCTCGACCTTCTGGCGCACTGGTGGAGCCAACCTGTGGCCGGTGAGGTCAGCACCTGGTTGGACGCAGTCGAGATCGAGACGGACGTCCGGCGCCGCATCTCCGGCGACACGGAGCCTGGCAAGCCGCGATTCTCCATCGAACTCGACGAAGTGCTCGCCCTGCTCGACGAGCACGAACGCCTCTTCATCGGACCTGGACACGTGCCGTGTCCTCCGTACGAGTCGTTCTGGAGAGAGGACGTCCCTGTCGATATTCGGCGCAGTCTGATGGGCCCCTGCACGGCCGATCTCCGTCGGCTGTATGCCGAGCTCGAGATCGAGATGATGCCGGCAACCGGTGAGCTCCCCGATCACATCGCCGTCGAGCTCGAGGCTCTCGCCTACGCACTCTCGTTCGAAGAGACTTCCGCGGTAGCCAAGGCGCTCTTCTTCGATCACCTGAGACGGTGGCTGCCCCGTCTCTGCCGGGCTGTTGTCCGCGAAGCCGAGCACCCCTTCTATCGAGACCTCGGCGCATTGACCCTCGATTGGCTCGGCTACATCCAGCGCTACTTCGAGACCGCCGTCGAGGTCCAGTCCGAGATTCCCTGATGATGAGGGTCTCGCTGCCGTCCAAGAGTGGCGGCGGAGCGGCTGGTGCCGGAATGTGGGGTAGGCAGGCAGCAAGTGGACCGCCAACCTTTGAGTCGCCGGGAGCGATTAGCAACATCGAAAAGCATCCTGGAAGGCCCAACACCGAGCAAAGCGTGGTTCTGCTGTGCTCGGACGTTTCCGAGCAAGGGCCCAACCCGGTGCCCGCCGGGAGCATCGCCGCCGGGCTACGCAGGCATTCACCCCAGGTGCAGGTCTTCGTGGTGGAGAACCTCTGCTCGGGGCCAACTACCGCGTCCGCGGCGCTGAAAACCCTCGGGGCGCGCCGCCTAGCCATTGGTTGCCGGCAGGGGGCAACCAGGCGGGAGGAGATCGTCGCCTGCCTGCGTCGCGCGGGTATCCACCCCTCGGGAATCCAGCTCGTCGACCTGATGCCGTTCGAGCAGTCGGATCCAGTCGTGGTCGCCGCGCAGTCGATCATCCGCATACGAGCGGCTCTCACACAGCTCGCATGGGCCGATCTCGACGCCCCCGTCCGCGAGCGCTTGGCGCTCGGCTCCGTGGAGGTCTCTCGCCGGAGCCTGTTCCGTCCCAGCAACGCTGCTCGCCGCCCGGTTGCCAGCTTCATCGAGGCTCGCTGCGACGGTGGCGGGCATTGTCGGGCATGCGTCGAGGCTTGTCCCCACGGGGCGCTTCGTGTCACGGGCACCCGCATGTTGGTCGACGAGGCCGCCTGTACTGGGTGCGGCGCGTGCCTCAGCGCCTGCCGGTCGGCGGCCATCTCGCTGAACGGAACATCGATCAGCGAGCTCCAGGAAGCTGCGAGCGTGCTCGTTGCAGAGGCACGCCTGCTCGGCTCGGGCTCGCTTGTCGGGCTGGCGATCGTCTGCACGAAGGCGCTCGCCAAGGTACCGCTCGGAGGGAGCTGGCTACCGCTCGAGGTGCCGTCACTCGAGATGGTGTCCGCCGGTTGGCCTCTACAGATTCTCAGCGCTGACGTCGGAGTGAAACTCGTGGGATGTGACGACGTTGCGTGCGCCACCCGCGCACGCGAGCTCACGGACTTTTGCTCCGGCGTGGTCAACCACGTCGCCCCCTCGTGGCGTCAGCTGATCGGCGCTCCCGGCTGCTTGAGGTCCACGGCTGTCAGCCGCTCCCGAGAGACACCTCCGGCACCTGTCGCCTCGATTGAGTTTCGCGAGCCCGAGGCGACGGTAGGCGCTCTGTCCGCTCTCGTCTCGCGAGGAAGCGACCCTGCTGCCTGGACGTCGGACGCACCGACCGTCTTCATCTCACGTCCCACCGCGGCACGCGGAGCGCCGTGGAGGATCGAGTCCTCGGTGGCTTCCCTCGGTGAGATCACCATCGACGCTGGCGGGTGCTCGGCATGCGGCTGTTGCACGCTCGCCTGCCCGACGGGGGCGTTACAAGCGAGCCGGCAGGGAGCGGCCATGGCGTTTTCATTCGAGGCCTTGACGTGCTCGGCCTGCGGGGCCTGCGTCTCGTCATGTCCTGAGGCCGTTGTGTCCCTTCGAAGAGTCGTAGACCCCGTGCTACTCACTGCAGGTCGCCGGTCGATCGCCGAGGTCGTCGCCGGCCCTCGCTGTGTGTCCTGTGGCCAGCCTCTCGCTCATGGTCTTGCCGGCAGGGTGGTGGGGCGTCGCCTGGCCGCTTCGCACCCTGAGATCGCCGCTCGGCTTGAAGACGAAAGTCGCTGTACCGACTGCTTGCTGGAGGGGAGACGTGGACACCACTGAGCTCGAGGCGGCTTATCGGGAATGCCTCAAGGTCGCGGCCGACGCCGGTCTCGCTGCTCGATCCCGAGATGCTTGGGACGTCGACACCGTGCTCGCCCATGTCGTAGCCAGCAGCCGTATGCTCGCCGCTGCGTGCGCTGAGCTGTTGTCGGGGCGGATCCCGGTGGTTGACAACCGCCCGACTCAGACGCGGGAGTATCTCGATGCCATCGTGACGAGCGCCGCCGGCCGTGACGAACTGCTGGAGACTGTGAGGAGATCTGGACAGGAGGTCGTGATCCTTGGCGCCCAACTGGGAGAATCACAGATCGCCATACGCGTGCCCACGATCATTGTCGACAGTGGGCGGATCCGGGTACAGAGGCCCCTACCGTTCTCGGAGCTCCTCGAACCCAGCCACGTCCGCGAGCACGTCGCACAACTGCAGGCAATGCGGGAATGAGCGAGGTCCTATTGAACCCGCTATGCGAGGACATTGCAGATCTCAGTCCTCTCACATGCGGGCAATAGCCCGAAAACCGAGCAAGGAAATAGAAAGGAAGGAAGAGCTGTGACCGAGGAGTACCTGCCTGACGTCTATCTTCGTCTGCGAGCTCATTTCCCCACCGTCGTCGCCGCCCTTGACGCCCTGGGCGAAGCTAGCGAGAACGCCGGGCCGCTCGACGAGCGGACGCAGCGCCTCGTAAAGCTCGGCATCGCTATCGGCGGGGCGGCCGAGGGTGCGGTGCGTTCGGGCGCACGCCGCGCCCTTGCTGCCGGCGCTTCACCAGAGGAGATTCTGCAGGTGGCGGTTCTGGCGATTACCACAAGAGGGTTTCCGGCGGCGGTGGCCGCCTTCTCGTGGATCGACGAGGTGCTGTCCGCCGGCTCGTAGATGGTCCGGCACGCGGCTCATCGTCGGTGCGGCCGAAGGGGCGCCGGCGTCCGGACACGCGCTTGCGCGTTAGCCGCTGGCGTCTCACCGGAGCTCGCCGGAGGGGTGCCTGTTGACGCCGTCGCGCGTCGCGTCGAGCCGCGATAAACCGTTGAGAGTTCGCTCACCTGCAGTGGTCCAGGCGATTTATCTAACAGCTGATTACGGAGCCAGGGTTTCGGACGAAAGCGCCGTTGATGTGACGGAAGCGCTCGGACACGTCAGGAAAGTGAGGCGAGGGGTGGGGCTTAAGCGACCCGTTCTGCCTGCTCTCGTGAAGGCGAGAGCGCGCTGAGGGATGCCGCTGAAGCTGCCACGACGACTGGGCACGGCGAACTCTGGATCACACGCTGCACGACGCTACCGCGCATCCGGATGGCGAGGTCGCCGTGATGCGGGCGACCGAGCACGATGGCATCCGCTCCCCAGTCGGTTGCGTCGTCGACGATCGCGCCGGACTCCTTGCCCACGAGCGCACGACAAACCTTCCCGTGGACCGTGAAGCCGGCCCAGCGGAATTGGGCCACGGCGGCCTCGACGATGTGCGAAGCCTCCTCGGGTGCCTCGAGCGGAAAGCGCGCACGCCCGAAGTTTTCGTGCAAGCTGACGTGCACGAGCCGCACCTCGGCGTTATCGATTCCCATCGCCTTGACCACGTCGAGGCCAAGCGCGCAGTCGGTCAGGTCCTTCACCGCAACGCAGATCTTCTGAACCTTCATCATCCACTCCTCACACCTGGAAATGACTCCTCACGACGTCCCACTCTAGAAGCTACGCGCACGATTTTGATGATCTGATTAGCAATGCTTCAAGAAACGCCGCACCACCGTCGTCTCCGAAGGTCACTCTGTGGCAGACCCGGCACTTGAAGCAGCGGACTGAGAGTTGATTAGGATGTGAAGCAGTGCTGTCGGAGGACATCGCGAAGACCGGCATCCCCCCATTGGATGCAGCCCTTGGCGGGCTTTACTGGGGGGACAACGTCGTCTGGGTCTCCGATGATGCTGAGCTTGGCGCTCTCACGCCGTTCTATGGGGCCGTCGGCGAGGGTCGCGACGACTTCGGGCTCGCGGCATACGTCACCGTGTCGAGCGATCCCGCCGAAGTGCGAGGTCGCTGGCCGTGGCTGGACGTGCTCGACGCTCGGCCGCGCTCGTCGTGCGCCACGCCCGAGGAGCTATTGGAGGCGGTCCGCGCCCTGTGTACGCGGGCTCGGCGACCGCTGCTGCTTTTCGACTCCCTCGGCGCCATGGCGTCACGCTGGGGTACGCCCCAGACGGCCGACTTCTTTGCTCGGTGCTGTCCGATGCTGCTCGATCTCGGCGCCATCGCCTACTGGTCGATCGGGAACGGAGCTCGCTACCGGACGCTTCTCACGGAGGTCGAACGGATCACCCAGTGCATCCTTGTCATTGAGGAGGGTCGGCTCCGGATCCGCAAGGCGGAGGGTCGGCCTCCCGGGGTGCAGGGTCAGCTGTTCCGCTACACCCTTCGGGGCAACGAACTCGTCCTGCAGTTGGCACCCGCAGGTGCTCGAGTCGGCGCCGCGCTGCGGGCGTACCGGTTGAGGCGCGACCTCAGCCAGACAGCGCTCGCCAAGTTGGCGGGAGTCTCGCCGAGCGCCATCTCTCAAGTGGAGCGTGGCCAGCGCGGGCTATCGCTCGAGACGCTGCTCGAGCTCGCTAGCCGCCTCAACGTGACCCTGGACGAGCTTCTCGGGGGCGAGGTCACGCCCGACTATCGAATAGGCCGGCGCCGCAGCTGGAGCGACACGGCTCCCGCTTACGTGCTCCCGCTCCTCGACGACGCTGAGGCCGGACTGCGCGCCTACCTCGTATGGATGGCGCCTGGGGCGAGCGTGGACGCCCCCTTCAGCCACAAAGGGCGAGAGCTCACCGGGGTCGTCGACGGCCTCGTGCAGGTCACGGTCGGTCAGGGCCGTCCTGTGCTTCGCCGCGGAGAGGCGCTCCTCGCCGCGCGGCGCCCGATTGCGAGCTGGAGGAATCTGGGCGAGAGTGAGGCCCGATGTTTCTGGGTGCTCGGGGACTGATCGGGCGGGGGGGTCGAGAGGAGCGGCTGATCCCATCAGTCACAGATCTCGCAGAGGCTGCGAACCGGACTTCTAGGAGCGCCGAGAGCCCAGTTCATCCATGAAGGAGCGCCGGATGGGGTCCTGTCGGAACTGGTATCCAGCCAGATCTAGACTTACTCCAGCATGGGGGTTAGGCTCCGAGCGTGTCCAAGGAGACAGCCGTTGACAACGGTGCGCATCTCCGCCGGCACGGTCTGAAGGTCACGGCCCAGCGTCTGGCTGTCCTGCGGGCGGTGTCCGACCGACCGCATAGCACTGCGGACGACACCTACACGGTCGTACGGTCCGAGATCGGTGCCATCTCGCATCAGGCGGTGTACGACGCCCTTGGGGCCCTCACCGACAAGGGCCTCCTCCGGCGCATCCAACCCGCCGGGTCGCCGGCCCGCTACGAGGATCGGGTGTCTGACAACCACCACCACCTCATCTGCAGGACCTGCAGCCGGATGGTCGACGTCGACTGTGCGGTCGGCTACACCCCGTGCTTGACGGCCGCCGACGATTCGAGCTTCGAGATCGACGAAGCTGAGGTCATCTACTGGGGCCGATGTCCCGAGTGTGCCGCGGCACCTTCGGTCTCGTCCGACGGCTCAACGCGGACAGGCAGCGTGCGAGACGAGCTCAACAGCACAGCCTTGGATTCACAGCAACCAACCTCTAGAGCAATCAGCCATCAGAAGGAAACAGCGACGAAGGAGAAGGACCGACGTGTCTGAAAGTGGCAGCGAAAGCGAGAGCCCAGTAATTCCCGCCCCGACTCCCAAGCCGACTCGACCAAGGTCGAACCACGACTGGTGGCCGAATCAGCTGGACCTGCAGGTTCTGCACCAGCACTCGCCCGAGTCCAATCCGATGGGCGAGGACTTCAACTACGCAGAGGAGTTCAAGACCCTCGACCTCGACGCGCTGAAGCAGGACATCGTCGACGTGATGACGACGTCGCAGGACTGGTGGCCCGCCGACTACGGCCATTACGGGCCGCTGTTCATCCGGATGGCGTGGCACAGCGCAGGCACGTACCGCATTGCCGACGGCCGTGGCGGTGGTGGCAGCGGCGCTCAGCGTTTTGCCCCCCTCAACAGTTGGCCCGACAACGTGAACCTCGACAAGGCGCGCCGGCTGCTCTGGCCGGTCAAGCAGAAGTACGGCCGGAAGATCTCCTGGGGTGATCTGATCATCTTCGCCGGCAACTGTGCCCTGGAATCGATGGGTTTCAAGACGTTCGGCTTCGGCGGTGGGCGAGAGGACATCTGGGAGCCCGACGAGATCCTCTGGGGCCCTGAGGACACGTGGCTCGGAGATGAGCGCTACAGCGGCGACAGGGAACTCGCCCATCCTCTTGGCGCCGTGCAGATGGGCCTGATCTATGTGAACCCGGAGGGGCCCAACGGCAACCCGGATCCGCTTGCTGCCGCCAGGGACATCCGAGAGACCTTCCGTCGTATGGCGATGAACGACGAGGAGACCTTGGCGCTCATCGTCGGCGGCCACACCTTCGGCAAGTGCCACGGTGCAGTAGGTGCGGAGTACGCCGGTCCAGAACCCGAGGCTTGTCCGCTCGAGGCGCAGGGGCTCGGCTGGAGGAACACCTTCGGCCGAGGCAACGGCGCCGACACGCTCTCCAGTGGGCTGGAGGGCGCCTGGACCAACGAGCCGACGAAGTGGGACAACGGGTACCTCGACAACTTGTTCGCGTACGACTGGGAGCTCACGACGAGCCCCGCCGGTGCGAAGCAGTGGACTCCCAAGGATCCCTCGGCACAGGGCACTGTGCCCGATGCTCATGATCCGTCCAAGCGGCACGCCCCCATGATGCTCACGACGGACCTCGCACTGAAGATGGATCCGATCTACGAGCCGATCGCGAAGCGCTTCCGCGAGAACCCGGACCAGCTCGCGGACGCGTTCGCCAAGGCGTGGTTCAAGTTGACGCACCGCGACATGGGACCCGTCTCGCGCTACCTCGGCGCGTTGGTTCCCTCGGAACCGCAGCTGTTTCAGGACCCCGTCCCCGAGGTCGATCATGAACTCATCGGGCACGAGGACATCGCTGCCCTCAAGGGCAAGATCCTCGCGTCGGGACTGTCCATCTCCCAGCTGGCCTCCACCGCGTGGGCGTCGGCGGCAACCTTCCGCGGTACCGACAAGCGGGGCGGCGCCAACGGGGGGCGCATTCGCCTTGCGCCGCAAGCGGGCTGGGAGGTCAACGACCCGGCCGAACTGGCCAAGGTGCTGCAGACCCTCGAGCAGATCCAGCAGGACTTCAACCTCTCACAGTCCGGCGGAACGAAGGTCTCGCTCGCTGACCTGATCGTTCTCGGCGGGTGCGCTGCCGTCGAGCGGGCGGCGAAGAACGCCGGGCACGACGTCACGGTCCCGTTCGTGCCTGGGCGCACGGACGCCTTGCAGGAGCAGACCGACGTGGAGTCGTTCGCCGTACTCGAACCGATCGCAGATGGGTTCCGCAACTACCTCCGAGCCGGAGAGAAGTTGCCGGCGGAGACCCTGCTGCTCGACCGGGCCGAGCTGTTGACGCTGACCGCCCCGGAGATGACGGTTCTCATCGGCGGCATGCGGGCCCTGAACGCCAACGTCGGGCAGTCCCGACACGGCGTCCTCACCGACCGGCCCGAGACGCTGACGAACGACTTCTTCGTGAACCTGCTCGACATGAGCACGGATTGGAGGGCATCCGTCTCGTCCGAGAACGTGTACGAGGGTCGCGATCGCGCCACGGGCGAGGTCAAGTGGACCGGCACCGCCGTCGACCTCGTCTTCGGTTCGAACTCCCAGCTGCGAGCCATCTCGGAGGTGTACGCATGTGACGACTCGAAGGAGAAGTTCGTGCGTGACTTCGTGGCTGCATGGGCCAAGGTCATGAACCTCGATCGCTTCGACCTCGCCTGATCGAGGTTCCCGGTTTGGCGACCGCTGTCAAAGCAGGAGGCAGCATGGAGTTCGAGCACATCCTTGTCGAGCGATCGGGCGAGTTTGCCACCGTCACGATGAACCGTCCGGATCGGCGCAACGCCCTGTCACTGGAGCACATGCGTGAGCTGCTGACAGCGTTCCGTGACATCGGGGAGAGCGACGCCCTGGGCATCGTCCTCGCCGGCAAGGGTCCGGTATTCAGCGCCGGGCACGACTTCGCCGACGTCGCCGATGCTGAGCTGTCGGCCGTCCGCTCCTTGTTGACGACCTGCACGGAATTGATGACGCTCATCCAACAGGTGCCTCAGCCCGTGGTGGCACGGGTGCACGGGCTCGCCACGGCAGCCGGCTGTCAGCTGGTCGCCAGCGCCGACCTCGCCGTCGCCAGCGAGAACGCCGGCTTTGCCGCTCCAGGCGGCAGAGGTGGCTGGTTCTGCCACACCCCGATGGTTGCGGTCGCGAGGAGCATCGGTCGGAAGCGGGCAGTGGAGATGGCCCTGGCTGGCGACGTGGTAGACGCCCGGACTGCACTCGACTGGGGGTTGGTCAACCGGGTAGTACCCGACGAGCAGCTCGACTCCGCCGTGCAGGACCTCCTGGAGCGGGTCACGCTGGGGTCCGCCGAGAGCAAGGGCATCGGCAAGCAAGCACTCTACGCTCAGATCGATCTCGACCAGCCGAAGGCGTACGCCTACGCCATCGAGGTGATGGCCGCGACGAGCCAGCTGCCGGACGCCCGAGAGGGTATGCGGGCGTTTCTCGAAAAACGCAAGCCACAGTGGCGCCGTGGGCGTCAGTGAGCGCCTGGGCCGAAGTGAAACCGTACCCTCGACGCCCCGTCCGCAAAGACCTCTTGAACTGGGTGCCTATTCCTGCGCCGTTCAATTCGTTCAGCACAAGTCAATCCCTACAACGGGTAGCGTTGCACTCGTGCGGGCAAGTAACGGAGCGCCGCCACCCGACCTGACCGGGTTGTCGTTCCGAGAGAAGTACGCAGGCGGCGCTAAGTGGCTGTTGTGCTTCTATGTCGTCAGCGCGCTGTTTCTCGCCTGCGACATCCTCATTTTCGCGTGCATGTGGGCTTGGTGGGGCAACGACAACGCGCCGGCGAGCGGGGTGCTCGTCGATCTGGTCAACGGAGGGCCAATCGTCATGGGCCTCGGTTTTTGGGTCGGGGTCGCCCTCGCTGTAGCGTCCAGTAGCGGTATCAGCACTCTTCCGACACCAGGCGGCCGAAAGGCAGCCTGGTCGGCCATCGCCGGCAGCCTCGTCCTCCAGGCTGGTGCCCTCGCCCTCTACTTCTACCTGTTGTCCCTTGCGTTCCGGAACTTGACCTTCTGACGAACGGGAGCAGCCGATGACCGTCGCCGCTTCAGGGCTTCGGGCCCGAGTCAAGAGCTTCGCCGACGACCACCGACGACCACCGCTGGATTGGACCCTCGCTCTGGATGGCCAGCGTTCTCTACTTCCTTGACCAGATATTTGTCGGCTGGGTATGGCATCCGCCCTACAGCTTTGTCAGCAACACCATCAGCGATTTGGGCAACACAAGGTGCGGCCAGTATGGCGGCTCCTACGTCTGCTCGCCGCGGAACTTATGGATGAACGTCGGTTTTGTCGGCCTCGGCTTGGTGATGTCCTCGGGTGCGCTGCTGCTCCATCAGGAGTTCACCGAGCGAGAGCGCAGGGAGCGCCGAGCTTCATTTTGGGGCTTCTTGTGCCTCGGCTTGGGCGGTCTTGGCGTCATCCTCGTGGGTGTGCGGCCCGAAAACACGGTTCGTATCCTTCACTTGACCGGCGCAGGCCTCGCCATTGGGATAGGCAACCTCGGCATACTGCTGGCCGGACTCGCTGTGCGTCTCCCTGTTCGGTTGCGCGGATATTCGATCTTCTTCAGTCTGGTTTCACTGGTGGCGCTTCTGCTGTTCGCCTTCCAGCGATACTTCGGCCTCGGTGCGGGGGGCATGGAGCGGCTGGCCGCGTATCCGGAGACCATCTGGATGATCCGGTTCGGAATCTACGTCTCGCGCGATCACTACCTGAAGCGCGTGACTGCGAGGGTTGCTGCCATCGCGACGTGACGCCGGTTGACACCGACCCGAAAACCCTCCGGGTTGTGACGGCCTGCTACGTCGACTGATCGGGATTCGGACTACTCCCTCATCACGCGGTCGATGACGTCCTGGTCTGCTTGCAGGCGCTCGGTCTTGGCAGCCTTCTCGGCCTCCAGCAATTCGACCTTGCGCTCGTACTCGGCGAGCACTAACGGATACGCCGTATTGAAGTCCTTCACGGCTCGGCGAATGGCCCGGACAGAGTCCTCGAGTCCGGCACGGGGAACGTGCACGTGTAACTCACCCGTCGAGCCCGCGGTTATCACCTGTAGGTCGAGTGCTTGCATGATCCGGTGCGTGAGATGGCTGTGCAACGATTTGCTCCCACGGTCGCCTTGAATCCTCGGGAAGTTGGCGAGCTGCACGTCGAGTTGGAGCTGGCCGGCGTCTGACTCGTCGGCCGCCGTAATGCTCACGATCTCGACTGGCTTCCCAGCAGGTTGGTCGCCGCTCGCTGGCATCGCCTCTCCCTCCAGGTCGGCGGTTCTCGGGAGGATTCAAGCACGTAGGGACGAGACGGCCCAGCGGGGGCTCGCCGCCTCTCGGTCGCCGAAAGGGAGGAAGGACTCTAACGCCGCCCACCTGTCCCTGGCAGCATGTCGCTTATGACGCGGAGAATCGGCAGCGGATTGGTTCTCTCGCTCGTCCTCATGGGCATGGCGGGATCGGCGTACCACTCGTCGCACATCGCGACGGCAGCCCGTTGGTCGTCGCTCGCCGCCGTCTCCCGGCAGGTGCGACCGTCGCTGGCTGTGGGCGTAGCCGAGTCGTCCTGCCCGGTGCCTGCGAGCGGGATCCAGTATCAAGCTGCGGCCATCCCAGGTGGTGGCAAGACGGTCGCCCTCACCTTCGACGACGGTCCGGGTGCGAGCACGGCAGCCATCCTCTCGATCCTCAAGTCTTTCGGGGTGAGGGCGACGTTCTTCAATATCGGTGTGCAAGAGACGGAGTGGCCGCAGGACGTTCGGGCGGAGGCTGCTGATGGTTTCCTGATCGGCAATCACACGTGGGACCACCCGAATATGACGACGCTGTCGGCTGCGGGCCAGGCGGCCGAGATGGACAAGGTGATCGACGAGCAGCAGTCACTCGTGGGTTCCTCTCCCTGCGTCTTCCGACCTCCCTACGGCGACTACAACTCGACAACCCTGTCCTTGGCTCGCCAGCGCCACATGGCGGTGTGGCTGTGGGACGTCGACACACAGGACTGGATGGCTGAAGGCTCATCGTCGGTCTACTGGGTGAACCGCATCATCTCACTGGCAGAGTCCGAGGGTGGGGCGCTCAGCCATCCGGTCGTGCTCATGCACAATCAAGGGATCCCGATGCCGGCGACAGTGGCCGCCCTGCCGACCATCATCCGCTTCTTCCGGAGCCATGGGTACACCTTCGTCGACCTGCTCGGGCGGACCGGGCCTCCGTCACCGGGCTACTGGCTCGTGACCGCCCGCGGCAACGTCTACGCCTTCGGTGACGCCGGCTGGCGCGGCTCCGAAGCCCGCAAGGTCCTGCCGGCGCCCGTGGTCGGGATGGCGAGCACCCCTGATGGGGCGGGCTACTGGCTCGTGACCGCCCGCGGCAACGTCTACGCCTTCGGTGACGCCGGCTGGCGCGGCTCCGAAGCCCGCAAGGTCCTGCCGGCGCCCGTGGTCGGGATGGCGAGCACCCCTGATGGGGCGGGCTACTGGCTCGTGACCGCCCGCGGCAACGTCTACGCCTTCGGTGACGCCGGCTGGCGCGGCTCCGAAGCCCGCAAGGTCCTGCCGGCGCCCGTGGTCGGGATGGCGAGCACCCCTGATGGGGCGGGCTACTGGCTCGTGACCGCCCGGGGCAAGGTGTACGCCTTCGGTGACGCCGCCTATTACGGTTCGGAGACCGGCAAGGTCCTGCCGGCGCCCGTGGTCGGGATGGCGAGCACCCCTGATGGGGCGGGCTACTGGCTCGTGACCGCCCGCGGCAACGTCTACGCCTTCGGTGACGCCGGCTGGCGCGGCTCCGAGGCTGGCAAGGTCCTGCCGGCGCCCGTGGTCGGGATGGCGAGCACCCCTGATGGGGCGGGCTACTGGCTCGTGACCGCCCGGGGCAAGGTGTACGCCTTCGGTGACGCCGCCTATTACGGCTCGGAGACCGGCAAGGTCCTGCCGGCGCCGGTGGTCGGGATGGCAGTGAGTTAGCTTCGGCACAGCGGTGTACCCAGAGCTGAAGGACCTTTCGGGACACTCCGAAAGAGGAGCTCAGGACGGGAGCTAGTCACCCGCGCACAAAGATTGCGACCTTCGCCTCTAGCGGACGGTTGCCCGCGGTCCGAACATAATTGTGTGAGGTTTTCGGGCTCATTCCGCCTACGGGTGGTGGCCTGTGTGCTTGTGATCCTCCTCATCGGGGGCTGCGGCACCGAGAGCGGCAGGGGTCCAACCTCGACGGCGTCCGAACAGAGCTCCACGACCACACTCGCCTCCACGACGACGTCCACCATGACGACGTCCACCATGACGACCACGCCGCCACCCCCATCCTCCACCACTACGACCACTGCCCCAGCTCCGCCGATACGACGACTCCTCGGCCCGGGCGACAGTGGCCGGGCAGTGCTGGTACTGCAGCAACGGTTGAGCTCACTTGGTTACTGGCTCGGGGCTCCTGACGGTGTCTTTGGCGACAGCACCGAGCAGGCGGTCTACGCCCTCCAGAAAGCGGCAGGGCTCGTCCGAGATGGCATTGTCGGCCCAGCCACTCAGGCGGCACTCGCCAAGGGGGTCGTGCCGCAGCCGCGCCGTGCTCGAGGGCACGTCGTCGAGATCGACCTCCAGCAGGACCTCCTCATGATCGTGAACAACGGCACGCTCTATGCCGTGCTGAACACCTCGACCGGTGGCGGCTACATCTATGTCGACGAGGGCGTGACAGCGGTGGCGAATACGCCCGTCGGCATATTTCACGTGTACCGGGAAGTGGATGGCCTCGTGGTCGACTCACTCGGTGAGCTCTGGCGCCCGAAGTACTTCGACGACGGCTTTGCTATCCACGGGGACTCCTACGTGCCTCCCGAACCGGTTTCGCACGGCTGTGTGCGAGTGAGCAACGAGGCGATCGACTGGATCTGGGCCGAGAACCTTCTCCCGATCGGCACCGAGGTCTGGATCTACTGACACACGCCTCCTCGAGTGTGAACGGTTGCCCTTTCGGCTCGAGCTTGTCCCGGCCTCGTGAGACCAGGCCGCACGCACGCGTCGGTCGGTGACCGGCGATCGTCGGCCGCGCGACTCGCGGCGGAGCGGGGTTTTACAACATGCCTTCGGTCAAGCGGCTCGACTTGCTCACGGCGTGATGATAAGCGCTCCCGGCGTGTCGGCCGTTGTGTCCAAGACCAGCTCGACCCATGTGCGCCCCGGTGCCAAGCCAACACGCTCACCGTTGGCGTCGGTGAACGTGGTCGGTGCCGACAGGCTCGGGCGGTGCCAGGTGATCTTGATCACCTTGCCACCGCGCAACACGTAGCCTGAGCCGCTCCCTACCGTCTGGCTCTCGACGTCGCCGCTGCCGCCCGGGCTCTCGGCGTACGGGCCGAAGGAGTAGTGGACGATCTCTACGACGATGTTGGTGGTCACCACTGGCTGATTCGTCAACGCGTCGACGTCCGCAACACCGCCGTAGGTGTGCAACCAGACATCGTGCTGTGCATCCCATTTCCAGACGACGTCAGTGCCCGGCGAGAAGTCGATGGTGAGTGCGGACGCCGGCTTGGCCAGGGCAGGCAGCGAGGCGGTGTAGGAGAAAACCGGTGGCGGCGCGGTAGCCGTCTTGGCGAGGGCCCACAACCCCGCTGTGCTCGTGTAGAGATTGTCGGGCGGTACCCGACTGGAAATGCGCACGCCGGCTCCTTGTGCGCCCGCCAGGAGATCTGCCGGCTGGAGCCAGCCGAGAATGTCCACGGTGTTCACGTCCGGGTCGATCCCGCCGGCGAAGGCGAGAATTGGGTGGCCGAAGGCCTGGAGGATGTGCCAGTCGACCCATCGAACCGAGCGCGTCGGTCCGATGCTCGAGGCGCTGTGGCACTGGTAAACGGCCACGTAGCGCATGATGCCGCCCTCGGCGGGGGTGTCGTAGACGATGTCTGCCTCGTTGAGCCCGCTCTGGGGCCGAGCGCCCTCTGGCTCGTTACCGATCTTCACGGCGAGCGCAGGACGGGCGGGCACCTTTCCCCCCGGCGCTCGCATATCCGTGAGCGGACAACGACGCGGAACGGGACGGGGAGGCGACGACTGGGTCTTCTCATGAGGCTTGCCGCCGGCAACGAGAACGAGAACGATGGCGATGGCGACGAGAGCGGCAGCTCCGGCGGCTGCGACGACCCGGCGTCGCCGGAGGCGAGCGCGGCCTCGAGAAGCCGTGCGGGGACGCGCGCGTGAAGTGTCTTGGGGAGCCACGCAGCGCAACGTATCGGCCGGCGAGCGCCAGGGTGTCGCGGGCTGCGGCCACACGTGTCGGGACCTCGTGATCCTGCTGCATCCGACTGACGTCAACGTCGCCGGTCGGCCGGGGCCTTTTTAAGGCGGCTGCCGCCTGAGCCAGGTGACCGGTCTGTGCGGACCTACGGTGGAGGTCAACGTGAAGACGGCATCGACGCCCTTGGGGCGCTTCGGTTGGGTCCTGGTGCTCGGAGCGGTCCTGACCCTCGGCGCCTGCGGTCCTACGCATTCCGGCTCGCGGCCGGTCGCTACTCCAGCGGTGACATCGCCGTCCGACTCGGGCACGGAGCAGTTTCTCTACCAGGGGGCCGATGGGACGATCGTGCTCAATCTCGTCGTTGTCCCTGGAGCGAGAACCATCACCGGTTCCGGCTACATCGGTCCAGGCACGGTAACCCTCTACGGCGCCAAGGCATCGGCTGACTGTCGTCACAGCAAGGAGGCAGCCAGCGATGGCTGCATTGTCTGTTCCACGACCAAGCGTGCGAGTTGGGCCAATGGCAAAGACAGGGCCATCACGGTGTTGGGCAAATACGTCGCCAATGGCTACGAGCTGACTCTCATTGCGCCGGCGACAGTCGAAGGGCGCACCGTCGTGAGCCTGCAGGCCGAAGCGGGAGATGGACCAGGCATGTTGCTCCTCTGGCCGCACGGCTCCACCGACCCGCTCGAGGACGTCTTCCCGGGCGTAACGGGTGCGGACCCGGCCGAAGTGGCAGCGGTGGATGCCGTTTCGGAGTCCTGCAACTCATGATCAGCACCCAGCGGCTCCCAAGGAACGGGGCGACGAGTTCGTGCTGCTCGCTGCTCGCGAACGATGCGTCAGACCTGCAGTCGACTCTGCATGCTCTCCTCGAGTTGCTGGGCGATCAAAGCCCAACCTCTCTCGTGGCCGTCAACTACGTCGGCCGGGAGCTGTTCGTGGCGGATCGTCATGAGGGTCTTGTCGTCCCCGTGCGGCTCGAACTCGACAGTGACGACGCTGTCAGGTTCGCCCGACGTCCACGTCGAAGAGGTCCAAGTGAAGCTGAGACGGTGCGGCCGGTCCAGCAGGAGATACTCGCCGGCGACAGACAGCTCGAAACCCTCGTCCTCGATGTCGATGACGTATCGGCCCCCGACGCGGGCGTCGAGCTCGATCCGGGTGGCTCTGGCCGGGTAAGGGCACATCCACTCGGCCATGGCCTCGACGTCGAGCCATGCCTCATAGGCGACTGCAGGCGAAGCTGGAAGGACGCGTCGCACCACGGCGACGACCGGAGGCGGCTCGCTCATGCCCGCTGTTTCCGTTCCAGCCGAGCGGACAGGGTGTCGGCCCTCCGTGACCAGAACGACTCCTGCTCGCTGATCCAGCGCTCGGCCTCCCGGAGGGCGTCGGGCTGGACCGACAACCAGTGTTCACGGCCTCGGACCTCGCGTCGGATCAGTCCGGCGGCTTCGAGCACCCCGACGTGACGTGAGACACCCGCGAACGACATCGGTATCGGTTCGGCCAGATCGGTGATCCTGGCGCCACCCGCCCGCAGGGCGACGAGGAGCGCCCGCCGCGTCGGATCGGCCAAGGCGGCATACGTACGATCCAATACGTGATCTTCAACCACTTTGTTGACCTTACCAGGAGTCCGTGATAGTAAACATATCCGTTGAACGTTTCTGCAGAAGGAATGAGGTGTCAACGTGGAGCAGCACGCCGTCGTGTCGAGCGAGGAGTGGGTCGAAGCCCGCAAGGTGCTCCTCAGCAAGGAAAAGGAGTTCTCACGCGTGCGCGAGCAGCTCGCCCAAGAGCGCCGTGAGCTGCCGTGGGAGGCCGTGCTGAAGTCGTACGAGTTCGAGGGGCCGGATGGCCAGCGAACCTTGCTGGACCTGTTCGCGGGTAAGAGTCAGCTGATCGTCTACCACTTCATGTTCGACCCAACCTGGGACGAGGGTTGCCCGCACTGCTCTTTCTGGGCCGATCACTTCGACGGTACGTTGCCGCACCTCGCCGCCCGCGACGTGACGCTCACGGCGGTCTCGCGAGCACCGCTCCACAAGCTCGTTGTCTACAAGCGGCGTATGGGCTGGAGCTTCCCGTGGGTCTCTTCCTACGGGTCTGATTTCAACTACGACTTCGGCGTGTCGTTCTCGCCGGAGGCCATCGCCGATCACACCGCCGTCTACAACTACGGCTCGCCCGATCCCGCCATGGAGGACCGGGAGGGTATCAGCGTCTTTCTCAAGAATGAGGCGGGCGACGTGTTCCGCACGTACTCGACGTACGCCCGCGGCATCGACATGGTCAATGGCACCTACCAGTTCCTCGATCTGGTGCCCAAGGGCCGCGATGAACCCGAGGGAGACCGGCAGTACTGGGTTCGCCGTCATGACGAGTTCGGCCCCGCATGACTGAAGGCTTCGAAACTGCTCGCTGCCACTCCCGACGTCGTAGAGTCCCGTCCCATGCACGATCAACTCCCCACCACCGTGGGGCAGCAACTCGGGCGCCGCTCCTGGGCAGAGCCGTGGAAGATCAAGATGGTCGAGCCTCTCCAAATCACCACACGCGAGCAGCGCCTCCGCGCCCTCGAGGGTGCCGGCTACAACACGTTCTTGTTGAGCTCCGAGGACGTTTACATCGATCTGTTGACTGACTCGGGCACGAACGCCATGAGCGACCGCCAGTGGGCGGCGCTCATGCTCGGGGACGAGGCGTACGCCGGCTCACGGAACTTCTACGAGCTGGAGGAAGCCGTGCGAACGACGTACGGGTTCCGCTGGATGGTGCCGACGCATCAGGGCCGAGGTGCTGAGCACCTGCTCAGCCTGTGTGCTATCCGGCCCGGCCAGTTCGTGCCGGGGAACATGTACTTCACGACGACTCGCGAGCACCAAGAACGCGCCGGCGGCATCTTCGTCGACGTGATCGTCGACGAGGCTTACGATCCGGAGAACGAGGACCCCTTCAAGGGCAACGTCGATCTCGCAAAGCTCGAAACTCTGATCAGGCGGGAAGGAGCCGACCGGGTCGCCTACGTCAGCCTGGCCGGCACGGTGAACATGGCAGGCGGCCAGCCCGTCAGCATGGCGAATGTCCGCATGGTCCGCGACCTCTGCGACCGGCACGGCGTCCGGATCTTCCTCGACGCCACGCGACTCGTCGAGAACGCCTTCTTCATCCAAGAACGCGAGGAGGGGCACGCCGACCGCACGATCGCCGAGATCGTGCGGGAGTTCTGTTCCTACGCTGACGGCGCCTGGATGTCGGCGAAGAAGGACTCACTCGTCAACATCGGTGGCTGGCTCGCTGTCAATGACGAGGAGCTGTTCGAGGAGATCCGCAACCTCGTGGTGGTGTTCGAAGGTCTGCACACCTACGGCGGGCTGGCCGGCCGGGACATGGGGGCGATGGCGATCGGCATCGCCGAGTCGCTACAGGATGCGCACGTCCGTTCGCGCATCGGGCAGGTCCGTTACCTGGGCGAGCTCCTCGATGCGGCCCAGATTCCCTTCGTCAAGCCGGTCGGCGGGCACGGGATCTTCCTTGACGCCGGACGCTTTTACTCCCAGATCCCTCAGGGTGCTTTCCCGGCACAGACGCTCGCCGCCGAGCTCTATCTCGACTCTGGCGTCCGCGCGATGGAGCGAGGAATCGTCTCGGCCGGCCGCGACCCGAGCACGGGAGATCACCGTCACCCCCGGCTCGAGCTGACCCGACTGACGATCCCCCGACGGGTCTACACGCAGGCGCACATGGACGTGGTTGCCGAGGCGGTCGAGGCCGTCCACGCGACACGACAGCAACCGCGCGGCCTGGAGTTCACCTACGAGCCGCGCTACCTGCGGTTCTTTCAAGCACGCTTTCGACCGATCCCGTCCGCTGACGAGCCCTCCGTCGAAGCCGTTCGGTAGCGCCGGCCGGCTCGAGCGGAAGCGCCGCCTACGGGTAGGGTGGAATTGGCGGGTTCTTGCCGAGGGTATTCCAGCTCCCCTGCTGGAGCTCTTCCTCCTCGGCGCGAGCATCTCCGGCCTCCTCGTGTTTGGCGAGGAGCTTCTGGCGGTGACGTGCCCGCCAACCTCGGAACCCGCCTTGGTGTTCGTCGCCGTGAGCGGGGCCGTGCCCCGATTCCGGCTCGTGGTCACCGCGTTCTTCGGTCACCAGCCAAGGCTATCTCTCGCGCCGAGAACGCACCCCTCGAGTCAGCCCAATGGCATTCAGGTTGGGGCTGCTCACGAGGCCCCGTCTGGGAGTGGACCTTGGACCCTAGGCGAGAGGCCGACGAGATCGCACGATGAACATGGAGGTGTGAGATGTCGACACTTGTCGTGTACGCCAGCAAGCACGGTGCCACCCAGGGGATCGCCGAGCGGATCGCCAAGAAGCTGACCGATGCGGGACAGCAAGCAGATGTCCGCTCCGCCCGGGAGGTGGGCGACCTTGAAGGCTACGACTCCTTCGTGATCGGTAGCGCCGCATACGCCATGCATTGGCTGAAGGAGGCCTCCGCTTTTGTGCGCCGCAACCGCTCCGTGCTGGCGCGTCGTCCGGTCTGGCTCTTCAGCAGCGGACCGCTCGGCAACGACGCTACGGACGCCAAAGGTCGGGATCTTCGTGCAACTACAGAGCCGAAGGAGTTCTCCGAGTTTCAGGCGGCTCTCCAGCCTCGCGGCTGCCGCGTCTTCTTCGGAGCACTGACGCCGGACACGCTCGGGTTTGGCGGGAGAGCACTCAGGAAGTTGCCAGCTGCCCGCGCCGGCCTGCCCGAAGGGGACTTCCGTGACTGGGCCGAGATCGATGCCTGGACCGAGGAAATCGCCCGAGACCTGGCGGAGGGTCCCGTAGCCGTCGATCGGCCTGAGGTCTAGGCCGATAGGTCGTTAGGTCGTTAGGTCAGCTCGACGGCCGCAGCCAGGGCTGGCCGCTCGATTCCCGGCAGCTCGGCGGGGTCGGGTGTCTCTGGCCAACAACGTTCGCACCGAAACTCGCCGTGCCATTCCTCATCGAAGAGCGCCATGCCGTCGAGGTGCCTCCCGCAATCGGTTATTGCTGAGAGGCCCTTCACGCGATGAACGTGCACGTTCAGTCCGGCGTCCACACGGGGCGGCCCATGACCGTAGGCCGTCATGATCAGCAGGTCGGCGCTTCGCCAACAGTGGATCTCCTCTTGCGACCCGTCCACACTCGCGACGGTACACCTGCGCCTGGCCGGGACCGTTGACCACCGGCCCCTCTCGTTCGGTCTTGATTCGCGCAAGAGTGGGCTCGCGTGGAGTACGCCACCCGGCCCACCTACGACACAACGGGAGGACAGATGATCACAGCGTTCTCAGTCGCCCCCGCCGGCACCGAGGAGGTCGGTGCCGCGGTAGCGGAGGCGGTAAGGCTCGTTCGCGAGAGCGGGCTACCGAACGAGACAAACGCCATGTTCACGAATGTGGAAGGCGAATGGGACGAAGTCATGGCACTCATCAAGTCGTGCGTGCTGCGCTTGGCAGAGGACTCGCCTCGAGTCTCCGTGGTCATCAAGGTCGACTACCGACCCGGTGTCACGGGCGCCCTCCGTGGCAAGGTCGAGGCGGTCGAGCGGCACCTGGCGGAAGGATCGAAATAGCACCCTCTGTCCGGCACATAGGCCCTTGGCCTCTAGCGCCCGCCAGGTCGTCGTCGATACTGGACCGTACGGCCGTCCGCCAGGGGCGGGGAAGGAGAATGGTCGACGATGAGTACGAAGGAACTGCTGAGTCGCGCGGCCGAGAACGTGTCCGTACGCCGCGCCTTCGGCGCTGCCTATGAGCGCGACGGGCTTCTCGTCATTCCGGTGGCCCTCGTGTGGGGTGGTGGTGGTGGTGGTGGGACGATGCCGTCGCCACCGTCGGCTTCGCCGGCCGCCGCCGCGGAGGTCTCAGACAGCGCCGCCGAGGGGTCCGATGAGGAGCTGCCGGCCCGCTCCGGCGCGGGTTTCGGTGGACTGATCATGCCGGTCGGCGTGTATGCGGTGAACGGCGACCAGGTCCGTTGGATCCCCGTGATCGACGTGACCGTTGTCGTGTTGGCCGGTCTCAGTGCGGTTCGACTCCTTGTCGGGCTGCGCAGCTCTCGTCGACGTCACCACGGCTGACGATCACTCGGTTAGGGAAGGTCGCTTGGTGCTCGCAGTCTGCGGGTTGCCGGCGTCAGTAGACCCACACCTCGGTCCCGATCGGATCCACATTGTTGGCCCATATCCAGTCGATCGCTTCGTTGCTCACCCGTACACAGCCGTGGGAGACGGGGTAGGGGGGCACGTAGCTGTCGCCGTGGATGGCGAAGCCTCCTGTGAAGAACTTCGGTCGCCAGAGTGTGCCGAGGGAGTCGACGTCGATGCCGTCGATCTCGGCAAAGGTATGGAAGACGCCCTGTGGTGTGATGGCGACGGCCGTAACGCCCTCGTCGGTGTAGGTGTAACCGCCCCCGGTGGAGGTGTTGAGGGTGGCCCAGAGCTTGCCCTGGTGGAGGATCATCAAGAGGTCATCGTTGAGGTCGACCTCGATCAGCGTCCCGGCGGCGGCACGCGGAATCGGTTCGACGCCTCGCTCGAGCGCGCCCCAGGTGGCCGATCCGACGACCCCGTCGCGTGGCAGGTTGGCCGCCTTCTGGAGCGCCCAGACCGCCTGTTGGGTGGAATCGCCGAAATAGCCGTCCGGCGGACCGACCCAGTAGGTGAGCGCCTTCAGCCGCCGTTGCAGCGCCAGCACATTCGCACCGCTGTCGCCGAGCTGGAGCGTCGGTGTCTCGCTGATTGACTGGATCGCCTTTCCTCGGGCGCTGTAGATCACGACGTTCCCGTCGTCTTCGACGACGAGGTAGGTGGCCAAGCCACCGGTGGCTGTCTGCCAGAGCGCCCTGCGGCCGGCAAAGATCACAAAATTGCCGTCCCGCAGGAGCTCCGCATACGCACCGGGATGGCCCTGCGTCCCGCTCGCCCAAGTGGCCTTCTTCCGCTTCCAGAGCACGAGGTTGCCGTTGTGTCCCATGGTGAGCCGGTAGTCACCGTCTCGGGAGACGAGCGACTGGCCGGACTCGAGCGCGGACGTGGTGTGAAGCACATTCGTCGCCGGAGCAGCCGACGCCTCGGCCGTCGTCGCCGGCACGATCGCGAGCCCCGCGATCGCGAGCGATGCCATCAGTTGGAGCCCAGCATGCTTTCTCGGGGTGCGCTTCCCGCAAGCCGCCCTGTCGCCGCGCACCATGTGTCTGCTCATGTGGCCTCCAGCCCACCTTCCGTCATCGGAGGTGGGCTGACCCCACCTGCACGTCGTCACTTGGGTGCCTGCGGAAACTCTACGCCAGCTCTGCTTGAGCTCGGAGTCACCCGCCTGCGAACCGGCTGAGGCGAAGCCGCGTCGACTTGCCCGCACGTTCTCGACCTCCCGAGAAACACTGACACAAGATGTCAGTCACCCCGGCGCACACTGGTGAACTGGCCGGTATCGGCTCGCGGCGCGCTGGTCGAGACAACAAGACAAGGAGGCAACGGTGATGAAGTACGGAGTGGTGCTTCCTGGGGGGACGGCGGCCGAACAGCTCGAGCAGGCCATCCTGGCCGAAGAGGCCGGATGGGACGGGGTGTTCGTGTGGGAAGCCGCCTACGGGATTGACGCCTGGGCCTTGTTGGGCGCGATGGCCGTCAGGACATCGCACGTGCGACTTGGGACGATGCTGACGCCGCTGCCGTGGAGGCGGCCATGGAAGGTTGCCAGCGAGGCCGTGACGCTCGACCAGCTCTCCGGCGGGCGGGCGATCCTCGCCGTAGGTCTCGGTGCCGTCAGCACCGATCTGCCAGACACCGGCGAGGTGACAGACCTGCGCGAGAGAGCCGAGTGCCTGGACGAGGGCATCGACCTCGTGCGGAGCCTGTGGTCAGGCGGGACGAGGTTCGACGGGCGGCACTATCACTATGGCTGCGAGCGAGACGACCTCGTGTCCGTGGCGCGGCCCGTGCAGGAGCGCATCCCCATCTGGGTGGTCGCCGCCTGGCCGCGGCCCCGCTCGATGCGACGCGTCTTGCGGTGTGATGGGATCGTGCCGCAGTACAGCCTGGACGGGCGCGAGCCGGCTCCGGACGATGTCGTCGCCATGCGGGCCTGGCTGTCGGAGCACGCCCCCGAGCAGCACTTCGACGTGATCACCGATGGCGAGACCCCAACCGATGATCCGCAGGCGGCCGCCGCCCGCGTGCGGCCCTGGGCCGAGGCGGGGGCGACGTGGTGGCTGGAGACGCGCTGGGAGCTCCCGCACGAGACGCCTGATCGAATGGAGCAGATCCGGCAACGTGTGCGCGCCGGGCCGCCGGCCGCTTGAAGTTGCTGGCAGCCGTCAGGGTAACTGAGTGGCCCGGGGTCCTCCTAGATGTCGATGGCGACTGCGCTCGTGGCGTCACCGACGTTCCTGGCCGAGCCGTAGGCGCTGACGATCCCCTTCGACGAGACGAGCCAGTAGCCCGAACCGACCGGAGCCGACGCGATGCCCACCACGGGCGTCGATGGCTTGGAGCCGGAAAACACCTTGGCGCCGCCTCTGGCGAAGACCTGGCCGCCGGAGTCGACGAGCCAGTATCCATTGCCAGTGGCGGTCGGGGCGATCCCGACGACGGACGAGCCCGGGCGCTTGGCGTTGCCGTACGACTTCGCATCCCCGAAGGCGATGACCTTGCCGTTGCTGGCGACAAGCCAATAGCCCTCGCCTGTGGGGGTGGAGGCGATCCCGGTGATGACGTCGCCCTTCGCGATCTTCCCCTTGTAGGCGCTGACCTTCCCGAAGGCTTTGACGGCACCTCCGCTGGTGACGATCCAGTAGCCCGTGCCCGTCGGGTTCGCCGCCATTCCGACGACGCTGTCCGTGGACTCACCCCCGTAGTACTTGGCGTTCCCGAACGGCGTTACGGCGCCGGTCGTCGCAACGATCCAGTAGCCGAGTGCGTTCGGAGTGGCGGCGATGCCGGCGGGAGTGAGTCCCTCGCCCGCGATGCCGCCGCGAGACCAGGCATCCCCGAAGCCGCGGACGCCGCCACCTGACGTCATGACGAGGTAGCCGTCGTCTCCGAGCGTCGTCAAGACCGTCGTGGAGGCGCCAACTCCGATGCCCCTGGACGACTTGGCAGCCACGTGCACGGTCCACTGCGCGCCTGCCTGCAGCGTGGTGAACTTGGCATGCCTCACGGAAGCGGCGGTCGAGAGCGAGACGCTGGGCAGGCCCGGGGAGGTCAGCCGGAGGCGGTATCCCGTCACCGGGGAGCCGCCGTCGCTCTGCGGCGCCTTCCACGTCACCAGCACCGAACCGGCACCTGGGGTCGCTGTCAACAGCGCTGGGGCGCTCGGGGCGCTCGGCTTGTAGGCGAAGTTCGCACCTGTGCCGGTGCCGCCCGTGAGGACACTCTCCGCCGTCGTGACCGTGACCTTGACTGTTGTGCCGGCCCTGCCGGGCGGCGTGACGACGACGCCCGCGTCCGTGCTGCCGCAGTCGAGGATCGCCACCTTGTTCCCAAAGGTGTCAGCAACGACCTTGCCGAACGACACGCTCACCAAGCATCCGAGGTTCTCACCGGTGATGTCGACGGTCGTCCCGCCGTGGGCGGGGCCGCGCGCGGGTGAGAGCGACTCGATCTTCGGGTTGCCCGGCGGATACACGATGAAGAGGCCGCCCGGCTCGTCGAAGGCGCACCCGCTGGAGGTACACAGCTCGAGGACCGTCACGGCCGGGTTCTGCGAGACCGTCTCGGTGCTGAAGGTGGTGTCGCTCCCGATCGTGTAGTTGTACTGCGTGCCGAGCGAGTAGGGGGAGTCGGCGTCCTCGAACCCGATCGGGCCGAAGACCTGCTCGAAGCCCGCGCCAGTGATCGAGATGGGCGTGCCTCCCGTGTCGGGCGCACCGGAGTAGCCGAACAGCGTCCTCGAGGTGGTGTCGTTCACGACGCTCGACACGATCGGGACGCCCGCATAGACGACGGGCGACTCGGCCGACTCCCCGGCGATGGTGTCGACGCTGAAGGGAATGGTCTCCGGTTCGACTGACGGTTGCCCCTGCGAGCTGAGATCGGAAGGGGCAAGGATCTGAATCTCCGTTCCCGAGAGGTATGAGCAGGTCGGTTCGCCGCAGAAGTCCTGTGAGGTTTCCTGGCTCGGGTCGCCGAAGTTCGCCCAGTCAAAGGTCAGCGGGTCGAAGCCTTGACCCGTGATCGTGATGAGGCTGTCACCGAACTCGCTGGCGAGGGTGGAGGGATCGGCCGTGCTCGTCGAGATCGAGGTGATCGTCGGGGCCGGTACGTAGTCGAACTCGGTCGGCTGCTGGTTTTCCTCACAACCGCATCCGGTCGGGAGCTGCGGGACGGCCATCGCCGTCGGGTTCAGCGTGACGCCCTCGTACGGCGGCAGGATGGTGGACTCAGCGCTGTCGAGCGAGCCCTCCTTCACTTGAACCTCGGTCTGGCAGATGTCGTTCGTGGTGGTCTCACCGGCCGGCAGGAGACTCCTCGTCGTGCAGTCGCTCGTCCCCGAGAAGGCCGGTGGTGTCGCTTTGATCTCGAAGGACGACACGACCGTGACGCTCGTGGCATCGACACCCCCGAAGGTGACCGTTGCCGGCGACGAGAAACCCGACCCGTAGATCGCCACCGGAGCCGGCGAAGCGGCCGCCTCCGAGACGCCGTCCGGACTGACCCAGCTGACCGAGGGCGTCGTCGTACCGGCTGTCTTGTCCACGTAGGCCATGGTCGTCTCGGTGGGCACGAGCGGGCTCGAGAGGCCTGCGGTGCTCGTGACGCTGACGTTTGCCGGCCCTGTACCGTCCTGTGACAACGGCCCGTTCGGTGGCAGCAGGTCGCTCGCGGGTGGGAACGTCGCCGTCAGGCTCGTGGAGCTGTTCACGACGATGCCGCTCGTGATCTGCCAGGAGCCGACCTCGACGCCCGAGATGGCCGGCGAGCCCGAAGACCCGAAGCCGGATCCCGTGATGGTGACGCTGCCACCTGCTGGGCCAAGTGTGCTCGGGCTGAGGCCGGAGACGGTCGGTCCGCTGCCGGCCTTGGCGTCACTGCACAAGTTGAAGGCGAGCCCGTCGTTCGTGTCAGTCGGTCCGATGAGGTCGGGCGACCCGAGTCCCGAAGCAAGGTCATAGCCCGCGGTGGCGGGGAAGACGAGGCCGTTGTCGAGTCCGTAGATGTCGTTGTTCCCCGAGGTGACGTCGTTGAACGAGTCCGCGTACGTCGTCGGATTCGAGGCAACGGCGTACAGCTGCGGGCTGACGAATCCGACGCCGGCGGTGCCGAAGTTCGTCGTGCACGTCGCCGAGGCGTTGACGAGGGCGAGGAGGGCCGCCCAGATCGGTGTCGCCGAAGAGGTCCCGCCGATGGTGGCCCAACCGTCGAAGGGCCCACCGAACTCGGTGCTGTAGACCGTCACCGCCCCGGTGAACTCGTCCGCCTGGGCAGAGACGTCGGGTGTGAGTCGGCACGGGACGGTCCCGCCTGGGTCGACACCGCCTGGGTCGCCACCTGCAGCCGTGGCGTCGCAGAAGCCGGTTGGGAAGCCGGCTGCATTCTCGACGTCGTTGGCGTTCGTGTAATCGCTGCTCCCGGGCGCCACGATGCCGGGCACCTTGGAGTCGATCTGCCACGTCGGGCTCGCCCACGACATCGAGATGCCGCCGCCGCCGGCGCCCCACTCTGCGCCGTCGTTCCAGACGTGCTCGGAGGGAGGCTGGGTGGCGTCGTCGATCGTCGTGCCGCCGACGGAGACGACGTAGGGCTGGCCGGCCGGGTCGAGCACGGAGAGCGGGTTCTGGCCGGCGGGCGGCTCGATCTCGCGGAACTCGTTGCAGCTGTCGCTGCCGGTGTCACCTTCTGCGGAGAAGATCGACTGACCCTGGGCGGCCGCTTGCTCGAAGAGGAGGTTCTCGGCCTGCTGGAGACCGGGCTCGGCGAGCTGAATCGCCTGCTCGCACAGACCCCAGCTCGACGTCACGACCTTGGCGGTGTCGTTGTTGATGATGGCGGAGTACTCGTCGAGACCGCCGAAGGTGTTGTTCGGGGCTTCGTAGACGTCGATGTTCGCTCCCGGTGCGATGGCCGAGACATCCTCGACGTCGAGGATGGCTTCACCGCTGCCCTGTCCGGTGGGTTCGCCGCCGTCGACGTTGTAGGGGCCGCCGATCGTGAGACGGGCCTCTATCGCGCCGAGCGCCGTCGAGCCCAGGTAGCCGAAGTAGCACGAGTCGAAGGTGTCGATGTCAGAAGCCAGCACAGGCTCGAGCTCGTAGACGGCGATGCTCTGACCGGCTCCGAGGTCGCCGGCGGCGTACTCGCCGAAGGCGCCGTAGGAGTTGGCGATGTCATCGTCGGTCAGGCCGCCGAAGGCTTCGGCGGCTTCGGTGGCTTCGACGCAGGCGGTTGGCGAGCCGGCCGGGTGGGTGAACTTGACCGTCTTGGCGGAAGCGAACTTGGGCGGGTCCGTGAGTGGTCGGCGGGCGAGGCCGGCCGGCTGCGCCTGCACGAGGTCATCGAGCCCGACGACAGCCACCACGCTGCGGGCGATCGTCGAGGAAACCCGCACGGCCGAGGTCGTCGCCTGCCCGATCGTGCCGTTGGCGAGACGGTAGCTGGCAAAGCTCGTGTGGAAGGCGCTCCCGACACGGGCCGCCGAGCCACGGAAGGACACGAGGAGGCCGTCGCTCGCGACACCCGTGACCTGCAGTCCGTCTGCTTTGAGCTCGGACTTCACGGCGGCGAGGGTGGCTCCGGTCGGCCCGAAGCGTTGCGCGAAGGCGCCGGGCGCGAGGTACTGGTGGTAGAGGGGAGACCGCTTGTTCGTGACGGCGGCGATGAGCTGAGTGAGCCCGCTGCTGTCGCGGGGGGATAGGACGACGGCTCCGGTCTCGGTCGTGGACGATTTCACCGCTCCGAGGGCGGTGTCACCGTCCGGGATGCGGGGCGCCGAAGCGATGGTCACGAGCGTCGGTCGCAACCCGTGGCCGACGCCGCCTGAGGCGGCAGCCGAGGCCGGTGCCGCTGCCAGAAACGGCGCCACGGCGAGCAACCCGGCGGCAGCCACGACGAGCCGGCGCCCTCGCCGCCACTGCGTCCAGCGGGATCCGTCGGATCTCGCTCTGGTCGCGGCGCTTCTGTGGACGAGTCTGGGCTTCGACACGATGCCTCCTTGCGGCGCCACGCTTCATTGCGCAGCGGTTTCTCGTCATCTGCACGCTGCCCGGAACCCGCCCCCGAGGCCTTGGCATCGTCGGTCCGGCGGCTGCGCAATGCCCCGCGCACCCCCTGTTCGTTTTCTAGCAAGGGAGCGTCACGGCGTCAATCCGAGGCGCCACCGGAGGATGTGGAGATCATTGGGTCGGCCAGGCGTACGAAACCCATCAGCGCTTCCTCGGACAACGGTCTCGCGAAGTAGTAGCCCTGCAGGAGATCGAAGCCGATATCGGTCATCAAGCGGTCGATCTCGGCGTTCTCGACGCCCTCGGCAACGCTCACGAGCCCGAGCCGATGGGTGAGCTCTCTGACCGACCGGACGATCGCTTCGTCGGCCGCAGAGGTGAGCGACCGCTGGACGAAGCTCATGTCGACCTTGATCTCGTCGAGGGGCAGATGCGGGATGGCGGCCAGCGACGTGTAGCCCGTGCCGAAGTCGTCGATCGACACGCGCACCCCATGGTCATGGAGCGGACGCAGGAGGTTGACCGCCTGCAGCAGATCCACGGCGGCCGTCTCTGTCACCTCGACGGTGAGCGCCTGCGCAGGCAGATTGCGCCCCTCCAGCTCCGAGAGGATCCAGTTCGAGAGGTCGGGCTGGCGCAACGTCTTGGCAGAGAGGTTGACCGATACCGGGAGATCGAGAGAGGCCTCCCGCCATCGCACCTGCGCATCGAGCGCTTCTCCCACCACCCACTGGGTGATGCGGTCGACGAGGCCGGTGCGCTCGGCAAGCACGATGAACCGACCAGGGGGCACGCTCCCGTGTGGCGGGCTGTCCCAGCGCAGGAGCGCCTCCACCGCGATCGTGCGGCCCGTCAGGACGGAGACCTGCGGTTGATAGGCCAGTCGGAGCTCGCCCCGTTCGGCGGCGAGACGAAGATCGGCCAGCAGCGCAAGGTCCTCGCCCGTGAGGGTGCCGTGATCACCGTCCCAGACGGTGTCGACGAGCCCGGAAGCGGCGGCCCGCCGGGCGCCGAGGGAAGCCCGCCGAACGAGCTCGGCGACGTCGGTCCCGTCCCAGGGGGCGAACACGAGACCCACATGGGCGCGAAGCGACACTTCGACGCGATCGACCAGGTAGCGCGCCGAGCTGATCGTGGCAGCGAGATCCCGCGCCAGCTGGCGTCCTGTTGCCAGCACAGCCTCCGGGACGTGGCCTTGCCTGAGCCGGGAGATCACCGGCGAGTTCGACGGCAAGGTCGTGTGTCACGACGAGCTCGTCGCCCTCGACCCGCGAGATCGTCGTGGCCGCCGGGACGATCTGACCGAGGTCCTCCACCGCGCGGCGGAACAGCTCCGCCCCGACGCGGTAGCCCAGCGCCTGTCGAGCATCGTCCACGCCCGCCAGGTACACGGCCGCCACGACGAAGCCGGCGGGGCTCCGGCCGGAGGCGCGCCCGGAGGAGATCCGTTGCGCCAGCCCGATGCCGTTCGGCAGGCCGGTGTCCGGGTCGACGGAGCCGCTTCGCGAGACGGACCTCGTGAGCACGTGGACCGTGAGCGACGCCGACAGCATCGCCAGCCCGCCGGCGACGACGACGACCGTCGTGGAGCCTGTGCCCAAGTTGCCCACAAGGGCCAGCCAGAGCCCGCCTGCGACGAGGAGCTGGTAGACGACGATGGCCCGCCCGCCGAGATAGAGCGCCACGAACATGGCGAGGGGAAGGAGAAAGAGGGCACTGGCGAGCACGGGCCCGATGGAATGCCCGAGATACACCTGCATGAGAGCCAGCAGCGACCCGAGGGCGATCAGCAGGCGGCACGCGAGCGGGGTGAGGTCCTTCACGAGGAGGAGGGCGACCCAGACGGCGGCGGCCACGATGGTGGCGCCGAGGTGCCAGAGGATGGCCGCGTGCGGCCACCGCAACGCCAGGCCCTCGACAGCCCAGAGCACCATCGCCAGCGCGTAGATGATGCGGAGGACCGACAGTGGGCTGAGGAGCTCGAGAGGCGCCCCGAGGGCGAGCCACGACCGCGTCTTCGGAAACATGCGGTTCTGTACCCGCGCCTGGGCGGGCAGCCGCGCGCTCGTCACCGAGCTCGACCCTCCGACATTGGCCGCGGTCCAACCCTGCCAGGTGAACCGAGGGGCGGCGTCTGGCGAACGCATCCCTCTAGCATCGGCAGATGCCGCACGCCCCTGAACCGCAAAGGTCGATCGGGCGGGTGGCCGTCCGGCCTCGCCGCCTGGCTCAGCTGGAAGCTCTGGCGCCCTCGCGCACGGCACGGCTGGTCGCCTCGTCGGCGGGGAAGAACGACTCGACGGCGAGATCTGCGAGCGTGACGTCGAGGGCGGTGCCGAGCGTCGAGATCATCGAGAAGAACGACAGTACGCCCGAGGCGTCCCGTATCCGGACGGGAAGGACGACGTCGTGCTGGCTCACTTGTCCCTCCTCGCCGCCGCCCGCCCGGACGCCTGGGTAAGTGACGAGCTCGCCGAGGAGGTCCTGCAAGGTTTCGTCACCCGTCAGGAAGATCTGCCGGCGCAGCCGATCGAGGAGGTGCTGGGCGTACTCCTCGAAGTTGACGATCCGCCGGGCGAGCCCGTAGGGGTGCAGCGTCGCCCTCATGACGTTGATCGGCGGTTGCAACAGCTCGTCGGCGATGCCGTCGATGAGCATGAGCACACTCGCATTGGCGAGGACAAGGTTCCATCGGCGGTCAACGGCCAATGCCGGGAAGGGGTCGTGTGCCCGCAGTAGACGGTCCAAGGCTTCTCGCACCGGCGCCATGTGGGGGGCGTCGAGAGAGCTCTCGGTGTAGGCAGGGGAGAAACCTGCCGCCAACAGCAGGCCGTTCTGCTCCCGCAGCGGGACCTCGAGGGCGCGGGCGAGATGAAGCAGCATCTCGCGGCTGGGACGAGCGCGTCCGCTCTCGATGAAGCTCAGATGGCGGGTGGAGACGGCGCTTTCCGCAGCGAGCTGCAGCTGGCTCATCCGCCTTCGGTTGCGCCACTCGCGCAGCAGTTCACCGACGGGGCGTTGCGCCGCTCGAGTCACGTCGTGACCGTATGGCTCGCGCAGAGGTGAAGTCCATTACCTCCTACGTAATCGCCAGGAGGCGCCGCAGGCTTCACGATCGTCCCATGACCGAACTTGACACGACAGCAGCTGATCTAGATGAAACTGACGACGCGCGCCGCTTGTTGGACGTGGTCGACTCCTGGATGGCCGCCTGGAACGAGGCCGACAGGGAACGCCGGAGACGCCTGATCGTGCGTTCCTTCACCGAGAACGGCCGGTACGCCGATCCCTTCTTGGTCGCCGAGGGAACCGAGGCGATCGTCGACTCGTTGGGCGAATTGCGGGAGTCCTTTCCCGGACACTCGGTCCGTCGTCTGAGCGGCATCGAGAGACATTTCGGGTACGTCCGTTACGCCTGGGAGCTCCTCGACCCGGCCGGTGTGCCGGTGACCGACGGTGTGGACGTGGCCGAGTTGACGGCCGACGGGCGCTTTCTCCGCTTGGTCGGCTTCGTGAGTCAGCTTGTCCCGACTCCCATCGAGCAAGGGCCCAGCTGACCGTCCCATCCTTCGTTCAACGACGCGCACGGGTCAGGGTTTCCCTGCTCCCCGTCTCCGCCAGGGCCATACGGTTACGATCTGCTCGTAGACGACTTGGGGGGCGGTGCGACGTTGCCGGTCACGGGCAGTTCGGATCCGGTGAAGGGGCGTGGTGTGGGCAAGTTCCGGGCCGCCACACCGGTGCTCGAGCTCGCGCAGGACCTCGTCACGGTGCTCGTGGGCGTGGCCCTCATCGTGCTCGCAGCAGCTCTGCTCGTGACCGCCGTCATCGACTTCTTCAAGTCGAGCCAGCCCATGCTGACGCGAGCGACCAGCTTCCTCGACGAGATCCTGCTCGTGCTCATCCTCGTCGAGATCGTCCACACGGTCATGCTCTCGATGCGATCCCACGAGCTCCATCCCGAGCCGTTCATCGTCGTCGGGCTGATCGCCGCCATCAGGAAGCTGCTGTTCGTGCTCAGCGGACAAAAGGCGTTGTCGACTTCCCAGTTCGTGCTCTATCTCGCCACCGCGGCTGTGTTCATCGTCGCCCTCGTGGCCGTGCGCCGCTGGGCCCCCCAGAAGGATCCGCCCGACCTGCCCCAGTGAGCCGTCGCGGCGCCAGCTCACGCTCGACCGACCGCTAAGGCCCTTCCGCCGCCGGTCCCGCCGGCACGGCGCGAACGCGCCGCCCCGTCACGACGGTCGGCGAGATCCGTACGAGGATGTCCTTCGGCCCCGTCCAGGGGGTCTGCGCCCGCTCGCGAAGTCGCGGGCTGTCGAATTGGCTGATGTCCTCGGCTCGGCCGTGCACGACGACGCTCCACCCGGAGCGGTCCGCTACGTCGATCCGGTCGACTTCGAAGACCACCTCGCCGGTCAAGCCCAACATCTTGCGGCCCTGATTGGTGCGAAAGACGATGCCGTCACCGTCAAGCCCGTAGTTGACCGGGAAGATCTCCGGACGACCGTCGACGACCACGCCGAGGCGGCCGATCCGCTCACCGGCAAGGAGCTGGCGACAGTCTTTGAACCCGATCGGCTCCGTGCTCGTCGACAAGTCGATCAAATCCATCTCGGCCTCACTCTCCTGTCGAGCCCTGGCGCGCCGAGCCCTGGTGTGCCCCGCCCCGGTTGGTCGAGCCCTGGCTGAGGCTCTGGCTGATCCGTCGTCCAGAGACGAACGCCAGCTCGATCCTGACGAGGTGGTCCCGACCGGGCGGCGCCCAAGCGAGCGCGGGTATGCGCCGAGATCTCTCCAGCGCCGCCTCATCGGTGACGATCGACGACCGCCCGATGGCGAGCACGCTCCACGCTTCCCGGTTGACGTCGTCGACTTCGTCTACCTCGAAGGCGACCGTCTCTCCGCGTTCGGCCGCATCGAGCTTGACGCCCGAGCCGCTGAGGAACCAAATCGCTTCCTCGGCGAAGCAGTAGTTGACGGGGAACACCGCTGGCACGTCTCCGATCGTCAAACCGACCCTGCCCAGCCATGCACCGCCCAGCAAGCGTCGGCACTCGTCGTCGTCGAGTATCTGCAGTCCCTGATCATCCGTCAACACTGCGCCCATTCTCCGCGGCCGACCGGCGCGGCGCCAGGGCTGAAGGTCCCGAGTTGGCCTAGCTTTTCCGAGGTCGCCCTCGCTGTTCGCCGCCCAGAGCCCGAAGGGACAGTGTCGCGTCAGTCCTTGGCGATCATGACCTCGGTGGCCTTGATGACAGCCTTGACCGTGTCGCCCTCTGCCAGCGCGAGGGCCTCGGCGGAGTCCCTCGTGATGGCGGACACGACCTCCTGACCTCCGGTCAACCGCACGACCACGGTCGACATCACCGCACCATGATCGACTCGGGTGATGACACCGTCCAGTTGGTTCCGGGCGCTCAGCTTCATGGACCGGATACTAAGGGTCCCGGTCGGCCCCCGCCCCCCAGCTGCGGCCGCGGGTCCTTCCTCGGGTGAGCCGTCAAAGGAGACCAGGCGGCGAATGCGGCCGTCCGGCGCAAGCTCGGCGAAGTCCTCTCCGGTGAGCGGGGGCCGCCCGTCGTTCCAGTGGGTGGCCCAGGCGACTCGGGCGCAGCCAAAGGTGCTTTCCGGTCGACCGAAGATCACCACCGCGGCCGGACAAATCGTACGAAACTCACCGATGGCGTCGCTCAACGCCGCGATCCCCGCCGTCACTCCTTGCGCAGACACGAACTCGGCGTCGTCGCGGCAGCTGTCGGCGAGCAGTCCGAGACGATCAGCGGCCTCGTCGGTGTTCCAGGCCGTGGCAAACGCCCGAAACGTCGATCCGACATCCATGTAAGCCCCTCAGCTTGGAGGTGCGCCGCCTGTTGTCAGGAGGCTCAGGTCCCGATCTTGTCAGGAGGCCAGCGCCCTCGATCCGACGGTCACAGCCCGGCCATGGGCTGACGCCAGCGCCCGCCGAGCCTCGAGGCGCCCGTCTTTCATGAAGCTGCCCCAGTCCGCGGTGTTGAGGAACTGCCGATAGAAGCCGACGCCCCGCACCTTCGCGTATGGCACGGGCTCGATCATGAGCACTTCCATCTGCTCCTCGAGGCGGGCGAGGTTGGCTCGGGCGAGCTCGATCTGCTGGCACGTGCGGACCTGGCTTGCGACGTAGAGGATGCTGCCACGCCGGTCCTGCCATCCGGTGGCGTCCTCCCCAGCAAACCCTGGCGGGTAGAAGCCGTTGATCGCCAGGGCGACGTCGCAAGGCTCTTCCATGTCGAGCACCGGGCTCACTGGGAAGATGTCGACGATGCCACCGTCGCACCAGTAGGCGCCGTCCAGCTCGACGGGTTCGATGAACAACGGAAGGGCGATGGCCATGTGGACAGCGCGAGCCACCGGGAGATCGGGATGGCTGGCTGGCCCGATGTACTCGAGCCGGTTCTCCTCGATGTTCCAGATCGGAGCGTACGCCGGGACGGGCATGTCGCCGAGGCACATGTCACCGAGCAGCTTGCGGTAGGTCGCCTCCAGGCGCTCTCCCTTGACAAGGCCGGCGAACCCCTGCGCCCTCTTCGGGACAAGGCTTGCCAACAGGGGCCAGTCGATGTCGACGTACTCCTGTGGCTGCAAGGCGAGGGTGAAGGCTGCCACCTTCTCGGCGGGCAGGCCGGCGGCGATGGGAAACCCGAAGAGCGATGAGCCGGAACACACCGAGATGACCGCCGGGCGCACGCCTGCCTCTTCGAGGGCGCGGGCCGCTCCGACAACGGACGCCAGCGCGCCGCTGCCTCCGGTGGCCACGAGCGCCAAGCGCTTGTGCTTCAGCCCGGACAGGCGCAGCGGTTTGGCGGGAGGGAACGGTTGCGTGCTGATCGGTTGGCGCTGCTCGAAGGGCAGCGTGACCACCGCCCGCCGGGCGTCGTTGAGGAAGCCGGCGTCCTCTCGCACACCGTCGATCACCTCACGAGTGCGGGTGATGACGTTGAAGTACTGACGGAGCCGGAACACGTCGAGCACGTTGCTGAGCATGCATCCAGCGTGCGCCCAGCGTCACTCTCCGGCCAGAGGAATTTGTCCCTTGTTGGCCACGCTCGTGCCAGCGAGCTCTCAACCGAGGATGTAGGCCTGATCCTCCTCTAGCTCGGTGTCGAGGCCCGCCTCTTCCAAGGAGTCGGGCACCCGTACCGGCTCGAAGCGGTCGAGCACCTTGAGGATGAGGAACGTGACGACGAACGCGTACGCCGCCACGAGGAAGGCCGCCGCCACCTGCTTGCCGAAGAAGGCAGCGTTGCCGGCGAACAACCCGTTGTGACCGGCAGCGTTGATGGTCAGCTCGGCGAAGGCGCCCAGCAGGATCGTGCCGAGCAGCCCGCCGACACCGTGCGCCGCCCAGACGTCGAGGGCGTCGTCCCACTTCATGTGGGCGCGGAACTCGACGGCGCTGTAGCACAGGCAACCGGCGCAGAAGCCGATCACGAAGGACGCCCAGGTCGGTACGTAGCCTGCACATGGCGTGATACAGGCGAGCCCGGCGACGGCTCCGGTGAACGAGCCGACGGCACTCGGCTTGCCCGACCTCCACCATCCGATGGCCGTCCAGGTGCACATGGCGGCCGATGCGGCGATGTCGGTGTTGACGAAGGCGTGGGCCGCGACACCGTTGGCAGCGAGGGCCGAGCCGGCGTTGAAACCGAACCAGCCGAACCAGAGAAGGCCGGTGCCGAGGGCAACGAAAGCGACGTTGTGCGGCAGCAGCTTCTCACCGGGGGCGAATTTGCGCGACCCGACGACCCAGACGGAGGCGAGGGCCGCGAAGCCGGCGCTCGTGTGCACGACCATGCCGCCGGCGAAGTCGAGCACACCCCATTTGGCCAGGAAGCCGCCGCCCCAGATCCAGTGCACGAGCGGCACGTAGACAAGGAGGCTCCAGGCGACGAGGAACTTGAGGTAGCTCTTGAAGTGGACGCGGTCGGCAAAGGCGCCCGTGATGAGTGCTGGCGTGATGATGGCGAACATCTCCTGGAAGACGAAGTGCGCCAGCGCCGGGATGTGGGGCGCCCACGGACCAGGGCTCGCTCCGACGCCTCTCAGGAAGACCCAGGAGAAGTTGCCGATGACGCCGCCGGCGCCGCCGGAGAAGGCCAGTGAATAGCCGACGGCCACCCAGATGACGGTCACGACACCCATGGAGATGAAGCTTTGGAGCATGATGGCGAGGAAGTTCTTCCGGCGCACGAGCCCGCCGTAGAAGAACGCCAGCCCGGGCGTCATGATCATGACGAGGGCTGCACTCAGGAGCACGAACGCGGTATCGCCGGCGTTGATCACCCTTCTCCTCCTTCGCAAGGAACACGTATGCACTGGTGTAGCGGTGGTCTCTACGCGGTTGCCACGCCGACCAGAGGGCAGCGTATGAATCGGTGCAGCGCAAGCCTAGAGTCGAAGGTCCCTAGCTGCTCGGTTGCCGACCCTCGGCTGGCCCAAGGTTATGACGTCAGCCATGGGCGCGTCGGGTGCGTGCGGCGGAGCTACCCGCTGGCCGGGTCAACTGGCCTTGGCAGGAGACCGCACCCTACACAACCCGCCCGGAGCTGTGCGATTCCCAGCGGTCGGCTGGCGGCGACCTGTCGGGTTTCGTGCTTCTTGCCGTCGCGCCCCGGCGGGAGTAGCTTCACCCGATCGCGGTGGTGTCGGGGGGACGACCGGGTTCTCGATCGGACGCTCGGTGCTCATGGCGTCGTGTCAGCGGACGGAGGGCCGGGGTCTCGATGCAGGTAAAGATGTCGTCGTGAAGCGACCAGCACACTCCCGCTCGGCGAACCCGCTCACCGAGGATCTCGCCGCCATCATCGGGGCCATGCCCGCCGCCGTAGTCCTGCTGCGGGATCGGCGCAGCATCGCCGAGGTATCGGGACGCTTCGCCTCCGTCTTCGGCCGCCCTGTGGTGGATCTCCTCGGGTCGGATCTGTTGCGTTTCGTCGCCCCGGGCGACGCCAGTCTCGTCGGCTCGGTCATCCACGAGGCGCGGTCCATGGCGGCCGGCTCCGTCCCTTCGAGCGTCGTGGCCCGCTTCCAGCAGCCCGACGGATCACGGCGCCTCGTCGAGGTGTCGGCCGCTCACCGCGCCGACGGTTCCACCCGGGGCGCCACCGTCGTGCTGCTACGCCCCCAGACCGTCCGCCACGGGCTGAACGCCGCCCTCATCCCCCATGTCGGGTGGCAGGACTCCGACGAGCACACCTCGGCGATGGAGCTGGCCGACACGGCCCTCGAGAGCATCGTGGGTGTGCTCGGTTGTGAGCCGGTGGCGCACGACTGCTACTTCCTCAAGCGCGGCGAATCCGAGGGCCCCGTCCGGAGCCCAGAGACGGTCGAGTTCGCCGACGTTCCCCGTGCGGGTCCCTGGGACGACGTCCTCGCCGGCAAGTCTGTCTGGGTGGACCTCGAGGTGGCGGCGCTCTCCCTCGAGCTGCAGCAGTTCGCCCAGCGCCGGCGCTACACGGCCGTCCGGTGCCTCCCGGTGCGAGCCAGCCACAGTGATCGCCTCGTTGCCTGTCTCGTTGCCTGGGACCGCAAGAGCGAGCCGATGCCGGAAGCAGTGCAAGCGACGTTTCGTTACGCCGCCGAGATCACTTCGCTCGCCATCGGGCGCGCTCGCGGACCTGGCCCTGCGTCCGCCCCGATCGATCCGTGGCCGGCGGACGTCGACGTTGTCACGGGTCTCCCGTTCGGTGAGACCCTCGTGCGCTCACTCGATCAGATGATCGCTTCGGGCGAGCGCCCAGGGTTGATCCTCGTCCGTCTCACCGCTCTGCCCGGGCTGCGCCACACCCTGGGGGACTTCACCTCGGACCAGCTCGTCCGCGTCTCGGCCCGGCGCGTGAACTCGGTCATCCGCATGACCGACGAGGTGTACCGCACGGGCGCCGACGGTATTGCCATCGTCTGTTCCGGCGCCCTCGACGACGGTCGCCTCGACGACATCTCGAGTCGCTTGAAGGAGCGCCTCGGGGTGCCCTTCCGGGTCGACTCCGAGGCTCCCGTGGATGTCGCTGCCACGGTCGTCGCCCTGCAGAGCCCTGAGGACCCCGTCGCCGGGGTAGAGCTGCTGGCTGCGGTGCAGCGCCTGAGCGCCTGAGCGCCGAGGCGCCCGGCTGTCGTCCCGCCGGATCCGGGCCGGTTGGGCCTGGTCCCCGGTTCGATCGAGTTCCCCAACGAAAGTCGCCGCCAGCGCGCACCCCGTGCGTATCCTCACGCGAGATGCCTGTGTTCCCCGGTCCAGCGGCGCTCGGCCGCGGCCTGCTCGCGCCGGCGGGATGCCAGTTGCCGCCCGAATGCGGGGCATGGCCGCGGGTCGTGATCGACGATGCCGCCCTTGGCGAACCGCGGCCGGTGGCAGACCTCTTGCACGAGCACTGGCTTCGCCGCCGCCCCTGCGTGGTCATCCTCGCCGTCGACGCGGCCTCCCTGCGGGCACCCGAGCGGTGCGAGCGGGAGGTCTGGGAGCTGGAGGAGGGTTTCGAGTTCGCCCGCGAGCGGCTGCAGTACCTCGCCTGGTCAAACAACTACGACCTGCGAGGAGGGGAGCCCGTCTGGTGGCATGGCCGCCGCGCCGAGCGACTGGGAGCTGTGGCGGCCGGATCGCTCGCTGCCGACGTCGTGCTGCCCGACGGCCGCCCCGCCTGGTGTGACGGAGGACCGCGGCAGCCGCTCGACCTCGCGGGCACGGTCATCGTGCATCGCGAGACGCTCGAAGCCGGCTCGCTGGCACCCGACCGCACCGCCGCGGCAGCCGCCGACCTCGCTCCGGACCAGTTGGCGGCTGTCGAGCACGGAAGCGGCCCGGCGCGGGTGATCGCTCCGGCCGGTTCGGGCAAGACGAGAGTGCTGACGGAGCGGTTGCGCCATCTGCTCGCAGACCGCGGCGTGACGCCGTCGACGGTGACCGCCGTCGCCTACAACAAGCGGGCGGCGGACGAGCTGGCCGAGCGGACCGAGGGCCTGCCGGTGCACCTGCGGACGCTCAACTCGCTCGGGCTGGCGATCGTGAACGGCTCGAAGCCGTTCGCCCACGCCGGCCAGGCGCGCGGCGTCATCGAGGAGATCGAGGTCAGGCGGATCCTCGAGTCGCTCGTGAAGGTGCGTCGACAGCAGAACACCGACCCGTGGGCGGTGTACCTCGACGCTCTCTCCGCCATCCGGCTGGGGCTCTCGGATCCGGAGGCGGTGGAGGAGGCATCTCCTGATGCCGCCGGTGTGGCTGAGCTCTTCCCGCGTTACCGGGCGGTCCTCGCCGAGCGATCCCTCGTCGATTTCGACGAGCAGATCTACCTGGCGATCGAGTTGCTCCTGCGGCAGCCCGAGCTCCGCCGTCGCGACCAGCAGGTCACCCGCCACCTCCTCGTCGACGAGTTCCAAGACCTCACGCCGGCCCACCTGCTGTTGCTCCGGCTGCTGTCCGCCCCCACCTACGACGTCTTCGGCGTGGGCGACGACGACCAGGTGATCTACAGCTACGCGGGGGCGACGCCGGAGTACCTCATCGGCTACGGGACCCACTTTCCCGGAGCGGCCGAGTACGCCCTCCAGACGAACTACCGATGCCCCCCGGCGATCGTCGACGGCGCCCGGAGGCTGCTCGGCCACAACCGGCGGCGTCTCGCCAAGTCGATCGAGGCGGCCGAGGGCCGGCTCGGAGCGACCGGTGACCTGAGAGTCGATCGGCAGCCTCCCGGTCGCCAGGCCGTCGCCACCGCGGAACACGTCGCCGCCTTGCTCGCCGGTGGCGCCGCCGCCAGCGACGTCGCTGTTCTTGCTCGCGTGAACTCCGTTCTCCTGCCGGTGCAGGTGACGCTCATGGAGGAGGGCGTTGCCTGTTCCGCACCGCTCGGACCGAGCATCCTGTCGCGCACCGGAATCCGTTCAGCACTCGCCTACCTGCGCATCGGGGCAGACCCGGAGCACATCAGCCGGAGCGACATCGCCGAGACGATCCGCCGGCCGAGCCGGCGGATCGCCCGCAATGTCACCGACATGCTGCAGAAGCGTCCCACGACCTCGGTGGCGGACATCCGGCGCCTCGCGGGGCGCTCTCGGGCGGGGACGTCGAGAAGCTGCGCTGGTACGCCGACGACCTCGATATGGTCGCCCTCTCAGTGGCAGGCGGGAACACGGCAACGACCCTGCAGGCGATCCGGGTGGAGATCGGGCTCGGCAGCGCCATGGATGTGCTCGACAGTTCCAAAGGTGACGTCGATCGCTCGTCTCACCTCGACGACCTGGCGGCCCTCGAGGCGGTGGCGCGCCTCCACCCCGACCCGTTGAGCTTCGAGGGCTGGCTGACGAGCGTGCTCGAGCGCCCCGGCGTACCGGACGGGGTGGTGCTGTCGACGGTCCACCGCGTGAAGGGGAGGGAGTGGCCGCACGTGATCGTCTACGGCGCCGACGACGGCGTCTTTCCTCACCGGCTCGCCGGTGACATCGAGGAGGAGCGGCGCGTCTTCCATGTGGCCGTCACACGGGCCTCGAGGAGCGCCGTCGTCATGGCGGACTCGGGCGCGCCCTCGGCGTTCTGCGACGAGCTGTTCACGGAGGCACCGGCGATGAATCCGCTGGCGGCGGAGCGGAGCCGACCGCTTGGGCGACTGCGTCCTACGGAGGCTCGTACGGCTGGTGCCGCCGGTCGAAGGGCCGCAGCCTCCGTGCCTTCCTCCGCGGGCCGGCGCGGCCAGCTCTCGCCGGAGGCCGAGAAGGTGATGTCGGCCTTGCGCACCTGGCGTAGTGAGACGGCACGCCGCGACAAGGTGCCTGCCTACGTCGTGTTCTCCGATGCCTATCTCGAAGGGATCGCTCTCGCCCTGCCGTCCTCGCTGCGAGAGCTCGCCCGGTGTAGAGGCATCGGGCCAGCCAAGCTCGAGAAGTACGGGGACGACCTCCTGGCGGTGCTGGAGGGTGTCGCTTCGAGGTGAGGACGGAGCCCCTTCAGGAGGCGGCGACGCTCGAGGCCGCCAGCGAGGCCGCCAGCCGGTGCACGTGCTCGACCGTCTCCAGGAGCAGCTTGTCCTGCGACTGCAGGTGGGCCTGCAGCTGCAGGCACTCGTGCATGATCGCCTCAGCGTCCTTGTAGGTGTCCTCGGCTCGTGAATCCGAGGCCTTCGCCTGGATGTTCTGGCCGACGATGATGATCGGCAAGAGGACCAACTGGAGGAAGTTCGACGAGATCCAGGCGACGATGATCACGAGGTTGTGGGACGTGATCGCCTGTGGCAGCGACAGGAGGGCGACGATGGCGAAGATGTATGCCGCCCACATGGTGCCGACGATGATGGTGATCTTGAGCCCGAGCTTGGCGTTGACCCTGCCCCAGAAGCCGGTGCCGTGCACCTGCTTGGCTGCCTCTGCGGTCGTGGTGGGCCCAACCAAGTGGTGGTGCTCGTAGCGAGGGTGCGGGACGTGCTCGAAGATCCGAGCGATGGCGACTTCGATGTCCGAGGGAGCGGGAGTTGTCGGCTCGGGTGGCGGTACTGCGGCGTCGCTCATCTGGCGTCTCCCTGATTCCTGGGCCCTCCGACCACGTCCACAGCGGTCTGGGAGAAGGTTAGGTGGCCGCGTGGCCCCCGCGGATGCTCAGGTGGGTGAGGTGCCGCCGGCTACGAGCCGGCCGATTCCTCCCGACGCAGCGTCACGACCTCGCCCGGGTCCTGGAAGACCCGTGCCGGGACGCCGACGGCGGTGGCGCCCGCAGGCACGTCGCAGAGCACGACGGCGTTCGAACCGATGCGAGCGCCCCGGCCGATCGTGACGGCACCGACGATGACAGCCCCGGCGCCGATGAAGACGTCGTCCTCGATGATGGGCGCTCGTTCACTTCGGTAGTCCCAGCCGATCGTGACGCCCTGGTGGACGTAGCAGTTGGCTCCGATGCGCTCGGCGGCCAACGTCGTCGAGTGGCCATGGGCGACGAACAACCCGGGCCCGATCTCCGGTGTGGCGAGGTTGAGGCTGGCTACGGGTCTCCAAATGGGGCGGAGCAGCCGGCCGATGAGCGCTCCGGTGGCATTGCCGCGGGAGAGCCGGTAGTAGAAGACGCCCCGGAACTCCTCGAAGGCGTACAGCAGGCTGTGCAGGGAGTGCTCGCCCTCGGTCGTCTGGAAGACCTCGAGCCAGCGCCGAACGTCGGCGTCGATGACCTCCTGCTGGTCGCTCGCACGGTAGGCCCAGGCAAGCGGGAGGGTGGCGTACGCCCTCCCGCGGTCGAGCAGCCGGAGCAAGACCGAGGACCCGGCGTCGAGCCGGCGCGGGCGGCGGGCGGACTTCACCGGCTCACGCTGTCAGATCCTGCACGCCTCCGCCAGCGCCGAGGCGGCTCCACCCCCGGGTGGAGCCGGGCACGGCGAGAAACCCACCCGACTCTCCACCCGCACGACGATGTGCCCAGAGCCCCATGAGCGCACAGTTGAACCCATGACTACGACTGACTACCTCCTCAACATCGGTCTCATCGGCCTCGTCATCATGCAGATTCGTGGCAGGCGCTTGAGCCCAGTCAACCTCCTGCTGCCGCTCGTTGTCGTCACCTGGGCGGCGCTCACGTACCTTCACAGCTTTCCCACCTCGGGCAACGATCTCGTGCTCGAGATCGGCTCGGCCGCTTTCGGCGCCGTCCTCGGTATCGGATGCGCCCTGACGAGCCGGCTGCAGCGGAACGACACCGGCTCGGTCGTCGTCAAAGCCGGCGTGGCCGCCGCCGCTCTCTGGATACTCGGCGTCGGTAGCCGCCTGGCGTTCGAGATCGCCGCCACCCACGGCGGTGGTGAGGCGATTGGGCGTTTCTCGCTGGCGCACGCGATCTCTCTCGCGGCCTGGGGACCGGCGCTGATTCTCATGGCTTTCGCCGAGGTGGCCTTCCGGAGCGGCGGGATCTACCTTCGGGCGTGGCGGGCCGGTCATCTGTCCGCCTCCTCCAACGTGCCGGCGGCGAACGGCGTCACCGTGCCGAGCGACGCGTCATCGATACGATGATCAGGTCCTGAGGACAAGCTCATGGCCGAACACCCTCTCCCTTCGAGACTGAGCCGCCTCGCCGATCCGCCCGCCGGGTCGGCGTGGCGGCTGTCTGGCGGTTCGCTCACGGCCATACGGCTCCTCGGCGTCGCCGGCCTGTCGTGGGGTGTCGTTGCGTCGAGCCAGGCCGTCACCGACGAGCGCAGAGTCGCCCTGGCGATCTTCCTTGCTCTGGTGGTCGTCGGGTACCTCGGTTGGACCGTCGTGCAGCGGCTGCATTCCAGCGGAGCCGTCCTGCTCGCCCTCGTCCTTCTCGCCGTCGGGGCAGGCGGCCTCGGGGCGTTCTCGGCCATCGGCATCGGCTTCGTTGCCCTTCTCGGTATCGTCGCCGGGGATCATCTGCCAAACCGCCTGTCCCTCGGCGTCGTGGCCGTGTCGTGGGCCGCTCTCGCCGCCACTGTGGCGGTGCTCGGAGAACCGTTCGTGTTGGTCGGCTGGGCGGCCCTGGCGGGGGCCGGTGGCCTGATGGCCGGCCTCAACCGTCGTCAGTTCCGCCTCCGCGCCGAGCAGTCCGAGCAGCTGCTGCGCGAGCGGGAGCGCACGGCGGCCGAGGCAGAACACGCCGCCGCTCTGGCTGAGCGCAACCGCATCGCCCGCGAGGTGCACGACGTCCTCGCTCACTCCCTCTCGGCCTTGGCGGTGCAGCTGGAGGCGCTCGACGCCCTACTGGGCGCCGGTGACCTGGAGCGCGCAAAGGGCGTCGTGGCGGTGTCACGCCGCCTCGCGGTGGAAGGACTCGGCGAAACTCGTCGGGCCGTGCATGCCCTCCGCGACGCCCCGCTGGCGCTGGCCGAGCAGGTGGCCGCGCTCGCCGCCAACGACGCGGCGTCCTTTCGGATCGATGGCGAGGAACGCCCCCTTCCCGCCAACAGCGGCCTTGCGCTCTACCGCGCGGCCCAAGAGGCGCTCACGAATGCACGCAGGCACGCCCCGGGTGCGCAGGTGTCGGTCGTGCTCTCGTTCAACGATGATCGCACAGCCCTTTCTGTCGTGGATGAGTACCCCGACGGTGGCAGCCGTCCCGCCGGCGCCCTCTCCGGGGCGCCCGGGTTCGGGCTCACCGGCATGCGCGAGCGGCTCGAGCTGCTCGGCGGTTCGGTGACGGCGGGACCGGTTGCCGGTGGCAGGGACGGCTGGAGGGTCGACGTCGAGATGCCCGTGCAGACGAACGGATCGCCCCACCGGTGAGAGTCGTCGTCGCCGACGATCAGGCCACTGTGCGGGACGGCCTTGTCACCTTGCTCGGGCTCATGCCGGGCGTGGAGGTGGTGGGTGCCGCCGCCGACGGGTGCCAAGCTGTCGAGATGGCAACCTCGGCCGACGCAGATGTCGTTCTCATGGACTTGCGCATGCCCCGCATGGACGGGGTCGCCGCCACGGCTGCCATCCGAAGGGATCATCCCCGCACCCAAGTCGTCGTGCTCACCACCTACGCCGACGACGAGTCCATCGTCGGCGCCCTCTCGGCGGGTGCGCTCGGCTATCTCACGAAAGATGCCGACCGGCACGCCATTCAACGAGCGCTCGAGGCGGCCGCCGCCGGCCAGGCGGTGTTGGACTCGAGCGTGCACGAGCGCGTCTGGCGAGGCGGCCTCGGGGTGCGAGTCTCGAGCCAGCCGGAGCCCGAGGACCCGCCGCAGGGCCCGCCTCCCGACGGGCTGACCGTCCGTGAGGTCGAGGTGCTGCGTCTCATCGGGGCCGGTCAATCGAACGCCGAGATCGCTGCCCACCTCTTCGTGAGCGAGACGACAGTGAAGACACACGTCAATCACATCTTCGCCAAGACCTCCAGTCGGGACCGTGCCCAAGCCGTCCGCTACGCACACCGCCACGGCTTGATCGACTGACCGCCGCCCGGGCGCAGGCGGCGGAACGAGGCGCCCGGCTGAGGGCGAGGGTGACGGGCGCCTCGCCAGGCGCTACAAACAAGGGCAGACAAAGGAGGCAGATGCACGATGCAACTCGCCATGGTTGGACTGGGGCGGATGGGGGCGAACATGGTTCGCCGGCTGATGGCCGGCGGGCACGAGTGCATCGCCTATGACGTCTCGCCCGAAGCCGTGAAAGCGCTCGAGGCGGAGGGTGCGATCGGCGCCTCCTCGCTCGACGACCTCGTTGCAAAGCTGAATCCGCCCAGATCTGTCTGGATCATGGTGCCTGCTGCCATCACCGGCCAGATGGTCGACGAGATCGCCAGTCGGCTGCAGCCAGGCGACATCATCATCGACGGAGGCAACTCCTACTACCGAGACGACATCGACCGAGCGGAGGTGCTGCGCCCGAAAGGCATCCACTATGTCGACGTCGGCACGAGCGGCGGTGTCTTCGGACTCGAGCGCGGCTACTGCCTCATGATGGGCGGCGACGACGAGGCGATCGCCCACCTGGAGCCCATCTTCGCCACGCTCGCCCCCGGTGTCGGGACGGCCGACCGTACGCCCGGGCGCACGGGCGACCCGAGTCCATCCGAGCAGGGCTGGCTGCACTGCGGGCCGAACGGCGCCGGCCACTTCGTGAAGATGGTGCACAACGGCATCGAGTACGCCCTCATGACCTCCTACGCCGAGGGCCTCAACATCCTGCAGGGCGCCAACGTCGGCAGCTCCAAGGTCGAGGCTGACGCCGAGACGACGCCCTTGCGTGACCCGAAGTACTACCAGTTCGACCTGAACCTGCCCGAGATCGCCGAGGTGTGGCGCCGCGGCAGCGTCGTGGCGTCGTGGCTCCTCGATCTGACGGCGGCTGCCCTGCACGAGGACCCGAACCTCGAGCAGTTCTCCGGTCGGGTGTCCGACTCCGGCGAGGGCCGCTGGACGAGCATCGCCGCCATCGACGAGGGCATCCCGGCGCCGCTGCTGACGACGGCGCTGTACGGGCGCTTCGGCTCCCGAGGCGCCCAGCTGTTCGCCGACAAGGTCCAGTCCGCCCAGCGGAAGGAGTTCGGCGGCCACGCCGAGAAACCCGCATGACCCCTCCTCTGACGATCGACATCAAGGGCACCGCGGAGTGGAAGGCGCTCGAGGCTCACGCGAAGGGGGCCGGCGGCGTCCATCTGCGTCAGCTGTTCGCCGACGACCCCGGCCGGGCCGGGCGCATGACGCTCGGCGCCGCCGAGCTGATCTTCGACTACTCCAAGCACAGAGTCTCTCCTGAAACGCTCCGCCTCTTGCTGGCGCTGGCGGAACGCGCCGGTGTGGCAGCCCGGCGGGATGCCATGTTCGCCGGGGAGCACATCAACGTCACGGAGGACAGGGCCGTGCTGCACGTGGCGCTGCGAATGCCTCGACATGCCACCCTCGTCGTCGGTGGCCGGGACGTCGTCGCCGACGTGCATGCGGTGCTCGAGCACATGGGGGAGGTGTCGGACCGCATCCGCGGCGGCGCCTGGACGGGCGCGACAGGAAAGCGCATCAGCCACGTCGTGAACATCGGGATCGGCGGGTCCGACCTCGGTCCCGCCATGGCCTACGAGGCCTTGAAGGACTATGCCGATGCGGATATCGCATGCCGTTTCGTCTCCAATGTCGACCCGGCCGATCTCTACGAGAAGACCCACGACCTCGACCCTGCTGCCACGCTCTTCGTCGTCAGCTCGAAGACGTTCACGACACTCGAGACGCTCACGAACGCTGCAGCCGCCAGGGCCTGGTTGCTGGAGGGCCTCGGCGCCGCCGCCGACGGTGCCGTCGCCAAGCACTTCGTGGCCGTGTCCACCAACGAGGCAGCCGTGACCGCCTTCGGGATCGACGCCGCCAACATGTTCGGCTTCTGGGATTGGGTGGGCGGGCGCTACTCCTTCGACTCCGCCATCGGCTTCTCAGTGATGGTGGCGATCGGCAAGGAGCGCTTCGCGGAGATGCTGGCGGGGTTTCATGCGCTCGACGTGCACTTCCAAACTGCGCCCCTCGAGGCAAACGTGCCCGTCCTTCAGGGCCTTCTCAACGTCTGGTACAACAACTTCCTCGGCGCCCAGTCGCATGTCGTGCTGCCCTACAGTCAGCGGCTCGCCCGTTTCCCCGCCTATCTGCAGCAGCTGACGATGGAGTCGAACGGCAAGTCGGTCCGTCTCGACGGCTCTGGCGTGGACTACGAGACGGGCGAGGTCTACTGGGGCGAGCCGGGTACGAACGGTCAGCATGCCTTCTACCAGCTGCTGCACCAGGGCACCAAGCTCGTGCCGGCCGACTTCATCGCCTTCGCCGAGCCCAACGAGGAAATCGGCGAGCAGCACGACCTGCTCTTGGCGAACTGCTTCGCCCAAAGCTCCGTGCTGGCGTTCGGGCGGACGGCCGAGGAGGTAGCCGCCGACGGGACGGCGCCGGCGATCGTCCCTCACAAGGTCATGCCCGGCAACCGCCCGAGCTCGACCATCCTCGCGCCCAAGCTCACCCCTTCGGTGCTCGGCCAGCTCGTCGCCCTGTACGAGCACATCGTGTTCACCGAAGGGGCGATCTGGGGTATCGACTCCTTCGATCAATGGGGCGTCGAGCTCGGAAAGGTCATGGCCAAGCAGTTGGCGCCAGCGCTGACGGCGGCGGCGGCGCCCGATCTGGCCGGTCTCGACGGCTCGACGAGCGAGCTCGTCCGCCGCTACCGGACGCTGCGAGGCCGGCACAGCTGAGGCTCCGGCCGCCCTCGAGGCCGGTACCGTCCGTGGTGATCGGCATCGAGGATATGAAACGCGGCCCGTCCCGGAAGGACTACAGAACATGTTCAAGCGAGAGGCACGGTCGGCCGACACGGTCGCACCAAATGTCAACAAGAGCGACGAGGAGTGGCGCCACGAGCTGACGCCTGCCCAGTACGAGGTGCTACGCCAGGGTGCCACGGAGCGAGCCTTCACAGGCGCCTACTGGGACAACCATGAGGACGGCATGTTCCACTGTGCCGGTTGCGGGGCGGCGCTGTTCTCCTCCGCCACGAAGTTCGACTCGGGCACCGGCTGGCCGAGCTTCACCGAACCGGAAGTGGCCGAAGCCGTCACGTTGCACCGCGACGGCAGCCTGTTCATGGAGCGGACGGAGGTGCGCTGCCGCGCCTGCGGAGGTCACCTCGGTCACGTCTTTCCCGACGGTCCCGGCCCGGGCGGACAGCGCTACTGCATCAACTCCTGCGCCCTCACCCTTCGCGCTGGTGACGAGGAGGCGCCCGGGTCGCACGCCTGAGCCGGCCCCTCTCAGCACGCGTCCCGCCTCAGCCCCAGAGAGCGTCGAGGTCGACGGCGATCGCCTGGGTGGCGAGCCCGCTCGGGACCGGCGAGCGGGCCGGCACCTGCTGCTGGGTGTCGAGGGTTGCCAGGGCGGCGACATCGAGGAAGCGGCTGGCCTGCGCCAGGGAGTGGCGGTCGTCTCGCCCGCGGCGGTGATGAGGCATGCGAAGTGGCGCATACAGCGTGAGCTGATCCCGTGCCCGTGTCGCGGCGACGTAGAAGAGCCGGCGCTCCTCTGCCAGGCCGGCAGGGGACGTGAGAGCCATGTCAGAGGGGAAGGCGCCGTCGACGAGGTGCGGCAGGTGGACGGCGCTCCACTCGAGGCCCTTGGCCGAGTGCACCGTGGAGATGACGAGGTAGTCCTCGTCGAGCTGGGGCGGCCCGGCCCGGTCTCCAGTCGACACCGGCGGGTCGAGGGTGAGCTCCGCCAGCCAGACCGAGAGGTCGCCGGCGGCTGCGGCGGCTGAGGCCAGCCGCTCGAGGTCCTCCGCCCGGGCAGCGGAGGCCGTGTAGGCACTGAGGACGAGCGGTTGCACGAGGGCGCGGACTGCCTCCACCTTGGCGGCGGTTCCGTCAAGGCGGCGCGCTTCGGCGAGGCCCTCGAAGGTCCGGGCGAGCGCCAGGCGAGTGCGGGCAGGGGCGGCGGCCACGACATCGCGCCACTGCGAAGCCGCCGTTGCCCTCCGCGGTCCGAGGAGAGCCAGCAGCTGTCGCGCCCGGGCGGGACCGATGTCGTCGTGCAGGCGCAGCAGCCGGAACCAGGCGAGGTCGTCGGCCGGGTTGGCGAGGATGCGGAGGGCGGCGACGAAGTCCTTCACGTGCGCCGCCTCCACGAAGCGCAGGCCGCCGTACTTCCGGTAGGGCACCCGTCGGGCCGTGAGCTCGAGCTCGATCAGGTCGCTGTGGTGCGCCGCCCGCACGAGCACGGCTTGATCCCGCAGGCGCATGCCCTGCTCGTGGTTGTCGAGAACGCGGTCGACGACCGCTCTCGCTTCTCCCGGGGCGTCGTGGCAGCGAAGGAGCACGGGTCTACGGCCGCCACACCGGTCGCCCTGCAGGACGAGACGCACGCCTGCCTCGACGGGCCGCACGACGTTGGCGAGATCGAGGATGGGCTGCAGCGACCGGAAGTTGCGATCGAGGGCGATCACGGTCGTGCCGGCGAACACCGAGGCGACATCGTGCAGGTGGCGGGCGTCGGCGCCGCGAAAGCCGTAGACCGCCTGGGCGTCGTCGCCAACGACGGTGAGGCCGGTGCCGTCCGGTCGGAGCGCCTTGACAATGTCGACCTGCAGGGTGTTCACGTCCTGGTACTCGTCGACGAGCACGTGGTCGAACATCGCCGCCAGGTGAGGGCCAAGGCGTTCGTCGAACAGGGCGGCCCGCCAGTACAGGAGCAGGTCGTCGAAGTCGAGCTGGGCGGCCTGGCGCTTGCCATCGACATAGGAGCGAAACAGCGCCGAGAGCTGGGCGGCATGCGGCTCACACCAGGGGAAGTCGACGGCCAGCACCTCCGCCAGGGCGCGACGGGTGTTCACGCACCGCGAGTAGATGTCGACGAGGGTGCCTGATCGAGGCGTGCGCACCTCGTGGCCGGACAACCCGTGCTCATCGCGCAGGAGGTCCATTGCATCGCCCGCATCGGACGGGTCGATCACCGAGAAACCCGACGGCAACCCCAACGGCTCACACCAGGCACTCACCATCTGGTGGGCGACGGCGTGGAACGTCCCCCCGCGCAAGCGCCGGCCGAACTCGCTATGGCCGCTGAGAAGGGCCGCTCGGGCGAGCATGTCGTCGGCGGCGCGGCGAGTGAAGGTCAGCAACAGGATGCGCTCGGGGGGCAGGCCCCGTTCCAGCAGGCGGGCGACCCGTGCGGTGAGGGTGCGTGTCTTGCCCGTGCCTGCGCCGGCGACGACCACCAGTGGGCCGTCTCCGTGGGTGACGGCCAAGAGCTGAGCCTCGTCGAGCCCCTCGTCCCAACCCCTCGTAGCGAACATCCGTTCGATTATACTCTGTCGAGAGCCCGCAGCCGCCCGACAGAGGCTCTCCCAGCCACCCTCGCCACTCTCGCAGTGACATGCTGGCGGAATCGGTGGACGCGGCACGCCAGGAAGACAGACAAGGGGACGTCGATGGACAAGAGCCCGAAGGAGCACTGGAAGAACGAGCCGGAGGAGCATGACTTCCCCGCCGCCGTCGAATACCTGAGCCTTCTCCTCGACCCCGACGCGGCTCGTTCGGCGGTCAGCGGCCTGCGACATGCCACCGGAACGACGAAGAAAGCCAAGGATCTGCTGCGGGCGAGCGGTCTCGCCCTCCTGCCTCCGGACAACGCCCACGTGGCCGCCGATCTCGCCAAGGTCAAGGCCGGCAACGCCCTCTCACCGGTATTGCTCGTTCGCGGACGGATGTTGCACGGCCACCCCCTCACCATCGCCGACGGCTACCACCGCGTGTGTGCCAGCTACCACCTCGACGAGAACGCAGACATCCCCTGTCGCATCGTGGACGTGACGTAGGCCGAGCCAGTCACGACGCCCGTCGTCACGACGCCGAGCGTCACGACGCCGGCCGTCACCACACCTGCCGTCACCACGCCGGCCGTCACCACGCCGGCAGTCACGACGCCGGCCGACTCCGCCTGCAGGCGAGAGGGCCCGCCGGGTGCGCGATCGAGCGGCCCGGCCGGTTCTGGCTGTGCTGCAGTGTGCCGACTGAGCACACGAGCGACCTGGCGGGCGAAGATGTGGGCACGATCACCGACACCGACTGGGCCGGCATCGCGTAGGAGAAGGTGTCCGTGCCGGTGGCGGCGAGACCAGCGGCCCTCTTCGGCGTCGAGGCCGCCGCCGTCAGCGTGTAGACGGCGGCGGAGGAGGAGCTGTCGCCTTTGAGCTCGATTCTCGCCGTCGTCGTGTGCAGGCTCTTGTTGATGGCGACGATCACGACATGACCCGTGTCGCCGGTCTCGATCGATCCGTACACGGAGGTCTCGACCTTGTCGGTCGTCGTCGCCTCCACCTCCGTATTCCCGAAGCCTGAGCCCCTGCCGTCATAGTTCCGGTACATGGCGAACGCCCCGTAGTTGTAGGCCTCCGAGGGGTTGAGCGGCCAGAGGTCGGCGGCGTGGACGCCGTAGCGGCCGAAGATCCCGAGCACGTCGGCCGTGGCGATGCCCCCGCTGATGGCCTGGCCGGCTCCGTAGTTCCACTCGGTGATGTCAAGGTTCATGCCCGGGTTGTTGCGGGCGATCTGGCCGTCGAGGCGAGGAATGAGATCGATGCCTTTGCCCCCGAGCGAGTCCTGCGTGATCCAACTGTCCTCGACGTAGCCGGCGTCCCACAGTGAGCGGGGCGCCTGCTCGCGGGCGACCGCCACGGCAGGTGCGGTGTCCGTCGTCGTGATCCGGACGCCGTCCCCGGTCGCTTCCGGGTACCAGTGGAGGTCGAGGTCGTTGACGAGGACGCGCCGAGCGGCTTTGTCAGCCGCCCGCACCTGTCGCATGTACCAGTCGAGGAAGTTTTCGCCCTTGGCCGAGTCAGGAGCGTTCTGAAGGGTCTCGTAGCCCTCCCATCCGTACGACACCGGGCCGGTCACGAGCGCCTCTGGGTCGACGCCTTTCACGGCCGAGGCATAGGCGAGGTCCTTCGACGCCACTTCGGCATAGGTGGTGGGGGCCGGGTGGATCTCGGCATGAGTGGAATCCCACAGGTCAGGTTCGTTGTCGAGGGAGAACATCACCGTTGCCCGCGGTGCCGCATGTCTCAGCCAGTAGACGAACTGGTTCTGGTAGACGAAGTCGACGTGCGTGTCCGGCGTGGTCGTGAGCCGCCTCGGGTCGCGTGGCTCGTCGATCTTGAATCGCGTCTTCAGGTAATTCGGCCCGGAGTCCTGCACTGGACCTGGAGGCTCGCGATCGGCTGAGACGTAACCGGCGATCGGGATCGTGAGGAGTATGGGGATGTGGGCCTTCTCGGCGGCGAGCACCGTGGCGAGAACAGCGGCACCCGGCTTGGTCGAGGAGGAGAGGAAGTCGTCGTTCTCGTACTCGTAGTCGCTGCCGGCGTTCGAGTCGTTGTTCTCCCAGTTGTACGCCGTCCAACGGTTCCCGCCCATGCGGATCATCCCCGGCCTGGCCTCCGCCATGACGGCCGCGAACTGGGACGGGTCGACGGTCTTGTCGAGGTTGATGCCGTAGATGAGCGGTGAGATGGCTCGGTGACCGGCGGCGGTATTGATTACGAAGGTCACCGTCGATGCGGCATTTGGCCGTGGGCCACCGGCCGGGATGCTCTGCGCCGCCGAGGGCAGGGCGAGGGCGCCACCGAGTGCCGCGCAGGCCCCGAGTGACCAGATCCGCCCAGCCGCGCCGCCCCTTCGATTGTTCCGCATCCGCCGCCCTCCGCATCGGCCGCCTCCGAAAGCCTAGATCCGTGGAACCGATTCGATCGTGAGTACGTCAGAACAGCCATGAGAAGCGTTCTTGTGCTCACGGCGGCGGTGCTCGGCGCGATCGGCATCGGCATCGGGGCGATGGCGGCCTCGGGTCAGGCACCACTGACAGCCCCGACATCACATTCGCACACGGTTCCGGCGCCCGCGGGCTCCCGTACCTCCCCCTCCAAGGCGGCCGCTTCGGGGATCTGCGGCGAGATCGGCTCGGTCTCCGGCGCCGTCGTAGATCGGGTGGTCGCCATCCCGCAGAACCATCCGACGTTTTCGTTCCCGGCCGTGGTCTCGATTCCGAGCGCGGCCACCGCACAGCAGGTGGCCCGGCTCCTGTGCTCGTTGCCAGCCTTTCCGCCCGGCATCTACAACTGCCCGGTCGATCTCGGCATCTCCTACAACGTCGTCTTCGCTGTTGGCGCTGCTTCAGCGATCGTCTCGGTCAACCCATGGGGTTGCGAGACGGTCAACGGCGACATCTCGCCGCGGGCAGCCGCCCCGCGGCTGTGGAGTGATCTCGGCGCGGCCATGGGCCTCAAGCACGCCACCCGGACTACCTTCGCCGGGATGATCGCGGGGCTGTAGACACGGCCGCTCCCTCGTCGTGTGGCCGCCCCCCTCAGGCGCGCCGCACCGTGACCCGCTCGGTGGGCGTCGCCTCGAGGAGAAGCTCGGCCCGCCCGCAGTTGACCGAGAGAGCGAGGCAGCCGTCGCTGTCGATGAGCATGGCGGCACCGCCGCGGGGGACATCGGCGAAGGTTTGCGAGTAGATGGCGTCGATGTCGTGCGCCCGGCCGCTGACGAGCCTGACGGCGTCGCCGGTCCGCAGCCCGAGGGCGGCAACGGTCTTTTCGTCGCCGCTCAGCTGCACATTGCCGAAGCCGTCCACCTGCAGCACCTCCAGCTCGGCAACGCCGTCGTCGCCGAGCTGGTTGATCGGGCGGACGAGGCGCCGCAGGCTGGAGGGATCGATCTCGGTGCCGACGTTGCCGAGCTCGACGCCGCGGGCGAGGTGGGCAGCGACCGGGACGAAGACATCGCGTCCGTCGAAGGTCTGCGAACGATGTTCGAGCCAGAGCTCGGCGCGGTCGAGGACGACGACTCGCATCTCCTGACCACCTGCCTCAGCCGCCCACGGGAGCAGGCCGTTGTCAGGCCCGACGAAGGCATGCGGGCCGGCCGTGATGGCCACGGGGCGGCGACTGCTGCCGACGCCGGGATCGACGACGCCCACGTGCACGCCCGCCGGCGCGATGCGCATGAATCGCTCGAGACGCAAGGCCCCGAGGCGGACGTCTTGCGGTGGCACGCTGTGGTCGAGGTCGATCACTCGCAGCTGCGGCGCCATCCGGAACGCCACCGCGTGCAACGACCCGACAAAACCCGCCCCGTACCCGTAATCCGTCGTCAGTGTCAGGCAGCTGTAGCGCAGCGGCCCGGCCGTGCCGGCGTCCGAGTCGGACGAGCCGCTCACCTCACGGCGTGCTCTTGCAGGTCAGCAAGGCTGACCCATTCGAGCGTCGTGCGGTGGGTTGCGGCGAGGACGACCTGTGGAGCGGCGCCCGCCTCGAAAGCCTCCTGCCAGCGCGATGCACACAAGCACCACTGGTCGCCTGGCTCCAGACCGGGAAAGCCGTACTCGGGCCTCGGGGTGCTGAGGTCATTGCCCGCTGCCTTCGAGAACTCGAGGAATGCCTCCGTGAGCAGGACGCAGACGGTATGCACGCCACGATCCTCACCGCCGGTGTTGCAGCAGCCGTCACGGTAGAAACCGGTGACCGGGTCGAAGCTGCAGGGTTCGAGCTCGGTGCCGAGGACGTTGAGTGCCATGGCGCTATTTCACCAGCTCTGGCTTCAGCCCGAGGTCAGCGAAATTGGGGAGGCAGGCGTCCTTCTCTGAGAGGAGGGAACGGTCTGCCCGGTCGACGCTCACGGGCCAGGCGATGGCGAGATCGGGATCGAGGGGGTTTACGGCCACGCCCGACATCGCCGGCGCCCACTCGGCGTCGAAGCAGTAGAGATAGAGGCAGCCGTCGACGAGCGCCTGGAACCCGTTGCAGACCCCGCTCGGGACGAGCACCTGCGTGCCCGGCTCGAGCTCGAGCGTGAGCAGCGTGCCGAAAGAGGCCGACGTCGGCCGCGCATCGAGGTAGGCGCCGAACCCCCGACCGCTGGCGACGCCGACGAGCTTGGTCATGTACTCGCCATGAAGGCCGCGTATGGCCCCGAGGCACGAGCTCGTGAGATTGACCTGGCGGATGGGGTTGAGGGGCTCTTCGCCGACGGCGTACAGAACGCTCTCTCGGTATATCTCCCGGACCGTGCCGCGCTCGTCGTCCACGCGCTTGGTCCGAATGACGAGGAGCCCATCGATCGACGTAGGGCGCCTTTCGAAGTCGGTCACGGTTGCAGGCATTGCTCGATCATGCCCGCTGCGGCCGGTCGAGCGCATCCCGCCTCAGTGTCCGCCGTCGAGCCCGGTCGACATCCACCCCGTCACCGAGCGTCGCGCCCGAGACCCGAGGGCGTCGAAGTGATCTGATCCTGCGCGCTCGAAACGAACGACGTCACCGGGCCGGAGCTGCCCGCTGTCGGCCAGGCTGGAGCGGCGGACAACGGCGACAACGGGGTAGCCACCAACCGTTCCGTGGTCGGGACCGAGCACGATCGGGCAGCCGTCCGGTGGGAGTTGCACAGCTCCGGTGACAGTCGAGCGGGAGGCGATGCCTGCTCGGGCGCTGCGGGGCGGGACGACGCCCGACTGAGCGTGCGGGTCGAGCGGACGCAACCGTGTCCCGACCCGGTCGCTCTCGACCGCCACCTCCCAGTCGGTTGTCAGCAGCGCCATGAACGATGGGATGCCGGCGGCGCCGGCGGCATCCGGCCCGGGGTCGATGCGGAGGACAGGCGCTTGTTTCGGCGGCTCGAACCACCGCCCCCGCGCCCGCCCGGCCGGGCCGAGGTCGAGCACGTCGCCGCAGCGGAGTGGCCCCGGCCAGAGGCCGGAGGTTGCGTCGGCGGACCGGCTGCCGAGCACGGCCGGGACATCGATGCCCCCGCTGATGCCCAGATAGGCGTGCAGGCAGCCGCCGACCGAGCCGACCGAGGCGATCTGACCGCGTTCGACGAGCTGGACGGTCGAAGGTGGCATCTCCCGCCCGTCGATTCGCAGCGGGCAGTCTCCCACGAGAGCGACGTAGGCGTCGCAGTCGAATCGGAGGCTAGGGCCCGACATCGTGACCTCGAGCACGGCGCAGCTCTCGAGATTGCCGACGGCGAGGTTGGCGATGAGGTGGCGCAACGGATCGGCTGGGCCGGCGCGCGGCACTCCGAGATGGGCGACACCGAAGCGCCCTCGGTCCTGCACCAAGGAGAGGGTGCCTGCCTCGAGGACGCGGCAGCATCGTGAGCTTGAGGCGGTGACGGGCCGGCGGCTGGCGCCGCCCGCGGTCCCGCTCGCGTGGAGCGATTCGACGGGGCGGAGCTGTAGGAGGTCCCCGGGCGTGAAGGTCGCCGGTTGCGGTCGCTCCGGGTCGAAGAGCTCGATAGCGGTGCGGCCGAGCACGTTCCAGCCACCGGGAGACGCCCGCGGGTAGATGCCGGCGTAACCGCCGCCGACAGCGAATGCCCCGGCCGGTGCCCGCGCCCGTGGTCGTTCTAGCCGGGGTATCGACGCCAGCGGCTCCGGCAAGCCGACGAGGTAGGGGAAGCCGGGCATGAACCCGAGCCAGCCGACGCGGAGGGGCCTCTCGGTCAGTTGGGCCACGACCTCCTCGACCGACATGCCGGCGCGGTCGGCCACCGCGCTCCTGTCCGCTCCGTCGAAGCACACTTCCACCTCGAGCTTCCTCGAAGCGGCCGGGCGCTCGTCGGCTCGCAGCCCGGCGGCCTGCTCGAGAACGGTGGCGACATCCACCACGTCGGGATCGAGGAGGATCCCGACGCTGTCGTCCGCCGGTACGACGTCCTCGACCCCTCCTAGCTGCTCGCCGCGCACGGCGACCGCAAGCGCTTGGGCCTCCTCCCACCCGGTCGTGAAGACAAGGCCGGCGGCCTCGCCAACGGTCTCCGTGCGTCGGCCGGCCGGGAGCAGGCGCGTCACGTCCCCGCGAACGGCGCTATGACGGCGCCGGCATTCTCGAGGGCTCGACGGACCGCTCGAGCGACCTCGAGGGCACTCGGGGTGTCTCCGTGGACGCAGAGCGATGCCGGGCGAAGTTCCAGCCAGGATCCGTCAGCGGTGCGCACGCCACCATCGAGGGCGAGCTCGACCGCCTGGCGGGCGGCCGCCTCCGGTCGCAGGAGGAGGGCACCCGGCTCCGAGCGATCGAGCAGTGACCCGTCCGGCCGGTACGAGCGGTCACAGAACGCCTCCTCAGCGCCCATCCATCCGCGGGCGCGAGCCGCCTTGAGGAGAGCGGCGCCAGGTTGCGCCAGGACCGGCAAGTGGCCGAGACCGGCGTCGGCGAGGCTCTGCAGGATCGCCTCGGCGCAAGCGGGATCGCGCCCAGCCCTGTGGTAGAGGGCACCGTGCAGCTTGAGGTACGAGACAGCTGCTCCCTGCAGCTCGGCAAGGCGGCAGAGCGCCTGAACCTGGTGGGTGACCTCGGCCGCCACCTTCTCGGGTGGCACGTTGAGCTCTCGGCGCCCGAAGTTCGGCCGATCCCGGTAGGAAGGGTGCGCCCCGATCGTCACGCCGTGGGCACGGGCGGCCCCCACGGCCGCCGTCATCGAAGCCGTGTCGCCGGCGTGGCCGCCGCAGGCGACGTTGGCGCTCGTGACGATCGACATGAGGGCGAGATCTCCGTCGCTCTCACCGAGATCGGCGTTCAGGTCGATCGCCCGGCCCGTCACCTCCGTATCCTGCCTCGCCCGCACCATGCGTGCGTGCACGTCGAGGCTTGACGGCGCATCGGGCATGCGCTGGTCGGGATCTGAGGGCGGCTGTCCTGCCGCCATGAGTCGAAGGGTCCGTTCAGCGGATGCACAGGTGCTTCACAGCTGTATGCGGCAGACTAGTGATGCCGGAGATGGTGGAAGGGAACAGGGAAAGACGATGAGAGGTGCCGTCAAGATCGGCAAGATCGCCGGTGTACCGATCAAGGTGCACTGGAGCTTCTCCTTTCTCGTCGTTCTCCTGGTCGTCGCCGAATTCGGCGACAACGCCCACGCCACCTTTTCGACGATCTGGCGGTTGATCGTGTGGGTCGTGGTGCTGTTCGCATCGGTCACGATCCACGAGCTTGCCCACTGCGCCGTCGCCCGGCGCCGCGGCCTCACCGTCCGCGACATCATCCTGCTGCCCATCGGCGGCGTGTCGGAGATCAGCGGCCTGCCGGCCGCTCCGAAGACCGAGCGCGACATCGCCATCGCCGGGCCGGCCATGAGCTTCGTGTTGGCGATCCTGCTCGGCCTGGTGGCGTTCCTCGTCGGCGGGCCGATCTGGCCGCCGGCTCTGAGCGTGAGCGCCCTGCCGCTCGTGTCCGACCTCGCCTGGATGAACCTCCTCCTCTGCGGTTTCAACCTCCTGCCGGCCCTGCCGATGGACGGCGGCCGCGTGCTCCGGGCGATACTCGCCGGGCGGGGCGACCCCCTCAAGGCGACCCGCATCGCCTCGAGCGTGGCCGTTGCCCTGGGTGCCGGCATGATCGTCGTCGGGCTTGCCGTCTATCCCGACATCTTCCTCGTGTTCATCGGCGCCTTCGTCATGCTCGGGGCGAACGCCGAGCGGCGAGCGGCCACTGTGCAGGCGTCGTTCAACGGTCTGCGTGTCGGCGACGTGATGGCTCACGACCCGACGACCGTGCTCGCCGAGGTGACGGTGCAGCAGCTCCTGCCCTGGTTGCAGGCCTATCCGGGCCGTGCCGTCCCCATCGTGGAGAACGATCGCTACCTCGGCATCGCTGCCGTGGAGGATCTCATCTTGCAGCCAGGGGCGACGGTGGGCGAGGCCTGCGACAGGGTCGCTCCCGTCCTCGACGCCTCCCAACCGCTCTATCCGACGGCCCTGGAGGCCTTCTCACGGGTCCCCCGGAACCAACTCGCCGTCATGGCTGGGGGGCATGTCGTCGGCGTGCTGTACCGCTGGACCCTGCAGGCCGTTGTCAGGCAGAACCAGGGTCCGCTCGCCGCCGCACAACGTGGAGGATCGCGGGCCGCCTGAGGCCGACCGGCGACCTCACGGGCGCCCTCTCGAGGGTCGCCACACGGCGCCTCTTGTGCTGCACCTCTGGCCTCGTGTAGGCTGACCTGCGGAGATAGCCGAATGCCCCTCGGGCGACGGCCCATGAACTACTCGCTGAGCCGCAGCTGGAGAGTGAGCTCGTGATCCGAAGAATCCTCACAGTGGTTCTCGTGGCTGCAATCATCGCCACTCTCGGTGGTCAGGTGACCGCTCTCGGAGCGCAGAAGAAGGGCGGCAAATCGTCCTCGACGACCACGAGCACCATCCCGAGGAAGGCCGATCCGTTGCTGCAGCGGTTGCTCGTCGCCGCCGGCGAAATCCGCACGGAGGACGCCAAAGCCGCAGCCCTCTCGGAGAGCTATGACGTGCAGGTCGTGCGTTTGAAGGCGGCCGAGAAGCTCGTGGCCGTCTGCGACGCTCGCGTGGCAGCGGCCGAGCGTCAGGTGGACGCCGCCAAGCTCAAGCTCCGCAAGGCAGCCATCCTCGCCTACGTCACCGGTCAGCTCACGGACATCAATTCGCCGCTGCTCTCGAACGATGCCAATGACGGCGAGATGGTCGCTGTCTATGCCGGTTTCGCCCAGGACAACCTGCGGGGGGCGCTCAACCGCTACGTCACGATCACGGGCGAGATCACCAACGGCCGGAACGAAGCTCTCGCCGCCGAAGTCGGCATCCAGCTCGAGGTCGCCCAGATCGCCACCTTGCGAGCGCGGGCGGTGCACCTTGTCAAGGCAGCCGCCCGTCAGTACATGGTGATCTCCTCCAGGCTGCTGAAGCTCGTGGGGGCCAGGACCTTCGCCCGGCTGTTCTCGGGCTGGCCGGCCGGCAAGCCCTACAAGGGCCCGGATCTCGCCGGCATCGACGCCCCCAAGCCTGCCTCCCCCTTGCGGGCCCGGACAGCGGCCGCCACCGCCAGAAAGTTCCTCGGCGTGCCCTATGTATGGGGAGGCGCCAGCAAGGCGGGCGTCGACTGCTCGGGCCTGACGATGCTCGCCTGGGCGGCTGCGGGTGTCCAACTCGAGCACTCGGCCACGATTCAGTGGGAGGACTCGGTGCCGGTCTCGCTCAAGTACCTCCGGCCCGGGGACCTGCTCTTCTACCATTTCGCCGACGACGGCAACACTCCCATCACCCACGTCGTGATGTATCTCGGCTCCGGTCCTTACGGGGCCGCCACGGCCATTCAGGCTGCCCGACCGGGCACGAACGTCGCCTACACGCCGGTGTACTTCGCCGGATTGGTCAGCGCCGGCGAGCCCTGAGACTCCGTCGGTTAGGTTCGCAACCGCCACTTCGTCCCGAGGAGGCCACTTCGTCTCGGAGGAGGTCAGCGAATGCGAGTCCAGGCCGCTCGGCTCGAAACCCATGGCGAGCCGCTCGTCGTCGAGGACATCGATCTCCCCGCACCCTCGGCGGAAGAGGTCGTCATCGACATGGCCTTCGGCGGCGTCAACCCGGTCGACCGCTACGGAGCCCTCGGCCGCGTGGCAGCTGACGGCCCCCTTCCCCGCACGCTCGGCTCGGAGGGCGCCGGCTTCGTCGATGGGGACCGGCCCGTCATCGCCCGGGGTCACGGTCTCGGCTCGATGCGCGACGGCCTCTGGGCGACACAGGCCGTCGTCCCGGCGGACGCCTTGATCGATGTTCCCCCTGGCGTCGCTCTGGTTGCGGCCGCCGCTATGGGCGTCGCCGGGGTTACAGCCTGGCGAACCACCATCGAACTGGCGAAGGTGACGCCAGAGGACCGGGTGCTCGTGCTCGGGGCGAGCGGGGGCGTGGGATCGATGATCGTGTCGATCGTCCACCGCATCGGAGCCACCGTGTGGGGCCAGACCGGTGACGCCGCCAAGCGGTCGTTCGTGGCCGAGCGGGGTGCCGAACATGTCGCCGTCACGGACTCGGACGACCTCGGGAGTTTCGTTGCCGAGCTGGCAGGGTTGCGACCGACCGTGGTGCTCGACGCCCTCGGTGGCCCCTTCTTCGGTGCGGCCATCGAAGCCATGGCGCCACGCGGCCGCCTCATCGCATTCGGCACCTCGGCGGATGCGAACGGGTGGGTGCCGCTGCAGGCCCTCTACCGCAAGTCGCTGCAGGTGATCGGGTACGGAGGACTGATGGAGACCGATGAATCCATCGCAGCCGGCATCGCTGAGGCGCTGAGGGCGGCTGCCGACGGGCGACTCGAGGTGTGCATCGACTCGTTGATCCCCCTTCCAGAGGTGAACGACGCCTTCGCCCGCCTCGTCGACCGGTCCGTCCGGGGCAAGCTCCTTCTTGACCTGCGGACCTGAGTGCTCAAGTGGTAACTGGCCCGAGATGATGAACCCTCGGTGAACAGCAGGTGGACGACCTAGACAGGAAAAAAGCGCCCGTCGGTCATCCACAGGCTCGGGATTACGCAGCAGGAAGTCCGCCAGGATATTGGCACGGGGGCGCCACGCCCAGCCTATGGGAGTGTGAGCGATGAGCCAGGCGCAACGGTTATCAACAGCCCCAGGGCGCAGTCGTCCCCGATCCGGTGGGATCTGCGGTGCGAACACGCCATGACCTGAACGGGGAGTGAACACGGATCTCGGCAACTGCGCTGGCGCGCTCCCGCCGTTCCCGGCGAGCATTGGCGGGATGAATCCTTCGGCGACCGAGCTTCTTTATCTGCAAGACGCCTACCTGCAGCGGTTCGACAGCCCCGTCGTGGCGATCGACAGCGATCGGGTGGCGCTCGAGGCCACGGCGTTCTACGTCACCGGTGGCGGTCAGCCGCACGACACCGGCATCCTCGGGGAGGCTCGTGTCGTCGAAGTGACAAAGGACGGGGCGGTTGCCTGGCACAAGCTGGCAGGGCGGCTCCCCTCTGTGGGCGATCGCGTTGAGGGCGAAATCGACTGGCCGAGGCGCCATGCCCTCATGCGTACCCACACGGCGTTGCACATCCTCTGCGGCGTCATCTGGAACGAGTACGAGAAGGCTGTCACGGGGGGAAACATGGAACCACTGACAGCCCGGATGGACTTCGAGTTCGACCCGTTGCCAGAGGGTTTCGCGGCCACGATGGAGCGCCGGGTCAACGAGGAGATCGCACTGGATCGGCCCATCATCGTCTCGTTCCTGCCGAGGGAGGCCGTCTTGAGCGACGAGGATTTGATCCGGACCAAGACGAACCTCGTTCCAGAGCACGTACGGGAGGTCCGGATCGTGGACATCGTGGGGCTCGACAAGCAGGCGGACGGCGGCACCCACGTGCGCTCGACGGCTGAGGTGGGACGCGTGAGGGTCGTGAAGACCGAGAGCAAGGGCAAGGGCAACAAGCGCGTGAGGATCGCCGTCGAATGAGGTTCTTCACCAGCTTCGACGGCGTCGAGATCGCCTACGACGTGCTCGGTGAAGGCGATCCGGTCGTCATGCACCACGGCTTTGCTTCCGATTCGCGGACGAACTGGTTGCGGCCGGGCGTTGCGGCGGCGGTCATGGACTCGGGTCGGCAGGTCGTTCTTGTCGACGCACGGGGTCACGGCGAGTCCGACAAGCCACACGACCCGTTCGCGTACGCCAACGGCGCCATGGTGCGCGACGTCAGATCGCTGCTCGACGTCCTCGGCCTCGAGTGGGTGCACCTCGTCGGCTACTCGATGGGTGCTTTCGTGGCGATGCGTTTGGCGCCGGTCGAACGGCGCGTGCGGTCCTTGGTCCTCGGCGGAGCGGGGCTCAGTCAAATTCGCCTCCGGAGACCCGAGCATTTCCAGCAGATCGCCGATGCCCTCGAGGCGGCGGAGCCGGAGGCGATCGAGAGTCCGACCGCGCGGGCGTTCCGCAATTTCGCCGACGCCATGAAGGCGGACCGTCTCGCCCTCGCCGCTGTGCAGCGATCCGGCAGCCCGTTTCCGAGCCTCGAGGATCTCGGGCGGATCGCCGTGCCGACACTCGTCGTCAACGGTGCGAGCGACAGCTTGACCGGGCCGCCGGAGGCGCTCGCCGCTCTCATCGCCGGCGCTCGGTTCGAGTCCGTGCCAGGCGACCATCTCTCCGCCGTCGTGCAACCCGAGTTCCGTCAGGCCATCGTCACGTTCCTCGACAGCCTCTGAACTCGCGGCATCGAGGCCTGGCTCAGGGCCGAAAGAACGGGTTCCAGGGCGACAGTCCGGCTGCCATGGCGTCGGCCACCGAAGGTCGCCCCTCGCGCCCGTTGCGGAGCGCTTGCAGCGTCGCCACGGTGTTGTTGGCGAACACTGCCTGAGTGTCGGCCGCACTCGGGTTCACCCACACGGCGGCGATGAGGACGAGCCCGGCCGCGCCGGCGGCTTCGATGACGCCCTCCTCGAGCGCCAAGGCGACCCCCTTGGCGACGCCGGCTTGAGCCGGGCCCCAGGTGAGCAGGCCATGACCGGGGTTCTCGATGGGGGCTTTGTTGACGAACAAGGTGGGCGGCACGGCGGCGATGCCGGGCTGACCTACGACCATGAAGCCGGCATGCCCCATGCTCGGCCCGGCGAGGCCCGCGGCCCAAGCCGCCCCTACTGGCCCGGAGCGATCGCCCAGCACGGTGTTCACATGGGCGGCGTCGACTCCCTCGCCGACGAAACCTTCACCGATCTGCATCGTGGTCTCCATCTCCCCATCATTGATCCTTTCGGCCGAGGGCGCCGGTCATGAGCGCTCAAGCCAGACCCACCCAGCCGTGCTCGACGGCGGAGCGCTCCATGGCGTCACACACGCGCTGCACGCGGAGACCGACCTCGAGGCTCGGCAGCCAGGGGCCGTTCGGCCACGTGGAGAGCAGCTCGCCGATGAGGTTCACGAAGCTGGCTCCGTAGCCGACACCCTGGCCGATCGCCCACCAACTCCGCGCGTATGGGTGGTCCTTGTGCTCCGCTCGGATCGTGCGCATGCCGTACAACCGCTCCTCGTCAGCACCCCGACCGAGCCGGAGCTCGTTGAGGCGGGAGTAGTCGAACACGAGCGTGCCCCGGGTGCCGTTCACCTCGATCGTGAAGTCGCACGGACGCCTCGCGCAGGTGCGCGCCACCTCGAAGACGCCCGCCGCCCCGCTGGCGAACCTGATGAGGGCGCTCGACGCTTCGTCGACGCCGACGGCGAGCTGCCCGCCTCCGGTCGGATCCGCCCGCTCGGTCGTGAAGGTGGACGACTGGGCGCAGACCTCTTCGATGGGACCGACCATCCACTCAGCCAGGTCGACGAGATGGCAGCCGAGATCGGCGATCGTCGAACCGCCCATTTCACAGTCGAAGCGCCAATCGAAGTCGATGGCAGGATCGAGGAACTCGTCCGAGAGCCAGCTGCCCCTCCAGAGGAGGACCTCGCCGACCTCCCCCTCGGCGACCAGCTGGCGCATGAGGGCGACCGCTGGCAGAAAGCGGTAGTTGAAGCAGATGGCATTGAGCACACGGCTGGCCCGCACGACGGCGAGGGCAGTTTCCGCCTCGGCGAGCGACACCGCCAGCGGCTTCTCGCACAGGATCGCCTTGCCATTCACGGCCGCCGCCGAAATGACCTCGGCATGAGTGCCCGGCGGCGAGCAGATGTCGATGATGTCCACGTCGGGTCGTTCCACGACTTCACGCCAGTCCGTCGTCCAGCTCTCGAATCCGAGCCCCACGGAGGCCGCCGCCACCGCCTCTGCATTCCGGCCCGAGACAACGGTGAGCCGAGGGGCTGACGGCAGGGATCGGATCACGCCGACGGCGCTATAGGCGTAGGCGTGGGCCTTGCCCATGGCGCCGTACCCGATCATGCCGATGCGGGCGGCGCCGTTCCCGGCTGCGGCCGAATCCGTCACCTTGGCCACCCATCCATCGAGCCGGCGGCATCCGTCGGATCCGGCATCGCCTGGGCCGATCGGGCGCTTGCCACGACGCTCTGGCACAGCGCTACGTCCCGGAGCCCGTCGAGCCCGGAGGTGAGAGGGTCGGCCTTGCCGACGGCGGCGCGATGGAACTCGATCAGCTCGAGCTTGAAGGCCTCCTCGTAGGACACGATCTCCCGCGAGAGCACGGAGAACGGCCCACCGGCTTCGCCACTCGTCGTCTCGAGAAGGGCCGGCACGTTCTTCAGGTAGGGCGAAGGGAACGACAGCCGGATGCGGGCGCCCGGGTCGTAGAAGCACGCCTCCATCTCGTACCCGGCGACGCCCGGCAGGTCCAGCCAGGAGACTACGCACTCGACACCGTCGAAGCCCAGGATGACCGTGACGGTCGTCGATCGCAGGCTGGCGAATCGCACCTCGGTTGGCTCGCCGAGGAACCCCCGCAGCAGATTGAACTCGTGCACCATCGTGTCGAGCAGCACCGACTCGTAGGTGGTGCGGGCCTCGTCGCGAAGCGGTCCGATGGCGTCGTCGATGCGGCGGTCGCTGTCGGCCCGCCAGCGCGCCCGCTGCTCGGCAGAGATGTCGTCCCCGCGGGCGACTCGGTAGTGGGCGACGTAGGGCTCGAAGGCGGCCTCGAGCGTCGTGACGCGAACGAACCTGAGGTCTTCGAGGCGGCCGACGGCGTGGCGCGCCCGGCGATACGCGGGGTCGTAACGCTTCGGGTAACCCACCATGAGGGCAACGCCCGCCCTGGCGGCGGCTTCGATCATGTTCGCGCCCTCGGCGACCGACAGGCACATGGGTTTCTCGACGAGGACGTGCATCCCTGCCTCGGCCGCAGCGATGGCGGGCGGAGCGTGGCTGCCCGAGGTGAGCACGAGGACGGCGTCGAGCTCCTCTTCGATGAGCTCGTGCCAATCGCTGAAGAGGCGGTCGACGCCGAAGCGCTGCCCGCAATACCGCAGGACCTCGGGAGAGCTGTCGCACAAAGCCCGTAGCTGGAAGAGGTCGTCGAGCTCCGACAGGTAGGGGAGGTGCATGATCTGGGCGACCATCCCGGTCCCGATGACGCCGACGCGCAGCTTGCGACGCAGGCTCACCAGTACCGCCGCTGTCGGGTCTTTTCCTGCTCATAGCTCGCTCGGGCGGCTGCCGTCGGGCCGAGCTCCGAGACCTCGGCGACCGGCACGTCCCACCAAGCCTCGCTGCTCGGAGCCGGGACGAACGGGTCCGTCTCGATCTCGATGAGCACCGTGGCCGTCTGCGACCTCGCAGTCGCAAGAGCGTCCGCCAGCTCTGCCACGCTCGCCACTCGCTGGGCCGCGACTCCGAGGCTGGCGGCGTTGGCGACGAAGTCGATGGGGACGACGTCGCCGTCCAGTCGGCCCGTGGCCGCATCCCGCCGCCGCAACGACGTCCCGAAGCGTTCCGAGCCGACGGTCTCCGAGAGGGCCCCGATCGAGGCGAACCCGTGATTCTCGACGAGCACGACGGTCAGCTTGATGCCCTCCTGGATAGCGGTCACGAGCTCCTGGGCCATCATCAGATAAGAGCCGTCGCCGACCAGGACGAAGACCTCCCGGTCCGGAGCCGCCATCTTCACACCCAGCCCGCCGGCGATCTCGTAGCCCATGCAGGAATAGCCGTATTCGACGTGGTAGCCCTTCGGATCGCGAGTTCGCCAGAGCTTGTGGAGGTCACCGGGCATGGATCCAGCTGCGCATACGACGACGTCGCTCGGTCCGCTGGCGGCGTTGACAGCCCCGATCACCTCGGACTGTGCAGGCAAGGGGAGGTTGCCCTGCCGGTAGGCGGCCTCGACGACAGCGTCCCACGCCTTTGCGCGGACGGCGGTTTCCGCCCGGTAGGAGGCCGATGCCGACCAGCCCTCGAGCGCCGTCTCGAGCCCCTGTAGACAGGTGCGGGCGTCTCCGACGACCGAGACCCCGGCGTGCTTGGCGGAGTCGAAGGCACCGATGTTGCAGTTGATGAACCGCACACCGTCCGCCGCGAACGCGGTCCTCGATGCGGTCGTGAAGTCCGTCCAGCGCGTGCCGATGCCGATCACGACGTCGGCAGTCCGCGCAAGTGCGTTGGCCGCAGTCGTCCCGGTGACACCGATGGCTCCGACCGCTTGCGGGTGGTCATAGGGGAGCGATCCCTTTCCGGCCTGCGTCTCCGCCACGGGGATGCCGCTGGCCTCAGCGAAGCTCCGCAGGGCTTCGCTGGCCTCGGAGTAGATGACACCTCCGCCGGCGACGAGCAGCGGCCGTTGGGCGCCTCGCAAGACGTCGGCCGCCCGGGCGATCGACGCCGGGTCCGCCACAGGCCGGGGAACATGCCACACCCGGGCTTCGAAGAGCTCCGCTGGCCAGTCAAAGGCTTCGGCTTGCACGTCCTCCGGCAGGCAAATCGTCACCGCCCCGGTCTCAGCAGGGTCGGTGAGCACCCTCATCGCCTGCAGAAGGGCGTCCCCGAGCTGCTCTGCCCGTTGCACCCGGTCGAACCACCGCGAGACCGGCCGGAAGGCGTCGTTCACCGAGATGTCGCGGCTACCGAAGTGCTCGAGCTGCTGGAGCACGGGATCGGAGGCACGGTTGGCGAAGACGTCCGACGGGAGCAGCAGGACCGGGAGCCGGTTGACGGTGGCGAGGGCCGCTCCCGTCACCATGTTCGTCGCTCCAGGGCCGACCGACGAGGTGCAGGCGAGCGTCGACATGCGATTGCGCATCCGGGCGAACCCGGATGCGGCGTGCACCATCGCTTGCTCGTTGCGAGCCTGGTAGTAGCGGAGCGCCCCCGGCTCGGTCAGCTCGGACTGGAGCAGGGCCTGCCCGAGTCCGGCGAGGTTCCCGTGGCCGAAGATTCCGAAGCAACCCTCGATGAGGCGGTGTTGCACTCCGTCGCGTTCGCTCCGCTGGACGGTGAGAAAGCGGACGACCGCTTGCCCGACGGTCAAACGGGTCGTGGCGGTCGCACTCATGTCGTGCCCGGCGCCGCGAGGTCGTAAAAGGGAAGACGGGCGTCCACCTCCTTGCCGACCCACGTCGAGCGCACCCAGGCGTGGGCGGGATCGTCACAGATGAGCCAGGCCCGCTCGCCTGCGCCCGCCATGACGTTGAGGTAGTAGAGGTCGTAGCCGGGCGCCGCCATGGAGGGGCCGTGCCAGCCGTGCGGCACGAGCACGACGTCGCCGTCGCGGACTTCGGCGAGCAGATCGAGGGGTCGTTCCGGCGTCCCGTAGACGCGCTGGTAGGCGATACCCGGGCCTGCCGACGACCCGGCCACCTCGAAGTAGTAGATCTCCTCGAGCTCGGACTCGCCCGGACGGCTCTCGTCATGCTTGTGCGGAGGGTAGGACGACCAGTTGCCGGCGGGCGTGAGCACTTCGCAGACGATGAGGCGGTCGGCTTCGAACACGCCCGGCAGGCAGAGGTTGTTGATCTGTCGCGAGCAGGAGCCTGCCCCTCGCAGCTCTATGGCGGCGTCGCTTGCCGGCGCGTAGCGCGGGGGCAGGTCACGACGTGCCTTGGCGCCCGGAAGGGCGATCCGGCCGCCGCCGGCGCTCGCCAGGGTAGCGACCGAGTGGCGCCCGAGGTAGGCGAAGTCCGTCGTGGCGGCGAACACGCTCTCGCGCCCCGCCAACTCGAAGCGCTCGCTTCCGCAGTCCACCGTGACGGCGCCCTCGAGGGGAAGCACGAGCAGCTCTTCCTCCCCGCTGGCGAGTGTGATGGAACCGCCGCCGTCGAGATGGAGCACTCGCAACGACGTCCAGGACCAGCCTGCCCGTTCGGCCGTCAGCTCGACCGACCACGGTCCACTTGAAAGCGAGCCACTTGGGCGGTGGAGCTCGGCCCTGTTCATGGCTCTCCTCCGCCCGACCTGCTCTCGGGCCGTACCAGCCGGGCGGCGATGTCGACGGCGGCGGAGACGTCGTCGTTCGGCGGGTAGAGGAGGGCACGACCGACGACGAGCCCGCGGACGCCGTCGGTGCCGAGTGCCTGCTGCCACTTGGCGTAGGTGTCGTCAGGTCGCTCGTAGGGGTCGCCGCCGAGCAGGAGGGCCGGCAACGTCGTGGCAGCCATCACCTGCTCCATGGCGTCCACAACCGGAAGCTTCAGCCAGGTATAGGCGCTCGTCGCCCCGAGTCCGGAGGCGACCGATACCGAGGTGACGATGGAGTCGAGTGTGAGCAGGTTCGTGACGCGGCCGTCTTCGCGTGCCGAGACGAATGGCTCGATGAGGGCGATGCGGCGGCGGCGTGCGAGCTCGGTCACGGCCCGCCCGCAGGACTCGAGCGTGGCCACCGATCCCGGGTCGTCGAAGGCGATGCGACAGAGCATCTTGCCGCCGTCGAGGCCCATCGCCTCGATCGTCTCGGCGTCGTAGCCGGTGAAGCGGTCGTCGAGCTCGAACACGGCCCCCTTCAGACCGCCGCGGTTCATCGAGCCCACGGCGACCTTGTCCTCGAGGGCGCCGAGGAGCATCAGAATCCTCCGTGATGTCCGCCGTCGCCAGCACTCCGTCGACACCCGGTCGCGAGAGAGCCACGAGGAGGCGGCTCAAGAGGTCGTCCCGGTCGGCCATCGCGAGGGCGCGGTCTCGGACCGAGAGCGCCGCCCGAGCGGGGTGATCGGCGGCGATCAGCAGCAGCCGCCCGCTCTCGTCCATGAACGGCCGCCGCCGGCGTCCGGCGGCCGCCTCGAGCACGGCCTCCGGCCGCTCGGCGCGCACCGACCGGATGGCGGCCAGCCGGGCGTCAGTCACCGCGCACCGTGGCTGCCATCGCTTCCACCTCTTTCGTTGTCGGCATCGCCGTCGAGCACTCGAGGCGGGATGCCACGATGGCGCCGGCGACGTTGGCGAACCTCAGCGTCCGCTCGAGGGGCCAGCCTGCCAGGAGCCCGTGACAGAGGGCACCTCCGAAGCCGTCGCCTGCCCCGAGGCCGTTCAGCACCTTCACCGGCACGGGCGGCAGCCGGATGACCTCGTCGTGGGTCATGGCCATGACGCCGGCTGGCCCCTGCTTCACGACGGCAAGCTCGACCCCGCGCTCGAGCAAGGCTCGGGCGGCTCGTTCGGGTTCGTCCTCGCCGACGGCGGTTCGGGTCTCGTCGAGGTTGCCGACCGCCACGGTGACGAGAGCGAGCACGTCAGCGATCTGCTCTCGAGCCGCCGCCCGCGACTCCCAAAACACCGGCCGGTAGTCGAGATCGAGCACCGTGAACGGCCGACGGCCGCGGGCAGCCAGGGCCGCATGGTGAGCCGTCCGGCTCGGTTGCTGAGACAGCCCGGTGACGGTGATCCAGAAAACGCCGGCGTCCTTGATGGCTCCGAGATCGAGCTCTTCCGGGCGGATCTCGAGATCGGGAGCCTTCGGGAAGCGATAGAAGAAGAGCGGGAAATGATCGGGCGGGAAGATTTCACAGAACGTGACCGGGGTCGCCCGGTCCGGCACGGTCGCCACGAAGGCGTCGTCGACTCCGAGCTGTGCGAGGGCGGTCCGCACAAAACGCCCGAACGGGTCGTCACCCGTCCGGGTGATGACCGCTGACCGCCTGCCGTGGCGCGCCGCCGCCACGGCGACGTTCGTGGCGCTTCCTCCGAGGAACCGGCCGAACTTCGTTACGTGCTCGAGTGCAACGCCGATCTCGAGCGGGTAGATGTCGACACCGACGCGGCCCATGGTGAGGACCTCGTACGGTCGTCCGACCTCAGCGTCTGACAAGGCCCTACCAGCCCCGGTCGCGCAGGTATTGGCGGTTCTCCGACTGATCCGCCCGCGCGCGTGCGTACGCCTCGCGCCCGCGGGGCAACACGTCCTGCTCGACGACGATCCAACCCTCGTAGCCGCTGCGGCGAAGTGAAGACAGGATCTCGTCAACGCGGCCGTCGCCGGCGCCGAGCCGGCAGAATACGTCGCCCTCCCAAAGCGCCATGGCCTCACCGTACGGCTGCCCCGCAACGGGGGCGCGGGCGTCCTTCAGGTGAACGTGGCTGACGCGCTCGCGCCATGTCTCCAGGATCTCAAGCGGATCCCCGCAAGCCGCTACGAGATGGCCGGTGTCGAGGCAGAGGGCCACGGGTGTCGACTCGAGCGCCCAGACGATGCTTGCCTGCGTCGCCACGACCGTCCCGACTTCGTTGTGCAGGCAGGCCTCGTAACCCCGCTCGGCGCATTGTTCGACGAAGCGGCCGATGACGCGAGCGATGCGGCCGAGCCTGGCCGTTTCGGGCTCCGCCGCCGCTGGGGTGGACGAGGGAGCGATGAGTGCAACGGTCGGGCGCGGCAGCAGCACTTTGTCGACGCCTTCGCTGACGGCGTCGAACTGGTCGCAGAATCTCGCTCAGCTCGGCGAGGCCGCGGCGGGATGCCTCGTCGCTGGAGACGTCGATCTCGACGTACCCGCCCGTGAGGAGCAGCCCGCGCGACTTCAGAGCCTCCCTCAGCTCGCTCCCGAGGCCGAGATAACCGAGGGGGCCGAGATCGATCCCTTCGTAACCCGCTCCCTCGACGGCGTCGAGCACCTGGACGGCATCGGGCACGTCGTCATCGTGGCCGACCGTGACTTCGAATGCCCCATAGCTGACGGGGGCGTTACCGATGGCTGTCATCCTGCTCCCAACTGTCGGGACGGCCGGGCCGCTTCCGGCTCGCCGTCGAAGAGTGCTCTCGCTTGTCTCACCAGTTCCCCTTGCTCGGGCCGATGCGGGTGGCAGGCGTCGCTGCTGCCGGCGTCATCAGGCGGTCACCCGAGACGTCCATGCCGCAGAATGTCGGAGAGGAGCGGTCATGCCGGCAGGTCGGCTGCGATGGACTCGGATGCGAGCATGGCCACCTTGAGCGCTGCGACGGCGTCGGTCACCGTCGCTCCCGTGCCCCCGCCGCCTGAGACAGCTCGCACGAAATCCTCCGCCTGCAACCTCAAGGCCTGCAGGAAGACGGCGTTTCCCTCTACGGGCCGAAGGAACCAGCTCGTCTCGGTTCCGGCGGTGCCGAAGACGTCGACCTTGCAGCTGTCACCGGCCGGGTGCCAGCGGCCGAGGCTGACGGCCGCCGTGCTGCCTCCAGCCAATTCGGCGACGATCTGGCCACAGTCGGGGTCGGAGGCGGTGGATCCGAACCGCGAGACGGCGACCTGGAGCGTCTCGAACTCCTGCCCGGTCAGCCAGCGGATTTGGTCGAATTCATGCACGCCCATGTCGATGAAGATCCCGCCGCTGCGGTGGCGGAATTGCGGTGCCGGCGGCGAGGCGTCCCATTGCTGGCAGTTCACAGCCAGGATCTCTCCGAGCTCACCGGCGGCGATCCGCTCGCGGAGTCGCTGCAGCTCTGGGACGAAGCGGCGCCAGTAGGCAACCTGGAGGATGCAGCCGGCCTCCTCTGCAGCGTGGGCGCACTCGTCGGTCTCCTCGACCGTGAGCCCGCACGGCTTCTCGCACAGGACGGGCAGCCGTTCAGCCATGAGGCGCCGGACGATCTCGAGATGGAGGTCGGTGGGGGCGGCAACGAGGACGCCGTCGAGCTCACACTCGCCGAGCATCGCCGGGAGGCTGGCGAAGGAGCGGACCGTCGCCGGCAGTGCGGCGCGCACGTCTTCGCGCGGCTCGGCAACGCCGGCGATGGCGATGCCGGGGGAGCCCTCGAGGACCTCGAGGTGTGTCCGACCCATGCGTCCGGCGCCGACGAGACCGAGCTGGAAGTGCCCGTTCGGCGACGCGGACGTGCTGAAACCGCCTGAATCCATCGTTCTTCCTCTCACCCGAACGCCCGTCTCGTCGCTGTCTTGTCCGCCACGCGGGCGACCTCTCGCCTGCACGAGCGCTCAGCGTTCTGTGTCACGAAGCGCTCCTTCGTCCATGCGTCCTGACGTCGTCCAGATCTCCTCGAGCTCTGCCATCAGCAGCTCGAGCGTTCTCGCGTGCCGCTGGACCCATCCAAGCCGCACGGGGATCACGCGTCCTGCGAGCTCGCCCTCCGAGGCGTGCTGATCGACGAGCGCCCCGCCCTGCTCGTCCGGGAACGCCATAGCATCGAGCACCCGGACGATCCGCCGCCGCAGGTACTCCTCGGTGGGAAGGACGCGCACGGTCTCGCTGCCGAAGTAACCGTTGCCACCGGAGTCTCGTGCCGTCGCCGTGACCGTGAGCCATCCCTCGTCCTCGCCCGATCGGGTGACGAGGCAGGCGCCGTCATCGCCGGAGACGCTGTCGCCTCCGACGGCCGTCCAATGAAGGCCGGTCAGCCCGGCGCTCGCTGATTGATCGCCGTCGAGATACCAACTGACCTCCCGGCCGGCGCCCACGGCGGTCCCCTCGGCGACGTACTCGTCTTCGGGGCAGACGGGGCCGTGAATGCGCAGCGGCCGCTCGGCAAGGCGCCTGATCACGTTGTCGGTGATCCGGCTGATCTGTTCGTCGGCCGCCAGAGCGAGTGGCCAGTCCGTCGTGCCCGTCGAGAAGACCATGGCGCCCGAGGGCGCGGTGCGGATCATGATGGCGGCGTTGGCCTCCTCTCGGCCGGCTACCCATCCGGCGGACAACCTGGCGAGGGCCAGTAGGACTCGGCCCCCTCCCCCTCCCTTGCGCTGCTCGCTCAATCTCGGCGGGTCGGAGGCGCGCTCGAGGGGCACGCCGTCGGTCTCGTATCCGATGACGGGTGTGTCGGCTCCGCCGGTAATCCCCTCTGGAGGGAACTCCACGCCGTCAAATGCCCAGTGCGTAGGCACCACAGCGTGGTAGCCGTCGATCGCTCGGAGCCCGTCCCACCAGCCTCCGCCGTAGGCGCCGCTCGACAGGGTGAGCCAATCCTCCGGATCGTTGACGTGCCAGAGGGCGCCGATGGTTCGAGAAGCCCCTCCTTCCGGCGACCCCCCCTCCGTCTTCCGGCAGAACAGCCGATCTCCGGCGGGCGAGATTTCGACGACAAAACAGGCGACGTCCCCGGCGAAGAAGCAGACATTCCCGCCGCCATCGACGAACTCGAGGACACGGCGCCGCATGTCGGTGCTCCAGTACTCGTCATGCCCTGCACTCAACAGGAGCGTGACTCCCTCGAGCAAGCTGGGGTCAGCGTGCAGGTCGAAGTCGGTGCAGTACGCCGTGCGATAGCCGTGATCCTCCAGCCAGGCGACGAAGGGGGCGTCCCAGTGGGCGAAGGTCTGGCGCCGGGACGCCCGGTGGTAGGCGTCCGGTGCGTCTCCCTCCATCACCCGCCCGCCCACGCCGCCGTTGCCGGGGCGCTGGAGGCTTGCGACGTATCCCTGCCCTGACCAGTCGCGGGTCCATTGGACGCCGGCGTACAGGCTGGCTCCTCCCAACTGGTTGTAGGCGGCGTAGGTCGCCGTAGGGAGCTTGAAGAGGATCGACGGGCGGACTCCCGTCTGTTCTCGCCGCAGGATGAACAGAGCGGCGTCAGAGCGGTTGAGGACCGACGGGCCGACCTCCACGGGCTCGAGCGCGCCATCCTCGCTCGCAGGCACCGGGACGGCCAGATAGATCCCGTCGATCAGGGTGGCTCCGACCGGGATCGAAACCCGCGGCCACCCCCAAGCCTCGTCGGGGCGGCCGAGCGGGCGAGACTCCCCCTCGTGCCGAGAGGTGTCGCCCTGCACTTCCTCGACCGAAGCGCCGCAGCGAAACAGTCGCACGCCGAATCTGGCGTGTTCAGTAGACACGTGGAGCTGCAGCTCCATCCCCGATGTGATCGTCAGCGGCCAGGCATAGCAACGCGTCATGCGCCGTCCTCTCTCGTGCTCGCGACGTGCTGGAGCGCCGACTCCGGCTCGGTCCACGGGCCGTTCTCCGGGTAGTGACAGGCGACGCGGTGCCCGCTCTCGACGAGACGAAGTGGCGGTACCTCATCGGCGCAGCGCGAGTCGGCCTTCCAACAGCGCGTCCGGAAGCGGCAGCCCGACGGCGGGTTGACGGGGCTCGGCACCTCCCCTTTCAGCAGGATGCGTTTTCTGTTGCGCTCGCGGTCCGGGTCGGGGATGGGGACTGCTGAGAGAAGGGCCGTCGCATACGGATGCGCCGGGCGTCGGTAGATGAGGTCGGCAGGCCCGTGCTCGACGATCATGCCGAGGTACATGACGGCGACGTCGTGGGCGATCTGGCGGACGACGGCGAGGTCATGGGCGATCAGCAGGTACGACATGTTCCGCTCCCGCTGGAGGTCGCGCAGGAGGTTGAGGATGCTCGCCTGGATGCTCACATCGAGGGCGGACACTGGCTCGTCGAGGACGATCGTCGACGGCTCGAGGGCGAGCGCGCGGGCGATTCCGATCCGTTGCCGCTGACCGCCGGAGAATTCGCCCGGGAAGCGGACGGCTGCCGCTGGGTCGAGGCCGACACTCGAAAGCAGCGACCGCACGCGCTCGTCCCGATTGGGTATCCGGTGCACGATCAGCGGCTCGGCGACGATCTCGCCGACGGACAGACGTGGGTTGAGCGAGGAGTACGGGTCCTGGAACACCATTTGGATTTGACGGCGGAGACCCCGCATGGCCTTGTCGTCGAGGGTCGTGATGTCGAGACCGTTCATCGTGATGGTGCCCGCCGTGGGTTCCTCGAGGCGCAGCAGTAGGCGGGCGAGGGTGGTTTTCCCGCAACCGGATTCGCCGACGACGCCGAGGCATTGCCCGGCGCGAAGCTCGAGGTTGACGCCATTGACCGCTTCGAGCGTGACGACCGACCGGAACTTCTCGCCCCGGATCTGAAAGTGCTTCTTCAGGTCCGTGGCGGTCATCACGACGTCGTTTGTGTGTTCCTCGTCCCAGGCGCCGTGCTCGGTCGCCGGCTCGCCCGAGCTGGGGTCGCCGTGATCCCACGTGAGCAAAGCGAGACCGTGCACCGCGCCGTCGTCAGGCGAGTCGGAGGCGGCGGCAAACACGCAGGCTGCCGTGTGGGCGGGACCGACGGTGACAACTGGAGGCTCGTCGGCACACTGGGGTGCTGCGATCGGGCATCGTGGGGCGAAGGCGCAACCCTTTCCGTACCCCGTGCCGGAGGGCGGGGTGCCGGCGATGGACGCCAGACGGCCGCGTCGCTCGTCGATCGACGGCAGCGAGGCCAACAGGCCGATCGTGTAGGGCATCCGAGGCGCCCGGAACACGTCGTCGACATCACCCGTCTCGACGGCTTTGCCGGCGTACATCACGAGTAGGCGATCGGCCACACCAGCGACGACGCCGAGATCGTGGCTGATGAGGATCATGGCTGATCCCGTCTCGGTGCGGATCGAGCGCAGGGTGTCGAGGATCTGAGCCTGCACCGTGACATCGAGCGCCGTCGTCGGCTCGTCGGCGATCAACAGCTCCGGTTCGTTGGCGATGGCGATGGCGATGACGACTCGTTGCCGCATGCCGCCCGACAGCTCGTGCGGGTAGCGGCGGGCGAGCTGCTGCGGCTGAGGGAGACCGACCAGCTCGAGCAGTTCGACCGCCCGTTTGCGTGCATGGCCGCGGCTGATGCCGGAGTGGAGCCGCACGCATTCGGCCACTTGCCACCCGACGCTGTACATCGGGTTCAAGGCCGTCATCGGATCTTGGAAGACCATGGCGGCGCGGCCCCCGCGCACGAAGTTCCATTCCTTCGGTGTCGCCGTCAGGAGCTCTTCGCCTTCCAACCGGACCGAGCCGGTCACTCGGGCGGAGCGCGGCAGTAGCCCGAGAATGGCGAGGGAGAGCATTGTCTTTCCCGACCCTGACTCACCGACGACACCGAGCGTCTCGCCCGCCTGGAGAGAGAAAGTGATCCCCCGGACGGCTTGGATCAGGCCGCTTTCGGTCGAGAGGGAGACGACGAGATCGGTGACCTCGAGCAACGGCCTCGCCGTCGGCGACGGGCCGTTGTTGCCGCGATCGGAGCTTTCCGCTGACGGGCGTCGCCCAGCAGCCGCGTGTCGTCCCGAGCGCGGGGACCCGCGTTCAGGTGTGACTCTGCTGGGCGACGCCGTCATCGGGTTTCGAGCTTCAGCTCTTGGTGCTCGAGCTTCAGCTCTTGATGTACAGCGTGTTGTAGTTGATGGCGTCCATCGCCTCTGAGTACACGTAGCCGCCCAGCCGAGACGACACGAAGTCGTACCAGATTGGGTTGAACAGCGGCGCGTACGTAGCCTGCTGCGACATGAGGTTGTAGTCGAGCTTCTCGTAGTCCGCCACGCGAGCAGCCCCCAGGGCCGCCGCTGCCTGGTTGAACTCCGGGACGAACGAGGCAACTCCGAAGTGGGAGAAGTTCCCCGGGAAATTCGGGGTGCCGGGGTACATTCCGGTGTTGATGATGGCATCGGCGTCGGGGAAGTCCGCCGACCACGGCTCGATCCCCATCGGCGTGTGGCTCTTGGGGTTCCCGATGATCGAGCTGTTCACGCTGTTGGGGGTGCCCTCGACCGTCAGGTTGATCCCGATCGCCGCCAGGTTGCTCTTGATGACGGCGGCCATGTTCATGAAGCCGGGAGCGTCATTCTGGGTCCTGATGGCAAGGTTGATGGGTGTTTTCACGCCCGACTCGGCCATGAGCTTCTTCGCTTCGGTGAGGTTGGGCGTGTTCGGGTAGATGGTGTACTTCTTGTAGTCCACGAGGGCCGGCGGGACGATCTGGTCCGTCGGCGTCCCGGCGAGCGGCCCACCCCACTGCGCTTCGATCTGCGTCCGGTTGATGGCGAAATTGATCGCCTTGCGAACGTCGACGTTGTTGAGCGGCGGCACCTCGTAATTGAGGAACAGGTAAGTGATGTCCGGTCTCTCGGACGAGTGCACCTGGCTCGCATACGCCGGGTCGTGGGAGATCTTGAGGATGTCCGCAGTCGCCAGGTTCGAGGTGTTGAAGTCGAGCTGGTTTGCTTCGATCTCCAGGGTTGCCTGGGTCGACAACACTCCGATGTTGAACTGGATCTTGGCGACGTGCCCACGGACGCCGAGTGCCTGGTCGTAGTTGGTGTTGAACGCCAAGACGAGCTGGCGCCCGGGCGAGTACGACTGCAGCTTGAACGGCCCGCTGGCGTAGGTCTCCTCGATGGTTCCGTTGTTCTCCGGGATCATCGGCGTGCCTACCGGCACCGGGCAGGTCGTCGGGAGCGCCGTCTTGTACAGGAAGGCGCCGTCTTGCGCCGTCAGGTGGAACGTGATCGAGTTGGCGGTCGTCGTGATACCCGGAAGCGTCTTCGACGTCCCGGCCAGGTAGGCAGGCGCCCCCTTGACGAGCGTGAAGTAGTAGCCCGTACCTGTGTCGATGGCGGGCGCCATGAGCCTCATAAACGTGTACTTGATGTCCGCCGGCGTGATCGGTTGCCCATTGGAGAACCGCGCGCCCGGACGAAGCGTGTAGGTGTACTCGAGGCCGTTCTTGCTGATGACTGGCAGGTTGGCCGTGCCGGGCACGAGCGTGGTTCCTGCTGTCCCGGCCACATCGGCGTAGCGGATGAGCGTCGTGCAGATGGCGTTGGCCAGGCCCCAGGTGACGGCGAAGTACCAGCGGTTCGGGTCCAGCGTGTCGATGGCCCCGGAAGCCATGGCGCCCGTGAGCGTGCCGCTCACGCCTCCGGGCTTGCTCGCCGACGTCGTTGTCGACGACCCACTGCTACTGGAGCAGGCGGACAGCGTCAGTGCCAAACAACCGAGGGCGATGATGGCGTTCCGTCTCCATCGCCGACTGGGCAGTTTCCTCATGATTCGTTCCCTCCGTCTTGACTCCGGTTGGTCACAGCAGCTCACCCTTTCCTCATCAATAAGTGTTCGAACAGCTCTTGCAGACAGAAACGGGCTCATCGGGCCGCTACTCGGCGAAGGCGCGGGTCGAGGACTCCGTGAAGGAGATCGACGATCGTGTTGGCGAGGACGGCGATGATGGCGCACACGATGACGACGCCGGTGATGACGGGGTAGTCGAGGTTCTCGATGGCGTACACCCCCGTCCAACCGAGACCGGGAATGCTGAACACCGTCTCGACGAAGAAGACCCCACTGAGTGCGGTGGCGACATCAGCGCCGAGCAGGACCGTCATGGTCGGAGCGACATTCCGACCGACGTGGTGCAGGAGGATCCGTCTGGTCGAGGCGCCCTTGGCTTTGGCGGTTCGCGTGTAGTCCTCACTGAGCTGCTCGGCGGTCAGGGTCCTGATGTAGCGGATGTAGACCGCCGCGAAGCCGATCGCGAGCGTGATCCAGGGCAGGATGAGGTGATACGCCCATTCGATCGGGTTCTGCCCGAAATCGACGTAGCCCGTGATCGGGAAGAGCGTCGTGCCGTGGGGCAGAATGGGCAAGCCGAGGATTCGTCCTTGCGTGGGCTGAAATGCGAAGAAGTACGAGATCATCGGAGCCAGCCAGAAGACGGGTATCGACATCCCGAAGATGGCGAGCCCGCGACCCACGACATCGCCAATCGATCGCGGACGCAGCCCGCCGTAGGCGCCGATCGGCGCCGCGATGGCGAGCCAGATCACGGCTGCACCCAGCACGAGCGACGCCGTCGCCCGCGTCGCCGGCCACAAGATCGAGGAGACGGCACGGTCCTGGAAGTACGAGTAGCCGAAGTTGCCGTGAACGAGGTGCCCGAGGAAGATCAGATACTGCTGCCAGTAGGGCTTGTTGAGGCCGAGCAGTTTCGCCACCAAGGCGATCTGAGCCGCGCTTGCCGTTTTCCCGGCGATTCGCTGGGCGGGGGAGGCGCCGGTGAAGCGGGCGATGACGTAGAAGAGGAACCAGGCGGCAATCGTCACGACGAACAATTGGATGACAGCACCCATCAGCCGGCGAAGAATCATTCTCCTCATCGACGGGTGGCTTTCGGGTCGAGGGCGTCGCGGAGACCGTCACCGAGCAGGTTGAAGGAGAGCATCGTGATGACGAGGGCGAGCCCGGGAACGAGAGCGAGCGGAAGGTCGACCGTGTACATGGACGACGTCACTGCATCGGACAGCATGGATCCCCAGCTCGCCGTCGGCTCTGGAACCCCAACTCCGAGATAGGAGAGGCTCGCTTCGAAGAGGATGTTGTTGGCGATGATCGACGTGGCGTACACCAGCAACGGTCCCCAGACCTGCGGCAGCAGGTGGACGAGAAGGATGCGTCGTGGTCGCGCTCCCATGGTGCGGGCGGCGGCCACGAAGGTCATCTGTTTGGTTGCGGCCGTGGCGCTACGCACGATCCGAGCGGGGTAATACCAGGTGAACAAAGCGATGATGATGACGACGTTGAGAATGCCCGGTCCGACCACGACGGCGATCCCCACGGCGAGGAGGAGGTTTGGGAAGGCCATGGCGGTTTCGGTCAGCCGGTTGACGACGCCGTCGACCCAGCCGCCGAGGTAACCGGCGAGGAGCCCGAGCGAGATGCCGATGATGAGGGCGATGGCTGTGGCCCCTGTCGCAACAAGCAACGAGATGCGGGCGCCATAGAGAACGCGCACAAGGAGATCCCGACCGAGCGAGTCGGCACCGAGAATGAACAAGCTGCCGTGGGGGTTGTGAGTCACGCCATTCGCTTCGTACAGGCGTTGCATGATTCCGATCGGCTGTCCGTCCGAGGCGAGGGCGTTGGCGTACGTCGCGTTCGGAGGGTGTCCGGTCAGGTGAGCGGCGAGCGGGCCACCCACGATGGCGGCCATCACGAGAAAGACGAGGACGGAGAAGGCAAACACGGACACCGGATCGCGACGCAGTCGCCTGAAGGCCTGCGTGCGAAGCCCGACCGGGTGCTCCGCCGCGACCTCCGGTTCGAGCACCTGCATCTCGAGTGTCATCGGACCCGGCTCTCGCTGGTGGCCGCGGCATCGATGGCGATTGAGGCACCGATGCGATAACCGTCGCTCACTTGAGCCGCCGGGGCGGTCGATTCGCGCACGACGAGACGCCCGTCGAGCATTTGTGTGCGTGTGGCGTGGGCGGCGTTGTTCAACAGGGCGTCGACAGCGAGAGCCCCGAGCTCCTGCTTCGGCTGTGCCACCGACGTGAGACCGGGGTTCGTGTACGTGGCGAATTGAATGTCGTCGATGCCGACGACCGAGAGGTCCTCGGGAACTCGCCACCCGGCAAAGTGGGCGGCTCGCAGCGTCGCCACGGCGGAGAGGTCGTCGTAGGCCACGACCCCGAGCGGGGGCCGCTGATCGCGGAGGTAGGCCGCGATGGCCAGTTCCCGGCTCTGAAGCACGGGGGTTTCGGCCGTGAGCACGGCTTGCGGCCAGAGATGGGCGGCCTCGAGCGCGCGACGAAAGCCGAGGAGTCGGAGCAGGCTCGAGCGCACGTTCGGCCCGCGCAGATGCGCCAGCTTGCGGTGGCCGAGCTCGAGGAGATGGTCCGTCGCCAGCATCCCCGCCCCGAGGTCGTCGAACTTGACGTGACAGATGGACTTCTCGACGCTGTTCGAGCCAAGCCGCGGGACGCTCTGGGCGGTGCCGTGCTCGAGGTCGTCGAACAGACGGGCTGGCACCTCCAGGTCCCAGTTGATGACGCTGACGTGGAGGCCGTTGTCGACGGCCTGCCGAAGGAGGTACGGACGACCGGTTGGCGACACGGAGATGAGCTCGCGCACCTGCTCCGACAGGAAGACCTCGAGCGCCTCGGCCTCGAGGCGGGCACGTCCCTCCGAAACGAAGAACAAGGGCTGGAACCCGAGATCACGCGCCCGGTTCTGGATACCGAGCACGACCTCGCCGACATAGCCGTCGCCGACGCTCTGGACGACGACGCCGAGGAGCGAGCTCGACTTCGTCCGTAGCCGCCGGGCGGCTGCCGACGGCCTGTACTGCAGCCGCCGTGCCGTGCTGAGGACGGCTGCCCGCCGCGCCGCGCTGATGGCCGTGTCTCCAGTCAGCACGCGGCTCACGGTCGCCGTCGAGACGCCGGCAGCAGCGGCCACATCCTTGATCGTCGCCGGCTTGGTCACGACGGCGCCGGTCCCGGCCGACCCCGCGGACGAGGACGACTCGCAAGCGGATGGGTACCGTCGATCAATGAGCCGTCCCCCTCCCCTTGTGCGACTTGGCGCACCTGAAACCGACCAGCGAAACGGACGCGGGCGGCTCAGTTCCCCCTTGTAAATCCCCAGGTTAAACGATTACATAAAGATTCGGTTAAACGATTGCACGAATTGCAAAGGCCTGTCAAGGGACCCTTTGGCGTCCCGGACAGCGGAGACGGGCAGCCGCCCGGGCGCACCGTCCTCGAGAGCTGCCCGAACCGAGGGCGGCTATACCTATCTCGTGAGCGATCGGCCTCCGATGGCGGGGAGCTCACCCCGGCGTCCCGCTCGCCCGGTCACTTGGTTGACCCCACTGGTGCAGCTGGGGGCGTTCGTCATCATCCTCGGTATCCCCGACGGCGTGTTCGGGGTGCTCTGGCCGAGCATGCGAGCCGCATTCCGGCTACCTCTCGACTACCTCGGCCTGCTCACGCTGGCGAGCGCCGCTTTCTATTTCTCCGGTGGGCTCATCGCCAACCAGGCGAGGGTTCGGCTCGGTGCCGGAAATGCCATGGTTGCCTCCTGCGGCGTGGCGCTCCTCGGGCTCGGTGTGTGGAGCGGGGCGCCTTCCTGGCTGCTGGCCCTCGTCGGAGTCGGCGTCCTCGGTCTTTCCCGCGGCGTCATCGACGCCCTCGTCAATGCAGAGGCGGCGCTGGACGGAGGAGTGCGTCGCCTCGGCATTCTCCACGGCTCGTGGGCGGTCGGCGGCACGCTCGGGCCGTTGCTCGTGGCGGCTGTTCTCGTATGGGCGCACAACTGGCGTGTGGCCGTGATCGTCGTGGCTGTGGCCGTGCTCCTTCTCGGCCCGTTCGCCCTGGCCGACCGGCGAGTTGGCAGGATCGAGCCGCCGGCGACGCGTCCGGTCGCCCAGGCCGGCGTCGGAGGCGGACAGTTCGCGAACGGGCCGGACGTGTCGGTGGGTCGTTCCCGGCGGGCTAGCCGTGGCCGGTGGCACCTCGCCTTGATGATCGCAACCTTTGTCGCCTACACGGCGGCCGAGAGTGGGCCGATCGCCTGGGGGTACACCTACCTCATCTCCGACCGGCAGGCGTCCCACACATTGGCGGCCATCGCCATGGCCTCGTTCTGGGCCGCACTCACGGTCGGACGCTTCGGTCTGGCGGTGATGGACCGCCGGGTGGCCGGTACGAGCATCCTGGAGGCAAGCTGTCTTCTCATGATCGCCGGCACGGGCCTGTTCTGGATTCTCCCGGGATCATGGGCCATCGCCGGTTTGCCGATCGCCGGACTGGGCGCCGCCGCCGTCTTCCCGATGCTCGTGGCGCTGGTGCCCGCCCGCATGGGCGAGGCAGCCACGGGTCGGGCGGTCGGAGCTTCCATCGCGGCCGCCAGCCTCGCCGGTCCTGCAGCCGTCGCTCTCTTCGGAGTGCTGGCGGCGCACCTCGGGTTGGGTGTTCTCGGAGTTTGCCTCTTCCTCTCTTGCGTTGTCCTCTACGCCTTGAACCGGGTGCTGACGCTTGCCAGTGCGGAGGGAGCGACGTGAGCCATCGTCCGCGTGTGGTCGTGGTCGGGGCGGGTTTCGGTGGGTTTGGCGTCTGTGAGGCGTTGTCGAAAGCAGACGTCGACCTCGTTCTCGTCGACCACCACAACTACAACACCTTCCAGCCGTTGCTCTACCAGGTGGCGACCGCGGGTCTGAACCCGGGCGACATCGCCTACCCCGTGAGGGCATATGCGAGCTCCCACCCCCATCTGCGCTTTCGCCAGGACGAGGCCAAAGCCGTCGACTTCGTCAGCCACACTGTCATGTTTGAGGAAGGGCCAGCCCTCGCCTACGACTATCTCGTGCTGGCGGCCGGCGCCGGGACGGCCTACTTCGGTGTGCCGGGGGCAAAGGAGCACACCAAGGCGATCTACACGATGGAAGACGCCATCTCGGTGCGCGACATGGTCTTGGCGGAGGTAGATCGAGCCTCCTCCCATGGGGCGCAGGAAGGCGACTTGACGGTCGTCATCGTCGGCGGCGGGCCCACGGGCGTGGAAATGGCTGGAGCGCTGGCCGAGTTGCGCCAGATGGAGTTCGCCACGCACTACACCGATATCGATCCGTCGCTCTCTCGCATCGTGCTCGTGGAGCAGCAGGACCGCTTGTTGAGGGCGTTTCACCCGAAGCTCAGCGCTTACGCCCTCGGCGTGCTCACTCGCCGCGGCGTCGAGGTTCGCTGTGGCGAGAGCGTGCAGGAGGTGCAGGCCGATCGCGCCGTGCTCGGGTCGGGCGAAATCGTCCGGTGCGGACTCGTGATCTGGGCGGCGGGCGTCGGCCCGTGCGCGTTGACCGAAGCGCTCGATCTCCCGAAGGTGCGCGCTCGCATCGAGGTCGCCGATGACCTACGTGTGAAGGGCTTCGGGGAGGTCTTCGCCATCGGGGACATGGCGGCGGCGAGCCCCGTCGACGGAATGCCCTTGCCGCAGCTGGCACAGCCGGCCATCCAGGAGGGCCGGCACGCGGGCGAGCAGATCCGCCGGCTGCTCGCCGGCGAGGAGACGACGCCGTTTCGGTACCGGGACAAGGGGATCATGGCGACGATCGGGCGTCGAGCCGCCGTGGCGGAGCTTCCGGGCGGCATCCGCCTGCGAGGGACGCCGGCCTGGCTCGCCTGGCTCGGCTTGCACATCGTCTTCCTCGTCGGAGTGCGAAACAGGACCTCCGTCCTCCTCAACTGGGCCTGGCGCTACGTGTCGTGGCGACGGGGACCTCGGGTGATCGCCGGCGGCTGACGTGCCGGCGGGGTTGTTGCTGTGCTGTTGCTCGTCGACTGCTCGTCGATTGCTCGTCGACTGCTCGTCGACTGCTCGTCGATTGCTCGTCGACTGCTCGTCGACTGCTCGTCGACTGCTCGTCGATTGCTCGTCGACTGCTCGTCGAGGGTCGGCGACTGCTCGTCGAGGGGTCCTTGCAACTCCTTCGTGTGACACAGCCCCTTGGTAGGATACGAACACGTGTTCTGATCGGGTTTGTCCCAGTCAGGAGACGCTCGTGCTCGGCACCTTTGCTCGGTGTGTTCAGTCTTCGGTAAGGAGCGGACGTGCTCATCGAAGAGCTTTCGAGGGCCACCTCGGTGTTGAGCGCCGTCGTGGGCGAGCTGGACGGTGAAGGGCTCTCGGGGCCCGAGGCCGCCGTCTTGGTGGAGCGGTTCTCTGCCATCTGCAAGCTGGCGGGCGCCGGCATCACGATCTGTGCCAAGCGGGTGAGCGAGACGCGCTACTACGAGCGCTGCGGCCACCGGGACGCCGGCTCCTGGCTGGGCGAGCTCTGCGGGGAGCCGACGGGCGCCGCCCGCTCGCTGCTGGCGACGGCCGGACGGCTCTGCGATCTGCCCGGGCTCGAGGGGGCGATGCGTGCCGGCGAGCTCTCGCCCGAGCAGGCGGCCGCCGTCGCCCGCGGCGGGGCGGCCGACCCCTCCCTCGAGTCCGAGCTGCTCGAGCGGGCGAGGACGGGTTCCCTGCGGGAGCTGCGGGACAAGGCCGACAAGATCGAGGCGGCCGCACGCTCTCGCCAAGAGGACGAGGCCCGCTATGCCCGCATCCAGGCCGAGCGGCACCTGCGCACCTGGCTGGACGCCGACGGCTCGTTCAAGGGGCGCTTCTCGCTCACGCCCGAGGACGGCGCCCTCTTCCTCGCCGGCATCGAGCAGGAGGCCAACCGGCTCTTCGACAGCGCACGGCGGGCGGGGCTGCGGGAGGCCCGCGAGGCCTACCTGGCCGATGCGCTCGTCGCCGTCGTGAGCGGCCAGCAGGCCACGGTGCCCGCAGCGCCCTCCAGCGGGCTTGCCGGCCCTCGCCGGTCCGATGCGGGCGCCGGCGGGCAGGCGACGGGCGGGCAGGCGGCGGACGGTGGGCAGGCCGGCCGGCGGGGCGGCGGGCGCCCGGCGGCCACGATCTTGTTCCACGTCGACCTCGAGGCCCTCCGCCGGGGGTCGCTCGGCCCCGGCGAGGAGTGCACCGTCGAGGGCGGCGGGCACGTCCCGCTCTCGGTCGTGCAGGCCTACCTGGACAGCGCCGCCATCCGCCTCGTCGTGAAGAACGGCGGCGACATCGACTCGGTCTTCTCCTGCACCCGCACCATCCCCGCCGCCATCCAGACGGCCCTTTCGGCCCGCGACCGCACCTGCGTCGTGCCCGGCTGCTCGAGCAGCTTCCACCTCGAGATCGACCACATCGTCGAGTTCGCCAAAGGGGGCAAGACCAAGCTCTCCAACCTCTGTCTGCTGTGCCGCATGCATCACGCCATGAAGTCGCAGAAGGGCTATCGCATCGAGGGCGGCCCGGGGCGATGGCGATGGCTCGCGCCGCCAGAGCCGACGGCGGGCGCCGGCGGGTACGGCGGGTACGGCGATCGCGACCGCGACCGCGACGGCAGCGGCCCGGACCGGGTCGCCGGCGACCGCGACCGCGACCGCGACTGCGCCGGCCGGGGCGGCGGGCACGGCGACCGCGACCGCGACGGCACCGGCCGGGGGGACGGCGACGGGGACGGCTACGACTGGGACGGAGCACCCGATGCATGGACCGAAGACCCACCCGAGAGCGACACGAGCGAGCAGGGCAGGCTGCTCTTCGAGTGACGCCTGAGCTGCTGGAGGCCACAAGGGCGAGGCGGGGCGCCGGCGAGGGCCGCGAAAGAGGGCGCCCGATACGGACGCCCTCTTTCTCCCCCTCATCTCTGAGGCCCGATCGGGGCTCTCTGAGGCTCTTCGATACTCATTCAAATCGAACTGACCGGTGGCGAATGGTAATCCGCATTTCGGAGGTTCGCACTTCGGATCGAGAGACCCGGTTCGAGCCTCGTGTGCGGGAGCTCGAGAGGCTCCCTGAACTACGACACGTTGAACGCCACCGTGTCGATGCAGAAGTCCGTCGTACCGCGGCCCGTGTCAGTCTCCACCCCGGTCCACTTGAGGGTGACCACCTCGCCCGCGAAGGCCGACATGTTCACCGAGACCAACTTGTAGCCGGAGCTGGCATTGAGATTCGAGTACGTCGAGAGCGTCGCCAGCACCGTTCCGGAGCTGTTCAGCACTTGCAGCCTCAAGGTGTCGACGGCCGCCCTCGAGTCCTCGCTCGTATCGATGTGCTCGTAGTAGGACAACGTGTACGTCGTGCAACCCGCCGGCACGGCGACACTCTGCAAGAGGGTGTCGGTGTGGGGAACGCCGTAGCCGTCGAGCCAGGCGAAGTATTTACCGGCCTGGGCGACTTCGGCTCCGTCTGCTTGCGAATTGCTCAGGATGACGTTGGCAGTCGCCGACCAAACCTTGTTGCCGCTCTCGAATCCGGGGTTACCGAGCAGCTGGGCGGCCGTGCAGGTGCTATTGCTTTTCACGGTCCACGTCAGGGACGCCGATCCGGTCGCGCCCGTCGAGTCCTTCGCCGTTACGGTGACCGAAGACGAACCGACGGTCGTTGGCGAGCCCGAGATGAGGCCGGATGAGCTGATCGACAACCCCGTCGGCAGCCCGCTGGCCGAGTACGAGAGCGCCAGGCCACCCGAGTCCGTCCCCGAGATCTGCAGAGAGACGGACGTATCCAGGGTCGTCGTCTGTGTGCCCGGGTTCGTCACCGTGACCGTGTTGCCGGTCGTGTTGCCGGCGCACAGCGTACCGGGAAGGCCGGCGCCGTTGGGCGTGCCCAACCCTGAGGCCATGTCGTAGCCCGTACTGGCTGGGTACAACCCTTCGTTCGTACCGGTGTAGTCGTTGTTGCCGGACGTGATGTCGTTGAAGTCAGCCGAGTAGGCCGAGGCGGCGGCGTCGTACAGGGCCGGGTTGGCGAAGCCGATCGCCTTTCCGCCGCAACCGCTGGAGGCGTCCGTGAGAGCCGTGAAGGCTGCCCAGAGGGGAGCGGCCGCGCTCGTGCCACCGATACCTGTCCAGGAGCCGTCGTAGTAGATGACGTAACCGGAATACGGGTCGGCGTCGGCGGAGACGTCAGGAACCTCCCGGCAGTACGAGCCGCTGGCTGCCCCGCAGGGCGACCCGGAAGAGTGAGCGTTGATGACGTTCAACGAGGAGGGTGCAGCTGACTGGTACGAGGGCATCGTGTGCGACAACGAAATGCCGCCACCGCCGGCACCTGCGCCGAGCGAGCTCTCGTTCCAAACCACCTGGGTCGCCGGCGGACCGAGCGCCGTGAGCGTGGTGCCGCCCACGCCTGTCACATATGGCTGGCTCGCCGGGTCGTCGACGGCGAGCGAGTCGTCGTCGCAGTCTTCCGAGCCCGAATCACCGGCGGCGGCGAAGACGGACTGTCCGTTGGTCGCGGCCTCCTCGAAGAGGGTGTTCTCTGCCGCGATCGTCGAGGAGCCTGCTTCCGACTCGCACAGACCCCATGACGTCGAGATGACCTTCGCCGTATCGGCGGAGATGATGGACTTGTAGGTGTCGTAGGCGCCCGTGCCGCTGTTAGGCCCCTGGTAGACGTCGATGGCCGCCTTGGGTGCGAGGCCGATGATGTCTTCGATGTCGAGAGCGGCTTCGCCCTCACCCGGGCCCGAACCGGCGCCGCCGTCTACCTGGGAGTAAGTAACCGAAGCGCTCGTCCCGTAGCAGGACTGGTAGGCGGAGATGTCGCTTGTCAGGTTCGGCTCGAGCTCGAAGAGGGCGACCGTGACGCCGGCGCCCTCATCGCTGGCCCCGTACAGGCTCGAGAACCGGTAGGCCGACGCCAACTGGTCCGCCGTGTAAGCATCCCAATCTGGACCGGCGGAGATCGCCGCCGAGCACGGCTGCGGACCGCCGGTGACGACGTGCGGGAATGACCGCGGGGAACGGTGAACGGGCGCCGGCTGGAGACCGAGGTGCTGTGGCAGGTAGAGCGAATCCAAGCCGATCACGCCCTGCACGTAGCGGGCGACGCTCCCAGCGAACAGGGGCGCCTTCGTGTTGGCATACGCCACTCGACCTGACGGCATCCGGTACCGGTTGAAGCCCAAAGAGAATGCCTGGGAGAAGACGCCCGCCTTGCCGGAGACCGGGAAGCTCAAGTGATCGGCGGAGATCCGGCCGACGGTGAGCCCAAGGGACCGCAAGCTGTCCGTGACGGCCCGGATGGCGGCGGCCGTAGGTCCGAACCTGCCGGCGAACTGGCCGCGGGCGAGGTAGTCACGGTAGATGGCGTTGCCCGGAGTGGAGACGGCCGTGGCGAAGCTGGCAAGGGCGACAGGGTCACGAGGTTGGAGCACGACGTCGACATGCATGGGTGTCGACGGAGCGAGCCGTCCGAGCCTGAGGGCGTGGCCGATGACCGGCGCCTCGCCTACACGCCTTGGGCTCAGCGGGGCGGCGCCGGCAGGCGCCAACGTTTCGAGCGATGTTCCCACCACCATGACGAAGACGGCCATCGTGGCGAGCACGGAGACCGACAGGCGGTGCCCATGCGCGTGACTGCGCCGTGGGTGGTGGGCTTTCACCAACATAGAGGACCCCCTCTAATCGACCTCGCCATAGTCGGGTGCAGCCTTCGGCCAGGGAACACCAGGACAGCTATCCGCCTCGTCCCCGGTTCCGCACACGAATGCTGTGCTGCTTCAGCCCCCCGGAGCTTCGTGCCAATGTGTGCAACAGACAGCTCGCCTCAGAAGAAGGCAACTGTCACGGCCGAGTATGCCATATCCAACAAGGCTGAATGACCATGCAAGCTGCTTCGCCAGTACACGGAACTTCACCCCCGGGCCTAACCTGTGACCTGCCAGAGTTCGACGCCAACCGCGGCAAACCTGCCGCCTGAAAGGGGCCCTGTGACCCGGCTCGCCAACCTCGCCGGACGCGCCGTCCTCGTCGCCGACGAGGGCGGTCTCGATATCGAGCGCCGGTCGGAGGGGCGGTTCGCCGCCGACATCCAGGCGCTCTACGACCGCTGGGACGAGTTCCTCCACTGGGCGGACCGTCTCGAGGCACCCGGGGAGGACGGCTACCTCCAGCTGACCGAGAGCGAGTTGCTCTCGCCGGCTCCGTCGCCCCATCAGGTCTTCGGCATCGGACTCAACTATCGCGACCACGTGGCCGAGACGGGGATGCAGCTCCCCAGCCGGGTCGCTACCTTCACAAAGTTCCCCACGTGCATCGTGGGGGGTTTTCATGAGGTCGAGCTGCCCGAGGGCTCCGTCGATTACGAGGTGGAGCTCGTCGTGGTCATGGGACGTCGCGCCTATCGGGTGGCGGACTGGGAGGCGTGGAGCTACGTCGCTGGCGTCACCGTCGGCCAGGACCTGTCCGAGCGCATACTGCAGCGAGAGGCCGGGAACCAGTTCTGCCTCGGGAAGTCCTTTCCGGGCTTCGGTCCGATGGGGCCCTGGCTCGTGACGCCCGACGAACTGACCGAGCCCGACGACATGGCCCTCCGGTGCAGCCTGAACGGCGAGGTCATGCAAGACGGCAGGACGTCCGACATGGTCTTCAGTGTTCCGCGGCTCATCGAGGAGCTGTCGGCCGTCGTCCCGCTGCTCCCGGGCGACGTCATCTTCACAGGGACGCCGGCGGGCGTCGGCTGGGTGCGCCAGCCACCGCGCTTCCTCCAGCCGGGCGACGTGCTCGAGAGCACCATCGAGGGGATCGGCACGATCCGGAACCGCATGCTGGAAGCGAGCTGATCCCCTCAGACGGCCAGGACGAACAGCCGCTCGCACAGGTGGGGACCGAGGGCGAGGTTCCCGCGCTCGAGGGCGAGGACGAGCGTGCCGTCGGGACCGCGCTCGAGAACGACAGCCGTCACACCCGGGACGAAACCCGCATCGTCGAGGTACCCCAACGACGCCCTGTCCAGCTCGACCTCCTGGGTGAGGCGAACGAGTCGCACGCTCTGACCGGGGACGGTGTCGGAAAGAGGCATCTGCAGGTCCAGGTCTGGGGTGCGGCTCGTGCTGCCCGGTATGGGGTTGCCGTGTGGGCACGTCGCCGGGTCGCCCAGCAGCTCGACGAGACGTTCCTCGACTTCGTCGGAGATCACACGCTCAAAACGACCAGCTTCGGCGTGCACATCGCGCCACGACAGCCCGATGACGTCGACGAGCAGGCATTCGGCCAGCCGGTGCCTGCGGATGACTCGCAGCGAGCGCGCCCTGCCCTCCGCAGTGAGGAGGATCTCCCGGCCGGAGCGCTCGACGTAGCCGCCGGCAGCCAGGCGCTCGAGCATTTCGGACACCGATGGCCTGGACTTGCCCATCCGGTCGGCGATGCGGGCGGCGATGACCGGCGCGCCCTCCTCCCCCAGCCAACCGATCGTTTCCAGGTACTCGTCCACGGCCGGATGGAGCTCGTCTCGCATGGTTCACCTCAGGTGCCTGGGGCGATCATACGCTGGGATCCGACTCTCTCAGGCTGTCTTGACTTCGATGGTAAGGTTCGCCTGATATTAAGCCGAGAGAGCGCAGGAACCGAGGTGAGAGCTGCGCGGCTGCCAGGCAGGAAATTGGGATTCGCAACGGGCACGACGCTGACCTTGCCGCGCCGATCCTTCCTGCTGGCGACGCTCGTCATGCTCCTGGGCGGCCTGTTGACGGCCTGTGGCTCGTCTGGCGGCGGCGCCAACTCGATCACGCTCTACAACGGGCAGCACCCGGAGACGACCGACGCCCTCGTTTCGGCCTTCGAAAAGGCGACGGGCATCAACGTCGAGGTAGAGAGCAACGACGAGGACTTCCAGGCGAACGAGATCGTCCAGGAGGGCTCACATTCGCCCGCCGACGTCTTTTTCACGGAGAACTCGCAACCCCTCGAGCACCTGCAGGAAAAGGGCTTACTGGCTCCCGTGAACGCCTCGACCCTGGCGCACACTCCGAGTAGGTTCAACTCTCCGCTCGGGGACTGGGTCGGGGTGACTGCCCGGGTGAGCGTCATCGTGTACAACCCCAGCCTCATCGAGAAAAGCCAGCTGCCGACCCACGTCCTGCAGCTGGCCGATCCGGCGTACAAAGGCAAGCTTGCCATCGCCCCTGGCGAGACCGACTTCCAGCCGATTGTGACCTCGGTGGACCGTGCCTACGGCGAGGCGAGGACGCTGAAGTGGCTGCGAGGCATCAAAGCCAACTCGAACCGTCCGCAGGGGTACGACTCGAACGAGGACCTCACCTCGGCGGTGAATGACGGAGAGGCTGCCTTCGGCATCATCAACCAGTACTACTGGTACCGGCTCCGGGCGCAGGTCGGGGTATCCAACATGCACTCCGAGATCGCCTACTTCGCCGCCGGTGACCCGGGATATGTCATCGACGTCTCCGGGGCGGCCGTGCTCAAATCGAGCAGGCACCAGGCGGACGCCGAGAAGTTCCTAGCCTTCATCACCTCCAAGGCCGGTCAGGAGATCATCGCCCACTCGACGAGTTACGAGTACCCGATCGCCTCGGGGGTGACAACTGCGCAACCGGAGACCCCGTTCGATCTATTGCATCCGTACCCCATCACGATCGCCGAGCTGGGCGACGGCCTGCAGGCCGTGGCGTTCTTGCAGGAAGTGGAGCTGCTGTGAGACAGCGCCTGCGACGCCTCCGATCGAGCGAGCTCTCGTGACTCGTGATGGCGCCACGCTCGGGCTGCGGGAGAGCACGGGCCGGGCGGCGGCGAGGAGGCGGCGATGTCTGCAACGCTGAACCTGGCGGAGCCGGAGCCGGAGCCGGAGCCGGAGATCGCCGGGACGCCGGCGCTCGAGGCGGGGCCCAAGCGGCGAGCGTCGCGGCCGCGGGTGCTGCTCGTTGCCAGCTTCCTTGTCGCCGCCATCCTTCTTGCCCCCCTCGTGGTCCTGTTGGTCGAAGCGAGCGGCGCCGGCGTCGGCACGGTCGCCCACTTGATCTTCCGCTCGCTCACGGCCACCCTCCTCTGGAACACGGTGCAGCTCACCGTCGTCGTCACGGCGCTCTGTGGCGTCATCGGGACGATGGCGGCGTGGTTTGTGGAATGCACCGACCTGCCGTTCCGCAGGGTGTGGGCGGTCCTCGTCGTCGTTCCCTTCGCCATCCCCGACTTCGTCGTGAGCTTCGGTTGGGCGTCGTTGACCACGTGGATCCAGGGCTTTCGGGGGGCGGTCGTCGTGATGACGCTGGCGGTCTACCCCCTCGTGTACCTGCCCGTCGCCGCCAGCCTGCGATCCGCCGACCCAGGGCAGGAGGAGGTGGCGAGAAGCCTCGGCGTCGGCCGGGTGCGCACGTTCTTCCGGGTGACGATCGGCCAGGCACGCGGCGCCATCGTCGGGGGATGTCTCCTCGTCGCCCTCGTCATCCTGGCGGAGTACGGCGCATTCGAGATCGTCGGCTTCCAGACCTTCACGACGGAGATCTTCACGGAGCTCAGCGTGTCGTACAACGTGGACGTGGCGGCGGCGCTGTCGATCGTCGTCGTGGTGCTGAGCATCGTCGTCCTCGTCGGTGACGGCTTCGCCCGTGGGCGCACGCGCATCGCCCGCACAGGCGCCGGTGTGCCCCGGGCCAAGACGACTCATCGGCTCGGGAGGTCGAAGGTGCCGGTGGTGTTGGGGTTTCTTCTGCTCACAGGCCTTGCGCTCGGCGTTCCGGTCGGTTCGAGCGTGTATTGGATGCTCGAAGGCGGCGTGCACGCCCTCCAGGGCGTGTCCCTCCTCGACGCCGCCGGCCACACCGCCGGCTACGGGGCTGCCGCCGCCGGCATAGCCACGCTGATGGCTCTACCGGTCGCCCTCCTCGTCGTCCGCCATCCGACCCGTGCCGCCCGACTGCTCGAGCGGAGCACGTTCGTCGTGCTGGCGGTGCCGGGCGTCGTGATCGGCTTTGCCTTGAGCTATTTCGCGGAGCGCTATCTCGCCGGGGCGTTCTCGCGTACCGCCGTTCCGCTCATCGCCGCCTACGCCGTCATGTTCTTCCCCTTGGCGCTCGTCGGGGTGCGGGCATCGGTCGCCTATGCCCCCGTCTCCCTGGAGGAGGCAGCTCGATCGCTCGGCCAACGCCGCCTCGCAGTGCTCTTCCGCGTGACCCTGCCGCTCGTCGCCCCCGGGCTGATGGCCGCCTTCTGCCTGGTGTTCCTCGCCGTGGCGACCGAGCTGACGGCTACCCTCATCCTCATCCCGGCCAACGTCGAGACGCTGGCGACGCAGTTCTGGGCCTACCAGCAGTACTTCTCCTACGGCCAGGCAGCACCCTTCGCCCTCGTCATGATCGGCATCGCCGCCGTGCCGAGCTACGTCCTTGCGCGGTTCTTCGATCGCATGCCGTCGCGCCGGGCGATGCCGACATGACGAGCAGAATCTCCGTGAGGGGTTTGCGCAAGAGCTTCGGTCGACACCCGGTCCTCGCCGGTGTCGACTTGGAGGTGCCTTCCGGGTCGTTCACTGCGATCCTCGGCCCGTCCGGCAGCGGCAAGACGACCCTGCTGCGAGTGCTGGCCGGCCTCGAGCGGGCAGACGCCGGCACGGTGGCTATCGGCGGCGACATCGTCGAGGACGACCACATCCACCTCCCCGCCGAGCGCCGCCGCCTCGGGTACGTCTCGCAGGAGGGAAGCCTGTTCCCGCACCTGACGGTGGAGGCGAACGTCGGTTTCGGCCTTCCCCGGACTGAGCGTCGCGGACCGCGGGTGCGCGAACTGCTCGACGTCGTCGGTTTGACGGGCCTCGGACGGCGTTACCCTCACCAACTCTCCGGGGGGCAGCAGCAGCGTGTCGCCGTCGCCAGGGCGCTCGCCGTACGCCCGCGGGCGGTGCTGCTGGACGAGCCCTTCGCCTCCCTCGACGCCCAGCTGCGGGTGAGCGTGCGCTCCGATGTGAAGGAGATCCTCCGTGCCGCCGACACGACGGTCGTGCTAGTGACCCACGATCAGGACGAGGCGCTCTCTCTGGCCGACTTCGTCGCCGTCATCCGCGACGGCGGCATCGCCCAGTTCGCCAAGCCGGCGGAGCTGTACGCCAGCCCGATCGACGCCGAGCTGGCGAGATTCGTCGGCGCCGCCAACCTGCTCGACGGCCGCCAGGACGGCGAGCTCGTCGACACGCCGCTCGGGAGGGCGCCGGCCGTCGCCGGTCCGCTCGGAGTCGGCGGGGCGCAGGCGGTCACGGTGCTGGTACGTCCCGAGCAGGTCGAGATCAGCACGATCGAAGCATCGCCGCGGGGAGGCGGCGTAGTCGGACGTGTGATGAGCACTAGCTACCACGGCCACGACTGCCTCCTGCATGTGCAGCCGGAGGGCGTAGGCGGCGACCTTCTCGGGCCGGTCGTCGTGCGCACACTCGGTGACCCCCATCTCGCAGACGGTTCAGTCGTGATGCTGCGAATCAGCGGTCCCGTTCTCACGTGGCCGCCGGCGCTGCGGCCGCAGCTCGCCGGGCCATCGTCGGCGCCCTCGTCCTCCGAGCCCTCGTCGTCGGCGCCCTCGTCCTCCCAGCCCTCGTCGTCGGAGCTCTCGTCGTCGGCGCCCTCGCCCTCGGCGCCATCGGCGCCCGAGCCGGCGTGATTCGGCGCCCCTCCGCAGGGCGGATAGTCTCCCGCTCGTGAACGGTTCTGTCGGTTCGGCCGATACCCCGGCAAGCGGGAACGAGGCTTTGCAGTGTTGGATCGAGCGCTGCAGGGCCCTCGCCCACAGCAGCCCCGACGGCGTGGAGACTCCCGCTGACGAGCTGGTGGAGTTGGCGGCGGGCGATCGCCAGCTGATGGAAGACGCTCGCAAGGTGATCTTGGCGGCCCTCGAACGATCGCCCGGCGATCCGACCTGGTCCCAGATGTTGGCGTTCTGGCGCCGGGCCTTCGAAAAGGGCAGCTGGTCGTGGGAGTCGAACCCCTGGGACGGGAGCCCTCGCCTGACGGCCTGACTCTCGTGCCAGCCTGACTCTGCTGACGGAGTGATCAGTCTCTTTTCAGGCTGACGTCCTCCCTCGCGCCGACGAAGCGGACGACGGCAGGCTACGGCCGGTTCACCAGCCGTCCCGCGTCCCCGGCATCTCGCTCTCGCCGCCCGGTCCGGGGATGACGCCGAGCACTTGGTGGATCGAAAGTCCACCGTCGTCGAAACCGTTTGCCGACGCCGCCATGTAGAGCCACCAGATACGCGCCCGCGCCGTGCCTACGAGAGCGACGGCTTGCTCCCAGTGCTCCTCGAGGTTCCCCACCCAGGCGTGCAAGGTCGCCGAGTAGTGCTCGCGAAGCGACTCGACGTCACGGACCTCGAAGCCCGCCCGTTCCATTTCCCGCACGACATCGGCCACGTCGATCAGCTCCCCGTCCGGGAAGACGTAGCGCCCGACGAAGGAGCGCCTGCTCATCTTCGAACCGCCGATGCTCGAGATGGCATGGTTCAACAACCTGCCGCCCGGTCGCAGCAGCCCGGCGAGTGTGGTGAAGTACTCCGCCATCCGGCGCCGCCCGACGTGTTCGAACATGCCGATGGACGAGATGGCGTCGAACGTTTCGCCTTGGAGATCCCGGTAGTCCTGGATGCGGATCTCGACGGCACCGTCCAGCCCGGCTTCGCCGATGCGGCGCCGGGCGAGCTCCGCTTGCGCCGGGCTGAGCGTGACGCCGACGACATGTGCACCATGCTCGGTGGCGGCATGCAGGGCCATCGAGCCCCAGCCGCAGCCGACGTCGAGGAGTCGCGGTGGGTGTCCGGATCGTCCCGCCAGCTCGCGCAGCCCGAGCTTGCGGCTGACGAGCTCGTGTTTGGCCGTTTGCGCCTCGTCGAGGCTGGCGTCCTGGCTGGAGAAGCGGGCACACGAGTACGTCATCGTCGGACCGAGCACGAGCCGGTAGAAGTCGTTGCCGACGTCGTAATGATGCGTGACCGCCTGGCGGTCCCGATTCCGGGAGTGCCGGCGCCCCCTCACGTGGCTCTCCTCCGCCGGAGGTGCCGGGGGCGGCCTGAGCGTCCCGAGGCGACCGGCGGCGTAAAGGGCTGCCCCGATGAGGCCGAACCCACCGCTCAGGTCCCTATTGGCCGCCTGGTGCAGCAGGCGCAGGATCTCGAAGGCGTTGCCCTCGGTGTCGAGATCACCGGCCACGAAGGCTCGGGCTACTCCGAGCTCGCCCGGCGCCCAGATGAGGCGGCTGATCGCCTTCGGCGAATGGAGCATCACCCGGCCGGGACCGGTTCGGGGGCCGAGCGCGCTCCCGTCCCAGAAGACGAAACGCACCGGCAGCCCGCGCGGGAACAGTCGCTTCAGCAGCGGCGCGATGGCGCCGGCGGCACTTTCGTGAGGGCGCCCGGCTGCCGGGGGGGCGTCGCTGGCGTCGCTCGAGGCGCCGTTGGCAGTGGGTGCGCGGCTGCCGTCCCTGACGGCACTTGAAGTGCCGGTCGCACTGTTCGCAGGGCGGCTACTGATCGTGCGGTTCTTGGTGACAGTCATCGGAACCTGCTCTCGTTCGGCCGGCGGGGTCGAGCGGACAGGCACGACCTCGTCCAAGACTCACCCCAGTCTTGTCCTGCGGGCGGCCTACCTGCCAGTAGGTCGCGTCTCCCACCGCCGTACAGAGAGCCAGCCGGTAGCGTGGGAGGCGGAGGGCCGACCGATGAATGCCGACACAAGCCGGAGTGACGCCGAGCCGCCGTACTGGATCTCGCCGGCGCAGCAGCCGGCCGGCTACCCGATCGATCTCGAGGCCGACGTTCTCCTCTCCGACGGCAGAGCAGCCACGATCCGGCCCATCGTTCCCGCCGACAGCGAGCTCATCCGGTCGCTGCACGCCAGCCTGTCGGACGAGACCATCTACTTCCGCTTCTTCTCGTTTCATCGGACGCTGTCGGAGTCCGAGCTCGAGCACTTCGCCGGCGTTGACTACCTCGACCGCCTGGCCCTTGTCGCCTTCGTCGACGGCGAGCTCGTCGGGGTCGCCCGCTACGACCGGCCGCCCGGCCGTGACGAGGCCGAGGTGGCTTTCACCGTCCGAGACGATCAGCAGCACCGCGGCCTCGGGACGATCCTGCTCGAGCACCTGGCCTCAGCTGCTCGACCGCGAGGGATCCGGCGCTTCGTGGCCGACACGCTCTCCGAGAACGCCAAGATGCTCGGCGTGTTCCGGGGGGCGGGTTTCGCCGAACGGGCCACCTTCGAGGCGGGAGTCGTCCGCGTCACCATGGAGCTCGACCCTGTGCCCGCCTACCTCGCCAAGGTCGAGGAGCGTGACCGGGTGTCGGCCGTGCGATCGATCGAGCGCCTCATGCGACCGGCTTCGATCGCCGTCATCGGAGCGAGCCGCCGCCCGAAGACCATCGGCCACGAACTGCTCGTCAACCTGACCACAGGCGGGTTCACAGGTCGGCTCTACCCCGTGAACCCTGCCGGCGGCGAGATCGCCGGCTTGCAGGCCTACGCGTCGATGTCCGAGATCCCCGAGGTGGTGGATCTTGCCGTCATCGCCGTCCCGGCTGCCGGCGTGCTCGACGTCGTGTCCGACTGCGGCCGGAGCGGCGTTGGCGGCCTGGTCGTGATCTCGGCGGGTTTCGCGGAGACGGGGGAGGCTGGACGCAAGGCCGAGCGCCGGCTTGTCGAGATGGCCCGATGGTTCGGCATGCGTGTCGTCGGGCCGAACTGCATGGGCATCGTCAACACGGCGCCCGATATCTCGATGAACGCCACGTTCTCGCCGGTGGCTCCCGTGCGTGGCAGCCTCGGCTTCTCCTCGCAGTCGGGCGGCCTCGGGATCGCCATCTTGAGCGAGGCGACGCACCGCGACCTCGGCGTCTCGAGCTTCGTCTCGGTCGGCAACAAGATCGACGTCAGCGGCAACGACCTGCTCCGCTACTGGGAGGAGGATGCCGCCACGTCGGTCATCCTCATGTACCTGGAGTCCTTCGGGAACCCGCGGCACTTTGCCCGCATCTCGCGGCGCATCTCCCGCAAGAAACCCATCATCGCCGTGAAGGCCGGCCGCTCAACCTCCGGATCGCGGGGAGCTTCGTCGCACACCGCCGCCATGGCCACGCCCGACGCAGCCGTCGACGCCCTCTTCAGGCAGGCCGGGGTCATCCGTGTCGAGACCCTCGAGGAGCTCTTCGACGTCGCCGACGTCCTCAGTCACCAGCCGCTGCCGAAGGGTCCGAGGGTGGCGATCGTCGGGAACGCCGGCGGGCCGGGGGTGCTGGCGGCGGACGCCTGCGAGGGGTTCGGGCTATCGGTGCCCGAGCTCTCGGTCGAGACCCAGCAACAGCTCCGCGCCATCCTCTCGCCCGAAGCCGCCGTCACGAACCCGGTCGACTGCATTGCCTCGGCGACGGCCGATGACTACCGCCGCGCCCTCGAGCTCGTGCTGGCGGACGAGGCTGTGGATGCCGTCATCGTCATCTTCACGCCACCTCTCGTGACCGAAGCCGAGGACGTCGCCGCCGCCGTCGTGGCCGTGGCGGCGACAGCAGACAAGCCCATTCTCGCCAACTTCCTCACGTCCATGGGGACGCTCCAGGCACTGCGGGCGGGCGACAAGCGGGTGCCCTGGTTCGCCTACCCGGAGTCGGCCGCGCGGGCACTCGGGCGCATCGTCCCCTACACCGCATGGCGAGAGCGCCCCGAGGAAGAGCCTCCCGAGCTGGACGGTATCGATCTGCGGGCCGGCCGCGCCCTCGTCGCCGCTGCCCTCGGCCGGCAAGAGGCTGAGTCGGGCGTCTGGCTCTCGGCGGGCGAGACGTCCGAGCTGCTGGGCGCCTACGGCGTCCCGATCGTCCAGAGCCTGCGGGCTACCTCGGCGGCGGAAGCTGTAGCGGCGGCGGCGCGCCTCGGCGTTCCGGTCGCCCTCAAGCTGGACGTCCCCGGCGTCGTCCACAAGACCGACGTCGGCGGCGTCCACCTCGGGCTCAGCAGCCCGGAGGAGGTGTCGTCCGCTGCCGCGGAGCTGCTGGAGCGTTTCGGAGAGGGTGCGGCCGTCATCCTGCAGCCGATGGTCGAAGCGGGCATCGAGACGATCTGCGGCCTCGTGGAGGACCCGGCGTTCGGCCCACTCGTCATGTTCGGCCTCGGGGGGACCGCCACCGAGGTGCTCGGTGACCGGGCACTCTCGCTCGTCCCCCTCGGCCGCTCCGAGGCGGACCGTTTGATCTCCTCGCTGAAGTCGGCGCCGCTGCTGCGTGGCTACCGCGGGGCCGAGCCGGCCGATACGGACGCCCTCGCCGACCTCTTGTGCCGGGTTGCCCGTCTCGCCGAGGACGTGCCCGAGATCGTCGAGATGGATCTCAACCCCGTGGTGGCGTGGCCCCGCGGCAAGGGCTGCGTCGCCATCGATGCCAAGATCCGCCTCGCCCCGCCCGCCGTGCCCGAGCCCATGCTCCGCCGGCGCCATCTCCGCTGAGGCGCCGGTCTTCGCGAGCCTCAGCGACGGCGCACGCCGGCAGCCGCAGCCGTGACCCGTGTGCCTCCGGAGGCAGTCCGGCGCCCCGCCGGCTGGTCATTCTCCGACCACACCGGACCGTCTGTCTCCATCACGAGCCCATCAGGCCGGAACAGCACGAAACGATCGAACGAGCGGGCGAAATAGCGGTCATGAGTCGCCGCCAGGACGGTGCCCTCGAAGCCGTCGAGACCAACTTCGAGGGCTTCGGCCGACTCGACGTCAAGGTTGTCGGTTGGCTCGTCGAGCAGGAGCATCGTGGCGCCGGAGAGCTCGAGCATGAGGATCTGCAAGCGGGCCTGCTGTCCGCCCGAGAGAGTCTCGAAGGTCTGGATCCGTGCGCCGGAGAGCTCGTAGCGTCCAAGGGCGGCGATCGCCCGTTCCAGCGCGAGGTCGAACTCCTTGCGGAGAATCTCAGTGATGGTACGGCCGGCGAGCTCGGGATGGTCGTGCACCTGTGCGAAGTGGCCGGGCTGGACGCGGGCACCGAGCACGGCGGCGCCCTCGTAGTCGATCGTCGTCGCGCTCGAGGCGGCCGGGTCGCTCGCATTGCCGCCGCCGTCGGCCAGCAGCCGAAGCAGATGCGACTTTCCCGTGCCGTTGGCCCCGAGGAATGCGACCCGCTCGCCGTAGAAGATCTCGAGGTCGAAGGGCTGGGTGAGACCATTCAGGACGAGGCTCCTGCAGGCGAGCGCCCGCTTGCCGGTGCGGCCACCCCGTAGCCGCATGGAGATGCGCTGCGGACGGGGCACTTCCTCCGGCGGGCCCGCCTCCAGGAAACGGTCCAACCGATGTTGCGCACTGCGCAGCTTGGCAGCGAAGTCCGAGTTGTACGAGGCCTTCTGCCGGTATTCCACGATGATCGCCTTCAGGCGGGCGAGCTCCTCGTCCCAACGCTTGCGGAGCTCCTCGAGGCGCGCCTGGCGGGCCTCGCGAGCGTCGTGGTAGGTCGCAAAACCTCCTCCATGCACCCACGCCGAGCAACCTCCCGGGTTCGGCTCCAGCGTGACGACGCGCGTCGCAGACTGACGTAGCAGCTCCCGGTCGTGCGAGATGAGGAAGACGGTCTTATGGGTTTCGGCGAGGCGCTTCTCGAGCCAACCTTTGCTCGGGACGTCGAGGTAGTTGTCCGGCTCGTCGAGCAGGAGGATGTCAGCCGGACCGGTGAGCAAGGAGTGAAGAACGAGGCGCTTCTGCTCGCCTCCCGACAGAGTGGCGACGCCTCGGCGCCCGACTTCCGACATCGGCAGCCCGAGCGCTTCCGTCGTGCAGGCGTCCCAGCGGACCTCTGCCTCGTAGCCTCCCAGGTCGCCCCAGTCCGCCAGAGCCTGTGCGTAGGCGAACTGCTCGCGCTCGCCATCGGAGCAGGTCATGGCTTCCTCGGCGGCCGCGAGCTTGCCGGCTGCCTGGCGGATGGCCTCGGGAGCAATATCGATGAGGAGCTGGCCGATGGTGGTGTCGTCGCGGATCGAGCCGATGAATTGGCGCATCACCGCCAGTTGGCCGTTGATGGACACCGAGCCGTCGTCCGGCTCGAGATCGCCGGCGACAAGCGCGAAGAGCGTCGTTTTGCCGGCTCCGTTCGGCCCGACGAGGGCGGTCACGGAGCCGTCGTCGACCCGAAACGAGATGTCGCGCAGCAGGGGCCGGCCATCGATCAGCGAGTAGCTGATGCCGTTCACGTCGATCGACCCCACGGGACCAGTATTGCCTGGGCGCCGCTCAGCTGGCTCCGTCAGCCTCCACCGGCGGGAGTGTGCTCGTGCAGGCAGGACACCGAGTGGCAGCCACGGGGACGTCGGTCAGGCAGGCAGGGCACGGGCGTGTCGTCGCGGGCGCCTTGGCCGCCGTGCGGGCGGTGATGGAGTTGTAGGGCTTCACGACGAGGAAGAAGACGGCCACGCCGACGGCAAGCAGGGAGATGATCTCGTTGAGGACGTCACCGTAAAAGAACGTGCTGCCATGGATGGTGAAGGTGAGATTCTCGAAGTTGGACTTCACGAAGATGCCGATGATGGGCGTGAGGATGTCGGCGACCACCGCTTTCACAACCGCCTGGAAGGCGAGGCCGATCACGACGGCGACCGCAAGCATCACGACGTCGCCTTGCAGGATGAATTCCTTGAATTCCTTCAATACGCCCGTCGCCTTGCTGCTCATCGTCATCCTTTCCATCCGCCACCCGTCGGTCGGAGCGGCTCGGAGGAAACCTAGCCAACGTGGACGGGCTGGTCCGTGTTTGGCGAGCCCGAACGGCGTCGAGCGTGTTTCCGTAACCCTGACGGCGGGCGGATAGCGTTGGGGTCGACGGTTCGTGTCACGGCAGGCGAACTGAGTTGGTCTGGCTTTACGAGGAGGGGGAGATGGCACTCTACGTAGCGGCGGTGCACCTGGCGGGCGGCACCGAGAGTCGTCACATCGCCGAAGTCATCTGGATGACCGAAACGTTCCAACCGGGCAGGTGCAAGACGTCCGAGATCGTCAGCTACATCGAGGCGGGCAACCCGGTGCGGGCGAACGGCGGGAAGACAGTCGAGCAGGTCGGGGTCGTCCGGCAGGCAGACAGACCCGCCTACATCCAGACCCACGCCGAGAACCAGTGGACGGACGTACTCCTCTCGCTGCCGAGGTATTGAGCACGGCTACACCGCCGACGCCGACGCCGACGCCGACACGGCCGACGCCGCCGACGCCGCCGACGCCGTCGACGCCGTCCTGAGCATCGCAGGCCCCGGGTGCGGTACGCCCCAGGCGCCTCCGGCTCCACCCCCCGGTCGAGGTGCCCGGCGCCATCCCGTTTCGGCTACTTCGCGGCGTGTTCGATCCGGGCGACGAGGTCGTCGTCGAGCTGCTCGAGCACCTCGAGCGCAGCCATGTTCTCGATCACCTGGCTCGGCCGCGAGGCGCCCGTGATCACCGACGAAACGTGGGGGTTGTGTGCGCACCAGGCGATGGCGAGTTGCGCCAGCGTGCAATCGAGCTCGTCGGAGATGGCTTTCAGCTCTCGCACCTTGGCATTGCGATCGGCGTCGGTGAGCGACCGCCGCAGCCACTCGTAGCCCTGGAGGGAGCCTCGGCTTCCCTCCGGGATGCCCTCGAGGTACTTCCCCGTCAAGAGTCCTGACGCCAGCGGGCTCCAGGTCGTAAGACCGAGGCCGTGGCGCTCGACGATGGGCCGGTATTCCTCCTCCACGCGCTCCCGGCTGAAGAGGTTGTACTGCGGTTGCTCCATCGTCGGCCGGCGGAGATGGTGCCGATCGCAGATCTCGTACGCCTCGATGAGGGCCTCGCCGGGCCACTCGGACGTACCCCAGTAGAGGGCCTTGCCCGCTGCAACGATGTCGTGCATCGCCCAGACGGTCTCTTCCACCGGAGTGTCCGGGTCTGACCGGTGGCAGAACAACAGGTCGACGAACTCGAGCCCGAGCCGCTCGAGGCACCCGTCGATCGCCTGCATGAGGTACTTGCGGTTCAAGGTGTTGCGCATGTTGAGCTCATTGGAGAGGCCCCAGAACACCTTCGTCGATACGACGTAGGTCTGCCTCGGCCAGCCGAGCTTGGCGAGCACCCGCCCCATGATCCTCTCGGAGTCGCCTCCGCCGTAGGACTCGGCGTTGTCGAAGAAGTTGACGCCGGCGTTCCGCGCAGCCGTCAGTGACTCCATTGCGAGGTCATCGTTGAGCTGCGAACCGAAGGTTACCCACGAGCCGAACGACAGGATGCTCAGCTTGAGACCGGAGGCGCCGAGGCGTCTGTACTCCATCGTCATCGTGTTTCTCCCCTCCCCGGCGAGTGAGCTCGTCGGTGTCGCGTGGCTGTCGGCGACGGCCGTCCGCCGACATGGCCGCTATCCGTCAGGGCTGTCGTGCACGGTATCGTGGGCCGTCTAGGTGTCGTTCATCGACTGAGGCGGTCGGCACCCGCCATTCGTTCACCGCCGCCTCGCCCCCCGTCACCACCCGCCCCCCGTCACCGCCTCGCCGCCCGTCACCGCCTCGCCGCCCGCGTCTCCCGCCACGCGCGTTGCCACACATGGCCCCACCGCCGGCCGCTGGCCGCTCGCCGGACCCCAGCTGCAGCGCTCAGCCTCCGACGACGAGGCGCCCGTCCTTCCACACCTGCTCGACGCGCTCGCGCAGCCCGGCGAAGTCGAGCGGGTCACCGTCGATCACGACGAGGTCCGCCCGCTTGCCGACCTCGATCGTTCCGAGCTCGTCCTCGACGCCGAGGAGGGCGGCCGAGGAGGACGTGGTGGCTTTGAGGACACTCTCGGGCGCCATGCCGACCTCGTTCATCAGCTTCAGCTCCCGCAAGTTCGAGCCATGCGGGCCGACGCCGGAGTCCGTGCCCATGGCGATGCGTACACCCGCCGCGGCCGCCTGACGGATCGACTCCCTGTGGACGTCGATCACATCGCGAGCCTTGCTGATCATCTGCGGCGGCATGTTGGCACCCGCCTCGACGGCCTCCAGAACACCGAGCGGGGCCGACAGCGTCGGTACCAACCAGGTCCCCTTCTCGAGCATCATGGCGATCGCCTCCTCATCGAGGAAGACGCCGTGCTCGATCGAGCGGATCCCAGCCCTGATGGCGTTCTTGATGCCATCGGTCGCTTGCGCGTGCGCCATGACGTAGGTGTGGGCGACGGCGGCCTCGGCGACGAACTCGTCGAGCTCGTCCGGGCGGAAGTGGGCGTGGCGCGGGTCGTCCCGCGGTGACAGCACGCCGCCGGAGGTGCAGACCTTGATCTGATCGGCGCCCGCTCGGATGAGCTCGCGAACCTTCCGACGCACCTCCTCGACGCCGTCGACGAGCGGGCTCGGCGCCCCCGGCACCGCTGGCCGGTTCAGGCTGATACCGCAGACCATCCAGGCGTCGCTGTGCCCGCCCGTTTGGCTGAGGATCGTGATGGCGATCTTCATGCGGGGTCCGTCGATGAGGCCGTGCTCGACCGCCTCTTTGACACCCAGATCTGCCCCGCCGGCGTCTCGGACAGTGGTGATCCCGGCCGAGAGCGTGTGCCGCAGGTTCACGACGGCCTCGTAATAGGGATAGGAGAATGGCTTGTTGAGTGCCACGAGGAGGTCGGGTCCGTTCGCCGTCACATGGACATGGCAGTCGAAGAGGCCGGGCAGGATGCCTTTGCCGTCGCATTCCACCGACTCGTCGCCGTCGAGCCGGATCCCGACTTCGACGATCCGACCACCGCTGATCACGACGTCGGCGTCGCCGACGGGAGCGCCCGTACCGTCGAACAAACGGCCTCCCCTGAAGAGGGTGCGTGTCTCGGTCATCATGGACCTCCCTTTCCCCGGCCGGTGCCGATGCCGGCTGTCTGCGGCATATCTGCCCCGTGCTGCAGAGCCGGTTTCTCGACGGTCTCACAGCTGAGAGCGGAAGAACAGTTCACGGCGCACGCCCGGCACGAACCCCCGGCAGGCGCACCCGGCAGGCGCAACAGGCACCCGGCAGGCGCACCCGGCACGAACCCCCGACAGGCGCAACAGGCACCCGGCAGGCGCACCCGGCACGAACCCCCGACAGGCGCACCCCGCCCAACTGGCCGCAGCGGTGCGGCTAGCGCCTGCGACTCCTCGCCGGCGGTGCCTGATACGGCGTCAGCATCACTGTCAGCAGCTCGGTGACGAGCTTGCGTGCCCGGTCGACCGAGGCGCCCTGCTGAGAGCGAAGTGTCTCCCAGGTGGGCCAGCTCAACACGAGGTCGACCTCGTCCAGCAGGTTCGACCGGGACCGGCCGGCACGGGCGAGCTCGGGGGTGAAGACAGAGGAGATCTGCGCCCGCGCACCACGGTACGCCTCCTTCAGGGATTCGGCCATCACAGGGTGGGTGGCCGCGAAGCGCACGGCCACGCGGCGTACGGGGGCGATCTCCTCGTACAGTTTCGAGCGCAGCTTCACCATGGCGGCGATGCGCGTGTCGAGTTCCCGGTCGGAAGGAGTGGGCGCCAGATACTTGATCAGGATTGGGCGCTGATGTGCCGCCGCCGCCAGGAAGAGCGAGTCGAGATCGGCGAAGTGACGGAAGACCGTGCGCTCGGAGACACCCGCGCGAGCGGCAACCTCGCCGGCTCCCGGGATCGGTCCGCCTCCCTGCTCCTTGATGATCGAGAGAACCGCCAGCACGACGGCGTCGCGATTGCGCTCGGCACGTAGCCGTCGCCCATCAGCATGTTCGTCATGGGCGGTCTCGCCGCGGTGGCTTCTATAGGGCGCTGGCGTGGGAATCACCCCCTGGTCAGTGGCCGGCAGACCGCCGGCGACTGCAATCGTACCGGCCCGACCTGTGATAAGTCAGTGGATCCGCCAACTTTGTGACAACTTCGCCACTGTTCTGCCAAAAGGTGGACCGTGCGGCGCCGTGGCGAGCTCAGTCGGTCACGTACAGCTGGCCGCCCGACACTTCGATCCCGATGGCTGGTAGCGGTAGCGGGGCAGGGCCCTGGATGACGTCGCCTGTGACGGCCGAGTAGATCGAACCGTGGCACGGGCAGTGGAATTGCTCGGCCGATTGCACGAAGTTGACGGTGCACCCGGCGTGCGTGCATACGGCGCTGAAGCCGAGGTACTCGCCGCTCTTCGGCTGAACCACGTAGGCGGGGATGCCCTGGAACGGGTCGGTGAAGCCGACGGCCCCCCCGACGGCGACGGTGCTGGCAGGCCCAAGTCGCTTGCCCTTCGGTCCCTTCGACCCACCGCCGGTCGTCGTCGTGCTGGTGCTTCCGCCCGTCGAGCTGGCGCCGGTCGTAGAGGGCGTGCTGCCCCCTGTCGGGAAGGTCGGGCCCGTCATCGCCGTCGAGTGACGCCCCATGACACGCCCGGCGGCAGCGGCGACGCCCCCGAGGAACAGGATCACACCGGCGACGAGGGAGGAGGCCGCCACCTTGGCCATGGCTGCTCGGCGATCAGTGACGGCGTCGTCAGCCGTGCCGACGGTGTCCGACCCGTCTCTGACCCCCGCACGGGCACGCTCGCGCCGCTCCGCGAAGACGGCATCGAGGGAGAGCGCCCCCGCCCCGTTCAGCGCCAACGGCGTCCAGGCGAAGAGGAAGACGATGTCGGGTCCGTAGTAGTAGGGGCTCGAGTTGTAGCTCACCGTCAAGAAGAACAGGAGGGCGAGCAGCATCCCTGCCGAGGCGGCCACCCGCGAGTAGAGCCCGAGCAGCGTGCCCATCCCGACGGCGAGCTCGCCGAAGGAGATGAGGAGTCCGATCAGGACGGCGACGTGGATGGCGGGTTCGAGGAGATGGCCGACGGGTGTCACGAGCGCCGAGGCCTTCAGCTGCGCCTGTATCGACGCCGGGTTGCTCGCCTGGAAGAAACCCCGAGTCGCCAACTTCTGCAACCCTGCGTAGCAAAAGGTCACGCCGAGGAACGCTCGAAGGACGAGCAAGTGGCCACCCGGGAACGAGCGCGCCCAGGCCGCCCACTTGCGCGGATCGGCGGGCGGGCGTGTAGCTGCCGGCGCGCCGGCAGCGGAATGGAGGCGTTCGGTATCGGCCATGTGAGGAGGTTACGAGCTGTGCGCTGTGGTGGATGGTCGCGTCATGGCTGTAGCGGGGCCCGGATCTGCGGTGAGCTTCGCCCGCCGAGGCCTCACCAAGACCCTAGGCGAGCATGGCTTCGGCGGGCGAAGGGCCGGGGGAATTCGGGTCTCCCGGCTCGCCGCCACCGCCATCTGTGGTGCCGCCTGTCGTGCCGTCTGAGTGCCTGGTCTGCGTGCGGACCGTGGAACGCAATCTGATCTCGGGGAGGAGGAGGGCGAAGATGAACGCCAGGGCGACGATGGGAGTCGCCACGAGGAAGACGTCATCGATCGAGTGGACGTAAGCCTGTACGGCGGCCCCGTGGACGGTCGGCTGCAGCTTCTTCAGTGCCGCCGGCGTGCCCTGGATGGCTAGCGAGATCTGGCTGATGTGGCTCCGATACGCCGGCGGGAGCGCCTGCAACAGGTGACCGTCGAGACGGTCGGTCAGGACGGCACCGAGAATGGCCGTGCCGAAGGCGCCACCCATCGACCGGAAGAAGTTGTTGAGAGAGGTGGCCGTGCCGAGGTCCTTGTAGTCGACACCGTTCTGGACGGCGAGGATGAGCACCTGCATGACGAGGCCGAGGCCGATGCCCACGATGAACATGTAGAGCGAGTCGACAGGGTCGCTCGTGTGTACCCCCAGGCGTGAGAACAGGAACATGCCGAGGGTCATGACGGCCGTTCCGATGACGGGAAAGATCTTGTAGCGGCCGACGCGGGCGATGATCTGGCCGCTGGAGATCGACGCCGTCAGCAGCCCGATCATGAGCGGCAGCAGCATGAGGCCGGAGATCGTGGGCGAGACGCCTTTGACGACCTGCAGGTACACCGGCAAGTAGATGATCGCCCCGAACATCGTCAGCCCGACGATGAACCCGGCGGCATTGGCGGCGGTGAAGACCCGTTTGCGGAACAGGTACATGGGGACGATCGGCTCGGGAGCCCGGAACTGTCGCCGGACGAACAGCGCCACGAAGATCACGCCGGCGACGCCCATCGTGGCGATCTGCCACGAGCGCCAGGGGAAGCCCTCCGGAGAACCGCCCAGGGTCGTCATGAGGAGCAGCCCGGACACGCCGGCCAGCAACAGGGCGGCGCCGAGGTAGTCGATCTGATGATGCGTGCGCACGGAGCGGTCGTGCAGCACCATGCTCGTCACGAAGAGTGCGGCGATGCCGATCGGCAGGTTGATGTAGAAGATCCACCTCCAGGAGATGGACTCGACGAGAAACCCGCCCGCCAGCGGCCCCATCACCGAGGCGATGCCGAACACGGCACCGAAGTAGCCCTGGTACTTGCCTCTCTGGGCCGGCGGGATGATGTCGCCGATGATGGACATGGCGAGCACGATGAGGCCACCGGCACCGAGGCCCTGGAGTCCGCGGAAGATGATGAGCTCGTCCATGTTCTGGCTGAGGCCCGCCAGAGCGGAGGCGGCAAGGAACAAGACGATGGCGAACTGGAAGATCTTCTTGCGCCCGTAAAGGTCAGAGATCTTCCCGTAGAGCGGGGCGCTCGCCGTCGATGTCAGCAAGTAGGCGGTGACGACCCAGGTGATGCGGTTGAGGGAGTGGAAGTCGCCCACGATCGTCGGCAGCGCCGTCCCGACGATGGACTGGTCGAGGGCGGCGAGGAACATCCCGAGCATGAGGCCGGAGAACACCACCATGATCTGGCGGTGCGTGAGCGGTGCATCGGGAGCCGATGCTGCCGCGGCGGTGGCGGCGCCGGAGCCGCCGCCGGCGGTGGCGGTGATGGACGAGCTGGCGGCGCCAGCGGCGGGCACGGCACCAGTGTCGTCGGGCCCGGCGCTCGGCGGCCCCGTCCTGGATTCGGTCTTGCTCATCGTGCAGCTCCGGGGTGTCGTTGCGGGCAGCGATCGTTCATGGGTGAATCGGCGAGGGTTTCGAGGATGTCGATCAGCTGCTCGAGCTGAGTGTCGGTCAAGGCTGCGAGCGTCTCGCCCGTCTTTGTGGCCGCTGCTTCGTCCAGCCGCTCGACGAGGACGCTGCCGGCCTGGCTGAGGGCGAGCCGGACGACACGGCGGTCGGCGGGATCGCTCTGGCGCTCGACAAGGCCTTGGCGGACGAGCCGGTCGGTGACGGCAGTCGCTGAGCTCTCGCTCACGTCGAGGTCCTTCGCCAGCTCCCGCATGGTGACCGAACCGCCCTTCAGGTGCCCGAGAGCCGTCAGCTGGTGGATGGTCACCGACTGCAGCTCGTCGCGAAGCTCCCGGTAGAGGCCGGCCCCGAAGAGGCGCTTCATCAGCGGGCGGAGCTCGACGACCCGCTCGGTGAGCTCGAGGCGACGCTCGGTGGGACCCTGAGTCGTCCCGGTGGGGACGGTCATGCTCGCGGGTGGGCAGGTGACGTGAACATCACGAGAGGTTAACGTTTCGATACGAGAAGTATTCCCGGCGGAAGTGATTTGACGCGGCGGCCTCTCGCTGGTCGCCTTCGGGCGCTGGAGCGAGCCGTCCTCAGGAGCTAGTCGTCGTCGTGGCGATGGCCGCCGCCACCGAGGCCCACGTGATGGCGCCGCTTGGTGCGGTCGGCACGGTGGCCGTGTCCCACTGGCTGAAGACGACGGAGCTACGGGCCGTGTTGCCCTCGTAGGAGACGTTGAACAGCTGAGAGATGGGGCGTTTCGTCGACCGCGAGATCGTCGTGATGGCCGTAGCCACCTCGCCGGCGGGGACGGTCGTGGTCGGTGACGGCTTGCCAGTCATGACGATCGTGCGTGCCTTCGTGGTAGCAGCCGTCGGCAGGAACTTGAGGCTGGCGACGAGCGAGCCGATGGTGAAGTCGCCGCTGTGGAGCGATTTGTACGGCGCGTCGCTCGGCGTGAACGAGATCCACTTGCCGGCGTACGTGCTGGCCTCCGCTGCCGGCACGGCCTCGAAGAACGTGGCGAGCGAGTCGGCGTCCGCCTGCAGGTACGTCGTCGAGCCGATGGCGATGATCGTGAAGGTCCCCGTCTCGCCGGACTCCGTCCACGTCGTGACCTGAACACCCGCCGAGGCGCCGACGCTGGTGATGAAATGCAAGTCGTTCGTGCCGCCCGACGTCGTCGTCTTGGAGGTGGCTACGTAGTGAACCGAGGTGGCACGACGGACGCTGGCCACCATGGCCAGGTAGATCTTCTCGACGCCCGCCGGCACCGGTGTCGTCGACGTGGGCGCCGGCGACGAGGTCGTGGTCGTGGTGGAAGAGCCCAGCGAGCTCGTGGTCGAGCCGGGGCCGGCCGACGAATTCGAGCAGCCTGCGAGAGCGACCGCTGCCACCACGAGGAGGGCAGCCGGGCCGCGCAGCCACTGGCTCTCACCTGGCATCGAGCGGCCTCGGTCATCTGCAGCGTGGGCAGCCCGCCGGGCGGCCAAGAGTTGGAGCACGTTGAGAGCCTACGAGGCGGCTGGGCGCCGGCGTCCCCGCCGACCGGATCCACCGCCCCATCCGGTTGCCTGAGCCTCAGAGCAGGCGGGCCTCTCGCAGCACCTCGAGCACGCCGTCGAGAGATTCGGGGTTCGCCAGGGAGTCCCGCGAGACCGCCCGCTCCGGTGAGCTGCCGAGGAGGATGCGCCGGATGGGCACCTCGACCCGCTTCCCGTTCAGCGTCCGAGGAAGGCCGCCGACAAACAGGACGACGTCCGGCACATGGCGAGGCGACACCCGCTCCCGTAGCGTCGATCGGATTCGTCGCTCGAGATCAGCGGTGTCGGCCCCGGCGTCCGGCACGACGAGGAGCACGAGCTCGCCGACCCGCCCGAGCTCGGTGGTGTCGACGACAAGGCTCTCGCTGACCCCGTCGATCGCCTCGACGACCCGGTAGAACTCCGACGTGCCCATGCGCACGCCCCCCCGGTTCATCGTGGCGTCTGAGCGCCCGTAGACGACGAATGTGCCCCGCTTCGTGCGCTTCACCCAATCGCCGTGGCGCCACACTCCGGGGTAATCCGCGAAGTAGCTGGCGTGCAGCCGGCTCCCGTCGTCATCTCCCCACAAGCTGAGCGGCATGGAGGGCATGGCCGCAGTGATCACGAGCTCGCCGACCTCATCCACCACCGGCCGGCCGGCCGCGTCGAACGCCTCGACGGCGCACCCGAGGGCGGCACATTGCAGCTCGCCCGCGAACACCGGCAGCAGGGGGCAGGAGTGCAGGAAGGCCGCGCAGACATCGGTGCCGCCGGACACTGAGCCGACGAGCACGTCGTCGCCGATCTCGGTCGACGCCCAGGCGAAGCCCTCCGGCGGCAGGGGAGCGCCCGTCGATCCGATCGAGTGGATGGTCGACAGGTCGAGCTCCCGCCGGGGCGACAGTCCGGCCTTGCGGCAACCCTCGATGAACGGTGCGCTCGTACCGAAGTACGTGACGCCCTCGCTCGCTGCCATCCGCCAGAGGGCCATCTGGTCCGGGTAGACGGGGCTGCCGTCGTAGCACACGACGGTTGTTCCTGCGAGCAGGCCGCCGATGAGGAAGTTCCACATCATCCAGCCCGTCGTGGTGAACCAGAAGGCTCGCTCGCCTGGGGCGAAGTCGCTGTGCAGCCTCGCGGCCTTCACGTGTTCGATAACGATGCCGCCGTGACCGTGGACGATGGGTTTTGGAAGTCCTGTCGTCCCCGAGGAGTACAGGATCCACAGGGGGTGCTCGAAGGGGACCGGGACAGGTTCGAGCGGCGCCGGCTCCGCCACGAGCTCGGCCCAGCTCAGGCGCGGGGGGCCAAGCTCGGCACCCACCGAGGCCTCGCCCCGTGCGGGCTGGCCGGCGGTCGCATCCGCCAGCACGGGCACCTGCACGATGGCGGTGAGATCTGGTAGGCCGGCGACGAGCTCGGCCGTCTTGTCCTCGAGCGTGAAGACCTTGCCGCCGTAGCGGTAGCCATCTGCGACGAGGAGCACGCGCGGGCGGATCTGCTGGAAGCGATCGGCCATGCTCGGAGCCCCGAATTCGGGTGCGCAGCTCGACCAGATCGCTCCGAGGCTGGCCACGGCGAGGAAGGCGGCCACCGCCTCCGCGCCGTTGGGCAGGACTGCAGCCACGCGATCTCCGGCGGCGACGCCGAGCCGCCGGAGACCGGCGGCGACCGCTCCGGCCAGTGCGGTGAGCTCCCCGTAGCTGAGCGCCCGTCGCTCTCCGGCCTCGTCGATCGCGATGACGGCGGGTGCCTCGGGCGGGTGACGGAGCACGTGGTCGGCGTAGTTGAGCTCGGTGCCCGGGAACCAACGGGCGCCCTCGGCGCCGTTGCTCACGATGAGGATCTGTCCTTTCTCGGGCGGCTTCCGCCAGACGACACCGTCCCATTCGGCCAGAGCAGACCAGAATGCGGTGAGGTCCCGAGTCGACCAGTTGTGCAGCTCACCGTAGGTGGCGACATTCACGATGTCACGATCTCGCAGCCAGCCCATGAATTCGGTGAGCTGGGCGCGGGCGATGCGTTCCGGCCTCGGTTCGAAGACGAGGTCACCCTCGTGCACCGCCGTCACGAGCGCGTCGTCGCTTCCTCGGCGGCCGCCGCCCCCGGTAGTAGGACGAGCTTGCCCAGTTTGCCGCCGGCGGCGAACCGCTCGTAGGCGGCCTCCGCCGCTTCGATGGGGTACGTCGCCTCCAGCGGGACCCGAACCGATCCGGCACCGAGCGCCAGGACGAGGTCGTGTTCGGCGAGCCGGGTGGCGGCGGCCTTCTCCGCCACGGATCGAGCTCTCAGGGTCGAGCCCCGCAGCGTCGCTCGCTTGCCCATGATCTGCATGAGATCGATCTCGCCGCGGGCACCGCTTCCGACACCGATGACGACAATCCGCCCGCCCATCGCCAGGGCGAGCAGGTTGCTGGTGAGGTTGGCGGCTCCGACCAGCTCGAGGACGACGTCGTAGGGGCCGTGACCGGGGACGTCTGCTGGGTCGATGGCGATCGCCCCGAACGTCGCCACGCGCTCGCGTAGCTCGCTTCGATGGACGCTCGCGACCACCGTGGCGCCAACAAGAGCGCCGATCTGAACTCCGGCGAGGCCGACCCCGCCGGCCGCTCCCGTCACGAGCAGCCGCTCGCCCGCCTTCAGGGCGCCCTGGGTGCAGAGGGCGTCGTGGGCCGTGATGAACACCTCGGGGAAACCTCCCGCCTCCGCCCAGCCCACCGTCCCGGGCACCGCCATCGCAGTCGCCTCGGGCACGAGGGCCAGCTCTGCCTGTGCAGCTCCGCCCACGATCGACATGACCCGGTCACCGGTCCTGAAGCGAACACAACCGTCGCCGGCGCCTGTGACGACACCGGCGAGCTCCATGCCGGGGATGTCGACAGGGAAGCCGGGCGGCGGAGGGTAAAAGCCCGCCACCTGGATGAGGTCGGCTCGGTTGAGCCCGGCCGCCTCCACTCGCACGAGCAATTCGCCCGGCGCGGGCACGGGGTCGGGCCGTTCGCCGATCGTCACTCGGCCGTGTTCGATCACGACTGCTCGCACGGTTCCGCACTGTAGGCGTCACGTGCTCGGCCCGGCACCGCTCGGCTACGGTCCGGTCATGACGGCAGGCGACAACGCAGAGGCGACACAGCGCCACCCCGACGCCGAGGTGGCAGGGGGCGACCCCGGGGCAGCAGAGGGCACCTCAGAGCCGACACACGGCAACTCAGAGCCGACACACGGCAACCCAGAGCCGATAGCGGGCACCCCCGAGGCGAGGCCGCAGGGCAAACCGGCAGCGAGCCGCGCTGAGCTCGCCGGCAAGGTGGCCCTTGTCACGGGAGCTGCCTCGGGCATCGGCCTGGCGGCGGCGCGGCGACTCAGGTCAGCTGGCGCCTTGATCGCCGTCCTCGACCTGGACGCCGAAGGTGGCGCGGCTGCAGCCGAGGAGCTGGAGGGTCACTTCGTTGGCATCGACGTCGGAGAGCCGGCCGATTGGCAGCGGGCAGTGGCGGAGGTGGAGGAGCATTTCGGCGGGATCGACATCGCCTTTTTGAACGCCGGTGTCGTCACGCCCGAGCCCGATGTCGCCAAGGTGACCGACGAGCAGTACCGGAGAATCCTCGGGGCGAACCTGAACGGTGTCTTCTTCGGCGTTCGGGCGGTCACGCCGCCGATCGACCGTCGTCAAGGGGGGGCCATCGTCGCCACGGCCTCGCTCGCCGGCCTCATCGCCTACTCGCCGGACCCGGTGTACGCCATGACGAAGACGGCCGTCGTAGGGCTCGTTCGCGCCCTTGCCCCTCAGCTCGCAGCACGCAACATCACGATCAACGCCATCTGCCCGGGCCTCGTGGACACACCCCTGTTGGGGCCGGACGCCAGGGCGCTGGCGGAGGCGGCCGACTTCCCCCTCATCCCCGTCGCCGACATCGCCGAGGCGGTGTTCGGGCGTGTTGTGGGCACCGAGACCGGGCAAGCCTGGGTATGTCAGATGAACCGGGAGCCGATCGCCTATAGATTCGCCGGCGTACCCGGCCCGCGAGGCCAGGCCGCCGGCCGCACACCGCCTGCCGGGCTGGCAGCCGACGAGGAGCTCCGCAAGGTCCCTTGAGGTCTGCGACCGAACCAGGGTCTCCTCGCCGTCGGCCGAAACCCAATTGCTCGGGCTGTGTTGCATCTGGCCTCCCGTGCGCCTCGTCCCGAGACCGGCGAGGTCGGTCGAACGAGGCTGGCGGGGCGTGGTTAGGGCTGGCCCGCTCCGTAGGCGCCTGGCGGTATCGGCGAGTACATGACGTTCGTGCCGGTCTCTTCCGCCTGGATCACCGTGTCCGAGCCGTAAGGGCCCGATCCCACGTACATCACGACGTGGTAGAGGTAGCCGGCGTCACCGTAGAAGATCAGGTCGCCCGGCTGCAGGTCCGACATCGATACGTGTGCGATCTGGTAGTACTGGTCGGTCGCACCGTGCGCCAGCGACACACCGGCCTGCCCCCACGCCCACATGGTGAGGCCGGAGCAGTCGAATCCCACCCCCGGGGTCGCCCCACCCCAGACATAGGGGACACCGAGCTGCGACTCGGCTGCCTGCACCGCAACCGACCCGGATCCACCACCCGTAACCGGCGGCGTCGGATTCGACGGCGCCGGCGGTGGAGGTGGCGGAGGCGGCTGCCGGGCAGCTGCTGCAGCTGCTGCAGCTGCAGCAGCTGCTGCTTGCGCCGCCTCCTGGGCAGCGACTGCCTGCGCCAATTGGCCCTTCACCTGCGAGAGCGTGTTCTCGAGCGAGGCGGTGAGGGCTCTGGCCTGGGTGACGTCCTCGGCGATCTGGTGCACGCTGGCAACTTCGGCGGACTCGGCTTTCACCAGCTGCTGCTTGTGCACCGTGAGCTGGTGGCGGTCGATCTGCACGTTCGAAACGGCCTCGTTCAGGTTGCCGGAGGCGGCCGACAGATAGGCCTGCTGCATCGGGAGCTGCTGCTGGTTGCCGTTGAGGAAGACGGAGAACCCGCTGGAGGCACCGTTCACGTAGGCGTCGATGGCGACATTTCGCAGGCGAGCGTTGTCCGTTGCCAGCTGGCGCTCGCTTCCGAGGATGGAGCGGTTCTGGTCAACGATCGACGCCTTCAGCTCGGACACCCTTGTCTGACCTTGGTCGTAGGCCTCGTCGAGCACGTTCAGCTGGGCGTAGGCGGCATCGATCTCGCTCGCCAGGGCGGCCGCCTTGGCGTGCAGGGTCTGGATCGTGCCGGCGGTGGCCGGTGTCTGGGCGATGGCGGGCAGGATGGCGCTGCAAAGCAGCACCGTCGCGGTGAGGGCAACAAGCGAGAGGCGGCGTGGCCGCCTGTCGACCTTGCCCCGGAGCCGAGTGACTCCCCGGGTACGTGCGGCCGCGAGGCACCCCTCAGCAGGTCTCACAATGAGCGGCAAACTAACGTGCCCAGCCGAGTTGCGCAAGCTTCGCCGGTCCGGAGGGTCAAGTGTCACATACCCGTAACAGCAGTCGGATCAACGAAATCAGGCGAAATTGACTGTCTGGGTGTCGTCTGAGCACCGCCAAAGGATGGCTGCGTTACCTTGAGAACATGACGGCTGAGGCAAGCGTGGACGGGCAGGAAAACGGGGCAGCAGGATTCCGCGTCGAACATGACTCGATGGGCGACGTGCTCGTGCCGCGCGATGCCGAGTGGGGAGCCCAGACCCAGCGTGCGGTGGAGAATTTTCCCATTTCAGGCAAGCGGGTCGACCCCGCTCTCATCGCCGCCCTGGCGCTCATCAAAGGTGCCGCCGCCGCCGTCAACGCCGCCATCGGCGCCATCGACGCCGATGTGGCCGAAGCCCTGCAGTCGGCGGCGGCGGAGGTCGCCTCCGGGGAGCACGCCGACCAGTTCCCGCTCGACGTGTTTCAGACGGGATCCGGCACGTCGACAAACATGAACATGAACGAAGTGCTCGCCCATCTCGCGAGCGCTCGACTCGGTCGGGAGATACGTCCGAACGACGAGCCGAACGCCTCACAGTCGTCGAATGACGTCTTCCCGAGCGCCATCCACCTGGCGGCGGCTCGGGGGATCGTCAGTGATCTCATCCCTGCCTTGCGTAGCCTCGCCGGTGCCCTGTCGGAGAAGGCGACGGAATTTTCCGAGGTCGTGAAGTCCGGGCGCACCCATCTGATGGACGCCACTCCCGTCACCCTCGGCCAGGAGTTCGGCGGCTACGCCGCCGCCATCGACTACGGCATCGAGCGCCTCGAAGCAGCCCTGCCCCGCATCGCCGAGCTGCCACTCGGGGGCACGGCCGTCGGTACGGGCCTCAATGCCCCGCCCGACTTCGCCCCGAGGGTCATCGCCCGCCTGGCAGAAGAGACCGCCCTCCCGCTCACAGAGGCGCGTAACCACTTCGAGGCCCAAGGTGCTCGGGACTCCCTGGTAGAGGCATCAGGTGTCTGCCGGACGCTGGCCGTCTCCCTCTACAAGATCGCCAACGACCTGCGCTGGATGGCTTCAGGGCCCCGTTGCGGCCTCGGGGAGATCCATCTGCCCGACCTTCAGCCGGGGTCGTCGATCATGCCCGGCAAAGTGAACCCGGTCGTTCCCGAGGCGGTCTGCCAGGTGGTTGCCCAGGTCATCGGCAACGACGCAGCCGTCGCCTTCGGGGGCTCGGCTGGAAACTTCGAGCTGAACGTCATGCTGCCCGTGATCGGGAGGAACCTGCTCGAGTCGCTCGCACTGCTCGCTTCGGTGTCGAGAGCCTTGGCGGAAAAGTGCGTGACCGGGATCGTCGCCGACGAGGAGCGATGCCGCATTTACGCCCTGTCCTCGCCCTCGATCGTGACCTCCCTCAACCCGTACATCGGCTATGAGAACGCCGCCAAGGTCGTGAAAAAGGCCATGTCAGAGGGCAAGGACGTGCGCAGCGTCGTCCTCGAGCTCGGCCTGCTGCCCGCGGACGAGCTGGACAAGGCGCTCGATGTCCTCGCCATGACCCGCGGCGGTGTCGTCGGAGGGTGATGCACCCCATCGAGCGCCTGCGATGGATCGCACGGGCCGAGGACGAGCCCGCCGCCTCTCTCGCCAGCGAAGCTGCCTGGACGCTTGCTGAGCTCACCCAGCAGGAGCCAACGGCCCTTCTCACAGCGTGCAGACGGTTGCTCGACCGTCACCCGGCCTGCGGACCGCTCTGGTGGGTGAGCGCCCGACTGGCGGCGGCGGACGACCCGCTCGACGCCGGCCGCCGCTCTGCCGCCGAGCTGTGCTCGGATGAGACTTCCGACCGCGTCGGGCGAGCGCTCCGTCGCTCCTTCACCGCCAGCGACGTCATCGTGCTCACGCCTCCCGTGGAGCTTTCACTGCCCGTCTTCGAATCGTCGAAGCCCTACCCGCTCCGCGTCGTCGGCACTCCCTGGCTGTTGCGCCGCTCGATGCGGGCGCTCTCCGCCGTCGCCGAATCGGACGTGACCGGATGGACGTCGGGTGAGGAGCGGGAGGCGCTCGCGGGCGCCTCCGTCCTGCTCGTCGAAGTGCTCGCCACGGCTGCGGCCGGGACCGAGCAGGCGGGCGGGAGCGGGTCTGCGGGCGGGAGCGGGTCTGCGGGCGGGAGCGGGTCGGCGAGCCGGAGCGCGTCGGCGGGCGGGCGCCACAGCGGGTCGGTGGCTGGCACAGGGAAGGCGTCCCGGACCGGCACGGCGGCTGGGGGGAGGGGCGGGGCACTGGTCAGCCCTGGTACAGCCGTCGTTGTGCGGGTCGCCAGGGAACAGGGCGTACCGGTCTGGGCCGTCATCGGAGTCGGCCGTGCCCTGCCGGAGTGGCTCTTCGATGCGGCCGCCGAACGGGCCGGCGAGAGCGCCGATCTGGTCGGGCTCGACGACTTCGCTCTTGCGATCGGCCCGGACCTCACGGGCGCTCCGGCCGAGGTGGCGGCGCGGGTCACGTGCCCAGCCGGCCCCGAGCTGCTTCGCCGCCCGATCTGACCTCGACCCCAACGGGTCTGCGGCCGCTTCGGAGCAGTCGTTCTGGCCCTCACCCCTGCCGCTCGGCACGCGGGCGCGGTAGGTTCGTCCCCATGGGTGAGATCATCGAGTTCCCGAGCAATGGTTCGTCCGGTCAGGGCTACCTGGCCGTCCCCGAGACGGGCAGCGGCCCTGGCGTTGTCGTGATCCAGGAGTGGTGGGGACTCGTCCCCCACATCAAAGAGTTGTGTGACCGGTTCGCCGGGGAAGGCTTCGTCGCCCTGGCTCCTGACCTGTATCACGGTGAGGCGACGACGGAGCCTGACGAGGCGGGCAAGAAGATGATGACGCTCCAGCTCGGCCGCGCCGCCAAGGATCTCAGTGGAGCCGTCGACGTCATGCGGGAGAAGGGGAGCGGGAGCGGCGTTGGAGTCGTGGGTTTCTGCATGGGCGGCGGCCTCGCTCTCGTCCTTGCCGGGCAGCGCCCGGACGCCGTCAAAGCCGTCGTGCCCTTTTACGGTGGAATCCCTTGGGACGATACCGCCCCCGACTACTCCGCCATCAAGGCGGGGGTCCTCCTTCAAATTGCCGAGAAGGACGACTGGGTGACGCCGGAGACCGCCGCCGAGATGGCCGAGGCGATCAGCGAGAGCGGCAACACCGACGTCACCGTGCACGTGTACGACGACACCGAGCACGCCTTCTTCAACGACACGAGGCCGGAGGTTTATGACCCGGAGGCGGCCGCCCTCGCCTGGCAGCGCACGCTCGTGTTCCTGAGGTCGCACCTCGCCTGAGCCCCGAGCGGGCCGATCTGGCTGAGCCATCGGCGCGGGTGGGAAGATACGCCTATGTCCGCCCGTACTCGAACCATGCCTCGCCGCTCGTGCCTCTCCGTTCCCGGCTCGAGTGAGCGATTCATCGGCAAGGCGCCCGGTGTGCCGGCCGACATGACGTTTCTCGACCTCGAGGACTCCGTCGCTCCTCTCGAGAAGGAGGCGGCCCGGGCGAAGGTGGCGACGGCCATCCGCGAGATTCCGTGGGACGACAGGGTGATCTGTGTCCGGGTGAACGCCTGGGACACTCGCTGGACCTATGGCGACGTGATCGAAGTCGTCTCCGGCGCCGGCGAGCGACTCGACGAGATCATGCTCCCGAAGGTGCAGACAGCGGCGGAGGTAGTCGCCCTCGACCTCCTGCTCACCCAGATCGAGGAGAACGTCGGGCTGCCCATCGGCCACGTCGGCATCGAGGCGCAGATCGAGACGACGCGGGGACTCATCAATGTGGAGGAGATTCTGCGCGGCATCACCCCGTCTCGAAACGGTCATCTTCGGCCCCGCCGACTTCGCCGCATCCATGGAGATGCCCGTCCTCACGGGCGGCGTGCAGATCCCCGACTACCCGGGCGATCACTTTCATTACGTCTTCTCGAAGATCCTCATGGCGGGGCGGGCGAACGGCCTGCAGGTCATCGACGGGCCGTTCTTGAAGGTGCGGGAGCCGGAGGCCTTCCGGGACTACTGCAAGCGCACCCGCATCCTGGGTTACGACGGGAAATGGGCGCTGCACCCGGACCAGGTCGCCATCCTGAACGAGATCTACTCGCCCACCCAGGAGCAGTTCGATCACGCCTGGGCGATCCTCGACGCCTACAAGCAGGCGACCGAGCACGAGCTGAAGGGTGCCGTCATGTTCGGTGAGGAGATGATCGACGAGGCGAGCCGCAAGATGGCGCTGAAATTCGTCAGCCGGGGGGAGCGGGCGGGCTTGAAGCGGTCGGAGGCAGCGGCCCCCTGAGCGGCGCGCTGCCGGCGGCGGCGTCACCGTGCGCCTCACAATCCGGGTACGACCGGGGGCGTCTGCCACCGCCGTGGGCGGGAGCTATGGCGGCGGCTCCACCCTCGTCGTGCGGGTGACATCTCGAGCCATCGAGGGTCGCGCCACCGACGCCGCCCTGCGAGCGCTCGCCGATGCCTTCTCGGTGGCTCCGCGGTCGGTGAGACTTGTCTCCGGCCAGCGGGGGCGGACGAAGATCGTCGAAGTGACCGGTGACGACGGCGTCCTCGCCGAGCGGCTCTCGCATCTGCTGGGTGGGCCGGCCTGACCAAACTTGCGGGAGGCGTCCGACCGCCCACTGCGCGCCGTCGGTCCCGTCAGCCCTCCGACAACATCCGCACGAAGGTCTTGGCGAACAGGTAGGCATCCCCGGGCCAGCGAGCCGACAGGTAGTTGCCGTCGCGTACCGAGTAAGCAGCCGAGTCGTCCCACGCCGTGCCGCGGCGGCTCAGCGTGATGGGACCCCGTAGGAAACGAGAAGCGTCCTGCAACGCGGCCGTCACTTCGTCCTGCACGTACTCCGGGTAGGTGCGGTAGTACGAACCGAGCTTCCAGGAAGTGAGCAACCAGGCGCTTCGTTCCATGTACTTGGGGAGGCACGTCGTGAACCGCTGGCAGATGACCGAGCGGCCCGTGGCGGCATCGAGCGTGCGGGCGAGCACGAGGACTCCGTGACAGATGGCAGCCACAGGGCGCTCGAGCGCCCAGAAGGCCGCCACCTTCTCCCGGAGCAGGCTGCTCCCGAGGTACTGGCGCATCCCCGGGGCGTGGCCTCCTGGAAGGAGGAGGCCATCGAAGTCAGCCACCTCGAGGCCGGACCAGCTCGAGGGCGAGCGGAACTCGCGCGCCGCCGCCATCTCGCGGTAGGCGGCGATGGGCTCGGCGGCGGCGCCGAGCTGGCCGAAGAGCACGCCGGACAGGAGCCTCGGGTCGCATTCGGGCGCTGTCCCGCCGCCCTCGGTGGTGAAGACGACTTCATGACCGGCGGCCGTGAGGTATTGCCAGGGCACCGCCACTTCTGTCGTGTCGAAATCCCGGTCGGGCAGGGGGACGAGTATGCGCACGAGGCCTATGCCTGCTCGACGAGGCGTCGGGCGATCACCTTCAAGCAGAGCGTCTCGTCGGCCCCTTCGAAGATGGAGAGCACGCGGGCGTCGACGAACAAGCGGCTGACCGGGAACTCCTCGGCGTAACCCATACCTCCATGTATCTGCATGGCCTCTCGGCTCACCCATTCGGCCGCCCGGCACACGTAGGCCTTCACCATGGATGCCTCCATCGAGCCCTCGCCTCGCGCCATCATGGCGGCGACCTCGTAAGCGAACTGGCGGCTCGCCTGGATCATGGCGGCCATTCGCCCGAGCTTGGCGCGCGTCAGCTGGTACTCGATGATGGGCTTGCCGAAGACGCTGCGCTGGCGGGCGTAACCGAGGCCGGCCTCATAGGCCGCCTGCATGACGCCGATGGCCCGGGCGGCCGTCTGCAGACGGCCGTTCTCGAAACCCGCCATCTGCAGGTAGAAACCCCGACCCTCTCCCTCTGAGCCCCCGATGAGGTTCTCCGCCGGCACCCACCAGCTCTCGAAGGCGAGCTCGTAGGAGTGCATCCCGCGGTAGCCGAGGGTGTCGATCGGGCGCCCCTCGAGGCGACCAGCGGGCAGACCGGGCGGACGTCCCATTTCGTCGGGAGCCTGCGAGAGGGTGAAGCCATGCGGGTCGGAATGAGGCTTCTCGACGACGAACAGGGAGAGGCCGCGGTGCGCTTTTGACCGGTCCCGCTCCGTGCGTACCAGCAGCATGAGCACATCGGCGCGGGCGGCGAAGGTGCACCAGGTTTTGACGCCGTTCACGAGCCAGCCCCCGCCTTCGGCTGGCGTAGCCGTCACCGAGAGGTTGGCCACATCGGATCCGAAGTCGGGTTCCGTCACAGCGACTGCCACCATCAGCTCACCGGTGGCGATCCTGGGCAGGAGGCGGCGCTTCTGCTCCTCGGTGCCGCCGTTGACAATCGCCCGCGTGAGGATTTCCGGGCGGGTGACGAGCGAGCCGCCGGCGCCGAGGGAGGCCCGCGAGAGCTCCTCGGTTGCAACGACCATCCCCAGGTAGTCGTGCTCGCCGCCCGTGGCGAAGCCGCCGTACTCCTCCGGCACCGAGAGGCCGAAGCCTCCCATGGCGGCCAGGCCCTCGATGATCTCCTCGTCGATGTCGGCGTTGGCGCGATGGATGTGCTCTGCACGAGGGGCGATCTGCTCGGTGGCGAAGCGCCGGAAGCTGTCCTGCACGAGCTCGAAGTCGGGATGGAGGTGCGTCGGCCCGGGCGTCTCGGCGAGCGATCCGATCAGGGCCGGGTCTCGAGCTGCCGCGAGGAAGCCGGAGATCTCCTGATGCCAGCCGGGCTCGGTGCCCCAGTCTGTTTCTCGGCCGGCCGTACGGGCGACGAGGTCGGCCACGACGTCGGCCACGAATACCGTAGCGAGGCGGGCCTCGGTGGCTCCGTGAGCTCCGTAGCGCAGGGCGGCAGCAGCCGTGTGGGTGCCGGCGGCGGCGTGGGCGAGGTCGTAGGCGAGCACTTGGTGCTCATCGAGGCGCTTGCCGCCGTCGCTCAGCAGGGCCAGCTGCCCGACGGCGTGGCGCACGATCGACGAAGCCAGCTCGTGGGCGCTACTGGCAGCGGCAAGGTGGGCCTGGCCTCCGGCATCGGGGTCGGTCACCGTCATGGCGACAGGGTAGTGGGGTCGGATCCGGAGCACGCCTTTGCATGTCCGCCCCGGCTGGGGGCCTCGGCCACGCGGCAGGCGGATGAATCGGCGACCGCTGCCGCGGCCGGTAGCGTCTCGGCCTGTGCGAGTGACCATGATGCTCTGCGACTCGGCCCAGGTGGCCGACGGGAAGCTGTACATCCTCGGCGGAGGTTGGAGCGTGACCGGCCCGGGCGCCATGCCCTCCGCCGTCGCCATGAAGATCGACGTCGACTGGACGGCGGCGGGGGCGTTGCATCACTGGGAGCTGTTCCTCGTCGACGAGGATGGGCATTCGGTCCTCGTCGAGACGCCCGAAGGGGAGCGGCCGATGGAGGTCGGCGGCGACCTCATGGTCGAGCGGCCTCCCAACCTCCGTGAGGGCAGCCCGATCGACGTGGCCCTGGCCGTGAATTTCGGGCCTCTCCCTCTCGAAGCCGACAGGCGCTTCACGTGGCGGCTGACGATCGACGGCGAGAGCCAGCCGGACTGGGTCTTGTCGTTCTCAACTCGAGCGCCTCGCTCCGACGACGGCGAAGGCGAGTAGACCTCCGCAGATGAATGGCACTTGGCGGCGAGCTGGACGTCGGCGTTCGGCGCGGAGTACAAGCGTGGTATGACGACCTACGAACGTCCCTTCGGGCGAGCTCTCGAGGACTTCACCGTCGGGGACGTGTACCGGCACTGGCCGGGTAAGACCATCACCGAGTACGACGACCACCTGTTCTGCATGATCACGATGAACCACCACCCGCTGCACACGGACGCGTGGTTCGCCGAGAACGACGCTCCACAGGGACGCAACGTCGTCGTCGGGAACCTCGTCTACTCGCTCGTACTCGGGATGAGCGTGCCCGACGTCTCGGGGTCGTGCATCGCCAACCTGGAGGTCGAGTCCCTCCAGCACAAGCACCCGACCTTCCACGGCGACACCATCTACGCGGAGACCCGCGTGGTCGAGGTCGTGGAGTCGCGCTCGAAGCCTGACCGGGGGGTGGTCACGGTGGAGAGCAAGGGGTTCAATCAGCACGGGCAGGAGGTGTGTTACTTCCGGCGCAAGCTGCTCGTCTGGAAGCGGGCATCGCTGCCCGAGCGGCGGCGGCCGTACGGGGACGCTTGGGACTGACGGTCGCCCGCGCCCGGACGCCTGTGGACCGGGTGCTCGCCTGGTGGCTGCCATCGGACGTCCGACGCGAGCGGGACCGCCTCCCCTGGCGCTCGCCGCCAGCAGCGCCCTGGGGCGTGCTCGTGTCCGAGACGATGCTCGCCCAGACACAGGCCAGTCGCGTGGCCGAGCGGTATCCGCAGTTCATGGCGCGTTTCGCCACTCCCTCCATCCTGGCGAGGGCTCCGCTCGGCGAGGTCCTGCAAACCTGGCAGGGCCTCGGCTACCCCAGGCGGGCAGCCGGTTTGCACCGGAGCGCCGGCGCCATCGTCGCCGACCACAACGGAGAGGTGCCGTCAGATCTCGCCTCCTTGCTGGCGTTGCCGGGGGTCGGTCGCTACATCGCTCGGGCGGTGCTGGCTTTCGCATTCGACCAGCCGACGATGCCCGTCGACACCAATATCGGGAGGGTCCTCGCCCGCGCAGTCGGGCGGAGGCTCTTAGAACCGCAGGCACAAGCCGTCGGTGACGGCGTGCTGGCCGGTGGCGACCTGGCGTTGGACGGGCAGGCGGCCGGCGGGCAGGGGACGGACGGCCAGGCGACGGACCCGCAGGCGTTGGACGGGCAGGCGACGGACGGGCAGGCGGCGAAGGGACGGGCGACGAAGGGACGGGCGACGAAGGGACAGGAAGTGGGCGGCCCCGCTGTCCGACCGCTGCCCGGCGCCGGTCTCGCCGCCCTCGCCTTTATGGACCTCGGAGCGACGCTGTGCCGGCCGGCCGTACCACGTTGCCCCGAGTGCCCGCTCCAGCCCGATTGCCGCTGGGCACGAGCAGTCTCAGCGGCGACCGGCGAGTTGCCCCCTGACCCCGCCCGAGGCTCCGCCCGGGTGTCGAAGCCACAAGCGCCGTTCGAGGGGTCGGACCGGCAAGGAAGGGGTCGGCTGCTACGCGTGGCCGCCGCCGGTCCGGTCAGCAACGGCGACCTTGCCGACGCCGCCGGGTGGCCGGAAGATCCCGCCCGTGCTACCCGCGTAGCCGCCACTCTCGTCACCGACGGCCTGCTCAGGCTCGATGACGGTTCGTACTCGCTTCCATGACGTCCCGGATGCCGGCGCCGCTGCGCATGCCCGCGCCCATGAGGGTGCCGGCAGCGATGAGTAAGCCGGCACCGGTGCGCATGCCCGCACCGATCAGGACATCAGCCACTCGACGATCGTGGGGTTCACGACTTCAGGCCGCTCGAGATGGGCGAAATGGCCGGCGTTCTCCACCATGAGCAACCGTGAGCCGGGGCCGAGGTAGTCCAGCACCGCAGGGGTGATCGCCTCCCGACCGAGACAGCCGTCCTCGAGGCCGTGGTAGTAGAGGGTGGGCTGCGGCACGGGCTGCAAGGCGGCTGCCTGCTGAGCCTCCAGCCCGGGGATCTCCTGTGACGGGTCGAACATGGCGCGGTAATAGGCGAGGGCCGCACGCATGCGCTCGGGTGGCCCTAGTGATTCCTTCACCTTTTCGAGGTCGAAAGAGCCGTCGTAGCCGGGTGACCAGTCCGCCCAGAGACGCTCCACGAAGGCGAGGTCATCGGCCGCCAGGACACCATCGGCGAGCGGCGTCTGAAAGAAGAAGATGTAAAAGCTCCGCTTCAACTGGTCGTAGGTGAAGAGCGCCTGCAGGAATGACAGCGTCGGAGGCACTCCGCCACCGACGACCTTGCGGAACCGCGACGGCTCGAAGGCGGCTGCACCGTAAACGGCCGGCGCTCCCCAGTCGTGCCCGATCAGTACGGCGTCACCGGCGCCCTCTAACGCCTCGTGCAGCGCCAGCACGTCGGCCACAAGGGACCCCATCGGGTAACGGTCGTTGGGGGCGAGAGACGTCGGGGCGTACCCGCGGATGAACGGGGCGACGGCATGGAAGCCGGCGGCGCCGAGCTCGGGCAGCAGGTGCCGCCACGTCCAAGCCGTGTCAGGAAAACCATGTAGGCACAACGCCAATGGTCCGCCCTGCGGGCCGGCTTCGTGCAGGGCGAACGCGACCCCGTTGGCCTCGACCTCACCGTGGCGAGCTTCTCCGGTCGTCAAAGCTTCGTCGCGGTCTCGACCTCGTAGCGGCCTGCGCCAGAGGTGGGCGCGCGCAGCGTTCCCGCCAGCAACGTCTTGGCCTTGATCGACCCTTCGTATGTGGCCGTCTCGTCGAAGTTCGTAGTGGTGGTGTAGTGCTGGCCCTTGTACGTACATGCAGACGAAAGCGTCGTTACCTTGCCCCCGCTCAGGGTGGCCGATCCGGTGACGAGACCTGACGAGGCGGTCGTCACCGAGAGCACCTTCGTAGCGGCGTCGTAGGACGCGCTCCGGCCTTCCAGCAAGGCGACGTCCGTTCGGTTGGCGCCCTTCGGAGCCTTGAGCGACGTTGTGCGTGACAGGCCCACGTAATCAAACGTCTTGTCGAAGACGGTTTCCTGTCCGCCGGCGATCAACACGGAGCCGGGCTTCAAGCTCCCCGCCGTGAAGACGACCTCACCGACGCATTGGTTGACAGGCGGAATGCAAGCGAAGTCCTCCAGGATCCGCGGCGTCGTCAACCTGAAGTGCAGTGACGTACCTCCGACGGTGCCGCCGCCCTTCAACCCCGTGACGAGCAACACCTTGCCGCTCACGGTGCCGTTGTAGGTGATCTCGCTCCCACTGGCGCACTTCTGCGGCACCTTTGACGTGGTCTTGAAGTTGAGATCGATTGAGGCGACAGGGCTGGCCTGTGTGCCGGAGTCCAGCGTGCCGCTGCTCCCCCCGGTGAAGTTCAGCGTTGAGACCGTGGTGGGAAAGCTCCAGTTGTGGAGCTCGTATGTCTTGCCGACGGTTCGTTGCAGACCGACGTTCAGGGTGGCGTTGATTCCTTCGTTCTCCGTCCAACTCACTACGAGGTCCCAGCGGACCCCGTTCGTCGTCCGGACCGGGGTCGCGATGTCGTCGAATGTGACGGTGGCCGCGGTCGCCGGCGCGGCCGCTCTCGACGTGGTCGCCGAGGCCGTCGGACGAGCTGATCCGACAGCGACCGGGCCGACCACGACGAAAACCGATGCTGCGAGCGTGCCGATGCCGGCCGCGCGAGCGATTTCACGGAGCAGACCGTGTCGGGACATTGGGCTGCGGCTCCCTCCCTAGGCGCGCCCGCTGCGCGCCGAGCGCGATCCTCTCATGTCGGCCTTCACGGGCGAAAGGGCAGAGCCAGTAGTCTCCACGGGCGGGCGTTTGGTTGTCGACAGAGTTGGAGCGGGCGTGACAGTGCCGTCGGTGGCTTTCCATGGCGTGCGGGGCTCATGCCCGTGCTCGGACCCTGCCCTCTCGCGCTACGGCGGTTCGACTGCGTGTGTCACCGTCGATGCCGGCGAAGGCTCGCCGCCCGTGCTGTTCGATCTCGGAACCGGATGCCGACGTCTCGGGCAGGCGCTCCTCGAACGGTTCTTCCCGGGCGAGACGCTCAGCCCGGGAACACCGCCTCGTGAGGCTCACGAGCCGCCGCTCGAGCCGGTCGCCCACGGAGACGTTCGCCTGCGCCTGAGCGCCTTCGTCACTCACCTCCACTTCGACCACGTTCAGGGCCTCCCCTTCTTCGGCCCGGCCCTCCAGAGCGATGTACATCTCGACATCTACGGACCGATGCAGGACGGCTCCCTCTCCGAGGCGTTCGCGGCGTTCTTGCAGCCGCCTTACTTTCCGGTCGGAGTGGGCGAGTTGCCAGCGGAGTTGGGCTTCTTCGAGTTGGCCGACGGCAGCGAGACACGGGTGGGCAACGCCATCGTGAAGGCGCGGGAGGTGCCCCACGTCGGGCGCACGCTCGGATACCGGATCGAGGTCGGCGGTGTTTCCGTCGCTTACCTCGGCGACCACCAGGCACCGTCACGCGACGGGCTCGTGCTCCCGAAGGTGTCCGAGGCCGCCCTCGAGCTGTGCCGCGGTGTCGACCTGCTTGTCCACGATGCTCAGTACACCGACGCCGAGTTCGCCGTGAAGGCGCACTGGGGCCACAGCACGGTCGCCTATGCCCTCGAGGTGGCCGGGCAGGCGGGAGTGCGGCGGCTTGCACTCTTCCACCACGATCCGACTCACGGCGACGAAGCGCTCGACCGGCTTGCCCAGGAGGCCTCCGAGCGGGCGGGAGGCGCCTTCGAGGTCGTGATGGCCGCTGAGGACATGCGGATCGAGCTCGAGGCGGGTAGCCCTCCCCCGCCCCGCCCCGCCATCGCCGTCCCCACATAGGACCGGTCGGGGCGGGCTTGAAACTCCACGGATACCGGCTTGAATAGAGGCGTGGATCGTCAGCGTCCGCGCTTGGGCCTGCAAGGGTGACACCAGCGTGACCCCCTTCATTCTCGCCGGAGTCGTCGTGGTCGTGATCGCCGGCATCGTCTGGGCCAAGGTTCACTCAGGTCGCTCCGAGCGCCGCTCGATGGAGAGCTACGGCCATGGGCTGGCGGCGCTCGGCGATGTGGCCAAGCGCTCCGGGCCTTCGGCCAGTGTCCGCGTCCTGCCCCGAGAGGCGGTCGGCGGCACCCACGTGCGCACGGACGTGCCTGCCGGCAGCCGCGTTGGAGTGGGCGGAGTTGCGCCGAGCGATCGGCCGGCCGGTGACGCCACGCAGCCGACGAGCGAACCCGAGGCCGGAGGAAGGGCTCCGGCCGGGCGCCGGCCGAGTGGACCTCCAGGGCGTCGTCCCGTCGTGTCGATTCCGCTCCCCGCCGGCGATCTGAGCTTCGAGGACCGCAGCGAGGAGTGGGCCGGTGCAGCCGGCCGCTCGCTTCGCGAACCCGCCGAGCGAGCTGTCGCCGGGGTCGCACCCCCGCCCTTCGCCGACCGCTTCCGGCCATCCATCTCACCCAGCGAGTACCGACGCCAAAGCCCCCTGCGGAGGGTCACCGTCGGCGCCGTGGCCGTCGTCGCCGTGCTCGCCATCGTCACGGCGGCCGTGCTGCTGGCCGTGACGGGGGGAGGGCGGACGACGAAGTCATCGTCGAAGAACACCCACCACCAGCACACGAGCCCAGGAGCCTCCACCACGACGACTGGCGTCACGACGACGACGACACCGCCAGCGCTCGTCAAGCCGGTCTCTCGTTCCGGCGACGACGCCACGTTCAACATCCCGCCCGGGCACTACACCCTCGCCTTCGCCACCTCGAGCAGCGCCTGCTGGGTCGGCATCGAAACAATGCTCGGGAGTGGCAGCTACCGCTGGGCCGAGACCGTGCCGGCCGGCAACAGCGCCTCCTACAAGGGTTTCGGCCCAATCGCGGTCGTGCTCGGCGCACCGGAGTACTTGTCGTCTGTCACGCTCAACGGAGTGCCCGTGCAAATCCCGAAGGGCGTGACGACCTACAACCTGGTGTTCGCCTCCGGGTAGGGGAGGTGGCCGGGAGCCTTCACGCCCGGCCGACGCAATCGAGGACGAAGGCCAGCAGGAAGGCGCGCTTTCGCCAGAGTTGGTAGCGACCGGACGGTCCGGCGTGGCCGGCGGACAGATCCATCCGCAGGAGCACCCGGCCTGCCCCGGCGTTGTCAAGGTGGGCGGTGCGCAGCTTCTGCACCCACTTCGTCGGCTCGAAGTAGCCGACCCGGGGGTCGTTGAGCCCGCTCGTGACGAGCATCCTCGGGTACGGCTCCGCACGTATGTTGTCGTAGGGCGCGTACGACTTGATCAGCCAGTAGTCCGCCTCGTTGGCGACAGGGTCGCCCCATTCCTCCTGCTCGATCACCGTGAGCGGCAGGCTGGCGTCGAGCATGGTCGTCAAGCAGTCGACGAAGGGCACCTCGGCCACGACGCCGGCGAACAGATCGGGCGCCAGGTTGCTCGAGGCACCCATGAGGAGCCCCCCGGCGCTGCCACCGAGCGCCGCCAGCTGCGAGGGTGTGCTCCAGCCCTCGTCCACGAGGTAGCGCGCCACGGCGACGAAGTCCTCGAAGGTGTGCGGCTTGTTGGCCAGCTTGCCGTCCAGGTACCAGCGTCGGCCGAGCTCGCCGCCGCCACGCACGTGCGCGATGGCGTAGACGACGCCCCGGTCGAGGAGGGGGTGGATCGGGCGCTCGTTGCGGAAGGTCGGATCGCTGCTGATCTCGTACGAGCCGTAGCCGTAGAGCAGGCATGGTCCCGGTCCGTCTGGCCGATCACGTGCCCAGGCGAGGGTGATCGGTACCGTCGTGCCGTCGGTGGAGGTCGCCCACCGGCGGGAGGTCAGGTAGCGGTCAGGGTCGTAGCCCGGTGCCGGCTGCCGGCGGAGAACCCCCGTCGTGCCCGTTGCCAGGTCGAAGGCGTGCAGTGTGACCGGCATGATGAGCGACGTCGTTTCGAAACGCACCTCGGTGGACTGGAAGTCGAGGTTGCTTCCGAGGAAGACGGCGCCCGCCTCCGGTGCCGCGATCAGCCGACCCGGCAGGCCTCCGGCCGCCTCCGTCGGCGGCGACTGAAGTGGGACGATGCGAATCGACGTCGTGGCGTGGCCGCGCTCTTCCACGAGAACGTAGCTATCGACCACGTCGATGGCCTCGAGCCTGACGTCTGGGCGATGCGGCAGGAGGACCTGCCAGCTCTCACGCCCGGGCTCGCCCACCGGAGTACGGAAGAGCGCGAAGTTCTCCGCCCCGTCGTTCGAAAGCACGATGAGCTCGCCTCGGTGGTGCTCGATGGAGTACGTGACGCCGTGCCGGCGGGGCTCGACGACGACCGGCTCGGCGTCGGTCTTGTCCGTCGGGATGAGGCGCAGCTCGGTCGTGACGTTGCTGGCCGCCCGCAGGGCGATGTACTCGCCGTCCTTCGTCTCTCCCACGCCGAGGAAGAAGTGCTCATCCGGCTCCTCCCACACGAGCACGTCGGTGGCGGCATGCGTTCCGAGGGCGTGCCGCCAGAATCTGGTGCGGCCTCATGGCGTCGTCCGGGCGGGTGTAGAAGAGCGTCCCGTCTCGAGCGAAGGCGAGCCCGTAGTAGGCGTCTTCGATGACGTCGTCGAGGTCCTCGCCCCGTTCGAGGTCGCGGACGCGCACGACCATGCGCTCACTTCCGTTCGTGTCGACGGCGTAGGCGAGGAGTCGCTGATCGAGACTGAGTGCCGTCGACTCGACGGCAAAGTAGTCGAAACCCTCCGCCATCTCGTTCTCGTTCAGCAACACGACCTCGTACTCGTCGTGCTCGCGAGGGTCCGGGCTCGGGAGCGGCGCCGATGCGGGCCGCCGGCAGCTGACCGAGTGCTCCTCGCCCTCGATCGTCCTCGTGTAGTACGCCCACTCCCCCCGCCGGGCGGGGTAGCTGACATCGGTCAGCTGGATCTTGGCGAGCATCGCCTCGTAGAGGTCGTCGATGAGCGGCTCGAGGTGCTCGGTGGCGGCCGCCGTGTGGGCGTTCTCCGCTTCGAGGAGCGCCATGACGGCGGGGTCCTCACGGTCGCGCACCCAGAACCAGTCGTCCATCCGCGTGTCCCCGTGGGCGGTGATCTCGACGGGCCGTCGCTCGGCGACGGGCGGCCCGAGGACTGCGTCTGGCCGGGGGGCGGGCGGGGTGGGGGCGGAGTCGGTGCCGGCGCTCACAAAAGCAGCTTCCCACACGGCCCAGGCGCTGCAGCAGCCTGCGATGCCGAAGGCGGCCAGGTGCGACGACGCCCGCTGCGCCGCTCCCCTCCGGCCCGGAGTCTGCGGCCGGGACGGAGTTGTTACTATCTGCGTAGTGGAAACTCCGCGACCCACCGTCGAGAGGTGAAGGTCTATGTCCACAACTGAACTCGACCTCGATCGCTATCAGCTGGGCTGGAGCGACGAAGAGGACTACATCTTCAAGCCGAAGAAGGGTCTCAACGAAGAGATCGTCCGGGAGATGTCGGCGATGAAGAAGGAGCCGGAATGGATGCTCACGTTCCGGCTGCGGGCGCTTGCCCGTTTCTACAAGAAGCCGATGGTGCCCTGGTTCGCCAGCAAGATGCCCGATCTCAACTTCGACGACATCTACTACTACATCAAGCCGATCGACAAGCAGGTCAGCAACTGGGACCAGTTGCCGGATTCGGTCAAGTCGACCTGGGACAAGCTCGGAATCCCCGAGGCCGAGCGTAAGTACCTCGCCGGCGTCACCGCCCAGTACGAGTCCGAGGTCGTCTACCACCGCAACCGGGAGGACCTCGAGAGCCTCGGTGTCCTGTTCAGCGACATGGACACGGCCGTTCGCGAGTACCCCGACATCGTGCGGGAGTGGTTCGGCAAGATCATCCCGCCGAACGACAACAAGTTCGCCGCCCTCAACTCGGCCGTCTGGTCGGGCGGGTCGTTCATCTACGTCCCGCCCGGTGTCAAGGTCGATATGCCGCTGCAGGCGTACTTCCGAATCAACGCCGAGAACATGGGGCAGTTCGAGCGGACGCTCATCATCGCCGACGAGGGCTCACAAGTGCACTACGTCGAAGGGTGCTCGGCGCCCGTCTACTCGACCGACTCGCTCCACTCGGCCGTCGTCGAGCTGGTCGCCCTCCCGGGCAGCCGCATCACCTACACGACGATCCAGAACTGGTCGTCGAACGTCTACAACCTCGTCACTAAGCGCGCCCGTGCCGAGGCCGAGGCACACGTGGAGTGGATCGACGGCAACATCGGTTCACGCCTGACGATGAAGTACCCGTCCGTCTACCTGATGGGCCCGAAGGCGTCCGGCGAAGTCCTCTCCGTCGCCTACGCCGGCGCCGGCCAGCAGCAGGACACCGGGGCGAAGATGTTCCACTGCGCCCCGGAGACCACCTCGACGATCGTGTCCAAGTCGATCTCGAAGGACGGCGGCAACGCCACCTACAGAGGCAAGGTGCACGTCGACGAAGGTGCCAGGCACTCGAAGGCGTTTGTTCGCTGCGACGCCCTCATCCTCGACGAGCAGTCCGTCTCCGAGACGAAGCCGTACATCGAGGTTTCCGAGCGTGACGCACAGATCGGACACGAGGCGACCGTCTCGAAAGTCGGCGACGACCAGCTCTTCTACCTCATGAGCCGGGGGCTCTCCGAGAACCAGGCGATGGGCATGATCGTGAACGGCTTCATCGAACCCGTCACCCGCACGCTCCCGATGGAGTACGCCGTCGAGTGGAGCCGGCTGATCGAGTTGCAGATGGACGGTTCCGTCGGCTGAGCTGACTGTCGCCATGCCGATGCGGGAAGAGTGCAAGCATTTCCAGTCGCGGACCTACGCCTCCGGCGAGGTGGCGCGATTTTGCGTCCTCGACCTTGCCCCGGAGGCGCCGTGGCGCTGCCCGGAGAACTGCCCCTGCTACGAGCGACGGCTGGCCGACGCCGGCTGGACGCACGGCAAGCTCGTCGAGCCGGCCGTCGAGCCGGAGCCGAAGTTGCCCGGTGACGAGATCGCTTCCCTCCTCGACGCCGCCGAGAGCGTCGTGGAGCAGGCCGCCCCGAGCGCTCTCGCCGAGGCGCGGGCTCGCGAGCAGAAGCAGAAGGGCTTCCTGCGCCGCAAGAAGAAGTAAGCCGCCAGAAGAGCTGAGGGGCTCCCCGGCAGAGTGGCCCTCAGCTGCCGCTGAACTTCGGCGACCTCCGCTCGAAGAAGGCCGTCACCGCCTCACTGAGGTCATCCGAGCGCAGCTGGCCAGCGTTCCAGGCCGCCACGAACCGCAACCCTGCCTCGATGCGGGCTCTTCGCCCCTCCGCGAGCACCGCCTTCGTGCCCTGCACGGCGAGGGGAGAGTTGGCGGCGATCTCGGTGGCCAGCTGGCGGGCTGCCTGCAGGGTGGTTTCCTGATCGGGGAGGACCTCATTGACGAAACCAATCCGTTCAGCCCTGGCTGCGTCGATGTCCTTGCCCGTGTAGGCGAGCTCGGCGACGTGGCCGTAGGACATGAGCTCGGGGAGGCGCGCAAGGCTGCCGATGTCCGCCACCATGGCCATACGCGTCTCGCGGACCGAGAAGACGGCGTCGGCCGAGCACAGGCGGATGTCACAGGCGGACGTGAGGTCGACGCCGCCGCCGATGCACCAGCCGTGGATGGCGACGACGACGGGCTTCGGACAGTCGGCCACGGAGCTGATGGATCCCTGCAGGCGGAGGACATCGGCGTGGATGCGGCGTGCGACCGTGGCCGCCGACGGAGGGTCGCCATCGCGCTCGTCGGCGCCCACGCTGGCGAGCGCCGCCAGATCGAGCCCGACGGAGAAAGCCGGCCCGCGGGCCGCCATCACGACCGCCCTCACCTCGTCGTCTCGACCGAGCTCTCCCATGACCTGCGGGAGTTGGGCGAAAAAGGGCATGCCCATGGCGTTGCGCTTCTCCGGCCGGTCGAGGAAGACGGTGGCCACGTGGCCGTCCCGCTCGACGGTGAGGACGGCCGGTTGCTGTTTGTCGTGAAGGTCTGGCACGTCCCGAACGGTACCGGCCGGAGGCGTGCTCGGCACGCCCGCCGACGGCCGCGTGGCGGCGATCTGCTCCTAGCCTGCGGGCATGGCCGACTGCGACCTGTGCGAGGCGGCGCGCATCACCCCGTGGCACTACGAGGACGACGTCTGCTGGGTGGCTGATTGCGAGGTGTGCGACGTTCCCATGGTCGTCTGGAAACAGCACGGCGCCCAACCGCCGGCGGCGGACGCCGAGCACATGATCGCCGAGCTGCAACGCGTCGCCGGCGAGCGCTTCGGCGCCGACGGGTTTGCCGTCGACCGCGTGATGCGGCAGATTCCCGACCACTTCCACGCCCATGCCCGCGATCCGCAGTGGTGGTGGAGGCGTTTTGGCCGTTGAGGCCGCCCGTTAGCATTCCGTCGCCGCAGGCCGTCGACCGAGGAGCACTCTCGCCCTGAGCACCACCGAGCAACATCTGAGCGCATTCAGCGCGACAGCTGCCGAGCGACTCGGAGGCCCGAGCTGGCTGGCACGTCGCCGTCGCCAGGCGCTCGACGTCTTCGCGGCGGCACCGGTACCGACCGGCGACGAGGATGCGTGGCGCTACAGCCGCATCGGTCAACTCGATCTCGAGGAGTTCTCGCCTGTGGCGCAGGCCGCCTCAAGCGACGGCAGCCTGATGCCGACAGCCGACCGCTTCCTCCACGGCTTCGGAGACCGTGCCGGCCTCGTGGTCACCCGCGACGGCTTCATCGTGAGCACCGAGCTGGCCGAAGCTGCCAAGGCGAGCGGCCTCGGGCTCGGGTCCGCTTCAGCCGACCCAGATGCCGAGGGGTTGGTCGGTTCGGTCTTCGGCGAGTTCCCATCCTCCACGACGGACGGCTTTGCTGCCCTGGCTGACGCCTTTGCCCCCGACCCTGTTCTCGTGCACGTGCCGGCAGGCTGCGAGCTCTCGCAGCCGATCTTCGTCGTTCACCTCGTGGACTCGACGAGCGGTATTGCCAAGGCGGTCTTCCCGCGGACGCTCGTCCGGCTGGAGGAGAACGCAGAGGCGACCGTCGTCGAGCTGCTCGTGTCCGAGGACGGCGGCGAGACGCTCCTCGTGCTCCCGAGCGTCGAGCTGTCGTCCGCCCCCGGGGCTCGTCTCTCGCACGACCTCGTGCAGCACCTCGGACGCAACGCCTGGCACATCGGCCGCTTGGCCGCCACCGCCGGCCGAGACTCGACGCTTCGGAGCTTCCAGGCCTCCCTCGGCGGCGCGTATGCCCGCGTGCAGACGGACTCCGTCCTCACCGGTCAGGGAGGTTCCGCCCACCTGCTGGCGGCGTACTTCGGTGATGGCGACCAGATGCACGACTTCCGCACCCTGCAGGAGCACGCCGCACCTCGCACGACGAGCGACCTCGTCTTCAAGGGAGCGGTCGCCGGCTCGTCGCGGTCGGTCTACAACGGCCTCATCCGCATGCGCCATGGTGCGAAGGGCGCCAACGCCTTCCAGACGAACCGCAACCTCGTGCTCTCGGACGGCGCCCACGCCGACTCCGTGCCCACCCTCGACATCCAGGAGAACGACGTCCGCTGCTCGCATGCCTCCGCCGTCGGGCCCGTGGACGAGGAGCAGCGGTTCTACCTGGAGTCGCGAGGCGTTCCGCGAGCGGTGGCGGAGCGCCTGATCCTGTTGGGTTTCTTCGCCGAATTGTTCGAGCGGGTGAACCCGTCGGTGGGCGAGTTCGTGCTGGCGAGCATCGCCGAGCGCACGCAGACGGTGGCGCCATGACGAAGGTGCGGCTGTGCCGGGCCGACGAGGTGGAGCTCGGCCGCGTCAAGCGCTTCGCGCCCGAGGGAGCACCCGCCGTGGCCCTTGCCAAGTGCGACGGCGGCTTGCACGCCGTCCTCGACAACTGCAGTCACGAGGACTACCCGCTGTCGGAGGGGGAGGTGTTCGCCGACGTGTGCGAGATCGAGTGCTTGCGCCACGGGAGCACGTTCTCCCTCCTCGACGGTGCTCCCCAGAGCTTGCCGGCCACGAGGCCGATCACCGTCCTCGACCTCGAGATCGTCGACGGCGACGTGTTCGTGGAGCTGCCGTGAGCACGCTCGAGATCAGGGGCCTGCGCGTAGCCGTCGCCGGCCGGGAGATCCTGCGCGGCGTCGATCTGCGCGTCGAGAGTGGCGAGATCCATGCTGTCATGGGCCCGAACGGCTCGGGCAAGAGCACGCTGGCGCACGCCCTCATGGGCCGGCCGGGCTACGAGGTCACCGGTGGCAGCTTCACCATCGACAACGTCGAGCTGCTCGACCTCGAGCCGTGGGAGCGGGCAAAGGCCGGTTTGTTCCTCGCCTTCCAGTACCCGATCGAAGTCCCCGGCGTCCCGGTCCTGAACGTCCTGCGGGAGGCGTTGGCGGCGATGGGGCGCCCGGCCGACGGCACGCTCGCCAGTCAGATGGCGGCTGAGGCGGAGGCGCTCGGCACCAACCCGGAGCTGCTTGCCCGCCACATGAACGTCGACCTCTCCGGCGGCGAGAAGAAGCGCAACGAGACGCTGCAGCTCGCCCTCCTCCACCCGCGCTTCGCCGTGCTCGACGAGCTCGACTCGGGCCTCGACGTCGACGCCCTTTCCTCGGTCGCTCGACGGATCGAGCAGGCGAGGCTCGAGAGCGACCCACCACTCGGTGTCATCGCCATCACCCACTATCGGCGCCTGCTCCATGAGCTCAGGCCGGACGTCGTGCACGTGCTCTCGCAGGGGAAGATCGTCCGCTCCGGCGGCCCGGAGCTGGCGGAGGAGCTCGAGGACACCGGCTACGCGGGCTACCGCGAGAGTGTGGCCGCCACCGGAGCGGGAACCTCCGCTACAGGTGCACCACCGGGCATGTGAGGGTGCGCGTGATGCCCTCGATCAGCTGTACGCGGCTCACGACCATCTTGCCGAGCTCGTCGACCGAGTCGGCCTCCGCCTGCACGATCACGTCGTAAGGCCCGGTCACGTCGTCGGCCAGCAGTACGCCAGGGATTTCGGCCACCTTCGTCGCCACCGACGCCGCTTTGCCCACCTCGGTCTGGATCAGCACGTATGCCCGAACTGACACGGCGACCTCCTCGTCGTCTCGCTTCCGCCGCAGCGTAGTCGCCTCGGGCCGGTCCGACCATGGCCGTACGATGGCCTTGTGTCGTTCCCCGGGCACTTGGCTCGACTGACCCGCCAGCTGCGGGATGCCCTCGCGGGCCTCTTCGACCAGGACCACGCCTTCGGCCGCTTGGCGCTCGTCCACACGATCTTCTCCGCCGGCACGACGCTCGTGACGATCTCGCTCGCCGGGTCGCTCTTCTTCTCCGTGAGCGTCAACCAGTCGGAGCACAAGGTCCTGCTCTACCTCCTGCTCTCCATCGCTCCCTTTGCCATCGTCTCGCCTCTGCTCAGCCCCCTCCTCGACAAGGGTGTGACCGCCCGGCGGGCGGCCGTCGGGCTTGCCAGCGGCGGCAGCGCCGTCCTCGCGCTGTTCATGTCGCGCGATCTGCGCAGCCTGCTGCTCTTCCCCGAAGCCTTCGGCATCCTCGTGCTCTCCAAGCTCTACCTCGTCGGCAAGGCCGCCCTCGTGCCCTCGATGACCGACAGCACTGACGACCTTGCGAGCGCCAACGCCAAGCTGGCGGTGTTGGCGGCGCTCGGCGGCTTTGCCGCCTCGCCGTTCGGTGTCGCCCTCTTGAAGGCGGGCGCACCGTGGGTGCTGCGCTTCACGTTCCTCGTTTTCGTGTGCGGCACCGTGGCGGCGCTGCGGCTGCCGAAGTCGAACACCGTGCCGGCGTCGCCCAAGTCACTCGGCCAGCTGGACGACGGGCGGCCGATCCTCGGACCGACGGCGCCCGCACCTCTCCCCCTGCCGGCACAACCGCAGCCGGGGTCCACGAGCGGCCGCCCAGGGGGCCTCATCTACCGGAGCAGATCCGGCCGGGCGGCCCGCCCTCCCCGCATCGACGTTGCCAAGGAACGCCGCCGCCTCGGCCTGGCGATGATCGCTCCGGAGGTCACCGTCGCCCTCGGTGCCATGACCGTGTTGCGGGGGACGATGGGTTTCATGACGTTCTTCTTGGCCTTCGCCCTGAAGCACCTCGGGGAGCCCGCCTGGTGGTACGGCCTCATCCTCCTCACGAGCGGCATCGGTGGCCTCGCCGGCTCCATGGCCGTCCCGTCGGTCCGGCGACGCCTGAGCGAGCAGCAGATCATCCTCAGCGCCCTCGTGCTCACCACCGTCGTCGGCGTCGTGGTGGCGATTCTCGGGTCGCTCTGGGCGCAGCCGATCCTCGCGTTCACCGTCGGAGTGGCCAGCACGGGCGCCAAGCCGGCGTTCGACTCCATCGCCCAGACCTACGTCCCGCCCGCCGCCCTCGGTCGGTCGTTCGCCCGCTTCGAGACCCAGCTCCAGCTGTGTTGGGTGGGCAGCGCCCTCATCGCCGTCCTCGTATCGTTCAAGTTCGCCTCCGGTGACGTCCTCATCGCCGCCGCCTGTGCGATCGCGGCTGCGTTCCACTACTCGATGAGGCACACCTTCATGCACTCCGACGCCGGCCACCACCGCGGGACGGCGACCGCCCCCTGAGGCGCCCCTCAGCCCAAGCGCGCCCGCAGCGCCTCCAGCTGTGCCGCCAGCTCCGGCGGCAGGTGGTCGCCGAACTGTGCGTAGTGCTCGGCGATGTCGGGCACCTCCGCCCGCCACTCGCCGACGTCGACGCGCAGCAGCTCGGCCATGTCCTCACTGGAGACGTCGAGGCCCTCCGTCGGGATGGCTCCCGGCGCCGGCAGGAAGCCGATCGGCGTCGCCACGGCCTCGCCCACGCCGGCGCACCGCTTGAAGATCCATTCGAGCACCCGGGAGTTCTCGCCGAAACCCGGCCAGAGCCACCGACCGTCGGGCGACTTCCGGAACCAATTCACGTAGAAGATGCGCGGGAGCTTGTCCGCCTCCACGCGGCCCTTGAACGACAGCCAGTGAGCCCAGTAGTCGGCCATGTTGTAGCCGCAGAACGGCAGCATGGCGAAGGGGTCTCGGCGGAGCGTGCCGACGGCCCCGGCGGCCGCCGCCGTCGTCTCGGACGCCATGATCGAGCCGAGGAACACCCCGTGGCCCCAGTCGAAGGCCTCGTGCACGAGCGGCACGACCGACGCCCTGCGCCCCCCGAACATGATGGCCGAGATCGGGACCCCGGCCGGGTCCTCCCACTCGGGCGCGATCGCAGGGTCCTGGCTGGCCGGCGCCGTGAAACGCGAGTTTGGGTGGGCCGCCGGCTTGCCCGTCGCCGACGTCCACTCCGACCCGGTCCAGTCCGTGCAGTGCCCTGGCGGCTCGGATGTGAGACCTTCCCACCAGACGTCGCCGTCGTCGGTGAGAGCGGTATTCGTGAAGATGCAGTTGGCCGCCAGCGTGAGGACGGCGTTCGGGTTCGTCTCCACGTTCGTCCCGGGGGCCACCCCGAAGAAACCCGCCTCCGGGTTGATCGCTCGCAGGGTCCCATCCGGTCCGATTTTCATCCAGCAGATGTCGTCACCGATCGTCTCGACCTTCCAGCCGGGCATGGTCGGAATGAGCATGGCGAGGTTCGTCTTCCCGCACGCAGAGGGGAAGGCGCCCGTCACGTAGCGCACATCGCCGTCGGGCGAGGTGAGCTTCAAGATGAGCATGTGCTCGGCCAGCCAGCCGGCGTCGCGGGCCATCACCGAGGCGATGCGGAGGGCGAAGCACTTCTTGCCGAGGAGGGCGTTGCCGCCGTAGCCCGAGCCGAAGGACCAGATCTCGCGGGTCTCGGGGAAGTGGGCGATGTGGAGCTTCTCGGGGTTGCAGGGCCAGGCGGAGTCGGTGGTGCCGTCGGGCAGGGGGACGCCGACGGAGTGCACGCAGGGCACGAACTCGCCCTCGTCGCCGATGGCCTCGAGGGCCCCGCGGCCCATGCGGGTCATGATGCGGAGGTTGACAGCCACGTAGGCCGAGTCGGTGATCTCGACGCCGACGTGGGCGATGGGCGAGCCGAGCGGACCCATGCTGAAGGGGACGACGTACATCGTGCGCCCGCGCATGCAGCCGCGGAACAGGCTCGTGAGCGTGTCTCGGAGCTCGTGCGGGTCGATCCAATTGTTCGTCGGGCCGGCGTCTTCCTGCTTGGCGGGGGCGACGAACGTACGTCCCTCCACGCGGGCAACGTCTCGGACATCGGAGTGCGCCCAGTAGCTGTTCGGGCGCTTGGCATCCGAGAGCTTCGTGAACGTGCCCTGATCAACGAGCAGCCGGCAGAGGCGGTCGTACTCCTCGGCCGACCCGTCGCACCACTCCACGCTGGCCGGCTGGGTGAGCGCGGCGATCTCATCCACCCATTCGAGAAGTTTTCGATGGCTCGTGGGAGGCATGTTGGGCGGGGGTCCTTTCAGCACGGACAATATCGACGGGTTGCGGCCGGCGGTGGTCGGTGGCGCCGGGCGCCAAAGAGTGTGCCCGATGCTAGGCGCCGCAATCGCGCAGACCCAAGTCCGCCTCCCGGCAGCTTTGGGCTACCGTCCGCCTGCGTGACGACCGTTCCGGGTGGCGAGTTCGAGGCCATCGCCCGCATTCAGCGGCGCCTTGGTCTCGCCGGCCGCGACGGACGGGGGCTGCCGCAGCCGGCCCCGGGGGAGGTGTTCTCGGGCGACGACGCCGCCGTGCTCGCTCGCCCGCCCGGGAAGCGCCTGCTGTTGGCCATCGACCTCGTCGTGGAGGGCGTTCATGTCGACCTCGCTCTCGGGTCGCTCGCCGACGCCGGCTGGAAGGCGATCTCGGTGAACGCCAGCGACATCGCCGCCATGGGAGGACGGCCGTTGCACGCCGTGGCCGGCGTGTCGGCGCCGGCGGACACCGACATCGACGCCGTCGCCGATGGCATGGTCGAAGCGTGCACGGCGCAGGGGATCGCTCTCGTCGGCGGCGACCTCAGCGGCGGAGACCGGCTCGTGATCTCGGTGGCCATCACCGGGACCTGCGACGATCGCAGCCCCGTGCTGCGAAGCGGCGCCCGGGCCGATGACGTGATCTGGTTGAGTGGACCGCTCGGTGCCTCCGCCGCCGGCCTGCAGCTGCTGCGATCGCGCGGCGGTGCCGCGGAGACCGATGACGAAGGGGAGCGCTTGCTCATCCAGGCGTATCGCCGGCCGATCGCCCGCCTGCGGGAGGGCGTGGCCGCCGCCGCCGCCGGCGCCACCGCCATGATCGACATCTCCGACGGGCTCTCGAAGGACCTCGACCACATCGCCGTGCAATCAGGGGTGGGCTTCCGGCTCAGCTCGGTCCCGGTGGCCGAGAAGGCGAGCCTCGAGCAGGCCCTCGGCGGCGGTGAGGACTATGAGCTGGCGTTCACAGCCCCACCGGGGGCGCCGGTGCTCGATGCCTTCGAGGTGGCCGGGCTGGCGCCGCCCTTCCGGATCGGGGTGTGCTCAAGCGACGCCGCCGAACGCTCGCTCGAGGGCCGCCAACTCGAGATCCGCGGGTGGGAGCACTCGTTTGGCGCCTGACCGCCACCCCGGGCGGACCGGTCGGCGCCCTTCAGGCCCTCAGGCGGACGTCTTCGCCGGGACGCGGCGGCGAGGAGGCTTGATGACTTTGCCGGCGCGGATGCACGACGTGCACACGTAGAGGCGTCGCGGCGTGCCGCCCACGAGAGCCCGCACCTTCTGGATGTTCGGGTTGAAGCGTCGCTTCGTCCTGCGGTGGGAGTGCGACACGTTCATGCCGAAGCCGGGTCCTTTGCCACAAAGCTCGCAAACGGCTGCCATGGGGACGCGTCACCTCGATCGACGAAAGACTGCTGGGACAGGCTTGGAGGTTACCATCCTCCGCCATGGCCCCGACCACCCGCGCCCCTCACCGTGAGGCAGCTGCGTGATCCGAGACGCCCTCGGGGCCGCCGATCTCGTCGAGGTCATGGCGGGCTTTGAACGCGGTCTCGCCCGCCACCGTGACGTCATCAACCGCTTGAACGTCTATCCCGTGCCCGACGGCGACACCGGGACGAACATGTACCTCACGCTCGAGTCCGTCCGCAAGGAGCTCGCCGGGCTGGAGGCGGTCGCCGACCTGAGGGCGGTCTGCAGGGCGATCTCGCACGGCTCGCTCATGGGTGCCCGCGGCAACTCCGGCGTGATCCTGTGCCAGATCCTCCGTGGCTTCGCCAAAACCGTGGCTCAACACGCCGAGACCGCCGACGCCATGATCGGGGCGGCAGAGATGGTTGCCGGCCTCGCCGAGGCCAATGTCGCCGCCCGCGCCGGCGTCATGAAACCCGTCGAAGGCACCATCCTCACGGTGGCGGCCTCAGCGGCTTCTGCAGCTGCCACGGCGCCGGCGGACTCCGACCTCCTCGGCGTGGCCGAAGCCGCTCGCCAAGCGGCGGTCGAAGCCCTCTGGCGGACGCCCGAGCAGCTCGCGGTCCTTGCCACCGCCGGCGTGGTCGACGCCGGCGGTGCCGGCCTCGTCCTTCTCTTCGATGCCTTCCTCGAGGTGATCGACGGGCGGGAGCCGCCGAGTCACTTGCCCCTCCCCGACGAGGTCGTCGCCCGCATCGCAGACGGGGTCGACTGGGCCGCCTCCCAAGTAGCGGCGGCACCCGGGGACCCGCTGGTGGCGGGGGAGGGCGACGTCGGTGATCTCCGCTACGAGGTCATGTACTTCCTGGAAGCACCCGACCACGCCATACCGGCCTTCAAGAACGTCTGGGCCGGAATCGGCGACTCGATCGTCGTCGTCGGCGGCGAGGGCATGTGGAACTGCCACATCCACACGAACGACATCGGGGCAGCTGTGGAAGCGGCCATCGACGCCGGACGCCCCCGCAGCATCCGCGTCACCGATCTCCTGGAGCAGGTCGAGGAGGAGTCCTGGGTCCGCCGAGCGGCGGGCAGCGGCGCCGGTGAGGTAGAGGAGGAGCTGGGCCCGGCGCCGGTGACGAGCGTCGTCGCCGTGGCCACGGGCGACGGCATCGGTCGCATCTTCCACTCCCTCGGCGTTCGCCACATCGTCGCCGGCGGGCAGTCGATGAACCCGTCCACCGAGCAGATCCTGCAGGTGATGAAAGCCACCCCGGGAGCCGAGGTCATCGTGCTCCCGAACAACAAGAACATCCGGGCGGTGGCCGCCCAAGCTTGCGAGCTCAGCGAGAAGCCCGCCCGCGTCGTCGACACCGCTGGCATCCAGGAGGGCTTCGCCGCCCTGTTGGAGTACGACCCGGAGGTCGGCGCCGACGCCAACGCCGAGGCGATGGCGGCTGCGGCCGCCCGCGTCGTGGCAGGCGAGGTCACCCAGGCGGTGAGGGCGAGCGACACCGAGGTCGGCGAGATTATCGCCGGCGACTGGATCGGCGTGTCCCGACGGGGGATCGAGGTCGTCGCCGCCACCGTTGCCGATGCGACCATCCGGCTGCTCGACCGGCTGCTGCGCGAGCAGCACGAGATCGTCACCATCATCGAGGGCGCCGGCGCCAAACCGGCCGACACGCGCCGTGTGACGGAATGGCTGACCGAGCACCGTCCCGACCTGGCCATCGAGCTGCACGACGGCGGCCAACCGCTGTACCCGTACCTCGTCGCCGTCGAGTGAGCCCCCGCTCCCTGAAATCGCTGAGCGGGAAAGCCGTCTCGGAGCTGAAAGCCGTCTCGCCCCGCAAGGTCGCCGGCCTGCGCGCGCTCGGCATCGAGACGGTGCTTGACCTGCTCACGCACTACCCGCGGCGGTACGCCGATCGAACAAAGGAGGCCGAGATCGCGGCTCTGAGCGAGGGCGAGGAGGCGGTCGTGACCGCCAACGTCCTGCGCAGCACGACGCGGAGGCTGCGTGGTGGCCGCTCGACGGCCGAGATAGTTTTGCACGACGGCACCGCCTCGTTGACCTGCACTTTCTTCAATCAGGGCTGGCGCGCTCGGCAGTTCTCCGAAGGACAGCGAGTCACGGTCTTTGGGAAGGTCCGTATCTACCGCCACCAACGGCAGATGGCCAACCCCGTGATCGACCTCGTCGGCGACCAGACGGGACGTATCGTCCCGATCTACCCGCAGTCAGGCAAGGCGAACGTCAACTCGGTAGAGCTCTCGCGGTATGTGACCGAGGCCTTGGAGCGGGCTGGTGAGTTCGCCGACCCGGTGCTCGAGCAGCATCTGAGCGACCTCGCTCTCGTGGGCCGCACGGCGGCCTACCGCGACGTGCATGCCCCTGAGGAGCTGGCGGACATGCAACGAGCTCGCTACCGGCTGGCCTTCGACGAGCTCCTCCGGCTCCAGCTCCTCCTAGTGCGGAAGAAGCGCGCCCTCGCCTCATCCACCGTCGGGCTCGTTCACGACACGACCCCAGGCGGTCTCGTGGCGAGCTTCGTCCGCCACCTGCCCTTCGAGCTGACGGGCGCGCAGCGGCGGGCCATCCGCGAGATCGCCGCCGACCTCTCGCAGCGGCACCCGATGAACCGCCTGCTGCAGGGCGACGTCGGCTCCGGCAAGACCGTCGTGGCGGTGGCCGCACTGCTGTACGCCGTGCAAGGAGGCCACCAAGGTGCCTTCATGGTCCCGACGGAGGTGCTCGCCGAGCAGCACTACCTGTCGGTCCGGCGTCTATTGGACGGCCTCATGGTGAGCGACCCGAGCCGGCTCGGGGGTGAGCGGCCACTGCAGGTCGAGTTGCTGACGAGCCGGACGCCGGCGGGGGAACGAGGGCGGCTCCTCGGCTTGCTGGCGACCGGTCAACTAGACGTCATCGTGGGCACGCACGCCTTGTTGACGGGCGACGTGGCCTTCTCGTCGTTGGGCGTCGCCGTTGTCGACGAACAGCATCGCTTTGGTGTCGAGCAGCGGGCGGCCCTTTCGGAGAAGGGGCAGGCCGAGCCGGACCTGCTCGTGATGACGGCCACGCCCATCCCGCGGACGGCGGTCATGACCGTCTACGGGGATCTCGACCACACGACGCTCGACGAGATGCCGCCGGGTCGCTCACCGATCACGACTCGGCTGCTCGGCTGGGATCAGGAATCCGCCGTCTGGAAGCACGTCCGGGCGGAGCTGGACGCCGGTCATCAGGTGTACGTGGTATGCCCGCTTGTGGGCGGGGGAGCCATGGAGGAGGAGGGATGGGACGAAGGCCTCGACGACCCGACGGCGTCCGAGCGCTTGGACGAGGGCGACCTTTCCGACGATGGGGATCTCATCGTCGGCGGCGGCGCCAGGCTGAGCGAGGACCGCTTCGCCATCGAGCTCGCGATCGAGCGTCCGCCTCCCCGGGCTGCTGTCGAGGAGCGTGAGCGCCTGGCGGCGACCGAGCTGGCGGGCTATCGCCTCGGGCTCTTGCACGGTCAGCTGCCCTCGAAAGACAAGGACGGCGTGATGGCGGCCTTCCGGAGCGGCGAGATACAGGTTCTCGTGGCCACGACGGTCGTCGAGGTGGGCGTCGACGTCGCCAATGCCACCGTGATGGTGATCGAGGATGCCGACCGCTTCGGGATCGCCCAGCTCCATCAGCTGCGCGGCCGCGTCGGGCGCGGCGAAGCGAAGTCGCGTTGCTTCCTCCTGGCCGACCCTGCGTCCGAGCTGGCGGCGGGGCGGTTGGAAGCCATCGTCCGGACCGAGAACGGCTTCGAGCTGGCGGAGGCGGATCTCGACCTGCGCGGTGGGGGGACTGTGCTCGGGTCGCGGCAAAAGGGACGTTCGGACCTGAAGCTCGGCAACCTCAAGCAGTATCGCGACCTGGTGCTGAAGGCGCGGGACGTGGCCACAAGCGTGCTGGACACCGACCCGGAGCTGGCTGGCCAGGAGAACCATCTCCTGTGGGAAGAGGTGGAGCTGTTCGTGTCCGAGGAGGAGCGCCAGTTCCTCTTCCGGAGCTGAAGGCCGGCTCGTCGTGCTGCGCGTGATCGGCGGCGAGGCCAAGGGCCGGCGGCTGGTCGCGCCCGATCTCCCAGGCGTCCGCCCCACGAGCGACCGGGTGCGCGAGGCGATGTTCGACATCCTCGAGGCTCGCGACCTCGTCGAGGGCGCCGTCGTGCTCGACCTGTTCAGCGGGAGTGGAGCCCTCGGCATCGAGGCGCTCTCGCGGGGGGCCGCAGGGGTGACCTTCGTCGAGCAGGACCGTCGGGCGGTGCTCGCCATCGAGCACAACCTCGAGGTCACCGGCTACCTCTCCTCGAGCGGTGTCAGAATCGCCCGGGCCGACGTGCTCAGCTGGTTGTCCACCTACAGCTGGCAGCCCGCCGACCTCGCCCTCGCCGATCCTCCGTACAAGTTCGATGCCTGGGGCGAGCTCCTCGAGCGAGCCAGGGCCGTCACTGTCCTCGTCGAGCACCGCCACCCCCTCACCGGGACGGGGAGCTACCTCGTCTCTCGCGAGTACCGATACGGCGGTACGCTCGTGACGTTGCTCCAGGCCACGCCAGGTGCGACACCTGACGAGCCAGCCGTACCGGTAGGAAATGCCCCAGCCGAACTAGATGCCGAACCAGATGCCCCCGACCCGCTCGACGCATCAGACTCACCCGACCCCGACAAGGACACCGCTTGAAGATCGCCCTGTTCCCCGGCTCGTTCGACCCGTTCCATAACGGGCATCTCGAAGTCGTCGAGCGGGCGACGAGCCTGTTCGACGAAGTCGTCGTGGCCTCGCTGCGCAACCCGCAGAAGGCAGAGCCGCTCTTCACCATCGAGGATCGCGAGGAGATGCTGGCCGAGTCGCTCGCCCACCTACCGACGGTGCGCATCGTGGCGATGTCGACGCTCGTCGTCGAGATGGCAAGGGAGGTCGGCGCCACGGTCATCGTGAGGGGGCTGCGGGCCGTGTCCGACTTCGAGATCGAGCTGCAGATGGCGCAGATGAACCGCGAGCTCTCGGGGATCGAGACCCTCTTCCTCCCGACCGGAGCGCAGTACGCCTATATCTCGAGCCGTCTCATCCGTGAAGTGGCGCGATTCGGGGGCGACGTCAGCAGCTTCGTGCCCGAGCCGGTCAACCGTCGCTTGAAGGCGCTCCGGTGAGCGACCCGACGTCCGTCGATCCGGACTCCGAGGTCGAGGAGGCGACCGAGCCCGATGGCGGTGTAGAAGGTGTCCTCGACGAGCTGATTGACATCGTCTCGACGGCGAAGTCCGTGCCGCTGTCGTCCTCGGTCATGGTGACCAGAGACGAAGTGCTCGAACTGCTGGAAGCTGCCCGCGACGAGTTCCCCGAGGAGCTCCGTCGCGCCCGGCGCCTCCTGAAGGATCGCGACGAGGTCGTTGCCGCCGCCCGGCGGGAGGCGGCCGAGATCATCGAGGACGCCCGCGTGCACGCCGAGCGGATGGTGCAGCGGACCGAGATCGTCCGCCAGGCCGAGCACCGCGCCGTCAGACTGGTGGAGGACGCCGAGGCAGAAGGTCGGCGGCTGCGGCACGAGGCCGAGGACTACATCGATCAGAAGCTGGCCGGTTTCGAGATCGTGCTCGACCGGACGATGAAGACAGTGCGCTCGGGGCGTGAGCGATTGGCGGCCGTGCCCGACGACCCGCAGGACGAGTCGGAGGAAGGGGGGTTTCTGGCGCCGGAAGGCGAGCCAGATTCCGACGACGGGCTCTTCGACCAGGACGCTTAGTGGCTCAGCGGTCGAGGGGCCACCCGTGGCTCGTGCCCGTTGCCAGCCTTCGCCGCCATCCCGGATCGGTGCACGAGACAGAGGTGTCCGCCGTCATCGCCGACCTGGCCATCAGCGACTCCTGGGTGCCGGACGGTGTCCCGGTGGCCTTCGACGGCACCGTCGAGTCCGTCATCGGTGGCCTGACCGTGAAGGGCCTCGTACGCGCCCCTTTTGAGGGCACCTGTCGCCGCTGCCTCGGGACCGCCCGCGGTCACATCGTCGCCGTCGTCGACGAAGTCTGCACCGACCACCCGGACCCGGACCTCGGCTACGGCATCGGGGGCGATTTTCTCGACTTGGAACCCATCGTCCATGATGCTTGTATCCTGGACCTGCCGCTCGCACCACTCTGTCAGGATGACTGCCGGGGTTTGTGCCCGGAGTGCGGTGCGAACCGCAACCACGAGACCTGCTCGTGCGAGGCGCCCGACCCTCGGACCGATTAAGGAAACGACGATGGCCGTCCCCAAGAAGAAGACCTCGAAGTCGAAGAGCCGGAGCCGCCGCGCCGCAGCTTGGACGCTCAAGGAGCCGCCGCGCAGCATCTGCCCGCAGTGCCGTCGCACCAAGCTCCCGCACGTCGTCTGCCCGCACTGTGGCTGGTACCACGGGCGGCAGGCGATAGAAGTCGATTGACCGTTTCGGCTGGTCGGGGGACCGTCGCCGGCGAGGCATCACGACCGTCTGCGGCGTCTCGGCCCGCATCGAGCGTGCCGGCGGGCGACCGAACTGATGGACCAAGCAGGTAGTGGCCATGGTTGACCTGCCCGTCGCGGTGGACGCCATGGGTGGAGACCGCGCCCCCGACGAGATCGTCGCCGGCGCCCGCCGGGCCTTCGAGGAGCTGGGCATTCCCGTCGTCCTTGTCGGGCCGAGCGACGGCAGCCTCGGGGACACGGGCGGCCTCGAGGTGATCCCGGCAAGCGAAGTCATCGGCATGTCCGAAGACGCCGCCCGGGGTGTGCGGACGAAGAAGGACTCGTCCCTCGTGCGGGCCGCCGAGGCGGTCCGCGACGGCAAGGCGTGTGCCATGGTGAGCGCAGGCAATACCGGCGCCACCATGGCGAGCGCCCTCTTGCGCATGGGCCGCCTGGCGGGCGTCTCCCGCCCCTGTATCGCGACGCCTCTCCCGGCCCTCGGCGACGCCCCCACCGTCCTCGTCGACGCCGGCGCCAACTCGGACTGCCAAAGCGAGTGGCTCGTGCAGTTCGCCCAGATGGGAGCAGCCTTCTACACCGAGCGCTACGGCCTCGAGCGACCGAAGGTGGCCATGCTCTCGATCGGCGAGGAGTCATCGAAGGGCAACACCCTGACGAAGGAAACCCACGCCCTCCTGGCGGCGCTCGATTCGGAACGATTCGAGTTCGTCGGCAACGCCGAGGGCCGCGATCTCCTCGCCGGGGGAGTTCACGTCATCGTGACCGACGGCTTCACCGGCAACGTCGCTCTCAAGACCCTCGAGGGCGCCTTGCGAGTCTTCATGGACATCCTTCTCGGGGTCTTCGCCGCCACGCCCGAGAACAAGGCCGCCGGCGACGTACTGTTCCCGACGCTCCTGCAGCGAGCCGAGCCGCTCGACCCGGAGAACACGGGCGGCGCCATGTTGCTCGGGCTGAAGGGAGTGTGCATCATCAGCCACGGCTCCTCCACGTCCCGAGCGATCGTGAACGCCATACGCGCCGGCCATGACCTTGCCAAGGGCGACCTGTCGGGCAAGCTGGCGGCGGCCGTGGACGCGCCGGGCTGAGACGGCCCCGGACGAGGCGATCGGCCGGCGGGGCCGAGCTCCCAACGCCAGGCGACGGCGGCGATAGCATCCGACCCGAAGATCGACGCGAAGAAGGAGCCCGACGTGGCCGAGACAAGCGGCAGTGGCCTGACACGAAGCGATGTGCTCGAGATCGTCCGCAATCAGCTGGCAGAGATCCTCGAGATCGATGCCGCCGGCATCACCGAGTCCTCGTCGTTCTCCGACGATCTCGACGCTGACTCCCTTGCCCTCATCGAGCTCGTCGAAGCGTTGGAGGAGGAGCTGAGCGACCGGGTTGCAGGTTTCCGGATCGACGACGAGGATCTCGAGGACCTGCGCACTGTCCGGGATGCGGTCGACTACGTCACGGCCAAGCTCGACGCTGCCTGAGCCGGCGGGCAGCCCCGTGGAGGGCGCTGCCGTTCAACCCTTCGCGGAGCGTCTCGCCGCCTTCGGGATCCCGCCCGAAATTGATGCGCCAGGCTCTCTCCCACCGCTCCTATTGCGCCGAGTCGCCCCCGCAACTCTCCAACGAGCGCCTCGAGCTGCTCGGCGACGCTGTCCTCGGCCTCGTCGTCACGGACCACTTGTTCGTCTCGTTCCCCGAGTTGCCCGAAGGCGATCTGGCGCGGGTGCGGGCCGCCGTCGTGAGCACGCTTGCCCTCGCACCGGTGGCGGAGTCGCTCGGGGTCGGTGATGCGCTCCTGCTGGGAAAAGGCGAGGAAAGCTCCGGCGGTCGACACAAGTCCTCGATCCTCGCCGACTGCCTGGAGGCCCTCATCGGCGCCGTCTACCTCTCTGCCGGCATCGCCGGTGCCAGTCAGTTCGTGCTGGAACTGCTCGGGCCGGGCATCGCCGCCGTTGCTTCGGAGGCTCGCCTCGGCGATCCGAAGAACCGCCTGCAGGAGCTCGCCGCCCAGATGATGCTCGGGGTGCCGCTCTATGTCGTGCGGGAGCGGGGCCCGGACCACGCCAAGCAGTTCACCGCCCAAGCCGTCCTTGGTGGGGAGCACCTCGGCACGGGAGAGGGGCGGTCCAAGAAAGACGCCGAGCGGCGGGCGGCCGAGGAGGCGCTCGGCGTGCTCTTGGAGCGTTGGCATGCAGCGACGCCCGTGCTGAGAGACCCGAGCGCGCTGAGCGGTGGCGGTGCCTGAGAACGGCCGTCCGGCTTGGCGGGCATCGGACTGGCGAGGACGCCACACTGCCTGAGCTGCCCGAGGTCGAGACGGTTCGCCGCGGGCTCGAGGAGCGGCTCGTCGGCGAGCGCTTCGTCGATGTCACGGTGACGGGGCGTCGTACCGTGCGCCGGCAGCCGCCGTCCGAGCTGGTGGAGCGGCTACGTGGCCGAACCGTCGTCGCCGCCCGGCGGAAGGGAAAGTTCCTCGCCCTCGTCCTCGACGACGACCAGGTGCTGGTGATCCACCTCCGCATGAGCGGCCAGCTGCTCTGGCTGGCAGACCCAGACGACGTATCGCTCCCGCAGGCGCCCGCCCACACCCACGTCACGGCGAGGCTCGGCGACGGCAGTGAGCTGCGCTTCGTCGACCCGCGGACCTTCGGAGAGTGGTACGTCACGGACGACATCGGACCGGACGGGCTGCCCGCCGACTTCGCCCGCTTCGGGCCCGATCCACTCGTCGACGGCCTGACGGTGAACGTGCTCCGACAGCGACTCGCCGGCCACCGGGTCGCCCTCAAGGCTGCCCTCACGGACCAACGAGTCATCTCGGGCATCGGGAGCATCTACGCCGACGAGATTCTGCTTTGCCGCCCGCGTCCGCCCCGACCGTCGCACCGACACCCTCCTGCGCGGCGAGACCGCCCGCCTGTCCCGGGCGACCTCGGGCTTGCTCGCAAAGGCCGTGCAGCTGGGCGGCTCGTCCCTGCGGGACGAGCGCTACCGCGATCTCATGGGCGGCCTCGGCTCCTACCAGCTGCACCACAGCGTCTACGACCGCCTCGGACAGCCCTGCGGGCGCTGTGGAACGCCTATCTCGCGTGTTCGCTTTGGGGCTCGTGTTGCCTACTGTTGCGAGGGTTGCCAACAGTGAACGGTGGCTGAATCATCGCCGCCGGCAGGTGGTTTCGCCGCCCGGCGGCATCCCCGGAACGGGCGCTCCCGCCGGGTAGCGTGAACCCCGCCGTGTACCTCAAATCTCTTTCCCTCAGAGGCTTCAAGTCGTTCGCGGATCCGACGACGCTCGACTTCGAGCCTGGCGTCACGGTCATCGTGGGGCCGAACGGGTCAGGCAAGTCGAACGTCGTCGACGCCGTCGCCTGGGTGCTCGGCGCCCAGGGCCCACGCGTGGTCCGATCGTCCAAGATGGACGACGTCATCTTCGCGGGTACCTCCAAACGACCGGCGCTCGGGCGGGCGGAGGTGTCGCTCACGATCGACAACTCGTCTCGCCGGCTGCCGGTGGACTTGGCGGAGGTGACGATCACCCGAACGCTGTTTCGAACCGGCGAGAGCGAGTACTCGATGAACGGGGCCGCCTGCCGGCTGCTGGACATCCAGGAGCTCCTGTCGGATGCCGGTGTGGGCCGCCAACAGCACGTCATCATGGGCCAGGGGCAGCTCGACGCCATCTTGCAGGCGCGTCCGGAGGACCGGCGGGCCGTCATCGAGGAGGCGGCCGGCATCCTCAAGTTCCGCCGCCGGCGCGAGCGGGCCGAACGGCGGATCGAGGCGACGGAGGCGAACCTCCTACGCCTGCAGGATCTCCACCGCGAGGTGCGCCGCCAGCTACGGCCGCTCGAGCGCCAGGCAGAGGCCTCCCGTCGGCACGACTCCCTCGCCGCCGAGCTGCGGGCGCTGCAGCTGCACGTTGCCGGCAATGAGCTCAGGTCGCTGCAGCAGCGGTTGTCGGAGGCGGAGGCCTCCCGCCTGTCGTTCGAAGCCGGGGACGGGCGTCTCAAGGCCGAGCTTGCTCGTCTCGACGAGCTCGTCGTCGTCACCGAGGCCGCCCTCGGCATCGAGCAGGCGGACGACGTCGCCTCCGTGCTGGCGGTGGCCGAGCGGTTGTCGGAGCGCGCCCGCGGCGTGGCCAACGTCATCTCCGAGCGACGTCGGAGCGTGGCGCTCGCCCTCGCGCAAGGCGCCCAAGCCGACGTCGTGGCCTCACTCGAGTCCGAGGTTGCCCGCATCGAAGCCGAGCTGGCCGACGCTTCCGTGCTGGCCGGCGAGCTGGCTCCTGAGCGGGAAGCGCTCGAGGCAGAAACGGATGAGCTCGCCGCCGAGGAGACCGCCTGGTCCGGTCGCGGGCGCTCAGGCGGAAGCTCCACGGCCGCCGAGGCCTCGGGCGAGGTGGCGCGCCTGCGCCGCCTGTGCGACGGCACCCGCGACGAGCTGGCAGCGGCTCGCGAAGCCGTCGCAGGGGCGGCTGAGCGCGAGGCAGCCCTCGCTCATCAGATCGGCGATCTCGAGGTTGCTGCCGTCCAGGCAGGCGTCGACGCCGAGGGCCGCCGGGCCGCCACCGACGAGGTGCGATCCCGCCTCGCCGCCGCCGAGGAGGCCGAGCGTCAAGCCGCCTCCGCCGTGATGACGACGGAGGCGACCGCTCGGGAGGCGGTCGAGCGTTCCCAGGGGCTGGCGGCCCGTGCCCATGCCCTCCAGCTGGCACTCGACGAAGCCCATGCCCGTGCCGGTGTGGAGCACCTCGCCGGGCAACCCGGGGTCCTCGGAACGCTCCTCGACGTCGTGGAGCTCGACGGGGGCTGCGAGCTGGCCTTTGAGGCGGGCGTCGCCAATGCGGTGCGAGCGGTCGTCGTCGAGGGATCGGCGGAGGCCCGCAGCGCCATCGAGCACCTGCGCGCCTCGGGCATCGACGGCTCGGTCGTGCGGGCCGACCCTGGCTCACCTCCTCCCCCGAGCCCCGTCCTGCCGGTTGGCGCCGAGTTGCTGCGGGCGTGCGTCCGGGCCACCCATGCTGGCGTCGCCCCGCTCCTCGACCGCCTCCTCGCCGGGGTGATCCTCTGCCGGCGCGACCTAGGCGCCGCTCTCGACCTCCTCGGCAGCCTCCCGGCCGATGCCGTCGTCGTCACCCTCGAGGGGGACCGATTCTCCGCCGACGAGTGGCGTCTCGGCGCCGGCCGCGCCGGAGCTACGAAGGCCGCCCTCGAGGTCGTGCGCCTCGAGGCGGTGCTCGCCGACTCCGAGGCCGTTGGCGCCGGCGAGGTCGCCGAGATCGCACGGCAGGCGCATGCCACCGCCCGGGTCGCCGCCTCCGAGGCCGGTCGCCTGTTCGCCACCGCCGCCGCCGAGGAACGTCAGCTGAGGCTGCAGGGAGAGGACCTAGCCCGCCGGGTGCAGCTGCTGCGCGAGCAGGCACCGCCCGCTTCGGCCGCTCTGGCGGAGCTGCGGCGTCAGGTGTCAGTGCTCGGCGCCACCCTCGAGTCGGGCGAGGCCGAGCTGGCCGTGGCGGAGGAGTTCGCCCGCGAGATCGCCGACGTAGCGGAGGTGGCCGCCGGCGAGAGGCGCCGCCTCGACGAATGGGCGCGATCGCTCGCCTTTCGCCGGTCGGAGTGGGAGGTGCGCTCGGCCGGGCTCGACGAGCGGCGCAACATGCTGACCGAGCGCCGCCGCCAGATCGAGGCCAGCCTCGGCGGGTACGAGGCAGCGCGTTCGGAGGCGGCCGGGCGCCGCCAGGCGCACGAAACGGCCACGCGGGCGCTCGAGCGGCTCGCCGCTGTCATCGATGCGCTCCGGCAAGAGCTCGAGATCGTCGTTGCTACCCTGCGGGAACGACGGGCGGCGCACGCAGCCGCCGTCGCCTCGATCAGCGGCCGTCTGTCGGATGCCCGCTCCGCCCGCGGTGTCGCCGAGCGCGAGCTTGCAGGGCTGCGCGAGAAGTTCCAGCGCGTCGAGCTCGAGCTGGCCGAGTTGCGCGTGCGGCTGGAGGCGGCGGTTCAGACGCTCCGGCACGACCTCGAGACCGAGCCGGCCGAGGCGATGGCGGCCGGGTGCCCAGAGCTGCCGCCGGGGACGCCGCCTGCCGCCCGAGCGCGAGAGCTCGAGCGTGAGCTCCGCCTGCTCGGTCCCGTCAACCCTCTCGCCCTCGAGGAGCTGGCGGCACTCGAGGAGCGGGACGGCTTCCTCGCCGCCCAGCTGGATGACGTGCGGGCCGCACGCAGGGAGCTGGGCAGGGTCGTGCGGGCGGTCGACGAGGAGATCGTCAACGGGTTCACGGAGGCCTTCGCCGACGTCGCCCGCCATTTCGAGGTGCTCTTCGCGACGCTGTTCCCCGGTGGGACCGGTCGCCTCACCCTCGTCGACCCCGGTGAGCTGCTCTCGACCGGCGTCGAGATCGAAGCCCGGCCGGCCGGGCGCAACGTCCGTCGTCTCTCGCTTCTCTCCGGGGGCGAACGCTCCCTCGTCGCCCTCGCTTACCTATTCGCCGTCTTCCGGAGCCGGCCGTCGCCCTTCTACCTCATGGACGAAGTCGAGGCTGCCCTCGACGACATCAACCTCCACCGCTTCCTCGACCTGATGGACGAATTCCGCAGCGAGGCGCAGCTCCTCGTCGTCTCCCATCAGAAGCGCACGATGGAGTCCGCCGACATCCTCTACGGCGTCTCGCTGCAGCCAGGGGGCGCTTCGAAGGTCGTGAGCGAGCGCCTCGGATCGCGCCAGACTTCCCGCACCGGGTAACGGGCGGCGGGCGCCCGTCGGCAGAGGGGCGGAGGGTTTCTTCGAAGGAGCCGTCGCTCCGCACACCCCAGACGGCGAATTCGATTCGAGGGCGTCGCCAGTAGGCTCGCCGAGCCATGGTGCTCGTCATCGTCCTTGTCGCCGTCGTCGTCCTCGCGCTGGCCGGCGTCGGCCTCGTGGCCTCGACGCGGTCCCGCCGGCGTCGCTCAGGAGGCACCGCCCCAGCTGCCGTCGCTCGGCCGGGCGGCCTGGCCGTCCCGACGCCGACCGGCCAGGTGCCCGCAGAGGCGGCGCTCGAGCCCGAAGCGATCGCCGAGCGCCCTGCTCTGCGCGACCGGCTCGGCAAGGCTCGCCAGCTCCTCGGCGGCTACCTCGATGGAATCCGGGGAAGGGCCTTTGACGCCGCCACCTTCGACGAGCTCGAGGAGGCACTCCTCCTGGCGGATGCCGGTGTCGCCACGACCACAAGGGTGCTCGACGACCTGCGGGCCAAGGTGCGCTCTGGCGAGGTCGAACAGACGCCCGACGCCCTCTTGGCGGCGTTGCGGGCGGACCTGGAGGCGATGTTCGAGGGCGATGAGCCGGCGCTTGCCTTCGGTGAGCAGGACCACCCGACGGTGTGGCTCTTTGTCGGCGTGAACGGCGTCGGCAAGACGACGACGATCGGCAAGGTGGCCGCCCGCGAGCGGGCCGAGGGGCACAAGGTCGTGCTGGCAGCAGGGGACACGTTTCGGGCGGCCGCGGGTGAGCAGCTCGAGACCTGGGCCGAGCGTGCCGGCGTCACCCTCATCAGGGGTTCCGACGGAGCCGACCCTTCCTCGGTCATCTTCGATGCCGTCGCTCACGCGGCGGCACGGGGCACCGACCTCGTGCTCGCCGACACGGCCGGCCGCCTGCACACGAAGGTCAACCTCATGGAAGAGCTGCGCAAGGTCCGGCGGGTGGCCGAGCGGCCCCCGGGTCAGCTCACCGAGGTCCTCCTCGTCCTCGACGCCACGACGGGTCAGAACGGTCTCGCACAGGCGAAACAGTTCACCGAGGCAGTCGGCGTCACCGGCATCGTCCTCACCAAGCTGGATGGCACGGCCAAGGGCGGCGTCGTGCTTGCCATCCGCAGCGAGCTCGGGCTGCCGATCAAGCTCGTCGGTGTCGGCGAGGGGGTCGGCGACCTCGTCGACTTCGATCCGGCCGAGTTCGTGGCGGCCCTCTTCGGCTGACGGTCCCGGGGCCGGCCTCCGCCCCGACTAACCTGGCAAGGCTCATGTTCGAGACGCTGACAGACCGATTCGATGGGATTCTCACGCGGCTACGGAGCCGTGGGCGCCTTGGCGACGCCGAGGTCAACGAGGTCCTCCGAGAGATCCGGGTGGCGCTCCTCGAGGCCGACGTCAATCTGAACGTCGTCAGGGATCTCGTCGAGCGCATCCGCGCCCGATGCAGCGGGGCGCAGCTGTCGAAGAGCCTGACCCCTGCTCAGCAAGTCATCAAGGTTGTCAACGAGGAGCTCACGAGCACGCTCGGCGGCGACCCTCTCAAGATTCACTACGCCTCCCGCCCGCCGACGGTCGTGCTGCTCGCCGGTCTGCAGGGCTCAGGCAAGACGACGGCGGCCGCCAAGCTGGCCCGCTGGTTCAAGCAGCAGGGGCGTCAGCCGCTCCTCGTCGCCGCTGACCTCCAGCGTCCCGCCGCCGTCGAGCAGCTGCGAGTCCTCGGCCTGGACGTCGGCGTCACCGTGTTCTCCGAGCCGAGCGATCCGGTCAGGGTCGCGCGCCAGGGCGTCGCCGAGGCCGAGCGCCTCGGGCGTGATGTCGTGATCGTGGACACGGCGGGCCGTCTCGCCATCGACGACGCCCTCATGGCGGAGATGAAGGCCATCTCGGAGGCGGTCAAACCCGACTACACGTTCTTCGTCGTCGATGCCATGACGGGGCAGGACGCCGTGCAGACGGCGGAAGCGTTCAACGACGCCCTCGCTCTCGACGGCGTCATCCTCACGAAGGTCGACGGCGATGCACGCGGGGGCGCCGCCCTCTCGGTCAAGCAGGTGGTGGGCAAACCCATCGCCTTCGTCTCGACCGGGGAGCGCACGGCCGACTTCGAGACGTTCTACCCGGACCGGCTTGCAAGCCGCATCCTCGGCATGGGCGACGTGCTCAGCCTCATCGAAAAAGCGGAGCGGGAGTACGACAGCGGTGTCGCCGAGAAGGCGACCGAGCGGCTCATGAAGGGCCAGTTCTCACTCGAGGACTTCCTCGAGCAGCTGCAGCAGATCAAGCGGATGGGCCCGCTGCAGGGCATGCTCGGCATGCTGCCCGGCGTCCCGAAGGACTTCCGCGATGCGAAGATCGACGACAAGGACGTGGGTCGGGTCGAGGCGATCATCAAGTCGATGACGCCCGGCGAGCGTCGCGGTGTGACCGTCATCGACGGGTCGAGGCGTCTCCGGATCGCCCGTGGCAGCGGCACCTCGACGACGGAGGTCAACAACCTCCTCCGGCAGTTCAAGGAGATGCAGAAGATGGTCCGGTCCATGGGGCCGGTGAACCGCCTCGTCAACGGCGCCAAGCAGAAGCCCAGCAAGGGCAAGCAGAAAGGCAGCCGATTCACTCCCTCGAGCCGGGGTGCCGGATAAGTGCCTCCGTCCGAGCCCTGATCGATTCGAATCAAGAGAAAGAGAAACCCCTTGTCCGTCAAGCTCCGCCTCATGCGCGTGGGAAAGAAGAAGCAGCCGACGTACCGCATCGTCGCTGCAGACAGCCGGTCGCCTCGCGATGGTCGCTTCATCGAGATCGTCGGCACCTACGGGCCGCGCTCGGAACCGTCCGAGATCACCGTCAAGCGCGAGAAAGCCCTCGAATGGTTGTCGAAGGGAGCTCAACCGACCGAGACCGTGCGCAAGCTCCTCGAGATCTCGGGGGTCTGGGGCGAATACCAGGCGACGCGAACGGTCAAGGCGGCGAAGGACCGCACGCGGCCGTCTCGCAGAGCCCCGGCGAGTGCCCCCGCCAAGAAGTCGGCCGGCACGAAGAAAGCGGTCGCCGCCAAGAAGGCTGCCGGCGCCGCCAAGCGCAAGCCCGCAGCAGCCAAGGCAGCGCCGGCTGCAGCTGAGCCCGAGGAAGGTTGACGGCCATGGACGAAGGGTCGATGTTCGAAGAGCCGGATTTCAGCCGCGCTCAGTCGGCAGAGTCCGACGACGGTTACGAGGACGACCTCGACGAGATCGAGGAAGAGGCCACCGACGAGGAGGATGACGACCTCGCCGATGAAGTCGACGACGGGCAGGACGACGAGGAGGAATCCGACGAGGACGAGGACGTCGCCGACAGCGAGGATGAGGACGGCGCCGACGAGGAGGACATCGAGGCCGTCAACCGGGTCCACGGTGCGGCTGCCAGAGCCGTGCTCGAGCACGTCACCCGAGCGCTCGTCGACGACCCCGACTCCGTCGTCGTGGAGGTGAGCGAGGGCCGGTCCGGCTTGCGCTTCTCGGTCCACGTCGCCCAGGGCGACATGGGCCGGCTCATCGGGCGGAAGGGCCGGACGGCTCAAGCCATCCGGACGCTCGTGCGGGCGGCCGCCGCCAGCGACGGCACGGAGGCGTCGGTCGACATCGTCGACTGACGGTGGTAGCGACCGTGCCGGAGCCCGTGGGAGGCGACCGCCTCCTCGAGATCGGGCACGTGATGAAGGCTCACGGCCTGCGCGGTGAGGTCGTGGTCGATCTCGTCACGAACCGACTGGAGCGCATCGCCGCCGGTCAGCGGCTCACGGTCCGGCGCGCTGGCTCGCCGTCCATCGAGCCGAGCGAGCTGATCGTGCGGTCATCGCGCCCGTTCCAGCACCGTCACCTCGTCTACTTCGAGGGCGTCTCCACCAGAGAAGGCGCCGAGGCACTCCGGGGCGCTCAGCTGCTGGCGCCGCCCGTGCAGGACCCGGAGGCCCTCTTCGTTCACGAGCTGATCGGCAGCGAGGTGATCGATCTCAGGGGTGCCTCCCATGGCGTCGTCGCCGCCGTGGAGGCCAACCCCGCCAGCGACCTGCTCGTTGGAGAGGCGGGCTGGTTGGTGCCGCTGCGCTTCGTCGTGGAGCGGCGCGGCCGCCAGCTCGTGGTCGATGCCCCTGAAGGGCTCTTCGAGTGAGCCAGCGCCTCGCTCTCCGAGTCGATGTCCTCACGATCTTCCCGGACGTGGTGAACGCCTACTTCGAGGCGAGCATCCTCGGCCGAGCGCGGCGGGAGGGCATCATCGACGTCAGGGCGCAGGACTTGCGAACGGCAGCGCATGATCCACACCGGTCAGTCGATGACGCTCCTTTCGGTGGTGGCGCCGGCATGGTGCTCGCTCCCGAGCCGGTCTTCGCGGCCGTGGAGCAGCTCCAGCCACCCCGACCCCTCCTGCTGCTGTCTCCGAGCGGTCGTCGGTTCGATCAGGCCATGGCCGTCGAAACGGCCGCTCTCGGGCAGTTCAGCCTGTTGTGCGGTCGCTACGAGGGCGTCGACCAGCGGATCGCCGACCACCTGGTCGACGGCGAGGTGTCCGTCGGCGACTTCGTGCTTGCCGGCGGCGAGCTCGGGGCGCTCATGATCGTCGAGGCCGTCTGCCGGCTCGTCCCCGGCGTGCTCGGAAACGACGAGTCCAGCACCGACGAGAGCTTCACGAACGGCCTCCTCGAGCACCCGCACTACACGAGGCCGGCATCGTTTCGAAGCTGGGACGTACCGGACGTGCTGCGGAGCGGCGATCACGCCAGGGTGGCCCGCTGGAGGTTGGCCGAATCGCTGCAGCGCACCTTGGAGCGTCGCCCCGATCTGATTGCGGCGCGCGGGGGCATCTCCGAGTCGGAACGCCAGGTGATGGAGGAGTTCGGCCTGCGTCCACCTCAGCGCTGAGCTCGATCCATCCGGCGCCGCGGGTGCGAGGGGTCGCTGCGCCCGGCTATCCTGTCCCTACCAGGAGTTCAGGTCGAGACACCGGCTCCGGGCTCGGAACGCCTGCCCTCGCTCGGCATCCCAGCACCCGCCGCTCGACCGATTCCCGCACCGCAGCCCGCTGACCGCCTTGAGGAGCGTTGTCATGAACCCAACCGATCTCGTCGACCGCGCGAACCTGCGTGACGACATTCCCGAGTTTTCACCGGGCGACACGGTCAAGGTGCACGTGCGGGTCGTGGAAGGCAACCGCGAGCGCATCCAGGTGTTCCAGGGAGCGGTCATCCGCCGTCAGGGCTCCGGGGTCCGTGAGACGTTCACCGTCCGGAAGGTGAGCTTCGGGGTTGGTGTGGAGCGGACGTTCCCGATCCACTCGCCCATGTACTCGAGGATCGAGCGGGTCACCGAGGGTGACGTGCGCAGGGCGAAGCTCTACTACCTCCGTGACCGCGTCGGAAAGGCCGCCAAGATCAAGGAGAAGCGGGTAGCCCGCTGATCGTGTCGGCATTGCTCACGGTTGCCTGCGGCAGACTCCGAGGAGTGCGATGAGTGCAGAAGAGGACCTTGACCAGTTCGAGGCCGAAGTCGAGCTCGCCCTGTACCAGGAGTACCGGGCCGTGCTCCCCATGTTCAAGTACGTCGTGGAGACGGAGCGGCGTTTCTACTTGGCGAACGACGTGAAGGTGACCCCGCACGCAGAGGCGGGCACCACGTATTTCGAGGTTGAGCTCGGGGACGCCTGGGTGTGGGACATGTACCGTCCCGCACGATTCGTGTCGTCGGTCCGGGTGGTCACCTACAAGGACGTGAACGTGGAGGCACTGCCCGAGACGGACGGCTGACGGTCGTGCCGAGCGGCCGGCAGGCGCTCGGAGGCCATGGCGAGAACCTGGCCGCCCACTGGTACGAGGCGCACGGTTACGAGGTCGTGGAGCGAAACTGGCGTGTTGCCGGCGGCGAGATCGATCTCGTCTTGCGGAAAGGTCATGAGCTCGTGTTCTGCGAGGTGAAGACGCGCACGTCGGACCGCTTCGGCAGCCCAGCCGAATCGGTCACGCCCGCAAAGCAGCGCCGCATCCGCCAGCTTGCCGCCGTCTATCTGGCGGATCTCGAGTCGGCCCGACCGAAGCTTGTTCGCTTCGACGTCGCCTGTGTCACCGGCCGTGAGGTCGAGGTGATCTCGCAGGCCTTCTAGTGCCTGCGATCAGGCGCCGGCTTTCAGGCGGGTCGTGTCGTCCTCCGCCGCTCCGGCTGCGATCGTGCGCTGGCTGTCAGGCCGTGGTGTCGTCGTCCGCCGGCTCCGCCTGCGACTCCGCCGGTGCCACTCGAGGACTGTTCCCTGGTCCGGCTGCCTCTGCCATCGAGTCGGCAGCCGGGAGGAGCGGATCGTCCCCGCGAACCAAGTTGTCGGAGACACGGTGGGACCAGTGACGTCCGTCCCAGTACCGCTGCTCATGACGACCCGTCGGGTCGGGGTACCAGCCGAAGAGCGGCGGCGGCGTCGGAGCCGGCACATACGGCGGTGGCGGCGCCCAGCCGTCAGGACCCGGTAGCGCAGGCTGCGCCGCCGACGGGTAGCTCTGACCACCGGAGGGCTGCCAGGTGCCGACAGGCTGCGGCGCCTGACCTGCGTAGGGAGGTGGCGCCGGTGGGTATCCCTGGCCGGCCGGCGGCCGAAATGCGTCCGGGCCGAGCGGAGGTGGCCACGGCGGAGCCGCCGGCGCGCCAGGTGTCCCCGGCTGCCAGGGCCCCGAACCAGCCTGGCCGGCGTCTGTCTGCGGCCACGCCTCTGCCGATGGCTGCTGACCGGCCACGGGCGGTTGCCATTGCGGCGGCGGCGGCGGTTGCCACCCGGCGGGGGAGGGCTGCTGCCACTGCCCTGGCGGGGGCGGCAGGTGATCCTGGCCCGGAGGCGGTGGCTCCCACTGAGAGCCTGGCTGCGTTGGAGGTGGCCAACTGGGCCCCTGCCCCGACGGATCCGGCTGTCCGGGAGCGGTGCCGGAGTTGGCGCCGAAGAAGCCGCCCGTGCGGTAGGGCCCGGCTGCGGGCGGTTGCACAGGTCGTGTCGTCAAGCGGGCCACGGCGACGACGAGAAGGCTCAGCACCGGAAGCAGCACACCGAAGAGGCCCCAGAACAGGGGGGGAACCCGCCACGGGTAGGCCCCGATCGCCCGGCGGCTGTACACGGCGAACGTGTATGCGAGCACCCCCGACACGACGGCAGTCACCCAGAGCTCGTCCATCTGGCCCGAGCTCAGGGTGGTGGTGCCTGCGGCAAGGATCGGAGCGGCGCTCCACATGATGATCACCTCTACACCAGGCTAACGCTTAGCCAGGCCCACGCCTTCCCAGGCGCCGACGAGGCTCACGGCATCCCGTGCTGGCGTGCACGGGCGAGGCACGGAGCATGCCAATGGCGCCGTAGGTCGGTGGCGTTCAGCGGAACGATCACGACGTGGCCCGTACCTCGTCGGATCTCCTGATTGCACCCGGGGCAGACGTACTCCTTGCGCGCCTCGAAGGGCTGAATACGGCGCACCTCTGCTGTACCGCCGGTCATCGGGTCCTCGATGAAGGGCATACGGCGGCCAGCCGGACCCGTGCCGTCCGTGCCGGCATCTCCCGAGGCCCCCTCCGGCGGCGCGCCCGGGCGGCGCGCCCCGCTGCGCCCCGACTCCCGAACAGAGCGGGATGGGGGCGGTCGGCTTGGGCCTTTTCGGCGTCTTCGGGGCGGTACCACGAGGCCTGAATTATGTTGCTTTCGTGGAGACCCCCGTACCGGCGGAGCTCCGGCAAGAGCGAGACGCCCAGTTCGCAGGAGGGTGACACCCATGTCCGAGGAGGATTTCTCCAACCTGGCCGACGCCTGCTGGAGGGTCTTCGAACCCATCCACGCCACCACCTACTTCGCCGACGAGTCTCGTGCGGCCGCCGACTCGGTAGGCCTTAAGGGCTGGTGGATGTGCTACTTCGCCTTCAGGACAGCCCCACTCGGCCCCGTGCCGGCGAGCGTCGTGCGGGCGACGTTCTACAACTTCCACCGCTCACGAGTGGAGCGGGCCATCCCAGACGCCTGGGCACTGGCGTCGATCGACAACCTCCTGCAGACACGAGCGTCAGCCGTCTCCACCGCCCTCCGCCGCATCGCCGGTGACGGCGTGCAGCAGGCTGCCGCCACGGCCGTCCCGCTGGCGCAGGCAGCCGCCTCCGCCTGCGAGTGCGTCGGCCGGCCCCTGGCGGCCGCCAACCAAGCCCTCGCCATGCCCGACGATCCGGTCGCAGCCCTCTGGCAGCTCTTGACGGTGTTGCGCGAGCATCGCGGTGATGGCCACGTCGCCTGTCTGACCCACGCCGACCTCGACGGTTGCGAAGCCCTCGTCATGCACGCTGCGGTTGGAACCGTGCCGGCAGACGTGCTGCGCTTGAGCCGGAACTGGCCCGAGGACGAGTGGGCCGCAGCGGAGCAACGCCTCAGCGACCGGGGGCTCCTCGCCGCAGGCGCCGCCACCGCCGCCGGCCTCGAGCTCCGGGCCGCGATCGAGGCGGACACGAACCGCCTCGCAGCCCAGCCGTACGCCGAGATCGGCGCCGAGCAGAGCGAACGGCTGACCGAAATGCTGCGGCCGCTGGCGAGGGCCGTGGTGAGATCGGGCGGGTTTCCTTCCGTCAACCCGATCGGCCTCGACGCCAGTACCGAGTAGTGGTGCCTTCGCCGACTTCCCGTCCACTCTCACGACTGCCAGGGTGAACGGAACGAACACCATCGAGGTCCCAGTCAAACCTGGCGCGAGCCCTCGGACGAGGCTTTTCGCCGGCGCCGTAACGTCGAGCGGCGCGGCCCGCGAAGCTCGACCGAGCCCCGACTGATCTGGCCTTTCACGACGAAATGGGGCCGCCCAACGGCAGGTGCGCCCCGCCTGTGGTCCTCGATGCTCCCGAAGCGCGCCTCCGCTCCGTCCAACGAAGCACTCGCCCCTTCCGGCAGGCGCATCTCCACCGAACCGCCCTTGACGTCGAGCTCGATCTCGACCACCGGATGGACGATCCTGGCCTCGGTGAAGTCGAGCTTGGCGGAGCCCATCCGCAGCCGGAGCACGAGCTTGCGTGGCACCTGCCAGTTGCCCTTGCGCTCGAGCGAGCTCATCTCTCCTTTGAGCTCGACAATGTCATCGGTTCCCGGTCCTGGATCAGCGCCGGCGGGAAGATCTCGAGGTCACGGCGACCAGCTCGCCCCGCGTGCGGGCGACGAGAGCCTGCGAGGTCCGTTCGCCGAACTCGTCGATATCGATCAGGCCTTCGGAAACGGCATCCTTCAGCCGCTCGACGGCGTGGTCCCGCTCCCGATCCGAGACACGACGTGACCGGGGATCCCCATCATTTTCTGCCTTGGGTCCCTCCATCAGACTGAACGTTACCCGGCTAGGTCATGGCCGCTTCTGACGGGCAAGCAACTCTCCCGAGGGTCCTGACGAACCGCTCGCTGACTGCTGAGCCGAACTCATGGGTGGCCCGCGAACGGCTCGCCTGACCGTTCGCGCGACGCAAGCTGGGAGCACCGTCTTTCGTTGTCTCGCCTCCGCCCGAGTCACAGGGGGTGGCTTTGACGCCCCGTTGACGCCGAGGGCTCCCTTTTGACGAATTGTCGACAGTCCGCCGCCGTAGCCTCTTACTAGTGAAGGAATTCACAGGCACGAGAGGCCGATCAGTCAGAGGGTCGTGCTGGGAAAGCGAAAGTCGAAATGACGATGATGTCCACTACAAGCTCACAACAGCCCGTCGAAGACGCCACTGAGCACGCCAGCCGGTCGGCGACGACCTTGCTCGTTGCGGTCGGCAGCTCAGCCGACGAGAGTCCGGCGGTGAAGCTCAGCGCGGCGCTCGCTCGCCAGCAGCACGCCCGGGTCCATGTCGTCCACGTCCGCGAGCACCAGGTCTACGGGGGAGCGGTCGTCAGTTCCGAGACGGCCGACGAGGCCCGCCAGCTCGTCGAGAAGGCGATGTCGGAGATCAGGAGCGAGGGCGTCGAGGCCACCGGCCACATGCTTCGCACCATCGCCGGGCACGTCCCCGCAGCGATCCTCAGCGAGGCGGCCGACGTCGGCGCCGCCCAGATCATCATTGACGCCAAGCGTCCAGGCTCCGTGTTCCGCCGGCGGACCACGCAACGCCTCCTGCGCCGTTCCTGGCTGCCTGTCGTGATCGCTCCGTGCGCGAGGACACGGCGCCAGCTCGTAGCCGGTACGTCGGAGCCGAGCTCCCGCCGCGCTGCCTGAGTCGGGCGCCGGCGCGAGCGAGACCGTGAACGTTCCGAACGAGGCGATGACCCGGCAGCCGTCGAGCCCGGGGAGTCTCCAGGTCTGCGGAATCGTGGCCCTCACTCTGGGCCTTGGGATGTTCGTGCTTGGCGCCTCCGCCCTCGCCGTCATGGTGTTCGTCCTCTTGTCCGCCGGTCTCCTATCGCTCGGCCGCGCGCGGGCGCACGGGTGGAGTTCCGAACGTCTCGGCGTCACGGCCAGCCTGCTCGTCGCAACCCTCTTGTTCGTGGTCGTGGGCTGGGCGATCGCCCGCGTCGTGGGTGTCCTCGTCGCCGGGTTCGCCGCCTGGCTCCTATGGCACATCGACGTGGGTGGGCGGGTGCGACAGCTGTAGGGGCGATCTCGCAGCCCCGGGACGATCACCGGGCCTTCTCTTCGTGACACACCCTCCCCCTAGTGTGCGCGGGAGATCGAGCGGTCACTGATCCGGCCCGGCCAGGTCATCTCGACCCTCCCGAGAGCGCCGCCCGTCCGCAGGGAGCTGTCCCATGATCGCCGCCGTCCCATCCGCAACCTTGCTCGGAGTCGAGGGCCGCAGGATCCTCGTCGAGGTCCACGTTTCCAATGGGCTGCCGGGCTTCACGATCGTCGGTCTTCCCGACACCGCCTGCCGGGAGGCTCGCGACCGGGTACGGGCGGCCTTGCTGTCGAGCGGCCTGTCTTGGCCGATGCGGCGCGTGACCGTCAACCTGGCGCCATCCGGCATCCGCAAGGCGGGCGCCGGGCTAGACCTGCCCATCGCCATCGGCGTGCTCGTCGCCACCGGCGAGCTGGAAGCGGCCTCGATCGCCGGCTGCGGCTTTGTCGGCGAGCTCGGCTTGGACGGCACGCTGCGATCCGTGCCCGGCGTGCTTCCCATCGTCGCAGCTGTCGGGACCGAGGCCGTCGTGGTGCCATGGGGCGCTGTACATGAAGCCCATCTCGTTGGCGGGCCGCTCGTGCGGACGGCGCGGTCGCTCGGCGAGCTCGTCGAGGCGCTCAACGGGCGGGCACCGTGGCCGGACGTGGCGGAGGCGGATGGCTTCGGCCGCCGCCGAGCTGCACTTCACGGCGCCGGCTCGCTCGACGAGCGCCCGCCGGACCTCGCCGACATCCGCGGGCAGGTCGTCGGGCGGCGGGCACTCGAGGTCGCCGCCGCCGGCGGCCACCACCTCCTCATGTCGGGCCCTCCCGGCTCCGGCAAGACGATGCTGGCAGCGCGGATCACGGGCATCCTGCCGCCGCTCGACCGCAGCGCCGTCATCGAGACGTGCCGCATCCACTCATCTGCCGGGCTGCCACTTCCCGAGCGCACGCTCGGCGGCGAGCCGCCGTTTCGGGCCCCGCATCACTCCGTCTCGGCCGTGGCGCTGCTCGGCGGTGGCACCGCCTACTTGCGGCCTGGGGAGATCAGCCTGGCGACGAATGGCGTGCTCTTCCTCGACGAGATCGCCGAGTTCCCGGGGACGGTGCTCGACGCCCTGCGGCAACCGCTCGAGGAAGGAGTCGTCCGTATCGCCCGGGCGCGGGCGACAGTGACCTTGCCGGCGGCGTTCCTCCTCGTGGCTGCGATGAACCCCTGCCCCTGCGGCCAGGGCGGGCGGCGTCTCGCGTGCGAGTGCTCGGATGCTCAGCTCGACCGGTACGCCCGGAGGCTGTCGGGGCCATTGCTGGACCGGTTCGACCTCCACATCGCCGTCGAAGGACTGGGCGCGAGCGAATTGTTCGGGACGGTGCCGGGTGAGTCGTCGGCGACAGTGGCCGCTCGCGTGGCGGCCGCCCGCGAGATCGCACGCGGACGAGGCGTCTCCTGCAATGCCGCCATCCCGGCCCACCGGCTGGACGAGCTGGCGCCGCTCGACCCGAAGGCGACGGCGCTCCTTCGCCGGCGAGTGAGCCAGAGCTCGTTGAGCGCCCGAGGCCTTGATCGGGTGCGCCGCGTGGCACGCACGCTCGCCGACCTCGGGCAGGTCGAAGGGCCTGTGCCGGCGGAGGCGGCGGCAACAGCGTTGGAGCTACGTGCCGGTCGTCGTGCGATCCTCGGAGGGCGGTGGGTGGCATGAGGGTGGAGAGCACCGGAGGGTCGAGCAACTGCGAGGAGGATCTGCCGGACGTCGCCTACGCGGTCGCCTTGGCTGCCCTTGGCGAGATGACGCCGGCGCGGTTGCGGGTGCTCTTGGAGGGACACCCGGCTCGAGAGGTCTACGAGCAGCTACTGGGCGGAGATCCGGCCCTCGGCGAGCGGCTCGCGCGGCTGGGTGGGCCAACACGCTCGGAGTCAGCCCAGACGGCGCTGGACATGGAGTTGAGCTGGGGTGCGTCCGGCTCTCTCGGTGCGATGGAGCGGGCGCGTGCGCAGGCTCAGGCTTCGCTTCGCATGTGGCGCCTCGAAGCGGCTCGCACGCCGGTGGCCCGAGGCTGGCAGGAGCTGCGCGCCGGCGGCATCGACGTCGTGCGCAGAGGTGACGCCGCCTACCCGGCCCGGCTGCTGCGCGCCCGCCAAGTTCCTGAGCTCCTGTACGTGCGCGGGCGGCTCGACGAGGCTTCGGCGCCGTGTGTCGGGATCGTCGGCACCCGGCGGGCGACGCATTACGGGCTCGAAGTGGCCTTCGGGTTCGGCCGTGAGTTGGCTGAACGGGGGGTGGCCGTCGTGTCGGGTCTGGCGCGCGGCATCGATGCCGCCGCCCACCGAGGCGTGCTGGCGGCGACCGCTCGACGGAAGGGGCCGCTCGCCGTCGTGGGCGGCGGCGTCGACGTGGTGTACCCGAGGGAGAACCGACGGCTCTGGGAGGAAGTGCTGGAGACAGGAGGCGTCCTCTCCGAGGCGCCACCGGGGGCGCCACCGGAGAGCTGGCGATTCCCTCTCCGCAACCGGATCATCGCCGCCCTCAGCCAGGTACTGGTCGTCGTGGAGTCCTCCCGCCAGGGCGGTGCCATCCACACGGTGCTGGCCGCTGACGCCTACGGCGTGCCCGTGCTGGCAGTGCCCGGATCTGTGCGCAGTCCCCAGTCCGAGGGAACGAACGCCATCATCCAGGAAGGCGGCGCCGGCGTGGCCCTGGACGTGCACGACGTTCTCGCGGTGCTCTCGATGGTCTGTGAAGAGGACGGGACGCCCGTCTCGTTCTCGCAGGCGCGCAGCGCCGACGATCGCCCCCGGCCTGTGAGCAGCTCCTGGAGACTCCGGTCGGGCCAGCGGCGAGATGCCGGCGGACCGGAAGCGGCTGCGAAGGCTCGCACCACCGCCCCGGCGGCTGCAGTGAGCCGCTCCACCGGCCGTCACGGCGGCACACCACAAGCCCTGGAGCTCGGACCCTCGCTGATGGCCGGTACGTCACCGTCAGCCAGCACGCACGGGGGCCGGCCGGCTCGGGCCGAGGCGATCGCCCCGACGACTCCGGTGGAGCGGGCAGTGCTGGAGGCGGTCGACTACACGGCCACGCTGATCGACCTTGTCTGCCTGCGGACGCGGCTCGATCTCGGAATCGTGGCGCTTGCGATCGACCACTTGGAGGAGCTCCGGCTCGTGCGTAGCGAGGGGGCTGCCTGGGTCCGGACCTGAGCGCCCTGCCGCCACCTAGACGCCGAGCAGCTGCAGCGGGTCACCTGCTTCGACGCCGAGGGCGTCGGCGACGGCGGTATTCGTGCAGACGCCATCGACGGTGTTGACACCGCCTCGCAGGGCGGGATCGCCCGCCACGGCGCCGGCGACTCCGTGCTCGGCGAGCGCCAGCACGTAGGGGAGGGTGGCGTTGGTGAGGGCGTAGGTCGAGGTGTGAGGCACGGCCGCGGGCATGTTGCCGACTGCGTAATGAAGGACCCCGTGCACGAAGTAAGTCGGATCCTCGTGCGTCGTCTCGTGCGTCGTCTCGATGCAGCCACCCTGGTCGACGGCTACGTCGACGATCACCGAGCCGGGCCGCATCATCGCCACCATGTCCTCGCTCACCACGATCGGGGCGCGGCCTCCGGCGACGAGAACAGCACCGATGAGGAGATCCGCGTCCAGCAGCGCCCGCTCGATGGAGCCCCGGTTGGAGGCGAGGGTCAAGATCCTTCCCCTGTGGATTTGGTCTACCCAGCGCAGGCGGTCGATGTTGCGGTCGAGGAGGAGCACCTCGGCCTCCATGCCCTGGGCGATCCAGGAGGCGTTCCAACCGACGTGGCCGGCTCCGATGACCACGACGCGAGCGGCCCGCACGCCGGGCACCCCGCCGAGCAGGATGCCACGCGTGCCGTTGCGTTTCTCCAGCAGCGATGCCCCCACCTGGGTGGCGATCCGGCCGGCGACCTCGCTCATGGGCGCCAGCAGCGGAAGGTCGCCGTTGGCCGTCTGCACCGTCTCGTAGGCGATTCCGGTCGTCTTCGCCTCGAAGAGCGCCTTGGCGACCTCCGGGTAGGCGGCGAGGTGGAGGTAGGTGAACAGCACGAGATCGTCCCGCAGGTACGGAAACTCGTACTCCTGCGGCTCCTTCACCTTGCAGACGAGCTCCGACGCCCAGGCCTCCTCGACGGTCACCATCGTGCCTCCGGCGGCGATGAAGTCGGCATCGGAGAAGGACGAGCCGACGCCGGCTCCTGACTGCACGCGCACCTCGTGACCGAGGGCCGTGAGCCCACGCACGCCGTCCGGCGTCATCGCCACACGGTTCTCGGCCGTCTTCACCTCGGTCGGAATGCCGATGATCATCTCCGCCCTCCTCCTATTGGGGTTGCATCGCGATCCGCTCGGGGCGGATCCGGATCTTGACGCGCTGCTCACCTTCGCGGCGGTTCGGATAGTCGACCCCGAGGTACTTGCGGGCGAGCGAGTCGATGTGCTCGTCGGCGCCCTCATGGGTCATCTCGGTGACCGTGCCCCCCAAAGCGATGACGCGGTAGTTGTCGGCCGGGTCGACGACCGACACGGCCACGTTCGGGTTGGCGCGGAGGTTCTTCGTCTTCAGGCGGCCCTCGGCCGTGTTGAAGACGATGTCGTCACCGTCGACATCGATCCAGACGGGCGTGATGTTGGGCCGTCCCTTGGAATCGATGGAGGCGATGTGGGCCAACACGGGCTCGCGGAGAAACGACTTCGCGCTCTCAGTCAGTCCCTGCGACACTGCAGTACCTCCCGCGTTGACTCCGGCCCGACACGCTACCCGCCGAGGGGGCCGGCGGGCGGGCGAGCGGGCGGGCGTCGAGATGACGCCGCCGCGGCCCTGTCCGACCGCCACGGTGGCTACCGGCGCGGTTGCCGCCGTCCGGGTAGCCTCTATTTGCGCGCCGCACAGAGGTGAGGCGCGCCCTCTCGACCACCATGATCCTCGACCACATCCATACTCCCAGCGACGTGAAGGCGCTTTCGAGCGCCGAGTGTGTGACCCTGGCGGCGGAGATTCGCGACTTCCTCGTCGATTCCGTTTCGAAGACCGGCGGGCACCTCGGATCCAACCTGGGTGCGGTCGAGCTGACCATCGCACTTCACCGCGTCTTCGACTCGCCTCGCGACTTGCTGCTGTTCGACACGGGCCACCAGGCATATGTTCACAAGCTTTTGACGGGCAGGAAGGCGGGTTTCGAGCATCTGAAGCAGGAAGGCGGCCTCTCCGGCTACCCCAACCGGGCGGAGTCCCCTCACGACCTCGTCGAGAACTCGCACGCCTCGACAGCGCTCTCCTACGCCTACGGGATGGCCTCGGCGCTGCGGCTGGAGGCCGAAGCCGACCCTTCCCAACGCGAGCGCCGGGTCGTCGCCGTCGTCGGCGACGGCGCCCTCACCGGTGGCCTCGCCTATGAGGCGCTCAACAATCTCGGCCACTCGGGCGCACGTGTCCTCATCATCCTGAACGACAACGGTCGCAGCTACGCACCCACGATCTCGAAGCTGTCCGGATCGCTCACGCACCTTCGCCTCGACCCTCGATACGTGCAGTTGCGCGAGCGCGTCCGCCACGGCTTGCGCGACCTGCCCGGAGTCGGCTCCGTCGCCTACACGTCGATCCACGGTTTCACCTCGGCACTGCGTGAGGTCGTCGAACCGCACGTCTTCTTCGAAGCCCTCGGCGTCCGCTACACCGGACCGCTCGACGGCCACGATATCGCCGCCATGGAGCAGGCGATGCGGCGCGCAGCAGCCTGGGAAGGACCCATCGTGCTGCACGTGCTGACGAAGAAAGGCAAGGGCTACGGCCCGGCGGAGGACGACGAGGTGCAGAAGCTGCACGACTTCCGGGCGGCGCCGGCGCACACCTCGCCCGCCGGAGGGCACTCCCCCGCCGTCCAGAGCGGCGGGGCGCTCCCGCGCGTGGGCGCACCGACGGACGACCCGGGGGGCTTGCCGGCGCCGACGCCGCTCGGCGAGAGCTACACCGATGCGTTCGCGAAGGCGCTCCTGGCTGCAGCAGAGGCCGATCCCCGGATCGTTGCGATCACGGCCGCCATGCCCGGGCCGACGGGGTTGCTCAGCTTCCAGGACCACTTCCCGGAGCGCTTCTTCGACGTCGGCATCGCCGAGCAGCACGCCCTCACGGCCGCCGCCGGCATGGCGATGACCGGTCTGCATCCCGTCGTGGCGATCTACTCGACGTTCGTCGCTCGCGCCGTCGACCAATGGAACCTCGACGTCGGCTTGCACCAGCAGCCCGTCGTCGTGGTGGCGGACCGTGCTGGCATCACGGGCGACGACGGCCCCTCCCATCATGGCTTGTACGACATGGTGCAGGCGCTGCAAGTGCCCAACCTCGCCATCTTCGCCCCCGCCGAGCCGGCCGAGATCGGGCCGGCCCTGACGGCGGCGCTCGCTGCCACGGGCCCTTCCCTCGTGCGTTACCCGAAGACGACCTCGCCAGGGCCGTTGGCGCCGCCGGGATCGGGCTTGGAAGCCCGCACCCTGCGGGAGGGCTCAGGCGAGATCGTGCTCGTCGGGATCGGCAAGCTGGCTCGAGCCTGTCTGGCGGCCGCCCACCTGCTCGAAGCTGAAGGCCTCGACGTCACTGTCATCGACCCGCGCGTCGTTCGGCCGGCCGACCCGGCGCTCCTCGAGCAGATGGTGACGGCCCGGCTCGTGGTCACCGCCGAGGACGGGCTCGCCCACGGCGGCGCCGGCTCCTACCTCTGCGGCGAAGCCGAGGCGATCGCCGCCGCTCGCCAGCTGCCCGAGCCGCGGCGGCTGGTCCTCGGCGTGCCCACGACCTACATCGCCCACGGCAAGCCGGATGCGATCCTGGCTCGGCTCGGGCTCGACGGTCCCGGCATCGCCGCCTCGACGGTGACGGCGGCCCGGCGGCTCTCGCTCATCCCGGCCTGACCATCGGACCCCCTGAGCCGGCGCCGTTGCTCAGTGCCGTCAGGGCAGCGGGAGCAAGCGAGGTTGCCCACCGTCGTCGTCCCCGTCATCCTCATCGCCGGCGGCGCCGGCCGGCAGCAGCGGCGCCACCAGCTCCGGCCCGTCCGAGCGGGTGTTGTTCACCGCAGGTGAGACGGGATAGGAGCAAAGCAGCTCGGCCGGTGCCGGCTGCAGCAGTGCGCTGATCTCTCCGCGGTCGAGCGGTGCCGGCTCGAGCCACATAGCCCAGTCGCGGCGCTGCAGGATCACGGGCATGCGGTCGTGCAAGGGCTCGACGACGGCGTTCGCGGCCGTCGTGATGACCGTGCACGAGAGCAGCCAGTGGTCGTGCCAGCCGGCACCGGGCGCGAAGGCCTGCGGGTCCTCCTCGACGGGTGACCTCCAGGCCTCCCAGAGTCCGGCGAAGGCCAGCAGCCCGCCGTCGGCGGCTGTGAAGCACCACGGCTGGCGTCTGACGACGCGCCCGCCGGCGGCCACCTTCTCCCACTCGTAGAAGGCGTCGGCGGGAACGAGGCAGCGGCGCTTGGCGAGGGCCGTGCGAAAGGCGGGCCGCTCCAACAGCGACTCGGCCCGAGCGTTGAACGCCCGCATCCCGACTGCGGGATCCTTCGCCCACGAGGGCACGAGCCCCCACCGATAGTCGGTGAGACGCCGCCGGGGCTCGGCGACGTCCTTGCGGACACGTGTCGCCACGGCGAGAACACCGTCGGTCGGGGCCACGTTCCAGCGAGGCGCCGTCAACTCCTCGGGCACCTCGATGTCATCGACATCGAGGAGGGCCGCGATGTCCTCCACGGGCCGGCTGGCCACGAAACGACCGCACATCTCCGGCGAACCTACCGGCGCCGGCCGCGGGCCGAGCCGGCGCCCGAACCGGCGCTAGCGCCCGAACCGCCGGCGGCGCCCGAACCGCTGGCGCCTGAACTGGAGTCCGAACCGTAGGCGGCGCCCGAACCCGAAGTCGCGCCCGGCGAGCCAGTCACGCTTCGAAGCCCTCCCAGTACGTCCCCTCCATCATCTGCTCCAGGGTCGTCCGGTGCAGGATGAGATCGTTCGGGTCGTCGGGCATGACGGCCTGGCCGAAGGCGATCTGCCGACGTGTGACCCGGAACATGATGATCCCGTGGTGGAGGGCGGCGTAGAAGAGGAAGAACCTCATGTCCCGGACGGTCGTCCCGCTCTCGGCCTCATAGGTCGCCACGGCGTCGGGTACGCGCATGAAGTGCCGCATCGGCTCGATCTCCATCATGGCGGTGATGTCGTCGAACCAGCGGTGCAGGTAGATCATCCAGCCGAGGTCGACCTCGCGGGGGGCGAGGCCCACCATCTCCCAGTCGAGCAGCGCCACCGGCGTGAAGTCCCGAAAGACCATGTTGCCGATGCGGGAGTCGCCCCAGCTGAGGACGAAATCGTCCACCCCTTCAGGCCAGTGGTCCTCCAGCCATGAGAAGCCCTCCTCGATGACCGACGACCGCACCCCATCGGAGGAGCACCACTCGTAGTAGCTGCGAACTTGAGCGACGTGGCGATGGAGAGCCGTTGGGCCTTCCTTGTCGAACGCCAGGCGTGCCTCGAGCTCGGGCGGCAGCTCGACCCGGTGGACGGCGGCCAGGGCGGCGAGAGCGCCTTCCTGCAAGCGCCGCTGGTCGACCCGGTCCGCCTCGGTCAGCCAGGATCCGAACGGGTAGGGGAGGATGTCCGGCGGGATGGCGCCGTCGATGCGGTCCATCAGGAAGAAGGGCACACCGAGCGGCCTCACGTCGAGCTCGAGGCGGTGGACGCGGGGGACGGGCACACCGCCTTGGCGACCAAGGTGCTCGAGGACGAGGAACTGCTTCTCGAGGTCGTAGTTCGGGAACACCGGCACGGCCTGATCGTCCGGCGCGAGCCGGGCCACGAGTCGTGCCGGCGCCGCCCCGGTTCCCTCGACTTCGAGCAGGACCGAGAGGCTGGAGACCCCGGTGTGCTCCGGCACCTCGAGGGAGAGCACGCGGGTCCCGAGACCGGACGCCGAGAGCCAGCTCTCCAGGGCGTCCCGCAACTCATCTCGGTCTCTCGTGGAGGACTGGAGCCCGAGGGCATCGCTCGTGTCCCCTGTCTGCGCCCCGGCTTGGACCGCCCCGCCTGCCTCGGGAACCTCTGCTCCGACTGGCCCGGCTTCCGTCACGGCGTCACGCTGTCCCATCCCTCGAAGCCCGAGGGGACGTGCCGCCCGAACGTGGCGTGCTCGAACAACCCGTAGCCCACGTGCCCGTCGCAGCTGGCGCGTGCCACGTGATCGATGACTCCGAAGGCGGTCTGGCCGGCGAGGTCGGGGTCGCTCAGATCGGCGTCGACGCGGGCGGCCCAGTCTCGCCCGCGCCAGCGTCCATGTGACCAGCCGGGGTCGCCGTTGTAGCCCGGGCCGGCGCTGAGCAGGACGTAGCCGAGGGTGTCGATCTCGACGACAGTGGGGGCGCCTCGTTTCGACATCGTGATCGTCGCCCCAGTCGGCAGACGCGTGCCCGAGCGGTAGCGGATGGCGATGTCGGCCCAGCCGAGCTGCTCAGGCGGCCGCCCTGACTCGGCCGGCCAGATCCGCACGGCCTCGGCGGTCGTCCGGGTGCCGTCGCCGTCCTCCTGGGCGATCACGACGATGGCGAAGTCGTCGAATCGCAGCGGTGCGTACGTCCACCAGAACCCGAACCCGTCCACAGGATCGGCGGCACCCCGGCCAGCGGGTTCTGATTCCCCGACGGGGCGGATTCCCCAGGAGCGGTCACGGGTGCCGGCCGAGGACTCCGTCGCGAAGGCGATGTCCTCGCCATCGAGGTGGACGATGCCTTCGCACGTTCCCACCTGGGCGAAACGGGCGCCCTCGAGGATGTTCCGAGCCCCCGTACGGATCGTGTGCAGGGGCTCGTCCACGGGCGGGAAGGATCCCGTCCAGAGCAGGTCGAGGCCGATCCCGAGCTCGCCCGGCTCGCAGACCAGCCGGACCTGCCGCAACGGCTCGACGACCTCGATCCGAAAGGGGCCGACCTGCTGGGACATGCGATCGCCCTCGAGGGCGTCGGACAGCTGCAGGGTGCACTGGCGACCCGAGCGCATCACCGTGATGAAGGCGTCGGTGACCCCGAGGTTGGGGTAGACGCCCATGCCGCTGACCACGAACAGCTCGCCAGTGCGGTTGTGAGCGTTGAGGTAGCAGCGGTCGTAGGCGTTGCGGTCACTCGTGGCCACGTAAGCCATCGAGAGTGACACCTGGTGAACGGGGTACTCGTCGAGCGAAACCGGCATCTCACCCTCCCGAAGCGGTTGTGACACGCATCCTTTCAGACGCCTGCCGCTTGCTTGCTGCCAAAACGAGAACATGTTCTACTTACCGCCGGTGGAGTTCAACCTGGCCGACCTGTTCGAGCACGCCGTCGACGTCTTTGCCGAGCGCGAGTACCTCGTTGCCAATGGTGTCCGGCGGACCTATGCGGAGATGGAGGGGCGGGCGAACCAGCTTGCCCACCACCTCGCCTCCGAGGGTGTCCGCCCGGGAGACCACGTCGGCATCTACGCCTACAACCGCGTCGAGTGGGTCGAGACGCTCTGGGCCGTCTTCAAGCTGCGCGCCGTCTGGATCAACATCAACTACCGCTACGTCGAGGACGAGCTCCGATACCTGTTCGCCAGCTCCGACGTCGTGGCCATGGTGGTGGACCGGCGCTTCGCCCCGCTCGTGGCGGCCTGCGAGGACGCTCTCCCGCAGCTGCGTCACGTGCTCGTCGTCGAGGACGGAAGCGGAGGCGGGGACGGGGGCACTGAAGAGGTGGCGGGTTTCGGGAAGGTCAGCGTCACCAGCTACGAGGCCGCTCTCGAGCCGCGCTCGCCGTTGCGGGACTTCGCCCCGCGCTCGCCCGACGACCGCTACATCCTCTTCACGGGGGGCACGACGGGCCTGCCGAAGGGGGTCGTCTGGCGCCACGAAGACGTCCTGTTCGCCCTCGGCGGCGGCATCGACCCGCTCACCAACATCCGCATCGAGGATCCGGAGGGGCTCGCCCGCAAAGCCGTGGCCGACAATTTCGCCGTCACGTTCCTCCCCATCGCCCCCCTCATGCACGGTGCGACGCAGTGGGGGGTCATGGGCCAGAGCTTCAAGGGCAACCGCGTCGTGCTCGTGGACCGCTTCGATCCGGCGGGTGTCTGGCGGCTCGTCGGCGAGCTGGGTGTCAACCTCGTCATGTTCACCGGTGATGCGATGGCCCGCCCGCTGATCGAGGAGTACGAAGCGAAGGCGCTTGCCGGCGAGCCCTACGACACGTCGTCGCTCTTCGGGCTCTCCTCAACGGCGGCGGTCTTCTCCCCCGACGTGAAAGAGGCGTTCTTCCGCCATTTCCCGAACCTGATGATGACCGACGCCATCGGATCGTCGGAGAGCGGCGCCAACGGCATCGTCGTCGTCAAGGCGGGAGAGACCGCCATGCGCGGCGGCCCGACGGTGACCGCCGTCCGCGACTCGGTCGTGCTCGGCGCCGACCTCAAACCCCTCCTGCCCGGTACCGGCGAGATCGGCCGCCTCGCCCGATCCGGCAACATCCCCATCGGCTACCACAAGGATGCGGCCAAGACGGCCGAGGTGTTCATCGAAGTGGACGGCACCCGTTACGTGATGACGGGCGATCTCGCTCTCCTCGAGGAGGACGGAGCGATCAGCCTGCTCGGCCGCGGCTCGGTCTCGATCAACACCGGGGGCGAGAAGGTCTTCCCCGAGGAGGTGGAGGCGGCCGTCAAGGCGCACCCAGACGTGTACGACTGCACCATCGTGGGCGTGCCCGATCCGCTCTACGGGCAGCGAGTGGCCGCCGTCGTGCAGGCCCGGCAGGGGTCGCACCCGGATCTGGCGTCCATCCAAGCGCTCTGCCGTACCCGCATCGCCGGTTACAAGCTGCCCCGAGAGCTCCATCTCGTGGATGAATTCGTCCGCTCTCCCGCCGGGAAGCCCGACTACCGCTGGGCGCTCGACGTCGCCCTCGGAGGTCGGGTCGCATCCGAGGGAGCGACCCTGTCGGCCGCTGAGGTGACCGCCGCCGCCCCAGCGCCGCCGCGGGCGCTGGCAGAGCCCGACACACCCCATCCGCCCACGGAGGTTCCATGAAGACCCGACTCTCCGAGTCCCTCGGCATCGAGTTCCCGATCTTCGCCTTCTCCCACTGCCGGGACGTCGTGGCGGCCGTCAGCAACGCCGGTGGCTTCGGCGTGCTGGGGGCGTTGGCCTTCACGCCCGAGCAGCTGGCGATCGAGCTCGACTGGATCGACGCTCACGTCGCAGGCAAGCCCTACGGCGTCGATGTCGTCATGCCGGCTTCTTACGCCGGCGCCGGCGATCTCCCGGCCGATGCCTCCAACGCCGAGCTGGCCTCCATCCTCGACGAGCTCATCCCGGCGGGACACCGCGCCTATGTCGAGGAGGTGCTCGACCGCTACGGCGTCGCCCCGCTGCCAGCGGACGAGGACGTCCACCGCTTGCTCGGCTGGACCCACGAGGGTGCTCGGCCGCTCGTCGACATCGCCCTCGAGCACCCGATCAAGCTCTTGGCCAACGCTCTCGGGCCGCCCCCACCCGACGTCGTGCAGATGGCGCACGATCAGGGCGTCGTTGTCGCCGCCCTCGTCGGGTCGGTCTCGCAGGCCGAGAGCCAGGTACGCAACGGCGTCGACATCATCGTCGCCTCCGGCTACGAGGCGGGTGGCCACACCGGCGAGATCACGACCATGGTGCTCGTGCCCGACGTCGTCGATGCCGTCGCGCCCATCCCGGTGCTGGCGGCCGGCGGTATCGGTGACGGCCGCCAGGTCGCGGCCGCCCTCGCGCTCGGTGCCGAGGGCGTCTGGTGCGGATCCATCTGGCTGACGACGGCCGAGAGCGACATGTCGCCAAAGCTGATCTCCAAGCTCTTGTCTGCCGGCTCGAGGGACACGGCCCGTTCCCGGGCGCTCACGGGCAAGCCCGCCCGCCAGCTGCGCACGGCGTGGACAGAAGCCTGGGAAGCGCCCGAGTCGCCGGGTACGTTGCCGATGCCCCTCCAGTACATGCTCACCGCAGACGCCCAGCGTCGCATCGCCCGCTCCGACGTGAGCGAGCTGCTGGGCATCCCCGTTGGCCAGATCGTCTCGCGCATGAACTCGGTCAAGCCGGCGCGACAGGTGGTCTTCGAGATGGTGGAAGGTTTTGCGGGAGCGGCGGAACGGCTGGCGGAATTGCTCCAGAACTAGTCGAACTCGTCGAACTCGTCGAACTCGTCAGTGCTGCAGCCGCTCGGCTGCCACGATCTCGCGCACGAGGGGGACGTCGTCGGGGTGCGTGAGCCCGATGCAGCGGCCGCTCGTCTGGACGACTCGCACGCGGGCGAGGTCCGTCGCCACCAAGTGGCTGACCACGTCCGGAAGCAGCAGCTCGGGCGGTTTTCCCTCTGCATGGGGGGCCGTTTCGGGGTCGAAGCGGGCGAGGGCGCGGTCGAGGTCGTCGTAGATCCCCTCTGAGAAACCCCACAGGTTCATCGACACGATCTCCTCCCCGCTCAAGTCGGCGGGCGGGTCACTGGCGGGCGCACCGATCGCTCGGCCGGTGAAGCCCGTGCCTGATGACTTGCGCTTGACCGTCTGCTCACGCAGCACGTCGAGATAGCCATCCGGTGTCGTGACGCAGACGCCGCGAGTGACGGCGGCGTCCGTCAGCACCGTCTGATCGAGCCGGTACCCGACGATGAGGTGCTCGTCTGGGCCGAGACCCTCGACCTCGGTGGCGAGCCGCTTCATTGCGGCCGGGCCGTAGAGATCGTCGGCGTTGACGACGCCGAACGAGCCTTCGACGAGCTCTTCAGTGGAAGCGACCGCCTGCGCAGTGCCGGGGATCGGGCCCTGTGTGACCGAGCTCACCCGCAACTCGGGCGGCCAGTAAGCGGCGATGTGGTCCAACAGCTCCTGGCGTATCTCGTGACGCACGACGAGCACGACGCTTTCGAAGCCGGCCTCCTGGGCGTCCCAGGCGGTGTAGTCCATGAGGGCCTCACCCTTCGGACCGATCGGCGCCAGCTGTTTCAACCCACCAAAACGCGTACCGTGACCCGCTGCCATCACGACGAGTTGCACGGGAGAACTGTACGGCGCCGCGTCCGGCGTTCGTATCATTCATGCAGGACCATCCGGTGGTGGTGCCCGGCCTTGGGGTCGGAGGCAGTGGGAGCCGACTCCTGCGCCGCGGTATCCGCCCCGGGCCCAAGGAGTTTTACGTGCCAGAGACCGACATCAACGATGACACGAGCGAGAGGCGGACCGCGTCGCCCGAGGCGCCGGCGTCCAACCCCGAGCCCAGCCCCGGCGGCGGGCTCATCGACGACGCCGAGCGTGCCGCCCGCCAAGCCGCCCTCCACCAGCTCATGGAGCTCATGCGCCCAGCGGTGCAAGCGGACGGGGGAGACCTCGTCCTCGTCGACGTCGATTACGACGCCGGCATCGTCGAGGTGCAGCTACAGGGTGCCTGCGGCTCGTGCGCCATCGCCGGCCTGACGCTGCAAGGCGGGGTCGAGCGACTCATGCGGCAGCGGCTGAGCTGGGTGACTGAGGTCCGTGGTGGTGTCGACGAGAACATCGACTTCCTCGAGAGCTCCTCGCTCGGCCGCGGCGGTTATGTCCCGCGGGCTCAGTAGGCCATCGTTCTGTCGCAGCCCGAGGCCGTTCTGTCGTAGCCCAAGGCAGTTCTGTCGTCCCAAGGCAGTTCTGTCGTCCCAAGGCCGGGCCTGGTAGATGGCGGCGGCCTGCCAAGACGATTTTCCTCGCAACCAATCGTGTCTCTCGAGCGTCTCATCTTGTACGAGCCGGTACGAACCGGCTGAGGAAGCGCTGGAGGCAACATGAGGAGTCGAGCGCAGCGTCCGTCAGAGCCGTCACGACCATCCACCAAACCCCTCTTGATGGTGGCGGGCCTGCTCCTGGTCGCTGCCACGGGGGCGGTCGTCACGACCCGGCCGGCGCCGGCACCCGTTCGCCACAACCGCCCGACCCCGATCGTGGTGAGCCGTCTCAATCGACCCGGGATGGGCCTTCATGGCGGCGCCGGCAGGCTTGGCACGGAGGCGCTGGCGGGACCCAACTGGATCTGAGGTACTCCGAGCTCGGCTCGGGCGAACTGTTTACCTGAACTGACCAAAAACGCCCGGTTTGGTCGCTTTGGGCTTGAGGTTGCCATGTGCGGGCGGTCCCACGCACCCAATGCCGCCTCAGGCGGGGGCTGCCACCGCTCCACCGGCCACTCGCAGTGCGTCGGCCGGGTCGATCTGGCCGTAGCGCACGATCGGCTCGAACAGGTCGATGACGGTCCGGTCCGGGTCAGTGATGCCGCGAAGGGGCTGGCTGGCGAGTCGCCGCCCGGCGAACCGACGGGCAACGACGGCCTTGCGGGCGTCGCCATCGCGTCCGAGCGACCAGACCGCCTCCTCGCAGAGCAAGGCACCTTCGAGCGTGTCCGCCATGAGGTAAGAAAAGCGCCGCAGCTGCAGCAACGCCAGGTCCTCCGGGGCGGACCGGAGGTAGCTGACCGCCTCGGCCAGCTCGTCGCGAGCCGCCCGCACGGCCGCCAGCGGCCCGTCCAGCACTCCGAGAGCCCCGCGGGCGGAGGCGCCCACCTCGAGCGCCCGCTCGATCCGGCGTAGCACGGCCTCGTCGCCGTTCTCCGAACGCATGGCCCGCCGCACGTCGATGCAGCAGATGTTCTCCGTGCCTTCCCAGATCGTGTGGCACTGGGCGTCACGCAGCTGGCGGGCGACCGGCCAGTCCTCCATGTAGCCGTTGCCGCCGAAGACCTCGAGCGCGTGCATGGTCGACTCGAGCCCGACGCGACAGGAGCGCAGCTTGGCGAGCGGGATGGCGATACGGCGGAACATCGCGCCTTCTTCCGCCGACGGCGCCGTGCGGTTTGCCGCCGCGCACTCGAAACTCAGGCTGAGGCCCGCTTCGAGATCAGTGAGCAGGTCGACGAGGGTCTCGCGGACGAGCGGGTAGGAGTCGATCCGGTGACCGAACTGCTGGCGGTTGGCGGCGTAGATGGCAGCTTCGAACCAGGAGCGCCGGTGGATGCCGAGGCTCATGAGTGCGACGCCGAAGCGGCTCCCGTTGACCATCTCCATCATGCGGTTGAGCCCTCTGCCGTCACGGGCGGTGTCCGGGTCGTGCCCGTTGGAGACGGCCTCGCCAGCCGCCTTCGCCTGCGGGCCTGCCAGCCAGGCGAGTGCGCCGTCGAGGGTGACTTCGCCGGTGGGCACGGCGACGGTGCCGAGCTTCGCCTTGAGACGCTTGACGTGAAAACCGTTCTCGCTGCCGTCCGGCAGGCGGCGAGGCACGATGAAGGTGGCCAACCCGCGGCTGCCCGACGGCGCCCCCGCCGGGCGAGCCAGCACGATGAAAACGTCGGCATCGACGTTCGAGCAGAAGTGCTTGTCGCCGAACAATCGCCACTCCTCGCCGTCCTCGACGGCGCGGGTCGTGTTGGCGCCGACGTCGCTCCCGCCCTGGCGCTCGGTGAGGAACATGCCTCCCTCCCAGGACTCCTCTGGGTCGAGCGACGTCAGCCGACCGAGGATCTCCTCGCGCACCGACGCGGGTGCGTACCGCTCCACGATGTCGGCCGCTCCGCTCGTCATTCCGAGGGCGCAGTAGGCGGCCGTCTCGGCCTGGGAGACGAGGTAGGAGACGGCGGCGGTGACGACGGCAGGCACCGACCGGGCGGAATGTGCCTGCAACCCCCCCGCGAAACCCGCCCGGACGAGCTCCGCCTTGTTCTCCACCCAGGTGGCGCTGTGCTCGATGCGGCCGACGTCGTTGCCCCACCGGTCATAGCGGACGAGCACCGGCCCGTGCTTGTCGGAGGCTTCCGCATTCGCGGCCACCGTGTGCCCCACGAGCTCGCCGTAACGCGAGACGACACCCTCGGCGAACTCCCGCTCGCCGGCGTCAGGGAGGAGGCGGTCGAGCAGGAGACGCAGGTTCGGGTCGGCGGCATACCAGTCGAGGCCGATTGCCTGGGTGTATTCGGCGTAATCAGGGAGCATGCGTCCTCCTCGAGTCAGGCCGATTCTCGCGCTCTGCCCGCACGCGGGCGAAACGCAGCCCTTAAGTCAGCCGGCCGCCGCCCGCAACCCGGGCGGGCGCCGCCGCCTCCAGGCTTGTGCGAGGGCGGGCGGCTCCCAGCCGCCGTCAGCGGCGTTCGTGTTCCGCCCGGGCTTGACGATCTCGTCGAGGCGGTCGAGCGTGGCGTCGTCGAGAACGACATCGACGCCGGCGAGGAGGCCTTCCAGCTGCTCCATCGTCCGAGGCCCGATGATGGCCGCCGTCACCGCCGGGTGGGCGATGACGAAGGCGATCGCCAGGTGGATGAGGGAGGTGCCGGCGTCGGCGGCGACCGCTTCCAGCTGCTCTACGAGGTCGAGCTTTCGCTGGTTGCCCGGCAAGGCCGGGTCGAACCGAGCCGGCAGCCGGGAAGCCCTTCCCTTCGTCATGTCGATCTCCGTGCCCTTGCGATAGCGGCCCGTCAGCCAGCCGCCGCCGAGCGGGCTCCAGGCGATCACGCCCATGCCGTAGCGCTCGCACGTCGGCAGGACGGCCGCCTCGATGCCACGGGTGAACAGCGAGTACGGAGGCTGCTCGCAGCGGAACCGCTCGAGGCCTCTGCGCTCTGCTGCCCACTGCGCCTCGACGATCTGCTCGGCGGGGAACGTCGACGAGCCGATCGCCCGCACCTTGCCGGAGTGGACGAGGTCGGAGAGGGCCGAGAGGGTGACCTCGATGTCGGTCCGAGGATCCGGGCGGTGGATCTGATAGAGGTCGATGTAGTCCGTGCCGAGGCGCCGGAGCGACTGCTCCACCTCGTAGATGATCCAGCGCCGCGAGTTGCCCTGCTGGTTGGGGTCGTGGGGGTCATCACCCATCTGGCCGTGGACCTTCGTGGCGAGGACGACGGAGTCGCGGCGTCCCTTGAGCGCCTTGCCGACGATCTCCTCGGAGTCCCCACGGGAGTAAACGTCAGCCGTGTCGATGAAGTTGATGCCGGCATCGAGGGCACGCCGCACGATCCGGACGCCCTCGTCCTGATCGGAGTTGGCCCAACTTCCGAACATCATGGCCCCGAGGCAGTACGGGCTGACTTGGATTCCGGTGCTTCCGAGGGTCCTGTAGCGCATTCCGGTCACCTTAGGACCGGCACCACACCGCCCAGCCCACGCCGTCAAGCCCACGCCGGCAGCCCACGCCGGCAGCCCACGCCGGCAGCCCACGCCGCGCAACCCTCGCCGGTCCCGCGAGCCGGCTCAGGCTGCACGGGGCTCAACCGCCAGCCTTGGGCTCCTTCGGCAGACCGAGCACTCGCTCGCCGACGATGTTCCGCTGGATCTGGGCCGTTCCGCCCCAGATCGTCTCGGAACGGGAGAAGAAGAAGCTCGCTTGCAACGGGCTCACGGCGTAACCGGGCCTGCGGTGGCGGGCGCCGATGCCGGGCATGAACTCGACGTCGTCCCCCTCGCTGTCGGCCGTCGCCTCCGGGAGGACCTGGCCTTCCATACCGAGGATGTCCATCGCCAGCTCCATTGTGTCGCGGTGATACTCGGACCAGTACATCTTGTTGGTCGCCCCGAGGGCGACGGTCGAATGGTCGCCGTTCAGGGCCGAGGTCAGCGTGCGCAGCCCGTTGATCTGCATGATCTTCACCTTCGACCACGCCTGGGCGAGTCCCTGGCGCACGAGCGGGTCCTGGCTCTTCCCGTTGCGCTTGGCGACCGCGATGATCGCCTCCAGCTCCTTGAGGAAGCGCCGGTGGCCCGTCGTCGCCGAAGTGCCCCGTTCGAAGCCCAACGTGTCCATGGCGACCGCCCAGCCGTTGTTGACACCCCCGACGACGTTCTCCCGCGGGCAACGAGCGTTCGTGAAGAAGACCTCGTTGAACTCCGCCGAGCCGTCGATCTGGGCGATCGGCCGCACCTCGATGCCAGCCTGGCGCATGGGCACGAGCAGGTAAGAGATGCCCTTGTGCTTCGAGGCATCCGGATCGGTGCGAGCGAGCAGGAACACGTAGTCGGCGACCTGGGCCTGGGTGGTCCAGACCTTCTGCCCGTTGATGACCCACTCGTCCCCGTCGAGCTCGGCGCGCGTCTTCAAGGAGGCGAGGTCGCTGCCCGAGTCTGGCTCCGAGAAACCTTGGCACCATGAGATCTCGCCGGAGAGAATCTTGGGCAGGAAGTACTGCTTCTGCTCTTCGCTACCCCATTTGAGGATCGTGGGGCCGACGAGCGTGTCGCCGAAGAAGTCGGCCCGCATGGGGGCGTTCAGGCGGGCGAACTCCTCGTTCAGCACGACGCTCTCCATGAGCGAGAGGCCTCGGCCGCCGTACTCCTTCGGCCACGAGGCGCAGATCCAGCCGCCGTGGGCCAGCTTCTTCGTCCACTCGTTGTGGAACGAGGCACGCTCCTCGGGCGTCATCGAGAAGCCCGGCTGGCCCCAACCAGGTGGCAGGTTCTCCTCGAGCCAGCCGCGAACCTCGATGCGGAACGCCTCGGCCTCGGGCGGATAAGTCAGATCCATACCTCAAGGCTATCGTCGCCCCGCCAGCGCGGTTGGAGGGGGTCGTGGACGCCTGCTTGCCCGAGCGCGGGCGGCTCCGCCTCCGGCTGTTCCTGCAGGGACGGAGGCGGTCGGCACACCTAAGTTGCGCCACAGGACCGAAGCGGGGAAGTCTTGATGCATCATGCACGCTGATGCGGAGCGGCTTCGCGTCGCGTATCTCGTCTATCGGGGCAACCCGCGTTGTGGCGGTCAGGGTGTCTACACCCGCCACCTCACGAACGAGCTGACGAGGCTCGGCCACGAGGTGACGGTCTTCTCCGGGCAGCCGTACCCGGAGCTGGAGGACGGGGTGGGTTTCGTGCCCGTGGCGAGCCTCGACCTGTATCGGGAGCCAGAATCCGTTCCGCGTGCCGCGGCTCTCCGAATTCAGGACCTCCATCGACGCTCTCGAGTTCGGGATCATGTGCACGGCCGGTTTCCCGGAGCCGCGCACCTTCACTCTGCGGGCGAGGAAGCTGCTCGCCGCCCGCAGAGGCGACTTCGACGTCGTGCACGACAACCAGTCGCTCGGGAGCGGTCTTCTCGGCATCATGGCGGACGGTTGGCCGCTGCTCGGGACGATCCACCACCCGATCACCGTCGACCGCGAGCTCGATCTCTCGCACGCCACGACCATTCGTCGCCGGCTGACGCTGCGTCGCTGGTACGGGTTCATCGAGATGCAACGGCGGGTCGCCCGCGAGATCCCCCGCGTGGTCACCGTGTCGGAGTCGTCCCGCCGTGACATCGCCGCCCAGCTCGGCGTCGAGCCGTCGCGGATGGCGGTCGTGCCCGTCGGAGTCGACGAGACGGTCTTCCGGCCACGCGCCGAGATCGCACGGGTGCCCGGTCGCCTCGTGACGACTGCCAGCGCCGACGTGCCCATGAAAGGGCTCGTTCCGCTCCTCGAGGCGCTTGCCAAGGTGCGCACGGAGCGATGCGACGCCCACCTCGTCGTCGTCGGGCGCCTGCGGGACGGCAGCGTCGTGCCTGCGGTGCTCGACCGTCTCGGCGTCGAGGGCGCTGTGCGTTTCCTCTCGGGCATCTCTGACGACGAGCTGTCCGAGCTGTATGCCTCGGCCGAGGTGGCGGTCGTGCCGTCGCTCTACGAGGGGTTCTCGTTGCCGGCGATCGAGGCGATGGCGAGCGGTGTGACCCTCGTGGCCACAACCGGCGGCGCGCTGCCGGAGGTTGCCGGCACCGATGGGGTCACCGCCCTGCTCGTGCAGCCGAACGACCCCGGAGCGCTGGCCGCTGGCCTGCTGCGGGCGCTCGGTGATGCCGATCTGCGGGCCCGCCTCGGCGCGGCCGGCCGCAAGCGGACGCTCGAGCGGTTCACCTGGCCGGTGACGGCTCGCTTGACGGCCGAGCAGTACCGGGTGCTCCTCGAGGAGCAGGCCCGCGCCGTGCGGGACGGGGCCGGTAGCGGAGGGCGTCGTGGTGCGCCTGCGAGGGGTCTCGCCGGCGTCGGGGAGGCGGCGGAGCTGCCGTGCTGACGGTCGACTTCGATCGCCTCGGGTTGCAGAGCGGAGAGCTGGTGCTCGACCTCGGCTGCGGCGGAGGACGTCACGCTTTCGAGTGCTTCCGGTTGGGCGCCAAGGTCGTGGCTTTCGACGCCGACGCCGTCGAGTTGAAGGGCGTCGCCGGACTCATGGGCGCCATGGCCGAGACAGGCGAGACCACCGAAGCCGGCGCCCACCTCGAGGTACAGGGCACCGCCTTCCGGCTGCCGTTTCCCGACGCCAGCTTCGACCGGGTGATCGCCGCCGAGGTGCTCGAGCACCTCGGCGAGGACCACGTGGCGATGGCCGAGCTCGCCCGCGTGCTGAAGCCGACGGGTCGCATGGCCGTGACGGTGCCTCGCTACGGCCCCGAGGTGGTCAACTGGGCGCTGTCGGACGAGTACCACTCCGTGCCGGGCGGGCACATCCGCATCTACCGGCGAAGCCAGCTGCTCGGGCGGCTCGAGTCGGCCGGCCTGCGCCTGCTCGGGTCGCACCACGCCCATGCGCTCCACAGCCCTTACTGGTGGCTCAGGTGCCTCGTCGGGACGAGCAACGAGCAGCATCCTTTCGTGCGGACGTATCACCGGCTGCTCGTGTGGGACATCGTGCGCAGGCCGGCGGTCACGCGCCTTTCGGAGCAGCTGTTGAACCCGTGGATCGGCAAGAGTTTCGTCGTGTACGTGGAGCACGCCTCGTGACCCGCTTCGCCGACTGCCTGCTCACGGCCGACGAGGTGCTCGCCACCGCCGCCTCCATCGAGGCCTGTCAGCTGCCGAACGGGATGGTGCAGTGGTTCGAGGGCGGCCACGCCGATCCATGGAACCACGTCGAGGCGGCCATGGCCCTCGCCACCGCCGGACGCCTGCACGCCGCCGTGCGCGCCTACGAGTGGCTCCGTGGCACCCAGCTGCCCGATGGCGCCTGGCACAACTACTACTGGCCCGACGGGTCGATCGAGGACGCGAAACGCGACACCAACGTCTGCGCCTACCTCGCCACCGGCATTTGGCACCTCTACCTCGTCACCGGCGACACCGGCGTGATCGAGTCCTTCTGGCCCGTCATCGAGGCGGCCATCGACTTCGTGCTCGCCTGGCAGCAACCGGGGGGCGAGCTGACGTGGTCCGTCGACGCCGACGGCACGCCGGGTGACTACGCCCTTCTCACGGGGTCGTCATCGGCCTATTTCAGCCTGCGCTGCGCCGTCGCCTGCGCCGAGCGCATCGGCCTCGACCGCCCGGACTGGGAGCTCGCCGCCGGGCGGCTGCGACACGCCGTCGCCTACGGGCCGGATCGCTTCGAGCCGAAGGAGCGTTTCGCCATGGACTGGTACTACCCGGTCCTCTCCGGCGCCCTCGAGCCGGTGCGTGGCGCCGAGCGGATCGACGAGCGCTGGTCGGAGCTCGTGATCGAAGGCCGAGGCGTGCGCTGCGTGTCCGACGGGAACTGGGTGACGGCGGCCGAGACGGCCGAGTGCGCCATGGCCCTCCTCGGCCTCGGCCGGCGGCCGCAGGCGGCCGCCCTACTCGAATGGGTGCAGGACCAGCGTTGCCCGGACGGGTCGTACATGACCGGCCTCGTCTACCCGCAGCGGTCGAGCTTCCCGCCGGAGGAGCGCAGCAGCTACACCGCCGCCGCCATGATCCTGGCGGTCGATGCCCTGAACGCCAAAGGACCGGCCTCCGGGTTGTTCCTTGGCCGGTCGTTGCCCGCCGGCACGGTGCTCGACCTCGACGACGAGTCCGTCGAGGCGGACGAGCGAGCCTGAGCGAGCCCGAGCGGACCTGAGCAGACCTGAGCGGGCCTTCGGCCGTCGCTCGTCCCGCGGGCCTTCGGCCGTCGCTCATCCCGCGGGCGCGGCCGTCGCTCATCCCCCGGGCGCCACCCGCCGCAACACCCGCAGGCTGCCGCATCCGAGGTCGCTCTCCTCGAGAAACGCCCCCGATTCGAGCGCCCGCACGTACAGCTCGTAGGGCGGTCGCCCGCCGTCCGCCGGGTTCGGGAAGACGTCGTGGATCGCCAACCAGCCACCGACCGCCACCTTCGGCGCCCAGCCGTGGTAGTCCGCCCAAGCAGGCTCCGAACCATGACCCCCGTCGATGAAGACGAGGCCGGCGGGCATGGCCCAACGGGCAGCGATCGTAGGGGAGTCGCCCACCAGGCCGACGACGCGGTCCTCGACGCCCGCCTCCTCCACGGCGCGGCGCCATGCCGGGAGGGTGTCGAGACGACCCGTTTCTGGGTTGACGAGGGTGGCGTCGTGGTGCTCCCAGCCCGCTTGGTTCTCCTCGGAGCCGTGGTGATGGTCGACGCTGAAGACGACGGGGTCCGATCGGCCGGCGCCGGCCGCGAGCGCCGCCAGCACTCCGTGGGCAAGGTAGAGCGTCGAGCGCCCGCAATAGGCACCTACCTCGATGATCGCCCCGGCACCCCCCTCCTCGGGCAGGGCGCACACGAGACCGGCCACCCTCGCCAGCGCCCGACCCTCGTCGTCAGGCATGAAGCCCGTGGTCGCGCGGGCGGCCTCGAGGACGCGAGTGGCGGCGGCTGTTGGTTCCGCGGCGTTGTGGGCGGAGCCGTCTGTCACGGTGAGATCACTTCACGATGCTGACGATCGTCCAGACGCCGAAGCCGAGGAGCAGGCACCCCGACAGCCGGCGCACGATGCTCAAGGGCACGACGCGGGTGATCGTGCGGCCCGCCAGCACGCCGAGGCCGGACACGATCCAGAAACCCACCGTCGCCCCGAGGAACACCGCCACAGGGTCACGGTAGCGAGCAGTCAGGTTGGCGATGAGGATCTGAGTGATGTCGCCGAACTCGGCGAGGGCGACGATCGTGAAGGTGGTGAAGAAGACTCGCCAGTCCGAGGCCACCGCGACGGCGCGGTCGCCGAGGCGCTCACCCTTCTCCTGCTCCGCCTCCTCGGGCACGAAGATGAGGTAGGCGGCACCGGCCATGAACAGCACCGCCACCACGATCTTCACCGTCGTGTGCGGCAGCAGCGCCAGCAGCCCACCGGCCACGACGGCCAACAGCGCCTGCACGGTGAGGGCGAGGGCGCCACCGATCCAGACGGGCAGCGCCTTGTTGCGAGACGCCAGCACGATGCATGAGATGAACGTCTTGTCCGGCAGCTCGGCCGGGATGACCAGCACCGTCGTCGTGGCGGCGAGCGCGAGGTTCACAATCGCTCAGCAGTCCTCGAGAGCGACCAAGCTGCCGACGTTTGTGGCGCCGCCCCCGGCCGTGGCGCCGCCCCGTCCGTGCTCGCCGACAAAGCCCGCCGCACGGCGCCGCACCGCGCCGCGCCGTCCTAGGACTTGGCGAGCAGTTCGCCGAGCGTCGGCCGCTGCTCCCGCACGAAGCCCACGTTGACCTCGAGTCGCTCCAGATGCTGGTGGATGGTCCGCTGATGGCCGCCAAGGGGGTGCTCGGCGAGGAATGCCTCGACACTGCGGGCGAGGATGGCGTTGCCGTCGCCGTCGAGGTCGGCGAGGCGTGAGATACCGCCGAGCATCGTCGGTACGGCGTGCGTGGCGAAGCGGTCCTTCAGATCGTCCCAGTGCCGCGTGATGAAGTCCCAGGTCGCCGGCCCGTTGGCCCGGCTCCCGAGCAGCATGCGGAGCACGTAGGGGGCGTCTTGGGAGCGTACCTCGTCGAGGCACATCTCCCGCAGCTCGGCGGCGAGCTCGGGCACCCGCGTGCAGGCGACGGCGAAGAGGTGCCGCGACTGGTCGATGGGGTCGATCGGGCGCAGGACGCGATCCCGCATGACGTTGAATTCGGCCCGCCCGCCCGAGTACGCCACGACCTGCAGGATGGCCTCTGCGGTGTCACCGGGCAACGGCTTGCCGCCCCCGTCGGCCGCCTCGAAGGCGGCGTGCGCCTCGGCGCGTACGCCCTCGTCCGCACCGATCGTGCCGAGAACGCTCACGAAGGCGGAGCGAGCCCGTGCCACCTCTTGAGTGTCGCCCGCCCTCGGCTCGAAACCCAGTCGCTCCAACTCCGGACCGAACAGCCCCCGCGTGCGCTGTTCGAGCGCTCGGCGGTCGTCGGCGGCAACCGCGAGGTCCAGCATCCCGATAGCGCCGATGACGACAGCCCAGACGTTCGGGTCATCCTCACCTTGCAGGCTCTTGGCGAGGGCGAGGAAGTCGTCGAGGGGCGACACCCGCGCCAATGTGGCCGCCCAGGTGTCGGAGACGACGTTGAAACGTTCCAGGGCGGTGAGGCTGTGCAGGTTGGAGCAGATCTGCTCGAGCAACGGACCGTGGTAACGCAACCGGTAGGTGCCCGATCCGCCGGCGTTGACGACAACGAGCCCGTCGCCGGTCGGCAGGACGAGCGGTTGGGTGGCGTACGGGGCCGGGCCGAGAAGGACCGCCTGCACCGGCCCGGGACCACCATCGGGCCGGGGGGTGGTGCCGGGCGCACGCTCGGCCAGGCGGATCGGGATGATCCAGTCCTGCCCGATGGCGGACGGCTCCTCGTGGGACTGCTCGTACTCTGCCAGCGGGAGCCAGGAGAACGGCTCCTGCGTGAGCTCGAGCTCGTCGCCCACGCGGCGCGCCGTCACGAGCGGGGTGCCCCCTTGGAATATCCAGCTGTCCATGAGCGCCCGCACCGGCTCGCCCTCGGCTGCCGACTCGATGGCGTCCCAGAGATTTGTCGTCTCGGTGTTGGCGTACTGATGGGTGGCGAGGTAGCGACGGACACCGGTGCAAAAGCGGGCGGTGCCAAGGTACTGCTCGAGCATCCGCAGGACGTTGCCACCCTTCAAGTAGGTGAGGGCGTCGAACATCGCCTCGGCCTCGTCGGGGGCGCGGACGTCGAATTCGATGGGGCGGGTCGAGTGAAGGGCGTCGATCGAGAGGGCGTAATCCTTCTCACGCCCGAACGACACCCAACGGCGCCATTCGGGCCGGAAGTCGTCCAGGCAGCAGATGCTCATGAAGGTGGCGAAGGCCTCGTTCAGCCAGATCCCGTTCCACCACTTCATCGTGACGAGGTCCCCGAACCACATGTGGGCGATCTCGTGCTCGATCACCTCGGCGATGCGAGTGAGCTCGGAGACCGACGCAGTCGCCGGATCGCACAGTAGATCCGTTTCCCGGAAGGTGACGCATCCGAGGTTCTCCATGGCACCCTGCCCGAAGTCCGGGATGTCGACGAGGTCGAGCTTCGACGCCGGGTAGGGCAGGTCGAAGTACTCGGTGTACCACGCGAGCGCGTGGACGGCGACCTCGAGGGCGAAGGAGGTGAGGTGAAGCTTGCCGATCGGTGTGATGACCCGGATGGGGATGCCGCACGAGTATTCGGCCGGGCTTGCCTCGAGCGGCCCCACGACGACGCACACAAGGTAGGTCGACATGATGATGGTGTCCTCGAACTCGACGCGCTTGCGGCCGTCACCCAAGAACCTGACGGAGGTCTCGGCGCCGTTGGACACGGCGAGAAGCTTCTCGTCGACCTCGAGAGCGACCGAGAAGACGGCCTTCAGGTCCGGTTCGTCGAAACAGGGGAACGCCCGCCGGGCGTCCGTGGACTCGAAGTGGGTTGTCGCCAGCCAGTGGTCGTTGCCGTCGGGATCGGTGAAGCGGCTCCGATAGAAGCCCCGCAGTTTGTCGTTCAGCACCCCGGCAAAGGCGCATTCGAGCAAGTAGGAACCGGGCTCGATGACGCCGGGGCCATGAAAGGTGACGCGTTCGAGCGCTTCGTCGAGGCTCACATCCAGGATCGCGACGACGTCGGCGTGGGAGGGTCGCAAGGTTGCGGCTGACACGGTCAGCTCGGCGGCGTTGCAGACGATCTCGGAGACAGGCTCGACGACGTCGATTTCGATGACGACGGCGCCGGAGAAGGTGGCAGAGCCGAGGTCCGGCGACAATTGAAGGGAGTAACGACGGGGGAGCACCGTTCGCGACAAGCGGAAGTCGGCGTCGCTGCGCTTCTCGATCGTCATGCCGGAAGGCTACTGCGGCAGTGCGTGTTCGAAGGCGCTACCGTCTCGGCCCGTGCTCGATCCACGATGGCCCTTTGGGGCGAAGGATCTCCCCGATCGGCCGATCGACGTCTTGTGCGTCGGCCACGCCCTCGTCGATCGGCTGGCGTACGCCAGCCTCGACGACGTGCGCGCTGCCGGCGTGGATGCGGGCGGTATGACGCTCGTGGACGCCGTGCGCGCCGGTGAGATCGGGAGGGCGTTTTCTCCCTGGGACGAGGTTGCCGGCGGATCTGCGGCCAATACTGCAGCCGGGATCGCCTCTCTCGGAGGCTCGCCCGCCTTCGCGGGCGCCGTCGGCGACGACGGGCCGGGAGCGTGGTATGCCTCCGACTTGGCGCGCGCTGGGGTGCACTGCGCTGTCGACATCGTCCAGAGCGGCATACCTACGGGGCTCTCTCATGTGCTCATCTCCGACGGTGGCGAGCGCTCGATGGCGACAAGTCTCGGGGCCGCCAGCCACGTGTCGCTCTCGTCGATCGAGCGGGTGGGGCTCGATCGAGCGGAGGTCGTCTACGTCGAGGGTTATCTGCTCGATTCCGCGCCCGCCGCGGCTGCGGTCACGAGAACGCTCGAGCTCGCCAAGGACGCTTCCACGCTGGTGTCGCTCTCACTGTCGGATCCCTTCGTCGTGGACCGCCACGCTGCCCGCGTCCGTGAGCTCGTGTTCGGCGGCACCGTCGATGTTCTCTTCGGCAACGAGGAAGAGGCGAGGATGCTCACCGGGGCGACGACTCGGGCCGAGGCGGTCGCTCGCTTGCGCAGGCCGGGGGCGGTGGCGGTCATCACACTCGGTGCCGCCGGCGCCATGGCCATCACACCGGGTGACGAGATCGTCATCGAGGCCGACGAAGTCGAGCGTGTGCAGGACACGACCGGGGCGGGTGACTTGTTCGCCGCCGGGTGCCTCTACGGCCTCACCCACGGGCTCGGGCCAGAGGCGGCCCTCGGGCTCGGGAGTCTTGCCGCCGCCGAGGTCATCAGCCATCTCGGAGCTCGCCCGGCGATCAGCCTGCGTGCAGCGGCCGGCGGGCGTCTGACACCCCACTAAGGGCACGCCTGTGCTCACCAGGGCGCCTCGGGGCAGCGTCTTCGTCCTCGGGCACGATGGTGCCTTCAGGCGGGGTGGCTGTCCTCCTCGGGCGGCCTGAAGGCCAGCTGCAGGTCGGCCAGGCGTACGAGGGCGCTCGCCACCCAACGGGCGAGGCCGGCGATCTGGTCATCGAGCTTTGAGGGGTCCTCTAGCGTGGCGTCGTCGAGGCGGAGGCTGCCCTGGTAGGCCACCTCAAAGGCGCAGGTGGGCTCCGGCAGGCCGTCGAAGGACTGCTCGAGAGTCGGCGCCGCCCGTTCCAGGCGCTCGGTGCCGATCTCGGGTCCTTCGGCGTCGAGCACGGAGAGCACCTTGTCGACCTTGGGGGCGCCAACGAGGTGCTGCAGGCGGAAAGCCAGCTCCATGATGAGCTCGGGTGGCTCGGCCGGAGTCTCCCCGATCGACCATGACCGGTAGGCGCTCTGGCTCCAGGTCGGCCAGTCGAGCGTGAGATCGGCGCGCACCCGGGCCGGGTTGCCCTCGCCGGGCAGGCTGTAGGACGTCTCGAAGGAGAGATCCCCGAGGAAGACATCGACTTGGAAACGCTCCTCGACGGCCTGCTGCTCGAGCAGAGCGCCCTCGAAGGCGTCGCGGACCGCCCCGATGACATCGAGGAGGATGTGATCGATCATGGCGGCTCGACGTTAGTTCCCGCCGGGGCATTGATGATCAGCCTCGGCTTCGCAGCGAGCTGGTAGAACACTCGACGTGCGGGAGAACCCCTGGCTGGATCGCCGTGTGATCTGCTTCGCCCATCAGGGCGGAGCGAGGGAGAACCCGTCGAGCACGCTGCACGCCATCACCGAGGCGATGGCGCACGGCGCCACCGCCATCGAGCTCGACGTGCACGCCACCGCCGACGGCCATCTCGTCGTCAGCCACGATCCCACGCTCGACCGGACCACGAACATCACCGGCGAGATCGTCAGTCACACCCTCGCCGAGCTGTCAGGGCTCGACAACGCCTACTGGTTCGTCCCGGGCGAGGACGTCCAGCACGACCGCAGCCCGGCCGACTATCCGATGCGAGGGCGTGCGCCGGCCGATCGCCGTTACGGGATTGCCACGCTCAGCGAGGTCTTCGACGTCACCGAGGGGATCCCGCTCAATCTCGACATCAAGCGCACGACACCCGACGTGGCGGGCTACGAGCGAGCGTTGGCCGACCTGATCCGAGAGCGGGGGCGGACCGAGGACGTCATCGTCGCTTCGTTCATCGACGCCGCCACGGACCGGTTCAAGGAGTACGCCCCTGAGATCGCCACCTCGGCGGGCACACTGGCCGTGGCGGAGTTCTATCGAGCCATCCACGCCGGCGATGCTCCGCCCGACAGCCTGCAGCGCCACCTGGCCTTGCAGGTCCCCGCCCGCTACCACGACATCCTCGTCGTCGACGAGGCTTTTGTGAATGCAGCGCACGCCAACGGTTTCGCCGTGCACCCGTGGACGGTGAACGATCGCGAGGAGATGGGGCGGCTGTGCGACGTCGGGGTTGACGGCATCATCTCCGACGTGCCGAGCGTGCTCGCACACGTTCTCGAAGAGCGAGGGTTGACCTGGCGCCGCTAGCGGCAACGGCCACCTGCAGCGGCTGAGGGCTCAGCCCCGGCCGCAGTTCGGCTTCTTGCCGTGGTTCGCCTTCTTCTTCTTGCGCAGCTTCCGCTTCGTGGTTCGCTTCGACACAGTGCCGGGAAGTGTAGCGGTCGCTTTGCATGCCAGAATCCCCCTATGGCGTGGTTGCTACGCGACGGGCAGGTGCTGGCGAGCCTCGAGATCGCCGACACGTTCCTGTCCCGCAACCGTGGACTGCTCGGGCGCTCGGGGACGGCCGGGGCCATGCTGCTGACTCATACGCGGGGCGTCCACTCCGTCGGGATGCGCTTCGCCATCGACGTGGCCTTCCTCGACAAGGGTCTCGTTGTCGTCGACACCGTGACGCTTCGCAGGCACTGGATGGCGCTGTCCTCGTCTCCACACCCGCTCGGTGCTCGAGGCAGAGGCAGGGGCCTTCGAGCGATGGGGCCTCAAAGTGGGTGATCGCCTGGAGGTGAAGGAGTGAGCGACTCGCCGGCGGGAGATGGGACGGGCGGGGAGCTCGTGCTCGTCTCGACCCCGATCGGCAACCTCGGCGACCTCTCGCCGCGGGCGGCCGCCACGCTGTCTGCGGCCGACGTCGTGTGCTGTGAGGACACGCGGCACACCGGCACGATGCTGAAGCGGCTCGGGATCACGACGCGGCGAATGCTCTCGTTGCACGCCCACAACGAAGCAAGCCGCCTGCCGATGTTGCTCGAGGAGCTCATCTCCGGCCACCTCGTTGCGCTCGTGAGCGATGCGGGCACGCCTGCCGTCTCCGATCCCGGTGAGCGACTCGTGGCGGCGGCAGCCGAGGCCGGCGTCCGTGTGAGCGTCATTCCGGGACCCTCTGCGGTGCTGGCGGCGATCGTCGTCTCCGGAATGGGGATCGGGCGTTGGCGGTTCGAGGGGTTTCTTCCCCGCAAGGGAGGAGAGCGGCGTGTCCGGCTCGCCGACGTCGCCTCCTCGCCGTGTCCGAGCATCTGCTACGAGTCGCCGCAGCGCCTGGCCGCCACCCTGGCCGATCTCGTGCAGGCCTGCGGGCCGGAGCGACGCGTCGCCGTCTGCCGCGAGCTGACGAAGTTGCACGAGGAGGTGCGTCGCTCGACGCTGGCGGAGGCCGTCAGCCATTTCGCCGTCACGGTGCCGAGGGGCGAATTCGTGCTCGTCGTCGATGGCCAGGCGGCCGATGCGCCGCCGCTCGACGTCCCGAGCAGTCATGACCTCGCAGAGGCCGTGTCCGAACGCGTGGCCTCAGGGGCGTCCCGGCGCGACGCCGTTCGCGAGGTGGCGGGACGACTCGGCGTCGCCCGCAGCACCGTGTACGAGGCCGCCATTCGGCCCGCCGGCTCGCAAGGTGGGCCGGTCGGGGATCGGTAGGCTCGCCGGATGCCCGGCCGCTTCTATGTGACCACTCCGATCTTCTACGTCAACGATGTCCCTCATCTCGGCAACGGGTATGCCACGATCGTCGCCGACGCCCTGGCCGGCTGGCACCGTCTGGAGGGGGACGAGGTCCTCTTCCTGACCGGGACCGACGAGCACGGTCTCAAGGTCCTTCGTTCGGCCCAGGAGAACGACATGCCGCCGAAGGAGTGGACCGATCTGCTCTCGCAGCGGTTCAGGGACGCCTGGGCACAGCTGCGGATCTCGAATGACGACTTCATCCGCACGACAGAGGAGCGCCATCACCGCAGCGTGCAGGTGTTCATGCAGGCGATCTACGACAACGGCTACCTCCGCAAGGGCACCTACGAGGGCTGGTACTGCGTCTCCTGCGAGGCGTACTACAACGAGGGCGAACTCCTGCCCGGCCAGCTCTGCCCGGTGCACGAGCGCCCCGTCGAGTGGTTCAGCGAGGAGAACTGGTTCTTCGAACTGAGCCGCTTCTCCGACCGGCTGCTCGAGTGGTACGAGGGGCATCCGACCGCCATCTACCCGGAGACTCGGCGCAACGAGGCCCTTGGCATCATCCGGGGTGGCTTGCAGGACATCTCGATAACGCGGACGTCCATCGACTGGGGGATCCCGGTTCCCTGGGACGAGGGTCACGTCTTCTATGTGTGGTACGACGCCCTCGTCAACTACATCTCCGCCATCGGCTACGGGAGCGACCCGGCGCGCTTTGAGAAGTGGTGGCCGGCGGTCTGCCATTTGATCGGCAAGGACATCATCCGCTTCCACTGCGTGTGGTGGCCGGCGATGTGCATGGCCGCCGGCATCGACCCGCCTGCTTCGTACGTGGTCAGCGGGTTTCTTCTCGTCGGGGGCAAGAAGATGGCCAAGAGCGCCTACAACCAGGTCTACCCCGTTGAGCTCGCTGCCGACATCGGTGACGACGCCCTGCGCTACTACCTGCTGCGGGAAGTGGGTCTCGGTTCTGACGGCGAGTTCACCTATGAGGGCCTCATCGCCCGCTACAACTCGGATCTCGCCAACAACCTCGGCAACCTGCTGTCGCGGGTCAGCAACGTAGTGGCATCGAAGTGCGCCGGCATCGGGCCCGCGCCCCGCACGGCTGCTGCCGGCTCGCGTCTGGCCGAGGTGGCCGCCGAGGTGACGCCTGCTGTCACCGCCCACTGGCGAGGTTTTGCCCCGCACGAGGGGCTCGAGGCGACCTGGAGGATGATCCGGGCGGCCAACGCCGAGCTCGAGGCGGTCGAGCCCTGGAAGTTGGAACCCGGACCCGAGGTCGATGGGGTCCTCGGTGACGCCCTGGAGGTGCTACGAATCGTGGCCGTGCTCATCTCACCAGTGATTCGCGATGGGGCGCCGGAGATTCTGGCGTCGCATCGGGCTGAAGGGCGCCCCCGGCGCTGACGGCAATGCCGGCGAGAGCGGCGTGCTTGCGTGGGGCGGCTACCCAGGTGGTCTGCCCGTCGAGAAGGGCGCTCCCCTCTTCCCCCGCCGGCAGGTGGTCGCAGAATGAAGCGGGCGCGCATCTTCGGCGGCGGGCGGCACCGGCGCGGTGTCGCCGGAGAGACGAGCGAGTCTGCGTCGAGCGTCGACTCGGCCGCCGTCACCGGCACGACCGAGGAGAAGGCCCGTCGCCCGGGTGGGACCTCCGCGCCGCCGCTGTGGACCGACAGCCACTGCCACATGCAGTCCTCCGATGATCTCCACGGTGTCCTCGAGCGTGGCCGCCAATCCGGAGCTCGGCGGATGGTGTTCGTCGGCACTGACGAGGCGAGCTCGCGGGAAGGCGCCAGCGTGGCGGCCGCTCTGAGCGGAACAGGTGCTCCTCCCGTCGAGATCTGGTCGACGGTCGGGCTGCACCCGCACGACGCCAGTAGCGGTGTTGGCGGAGTAGGCCGCTTCTTGCGAGAGCTCTACTCGGCAGGCTTGTCCACCTCCCGCGTGGCGGCCGTCGGCGAGTGCGGACTCGACTATCACTACGACCACTCGCCCCGTGCCGCCCAGCGGGACGCCTTCGCCGCCCAGATCGCCTTCGCCCAACAGTTCTCTTTGGCGCTCGTCATCCACACTCGAGAGGCCTGGGACGACACCTTGGCGATCATCGACCGGGAAGGCGTGCCGCCGCGTCTCATCTTCCATTGCTTCACGGGCGGGCCCGGTGAGGCGCAAGCTTGCCTGGATCGGGGTGGCTACCTGTCGTTCAGCGGGATCGTCACGTTCGCGACGGCGTCTGCTGTTCGTGAAGCGGCGACGATGTGCCCGCTGGATCGGCTGCTGGTGGAGACGGACGCCCCCTTCCTCACGCCGGTGCCGCATCGCGGCAAGCCGAATGAGCCCTCGTACGTGCCCATCATCGGTGCCCAGATCGCCACCTTGAAAGGGTTGGACGACACCGCCATCGCGCAGGCGACGACGTCCAACGCCGCTGTGGTGTTCGACCTGCACGGGTGAGGGATGCCGCCGATGACGTCAACCCCTGCCCTCGGCTGCGCCTAGTCACGCCAGAGCCCATCACATGAGCCGTCGGCCGCTCGGGCGGGCGGAGATCTCGGCGCTGTTGGCCGAGCACGGGATCTCGCCATCGCGGGCGCTCGGCCAGAACTTCGTCGCGGATCCCAACCTCGTCGAGCGGGTGGCTCGCCTGGCAGCCGTGGGTGCGGGCGACCGCGTCGTAGAGATCGGCGCCGGGCTCGGATCCCTCACGATGGCGCTCGCTGCCACCGGCGCCGAGGTGCTCGCAGTCGAGATCGACCGCTATCTCGAGCCGGTGCTGCGAGAGCTCGTGGAACCGCTCGGCGTCACCGTCGTGAGGGCTGACGCCATGTCCTGTGACTGGGCGGGGTTGCTGGGTGCGGGCAAGGACCCGCGACCGTGGGTGCTCGTCGCCAACCTCCCGTACAACATCGCCACTCCGCTCGTCGCCGATCTCCTCGTAGGGGTGCCGTGCGTCAGCCGCATGCTCGTGATGGTGCAGCGAGAAGTCGGTGAGCGCCTGGCAGCTCCGCCCGGATCGCGCGCCTACGGCGCCGTCTCGGTTCGCGTCGCCTATTTCGCCGAGGCCAAGGTCGTGGGACGCGTGCCGGCGGACGTCTTCCTGCCGCGCCCGAACGTCGAGTCCGTCCTCGTCGAGATCGTTCGACGCCCCGCCCCCGCCGTTCCGACGAGCGTGGCGAGCTTCGAGGAGATCGATGCGTTGGTGAGGGCGGGTTTCTCCGGGCGGCGCAAGATGCTGCGTCGCTCCCTGGCGGGCCTAGTCGGGGCGGAGGCCTTTGCCGGCGCGGGGGTGGCGCCCACGCGCCGCCCGGAGGAGCTTGGCGTGGAGACTTGGGGCAAGCTGGCCCAGTGCAAGCGGCTGATCGAGAGCGGGGAACCGGTACCGCCGTTGTGAGGGCGCCGGCGAAATTGACGCGCCGGTTGAAGGTGGTGGGGCGTCGCCCGGACGGCTATCACCTCCTCGAGGCGGAGATGGTCGCGCTCGACCTCGGCGACGAGCTCGAGTTCTCAGCGGGAGACGGCTTGGAGGTCGTCGACGACGTGAGCTGGCTCGGCCAGCCGGTGGTCCCGCCGTTCCTCGACCCGGGCGACAACCTCGTGGCGCGGGCGCTTCGTGCCGTCGGTAAACAAGCCTATGTGCGGCTGCGCAAACGGATTCCTGCAGGCGCAGGGCTCGGAGGAGGATCGGCCGACGCCGCCGCTGTGCTCCGTTGGGCGAAGTGCTCGGATCTGGAGGTGGCGGTAAGCCTGGGTGCGGACGTGCCCTTCTGCCTTCGCGGGGGCCGGGCGCTCGTCGGGGGCATCGGCGACGTCATCGAGCCGCTCCCGTACGAGCACGCCGATGTCCTGCTCGTTGTCCCGCAGCTGAGCGTCTCGACGATGGCCGTCTACACCGCTTGGGACGCCCTCGGGGGCCCAGCAGGCGAGTTTGGCAATGATCTCGAGCCGGCGGCGCTGCAGGTCGAACCGCGACTCGCCTGGTGGCGAGACCTCCTCGCCGATGTCGCTCGGAGGCGACCACGCCTTGCCGGCAGCGGGGGGACGTGGTGGTGGGAGGGCGAGTATGGCGAGATGACCGAGCTTCAGCAGCGGGTGTCTGCCGCTGTGCTCGCCGCCGGCGCGCCGGCGCTCGTACAGCTCGTACGGACGGTCCCGGCGTCGTCAGCTGGCGATCGGACCGGACGATCGTGACCGGACGATCGTGGCCTGACGATCGTGACCGGGCGATCGCCGACCGGGCGATCGCCGAAGAGGGGAGTTACTTGCCGGCAGCTCGACGCTGCCAGCGTGTGCGCTTCAGCATCTTCTTGTGCTTCTTCTTGCGCATGCGCTTGCGGCGCTTCTTGATGAGGGAACCCATGACCTGGGTGACGTTAGCCGCTCCGGGGGGTTGGGTCGTCCGCGCCACCCGGATCATGGGGAGGAACGAGCTCCTCTGAGCACCGCCGGTTGCCGCGGGTGAGAGAGGGCGGACGGGTAGCGTCGGAGGCTGTGGATGCCCTCAGCGCCGAGAGCGAGAAGGTTCTTGTCATCGCGAAGCAGGAGGCCCTCGGCCTGCGACACGAGTTCACCGGAACCGAGCACATTCTGCTCGGACTGCTTGCCTGCGACGACGACATCGCGGCGCCGTTGCTCGCCAAGCACGGCATCGTTGCCGTGGAGGTAAGGGCCCAGGTCGCCCGGCCAGGCAGCGGGGCCGAGGGAGGGCCCGAGAACGCCCAGCCGCTGACGGCTCGTGCCAAGCAGGTGCTCACGCTGGCGGGCAGTGAAGCCGAGGCTCTCGAGGACGACGAAATCCGGCCTGAGCACTTGTTGCTCGGCATCATTCGGCAGGCGAGCGGTGTGGCTGCGCTCGTGCTTCGAGACATGGGTGTCGACCTCGCGGAGCTGCGGGAGGAAGTCCATGAGGCGCGTGAGTCCGCCGAGGGCTTCCTGGGGGAGGGCGGCATGCGGGCTGAGGTGAGCCCGAGTGAACTCGGCGGCGGGGGCGGTGATCGCACGACCGCACCGGTCGCGGTCGCCGCCTCGGAGGACGGACGTCGTCAAGCCGATGCCCGCCCGGTGCCGGCGGTGACTCCACCGTTGTGCCCGAGTTGCGGGGAGCGCCTGACCGACGTGCTCGCCACCGCAACGGTGGCATCAGAGGCGTCGAGTACCTCCAGTCGCCGCCGAGGCTTGTCGAGCGTCACGCTCATCTACTGCGGGGCGTGCGGCCACACCTTGGCGGCCACTCGTTGAGGTCGATCTTCACCACGTCTCCCACCTGGTCGCCGTCCGGATCGCCCCCGCAATAGAGCGGTCCTCGAGGGCTGCGTGGTGTGCCAGGCTGGTGAAGTTGCCCGTGTGGCTGACTTACGGGCCACCTACCCATGGCGGGTAGTTCAATCGGCAGAACGCCTGACTTTGGATCAGGAGGTTGGAGGTTCGAGCCCTCCCCCGCCAGCTCGTAAGCCCCGGCAGATTCCTTGTGGTAAATCGGGCACGTTCGACGCTTTCTACTAGTGATGCCCGGGTCCACGACGCCACACCGACGGAATGCCCTCGAATCAGGAGCTGATACGACGGGCACTCCCGACGCCGGGGAGGAATTCACCGCGTTCGTGGTAAAGCACGAATGTCAGTTGCGGAGGGCCTTTGTCGCTGCCTACGGGGGCCAAAGAGGTCGCGAGGCGACTGCCGAATCTCTGGCGTTCGCTTGGGAGCACTGGGATCGCGTTGCGCAGATGGAAAACGCCCCCGGTTACCTGTTTCGGGTAGGTAAGAGCCGCACCCGACGACGGCGCACGGTTCTCACGTTCGTACCTCAAGAGCACGACGATCCAATCGTCGAGCCGGGCCTTGCTCCCGCCCTCACGACACTTTCAGCCCGTCAGCGAACTGCAGTCGTGCTGGTGCACGGGTTCGGATGGACACTGAGAGAGGTCGCCGAGTTGACCGGGACAAAGACCACAACGGTGCAGAACCATCTGGAGCGAGGCCTCGCCAAGCTCCGTCACGCACTCGAAGGAAAAGACCGATGAACGATCTAGACCTGCAGCGCGGGCTTCGAACGACGATCGACGGGGCGGCAGCGCCGGTCTCGGCAGCTGAGGCACAGCTTCGGGCCGGCGAGGCAACCTTCCGGAGGCGCCGGCGCCAAAGCGGACCGTGGACCCAGCGCCTGATTATCGTCGCGGTGACTACGGCGATCGTGGCGGTGTTCTTCGTCCCTTTGCCGCACGTAAGTCTGTTCAGGCGCCTCATCACACCCGGTAAGCCATCGACCGGGACGAGCGTGCCCATCACGGTGCCGAAGACGACGCCTATTTGGAAACAGATCGTCGAGCTGAAGGGCTCCGACACCCTGGCCGGAGGCTACTTCGGTGGCGGCGAGGCGAGCGAAATGGAGACCACCCCCTTAGAGGAGGCCCTCTCCGCCACGACCGCCGTCGTAGGCGCGCCCTTCCAGGCCAACCAGGCCGGCCGGGCGTACGTGTTCACGATGACGGCCACCGGCTGGAAGCAGTCCGCCGAACTGGAGGGCTCTGACAGTGTCGTCGGCGACGATTTCGGTACCTCCGTGGCCATGTCGGATGCCACCATCGTCGTAGGTGCCCCTTACCACGCCAACGACGCCGGCGGCGCGTTCGCCGGCCGGGTATACGTGTTCACGAAGACGGCGATCGGTTGGAAGCAGACCGCCGAATTGAAGGGATCGGACACCGTCGGCGGCGACGGGTTTGGGGCGTCGGTCGCTATGTCCGGCACGACTCTCATGGTGGGTGCGCCGTTCCAGGCGAACGAGACCGGCCGGGTGTACGTGTTCACCAAGACGGTGGCCGGCTGGAAGCAGACTGCGGAGTTGACCGGCTCCGACACCATCGCTACCGGCGATGAGTTCGGCTACTCGATCGCCATCTCGGGCACGACGGCTGTTGTGAGTGCACCGAATCACGGTGCCGGTCGGGCGTACGTGTTCACGAGGACGGCCACCGGCTGGAAGCACGTAGCCGAGCTGAAGGGTTCCGACACCGTTGCTGGCGACGCGTTCGGCGACTCCGTGTCGATATCGGATGCCACCGTCGTCGTCGGCGCGCCCTATTACGCCAACCAGGCCGGCCGAGCATACGTGTTCACGAAGACGACGGCCGGTTGGAGGCAGACCGCCGAGCTGACCGGTTCCGACACCGTTGCCGGAGATCAGTTCGGCTGGTCGGTCGCGATGTCCGGCACGATTGCCATTGGTGCTCCATTCCACGCTAACCAGGCCGGCCGGGCGTACCTGTTCATGAAGACGACGGCCGGCTGGAAGCAGGCCATCGAGCTGAAGGGATCGGACACCGTCGCCGGCGATGACTTCGGCTTGTCGCTGACCGTTTCTGGCGACACCGCCATAGTGGGTGCGCCGGTTCACGCCAACACAACCGGCCGGGCGTACGTGTTCCGGGCCTGAGTCGCATGGGATCTCGGCACCGATTCATCAGCCGCTTGACAATCGAGCAGACGTCTCATGAAGAGAAGGTCGATCAGAAAACCGCGCATAGCCGAACGAGAGCGAAGGGGATCAGCAATGAAGCACCTTCCAATTAGAGCCGCCGTTGTCGGCGTGACAATGATCGCGGCGACCGGAGCGCTCGCGGCGCCAGCGATCGCCACGTCGCCTCACGGCGCTGCATTTCCTGCCAGTACCATTCCCAACACTTTCTCGGTTGCTCGCGATAGCTTCACGAGGACGCATGGCGGTGTCGAGCTGCATAGCCAGCGATCGCACGGCTTGCGCTCCGGGTATGTGAGGCAGGCACTCGGGGACCCAACGATGCCAGTGGGTCTCTATCCGCTTAACAGTGCCCTCGATCCGGATACACACACGATCTACGTGACGAACCAGGCAAGCAACACTGTGTCAGTGCTCAACGCGGCGACTTGCAACGCGCTCCATGCCTCGGGCTGCAGCCGGAGTCCGGCAACCGTGCAAGTCGGGATCGGACCTGTCGGGATCGTTGTCGACCAGGCCACTGATACCGTCTATGTCGCTAACGACGGCGCCAACACCGTGTCGGTCATCAATGGATCGACATGCAACGCCACGAACACTTCGGGCTGCAGCCGGGCTCCGGCGACGGTGACTGTCGGACTCGGCCCCATCGCCCTGGACGTGAACGAGAAGACCGACACCGTGTACGTGTCGAACTTCGGCGTTTACCCGGGCGCAGGGTTCGGACTCGGGACCACGGTGTCGGTCATCGACGGGGCGACGTGCAACGGACAGGTCACTTCGGGCTGCGGCCAGACGCCACCAACCGTGACCGTTGGAGCGGGCAGCGAGGGCGTGGTCGTGGACGAGCCCACTGACACCGTCTACGCGGGTTCGGTCGCCCCGAGCGGAGCCGAGACCGTCTCGGTGATCAACGGATCGACCTGCAACGCGACGGTCACGTCCGGCTGCACACAGACGCCCCCCACGGTGTTGGTCGGTACGGGGAACTACACCGACGTTGTCGCCTTCGCGATCGACGCGGCCACCAATACTCTGTACGTGGCGAACTCCAGCGACAACACGGTGTCGATGATCAATGAGGGCACCTGCAACGCCATGGTCACTTCGGGCTGCGGCCAGACCCCGAAGCTGGTCCACGTAGGGGCCGGTCCGATCGGAATCTCGCTCATCAGTGCGACCCACACGATCTATGTGGTGAATAGCTGGGACGACACCATCTCCGTGCTCGATGCGACGACCTGCAACGATATGGTTACCTGGAGTTGCGGCACGCAACCCAGATTGCTGCGGACCGGCGGGATTCCGTCGTGGCTGACCACGGACCAGGCCACAGATACCCTTTACACCCCGAACGCAACCGACAACGACGTGTCGGTGCTCAACGGCGCCACATGCAACGCCATGGTGACCTCGGGCTGCGCCCACTTCTTCCTACCGGCGGTCGATGTTGGCAGTGGCCCGCAGGGGGCAATAGTGGACGAGGCGACCGACACCGTGTACGTCCCGAATGGCAACGACGACACCGTGTCGGTGGTTGATGGGGCGACCTGCAACGCAATAGTCACGTCAGGCTGTGATCAGAGCGCTCCCACCGTGGCCGTCGGCTCCTACCCGGTCTGGGCTGCCCTCGACGGGAAGAACCACACTCTGTATGTGGCAAACGCGGGCGACAACACCATGTCGGTGGTTAACACCGCCACGTGCAATTCGGTAGTGACCTCCGGCTGCGGGCAGAGCCCGCCAGCAGTCGTCGTCGGCAGCGGGCCTGACGGCGTGGCCGTCGACCAGCAAACAGACACCATCTATGTCGCCAACTCCGGTGACAACACCGTGTCGGTGATCGATGGAGCCAGCTGCAACGCCACAGACACGTCCGACTGCACGCCGACGGCGCCCGTGACCGTCGGAGACGGCCCGGCGATCCTGGCCGTCGACCAGGCGACCGACACCGTCTACGTGCCGAACCTTTACGACAACACCGTGTCGGTTATCGACGGGGCGAAATGCAACGCCACCGTCACCTCGAGCTGCGGCGCGACGCCTCCGACCGTGACCGTCGGGAATAGTCCCTACGACGTGGCCGTCGACCAGGCAACCCACACCGTCTACGTGGCGAACAGCAACTACAGCTCGTACGAGTGGGGATCGGTGTCCGTCATCAACGGGGCCACCTGCAACGGCCAGGTGAGCTCCGGTTGCGGGCAGATACCGCCCGCCGTGCCCGTGGAGAATGATCCGTTCTACCTCGCGATCGACGAGGCGAGCAATCACATCTTCGTGTCGAACTTGGGCGATGACGCCGTGTCGGTTATCGATGGTGCAACTTGCAACGCCACGATCACTGCGGGGTGCGCGGGCACGCTCGCGACGATCCCGGTCGGCGGTGGTCCTGGTGGTGCAGGCGTGAACGAAGCGACCGGCACCGTCTACATCGTGAACAGCCGGGACAACAGCATGTCGGTCTTCGGATTCGGTTGAGCCGTACACGCGTGACCTGGAGCCGCTTCTGAGCGCCTCGACGGCCGGAGGGGCGATCTCACATGGCTCCCACATTGTGGGCAAGTATCTTCTTAGATGGGTCAGCCGTAGCTTTCTGCTAAGCGCCTCTTGGCCTGCCGGACGCGGCGAAACCCAACTTTCAACCCAACAATTGCCTCGCGGAGCGTCTCACGCCGTCGCAGTGTGTCCAACTTCCGCCGTGGGCCACTCGCCTGACCAGGTGATATGCCATCGCCAGCCTCTCTGCGCAAGCGTCTGCAACGCCCCGGATCGTTCTTTGGATCAGGAGGTTGGAGGTTCGAGCCCTCCCCCGCCAGCTCGTAAATGTGTACTTCCCCCTGAAGCTTTCCGTTTTGACGTCGGATGATGCGTTACGCGACGTCGCCTGATGCTTTACAAGCATTCGGCTGAGGCTTTACACGTCGGCCCCGCCGTACTCACCTCGTGTCAACGAGGGAGGAGGCGCCGAGTGCTCAGGGAGCTCAGCAAGGTGGAACAGCGTCATGACGCCGTCCTGGCAGTCGTCAGGGACGGCATGCGGGTCACAGAGGTGGCCGAGAAGTACGGGGTAGGGCGCCAGACGGTGCACGTCTGGTTCGCCCGCAACGAAAAAGGGGCCCTCGAGGGCCTCGCCGACCGCTCGCATCGGCCACGGTCCACGCCCCTGCATCACTCGGGGCACGTGCAGTTTGGCGGTGTCCGCCGACTGTTTGACCTTCAAAATACGTGTCCCCGTCGGTGCAGGCCATCGCGACAGGCTTCGAGTCCGATGTCCAGTCGCGGATGAAGGTCTCGGCAGTCGAGAGCGGGCGCGTTGCCGACTGCGCCGCGCTTATCAGCAATCGCCACTAGTCGTCCGTCAGCAAAGGCTCACCGTCTGAGAAACGCTCCTCGGGCACCGCTCTACGCGACGCGGATCACTTGCAAGGGGTTGGCCCGTCCGCTGAGCCCAGTAAGGGGTGGTTCGGCCCAAGGGGCGTCATCGGCGTGACCGAAATTGGCGCAGAAGCCCTCACTTAGAGCATCGCGGCCGTTTTGCCAGGGGGCGAAAGAAGCGAACCGGTGGCCTGCTTCCTGGTGCCGTCATCGATGAGAAGCTTGACCGACTGCACCGAATACCAGGCAACGACTACCGCTGCGATAACAAGGCCAGCAATGAGTGGAACCTGGTGAATCATATCCGCGGTCGAGAGCCCGACCATAGTGAACGCGGTGGTCAGTTCGCCGAAGACCGCGACAAGAGTCACAAAGCTTGCCAAGAGGACTCCTCCGACGGTACCGGCCATGCTCTTCAAAGGAGGGTCGGCGTTATCGGGCGCGGCAGATGACTCTCCCTCGCTGATCGCTTCGATGACGAACCCCTCCACGAAAACTTCTCCAACGATGCCGACCTCCCTCTTCGAGGGAGCCTTGCCGGCTTCGTGTGCGGGTGTCGTCCACGTCTTCAAAACACCATAAAGCAGAGGGGCGAGAGCCAACATCGCCAAGAACACGGCCGAAAGAACCTCGATGCGAGCGGCCGGCAGGCCCGGAAGCCAGCCACTGAGTGACCCGGAGGCGGCGGCAGCGACCCCGGTCAGCAGGGCGCCGACTGCCGTGATGTTGGTTGCCCAACAGTCAGAGGCGTTCCATGCCTGCAAATCAGCGCTGACGTGCCGACTCAAAGGCGAAGTCTTCACCCGACCATTCTTCTGCTGGGAAGCCTCTCGTGGAGAGACCTTACTGCGGTTCCAAACAAAGGCCAAGATAGAGAGGGCGCCCACGATACCGACAAGGAAAGGCAGCAAGGTGTAAATCCACCCGTGTGTCTCGTTGATCAGCGTGATGGGCTCGAATGTCGAGGGTCCGTGCGGCGCAAGCACTTCGAGCGTGGGAGTGAAAAGAGAGGGCACTGCGGTCGCGTAACAAACCACCTCGAAGCTGTTCACCTTGCCGTCGTACGTCCGAGAGGGAGCCTGCGCCGCGGCTGTGCATTTGATCGGCTCACTATTCGATGACAGGCGGAGAAAGAACTGGGGCAGGGGCGCTCTCGGAGCGGCGACGAGCACGACATCGCTGAACTTGAGGCCCTTCCACAAGAAGGTCAAGGGCGTTTCTACCGGCGGCGCGGTCGGCATGCTCGTGGTCGTTGTCGTACGGGAACCATGGAGAGACGACTCCGCGTCCGCCGGCCGTGCGGTCATGAGGACGACGAGGCTTGAAAGGAGGACCGCGGCGACAACGCGCTTGACCAGGCGGCTACACGCACCGGCCTGGGGGCGCTTCGTCGTAACCACGCTAGAGCACACGGTTCATTTGAGTCGGTCTGTCCATCGGCCCTCCTAGGCGCCTCATGGAGAAACCTCCATCTCGACCTCAGAGGATCACTCAAGATGGATCCTCTGACGACGCATTGTCCTGGTTGTCCCCGGCAACGAACAGAGGCGAAGGTCCCGTTCGGGAGCGTGCCCACGACCTATGGTCCGCCCGCTGCCGATGCCATCGCACCACCCTTAGATCGCCCCGCATCGCTCCGACCGAGACGTCACAGCGCCCCTGAAGCGGCGCAGGGGTACCTGAGGCTGAGGGCCACCCGGCCGTCTCGGAGACTTCCCGCTCGCCTTGGGGGATCTGTTTCGACCGACCAGGGTCCCGTCGGGACGCAGGAGCGACCCTAAGCCCAGCTCATGCCATCTACCGACCGGCCGACCTATGACCAGCGGCTTCTCCCGCCGTGCCGTTTCCGGCCACGAAGCGGCATCTGTTCACCTAGTGCAGCTTGCACGCCGCCGGTCACGTCGTGATCATCAAGGGACCCCGCGACAAGTGATGACCCATGACCGTGACGGCGCTGCCTGATTGAGCGTGACGAGCCTCACGCACATAGCGGGCACGGCGTCAGAGCGTCCCTTCGGCGGCTTCGGTGGCAGCTTTGCTCGGCCGACCCGCAGGATCCAGGCGAACCCTACGGCTATTGCACTCCCGACGACCGGTCCGCGGGTCCAGGCGGTCTGGAGCCCGGCAGGTTCCCGCAGCCAGACCGGCTCGAGTCGGTGCTGATCCGACGACGGTTCCATGTAGCCCTCCAGTCAGCCGAGAGCACACTTAATACGTCGAGAGTAGCTTTCGCATCGTCGGGAGCCCCTGGGCGGCTTCGGGCGATGAGAGGAGCGCGACGAACTGTGACAGCCGAGCACTGGATGGCCGAGCCCGAGGCGCAGGACTACCCGGCGGCGGAGTCCTATCTGTCGCTGCTAGTTGGGCAGGCGCAGGCGGCGAGGCTGGTCAAGGCGCTGCGTAGTCAGAAGAAACTCAAGCACTACGCGGCCAAGGACCTCCTGCGAGCCTCCGGTCTGCCCCTGCTCCCCGCGGACGATCCGGAGGTTGCAACCGACTTGAAGAAGGTCAGAGGCGGTACGAAGCTCTCCCCGGTCTTGCTGGTGCTGGGGGACCCCTTATGGGTTGCCGATGGATACCACCGGATTTGCGTCAGCTACCACATCGGCGAGAAGACCGAGCTCCCCTGCCGGGCGGTGAAGCGCAAGCCCTAGTCGCGACCTCCTTCCGGATGGCTCAGTCCTCGAGACGAGTCAGGTTGCCACGATTCTCTTTCCCGTCAACGTTTCGCTCGGACGGCCACCCAGCTGAACGAGCGCCTGGGCGGCCGCAGCCACGCCCGCCTCTGTCGCTCTCTGCAGTCGACCGTCGATCCCGCCGGCGTTGTCCAGGAGCTCGGCCAGGAAGCCTGCACAGAAGGCGTCGCCCGCCCCCGTCGGGTCGAGAACCGTCACGGCCGGGGCCTCGAGTCGGATGCGCTCTCCGGCCGACGACCCGACGAGAACACCGGCTGGACCGAGCGTGAGAGCCACGACGCCGTAGTGCTCGACAAGGGCGTCAACGACGGTTGCAGGATCCTCGGACGGGCGGCCGGAGAGGAAGCGCCCTTCGTCGAGATTCGGGAACACGACGGCGGCATCTTTCGTCCAGCCGAGGAAGGCGTCCGCACCCACGTCCCGAAGGCCTGCCACCGAGCATGGGTCGACCGAGACCTCGACGCCGGCCGAGGTGGCCGCGGTCATGAGCCGCAGCACCGCATGCCGGCTCGTCTCGCTGAAGAGCGAATACCCGGACACGTGCAGCAGGCTGGCGCCGTCGAGGAGTGCTGCGGGGAGGTCGCCCTCGTCGAGGAAGGCGCTCGCACCCCTGTCGGAGAACATCGAGCGGACGCCGTTGGGGCTGACGAGGACGGCGATCGTTCCGGTCCGTCGCTCAGGGTCGGCGGCGATGCGGGCGTCCACCCCGCAGGACTCGAGGACGCCGCGGTGCCGGGCGGCGTCGGGCGCCCCGGCCCGGGAGGCAAAGCGAACGCTCGCACCGAGAAACCCCAACCAGGCCGCCTGGTTCGCCCCCGATCCACCGGGAGTGAGCCGCACCTCCGACGGTGTGTCCGTGCCCGGCGCCGGCGGGGCGAGCGGCCGTATCACGACGTCGTTGATGACGTCGCCAACGACGACCAGCACGCGCCCGCCCGATCGGGTCACGAGGTGGCAGGCGACGCGAACGCCGCCGCGATGGCGGCGGCGAGTGCGGCGTTGTTGCGCACGGCGGCCACGTTTGCCTCGAGGCTCGCACCGCCTGAGGCCCGGTAGATGTGGGCGAGCAGGTAAGGCGTCACCTGCTTTCCTCGCACTCCGTCTCGCTCCGCCGCCCCGAGCGCCGCCTCGAGCAGGCGCCTGTGCATCTCGGGGTCGAGCTGTTGGCTGAGCGGAACCGGGTTGGCGACGAGGAGGGCGCTCTGCAGCGAGAGCGAGTCGGCCGCCGCCATGATGGCGCCCACCTCGTCGGGGCTCGACACGCTCCAGTCGAGATCGATGCCGGCGTCGGCGACGTAAAAGCCGGGCATGCGTGTCGTCCGGAAGCCGACGATGGTGATGCCGAGGGTCTCGAGACGCTCCAGGGTGGCGGCGATGTCGAGCACCGATTTCACGCCAGCAGACACGACCGTGATCGGAGTGCTGGCCAGGGCTCCCATGTCGGCCGACTCGTCGAAGGTGTGGGAGGCGCCCCGGTGCACGCCCCCGAGCCCACCCGTGGCGAGCACACGGATGCCCGCTCGCCGGGCGAGAAAGGCCGTCGCCGCCACCGTGGTGGCGGCGTGCCTCCCTGTCGCCATGGCGATCGGCAGCTCGCGGATGCTCGCCTTGGCGATGCCCTCCTCGCTCGCCAACAGCTCGATGTCCTCCCGGCTGAGGCCGACCACCGGCCGACCGCCCGGGACACCCACGGTGGCCGGCACCGCCCCGCCTACCCGCACGATCTCCTCCAGCTGGAGGGCTACCTCGAGATTGCGCGGCCGCGGGAGCCCGTGACTGATGATTGTCGACTCGAGGGCGACGACCGGGCGACCGTCGCTGATTGCCTGCTTCACCTCCTCGGCGACACTCACTTCGCCGCCGACGCTCGTCTCGCTGATCGGATCGTCACCCGGGCTCATGGGGCGATCGCCTGCCGGGTCACGAAGCCACCTGCTGACCGGTCAGGGGCGAGAGGAGGGCGGAGACGGCGTCGTGCAGGACGGAGAGCTCCGCGGCGGCCGACGCCTTGGCCTCGGCCAGGTCGCCCCCGCCCGGCGCGGCTGCCTCCCCCGAGACCGGGCGCACCACTTCGAAGTAGATCTTCAGCTTCGGCTCGGTGCCGCTCGGCCGGACGACGATCCGGGCGCCCGAGAGCCGGTAGATGAGCACGTCGGAGGGTGGGAGGCCCAGGGACTCCTCCGCCGGAGTGGGGGCGAGCAGGTCGACGGTGTGCGTGATGGGACGGCCGAGGGTGGTCGGAGGATGGGCGCGGAGTGAGGCCATGGTGCTCTCAGGAGACTCGGAGTGGATCGAGAGCTGGCTCGTGAGATGGACGCCATGGCGTATCGCCAGGTCGTCGAGGAGCTCGAGCACGTTGTGGCCCTTCTTCCTGGCCGTGACGACCAGTCCGAGAAACGACAGCGCCGCCCCGATCCCGTCCTTGTCCCGCACCACGGTGCCGACGGAGTAGCCGAGCGCCTCCTCGTAACCGAACACGAAGCGGCTTCCCGGCAGGCGCTCGGGGGCGCGGACGATCCACTTGAAGCCGGTGAGGGTCTCGGCATAGCGGACCCCTGCGGCCGCGGCGATCTTCGAGAGAAGGCTGGAAGAGACGATCGAGGTCGCCACGAGCCGGGTCTCGGGCTCCGGGTCTCCTGCAGTGCGTTCAAGCACATAGGCGCCGAGTAGGGAGCCGATCTCGTCGCCGCGAAGCAGCTGCCAACCGGACGGCACCGACGAGTTCTGGACGGCGACGGCCAGGCGGTCGCCGTCGGGGTCGTTGGCGATGACGACGTCGGCGCCGACGCGCTTCGCCTCCCGGAGGGCGAGATCCATGGCGCCTGGCTCCTCCGGGTTCGGGAAGGCGACCGTCGGGAAGTCGGGATCCGGCTCCGCCTGTGCGGGCACGACGACCGGCGGTGGGAAGCCCGCACGGTGAAGGGCCGACTCCATCGTCGAGAGGGCGACCCCGTGCAGCGGCGTGTAGACGATCGTGAGGGCGTCCGCTCCCGCCGGCGCCGGCGACTCCCGCACGAGCGCCCGGACGAACTCGTCCTGCACCTCGCGGCTGTGGTGGATCACGAGCGGACCGGCTAGGTCGCCGGTGGGCACGGCCAAGAGCGGGCCGACGCCGTCCATGAGTGCCTCGATCTCCTCGTCGACCGGCGGGACGATCTGTGCCCCGTCGCCGAGATAGAGCTTGTAGCCGTTGTCGGCCGGAGGATTGTGGCTGGCGGTGATCATCACGCCGGCCGCAGCCCCGAGATGCGGCACCGCAAAGGCCAGCATCGGCGTCGGGCGCTGCCGCTCCAGCAGGTGGACGTGAAAGCCCGCCCCCGTCAGCACGACGGCCACTTCCTCATCGAATTCGGCTGAGCCGTGGCGAGCATCGCAGCCGACGACCACGCCGGCCTGGCGGGAGGCGGGCACGTGCTCGTCGAGCCAGGCGGCGAGGGCAGCCGTCGCCGTGCGGACGACAGCCTGGTTCATGCGGTTCGGGCCGGCGGCGACCGCGCCCCGCAGACCCGCCGTGCCGAAGCGCAAACGGCCGGCAAACCGGTCCTTGAGCTCCGCCTTGGCTTCGGCGCTCGGGTCGGCGAGGAGCCGCTCCAGCTCCGCCCGTGTAGAGGGATCGGGGTCATCGGCGATCCAGGCGCGAGCCCGCCCTTCGAGGTCGCTCACGGGAGGCGCCGGATCACGGCGGCGAGGAGTGAGCCGACCGTGTCGGCGGCGGCCGCCCCGGCGGCGATGACCTCCTCGTGGTCGATGGCGACGTCGTGGCCGGCGGCTGCGTTGGTCACGAGCGAGACGCCGAGCACCTCGGCACCGAGGTGGCGGGCGGCGATCGCTTCGAGGGCGGTCGACATCCCGACGAGGTCGGCGCCGAGACCGCGGAGCATCGCCACCTCGGCCGGCGTCTCGTAGTTCGGCCCAGTGAGGGCGGCGTACACACCCTCCTCGAGCGTCGTGTCTTCCACCCGGGCGACCTGGCGGAGCCGGGCGCTGTAGAGGTCCGTCAGGTCGACGAAGCGCGGCGGATAGCCGGCCGGAGGCGGCGGCCCGACGAGCGGGGAGGTGGCCGTCAGGTTCAGGTGGTCCCGGATGAGCACCGGCTGACCGACTCCGTAGGCGGGGTTCACGGCCCCGGCCGCGTTGGTGAGCACCACGTAACGGCACCCGGCCGCGACCGCCGTACGCACGCCGTGAACGACCGTGGCCGGCGAGTGGCCCTCGTAGAGGTGCACGCGGCCGAGGAAGATCAGCACCGGCCGCCCCCCCGCCTCGACCGACCGCACCACGCCCGAATGGCCGGCCACGGTCGGTGCCGGGAATCCGCCGATCTCGCTCACCGGGACGTCGACCGCCTCGCCCGCACCGATGGCGGCGGCCGCCGGCGACCACCCGGAGCCGAGCACGACGGCAACGTCGTGAAAGTCGCGTCTCGTCAGCCTCGCCAGGGTGGCGGCGGCTTCGACGGCTGCCGCAAAGGGTTCCACGGGTTACTCCCGTGAGTACGGCTTGCCGTCGGCAGCGGGGGGCCGTACGCGGCCGACGAGGCCCGAGACGACGGCGATCGTGATCACGTACGGCGCCATCGACAAGAAGGGCGCAGGTATCCCGACGTTGAGCACGCCCAGCACGCTCTGCAGGGACTCTGCGAAGCCGAAGAGGAGCGCCGCTCCGAGCGCGCCGTAGGGGCGCCAGCGCCCGAAGATCATCGCGGCCAGCGCCACGAAGCCGAGCCCTGCGCTCATGTCCGTGGTGAACTCCCCGATCGAGCCGATCGTGAAGTAGGCGCCGCCGATGCCAGCGAGGGCACCGCCGATGATCACGTTGGAATACCGGGTCCGGATCACGTGCAGTCCGACTGTCTCCGCCGCCCGCGGTTGCTCGCCGACCGCACGCACCCGCAGGCCCCAGCGGGTCCTGAACAGGCCGATGTTGACGGTGACAAGCAGGATGATGGCCAGGTAGACGAAGACGTTCTGGTCGAAGAGAACCGGACCGACGATCGGGATCTTCGAGAGCAGCGGGATCTTCCAGGCCGAGAAGGTGATGCCGGTGTTGAGGCTGCTCTGGTAGGGCGTGAGCACTTCGTACAGGAGGTAGTTGGTGAGACCCAGCGCAAAGGCGTCGATCACCACGCCGATGATGATCTGGTCGGCGCCGTAGCGCAGCGCGAGGAAGGCGAGCAGCCAGCCGAAGATCGCACCGGCACCGGCGCCGCACAGCACGCCGAGCCACAGGTCGCCGGTCCAGGACGCGATCATCGCCCCCAGAAAGGCCCCGGCGAGGAACTGACCCTCGATGGCGATGTTGATGACGCCGGACCGCTCGCACAGGATTCCCGACAGCGAGCCGTAGATGAGCGGCGTTGCCCCGATCAACGTCCCGGCGAGCACGCTGACGAAGTTGAGCGTTGCCCCGCGCGCAGCCCAGGTGAGGAACGACCACACGAAGACGATGACGCCGAGGGTGAAGATGACGTACGTGCCGCGGCTGCGGCGCCACGTGAAGAGCAGTGCGCCGAGGCCGGCGCAGACAATCGCGAGGATGATCGATATCCACCGCACGTCCATCGTGATGGGCGAGACGTTGACCGCAGGCGACGCCGTGAGGATGAAGACGGCGTGCAGCTTGCCGTCGACGCCCACGCCGAACGCCAAGAACATGACGACGGCCAGCAGCCCGAGGAAGATCCCCATGCCGTGCCGGCGGGTGGGCGGGACGAATCGGGCCTCGACAGGGGCCATCTCGGCAGGGGTGACGGCGATCGCGCTCACGCCCACCCCTTCGTGGCGATGCGGGCTTGACCGCCCCGCGCCTCACGCAGCCGGAACACCTCGCGCACAAGCGCCGGCGTGGCCACCATGAAAACGATTACCGCCTGGATCACAGTCGTCAGGTCGATCGGAATGCCAGTCACCGCCTGCATGTTGCGCCCGCCGGAGATGAGCGCCGCGAACAACAACGCGCCGAGGACGATGCCACCGGGACTGTTTCGGCCCAAGAGCGCCACCGTGATCGCGTTGAAACCCGTGTTACCGCCGTAGCCCGTAGAGAGGAAGAAGTCGGTGCCCGAAAGGGTCGCCATGCCGGCCATGCCGACCAGCGCTCCCGAGATCATGAGAACCAGGACGGTGACCCGCCGGGCGTCTATGCCGGCCGTCTTGCCGGCGTCCGGGTTGAGGCCGATCACCTTGAAGGAGAAGCCGAGCCGGCTCCTTCGCATCAGCCACCAGATGACGAGCGCCATCACGAGCGCCACGATCAACGAAAGGTTCGCCCGCAGCGTGCTACCGAAGAGATGAGGCATCTGAGCCGTGGTGGGCATCGTCTTCGAGATGGCGTTCGACTGCCCCGGCTGCTGGAAGGGAGAGATGGTGAGCAGCCACTCGAGCAGGTCGAGGAAGATGTAGTTGAGCATGATGGTCGTGATGACCTCATGAGCGCCGGTCGTGGCTTTGAGGATGCCGGGGATCAAACCTGCCACGGCCCCGCCGACTGCGCCGGCGAGGATCACGAGCGGGATGTGGATGCCGATCGGTGCCTTGATCTCCGTACCGACCCAGAGGGCGGCCACGGCACCGGCGATCAGCTGCCCCTGACCACCGATGTTGAACACGCCGGTGGAGAACCCGAGCCCCACGCCGAGGCCGGCGAGCATGAGAGGGGTGGCGGCGACGAGCGTCTCCGAGATCGGATTGAAGGCTTGAGTGAGACCCTGCGCGTGGGGATTGAAGATCGAGCCCTCGACCAGCGACGAGTAGGCGGCCGCGACGGTCGACCAGCTCTCGCCGAACGCGTGTCCCGGATTGCTTCCAACGTGCCCCCAGGCCTGTAGCACTGTCGGGGTCGTGACAAGGATCAGTAGCGCCCCGACGACGAGAGCCGCAAAGATCGCGCAGACGGTGACCACGAGCGCGTTGGCCTCGCTGAGCCGGCGCAGCAGGTCAACGGCCCGCGAACCCCGGTCTGGGCCGGTCGGCTCGTCCGACTGCTCCGGCTCCGCAGACACGTCCGACTGATCGAGGTCGACGGCGTCCGTGTCGTCGCTCATGGGTCGCCGCCTCCCGCCCCCGCGGTGGCGGCAAAGGCTGCCCCGGCGTCGCCGGCTGGCACGGTGTCCCCGGAGATGCCGGCCATCATCAGGCCGATCCGCTCCCGACCGACGCTCGGATCGACGACGCCCATGATCCGACCCCTGTACATGACGGCGATGCGGTCGCCGAGGGCGAGCACCTCGTCGAGCTCGGAGGAGACGATGAGGACCGCCGTGCCCTGGTCACGCTCGGCGACGATCCGGTTGTGGACGTACTCGATCGAGCCGACGTCGAGGCCACGGGTCGGCTGCGACGCCACGACCAACTTGACCGGCCTGCCGAGCTCACGCGCGAGCACGACTTTCTGCTGGTTGCCGCCCGACAGTGACGAGACGGGTTCGTCGATCGAGCCGGCGCGGATGTCGAACTCCCGCACGCGCCGTTCTGCGTTCTCCTTCACAGCGCCGAGATTCCGCGATGCCCGACCGGCGTATGGAGGATCTCCGTAGATGTCGAGCACGAGGTTGTCGGCCAGCTCCATCGGGAGCACGAGGGCGTCCTTCTGCCGGTCCTCGGGCACGTGGGCCACGCCGGCGTGAAGGCGCTGACGAGGCGTGGCGTGGGTCAGATCCTCACCGGCGACGACGATGCTGCCGCGCAGTGTGGAGCGCAGCCCCATGATCGCCTCCACCAGCTCTGTCTGGCCGTTCCCCTGTACGCCAGCCAGGGCCACGATCTCGCCGGCGCGTACCTCGAGGTCGACGCCGTCGACGGCGACCAGATCGCGGTCGTCGGTGACGGTGAGATCGCTCAGCTGGAGCACGACATCGCCGGGAAGGGCCGGCCCCTTCGTCACCGTGAGCACGACGGACCGGCCGACCATCATCGAGGCGAGCTCCTGCTCGCTCGACTCGGCGGGCGTGGTGGTGCCAACGACCTTCCCGAGCCGCATCACCGTCACCCGGTCGGCGATCTCCCGCACCTCCTTGAGCTTGTGGCTGATGAACAGGATCGAGCGCCCAGTGGCTGCGAGCGAGCGCATGATTCGGAAGAGAGCCTCAGTCTCCTGCGGCGTCAGCACGGACGTCGGCTCGTCGAGGATGAGCACGTTGGCGTTGCGCTCGAGAGCCTTCAGGATCTCGACTCGTTGCTGGACGCCGACCGGAATGTCCTCGACGACCGCGTCCGGGTCCACCTCGAGGCCGTACTCGACCGACAGGCGGCGGATGTTCTCGGCGGCCTTGCGACGGTCGTAGAAGATCTTGCCCTTCGTCGGCTCGAACCCGAGCACGACATTCTCGGCCACGGTGAAGACGGGAACCAGCATGAAATGCTGGTGGACCATACCGATCCCGGCGCGCACGGCGTCGCCCGGGTCGGAGATGCTGACCGGCTCGCCGCCGATGCGGATCTCCCCGCTGTCCGGAAGCAGCATGCCGAAGAGCACGTTCATCAGCGTCGACTTGCCGGCACCGTTCTCGCCGAGGAGGCCGTGGATCTCGCCCTCTTCGACGGTCAGGCTCACCTCATCGTTCGCGACGAGCTGGCCGAAGCGCTTGGTGATGTCGATGAGCTCGAGCTTCATCGGGCGCCTCCTGGGTTCATACGAGGAACCGGGCCGGTCGCCGACCGGCCCGGTTCCCTTACGTCACCAGAGCCAGACCGGACCTGCTGGGCCATGGGCGGCTGGGTCCGCTACCGGCTCTGTATCAGCTGAGGTGGTTCGTCACCCCGAGCAGACGGAGGAGGCTGACGAGGCGGGCGTGGCCGCCGCCGCCGGGTAGTTGCACGGGTTCACCGAGATGGTGCCGCTCTCGATGCCCGACTTGATGGTGGCGAGCTCGGACACCACGCTCGCCGGGATCTTGCTGGCGAAGTCGTGGTACGGAGCCAGGGTGACGCCGCCGTTGGCGAGGTTGCCGACGTAGAAGCCGCCCTTGAAGGTGCCGTGGGCCGCGGCCAGCACGGCGGTCTCGACCGAGGGCACGATGCCCTTCTCGACGCTTGTGATGAAGTACGAGCAGCCGCTCGCGTCCGAGACGCAGCCGTCGGTGTCGACCCACTCCATCTCGACCGAGCCCGGGCTGGTGTGGTCAGCCGACTCGATTGCCGCCACGGCGCCGAGGCCGACGCCGCCGGCGACAGAGAAGATCACGCTCGCGCCTTCGCCGACAAGGGTTTGGGTGTCCGTCTTGCCGAGGCCGTCGTCGGTGAAGTTGTTGGTGAACAGCCCGCTGCCGGTGTAGTTGTCGGCGGTCCGGCCCTTGGAGGTCGGGTACCAGCCGTACACCTTCACCGACTTGTGGTTCAGCTCGTCGTAGTAGCGCACACCCGCCACCCAGCCGTCCATGTAGATGGTGACGGTCGGGATGTTCATGCCCCCGAACTCGCCCACGGCACCGCCAGGCGCTATCGAGTTCGACTTGGCCACCGCGGCGGCGAGGTAGCCGCCGAGGAAGGCGTCCTCGTTCGTCTCGTAGGCGAGGTTGTCGATGTTCGGCAGGGTCGTCTCGGAGCTGCTGAAGCCGGGGCAACCCGCTGAAGTTCCGCCCGGGCAGTCGACGATCGCGAAGTCAACCTTCGGGTTCGCCCTGGCGGCGGTCTGGGTGGCCGTGGCCATGTCGTAACCGACGGTGACGATGATGCCGCAGTGCTCGCCCAGGAAGTCGTCGATGTTCGGCGTGTAGTCGCTCGTCGAGGAAGACGAGAGGAACTTACCCGAGATGTTCGGGTCGACCGCCATGGCGGCCTTCACGCCGTTCCAGGCCGAGGCGTTGAACGAGCGGTCGTTGATGCCGCCCGTGTCGGTCACTTCGCAGGCGAGGAACTTCGCCGAAGTTGGAGTCGTGCTGCCCGACGGCGCCGCCGACGTGGTGGTGGTGGACGAGCTGCTCGATCCGCATGCGGCAAGGGCGAGTGCGGCGACAACCGCCGCCCCGAGGCTTACCGCCGACGTGCGCATCCTGCGTGCTGCGTGCATGGTGAGCGACCCCCCTTGTCGAGTCGGCTGGTTGGAAGCAGACAACAGCAACAAAACGTTGCCGGTCCGTAACGTAGCCGTATCCCGCCCGTCGCGCTTGCCATCGTCCTTCGAGCCGCCGGCCGATCCTGCCGGCGGCGGTGTTCCGGCGACGGCGGCCGGTGGGCGACCGCCTGGCTCGCCTCACACCCCGACGGGATGCCAGACCGTCTTGATCTCGACGAACGCCTTCAGGCGCGAGAGGGTCGGCTCTTTGGTCCACTCGTCCGGCTGCACGAAGGTGCGCTTCACGTTGCCGGCGGCCAACCGCTCGAGCTCGGCTCGATCGTCGCTCGGCCCCACCCCGGTGAGATCGATGGCGTTCACGTCCATGTGGGCGGCGAGCACCGGGGCGAGCTCAGACGTGTGGCCCGTGAGCACGTTGACGACCCCGGCGGGGACGTCCGAGGTCGCCAGCACCTCGGTGAGGCTCACAGCCGGGAGCGGGCGTTTCTCGCTCGCGACGACGACGGCCGTGTTCCCGATCACGATGACGGGGGCGAGGACGCTCACGAGGCCGAGGAAGCTCGAGTCCTGCGGCGCCAGCACCGCCACCACGCCGGTCGGCTCGGGCAGACTGAAGTTGAAGTAGGGGCCGGCAACGGGGTTGGCGCTCCCGATCAACTGGGCGAACTTGTCCGCCCAGCCGGCGTACCACACCCACCGGTCGATGGCCGCTTCGACTGCCCGGCGGGCCCGGGTCCTCGAGAGCCCCTCGGCGGCGGCCACCTCGGCGGAGAACTGGGCGCCCCTCCCTTCGAGCAACTCCGCCACCCGGTAGAGCACCTGGCCGCGGTTGTAAGCCGTGGCCCCCGCCCAGTCGCCGAGGGCCGCTCGGGCGGCCACGACGGCGTCCCGGGCGTCCTTGCGGGAGGCTCGGGCGGCGTTGGCGAGAAACGTCCCGTCGGCGGCGGAGACCTCGTAGGATCTGCCTGACTCGGAGCGGGGGAAGGCGCCCTTGATGAAGAGCTTGTAGGTCTTGCGGACGTCGAGGCGCCCGTCTCCTCGAGCAGGCGGCTCAGGCACGGAGGTACGCCTCCAGCCCGTGCCGGCCGCCCTCGCGGCCAAAGCCCGACTCCTTGTAGCCGCCGAACGGACTCGCCGGGTCGAACCGGTTGAACGTGTTGGCCCAGACCACGCCGGCTCCCATCCGGCCGGCCATCCAGAGAATGCGGCTCCCTTTCTCGGTCCATACGCCGGCCGACAGCCCATAGGGCGTGTTGTTCGCCTTGGCGACCGCCTCGGCGGGGGTGCGGAAGGTGAGCACCGAGAGCACCGGGCCGAAGATCTCCTCTCGGGCGATGCGGTGGGACTGGCTCACGCCGGTGAAGATCGTCGGCGGGAACCAGTAACCGTGCTCAGGCAGGTCACAGGGAGGCGACCAGCGCTCGGCGCCCTCGTCCTCGCCGCTGTGGGACAGCTCGGTGATCTTCTCGAGCTGCACGGACGAGTTGATGGCCCCGATGTCAGTGTTCTTGTCGAGCGGGTCGCCGAGCTGGAGGGTCCCAAGGCGCCGCTTCAGGCGCTCGACGACCAGCTCGGTGACCGACTCCTGCACGAGCAGCCGAGATCCGGCGCAGCACACCTGGCCCTGGTTGAAGAAGATCCCGTTGACGATCCCTTCCACCGTCTGGTCGATCGGGGCGTCGTCGAAGACGATGTTGGCCGCCTTGCCTCCGAGCTCGAGCGTGAGGTGCCTGCCCGTGCCGGCGAGGGCGATGCGGATCTGCTTGCCCACCTCGGTCGAGCCGGTGAAGGCCACCTTGTCCACTCCCGGGTGGGTCACGAGTGCCGCGCCGGTGGCGCCCGCACCGGTCACGACGTTGACGACACCGGGCGGCAGCTCGGCCTGCTGGCAGACCTCTGCCAGCAACAGAGCGGTGAGCGGGGTGGTCTCGGCCGGTTTGAGCACGCAGCAGTTGCCGGCGGCGAGGGCCGGAGCCAGCTTCCAGGCGGCCATGAGGAGTGGGAAATTCCAGGGGATGACCTGGCCGGCGACGCCGAGCGGGCGGGGTGAGGGACCGAGGCCGGCGTAGCCGAGTTTGTCCGCCCAGCCGGCGTGGTAGAAGAAGTGCGCCGCCGCCAAGGGCACGTCGACGTCCCGGGACTCGCGGATCGGCTTGCCGTTGTCGAGGCTCTCGAGGACGGCGAACTCGCGGGAACGTTCCTGAATGATCCGGGCGATCCGGTAGAGGTACTTCGCCCGTTCCCGGCCTTTCATCCTGCCCCACACGCCCTCGAAGGCGGCACGGGCCGCCTGCACGGCGAAGTCGACGTCCCCCTCGCCCGCTTCGGCCACCTCGGCCAGAGGCTCTTCGGTCGCCGGGTTGAGGGTGACGAAGCTGCGCCCGCTCTTTGGCTCGACGAACTGGCCGCTGATGAAGAGACCGTTCTTCGGTGCCACGGTGACGATGTCGCTCGACTCCGGGGCGGGGGCGTAGTCGAAAGTCCGGCTGTCTCCGGGCATCAGTCGATCGTGAAGTAGTCGGGCCCGGCGTAGGCGCCGGTCAGCTGTTTGCTCCGTTGCATCAAGAGGTCGTTCAGCAGGCTGGAGGCCCCGATCCTGAAGAGTGAGGGGGTGAGCCATTCGGGACCTGCGGTCTCTTTGACCAAGACGAGGTACCGGATGGCGTCCTTGGCCGTACGGATCCCGCCGGCCACCTTGACGCCCACCTGGCGTCCGGAGGCCTCCGCGAAGTCACGCACCGAGGCGAGCATGACAAGGGCGGCCGCAGGGGTCGAGGCGGGCGTGACCTTGCCGGTCGAGGTCTTCACGAAGTCGGCCCCCCCGGTCATGGCAAGCCACGAGGCCCGGGCGACGTTGTCGAGCGTCACGAGCTCGCCGGTCTCGAGGATGACCTTCAGATGGGCGCGGCCACAGGCCTCCCGCACCTGGCGGATCTCGTCGAACACCTGGCCGTACCGCCCGCTGAGAAATGCCCCCCGGTCGATCACCATGTCCACCTCGTCCGCACCGCCCTCGATCGCCTCACGCACGTCGGCGAGCTTCACCTTCATCGACGCCCGCCCGGACGGAAATGCGGTCGCCACTGACGCCACGGCGACGCCCGAGCCGTCGAGTGACCCGCGGGCGACGTCGACGAGGTCCGGGTAGACGCACACCGCCGCCACGGACGGCACGCCCGAGTCGGTCGGGTCGGGGCGGACGGCCTTGGCGCACATCGCCTGCACCTTGCCCGGCGTGTCGGCCCCCTCGAGGGTTGTGAGGTCGATCATGCGAATCGCCGTGTCGAGCGCCCAGAGCTTCGAGTCCTTCTTGATCGAGCGGGTGGCGAGCGAGGCGGCTCGCGCCTCGGTGCCCACCTGGTCGACCCCGGGGAGGCCGTGCAGCAGCTGTCGCAGCGCGGTGTCGGTGGCGGCGATCTCGCCGTTCACCTGCGCCGTGACGGCGCCTGGCAGCATGGCCGGCAGCGTGCTCGACGGCGTCTCCACAAAGTTGCACGGTAGCCCGTCCGCCCACTCGGGCGGGTCCCTCAGGACAGGGAGAGCCCGTGCTTTCTGGAGAGCGCCTCGTAGCCCGGCTTGATGACGTTGTTGATGATGAGGAGGCGCTCGTCGAAGTGGGCGAAGGCGGACTTCATGGCGTTGAGCGTGAGCCAGCGGAGATCTCCCAGGTGGTAGCCGAACGTCTCGACGAGTGCCGCCATCTCGGAGCTGAGCGTCACCCCGCTCATGAGGCGGTTGTCGGTGTTGACGGTCACCCGGAACTGCAGCCTGCGAAGCAGCCCGATGGGATGGTCGGCGAGCGACGGGGCCGCCCCGGTCTGGACGTTCGAGGTGGGGCACATCTCGAGCGGGATGCGGTGGTCCCGCACGTAACTCGCCAACCGCCCGAGCTCGACGGGCTCCCCGCTCGCCAGAGGTGTCTCCCGTTGAGCCTCTCCATGCGGCCGAACGTGCCAACCCCCTCCGGATCCGCCAAAGTCCGGTGCGCCCGGCAGGTGGATGTCGTCCACGATCCGCACGCCATGACCGAGCCGGTCGCCGCCGCAGATCTGCAAGGCTTCCCAGATCGACGGCAGGCCGAAGGCCTCCCCGGCGTGGATAGTGATGTGGAAGTTCTCACGCTGCACGTACCGGAAGGCATCGAGGTGCACGGTGGGAGGGCTGCCCGCTTCGGCCCCGGCGATGTCGAAGCCGACGATGCCGGCGTCGCGGAACCGCACGGCCGTCTCGGCGATCTCGAGGGAGCGGGCGGCCGTCCGCATTGCCGTGAGCAAGCCGTAGATGCGGATGTCGCGGCCCGCTGAGCCCAGCCGGAAGCCCTCGAGCACCGCCTCCACGACGGCATTGAGGGAGAGCCCCCGGGTCACGTGCAGCTCAGGGGCGAAACGCACCTCCGCGTACACGATGCCGTCCGCTGCCGAGATCTTCGGCGCACTCGGCGGCCACCCGGGTGAGCGCTTCAGGCGTCTGCATGACGGCGACCGTGTGGGCGAACCCTTCGAGATACAGCTCGAGGTTGCCCTGATTGGCGCCGGCCGTGAACCAGCGACCGAGCTCGTCGGGATCGGTCGTGGGAAGACCCGAGTAGCCCTCCTCGGCAGCGAGCTCGACGACCGTGGCCGGGCGCAGCCCGCCATCGAGGTGGTCGTGCAAGAGGACCTTCGGTGCGGCCTGGATGAGCTCCAGCGTCGGAGTGGAGCCGCCACTGTCGGCTGGAATTGAGCTCACTGCCTCTCCTCGCTCACGAACGGATCACTTCGATGACCACGGGGGACGGCTCGGCTGGCTGTGGGCCGACCTCGATCGCCCCTTCCAGCGCCTCGACGGCGCCGGCGAACCGAGCCGGATCTTCGGCCCGTAGCTCGAGGAGGGGCTGGCCCTTCTCGACAGCATCACCCGGCTTGGCGAGGCACACGACACCGGCGGAGGGGCTCACGGAGTCCTCCTTCTTCGCACGCCCGGCACCGAGGCGCCACGCAGCCAACCCGACGCCGAATGCGTCGAGGCGGCGGAGGCGGCCGGTGGCGGGAGCGGGGAGGGTTTCTCTGTGGGGCGCGTCGGGCAACGGGGCCGAGGGGTCGCCGCCCTGGGCTCGCACCATCGCCTCGTACGAACCGAGGGCGGCGCCCGACGACAGCGCCGCCACCGGGTCGGCATCCACGCCGGCCAGCTCCAACATCTCGACGGCCAGAGCCAGCGTGACCTCGAGCAGGTCGGCTGCGCCCTCGCCGCGCAGGGTGGCCAGCGACTCGGCCACCTCGAGGGCGTTCCCGATGCACCGACCGAGCGGCACGTCCATACGGGTGAGCACGGCAGTCGTCTTCACCTCGTAGGCAGGGCCGAGCCCGACCATGGTCTCGGCCAGCCGTCTGGCCTCGCCGAGTTCCCGCATGAAGGCCCCGCTCCCGACCTTCACATCGAGCACCAGGGCCGAAGTGCCCTCGGCGATCTTCTTCGACATGATCGAACTGGCGATGAGCGGGATCGACTCGACCGTCGCGGTCACGTCGCGAAGCGCATAGAGCTTGCGGTCGGCTGGCGCGAGCCCGGCACCGGCACCGCAGATGACGCACCCGACCTTGGTGAGCACTTCGAGCATCTCCTCGGGGAGGAGGTCGGTGCGCAGGCCGGGGATCGTTTCGAGCTTGTCGAGCGTGCCGCCCGTGTGCCCGAGCCCCCTGCCCGACAGCTGGGGGACGGCGGCGCCGCAGGCCGCCACGAGCGGCGCCAGCACGAGCGAGACCTTGTCGCCCACGCCGCCAGTCGAGTGCTTGTCCACCGTCGGGCGGCCGACCTGGCTCAGGTCGAGCCGCTCACCGGACTCGATCATGGCGCCCATCCATGCGGAAAGCTCCTCGGCGTCGAGGCCGCGGAAGAACACGGCCATGAGCAAGGCCGACATCTGCTCCTCGGGCACCTCGCCCTGCGTGTAGGCGGCGATGAGGGCGCGGATGTCGCCCGGGGCGAGGCGCCGGCCGTCCCGCTTGGCCCGGATGAGCTCGACGGCCTCAGGCCTCACGTCGCTCCTCGACCTCGCTTCCGGAGAAACCCTCCGGCAACAGCTCCGACAATTTCCGAGGCCGCGGGTCGTCGTCGACGAGCAGGTCCCCCCCACCTGCCTCGAAGAGGAGCTGGCGGCACCGGCCGCAGGGAAGAAGCGGCTTGCTGTCACCGGCCACGACGCTCACCCGCACGAGACGGGCCGGGCGCCCGCTTCCCTGCGGGGCCGTGGCATGGAGGGCCGCGACGAGACCGCACTCGGCGCACAACGTCAACCCGTACGAGGCGTTCTCGACGTTGCAGCCCGTCACGATCCGCCCGTCGGCCGTTCGGCCGGCGGCGCCGACCCGCAGTCGGGAGAAGGGGGCGTAGGCGTTGGCTGCCACCGCCGTGGCGGCGGCCCGCAGCTCGCCCCAGTCGTCGGTGCTCACCAGCCTTCGCTCCTCAATGGTGGGGACGCGCTCACGCTACCTCCTGCCTCGTGTGGGTGGCCGAGGCGCTGGTCCGCAATTTTCGCCACGTGCGCATGTGCTGGCGGCGGGGGGGGTCTCGTCGAGAATTAGCGTCCGGAACCGTCGCTTCCCTCGCATCGGATTCCTAGTGGCGGGCTATCTGATGGTGTGGGCCATCGTGGGTGTGCCGGCCTTCGGTCTCGCCCGTTTCGCCGGTGATGTTGCGGACAATCATCCGAGTGTGGCCACCGCGGCGGCTGTGGCGATCTTCGCAGCCTGCGGTATCTCCCAGCTGACGCCCCTGAAGGACCGCTGCTTGGTTCGTTACCGGTCACCGCTCGGACAGCTCATGCACTACAGCACCTATCGCGGGCGCACCCGTGAACTGCGAATTGGTCTGCATCACGGCGCCTACTGCTTCGGCTGCTGTTGGGCGCTCATGGCCCTGCTCGTGGCGTTCGGCGTGATGAACGTCGCCGCCATGGTCGTGCTGGCAGCGATCGTGCTCATCGAGAAAGCCAACGCCCGCGGTCACGGCTTCGCCCGCCTCGTCGGTGTTGCGGCTTTGGTGCTGGCGGTCGTCGTGATTTGGGTGCCGGCGCTTGCGCCCGGATTACGTGCGAGCCACCCGATGGGCGGCATGTAGCTCGCCGCTTCGGCACGGCTGCGATCTGCCCGCCGACCCCGGTCAGCTAGGCAAGGAAGGAGTGCCGGCGCAAGTCACCTCAACCCACGACATCCACATCTCATTCCCGCCCATCCGGGACGGGGAGATCGATCGGCCAACAGATGCATCCCGTAACCCGATCGACACTTATCGAGTGCACAGTTGCGAGGTGCGGCTGCACCTCGTAAGATCGCTTGCGATTGTCCGTCTCGCGGATCCTTGGTGTGTGTACATTCTCCGCAAATGGACCATTTCCTGGCCGCCGATGCTGTAGTGTACCCCGTGGTTAAGCAGATTTATGCACGGCCCACTACCGGGCGCCCGATTGGGAGGGTAACCCTGATGCTGAAACGCACCCTGACCGTGCTCATTTCCGCCGCGGTCCTTATTCTGTTCGCGCCGTCCGCATTCGCTTCCATCCCGCAACACCCGAGGTGGGAATCCAGTGCTGCTAATGGCACATGGAGCCATGGGGGCTATCTGTTCCAGAACGACAAGTGGAACTGTCCGCAAGCTGCATGTGGCAAACAGACCATATGGGCTGACTCGGCCAATGACTGGGGGGTTGTCTCCAACATGGCGGCTGGGAACACCGCCGTGCTGACGTACCCCGACCTCGGGAAACTGTTCAATGATCGGCCGGTCTCCGACTTCGGGGTGGTCCGCAACGGCTTTACGGAGTCGATGCCAAAGGGCACCAAGGGTCTGAGTGCCGAGGCCGCCGACGACGTGTGGCTGGACCAGTACCACATCGAAATGATGATCTGGGTTGACAGCATTGGCAGGTCACTGGCCGGGAGCATCCGGATCGGTAACGCCACGATCTCCGGCCAGCATTTCACCGTGTGGAAATACGGCCGCACTGAGTTCGACTTCGTCCTGACTCACAACGAGACATCCGGCGAGACGAACATCCTGGCCTCTATCAACTGGTTGATCAGCCACGGCAAGGTTGCGGCCGGAGCGACCCTGACTCAAGCAGATTTCGGCTGGGAGATCTGCAGCACCGGCGGGCACCCTGCGGACTTCCAGATCAGCAAGTACTGGCTGCACACCAGCGCGCGTTAGCCACCCGCCGGTCGAAACGTCTCCCGCAGAACCGGCACTCAAGGAAGATCTTCACACTGCCTATGGTCACCGGCCGTCACCGGCCAATTGGCTCGTCAAACTGGGTCTAAGTGTTTGATGAATGGCCGAGCCGGCCGGGCGATGGCGCGGCAACGATGCCGGCCACTTCGACGATGAGACGAGTGCGGGTCTCGGAAGGTGCCGCCGGCTCGGGTTACCTCCAGGTCGACACCGACTCGTACGAGGTCACGCGGCCAACCTAGCGAGCCACCGGCCAGCGGCTCCTCGGGCGAGCGTTCAGCCGGTGTGCCCGAACCCGTGGGCGGTGACCTCGGCGATGCGGTCAATCGGCAGCTCGGCGCGTTCGTTGACTTCTCGCACCGTCGCTTCGGTCTCTGCTCTGATCACAGACAAGACGACCTGATCGGCTGGCATCAGTATCGAGCCGACATGCTCGACGGGGCGTCCCTCCGCCCGGGTCGCTCGGGCCGCCCGTTCGAGGTTCCTCAGGGCCGTCTCCAATTGGATCTCGTCGATGCCTGGCCAGTACCGCTCGACGAGGAACGTGCCCGCCGGGGGGTGCGCAGGGGGCGGGTGCACTGGCGGCGGGGACACAGGTTCGTGGCCGTCCATGAGCAAGACGGTAGAAAAACCCCTCCTCCGAGCGAAAGAGGCAACCGCCCCTATCTGTGTTGCCACCCCGGCACGGCCGGCGGTTTGCTCTGGGCCCGGCCGCCGTAGGGCCGGACCGGCGGATCTTCATCGATGTCGGCTTCGTTGGGGGACCCCGTGTCCCCTCGGCGGGACATGCGCGCCCCGAGCTCGGCTCGGGAACTGATGGAGAGCTTCCTGTAGACGCGCCCGAGCACGTTGCCGACCGTCTTCGGCGCCAGGAAAGCGATCTCTGCTATCTCCTTTGTGGTGAGGCCCTTGGCGGCGAGCTCCGCCACCCGTAGCTCCGTCTCGGTGAGCGCCGGCCCCGCCCGAGGGCGAAGCCCCACGCGGGCGAGCTCGGAGCGGGTGCGCTTCACCCAGTGAGGCGCTCCCAGCTGCTCGAAAATCGCCAGCGACTCGCGGAGGGTTTCGTCGGCGGCGCGCTTTTCCTTGCGCCGGCGCTGCAGCTGGCCCTTGGCGAGGAGGGTGCGCGCTCGCTCGAAGGGCATGGGCAGGCTCTCGTGCTCGACAAGGGCGCGATCGAAGGCATCCGCCGCCCCCTCGACGTTTCCCCTGGCTGCCTCCAGCATGCCGCGGCACCTCGCTCCGACCGCAAGCGTCCATGGCGTCGGCGCCAGCTCGCCGGCGTGCTCCATCCAGGCCACCAGTCGCTCGGCTCCCTCGAGGTCACCGAGTGCGAGCGCCACCTCGACGCGGTCACCGTCCATCTTGAAGCGACCGGGGTGGGGGGTGGCGCTCAGGAGCTCGACGACCGAAGCGGCCGCCGTCAAGTTGACGTTGGCTTCTCGCAAGTCCCCGACCGACAGTGCGATGAAGCCGAGGATGTGGCAGTGCATCGTCTCGAGAACACGGTTGCCGCTGTCTCTCGCCAAGCGCAGGCCCTCGGAGGCGAACCGGCGGGCTTCTTCGTCGCGTCCCTGGTGTGCCGCCACGAGCGCCACGCCCCGCAACGCCCAGGACGGGAACACGTCCGCTCCCTCGCGCTCGTAGGCTTCGACGGCTGCCTCGGCCAGCTCACGTGCGAGCGTCCAGTCGCCTCGCAAGCAGTGGAGGCCGGAGAGCATGACGACGTTGAAAGGGTCGTCGCCCGCCTCGCCGCCCTTCTGGCCGATGAGGTGCTCGGTCATGGCGATGGCGCGGTCGAGGTCGTCGGTGTGGCGTGCCAGCCCGAAGGCACATCCGTCGGCGTTCTCCCGCTCCCAGGATCGGCCGTCCGGAGTCATCAGCCGTATGGCTCGATCGACCTGGCCGGGATGGACAGCGCCGAGGGTGAGCAGCTCGGCGTTCTCTCGCAGCAGGAGTGCGTTCGCCAGCAGATCGCCGTCGACGGCGTCCGGGTCTTCTTCCAGGAGATCGACCGCTTCTCGCGCCAAGGCGAGACCACGCCGCCCGTCGAGTTGCCCTGCGACGAACGAGAGCCTGACGAGGACACGCGCACGCAGCACGCGGTCGTCGCCGGCATCGGAGAGCGCCTGCTCGCACAGCTCGACAGCTTCCGGCACGCGCCCGTGGTAGTACTGCACGATCGCTCGCAAGCTCAAGGCGTTTGCCCGTGCCGGCCCCCGACGAGCGCGCCGGAGTGCTCGTTCGAGGATGGCGTCGGCGTCGACGGCTTCTGACACGTCGAGAAACACGCACTCAGCCGCCAGTGTCGCCCGATCGATCGCCTCCTCGCCGAGGGCGTCGGGCGTCAGCTCGCTTGCCTGCTCGTAGAGCAAGGCGGCGTCGAGGGAGGCGCCCCGCCACCTCGCCCGGGCGGCCGCCTCCTCGAGGGCGGCCGCGGCTGCTTCGTCCTTGCCATCGGCTGCTTGCCCGAGGTGCCACGCCTTGGAGTCGTCCGAGATGGCCGTTTCGGCAAGTTTGGCGTGGGTCTTGCGTAGCGCCGATGAACTCACCGATGCCAGCACTGCCTGGGACAGCAGGGGATGGGCGAATCGGACCGCTCCTTCCTCCATCGCCACGATGCCCTCGGCCACGGCCGGCCTCGCCGCCTCGATGACGGAGGAGCCTTGTGCCCGCTCGAGCACCTCCACGGAGGGCTCTACGGCGGCGGCGGCGTAGACGAGCAGGCTCCTCGTCTGCTCGGGCAGAGCGGCGATGCGCTCACCCATCGTCGCTGCGAGTGTCTCTGGAACAGGCAAGGGCGCCCCCAGGCTGACGGCTTGGCCCGATCGGTTCAGTGCCCGGGCGATCTCGAGGGCATAGAAGGGGTTGCCGCTAGCGGTTTGCTCGATCCTGAGCAGCACGAGGCGGGGGAACGACCGCCCTAGCTGCGCCATGAAGACGCCATGGAGGGCGGCGAGAGCGAGCGGGCCGATCGGGAGCACCTCGAAGCGGTCGGGCGGGACCTCGCGCTCGAGGTCCAAATGGCCCGCATGAGGCAAGGCGCCTCGCAAGGACAGCAACACGCCGATGGGACGCGTCTTCACACGGCGTATGGCGAACGCCAGGATGGCCGCCGAGCTCTCGTCGAGCCACTGCAGGTCGTCGATGGCGAGCAGAAGCGGGCACTCCGCCTCGGTGAGCTCACGCAGGAGGCTGACGGTCGCCACGGACACGGCTCGCTGGTCCGCCGGGCTCCCGGCCGGGTCGAGGCGGAGGAGCGCCACCTCGAACGCCCGTCGCTGCGGGTCCGGCAACGTTTCGAGGGACTCTGGTTCGACGCCCGAGAAGAGATCTCCGAAGCCGCCGAGCGCCAGACCTGACTCGGACCGGGCCGGCGTGGACGACAGGATGCGAAACCCCATGTCCGATGCCTTCTCGACCGCTGCCCGCCAGAGCGTCGTCTTGCCCATACCGGCTTCGCCGTGCAGCAGGAGCACCGAAAGGCCGCCTGGCACGCTCGCAAGGAAGCGGTCGACCGCTGACAGTTCCGATTCGCGACCGATCACGTCATCCGTCACGGCGTTCCCTTGAGAGCCTGAGTCGTAACTGTCTTGCTGAACTTAGCGTCGCGCCACTGAAAGGGGTATCTGCCTCTTTCGCGGAGCCGTTCCATCTCTTCATCATCACTCCTGGACACAAAGCGTCCCAGCGAGCCGTCTGCCGCCATTGGGGCTCCTCGAGCACGAGGGTTCCTGCAGGCGAGTGATTCGTTCTCGCGACAACTGAGGAGGAGGGTGGCATGGAGGAGATGAGGCGGGTCGCCGAGAAGGCCCCGAGGCGCAGTCGGTGGTCACATCCGCGCCGCATGCTGTTCGGCTCGACGCTCGTCGCCGCATGCGTCGTGCTGGGTGCAGCCGGCACCTCGTCGGCCGCGGCGCCAGCTCGAGGGGTGCCTCGCTCGGCGCTGCCCCGATCGCCCGCGCCAGGGAAATGGACCGCGCTCAGCAACAATGCCGCCCAGCCGTCTTCGAGCCCGACGGTGGTCTGGACCGACAAAGCCGCCAACGCCACAGTGTTGTGGTACCGCGAGATCGGCACCTCGTCGACGTTCACCTATGAGGCGGCAGTTGTCGGGCCGGACGGTTCCCTCGTCACCCATCCCTACAGCATCTTCGGGAGCTCCGGCTGGCTAGGTTTGTCCGACAAGCCGGCGCTCGTGGCACATGGCAACACGCCCCTCGTCGTCTTTGACGGCACGCGAAGCTTCAGCAGCACCGATCCGTACTCCCACGGCTGCATCGTGGGCGCACTGGCGTCGAAGCCAGACTGGACGCCGCAGGCGTGGTCGCTCTCGAACGACTGCTACAACCCCACCAACGGGGGGGCTACCGAGACGAAGACGGGCGAGCTGTCTGCGGCCTGGCCGGGCGGAGAGGGTGTCGAGTACCGCCTCGGCACATCGGGCACGATCCCGGCGACCGGGACCGACGGCCAGATCCCAGTGGCCAGCGCCAACGTTGGTGAGGTCGGTGAGGCTGCCGACACCGCTGGCAACGACGACGTCTACGTCGGCTGGGAGCAAATCTTCTCCCACCCGGCGAGCGCCGACGGCTACTACGTGCAGGACGTCACGAGCGATGGGCCGGTGCGCCGGGCACCGGACAGTGGCACGAACTCAACCAACTTCCTCAACCTCTACAGCGACCTGCCGATCACGAGCACGAACACCCACTCCGGTGTGTTCCTCGCCTACTGCTCCAACGCCAGCTCCTCCACCTGCTCGCTCTTGTTGTGGCGCGTCGGCTCGGCGAAGGCTCTCAAGATCCCGCGATCTGCCGGGGCGTACCACGTGGCCATCTCCGCCGGCCCGGACGGCCGCCTATGGATCGCCTGGTACAACCAGAGCACCGACACCATCTCAACCGTGCGCACCAACCGGTCCGACACGGCTTTCGGGCCGGTTGAGGTGTACAAGACGCCCTTCTGCTTCGAGCACGGACTTGTGGGCGTGAGCGGCGGTAGCTGGGGAAGGCTCGACGTCGCCCTTCAGTGCGTGAACCAATCTCTCAGGAACGAGGAGTACGTCACCCAGTCACTCACGGCGCTGGCCGTCAGCCCTGACAGGGCAACGATCCATAACACCGTGTCCCACAACGTCACCTTCACGGTGACGGACGCCGGCGACCTCGTCGCCGGCGCGAAGGTCCGTGTCGCCGGCATGAGCGCCACCACCGGTCCGTCCGGAACCGCCACCTTCTCGTTCCCGAAGGGCATGGCGACAGGTGACTACCTCGTTGTCGCCAAGGCGCTCAACTACTTCTCCGCTCACGGGACACTGCACGTAAAGGGCTAGCCCCGATGGGAGCGCCATCTCTGTAGGACCATCTCGCCCTCTCTCGGCAGGACTCGCCCGCCTGTCGAGAGAGGGCCCGCCCACGTCCCGAGGCGGCGTCGCCTAGTGACGACGACTCCCTTGTGGGCCGGGAGCGGCCGACTCCCTAGTGGTTCGAGGTGCCCGAGATCATCCGACCGAGAGGCTGAAGACGACGGTGAGGCGCTCTGCCACCGAGACCGAGACGCCGAAGTCCGAGCTTCCCTCGTAGGTGGCGACGAGGTGGTAGGTGCCGACGCCGAGCTCGGAGGGCGTCAGCGAGCACGTGCCGCGCTCCGACGACAGCGAGATCACGCAGAGCGTCGTCGATGCGTCCCGCACGATGACGTGCCCGGTGGGCGTCCCGGCGAACTCGGGCAAGACGGTGACCGAGAGGTGCGCCGCCTGCTCGGCACCGAGGGTCACTTTGGCGGTTGACAGCCTCAGGAAGGTCGCAGAGCCCGCCCTCGCGATGGTGAGGGTGGCGCCCCCGACCGCAGAGGGGTCGAAGTCCGAGTTGCCGCTGTAGCTGGCGACGAGGTGGTAGCTGCCGGCGCCGAGCCTCGTGGCCGCCAGCCTGCAGGTAGCGGCGTCCGACGACAGTCTGATGACGCACAGCGTCGTCGCCGAGTCCCGCAAGGTGATCGTCCCGCTGAGCGCCAAACCGGCGAACTCAGGCGACACCCTGACCAAGGCCGTTGCGAGCTGCTCTTGTCCGTAGGTCACGCTGGAAGTGGACAGCCGGAGTGTGGTCGTGGAGCGCGCCCGTGAGACCGTGAGGGTTTCGCCGGCGGCTGAAGAGCCGAAATCCGCACTGTCGTTGTAGGTGGCGACGAGGCGATAGCTGCCAGCGCCCAGTTCCGCAGGCGACATCCCACAGGAACCCCTGGCCGACCGCAGCCTGACCACGCAAAGGATCCTCGTCGAGTCGCGCAAGGTGACCGTTCCGGTCGGCATGGAGCCGGCGAACTCGGGCGAGACGGCGAACGACACGTGCTCGGCTTCCTCCCCGCCATAGGTCACCCGGGAGGGGGAGAGCGCAAGTGCGGTCCTCGATGTCGCGCTCGAGACCTCGAGGGTCTTCTTGCTCGTGGCTGAGGAATCGAAGTTGCCGTCCCCGCTGTAGCTACCCACGACGTGGTAGGTGCCGGTGCCGAGCTTCGTCGTCGACAGTGTGCATGTGCCCTTGGCCGACGAAAGCCGGACCCCGCAGAGCATCGTGGCCGACTCCTTCAAGGTGACGGTCCCGGTCGGCATGGAGCCGGCGTACTCGGGCGAGACCGTGACGGAGAGGCGATCGACCTGCTCGTCGCCATAGGTGACCTTGGAGACGGAGAGTTTGAGGACGGCCTTACTCGTCGCCTTGTCCACCGTGAGCGTCTCCCCGGCTGTGGCGGAGGCGGCGAAATTCGAGTCTCCTCCGTAGCTGGCCACGAGCTCGTTGGCGCCGCCGCCGAGCTGGGTGGCCGACAGCGTGCACGAAGCCTTGCCGGCGGCGAGCGTCATCGGGCAGAGCGTCGTCGTCGACTCTTTCAACGTGACGGTCCCGGTTGGTATGGGGCCGGCGTACTCAGGCGAGACGGCGACCGACACGTGCTCGAGCTGCTCGTCGCCGTAGGTGACCTTGCTAGTGGACAGTTCGAGAGAAGTGGTGGATGTTGCCTGTGCGACCGTCAGCGCCTCGGTCGCAGAGGCGGAGGCGATGAAGTCAGAGTCCCCGCTGTAGCTGGCCACGAGGTGGTAGACGCCGGCGCCGAGCTTCGTGACCGTCAGTGTGCACGAGCCCTCGCCGGAGACCAAAGTGATCACGCACAGCGTCGTCGAGGACTCCTTCAGGTTGATCGTCCCCGTCGGCGTGGAACCGGCGTACTCGGGCGAGACCGTGACGGACAGCTGGTCGGCCGGCTCGTCGCCGTAGGTGACTTTGGAACTCGACAGTTGAAGGGTAGTGGTGGAGGTCGCCTGCGAGACAGTGACGGTCCCGTCGGCCGAGGCCGAAGCCTCGAAGTTCGCGTCCCCCCCGTAGTCGGCCACGAGGTCGTAGGCGCCGGCGCCGAGCGCCGTGGCCGGCAGGTTGCAGGAGCCCGCGGCCGACGACAGTGTGATCACGCACAATGTCGTTGAAGACTCCTTCAGGGTGACCGTCCCCGTCGGCGTGGAGCCGGCGTACTCGGGCGAGACGGTGACGGACACGTTCTCGGCTTGCTCGTCGCCGTAGGTGACTTTGGAACTGGAAAGCTGGAGGACGGTGTGGGTAGTCGCCTCGGAGACAGTGACCCCTGTCGGGCTCGAGGTGTCGGAGTTGAAGTTGCCGTCTCCCGCGTAGGAGGCGGTGAAGGAGTACGGACCGGCGGCGTCCTCGGTGATGGGGCAGGAGCCCGTGGCGGTGCCGTCCGAGCCCGACAACGACGCATCGCAGTGCTGCGGGCCGTCCGAGACGGTGACGGAGCCCGTTGGCGTGACGCTGCCTGTCGGGTTGGCCGCCACCTGCACGTCGATGGTGATGGACTGACCCACCACCGGGCTTGGAGTGATACCGGTGATGGTCGAGGCGCTCGAGGCCTCGCCGACAGTGACCGCTGTCGCGCTCGAGGTGTGGGAGGAGTCGAAGTTGCCGTCTCCCGCGTAGGAGGCGGTGAAGGAGTACGGACCGGCCACGACCTCGGTGATGGCGCAAGAGCCCGTGGCCGTGCCGTCCGAGCCCGACAACGACGCATCGCAGTGCTGGGTGCCGTCCGAGACGGTGACCGAGCCGGATGGGGCGGCCACGCCGGGGCCGGTGAACTCCCCGGCGACCTGTACGTCAACGGTGATCGGCTGGCCCACCGCCGGGCTGGACGTCGTGGAGGTGATGGTCGTGGCGCTGGAGGAGGCGCCGACTATGACGGCTGTCGCGCTCGAGGTGTGGGAGGAGTCGAAGTTGCCGTCTCCCGCGTAGGAGGCGGTGAAGGAGTACGGACCGGCCACGACCTCGGTGATGGCGCAAGAGCCCGTGGCCGTGCCGTCCGAGCCCGACAACGACGCATCGCAGTGCTGGGTGCCGTCCGAGACGGTGACCGAGCCGGATGGGGCGGCCACGCCGGGGCCGGTGAACTCCCCGGCGACCTGTACGTCAACGGTGATCGGCTGGCCCACCGCCGGGCTGGACGTCGTGGAGGTGATGGTCGTGGCGCTGGAGGAGGCGCCGACTATGACGGCTGTCGCGCTCGAGGTGTCGGAGGAGTCGAAGTTCCCGTCTCCGGGGAAGGAGGCCGTGAAGGAGTGCAGACCGGCCACGACCTCGGTGATGGGGCAGGAGCCCGTGGCGGTGCCGTCCGAGCCCGACAACGATGCATCGCAGTGCTGGGTTCCGTCCGAGACGGTGACGGAGCCCGTTGGCGTGACGCTGCCGGTCGGGTTGGCCGCCACCTGTACGTCGATGGTGATCGGCTGACCCACCACCGGGCTTGGAGTTACACCGGTGATGGTCGTGGCGCTCGAGGCCTCGCCGACAGTGACCCCTGTCGGGCCGGACGTGTGGGAGGAGTCGAAGTTGCCGTCCCCGGGGTAGGAGGCGGTGAAGGAGTACGGACCGGCCGCGTTCTCGGTGATGGGGCAGGAGCCCGTGGCCGTGCCGTCCGAGCCCGACAACGACGCATCGCAGTGCTGCGTGCCGTCCGAGACGGTGACGGTGCCGGAGGGGGCGGCCACGCCGGTGCCGGTGAACTCCCCGGCGACCTGTACGTCAACGGTGATCGGCTGGCCCACCGCCGGGTTGGATGTCGTGGAGCTGATGCTCGTGGCGCTGGAAGCGGCGCCGACAGTGACCCCTGTCGGGCCCGAGGTGGCGGAGGAGTCGAAGTTGCCGTCTCCCGGGTAGGAGGCGGTGAGGGAGTACGGACCGGCCGCGTCCGCGGTGATGGCGCAGGAGCCCGTGGCCGTGCCGTCCGAGCCCGACAACGACGCATCGCAGTGCTGCGTGCCGTCGGAGATGGTGACGCTGCCGGAGGGGGCGGCCACGCCGGTGCCGGTGAACTCCCCGGCGACCTGTACGTCAACGGTGATCGGCTGGCCCACCACCGGGCTGGATGTCGTGGAGGTGATGGTCGTGGCGCTGGAGGCAGCGCCGACAGTGACCCCTGTCGGGCCCGAGGTGTCGGAGGAGTCGAAGTTCCCGTCTCCCGGGAAGGAGGCCGTGAAGGAGTGCAGACCGGCTGTTTCCGCGGTGACGGCGCAGGAGCCCGTGGCCGTGCCGTCCGAGCCCGACAACGATGCATCGCAGTGCTGCGTGCCTTCCGAGACGGTGACGGTGCCGGATGGGGCGGCCACGCCAGTACCGGTGAACTCCCCAGCGACCTGTACGTCAACGGTGATCGGCTGGCCCACCAGCGGGCTCGGAGTGATACCGGTGATCGTCGTGGCGCTCGAGGCAGGGCCGACAGTGACCGCTGTCGGGCTCGAGGTGTCGGAGGAGTCGAAGTTCCCGTCTCCGGGGAAGGAGGCGGTGAAGGAGTGCAGACCGGCTGTTTCCGCGGTGACGGCGCAGGAGCCCGTGGCCGTGCCGTCCGAGCCCGACAACGATGCATCGCAGTGCTGCGTGCCTTCCGAGACGGTGACGGAGCCGGATGGGGCGGCCACGCCGGGGCCGGTGAACTCCCCAGCGACTTGTACGTCAACGGTGATCAGCTGGCCCACCAGCGGGCTCGGAGTGATACCGGTGATGGTCGTGGCGCTCGACGCCTCGCCGACAGTGACCCCTGTCGGGCTCGAGGTGTCGGAGTCGAAGTTCCCGTCTCCGGGGTAGGAGGCGGTGAGGGAGTACGGACCGGCCGCGTCCTCGGTGATGAGGCAGAAGCCCGTGGCTGTGCCGTCCGAGCCCGACAAGGATGCATCGCAGTGCTGCGTGCCGTCGGAGACGGTGACGGAGCCGGATGGGGCCGCCACGCCGGGGCCGGTGAACTCCCCGGCGACTTGTACGTCAACGGTGATCGGCTGGCCCACCACCGGGCTTGGAGTGATACCGGTGATGGTCGTGGCGCTGGAGGCAGCGCCGACACTGACCGCTGTCGGGCTCGAGGTGTCGGAGTCGAAGTTCCCGTCTCCGGGGTAGGCGGCGGTGAAGGAGTGCAGACCGGCTGCTTCCGCCGTGACGGCGCAGGAGCCGGTGGCCGTGCCGTCCGAGCCCGACAACGACGCATCGCAGTGCTGCGGGCCGTCCGAGACGGTGACGGAGCCGGATGGGGCGGCCACACCGGGGCCGGTGAACTCCCCAGCGACCTGTACGTCAACGGTGATCGGCTGGCCCACCAGCGGGCTTGGAGTGATACCGGTGATCGTCGTGGCGCTCGGGGCAGGGCCGACACTGACCGCTGTCGGGCTCGAGGTGTCGGAGGAGTCGAAGTTCCCGTCTCCGGGGAAGGAGGCCGTGAAGGAGTGCAGACCGGCTGTTTCCGCCGTGACGGCGCAGGAGCCCGTGGCCGTGCCGTCCGAGCCCGACAACACTGCATCGCAGTGCTGCGTTCCGTCCGAGACGGTGACGGAGCCGGAGGGGGCGGCCACGCCGGGGCCGGTGGACTCCCCAGCGACCTGTACGTCAACGGTGATCGGCTGGCCCACGACCGGGCTTGGAGTGATACCGGTGATGGTCGTGGCGCTGGAGGCCTCCCCGACAGTGACCCCTGTCGCGCTCGAGGTGTCGGAGGAGTCGAAGTTCCCGTCTCCTGGGTAGGAGGCGGTAAGGGAGTACGGACCGGCGGCGTCCTCGGTGATGGGGCAGGAGCCGGTGGCCGTGCCGTCCGAGCCCGACAACACTGCATCGCAGTGCTGCGTTCCGTCCGAGACGGTGACGGTGCCGGATGGGGCGGCCACGCCGGGGCCGGTGAACTCCCCAGCGACCTGCACGTCAACGGTGATCGGCTGACCTACCACCGGGCTTGGCGTGATACCGGTGATGCTCGTGGCGCTGGAAGCAGCGCCGACAGTGACCGGTGTCGGGCTCGAGGTGTCGGAGGAGTCGAAGTTCCCGTCTCCGGGGAAGGAGGCCGTGAAGGAGTACGGACCGGCGGCGTCCTCGGTGACGGGGCAGGAGCCCGTAGCCGTGCCGTCCGAGCCCGACAACACTGCATGGCAGTGCTGCGTTCCGTCCGAGACGGTGACGGTGCCGGATGGGGCGGCCACGCCGGGGCCGGTGAACTCCCCAGCGACCTGTACGTCAACGGTGATCGGCTGGCCCGCCGCCGGGTTGGATGTCGTGGAACTGATGGTCGTGGCGCTGGAGGCAGCGCCGACAGTGACCTCGACGGGGGCCGTCGGGTCCGAGCTGTCGTCGTTCGCGTCCCCCTTGTAGGTCGCCGTCAAGTAGTAGTCGCCGACCGCCGGCTCGGCGATGTTGCAGCTTCCGATGCCACCGGTGAGGGTCGCGTTGCACGTTTGCGTGCCGTCGGTGACCGCCACCTGACCCGTCGGCGTGCCGGTGCCCGGCGAGTTCACCGTGGCACCGACATCGAAGGTGATGGGTTGGCCGACGACCGCAGTGGAGCCGTTGCTCGGGCTCGTCATCGTCGTTGTGGTGCTGTTCAAGACGTCGACAGGGACGCTCGACGTAGACGAGCTGTCAAGGGAGTCCCCGTTGTAGGTGGCGACGAACGTGTAGTCGCCGAGGGCGGCCTCGGTGAGTTGGCAGCTGCCGGTGCCACCGCTGAGGGTGACGGGGCAGGTCTGCAGGCCGTCGGTGACCGTCACCGTGCCCGTCGGTGAGCCGGTGCCGGTGACGGTGACGTTGGCAGTGATGGGCTGGTCGAGCGATGCGACCCCTGTCGTGATGGCCGTCGTCGTGGTGTTCGCCTCGCCGACGGAGATGTTGAAGCCGCTCGAGGGGGGCGAGGCGAGGTAGTTCGAGTCCCCGCCGTAGGTGGCTGTCAAGGTGTACGTCCCGGCCGGCTCTGTGTCGAGCACGCAGTTGCCGACGCCTCCGCTGAGGGTGACGTTGCAGCTCCCCGAAACACCGTCTGAGACCGACACCATGTTCGTCGGTGTGCCGCCCCCGGGCGAGTCGGCCGTCACGCTGACGCTCACCGTGATGTTGTCATCTGCGGCGAAGCTCCCGGAACTGGAGGAAACGCTCGTGATCGCCGTCGTGGTGTTGTCCATGCCGACGGTGACAGGCGTGCCGACCGAGGTCGACGACGACATGTAGGTCGAGTCCCCGGGGTAGCTGGCCGTGAAGTTGTAGGAGGCCGCCACCGTCTCGGTGATATCGCAACTGCCGGCGGAACCGCCGGCGACAGCGCTCAGAGTGGCGTTGCAAGACCCCGAAACGCCGTCTGACACCGCCACCGTGCCCGTGGGCGTGCCGCTGTCGGCGCCCGTGACCGACACGTCGACCTCGATGGGCTGGCCGACGACGGGGCTGGCGGTCGGGATCGTGATGGTTGTCGTGCTCTCGGTGGAGCCTGTCGCGGATGCGATCTGCGGCATGCCGAGGAGGACCACCAGAATGGCGGCAGCCGCCACGGTGGCGGCTCTCATGGCGCCGAGCGAGAGCAGGCGACGCGGTGACCGCCTCGTGCACGCCAGCAGAGACACCAAGGGTGCCTTGCCCCAATAGCCTCTCGATTCGTGGCGGTGCTGCTGCCTCATCGGATCCCCACTTCTCGTCATGATCGCGGTCAGTGGCTAGGGCCGGACATGGCCGGCTCCGTCTCGCAAAGATCGTGCGAGCATCTCTTGACGGCTGCTCCGCACAGCAAGGGGCAGCGCCACGAATCCGGTGTTCATGGGCACGGGGTGGAGCCGGTAAGAGCGCAAGCGAGGTCTGAGTAGCTCGTTCAGGAGCGAGGAACTCACTCGACGCCCCGTCACTGTGCGGAACTTGCTCCTCATGTCCCCTTCGCTCCCGTCCTTGCCGTTCGCTCCTGTCGTCTGAGCCAGTTGCGCGCTACAGCCAAAGGTCGCATCGGACCCATCTAGATATCGGTGCAAACTGCCTCGGACTTGACTCAATCACCACGAGCAGGTCGAATCATGTCTCCTTACGCTGGCCCCAAACGAAGTCCGCCACACGCAATCGGCTGGGAGTGGCGAGGGCAGGGAGTCTCGGGTTCAACGCGCCTCGAGTGGAACATCTCCTCACAATCGCGCCACGGCGACCGTGAGCGTCTCTGTGGCCGACGTCGATCCAGTCAGGTTGCCGCTATAGACGGCCACGAGGTGGTAAGTACCAGCCGCCAGTTGCTGGGACGACAGCGTGCAGGAGCCCTTGCCCGACGACAGTTTGATCACGCAGAGCGTTGTCGTGGACTCCTTCACCTTGACCGTCCCCGTGGGAGCTGGGACGGCGCCGACAGCCGAGACGGAGACCGAGATGTGCTCGACCTGCTCGTTGCCGTAGCTGATCTGGGACGTGGACAGCGCGAGCGACGTCTTCGAGCCGCCCTCTGAGACGGTCAGGGTCACGCTGGCGGAGACGGAATCCGTTGAGGTCCGAGTTGCCACCGTAGACGGCGACAAGGTGGTATTTACCTCCGGCGAGCTGCGCGGCCGACAGCCTGCAGGCGCCCTTGCCCGACGACAGCTTGAACTTGCACAGCGTCGTTTTGGACTCCATCAGCATGACCGTCCCCGTCGGCTTCGGGCCGGTGAACTCGGGCGAGACGACGACCGACGCCTGCTCGACGTGTTCCTTGCCGTGGGTCACCTTGGAGGTTGACAGCCTGAGGGAGATGCGAGAATTCTCCTTTTCCACACTGAGGCTTACCTTGCCGGAGGCCGAGGCATCGAAGTTCGAGTCGCCGGCATAGCTGGCGACGAGGAGGTACGTTGCGGGGCCAAATCTGGCGGCCGACAGCGTGCACCAGTGCTTCTTCGAAAGGTTGATGACGCACAAGGTCGTCTTGGACTCCTTGAGCGTGACCTTCCCGGTTGGTGTCGAGCCGGCGTACTGGGGCGAGACGGTCACCGACAGGCGGTCAACCTGTTCGTGGCCGAAGATGGCCCTGGATTTGAACAGTGTGAGGGCGGTCCTCGACGTCGCTTTTGCGATGGTGAGGTGCACCTTGGCTGAGGCCGAGGTCCCAAAGTTCGCGTCCCCTCCATAAGTGGCCTCGACGTCGTATCTGCCGGCGCCGAGTTTCGTGGCCGACAACGTGCATGAACCCTTGCCGGAGGCCAATGTGATCACGCACAGCGTCGTCGAGGACTCCTTCAGTGTGACCGTCCCTGTCGGCGTAGAACCGGCGTACTCGGGCGAAACCGTGAACGACACGTGCTCGAGCTGCTCGTCGCCGTAGGTGACCTTGGTAGGCGAAAGGGCCAGGGTCGTCGTGGAGGTGGCGGGTGAGACGGTGAAGCCCCCCTCGCCAGAAGCCGAGGTGTCGAAGTTCGAGTCCCCGCCGTAGCTGGCCACGAGGTCGTAGGCGCCTGCTCCGAGCTGGGCAGGTGACAGCGTGCACGAGCCAGCTGCTGACACCAGGGTGATCTGGCACAGGGTCGTCGAGGATTCCTTCACCGTCACCGAACCCGTCGGCGAGGTGCCGGCGTACTCCGGTGAGACCGTGACCGAAAGGTGCTCGGCTTGCTCGTCGCCGAAAGTGGCGCTCGAGCCGGAGAGGGTGAGTCGGGTGGTGGAGGTCGCCTTCGAGACGGTCACCGAGGTCCCGCTCGAAGTGTCCGAGTCGTCGTTCGAGTCCCCGTTGTAGGTGGCCGTGAACGTGTAGCCACCGACGGCCGGCTCGGCGATGCTGCAGCTGCCGGCGCCGCCGCTGAGGGCGCTGACGGTGCAGTCGCGTGTGCCGTCGGAAACCGTCGCCGAGCCCGTCGGCGTGCCACTGCCCGGCGGGTTGACCGCCACGCTGACACCGACCGAGATGGGCTGGCCGACCACCGGGCTGGGGGTCGTGCTCGTGATGTCCGTCGTGGTGGCGTTTTCGCCCACGGTGACCCCGAAGCCGGTCGAAGGCGCCGAGCTGAGGTAGTTCGTGTCCCCGCCGTAGGTGGCCGTGAAGGTGTAGTGGCCCGCAGCGGTCTCGGTGATGTTGCAGCTACCGATGCCACCACTGAGCGCGGCGGGGCAGGTCTGCGTGCCGTCTGAGACCGTCACGGTGCCCGTCGGCGTGCCGCCGCCCGGCAAGCTCGCGGTGACGCTGACACCGACGGAGATGGGCTGCCCGACCACCGGGTTGGAGGTCGTGCTCGTGATGGCCGCTGTGGTGGCGTCCTGGAGGACGCTGACGTCGACGGCGGCCGTGGGACCCGAGGCGATGTTGTTCGGGTCCCCCTGGTAGCTCGCCGTGAAGTAATAGATTGCGGTGGTCAGCTCGATGATCTGGCAACTACCGCTGCCATCGCTGAGCATCGCGTCGCAGGTCTGAGGAGTGGGGGTAGAGCTGTCGGTGACCACCACTGTGCCCGTCGGCGTGCCGGCGCCGGCGATCACCACGGCACTGACCCCGATGGTGATGGGTTGCCCGACCACTGCAGTGGCGGGGTAGCTGGTGATCTCCGTCTCGGTGGCATTCTCGACGTCGATCTCGGAGCTGGGTGCCGACGTCGACGAGCTGTTACTCGAGTCCCCGTTGTAGGTCGCTGTGAAGTAGTAGTCGCCGGCGGCTGCCTCGGTCAGCGCGCAACTGCCGCTGCCGCTGATGAGGGTGGCGGTGCAGGTCTGCAGGCCGTCGGTGATCGTCGCCGTGCCCGTCGGCGAGGTGCCGGTGACGGTGACGTCGGCAGTGATGGGATTACCGACCTCAGGCACCTGCTCCGGAATCATGATGGCTGTCGTCGTGGTGTTCGCCTCGCCGACGGAGATGTTGAAGCCGCTCGAGGGGGGCGAGGCGAGGTAGTTCGAGTCCCCGCCGTAGGTGGCCGTCAAGGTGTATGTTCCGGCGGGCTCAGCGACGAGCACGCAGCTGCCGGCAGCGTCGCTCAGGGCGGGGACGGTGCAGGTCCCGGTAACGCCGTCTGAGACCGTCACCATGCCCGTCGGTGCGCCGCTGCCAGGCGGGTCGGCCGTCACGCTGACGTTCACCGTGATGTTGTCACCTCCATCGAAGCTCCCGGAACTGGAGGAAACGCTCGTGATCGCCGTCGTAGTGTTGTCCATGCCGACGGTGACAGGCGTGGGGGCCGAGGTCGACGACGCCATGTAGGTCGGGTCCCCGGGGTAGCTGGCCGTGAAGTTGTAGGAGGCCGCCACCGTCTCGGTGATGTCGCAGCTGCCGGCGGAACCGCCGGCGACAGGGCTGAGGGCGGCGTTGCAAGACCCCGAAACGCCGTCTGACACCGCCACCGTGCCCGTGGGCGTGCCGCTGTCGGCGCCCGTGACGGACACGTCGACCTCGATGGGCTGGCCGACCACCGGTGAGGGGGTCGTGCTCGTGATGGTTGTCGTGCTCACAACGGAGCCTGTCGCGGATGCGATCTGCGGCATGCCGAGGAGGACCACGAGCATGGCGGCAGCCGCCACGGTGGCGGCTCTCATGGCGCCGAGCGAGAGCAGGCGACGCGGTGACCGCCTCGTGCCCGCCAGCAGGTGCGCCAAGGGTGCCTCGCTGCGCTGGCTTCTCGATTCGTGGCCGTGCTGCTGCCTCATTGGTTCCCCACTTCTCGTCGTCATCGCGGTCTGTGTCTAGGGCCGAGCATCGCTGGCCACGCCTCGCAAAGATCGTAAGACGATACGAGTCGTTGCCGCGGACAGGCGGCCGTCACGAATCCTCTGTTCACGTGCACCCTCCTGAATCAAACTGGAGTGCACGCGTGGACCGAGTCGGTCGCTGGTTCTCGAGCAAGGAACTCACTCGAGGCCCTGTCACGCCGCGGAATTTCGCCCTCATGCGTTCTTGCCTCGCCCGCCTGTCTCTTGCGGCACCCCCCGCTTGAGTATCGGGGGCTGCGCCCGAAATGATACGTCGAAACCCCGTAGGCCCCGAACACGGCTCCTCCAGCGCCTGCGAGAAGCCCACTTGGACCGGCCGCCGAGCGTCCAATACGCTGATCTCCCTCAGCGGAGTGTGGCTCAGCGATGACGAAGGGGTGCCATGTTCGAGAGAATCGTCGTCGGGACCGACGGATCGCCGACGGCTACCAAAGCCGTCGCGCGCGCCGTCGAGCTGGCCTCGCTGACGGGGGACAGCCTGCACATCGTCACGGCGTATCGGCCGAAGTCCATCGGGCGGCTGGAATCGGACCGAGCCATGATCCCTGAAGAGTTCCGATGGGCGCTCAGCGCCGACGGTGAGGCTCAGGCAACACTGAAAGCCGCTGTGCTCCTTGCGCAGGAGGCCGGCGTCAGCGCCGAGACGCACGCCCTCGAGAGTGAGCCTGCGGCGGCCATCCTGGGCACCGCAGAGCGGCTGGACGCTCACCTGATCGTGGTGGGCTCGAAAGGCATCGAGCGGAGGATCCGCGGAAGCGTCCCCAACACGGTCACCCAGGACGCCAACTGCGACGTCCTCGTCGTTCACACGGTCTGATCGTCTCGCCGCAGGCGGCCAGCGCCCCGAGGGCGCCCACAGCGACCACCACCGCCGTCTCGGCGAGGAGGAAAGCAGGGACCTATGCCCCTAGCCGCACCGTCGGCCGAGGCGCAGAGTTATCACATGATCACCGCGCAGGAGAGGGAACGGCAGAAGGTTCTCGCAGGCGAGATGCCCGACGAGGCCCGACACATCTGCGGTCTCGGCTGCCCAGTCACCCACGTGATGACGGCACCTCCTGTGTTCGGTGATCCCGAGATGTCCTTGCGCTCCGTCGCCGAGACCATGTCGGCCGACGAAGTCGGTGCCCTCGTGCTCCTCAGCCCAGAGGGTCCCTCCAGCATCGTGACCGAGCACGACATCGTCAATGCCCTCGCGCTCGACGCCAATGCCGACAACGTGTGGGCGGCCGACGTGTCATCGGGTGAGCTCCTCTCGCTCGATGCCACCGACACGGTGGCGGACGCCATCAGGATCATGGCCAATGACGGCGTTCGTCATCTTCCGGTGCGCCAAGGCGGTGACGTGATCGGCATGGTGTCCGCACGGGACGTGATCGTCGCCGTGGCCCACCTGCTTCCAGACGGGCAGTAACGAGGCACGGCAGTCTCGTCACCTGTTCGCATCCGTCGGATTCCGGCGCAGGTGTTGAGGAGGCAGCGCGATGCGGAGACCGCCGACCGTTGAGACCGGGCAGACGTTGGCCGGTCTGAGCGAGCGAGCGGCAGGCGAGGGGATCCCCGTGTCGTCTGCTACGTCGGTCGGCGACCTGGCAGCCGAGCAGCCTTCCCGACCCCCGCACGGCGGGCCCGTGCTCGCGGTGCTCTGCGTGAGCCTTCTCATCGTCAGCCTCGACAACACCATCTTGAACGTGGCCCTGCCGGTCATGGTGCGCGCCATGCACGCGTCATCGACCCAGCTGCAGTGGATCGTCGATGCCTACGCCATCGTCTTTGCTGGCCTGCTCCTCGTCGGCGGCAGTATCGGTGACCGCCTGGGTCGCAAATGGGTCCTCGTGGGCGGCCTGACGTTGTTCGCCCTCGGATCGGCGGCGTCCGCCTTCTCCGGGACGCCTGATCACCTCATCGCCGCCCGTGCCTTCATGGGCGTCGGCGCTGCCGGCATCATGCCCTCCACGCTGTCGATTCTCGCCAACGTCTTCACCGGTGAGCGAGAGAGGGCGCAGGCGATCGGCATCTGGTCGGGCACGACCGGGCTGGGGGTGGCGATCGGACCGGTGGTGGGCGGTTGGCTGCTCGCCCACTACTGGTGGGGCTCGGTCTTCCTCATCAACGTGCCCATCGCCATCGTCGGGTTGCTGGCGACGCTCTGGCTCGTGCCGAACTCGAAGAACCTCGCCAGCAAGCGGCCCGATCCCGTAGGGGCCGCCCTCTCCGTCGTGGGCATGGGCTTGCTCCTCTGGGGGATCATCGAAGCCTCCAACCGGACGTGGACGTCGCCGCTCGTCCTCGGCGCCATCGCCGGCGCCGCCGTCGTGCTCACGGCCTTCGGCCGGTGGGAGCGGCGATCGACTCATCCGATGCTCGAGCTCTCGTTCTTCCGGTCACGGCGTTTCTCGGCAGCGATCGGGGCGATGGGCCTCGTCATCTTCGCCCTCATGGGCGCTCTGTTCATGCTGACGCAGTACCTGCAGTTCTCGCTCGGCTACAGCCCGCTGCAGACAGGGCTGCGCATCGCCCCCATCGCCGCCGTCCTTCTTGTAGCCGCCCCCCTCTCTGTCCTGGTGGTCCGTCGCGTCGGCACCAAGCCCGTCGTCTTCGTCGGCATGTCGCTGATCGCCGTCGGGCTCGGCCTCATCTCGCGAGTGACGGTTCACGGCACCTACATGGAAGCTCTGCCCGCATTTATCCTGATGGGTACCGGCGTCGGCTTTGCCTTTGCCCCCTGCACCGAGTCGGTGATGGGGTCCCTGCCGCGCGAGCAGGCAGGCGTCGGCTCCGCCACGAACAGCGCCGCCCTCCAGACGGGGGGCGCCCTCGGGGTCGCCGTCCTCGGCAGCCTTCTCAACACCCGTTACCAGGACCGGATGGCTCCCGTGCTGGCTCACTACACGATCCCGAAGTCGATACTCAGCCTGATCACCGGCTCGCTCGGTGGAGCCCTCGGCGTCGCCCAGCACGTCGGCGGGGCACTCGGCGCCGCCCTCGGCGAGCTCGCCCGACGTTCGTTCATGAGCGGCTTGGACCTCGCCATGACGGTGGGCGCCATCGTCGTCGGCCTAGCTGCCATCGTTGTCGTCGTGGTGCTGCCCAATCGGAGCGCCCCACCATCGCCAGAGCGAACGAACCCGCGTGAGGAGCAGGAGTGATGAGCCAATCGAACGATGCCGACGGTCAGGCGCCCAGCGCCGGCGAGACGGCAGCGCTCCATGTCGTACCCATCGAGAACCCCGACGGTCTGAACGTCATCATCGGTCAGTCGCACTTCATCAAGACCGTCGAGGACATTCACGAGAGCCTCGTCGGGGCGAGCCCACACCTGCGCTTCGGGATCGCCTTCTGTGAAGCATCCGGTCCGCGCCTCATCCGTTGTTCCGGCAACGCAGCCGAGCTCGTCGAGCTGGCCACGAGAAACGCCGCCGCCATCGGTGCAGGGCACTCGTTCGTGGTGTTCCTCCGCGAAGGCTTCCCGGTCAACGTCCTGAACGCCCTGAAGCAGATCCCCGAGGTGTGCAACCTGTACTGCGCCACCGCCAATCCGCTCGAGGTCGTGGTCGCCCAGACTCAGCTCGGTCGTGGCATCCTCGGTGTCATCGACGGCATGTCACCGTTGGGAGTGGAAACGCCGACCGACGAGGCCGACAGGAGGCAACTCCTGCGGGATATCGGCTACAAACTCTGAGGTTCTGGGCGCTGCCGGGAGCAGGGAGGCGCCGCCAGGGTCGCCTCCGCGTTTGACTTGTGTCAGCGCTTCGGCCACTATGTAAGGCTCGTGGCGCCCAGAGTCGCCGCGGTTACGGACTTTTGACGAGTACCTCTCGCGAAGTTGAGGTGATGTCGACCATCGGGTCGTGTCGCTGACAGCTCGCCGGTTGGGGTACCGCAACCCGGAGGTCACGCTTTGCTCAGCTATCGAACTGTCTCTGCCCGTGTGCCGTTATGGCTACTCACAGTGGCGATCATGTCACTGTCAGTGATAACGGACGGGCAGGTCGCCCTGGCGACGCCCAGGGCCGATGCACGGGGGACGGGAGCACTGAGAGCCGAGTCGCACTGGGCGTGGTGCAACGGCGAGACCGTCTCCTCCGCCCCCGCAGTCGTGTGGGCCCGCATCAAAGGTGCCACCGACACGCACCGCGACATCCCGGCCAAGTACTGGAGTGACGTCACCTACCGGGACGACATCGCCAAGATCGTCTGCTACGAGAGCACGTGGGGCTACCACGCCGAAAACGGCGGCCAGTACGGCTGGTTTCAGATGTCGTCGCCCCTGATCGCCACCGAAGGCGTGCACTTCTCGCAGTACTGGGCCGGCTCCCGCTCCGAAGGGGCCGGCTGGTTCCAGTGCATAGCAGGGGAGCGCTACATCCACTCCCGCTACGGCACGCCGATCGCCGCCTGGGCGCATGAGGAGAACTACGGCTGGTACTGAGGGCGGTCCCCGCAGGCAGGGTCGTGACATCATGACAGGCGTGAACCAGGCATCGGTGAGCGGTCCGAGCAGCGTCGACTTCCACTTCGACGTCATGTGCCCGTACGCCTACCAGACCTCCATCTGGATGCGAGAGGTGCGTGAGCGCACCGGTGTCGAGGTGCGATGGAGGTTCTTCAGCCTCGAGGAGATCAACCGCCTCGAGGGCAAGAAGCACCCCTGGGAGCGAGCGTGGTCGTACGGGTGGTCGATGATGCGGATCGGCGCCTATCTGCGGCGCATCGACATGGAGCTCCTCGACCGCTGGTACCTCGCCGCCGGCACGGCCCTGCACGTCGAGGGACGCAAGCCTCACCGGCCCGAGGTCGCCGAGGCACTCCTTTCCGAGCTCGACCTCGAACCTGGCATCGTGCGGGCGGCCATGGAGGATTCTGACCACCCACGAGGAGGTGCTGGCCGACCACGAGCGGGTGACCGCCCTCGGCGCCTTCGGCGTGCCCACGCTCTTCTTCGACGACGGGCAAGCCCTCTTCGGGCCGGTGCTCATCGACCCGCCGACGGGCGAAGCGGCCGTGCGCCTGTGGGTCAGCCTTGTCGCCTGGCTCGAGTTTCCTCACCTCTACGAGCTGAAACGACCCAAGCAGCGCCACGACATCGAGGCCATTGCGACCACCTTCAGGCCGTATCTCGAGGCTCGCGACTGGGAAACGGTTGAGAACGAGGCCCCCTGACATGGCGACGATGGTCGATCGCGACCGCATGGTGGCCCTGCTGTCGGAGGAGTACGCCGCCGTCTCGACCATGTGCCGGGGCTTCGGCGACGCCGACTGGGCGACGCCGACGTGCTTGCCGGGTTGGACGGTGAAGGACCAGCTCAGTCACCTCGCCGGCACGGAGGCGATGCTGGCGGGCGAGGCTCCCCCTGCCATCGCCGTCGCCGATGCCCCCTATCTGAAGAACGACCTCGGGCGAGCCAACGAGGTCTGGGTGGAGGCCAACCGGGGCCGTACCGGCGCGGACGTGCTCGCCGATTTCGACGACATCGTCGGCCGCCGCCTCGGCTCGCTCGGGGCCATGACACAGGCGGAGTTCGACGAGCCGTCCTGGACGCCGGTCGGGCGCGAGGAAACCTACGGCCGCTTCATGCGCATCCGACATTACGACTGCTTCCTCCACGAGCACGACATCCGCCAAGCCCTGGGGATTCCTGACCGCGACGAGCCTTCCCACGTCCGCTCCGCCCTCGAGGAGACCGCAGCCGCCATCGGCTACATCGTCGGCCGCAAGGCGGCCATGCCGGCTGGATCCCGCGTGAGAATCGAGCTCACGGGCTCGGTGGAAGTGACCTATCTCGTGGCCGTGAACGAGCGCGCTCAGCTCGTCGAAGCCTTCGAGGGCGGTCCGACCACCGGCATCCGCCTGCCCGTCATGTTGTTCCTCCGTCTCACGGGCGGCCGCCTCGAAGCCTCCGGGCCGCTCGATGACGAGATCGTCCTCGAGGGCGACCGAGAGCTTGCGATCAAGCTCGCCAGCAACCTCGCCTACACGATCTGAGCTGGCGGGCGGATTCGCCGTTGAGTAGCCCTTACTCACGACAAGGGCTGGCGGAGGGCCGATCCTGACCTAATGACGCTTCGATCCCGCAGGTCTGCGAGCTCGAAGCTCATGGCGTCCATGCCTGCTCTCCGGTTGAAGACACCGGCACGTGGGACCTGCCCTCGGCGCGGTCAGGCAGCGCGCTCTCGGGCGAGCACCGAGTGCCGCCACCGGTAGCGACCGCCTCCCGCCCCCGGCACCCCCCCAGGTGACCGGGGGGCGGGGGTGTGTCCTTGCGGTCGCGTTGTCGGCCGTGAGCGCCGCCGGGCAAGATGGCGGGATGCACCGGAGCCGCCTCACCGCCGCACTCGTCGACGTCCCGCAGGAGCAGTACCGGGAGGTGGTGCAGTTCTGGTCCGGCGCCCTCGGCGTCGAAGCAGAGATCGACGACGACGATCCGAACTACGCCTCGATCGGCGAGCCGGTCCCCGGCTTCCAATTCATGGTGCAGCAGGTGGACGCCCCGGCACGCATCCACCTCGACATCGAAACCGACGACGTCGACGCCGAGGTCGACCGCCTCGAGGGGCTCGGTGCAGAGCGGGTCGAGAAGATCGAGAGCTGGTGGGTGATGCGCGATCCGGCCGGGAATTTCTTCTGCGTCGTTCGCGTGCAGGACCCTGCGGCCTTCGAGCGCGACGCTCGTGCCTGGGACTAGAGGCGACTCCACCCTCCGCTGACGACCTGCAAGGGGGCTCCCCTCGACAAACTACCTACCGGTAGGTAGGCTGGGCCGGTGACCCTTCAGGAAATGACGCGAGCGGCGGTTGAACGAGGGGACGAGGACGAGGCTCCGTCGCCCCGCACGGGATCGCTGAAGCCGGTCCTCGACGTCCTCCCGAAGTCGGTGTACGAGAACCCGACGTGGAAGGGCTTATCGTATTTCGGCCGTGACCTGGTCATTTACCTCGGGCTCGTCACGGCGCTGATCTTCGTGTCGAATGTGTTCGCCGCCCTGGCGCTCGCCGCCGCCGCCTCCGTGCTCGTGTCGGCCTTGTTCATCGTGGGGCACGACTCGGCCCATGGCGCCCTCTTCAAGACCAAGCGGCTGAACTCGATCGTCGGCCACCTCGCCATGCTGCCCGGCTTGCACGTCTACGAAGGTTGGATCCTCGGTCACAACCGCATCCACCACTCCTACACGGTGCGACAGGGCTACGACTTCGTCTGGCATCCCGTGACCGCGACCGAGTTCCGGGAGATGTCGCCCGCCGGCCGCCTCCTCCACCGCATGGAGTGGTCCTGGATGGGCGCCGGCCTCTACTACCTGCACCGCGTCTGGTGGTCAAAGATGATCGTCGGCAAGCCGCCGCACCGCTGGGCGCGCCTGGTGCGCCGCGACCGCTTCGTCGTGCTCGGCTTCCTCCTCGTGAGCGCCGGCCTGTTGAGCTGGGCCGGGGCCGAGATGACGGGGACCGTGGCGGGAACGATCTGGCTGGTGGCTCGCGTGCTCGTGCTCCCCTTCTTGGGTTTCCAGTACATGATCGGGTCGCTCGTCTACGTGCACCACGTCCACCCGGACATCCGCTGGTGGAAGCGTTCCGAGTGGACCAAGTTCAGGGGGCAGATGGAGGGGACGACCATCCTGCGGGCTCCCCGCGGCTTCAACCTCTTCCTCCATTGGATCATGGTGCACGTCCCTCACCACGTCGACATGCGCATCCCCATGTACAACCTCGAGGCCGCCGCCAGCGCCATCGAGGCGGCCTTCCCGGGTACCGTGCGCGACGGCAAGCTGCGCTTCCGCGACTTCGTGACGAGCTCCCACCAATGCAAGCTCTACGACTTCGACGAGGGCAAGTGGCTCACCTACGCCGAGGCCGGCGTCTGAGCGCCTGCGGCTGAGGGCTCAGACCGCCGTCAGCTCCCGTAGCTCCCGATCGACCTGCCGCTCGTGCGCCTCGGCGTCGGCGCGGGCTTTGCGCGGGCTCCAGCGACCCGCCAACAGGAAGATGAAGGGCAGGAAGACGATCTGGCCGGCGAAGCAGATCCACCACCATCGCTGCCATTGGTGGGGCGAGTTCTTCTGCGCCTGGGTGACGGCGCTGCCGTACTTCTGCAAGTAGGCGAGGTCGGCCTTCGGGACCGCGTTGGTGGCCAGCAAGCGGGCTGCGGCGGCGTTCAACCTGTTCCCGTAGGTGAAGAGGAGGTCGAGCTCCGACGTGCTCAAGTTGGCGGAGACGGCGAGCAGCCGGGTCGTAGCAGCGGCCGAAGAGATCCCGAAATGAGCCGAGATGTCCTTGATCGCCTTCAGGTCGGCGGCGGTGTTGTGGGCGTTGACATGCAGCGCCGCCAACGTCGTCGGGTCGATCGCCTGCAAGGTGGCGATCTCCTGCGGGTACTTCGCCTTCACCGTGATGATCGTGCTCACCGTTGCGACCGGGATCTTCGAGAGCTCGCTGACGGCCTTCGCCTGCGCGGCCACGTTGCTCGGGTTGGCGCTGAGTGTCGCCAGCGTGGCCGGGTCGACCAGCTGCAGGGTCGCAACCTGGCTGGGGTACTTCGTCAAGATCGCTTGCGCCGTCGGCCCATTGTCCACGAGCACGTTGGCGGCGCTGATGGCGAAGGTGAGGGCGATGAGCGAGACGGTCACGACCATGCGGATCGTCCAGCCCCACACGGCGAGGCCGGTGGCTGTGGCGGCCGGGTTGTGTTTCTCGACCGTCTCGGTAAAAGCCGCCATCCACCCGCAGTACGCCAGCCCGCCCCCGGCCGAGATGAGGATGAGGATGAGCCCGAAGGTCGAATAGCTCGTCGTCGGCTGGGTCGCCTTCATGGCGAAGATGGCGACGCCGACGGCCCCCATGATCGCCCCCACGACCATGAAGGGCTTGCGCACGCGCAGGAGATCGGAGAAGAAACCCGCCGTCACAAGGGCGATGGCATTCGTGATCCAGTACCAGTTGGCAAGGCTGTTGGTCCGCGCCGGCGAATACCCGAACGTCGTGGCGAAGTACACGACGAAGAAACCCACGGCGATGTAGTAGAAGAGCAGGAACACGCTGATGGCGAATGCCGGGCCGACGATGTCGAATCGCAGCATCTGCCGCCAGTGGTTCTTCAAGACCTTCTCGGGGTCGATGCCGGCGGCGCGGGCTTCGATGAGGACGCGGTCGTGCAGGCTCACCATCAGCTGGTCGCGTATCTTCGGCGAGAGCTCCCGGAGGCCGACCACGGCGATGAGGAAGACCACGAGGCCGATGGCTCCGCAGAGACGGAACTGGTACTGCCAGTCGGCATGCGTCGTGAGCGTGTGGCTGGAGACCTCCGTCACCACAAGGCTCCCGATCACCGGGCCGAGCGTCCAGAAGCCCATCGCCTGCGCCCGCCCGAGTTGCGGCGAGAAGTCGCGGATGAGCGCTGGCGTGGCGACGAGCACGACGCCCTCCACGAAGCTCACGAGTGCGAACAGGATCAGGTACTCGGCTTTGTGGGTGACGTTCGGGAGGCCGAAGCAGATGAGGACTCCTGTGAGCAGCAGTCCGTAGGCGACGAGGTTGGCCCGTCCCCAACGGTCGGCGAGACCGGCCGCGAGGGAGGCGAAGGCGCCGACGAGGTTGCCGACCACCGAGACGAAGACGAAGTAGCGGAACGTCATCCCGAACTGCAGGATGATCTTGGTCGAGACGGCTCCCTGGATGTAGAGCTCGTAGTACAGGACGATCGTGACGAGGACGACGATGCCGAGGTACACCGCCCGCCGGCTGTTGTTCGGGTAGTGGGGCAGCTGCCGTCGCCAGAGGCCCTCGATGAGCGAAGGAGCGGCTGCCCCGCCCGGTGCCGCCACGGCTACTTCGTTGGCCATCGGGTCCCCCTCTGGCGAGGTGTCGTTTGGACGACACTACTCAGTTATGGGCGCTTCAGTCGTGGGCGCTTCAGTCGTGGGCGCTTCAGTCGTGGGCGCTTCAGTTATGGGCGCTTCAGCCTTGGACGCCGCAGTTGCGGCTGAGGCAGTTACGGGAGAGCTCGGAGGGGCACGGGCACGAGCGTGGCGAGCGGTTGGCGATCGATCACGTCGATGCGCGTGAAGGCGCTCCCGGACAGGGCGACGTAGGCGTCCTCCACGAGGGGGTCGGACCGGTACGACAAGGCGGGAGCGACGCACACGGGCGTGCTGCCGAGCATGCCGGCGCTCGCATGGTGGTTGTGCCCGGCGACCACGAGGCACACGTCGGAACCTTCGATGACAGAGGCCAGCCGCTCAGGATGGGCGAGGGCCATGCCGGCCATCGAGCGGATGGGGGAGGTGATCGGGGGGTGGTGGAGGGCGAGCACGGTGCCGTCGGGTGCCCGGTGGGCGAGCTCGCTTCGCAGGAACTCGAGCTGCCCGTCGCCGAGCTCGCCGCCGTCGACGCCCGGGATGACCGAGTCGAGCGAGATGACGCGGAGCTCGCCGAACCAGTGAACCTGATCGATGGGCGGGGCGACCCCGTCGCGCGGATGACCACCGAGCAGCTCGCGTTGGAACGTGGCCCGATCGTCGTGGTTGCCCGGGATGAAGACGACGGCGGCCGAGGTGGCCGCCGAGAGTCGCTCGGCGCGCTCGCGCAACAGCCGGTAGGCGAGCGGATCTGCGGCGTCGGCGAGGTCGCCGGTGAGCAGGATGGCCTCCGGCCGGCTGGGTGAGCTGACGATGAGGTCGATGGCGCGGTCGAGGTTCTCGAGCGGGTCGACTCCGGGACGCAACAGGCCGGCGGCGACGAGGTGGAGATCCGACAGTTGGAAGAGGAGGTGGCGGTTCACGGCGCCCGCATCGTGCCCTGCCGGGCTCTGCGATCGCAATCCCGGGATACGCTCGACGCATCGAGATCCTCTTCGTCTGCACGGCCAATATCTGTCGCTCACCGATGGCAGAGGCTCTCATGGCGCGCCGGATGCGCCAGCGGGGCGCTCCCGCCACTGTGTCGTCGGCCGGGCTGCTGGAGGGTGGCCGCACCAGCCCGCCGGAGATCGTCGAGCTCCTTGGCGGCATCGGCGTCGACATGACTGCACGCACGAGCAGACAACTGCAGGTCGATTCTCTCGAAAGCGCCGACCTCGTGCTGACGATGGAGCGGGCACACGTGCGCGCCATCGCCCTCATGGCACCGACGGCGTGGCCGAAGACGTTCACGTTGAAAGAGATCGTCCGGAGGGGGACCCTGGCAGGCCAAATCGGTGAGGACGAGGCGATCGAGGAGTGGACCGCCCGGGTGCAGGCCGACCGAGCCCCCTCGGCACTGCTGGGAGGGTCCGAGTCCGACGACGTCGCCGACCCCTACGGAGGCACGGCCGCCGAGTACCGAAGCACCCTGCACGAGATCGATGGTCTCGTCACCGCCGTGGCCGAGCTGATCTGGCCACAACCGCATGTGTCCCCGGAGGGTGCTTCGGTGTCGGCACCGTGGCTTCGCAGGTCACGGTTCAGCCTCGCTCGCAGGAGCTGATCGACGACGAGCGTGCACACGCTGCCGGATGCTCACCGCATCTCCCGAGAGGATTCTCAGAAATCTCTCAGGCTGAGGGGCCATGCTGGTAGGGCGCGACAAGCAGCTCACGGGCTGCAGATTGCACACAGGAGCGAGAGGTCCGATGGAGAACGAATTCGAGAGCCCTGAGGCGGAGCCTGTGGCAGAGTCTGAGGCAGAGCCGAACGCGGACCCCGAGCCGCCGGCGGCGGCCGACGAGGGGCCGCCGCTACCGCTGCCACCCGCCCAACCCGCTTCCTGGCCGACACCCGCGTCGACAGCCGCCCCCGCCGGCTGGGACCCGAACCGGCCGCCGAGCGGCTGGGACCCGTACCACACCCCTCCGGTGCCGACGCAGCCGACCGGCTTGCCGGCGTGGTCGTCGAGTCCGTCTCCCGGCTGGGATCCGATCCCCACAGAGCCGACATACCCGTCCGCTCCGTCCGCCCCGCAACCGGCGACACCGGCGTCGTCCGTGCCGCCGCCGCCCGGCTGGAATGAGTGGCCGCCGCCGCAGGCTGCCGGTTGGGGGACCGCCCCGCCGCTCGGTGCGGGCGCCCAGCCTCCCGGTGGCCCGCAACTGCCAGCCGGCGGCGGGTACGTGTTTGGCGGGAACGGCGGCCCGCCCGAGCCTCGCCCGCGCCAGCTGCGACGGATCGTTCTCACGGGCTTGGCCGCCATCGTCGTCCTCGGTGCCGTTGTCGGCGGTGTGCTCATCGGCCGGTCGTCTTCCAACCGCAGCCCGAGCCAGTCGACCGCCAGCGAGACGATCCCGTCTCCGGCCAACTCGGGTGCTCCTGGGACGAACGGCAAGATCGATGTCGCCGCCATCGCCAGCAAGGTCGACCGCGCCGTCGTCGACGTCACCTCGATCGACGCCACGAGCGGCGAGGAGGCGGCCGGGACCGGCATGATCCTGACGCCGAACGGTGAGGTGCTCACCAACAACCACGTCATCGCCGGCGGCACCTCGATCTCGGCTCAGATCAACGGCGCCGGGCGCACCTACCAGGTCCGCGTGCTCGGCACGGACACGACCCAAGACGTCGCCCTCGTCCTGCTCGAGGGTGCCTCCGGCCTTCCCACCGTGCCCATCGGCAACTCCGCCAAGTTGCAGGTCGGCGACTCGGTCGTCGCCATCGGGAACGCCCTCGACCTAAAGGGCCCGCTGACCGTCTCCCAGGGGATCGTGTCTGCGCTCGACCGGTCCATCTCGGCGAGCGATGCAGGCACCGGCGCCACCGAGAACCTGAGCGGGCTCATCCAGACCGACGCTCCCATCAACCCAGGCAACTCCGGCGGGCCGCTCGTCGACGCCGCCGGTGAGGTCATCGGGATGGACACGGCCGCCGCCACCGGCAGCTCGACGCAGTCGGCGACGGACATCGGCTTCGCCATCCCCATCGACGAGGCCATCTCCATCGCCCAGCAGATCCAGCAGGGGCGGGGGAGCTCGACGGTCCTCATCGACGACAAGGGCTTCATCGGCGTGGAGGTGATCAGCATCTCGGAGGCTCAGAGCTACGGTTCGCAGCTGCCGACGCCGGGGACCAGCACCGGTGCCTACGTGGCCGGAGTCCTCGACGGCACGCCCGCCGTGCAGGCCGGGGTGAAGCAAGGCGACGTCATCACTGCCGTCAACGGGAGTGCCGTCTCGAGCCCAACCTCCCTCTCGACGATTCTGACGAACGACAGACCCGGCCAGCTGATCAGCGTGACCTGGGTCGACCCCTCCGGGGTTCACGAGACGGCCTCGCTCACCCTCACGTCCCACCCGGTTGGTTGAGGGGTCCCGCGACGTGAACGGGCCCCGTCGCCGACGGCTGCAGTGTCAACGGGCGAAGACGTGCCAGCCGAACCACATCCAGGCGAGGACGAGAGCGGCTCGCCCTACTGAAGGCGCCCGCAGCGCCCGCATCGCCTGGCCGAACGGAGCGAGGCTGCCGGCTCGAAGGCGCCCGGCCGTCTCGAGGGCGAGAGCGGCCAGCGCGAGGATGCCCCAGATGACAAAGGTGAGGGTTCTCACGAGCGGCCCCACAGCCACCAGCCGGCCCACAGCCAGGCGGCGAACAGCAGGCCTCTCAACGCCTCGTGCCCGGTGAGTACGTCGAGTAGCGAGCTGATCGTCGGGTGCTGAGAGCGCGGGTTGGAGAAGAAGTTGGCGAGCTCGAACGCCACGCCGGCGGCGGCGAGTGCCGTCCAGGCCACGGCGCCAGAGCGGGGGAGGTCATGGCTCTGCGCGTCGGCCCCTGTGGTCACGGCGTGTCGCCGCCGCCACGCCGGGGCGAGGCCGACGAGCGTGATGCCGACGATCCCGACAGCCGTCGTGACATTTGCTCGCCAGGTGAACGGCGGCGCCGTCGACGCCACGATCGAGTCGACCGCTCCGGCTCCCGTGATCACCACGGCCGACCAGCTCAACGGGCGCAACCGCACGCAACGAGCCTAGGGAATCGCCGGGGGCGCCCCGATGCAGCGACGTCCCGGGGACACCTACAGGGCTGTAACCTCGTGGCGCGCAAGGTGGCGTCCCAAGGTCTTCGACCGACGAGGCCGATCGCTACACCACGAAGGGAACCTCACAAAGATGGCGAGTAGCGGGAGCGCCCGCAAGTCCGGGAGCGGCAACCGGCGCCCGCCCGGGACCGGGAATCGTTCAGCGGCCACTCGCCGCTCGGGTGCACCGGCAGCCGCCAAGCCGACAGGGGCCGCAAAGGAGGAGAACGGGTCCGCTCCCGAGCGGCTCTCCTCCGAAGAGCGCGCCCGCGAGCGCCTCGGCCAGCAACGGGGAGGGTCCAAGCGTCCCCAGTCGCGGGGCGGTTCTCGGCCCGGCAAGATCGACCCCCGCAAGCGACGCCCCCAGCAGCGGAGCACGGGTAAGACGGCCGGCATCTTCGGCGGTGCCTTCGTGGCGCTCGCCGTCATCATCATCATCCTGATCTCGACGCTGAGCTCCTCAGGGACTGCCAGCAAGACGATCACTTTTCAGCTGGCGACGCCCGCCATCGTGAGCGGCGTGACGCACGTACCGGCGAGCGAGCTCGCCGCCGCCGGCCTCGGCGGCAGCCAGGTCTCGGTGGCAGGCGCCTTTGCCAAACCGCCCGGCCAAGCGGCCATCACCGAAGACGGCAAGCCGGTCCTCGTCTACGAAGGGGCCGAGTACTGCCCGTTCTGTGCCGCCGCCCGCTGGCCCCTCGTCATCGCCCTCAGCCGCTTCGGGACGTTCTCCGGGTTGGGGACGATCGGATCGTCCGCCTACGACGCCTATGCCAGCACGCACACCTTCAGCTTCGCCAGGGCGCATTACACCAGCCCGTACCTCGTCTTCTTGCCCACGGAGTTCGAGTCGAACGTCTGCGCCCCCGGTGCGCTCGTGTCGACCGGATGTGAGGGCTACGTGGCCCTCCAGTCTCCCGACAAGACGGCTTCCGCCGCCTTTACGAAGTACGACACGGCGAAGTACTTTCCGGCGGCTGTCGAGAGCTCTGGCGGGACCTCAGGGTGGATCCCCTTCTTCGACTGGGGCGGCAAGTTCGTCGAGTCGGGTGGCCTCTACAGCCCAGGCCTCATCACGCTCGGATCCGAAGGCTCCAAGCCCTGGCTGGGTTGGCATCCGCTGACGTGGAGCGAGATCATCAAGACCTTCACCGTCCCGACGTCCGGCACGGGTCAAGCTATCCTCGGGGCTGCGAACTACTACACGGCAGCCATCTGCGACATCACGAACAACAAGCCTGCGTCCATCTGCAACACTGCGCTCATGAGGCAGGCGGAGAAGGGTCTTCCGAGCTGATGACGAGGTGGCGGCCGATCGCGGCCACGATCATCTCGCTCCTCGGCCTTGCCGTAGCCACGTACCTCACCTACAGCCACTACACGGCCGGTTCGAAGGGCGTGACCAGTTGCCCCTTCGGTGGAGGCTCGGCCGGCTCCACGATCAATTGCGGTCTTGTGCTAACGAGTCGTTTCTCGACGATCCTCGGCCTCCCGGTCGCCCTCTACGGAGCGATCTTCTTCGTGTTCATGGTGGGCATCAACCTGCCCGTCATGTGGCGCTCGCCCTCGCTCCTCGTCGCCCGCCTCAGGCTCGGTGCGGCCGTTGCCGGCATGGCGATGGTCATCTATCTCGTCGGCGTGGAGCTCCTGGGGGTGCACCACATCTGCATCTGGTGCACGAGCGTGCACATCCTCCAGTTCGCCCTCTTCATGCTCGTCATCACGGGCTGGAACGACACGGGCTGGGCAGCCTCGCAATGGTCCGACGCCGAAGAGGAGCTTCAGCTCGCCCATTGAGGCAGGCGCCCTCTAGCGCCTCGGGGTCCTCGTTCGCAGCTCTCTCAGGCCCGTCCGCCAGCGGCGGTCGCGGCCGCCATGCGTGCCTCCGCCATGCGATCGGCGATGACGCTGAGGGCTTCGCCGCTGCGCCCTGCCTCCTCGAACAGGCGGGTGACGGTGTCGTAGATGCGGCCGGCGTGCGCCCTGGCAGCGGCGGCGTCGTAGCCCCCCGCCTCGTAGGCGATGTTGATGATGCCGCCGGCGTTCGCAACGTAGTCGGGCACGTAGGTGATCCCCCGGGATTGCAGGTCCTTCTCGGTGTGGGCCGTGTCCAGCTGGTTGTTGGCGGCCCCGCAGACGGCTTGGCAGGCAAGTTCGGCGACGGTGCGGTCGTTGAGGGCGCTCCCGAGGGCGCAGGGGGCATAGAGGTCGCACGGCACGGCGTGGATCGCCTCGGGTGCCACGACCTCGGCGGTGAGTTCGGAGCGCACCGCCGCCAGGGCAGCCGGCGAGACATCGGCCACCGAAAGCCAGGCACCCCGTTGCGCACAGAGCGCCGCCAGCTCATGGCCGACTTTGCCGACGCCGTTGATGGCGATGTGGCGGCCCTCGAGGTTGGGCGAGCCCCAGAGGGCCGCAGCTGTGGCCTCGATCGCCCGCACGACACCGAAGGCCGTGATCGGGCTCGGGTCGCCTGACCCTCCGAGAGCGGCCGACCTGCCGCCCACAAACGGTGTCAGCTGGCCGATGAGGTCCATGTCCGCCTGCGAGGTCCCGACGTCCTCTGCGGTGAGGTACCGGCCGCCGAAGGTGTCGACGAAACGGGCGTAGTCGATCATCAAGTCGTCGGTTCGCACCTCGGCCGGGTCGCCGATGATGACGGCTTTGCCGCCCCCGAGGTCGAGCCCGGCGACGGCGGCCTTGTAGCTCATGGCCTTCGAGAGGCGGAGCACGTCGGTGAGCGCCTCGTGCAACGACGTGTAGGCGTGAAAGCGAGTACCTCCGAGCGACGGTCCGAGGGCGGTCGAATGGATTGCGATGATCGCCCGCAGACCGGATCTCGGTCGCCACACCGCCCGGACTTCTTCGTGCTCAGCCCCGAGGGCGAGCACGCTTTCGCCGAAGGCCTTCGTGGCGGACTCGTCGGACGTCGTTGTCTCCGTGCCCATGGTGTCTCCTCGGCGTCGGTAGATCAGCCCGTGGACGTAGCGACTGCGGCCACGTACGGACTCGCCTTGAAGGCGATGGGGGCGATCGCGAGCGGCCGGTACTTCCTTCCCTTGAAGCCGTAGTACCAGGGCGAGTAGAGGATCCACCATTGCCCGTCGGTGTCCTCGAAGAGCGATTCCTCCCCAGGGCCCTTTCCTTGGCCGTTCGTCCCGATGAACGGACCCCGCTTCGACCGGTCCGTGCAGGGCCCCGTCGGGCCGGCGCAGCTGGCCCAGCCGACGCCGTAGGTCGCACCGAAATACCACGAGCCGGAGTAGAAGAGGAAGTAGCGGCCCCGCGCCACCACCATGTCAGGAGCCTCGACGATGTTCACCTGCCAGGGCGCGTCCGCCGTGAGCAAGAGGTGCGGCGGCCCTGCCAGGGAGAGGCCGTTGCGTGCCAGCCGTTGCGCATACAGGTGGGTGGGCGGGTACGGGGCCGGGTTGGAGGCGTTGTTGTCCGACTTCCAGTCGAGATAGAGCAGGCCGTTCGGTGCAAGGAACGTCCGCGGGTCGATGGCGCCGTGGGCGGCGAGGTCACAGATGAGGGGAGTCGATCGACTCACGAACGGACCGCCTGGAGCCTTCGAGGTGGCGACTCCGATGCACTGGGCGTACTGGGAGAGCCCGCTTCCTGCTGGGTTGAAGTAGACGCTCGGCACCGCCAGGGAGTCGAAGTACATGACGTAGCTACCGTCGATGTAGCGAACGTCCGGCGACCAGAGGAAGCCCTGGGTCGCCCACGGGGGAATGCTGCGCATGGCCGATCGGGTCGCTGGCCAATGGCCGAAGGTCCTGGAGAAGGCTGTCGGGACGATGGGCGAGTTCAAGCCCGTCTGGCTGACATAGAGCTGGTACCCACCCGGCACCTTCAGCACGAAGGGGTCGGGCAGGTTCCTTCGCGGCGTCGAGATCGTCGCCGGGTCCTTCAGATTGCCTGTCGCCGGAGGCGTCGTGGTCGGCGGCCCGGAGCTCCTCGAGGGTGCGACCCCGGCAGTGACGCGGGCGCTGCTCGAGGAGGACTTGGGGGTACTGCTCGTCGTCATGGCGCTGGCGGAGGAGCATCCGGCGAGGGCGACGGCGGCGCTCGCTGCGATCACCGCCGTCCGAGGGAACCGGCCACTCGACCGAGCGGGGCGACGCTCTCGATGAAGCGCTGTTGAGGTGGTCACGACCCTTGAGAAGCTAGCGAGGATCAGAGCGTCGGTGGGAACATCTCGCCCGCACGTGCCAAGGCTACCCTCGGCCGTCGTGAGCACGATGTCCGCCCGTCGCAACATACTTCTCGTCATCTCCGACCAAGAGCGCCAGCGTGCATGGCTCCCGCCGTCGTTCCGGCTCCCCTGGAGGGAGTCGATCATGGCAGGTGGCCTCGAGCTGACGAACTACTGGACGCACTCCTCTCCTTGCTCGCCCTCCCGGGCCTCCATCGTGACTGGCAGGTACCTGCCGGCCCATGGAGTCGTCGACAACGTCATCCTGCCGTGGCACACCGAGCTCGACCCTGCCATCCCGACGATCGGCCGCATCCTCGCCGAGGGGGCCGGCTACCGGTCTTCCTATATCGGTAAGTGGCACCTGTCCTTCGGTCCGCACCCGAAGATGGAGGCCTACGGCTACGCGGACTGGTCGGGCGACGACCGCCATTTCATGGGCTGGGCGGGCACCGGCGTGCATTTCGATCCGATCATCGCCGACAATGCCGCCCACTGGCTGCGGGCGAACTCCGCTGCCGGGCCCTGGTTCCTCACCGTCGCCCTCGTCAACCCGCACGACGTCATGTGGTTTCCGATCGACCAACCCGCTTACCAAGCTCGCAACGTCGAGGCGGTGGAGGTGGCAAGAGGGTTCCTCTCGGCGGCGAGGTGGAAGGACTCGGATCCTCTCCCTGCCTACGAGCGGGGCTACCCCGAGGTCTTCGACGAGCTGCCGGCCAACTTCGCTGACGACCTCTCCACGAAACCCGCCGCCCATCTCGCCTGGAGCGACTCCCAGCAGCACGGGGTGTGGGGCTACATCGACCCGGTGGACACGTCGAGCTGGCTTCGTCAGCTCGACTACTACGCCGAGCTGCACCGTCTCGCCGACGAGAGCCTCGGCACCGTCCTCTCCGCCCTTGCCGAGTCGCCGGCGGGGGACGAAACGGCCGTCATCTTCACCTCGGACCACGGCGACATGTGCGGCAGCCATGGCTTGCGTTCGAAAGGCCCGTTCGTCTACTCCGAGATCATGAACGTCCCGTGCTACCTCAAGGTCCCGGGTGTGACGAGCCCCGGCACGGTGTCGGGGGCGCTCGCCAGCCACGTCGACCTGGCGCCGACCATCTGCGGTCTCGCCGGCATCGACCCAGCCACCGTCGCCGGGCTGGCCGGCGTCGACCTGTCGCCCGTGCTGGTCGACCCGGCGGCCTCCGTGCGTGATCACGTGCTCTTCGCCATGGACTCGGCCCACACGGCGCACGTGCGCGACACCCGCTATGCCCTCCGAGGGTATTTCGACGGGCAGGTCAAGTACGCCCGCTACTACGGAATCGGAGGGGGCAAGCCCAACGACGAGTTCAGCGCGGCCGCTCGCCAGTCGCGCAAGCGATTCGACGTCGACGCCCGTTTCGAGCAGCAGGAGCACGAGATGTACGACCTCCGCGAGGACCCCGCAGAGCTCGTCAACCTGGCGGCCGACCCGGCCCGCAACCGCCAGGTGCGAGACCGCTTCGCCTCCCTCCTCGCCTACGAGGCCGCCGAGCTGGGGGCCTGAGCGCCGGCCTTGCCCGCCTCCGGGCTGGGCGGTTCCGCGCGGCGGTCCCGCCGAGCCGTTGCTGCATGGCGGCCCGAGGTCGCTCAGTCGGCTGTGCTCCGACCGATGCGGTAGAGCACGTGGGGACGGAGCAGGTGACCTACCGGCACCCTCGGGTGGTCGAAGTCGTCGGCCGGGTCCCGACGCATGCCGATCTTGCGCATCACCTGGCGAGAGCGCTCGTTGACGACGGAGGTGAACGACACGATCTCGTCCAGATGGAGCTCGTCGAAGCCGAACGACAGGCAGGCGCGGGCGGCCTCGGGTGCGTAACCCCGACCCCAGACGGCGTGCGCCAGCCGCCAGCCGACCTCGACGCCGGGGGCGAAGGGGAGGGGCGAGGGCTCCTCCGAGGTGAAGGCGTGCAGCCCGACGAAGCCGACGAAGCCCTCGCCTCCTGTCACCTCCACGGCGAAGACGCCGTGCCCCCTGACGTCGAATTCGGCGTCGAACCGCTCGGCGAGGGCGTCGCTCTCGCTCCGGGTGAGCATGCTCGGGAAGAACTCCATGACGGCCGGGTCGGCGTTCATCTCGGCAAAGTGGGCCCGATCTTCCGGCTGCCAGCGCCGCAGTACGAGGCGTTCGGTGCGCAGAGTCGGCCCCGGCTCGACGTGCACGGCGAGCGAGCCTACGGTGCTCGCTCGTGGTCTGCGTCCTCACGGTGGAGCTGCACATGCCGGCTGCCCACTCGCTGAAGGAGAAGCGCGCCGTCATCCGCCCCGTCCTCGACACTGCCCGCATCCGCTACCGGGTGGCCATCTCCGAGGTGGGTTTCCAGGAGCTTCACCAACGGGCCTTGCTCGAGATCGCCGCCGTGGCGTCCGCCGAGCATGTCGTCATCGAGACGCTCGACGCCGTGGAGCGGCTGCTGTGGTCGGCTGCGGGAGCCGAGGTCGTGGCCTCGAGCCGGCGCTGGCTGGAGGGCGATTGAGCGCCCTCCGCCGGCTCAGTCGACCCAGACCGTCTTGGTGTTGGCGAACTCCTTGATGCCGGGATCGGAGAGCTCGCGCCCGTAACCCGAGCGCTTGACCCCTCCAAAGGGGAGGTCGTAGTAGGACGTGACCATCCAGTTGATGAAGACCATGCCCGCCTCGAGCTCGGCGATGAACTGTTGCTGCTCGCCGGCGTCCTCCGTCCAGGCGTTCGACCCGAGGCCGAAGTCGCTGTCGTTGGCGAGGGCGATCGCCTCGTCGATGGAGGCGACCGTGAACATGGCGGCCACCGGGCCGAAGACCTCTTCGCGGTAGACGCGCATGTCGGGCGTCAGATCGGCCAGCGCCGTCGGCGGGTAGAACCAGCCGGGACGATCGATCCGCTCGCCGCCGCAAAGGACGCGTGCCCCTTTTGCGATGGCATCTTCGACCTGCTCGACGACCTCGTCTCGCCCGCTCGGGGTGGCGAGGGGACCGATGTCGGTCGCCGGGTCGAGCGGGTCGCCGACGACGAGCTTGGCCATCTCGGCCGCGAATCGCTCCTCGTACTCCTGGGCGATGTCCTCGTGCAGGATGAAGCGCTTGGCGGCGATGCAGGACTGCCCGTTGTTCTGTACGCGTGCCTTCACGCCCACTTCGACGGCTCGGCCGAGGTCTGCCGACGGCATCACGATGAAGGGGTCGGACCCGCCGAGCTCGAGGACGGATTTCTTCACCTCGCTGGCGGCGATCGACGCCACGGACCGACCGGCCGCCTCGCTCCCGGTCAGCGTGGCCGCCTTCACGCGGGGGTCGCGCAACAGCCCCTCGACCTTGTCCGACCCGACGAGCAATGTCTGGAACACGCCCTGCGGGATTCCCGCCCGCAGGCAGGCTTCCTCGAGGTAGAGGGCTGTCTGGGGCACGTTGGAAGCGTGCTTCAGTAGGCCGGTGTTGCCGAGCATGAGGGCGGGGGCGGCGAAGCGCCCCACCTGCCAGAGGGGAAAGTTCCAGGGCATGACCGCCAGTACCGTGCCGATGGGCTGGTAGGTCACAAACGAGCGTCGCTTGGCAGAGCCGGGAACCTCCTCGTCGGCCAGCAGCGCTTCGGCGTGCTCGGCGTAGTAGCGAAACCCACCGGCGCACTTGCGCACTTCGCCCTTCGCCTGCTCGATGGGTTTGCCCATCTCGACGGTCACCGTGCGGGCGAGGTCGTCGAGATCCTCTTCGAGGATGTCGCCTAGGCGGTGAACGAGCTCGGCGCGGGCTGGCAGTGGGGTGGCCCGCCAGCTCCGGAATGCTGCGTCGGCGAGGCCGAGACGCTGTTCCACCTCGGCGTCGCTGTGGGCCTCGAAGGTCCTGACCGTCTCGCCAGTGGCCGGGTTGATGGTTGCGATCGTCACGACCACCGTTCTAGTGCGAATCCGTGCGAAGCTCACGCGAATTCGCACCGGAGCGCCTCCGGTGCACGCCCGGGCGCCCGCGTCGCCGGACGGCGCCGCGGCGGCGGACTCCGAGGCGGTGGAGGCGGACCGCTACTGTCGGGTGTCGTGAGTGACGACACCGACGAGACGGCTGCCGTTCTCGGGCGAATCGAGGCAGACCTCGACGACGTCGAGGCCGCCCTCGCTCGCTTGCACGAGGGCACCTACGTGACCTGTACGTCGTGTGGTCGGGCGATCGCCGACGAACGGCTGCGATTGCAGCCGACGACGCGCTGGTGCGGGGCCTGCGCTCCAGCGGCCAGAGATGGGGAGCCCGTCGCGGGCGGCGGCGCTCTCGTGGCTCCTGTGACGCCTGAGGACCGAGTCGAGAACGGGAGCCTGCCGGACGCGCAGGACGGCTGAATGGCGCGGGTGCGTTTCTTCGCCCAAGCGCGCGACGCCGCCGGCTGTCGGCAGGCCGATATCGACGGTGAGACGGTCGCCAGTGTGCTGCAGGCGGCGGTGGCGAAGTTCGGGCCCGGGCTCGCCGAGGTGATCGCCACGAGCACGATCTGGGTGAACGGAGAGCACGCCGAGGGCGCGCAAGGGGTCCGCCCGACGGACGAGCTGGCCGTCCTGCCGCCCGTCTCTGGCGGCTGAGGCGTCAGCTCAGGCTTTCTTCGTCTCCCAGAAGATGGTGTCGATCTGGGCGATGTTCTCGAGCAGGCGGTCGGCCACGGCCGTGTCGTTCGTCTTCTTGGCCTCACCGGCCGCCTTCGTCGCCTTCCAGAACACGTCGTGGAGCTGCGGGTGCTTCTCGAGGTGCTCCGGCTTGAAGTAGTCGGTCCACAGCACCCAGAGGTGGTGCTTCACGAGGTCGGCGCGCTCTTCCTTGATGAACACCGCCCGCTCCTTGAACACGGGGTCGTCCGAAGCGTTGAACTTCTCCATGCAGGCCTTGACCGAATCGGCTTCGATGCGAGCCTGTGCCGGGTCGTAGACACCGCATGGCAGGTCACAGTGCGCCCTCGCCGTTCGCGGCGGGGAGAGGCGGTCGAGCGCAGCGAGCAGGAGAGAACAGGCGCTACCTGGGCGGAGATACATGCCACGGCTCCTTGGTCGAGATCGTTTGTCTACGAGCAAGTCACCTTATCCCCGCGGTCAGCGCGGAGCTTCGCCTGCGTGAGAGCCTGTGAGCGTGATCGCACGGCACAGCTCGAGGTGGCCGCGCCCGCTTCAGCGCATCGCCGCCATCGAGCGCGACCGGTTACGCCGGCATGCTCTCATCGGCGCCGGAGCTCTTGCCCTCCTGTCGCTCGCCGCCGCTGGCGCCGTCGTCCGGGGGCGGTTCCTCCGGCTGCGGATCGAGGGCCTCAGCATGGTTCCCGTGCTGGCACCGGGCGACCGGGTCCTCGTGCTGCGCACCGACCGGGTCACGGTCGGAGACATCGTGGCCTTCGCCGATCCTGACGGCGGCAACTCGGTGCTGGTCAAGCGAGTCGCGGGCGTCGACCGGAGCTCGGTCCGGGTGGAGGGGGACAACTCCGGCGCCAGCACCGACAGCCGGCACTTCGGCCCCGTCCCGCGAACGGCGGTGATCGGACGGGTGCTCTGGTGCTACTGGTCGCCCTACCACCCGGCGAGGCCGAGGCGCTGAGGCACTACGCTGCGGAGCGACACCGCCATCGGAGCGCCGGCTCACCGGCGCCCATGTGGAGCCGCCTGCAGCAGGAAACCCGCCTGGGCACGCCTGTGGCGGCGGCGCTGAAGCTGGGGAGGACCGAGCTTGGGACTGAAGGGTCTGCAGAGGCAGGACGTGGACAGGCTGCTCTCGCCCGAGTTCGTCGAGGGCCTGACGGATGCGCCCGTGGGCGAGCTCCGCTCGAAGCGGGCGGAATGCCGGCGTGTCGAGGATCTCGTCTCGTACCTGCGCCGGGTCATCCAAGGGCAGATCGACCTCGTCGTCGCCGAGATGGAGCTCCGCCTCGGCGGCGGGCTGAGCGACCACCAGCACCAACTCGTGGAGGACCTGCCGAGCATCCTTGCCGGCTCGCACGCCCCCGGGGCGAGCATCGGGTCGAGCGGCGGCACGGACCACGGCGTCGATCTCGGCGGCTCCCATCAGACGACCTCGCTGCTCGCCATGCCGGCGGTGACGGAGGTCTTCGCCGAGGAGGCCGGCCTCGCACCGGACGAGATCGCCGCCGTCATCTCGCCGGAGCTGGCGGCCACGACGTTCAAGGGAGGCACGCTGCCCGGTGCCAACCTCGGAAGTTTCGCCGACGGCGAGCTCACCGAACTGGTCGAGCGTCTCCGCCGCCACGAAGCGGTCCTGTCCGCCGAGCGCCGCGTGCTGCACGAGCGCATCGACCTGCTGCAGGCGATCGTCGTCGAGCGCTACAAGTCCGGGGCGGCGCACGCCGACAGCCTCCTCGAGGCCCACAACCCCGCCACCGAAGAAGGCGATACGGAGGCTGATTCACCCTGAAAGAGATCCCCGACCGCTGGACCGAGCTCGGCGAATTCATCAAGGCTCGTCGCGAGGACGCTCGCCTCTCGCTCCGGCGCATGTCGGAGATCGCCGGCATCTCCAACCCGTACCTGAGCCAGATCGAGCGCGGGCTGCGAAAGCCTTCGGCCGAGATCCTCCAGCAGATCGCCAAGGCGCTGCGCATCTCGGCCGAGACGCTCTACATCCGCGCCGGCATCCTCGACGACAACCGCGACCTGCATGCGGATCTCGTCGGGCACATCCTGGCTGCGACCGATATCGACGACAGCCAGAAACAGGTGCTCATCGCCGTCTACCTGTCTTTTCGCGGGCAAGCCGAGGGCGGCCCGCACAGTCACAGCGCTCCCGCCCCCCACGCCGGCGGCGAGGAGGACGACGTCGGCGACGACGGCGACGACCAGGCCGGGGCTGGCGAGGCCGCTCACTAGGCTCAAGGCCGATGCGCAGGCTCGCGGTGCTCTCCCTGCACACCTCTCCGCTCGCTCAGCCGGGTTCCGGCGACGGCGGGGGGATGAACGTCTACGTCCGGGAGCTCTCCACCGCCCTCGCCCGTGCCGGCGTGGCCTGCGACGTCTATACACGCCGCGACGGTGAGGATGTGCCCGACACGGTCTTCGTCGAGCCGGGCTTCGCCGTTCATCACCTGCGCGCCGGGCCGGCGACCTCTGTGCCGAAGGAGCGGCTCCACGAGCACGTCGAGGAGTTCACCGAAGGCGTCATCGATCACTTGACCGGGGTCGTGCCCCGGCTGAACGCTCCGGGGACACGTAGCCTCGGTTCGGTCGAGGACGGCGCCAGCGCAGTCCACGCCAACTACTGGCTGTCCGGTTTGGCCGGCCATGCTGTCAAGCACCGGCTCGATCTGCCGCTCATCTCCACGTTCCACACGCTGGACCGCGTGAAGGCGATCGCCAGCCCCGAGGAGTTGCAGGCGTCGGCGGGCGCCCGCCGATCGGAGGCAGAGGCGATGATCATCGGCTGTTCCGATGCCCTCCTGGCGTCCTGCGACGTCGAGGCGGAACAGCTCGTCGACCTCTACGGCGCCGACCGGCAGCGGATCGAGATCGTCCCTCTCGGGGTGGACCATGCCTTCTTCTCCCCGGGGGATCGCCGCATGGCCCAGCGCGCCATCGGCCTCGACGACGTGAGCGGACCCCTGCTGCTCTTCGTCGGCCGTATCCAGCCGTTGAAGGGCGCCGACGTCGCCGTGCGTGCTCTTGCCTCTCTCCGCTCCGGCGACGTCGAGGACGCCCGCCTCGTGATAGTCGGGGGCCCGAGCGGGCCGCATGGCGACGAGGAGCTGCAGCTGCTGCACGAGCTGACGCGCTCGCTCGGCCTGCAGGAGCGGGTCCGATTCTTCCCCCCGCAACCACACGAGCTGCTCTCGACGTACTACCGGGCAGCCGACTGCTGCGTCGTGCCCTCCCGGTCGGAGTCGTTCGGGCTCGTCGCCCTCGAGGCGTCGGCCTGCGGGACCCCTGTCGTGGCGGCTGCAGTGGGTGGTCTCACGACGCTCGTGGAGGACGGTCGTAACGGCTACCTCGTCGAGTCGGGTGACGTCGATGGGTTCGCCAAGCGGGTCGCAGAGATCGTCACCGACCCGCTGCTACAGGCTGACCTCGGTTCAGGCGGCGCCCGCATGGCACGCGAGTACACGTGGGCGACGGCGGCCACGCGGCTTCGGGCCCTCCATGGCGAGCTCAGCCGCCGCGAGCTCGTCGAGTGCTGAGGTGACCCGCCTCGTCGTCGTGGGTGGCGGGCGCATGGGCGTTGCCCTCATCGGCGGGCTGTTGCGTTCGGGCTGGATCGAGCCGGCCGACATCACCATCGCCGAGCGGCTGGACGCCCCCCGCACGGAGCTTTCCGGCCGCTTTCCCGGCGTCGTCGTCAGGGCCACGCCCGTTGCGGCCGACTCGGGCGTGCTCGCCGTCAAGCCCGGCGACGCCGAGGCCGCCGCCCGTGCGCTCGCCGAGGTCCGGGTGCCCAAGGTGCTCTCGATCATGGCGGGCGTTCCCATCGCCAAGCTGGAGTCCTGGCTGCCGCCCGGCACGGCCGTGCTCCGGGCAATGCCCAACCTGCCGGCCGTCCTCGGCTCGGCCGCCTCCGCCCTTGCGGGCGGCGGTTCGGCGACCGAGCAGGATTTTGCCTGGGGCGAGGCGGTGCTCTCTGCCTTCGGCGTCGTCGCCCGGGTGAGCGAGGCGGCCCTCGACGCCGTCACGGGACTCTCGGGCTCGGGCCCCGCCTATGTGTTCCTCCTGGCAGAGGCGATGGTCGAGGCGGGCGTGGCGGAGGGCTTGGATCGCGACGTGAGCCGCCTCCTCGTCACCCACACGATCCTCGGGTCCGCCCGTTTGCTGGCCGAGACGGGCGATCTGCCGGAGGTGTTGCGGGCCGCCACCACCTCTCCGGGCGGCACGACGGCCGCCGGCCTGCAGGTGCTCGAGCGTCGGGCCGTGCGAGCTGCCGTCGCCGACGCCGTCGCTGCCGCCGCCGCTCGCGCCCGGGAAATCGGTCGAGGGTAGTCACACTTTCCACTTCAGCCACATTGGCGTACAGTCGTAGCCAGGCGGAGAGGGGTG